>CBDBHY010000004.1:0-5627 GCA_965205835.1 Nitrospinales bacterium | reverse complement strand
GCGTTGGTCATGATTGAGGTCAGGTCTATGGTCGGCGTCGAAGCGATAAATTTTACCTCTTATTGCGGGTAAGATCACACGCTGTCCGCGTTTTCAGGTTCAGATAGCTATGAGACTTTTGGATGATTGTTATTGCACCAAACCATACCGAAGCTGGCCGATTTGTCTCACAGGTACTGAGCCCGCACATAAAAATTGACAAGCAGCTATTGGTTTAGTAGGTTTACCCAAGTCCTGCAAAACGGGTTCACCTGCTCTTGGCCCTGACCTCTGACAAGCTAGAATTAGAACTAAAACTAAAAAACCGCACCTTGAAATCGATAGGGGGCAGTATGAATAACCGCATAACAAAACCCGACTTGTCACATACCCGAAATGCCCTGGCAGCAGGAGCAACCCTGCAAAAAAGCATCGCCGCGGCAGGCTCCGCAGCTACCCGTGAATAAGCCCATCAAAACCAGGCACACCAGCCCCCCCCCCCCCCCCGAATTTCCACCTATTGGTTGCCACGCTGGCGGTTATGGGTCGGGAAGCGGTGACAAGAGCCGGTTCATTTTTTGGGGCGGGCTTCGTGGCCAGGGCGCTGTTTGTGCCGCTTTTTATACTGCTGTTCTCGACAACCGAGGCCATGGCGCAGAATGCCACGGGTGGCGCGGTCATTGGTGATGCGCACGTGGGCGCGACCCTAACGGCGGATAGATCTACCATACGAGATGCGAATGGTCTGCCCGATGCGTCCGCCTTTAGCTACCAGTGGTATGGATTCGAATCCAGTGATCTGGCGCCGATCGCGAATGCGACCCTCATTACCTACACGCTGACAGAGGACGATATCGGCAGTCCTATCTTCCTGGAAATCACCTTTACTGATCTTCAGGGTAACGCTGAGAGGTTGTTTATATCAGCGTTGGGAGGGAAGCAAGTGATACGTGAGCCCAACGTTGCGCCCACCGGCATGGTGACGATCATGGGTGACCCGTACGTGGGCGCGACCCTGACGGCGGATAGATCTACCATACGAGATGCGAATGGTCTGCCCGACATGTCGTCCGGCTTTGGCTACACATGGAGAGCGGATGGTGAGCTTGTCGACAACCCCAATCAGCTGAGCAACCCGGAAATCTACACGCCGACAGCGAACGATGTCGGCAAGCGCCTCACCGTCGCCCTCAACTATACGGATGATAATAGAACTTCTGAGGCCGTGAGCAGTGCGCCTGTAGGGCCAGTGACAAACAGGCCCAGCACCAGCGGGTTCATGGTCACCACAAATGAGGATAGCGACTATAACTTTGCGGTGGCCAACTTCCCCTTTACCGATGTGGACGGCGATACCCTGCAAGCGGTGCGCATCGATAGCCTGCCCGCCAGCACCAGAGGTAGCCTGACGCTGGGCGGTACGGCGGTGACCGTGAACCAAGTGATTCCCGTTGCCGGTATTCCGAATCTGGTCTATACCCCGGCCACCAATGTCAACGGCGATGCGACTTTCACCTTCAGCGTCTCCGACGGCACTGCCTTTAGTGCCACGGCCACGGCAACCGTGAGAGTTTCCGCGATCAATGACGCGCCCACCATCAGCGGCACCCCCGCCACCAGCGTGGCCGAGGGCGGTACCTATAGCTTCACGCCGGGCGGCGGTGATGTGGATACTGGCGATACGTTGGTATACGCCATCAGCAACCTGCCGGACTGGGCGGATTTCACCACCACCACCGGGGCCTTGACCAACAAGACTGGCAGACCCAACAGCGGCGATGTGGGCGACCACGAGAACATCGTCATCACCGTCACCGATGGCATCATCACCACGCCGGTAGCCCTTAGCCCCTTCGCCATTGAAGTCACCGCCAATGCCCCGCCCACCGCCGATGCCGGTCTATTTCAGAGGGTGAGCAAGGGCACAGAAGTCACGCTTGATGGCACGGGCAGTAACGATCCTGACGGCGATAATTCGGCCCTGACCTACCTCTGGGAACGGACTGCCGGCCCCACCGAGGTGACTTTAAGCAGTACGACAGTCGCACAACCAACCTTCACCATTCCAACCGTGATATCGACTAACCCGGCCTCGTACACTTTCAGGTTGACCGTTAATGACGGGCAGGCATCGTCCGCCCCGGCAACCGTCAGAATCTTTATCAGACCGCTGTTTCAGGCAACCATCGCCAATCAGAACTTCACCGCGGGCGATGCCATTACGCCTGTAACTTTGCCCGAGGCGCGGGACGGGCCCGATTCATTGCCGAGTACCAATACCTATACGCTGACTCCTCTGCCGGCTGGACTGGCTTTTGATGCTACCAGCCGCACACTGTCTGGTACGCCGACACAAGCCGGGATCTTTAACCTGACCTACACCGCGACGAATGAGTTCAGTGACACGGATTCACTGAGCTTTAGGATTACAGTGAACAGCGCCGCCAATAACCCGCCCACCACCAGCGGGTTGGCGGTCAGCACAAACGAGGATATCGCCCACACTTTTGCGGCCGCCCAGTTTAATTTTGCCGATACCGACAGCGGCGATAGCCTGACAGCGGTGCGCATCGATAGCCTGCCCGCCCCCGCCAGCGGCAGCCTGGCGCTGAACGGCACGGCGGTGATCGCAACCCAAGTGATTGCCGTTGCAGATATTCCGACTCTGGTCTATACCCCGGTGACCAATGTCAACGGCGATGCGACCTTCACCTTCAGCGTCTCCGACGGCACTGCCTTCAGTGCCACGGCCACGGCCACCGTGACCGTTAATCCGGTCAATGACGCGCCCAGCGGATTGCCGACGATCAGCGGCACGCCCCGGGTGGGGAATACCCTGACGGCAAACACCAGCGGCATTACCGATCCCGATGGCCTTACCAACACGACTTTCACCTATCAATGGCAGGCGGATGGCGGGAACATTAGCGGGGCGACCTTGCCGACCCTGGCCCTGACGTCGGCGCAGTTGGGCGCGGATATCGAGGTACGGGTCAGCTTTACCGACGATGACGGCAACGATGAAAGACTGACCAGCCAAGCGGTCAGCGTTTTAGCGGCGATTTCTGAGACGGTGTCGATCTCTGGCGGCGGCAACGTGAACGAGGGCGACAATGCCACCTTCACGGTGACTTTGTCGGGCTCACCGGGGGCGGCAGTGGTGGTGGACTATGCCACCGCAGCGGGCACGGCGACCGCGGGGAGTGATTTCACAACAACGAGCGGCACGCTGACCTTTGCGGCGAACACGACCACTCTGAGCCAGACCTTCACCGTGCCGGTGTTAACCGACAGCCTTGTGGAAGGCAGCGAGAGCTTCACCGCAACCCTGAGCGCAAACGCCTCGAACCCGCTGCCGACAGGTTTCAGCCTGGGTACGGCGACGGCGACGGCGACGATTGGGGCGGCGGGCACGGCGACGGTATCCATCTCTGGCGGCGGCAACGTGAACGAGGGCGATGACGCCACCTTCACGGTGACTTTATCAGGCTCACCGGGCGCGGCAGTGGTGGTGGACTATGCCACCGCAGCGGGCACGGCGACTGCGGGGAGTGATTTCACAGCAACGAACGGCACGCTGACCTTTGCGGCGAACACGACCGATCTGAGCCAGACCTTCACCGTGCCGGTGTTAACCGACAGCATCGTGGAAGGCAGCGAGAGCTTCACGGCGACCCTGAGCGCGAACGCCTCGAACCCGCTGCCGACAGGTTTCAGCCTGGGCACGGCAACGGCGACAGCGACGATTGGGGCGACGGGTTCGGCCACGGTATCCATCTCGGGCGGCGGCAACGTGAACGAGGGCGACAATGCCACCTTCACGGTGACTTTATCGGGCTCACCGGGCGCGGCAGTGATGGTGGACTATGCCACCGCAGCGGGCACGGCGACTGCGGGGAGTGATTTCACAGCAACCACCGGCACGCTGACCTTCGCCGCAGGCGCGACCGATCTGAGCCAGACCTTCACCGTGCCGGTGTTAACCGACAGCATCGTGGAAGGCAGCGAGAGCTTTACGGCAACCCTGAGCGCGAGTTCCACCAGTCCGCTACCGACAGGCTTCAGCCTGGGCACGGCGACGGCAACGGCGACGATTGGGGCGACGGGTTCGGCCACGGTATCCATCTCTGGCGGCGGCAACGTGAACGAGGGCGATGACGCCACCTTTACGGTGACGTTGTCGGGCTCACCGGGCGCGGCAGTGATGGTGGACTATGCCACCGCAGCGGGCACGGCGACTGCGGGGAGTGATTTTACAGCAAGGAGTGGCACGCTGACTTTTGCGGCTGGCGTGACCGGGACCGCCCTGAGCCAGACCTTCACCGTGCCGGTGACAACCGACAGCCTTGTGGAAGGCAGCGAGAGTTTCACGGCGACCCTGAGCGCAAACGCCTCGAACCCGCTGCCGACCGGGTTCAGCCTGGGCACGGCGACGGCAACGGCGACGATTGGGGCGACGGGTTCGGCGACGGTATCCATCTCCGGCGGCGGCAACGTGAACGAGGGCGACAATGCCACCTTTACGGTGACCCTGTCGGGCTCACCGGGCGCGGCAGTGGTGGTGGACTATGCCACCGCGGCGGGCACGGCGACTGCGGGGAGTGATTTCACAGAAACCAGCGGCACGCTGACCTTTGCGGCGAACACGACCGATCTGAGCCAGACCTTCACCGTGCCGGTGACAACCGACAGCCTTGTGGAAGGCAGCGAGAGCTTCACCGCAACCCTGAGCGCGAACGCCTCGACCCCGCTGCCGACCGGGTTCACCCTGGGCACGACGAGCGCGCAGGCGACGATTACCGCGGCGGGTTCGGCTACGGTATCCATCTCGGGCGGCGGCAACGTGAACGAGGGCGATGACGCCACCTTCACGGTGACTTTATCGGGCTCACCGGGCGCGGCAGTGGTGGTGGACTATGCCACCGCGGCGGGCACGGCGACTGCGGGGAGTGATTTCACAGAAACCAGCGGCACGCTGACCTTTGCGGCGAACACGACCGATCTGAGCCAGACCTTTACCGTGCCGGTGTTAACCGACAGCCTTGTGGAAGGCGAGGAGAGCTTTACGGCAACCCTGAGCGCGAACTCTAACAACGCCTTGCCGACCGGCTTTAGCCTGGGCACAGCCTCGGCAACAGCGACCATTACCGCGGCTGGTTCGGCCACGGTATCCATCTCTGGCGGCGGCACCGTGAACGAGGACGAAGACGCCACCTTCACGGTGACCCTGTCGGCCTCACCGGGCGCGGCAGTGGTGGTGGACTATGCCACCGCAGCGGGCACGGCGACTGCGGGGAGTGACTTCACAGCAACGAACGGCACGCTGACCTTTGCGGCTGGCGCGACCGGGACCGATCTGAGCCAGACCTTCGACGTGCCGGTGTTAACCGATGCCCAGGTGGAAGGCGACGAGAGCTTCACCGCAACCCTGAGCGCGAACTCTAACAACGCCTTGCCAACCGGCTTTAGCCTGGGCACAGCGACGGCAACAGCGACCATTACCGCGGCGGGTTCGGCGACGGTATCCATCTCAGGCGGCGGAACCGTGAACGAGGGCGACAATGCCACCTTCACGGTGACTTTATCGGCTTCACCGGGCGCGGCAGTGGTGGTGGACTATGCCACCGCAGCGGGCACGGCGACGGCGA
>CBDBHY010000003.1:0-2273 GCA_965205835.1 Nitrospinales bacterium | reverse complement strand
AAGCTGTCAATTTCTGGGGGGCGTGTGACCGTTGACCTCTCCGCCCACTTCAGCGATCCCGACGGCGACCCCCTTATTTACTTTCGCTCACAAAACACCCAAGGGAATCTCGTCGCACGTATGGAATTGTCCGGAAGCATCCTGACCATCATCCCGATTTCCCGAGGCACAACTATCATCACCGTCAGGGCCGAGGATGCCCAAGGCTTGGGCGTTGAGGTTGAATTTGCAGCCACAGTCGTAAACAGCCCTCCCGTAGTCACCTCTCCCATTGAGGATCAGGAGCTGTCACTTTCTGGGGGACGTGTGACCGTTGACCTCACCGCTCACTTCAGCGACCCCGATGGCGACCCCCTAACAGGAGCCGAATTTTTCTTCTCGGGCCCAAATGGTGTGGTGAGTCCAGAGTACATTTTGCCGGGTCTCATGATCCTAACCCCGCTCAGGCGAGGCACGGCTAACTTCCTCGTCCGCGTCTTGGATGACTTAGGCCGTTCTCAAAATCAAAGTTTCCAAGTTACAGTCGTAAACAGCGCTCCAGAACTCGCTAACCCCATTGATGATCAGGGAATAACCTTCCCTTCGGTCACCGTCAGCATTGACCTTGACGACCACTTCAGCGACCTCGACGGCGATTCCCTGAGCTACACAGCGTCGTCCGGAAATGAGGGCATCGCAACGGTGGCAGTCACCGGCAGCACCCTGGTCATCACCCGGGTCGCTCGAGGAGCTTCCACCATCAGCGTCGAAGCCAGCGACGACTCAGGTTTGCTTGTTTCGGATAGCTTCCAAGTTGCAGTCGACAACAGCTCCCCAGTACCCAGCACTCCGATTGAGGATCGTTTGCTGGGAAGATTTCAAACTGTTGATTTATCTATTGACCTCTCCGGTCACTTCAGCGACCCTGAAGGCGATAGCCTGACGTTCTCCGCGAATTCCTCTGATAGGACCGTCGCAACGATGAGCGTCTCAGGGAGCATACTGACCATCACACAAAAAGGTGTAGGAACCACCGAAGTCACCGCCTTCGCCCGTGACATATCAGGACTGCGCACCTCGTCCACCTTCCAAGTGAAAGTAGGCAACGAACGTCCTAGGGAAAGGAGTGACAACAAGATTGTCACGCAGACGCTTTCAGCCAGGCCTCGGACTCTGGACCTCGCTGGCCACTTCAGAGACCCAGACGACGACATCATAAGCTACGCTGCGCGCTCCGCTGATGAGGAAGTAGCAACGGTGAGCGTCTCGGGGAGCATGCTGACCATCACTCCGCTATCTCAAGGCAGGGAGACCGTAATCAGCATCACCGTCACCGACAGCGATGGCCTTGACAACTCGACCTTTGACGGCGATGGTGAATTCGTTGCGAAAGTCAATAACAGCGACCCGGTCCTACTCACGGATGGCATTGTCCTTGAGGTATTGTTCAATGGAGAGGTTAGAGGAAACATTGCTCTCTCCCCCCTTTACAGCGACCCCGATGGCGATCCCCTGAGCTACGAAGCGTCGTCCGGAGATGAGAGCGTCGCAACGGTGAGCGTCAACGGCAACTTCCTGACCATCACAGCGGTCGGCATCTCTACTACAGGCATCGTCGCCACAATCACCATCAGCGATGGCTTGGGCGAGACCGAAGATGTTTTCCTCGTGGGTGTCTTCAACAGCCCCCCAGAGCTCACTGAGAGCATTCCTGATCAGACGCTCACAGCCAGCCCCCGAACCCTTGATCTTGCCGACTACATCACCGACCGTGAAGACGATTCTGTGAGCTACACAGTGACATCCAGTGATGAGAACGTCGCAACAGCGAGCGTCTCCGACGGCATCCTGACCCTAACTCCAATCTCCGGGGCATCATTAGTTCCCTCAACCACCAGAATCGAGATTACATTCGCAGACGGTAATACCGATGTAGAACGAACGGCGTCCTTCGATGTGACGGTAGACAACACCCGACCATTGTTCGACTCCACAATCCTTGTAACAATGAACCTGAGATTTCCTGACGCTCCTCTGATTGTTGATCTCGCTGACTACACCATCAACACTGACGGCGATCCAGTGAGCTACGAGGCGGTGTCTTCGGATGACAGAGTCGCAACGGTGAGCCTCTCTGGCAGCATCCTGACCGTCAATCCGTCACCTCTAGGAGCCTTGCAATCGAACCGTGTATTAATCACCATCAGGGTAGAAGACCTCTTCCTAGGTCATAGCTCTCAGCTCAATGTTGTCATACATAATACCGATCCGACGATTTCCGGCGCCCCGCCAAC
>CBDBHY010000002.1:0-10178 GCA_965205835.1 Nitrospinales bacterium | reverse complement strand
ATTATGGGTTGAGAACATGGAAGAGTTTGCTGAGACGTATAACGAGGATGATTGGATGAAAGATCATGGCGCAAACACATACGGTTTCGAGTCCTATTGTGGCAACCAAGAAATGCAGTACGATTTTCTCACAATAGATGGCTACACATACATCGTCTTGCAATTCCATGGAGGATGTGACATACGCGGAGGATACACAACACCGCACGTCTTTAGATGCGACTATGATGATTTCATAATTGCAAGCACACAGGTATCCATTAGCTGCATGTGTAACTGTGCATATTCTGACGGCTTTGACTGGACTGCTGAATCAGGAGATGACATAGAGTTCTCATGGGATGACGGATTACACCAAGACTGGAACTGGAAGAATGATAACACATTGTTGTGCAGTAAATGCAAAGAAAGGGTTGCAGCATAGTTGGTCATAAACAGCACATGTCCTAACTGCAAAGGAACCGGAATCTTTGAGACCTGTACTGAATGCGGTACAAGCAAACACCATGATGCAAGATGCGAGTATTGTGCAGTCAAAGGCCATGAGCAGAGCATACAGCAAGGAAAAGACTGCATGATGTGCGGCGGATGGGGCAGGATACACAAATCCCAAAGTATGGAGATGCGAGATGCAGAAAAGGAAAACAGGGTTCCAATATGCATCGCATGCAATCACGAGGTACGCTCCATAATACAGACACAGTACGAGTACATCGACTGGAGTTATTCTAAGAACTCAAAGAGTTATGTGAAAGGAGGATATGACGGTGATTCAGAAAAACCAGTGCATGACTGCAAAGAAAAAGGATGTGCATGTGAGTATCAGACGTGGGACTTTCTAGATGAGAACTCTGAATGTGATTTGGGGGTGGCATTCTAATGTCTGAAGAAGGATTTGAGACTATAGCCCAGATGAAACTCCGACATCTTCCAAATGATGCAGAGCTAATGATACAAAGACAGAAAGGCTCCATGATACCTGATGACAAGGTACAGTTCGGACTGCCATCTACATTTGTAAACCAGGACAACGGACAAACAGTATGGAATAGAGGACCATCAATCCAGCTCGAACAGATACCAGAGTTAATTCAGATGCTGCAAAAGGCATACGAGAAATATTCTAAAAAGAAATACTCTGATGCAAAGTCTGAAAGAACGCACACCTTTGCAGACATTTACGAAAATGACTGATGCAAAGCGTCCTGCAAGGATACAATGTCTGATGTAAAAACATCATTAGGCAATGCCCGGGATAGCATCAGGCAGAGAAAGCACAAAAGAGCACTCAAAAAGGTTAGACAGGAATTAAACCGCATTCTTGATTCCTAATCTTTTTTTATGATGGAAAAATAGAATAGACATGTCTGAGACAAAAACCCTCAATCCTTTTGAGCATCTTCCAGAAGACAAGCTAGAGATAATCAGAAAGGATTTTGAGCAAAACAACTACAGATCAGATACTTTTGAGGAACATCTAAAGTCATTGCATGAAGATGATATGATTCCAGAAGAAGTGTTAGACATCATAGAATCAAGAAACAGTGATGACTGGCAAACGGTGAGTTTTGATGAACTTTCAAAAGAATTGAGTGGTCAATGATTTGGGATTTATTACGCCGACCAAGATTCATCAAACAATTCAAGGGTCTTGATCCACAACTAAAACAAAGAATCCTCAAATCATTATCAGAACTTTCCATATCTGATAATCCTGCAGATCAAGGAGAATACAAAATAGGCATGAAAGTATTTGCATACAATGTTGGCAAATATAGAATAATCTATACTATTGATTATTTTAACAGTAAGATTATTTTGCATAGAGTATGTGACCACAAATCAGTCTACAATAAAGACTGATTTTGACTGAGTCAAACAGTCCAAACCCATTTTATTTTTAGCGCAAGCTAGAAACCGACTCAGCGGATGGGTGTGAGATGTGTAAAGAAGATCAAGATTGATTTTCAAACCGTTCCTACAGAATTGCTTTGAGGTATTCTCAAAAGAAAATAACTCAAAACAAATCTTATGACGGGAACCGTACTGCTGGAGACGTTACTACCAGATTATAGGAGGAACCAAAATGGTTCAACAAAAACTAGAATACAAAAATCAGGTGTTAGTGATACGTCCAGACGAAACACCAGAAAATCCAAGAAAACATTTTGATAATCTTGGAGTAATGGTATGTAGACATCCAAGATACGACTTGGGAGACATACAAACTGAAATGTCATTTGAAGAGTATCTTCAAGATGAAGAACTAGACATCAAAGATATTGCAGTGATGCTGCCCCTACACCTTTATGATCACAATGGCATCAGCATATACTGTGGGCAACGCACCTATCCATACAGTGATGAATGGGATTCATCTATTGTCGGCGTCATCTATGTGACAAATAAAATGGCAAAAGAGGAGTGGAATGCAAAGCAAATTTCTGAGAAAACGTGTAGAGATATAACAGACATACTTGAGGCAGAAGTTAGCACATATGATCAGTATCTCAGAGGCGACACATATGGGTTTATCCTGTATGAGAAATCAACGTGTAATCTCAACGAGGAACATCTGACTGAAACAGACAGTTGTTGGGGATTTTACGGATACGACCATACAAAGTCAGGAATATCTGATCATGTAAAAGACTTTGAAAAGTTTGAGGAGGTAATCTGAATTGTCAGAAAAATCCAAAATCCCAAAACTCTACGAGACTGACGGAATTTCATTTGATGAGAAGATAATCTATCAAGTATGGCATCTTTCATCTGTGAATTTTGTATGGTGTATTGCAGAACTAGACGAATCCACAAACGAGGCATTCGGATATGCAAATCTTAACTCCGACAGAGACGCAGAATGGGGATACATTGACATTGCAGACATTAAGAAAAATGGTGCAAAACTAACAGAGACTACAATCAAACCGTTCTCAGAGATGCTACCTTTGGTACGACCTCAAAACGATTGTCCAGAGTGTGGTTCCACCCAATACGGATATCACACCATCAAGAGAGGAGACCCTACATTGACTGATGACACATTTGAGTTGTGGATTTGCAGAAACTGCAACTTCCAACCATTTTCAAACATCAGGGGTCTGATATAGAGATGACCATCTCAGAACACCGGGCATTTCTTGACTTTTATCAAGTAATGTCAGAACGCGGTGCAACATCTGAAATTCTGATGAAAGCCGGAGTTGGCGCAAATCAGGCAGTCATTGGAACAATTGATGAGGGAACAGACATGGCGTATGAGAATATTCCTCCTCTTGCAGTCAATGAGGAAACCGAACGAAAAATCATAGAATCGCAAGGCGGGATTGATGCCATAAAGGAATTCATGGCGTACAATGCAGGGTGGGACAAATACCAAGAAGAACTGGAAAAAGGAGATGATGTCCCATAATGTGTCAATCTGAAATTCCAGACTGGAAGGACATGCCTGATGACACATTGTTGTACAGCCAATGCAAAGAAAGGGTTGCAGCATAATGCAGCTTGTGATAAATAACACTGGAGGCTCAGAAGAGCATGTTTGGTAAAGGTACGGATGTACAAAAAACCAACATCAGTGATCAGGTAAAGGACAATCGATGGCTGTTTGTCATTGTATCTCTTGGCATCGGTCTGTTGATAACAGGAGTGGTTTTGTGGAACGAGACACTTGTCGCCATAGGAGCTGCCTTTATTATTGCCGGAGGCGTAGGGATATACATGATGCTTGCAACAAGACAGGTGGCAAAACAACTACACCTGCGATTCAACGAGCAAAATGAGATTCTTGATACGCAGACTGGAATTCTCAAAGACATAGCATCATCTCAGAAAGACATGGATAAATCTCTAAATGAGATAGCATCATCTCAGAACAAAAACCATTCAGAGATGATAGACGTTCTAAAAAGAATAGAGACAGGTTTCTCAAATCTCGGAGAAGGTCTCAAGAAAATCGAAGACAAGCTGTAATACTACAGCATATTTTTTGACCTGACAATCCTTCCAAACCCGTATTATCTTTGATTGTACAATCAAAGGCTGACAGGCAGACGGGTGTGAGAAAGGAAATATTGAAATCTGAAAGATGATTTTAACATTCCCAGAATTGTAATTATGATGCATCTGAAAATGGATGTTTCTGAAAAACAGTTCTACACAGGGAGTCGTTCTACTGAAAACGTTATTTCAGAATATAGGAGGAAAAGTCAAATGGCTTTACCAAACAATACAAGTACAAGTATAACAAATGTACAACAAAAAACCGTCTTTTATTCAAAAGACACTATCCAGAACATGGAATGGACACAAGAACAGCAAGAAATTCTGCAAGATCAACTTGAAGAACAGGTTGCAAATGAGCAATACTATGGTACCCTAGATGAACCACATGGATGTACATGTAATTGTCTGGAGTGCAACTAATGGGTTACACTCACTATTACTGCGTCTCACCAGAGTTTGACAGTACAGCATTTGCCAAAGTTGCAGCAGACTTCAAAAAGATGATAACACCATTAAGACATCTGGGAGTAGTACTTGCAGATGCATTTGGCGAGGGATATCCAAGAATCAGTCCGACAGAAATCCGATTCAACGGATTGGCAAAATGTGGACATGAAGAAAAACAGCTAGGAATAACATGGCCTGGTAAAAATGCCTCTGGAGTTTCACAAAACAAGGCAGGCCAACAACTGGCAGAGATAACACAAGGCAGTTGGTTTGCAGGTGCAGAGCTAGAAACTAGAGCCTGTGGCGGGGACTGTTCCCATGAGACATTTTGCCTTGAGCAGAAAATCTCAGACATCCCAGAGTGGAAGCAAGATACCAGACAAAATGGACTGATCTTTGAGTGTACCAAGACTGCATTCAAGCCGTATGACCTGGCAGTAAATGTATGTCTGGTAATTGCAAAGCATCACCTCGGTGAGAAGATCAATGTCACATCAGATGGAGAACTAGAAAACTGGAAGGAGGCAATGCATCTGTGCCAGCACTTTTTAGGGTTTGGCAAAAGCTTCCAACTGGACGATGAGGATGGCATCTAATGAAAAACACGTATCATCTGCTAGACCGAGATGACGATGAGTCATATGGCATATTCAAGTCAAGTCTAAATTCTGATGCCATAGAGCAAATACAAGACGAAACAGAAAAAGAATATGAAAAACCAAACAGCACATACAAGACAGAGATCTTCTTTGATCTGCTCAAAGCAAAAGACCCAAACTATGAACCTGTACACATACAGGAGATACACATCTAATGGCATCCATATCCGTCCTAACTCTTAGTTCAGAGGATATCAAAAATCACCTAGACTGCGATGAGAAAAGAGTGCACCAAATTATGGGTATGGCAGTCAGAGGAAAGTTCACAGACTCTATGATGAATTCCTTTTGGGATGTCATTGATGCATTTGATGATATCCTGGAAACAGAGGATGAACCAACCGTGCAAGCCTATGAAAAAATGGGCAGAGAACTGGAGGATGAAAACTAATGTCAAGAGGTACAGTTCCAGACTGGAGTGACATGCCGTCAGGCATAACTCTTGCGACATTGTCCTGGGAAGACGTATTCATCAAGGCTCAAGAAGAACTGCAAAGAGACCCAACAAGAGAGGAAACATTGGAGATGTTTGATGATATGGCACATTCAATGAAACATGCAGTACAAGACGACATGCCGTCTCAACTAGATGCCCTAATCTCGGAGATAGTTACAGAGTGTCTAAAATCATCACCATACAACCAAGATGCCCTGACAGATGAGCAACTAACATGGAAAAAATACTGTCACGAGTGTCACGAGATTCAGGAGACATACTGGGAGCTAAATTTCTGTGACAAGAATCCAGATGGAATAGACATTGATACTCCATATCACGGAAATGATGACATGTGTGAGGATGACTATTGTAATCCCGATTCAGTGCCAGTAGATGATGAAAAGATCACAAAGCAATACGTCAAGGAACATGCAGTCTTTGAGAGATGTGTGCAATGCCATCAGTACTTTGATTCAGCAGGACCGCAAAAAGATGTGCCAAAAAAAGATTTGATACCATGTCCTCATGGCGTGTTGGATGTAAATGAATGTCTTATCTGTGAAAAGCAATCTGTATGTGACAACTGCAACGGCACTGAAATCTTTGATACATGTGCTGAATGCGGAGGTCCTGGATGTGCATATTGTGAAAAAAATGAGTGCCAAAGAATACTGCCAGGAAAAGATTGTGCAATGTGCAATGGTTCAGGCAGATTTGATGGCACACAAACACTCTGCATTGGTGACAGGCAGATAGCAGTGAGCATCAACTCCACAACAGGTCAAAAACTCACACAACAGACAAAGGCAGATGTTGCAGAGGCATTTCTCAACTCAAACATTGCAGACTGGGAAATCGATGGTGAGAAAATCCATGACAAATACACCATAACTGTTGATGGCAACATAGCAATGGCTCAAACAGACGAAGATCACATCATTGCGTCAATCACATCAGATGGAAAGGATTGCGGATGTCTTTTAGTGTATGGGTTCAAAGAGCAATGACTGTCTGTAAGAACTGCTCAGGGAGAGGATTCAGCATGGAGGATACTGCAACTGGAACGTATGACGAGATGCAATGCGATGACTGCAACGGTACGGGAGATTTGACATAATGTCTAAAGACGCATGGGCTGAGCTAAAAGGCAACTATCCAGTATGCAAAACTCCTGAATCTCTAAAATCTGCAATAATATCACATCCTGCAAAGGGAAGATGGCGCAAACATGGGTTCATCATTGATTATACTGCAGAGAAACAATTCAACGTCATCTGTGTGAGTACTGAAGATGTTGCAAGAAACGGAGGATGCTGCGATGCAACGTGCTACATCAATGCAGATAATCCAAACCAATGTGTGTGGGATGTATGATGAAGACCGTCAACAATTCCATAAAGTGCACACATGATTCATGGGAGATAGTTGCAGGTTCGGTACATGCAACACATCATTCCCAAGACGGTGATACAAAAATGGAGTGTACCATGAGATGTCAAAAATGTCACACCATGGCAACAGCTGTTAGAACTGAATACCACAATGAGTCTAGCTGCAATACGACATCCTAGAGAATGTCAACGGCAACACTGCTGCAAGGAAAGAGCACATTTGCATTTGATGATGCAATAAGACGTGTAAGACAATATCTGCAAAAGACAAGCCGGGAACATCAAATAGAGCACATACCTGAAACATATCCGCAGCAACTCTCAGAGATATCAGGCATCGGCATTGTACCGAGGACAAAAATTCTCAAGGCACATCTTGAGGATGTTTTCAGAAACGGCAGGTTTTCAGTAAGTGTCATACACAACAAGACACCGGTCATAAAGATCATACATGATACTGTGGAGTCTGAAACCATAGAAAGCATCGCAACTCTGTATGCCAATTCTGAGAGCATACACATAGAGCGATTCAGACAATAATGTCTGAATTCACAAAGAGAAAAGCCCAGAATCTCATAGACACCAAATCCATAATGCAGATTGATGATGACCTGTATCAGGTGAAATCCTCGACTCCTGGAAAATCATACATCATAGAATCAGAAATATGCAAATGTGCAGGATTCAAGTTTCGGGGGGAATGCTCGCATGTGCAAGCTGTAAAGATGTTACAATACAAGGTACAACCCAAACAATGACAAATCCTAAAAATGTAAAAGAACCATCATACAGTATGATAAAAATGACGGAGATGAATGTGTTTCTGATTGCAGTGAATATTGGAGGGTTTGTCTGCATCATAACAGCAGAAATCTTTGATGTTCGAATAGTAGGATGGCTCGGAGTTGGACTGGCTGCCGCAAGCATAATGCAGCTTGTGATAAATAACACTGGAGGCTCAGAAGAGCATGTTTGGTAAAGGTACGGATGTACAAAAAACCAACATCAGTGATCAGGTAAAGGACAATCGATGGCTGTTTGTCATTGTATCTCTTGGCATCAGTCTGTTGATAACAGGAGTGGTTTTGTGGAACGAGACACTTGTCGCCATAGGAGCTGCCTTTATTATTGCCGGAGG
Organism: Nitrospinales bacterium; assembly: GCA_965205835.1. Classification (GTDB taxonomy): domain Bacteria; phylum Nitrospinota; class Nitrospinia; order Nitrospinales; family VA-1; genus LS-NOB. The sequence goes on along the minus strand of CBDBHY010000002.1, from coordinate 2,096 downwards.
CGTAGGGATATACATGATGCTTGCAACAAGACAGGTGGCAAAACAACTACACCTGCGATTCAACGAGCAAAATGACATCCTCAAAAGACTCGATGTCAATTCCAGCAAACAAAATGACATCCTCAAAAGACTCGATGTAAACTCTACAAAACAGACAGACATACTCCGAGAGATAGCATCATCTCAAAACAACGTAGTTGATGCCCTAAAAAGAATAGAAGACAAGCTGTAATACTACAGCCCAATTTTTTTGACTGAGTCATTATCATCCAAACCCATTTTATCTTGTATGATCATATCGTGCAAGCCCGACTCAGCGGATGGGTGTGAGATGTGTAAAGAAGATCAAAATAGATTTTCAAAACATTCCTACAGGACTGTACTGCGGTTTCATCCAAGCGATGAATCCAAACAACAGTTCTCATGACAGGAATCGTACTGCTGGAGACGTTACTGCCAGAATAACAGGAGGTTGAGCCTTTATGGTCCAACAAACAATACAAAAAACAAAAGAAAAACAGATGAATCAATCAAAACAGATTCTAGAAAAACTAGTAAAAAGTTTTGAAAATCCAGAACTGTTACAAAATGCAATCCTCAAAACATTTCTGGACCCGATTGATGTGCCGCAAAACAGGTATTCCAGAGCAAACAGAATACTACTTGCAATCCAAGGCGCATATGATGCAAGAGGAAGTGCCACATGGAGGCAACTAAACCGCTTTCCACTGGATTGGTCAAAAAAAGTGTTCATCATGATGCCAAGAACACAGAGAATCAAAAACAGCGACAAAGATGAGAAAGACAACAAAGAAGAGAAAACAATAACTGCAGGATTCTTCTTCAAGGGTCTGTATGATGCAGAGAACACATACGGTACAGGAAAAAACTCCAAGATAGAATATGTGAAAAATCCACCAAGGACACTGCCACCACTAAGTGATGTCGCAGAGAAATGGGGAGTCAAAATACAATACCAGGTAAGACCCGATGCATGGGGATCATATGATACTGCAAACAACAAAATCCAGCTAAGCACAGACAATGCAGGAGTATTCTTTCACGAGTTAGCACACAAGGCACATGAGAAAATTGATGGAAAACTCAAAGGAGGACAAGACCCACAACAAGAGGCAATTGCCCAGCTAAGTGCAGGAGTGTTGTCTCAAATGTATGATCATACCATTGATCTTGAGACGTTTGAGTACATCAAGGGATATGCACATGATGATCCAGAAAAAGCAATGCAGTTAATCCGCAAAGTATTGCACAAGACAGGCCAGGTTCTGGAACTGATTCTTGAAACCACATCATACCAAAAAACAGATGCAGTCAAGGAGGGCGTAAAGTGATGAAAAGCATGCTGCCAAAGGCATTTCTCACAAACTGGAACAAAAAGAAATGATTCAGCCGGACTTTTATTGCTGATGACAGTCGGAACAGAACTGCTAGGCAACATCTTTGATGTCCTGATACATAACAACTCCAAGCAAAAGATTCTCAGACGTCTGTACTGCGAGTCAGGACAGCCTGCAAGAAAGGCATACAGGTTTGCCAATGATTCTGTAAAGGCAGAACTAGATAAGACAATCCCAAAATGCAAAGACTGCAAGCATGACAGACTAAGACACGTCACAATGGTGCTAGTCTTTGAGGAATTGGCAAAGCTAAAACAGTCAGACCTGCTCAAAGAACTCTATGTACAAATTGGAGGTCCGTCTCTCAAGGCATACAATTTATGCAACAAAAAGACACAAAATGCAATCCAGAAAATGGGATTACATCAGTGAAAGTATCACTGGAAAAAAAATCAACTATTAGGGAATCCCCCTGATGATTCAGTAATGCATCAAATGATCCTCACATGAGGTGTTATGCATCACTGTTGCTCAATTGTACCGTTCCATAGGAACTATACAATTGGGTTGGCTTTATCGCTAGTCGGTATTGCCGAAACCATGAAATGTCTCATCTCAACAAGAGATGATTCTATACAGTACTGTACGATACATCATACAATACTGTGAATTGTGGTTGGGGGAAAACAAACAATTCAAATAAAATATCTCATCCCCCATTCAAAGATGAATCTTTGT
>CBDBHY010000001.1:0-4380 GCA_965205835.1 Nitrospinales bacterium | reverse complement strand
AGTTGTCAGTTGTCGCTTGGAAACCTTGTGTGAGGTCGTCGACCCCACGAGCGGCCAGTGTGAAGATTGAGGTGCTGTCGGCGTCGCCCACCGCTGCGATGCGCTCGGCTGCCGTGGCTGGCGAATGGCCCGTGGCATCGCCGCTGGTGCCGCAGAACTTTCCCAGGAGCGTAAGCAACTGTGAATCTTCAGCAAGGGCCAGCCGCGGTGCAGCACCCTCCCCAGCAGCTCTAAGCCTGACGCTGTTGGGATCGCAGATGGACTGGAAGGCAGGCCCGCGAGCGTCGGGCACTGTGGACCACAGCTTCGAAGAGACGGTGGACGCACCTGCTCCATGTGCGCTGGCCGCGGCAATGCTGAGCAGGATGGAACACAGCGTAGCTGAGTACCCGCTACGCAGAGCAGCGCGCAACCTCCACTTTGGCTTGGTCATCCCAGCCCAGCCACGCAGGTGTTTTCTGCCTTAGATCGCATGCATATGCAAGGGAAGGGAGTAAGGCAGAGAAAGCCCTAGGAGACCTAACCCTAAGGTCTAATTATAATTACCGCGGCTAGCAGATTCCAGAATTCTGCGGATTGGACAGGCTGAGCTGGACTTGAGCTTGCCTGTGGATAGAAAATTAAGCTGGCCTGATGGATGATGAAGTTGCCATGGAGCAGCAGCTCTTGAGGTGTAGTGGCTGCCCATCGACTCTGACAGGCCAGCGACGCTCGTCTAGGTCATCGTCCCCGCCATGTCCTTGATCGCGATGGGAACGCAGCCTGACACCTGCTTTGGCCAAAGGTGCCCCGGCCGCGCAGGAACTTGACGTACCTTCCATCTACCGCGGTCTGGAAATGCATGCCCACAAGGAGCGCAAGGCTCAGAACCTCAACTGCAGATCAAGCCCGAAGCCCCAGGTTTCCAGGTCGTCTTGCCCAATTCCGTCATAGTTACCAATGAGTGACAGGCTCGCGTCCTTGGAGGGGATAAGTCTCAGCCCGGCTTCAAATCGCGCCCTCCAGCCGTCCGGCGCGGGCACACCGCCAAGGAGGAACGCCCTACCATTGGCTCCCACATGGCTATACACCGCATCTAGCTTGAGCGAGGGCTCATAGAGCCAGCCATTCGCCGCCCCAAGCCGGGTCGAGAGGCTTGGCCCAAGCCGCAGCTCGCCCCGGGACAGCGTCTGGCTGGGTACCATCGCGCCCAGTGAGGTGAGGTAGGCCCTCTGCCTTTCCTCCATATAGGACAGGCCGGCGCTGGGCTGGATGGTCCATCCACCCAGGTTGTGGTCCCCGGACAGGCTGATGTCTGTCAGCCAGCTCGTTGACTTGAAGCTGTCCGTGCTGGCTCCCGACACGGAGACATCATTGTCCGAGGCGCCCCAGGCCAGGCGCGCGTCCAGGTACAGGCTCTCCCGCAGGCGCGCGGTGACTATCGGCCCGGCCAGCCACCCCCTGCCCTCGGAACTTCCGCCCGCGCGGCCGTCGCTGCCGCTCAGGTCGTCATATTGCACTGACCCGCCCAGCAACAAGTCCGGGGTGAGCAGGTAGTCTGCGCCAAGGTGGGCTATTCCAAACTCGCCGCTGGAGCCTGCGGCGCCGGTGAACTTGTGGAGGGACCCCTCAAACCAGACATCAAGCTGCCTGAGGTCATGGGTTGCGTTCCCCCCCTGTGCCAAGCGCAGGTGGCTGGCAGCGCGGTTGACCTGGTCCAAACTGGTGGAGAGGCTGTAGCTCCCTGAGTCAAGGCTGAGGAGGTTGAACTCAAGGGGCATGAGCTTGGACACCTCTCCGGTTGCGAAGCTCAGCTGCTCTGCGCCAGCACCGCGCTGCAGCCGCATGATGCGACGCGCTCGCTTGGGCTGGTTGGCCAAGACAAGATTGGTACGCATGTTCAGCAGCCACCTGTTAGCTTCAAGCCTCTCCTGTACTGCGGCGTTGTTCACCGCGGAGACGGTGATCGCGAAGGGACCCACGCTGTCCGATGCGCCACTGGGATCCTCAACCCTGATCACGATGCCAGTGTGCGGCCCAACATGCTCCTGGAGCGGCGTGCCGCTCAGCTCGCCCGTCTGATTGTCAAACTTGGCCCAGACAGGCTTGCCCTCCATCATGAATGTGAGCGAGGCCACATCATCATCCGCATCCACTACGTCCGGCTGGTACCTGTACGCGACGCCCTCGATCGCAGTAGTGTCAGGCTCTCCGTTGATCGTCGGGGCGTCGTTCAACGCTCTGACCGTCACCGTCACCGTAGCTGGGGACGAGGCCAGACCGCGGACGTCCTTCACGACCAGTATGAACTCCATCGACACGTCTGCCTGCAGCTGGTCTGGGCACGTGAAGCCCGGATCCGGAAGGGTCGCGTCCGAAAGGGAAACCGTCGGCGCGCCGTTGGAGACCTGGGCCCACAGGTAGGTCAGGACCTCGCCCTCGGGGTCGCTGCTGCCGCTGCCGTCAAGCGTCACATCCGTGTCCTCGTCAACCGACTGGTCAATCCCGGCGTCGGCGGTCGGAGCAGCATTGGCTCCGGGAGTGACCGTCACAGTCACCGTCGCGTCGGGAGAGGCCAGACCGTGCAAGTCCGTCACCACCAGCGTGAACTCCAGCGAAACGTCCGCCTGCAGCTGGTCTGGAGACGTGAAGCCCGGGCCCTGAAGGGTCGCGTCCGACAGGGAGACCGTCGGCGAGCCGTTGGACACCTGGGTCCACAGGTAGGTCAGGTCGTCGCCCTCGGGATCGCTGCTGCCGCTGCCATCAAGCGCCACAATCTCGCCCTCGCCCACCGTCTGGTCAATCCCGGCGTCTGCGGTCGGCCCGTCGTTGGGCCCGGCCGTGACCGTCACCGTCACCGTCGCCGCGGGCGAGGCCAGACCGTGCAAGTCCGTCACCACCAGCGTGAACTCCAGCGAAACGTCCGCCTGCAGCTGGTCTGGAGACGTGAAGCCCGGGCCCTGAAGGGTCGCGTCCGAAAGGGAAACACTCGGGGCGCCGTTGGACACCTGGGTCCACAGGTAGCTCAGGTCGTCGCCCTCGGGATCGCTGCTGCCGCTGCCATCAAGCGCCACAATCTCGCCCTCGCCCACCGTCTGGTCAATCCCGGCGTCTGCGGTCGGCCCGTCGTTGGGCCCGGCCGTGACCGTCACCGTCACCGTCGCCGCGGGCGAGGCCAGACCGTGCAAGTCCGTCACCACCAGCGTGAACTCCAGCGAAACGTCCGCCTGAAGCTGGTCTGGAGACGTGAAGCCCGGGCCCTGAAGGGTCGCGTCCGAAAGGGAAACACTCGGGGCGCCGTTGGACACCTGGGTCCACAGGTAGGTCAGGTCGTCGCCTTCGGGATCGCTGCTGCCGCTGCCATCAAGCGCCACAATCTCGCCCTCGGCCACCGTCTGGTCAATCCCGGCGTCTGCGGTCGGCCCGTCGTTGGGCCCGGCCGTGACCGTCACCGTCACCGTCGCCGCGGGCGAGGCCAGACCGTGCAAGTCCGTCACCACCAGCGTGAACTCCAGCGAAACGTCCGCCTGAAGCTGGTCTGGAGACGTGAAGCCCGGGCCCTGAAGGGTCGCGTCCGAAAGGGAAACACTCGGGGCGCCGTTGGACACCTGGGTCCACAGGTAGCTCAGGTCGTCGCCTTCGGGATCGCTGCTGCCGCTGCCATCAAGCGCCACAATCTCGCCCTCGGCCACCGTCTGGTCTATCCCGGCGTCTGCGGTCGGCCCGTCGTTGGGCCCGGCCGTGACCGTCACCGTCACCGTCGCCGCGGGCGAGGCCAGACCGTGCAAGTCCGTCACCACCAGCGTGAACTCCAGCGAAACGTCCGCCTGCAGCTGGTCTGGAGACGTGAAGCCCGGGCCCTGAAGGGTCGCGTCCGAAAGGGAAACACCCGGGGCGCCGTTGGACACCTGGGTCCACAGGTAGGTCAGGTCGTCGCCCTCGGGATCGCTGCTGCCGCTGCCATCAAGCGCCACAATCTCGCCCTCGCCCACCGTCTGGTCAATCCCGGCGTCTGCGGTCGGCGCGTCGTTGGGCCCGACCGTGACCGTCACCGTCACCGTCGCCGCGGGCGAGGCCAGACCGTGCAAGTCCGTCACCACCAGCGTGAACTCCAGCGAAACGTCCGCCTGCAGCTGGTCTGGAGACGTGAAGCCCGGGCCCTGAAGGGTCGCGTCCGAAAGGGAAACACTCGGGGCGCCGTTGGACAACTGGGTCCACAGGTAGCTCAGGTCGTCGCCCTCGGGATCGCTGCTGCCGCTGCCATCAAGCGCCACAATCTCGCCCTCGCCCACCGTCTGGTCAATCCCGGCGTCTGCGGTCGGCCCGTCGTTGGGCCCGGCCGTGACAGTCACCGTCACCGTCGCCGCTGGCGAGTCCAGACCGTGCGCGTCCGTCACCACC
>OZ242182.1:0-2429805 GCA_965205835.1 Nitrospinales bacterium | reverse complement strand
CTGCGTAATCTCGAAAACGCCATTCTTGATTTCAGTGGATGTGTCCTGGTCATCAGCCATGACCGATTTTTTCTCGACCGCATCTGCACGCACCTTCTGGTTTTTGAAGGCAACAGCAAAGTGCGATGGTTCGAAGGAAACTTCGAGGAGTATCAGGAAAAGCGCAAACAGGAATTGGGTGGCAAAGAAGAAAACAGAAGGTCAAAATATAAAAAACTTACCATTCGTTAACCGGTCGGGAAGGCGTGATATTTTTTCGTGAAGGATCGCTAAAGTACTTTCTGTTCATAAATCAACGATCAGCCGGGAACTAAAACACATCATGCGTCAACTCAATCATAGACCCGGGAAATCGCCTGGATTTAAACATCCTATGAGCTACTCTTAATAAGAGCACTTTACTAGCTGTTACGCTTCCAACTTGAATCCGCCCCTCGTTAGTTCAGGTTTTTGGACTTTTATTGGCTGGCGGGAAAAGCCAAGGAGAATGTGGTTCCTTTTCCTTTCCGTGAGGAAACATCAATCTTTCCTCCAAGTTTCACCACCAGTTTATGGACGATGTTCAGTCCCAGGCCAGTCCCCTTTCCCTGCTCCTTGGTAGTAAAAAACGGATCATAGATTTTCGACAAGTATTCTTGTGGAATACCCGACCCCGTATCTCTAACTGTCGCGAGAACATTTCCATTTTGCCCTTCCGTTGAAATGCTCAGTTTCCCTTTACCTTCCATCGCCTGCACAGCATTAGTCAGCAGATTGATAAATATCTGTTGAATTTCCTCAGGTTTTGCCTTGATAGGTGGCAACTCAGAAAAATTTTTATCCACTTTGATGTCATTGTTATAGGAAGCAAGAATAGCGATCTCAATGGCCACATCGATCCGTTCATTGAGGTCCACTTCTTTTTCTTCCACCAACCCGGGCGAGCGCGTGTAACCCGACATATTGAGAATAATCGACGCCATATGTTTGGAACGGTCAAAAACTTTATCGGCATATTTTTGAATTTTACCCTGATCCTTTTCACCTATGATGGCTTCAGCAAAACCCATGATGGAAACCAACGGATTGTTCAATTCATGGGCAATGCCCGTAGCGAGTGTACCCAAACCAGACAGTTTTTCCGTCATAGCCAATTGGTTGTGCAGCTCCACATCTTCAGTAACGTCCCTTAGAAGCAATCCCAATCGTTTGCCACTGTCGTCGTGAATGACAATATCAAAAATCTGAAATGCGAAAATTTTCCCATCCAGCTTGACGGTCTGTTTCATGCTCTGTAGGGAAGGAGATTCTTTGGGGACAAGAGGATCTTGAGCGGTATAGCATTGTATAGTCTGATCCCCCATCTTTCGGGAGGAAATGGGAACGATTTCACTATAAAAATTGAGGAGTTCGTCCTGTACAACTTTCCAAGTCGAGGCGGACTCGAGTCCCAGATCCATCAAAGAATGTCCTTGAATTTGGTCGGCGGTTTGTTGGGCAACAGTCTCAAACGCCCCATTCATATATTCAATTTTCAGGTTAGGATCAAAAATAACCACCGCATCAGGAACACTCCTGAGAATGCTGTCGGTGTATTCTTTGAGATAAAGAACCTCCTCGGTTTTTTCAAGCACCTGATGCTCCAGCCCTGAAAAAGATTTTTGCAGCAAATCGTTCATCAGGTTGACCTCATTGGCCAGCGCTTCAAGTTCATCTCCCGTCTTGATTTCCAGCGGCTCAACTTTTTCACCTTTACCAATACGCTCTGTGGCTTTCTGAAGTTCGCGAATGGGTTGGACAATTTTCTTTGCCGCCAAGGAACCCATGCCTCCGATCAACAGGATGGAAACCACACCGGCCATGGAAATCCATAAAAATAGTTTTTGCATAGGAGCAAATAACTCATCCGAAGCCTGCCACGCAAAGGTATACCAAGTTTTCCCTTCCGACCGGGTAATCCATTCCCGGGTCTGCTCCAGAGGTGAGAACCCGATAATGGAAAGATCTTCGCCACCATGACCGTCTCCCATGGTTTTGACCCAATCCGGATTCTTCCCTGTAACACTCTTGACCAGAACCGGGTCTGGCAACAAAAACCCCGTTGGCAATATCGGACAATCCAGCACCATTCCTCTCGAATCGATCAACATGACATGACCTGTCTCGCCGAAAGTAATCGGTTCCATGTAACCGGAAAAAAATTCCTTCACGTCAAATACATGGTGGAGAACCCCGATGGTTTTTTCTTGTGCATTCAGGATCGGGAAAGCAAAGGTCATCAGGGAGGCTTCGGCCTTTGCGTTATGGGTGACCGGTCCCATATAAACAAAATCTTTTTCGCTGGAAATGGTTTTTTCCCAGTCGGGTTTTCCAGTATGAAGAAATTCAGGGAAGTTATTGATACTGGCCCTGAGGACTCCAAACGCATCGGTGATATATAAGGCACGGGTCGCGAGGACAGACAAGGTTTTCCTTTTCTGGAAACTGTGAAGCACCCCGCTGGCTTCTGACTCAAGAATGGACTGGGATGAACCGGCACTCTCTCCCTCAATATATTTTTGCCGTGCTACAGGATCAAGAGCGAGGAGGGTCCGGTTAAAACCAGAAATGGCAGACCTGATGAAAGGGTGAGTGGCGTGACGGATATTCCTTGAAATCTCACCCTCAATCAATAAATCTATTTTGGTGGAAGTTTCATAAGCCAGTGCCTTGAAGCTGGCTCCGATCACCCCCTGCAGGGATTTCGTTCCCTGCAAATAGGAAAGAATCATAGCCAACATCAAGGGCAAGGCCCCAACCCCAAGCATAGTCCAGATCAACTTATTTTTTAATCCAGTACGTATGCCCTTTCGCGTTTCAATCTCCTCGGAACCCCTTACGTAAGGAGCGGAGTTGCCGTGATGGGTATCCATAAATTGACCCCCTTGTCATATGGATACATGGTTCAAACATAATTAAATTCTTGCGGGGAAGAAAGCACCTCCTCAACCTTGGCCAGCAGTTTTACTTTCTCAATAGGCTTTACCAGATAGTCCTTCACACCCTTTTTCAATAAGGAAACTGCCAGGTCCGAGTCGGGATAGCCCGTGACCACAATGACAGGAATGGAAGGCGCATTCTGTTTTAAATAATCAATGGTCTCAATGCCATTGACCTTTGGCATTCTAATGTCACAAATAATCAGCCCAACCTGTAGCAGATTGGAACCCGACCTCATCAGAGTGACGCCTTCTTCCCCATCTGAAGCCTCAATCACATTATATTTTTCCGATTCAAGGTGAAGCCTTAATACCTCTCTCACTTCTGCCTCATCATCAATGAGCAAAATCTTACCTTTGGTATTGGCAGCGTTTTCTACAATGGACATGATGACCTCCTGCTCAGAATTGGGAACAAAGTTCACTGTCTGCAAAAACCACAATTTACCTTTCTCACAAACATTAAATTCGACCACTGACTTTTTAGAATATAATTCCCGAAAACAGTTCCCGCCATAGTTTCCAAATTATTTTTTTAATTTGCACATTTCCGGACCCAGAACGCGAGACAAAAGTCTCCCTCAACCTTTTGTATTTTATGGGGAAAAGAAGGCATTATGCCTTGAGATACAATGCCCTCTTTTATTATTGACCTTTGAAGGTGGAACGAAGGTAAGCGATGACATCGGCTAGGCTTTGTTTGGGCAAAGTCAAGCCCCAGTCCGGCATATTGGGAGATTTACCGACACTCTTTCCGCCATAATAAATCAGATTATATAAATAATCGTCGGGGTAATCGGCAAGCGGCAGGTCTGCATGCACTGCGGGCTTCGGGTCCAGCCCTTTGGTTCCCGGCCCATCGCCCTTACCTTGAGGCCCATGGCACTGCGCACAATATTCTTTATAAACTTTGGCACCGCGTCTCGCGTCAGCTTTTTTAAAAGCCGCTGAATTCCACGGTTCGTAGAACTTAAAATCTTTCACGCCAAGAGTCATGAGGTAACCAATAATATGACGTGCCTTGCGGGCACTGATGTCGGCCAGGTACTCGCCGCTGTGCGGGGTGAAATCCTGAGGGTTTTCCGCGAACCGGCTCCACCAATCCAACGTATATCGGTTGCCCGCATCAAAAAGATCAACACTGATCGGACCACCTATATTTTTTCCTTCATCATCCTTGATCTGGTGGCAGCCCATGCAGGAATACTCCCGAAAAATATCCGCCCCCAAGCTAGCCTCCATTTCCGTAAAGGTGGATATGTCGACAAAACTTTTTTTAACGCGGGGGTCGCGGAAAGTCTTTTCCATATAGTCGGCAATCACCATGGCTTCTTCGCGCATCAAGACCATATGCTTCCCGGAAAAAGTGGATTTATCCCAGCGATAACTATTGGGATAGAGATTTCTCTCTTTGCCCATCAACCAGCGGATCAACCAAGGGCGTTGGTATTTAACGCCGCTCCACATCAAGTCGGGTGCTTTCAGCTTAAACTTGGAGGTCGGTTTGCCTTTAAACCGATGACAGTTTTTGCACTGACTGTAGATTATTTTTTCGGCAAATCCATCATCTCCGGCCCACAATGAGGGCGCAGACAACAAAGCGAGTAGCAAAACCGTAAAACTTCTAACCAATAATTCCCGCATAATATTTCTCCTGCCACATCAAGAGGCCTGTTAAAAATCTTCAGGCTCTCGAAAACTGCTTTATAAACAAAATCATGCCATACCTCCACAGGCTTCAAAGTGATTTTATGCGGCGACATGGCTGTACTGCGGGACCTGTTCTGGATAATCCAGGATAACTGACCATCGGGCAGATCCCGCGTCACTTCGGAGCAGATAAAATTTCTCGGATGATCGTTTTACTTTTTCCGGGATTGAGAGAACTTTCGTAGATAATGAACGATCTGCCAGATTTCCTGGTCATCCAAATCTTTATAGGCCGGCATGCCCGTTCCCTGTGAACCATTGCGGATGATCCAGAACAACTGGCCATCGGAAATCTCTCGCATCGTTTCTTTGCATTTGAAATTCCTCGGCGGAGGATTCAGCCCTTGTGCCATGATGCCTAATCCATTTCCATCCACACCATGGCAAATTTTACAGGCCGTCGGCTGCACATCTACCTGAAATAAGGATTCGCCGGAATAAATGACTTCCTGATTGAGCTCCAGAGGATTGGACTGGTTTCGGATATCCTCGGGGGCCTGCGCCGTAACCCTTTCCTGCGGGCAAATTCCCTGTCCCGCAAAACCCTGTCCATGATGCCCCTGAAAGCTTCGTAAATGATGCCGACGCCCATGGCCCAGGGGCGGTCCTGCCAAAACATCAGAAATCACCCCGAGCAAAAATATTCCCAAAGTCACTCCGACTATAATTTTTCTTTCCCTGCCGAACCCCCACATCATTGTTGAACCCCTGTAGAAAATGTGCGAATGAAGTGAATCACAGCCCAGCCCTCTTCCTCACTAATGACCTTGCCCACCCGGACCGGCATCTCCGTTCCCGGACTGCCATTCCTCAACACCCACATGAGTTCGCCATCCGTCCGGATATCCTGCCATTCTGGGTCGGTGAAGTCTCTCGGCGAATGACCGGGACGTTCCATCCCCTTACCATTGTTGTTGTGGCAGGTAACACACTGACCTTTGCCAAAATATATTTGTCGCCCAGCTTCTACCCTTTCAGGCGTAAAGGGATACGGGCTATCCATATCCTGAATTTCTTCTAAAAGCTCAGAGGGAACTCTCGGCTCATAGTGATCCCGATGAAAAGCTTCGAGCAAACCTGTAAGCAAGAGAGGAAAGGCAACTATTGGGATTAAATGGATCGTTCGCATGGTTTATACCCATTAGCATCAAAAGCTCGAAGAGACACCACCCCCACCCGCAAGACAGAACTTTCTTCGCTCCCCCATCTTCTCCCTCGAAGTCAACAAAACTTTTTGATCACCCGGCAGGGTATTACTCAATGAGTCCAGCGTCACGCTGGCCGCGGGTCGCCGATCGGACTAACCTTAGGAAGGCATCGACGCCGGATATTTTATCCTGATAAGCTTTGCCGCCTTCATCTTTGAAGGAGACGGCCACCGCTTTATTACGTTTTTCTTCGCTGGTCCAAGTGCCCCAGCCCGCACCCTTGGGAAACATGGTGTCGATAAAAGTTTTATCACCGTCTTTGTCTACGTTACGCTTCCTGCGGTCATACAAGGTGATAGCTTCTTCGGGAGTGGGTAGCCGCCAGTCTGTATAACCGGCGAAACTTTTATGGTTCATGCGCTGGGCATATTCGTTTGCCGTGTACCAGTTGACCCAATTGGCTTCTCGTTGCCAGTAGTCATGGGTCATCCACAGCAAACCGGTTTTTTTGTCGAGGGTGGTGCCATCGGCATAATTAGCAAAACGCTTATCAGCAGATTGGGCAATCGGTTCTTGATTCACCAACCCCTCGGCCCAGCTATTCGCAGAAAAGATTAGTGCCAGCAAAACCATGCCGAGCCCCATTCCTGTTGTATTTCTCAATAACATAACCCCACTCCGTTAAAAAAAACTCATATTAAAGAACGTATAGATTTTACCTGCTCACCAAACTCAAGTAAACGAGAAATCCCCTTGAACAGTTTTTCGGCTTCCGGTAGACTGACCGGGAGGACTCAATTCAGGCATTTACTATGAAATTTTTCCGCAACCCTGAGCGCATTACAGTTTTAACCGCGCTGTCTCTTTTATTTGCCGCTGGTGCGGTGCTTGCCCACCCCAAAGACAAGAGTCGGTGGAACAGTAAATATGAGACAGACATCTATCTGTTTGGTGAAAAACCCATCGCCTTTCTGGTCAACAACGTTCACCTGTTGCCAAGAGGCAAAGCTCTCGACCTCGCTATGGGAGAAGGGAGAAATGGGGTTTATCTCGCCACACAAGGATTCGAGGTTCTCGGCCTCGATATTTCTGAAAAGGGTCTGGAAAAAGCCCATACGCTAGCAAAAAAACACAACACCACCATCAAGACGGAAGTGGTCGATCTCGAAAGTTATACGCTTGAGCCAAACAGCTATGACGTGATCCTTTGCACTTACTACATGCAAAAGGATCTTTTTAGGCAGTTCCAGTCTGCCCTGAAACCCGGCGGAATGATCGTCGTTGAAACTTATAATATCGACTACTTGAAATACGCCCGGTTCAGTCGTAAATGGGCACTCAACACCAACGAACTGCTTGATATATTTAAGGGTCTTAGGGTCATCCGCTATCAGGATTATGATGACGGGAAAGAAGCCTATTCCAGCATTATCGCGCAGAAACCTGTACCTTAGTGAATCCAGTCGAACGATTTTTCATTGCCTTGGCCAATCTGTTCCCCGTCTTGATATTGACTGGTGCCGGGCTGGCCTTGTGGAAACCACAAACCGCCACATGGTTCCAACCCGACTGGATTCCATATTTTCTCGGTCTCATCATGCTCAGTATGGGACTGACCCTGAGCTTTGAAGATTTTTCCCGCGTCCTTAAATTGCCCAAATCCATTCTGCTCGGCGTCGGCCTGCAATACACCATCATGCCGGGGCTGGGCTATGCACTGGCTCTGGCCTTCAACCTGCCCGTCGATTTTGTCATTGGCCTGGTTCTGGTTGCCTGCTGCCCCGGCGGCACCGCGTCCAATGTTGTTTGTTTCATCGCCCGAACGCATGTCGCCCTTTCAGTCAGCCTCACCACCGTTTCGACACTGCTTGCGGTTCTTCTCACACCGCTTTTGACCACTTGGTGGATGGAGTCCATCTCGCTGGAGTTGACTGGATCAAAAGTTGATGTGGACACTCTGGGGCTGTTGCTCAAAACTTTGAAGGTGGCCATCCTTCCCGTTTTGATCGGGGTTTTCCTCAACCATTATTTTCACCGCTGGGTGAAAAAGATCGAAGCCTACACCCCGTTTATCGCTGTACTCTCCATCGTGTTCATTGTGGACTTCATACTCGCGGCGAAAAAAGATGTGATTCTTCAAATCGGAGCCTCGTTAACAGGTGCCGTGGTCTTGCTTCACCTATTCGGATTTTTATCGGGATACATTTTATCGCACCTGTTCCGGTTTGCCGAGAAGGACGCGCAAACCGTATCGATTGAGGTGGGGATGCAAAACTCCGGTCTGGCAACCGAACTGGCAAGGAGCAATTTCTCAAGCTATGGGCTGGCTACCGTTCCCGGTGCCATTTCCGCCCTCACCCATTGCGTACTGGGCAGCATCGCCGCTGGTTTGTGCCGGATAAAAAACAAATAAAAGCTGATCCTGACATTAAGCCTTTCTCAAAAGGAAAAAGTCTTGAGGATTGTTTTCTTTGTAATGAGTTTTTGCAACAAAGACAAGATGAGTTTCCCCTCTGGTAGCCGCTACTGGCTATTAGCAGTAGCTTTGAGTACTATTAGGAGATAATTGGTAACCCAGCGATGTATTGGCTGGCTTTCCACCAGATAACAGGACGGCTGATAGTTTGGCTCAACCTGTTATATACTGGTTCCTTTAAATTTCTCATAACCTTGGCAGGCAAAGGAGGAACCCCTTGCAGTACAAAGTGTTCATTGCGGTAGAATTCAAAGACTTGAATGAAGAGGCCCACAAGGAGATTGCAGAGCGACTGGAAGAGCACGGATTGGAAAAAATCCCCACCGTCAGTTCTACATGGGAGTATGCTTGCGAAGCAAAAGATGACACCGATGCCAAAGACAAGGCCATTCAGGAATTCATCAATGTGGTCCGGACTCATCCCTGCGAGATGGGGATTGTCGTCCAAGCCGGGACCTCACAAATCCTGCGCCGGAAGAAAAAATTCGATCCATAGACATTAGAGAACCTTTTCCAAGCCTCAAATAGTATAATGGTGCTACTAGGAGTGTTAGTAATTTCACGATTCGACTCGGCAGAAGGTCCGTTACCAAGGACTTCAGGGTCATAGCCGAACAGTTTCAGGTTCCCAAGGAGTCAGCCGGTGAATATCATTTTAAACAGTTACTGCAATCTAAGCTGTAATTACTGTTTTGCGGATGAGTACATGGAAGAAACGGTAAAGACACCGGGGAAATCCATGGAATATAATTATTTCCTGAACGAGTTCCTACCTAAAATTAAAAATGCGCCCATTATCAATTTCATGGGTGGGGAACCCACACTGCATCCTCAGTTCACCGACATTTTTCAAAATACATATGACAACATTCTGCCCTTTTCGCACCTTAGCGTTTTTACCAACGGCTTGATGCCGGAAAAAGTGTTGAACCTGCTACTGAAAGTCGCCAGCCCCAGCGGCGCCATCAGCAAAAATATCAACTTTGCCATTCTATTAAACTGGCAAACGATGGAAAATATTTCAGAAAAAAATCATGCGCGGTGTCAGGAAGTCGCCGAGCGTATGTTGCGGGTCAACGGTTACAGTGTCACTTTCAGCATCAACCTGTACTCCAAGGATCAGAGCCTCGAACGGCAATGCGAGGAAATCGACCAAGTCTATCAGAAGGCCGGCTTGCCCAACGAGAAACAATACAAAATCCGGGTTAGCCCCGCGTTCCCCATTATAGGTGGCGAGGCCAACACCTATCTGCCTATTCGGGACTTCCCAAAAGTTGGCAAGAAAATGCTGGCCGTCATGGAACGATTCCCTCAACTGTGTTTTCGTTTCGACTGCTCCCTACCCCCCTGTTTCCTGGATGATATCGGCGAAGACCAGCTCTCCCTCACCGACCGGATTTATTTTCACGGAAACAAACAGCTACCCCCGATAGAAGAGTGGAACCGTAATGAATACTATTTCGGATGCGCAGACGGAAGCCCTATGGACATTGACTCCAAAGGCGACTGCTTCAACTGTTTTCCCTTTCACAATCTAAAGCTGGGCAATGTTTCAGAATTTAAAGAGGTGAACTCCATCGCCATGGCCGAGATGGGAGCTAAATTCCTGAATACGGTGTTTGAGAAGACCGAGACGAAAGAACCTTGCCGATCCTGCCCGCACTATATGATCCGGTGCTCAAGCGGTTGCTTTGCTTATAATTTTGTCGGAGAAGACACAGGGGTCTTGACGGGTGGGGAACCTCCGCCGATATGAGTAGCGGAGAACCTCCGCTGACGTTATATTCTTCCTGATTCTTCGTGCCCCGAAGAAGGGGTATAGTCAGCCATTTGGCTTAACTCAACAAGTCATTGCACACTGGGTCCAGCGTTGCGCTGGCACACCAGATGGCGGCTAAAGAATCCGATCAAGCTTAACTTCCTGGCAAATGAGTCCCACATGAAACCCTTCATCGGACTCGAAAGGACCAAACAGCTTTCCTTTAAGCAGAGTCATTGTTGCTATACCCTCAACAATAAAATCGTTCAACTCATCATTGCTCAATTTTTTAAACCCTCCGCGCGGTTGCCGAGGGTCGCTCTTGTTCCAGCCCACTTCCAACCAGCCCAGATTCCCCCCATCCTCTTTAGATGCAGGACAGACACTGTACTTACCGGCCAGCTTCATCAGCATTTGAATCCGAGCTTTTTCTGTCGGCAGTTTGCCAATCGTCTCCATGAGCAGGTCTGCCACTTCCTTTTTTTCGACCAGAATATGTCGTATCTGAATTTGATGCGTTGCGCCCGCCATGCCAGTTCCTTCATTTGTGGAGTTAAATTTCATGCCATGGGTAAAGTGCATAATATATAGGATTTGATCTCCAATTGCCACCCCTGCCCGCTCAGCGTGAGGCCAGCTGGCAACAGGCTATAGAGCCGAGAACACGTTCGCCTGCCAGGAAAAGCGATTGCATACTGGCCCCGCGCTTAGCGGTTGATCCGGGCATTTGTTTCAGGTATGTTGCCGGGTCTATGACCAAGAACAAACTTATTCTGGCATCACAATCTCCCCGCCGGTTGGAATTGTTAAAACAAATCACCAGTCAGTTTGAGGTCGTCCCCGGTTCCGTAGAGGAGAAACTCGATTATGGACTGCGTCCGGAAGAGAACGCTCGAATACTGGCCCGTGCCAAGGCCAAAAGTGTCGCTAAAAACTATCCCGACTGCTGGGTCATCGGTGCCGATACCCTCGTAACGCTACATCAGGAGATTTTGGGGAAGCCTATAGATATCCCCGACGCCAAAAGAATGCTCCGCCGGTTGAGTGGCAAGGAACACCGCGTTGCCACCGGTATCTGTGTTGTCAGTCCGAGGAAAACCCTCGATAAAACCATAACTTCAAAGGTGCACTTTAAACCTCTAACCGATGAAGAAATATCAAACTATATCCAAACCGGCGAAGCAATGGATAAAGCCGGGGCCTATGCCATTCAAGGTAAGGGCAGTTTTATGATCCGTGAATTTTCCGGCTCAGAAACGAATATCATCGGGCTCCCCATCGACGAACTGAAAACCCTCCTTGAAAAAACCGGCTTCCTTCCACATACCCGGCAGACAAAAAAACCTTGACATTTCAATAAGGTTGAGCATTTTAAACTTTATGGTTTTTTAGAAATTGCTTGCGAACCAAGGCATTTGTAATTTAATTTAGAAGTATAGTTTGCCCATCAATGACTGGGAAAGAGGAATGTTTAAATCAAAAAATAATCTGGAGATCCGCGGTAAGTGCCAAAAATGTCAGGGGCCAATTTTTCTGAACAGCACTGTGGATTGGTATGGCAATACCGTGCTGAGCCTCAACTGCTGGAATGGGCATTACCAGTGGATCAATATAGAAAATATTGAGGAGGCTAAAGACCTCGCGCCAGAAACCAGGCGGGATCTTGTCACCCACATCAGCTTTTTTGATTTATCATGACCTCCAGGCGCACCCGTATGCGACCTTATCACCTAGTTTCATTCCTTTTATTTTATTCGGTCATTTTTCTTTATTCTCCCGCCAAAGCCCAACCTGAACCGCCCATGGGAATGATCTATATCCCTCAGGGATATTTTCAAATGGGGACCACTTCAGGTAGAGAGGATGAAAAGCCCGTGCATTTCGTTTTCACTCCCGGCTACTTCATCGACAAGTATGAAGTGAGCAACAAGGACTACTCAGCCTTCATGCAGGCCGCTGGACACCCTGCCCCGAAGTTCTGGAAAGATTCCCGGTTCAACGAACCCGATCAGCCCGTAGTCGGTGTGAATTGGCACGATGCTATGGCATACGCCAAGTGGAAAGAACGAAGGCTGCCTACGGAAGCAGAATGGGAGAAGGCCGCACGGGGAAATGATGGCCGACTGTGGCCCTGGGGAAGGAAATTCGACAAGGGCTTAAACT
Source organism: Nitrospinales bacterium (assembly GCA_965205835.1). Classification (GTDB taxonomy): domain Bacteria; phylum Nitrospinota; class Nitrospinia; order Nitrospinales; family VA-1; genus LS-NOB. The sequence goes on along the minus strand of OZ242182.1, from coordinate 2,417,592 downwards.
TTTTCTTTCTCAATATTTTTGGGAAAAACGACAACTACCCCTTTACCGCACCAGTCAACTATTACCACTCCGGCGTCAGCCCTTTCGGTTTATACAATACGGCCGGAAACGTCTGGGAATGGTGCCTGGACTGGTACGACGAAAACTATTATCGCACCAGCCCCGAAATCAATCCGGAAGGCCCACAAGGCCCGTTGAAAATGAAAGTGCTCAGAGGAGGCTCATGGGTCAACAGCATCGAAGGAGTAAAAGTTGTCAACCGCGCCCGCAACCTTCCCCATATTAAAAACGAAATTTACGGGTTCCGCACCGCACTATCCCCCCAGTGAGCCAGACCTCCAACAGACTCACAATCTTCTCATGGTCCCTCTACGATTTTGCCAACACCATTTTTTCTATGAACGTGATCTCACTGTATTTCGCGCTGTGGGTTACGGTGGACCATAACGGTCAGGACATCATATACAGCACTGCCCTTTCACTTTCCATGCTGGCGGTGGCTTTGAGCGTCCCCATTTTTGGAGCGCTTTCAGACACTACCGGCAAGCGCAGGGTTCCTCTGACCGCACTCACCCTGCTTTGCGTTTTCTGTACCGGACTGATCGGCACCACCGACCATCTTTGGACCGGTCTGGTTTTGTTCATGGTGGCTAATTACGGTTACCAGTCGGCGTTGGTTTTTTATAACGGCATGCTCCCCTCCATTTCGCGAAGTAGCCATGTAGGCCTCGTTTCCGGGTATGGAGTGGCCCTCGGGTATCTCGGTTCCATCATTGGTATGTTAATGGTGCAGCCGTTTGTGGAATCCGGCGGGCGTTCTTCCGCCTTTCTTCCCACCGCCGGTTTGCTGTTGTTCTTCTCCCTGCCCTGCTTTCTGCTCGTAAAAGATCCTGAGACCATGCGAACTACTCCTCCTGTCCGCTTTAAAGAAGCATTCAACACACTCAAACAAACTTTTCTTCGTATCAGGCAATACCGTTCCCTGTTCCGGTTTATCCTGATTCATTTTCTGGTTCTCGATGCGGTGAACACCATTATTGCGTTCATGTCGGTTTATGCCAGCAAAGTGATCGGATTCAGCGGCGACCAAATCACAAAATTTTTGATCTCTTCAACCGTCTTCGCAATGATCGGATCATGGGTCATCGGCATTCTCGTCAAACATAAAGGCATCATCTGGTCCTACTGGCTGGTTTTGGCACTCTGGATTGCCTCCCTCTCATTGGCCGCTATAAGCCAGAGCGAGGCCTTGTTCTGGTTGGTGGGTCCTTTAGCCGGGGTGGGCATGGGCGGGGTTTGGGTGGTTAGCCGGGCTTTCATAATCGAACTTTCTCCTCCTGAAAAAGTCGGGGAATTTTTCGGATTGTACGGGATGGCGGGCAAGGCAGCATCCATCATAGGCCCACTGCTATGGGGTGGAGTGGTCTGGGCTCTGGACACGACTGGGACGCTCAAATATCGAGTCGCGGTAGCAGTACTGCTGGGTATCGTAGTTGCGGCGGCTTTTCTTTTCCGTGGCCTGGCTCGACAGTTATAACATCAACAAATCGGTTGACATTGATAGGTCGAATGATTAGCTTTGGTATGTCTGTCAAATTTTAAACCGCCTACATATCTTCTGAAAGCACCGTAGAGAAAGGGTGACCCCGATGGTACGATTCGTTTCCTTGAGTTTATATTTTATCCTGTTTGGCGCAGGACTCTTAATTTTCGCCCATCCCGCAAAAGTCTGGGCTCATTCCGGCCATAAACACGATGAACTAAAAATAAAGCTTCCAAAAGTGGCGGCTCAGGTTAACGGACACGATATCAGCGGGGATGCTATTTCCCGCGAATTGAAAAAAGCCATACAGAAATATAAAAAACGCGGCATGCCCCTCAATGCCGACCAGGAAAAATCTGCCGCCAAAAAATTAATCGACGACGAAATCGGACGCACCCTGCTCGTCTTGAAGGCGAAAAAATCGGGAATCAATATTACAAAAGAAATGATGGAAGAACGAATTACGGAAGTGAAGGCCAGCTTCCGTTCAGATGCCATTTTCGAACATAAACTTACCAACCAAGGCATGACCTTGGACCAATATAAGGCAGAGCTTGAAACCGACTTGTATATGGACCAGATCATAAAAAAAGAAATCGAACCTAAAATTCAGGTTCCTGAAAACGAAATCCGCGATTACTACGAAAAAAATAAAAATAAGTTCCTCAGCCAGGAAAAAGTCCGGGCCAGTATCATCCTGTTGAAATTTGATCCCTCAGCAGGGAAAGCTGGAGAACAGAAAATCCTTAAGAAATTCGAGTCTATCCTCGACCAGCTCCATAATGGAGCCGATTTTGCCGCGATGGCCAGGAAGTTTTCTCAGGACAGTTTGGCTTCCAAAGGAGGCGATTTGGGATTCTTCACCCGAAAACAAATGCTTCCGGCTTTCAGCAACAGAGCTTATAATATGAAGGTTGGCGAAGTCAGCGATATTTTCCGCACCGGACATGGATTCCACGTGCTGAAAGTCACCGACAAAAAACCGGAGGGGACCAGTCCTTTTGAGGTGGAAAAAGAAAAAATCAAAACCTTTCTCAGCCAGAAGAAAAGTTCAAAAGCCACTCAAGACTATATCGAAACCCTTAAAAAACAGGCACAAATAAAAACTTACTTCTAAAAACATCTGATTTTGAAAATTAGTTTTAAGGCAAAAAATCAAATTGGGGATTTAAATATGAAAAGGATTCAGGTTCCTGGGTGGTTTTTTATTGCAGGTGTCTTCACGACAGCAGTTTTATCCGGTTGTGCAACGGTTATGACTTCTGCGGCACAAAAGGCACAGGAAAGCTGCAACACCGAACATCAGGTTACAGACTCAAAAACTCATATAAGGTACAATCAGCCTAGGAACACATTACTGTTTCCGCTGATTATTAATAAATAAAAGCCTTAAAAGTGCAACCAGAAACAGCAGAACATAAAGATCTCTTTTGTCGAGGGTTCATCGACACCCACAAGCCCTTCCGCTCTGAGGAACTGGACTGGCCATGTCCTGGAAATAGAAACCCTGGAAAAACTTAAAAAATTTCTCAAGCCACCAATACTGTTTGCTCGCAAGATAAAGCGATTGCTATTTCCCTCCCCTGCCAAGGACTCTTTTAGCCGAGATAACTCTTTGCTTGCACGATAGAGTCATTGTTCATTGGCCCCACGCCGAGTGGGTGGTACAATTATTCATTTTTAGGGACTCGCCAGTGAACACCCGTGCTCAATCCAGATTGGAAATCCTTCTCCCTCTGCTGTGAAACAGTTTGCCAAAGTGGTGTTCAACCTCCCCCTTAATGAAGCGTTCACCTACACCATCCCGCCAGAATTGCTCAGCAAGGTTCGAGTCGGCATGCGGGTTCTGGTACCTTTTGGCCGGAGAAAAATCACCGGCTATGTCGTCCATCTGGTAGATAAATGGGACAAACCCATCGCCCTTAAATCCATCGCTGACCTGCTCGACACCGAACCTGTGGTGAACGAAGAGGTATTGGCTCTCACCAAGTGGTTGGCGGACTACTACCAATCTTCCTGGGGCGAGGCAATCCGTTGCGCCTTGCCAGCCGGACTCGACAACAAAAGCCGGGATGTTGGCTACCAGACCATCAAGTCAGTACGCCTCGTCGGCCCCTTACCTGACAAAAAAAAAATAGAACGCCTGCTCAAACGCAGTCCCAAACAAAAACTGGTGTTCGATCTAATCAGGCAAAAGGAAATCAACCTGCCGGAACTGCAAACCCAGATCCCAAAAAGCCAGGCCGCATTACGCGGTCTTAAAGAAAAACAACTGGTAGAAGTTTTTACCAAGAAAAAAATGCGCGAGGCTTTCGTTCCCGAAGATGCGATGACCCGGCCTTTCGGCGAATCTTTCACATTCACTCCAGAGCAACAAAAAATATTCAAACAACTCAATCTCGCTATTGAAGCGGGAAAATACGAATCGTTTTTATTGCACGGCGTAACAGGAAGCGGCAAGACGGAAATCTACATCCGTTGTATTCAACGCGTTCTCGAAATGGGCAAAACCGCCATCATGATGGTTCCCGAAATCTCCCTCACCCCGCAGACTATAGAACGGTTTCGCCAAAGGTTCGGAGACCGTGTCGCCATTCTGCATAGCGGCCTATCGCAAACTGAACGTTATCTGGAATGGAAAAAGATCCATGATGGGAAAGTTTCGATCGCGGTCGGAGCTCGCTCGGCCATTTTCGCACCCTTCAAGAACATGGGCATTGTGGTGATTGATGAAGAGCACGATGGCTCTTATAAACAGGATTCCAAGCCCCGCTACCACGCCCGCGATACCGCCGTCATGCGGGCTCGGTCATTGAATGCCATCGTTATCATGGGCTCAGCGACCCCATCCCTGGAATCGACGCAAAACACGCGGCTGGGAAAATATCAATACCTGTCCTTGAAAAGCCGGGTCGGCGAGCGCATGCTACCGCTCGTCAGCTTCGTGGATATGAAAAAGGAACGCAAAAAGTTTAAAAATTTTGCCATGCTTTCCGGAACCCTGCGTAGCGCGATTCGCGACAGACTTTCCCGCAAGGAGCAAGTGTTCCTGTTTCTCAATCGCCGCGGAACTGCCCGATTTGTTTTTTGCCCTGACTGCGGTTACGTACTAGAATGTGCCCATTGCAGTGTCACCCTTACCTTTCACGGCAAGGATGACCGCCTGCTCTGCCATTACTGCAATTTCAGGGTGCGTATGCCCGGCCACTGCGTCGAATGCCACGGAGAAGTGATTCGCTTCAGCGGATTCGGCACTCAAAAACTGGAAGAAGAAGTTAAAAAACTTTTCCCGGATGCCCGTATAACCCGGCTGGACAGGGATACCACCCGAGGCCGCGACTCTTTCGCCGCCATGCACTGGAATATGAACGCCGGAAACATAGACATCCTCATCGGCACGCAAATGGTCACTAAAGGCCATGATTTCCCTAACGTCACGCTGGTCGGAGTAGTACATGCCGACCTATCCCTGAATATACCAGACTTCAGATCGTGCGAGCGGTCGTTTCAATTGCTGACCCAGGTCGCGGGCCGGGCAGGACGAGGACAGGTGCCAGGAAAGGCGATCATTCAGACTAACAATCCCGACCATTATATGTTTGCGTTTGTCCGGGAACACGATGTGAACGCTTTCCACGAAAAGGAATTGAAGTTGCGACGACAACTCAACTACCCTCCATTCACCCGGCTTGTTGCCATCGAAGTTATCAGTGAGAATGAATCTTTAGGACAGAGTGCCGCCCAAAAACTGGGGCGAACTCTCAACCAGCAGGCAATCTCAGGAGTAGAAATCTTAGGCCCATCCAAAGCAGCCCTGTATCAGATTCAAAATAAATTTCGTTGGCATTTAATATTGCGTAGCCGGAATATGCAGGCCCTGCAAGGCCTTCTGGCAAATTGCCGGGAACTCAATGACCTTAAATCTACCTCCGGCGGAAAATTGAAAATTGCCATCGATGTAGATCCCTTCAACCTGCTATAAACTTGGTTAGACAAACCACCATCAACCCTGATTTGAAATCTCATTCATGAAACTTATTCGCTCCATGTACGATTGGGTCTTGCATTGGGCCGCCACCCCTTACGCGCTTTCGGCGTTATTTTTTATTTCGTTCGTCGAATCATCATTTTTCCCGATCCCGCCGGATATTTTATTGATCGCTATGACGGTTGCGGTACCAGCATTGTGGATCCGATTTTCCCTCTTCTGCTCTGTGGCATCTGTTCTGGGAGGAATGTTTGGTTATTTCATCGGCTACCAGTTCATGGACCTGATCGGCAATGGTATCGTGGAGTTCTATCATTTGCAGGCCAAATTTGAGAAAATAGGTGCTCTCTATGACGAGCACCAGGCGTGGGCTGTTGCTGCGGCAGGCTTCACCCCTTTGCCTTATAAAGTTTTCACTTTGGCGGCAGGGGCATTTAAAATTAATTTTCCAACTTTTGTTTTGGCATCGACCATCAGTCGTTCGGCCCGATTCTTTCTGGCCGCGTTTATAATTCATAAATTCGGACCATCCATTAAGATGTGGATCGAAAAATATTTTAACCTTTTCAGCATCGTGTTTTTCATTCTGCTTTTTTTAGGTTTTTATCTATTAAAATTTGTGTTGTAACGGGGGCTTGTCAGGCGCGGAGCTATTTTTATCGCCGCCGGATCGAAATTCCTACTTTCTTGGAGTCTTGCCATGAGTGAGCATTGCGTACTATTCATCACCGCCGGGTCCAAAAAGGAAGCGGACAAAATAAGCCAAGGACTGGTCAGCGACAAGCTGGCATTCTGTGTCAGTGCCATTCCAAAAATTCAGTCGACTTATTACTGGGAAGACAAAATCCATGTGGACGAAGAGTTCCTATTAATCATCAAAACCCGGAAAGACCGCTATGACGCACTGGAAACCTGGGTCAAAATAAACCACAGCTATGAAGTGCCGGAAATCATTGCCCTGCCTGTCGAGCAAGGTCTTCCCGCATACCTGTCGGGGATTGATGACTGGGTCACAAAAAAAGACTGACAAACCATGCCTCATATCCACATAAAAAAGGAATGGGAAATTTCAGACAATTTGGCCACGCCGGAGTCAACCTACCTGCGGAGGCGGGAATTTCTCAAAGGCACGGCTCTGACCACTGCCGCCACTGTTGGAGTGCTTTATGGCTGCGGCCCTTCTTCTTCACCTAATATTCTTCCTGAAGTGAAATGGAACGAGCTGGAAAAATCCATTTATCCCGCAAAAAGAAATCCGAAGTACGTGTTGGACCGACCCGTAACTTCGGAAAAAATTGCCTCCACCTACAATAATTTTTACGAGTTCGGAAGCGATAAAGTCGACCCGGTGCATTACGCGCAAAAACTCAACACCCGCCCATGGGCCATCCAAGTTGGCGGACTGGTCAACAAACCCACGACGTTCGATATGGGTGACTTGTTAAAAACCATGTCTCTTGAAGAACGTGTATTGCGACTGCGGTGCGTCGAAGCCTGGGCCATGGCCGTGCCTTGGACCGGGTTCCCGTTTTCAGAACTTCTTAAAAAGGTCGAACCTGAAGCGGAAGCCACTCATGTGAGGCTGGAAACTTTTTACCAGCCATTCACCGCCCAAGGCCAGCTGGCGTTCTGGGAGCCCTGGCCCTATGTCGAAGGATTAACGATTAAAGAAGCGATGAATGAACTGGCGTTTTTAGCCACCGGAATTTATGGGCACCCGCTTCCAAAACAACATGGCGCGCCGGTACGTCTGGTTGTGCCTTGGAAATACGGATTCAAGAATATCAAGTCCATCGTCAAGATCGAGTTGGTGAACTATCGTCCCGCAACTTTCTGGAACACATTGCAAGGGCTGGAATACGATTTCACCGCCAATGTCGACCCGAGAATCCCGCATCCGCGGTGGCCACAGACACGTGAAAAAATGATCGGCACAGGAGACATCCGCCCCACCCTTCCCTATAATGGTTATGAAGATTTTGTAAGCCACTTATATTTATGAGGAGTTTTTCTGGCTATTATATTTCAAAAGTGATTCTCGCCATGTTTTTCCTTTACCAGATGTCCCATCAGGGCGGACGTAAATCATGCCATCATTGAGAGGGGCCTCTTCAGGGTTTGCTGCGAAAAGTAGGAAATCCCCTCTTCTGACAAAAAGGATCCTGCATCAGCATATTTTTTACGGCACATTGAATAACCATCTTCTTTAGCTTCTTTTTGTTTTAGCGATAAAGTCCTTCAATTTACACAGAAAACCTGGATCATAATCTTTACCAACGTAGTTATTGTTCCAGAGCCCCGAATTTCTGACACGCTCTCGATCACATTTCTTGCCCAGCCAATTTGAGGAAGGAGGATCAATAGAGGATTTATTTTGGTTACTTAGTAATGCAATCGAATTTTTTTCAATGTATCTACGGCCAGCCTTATCTCCAATTTCCAGCCAGAGGAAAGGCATATTACCAATAACGCTAGAAACCTCTTCTTCCAAATTACCTTTACTGAGGTTATAACCATTTTTTTCTATCAAAGCTCTACAGACATACCGCCTAAAGATCGACCCTCCATGACTCCCTCCACCTGCTTTGGTACCCTTGTGCTGTCTTAGGCGTTTCCCCAAAGAGTTCTTTGTGATTCCGACACGGACAATTCGCAAACCTTCTCCTGATTCTTTTCGGGCCTCGCCTGATTCCTTAAAAAAATACACACCTCTTTCTGGCCATTGCCATTCCATGCGCCCATCACAATCAGCCAATTTGCGACCACCACCGATATTTTTTTCAAGCCGGCCCAAGAGACCATAAAACTCAATCAAATCTTTTATTCTTTTTTCAGACATATTCTAATTTCAACCCAAATAGAAAAACCTTAAAGACAAAACCATCACCGCATACACAGAAAAGCAGATTATTTATTCCATATAAGTGCAAACACGCTTTAAAATATTCGCATCATTATCAGACAGCCTAATGGCTAGATCTTCTGCATTCTTTCTCCAAGCCTTCAATTCGATTGCATCATAGTCAGAAGGAAAGACTTTTCAAGCCGAGACAATTCTTTGCTCGCTCAACAAGTTACTGCCCACTGCCACCACGGCCAGCGGTGAAGAATTGTTCTATTTGTGCACCCATGAACCCGGCGATGGCACCACCGCTTCCTGCGGCGATGATGAGAATATCCTGATCGCCGGTACGATAGCCAAAGGAAGCACCGATCAAAATCCCCAGACAAATGATTAACATATAACGTCGGCCACCGATCCATCCAACGAATCCACCCACAACCAGCCCCAATACTCCAGCAATAGTCATTAGTAATGGACTGTGCACCACATAACCCATAGCCAGTCCGGTGGTACCCATCAACACCATGCCCATATAAATTTCACCTTTACCGTACGCTTTGGGCATAATCCTTATGGCGTAGATTGGAATCAGGAGGGCGATTTACTGATCGCTAATGAAACAGAAGGGGAAACCTATAGAGCCAAAAACTTTTCATGGAGGTTTTCCTTCAAGAAAATATTCTGACTCCATCGGACATTTCTTTTGGCACCCACCCTTTAAAGGTTTTTAAAAACCTCATCCAGACTGGTTCGGGCATCGCCAAACAACATCCGCGTATTCTCTTTAAAGAACAATGGATTCTGCACCCCGGCATAACCGGTCGCCATACTCCGTTTCAACACAATGGTAGTTTTACTTTTCCAGCATTCCATGACCGGCATCCCGGCAATCGGGCTGTCCGGGTCGGTTTGCGCAGAAGGATTGACAATGTCGTTGGCCCCGATGACGATGGAAACATCAATGTCAGGAAAATCGTCATTGATCTCATCCATTTCAAAAACGATGTCGTAAGGCACCTTGGCTTCGGCCAGTAAAACGTTCATATGCCCCGGCATTCGCCCCGCAACAGGATGGATGCCAAAACGCACATTTATTTTTTTGGACCTGAGGGTTTTGGTGATTTCATTGACGATATGCTGTGCCTGCGCCACCGCCATGCCGTAACCAGGAATGATCATGATTTCTTTAGAATCCGCCAACAGGCTGGCAACTTCGGGAGCTTGCAACGCAACCACTTCACCCTGCTCTTCAGCTGAAGCGGAACCACCCCCTGTTGTAGTGCCGAATCCGCCAGCAATAACCGCTAGAAACTTACGGTTCATCGCCCGGCACATGATGTAACTGAGGATAGCACCACTACTGCCGACCAGCGCTCCAGTGACAATGAGCAGGTCGTTATTGAGCATGAAACCGGTAGCGGCGGCAGCCCAGCCAGAATAACTGTTGAGCATGGAAACCACAACCGGCATGTCGGCACCACCGATAGCCATGACCATATGAATCCCGAACAACAACGCGACTCCTGTCATGATCAACAGAGGATTGAGCCCACCTCCTGTAGCCGATTGCTCAACAAATACGACACATAAATAGATGGAACCAAGTAGCAGGCCGAGGTTGAACCAATGCCGGCCCGGAATTAACATGGGATTACCGTCAATCTTGCCACTCAGTTTTCCAAACGCGATAACAGAACCTGACAGAGTGATGGCGCCAATGAGGATTCCCAGATAAGTCTCTACATCATGGATGGTCAATTCAACACCGACGTAATGTTGCAAACGTCCCGGGTCCATAAAATTAGCAAACCCAACCAGAACCGCCGCCAGCCCTACGAAACTGTGCAACATGGCAACCAGTTCGGGCATTTGCGTCATCTCCACCCGCTTGGCCAGAACCAGGCCGATGCTTGCACCGATTAGCATACTGACAATAAGAATTTCCAGGTTCGCCGTCACGGCGAACATCGTGGCAAGCAGGGCCACGGCCATGCCGAGTATTCCAAAAAGGTTACCGCGCCTTGCGGTTTCCTGACTGCTCAATCCACCTAACGCCAAAATAAATAAAATAGTTGCCCCGACATAAGCGGCGGTAACGATACCTTCACTCATCTTCTCGCCTCCTATCTACGAAACATTTCGAGCATGCGGCGTGTTACCCAGAATCCGCCTGCAATATTAATGGATGTAATCAGTACCGCAAACCCGGCCACCCACACGATCGCCTTTTCTTCCGAGCTGATCTGCAAAAGAGCTCCGATGATAATGATACTGCTGATAGCATTGGTCACGCTCATGAGCGGCGTATGCAAAGCAGCCTTGACATTCCAGATCACCATGTAACCGACAAAGCAAGCCAGGACAAATACTGTAAAGTGGGCCATGAAGGACGCAGGAGCAACAGTGCCCAGCCCCAACAAGGCCAGAGCCCCCACCACGCCAAAGGTGATAAATGGGCCCGCCACCGAGGGTTTCTCTTCCTTGATTTTCACAGGCTCCGCAGGTTTTTCAGTCGCCTTTGGAGGTGCCGCCGAAAGTTTTGGTGCAGGTGGCGGCCAGGTAATCTCTCCATCCTTAACAACTGTGACTCCGCGAACCACTTCGTCATCAAAATCGACTATCACGTTGCCATCCTTTTCCGGACACATGTCCGTTAAAAGATGCCGCAAATTCGTTGCATATAACTGGCTGGACTGCGCCGCTAACCGGCTGGGCAAATCAATGTAACCGATGATCGAAACGCCATAGGCTTTAACCACCTCGTTCGCCTGGCTTAGCTTGCAGTTACCTCCTTGTTCCGCCGCGAGGTCTACAATCACGCTTCCATCCTTCATGGACGCGACCATTTCCTCTTTAATCAGCTCCGGTGCTGGTTTTCCGGGAATCAGTGCGGTGGTGATAATAATATCCACTTCCCTCGCCTGTTCCGCGAACAGAGCCATTTCCGCTTCAATAAATTCCTTGCTCATCACTTTTGCGTAACCGCCGGTACCCGAACCCTCTTCCTCAAAGTCGAGTTCCAGGAACTCCGCATCCATACTCTCGACCTGTTCTTTTACTTCCGGTCGGGTATCAAAAGCTCTCACAATGGCACCCATACTTTTTGCGGCACCGATGGCAGAGAGTCCAGCAACCCCTGCTCCGATCACCATGACTTTAGCGGGAGAAATCTTACCCGCCGCCGTGATCTGCCCAGTGAAGAACCTGCCAAAATGCTGGGCGGCTTCAACAATCGCGCGGTATCCGGCAATATTCGCCATTGAGCTGAGCGCATCCATTTTTTGCGCACGGGATATGCGCGGGATGCTATCCATCGCCAGAGCCGTCACTTTTTTCTCTGCCAGCTTCTGGAGCATTTCCGGGTTCTGCGCCGGCCAAAGAAAAGTGATCAATATCTGCTTTTCATGCAGTAAATCGATTTCGCCTTTATTCTGCTCTGGTGCGCGGACTTTTAAAATAATGTCGCTTCCGGTCCAAATCTCCTGGGAGTTTTCGAAGACCGTTACACCCGCTTCAGCGTAAGAATCATCTGAATAATAGGCGGCCGAACCGGCACCTGCCTCAATCGCGACTTCAAAACCCAGCTTGATAAGTTGTTTTGCGACCTCTGGGGTAGTGGCCACCCGTTTTTCGCCAACATGAACTTCTTTGGGAACACCAATTTTCATCGCTTTGATCTCTCATTCAAGAATGGTTGAGGGGAAATAATAAAGCGCATAAGCCTACCATAAAATGGCTGATTTTTCTAAAAATCTCGTGGAGTACCTCCACTGGTAACTTACGATATCTTGTATTGCACCCAATCGGCTTCTCGGCCCAACAAAGCTATTGCAAGCTGGCTCTGCGCCTAGCAGTCCTGGTCGTCGAAGAGGTTGGAAGCGAGGCTTTTGCGGGCCGTGCGGGCTTCTTGGTCCGCGCGAGTGATACCACTATCGTAGTCGTTGTAGTCAACGAATTTGAGGACCGGTTCCATCTCCGGATGGCGTTTGAGATAAAGCCTTGCCATCATTTGCGCCGTGCGCCGGTATTTAGGGTGGCCGGCCTTCTGGGTACGCAGTTCAACAAAATGTCCCAATTCCCTGAGATTCATGCCCATATTCCAGCGGATGAAGTGGTTGAACAGAGTGGCATATTGCGCTTCCCGCTCCATCCCGGTCCGTTTCAGGTCACGGTGCAAAGACTCGGTGCGCTCGAAACATTCCCGCACTTGCCGACCCATACCGATCTCGTCAATTTCCTCCGGAACTGAATAACCCAGATCGATGCCCAAGTCCTGCCTTTGCTGGGTGAGCATGCGGTGACGTTGCAGATCGCGGTACTCGGCGAATCCGGCAAGGATATCAAATTGGATGGGATAACCATATTCCAACGCCCTGCCGGCGCGATCGCGCTTGCTCTGCCGCGACCCAATATAGGTTTCAAAAATTTGTTTTTTGCGTTCTTCAGGCAAAGACGTCACGATCGCGCGAATTTGGCAGGAAGAATGCTGGACATAAGGGAAAATCATATTGGACAGCAGGTTGATCCGCTGGTCTTCGGGACTGTCTTCCAGCAACTCCACTTCGGCGGAGGTTTCGATTTCGACCGTGGAAAAAAGTTCCCGGCACAAACTCCTCATGGCACGGTGATTGTCCGCTACATAGGTATTTCGTCCGGCCCGTTTGATGAAAGTGGGGATCTGGGTATTGAGGGCTTTTTGAATCAGCTCGGCAAGCTCATGCGCTTCGTATAAATCATGCGACAGCAGTTTGGTAATCAGGCCAGAGAAAAATCGCCCGTTTCCCACCAGCCCGACATTGGCTTGGGTGCAGGCAGGAAGGATACAGCGTATAACATCGCACGCCGCACTGCGGATAGTAAAATTATAGGCGATGCGATGCGCCTTGATTTCATTCTCCCCTTCAAGAGATTTCCGTCCCGCTTTTTGAATCTTACCATCGCGTTCGACTTCGATTTCAAACGCTTCCGGGGTCAGGCGCTTTTGAAACAACGCCTTCATGGGTTCCACCATCTGCGCATAGGTTTCAAAAAGAAAATCCATGTTGGCCACGAAAGCATTTCCGATTCCGGACTCCTTGATGTTACCCGGACACACATAACGCCAGCATCCGTTCTTTTTGGCATCGTAGAGAACATAGCGGGTCGACTCTTCGATGGGCGAACCGCCTATCCTGCAATCTTCGATGACCTTAGTCATCAGGTTGGAGGTTTCTTCTATGCACAAGGGAACAACCGCCAGCTCGGCGACAGATTCATCGCCAAACTTGTTGACCACACGGTCGATCATTCGGGAACCTTTGACATCGTTGGGACTGCCATCCGGATTCAAAAACTCGCGCACGACCGTCTCCTTGAATCCGGTTGGTGCTCGGCTGTAACGGGCCAGAGCTCCTCCGATCACTTCCGGATTCAGGTTCTCCACGGCAAACACATTTGCATCGACATCCGAGATATAGCGTTTTAACAACTCTCGCTCTCGGTCGGTCAACTCATCAGACCTTTTTGGTTTATCTGGCATAAATGGTTATTTGAATTCAAAATCAGGGGGTACGGACTTGGCACAGCGAAAACCGGTATCGTTGAACCGGACACCGGGCCGACTCCACCTACGAAACGCGCTCCGCAAGGAATCGGGGAAATTGACCCAAGACCCACCGCGAAGGGATTTAAACTCGCCCTTGGTGTAGCCCTTGGGATTGTTTTTAGGGCCTCGAGTATAATAGGTACGGTGATACCAGTCGTCCACCCATTCCCAAACATTACCAGCCATATCATGCAATCCGTAAAGGGAGACTCCGTTAGGATAACTGCCAACATTGGTCATGGTGAGGACCCCCTTCCATTTTCGATTAAAGGTGGCTCTACCCTTTGGGGAGGTCTTACCCCATGGGTACATGCTCCCAGCGGGACCGCGGGCAGCTTTTTCCCACTCCGCTTCCGTAGGTAGACGCTTGCTCCGCCATTTGCAGTAGGCGTTAGCATCATACCAGCTTACCTGTGTAACAGGTTGCCTGCGGATCACCCAAGGAAAAGATGCTCCTTTCCACAAGTTTCCTGCCCGGCACGCATCGGTGCTACAGGAATCATCCAAGGCAGGAGGATGCCCGGTGGCTTTGACAAACTCCAAATATTTTTCATTAGTCACTTCATAAATATCTATCCAGTAACTGTCCAACATCACCAGTTTCCCTGGGTACTCATCGGAGAACCACCAGAGCTTGCAGGACTTATCATACTTGCGGCACATCTTAAAAGCCGCCTTGTTCTCCTTAAAATTGGAACCCCGGATAAATTTACCGGCTCGAATGAAGGCCATATTCACAACGTCATCGGGATCGAATCGGGCGATGGAAGTTTTGGATTCCCCAGACGCATCATGCTCCACACCAGCATGCTTGGCCTGAGCAGAAGAAATCCCATAAAGGAAAAAGGCAGAACATACCAACATCCTCTTAAGCGAATGCAAAAATTTCTGCGGCAGAACTGAAAATTTTTTATTTGTGCTCAAAGAGTTGGTCTAGGTCTGAATGAACCATTTACCCTTTCGGGGCATGTGTGATGCCCTCATTCTCAAACTTTATGGCCGGAACGGGTAGCCTCGCTTTTCTGTTTTTTTTTGACTTACCGCAAAGCTCTCTTGACAGGAGAGGGTGTGATATCGCCAACATTTTGCTAACAAGTTAAAGCTATTGCTCACTCCCTCCGACCGATGTCCGGAAGCGGGCCATCTCCTTGCCGTTAATATAGAATAAGCTCAGACCCAGAATCATATTTACCGTATAGACCCAGGTCAGCCTGGAATGGAAACGGTTAAATTGGATTTGTAGTCTCTGGTCGGCAGGATTAGTTTTCTTAAGTTGGTCCATGGCATGCATCTCTGGCCTGAGGACGTTGCCAATGTATAAAGCCAGAGCGATCATAACCGCCAGGCAAACCTCGCGGGTGTACTTACGTTTTGTCACCACTTGCGGTTCATAACCGGCAGAACTGTATCTGGCCACAAGAAACTTGATCACCTCAGCTAAAACCATAAACGTGATGCAGGTATAAATGATATGGACATTAAAAACATCCATGACTTTGTTCATGATGGTACTGGCCACCTGTGGCTGGGCCTTCAAATTAATCCGCACCATGATTTCTACCAGAATACCCAACAGGAACATGCCCCCGACCCACAGGCAGAGAGAAAACAGGTAAAACCAGTTAGAAATAAATACTAAACGTTTCATTTTAACCAAATTTGTAAGATCGCAAGTTCGTGTTCATATCAGCCGAGATAACATTTGCCTACCAGACCAGGCTATTGCAACCTTAGCCCAGTGTCACGCTGGCTAGTGCCCTCCAGAGACACGTTTGCGCAGAGCTTTAAAGCTCTCTTTAATTTCCCGCTCTTCTTTTACCCTGGCGTCAACGATTTCTTGGCTATCTCCGCCAAACCAGGTTTTAACGGTGGTCCCGGTCCTCTCCCGGTTAATAGTATTGAGAATGGACAAGTAAATGATCCCGTAAAAAACTGCGCTCCCATAAAGGATATAGGGGACAAACGACCGCAGACGCTGTTTCTCTTTCTGTGATCTGTGATCCCACAACCGGTACCATAAGGATTCTTTTTCATTTTCGGCCATATCCACACCCCACAACTAAAGAGCCTTTAAATACATAGAGATAATAGAGTCAAACTTCTCCAGAAAACCCGATCATATCAGAATCCCTCAACTGAAACAACCGCCGGGCCACGCCCGGAGGGACTGGGACGGTGATCCATCAAGCCGAGACGACTCTTTGCCTGCCAGAGAAAATATAGCTATTTGTCTCTCCCGTAAAGGCTGTTGTCCGTGGGAGCAAACTGGTAATACCCTACATACTACGGTGACTATTTGTTGATTAAATTGAGTCCTTGCTCATTTCTTCAAGGTGCAGTCTTGTGTTATATTTTCTTACTTTAAACCCTTGGAGATAATTGGGATTAGCCTTGATAGAAATTAAGCCTGTAGAAAAGTTGCAAGCAAATGTCACCATTCCCGGCTCTAAAAGTTATACCAACCGAGCATTGCTGATCGCTGGACTAACCGATGGAGAATGCCGGTTGGAAAAACCGCTGGTGAGTGATGACACCAAATACATGATCCGTGCTCTTAAAGCCTTCGGAATTCCGGTTCAGGAAGAAAAAGAAGCCTTTATCGTCTCCGGAACAGGTGGAAATCTTTCCGCACCCAGCAAAGATATTTTTATTGGAAACGCCGGAACCACCATGCGGTTTCTCACAACCTTTTCTGCCCTGGTACCGGGGAAAACCCGGCTCGATGGCGATGAACGCATGCACGAAAGGCCTCTAGCAGACCTTTTGGTTTGCCTCGAGCAAATGGGAGTCCAGGCGGTATCGGCCAATAGCAACGGTTGCCCGCCGATAGATATTACGGGCGGAGAAGTGCCAGGAGGAGAAATCAAACTCGCCGGTGACAAAAGCAGTCAATATCTCACTTCCATTTTACTTTCAGCACCCTATTTCAAAAACGACACCTGCATTCATATCCAGGGAAGCCTCACTTCCAAATCTTATGCCGACATTACCCTCGACATCATGAAGACCTTCGGCGTCCATGTTAAAAATGAGAGTTATCAGCGTTTCAAAATCAAGTCCGGAGACCGCTATAAATCCCAGACCTACCGGGTGGAAAGCGACTGGTCGAGTGCCTCTTATTTTCTGGCGGCGGCGGCAGTGACTGGCGGAGAATTGACCCTCACGGATATCAATCCTGATAGTGTCCAAGGAGACGCGCGGTTCACTTCGGTTCTGGAAAAAATGGGGTGCCTAGTAGAAAAAAAAGCCACCACCCTGCATATAAAAGGAAACCCTTTGAAGGGAATCACCATCGATATGAATAATATGCCGGATGCGGTGCAGACCTTGGCCGTAACAGCTCTATTCGCCAAGGGAGAAACCGTGATTCAGGGGATCGGCAACCTCCGGATCAAAGAAACCGACCGCATCTCCGCACTGGCAACAGAATTGACCCGTCTGGGCGCGGAAATCGAAGCCGGGGAAGACTACCTCATCATAAAACCGGGAGATTATTCGGGCACCGAAATCGAAACTTATAACGACCACCGCATGGCCATGAGCTTCGCGGTGGCCGGATTAAAAATACCTGGAGTCCATATTAAAAACCCCACTTGCGTGGAAAAATCATTTCCGGGTTTTTTCCGGCGATTCGAAAAACTTTAGAAAAGACAATTCCACAACAAAAAAATGGCTGAACACACCTACACAAATTTACTTATAACAGAAAAAAGTCCTTATCTTCTGCAACACGCACACAATCCGGTTAACTGGCATCCGTGGGGCGACGAACCGTTCAAAGTCGCCAAGGAAAAAAACCTGCCGGTTCTGGTGAGCATCGGCTATGCCACTTGCCACTGGTGCCATGTGATGGAGAATGAGTCGTTTGAAGACCCGGTTCTGGCGGCAGTACTCAATGAAAGTTTCGTCAGCATCAAGGTGGATCGCGAAGAGAGACCAGATGTCGACAGCATCTACATGCAAGCGGTGCAGGCTTTGGGCCAGCAGGGTGGCTGGCCGCTCAATGTATTTCTGACACCGGATGGGACCCCTTTCTACGGCGGAACTTATTTCCCGCCTGAGCGCCGCCATAACCTACCCTCCTTTCTGGATGTCCTGCAGTTTCTCATCAATACCTGGAAAAATGAGCAAGACAAAATTGGCAAGCAGACTAAAGCTCTGGTGGACTATATCCGCCAATCTTCCACCCGCAAACCAAGCTCCGCCGAGCTAGATGATTTGGACTTCTCTGGGGAAGACAAAACCGTCGAGCTATTTGAAAAACATTATGACCGGCTCAACCACGGCTTTCAGTTTCAACAGAAAAATAAATTTCCGCCTTCGATGGGCCTGTCACTCCTGCTCCGGCAATATCACCGCACGGGACACGCCAACAGCCTGACGATGACAGAAAATACGCTCAAGGCCATGAAGTTCGGCGGAATTTATGACCAGATCGGTGGAGGGCTTTCGCGTTACAGCACGGATTACAAATGGCTGGTGCCACACTTCGAGAAAATGCTTTATGATAACGCCCTATTCACCACCGCTTTGATTGAGACCTATCAGGTCTCCGGTAAAAAAGAGTTCGCTGAGTTTGCCAACGACCTTTTGCAATATATTGACCGGGATATGACTTCCGAAGAAGGTGCCTTCTTCAGCGCGGAAGATGCCGACAGCGAAGGAGTTGAAGGCAAGTTTTATGTGTGGACTCAGGAGGAAGTCGAAAAGATTCTCGGAAGAAAAACGGCAAGCGTTGCGATCCCCTATTACAACATCACTCCTGGCGGAAACTTTGAAGGCAAAAATATTTTAAACGTCACCCGGGGACCGGAAACTGTCGCCAAAGAAGTGGGTATGCAGGAGACCGATGCCAACACCGAACTTGAAACCGCCCGGGAAAAACTTCTTGAAGCTCGCGGTCAGCGCATCCGCCCTCTGCTCGATGACAAGATCCTCACTTCCTGGAATGCCCTGATGATCAGCACCATGGCAAAAACAGGAAGGGTTCTGAGCGATGCGAATCGGATACAGAAATCTGCGCGCGCCATGAAGTTTATTCTCACCCGGTTACGCACGCCTGAAGGAAAAATCCTGCGGCGCTATCGCGATGGAGAGGCTCGCTATGACGGCTACCTTTGCGATTATACCGCCACTGCCACGGCCTGCATGGACTTGTATGAAGCCACTTATGAACCCCATTATATTCAAACCGCTCGCGAACTGATGCAGGAGGTGGAGAACAAATTCTACAATGAAAACGGCACGTTTCACGAGACGGCGAGCGACGGGGAAGAGTTGTTGGTGAGGCAGATCAGCGGCTACGATGGAGTAGAACCTGCCGGAAACAGCAACGCGGCCCTATCCCTACTGCGGCTTTCCGCTTATCTGGCCGAACCCGTCCTGTCCAAAAAAGCGGAAAAAATATTTTTAGGTTTCAATGAAGAACTTATGGAGTATGGCCTCAACTCGGCCTTCATGCTCCAGGCTCTGCATTTATATCTTGGCGGACTCAAAGAGGTTGCCGTGGTGGGAAAAAGAAATGACCCCGCCACACATGAACTGCTCGATACCCTGCGTAGAGGGTTTTATCCGAACGCAGTTTTTGCCTTCGCCTATGAGGACGAAATTGAAAGTGCCGGGAAGTCAATCCCTCTGTTAAAAGACCGGAAACTGATGAAAGGAAAAGGCACCGCTTATGTCTGCCGACAAGGGACCTGCCTCTCTCCCGTCCATTCCGCAGAAGAATTAGTGAAACTATTGAGTTATGAGTGAAGAAGCTCTATGATGAGGTTCTTATTTCAACCCTCAGAGAACGAAAGATTCAATGCGTAAAGAATTGATAGATTCTATGGTCGACACCGCCTTGAAAGGCCAATCGATTTCTTATGACCAGGCCTTACAACTGGAGTCGCTGAGCCACGACGAGCTGGACTATCTCTTTATGGGGACCAACCGCATTCGTGAGCGGTTTAAAGGACAGGACGTTAAAATCTGCTCCATCGTCAACGCAAAATCCGGTCGGTGCGTGGAAGACTGTTCCTTCTGTGCGCAGTCGAGCTCGTTCAAGACCGATTCGCCGGAATATGAGCTGATGGATGTTGAGGAAATCGTTGCTGCCGCAAAGGAGGCTGAAGCGTTTGGATCTAATGAATTTTCCATCGTTGCTTCTGGAACTTCTCTCGATGACCGGAAGGAATTGGACCGGGTAGTAGAAGCCATCAAACGTATCAAGGCTGAAACCCAGCTTGAAACCTGTTGCTCTCTGGGGCTGATGCCACTGGAACATTTGAAGGAGCTGAAAGTAGCCGGGCTGGATCGGTGCCACCATAATCTGGAAACCGCAAAAAGCCATTTTGACAAAATCGTTACCACCCATACCTATGAGGATGAGGTCAATGCCGTACAAAACGCTAAGAAGGCGGGACTGCAAGTCTGCGTGGGAGGGATATTCGGGATGGGGGAATCTTTCGCGCAAAGGACCGAACTGGCTTTTTCCATTCGCGAGCTGGGCACACAATCGTTTCCTATCAATTTTCTCAAACCGATTGAGGGAACCGGACTCGACCATTTAGAACCCATGAAACATTATGAAGCCCTTCGAACCATCGCCCTTTTGAGGCTGGTCTTACCTGATATCGACCTGTTCGTCTGCGGAGGACGGGAGGAAGTGTTAACCAACCAGCAAGAACGACTGTTCTCTGCTGGGGCCAACGGAATTCTAGGAGGCAACTATCTCACGACCAAGGGCCAAGACCCGAAAAGAGATATCGATATGATCGAAGGCTTGGGGCTACGCCCAGTCTATACCTCTGTTTAGCCGAGGGAATATCACAGACTCATGAAGGTTAAGGAAAAATATCACGTCTTCGTCACCCTGTTCCTCAGAATGACAAAATAGTCTTGTATTGTCATTCTGAACACGGTGAAGAATCTCGTCTTTCCCCTTTTTCGACTTACGCAAAAGTTTCTCGCGCCAAAGAGCATGGCCCGGTCAAACCAACAAAACCCCCTTTCCTGTATGGGAAAGAGGGTCTATTTATTCAAGCTCTTACGAAAAACCAGCTGGTCTAAGCCAGCAGATTTTCCTCAATGACTTTCTTGATTTCCGCTTTCGATTTTACCCCTACAATCTGCTGAACCACTTGTCCCCCCTTGATGAAGAGCAGAGTCGGGATACCGCGGATGCCATACATAGTTGCGGTAGTGGGGTTATCATCCACATTCATTTTTCCCACTACGATTTGATCCTCAAAATCCCCAGCAAGCTCTTCAACGGTAGGCGTGAGCATTTTGCAGGGCTGGCACCACTCGGCCCAGAAATCCAGCATAACCAGTTTGTCAGACTTTAGAACCGTTTGCTCAAATCCGGCATCGGAAACCGTGACCACTTTGGCTGACATAAACAACTCCTTAAATTAGAAAGAAATAATCACCCTTCAACCGAATTTTTCCGGAAAAGTATTTTTTTAGAATCAGCCTACTGCTGATAATTCATGCTGCAAAAATTGCCCCAGCTTGAAAAATATTTCCATCAAACTGAAAATGACGACTTAGAAATGATTTTTTTGATAGTATCATAACTTCCCCATGCCCGGCAAGCTCTTTGCCGGGTACCCTGAGGATGAAATCAAATAAGGCCCATAAGTTAAATGACTTGGAACAGGAGTTTTAATAATGGCTGATGTCGTCCATTTTTTCGCGTACAACGAACTGATCAACGAAGATTATTTTAAGGAGCAGGGACTGGAGTATGTATTCAAATCTTCCGTAACGCTCTCGGCCTGGCAATTGGTCTTCAACAAAGTCCCCATTGACAACGGAGGACAAAAAAAACTAGGGTTAGCCAACATCGAGCCAACCAGTGACAATGCCGGGATGATGCATGGAGAACTTTATGCGATAGAAGAAAAATTTGTTCCTCAACTAGATAAAATTTTTGGTCATCCAGAAGAATATCAACGCAAAGTCATGCGTTTTAACCGCCACGATTTCACCATGATTAATGGGATGACTTATATCGCCCGACCTGAAAAAACCGCAGAAGGACTCAAACCCAACAAAGCCACCATGAAAATTCTCAGGAAAGCCAAAAAGCTTTTTCCCATGCTTTATTTTTCCCGGATGATGAATACCCCCACCTGCGACTGAATCGCTGAAGGGAGCCTCGTATGACTGCGTTCACGGCATTAGTGAGCAAACCTGGCATAAAATTCCCCCAGGCTTTATCGGAACATCCGGGGAAGAATAATATCGACCTTGCAACCGCTCTCAGCCAACACGAAAATTATGTGGAAGCTCTCAAGCAGGCCGGATGCAAAGTGGAGTACCTGTCCACTCAAGATAACTTCCCTGATGCCACGTTTGTGGAAGACACCGCCGTTATCCTTGTAGATAAAATCCTGCTTTGCCCGATGAAAGAACTCTCGCGTCAGGAAGAAGTCCAATCCATCGTTGCCGTATTGAAAACATATGGATACTGCGTGACCCTCGACCCACCTGCGACCCTCGATGGCGGGGATGTGATGAACACTCCCGATGTAATTTTTGTCGGCCTTTCCAAACGCACAAATTTGAGCGCGATACGAGCACTCTCTAAACTCACTGCGAAAAAAGTCGTGACTGTGGCCGTGACTAAAGGATTGCATCTTAAAAGTGCGGCCACCTTTCTCGGCAACAACCTATTGGTCATTGATCCCACGCGGGTGGATGCTTCAAGCCTGAAACAGTTTGACTGGATCGAAGTGACTGGGAACGAGTCCTATGCCGCCAATTGCCTGGCATTGCGAAACATTGTGCTGATGCCCGCAGGATTCCCCAATATCAGCGAAAAAATTCGCGCGCATGGATTTGAAACCCTCGAACTGAAAATGAGTGAATTCGAAAAAGCCGATGGCGGAGTCACGTGCTTAAGCCTAATCATTCCGTAGCAAGCCGCCCACTAGCCGTGAAGGCGACTGCAATACCTTTTTTGGGCTGGCAGCCATTTCGGCTTGGATGAACTTTTATTATCTGCCAGCGGCGGCTCGCCGGTCAGTTCCAGCGGGCGGAGTCGGGAGTGGCGTTACAAACTTTGGAGAGATGGACGAGATCGATTTTCATTTTAAGGAACTCGTGAAGGAACCCGGCGCGACTTAGCACATCCTGTTCCTCAAGAAAGGATTGTTTTTGTTCTAGGGGGATATCCAACCTATAGGTAAACCGGTCGACAAACTGGCTGAGTTTTTCGCCCATGTTCCAGTCGGGCTCCTCTTTCAACACACTGCTCTCGGGAATCAGGCGAGTGAGGTCTCTATATCTCTCAATTAAACCGTCGCGGGTGGTATTGGGTTCTTCACCGATTACCTGTTCGTTCTGTTCTTCGAGCAAATCAATTTCGGCGCAGCGGTAGAGTTTTCCTTTCACTTCCTTCACGATACGAAACCGGCGCAACCCAACCAAGGTAAAATTATATTTCCCATCAGGATGACGGATTTCCTTTTCAATACTTCCGACGCAACCTATGGGGTAGATAGTCGGCTTGTCAAAATAGGTCGCTTCCCAATCCGGTTTTAAAAGAACCATGCCTATCTTACGTTCACCTTCCAGGGCATCTGCCGTCATTTGCCGATATCGAGGTTCGAAAATATGTAACGGCAAAGGGGTACCGGGATAAAACACGGTTGAAGGCAACGGGAAAAGGGGAATGATTCCTGCCTGTTGTGAATCTTTTTCTATGGTTTTCTTATCCAAGTGGTTTTTATAAGGTGAACATTGTAACACCCTCTCTGCTGACAGGAAATTTGACAATTAAGGTTTATTTTTTTAGTCTGAAGACGCATGATCGCCCAACCTGAAAATATTTGCACTGAAATCCAGACCTTGCTGACCCGTTCGGGTTTGTTTGCAGGGTCAGAAAATTTTGGAAACCGCTGGAGGATTTCGCCGGAACCGTTTTTTCTCTCCTCGGCAGACGCAGAGTTTTTCCACCAGTTGGGTCCTCATCTCCTCAAATTCTACTCCGCTTGGAACAAACTTTATCTGGAAAGTGCAAAAGAAACCAAGTGGTTCTCCAAGTATCTGGATGCAGGCAAACCTGCCGAGTTGATCGAGTTTGGCCGAATGAAGCGGTTTCGCCAGACCTTACCATCCATCATCAGGCCTGATGTGATTGTGACGGAAGATGGGTTTGCTGTGACAGAACTGGACTCGGTTCCTGGAGGGTTCGGCCTGACCGCTGAACTCATGTCCCTCTATAAAGATCCCTCATGGCAGATTATTGGGGGCTCTGAGGGTGGAATCCCATTGCTGTTTTACAACATGGCCGAATCGCTGGCCAAAGGGAAAAAACCCTGTATCGCCATTGTCGTCTCGGATGAGGCCCAGGACTATCGTAGCGAGATGGAGTGGCTGGCCACCCTGTTAAATGGAAAGGGTTTTCCGGTATATACGGTGCACCCCAAAGAGGTTCAATTTCGCGAAGAGGGGCTTTTCATCCAAGATGAGGGAAAATGGCTTCGTATCGATGTCTTGTATCGTTTTTTCGAGCTATTTGATCTCAAAAACATCCCAAAATCTGAATTGATGATGTATGCGACAAAAAAGGGCCAGGTCGTGACCACGCCTCCCTACAAAACCTGCATGGAGGAAAAGCTCGGTTTTGCGTTATTCCATCACCCTGCTCTGGAAGCGGATTGGGAAAAAGCGTTAGGTTCTGAAACTTTTAACACCTTATCCCATCTAATTCCTGAAACATGGATTCTCGATTCTCGTCCCATGCCTCCTCATGGGGTGATCCCGGGACTGCGGTTAAAAGGTGCTCCAGTGCAGAACTGGCAGGAATTGATGGGCTTGACCCAAAAGGAACGCGAAATGGTGATCAAGCCTTCGGGTTTCTCACCGGAATCATGGGGAAGCCGGGGGGTTGTGGTCGGGCACGATGTTTCTGGAGAAGTTTGGCGAGAGACCTTGACGAAAGGTTTGCAACAATTCCCCGACCAAACTTCGATTTTACAGAAGTTTTACAAGGGAAAACGAGTGCCGGTTTCGTATCTGGGCCACAATTCGGGCCAGATGGAAACCATGCAGAGCCGGGTGCGGCTGACGCCTTATTATTTTGTGGTGGAAAACACCACTCACTTGGCAGGGATTTTGGCTACACTTTGCCCGCAAGATAAAAAGAAAATTCACGGTATGGTCGACGCGGTGATGGTGCCCTGTGCCGTAAGAGACTCGAGGTAGTTTCGCCATGATGAAACTTTATAATTTAGACGGGTGCGGTTACTGCGCTATGGTTAGAGACGTTCTGACGCAAATGAGTCTGGAGTATGAGAAAATAGATGTCCCTTGGCCTCATCATCAACGCCAGGAAGTTCACGAAATATCGGGGCAAACCACCGTCCCGGTTTTGGTCGATGGCGGTGTCATCCTTGACGATGAATACGAAATCATCAACTATCTTAAAAAGACCTATCCGGTCAATTCTTAATCTTCCAAAAAAATAAGGAAAAAACATGGAGCCTTGGCAACAACAGCTCAGCCAGAGCGCGGTGAAGATTGAAGACCTGCCGTTCATTCCTGAATCTTCTGAATATCGGGAACGACTCAAGAGGGTGGGGGAAATCTACCCCATACGCATCAATTCCTATTTCCTGAACCTCATTAAGGACCCCAATGACCCTTTATGGAAACAGGTGGTACCCACCGTCGAAGAGTTGGACGACTATATAGATGGAGAGACCTTGGTCTCCGACCCGCTTAACGAAGAAGGCGACATGCCCGTTCCTGAGTTAGTGCATCGCTATCCGGACCGGGTACTGCTGATGATCAACAACCAATGCCCCATTGTCTGCCGGTTCTGCACGAGAAAGCGGAAAATCGGTTTTCCCGGAATTGTCACCCGCGAAACACTCAGGCGGGGCATTGAATACATCCGCAACAATCCTGAAATCCGTGACGTGATCATGTCCGGCGGAGACCCGCTTCTCGTCCCCGATAAAGAACTGGACAGAATCCTCGGTGAGCTGCGCTCCATCCCACATCTGGAAATCATTCGCATTGGCACACGGGTTCCCGGAACCTTGCCAGCCAGGGTGACGGAAAACCTGTGCTCAATATTGAAAAAATATCACCCGTTGTATTTCAATATGCACTTCAACCATCCTGCGGAGATCACTCCTGAAGTGGAAAAAGCTTGCGCCATGCTTGCCGACATCGGCATCCCCTTAGGTAGTCAAACGGTACTGTTAAAAGAGGTCAATGACGATTCACAGATCATGAAAGAGTTGATGCTGAAATTGCTGAAGAACCGCATCAAACCTTATTATATTTATCAGGCTGACATGACGGAGGGGACCGACCACTTTCGCACCTCGGTAGAAAAAGGCCTCGATATTTTGCGAAACCTCATGGGCCACACTTCCGGCATGGGAGTGCCCTATTTCGTGATCGACGCCCCGGGCGGAGGCGGTAAAGTAAGACTGCTCCCTAACAGTGTCGTCGAGCACAACAAGAGTGAAGTGGTCATCACCAACTATGAAGGAAAAGTTTTCCGCTATAGCCAGCCTAACGGGAAAAACGGAAACTCCGAACAGAAATCCAATCACCAGGATATGTGCCAACTGCCCGCATGAACAAACCAGACTATAAATACTTTTCGTTACTAATCCACATCAATACCAATAATCATTACAGGAACATCAATGTTTGATACCCCGCGCTTTTCCAAATCCCAAACAAACTGCTCGAAGTAACACCGCTACTCATCTCGTCCGCCAATGCTTTCACCGGCAAAATAAAGATGCAGAGCGAGGCGGTACTTTTTGACATCCAAGTGAATTTGCTTTGTTATACCATTATTTATTTGTTACCACATGCCTGCATTAAAACCGAGAACAAGGATGTTGCTTTGAAGAATACAAGTACATGAATAAATAAAAATATCCACGGAATGAAGATTTCTATATGAGTAAATGGTAAGTATAGCTTTTAGTTTCTTCCTTCGCAAAGCTGATGAATATTCTTTTAGTAGCCATTCATGTATTCTCCTTTTCATTGGCGTAACACCTCGCATAACCGGAAATTTACGGGGCGCAACGTAGTAAATCATCTGCGTTAATTGGCCTTGTTATGTTTTATTTGTTTAGCCTAAGTATCTCTCTAATTGATTGGAGCTTTTGTTGGCCTGTTTTTAGGCTTTCATAAAGATGCCACACCAACTCGTCAACTTCTTCTATTATAGCCTCACGCTCTTGTTTTCTACCAGTGCTAGTCAAGGTTTCCAAGCGGTTAGCTATAGTTCGTTTTACACCCAATGCGCTCTTACCACCACCATCATGCACAGCCTCATAAATTTCCCAATAGTCATATTTAGAAAAATCTTGCTGCATAATTTTTGAAAGTTGCTTTCCTTCACGAGCAAGTATCTGAATTTTAGTTTTATCTTCTTTATTCATTTGCACTCCTTCATATAAAATATAAAATTCAACGGGTCAAATTTAATTGCTCCTAAAGCTTCTCTATTTTCAATGAAGAATTCATCATTTTCAATCCAGACTACTTCGATATTTTCAGAGTGACAAAATTCAATTAAATCCGCATTAGGCTGTTGCGAATAAACAATAAATTCTTTCCCATTAGAAAATTTCATTTGTTTATAGATAATTGAATAATTGTAATATTTTAATTGCCCAACTCCTTTTATTGTTTGTTTCTCTTGATCCGAAGAACTATCTTTGACTGTCTTTACTTCGAAAAGCAAGGCTTTTTCTGGCTTTAATGCCAAACAATCAAATTTACCCTCGTATAACTCAAATCTTCTTTTATCGCAGATCAGTCCTAATTTTCTAACTATTTGCTGATGAAGTGCAAGTCTATCCTGCCTGATTCTTATTGATTCTGCTAAATCTATACTAACAGTAGAAATCCTATTGAATATTGGGTCTTTTGCAATATCATCCGATAAAACTTTTCTGTATTGAGAATATAATACTCCTTGATCGTTTACTGCCTCATTAGGAATTTCTGTTATAATTTCATCCTCTGTGGCAACAACTTCCCCAATTGGGAATGCTTTACCATTTTGCCTTGTAATATCACCAAGTTGTTCAGCGATTGCTGGTAATATTTTTACGGCATTTTTTGCCATTGAATTGCTTGTCCCTGTGCTATCAATAATTTCTTCAAGTGACTTTGCCGTAAGATTGACTATTCGTTTATACTCCTCATCAGAGTTATTCTCCGCTTCTAAAGCTAGCATCAATTTTTGGGTTTCTAAACTAGGTTTGTCCCGAACTAATTTGAGCAGAATCCTATATGGATGACTGATTTCTCCGTCCGCTCCTTCTAAGCCTAACTGCAAGAAATCGAGAAAGCCAAAACCCGACTGACCTTGCAGGGCCTTGAAATTCTCGACGGACTTCAGAGCAAAGCCGATTTTTATGGGGTGTTTTTAAAGTCCATCAAAACCACTGAAAAGAATCTTTCACAGGCAGGTCTCCACTTGAAAGAAGTTTCTCTGCTTATGGATGTTGAAAGTGATTATGATGCGCTGAAAAAATTTATAGGTGCATTAAAAAACCTGCCCGCCATCATTACCATTGAAAGCCTTGAAGCCACCCGGAAGGAGAAAATTCTCCCCAAGCTGGAATCTCGCCTGCATATTAAAGCCATAGTATTATGATTGGACTCCCCGAAAAGTGATCGGGGTGGCGATAAAACCATTTTCGGAGAGCCAGAACTTTGAATCTCCCGGGTCCCTATAATTTTCTGCCTGTTGTTCTGCTTGTTTTCATCGCATCGGAAAATACTTCTGCTACGGATAGCAGTGAGCCGCGCCTCGGTCCTTTTGAGCTTCCGCCGGGAATTTATTCCAAAAACAATGTCCCAAAAGCACAACCACAAAACCTAAAACTACAGGCGATCTTCAGTATTCAAGGCAAACGCATCGTCACGATCAGTGGAAAAAATTTCATAAAAGGTGACTTTGCGTTTGGGAAAAGGGTAGTAAGTATTTCTAAAAACCATGTCATCCTAGATGCAGGCGGAAAAGAGGAAATTCTGACCCTCGAAAAATCTGGATTCTGGATTCGAAAGGACCATCAAAAATAATACATCGAGTGGCGATGCTAATTAGTCTACGCTCCTGTTTGTTGAAGAAAGAACCCCTCTCTCAGTAATGACCCGATTCCTGTTTCTCAGTACCTAAAAAAACTGACAGCCTTTCGTAGCAGAGAATTCGTTCTTCCACCCAGTGACCTCCAGAAACATACAGATTTTATTGGACTTATGCTATTTCTCATTGTATACTGGCCCGGCGTGGTTTGTTTAAATTTTGCGAAGTTATGATGCCTCCAAATTCCACTATTATTTCAGCTTTTTCCCGTTTGGGAGTTCTGGTTTTAAGTCTGACCCTAGTGTCGTGCTCCGCCAGGGATTTGTCAAAACTAAGGCTTCCCTCCAATTCCAGCCAGTTGAAAAAGGAGCAAGCACAAAAACCTATAATCCGTGAGGTAACGATCCCTCTGGAAAAAGCACAACCCGGCAAATTGCCGGAGGCATTGACAGAAACTCAACCCGCGTTGGATTTGAAAAAGCAGGGACCAAAAGGAATGCGGTTCACCATATCGGCCCGGGGTGTTGATATCAAAAACGTTTTATTCGCCCTTTCTCAGGAAATTGAGCAGAATATTGTCATCGCGCCGGGTGTGAACAAACAGGCAACCGCAGATCTGAAGAGCGTCACTTTGGCAGAAGTGCTGGACATTTTACTTCCGCCTTTGCATTTGGAGTATGAGGTCGATGGCAACCTCATTCGGGTACAGCGTGAAAAAATGCGGACCCGAACTTTTTTTCTGAATTACATTACTTCTACAAGAGAAGGAAGTAGCATATTAAAATCCAGCTCTGGAACCTCTGGCACTTCCACAACATCCAGATCGCCTTCTTCAGGAGAAAGCGATGCCAATTCCCGGTCCACCAGTTCTGTCCAATCCTCAGAGTCAACGGATATCTGGACAGATATATTGTCTGGACTGCAAAGTATTGTCACCCCTTCGGCCTCTACTCAGGATAATTCTTCCATGCTCGCGAGCTCTGATACTTCTGGCAGTTCTGAACCAGAAAATTCTTCGGAGGCAGTTCAGCCGGGCTGATTTCAAGCCTATTAGGAAGCGCATATCCTTCTTCGGCAGTGGAATCGGCTTCTGGTAACGTTGAAGAAATCCTGACTGCTGCTACCACTGTTGCTCAGGAAGATGTAGAAAGATCTTTTTTAACCGTCAACCGGCAAGCCGGAATGATAGTCGTCAACGACTTTCCCGATGTATTGCTTCAGGTCGCCGAGTTTTTGGAAAACATTGAAGGCTCCATCCAGAGGCAGGTATTCATTCAGGCCAAAATAATTGAAATAACTTTAAATGATGATTACAAGCTCGGGATCGATTGGTCAAAGGTCAGCCCGATCACAGTTTCGCGTTCAGCAAACACTTCTCTCGGAAACACCACCTTAACCGGTGCGGCTGATTTTACCTACGGTTTGGCTAACAGCAGCTTCAATTTAGTTGTCGATGCCTTGTCCAAGCAAGGACGGGTAAGCCGTACTTTCCAGTCCAAAAATCGCTACATTGAACAACCAGAGAGCAATGATCAAGGTAGGAACCGATGATATTTTCTTTTCACCGGAAGTCACAGCGGCTACGACCACATCGGCAGCCACTGTCGAATATGTACCAGAAACAATCACCATTGGCATCATTTTAGATGTCGTGCCCCAAATCGATTCCAACGGTCAGATCATGATGAACATCAATACCAGCATCACGGAACAATCCGGCTCACGGACCTCTCCCGATGGGATAAACATTGTTCCTATCCTGGATGTCCGGGAATCCAATAACGTGGTTCTGGCCCAGAGCGGGCAAACCATTATCACCGGTGGATTGATGAAGGTCAAAAAGGAAGTGGGTGACAATTCGGTTCCCTTTTTGGGAGCCATCCCTTATCTGGGGCAATTTTTTCATTGGACCAATGAAACCGAATTAAAAACCGAACTGGTCATCATGTTAACACCAGAAATCATGGCGGGCTGGGCCGTTGATGAAAGATATAATTCTGAAAGTGGTCGTCTCAGAGATATGGGCTACAACACCCGAAGCGATCAAATCTCCCACCCAACCTTCAGAAGATTCAGAAGATAAGGTTTGATGTACGAGAATTTCTACAGGTTCAAGGAAAAGCCGTTCAGCTTAACACCGGACCCGAAATTCTTTTACCTAACTAAACAATACCAAGGAGCACTCGATCATATGCTCTATGGCATCAAACAACGGGAAGGCTTTATGGTCATCGCCAGTGATGTCGGAACTGGTAAAACAACGCTGTGCCGTTGCCTGCTGGACAGGCTTGATGTTAATGCCGAGGTCGCCCTTATTCTGAACCCCATGCTTTCAGATATGTACCTGTTGAGAGCTGTTATTCACGATCTTCGCATCAAATCATCCCATTTAAGGCAACCTGTGGGGCTAGTCGAAGATGACTCCACCGGCGAAGAGATCGCCATCGAACTGGACCCTTCCTCTTCTGAAGGACAAAGCGATTTCGTTTGGATTAACAACGCTTCCAAAAAAGAACTGCTCGATGCCTTGAATACATTTCTTCTCGATCAGTACGAACAAGGAAAATCTACAGTACTGATTATCGATGAAGCGCAGAACCTGTCCTTGGATATCATGGAACAACTGCGGATTCTATCCAACCTTGAGGCCGAAAAAGAAAAGCTTCTGCAAATCATTTTCATGGGACAACTTGAACTGAATGAAAAGCGGAAACTCCTCACTTTAAAACAATTGAATCAGAAAATTTCGATCCGTTATGAAATTGCTCCCCTGGATCGGGAAGAAGCAAAAAATTATATCGCCCATCGAATTCTCGTTGCCAATGCGGCATCCCATGTCAGTTTTTCGAAGTCGGTCTTGAATGAAATTTTTAAATACTCGAAGGGCTATCCCCGTCTGATAAATCTTGTTTGTGATCGGGCTCTGCTTGCAGGATATAATGCCAAAATCGATGTGGTTGACCGTCAATATGTGAGGGAAACCATTAAGAGTCTTCTTGCTGAAGAGAATAAAGACTATTTTTTAAAACATTTTCTGCAAACGCAACTACCCTTGGTAGCTTCCCTGTTATTTTTTGTTGGCGGATTGACATTCTTCATCCTCTCAAAAATGGAGCCCTGGCAAATAGATTTGGCCCTGTTGCCAGACAAAATATTTCAAAGAGAGAGCCACGATCGTTCCATAGCTCCAGAGGAAATCAAGGGGCCTGTGATTCCAGAGCCTTCGGCGTTCGAACCTGAGCAAAATAAAACAGGAGTTTTGAAAACCGCGGCTCCAATGGCACCAAAACCCTTGCGACAAACACATGAAAGAAAAGAACGCCCTGCTCTGACAACACCAGCAACTCCCTCTGTCAAGATTCAAAAACCCTCTAATATTGGTCGTCCAGCGGTCACGCAGGGGGAAAACTACCGCATTCAGGTCTACTCGCTAAAAACCCAGGCGGAAGCGGATGAACATGTGGCAAAATCGGTCACACGAGGGTTTGACGTATTCTGGAAAGAAGCGGTCTCGGTCGGGCAAAACTGGTATATTGTTTATGTAGGTCCGTTTAGAAACATTAACTCCGCAAAAGTGAACTTAAGAGCGTTAAAATTTTCAGGCTGGAGGCCCATGCTGTTATCCGTACCCACCACTGGTTGAAAGGATGCCCCTTGAGCCTGATCGCAGACAGCCTTAAGAAGGCCGTAAAAGAAAAGCTCTTTAACGTTAACCCAGGGATCAATCTTCCCAAAAACCTGAAGGCCAAGCCTAGGTTCAATCCCAAAGGAGTAAAGCGGTTTATATTCCTTGTTGTTATGCCAGCCACGATTCTGGCCTGTTTACTGCCGGCAAATCCTTTTGACCCTAACAAGGGGTCGCAACCAAAGTCGCCTCCCATGGCAAAAACCCCTTCCATCGCGCCTGCTACACCCCCACCTGTTAAACCTGTTGTCCCTGTCTTATCACCCGCACCCAGCCAGCCAACCTCGCAACCCATCCAGGGCACGGTTCCGAAAAGAGAACCAGACAACATTCAGGTAATCGAACCGGGAGTGACAAAAGTTCCTGTTCTGGAAACAGAAATTATTGCTCTAAAAAGTGCAAGCGAAGAAGTCAACCTCAAGCCAACACCTCGACCTAAAAAAGAATCGGGAAAAACCATAACGCAGGAACCAACTCCTGTTGCCTTTTTAACTCCGGAAAAGCCAGCCGCAACAACTTTTGTGCCCGAAATCGACTCAATGTCATTTTCGACACCACCGGAACCAAATATTTTTAAAAACAGTGACCATTACTTCAATCAGGCCATTTTTTACCAGCAGTCACGAAATTGGGAAAAGGCTTTGACAAACTATTCCAAAGCCGCGAAACTCGATGCCAACAACCCCGATATCTACAACAATATAGGGGTGATCTACAAAGAATTGCGTCAATACGATCGGGCTATCAAAGAATTTCTCAAGGCTATTTATTTAAACCCCGATTACGCAAAACCTTATAATAATATCGGCGTGGTATACCATGCCAAAAAAGATTTTCCCGGAGCTATTCGAAATTATCAAAAAGCAGTCTCGATTGATCCTGAGAATCTAGAGGCGTTGAACAACTTGGCGGTGGCCTATAAACGTATTGACCTGTTGGAAAGATCTAAACCCATTTTAAACCAGGCTCTCAAAATCAATCCAGATCATGCGGGAACTCACTATAATCTTGCGGTATTGTACGAAGATGAAGGAAACATTAAATCTGCGATTCATTTTTACCAACGGTTTGTCGAATTGGCCTCAGCCAGTCATTCGGCATTATCCGCTCAAGTCAAAAAACATATTAAAACCCTGAAATAAAGAAAAACCAAGCCGCAGGAAATTCTCCATGTTCAAAAAAACATTCAAAAAAACATTCAAAAAAAATCTAATCGCCGGATTACTGGTAACCATTCCGGCAGGCCTGACCTATATAATCCTGTCCTTTGTCATCACTCGCGTAGACAGTGCCATGGCGCCAGTGGCCAAAGGAATCTTTGGACCCCGAGGCATGCAGTTGCTGGAGAAGTGGAATATCCCAGGCACAGGACTTCTCCTGCTCGCCCTGTTTATTATAGGGGTGGGATTGTTTGGAACAAACTTTATCGGAAAAAGAATTGTAGCCTTGGGAGAAAAACTTCTTCGCCAAATTCCGGTAGTCCGGGTTATTTACACGAGTATCAAAAAGGTTGTGGACACCCTCTCTCTGACCGAGACAGCCAGTTTTCAAAAAATGGTTCTCATTACCTATCCCCGCGAGCCACTGAAAACATTGGGAATCGTATGCTGCAACACACCCGATGGTATCAAAGACGCGACGGCTGAAAAAATGCTCAATGTGTTTGTCCCCACCTCACCCAATCCCACAACAGGATTCCTGTTCACGATTCCGGAAAAAGACACCATTGCCATGGAAATGTCCGTAGAGGAAGGCTTGAAGATGATCATATCTTTTGGCATGACCAGTCCCGAATCTCCCGAAACCTCCAAAAGCTTGAAGAGCTAAACAGCCCGCTGAAATTGGTCAACGAGTTCGACAACCTGCCAGTTGCCCGAAGGAGTGGACCCATTCGCGGGCTTATCTCTTTTGCCAGCCATTTTTTCACTGATTTGTTTGGCACCTTTAACATTCAACTTGCTTAAAACTTTCCCCCCTATTTTACTTTTCATTCTCGAAATAATTTGCAAAGCAGGCTCTTCATTCACAGCTTCAATCAGATTGGCCGCATCTTAGAGTTTCATACTGGAATAAACCTTGATCAGGGCCTCCACATTTTCTATGGTCCTTCACCTCGAACTCCCATTTGTTGTTTCGACTCAGCAATACTTGTCTCAATTTTTTTTCAGGTCTTTCCGGACTTTGGCTTCCAATGCCTCCAACCGAACTTCCTCAAGGCGTAATTTCTCTTCCCGTTTTTTAAGCTCGCTATTCTTGTTTTCTACGGTTTCTGTCATCCTGAATGTTCCTTCATCAGACGGCTGACACTGTTCAGGACACCAATGGCGGGATAAGGGTTGTGTGAAGCCAACCCACGGCTTAACACGATATGTCCATCGAGGATCGCCCGCACAGCATCCGGTATTGGCTCGTTCAAGTCATCTCCCTCCACCAGCACTTTGAAAATCCCGTTAAGGTGTTTGTTTTGCCCTTCTTTTTTAAAGAGAGTCGGGGTTCAACATCTGGTCTTTTCTTTTTAAAATAAATTCTTCCAATTTCGCCATGACCCCCTCTCTATTTCTTCTTCCACCTCCCGGTTTGTGAAACGAAAAACCGTCAACCCTTTCGATTCATCATAAGACAAAAGGTATGGGGTATGTTTTCAGGTCATGGCAGGATAGCAAATCCTGTTAAATCAATTATTTCAAGAGGAAAGAGGGGGCAAACTGAAACCTCCTGATTCTAAATCAACCCAGCCCTCTTTGAGAATGGCTTCGTGGCGAACTCGAATCTTCTCCGCCAAATACGCAAGCCTCATGGAGGACATAACCGCTTAAAATATTTAAAAGATCAACCGGGACGCATTTATGACTCGGTTAAGCTTCCTTTACTTCATGGAACGTATAGTATAGAGTTGCTCAATGACAGGGCTTTTCGAGGATTTTCCAGCCCCTGAACAGAGTTTTCGTCGTATGGGTTTTCTCCTCTGAAATTTAGTATGCCGCAAAACCTAAAAAACCTTTTCAAGCTTTGCCAAATTTTAAAAACACGGGGAAACTGGCCCCTTATTCGAAGATCAAAAAAGCAGTTGTGGGATTTTTTTATTTGTAGAAATGGCTTGATACAAAAGCCATTTTTTTCTGCCATGATTTACTGGTTTCAAATGCTCAAGGGACTGGACATTCTGGTCTGGCGGCTCGAAACCTTCGGGTTTTTATTCAGCCCAAGACTGACCGATGATGGCAGGAAATATTTGAATCAGTTCTTAAAATAACCACATCCAAGCCTCACATCTTTTTGGTTTTCAGCACCGGTTGTTGCTTCCATCCTTCAATCATCCAGACCCCATAATTTGAGTTCTGCATTGAACAACAAGAAGCACCAAATAGCATTCTTGGGTTTTGCTTCACTTTTAATATTTCTAGGTTGGCAATTGGATACCGGCATCCAAAATTACGACGATGCCTATTACGCCCAGAAGGCAAAGGAAACCCTGGACTCAGGGTCCTTATGGCATAATCACATTCGCTGGTACCCCTGCTTTTGACAACCCACCCCTGCCCTTCTGGTTGACCACTTTGGCTCTCAGTATTCTCGAGGTTTCCAGCCACTCAGCGATTTTTTCTTCTGTCCTGTTTGGAACCGGGGTCATTCTCATGACCTACCGATTAAGCCTGTTACTCCATAAGGATTGCTGGATCGCCTTTGCTTCAGCCTTTGTTTTGCTTTTTCCCGGAATGTTTGTTGATTCCTCTCGCCGGGGTGTGGTCAATATTCTCTTGACATTTTTTGTTACGCTGGCATTTTGCGCTTTCTTTAAAACTCGGAATACCAAACCTTGGTATCTAATTTTCGGCTTGGCAACTGCTTGTTCCATATTGACTAAAAGCTTTCTTGGATTTTTCCCTCTCATGATCGCCGGTGCTTTTTTAATTTTTAGCCGACAGAGGAATAGCTCATACAGTGTTTTAAGTCCATGCAATTTCTCGGGTCTATGATTGAGTTGATGCATGATGTGTTTTAGCTCCTTTTGCGTAACGTTGTCCAGTCCTTTGGATTTGGGTAAATACTGCCGAATGAGTCCGTTGGTATTTTCGCCCGCGTTTCCAAGAATACCTTTGCATAACCCGATATTCTTCATCATCTTGCTCCTCAGAATGACAGAATAGCCTTGTGTTGTCATTCTGAACGCAGTGAAAAACCCCCAATCCTGTGCAAAGCGAGATTACGTTTTAGTCCCCGGCTGATCGTTGGTTTATGAACAGAAAGTACTTTGGCAATCTTGTCTGGTTATGACCGGTTTTCAAGAGTGCTTCAATCTGGTATCGTTGTCCCTGGGTAAGTTGGGTGTAGACTCTCATCAGTGCCCCTTTGATTTGGCGATTTGAAAAATGCTGTAGAGTACCCCAGCTTGCCTCTTAACCGACCATCAAAGTCGCGCTTACTATTTGAATTCAAGAAAAATTAAACAACCATGATAATCTTCAAAAAGATTTTATCCTCTTTCCTCTAGTAGAGAGTCAAACCACATACCAACCTATCAACGAATTGATGAATGTGAAAATTTGCCTGCTCTGCTTTGATATTTCCAATAATTCTCTGGGAAGGGCCGCCCTACTGGCCAGCGCCCTCGCTCCCCGACATGATGTCAAAATTATTGGGGCCTCAAAGAATGGGGATATCTGGTATCCCATTCGTAATAGTGGGATCCCTATTCAAATATATCCATGGAGCCGTTACCCCGCTTTTATCTCTACCATACGCAAAATGCATCGGGAAATGGACGCAGATGTTTACATCGCCTGCAAGTTACGACCCACAAGTTTCGGAATCGCTTTGCTGAAAAAATGGTTTTCAGGGAAGCCCGTTCTGGTCGATATTGATGACTGGGAAGATGGTTTTCAGGGAAGCCCGTTCTGGTCGATATTGATGACTGGGAAGCCGGATTCTATTATCACTCAGGCTTCTGGGGACGTGTTGGTCGTTTCCTGAATTTTTCCAACCCAAATGGCTTGCCATACACTTGGCTCATGGAACGACTTGTCAATTTTTCCGATTCCATCGTTATCAGCAACAGGTTTTTGGAAAACCGTTTTGGCGGATGCCTGATTCATCATTGCCGGGACACGACAGTATTAGACCCTGACAATTTTGATTCACAAGAAATTAAAAAGTCGCTCGGCCTGGAAAAAAATCGCGTGATCATGTTTATGGGCACCCCCAGGGCTCATAAAGGCATTGTCGATCTTATCCATGCGGTTGAGTCCTTGGATTATTCGGATATCCGGCTGGTTTTTATTGGGGCCGAGTCCTCTTTCGACCCGCTTCGGAATAAATCCCTTTCCATTCATAAAAAAGTGATGGCACTTCCCAAGATTCCGTTTGAGAAGCTTCCCAAACATCTCTCGGCAGCTGATATTCTGGTTGTCCCTCAAAGGGATACGACGGATACCCGAGGACAGCTCCCGGCAAAACTGTTCGATGCCATGGCAATGGCTAAACCAGTAATCGCCACCCGTGTTTCCGATATCCCTGAAGTGCTGGGAGGAAATGGTTATCTTGTTGAACCCGGAAACGTCGGGGAGCTTGCTCGCACCCTTCAGCATGTTCTGGGTCACCCTGAGGAAGCCAAGGAAAAGGGACGCCGGGCCAGAAAACGGTGTATTGAACTCTATGATATAAAAGTCATGGAAATAAAATTGCAAAATTTGATCGATAAAATAATCGATTCTCCTTGATGGAAGCTGGCACTCACACCAACAAATTTTCAAGCTGATCCGAATCCGCCTTGATCAGGTTTTGCACCCATGTCAGTATGATCTATGATAATGTGAAATATATGGCATAGACCCTTTTGCTGATTTTGGCTTCGATCTTTTAGATGGAGTTTTGATTTGTCTTGCTAAATTTTCCCCGGGAAAAATTACCTAAAAACCCAAAATTTCTTATTATCAAACTGCGCTCCATTGGGGATGTGGTTTACAATACCGCGGTTTATGCCCCTCTAAAAAAAAGCTTCCCTGGTTGTCATTTGACCATACTGGTAGAGCGTTTTTCACTGGATGTGGTTCGCCATCATCCGGACATCGATAAGGTCTTATGCTTTGAAAAAAAGCCATGGTTGCGCCAATTTGGTTTTTACTACCAGCTTTTTGCAGACCATTATGATGTTGTGATTGATATGCATGGAGGACCGAGAGGAGCGGTCATGTGCTTTGCCACCCAGGCTCCCTACCGCATTGGGCACAAGTTTGCCAAACGATCTTTCCTGTACAACGTCAAGCTTGAATTTGGGGATCTGAACCCTAAACATCCTATTGATTATCAAGTTGCCCTGATAAAAAAAATGGGCGTGGAGTTTGAAAAAATTTCTCCCTCCATTCACATTTCAGAACCAGCACAAATTAAAGCCGACCAATTATTGCAAGCAGAAGGATTTGACACTCACGAATCATTTTGTATTTTACACCCAGGAGCGAAGACTTATGACCGCTGGGAGACTGAAAAATTCGCCCAACTCGCCGACATGATTTATTCCCAGCACCACATGAAAACTTTATGGACCTGTGGGCCGGGGCAAAAACACATGGTTGATGAAATCACGCCCAAAATAAAAATTGCGCCTCACGCGTTCATCAGCACGGGCCTCCAGGTACTTGGGGCTATAACCCAGAAAGCGCGGTTTGTAGTGTGCCATGATGGCGGATATATGCATTTTGCGTCCGCTCTGGGAGTTCCAGTAGTGGGTATGTTTGGCTGGACAAACCCAAAGATTTGGCACCCTCCCGGAAACAACGCAACCATCGTTTCAAAAGAAATAGAATGTCGACCCTGCAACCTACAAACAAGAAAAAAAATATGTTGGAATGGCCAACCCGAGTGCAAAAGTCTCATCACCGTGGAAGACATTGTGTCAGCCATCACTAAAGTTTACCCTGCCAGGGACTAGATTCTGTGGGAAGCATTAGCTCTACCTGTCCCCAAACCATGTCCACCGTTATACCTCCAAAATGGAATTCTCCCCGACCCACCTCCTCACCAAACCCTTTCCTTCCGGGTCAATTTCCGGTGGAGCTAACAATTAGTACTCTTTTCATAGGTCTATAAATCAAAAACTAAATTGGGTTGTAAATTCCTGGAACGAAAAAAAAGCTGAAATTCAGAGGATGGGAAAAAACGCTCACCATCGACATGCATAGCCCAATATGCTAAATTACGATATAGCTTCATATCAACGGATAACCATTCTACCTTTTTGAGTTCCTTTTATTGAAAACCCTCCACATCTTACGTTCCGAAGTAGCTCTTGGCTGCGGTGAGCAGGAAGTCAGGGTATTTCAAGAATGCCAGTTGTTGCTGGAACGCGGGCAACGTGTTTCCATTGTTTGCCAACCTGATAGTCCTCTTGGAGGTGGGTGCAGCTGGTTCAGTCACTCTGGCCTGAATTATTTTCCCTTGCCTATGAAATGGGCCTTCAGCTTGTCGGTCTTGTTTTCTCTGATAAAGATCATCAAAAGCTCCCGGCCTGACGTTCTTCACTCCCATAGCTCCGTAGACAATTGGCTGGTCGCTATGGCGGGAACACTTCTGGGCGTTCTCATTGTTCGAAGTCAGTGTGTCATGATTCCGATGCGAAACCATCCGTTCAAAAATCAAAAACCAGGACCTTAAGAAAACCATTGTTATGCCTGGCCACCGCGAAGACATTCCAGAAATCATGGCAGCACTGGATATCCATTGCTTAGCTTCCTTCGCCGTAGAAGGAACGTCTCACCAGGCCTTGGCCATGAAGACCCTTGTTATCTCCACTCGCATGAGCTCCATTCCTCCTATCCTTGGGAGTGGGGCATTTTGGTCGAACCGAAAAACCCGCAGGACATGGCCAACAGAATCATGAAACTTTTAAATGACCGTGAATTGACACAAGGCATGGCCCAAAAAGCTTACACTTTCCGCAAAAATGAATTGAGCATTAATAAAATGATGAGCCGAACTCTAGCCATTTATCGTGAAGTCCTAAATGATTCTTGCGTTTAATCCTTAAGGTTTTTCTGCACCATGAAAATAGCCATTATCCGGCAAAAATTTGTTCTTTATGGAGGTGCCGAGCAGTTTGTGCAAGGCTATGTTCATCAGCTCGCCAAAGCAGGACATGACATTCATATTTTTGCCGGGCAATGGACTCCTTCCAATCATCCCAATATACATCTTCATCATGTTCCGTCCTTTAACCTGAACGCTTTTACAAGAACCCTGTCATTTGCATGGTTCTCTGCCAGAGCCATCGAGAAAGAATCTTTTGACATTATTCAGAGCCATGAAAAAACATGGGCGCAGGATGTGTACCGGGTTGGCGATGGATGTCACAGGGAATGGCTAGAACAAAGAAAACATTTTCTCCCAGCCCTGAAAGGGTTTTTTCTCTCCTGTAATCCCTTTCACTGGTTGATTCTCAAACTGGAAAAAAACCTGTTCGAATCCGGGCGATGCAGGAAATTCATTGCTATTTCCCAAATGGTCAAAGACGATATCCTCAAGCATTATCACTGCTCGAAAGAAAATATTTCAGTAGTCTATAACGGTGTCGATCTGATACGTTTTCATCCTGATAATAAAAACAGGTACAGACAAAACATCAGAAGGGAGCTGGGAATTCCAGAAAATTCTGTTCTTATTTTATTCGTAGGGTCCGGCTTTGAAAGAAAAGGACTAAAATCACTTCTTCAGGCAACTCAATACCTTTGCTCTGAAGATTGGAGGTTGGTAATAATAGGGAAAGGTAAATGGAACAAATATCTCCAGCAGTTCGCCCCCGAAAACCTGAGGAGTCAAATTGTTTATAAGGAACCAGTTCCAGAAATTGAAAGGCATTACTCTGCGGCGGATATCTTCGCCTTGCCTTCCATTTATGAACCATTTGGAAACGCCAGTCTCGAAGCTTTGGCGGCAGGACTTCCTGTCATCATCACCCGCCACTGCGGCGTAGCCAATATCATCCAACATAAGCAAGATGGGCTGATTGTAGAAAGCCCAGAATCCGCTAAAGAAATTGCCGACAACATCAACATCCTTTTTGATCCGGTCTTACGCCAGTTCATGAGCCAAAATGCTCGGGCTCTGGCAGAAAAGTTTTCACAGGGAAAAAATACCTGTGAAATGTTGAAAACTTACCAAGAAATTATCTCCACTCAAGGCAAATAAACCTGCATAAAAAACTCGCTAAACCACAAAATTATTCAGGAACGATTTCTGGGCATCATGGTGATAAAAAAATTTTAGGCCAGAGTCCAGCAAACCCACAAGTTGTCCGACGCAACCGGGTTCACGCCATCACTTATGACAACATCATAGAGTTTGCTGAGCATTAAAAAATGGTTCAAACTCTCTCTGCGAATATGTATTTTGCTCATCCCCATGCGTCTTGAGAAGAGCTTTGCGTAAGTTTAAAAAACAGAAAAACAAGGTTCTTCACTGCGTCCAGAGTGACAATATAGGGTTGTTTTGTCATTCTGAGGAACAAGGTGACGAAGGCGTGATATTTTTCCTTAACCTTCGTACCTCGAGGTGGTATGTGATGTCCTCTTCCTCAAACCTCATGCCTCGAAGGGGTAATCCGGGGTTATACAAAGGTCCTCTTGGGAACGTGGACTGGGTGAAAATACCAACGGACTCATTCGACAGTATTCACCAAAGTCCAGACGACTGGACCACGTCACACAATAAGAAACTAAAACACATCATGCGTTAACTCAATCATAGACCCGGAAAATCGCATGGATTTAAAACACTCTATGAGCTATCCCTCAATGAGAACACTTTACTAACTGCCGCGCTTACAACTTGAATCCGCCTTTTTTTATGATACGGTTTTCCCGCACCTACTTCCAAAGCTACTCTGGTTCTCATCAACACTACCCAACAGGAACCTTGAATACATATAACATCTCAGTCGTTCATTTTAACGCGCCTAGAGACTCATTAAATAGCTTTTCGAGCCTCAAAGCTGAGCCTCTCCAAGAAAACTCTCTGACCTTCTGAGCTCCGCTGTCAGCCAACCTGTCCCTTAATGCCTCATCATTTAACACACGGAAAAGATTATTGGCCAACAGTCCTGGTTGACTGGGAGGAGAAACCAAAGCCGTTTTGCCATCCAAAGCATAATCCCGGCTTCCTCCCGTATCAGTTGTTACCAGTGCCGCACCGCAGGCGATAGCCTCCATTGAAGGCAACCCCGAGCCTTCATGCCAACTTGAAATAAAAAAATACCACAAGAAGCGTAGATGCAACGCAAGGCTTCTCCTGTAGGACGATAATGATATTCAAAAGTAAAACCCGCATCATCATAAAGAGGAGAAGGGTCTTTAAGTTTTTCCCCAAAGACCACGGGATCGATTTTACAACCGCGTGATCGGAGTATTTCCACGGCTTTCATGGCATCTTTATATCCTTTAAAATCATAATCATGGTGTAAAAAGCATACCCTGGAAATATCACCCCGATTTAGCCCTTCGTGATAAAACAAATTCTCATTAACAGGATTTATGAAAACATCTGCCTCCTGTTGATATTTTTCCCGCAGGGTTTCCCTTAGCCATGTAGATACCACCATTTTTTTGAAAGGCATATAATAAGTTTTTCTTGCCCTGTCTTTCTCGCGCACCCAAACACTTTCATTGCTCTGAACAAGATAAAACTTTCTTCCCTTGCTATCAGGAAAGCAGTTGGCAAATTCAGCCGTCTGCCATGCTGTGGCCAACAGAATATCCGAATCAGGGATAAGCCTTGCGTCATTATACGAAAGGACATTGAGAGGAATCCTGTTCTCCATCCAATCAATGGTCTCTGGAGGTAGCTTTGCGATCGCCCTATTCATTATTCTTGGCCAATGATCTATCCGATACCACTTTGCTGACTTTGCCATAACATACAGGCTCACCTCATTCCCCATATCTTGAAGGCGGTTGGCGTATTCAAAAAGGATTCTATTCCCCCCACTGATCCTGTTGTACTGGCTGATGATAAAAGTAATTTTCATGTTTTACTTGACTCAACAATGTGAAATGACTTTCTGTTCACCACCC
Source organism: Nitrospinales bacterium (assembly GCA_965205835.1). GTDB lineage: Bacteria > Nitrospinota > Nitrospinia > Nitrospinales > VA-1 > LS-NOB. Next base: position 2,373,817 of record OZ242182.1, on the reverse strand, counting down.
GCCACTGCGGCGTAGCCAATATCATCCAACATAAGCAAGATAGGCTGATTATGGAAAGCCCAGAATCCGCTAAAGAAATTGCCGACAACATCAACATCCTTTTTGATCCGGTCTTACGCCAGTTCATGAGCCAAAATGCTCGGGCTCTGGCAGAAAAGTTTTCACAGGGAAAAAATACCAGCGAAATATGTATGTTAAAATTTACGCACAATTTCTGAGGCGGGCCGACAAAATTCGCAAAATAAATCTTGGTATTGTGTGACTATAAAAGCAGCAATATTAAGGAGCCTCGCTAGATTTTGGAATGCGTGCCATCACAGAAAGGAGAGTTCCCTGTGCGCCCACAGTCACAAACCACATATCGCCGTGCATCCTCTATGGTAAACTCTTTCGGGGACTTACCGGTATTTTTAGTGCTATGTGAACCATCGCAATAAGGTTTCTTGGCAGATTCCCCACAGGTGCAGAAAAACTTTTTGCCTAGGGTCTCATCTATGAAAATAGGGCTGTTTTCGTAAGCCATGAATAATCCTTTCATATGGGTTGCTAATTAAGGAGGACGGTCGCAAATTTTTTAGAAGTTGTCAATGGGTTTCACAATATAAGTTCACACCAAAGGGTTTCTATGAAAATACTGGTAACAGGAGCCACAGGCCTAGTAGGAAGAAGTCTATTACCCCTGCTCAAAGACAAGAGACATGAGGTCATTGCCTTGACTCGAGACCCAGACACCGCCGCAGTACGATTGCCCATTGCCTGCCAGATAATCCGTTGGGATCCCCTTTCCTCTATCGACCTTCCTGATTTACCTGAAGATATTGATGCGGTGATTCATTTATGTGGTGAAGGAATCGCGGAGGGACGTTGGACTCTAAAACGCAAGCAGGCGATCTATGATTCCAGGGTTCTGTCTACCCGCAATCTACTCAACCTGTTCAGCAAGTCCAAACTCCCTCCAAAGGTATGGATTTCGGCATCCGCAATTGGCTACTACAAAAACTCCAGCCACCCTGCTCTGGAGGAAAGCTCTCCGACAGGAGATGGTTTTCTGGCTAATCTGTGCAGAGATTGGGAAGCAGAAACTTTTAAAGCTGAGGCACTGGGTATTCGAACACTGGTTTTACGTCTGGGAGTCATTCTCGGTCATGACGGGGGCATCAGCGCTAAAATACTGCCGCCGTTTCGGATGGGACTCGGAGGCCTTCTAGGGCATGGGGAGCAATGGATGAGTTGGATTCATGTCCGCGACGTAGCCGGGCTCATTCTCGCAGCCTTAGAAAACCCCGCATATCTGGGGCCTTTAAACGCAGTCAGTCCGCATCCAATCACAAACAATGAGTTCACTGGTATTCTCGCGGGAGTATTAAAACGCCCGGCTTTTTTTACCGTGCCGACTTTTGCGCTGAAACTTCTTTTCGGAGAAATGTCCGAAGTGCTATTGGCCAACCAGAATGTTTCAGCCCAAAAGGCCATCAGTCTCGGTTACAAATTTGTCTATCCAAAACTTAAAAACGCACTAAAAGTCATTTGCGATCAGCCTAGCCACAAACTTGTCACCGAGCAATGGGTGCCGCAACCGATTGACCGGGTTTTCGAGCGTTATTCCGATCCAAAAAATTTAGAAGACCTCACTCCCAAATTTCTTCATTTCAAAATAGTGAAAGTTTCTCATCTCAAGGTTCAGGAAGGAACTGTTCTAGCCTATCAGTTAAAACTGCACGGCATTCCCATACACTGGAAGTCCCGAATCACAGAATGGGTTCCTGGTAAACGGTTTTCAGACCTTCAAATTCGCGGACCCTATGCCTTCTGGCATCACATTCATGAGTTTTATGAGGACAGGGGCGGCACGGTTATTCGCGACAATGTGGCATACAAACTCCCGGGATGGGTTCCAGGGGATGTTCTTGCTCATGCCTATGTCAAAAAAGACTTGGAGAAAATCTTCATGTTCAGGAGACAACAAATCGAAAAAATCTTTGTACGCGATCCTAAATCCAACTCCGGACAAGCTATCCCCGTATAACGTATAATCCACCAAAACTCCATCGGACAGGACATACTTGGCATTCCAGTTCACAATAATTGCGGAAACTTTTTTCATCAGAAAAGTATGGAGGCTTCGCGAAATAAAGAGAAAAACCACAACTTCACTTAAGGACGGATGAAGCTTCATCAATCCATGAATTAACCGGGCTCAGTACACCTATTATCCCCCTGCAAGACCAGACAACCCTAACTCCCCGCGGGGCAGGCTGTGATATCCTTTACATTACTTAACGGTATTTCCTGACAGGAGTTTTAGGTCCATGCGCCTTTTTATTATATTTCTGGCCTTATTTTTCTCCCTGCCTTCGTCCAGCGCAGAAACCCTCGCTCCATTCAAGCAGGCACTTCCCGGATACTCCTACCAGTTCCCCCGCGATGATTTCTCACACGACGAGTTCCGTATCGAATGGTGGTATTACACAGGCAATCTGAAAGATGAGAAAGACCGCCCGTTTGGCTACCAGCTAACTTTCTTCAGGGTCGGACTCGACAAGTCTATCGACAACCCCTCTGCCTGGAAAATCGACCATCTCTATTTCGCGCATATGACGATCTCGGATATTCAAAGTAAAAGATTTCATTTCTTCGAACGCATCAACCGGAAAGGATTGAAAAACGCCGGTGCTGAATCTAATAAATTCCATGTATGGAATGAAGACTGGAGCCTGACCGCCAAAGATGAGTCCCATCACCTTAAAGCTATCGAAAAAGGAACAGGACTCAACCTGAAGCTGACCCCGATAAAAAACCGGGTCTTGCACGGCAAAGACGGGATCAGTAAAAAAGGCAGTGGGTTCGGGAACGCCTCGCATTATTTTTCTTTCCCGCGCATGAAAACCACCGGACAGGTTTTCCTGAAAGGAGAAGCGATCCCGGTAAAAGGAACCAGTTGGATGGATCATGAGTTTTCCAGCAACCAGTTGAACGACAACCTTGTCGGCTGGGACTGGTTTTCTATAAAACTCAGCAATCAGACCGAACTCATGCTTTACCAGTTGCGCGACAAAAACGGCGGCAAGGATTCCCATTCCAGTGGAACACTGATAGCACCCGATGGGCAGTCCCGCCACATCCTCCATCACGAATTCTCCATCACTGCCAAAAAGTTCTGGACCAGTCCCCACACCCAAGCCACCTACCCCGCTGGCTGGACGCTCACCCTGCCCGAAGGGGAACTCCATGTCACGCCCGATTTTTCAGATCAGGAGCTTTATGACCTGCGCTCCATATCCGGTTCCTATTGGGAGGGAAGCGTCTCCATAAAAGGCAAACTACAAGGAAAACCGGTATTGGGAAAAGGCTATGTCGAACTGGTCGGCTACGAAAAAGCTCTTAAACAAGATTTACCCGACCCTTAGCCCAACTAGCCGTCATGGGTATGTGATATTCTTCTTCAATGACTTTTGATATTGAAAAAATGAACAAGCTTCCAGCCGAGGCGCGGTTTTTCGATGTGAACGAAATCTGGTATTGCATGAACCATTGGGTTATTCGCCTGTTATATCCCACATCGGTGACGCCAAACCAGATCACTTTTCTCTCCCTGGTTTTCGGTCTGGCCTCTGCCGGATTTTATGTTTCAGGAATTCCTGACGCTCTGGTGTGGGGCGCGATTTCTCTCTATGGAAAAGTGTTTTTCGATAATGTGGATGGCAACCTTGCCCGAGTGCGGGGCACGGCATCGCGGTTTGGCAGGTTTCTCGACTCGCTTACCGATTTTCTGGTCACGGCACTGGTTTATATTGCGGTAACCGCGCATCTGGTCCGAACAACGGCAATGCCGGAGTACTGGGTTCTGGGATTGCTCGGACTGGTGGCTTGCTTGCTGCAAAGCACCTTTTTTGTTTTTTATCTTGTCAACTACACTTCACGGGTGGGCTCCTATGAAAAAAACAGGGTGGATGAAACCATAACAGAAGAAGACAGACACAAGGTAGAAGAAGGCCAGACAGACTCATGGGACCTTAGACTGCAAACTCTGTTTGTCTGGGTTTACGGCTGGCAAGATAAAGCGGTGGAAAAGCTGGACACATTGTTCCGAAGCTTCGCGCGGATTTCTAACAATGATGAAGCCTGGTATTCCGATCGGAAATTTCTGGCTTGGATCAGCCCTTTATGCTTATGCACCAACAACGTGATGCTGGTGATTTTTTCCCTGCTGGATCAACTGGAGCTATTCCTGATCCTGCTCGTTTCATTTATGAACCTGTACGCACTAGGGCTACTGGCCTGCAAAACTCTTGGAAGAATAGGTAGGTAACAACAGTTTTTCAGCCAAGACAACCCTTTGCCAAGCAGATAAAGTCATTGCTCACTGGCCCCACGCCGAGTGGCCGGTTAGCAGAGGCCGCAGATGTGGCAGGTCGCGGTGTCGCAGACAGGAGTATGCGCCGCGTTCAATCCCCGCTGGTAGTCTTCCCACAGGAAGTTTTCGCGGTAACCGTGATCAATAATATCCCAGGGAAGGTAATCGTCCTTTTTATATCGCCGGTAGACATACCGGTCAACAGGGTGATCCTTCAGTGCGCTCTTGGCATCGTGACCGTTATTCAGGTAGGTTTTGAAAAAAGCCTGTGTATTCCGGTCCCCCCGCGACAAATAGGTTTGCAGGTAGGCTTCGTTGGGAGAACCAAAACTCATTTTAAGATGCGGCAATTTACCCAGAGCCTTTCTCACACGGGCAAACTTTTTCTTCAAGCTCTTCACGGCTTCCATCGGGTGCCATTGAAACGGTGTTCCCGGTTTGGGCACCAACGGACTCAGGCTGATCGTTACCCGACCAATGCGCCCAAGCTTAGAGCATTCTTCGACATAACCCTCCTGCACCCGCTCGACCAGTCGAATGAACTGGTCAATGTCCTCCTCAGTTTCATGAGGCAATCCTATGATGGAGTAGATTTTCAAATGCAGGATGCCTTTTCGGGTCAGGAACCGGCATTTCTCGACGATGAAGTCATCGGTCGCGGCTTTATTGATAACATCGCGCATTCTTTCGGATGGACCATCCACCGCCACCGTCAGAGTTTTCTGCCCACTTTGCAGGATCAAATCCACCAACTCATCAGTGAGCGTTTCCATCCGCAGAGAAGAAAACGAAAGCTTCTTGCCCTGTTCGGTAATTTTCCGCGCTAACACCGGAAGGTCCGGATGGTCGGTCACCGACGGACCGACCAAGCCAATCGTATTCGCCGATTTTCCAAGCCCATTGAGCACAGACTCCATCGAGCTATAAGTTTTCTCCAGATTCGGGAGACGTGGAGGACGGTATATGAAACCCGCCGTACAGAACCGGCAGGCCCAAATGCATCCCCTTGTAACCTCCATCAGTGCCATATCTTTAAAAGTGGAATCTTCATCATGCAAAACCGAGTGCGTACAAAGCGACTCTTCCTGCTCCACCCAATGTCGAATAATACGAGAAGGTGCTCCTCTCAATGCCGAGACCCCGACTTGCAGGCCCTCCTCCATTTGGGGGCGATAATGTTGCGGCAAATAAATTCCAGGGATGGAAACGGCACGCTCTAAAAACCGATCCCGGTCCTCATTATCACGGAGCAATCCGAAAAACTGCTCGGCCATGCCCTCTCCCTCACCGATGAACAAGACATCCATGCACTCCGCCAACGGTTCAGGGTTGATGAACACCGCCGATCCCCCTGCGGTGATCATAGGAAACGATGCATCCCGCTCATCCCGGTCCAGCGGGATGCCAAAGTATTTCAAGGCCAACACCGCGTTCAGGTAGTCAGGCTCAAACGAAATCGAAAAGGCGATAACATCGAACTCAAGCGGACGCATTTTCAAATCCATCGAACGCAACACCTTGCGTTCCAGAGACTGCGCTTCCGGCTTCCACCCAACAGGCATGGCGAAACGGTCGCACGCCACCCCCTCAATCTGGTTCAGCAGAGAATAAACCTGCTGGAAACCCAAATTGGCCATCGCCACATCGCACGTGTTGGGGTAGACCAGAAGCACTCGCAAGTCGTTGCGGGAAAGAGTCGAGTCGAGAGTCGATTCAGATGAACAAGAAGCCTGCATAAACACCAGAAAAAAATTGCCTGGGCCATGGTGGCCCGGTGGGTGTAATATTTTGCCTACGCCTTCGTGCCCCAAAGGGGTAAACAAGCAATGGCTAAAAAATGCCAATTGTCAGAGTTCTCTTTAGAGGTTATTATCATACCCTAATTGACGGACCTTAGGAAGGAAACCGTAAAGAATGCCGGAATCCGAAACAAGAATGAAAAGCTACCTGAAAAAAATTGCCGCCGGTCCCCGTTTGAGTAAAGACCTGACGGAAGAGCAAGCCGAAGATGCCCTGAGCCTGATTCTCGACGAAAAAGTTTCAAAAATCCGCGCCGGGGTCTTCCTCATTGCCGCGCGCATGAAACTGGAAACCGTGCCTGAAAATATCGGTTATTGGCGAGCCCTGCAAAACCGCGTTTCCCCGGTCACGGTAAACCTTGACCGACTACTGCAAATCGCCGATCCCTTTGATGGGTTCCAGCGTACGCCCTATTTCGGGTTTTACACTGTCCCGGTCATTGCCCAACTCGGGCTACCGGTTTATGGTCATTCAGCGTTACCATTACCGCCAAAATTCGGCATCACCTTTGAGCAAATCCTACAGAAACATTATGAGGCAGGCGAGGGAGAGCAACGCATGGCGTTGCTGGAAAAGTATCGCTTCAGTTATCTCAGCATCGCCAACGCTCTGCCGCAATTGGAGGCTTTAAGGTCTTTACGGACTGAAATTGTCAAACGCCCGATGCTGGCCACTTTAGAAAAAATTCTGATGCCAGTCAAAGCCCGGCAGAATATTCTTGCCACCACCTATTTTCATAAAGGTTATGAAATAGCACTCACCGAAATCGCAAAGCTCAGCCATTTCGATAAAGTGATAATCGGAAATGGAATGGAAGGCACCACCCTGTTTGGCGTTCACAAAGAAGCAAAAATATTCATTCAAGAAAAGACCACACAACAAATAAACCTGTCCCTCAAAACCCTGTACACCGAAGAAACGGCACTACGCATCGCCAAGGCTCATGAAGAATTAAAACCGATCAAATCCAATCTTAAAACCCTTGTGAAGATGGGAGAAGAAGCATTGAAAACAGGAAAGGGACCGGCAAGCCTACAAATCGCCAGTCAGGCAGGAACACTGACTCACCTGTCAGGATTGTTTGCCACCGCGCAAGAAGGGTTTGACCAGGCCCTGGCCATCTTGGAATCCGGCTCTTGCTATGAAACGCTCATGCAATGGACCACTGCCGTGGAGGCAGATAGCAATGGTCCGTAAAGCCGAGAGAGCGTTTGACCGCAAATCAAAGATGTCGCTCACTGCCGCGGCGGCTCGCCGCCCACTAACGTGGGAGGCAAAGAGCTATCATTTCTAAGCCACCAACACGATTGCAACGCCCTATCAAACCACCGCTCATTGTCGGCGGCGGCCGGCTGCAAGCATAGGTTGCAGTTTTTGCCAGACAAGATCGGTGACGATGCTGTAACCCGAGGCGACAGGATGCAAACCGTCAGGCTGAGTGTGTTCACGCACCCCCGCAACCCCTTCCAGTAAAAATGGCAAAAAAATCAACTCGTGTTTTTTAGCAAGTTCAGAGAAGACTGTTTCAAATTTCCGCATATAATCTTCACCATAGTTAGGAAGGGCCTTCATCCCGGTAAGTAGTATTCGGGCGTTATATTCCCGGCAGATTCCGATCATGGTTTCTAGGTTACGCCGCATTTCATCAACAGAGAGACCGCGCAAACCATCATTGGCGCCAAGCGCCAGGATCACAATTTCCGGCTCATGCTTCATCAGCCAACTGATGCGCCGCACCCCACCGGCAGTCGTGTCTCCATTTACCCCGGCATTGACAACTTTATGCGGGAACCCGGCAGAGGTAATCTTCACTTGCAATCTGGAGGGATAACTTTCTTCCTCCTTCACGCCATACCCTGCCGTCAAACTGTCTCCAAGCGCTAAAACCACAGCCTTCTCCTTCGACAAAACCGGCATCGGAAACAGAACACAAAGCACTCCGGGCAACAAAAATAACCGGGTAAAATGTTTCAAATTTAACAAAAACATGAACACCTTTTTATACTACAATATACATAAGCTTAAGAGACTTCTAATCATGCGACATCAAACGACCTTTATTCCGCATAGCGTTGCACTCAACACACACTGTCTTTGTCTGATGGGCAAACACTCTCTCGGCTTTACGGACCATTGCTATCTGCCCCCACGGCTAGTGGTATGATTGAAATTGCCGGTTTGATAAAAACCCTACGCGGCGGCGGACATGATGTCCAAATTCTGAAATCCATCGACCTCACTATTCCCACTGGTCAGTTTTTGGCCGTCACCGGCGAGTCGGGAAGTGGAAAAACCACCCTGCTCAGCCTCATCGCCGGACTGGACACCTCTACCAAAGGCCAAATTTTGATCGACGGTCAGGATATCACGAAACTCGATGAGGATGAACTCGCGCTCCTGCGCGGAAAAAGATTTGGCTTCATCTTCCAAAACTTCCATCTCATCCCTACTTTGACAGTACTGGAAAACGTTGTGCTCTCGGCCGAACTCAACAACACCCCTGGCGCGACAAAAAAAGCCAACGACCTTTTGGGTGCCGTGGGCCTGAGTGACCGGCTACATCATTATCCTGCCCAGCTCTCCGGCGGGGAGCAACAACGTCTTTCTTTGGCCCGCGCTTTTGTCAATGAACCGGACATCATTCTCGCAGATGAACCCACAGGCAATCTCGATTCCAAAAACAGCGACCACATCATCGAACTCATTCTCGAACTGCATCGAGTAAAACAGGCCACCATCATTCTGGTGACACACGAACCCCATGTCGCTGAACGTTCCGAACGCATCCTGACTCTTGCGGATGGACAGATCATCTCGGATCAAATGAACCCGTGAAAACTTCACAATTAAATCTTCGGCAGCTTTTCAAATTAGCATTCGCCGAATCGCGCGGCACGTGGCGCAGGATGCTGTTTTTTATTCTCTGCATCGCCATCGGTGTCGGCGCAGTGATGACGGTGAAAAGTTTTTCCACCCTGGTGGGCGAAACCATACAGAGCCAGGCCAAGGGGCTCCTGTCAGCCGACCTCGCCATTAAGGGAAGTTGGGAACAGAGCCAGGAAGACCTTGGCCACCAGAAAAAAGTTTTACCGCCAGAAACCGAATTCCTTTTCATCAAAGAGTTGCACGGCATGGCTCAGTTTAAAAACTCAAAGACGGGAGCGGCTTCCCTGATCACAGAACTCAAGGCCATCCCGCTCACCGGCCCACAATATCCCTTCTATGGAGAATTTAAAAGCAATCCGAAAATACCGTTACAGGAGTTATTGGCCAATGGCGGCGCGGTGGTGGCACCTTCCTTTCTGTTAAAGACCGGATTAAAACAAGGTGAGCACTTTTCCCTGGGGAAAATCAACGTGCGTATCAAGGGCGTGGTGCTCTCAGAACCGGACCGCATTTCAAGAGCCTTCAGTCTCGGCCCACGGGTATTTATTTCCCGCGTTTCTTTGGGTCAGTCCGGACTGGTCCAGCCGGGTAGCCGGATTAAGCACAGGACTCTTATACAACTACCTTACAATTTTGATCTGGAAAAAGCCCAGGTACTTCTCGAACGGGGCTTGACAGACAAGTCGATTTCTGTCCGCACCTATAAGGACATGCAGTCTTCTTTATCCAGCACCATAGAGCGCATGAGCCACTACCTTGGAGCACTGGGGGTCATCGCCCTTCTCATGGGGGGAATCGGCGTCGCCATGATCGTCCGCACCTTCATGTCACAGAAACTCGACACACTGGCGATCTTGAATTGCCTGGGTGCATCGTCTAAAACCTTGCTCAAAGTTTATCTTCTTCAATCCATGCTGATGGGTCTTGCCGGTAGTCTTTTAGGTGTGAGCCTCGGCTTTGCGCTGACGTTTTTGCTACCATCAAAAATAGAAGGGCTGATCAATTTAAAGCTGGACTTGGTCTTCTATTGGGTTCCGGCTTTGCAATCGCTTCTTCTGGGTTGCGCCACCACGCTTTTGTTTTGCCTGTGGCCTTTGATCCACGCCGTGAGAATCCGACCTCTGCGCCTGTTCCGCAAAAATTTTGAGGAAGAAAAATCCGCGAGAGGCTGGCAAGACTGGCTCGCTTCTTTGACACCAGGACTTGGCCTTGCGGCGATGATTTGCTGGCAGGCGGGGTCCATTAAACGCGGCTTGATATTTCTGTCTGCTCTGGTGATTTCAGCAGGGGTACTGGCACTGGCGTCCATTTTTCTTTTAAAACTTTTAAAAACATTGCCTCAGTCTGGCTCCATGGCCCGCCGTTATGGCATGTCCAATATCCGGCGGCCCAATAACCAGGCCACCGCCATCATCACCTGTCTCGGCACGGGCATCATGCTGATACTCACTGTCCGTCTGGTGCAAATGGATATGCTGGCGATGCTGAACAAGAACACCGAGATGAGTCCTCCTAATTATTTTTTCATCGATATCCAACAAGATCAAAAACAGACTTTCACCGAAGTGCTTGACCGGGTCGCACCCAAAGCAGAGCGCACCCTCACACCGCTGGTGCGTTCGCGTCTGGTCAGCATCGATGAAAAATTGATCGCACAATGGGAATATGAAGATAGGAGGCGGGAAGAATGGTTCATCAACCGCGAGTTCGTTTTAACCTATATGACCGGGCCACCACCGAAGGACAATGAAGTCATCGAAGGGAAGTGGTGGGACGAAGACAAAAACGCCGAGGTCTCTCTGGAAAAAGATGCGGCAGAAAGATTGGGTGCCAAAATCGGATCGCAACTCACCATCGATATCCAAGGTGTCCCCATTACCGCTACGGTGACCAGCATTCGCAAGGTGAACTGGCGTAATATGCGCACGAATTTTTATATGATCTATTCGCCTGGGGCATTGCAAGGTGTGCCGCTCACCTATGTAGCCACAGTGAATGTGCCCGACTCTAAAGAACTGGAACTGCAACACGCCGTCGTCGCAACCTTGCCCAACATCACCGCCTTGAACACCCGCGATATTGTCAGCACCATCAAGGCTACCGTATCCAGACTGACCACCCTTGTTGATTTCATGTCGGGGTTCGCTATCGCCGCAGGACTCTTTATCCTTTCCGGTTCCATCGCGTCCACCAGATACCGACGCCTGAGGGAATCTGCGGTACTGAAAATATTGGGAGCCCGGCGCAAGGTTGTCGCCTCCATTTTGGGAATCGAATACGCCACACTGGGAGTTATTTCAGCGCTGGTCGGTATCGGATCGGCACAGGGGCTTTCCTGGGCCGTGATGAAATATATGGTCAAATCTGACTGGCACATCCAACCTGTCACGATGGTCTGGGCATTTTGGTTCGCGGTTTTGACCACGGTGGCCACTGGAATTTTGAGCAGTCTGGATGTGATTCGCGACAAACCGCTAAAAACCCTCCGTACCATCAGGGATTGAAACTAGCGGACTGCTAGAATTTAAACATCAAATCCAACTCTAAGGTTTCTTTTTCATCCTTGGAACCTATTTCTTCCTGAGTATTGAAATAAGTAAGAGCCAATTTGATTCCTTTTCGTAATCCCAACCCTGCTCCCACTTCGAAACCACGAGAATTGTTCAATCCACCATGAAAATCGGAATCCGCCAAGGCATCCAGCACCGCTTCGGTTTGGACCAGACGGTAAATCAATCTCAAATCCCAATCGGCAAATTTTTGCCCTGACTTCCCATAGGCGAACCCAGCCTGCCAGGCCGTGTCTGAATCAGGTTGGCCGGGTACCAGAGACCCTGTATTTTTCGCGTATTCGCCAAAAACCCTGAGTGGCTTGCCATATACAGCCCTAGACCACTGGCCCATGAGATTGACCACCTTGACTTCCGAAGACGTGTGGTTAGTGCCTTCGAGTGGAATAGAACCCGAGTCTTCGTGATTCGCGTAGTCGTAGTAAGCCAGGGCAACATCAAATTTACCAAAATCTGTTTGTTGCTGGAGAACTCCCTGATAGGCAAACAGTTTGATATCGTCACCGGACTTGACCTCGTCAATGATGAACTGGCCCAATATGAGTTTCAAATGAGTGTTGCCGATTTTATGGGAAAACTGCTCGCTGACCCCTTCTACATTGACATCATCATCCCAGATCAACTCCGATTTCATAAAAGGCGGTGGAAACTTGCCTCCCTCTAAAGTAAACGGTTTTGGTTTCCATTTGAAAAAAGCGCGGTCAATATTCAAAGGTTTGTTTACGAACCCTCCATCCAGTGTTGTGTTGGTGGAAGTCGGATTATCACGAGATCCAGTCGCCATGCGAAACCCTATATCCAGATCCTCGTATAGGTGAATTGTGGAACCCAGACGAAAACGAATGCGCCAACGACTGCGGTCCAGTGTTTTTCCTTGGGTTTGATCCCTCTTATCAACCTGATACCGAAGACGGAAATCACCTTTCCAAGAAAACCTTTCGAGAATATCCAGAACCGCGAGCCTGGATTCATATTTCTCTTCCAGAGCCCGCAGTCTTTGTTCATAATCTGCACCATAAGCAAGTGATCCGAAGGCGATCCAAAAAACGATCAGAGCAATAAAAGTCTGGGCGGCAATAGTTTTAGAAATTTTCATTTTTAGTTTTATTTCGCTCTCTAAAAATTGTCACTTTCATGGACGATTTTGATGGCTTTGATGTGGGCAAAGACCGGTTGCCCCGGCTTGAGGTTTAAATTGACAAGAGATTTTCTCGTGATCGTCGCCAAAATAGGTCGACCCGCATCCAGCTCAATGTCGACAGAATATCCTTTGGGATCAAGAATTCCAACTTTCCTGACCTTCGCTTTTAAAATATTCAGTACACTGGTGGCTCCCGCTGGTGGTGCGGTCGAAAGGCTCACGTCTCTGGAATGGATGTGCACCCTTAAACTTTGCCCCACGGGGATATTTTGTCTGGGAGCATTGAGAGCCTGCCCCATAAAATCCAATCGGGTGAGTCCGAACTCTTCATCGTGTTCCACGACCGACGTTTCAAGCACCGCGCCCAACTGCTCATCTCCCACCGCTTCCCGCAACCAGACATCCGAGAAAACCTTCTCCACCGGCTCAAAGTTCACCACTTTTCCTGATTTTAAAACCAACATGGTGTCCACAAGTTGGAGCACCTCATTCATCGAATGCGTGACATAGATGACAGGTGTCTTAAACTCATCTTCTATTCTTTTAATAAAGGGAATGATCTCGGCTTTGAGCTGTATGTCCAGCGAAGCTAAAGGTTCATCCATGAGCAATAGTTTCGGGCTGATGAGTAGAGCGCGGCCAATCGATACCCTTTGCCGTTCCCCTCCCGACAATTTTTCCGGAGTGCGTTTTAACAAGGCATTAAGACCCAGCACTTGCGCCACTTCATCCAGATGGAGATTACGCTCCGCAGGCAGGGTGCGCCGATAGCCATATAGCAGGTTTTCCTGAATGGTCAAATGGGGAAACAGCCTCGACTCCTGAAACACCAGACCAACCTTTCTCTCCTGGATGGGAAGGAAAACCCCGTCATCCTGCCAAACCTGCCCGGCAAACTTGAGATATCCTGAAGGAGCCCTTTCCAGTCCGGACAGGCAACGCAACAAGGTCGTTTTGCCGGACCCGGAAGGACCAAACACCACGGTCACACCCTTATCAGGGAGGTTCATATCCACATCCAGATTAAATCCCGCATAATCCATTTTAAATTTTGCTGTTAACAAATTTTTCACGGGAATCTCTATTTATTCGGTAATTTTCCCCAAGGCCACTTACAGGCCAAAAACAATTTTTAGAAACACCCTCATGTCACCTGCACCGGAAGTCTCCGATTGATGGAATAAACCATCACCAGAACCAGAAACGAAAATATGAGGAGTCCGGCTGAAAGGATATGCGCCTGAGCGTATTCAAGAACTTCAACCCGGTCATAAATTTCTATAGAAACAACTTTTGTCTTGCCGGGAATATTGCCGCCCACCATCAGCACCACGCCAAATTCCCCAAGGGTGTGGGCGAACCCCAATACCACAGCTGTCAGGTAACCCCGCCGGGCCAGAGGAGTAATGACCGAAAAAAAAGCATCCAGTCGAGAAGCACCCAACGACTGTGCGGTTTCCATGGGAACTTTTCCAATGGATTCGAAAGCACTGTGAAGCGGTTGCACCACAAACGGCAGGGAATAAAGAGTGGAAGCGATAACCAGCCCTGCAAATGAAAAAGACAGAGCCGAGCCCGTTAAAGCCTGAACCGGTCCGCCCACCCAGCCATGCGGTCCAAATAAGATCAACAGATAAAAACCCAATACTGTAGGCGGCAGAACCAGGGGCAACGCCACCACCGCCTCCACCACCACCCGGAAACGGGATCGAGTCCATGCCAGCCACCACGCTATCGGAGTGCCCAAAGCTAAAAGAATCACCACCGTCACTCCCGCTAATTGCAAAGTGAGAAAAATGGGTTCTGCGTCAATCAGGGAAAAATCCATTTCTTCATTCCTCTAAAAAACGATAACCGTACGACTGAATAATTTTCTTTGATACTTCCCCTTTTAGAAATTTTAAAAATTGTTTCGCCGAAGAATTGGAAAATCCAGGCTTTAACAAAATAGCCTGCTGTAAAATCGGCTCATGCTGATCGACTGGTATTTCCCACCGACTTCCTTTAAGTTTGAAGCGTGGGTCTTCGATCTGTGATTTCGCGATAAGCCCAAGCGCGGCATTTCCGGTGGCAACAAACTGGAGGGTCTGGGAAATATTTTCCCCCCGAACCAAAAACGGCCACAGTTTTTGCCAGAGGCCCAACCGCTCAAGAGTCTGCTTGGCCGCCCTGCCATAAGGAGCGGTTTTCGGGTTGGCAAGTGCCAGTTTGCCCTTGTTCATTTGAGTTAAAGATTCCTCTCCCTGCACCTTGTCCGGATCCGAGCTCCATAACACCAAGGCTCCGACGGCATAAGTAAACCGGGTACCTTTTACGCCCACTCCCTCTCGTTCCAACAAGGCCGGTCTATTTTCATCCGCCGCCAGCAGGACATCAAAGGGAGCACCATGCCGGGCTTGGGCGTACAACTTGCCGGTCGACCCGGAAATCAGGATCAGCGTGTTTCCCGTATCCTTCTTGAAGCGTTGGGCAATTTCTTTGAGCGGATTAAAAAAATTAGACGCGACCGCGACATGTGCCTCACCCGCCCAACCCGTTTGAGGCAGGCTCAGAAACCATAGCACCATCCATATACCCAACCCTCTTTTTATGAGGCCTTTGCATAACCCCGGATTACCCCTTCGAGGCATGAGGTTTGAGGAAGAGGACATCACATACCCCTTCGAGGCACGAAGGTTAAGGAAAAATATCACGCCTTCGTCACCTTGTTCCTTAGAATGACAAAACAGCCTTGTATTGTCATTCTGAACACAGTGAAGAATCTCTCTTTTATTGCCATCGTCCGCCTCGTTACATTCTAAAATACATAACGCGCATATCGTTATATATCATTAAGCATAGCGTATGTCAACTCGGAAGGCATAATGAGAAAGCGAAGCAATGCTTTTTATAGTCGAGCTAAGGTTTTAAGGATTTTTACCGATCTCGCCACTACGGATAAGTGCATCCATAACAGGTGAAAACCGTATAGAAAACAAAAAAGGGCCGGAGAACCTGGCCCTCGAAGAAAAATGGCGGGGTCGACGAGACTCGAACTCGCGACCTCCGGCGTGACAGGCCGGCGTTCTAACCAACTGAACTACGACCCCGCAGTCGTTTTGCGAATGGTAGGCGGAACAGGGCTCGAACCTGTGACCCCCGGCTTGTAAGGCCGGTGCTCTCCCAGCTGAGCTACCCGCCCATTCCGCAAGGGTCCAACGGGCATAATAGACTCGCTGAGCCGAAATAACTTTTGCCAGCTAGAAAAAACATGGTTTATTACCCGCAGAGGTTCTCTGCCCTCACTGCAATGTCCAGAACAATTTCTTATCTTCATAAGAGGAAAGGAGTATATAAACGAGCATCATCCCTGTCAAGCGATTTCATTTATCGGCAACCCCCTCGTAAAATATTGAACAAATTGATTTTAAAATAATTGACAGCCACCGCCCCTCACTATAAGATGATTTTCAGAGGCTGGGAAAGGGTTTTCGGGCTCTCCTCAAACGTTTCCAGTTTACCTATCACCCCCGATTGTTGCGCCATGACAGAAAAAATCATGGCTTCTCTCGAGAGCCTTCCGACTGAAGACCTTCTTAAGACTAGAGAAAACCTGGGTGATTTGATCCGGTCAAAATATGACGCTGGCCCCGGAGAAAGAAAGGGCAAAAGAGCAAAGGTCAAAATTGCTGGTGCAGTTGGGAATCGGACGGGAATAATGAGTTTTTTTACAAACTTCACAAAATCATTATCCATGAAGTTTCGATCAACGGTTTGGCTTTTTCTGTGAAAGGAACCGTCATTGATGAGGATATTTTACGAATCTCTTTCAGAGTGCCCTCGACCGGAGAAAAAAAAATCATCGATTGCCAAGCCATACGAGTTAATGAGACTAAACCCGGCACCATTCCTGAACAAGAAGTCGCCGCGATGGCAGCCACCAAAAGTGCGGTTAAAAATTATAAGGGTGTGCTGAGAAAAAGACGCCTATAGCCTTGAATGCAAAAACTATGACTCCATCCAACATTGTTTTGGGGCAGCTCATTAAACTGGTCGGGAACGTTGCCGATGCCTATACTTCTGCCTTGTTCACCATGGAGCCGGGTGAAAAAAATCTCACCCTGCGCGAACACTTTACCCTCAGCCACAATCTCGACCGGGAGGTGAAAATTGCCGTCGGCAAAGGTCCTATTGGCCTAGCTGCGCAAACACGCAAACCACAATTGATCGAAAATTTTGACCAGAACGCTCGCTTGCTCGGCATCTATAAAAAAAACGAACACCTTAAAAGTTTCATTGCCCTTCCGGTAATTTATGGGGACCATGTAGCGGTACTGGCCATTGACACCAAGGAGCGGTACCAGTTCCCCGTCAAACTGCAAAAAATACTGGCTGGATTTACCCAACAAATTGCCTGGCACCTGCGACTGAAGAGCCCGGAGACTTCGTTAACCTCCCAACCGTTTTTACGGGAGATCAATTCCTACTGAAGGTAATCCCGTCTCCAAAATTTGTTTTCCGCATTTCGGAAACCTGTTTTTTAATCTTGCTTATGGACCACCACCAAAAAGATGTCAGGCTCTTGAAATCAAAACTGAAACGCCTGCTTGAACACAATCCTCTCTATGCCAACAGGGATTCCATGAAAACCCAGACTCTATGGGGACTTCCCGGAGGGGAAAGAACTACTCAGCCTCATCAACCTTTTGCGTAACCGGCTAACCCGGAAAACGAAAGTAATGGCATGATAACAAAACTATTTAATAGCATTTTCAGCTTGTTCTCCACCGATCTGGCTATGGATCTAGGCACGGCAAACACTCTCGTTTACGTTACCGAAAAAGGAATCGTGCTGAACGAACCCTCCGTGGTCGCAGTAAACGTGGATGACAACTCGGTGGAAGCAATTGGAATAGAAGCAAAAAAAATGTATGGCCGCACCCATTCCCGGGTCAACACCATCCGGCCTATGAAAGACGGTGTCATCGCCGACTTTGATGTGACCAACCGGATGGTTCAGTATTTTATTAAAAAAGTTCTGAGCCAACATCGGTTCTTTAAACCCCGTATGGTTGTCGGCGTACCGACCTGCATCACCCAGGTGGAAAAGAAAGCAGTGATCGATGCTTCCCTCATGGCGGGAATCCGGGAAGTCCATCTCGTGGAAGAACCCATGGCCGCCGCAATCGGCGTTGCCATTCCCGTACACCGGCCTGAAGGAAACATGGTTATCGATATCGGCGGCGGCACCACTGATGTCGCAGTCATATCCATGTCTGCCATCACGTATGGCGAATCTGTACGCGTCGCCGGCGACGAAATCGACGAATCCATCGTCCGATATATGCGGCTTCAGCACCACCTTAACATCGGCGTGTTCGAAGGCGAACGCACCAAAAAGGAAATCGGCAGCGCGTTTCCGCAAGGAGGAACCATGACAACCGAAGTCAAAGGATTGAATGTTAAAACCAGCGTTCCCATGGCCATCACCATCGACGAGGATGAAATTCGCGAAGCGCTCAAAGAACCACTGGCCACAATCGTCACGGTCATCATGCGCGCCTTGGAAAAAATTCCTCCGGAACTTTCCGCCGACATTCACTCTAATGGCATATACCTTACTGGAGGCGGCGCCCTCATCCGCGGGCTGGATAAGATGATCGAAGAAAAAACCACCTTGAAGGTCTTTATTCCCGAAGACCCTCTCCTCAGCATTGTCAAGGGAACCGGAGCGATTCTAGATGATTTTCCAAATATGAGAAAAGTCTGTATCAACTAACCGGGCTGAGGTAAAGCCTCCAAGCCCTAAACACACTTTTTAGATTATTATGAACCCGGTTTGTCAGGAATGTAAGACCCCGGTGAGCGTGGTGCCTACTGTGATTGAATATAAAGGGGAAGAGATTTATCTGTTCGATCCTGTGGTTTGCCATCTCTGCCTGCACAAGTTGTGCGAACACTGTTCCACACAATGTGCCAATTGCGGCGGTTGCATCCCTCCGTTTTCACAAGTCGGAGTATTAAAAGCGAACGACGGACAAAAACAGCTTGTCCACATGACCACCTCCTGCACCACGGTCGGAAGTGCGTTTTACGGCTATTGGGGCAAAGGCCAATTACACAGTTTCATACAAATCGAAGCCTGCTCCTAGCCCTGTCAATTTTGATCAAGAGTGGGTCTCCGCCCCCTTTACCTTAAGAACTTTGCATGACCCAAGATTTTACCCCTGCGGGGCACGAAGTTTAAGGAAAAATATCACGTCTTCGTCACCTTGTCCCTCAGAATGACAAAATGGCCCAGTATTGCGATGCTGAGCTTATCGAAGCATCTCGATTTTTAGATCCATGCAAAGGCCTACTTTTACTTTATGGCCCTGGCAGATAGCCTCTCTTTTTTGTCCAGAAACACTTTTCGATTTAGCAACTTAGAGAGTTTGTATCTTGCGCGAGGCTACATAGGTAGGGGGTTGTCACTTGCTAGCATCATGAGCATAGTGTTTTTGCTTATCCCTCTGTACGGATTTATCATGTTCTCGATTGCGGACTATCCCTTTGACGAATATACACGGCTGGATATACACCACATCCGTATCATTAAAGCACATAGCATCAAACAGTTATAACCGGGCATTGAGAGAGGTATCTCTCAATGCTGTTATGTATTGCGTGGAAGAACGGTCGGAGTTACATTTGATCTGGAGCGTTTTCTGGAATGACGGTTTGTATTTCTACCTTGGCAAAGGGCGGTAAAAAAATAGTTGTCGTCGTCGATCAGAATGATTACGGCAAACATCCCGATGAGGAGATTGTGAATAACGATTACTACAAAAATGATTTTTTTAGAAACCTTGCGTCTGAAGATACCGGTGATAACATTTTCAATAAATATAGACTGTGGGATTCTTTTAAAAGGCCCTGTTCTATAACTGTCGAAGACAAGGATTTTTTCGCGAATCACAACCAAGAAAGCCAAGGAGATTATTTCAAGCCCACTCCAGCAGGATGATATTCTTCCCAAGCTGGAGCCTTCGGGTTTCGGTTTTTTTATTGCCAACTGCCGATCAAAGAGGCATCTATTAGCAGTCTCCTTAATTAGGAGGGAGTTATTGCGCTTGAGTGTTCCGTCCCCCTTTTGGGCAATGCGGTGCTCTGGCCTCGCGCCGAGTGGGAGAAACTGGTTGCGAATGGGGTACTGGGTCCGGTATGATCCTTGGAACCCGTAACTCACAGGAAATCCATTATGTATAAAGTTCATTTTGAGAGAGAAAACCGCACCATTCAGGCCGAGTCGGGAGAAAACCTTCGGCAAGCGGCAATCCGCAATAAATTCAGTATTTATGACCATATTTACAAAATTCTAAACTGTCGGGGACGAGGGCTTTGTACCACCTGTACCGTCCAGATTATTGCAGGAAACGTGGAACCCCGCAATGAAACCGAAACGGGAAAACTGGCCAAAAAGCCCGCAGACTTCCGCATGGCTTGCCAGATCGCCGTCAATGACGATCTGATCGTCAAAACCCACCCCTGAATAACCCAAAACTATTTGACAACAAATCCCAAACGGCACAAAATGCTATATGTTCCCGCTTGCGAAAAAACAGTTGGACGAAATTCATCGTCACGCGGTTGAGGAATATCCATTTGAATGTTGCGGAATCGTGATTGGGAAAGTCGGTCAAAATGACCAGGACATCCTTTTCCGTTGTGCCAACATTCAAAACAAGCTCCATAAAAAGGACCCCGAAACATTTGTTCGGGATGCCCGTACGGCATATAATATTGATCCTAATGAGCTGATGAAAATTTTAAAGGAAGTCGAGTTAAAACAACTTCCGATCAAGGTTTTCTATCATTCTCACCCCGAACATGATGCCTATTTCTCGGAGGAGGATTCGAGAATGGCATTGTTTGACGGGGAGCCGAACTATCCGGAGGCCAGCTATCTGGTGGTTTCCGTTTATGATAAAAAAATCCGGGAGCAGGCTCTGTTCAGCTGGGATCCGGAAACAAAAAATTTTGAGCGGGCACCGGATTAAATCCGGGGTTCGTTATCACAACACATATTTTTCAGGGAGAGAACCCTCTATGGCTCTGCTCATCAACGAAGATTGCGTGAACTGTGGTGTCTGTGAACCTGAATGTCCGAATGAAGCGATTTCAGAAGGGGATGACATTTTTGTAATTGAATGGGAACGTTGCACGGAATGTGTGGGGTGGTATGAAGACCCACAATGCGTGGAAGTCTGTCCTGTCGACTGCATCCCTAAAGACCCGGAGCATGTAGAAACAGAAGAACAGCTTCTTGAGAAAAAAGAAGCGCTGGTAAACGGCGGCTGACCGGCCAAGTGGCCAGTGACAACTGGCGATAACTTTTTTGGCTGGAACAGGTTACCTCGACTGAAAAAAACATTGCTAACTCCCTCCCACGGGAGTGGGTCGGCGCGAGGCCGACAACAAGTGGCCGGCGGCATAACAATGAACAATAACTCTTGCTGACGAGTAAAGGGTTGTATCGGCTTGATGAGCTATTACCATCTGCCCTCGCGTTGTGTTCTTCCTTAGTCTTCATGCCCAAGTGAGGGTACAGGGAGGAAAATCTTAAAAACAGCGGATACCATGAAAGAAGAAGTCGAAGAAGTTCTGGAGAGTGTGCGACCTATGCTCATTAAGGATGGCGGTAACGTCGAGTTGGTGGACATTAACGACGGAGTTGTAAAACTCCGGCTCATGGGATCTTGCGTGTCCTGCTCCAGTTCCACCATGACCCTGAAGATGGGCATTGAAAAAGCCTTAAAAAAAGCTATCCCGATGGTACGTTGCGTCGAATCAGTAGAATAAGTATTCCTCTTTTACAATTTGACCCAAGGCCCCTTGACGGAACATCGCGGCATGTTTTTTTCCTGGCACCTTAGTCCCTGATTTTTCCCGTCCAAGACAGAGCCTTTATGATTTTTCAGAAAAACCCCACGTTATTTTGCCATCTGACATCTGCCTGTGTTGTGCTGTTGCTTGCTTCAACCCCTGCCTTGGCAGGACCCGGGAAAGCCATACCAGCACCAGACTTCACCCTCAAATCTCTTAGCGGAGAGGATATCAGTCTCAGCGGTCAAAGGGGGAAATACGTTCTGGTTAATTTCTGGGCCACTTGGTGCGGTCCCTGCAAAATAGAAATGCCCTCACTGGAAACCCTGCACCAGCGTTTCAAGTCAAAAAAGTTTTCCCTGCTTGCCATCTCCAACGATATGTTTGGAGCAAAGATTGTAGAGCCTTTTGTCAAAGCCCACAATCTTTCCTTCCCCATTTTACTCGACCAGCAATTGCAGGCCAGCAAAAAATTTGGAGTGGTCAGCCTGCCCACCACTTTTATGATTGACCCGGAAGGCAATATCATCGGTGAACTAAGAGGGGCGGAAGACTGGGTCAGCCCGAACAACATCCTGTATTTTGAAAACCTTTTGGCAAACTGAGCCCGTTGTCCATGAGAGATTCCTTATCCTTACCGGCAAAAGTAATTACCCTGTTCTTCACCCTCCTTTTATTGTGCTCCAATAAAGGGTGGTCCCAGTCCGAGCACGATCATTCCCTTGAGGGGGATATGGTTTATATTCCGCCCGGCCCTTTTTTATTCGGCACCAATAAAAAAGACGAGGCCGCCGAGGCACTTTCTCTGGGTATCCCAAAACCATGGTATGCTGACGAAACCCCGCAACAGAAAATTTTTCTCAAGGAATTCTATATTGACCGTTATGAGGTCACCTACAGGCGCTATAAAAAATATATCGATGATCTAGGAGCCGTTCCTCCCGCAAACTGGCAAGGCGTAGATTTTCCGGAAGGTAAAGATAACGAGCCGGTAACGCATGTCACCTGGTATGACGCGGCGAATTTCTGCCAATGGGCGAAAAAAAAATTACCCACCGAAAAAATTTGGGAGCGAGCCGCAAGAGGCAAAGAAGGCTTGGAATATCCTTGGGGCAACATATTTCAAGTAAGATGGGCCAACCTTTCGGACCGGCCCGGAAGTAAAAGTCAGCCAGTTGTCGTCGGTTCTTTTCCGAAAAGTGTCAGCCCTGAAGGTGTTCATGATCTGATCGGGAATGTATGGGAATGGGTGGATGACGATTACCAACCTTATAAAGGAAGCACATATAAAAGCGAATATTATCAGGCAGGCTTAAAAATCCTGCGCGGCCATTCCGCCAGTGATATTGGGCATTTTCCCGGTGCCTTCTACAACCAAGCCATCGAAATGTTCGCCCGTAGCGGTTACCGGCAATATGCGGGTGCCGACGAACCTGCTCCAGATGTAGGGTTTCGATGCACCAGCACGACCCAGCCCATTGCAATGAAAGAGGTGATCTCTGCTTTCGCGAAAACAAAAAAAGGCGCGTCTTTCACAAATCCCGCGCCCTTGATTTCCTCTTCACTTGAGAAACTAACCGCTTCAGAATCTGCGCCCCTGAATCCTTTTCAACCCAAACCCAATCTGCCTGATTCTGGAATCGTCGCACTGACTTTTCTGGCCTTTATTGCGGGAGTATTCAGTTTCTTATCCCCCTGCACACTGCCCATTCTTCCCGCTTATTTCGCGGTGACTGCTCAATCCGACCGGACCCGCATGGGCCTCATGTCTCTGGCTTTCTTTTTTGGGCTAGCATCCTTGTTTGTGGCGATGGGAGCTTCCGCCAGTGCTTTGGGCCAAGTTCTCAGAGATTACATGTTCCAGATCACCCAGGTCGGAGGGGGCATCGTGGGAATTTTCGGTGTCATGACCCTTTTCGGAAAGGGGTTTTCTGGAGCCACCTTTCAAGGCAAACCCACTTCCACGTTTATTGGATATTTTTTGTTTGGCGCAACCTTCGCATTAGGTTGGACCCCCTGTGTTGGGCCCATCCTGTCCAGCATTCTCATGCTCGCGGCTTCGGAAAAAACCATTTCACAGGGAATGACCCTGCTCTTCTTCTATGCTGTGGGGCTGGGGCTTCCCCTCATCATCGTTGCCACAGTGTGTGGCAATCTGCCCAAAGACGGTTTGTTCTGGACCCTGCTTCGTGGCAAAGGCTGGGACCTCACGATAGGAGGAAAAACTTTTTTTCTCCACACCACCAACCTGTTCAGTGGCATTCTGCTGATCGCACTCGGCATCGTTCTGGCGACAGGCTATATGACTTATATCAATAGCCTTATCCCCATAGAAATTCAGATCTGGTTCAGCGAATTCGAGGAGGCTGTTTTACACTGGTTCCTATAACCAATATAAGCAATTCGATCATCGGTATGACATCGATAGATTTTCGCCTCATGGACGCAAGCTCCAGATTGCAGGGAGACATCGAAGCAAATCTTGAGACCACCGGTTATATCCTGGCTGGAAAGAACGCCCGCTATCACTTAAAAAAATATAAGGTTTTGGAGTTCAATGAAGGCAATCGAATGGCCCGAATCACAATCATGGGTATATCCGATTCCACCAAAGCCCAACTCCGGGTGAAAGCCGCACTTTACAATAACGGAGATATTGCTCGGTACCTGGGAAATCGACTCATGGGTATCCGGAGGAATCACCGGCGGCTCCGCAAACAATCTTTATGATTCTCCGCCAAAGAAATCGCCGACCACCTGAGAGGTGATTATCATGGTTTATTCCTTTTCAAATATCTTTGGCACAACGAAAGCCGATAAAGTTCAGCTTCTCTTCAGGGCGCATCCAGTTGCGGAACCATGAAGGCGAAAACTTAATCGTGAGATGGGTCTGCAATAAGCCGCCACGAACGACTTTGAATTTTTCCACTTGCCCCACAAGCATGTAATCATCCGTCACCCACTCCCAGACATTATGACCCATACCATAAATGCCATAAGGGCTGATCCAATCCGACCTTTTGTCCACCGGTTCCGGCATAAACCCTGAGAATCCGTTGTTGGGGTGATCGATAAAAATTTTCCAGGGCCACTTGCGCCCATCCGTACCCCGCGCCGCTTTCTCCCATTCAATTTCGTTAGGCAAACGCTTGCCTCCAGCTTGACAAAAAGTCTCCGCCTCGGCATAGGTCACAAACGCCACTGGCCAACGCGCCTTTTCAGGATTGAATGAATGTTGCGGCAAGAATTTTTTGTAGACTTCGTGGCTCACCTCATACCGGTCAATAAAATAAGCTCCAGACCGCACCGGTTCCCCCCTCTGGGTTCCTGGTTCATCCGCATCCCCCATGATGAATTCTCCAGCTGGAATATAAACCATCTCTTCAGGAACAACGATCCCTGCCGGAACCTCGACAGGTATTTGCTTAACACTATAGGAATCGCAGGAAAGCAGGAAAATTAAAAGAAGAAAAAAACGGATCATTGTGGCCACCAAGCGTACCCCTTAAAGCGAGAATAACATGGGGCCAGCTGGCAGGAGCCCAACATATTGGCTATGCTTACTGCTAGCCGGCAAAAGTTATTGCCCATTACCTCAGGGCGTTGCCCGGACGTTCATCGAAAAAATGGAACACTTCGCCGCCGTTGATGGGCAGGGGTTTTTTATTTAAGTCCAGGGGATGGTCAACACCCGGCTGGATAGTTCCATCCACAGAATAAGGTCCGTTCATCGACCAGTAATTACGCTTGCGGAAATCGAGAAACTTGATACTGGTGATGTATTTGATATTTTTGTAGCCATATTTGAAGGGCATGATCAGCCTCAGGGGAAACCCATGATCGCGGCTCAACGGCTGGCCATCCATACGCAGGACAAAGAGGACACGGGGCCGGAGCAACTCCTCCAGCGCAAAACTTTCATAATAAGAATCAGCGGACTGGATATAAACAAACTTCGCGGATGGATCAGGCTGGGCCTGTTTCAACAGCTCTTCAAAGCGGAATCCTTCCCACCTGGCTTTGGCGGACCAGCATTCAACACACTTGAGCCGCGAAACCTGGGAATACGTTTTTAATCCGAACAAATCCTCATAAGCAAGACCGATGGGGTTTTTAACCATCCCCCCTATTGCCAAACCCCAGTTTTGCATCTCCACGCCAAGAAACGGATTAGCACTGCGAATATGGAAGCCGGGAGTATCCCGGTTCTGGATATATTGCTCAGGAATGTTTTTGTCGTTACGAAAATCGTCTGCCCATCCGGACTTTTTCGGCATTAACGCCGAGAAAGTAGTCAGGGAAAAAATCTTCAGGAAATTTCTGCGATCAAATTTTAAAGGTAATGTACTCATACCCTTCCTCTAATCAGCGCAAACCCAAAACATCCTGCATATCGTAGACACCGTTGGGCTGACCTGAAATCCACTGCGCTGCACGAATGGAGCCCATGGCGAAGGTCTCCCGGCTCTGAGCACGATGAAACACTTCGAAATTTTCTCCCATGCCGCCGAATAAAACCCGATGCTCACCGATGATGTCTCCCGCCCGCAACGTGTGAATGCCGATTTCTTTCGGGGTACGCACGGCAATGCCTTTCCTTCCATAAACGCCAACCTCTTCGAGGTTTCTTCCCAACGAATCGGCAACGATTTCTGAAATACGGACGGCGGTACCGCTGGGCGCATCCTTTTTAAGCTTATGATGCGCCTCGACAATTTCTACATCGTACGCGTCGCCCAACACCTTTGCCGCATCCGCGACCAGCTTGAACAAAAGGTTGACGCCGACGCTCATATTGGGAGCCACGACACAGGGAATTCTTTTACCAACCCGCTCAATCTCTCCGCGTTGCTCCGGAGAAAACCCGGTCGTGCCCACCACCACAGACCTCCCTTTATCTGCGGCAGCGTTAAGGGTGAAAATACTTGAAGCTGGAGCGGTAAAATCAATTGCCACATCACAGGTTTCAAAAGCCTTTCCAGGGTCATCCATCACTACGACTCCCTTGTTATCGATTCCTGCTACTTCACCAATATCTTTACCGATAACCTCGCTACCCACACGCTCTGTGCCTCCGCCCAGCTCCACACCCTCAATATCTTCAACGCACCCGGCAATGGTCTTTCCCATACGCCCGGCAATACCTATCACAAGAATCTTCGTCAAATTTTTTCCCTTCATTATTTCTTTATTGACCGCTTATCAAAATCCCGCTAGTTGTGAGACTACGCCAGTGCGTAGTCGGTAAGTACGGCCTTCAATTGTGACAGATGTTCTCCTGAAGGCGCACACAACGGCGGACGGAATTCATTTTCGATCCGTCCCATGAGCACCAAGGCGGCTTTAACAGGAATGGGATTGGTCTCGATGAACATGATATCGTTCAACTTCAACAGCTCATAGTGCAGAGCCTTTGCCGTTTCCACATCCCCTGATCGAGCCACCTGTACCAGTTTGGCAAACTTGTCGGGAACCAGATTAGCCGTCACCGAGATCACCCCTTTGCCGCCAATAGCGAGGATCGGCCACGTCAGCGCATCCTCACCCGAAATCACTTCAAAATCCGGCCCACAGGAATCAATGACCTCACTGACCTGCACCAGAGAACCGGAAGCCTCTTTAATACCGATGATATTTTTGACAGAGCTCAAACGCGCGACAGTGTCGGGCACCATATTGATGGACGTGCGGCTGGGAACATTATAAAGAACAATCGGTAAGTCGGTCTCCTTTGCCACGGCAGAAAAATGTTGGAACAAACCCTCCTGGGTCGGCTTGTTGTAATAGGGTGTGATCAACAACGCTCCGTCCGCGCCAATCTTCTGAGCGCGCTGGGTCAACTCCACTGCTTCCTGGGTCGCGTTCGACCCCGTACCCGCCAGAACAGGAATCCGTCCTTTGCAGGTATCAACGGTAATCTGGACCACCTCTGCATGCTCGGCGTGGCTTAAGGTGGCCGACTCCCCAGTGGTACCACAGGGCACGATTCCGTTGGTTCCATTTTCTATATGAAACTCGATCAACCCGCGTAAGGCCGAGACATCTACTTTTCCGTTTTTAAACGGAGTCACTATGGCAACAAACGAACCTTCGAACATGAGAACCTGGTAGTTTGATTAATATTCCGCAAGCGTGCCTTCAAAAGCTATGCGAGTGGGTCCTTCCAGATAAACCACCGAACTTTTGCCAGCGTCATCATCGGTCGCTTCAAAATCCACTTTCAAAATATCCCCGCCCCGGGTTTCCACTTCAACAGGAGGCTGAACCATATTTTTATAATGAGATAACAGGGCCGAGGCGACCACCCCCGTTCCACAAGCCAGGGTTTCGTCTTCCACTCCGCGTTCGTAGGTGCGAATCTTGAGTGCCCGGTCACCAACCTTCTCGACAAAGTCGACATTGGTTCCGGTCGGGGCGAATGAATCGTGGCAACGGATGCCGTGACCCGTCTCCCTTACATTCACGTTCTCGACATTATCAGAATAAATAATAGCGTGCGGCACGCCCGTGTTGAGGCTGTCCACCCGATATTCAGTTCCATTCAGGGCGAGGGCAATATCCTGCTTTAAATTTTCCGGAGCAGTGAGTTTGACCTTCACGATTGCTCCATTCACTTCTGCGCCAATGATCCCGGCCATGGTTTCTAAAGTCATTTTGGCGGGAGCAATGTTCCTTTCCACCGCATAGCGGGCCACGCAACGGCCTCCATTGCCACACATCTCGGCGGAGGAACCGTCTTCGTTATAAAAATCCCATTTTATATCGGCTTTATCCGAATTCTCGACAAAGATCACCCCATCCGCACCGATAGACATTTTGCGGTCGCACACACGCCGGACAAAATCGAACTTTTTGCCATCGTCTATAACCGGCACCCGATTATCAACGACGATGAAATCGTTGCCACTGCCACTCATTTTTGTGAACTGAATTGCCATATCCAAACCTGTCTATTTAATATTGAGTTCTTTCTAAGATGCTAAATAACCCTTGAAGGTTGCAAGATTGGCCTATCGAGGTTGGGAGATTCTACCACACCACCCATCAACGTGGGAGGCAAATAGCAATGGCTCATTCTGGCAAGCAAAATGCTTTCTCGGCTCAATGGGTCTCTACCCAATTGCACCAGACAAGGAGGATCGAGAAAGTCCTCGGAACTTGGCCAATCGCATTTCAGCGATGCCCCAGAAGTTTTCGATTATATCAATATGAGACTTACTGTTCGCGAATTCGTTATTGCCGTGTTGAACCCGATGATGTTTTTTTATAGCCCAGGTCAACCAAGCCGTCATAGCCTTTTCATCCATCGGAGTGGACCGTGCTTTTAAAATCCGCCTTACCCGAATCACCACTTGTAGCGTGGCTCTGGAGCAATTGGGAGCTATACTTTACTGTTATGTTTAAGAGGGTGACAAACCAGCGGTTCCTGTCATTCTGAGCAATCGTTTCTTGTCATTCTGAGCGATAGCGAAGAATCTCTCTGCCCACCATTCCGAGAGGAATTACCCCTTCGGGGCACGAAGGCTAAGGAAAAATATCACGCCCTCGTCGCAAATGCTCCTCAGAATGACAAACCGGTCTTGCGCTGTCATGAGGATGACAAACCAGCGTTTCTTGTCATTCTGAGTAATCATTTCTTGTCATTCTGAACGTAGTGAAGAATCTCGCTTTTCTGTTTTTTTCGGCTTACGCAAAGATCAAATATCATTCTAATGGCCTCAAGTCGACTGGCCGCTAGACTTTCCGGTTTTACCCCTTCGGGACACGAAGGCCAAGGTAAAAATATAACGTTGGCTAAATCTTCCAGCTCCTAATAGAACTGAGTTTTAGGAGTGCGGGCAAAAAAGTGACAGACGCGATGAGGCAGTTGAACACGCCCAAGGTCAGCACCAACCCCAGGCTGAAAACACCGTAATGGTCGGCCACCATCATACTGCCAAACCCGATCATGGTGGTGAGAGAACTGAGCAGAACAGCTTGACCGGTGCTTTTCCCTAAAACACTGGCTTTTTTATCTTCTTCTTCCCGATAGCGGTGGGTGATGTGAATGCCATTGACCACGCCTATCCCAAGAATGAGTGGCAGGATAACAAGGTTCGCCATATTCAGCCTGAGTCCTATCAGTTCCATAACGCCCACTGTCCAGATCGACCCTGCCAGTACCGGAAGCAAAACGAAAAAAACCGTGCGCAGGTTTCTAAACAGGAAAGACACATAAATAATGATCGCGGTCATGGCGTAGACTCCGCCTTTGACATAACCTTCTGTCATTAATCGGGTTGACTCAAACATATGTATGGCGTTGCCAGTGACATTGGGGTCTATTGACCTCAGGTCGTTTAAATATTTCTGGCGTTGATCGAGGTCCCAAACATCTACGCTTGGGAAAATATGCGCCACGTATCTGCCTTTTTGCGAGATGTAACGCTTTCTCAAGGCTTTGGGAATTTCTTCCGGCCGCACCAACCTCACCTCGGCATTGGCTTGGAGTTCTTTCATAAGAATACGATAATCGGCGAACAGTAACCGCGAGAAATTTTCGAGTCTTTTTTCTGCCAGGTCAGGTCCCACCTTCTTGTTTTGTTCCATAAAATTCCTGACACGATCTCCCGCCACCTGCACCTGGTCAAGAGGGCCACCCTCCCTACCTTGTAGTTTGAACTGAATGCGTTTGAGCGTTTTGTTCAACGCTTTTAAGGAAAAGTCCGCGTCTTCAGGTTCTACTTCGAGATCGCGCAAAAGTGGCGCGAGGTTTTCGCGGATGGTGCGCGCGTTTTCTTCCTGATTATCGGGGATCATCGCTGTGATGCTCTCAACCCTGGCCACAGTTGGCAGGGCCTTGATTTGACGTTCCTTCTCCTGAATCTCTTCCAAAGAGTCAGCCAGCATGGCGGCGGACCAAGCGGAACGCCCGGCACTTTCAAGGATTTTCATTTCATACTGAACCGCCTCGGTTCCCTTGGCCTGTAGGTTGAGCAGGTTGTAGTCGAAACGCAGGTCTTTCAACGACAAAGAAGCAATGACGGTCAGAACGACACATATTCCGATGATGAGGTAGTAATAATCAAACAGTTTATCTATGCTCCCCCTTTGTTTGGCAGATTTTGCCTGTGCGTAACTGGGCTTGCGCCATTTTTCTTCCAGCGTGACCAGTGCGGGGAGCACCAGAAGCATGGCGACCATGCAGAAAAGAATTCCCCATCCGGCGATCCAGCCTAGTTCTACAATACCGATGAAGTCGGTCAGCACCATGGCGCCAAACGCCATGGCGGTGGTGATGGCACCGGAAAAGTTTCCCTTGCCTGTTCCTTGCAGAGTTTTTTGCAAGGCTGGCAGGATTTCTTTGCCCTGCTGACGCTCCTCCTTAAAACGTTCGAAGATATGGATTCCAAAATCTATGCCCAATCCAATCAAGATGGTGGTGAACACTACGGAAAGAATATTCAAGTGACCGATGGTCAGGGTGGTGAATCCTATCGTCCAACTCAAACCAAGCAAAAGGCAGAACACGGCCAGAAGGGGTTTGACCACTCCCCGATAGGCGATGATGAACAACAGGGCGACCCCTGTCAAAGCAATTTTTGATGCGGTTTCGACATCGGACTGGGTGGTCACCATTTCATCGCTGGATATCACATCCTCGCCGGTGAGCCCAACCGTGACATTGGGAAAATCTTTTTTTGTTTCGGCTATGAATTGACGGGCCTGGTCGACCGCATTCTTGTAACCGGTGAAACTGGTTTCGTCATCATTGGGCACTACCAGTATGAAAAGCAGGTCTCCATTTTCAGAGACCATATATCCCTTGTCGCGCAGAGAATCGCTACCGCCTTTAAATAAAGCCTGCCAGGGTGAGCGATAACCGGTTTCACCCATCAGGAACCGGGTCATTTCTTCCAGAAGCCTGATCAACAGGTTGAGGTCCCCCTCGTCCTTGCTGTCTTCCTCGTCCTCCTCACCGAGAAAACCGGTCAACAGGGAATTGACCATGCCTGAACTGATTTCAGCATTGATGCTGGACAAAAGTGGATTGAGTCCGGGCAAGGCATTCACCGATTCGAGAAAACCCTGATGGTCTTCCAGCTTGTAGCTCAAAGCTTCCAGTTCATCCTGATCGAGATAAAGCAGGAACCGCGAGCGGAAGTAGTCGATATCAATCTTATAAACAACCTTGGCAAACAGATCGGGCCGGGCTTTGAGTTTTTTATTCAGTGCTTCGGCAAAGTCGGCTATGTCAGAAGAATTTTTCCCCTCCACTACCACAACCATACCGCTCAGGTCTTCAAATTGCGCCCGGTAATTTTTATAGAGCTTGACATAAGGCAGGCCTCTGGCAACCAGATCGCCGCGTCCGGTTTTAAAGGTGAGTTTTTGCGCGGTCACCCACAAGGACAGGACGGCTAAAACCAAGGATACGACAACAACGAGGAGGGAACGCCGATAGGCAAAATGTTCGATGGCAGAAAGGAAACGGCTGAGAAAACCATTAGCGAATGAGGATGACATGAGGGCTATTATACTTCGCGGGACAGGACCCGCAACCAAATTGGAAAAACTTTACAGGTAAGAAAAGAACTTTCCCGGCTAAATGAGCTTGCTACTCCTGTTTTCCGATGGAAGCCGTCTTTTAGAAACGCATACCCAATGTGATGAGGTGGGCATTGAGTCCGATATTGGGAGACTTAATTTCGGCGTTTGAAATATGAAAGAACCGGTAGTTGATGGAATAGGTGCTTTCCTTCTTAAAAAATTCCAGCCCGGCTCCAGCATGAAGCAAAAACTGAAACTCAGTACCTAGCTCGCGCACAGCAACATCTTTCCAGTTGGTCAGGGAAAAACCTCCACCAATGAGAACGTTTGGAGCCCAATTTCTCTCAGGGTTGAGAAATTTATACTGGGTCATCAGCGGCGAAAACCCAACCAGGTATTTATCTCGATCAGAAAAGGCAAGCCCTGCTTCCATATGATAAAACCATGCCCCCTGATACCAGGATTCGCCGATCAACCCGGTCAGGTTATATTGCCAGTTCGGGAAAAAAAATAAAAAACCCAGATATGTACGATCTGACCCGGGTGGGATATCTATGGTCCAACCCCAGCCCAGCTGGGCACCAAAGTCGGAGCTTCCTTTCTCAAACCTTTGTGAAAAGTTATCAGCTCTCGCAGTCACCACATTGAACATCAAGAACATCAAAAAAACCGCGAGCCGAGGAACCGCACGCAAAATAATCCTCATAATCCTATTGCTTCCTAAGGGTTAAAGTCTATTCGATCGCACCCACCGCGGGCGGATTATAGCATAAAGACACCTGAGCTCCAGGCAGTTATTTGCATTTGTCTTCATACCCGTTTGTGTTATAATTTACCTTTTCTCAAATGAATGAGGGGATTTTCGCTATGATGGGGATAGGTTTTCCAGAGTTGATGATCATTTTGGTCATTATCATGATCATCTTCGGAGCTGGGAAGCTACCGGAAATCGGTAGTGCTTTTGGCAACAGCATTCGGAACTTCAAAAAATCCATGAAGGATGCCGAAGGGGGTATGGAAGAACTTCCAGAAGTTGCTGATGCGGCAAAAGAGGTGGCCGAAGGAGACAGCGATGAACCCGAGACCGCTGAGAATCCTGTGGCCTCCACTCCCGGACCGGAAGACAAGTAGTCACCCTCCCCTCATCCCCCCTCCTCAGGAAGGGTCCTTTTTTTGCAAGACTTCGCTTTTATTTGACGAATCGCTTTGTATTTAAAAGCATCCTAAGATAGCTGGAATAAAAAGGGGCAGTTGCAAATCCCGATCGGTTCCCATGTAAAAAACCATACCTTTTCCCAGCAGAAAATAAAACTGGATTTGCTCTTTTATGTCCTTCACCCAGCAAAAAGAAGATAAGGAAGTAGAAGAAGCTCTAGTCAGGGACCTTCAAGCCGGTAATCTTGATGCCTATGACAAGATTGCCGAGCTTTATCAAAAGAAAATATATGCCCTCAGTTTCAACCTGATGCGCAACCAAATGGATGCGCAAGACGTGACTCAGGAGGTTCTCCTAACTCTGTTCAGGAAGATCAATACGTTTCAAGGCAGGTCGGCGTTTTCAAGCTGGGTTTATCGCATTACCTTGAACGCCAGTTATATGAAACTGCGGAGCAAGAAAAAGGAACCCAAAGTTTCCATTGACGAATTACTGCCCTCATTTAACGGGGCGGGGTTCCAGCAGGAAAAAATTCAGGACTGGTCCGAAAATACGGAGTCCTTGTTGTTCACAAATGAAACACGCGGGGTCATCAACAAAGCCGTTGGCCTTTTGCCGGAAAAGGAAAAAGTGGTTTTTTTATTGCGGGACGTAGAAGGCCTGTCAACTGAAAAAGTGAGCGAGATATTAGACCTGACCATTCCGGCGGTAAAGTCGAGACTGCATCGGGCCCGGTTGTTTTTGCGGAAAAAACTTTCAGGCTACTTTGAGGAATACCCTTCCAAAAAGAGAGAATCATGATCTGCTGTAAAGAATGCATTGATCTACTATACGATTATATTGAAGGGTCGTTGGAACAAGACACCAGCAAATCCCTTGAAGAACATTTTCAAGAATGCCCTCCCTGCATTGCTTTTTTGAACACTTACAAGTCGACAACCACTATTTGTCGGGATACCTTGAACCAAATAGAAATTCCCGATGAAGTTCGCCATACCCTACAAAGTTTCCTAAAAGATCATAAAAACCAACAAGAAAAGAAGTAACCCCTCTCCTTAATCGCGGAGGAGAGATAGGAATATTTCCGGCACACAACACATTGACAAATCCCACGGGTTTATCTATTTTAGATTTTTCACCTCAGACCTGATAAAATCAGCTGTTTATAAAATGACCCTCTCGAGGTAAGTACATGGTTGAAATGAAAGTTGAGGGCCTCACGTTGGATCCACTCACCAACATGCCTATCATTATTTTGAAAGACTCAACCGGTTCCAAGGCTCTCCCTATATGGGTGGGTTATTTTGAAGCCAACGCAATCGCCCTGGAAATAGAAAAAATCTCCACGCCACGCCCCATGACGCATGATTTGCTCAAAAACCTGATTCAAGATATGAAAGCGGAAGTCAACCATATCCTCGTCAATGAATTAAAAGACAATACCTTTTATGCGGTCATTTCCATGGTATGCGGAGACCTTACCCTTGCCATAGACTCGCGCCCCTCCGATGCCATCGCTCTGGCACTGAGGACCAAGGCACCCATTTTTGTTGAAGAGAAAGTGATTGCAGCCGCTAAAAGCCTGGACCTCCCCGATCCGCAAAAAACCAAAACGGATGATGACAGACAGTGGAAAAACTGGCTGGACAATATAAAACCGGAAGACTTCGGCAAACTTTGAGAACACTCTTCTAGCGGGAGACCTTTATCGAGGAGCCGAAGAAGACGAAATATCCAGGGTTACGCAAATATCTCCTTGGCAGAAAACCGTATCCCGTAAAATCGTCATGAGCGATTACATGCAAAAACAACTCTTGCCAATTATACTACTGGCGGTATACCCTTGAAAAATATAGGGTTATTTTGCAAACCAAGACCCTCGGTAGACCCGAAAGTAGTCAGCGACCTAGTGCAATGGTTGCGGGAGCGCGGTTGCAAGCTTCATATGGATCAGAATACCGCCGAGTTTACCGGTGAAACAGCCTCCCATGAAGAAACCCCCAGCCTCTCCGATCTGATCATCGTGCTCGGAGGAGACGGAACATTGTTAAAGGTGGCCCGCATCGCTCACCCGCACGGTGTCCCTATTCTGGGGGTCAACCTCGGGAGCTTGGGTTTTTTAACCGAAACCACCCTTAAAAACCTCTACCCCACCATTCAGAGTGCCTTAAACGGAGAATGTAAAATAGAACACCGCATGTTGCTGAATGCCTCGCTCTGGCGCAACGGAACAAAAATACAAGATTTTAATGTGTTGAACGATATTGTCATCAACAAAGGTGCTCTAGCCAGAATCGTAAATCTTGCCGTACGGGTTAACGATCAGCCTATGACCTCCTACCGAGCCGACGGATTAATCATTGCCACGCCAACAGGCTCCACCGCTTATTCTCTCTCGGCAGGAGGACCCATCATTCATCCCAGCATGCAGGCTTTGGTGTTGAGCCCGATTTGTCCTTTTGACCTGACAAACCGACCCATTGTGGTTCCCGACACCTCAAAAATAAAAGTAGTGCTGGCCAAACGCCATGAAGACGAAGATGTCAGGATAACGCTTGATGGGCAAATGGGTTGCGATATGAAATCCGGAGATATTCTTGAAGCGGAAAAGGCCCAAATATCGGTAAAGCTGGTACAGGCTCCCAGAAAAAACTATTATCGAACCCTGAGGAAAAAACTTCATTGGGGAAGCACCACAGAAAGTTAAACCCCACTCGGTACCGGACAACGCCTGGAGGCAATAGGCAACAACTTTCACTAGCAAACAAAAATCAGGCTTGGCGTAATAAATCCTTGCTATCTGACTCCACGCCTTGTGGACGGAGGTTCTCCGCATCAATTTATGAATCAAAATATTGTTTCCTGCGATCATAAAATAGATATTGGAGCCCGTGTGGTTTTGTGGAACGAAGGCTTTGTTTGCCCCAACAAGCGAGGCCGGTCTGTCTGTTCCCATCACGACCCCGTGCTCAATGACGCACCATCCAGAAAAGATTCGGCCTATAAAATCCTGAAACCCGAATCGGCGTACAAAGAACTGGTGCAACGCGTTCACCAGTTTGTTCTGCATTACGATGCCTGCTACAGCTCCTACCACTGCCACCAAGTAATGACGGAAAGTTCTTTCAAGGGCAGCCATTTCTACCTTGATCTTGATGGCACCCTTTATCAAACCTGTGACTTGTATTGGAAAACCAATACCGCACCTGCCGATGACCGGCAAGGCAACGAAAGGGCAATCCATGTCGAAATGGCAAACCTTTCATGGGAAGCTTTAGCTAAAGAATCTGAATGTCTCCCTTCCAGACAGGATAAGTACCGAAAAAAAAGGGGGCGATGGGTGCTGGAACTGCCCAATGACTACCGCAGAAAAATCCACACAACCAGATTCCAGGCTAGTCCATCACGAACTTATGGCACAAGGGGATACTTCAGCAGAAAGATCAATGGCCGAGTGGTCCGCATGTGGGATTTTACCGAACAGCAGTATCAGGCTCTGATCAAGCTCTGTATCGGCATCAACCAACTTCTTCCCAGGATTAAACTGCAAGTGCCCTTCGATAAAAGTTCCGGTCGACACCCTCTGGACAGATTAAAAGACTACTCCAAATTTTCCGGTATACTGGGCCACGCTCATGTGCAAAAAGGCCTAAACGGACTGGAATGCAAGCACGATCCCGGATCAGCCTTCAACTGGGGCCGACTAAAAAAAGCCTTCTCATCCACTAATCGTACCCCTTTCGGGGCATGAAGGTTAAGGAGGGGTCATAACACACTACCAATGAGCTATAGCTCGTTGCGCCGAAAAGTCGATTGAACGCATATAGGGCTGAGAAAACTATTCACCCATCAGCAAAAGTTCTTGCTATTGAGTCCAGCGTCACGCCGGTGGGGAGTTTTGGGTTGACGTTTAGCACGGTTTGGGCGAAGCTTGACGCATTTCATAAAATATTGAAAAGGTCTGTCAAATCATGAAACGAAATTCCATTTTTCGAGACGAACTTCCGGGAGAAAAGAAGAGTATCATCAACCTGTTAATGACTGGCTACATCGTTGTCATCTCCTGCCTGGGATACGCCGCGTTCTTTTTCTACATCCAACTTGGGCAGGTTGAAAGAATTGTGGGAACCATGGACGCGCAGAATTTAACACCCGATGGAATGGAGTTGTTGAAAAGCCGAATCATTCGCAGTGCCAAGCAATTAAAAAATGAAATGATCGGAATGGCTGTTGTAGGGGGCCTGGTTTCGATTATTGGCGGATTTTACACCATCAACATGATTATCAAACCCCTGAAAAAACTGGTGAGGTTCGCGGAGGAGCGGGGGAAAACCGAACTTCCCGAAATTAAATCCAACACCGAAATCAAACAGCTGGCAACTGCCATCACACAATTAACAGAAAGCCTGAAAGTGAAGACGTGATGTTTCACTTAAGCTTTCGTGTCCGGAACGGGTAATCTTGATTTTTTGTTTTTTTCGAATTACGCAAAGGTCTCTGCGTATCACGGACTCAATCTCATCAAAGAGCTACTTAACCTCTTGACATGAAGAGACCTGGTCTCTCCAGCCATTTCCGCGTATTTTTATCGTGAGGTACAAGTTGCAAGGGGTCTCCTTAATGTTTGAAATGGCGGGTGCCGGTAAACAGTATGGCTATTTTGTGTTCGTTAGCCGCTTGTAAAACTTCTTCATCTCGAATAGAGCCACCTGGGGAAATAATGGAAGTGATGCCATTTTTCGCAGCCTCATCAATGGAGTCCCGGAAGGGGAAAAACGCATCCGAGGCCATGACCGCTCCCTGTAAAGGCTTGCGTGCCTTTTCGACCGCGACGCGGGCAGAATCGACTCGACTCATTTGCCCTGCGCCAATACCAAGAATTTCCCGGGCTTTGGCATAAACAATGGCATTGGATTTAACATGCTTGGCCACGATCCATGCAAATTTCATATCCTCCATTTCCCGGTCATCGGGTTTTCTTTCGCTGGCCACCTTGAGCTGGTCCTCGACGTAGGTCAACAAGTCCTGGCTTTGGACCAACAGGCCACCACCAATCCGCTTCAAATCAAATTTTCCGGCATTTGCGGTCGATCTCATTTCCGGCATCTGCATAATCCGGACATTTTTTTTCACGGCAAATAGTTTCAAAGCTTCCGGCTCAAAACCTGGTGCCACAACGGCTTCGACAAAGTTTTTAACGATTTCTTCCGCGGTCTGGACAGTAACCGGTCGATTGAACCCAAGGATTCCCCCAAACGCAGATATCGGGTCCACCTCACGGGCAACGATCAACGTTTTTAACTGGTCCTCACCCTGCGCTACACCACAGGGATTGGTATGCTTGATAATCGCTACCGCCCCTTTATCAAACTCCTTGACTAACTCCCAGGCAGCATTCAAATCTATAAAATTGTTAAAAGAGAGTTCTTTGCCCTGAAGCTGTCTGGCAGAAACAATCTCTGATGACAATGGAGACATTTCTTTATACAATGCGGCGGACTGATGAGGGTTTTCGCCGTAGCGCAGTTCCTGCACTTTTTCAAATGGCTGGTTCAACAGAGGTGGGAAGTCGGCATCTTCTTGCCATTTTCCGGTTAAATAATTTGATATCAAGGAATCATAACGGGCGGTGTGCGCAAACGCGTCCCGGCACAGCCGCCTGCGTGTTTCAAGGGTCACGACTCCAGCTTTTATTTCTTCCAAAACCGGAACATACTCGTCCGGATTCACCAGAACCACCACATCCTCGGAATTTTTCGCCGCCGAGCGAATCATCGCGGGGCCACCAATATCAATATTCTCAATGGCCTCTTCCAGAGAACAATCTTTGCGTGCTACCGTCTGCTCAAATGGATACAGGTTGATCACCACCAAGTCGATGGGCCGAATTCCATGAACTTCCATTGCCTTGACATGTTCCGGCACATCTCTGCGAGCCAGAATCCCGCCGTGGACCTTGGGATGAAGCGTCTTGATCCTGCCATCCATCATTTCCGGGAAACCGGTATAGTCGGAGACCTGAATCACAGGGACTCCACCCTTACGCAACAAGTCCGCTGTGCCACCGGTAGAAAATATCTCGACACCGAATTTCTGCAATTCGAGAGCGAACTCCAAAACACCGGTCTTATCCGATACACTTATCAATGCCCGTTGAATGGGTTTCATCAAATATAGAAAAACGTTAAGTTTATTGGGGAAGTTTTCTTTTTGGAGCCGGAGACTTCGATATCAGAAAACCCGGGGTCAGCGCATTGATCAGCTTCAATATCCAGACCGGAAAAGATCCGTAGGACTCCCAAAGCGCGGGCTCTTCTTTCTGGGGTTGGGGTGTAGTTCTCTTGGGATCGGTCATCACTCACCTCTTCGTGATTAAAGGGTTCGGGATACAAATGAAGTGCGAAGTCTACACTTTTTCCCCCAATTTTTGAATAAAAATCCACCGGTCCACCTGCACCAGTACCCCTTCCGAGGCATGAAGGTAAATGAGGGGACACCACACGTGACACTGGACCCAGTGAGTAGTAGTTTCTTCAGCCGAGAGGCCCTTTTTGCCAGCCAGAGCTTTGCACAAGCCTTAAAAAACAGAAAAGCGAGACTCCTCACTGCGTTCAGAATGATAATACAAGGCTATTTCTGTCATTCTGAGCAACAGGGCAACAAAGACGCGATATTTTTCCTTAACCCTCTTGCCCAGAACGGGTAACCTTGTCTTCCCACTTTTTTAACTTACGCAAAAATCTCTTTGCTAACCAAAGGCAGTTATTGCTAGTTGGCCCCACGCCCGGTGGTGGAAAGGCCATGGGTAAATTTCCAGTCAATCGGGCGGGTGAGATCCAGCCTGCCAAACTGAGTCTCAAGGTTTTTAGCGCATTCCTGGAGCAAGCCCTGCAAACACTTCTTATCCGAGGCCGTCCAAGCCATGGGAGCCTTTAGTAATTCCTGCTCGAAGGCCGCGAAGAGGTCTTCATTGCACAGCTTTGCCTCCTCCTGAAAAATGCTAGGTAGAAAGATCATTTCCAGAAAACTCTTTGCCGCCGCATCAGCAATCGGCTCACAGGATAACCGACCGAACAAAACATACCGCGCCAGGGCTGTGGTCACCAAAGTTAACAAGTTTGAAAATTCACGGGATTCCGGGCTATC
Source organism: Nitrospinales bacterium (assembly GCA_965205835.1). Classification (GTDB taxonomy): domain Bacteria; phylum Nitrospinota; class Nitrospinia; order Nitrospinales; family VA-1; genus LS-NOB. Next base: position 2,333,390 of record OZ242182.1, on the reverse strand, counting down.
ACCGTGTAAAGAAGAAAGTGCTGATTCGCTCAATCCTAATCCCTGCCGGGCAAAACGGCTGTAAAATTTCCATCGGGCTAAAAAGTCATTAACGACCTTAACATCTTTCATGGACTTCAGGTCCCGCCAATTAAAAGAATCCCGGTTTTTTTCCGCGACCTGAGGAAAACGAAAAACCAAAGCACCCAGCCTTTCCTTATCCCCTTCTGAAATAAAATATTCGATATAGGAACCATCTTCGTTAATGAAGGAACTTGCCAAAGACTGAACCTGTCTTAATTGTTCATAACCCACTTGAAAAAACGACTGCATCCAAACCTGATCCAGCAAGGCCGCTCCCTTTTTCAGGTCGCCTTCTGCCCCCAGCTCCAGACCTATATTTACATATCCCAGTGTTTTTCTAAGAGTCCGCTGGCGGACATCCTTGTATGACAGCTCCAGCCTATCGGCAACAATAACTTTGTTGGCCAGGCAAACCAGTTCCCAACGCAGGGTTTCAAGGCGGCTTTCGTTTTCCAGAATGGCAAGGCATTGAGCGAAAAAAAGAGTCTCATCCAACTGAGCCAGGGGATATCGGGGGGAAAGCTTGAACCGGCTTGAGGGAAGTTCTTCCAGTGAAGGCAGTTTTAACTTTAAAGTTTCCGGATCCAAACGGCTGTATATGCCCACCGCATCCTGAAATTCAGGGATGCCTCTTTCGGCGGTTCGGTTCACTCTCCAGTTGTAGGCCTTCTCCACTGTAAGAGTAACGGGATACCAGATCACCGCTTCCAGCAAGTTATAAAAAAGCTTTTGATCCTTTTCATGAAGCAAAAGCAGAAGTTTTCTGACTTCTTTACTGCTCTCAACTTTGAAAAAAATATCATAAACCCCGTCAGGGGTAAAATGTTCAAGTCCCTCCACCCCTTCGTAGGAATCCGTCATTTCATCCTTCTTAAAGACTTTAAAAAAGGCTTGAAGAAGCATCACCTTTTGGTCGAAATCCTCCCCAAAAAACCATTCCAGGGTTTCAGGCTCATAGCATTGATCCAGCAACACGATCCAATCCAAAGCCCGCTTGGGTTGGAACTTGTCTCCCTGCCACCATTCCACATCAAAAACATATTGCAGTTGATCCGGCGAAAACATTGATATCACTGGGAGGGAGTCCTCTTTCCCCACTTCCTTAATCAAATTATAGATCTCTTCCACAGGAAGGGACTGAGTCACCTCAACCGCTTTTTCAGAAAGCACGAGGAGTTTCTGTTGCAGATGAGGGTCAAGTCCGAGAATACATCGCGCCTGTTCTTCCACCGACAGTCTGGACAAAATATCTTCCACCTTGCGTGGCTGGGCTTTAACCCAATCGACGGGAAAGGGCAGGTCTCCCCTCATATATGAATTTTCTTTATCAATTTTATCGATCATGATTATGAAATTAGAAAAACATAACAACGCTTCATGGACGCAACATGATGGTTGTAAGGATTCTTCCTGTCTCACCCTCGCGTCGATAGGAATACAGGTTTCGGGTGGAACAACAAGTGCAATGATCCATCGAAAAAATATTTTCTGGGAGCAGGCCGGCTTTTTCACCTTCCATTTTATTCACCGCAATCAAGTCCAGAAAGTATTTACCAGGCGGGCCAAGCCGTAACCACCCCTTGCCGTCAAGAAGCAATTCTTTAAAAGGTTGAACGCAGTCCTCACCCACTTCATAACAACACCCTCCAATCGCGGGGCCAAACCCCACCATCAGCTCTGCGGGACGACATCCATACACCCGGCCCATCTCCTCGACCACCTTATAAAGAAGGCTTTTCTCGGACCCTTTTCTTCCAGCATGAATGGCTCCAATCACTTTTAATCGTGGATCATAGATTAAAATGGGAAGACAATCTGCGGTAAAAATTCCGATAGGCCTTCCAGGAATTTGAGTCAACAAGGCATCGGCAGAAATTTTTTCAGTCTCACCAAACGCAAGGTCTGAATCATCCAAAATAAAAATATTGTCGCTATGAACCTGATTGACCAAAAACAAGCTACAGTTTTCTATCCCTATCGATTCTAAAAACCATTTTACATGTTCTTCTGCTTTTCCAGGTTTATCATTATTGTGGAAAGAAAATTCTTCAATTCCACCCTGTTCATTTTCGAAGCAACGAGGACTGACGGCATGGACCAATTCCGGAAATGTTTCAAACTGACAAAACTTTAACTTTTCGAGCAAAATATTCATAAAAAAATAATTATTTTTTTCAAACCCATTTAAAGCACTCAGAAACAAAATCAGTATACCCGTAAAAATTTTAAAAAACCAAACAAGGCGTTTTCCCCTTTATCTATGCGGGTTTCTTTGAGTCACATAAAAATAAAACCTTGACATATCATATTCGCGATCTTCGCTGTAACTGAAGACCCTCTCTAAAACATTAATTTTTTTAATATCTGCTTGACAACAAACACTTATGTCGTAAGATGGTCAGCGGTATTTGGGTGCTGAAACGAATACTGGATGACATGAGAAAGGATATCTTGATGGCAACCAAGAAAAAGGCTACAAAGAAAAAGGCTACAAAGAAAAAGGCTACAAAGAAAAAGGCTACAAAGAAAAAGGCTACAAAGAAAAAGGCTACAAAGAAAAAGGCTACAAAGAAAAAGGCTACAAAGAAAAAGGCTACAAAGAAAAAGGCTACAAAGAAAAAAGCTACAAAGAAAAAGGCTACAAAGAAAAAGGCTAAAGCTAAGAAAAGATAATCAAGATGGTTTGGTTTTCTTCTCGGCCAAGGCTGGTTTTAGTAGACCCACTCTCAATTCAAATTTTAACGTATTAATCCGTATCGTTTCAGTGCCCAAACAGTACCGTTCGCCTGCACAACCATTTGTTATTCCTGCCCTTATCGGTCTATATTGAGGTAAGCCGACTTTAGGTAGAGAGCTTCAGCAAACGTTACCGGGTGATCCAAAGCATGTCCCCTTCTGGCGATCTCTTGGTATTTTATTCCTACGGAACCAATTCCACGATGGACCGCATCATAAAAGTCATTTTCTGGCACATATGCCGAACAAGAAGCGACAAATAGTATCCCAGATGCGACCTCTACACCCGCTTTAGCCAACCTTGCGTAAGCCTCTAAAGCCCGGACTTTATGTTTCTTATTTCTAGCGAACGCAGGCGGATCCAAAATCACCAAGTCAAAAAAACGCTTTTCGGATTTTAATCCAGCTAGCATTTGGAAGGCGTCGCCCTCTTTTTGAAAAAAAAATTGAGATGGAAATGATTTTTCAGGAAAATTCAATTTCAGGTTTCGTAATGATGTCTCCAATGCGAGTGGATTACTGTCCACCTCCACCACCGACCTACACCCGCCAGCCAAAGCGTATACCGAGAATCCCCCCGAATAACTGAAAACATTCAACACAGATCGGTCTTTAGCCATCTCCCGTATTTTTAACCGATTGTCCCTTTGGTCCAGAAAAAAGCCGGTTTTCTGCCCCTCAACAACATCCACCAAAAACTTCAGCCTATTTTCCTTGAATTGCACCCAGCTTGAGTTCCCGCCTCCAACCAATATCTGTCCATCCCGGTAAGCTGAGTGGGGGCCTAATGATTTGCTAACGTTACGAGCCAATCGCAAAACCACCTGCCGACTTTTGAATTCCTTCTGAAATAATTCACAGAGATTATCCAGAAACGGAAACCAACTTGCGGTGTACAGTTTCAGAACCAGGGTATCCTCATAACGATCCAACACAAGCCCGGGAAGCCCGTCATTTTCACCGTTAATGACGCGATAACCCGTTGTCCCCTTATGTTCCAGTCCCTCCCTGATTATTTTTGCGGACCGCAGACGCTCCAGAAAAAAGCCCATATTGATTTCCCTTGGTTTTCCCAAATTCAACACTCTAAAACAAAGATCAGCATCCGGGTCCCACAAACCCAAAGCCAAAAAACGGTTATTGTGATCGTAAATCACCCCGAGGTTTTCTGGCTCCCCTCCATGAGTCAGGTTTTGAACTTGGTATTTAAAAACCCAGGGGTACCCTTTGCGGATTTTGCCTTGTAGTGTTTTGGATATCTGAATCTTAATCATTTAATGGGCGGTTCGCATGTGTGGCAGAGTATCGAGAATCTTAATTTGTCGGGCCTGCACATGTTTTGGGGTAGGTCTTTGTGTCCAGTGCCGGGGATTGGGTAAGACAGCCGCCATCCATGCCGACTCAACTGGCGAAAGAAGTTTTGACGAATGCCGGAAATAGGTCTGGGCCGCCTGCTCGCAACCAAAGATACCCTCGCCCCATTCAATCACATTCAAATAGACTTCCAGAATCCTCTGTTTACTCCAAAAAAATTCAATCAGTACGGTGAAATAACTTTCCAGCAACTTGCGAAACCATGTTCGGGTTTGCCACAGGAATACATTGCGAGCGGTTTGCATGGAAATCGTGCTGGCTCCCACCTTCCTGTCTGTCATGAGGTTTGTCGTGATCGCATACTCAATAGCCAGCCAGTCGAACCCATGATGGGCGAAAAATTTCTGGTCCTCAGCGGCTAAGACCGCCTTCATAATATTCGGAGAAATTTTTTCAATGGACCTCCATGAGTTCAGATATAGAGGAAGGTTCTGCCCACTTTCCACCCAGCGAATCAACATCAGAGGTGTTGTGGGCGGGTTCACAAATCTGTACAGCAGGACAGGAGCAATTGTAAGAGCGATAAAGCACAACAAAAGACCAAAAATAATTTTCCAAGCACGAATGCGGATGGGCTTTTTGCCCTTACCTGGTTTTCTCTTTTTTTTCACAGGGCCCTCCCCACTAGAAACCTTTGCATAACCCTGGATTACCCCCCTTCGAGGCACGAAGGTTAAGGAAAAATATCACGTCTCGCGTCATTTTGTTCCTCAGAATGACAAAAATAGCCTTGTATCGTCATTCTGAATGCAGTGAAGAATCTCACTTTTCTTTTTTTTCGGCTCACGCAAAGGTCCCCCCCCCTACAGGGGGGGTACTGGCTTATTGGTTAGCTTTCTTTTACCACAGAGCTATAGAGCTTAACAGTTTTTTGGAAGGACTCGTAATGTTGGGGAGGAATATTTCGGGTATAGCTTTTATGGTGCTTGAAGGTGAAGGGATTATAGATGGTTTTCTTATTTTTTCGGTTCTGAATTTCATAATGCAGGTGGGGAGCAAAGGTTCTTCCGGTGTTTCCCGATTTAGCGATCTGTTGGCCCGCCTGGATAGTCTGGCCTCGTTTCACTTTGACCTGGCTCAAGTGCAGGTAGAGAGTTTTTATTCCCAATTCAGGGTGATCGATTTCAACACAATAACCGTTAGCCTGCACATTCCAGTTCACGCGCGTGACCTTTCCAGCAAATCCTGAATAAATGGGCGTCCCCACCTTGGCTTTAAAATCTGTCCCGGAATGCCCTCCCACCCCTTTGCGAAAATCTCCAGGCAGAGAAGTGATTTCAATATAATGCCGGATGGGACTCTGAGCTTCAACAATACGTCGGGCAATCTCTTTTCCCTCACTGTCAAAATAGCCGCCATTGCCATGGTCGAACTCATCAAAATAATAGGCCTTAAATGTTTTGCCAAATAACTGACTCTTATAGGAAAGTTTGAGAATTTTAAACTGCTCGGGTCCTTCCAGTTGTTGGTACACCACATCGATGGAGTCGCCGTTTCTCATACTTTTTTTGATGTCCATGAACCACACCATGAGACGCCCAAGGTGTGCGGAAAGCGCAGCGCACCCATTTTCCCGGGTTATCATTCTGCACACGGTAAAGTTCAGGGAGTTCCTGATTTTAAAATTCAGCGAGTGGATGACTTTGCCCTCAAGCACCCTCTCGGATGGAACCGTGAATGACACAGGCTTGATAACAATAGCCGGTTGAGGTACTTCCAATACCTCGGACGGTTTGACAGAAATTTGCGATACTACCCCGGTATCCTGCGGCAAAGACGCAACTCCAGTATTGTTTTTCTGGTCAAAAAAGAGGAGAAAAATATTCAATCCCACCGAGACAATGAAGAGAAAGACAAATCCAGAGCGAAATTTATTTTTCCTTTGGATGCGCTGGTCAGAAAGCGAGGAGGTAGGAATGTACATTTTCTTTCCTTCAGTTAAATGATAAAGTGATTCACAAAAATATTTCGTGGCCCCTGCGACGAGTAGCCGGGCCGAACTCAAAACCCGCCTCATTATATAATAACAATGTCAATAAATACAACAGGTTTCACCCCAACCCCGAAAGAATACCAGCCCGATATTCTATTCATGGAAGACGGGGTGAGCGAGTATCCTTTGGTGCAAGAAATCCTCTCACGGCTCCCCGGAGTTCCCCGGCAAACGTTTCAGGATATTTCTCTTCTCACAGAACAGATGAAATCTTCGCAGTACGATGTGTTTGGGGAAGGAAAAAAACGTCTGGCGTTATGCCATTTTAAGGGTTCGTTCCTGAAAAAGTGTCCGGGTATCAGCCCGGGTATAGTGTGTTGCAATTATTATATTGTAAACTTATCGAAAAACTGTATTTACGATTGTTCTTATTGTTTCCTGCAGGATTTTTTAGGCAACAACCCAATGCAGGTGGCCTATGTTAATGTTGAAGACCTGCTTGGCGAGTTGGAAGAAGTATTTGCACAATATCCAGATCGCAATTTTCGGGTTGGAACAGGAGAATTGACCGACAGCCTCGCCCTGGATGCCATTGTCCCCTACACCGCCGCCCTACTCCCCTTTTTCAACCGGCAGTCAAACGCCGTGTTGGAGCTAAAAACCAAGTCAGACCAGATTGCGAACCTATTAAACCATCCCGATCCTGCAAATATTATTGTATCCTGGTCGCTGAATCCACAAACCATCATTGATCAGGAAGAAAAGGGGACACCGGGACTGGCCCGGCGGCTTGAATCTGCCCGAGCATGTCTGGATAAGGGCTACCGCATCGGCTTTCATTTTGATCCAATCATTTTGGTACCAGGTTGGGAGGAGGCTTACCGAGAGCTTGTCTATATTTTATGCGATACCCTGCCCATCGATAAGGTGGAATGGGTGAGCTTGGGAAGCTTTCGATATCGCCCCAGTCTGAAATCGATCATCAAAAACCGCCATCCGGAAACCCGCTTGTTCACCAGCGAACACCTGCCCAGCAAGGATGGCAAGTTCCGCTACCTCCGCCCCTTAAGGAACCAAGCCTACGAAACCATTCGCGGTTATCTTATCTCCCGCTCACAAGAATTAAACATTTATCTTTGTATGGAGACCCGGGAAATCTGGGAAGGTGTAACGGGGAAAATGCCAAGGAGCGATAAAAAACTGGATCAGTTTTTTGACCTTTAACCAAAAATCCTAGAGACGCATGGGCATGACGATGCTCTTATACTGGTCGTCATCCATCACCGTAAACAGGCAGGAGTGGTTTTGATCTTTTAGGTTGAGCGTCACCGAATCCCCTTCAATAACGTTGAGGATATCCAGAACATATTTTGCGTTAAGCCCGATGGAGACCTCTTCGCCCTCATACTCAAGGGACATTTCCTCATGGGCGGCTCCCAGATCTGTATTGTCCGAGATCAAGTTCAAACTGCCATTCTTGATTTCAAACCGAACCATTTTGGATTTTTCATCCGCCAGCAGGGCCACACGTTTCAACGCATGGACCAAACCATCCCTGTCGGCTTTGGCTTTCAAATGATTGTCTGACGGAATCACTTGCCGGTAATTAGGAAATTTCCCGTCTATTTTGCGGGACACAATCACTCGCTTGCCGCAAATAAAGGCCAAGTGATTATCCTTGGAAGAAAATCCAAACGTCCCGTCTTCGTCTTCCATCAACTTCATTAGCTCAGATAACGCTTTCTTGGGCAAAAGAAAACTCAAGACCTCCCCTTTAGCCGCGTTTGATTTGACCGGTCGTGAAATCATTGCTAACCGGTGCCCATCCGTGCCTACCAGACTGACGCTGTCGCCTTCCGCTTCCAGCAACAAACCGTTCAACGCCTGACGAGTCTCATCAGGAGAAACCGAAAAAAGGGTTTTGCGAATCATTTCCCTCAAAATTTTGCTGTCAAATTCCAATAGCGGTTTGTCGCTGTACTCGGGCAAAGGAGGAAAATCTTCAGGGGGAAGCCCGGGCAAACGGAACTTGGACTTTCCACACTTTAAGGTAATCTGGTTATTTTCTTCTTTTTTCAGATAGATTTCTTCATCCGGGAGCTCCTGGACAATGTCAAAAAGTTTTCTGGCGTTGATCGTTACAGCACCGGGCACGGTCACATTCGCTGGATAATGACCCAAGGCCCCGATTTCCAAATCCGTAGCACGAACGCAGATGGTGTCTTTATCAGCGGAAAGACGCAAGTGAGAAAGAATGGGCATCGCCCCTTTTGGCTCCACAATTCCCTGAACTTTATGCACCCCGTTCAGCAGGACATCGCGACTTATTCTGACTTCCATAAAACTCCTTTAAGATAGACAAAAGCCCGCTTTCAAATCTAAAGCTTTTTAGCACAATCGCAAAAACCTGTCAAAGAGAAATGACGATTCCACAAAGCCATAAATCTTGCGAGGAAAATCGCTGTGAAAACTGGCGGATTCAAGTTGTAAGCACGACAGTTGGTAAAGTGTTCTCATTGAAGAATAGCTCATAGGGGGTTTTAAATCCAAGCGATTTCCCAGGTCCATGATTGATTTGACACATGATGTGTCTTAGTTCTTTTCGCGTAACGTTTAACGTTGTCTGGATTTAGGTAAATACCACCGAATGGGCCGGAATTGATGGGGAATCGTGAAACATTTACCAGAACGAGTAGGAATTACAGGAGGGGCTGGCGAAAGATGGAGTAAGTTTCAAGGGAACCATGGTCGGTGCCAGCCAAAAAGCCAGATAGGAGAAGGAAGCGAATTCATCGTCACTCTTCCCAAGCAGTAGCCTGCCCCTCTTTAAAATTTTGCAAAGCGGTCAAGTAGACTTTGGGGAAATTTTCGCCCAGGTATCGCGAAGCGTTACAGTCCTGTTGAAAACCGGAGCTCCGGGAGCGGAGTCCTCATTATCCACGCAAAAATAACCCAGCCGTAAAAACTGGAACCGGTCACCCGCCACCGCATCCCGCAAAGAAGGTTCAATGAACCCGGCTTTGACAACCTCCAGAGAATCGGGATTCAAACTTGATCTCAAATCGAGGCATTCTTTTTCGTCCGCAGGGTTTTCCTTGAGAAAAAGATGGCTGTATAATCTCACTTCTGCAGGCTGGGAATGGGCCTGAGAGAGCCAATGCAAAGTGCCTTTCACCTTCCGGCCTTCCATGGAAGAGCCGCTTTTGGTTTCCGGATCATAAGTACAGCGTAATTCCATCACTTCTCCTGTTTTTTCATCCTTGATCGCCCGCTCACATTTTATGATGTAGGCATGCTTCAACCGCACCTCCCGCCCCGGGGCGAGGCGGAAAAACTTTTTCGGAGGATCTTCCATAAAATCATCCCGCTCAATATGAAGAACCCGGGAAAAAGGAATCTTGCGAGATCCCGCATCAGGGTCTTCGGGGTTGTTCTCGGCAATCAGTTCTTCCACCTGATCTTCCGGGTAGTTCTCAATCACCACCCTCAGGGGTCGAATCACCACCATCACCCTGGGTGCCGTTTTATTTAAATCTTCGCGCACGCAATGTTCCAACAAGGCAAAGTCTATCGTGCTGTTACTTTTAGCCACTCCAATACGCTCACAAAAATCCCGAATGGCTACAGGCGGGTAGCCTCTGCGGCGCATACCCGATAAAGTCGGCATACGTGGATCGCTCCACCCACTCACATGTCCCTCCTGTACCAACCGTAAAAGTTTGCGCTTGCTCAGCACTGTGTAATTCAGGTTGAGACGGGCAAATTCTATTTGCTGAGGGCGGTAAATATCCAGTTCTTTCAGGAACCAGTCATAAAGAGGGCGGTGATCCTCAAATTCCAGAGTACAAATTGAGTGGGTGATCTGCTCCAACGAATCCGATTGACCGTGCGTGAAATCATACATGGGATAGATACACCATTTGTCGCCGGTGCGATGATGAACCGCTTTTAAAACCCGGTATAACACCGGGTCTCGCAAATTCAGGTTGCCTGATGTCATGTCGATTTTGGCCCGCAAAACTCTTTCGCCTTCCGCAAACTTGCCGGCCCGCATGCGTTCAAACAAATCCAGGTTTTCTTCCACCGACCTGTCACGGTGTGGGCTGTCCCGCCCCGGATCGGTAAGCGTACCCCGGTATTCACGAATTTGTTCCGGGCTCAATTCATCTACATAAGCTTTGCCTTTCTCGATCAGTCGGACCGCATACTGGTAAAGCTGGTCAAAATATTCTGAGGAATAATACAACCGGTCTCCCCAATCAAATCCCAGCCATCGCACGTCTTTCATAATGGCTTTGACATATTCTTCCTCTTCTTTGCTGGGGTTGGTGTCGTCAAATCTAAGGTTACATTTCCCCGAATATTGCAAAGCCAACCCGAAGTTCAAGCAAATGGACTTGGCATGACCAATATGCAGATGGCCATTAGGCTCAGGGGGAAAGCGGGTATGGACCCGCCCATCAAATTTGAGCGTACTTAAATCTTCCTCAATAATATTCTGGATAAAATGGGTCGAGGATTCAGAATCTTCCGTTTGCAAAATTTTTTCTCCTTCCAGCGTGACGCTGGGCTCGATGAGCAATGGCCTTGTCTGGTGAGCAAAGAGCTACCTCAGCTTTAGGAACACAGTTTGTTCGATGAGGCCGGGCTGATTTACAGTTTTTCATGTAATATACAGCCTGAAAAGCCATTACCCGTTTACACCCCTTCGAGGCATGAGATTAATGACGGATATATCACATCCTCCACTGTAAGGGGGTTTTCCTGAATGTCAGATAATACGTTTGAATGACCAGTAATCGCAAATTTATAATTCTGCTGATTTTTATGATCGGGGTGGCATCCAGCTTCTGGCTGGTTTCCCGCTATCCGGCTTTGGACAGCAAAGCCGCTCTCTCTGGCAGTGAGGCTTTTGAGGACCCGCTCACCCACGAGGCCCACTTTCACGCTCCCCGGCAGGCAAGCTTTGCCACACGTGTGGCCTATACCACTCTCAACTGGTACGAAACCAACTGGCGTGGAATGGCCTTCGGCTTGGTTCTCGCGGCAGGATTCTACACCCTGCTCAAATATATCCCGCGCCAGTCTTCGGACCGACACTTTCGCAACAGTTTCATGGGGATGCTTGTCGGCACCCCGTTAGGGGTCTGTGTCAACTGCGTCGCGCCAATCGCCAAAGGCATGTATGAAGGCGGCAGCAAAATGGAAACGGCCCTGGCCGTCATGTTCAGTTCCCCCACCCTGAATATCGTTGTCCTCACCATGCTGTTCTCAATTTTCCCTTTTTACATGGCGTTGATGAAACTGCTGGCAACTTTTATTTTGATCCTTATCATTGTTCCGCTGATTTCGGAGAAAACCCGAACCAAACCGGAAAAACAGGTCCTTGAAGTCGATCCTGCCGCAACCTGCAATCTCAACTCCGTTCAGGAAGCCTGGACTATGGCTTTCAAATCAGCAGGCCGGGATTACTGGAAAAGCTTTGGCTACATCTCTATCCGCACCGTCCCACTGATGTTGCTGGCCGGAGTGTTCGGGGCACTGACCAGCCAGCTATGGAGCTTTGACAAGTTGATCGGAGCTCCAGTCAATCTAGCCAACCTCAGCCTACTTTCCTTTATGGGAACGCTGATGCCTCTGCCTATCGCCTTCGACATGATGCTGGCACAGGCCATGATGATGTCCGGACTCTCCCCTGCCTTCGTCACCACGCTGGTATTCACCTTTGGAACGTTCAGTATCTATTCCGCCATGATCGTCTACCGTACCTTCTCTTTTTCCCTGGCGGTAAAATTGTTTGTGATCGTCTTCGCCATTGGCATTAGCCTAGGATATGCCTCGAACAGTTTGCTGGAATACCGCCACGTAAAATGGCTAGTACAGTATGACAGGGTTGTTGAAGTGCCGGAAAACGAGTCCAGCGCCAAGTCACTCAAGACAGAACCGGTCGTTCCCGAGAAAATTTATTCTCCTGTACCGATGACCCGACATGGCGCTCCCATAATTCTCAGGCAGGAAAATCTGGAAGTCCATGCTCTGGCCCACACACCCCGCAACAAACAAACCGGCAAACCATTCACACAACGGGCAGGAACGGAGCTGGGAATCACTTATTCCAATTCCCTGACACCGAAAATATTTCTCGACCCGTTGTTTTTCGGCCGAGGCATTGCCTCCGGGGATTTCAATCTCGATGGCTGGCCCGATATCGCCGTGGCCACTGATAACGGATTCGAGCTCTACCAGAATATCAATGGAATCCGCTTCAAAAAGATATTCAGCGGCATCGAAACGTTAAACGGAAAGCAGGCAATCAACATCGCTCTGGTAGACCTGAATAATGACGGATGGCTCGATGTTTTTCTCACCACTTTTAATGCGGGAAATTTTGTCATTCTCAATCCCTTGCCCGATGAAGGTCGGGTGACCGTCCTGCCCGTTCCCAATGGAGAGGCCCTGCTGACCAGCGCCTCGGCCTTCGCCGACCTCAACCACGACGGGTTTCCCGATATCGTCAACGGCAATTATTTTTTGGGCATATTCACCCGCACCCCCATCAAACAAGCGGTCAACCAATGGGTTCTCAATAACAATCTGAAATTCAAATCACAGGCTCTTGAGGGAATCCCCGGACAAACTCACAGTGTGCTACTATCGGATATCAACACCGATGGTCAGGCCGATCTCATGGTCGCTAACGATTATCGGGTTGCTGACACTTATTATTTCGGAATTTCTGATGTAGGATTCAAAAAAATCCGCCAACAGGACGGAGTCGTCCCCCTGACCACGCAGAACACCATGAGTGTCGATACCGGAGATTTTAACAATGATCTGATCCCGGATATTTATCTCGCCAATATCGGGATGTCGCGCGGGCTGGATGTGGTCTCCAACATTTTTGGTGCTACCATGCAGAACGTAGGGCTGGAATTTTGTGATACCAGCAAAAGCGTACTCGACCGCGAAACCTGTCACCAGCTCAACCAACTGACCACTTTGTTGAACCCAGAAAAGCAGGATATCACCGAACACTGCACCCGGCTGGAAGACCCGCAATGGATTAAAGAATGCATGGTCACACGCATGATCCTGGTGGCGTCAAGCAGGAAATCCGCTTCCCTCTGCGATAAAATTTACGATCCTTTTACTCTCAATCGAACTTATTGCCAAAAATTTTTCCAGGCTGAGCCTGTTGAAATTTCCCGAGAAGATGAAATTCCCATGCAGACCCAGTTCAACCTGCTGTTATCCGGTCAAGCAAACCACACTTTCGAGGATGTCTCTGAGCGAACAAAAACCTCCACCGCCGAGTGGAGTTGGAACGCCCGATTCGCCGACCTCGATAACGATGAATGGCAAGACCTTTATGTGGTCAACGGTGTGCCCATCACGCAGGAGTTTGCCTTGAACAACTTTTTCCACAACCAGAACGGTCAATCTTTCACCCAGTCCCAGGTAGAATTTGGACTCGACGACCGCGACCACAGCTCTTCCTACACCTACATCGACATGGATCGTGATGGAGATCTCGACATTATCGCCAACACCTTATATGGAGCGTTCAAGGTCTATACCAATAACAATACCCAAGGAAACAGCATCACGATCAAGCTGGTCGATGAACAGGGCAACCGGTTCTGTCTCGGGTGCACCCTCATCATCCGCTACGGGCCGGATGGCAAACGCCACCAGATGCGCGAGATCAAAACCGGCGGCGGGTTTCACTCCTACGACGCGCCCATCGCTCACTTCGGTTTGGGAAAATTTAAAACCCTCCAACAAATAGAAATAGCTTGGTCAACCGGAGAAACTTCTAAATTACAACATGAGTTTTTAGCCAACCACGAGTACATCATCCATCGCCACCAGGCGTGAGACCGACCAGCAAAGACTCTATCTAGCCAGTAAAGAGTTGTTCCGGCTTAAGATACCGATACGATTCATCAACAATGCGGCAGATAAAGGACTCAATCGTATTCAGCCTGTCTGACGGGTATCGTCCTATTGCCCTTGGCGGCTCGCCGGTGGTACAATTTCGGCAGAAGAAAACAGGAGAGGTATGTCACTTTGACTAATAGTGGGGTTTGTCGGGGCGATTTTACGCTACTGGGTCAGTGGGTGGATTCAGAGTGGATTTGTCACCTTCCCTCTTGGTACTCTCGGAGTAAACTTCATTGGCAGTCTATTTCTAGCACTGGTCATGTACGCCTCCGAATACCGGGGCCTTTTTGGTGAAGAAACACGGGTGTTCCTGACCATCGGTGTTCTCGGCTCGTTCACCACCATGTCGACCCTCAGCTATGAATCGATGAAGCTTTTAGAACAAGACCAGCATATGCTGTTTGGGCTCAACCTGGTGGGAACCATCATGCTCTGCTTGCTAGCTGTTTATCTGGGGAAAATTACGATCGCTGTTATGGGGCTGAAATAAGAAGTCAAAATCATCCTCTACGAATCGGCCACCGAGGGCGATGGAGCATAAACTTTTTGTCGCAATTTAACGCGCGCCTGTAGCTCAGCTGGATAGAGCAACGGACTTCTAATCCGTAGGTCGTAGGTTCGAGTCCTACCAGGCGTACCACTAAATTACAACGATTGTTTGAACCCAGGAAAAATTAATATAGATTATTATGGCAGTATGTTCTTTTGTTTCAAAAGTATGACCAAGGTTCTGCTAGATCACTCGGGGTGGACTTGGGTTGAAAAATAATTAAAAATATAAACTTAATCATCAAAAATGATAGAAATCATGTTCTCAGTTAGATGGTAAGTGATTTAGATAGCCGCTTAACTTTCACGACTGATGGAAGGATTGACTTGTGCCCACCCATAATTATGGAAAAATTCAAACGAATAGAGCCACTCTCCAAAAATTTATAGCTAAATTTAAAGAAATACAATACCCAAACGAACTATGTATTGCCCCACGACCTGTACCAGGCACATCTCAAAATTTTTATTTCGCCCTTTTGAAGTTATAAAAGGATTCCCGAAATAGTAAGTATTTTTATGTGCACCCTAAGTTTCAAAAATTAACACAAAAATCTTTTAAATTTTAAAGAGGAAGAAGAACAAATTGAATACTTTTGGGGTGTCTAATGGCTAAAATCAGTTATGACAAGTTAAATCTTAAAATTCCAAAAGAATCTGAGGGTTATAAACAGTGCTCAGACTTTATCATACAATCGACCGATGAAATTATAGCCGGAGCGATAAAAGAAGATAAAAATAAGATCATCATAAATACCAATCTCCGCTATGGTATTCCTATGGAAAATGTAAATAAAATTGCTGGCCCTTTTGTCGAAGCGTGGGCTTATGAAACATTTACTGATGTGTTGGAAGACGAAGATAATAAATATAAATTAATGAACGTAGAGGCGGGGGAGCGTCTCAATATGGCAGATGTTATCCTTCAATTTAAGCGGGAACAAAAGCAACAAACTTTTGTAACTGGATATTTGGATGTTAAAGCTACAAGTAAAGATATTGAAAATAGCGGAAAGCCTCCCAATATTACCTCGTTTAATAGAACCCGGACTATGTATTTAACTGATCCTGATTACATTTTTATTGTTTTATCGTTAAAGCACAAAGTATTTAGCACAAAAGACCAAGAAACTAAGATGATGAGGGGGGTAATGGAAGTAGTCGACTACAACACCTACGATCTGAAATATATATCAAAAAGTGATATTTCTTATAACCCTGCCCTTGGTAGTGGGCAATTGCAAATTAGAGATATTCATTATGTTGAATTAGAAACTCGTAATGTTTGGGAGTTTTGTAAACTTCTGGATCAGAAATTCTTAAATTCGCGGAAGGGATTTGATGTTTGGTATGAATACGCATTACAACATGGGTGGGTTAAAGATGCCGCAAATTGAAATAATCCAAGGCAATGCGCTGGACCTCTTGTCTCAGATGCCTGACGAGAGCGTTGATCTTATAATTGCTGATCCACCATATAACCTTGGGAAGGATTATGGTACTTGTAAGGATTTGATAGGATTTAATGAATATTTAAAATTTTCTGAGGAATGGCTTTCACACTCACATCGCCTTTTGAAGGGATCTGGGACGCTTTTTGTTTTTATGGGAGTTCGTTTCGTATCATATCTTTTTGACATATTGGATAGAAAATTGGGAATGGCTTTTAATAGCTGGATCTCTTGGCATTATACCCAGGGGATGGGGAAGAGAATTGGGTTTTCGCCAAGGCACGATGATATTTTGATGTTTAATAAATCTGAGAAATTTTATTTTAATTTAGATCCGGTAAGGGTTCCTCAAAAATATTATCGAACTCGAAACAATATGCGAGGCGCAAACCCAGGTGATGTTTGGCAGTTTTCTCATGTTCACTACTGTCATCCTAATCGGAAGGATCACCCTACACAGAAACCCGAAGGATTAATTGAAAGGATGGTGCTTGCTTCTTCAAGGGAAGGTGACTCAATCTTAGATCCTTTTTCAGGTAGCGGAACAACATTGAGAGTCTGCCAACAATTGGACAGAAATTGTGTTGGAATTGAACTTAATCCTCAATATGTTGAAATGGCTAAAGAACGTTTAGGACAACCGTTTTCAGGTTTTGATAGCATCGATCCAAGAATGGAAAGGGTTCCATTAGATTTAAGAGATAAGAATATTCGATCGGATTATCTTAAAAATCATATTCATTGGTTTTTAAGTAATCATGAAAATTCTCTCGAAACTTTTGGGAAAGTAGTTAAAGAAATGTATGATGATATTCGAGACTTAAACTAAGAGGGTACCAAGAAAGATTTAAAACATTCTCAAATAAACATATTTGACTAAATTATTTTGATGCTCAAAACTAATTGTTATTTAGTGTTAGCAATTGCCGGATAGTTGACCTTTTTGGAATGTGTTTTAGCACAATAATTTGAAAAATTACGCGGCAGGAGCCCTTTGAATGAATTTTTTAACCCGCCAAGCAAGCGGTTATGTGGTAACGAGAGGGACGATCCACCCCGGCCTGGTGGAATTGCTGGGGACCCGAAAGCTTCGGTCCCGGAGTCCCTTTAAAAAATCCTGTGTAATTCCTGTATAATCCTGCCCGGAAAATTGAGGAATTGTGGGAGATTTTTGAGAACCCCACCTGGATTACTTTTTACCTAATCTCTATCTAATGGGATAGAAAGTTAGTGGTGAATTGGAAATTACCCAGAAGTGCTGACTTGAGGACTTCTAATCCGTAGGTTGTAGGTTCGAGTCCTACCAAGCGTACCACTAATTACAACGATTGTTTGAACCCAGAAAAAATTAATTCCCAAACGGGAAATCCCAGTTAACTCTAATTTGAGGTTATTACTATGAAGCGCATAATTGGCATAGGCGGTGGATTACTGGTTTTAGTCGCTATCGCGGTATTTTTCTTATACTCATCGCTTGATACGATTATCACAAGTGCTGTTGAAAAGTTCGGTTCGGAAATCACGCAAACCCGGGTCACCTTGAAGGAAACAAAAATTTCGCCCACCGATGGCAAGGGGGTTCTGCGCGAATTCAGAATGACCAATCCAGCAAACTTTAAAACCGAAAACTCTGTCGAGTTCGATAAAATCAGCATGGCATTGGACATCAAAACGATTACTGAAGACACGATAGTCGTCAAGGATATAACCATTTCCGGCCCCATGATCACATACGAACATAGTTCCAGTGGTAGCAACATTGATGTGATCAAGAAAAATGTAGACTCTTATCTGGGAGCAGGATCCAAAGAGAAACAATCTGGCCGCAAAAAGCTCATCATCGAAAAACTATCCATCCTCAACGGCAAAGCCAATGTCAGCGCCACGATTCTGCAAGGTAAAACCATGTCGGTAAATATTCCTAATATTATTTTGAAAGACATTGGCAAAAGCAAAGGTGGCGCAACACCGGGAGAAGTGGTCAACAAAGTAATGGCCGCCCTGCAAAAAAATATTGGTGGAGCAGTCACACCCCTGAATCTGGATCAGGCTAAAGAGGTGATGGGCTCCGTTGTTTCAGGGGCCAAAGACATGCTGGAAAAAGGTGCAACCGAAGGTATGATTGAAAGCGGTAAGAGCATGATTGAAAAAAGCCCGGTCGGCGATGCCATTAGCGGTAAGAACATGATTGAAAACAGCAAAGATCTAATTGAAAAAAGCCCGGTCGGTGATGCCGTTAAAGGACTCTTTGGAAATTGAGCGGAGAACCACCGCTGACCAGCGTAAAATTGTAAGAGAGCCGCAATATCAAAAACCGATGCCAATTATTGGATACCCAGGTTAGATAAAAACTTGAATTCAATTAGTAAACGCGATTTTGATGGTCGATTAAGAGGCAAGCTGGGGTAAGCTCCCCAGCGTTTCTCAGACCACCAAATCATAAGGAGTGCTGATGAGAGTTTACGCTCAAGTTACCTGGGGACAACGATACCAGATTGAATCACTCTTGAAAATCAGCCATAAGCAGACAAGGATCGCTAAAGCACTTTCTGTTCATAAATCAATGATCAACTGGGAATCAAAACGTAATCACGCTTTACGTAGACTTGGGGGTTCCTCACTACGTTCAAAATGACGAGAAACGCCGGTTTGCCACCATCGATAAGCCGAAGGCGACGAAGGATCGTGGGTTGTGCAAAGGGCCCCTTGGGAGCGCGGGCTGAGTGAAAATATCAACAGACTCATTCGGCAGTATTTACCCAAACCTGGACGACCAGACAACGTTAGGCAAAAGGAACTAAAACACACCATGCGTCAACTCAATCATAGAGACCCGTAGAATCGCTTGGATTTAAAATACCCTTTAAAGCATCTTATGGGCTATTCTTCAATAAGAACACTTTACTAACTGTTGCGCTTACTACTTGAATCCACCTACAATAAAATTAGCATATTACGAGAATACAGATATACTTTTAGTCCGTAGTCGTAGGTTCGAGTCCTGCCAAGCGTGCCGTATAAAAATAGAAATTATATGCTTACAGGACGCATATATTCCCACTTTTTCCTCACTACTGAAACCTCATTTGTTTAAGAGTCTAGGTCCTTTTTCCAGTCCCCTAATCGTGCAGACAGAACTCATCATCTGTCAGAATCAAGTATCCACAAAAAACACAAGTAGTTATATAAATTTTAGGGAATAGGCCCTGCAAAAACCAATGTCCAGCGTCCCCCGATGAGCACTCAGGAACTATATATTTCGGCAAACAAATAGGTTGGGTTCAGATACACTTTTATGATACAATTCCCCCAGTAGATGGGTTGACGTTAGTTGATGACTGTTTTTTTCGAAAACTGTCAGGATAGATCGGAGTGCAAATTGATGGGCTTTATTTCCCAAACCATCCAAGTGCAACCATCGATGGTTTTTTTTGCTCCATTTTTTTGCTCATATAAGGCGAAATGGCAACCTGAATTCAAATTTGGGAAAGCCCTGATTTTCGGATCAAGGAAAAATTTCCCGTTTATTTTGACAGGAGAGTATCTAGCATGGCTCAAGGAAAAGTAAAGTGGTTCAACGAAAGCAAAGGTTATGGTTTTATCGAGTCCGATGATGGGGAAGATTGTTTTGTTCATTTTTCAGAAATTCAAGGTGATGGTTTCAAAACCCTCCATGAAGGACAGGCCGTGGAATTTGAAAAAACCATGGGTCAAAAAGGACCGCAAGCCTCAAAAGTTGTCCCCAAATAAAGCAATTTCAAGTGTCTTTCTCCGGCAGAGTTTTTACTCTGCCGGTTAGGTTTTGGCCGCTAACCCAATTGCGCAAGAGACATATTAGAAAGAGGAAAGACCATGCATGAGGTAAAAGTTTATGACAGTTCTGGTAACTTGAAAAAAATCATTTCCGTCAAAACCCTGACGAAAAGGTCTGACCAGCAAATCCAGTCCCCTTCCTTATACAATAAGAAAGGGCGCAAGGCAAAGTCTATGGTCAAAGTTAAGAAAAAGGACCTCAAGACCGCTTCAACAAGGTAACCCCAGAGGTTTGGAGCTCCTCCGTATTCATTTTCTACACCGTAAAAGCTCCAAGCCGCCGCTCCCCCCCCCCCGATTTATACTGAACCTCAGCGCAACCCCCGCTAGGGATGCGCTCCCCTAATTGGCAGACAAGCTAGGCCTGGGAAGCTGTTGAGCTTCCTGATTCGCTTTTTATGGTGGAACGCCACCTTGTTATTGATACAATACCGTCATGCCTTTAAAAATAGCATTGATCAACATGCCCTTCGGGTTCCATATTTATCCATCTATCCAGTTGGGGACTCTCTCGACCTTACTGAAAGCCCACGGTTGCGAGGTAAAGAACTATTACCTGAACCTTCACTTTGCGCACCAGCTCGGTCTGCCGGTCTACAACCAACTCTGTGAAAAACGCTTCCTGATTGGCGAGTGGCTGTTTTCCCACCCTCTTTTCGGGGACAATACCAAGAATCAGGACTACATGAACCATTTTGACCCGCACATTGAAGATGTCTGCCAATCCATTGAGCGTCCAAGGGAGTTTTTAGTCGATATAAAAACCAAAATGGTCCCCGAATTTCTTCAGTGGTCCCGGGACTCCTGCGACTGGGGAGCCTTTGATGTCGCAGGCTTTTCTTCGACCTTCAACCAAAACATCGCCAGTCTGACTCTGGCTAAATGGATCAAGGAAAAATATCCTCATATAAAAATCCTGTTTGGTGGTGCCAACTTTGAATCCGATATGGGATTAGAATATTTCCGAGTCTTTCCCTGGATCGATTATGTAGTGCCCGGAGAAGCTGAAGGTGTATTGCCACAACTGGTCAAATATCTCGAACAGGGCGGGCCGGTTCCCAGCGGCGTGGTTCACCGCTGTGAAGGGGAAGTGCTTTATGAGGAACCCGAGGCTATGTTCGGCAACTTTCAGGATTACCCCGCCCCCGATTACGAAGATTTTTTTGATCAGCTGCGAGAAATAGACCCGAATTCTTCCCTGCTGGAAAACCCGGTTATTCTTTATGAAACCGCGCGGGGTTGCTGGTGGGGGGAGAAACATCACTGCACTTTTTGTGGTTTGAACGCCAGTACCATGAAGTTTAGGTCCAAGCCTGTCGAGCAGGTTCACACCGATCTTTCCCAGCTTTCAAAAAAACACGACACCTTTCGCTTCCGACTGGTCGACAACATCCTGGAAATGAAATATATCGACGGAGTTTTTGGTAACCTGGCTGAAAACAACTATGACCTGCATTTTTTTATTGAAGTCAAAAGTAACCTGACTAAAAAACAAATCAAGACTCTGGCGCAGGGTGGGGCAAAAGCAATTCAGCCAGGCATTGAAAGTTTCAGCAATAATCAATTGCGGGAAATGGATAAGGGCGTCCGGCCTCTGCAAAACATTCTCTGCATGAAATGGGCGATGTATTACGGCATTGAGATCAACTGGAATATCCTAATCGGATTCCCCGGTGAAACAGATGACGATTACCGGCAGCAGATTGACTTGATCAAGTTACTGTTCCATTTGCCTCCACCCGAGTGTGTCGGCAACCTGTGGCTCGAAAGGTTCAGCCCCTATTTCCAGCATCCGGAAGAATATGGAATAAAAATTACAGCACCGGGGGAAGCCTACCCCTTTGTTTATGACCATCCTGATGTCGACCATCTAAAAATCGCTTATGATTTTGAATTTGAAACGAGTAACCGAATTGACCCACAACTAAAGCAGGAGCTATTTCAAACCGCGGAAGAATGGAAACAAAGACACCAGTCGGAACAATTGCCTTACCTGATTTTTACCAAGGCCATGGATTTCGTGACCGTTTATGACCAGAGATCATCGGAATCCGTCAAAACTAGGTTGGAAGGACCGCGTGCATGGGCATTCATCTGCTGCAACGAAGCACCAAAATCCATGGAACAAATTCGCCAATATTTCCAGGAAAACATGGAGCGAGAACCTGAAACCAATCTGGTCGAAAACGCTATCGCCTATCTTGAAGAAAAAGGTCTCCTTTATGGAGAGCGCGGCAAATACCTGACCCTTGCCCTGCCGCATAATTCCAACCTTTAAACTCTTGTGTTATGAAAAAAACCGGATCAAAGGGCGAGCATAATCTACAAAAAAAATTTAAAACTGAGAAGCGCGCGTCAGCCTTTTATAATTCCCAATTGCTCAATCCCGAAATGCGCCGGTTTATTGCTGAGCAGGAAATGGTTTTCATTTCCACCTCCGACTCAAAAGGCGAGTGTGACGCCTCCTTCCGTGCTGGCCATGCCGGTTTCGTGGAAGTCCTGGACGAAAAAACCCTGCTCTTTCCCGAATACCGAGGCAACGGAGTTCTGGCCAGCATGGGGAACATTGCGGAAAACCCGCATATAGGAATGATCTTTGTTGACTTCTACCGAAGCTCTATCGGACTGCATGTCAATGGAAATGCAGAAATCCTTTCCAACAAGGAAATGGAGGCCCGCCACAATCTGTCTGAAAAAATAAAACAGGCACTTAAAATTTCGGATTCACGGAAACCCATAGCATGGATCAAGGTCGGGGTAGAAGAAGCCTATATCCATTGCTCCAAACATATTCCTCTCATGGAAAAAAGAGATAAAACCATTCATTGGGGAACCGATGACGAAAAACTAAAAGGCGGCGATTTTTTTGATGCCAAGGACCCAAACCCATCAATATGATTGAGCGGAACAATGATAAACAACGTTATGCGGAAAAAAGCAAAAAAATAAATCGTCCTAGCTTAATCAATATTTTATCCTAAAGAAACCATAGCTCTTCTATCAACCCCGGCCTTCCTCAAGCTGAATCTCACCATCCGCACCCACTGCATATCTTGTTTCTATCGGGCGGCAACAGACTTCGCAATTTTCTATGTACTCCTGATGCAGCACCGACAAATCCAAGAAGACGGAAATGGACTGACCACAATGAGCAATTAAAAAACTGTTCAACCTGCTCCATTCTTGATCCAGTTATTCCTGCATACGAAAATCTTTGGAAAAATAGGATACCAGGTCTTTCACCGAAAGGATGCCCACTATTTTATCCTCTTCCGTAACCCCCAAATGCCGAATCTTGTTTTTATGCATAAATCGGTTCGCCTCTTCGATAGGCAAATAACAATCCAACGAAAGCACAGGGCTTGTCATGATTTCCGAAATCGGAGTGGCATCCGGGTTCAAACCATTGCCCAATACTTTTCGGGTCAGGTCTGTTTCGGTCACTATACCCACATACTCGTCAAATTTTTTCACCAGCAAAGACCCTATATTATTTATCGTCATAAACAAGGCAGCTTCCTGAACAGTAGACTCTATGTCTATACTCAATACGGGAGATACCATATAATCGCCAATTTCATCCATACCCCTCCTCCTTTTTAACGAGACTTTTGCGTAAGTCGGAAAAAACATAACAGCGAGACTCTTCACCGCGTTCAGAATGACAATACCGGGCCATTTTGTCATTCTGAGGAACAACGTATTTTTTCATCCTCAAGGAGCCGAAGGCGACGAAGACGTGATATTTTTCCTTAGCCTTCGTGCCCCGAAGGGGTAATCTCGGGTTATGCAAAGGTCTCCATTTTTGACGGGTGCTCATGAGGAACCTGATCGCTGTCCATAATTCTTGGATGCCGGACGAAGGCCGGAGATTCGCCGTTTTTAGGACCGCTAAAATATCCCTTAAATTCAAGTAGTAAGCACGACTTTGATGGTCGATTAAGAGGCAAGCTGGGGTAAGCTCTACAGCGTTTCTCAAATCGCCAGATCAAAGGAGTGCTGGTGAGAGTCTACATCCAACTTACCCAGGGACAACGATACCAGATTGAAGCACTCTTGAAAACCGGTCATAACCAGATAATGATTGCCAAAGTACTTATCGCTCATAAATCAACCATCAGCCGGGAGCTAAAGCGTAATCAAGGTCTCCGTGGTTACCGGCCAAAACAAGCCCAGGAAAAGGCAACGATGCGACACGATGAAAAGTTTCAACCTCGTATCCCCACAACCACCTGGGCCTTGGTGGAAGCCCTGATCAAACAGGACTGGAGTCCAGAGCAGATATCAGGCCGTTTGTTTAAAGAACAAGGCATTTCGATCAGCCACGAAAGCATTTATCTCCATATTTATCAAGATAAGTACCAAGGGGATGATCTCCATAAACACCTGCGTTGTCAGAAAAAACGGCGCAAACGTTACGGCAGGCAGGATCGCCGCGTCCCCAACCGCATTAGTATTGATGAACGTCCATCCACCGTTAACAACAAATCTCGTATTGGCGACTGGGAAGGCGATACTGTCATTGGCAAGGGCCACTGAGGCGTTGTTGCCACTCTTGTAGAACGCGAAACCAAAATATATACGATTATGACCAAATCGAAAACCAAACAGGCCTCATAGGTCCTGGCCACTCATCGGAACCAGGTTCACACCATCACTTATGACAACGGCCTGGAGTTTGCCGAACATCAGAAAATGGCTCGAACTCTCTCTGCCAATATCTATTTTGCCCACCCTTACGCTTCCTGGGAATCCGGGCTGAACGAAAATACCAACGGACTTATTCGACATTATTTACCAAAGTCCAGACGGTTGAACAACGTCACACAAAAGGAACTAAAACACATCATCAACCAACTCAATCATAGACCCGGAAAATCGCTTGGCTATAAAACACCCTATGAACTATTCTTCAAAAAATAAACTTTACTAACTGTCGTGCTTACTACTTGAATACGCCTCCTCAATCAGGGGCTGAAAACAGCAGCAAAAGTCGGAGCCATAAATTCTCGAATTCTAAGGAATTATTGATTTATACCGTTTTTATTATAAAATCTGCGATTCAACAGAAAACGTCCATGACCCCATGCCTCACGAAATAAATGTCGTTTTAGTCGAACCGGAAATTCCCATGAATACAGGAACGGGGAGGTTGTGCCTCGCGACAGGGAGCACCCTGCACCTGATAGAACCGCTGGGATTCGAAATCAGCGACAGCCAGGTTAAACGAGCGGGCCTAGATTATTGGAAGCACGTAAATGTCAAAACCTACCCCGGCCTTGAAATGTTTCTTCAAAGCATTCCCCTTTCTGCCCAAAAGGTGTTTTTCTCCACCAAGGGAAAGAAGGATTTTTTCCAACATGCATTTCAACCAGGCACCTATCTGTTCTTTGGCAGTGAAACTCAGGGACTGGCAAAAAATTTGCTACAATCTAA
Source organism: Nitrospinales bacterium (assembly GCA_965205835.1). Classification (GTDB taxonomy): domain Bacteria; phylum Nitrospinota; class Nitrospinia; order Nitrospinales; family VA-1; genus LS-NOB. Next base: position 2,308,091 of record OZ242182.1, on the reverse strand, counting down.
TCAGGATACCACTTATCGCATCCCACAGTATGATGAACGGGTGCGGTCCATCAATATCGCAAATGCGGTTAGCATAGCTGTTTACGAAGCCATCCGACAACTGGGAGTCTGAGCCTTAAAAAAACCAGCTGAGTTGCACATAGCAACCTGGCTCATACACCCGGGTCAACCCGGGAAAAATCTCCCGGCTCAACGTCGAATTTTCGGTAGTACTGCCGCAACAACCCTCTGGCCTCCACCTTATTCACCTGATCGTTTTTATTGCCAAAAAGGTTGCCGGCTTTAAGAATATGCAAAATAGCTTTTTCCCCGTTGCTCATGCTTTCATACAAGACCGCCAAGTTATAATGCGCTTCCGCAGACTTTGGATTGCCCTTTAAAGTTTCTTCAAATTCGCGAATCGCTTCTTCAGACCTGCCCGCCCTTTCATAGGCTGTGCCCAGGTTAAAATGCGCCGCCGGGTCACCGGGCGTGGATTCCACCTGGGCTCTCAGTTCCTTTATTTTCTTGCTCTCAAAAAACCTTCCGAACATTTTTTATATTTGGTTCTCGGTTCTTTAAATTTTTTGCGCTCAAAGATATTTTTTTGAACACAATTTTTCACTCCAGACTCTAAGTTCTTCAATGCCACTACTTTTAAAACAATCTCAGCATACAACTCAAAGACCGGAATCGCCCAACTCGTCCTCTTCAAACAATTCCATCATGGAGTTTCTGGAATCGTCTTGAAATTGTTCCCGGTCTTTACGGTCAATATATAAATTCAACCGCTTCAAATGTTCCGCCGACAAGTTTCGAAAAATCAACTGTTCCATGACGATTTCCTTTTGGTATTCGTTCAGCAATTTACCGATGCAATTGTGGAGAAACGGGATCAAAATAGACCGCACCTCCTCAAAATCCAATTCCACCGGGTTACCTTTCCGAAATTCCGGAGCAAGCATGGAGTATACCTTCTGCCCATCATCGATGGACGCGCAATGAACTCCCACATGTTCTGATAGTCTGATTTTCATCATTTATTATTTCCTTCAAATCGAGTCTGCATAAAAATATCTTGCTGTTTTGCTTATGATACCTCTGCATACCCCATAAATTTCCGCAATAATTTCATATTTTCTGGTATTTTTGCCATGAAACATGCCAACCGAGGTCAAACTTGCCTTCATTTTACCGATAAGCTGTCACAATTAAACCTCTAAATTTGTAATTCCAGCAATGCGAAACACCTTTTTCACATGGAGACCTTTGCATAACCCGAGATTACCCCTTCGGGGCACGAAGGCTAAGGAAAAATATCACGTCTTCGTCGCCTTCAGCTCTTCGAGAATGACAAAATGGCCCGGTATTGTCATTCTGAACACAGTGAGGAATCTCGCTGTTATGTTTTTTTTCGACTTACGCAAGAACCTCTCTTTCACATAGGGCTCTGCCCACTCGACTGTTTTTGGCGCAATAGATCGAACCGTTTTCTTCGGATTCCTGCTGTTGCCAGGTTTCTTTCCCCCTCCACACTCCTGCTACTTGCTGATATAGGCTATAATTCGCTCGACCTATGGAACCCAAAAATACGATTCACATAAACGCCCAGACCTCAAAACCAAAAGTCATATTGGTGGGACTTAGCATGCCGGGCACCAGATACCCGACCACTGAAATTTCACTTGAAGAGCTGAAAGGTCTTGCGACAACTGCCAATTATAAGCCGGTGGCCACGTTGACCCAGCACTTGGCAAAGATTAACTCCAAAACCTTTTTAGGCAGTGGCAAAGTGGAAGAGCTCAGGCAAGCCGTCAAGCACCATGATCCGGAAGCAGTCATTTTTGACGAGGAACTGTCGCCCCGACAAAACCGGGAACTGGAAAATATTCTAAAATGCAGGGTCATGGACCGACCTTGGGTCATCCTAGAAATTTTTAGCGACCACGCCCGAACCCGGGAGGCGAAAACCCAGGTTGAGCTAGCCAGGATGAAATACGCCCTTCCCCGTCTTACCGGAATGTGGGGGCACCTTTCCAGACAACGCGGCGGAATTGGCATGAAGGACGCAGGAGAAACCCAGATCCAACTGGACCGTCGAATGATCCGCAATGAAATCCACAAACTGGAAAAAAAACTCGCTCAAATCGATAAGGAAAAAAAGACCCAGAGAAAAAACAGACAGGGAACTTATAAAGTGGCGTTGGTCGGTTATACCAACGCAGGAAAATCCACACTGATGAATTACCTGACGGGTGCTGACACGCTGGTCAAGGGTAAACTCTTCGCGACCCTGGACGCGACCGTGCGCAAGGTAAAGAAAAATTTTCCCTACCCGGTACTGCTCTCAGATACCGTTGGACTGATCAACAAATTACCTCATGATTTGGTCGCCTCGTTTAAGAGTACCTTGGACGAAGTACGTGATGCCGACTTACTGATTCATGTCGTGGACCTCAGTCACCCCAAATATGCCGAACAAATGAGCACCGCGGATGACCTTCTTCAGCAAATGGGAGTGGACAATATCGATATTCTCACCGTCTTCAATAAAGTTGATGCGTTGTCGAACACCGAAATTCTGGATCGCGCCCTTCAGACTTATCCTTCTTCAATCGGTATTTCCTGCAAAACGGGACGAGGGATTGATTCGCTCCGCCAACAAATGGTCTGCCATTATGAGAAAAATCTGGTACCATACCGTCTCGAACTTGAGCACTCCCAAGCCATGCTCATTCAAAAAATACGGAAACATACCCTGGTGTTGAAAGAGGATTACAACCTCAACGGCATCGTATTAAACTTACGGCTTTCTCCTGGGACAAAAGCTAAACTGGAATCCATTTTGAAACGATCTATAAAGCCCACACCGGGATGACGTGTTAACGCCAATACGAGAAATGACAAAAATTAATTGGGCATATTGTCAAAAAAATTCTGATTTAACCCTTGCTTCCGGTCTAAATTTATTACAAGAAGACACTATAAAAGACTTCAATAGTGAATTCTCAGAAGACTATGGTAATTATCTTATTTCCGATAAAAGTAAGAAATGGAATTATATTGGAGAAACAAAAAACATTTTTACAAGAGTAGAACAGCACTCCAAAGAGAAGAATTATACATTCTATAAGAACTATAAAAAGCTTGAAAAAGACTGCTACAATTATCCCAAATATCCCAAAGGTCTTAAAATTAGTCAATTTGAAATTAGAACTATTAACACTAAAATAGGACGGAAAGAACTTGAGGAATTTGGAATAGTAAATGTTCCTGCTGTTTTAAATAAAAAACAAAAAGGGAAAAGGAATATATTTAAACAAAAAGTTGATGCTGAAATTTGGAACGAAGCTCAAAGCAATTTCCATTCAATTCTCGAACAAGGAGAAGAGAAATTAATAGGTTTAAGAAGTTATAATTGGTTTCAAGCACAAATACCTTCAACTGCTGGACTATATTGGGTTGAAAACAAATCGAAAGGACTCATTTATATTGGAGAAAGTTCTGATATCCACAAAAGATGTGTTAGTCATTCTAGAGACACTTATTTTTCAGCATTAAGACGACATATTGGGGAAGATATTCTTGGTTTCAAGTTGCGGGAAAAAAGACGTTTCTCGGAATCAGAAGATGAAAAAATAACTGATTTTTTAACAAATGAATGTCTTATTAAACCATTTCCAATCAATTATGGAAGGTGTGAACTTGAAGAATATTTAATACGAGAATACAACCCGTTATTGAATAAAAGGAAATAAGCAAAGGTGCTAATCGAGTAAACAGCTTCACCAGTAGAAACTGGCGGGGGTCGTTAAGGCGAAGATTGTACTAGCATCAGACCAGTTTATTTTCTCCAGAGATGGTTGCTAAGCAGGTGATGGAAGCAAAAGAGGCGTCTGCATCCAGATCGTCCGATTTTCTCCGGGAGTAAAAGCTAAACTGGAATCCATTTTGAAACGATCTATAAAGCCCGATTGACATACATTCGCATCGCCCCGGATTTATAAACCTGTTTTCTAAAGAACAATCAGTTTGGCATGGCTGGCCGAAAGTTTCTTTTTCCCATGAGGAGCTTTAAAAAACACTTCCAGATTTAAATTTTCTTCACTACCTGAAAGGCTGGTCACAATTCCCGACCCAAACTTCGCGTGCAAAACCTTTGTCCCGATCGAATAGGAACCCTCACTTCTCTCCTGATAGGGAAGAGCTCCGCCAGGTGTTCTACTAAATTGAGGTGCGGTTTCATTGCTGAACCTGCTTGATTCGCGAGTCATAACTTCATCGGGAATAGAAAGCAGAAAATCTGATGGAAAATTATTACAAGTAGTACCATAGATTCTCCTCCGCCTGGCATGGGTGACAAACAGTTTTTTCCGGGCTCGGGTAAAGCCTACATAGCACAACCTTCTCTCTTCTTCATACTCCTCAGAGTCCGACATCGAACTGGCATGCGGGAGGAGCCCATTTTCCATACCCACCACAAATACAGAAGAAAACTCCAACCCCTTGCAGGTGTGCAAGGTCATTAATGGAATAACACCACGCTCGTCATCAAGGTTATCCAGGTCCGCCACCAGAGAGACCGAATCTAAAAATTCCTGCAGGGAACCTTCCCCACTCTCAACGGACTGCTCCACTGCGGAAAACAATTCCTCCAAATTTTCCATGCGTCCTTTACTCTCACGGGTATCCTCTTTTCTCAACATTTCTCCATAACCCGTTCGGTCTACCACCTCTTTCAGAAGTGTCAGCGGATCATCCTTCATGGAATCCAGATGGTCGATGATTTGCAAAAATTGGGCAATCTTCCTGCCTGTCGCAGGAGCTGTCAATTTTTCACGCTCGTTCCGGCGCAAACCCTCCTGGAGCGACAACCCCATTTCATGGCAATACCGCTCAACCTTTTCCAGCGAGGCCTTGCCAATTCCTCGGACAGGAACGTTGCCGATTCGTTTTAAAGAAACCGAATCGCTCGGGTTTAAAACAACCCGCATGTATGACAGTACATCCTTGATCTCTTTTCTTTCATAAAAACGCAGCCCTCCGATCACCTGATAAGGCAGCCCGGTCCTCCTCAACACATCTTCCAATACCCGGGACTGCGCATTAGTCCGATAAAGAACGGCCATATCACTAAAGCTAAAACCTTCGTCACGGTTCAAAGCCTGGATTTTTTCGCAAACAAATTCCGACTCATCCGTTTCATCTTCGGCCCTATAGCACAACACCAGCGAGCCCGCTTCATTTTGCGTCCATAATGATTTATCCTTCCGGTTTCTGTTCTCTCTCACCACACTTCCTGCCGCATTTAAAATATTTTGTGTAGACCGATAATTTTCTTCAAGCTTGATCACTGTCGTTCCGGGAAAATCATTTTCAAACTTCAAAATATTTTCTATGTTTGCCCCTCTCCAACGATAAATACTCTGGTCATCATCCCCGACAACGCATATGTTGTTGTGCGATTGCGATAGCAGACGCACCATCCTGTACTGAACCACGTTGGTATCTTGAAACTCATCAACCAGAATATACTGAAACCTGTCGTTGTAACGAACCCTTAAAGAAGGAAACTCCTGAAATAATCTGCTTGTAAAAACCAGCATATCGTCAAAATCTAAAGCATTATTTTTTTTCAGGGCAGCCTGGTAAACAGGATAAAGACCCGCCGCCTTCAGTTGGTGACCATAAGGCATCGCATCCAGCCGCAAATCTTCAGGCATGAGAAAATCATTTTTGAATCCGCTGATGTGATTGAGAAGGGTTTTTGGAGGGAACGCGTCGGCACTGATTTCCGTTGCTTTCATACACTGCTTGATCAAAGTCAACTGGTCCTGCGCGTCGTAGATAGCAAAATCATTGGAAAAACCCAGCTCCGAAATATGCGTTCTCAGGATTCTCAGACAAAAAGAATGAAAGGTGCTGATCCAGGGGGAAGCTCCACGAAGGTCCAGCATTTTCCGGACACGTCCCTTCATTTCCCCGGCAGCCTTGTTGGTGAAAGTGATCGCTAGAATCCTTTCTGGAGGAATCCCTTTCTCTTTAATCAAATTGGCAATACGGCAGGTGATGACACGCGTTTTCCCGGAGCCTGCCCCCGCCACCACCATCAGCGGACCCTCACTATGGCGCACAGCCTGTAACTGCTGGGGATTCAAATTGTCAAGATCCATGATCTTCTAAAAGGCGGAAGCGATGATCAAAACGAGTGAGGTATTAAACTAAATTTTCCCAGGTCACGGAAGCGAGTGCCTCAACAAATGTTGGGGAAAGGTTTAACGATTCGATGCGGTGCAAACTCAACTGGCGTTCACGGGCATATTTATTAAATTCTATATCAATATCGAACAAAATTTCTACATGATCGCAAACAAAACCGACCGGAACCATTAAAACTGTTTTCGAGCCCTGCTTTGCGATCTTATCCAAAACCGATTCTACCGTGGGCCCCAACCAGGGAACCGGTATCATCCCCTGACTCTGGTAAGCTTTATACCAGTGTCTAGGCCGGACCCGCTCCACAAGCTTTGCAACGGTTTTGCCAAACTCTTCAGCATAAGGGTCGCCAAACTCTAGAGACTCGGAGGGGATACTGTGCGCTGTGAAAATCGTGTAAATCGATTCTTCTGCATTCGGTCCCAGTTTTTCAAGAGCCGTGCGGTATTTTTCTTCAAACGCGTCAATGAGAAGTGGATGATCCGCCCAACTACCAATGTAGCGCACATCCAAATTCTCCGCATCGCAGTTTTTCAACGCTTCCTTAAAAACATTGAAGTACAAACGCGTACTCCAAGTGCTGAATTGCGGGGCCAAGCAAAGTGCCACCACTTTTTTAACCCCGTCCTCTTTCATCCTTTTTACCTCGTCACTGATATAAGGACTCCAGTTGCGCATCCCATAATAGACTTTAAACCGCGATCCCTGCTGGTTGAGAAAAGACTCCAGCAGGGCGCATAGTTCATGGGTGATCTCCCGCAGGGGAGACTTTCCGCCAATCTGCTTATAACGGTCGCGGATGATCTGGATGGTTTCTGGGGTGGACTCCGTTCCACCGCGAATATTCCTCAAATATTCAGGAATATCATCAACGGACTCGGGAGCCCCATGAGCCATAAGGAAAACACCGGTCAATGGCTCAATGGGATCATTCATGGTGGTATTCATGGACCATGTCCACCACTGCCTTGACATGCTCTACTGGGGTGTGTTGCAAAATACCATGCCCTAGATTAAAGATATGTCCTCTTCCTCCAGCGCGCTTGAGAACGTCATGAACCTGTTCTTGAATCACCGGTAAGGGAGCAAAAAGCGTCACCGGGTCAAGATTACCCTGAACCGGTTGGTCTTTTCCCAGCAGGGCTCGTGCAGAATCCATCTGGACTCGCCAGTCAAAACTGAGTACATCTCCGCCAGCCTCTTGCACCAGGTCCAGCATCGTAGAAGTTCCAGTACTGAAATTAATGACAGGGACTCCGGTATCTTTGAGTCCTTCGTAAACACGGCGGGAATAAGGAAGAATATATTTTTCATAATCCCTGGGTCCAAGGCACCCTACCCAACTGTCGAATATCTGGAGAGCCTGGGCTCCCGCAGAAACCTGCATCTTTAAATAATCCACCAACATGGTGCACACCTTGTCCATCAACTGTTCCCACACATCGGCGGCCTCATACATCATCATTTTAGTGGTTGTGAAGTCCCGTGACTTTCCCCCTTCCACCATATAGCTGCACAGGGTAAACGGGGCTCCGGCAAAACCGACCAATGGAATGTTGATCTCCTTTCTCACCAGACAGATCGCGTCGGCGACAAAACCCAACTGCTCTTCTACATTGACTGGCATAAGTTTTTCAACGGCTTTTCTATCCTTGACCGGACGTGGAATCACCGGGCCATCTCCCGCTGAAAATTCCAAACCCGTTCCCATTGGCTCTAAAGGAAGAAGAATATCTGCAAAAATTATGGCCGCATCCACCCCCAGCACATCCAGAGGTTGTAACGTGACCTCACACGCCAACTCCGGGTTCTTGCACAGTTCCATAAAAGCGTATTTTTCCTTGAGGTCCCGGTAAACTTTCATATACCGACCCGCCTGGCGCATGAACCAGACCGGAGTTTTATCAACCGGTTCACCTCGGCAGGCTTTTATAAAACGGCACTCGCTCGACTTGTCCATAAACCTGTTCAAAAAGAAGGGGATTAAAACCTATCGATTATAAGGCGGGAATCCATGCGGGATCAACGGTTTATTTTGATTACTGCGCTGAAACCCGCTTTATCAGCCCAATTCCACTTTCATATTCCGGTAGATTTTATAGAGACACCCAGTTTGTCCTATAATTGCCTAATGCGAAGTTAGAAATTGCTTAAAAATACCCATCAATATTTTTCTGCATCCTCTAGGCAAGTCGAGCCACCACTCTCGCCAGTTCTTTGAGGACAATTTCTTCTTTTTCGTTATTCAACTTTTCTTGAATAAAAGGGAGTGCCTCGGCCCCTGAAAGTTCACCCAAAGCCCAGACCACATGCGCCCGGATCAACGGTTCTTCGTCATCCAGCACCTTGATCAGGACAGGGATAGCTTGCGGGTTGCCAGAATTGCCCAAGGCAACGGCCACATTTCTGAGCAGACCTCTTCTCTTGATTCGTTTAATGGGACTACCTTTGAATCTTCGGCTAAACATTTCTCCGTTGATCTGAATCAGGTCCATCAGCTTGAGCGTGTCCTGCTTCTGCTGAAAGCCCGGGTCATCAGTTTTAACCGCATAGGAATTCCACGGGCAGACAATCTGGCAATCATCGCAACCGTAAATTCTGTTGCCGATTGCCTTCCTGTACTCAACGGGTATGACCCCTTTCAACTCAATAGTAAGATAAGAAATACATCGTTTCGAATCCAGAACGTAGGGAGCAATAATGGCATCTGTCGGGCAAATATCTATGCAGCTTCTGCAGGTCCCACAATGGTCCTCAGCTGGCTGAGATGAGGGAAGGGCGACATCCGTCAGGATTTCAGAAAGGAAATACCAGGACCCCATACCCTCAGTGAGAAGGTTGGTGTGCTTGCCAATCCACCCCAGGCCCGCTTGTTGGGCTAAAGGCTTTTCGAGAATGGGCCCTGTGTCCACATAAATCCGAGTCCGGCACCCATCAAACTTCTCTTTGATTTTCTCCTCCATCTTACGCAAACGCAACGTGACAATATCATGATAATCCTTGTTCAAAGCATAAATGGAAATATCCGCGACATCACGATGCTCAACATAACTCATATCCTTTTCCATTGAATAGTAGTTGGTGCGAAAGCATAGAATGCTTTGCACTCCTTCCAAAACGAGACCAGGATTTTTTCGCTTTTCCTGGCCGCGCCGCATATAGGCCATTTCACCGTCGTAACCTGCGTCCAACCATTTTCCAAATCTCTCTCCTGCCAAGCCTGATTCGGGACTAGCAACTCCAAATCCGTCGAACCCTAAGCTCTCGGAGAATGACTTAATATCTGCTAACCGCTCTTTTTTTTCTACAGGATTCATAAGCTTTAAGAAAGTTGATCCGATCTAGGGATTTTGATACTCTCAGGCTACTCACCGCAGAGGCAACAGGCAAAGACTCGTTGTACCCTTGCAGGACACGAATACTTCATGCCCCAAGGAGGTACGCCTGGCTCTTTGAAACGGAAAAGTTCTTATGATGAATAAAACGGGTTACGTATCAGATCCATTTTATCTTAGGCATGAAACTGAACCTCATCCCGAAAACCCCGGTCGGTTGACCGCCATCCAGAACCGGCTGGAGTCCTCCGAATTCTACAATAACCTCATTGCAATACAACCCCGCAAGGCCACTCCGGAAGAAATTGCTCTGGTGCATGATGCGGGCTATGCGGCAAGCGTTGAACAGAGTTGCGCAAACGAGATACGCCATTTGGACGCAGACACAGTCATCTCCGCCGATTCCTACGATGCTGCTTTGTTGAGTGCCGGAGCTGGAATAAATGCCATCGACCAAATCATCGATGGCAGTATCCATAATGCCTTTTGTGCTGTACGACCGCCAGGCCATCATGCCGAACGGGACCGTGCAATGGGATTCTGCCTGTTCAACAATGTCGGCATTGCCGCCCGGTACGCGCAAAAGGCACAAGGGCTAAATAAAATTTTTATTTTTGATTGGGATGTTCATCATGGCAATGGCACCCAACACTCGTTTTATGGTGACCCCTCCATCTATTACAGTAGCACCCACCAATACCCCTTTTATCCATGTACCGGAGCAAAAGAAGAAACCGGAACCGGCGACGGATTGAGGACCACATTGAACCTGCCGATGGACGCCTACTCAGATGATGACGACTATCTATCCGTTATCGAACACAAACTGATCCCGGAAGTCCAACGCTACAAACCCGACCTGATAATTATTTCCGCCGGCTTTGACGCTCATCAGAATGACCCTCTGGCCCAAATCCAACTGACCACGGGTTGCTTTGGAAAAATGACCGAGTTATTGATGAGAGTTGCCGGAGATGTTTGCGAGGGCCGGTTACTCTCCATACTCGAAGGCGGCTACGACTATGAGGCATTGAGCGACTCAGTCCAACTTCACATGCAAACCCTATTAACTCCCGACCACAGAAAATGAAACCTGGAATGCCCGATGACATTACGCACAACAAGAGAATAGTCATCATGGCTTTAATGGTGGCCCTGGGGGTAATATTGCATCGCCTTGAAGCCCTGCTCCCCTTACCCACACCGTGGGTCAAGCTGGGGCTGGCCAACCTGATGACCCTGATGGCCCTGGTTTATTTAGGAACCCGCGATGCCTTTATAGTTACCCTGCTTCGGGTTATACTGGGCTCCGTTCTTGCGGGAACATTCTTGGGACCCACCTTTTTTCTCAGTATGGCAGGAGGCCTGGCCGGCACCGCAGCCATGTGCGGGGCTTACAACAGAGGGAAAGGGCCGTTCAGCCTTGTTGGCATCAGTGTTTGCGGAGCCTATACCCATACCTTCATCACGGCGATCTGTGTCTATTTTTTTCTTATAAAACAGACTTCCTTTTTCGTCCTGCTGCCCTTTTTCTTCTCGCTGGCCCTGATTACCGGCATTTTGACCGGAATGGTCGGCAATGTTTTATCCCGGAAAATGGAGTTTTCGTTTAAGTATTCCCAGGCCCATTAAAAGTTTTACAGACAAATCTCAATAAAATTATTTTAGACTTTAGATATTTCTTGCTCTAAAATCCACAGAACATTAATGATAGTTGGAATCCTTTAGTGAATAACCCCTCTGATCCAGACAGCAAAACCGCCTTGTTAGCAGAATTCCGGGGTTTTCTCAAAACTCGAAAAAATGGTGGTTGAGACTCATTGTCTTCATCATGTTGCTAATAAACCTACTACTTATAGTTCTAACAGAAGGCAGCACCGTTGCCTCCTTTATTTACACCCTGTTCCAAGCCTTAACTTGCTCACACTTTCCATAGTTATTCCAGTTTACAACGAACGCGATACACTTCGTACCCTGATTTCCAAAGTCGAAGATGTCGACTACGAGAAGGAAATTATCCTGATCGATGATTTCTCCACAGACGGAACACGGGATATCTTGAAAGAATATGAAGGACGGAAAAATTTTCAGGTGCTTTATCATGACCGCAATAAAGGCAAAGGCGCCGCATTGCGCACCGGTTTTTCCAAAACCCATGGGGATATCATCATTATTCAAGATGCTGATCTTGAATACAACCCTACCGACTACGGAACATTGCTGGCACCCATTCTGGATGGGCGGGCCGATGTTGTGTATGGGTCTCGATTTCTGGGAGGCCCTCATCGGGTATTGTTCTACTGGCATTACCTTGGTAACAAATTCCTCACCGCCCTGTCGAACATGTTCACCAACCTGAACCTGACTGACATGGAAACCGGCTACAAGGTCTTCACAAAAAAAGTGGACGATTCCCTAGCCTTCAAGTCCAACCATTTTGGCTTTGAACCTGAGTTCACCGCCAAGGTCGCAAAAAACAAATTCCGAGTTTATGAGGTCCCCATCTCCTACAGTGGCAGAGACTATTCAGAAGGAAAAAAAATCACATGGAAAGACGGCTTTGCTGCCATCTGGCATATTTTCAGATTCAGGTTTTTGGATTGATCTTTTCCGCTCAACATTCCTCCAACTGCTCCCCGCAATGCGGACAGGCCACATCCTGCTCAGCCACCTGGGTTTCGCAGACGGAGCAAACCTGAAGGCTTTCACGTTCTTCCAGTAATTGACGCGCTTGCTCCGCATCTCCTCTCAGTGTCCAAAGACGAACCTTCATGAGATCCGCGACCGGTGCAGGCTCTGCGTGAAAAGATATGTTCTCCAGCTGGCAGGGAATGCCTTCGTTTTCCAGAAAACCTCGCATAATATGAGCCTTGGCTTCGTTTAAAACCGTGCAGAGGATCACCAGGTCAGGAGCCTCCTTCTCCGCCATCTGAGACACAAGCTCTACATTACAATCCAAGCAAAGGGAATGCGTATCGGAAAAATTTTTCTCACATTTCGGGCAACTCCGCATGCTTTTATTCTATAGCATTTCAAGAGGCTTACGAAACAAATTTATTGCCACCGGGATATATCCCCCCGCTTGATATAATTTTCAAAGCGGATAAGAACTCTATCGACCTCGACATGACACCTCTGGCTCATATAACAGAAAATATACTGAAACTGAGAAAAAAAGACTGCGTCATCGGATTCTGCCTCTATGAAAAATTTAATGAACCCATTGTCAAAATTGATGCGGCGCTAGTCGACAGTCAGATTTATCATAACTACTACATCGTCATAAAACTGGGAGGCTTTATTCAGGCGAAGGGAAAGGTTGTGGTTCCTCCTGTGGAAATCTGCGAGGTGAAGGATTCAGGAAAAGTAAAAACGGAGTGACGGAAAGGGTCCATGTCAGGGGTGCCAGCTTCCATCAATATCACGAGCATGGCAACCGTGGAAAAAGAATTGATACGTGATTATGATGGCCTGCCAGCGCAAAGACCTATTCCCTCAGAAAATCAGGAAAAATGATTGCGCTTTAATTCGGAAATTTATTCTCAAGCCGCTTCAGCAGTCGGTGCACCCCTTCATGGACATCTTTCACCGTAATGTCTTCAAGACAATAAGGCTTGTAAAGGGGAGAAGGTTTACACTCCTTAAAAAATTTCTGTTTACAGGGGGAACAGGAAAAATTCCGTGTCACCATTTCCTGCTTCCCCATGGCAATATAAGGGCCACTCGCTTCCGGGCTTCCCGGCCCAAAAATTCCCAGAACCGGAACCCCAACCATTGCCGCAAGGTGCATCATTCCACTGTCATTGCCGATGAACATCTGGCTTTTTCGTAACAGTCCTGTCAAAACCCTCAAATTAACCGGAGGAATGATCTTGATCGTTTCTGATCGGCTAAAGTTTCTGATCCGATTCAGCACTTCCGATTCTTTTTCCGTACCCATCAAAAGAACCACCCGTTTGCCATCCTCTTTGATCAGTTTCTGGCACAAGATGCCAAATCTCTCGACATGCCAACTCCGCTCAACTTTCGACGTCCCCGGATGAAGGGTAAGAAAGTCCTCATCCTCATCCATACCCATATCCAACAGGACTTCCCGAGTTGTGATATCTCCTTCCTGTAAAATAAGCGGAGCAAAATCACAGTCGGGAGCATCCAGTTTCAGAGATGAAAGGATTTTAAAATAATATTCAACACGGTACTGTGCTTTTTTTAAATACGCTGTTGTGGCAACAGGATGAGTGAGCAGAATTTCTCTTCCATCAGTGTTATAACCCAATCGGCACCTTGCCCCTGTCAGGCTTAAAAGAAACGCCGAACCAAAAGAATTAGGAAACACCGCTCCAACATCAAAATTATACTTTCTCAAGTCGCGCACAAAGCTAACTCTTTGCCAAAAACCAATTTCCGGTCCAGAAGGCAAAGTTAAAACTGTGTCAATGGCAGGGTGTCCAAGAAGCAATTCGTTGGAAGGGGATTTTGCGACCACAGAAATGCGAGCCACGGGGTATGCGCGGCGTAAGGATTGTATTACCGGCAACGTCAGCACCACATCGCCTATCCAGTTGGGCATCCACAACAAAAAACTTTGGATATCCTGACTATGAAGGGGGTGTGTTATGTCCATAACCCTGGCTATCAAATGGGTGGCTTACTTAACTCTTTTGATTCGGGCACCTAGGTTGGAAAGCTTTTTTTCCATGCTCACATATCCGCGGTCAATATGGTAAACACGGGAAATGACAGATTGGCCTTTCGCCGCCAGAGCCGCAAGCACCAGGGAAGCACTGGCTCGAAGATCGGTAGCCATCAAAGGAGCACCCGAAAGGTTTTGCGCCCCATTGATGATCGCTACATGCCCATCCAACGTAATGTCAGCTCCCATCCTTTTTAATTCCGCAACATGCATAAACCGATTCTCGAACACGGTCTCCATGATAATACTCTGTCCGCTCGATAAAGTCATCAACGCCATAAACTGGGCCTGTACGTCAGTGGGGAACCCTGGATAAGGATCGGTCTTGGCATTAACGGCAGTCAAAGGGCGACCACCCCGAACTCGAATCGAGGAGCCATCGACTTCCACATCAACTTGAGCCTCCTGAAGTTTAAGGATAATGGGTTCCACATGTTGTGGAATACAATTCTCAATCAATACTTCCCCCTCGGTGATAGCGGCTGCGATCATGTATGTACCCGCCTCAATGCGGTCAGGAAAAATTCGGCACTCGATTGGCTTTAACGATGAGACCCCCTGAATGGTGATCATATCGGTGCCTTGACCCTCAATTTTTGCTCCGGCCTGATTCAAAATATCCGCGAGGAATACAACCTCGGGCTCCTTGGCTGTATTTTCCAGAATGGTTTTCCCTTCCGCCAAAGATGCCGCCATCATCAGGTTCGCGGTACCCGTCACAGAAACCGTATCAAAATAGAATTGAGCTCCCTTAAGACCATCGACGACTCCATGCACATAGCCTTGCTCCAGCCAGACCTTCGCCCCCATTGCTTCCAGTCCTTTAATATGGAGGTCGATGGGTCGTGCTCCTATGGCACACCCGCCGGGCAGAGAAACCTGGGCCCGGCCTAACTTGGCCAGCAAGGGACCCAGAACCAGGCAAGAAGCGCGCATCGTGGAAACTAGGCCATAGGGTGCTTCCGGCTTATTTGCACAAGACGTGTCTAAAACAATTTTTTCACCACGATTGCTTTCGATTTCCACTCCCAAATCTTTGAGAAGCTGAATCATGGTTGCCACATCGCGAACTTGTGGAACCCCTTCAATAACATTCCGTCCGCGGGTCAGAAGCGTTGCGGCCAGTATAGGAAGAACCGCGTTCTTGGCTCCACTGATCTCAACAGTGCCCTCTAAAGGCCGTCCGCCCTCTATGACAATCTTATCCATTCAGAGCCCTTGCTAACACCACTCTGTCATAACCGGAGTAATCCTGAACCACCTGAATGTCCTGATAGCTGCCTTCCATTAAATCGACCACGGCTGCGGCTTGGGTATACCCGACCTCCAAAGCCAGCAAGCCATTTTCTTCCAGTTTTTCCCACGCCATCGGAACGATGAAGCGGTAATAATCCAAACCATCTCTGCCTCCATCCAAAGCCTCGATCGGTTCGTATTGCCGGACCTCGGGCATACACTTTGACACGTTTTCCGATTCAATATAGGGAGGGTTGGAAACAATAAGATGATACGGCCCTTCCCAGTCGACCTTCATTAGGTCACCAGACACAAAGCGGACCTGACCTGCCACAGCATGACGCAAAGCATTTTTCATGGCGACTGCCAGGTCCGATTTTTCAATCGCCGTGATTTGGCTTTGGGGAATTTCTTTTGCTAAAACAATCGCGAGAATTCCTGACCCGGTACCAATATCCAGAATATTAACCGGTGATGTTTTCGAAAATGCTTTTAAACATTGTTCAACCAAAATTTCTGTTTCCGACCGGGGCGTCAGGACTTTTTCATTCACCGCAAACTCGAGCGACCAGAATTCTTGAACTCCGGTAATATAAGAAACCGGCTCGCGCAAAACTCTTCTCTCGATTCTTGAACAAAAATTTTTCGCCTCGATGCGGTTCAATATCCGATCAGGATACGTCATCAATTCCGTTCGCGAGATATCAAGGCTCTGCGCCATTAAGACTTCGGCATCTAACCGGGGCGATACCACCCCTGAAAGTTTGCGCTGAGCCCAATCGATAAAAGAGGTGAGGGTTTGCTCCATTTTTACCTCCTCAAGAGCCTCCACCTTATTCCCCTTTCAGAGCTTGCGTTTGGAAGTGGAGCGTTAACGCATCAAGAATTTCAACGAGGTCTCCCTCCATCACTAAAGACAGCTTATGTAGGGTTAGACCTATTCTATGGTCGGTCACTCGCTCCTGAGGATAATTATAGGTGCGAATGCGTCCACTACGGTCACCGGTACCCACCTGCTGCTTGCGGTCACTGGCCATGGATTCCTGTTGCTTTCTTTGTTCCTCATCATATAACCGGGCTCTTAAAACCTTCATGGCTTTTTCCCGGTTCTTGTGTTGTGATTTTTCATCCTGACAGGTCACTATCATTCCGGTAGGGATATAAGTCAAGCGGACCGCCGAATCTGTCGTGTTGACACTCTGCCCACCCGGCCCGGATGAACGGTAGACATCGATTTTTATATCCGCCGGATTAATTTTGATATCCACGTCCTCCACCTCTGACAAAACCGCAACTGTCACCGCAGAGGTATGAATGCGTCCCTGGCTTTCTGTATCCGGAACCCGTTGCACCCGATGAGTGCCTCCTTCATATTTCAGTTTGCTATAAACCCCTTTTCCCGAAATGCCGAAAATGATTTCTTTGAATCCTCCTTTACCAGTCAGACTGGAACTTAAAATTTCCACTGGCCACCTTTTCCCTTCGGCATATCTCGAATACATGCGGAACAAGTCGTTTGAAAAAAGTGCCGCCTCTTCGCCCCCTGTACCAGCACGAATCTCCACGATAACGTTGCATTCATCGCGAGGATCTTCAGGAAGCAAAAGAATTTTTAGATCCTCTACCGCTTTATGCTTTTGGGCCTCCAGATCAACCATGTCTTCCTGGGCCATTTCAATCAACTCCGGATCTTGCTCTTCATCCAGAATTTTTTTACTCTCTTCCAACTGTCGGCTGATCTTCTGCCACTCTTGAAACCGGTGGACGATGGGACTCAGATCAGATTGCTCCCGGGCATACTTCTGGAACTCGGACTGCTGGGAAATGATCTTGGGATCACTGAGCAACTGGTTAAGATCGTTATAACGTTTCTCAACCGATTTCAGCCTATCAAACATAGGTGGTTTCTAGAAAATCCCCGGGGGGACCCGGAGAGGGGAAAAGAAGACAAACGCGCTTATCGGGGACTGGCTGGTTCTCTACTGCTTGCAGGCTTGGCCTTGGCGTATTTGCGTTTGAATTTTTCAATGCGACCAGCAGTATCCATGAGCTTCTGTTTTCCCGTGAAAAAGGGGTGACATTTGGAACAGATCTCCACATGAAGGTCTTTCAGAGTTGTACGGGTCTGCACCTCTCTCCCACATGCGCACCGCACCAAGGTCTCATAATATTCAGGATGAATGCTGTCTTTCATCATCTCACCGTCAGGAGTTCATAGTCGCCAGAAATTCGGCGTTGGTTTTGGTTTCTTTAATCTTCTGCAAGAGAAGGTCCACCGTATCATGGATGCCCATTGGGAGCAAAACTTTTCTCAATAACCAGACACGCTGGAGGTCCTCGTCGGGCAACAGAAGCTCTTCTTTTCGGGTTCCAGAGCGGTTGATATCGATCGAAGGAAAGGTTCTCTTGTCTGCCAGTTTGCGATCGAGAACAATTTCCAGGTTACCCGTTCCTTTAAACTCTTCGAAAATAACGTCATCCATGCGGCTTCCCGTGTCAATAAGTGCTGTGGCGATGATAGTCAGGCTTCCACCTTCCTCCAGATTTCGGGCCGCACCAAAAAATCGCTTGGGCCTCTGCAGGGCATTGGAATCCACTCCACCCGACAAGACCTTGCCACTAGGAGGAACAATGGCATTGTAAGCTCGTGCCAAACGGGTGATGCTGTCAAGCAGAATGACCACATCTCGCTTGTGCTCTACCAGCCGCTTGGCTTTTTCAATGACCATTTCAGCAACCTGCACATGCCTTTGCGCAGGCTCATCAAAAGTGGAACTGATGACCTCGCCCTTAACAGAACGTTCCATATCGGTCACTTCTTCCGGACGCTCGTCAATGAGCAAAACAATCAACGCAATTTCCGGGAAATTGGTACTGATGCTGTTGGCAATGGACTGCAACAACATGGTTTTTCCGGTTCTCGGAGGGGCCACGATCAACCCGCGCTGACCCTTGCCAATAGGGGTCATCAGGTCCATGACCCGGGCACTATAGTCTTTGCCGCCTGGTGTCTCCAGCCGGATTCGCTCTTCGGGATACAACGGCGTCAGGTTATCGAATAAAATTTTATCCTTGGTCTTGTCTGGGTTCTCAAAGTTGATCGCCTCTACCTTCAGCAGAGCGAAATAACGCTCGCTGTCTTTGGGTGAACGAATCTGCCCGGAAATGGTATCACCGGTACGCATATCAAATTTGCGAATCTGCGAGGGCGATACATAAATATCATCAGGACCTGGAAGGTAGTTGTAAGTCGGTGCCCGCAGAAAACCAAACCCATCCGGGAGAATCTCCAGCACCCCCTGCCCGAACATCAGACCATCCTTTTCAGTCTTGGCTTCCAAAATCCTGAAAATCAGGTCCTGCTTTCTAAGCCCACTATGGCCCTGAATCTTGAGTTCCTTGGCAATGTTTGTGAGTTCGGATATAGTTTTAGACTTGAGTTCCTCTATGTTCATCTGGGTCATGGCTTGTGGCTTCTTTGAGGGGGGTTAGGAATGATTTTCTTATAAGTAATTACGCCCTTGGAATGATGCTCAGGTTCAAAGACGGGGAAGGTTCAATAATAGTTGGGCGTTTTGTAAGATTGCAGAGTTTGTTCTATGATCAACGGCGAAAGCACGAAAAAATTCAGATGAATAATTGATCGGTTTTATCAGGGATTTTGCCTTGGGAGCTTTCGGATGCCATTCACTGTATCCAGTTCTCTACTTTTTGTCAACTCCTTTTATCCGCCAGTTTCTGTCCCCTCGAGGCGACCCAAATGGCGGAATTCCCAGTCCTTCCAAAACGCAAGCCAGACTAGCAAACCTGGTCGAGGTAGCATGGGAGGTCCAAACCGCGAAGTCAACCGTCTGGAAAGTGAACAAGCTGTGTTTAAAGCCGGTTGACAGACCATCGTCAGAAGTTACGCTCCACATTTTTGGGAAAGGGAGGATACGGAAAACATCATGGCTTGTCTGGCCCGAAAAATCTCCCCAGACACCTATCAACATCATGGGCCAGTATTTTTCCACAGGCAAAGCGAGCGAGAAAAAATATGGCAAGATCAACCGTCGCCCCACTTCCAGCGAGATAGTCACTGCCAAAAGACTATCGCCTGCCAAAAAGGCCTACACCGCTTCAATCAGCGCGTGCCAGCGTGACGCTAGCCGGGCCTCGCCCAGTGGAAGCCTTTAAACCATCGCCAGCCATTTATCTCGGCTTGATGAACCGTCCCTTCTTAGCTCTCTACCAAGGGGTGGGTTGACTCTGCGGAGTCAGCAAGGCAAAATAGCCACTGATAGAATCTCCCTGAAAACCGGATTCACTCTTCTCCAGCAATTTATTTTCAACCCAGTAAGGATCTATCCATGGCGAAAAAGACAAAAAGCAAACGAGACGACACCAGCCAGTGTGAAAAATGCCTTCCGGCTTATTGTTGCAATTATTTTGCGTTTGGGATTGATGAACCTGAAGACCGGCGTGAGTATGAAAGCTTATTGTGGAAGCTCGCGCACGAAAACGTTTCTATTTATATCTATCGAAAAGATTGGTACATCATGATCCACAATCGCTGCAATTTTTTAATGCCGGACAACAAATGCGCTATCTACGATTACCGGCCTTATATGTGCCGCGAACACAGTACGGAATCATGCGAATACACTGGCGACGATTACGGCTTCACCGAGCACTTCAAGAGTTATGACGACCTTTTGATTTATATCAAGGAAAATACGAACTTCAGGTTTAAACAAGGACCTACAGGAGTGCCGCCAAACTGCTTGTAACCAGTTGACGCTACCCGCACAGTGCAGTGGGAGCCTTTTACCGCAGACAGGTTGCAATCACAGCCCAACACCAAGTGAGGATTACTTCTTACTCCTTGGGCTTGTCTTTTTTAGCGGTTTCCCTTTTGGCAGTTTCTTTTTTGGGTTCGGCTTTCTTCTTTTCCGTCACTTTTGGTTGGGTTTCTTTCGGTGCTTTTTTCGACGCGGCTTTGGCAGGAGGTTTTGTCTCGCCGTCGCGGTCTACCAACTCGATAAAAGCCATGGGCGCATCATCTCCCTTACGGTGACCGATTCGAATGATCCGGGTATATCCGCCGGACCGATTAGCGTAACGCTCCGCCAGCGGACCAAATACCTTATGCACTGCACCTTTAGCAGGAACCAGCTTGAAAGCTTGTCGACGAGCGTGAAGCGTACCTCTTTTTCCCAGTGTGATTGTTTTTTCCACCTTGCCTCGCAGTTCCTTAGCTTTCGCCAAAGTGGTGCTGATGCGCTCTCTCTGAATAAGGGCCCCAACAAGGTTTCTGAACAATGCTTTCCGATGAGCAGAGCTTCTTCCGAATTTTCTACCTGCCTTTAAATGCCGCATGGTTGTTTATCACTCCCCTTATGACTTCAGCGAACAGAGCCGCTACATCTCGATTTCGGTATCTATCTCTTTTTTCTTCTGGGATTGAAGGATCTGTTTAAGATCATCTTCATCGACTTTCATTCCCAAATGAAGTCCCATGTCCTCCAGGATTTCCTTGATCTCGTTCAACGATTTGCGACCGAAGTTTCTGGTTTTCAGCATTTCGCTATCGGTTTTTTGAACCAATTCGGCAATAGTCTGGATGTTGGCGTTTTTAAGGCAATTGTAGGAGCGCACAGATAGCTCGAGCTCTTCCACACATTTGGCCATATTTGTCAGCACCTTCTGTTTTTTCTCATCGACTTGGGGTTGTACCGGTTCAGGATCTTCATCAAAATTGATAAAAATCTGCATATGATCTTTAACAATCTTGGCAGCATGCGCCACCGCATCTTCAGGTGTGATGCCTCCATTGGTCCACAATTCCATGACCAGAGAATCATAATCTGTTGATTGCCCGACCCGGGTATTCTCAACATGATAGGTGATCTTTTCGATCGGGGAAAAGCTGGAATCCACAGGGATCATCTGCACAGATTCATTTTCAATGTTGTGCCGGTCGGCGGGAACATAGCCTCGACCTTTTTTCACAATCATCTCCATTTCCACCTCACAGTTCTGGTCGATGGTGAGAATGGGAAGATCGGGATTCAGCACCTCCATATCCGGGTCAGCCGTGATATCTTTGGCACAAATGGTGCCCGATTTCGAGGCTTTGATATAAACCCGTTTAGAATCTGCTTCACCGGTCATCTTGAGGTTGACCTGTTTAAGGTTGAGGATAATTTCCGTAACATCTTCAACCACGCCTGGAATGGAAGAAAACTCGTGAAAGATTCCCTCAAACTTTACGGCCACAATGGCGGCCCCTTCGATGGATGACAACAACATCCTTCTTAGAGAGTTGCCAATGGTCACTCCATATCCGCGTTCGAAAGGACCCGCGCTGAGTTTACCGTAATATTCCGACTTGTTTTTCTTATCAAATTCTAACCGCTTGGGTTTAACGATTTCCTGGGCTGTGAACATGAAGCCTCCGACCTCTTAATTTAGGGTCTTAAACAGTTTTTAATTAGTCTCTCGTATGTAGTGCGGATCAAGTCCAGTTTTAGCGCGAGTAGAGCTCGACGATCAACTGCTCCTCAATCGGCATAGTCACATGCTCTCTTGCAGGCAAGGTCTGGACAACACCCTGCTTGCTATCCGCATCAAACGATAGCCAATCCGGCAGAGTCTTTCCTTTAATATTCTCAATCGCGTTTTTAACCGGTGCTTTTTTCACCTTATTGGGGTTCAGAGCTATCGTATCTCCCTGCCCAAGAATGTAGGAAGGGATATTCATCTTTTTCCCATTAACGGTAAAGTGACCGTGGCTGACCAACTGGCGGGCTGTGCTTCTGGATGAGGCCAGTCCCATCCTGTAAATAACATTATCCATCCGTAACTCTAAATTTTGCAGAAGGTTTTCACCGGTGACACCTTTTTTCTTATCTGCCGCAAAAAAGTAATTACGAAATTGTTTTTCCAGTACGCCGTAAATCCGCTTTACTTTTTGCTTTTCACGAAGCTGCACCCCATATTCCGAGAACTTTTTCCTGCCCTGGCCATGCTGGCCTGGCGGGTACGGTCTTTTTTCTATAGCGCATTTTACCGTCTCGCAACGAGAACCTTTTAAATATAATTTTATGCCTTCTCGCCGACAAAGTCGGCAGACAGAACCTGTATACCTGGCCAAATTCAGCTTCTCCTTTCGCTTTTATGCAATTAAACCCTGCGACGCTTTCTTGGGCGGCAACCATTGTGCGGAATCGGGGTCCTGTCACGAATAACAAGAACTTCCATTCCCGCAGCCTGCAAAGATCGTATTGCGGACTCTCGTCCCGATCCAGGGCCTTTAACATGAACCTCCAACTTTCTCATCCCCATATCCCGTGCTTTAATAGCGGCTTTGTCGGCCGCCACCTGTGCTGCAAACGGGGTGCTTTTTCTTGAGCCCTTAAAGCCTTGAGCACCAGCGCTAGACCAAGACACCACATTCCCAGACATGTCTGAAATGGTGACAATAGTATTATTGAACGTGGCCTGAATATGGGCCACCCCTACTTCCGGCACCGTCTTTTGCCTTTTTTTACCGCTTTTTGCTTTTTTATCCATTAATCTTTGTCCTTATTTTTTTGCTCGTGCGCCCACGGTTTTCTTCGGGCCTTTTCGGGTTCTGCCGTTGGTATGCGTCCTTTGCCCCCTAACCGGCAACCCTTTACGATGGCGAAGCCCTCTATAGGCACCTATATCCATCAAACGTTTAATATTCATGCTGACATTACGTCTCAAATCACCTTCCACTTCATAATCTTTATCGATAACACTACGGATTCGGGTCACCTCTTCTTCGGTCAGATCTTTCATTCTGACTTCTTCCCCAACCTGGGCTTTTTTCAGGATATCCCGAGAGATATTTGGCCCGACCCCATATATGTAGGTCAGGGCGATTTTTGCCTGTCTATCCTTGGGAATATCTACACCCGCTATTCTTGCCACTGCTTCTCCTTTAGGAAATTAACCCTGTCGTTGCTTATGCTTCGGGTTCTCACAAATAACCCGCACAACTCCACGACGGCGAATGACTTTGCATTTCATACAAATTGGCTTGACCGATGCCCTGACCTTCATGGTTCCGTCCTCTTTCTATTTATACCGATAGGTGATCCGTCCCCGGGTCAAATCATAAGGGGAAAGCTGCACCTTCACCTTGTCTCCAGACAGGATACGGATAAAATGCATCCGCATTTTCCCGGATATATGGGCCAGTACCTTATGGCCGTTCTCCAGCTTCACCCGAAACATCGCGTTCGGCAATGGCTCAAGTATGGTGCCTTCTACTTCTATAGATTCTTCTTTAGACATCCGCTACTTTACCATTTCTAAAACGCAGGAAAAAATTTCTTCTACAGATCCTCTGGCTACTACTGTTTTCAGATTTCCCTGCTTCTTATAAAACTGCTTTAAGGGTGCGGTGGATTCTTGATAAACCTCCAGCCGCTTCAAAATCGTATCCTTATGGTCGTCCTGCCTCTGAGCCAAGGTACCACCGCAACCGTCACAAACCCCCGGAACTTTTGGAGGTCGGGATTCCTCATGAAACATGCTGCCACAATCCAGGCAGGTGCTTCGTCCGGTCAACCGGTTGATCACCTCTTCGGCATCAACTTCCAAGTCCACTACATTATCAATCGTCAAGCCCATTTCGGTCAAGTTTTCCAAAAGTTTTTCGGCCTGAACGATGGTCCGTGGAAACCCATCCAAGATAAACCCTGTTTCACAATCGGCCTGCTTGATACGCTTCCTTATCAAGCCGATCACTACATCATCCGGAACCAGCTGACCCACATCCATAAACGATTTGGCCTGAATGCCCAGCTCCGTATTATCCTTAACCGCCTGCCTTAAAATATCACCAGTGGATACCTGCGGGATCTGAAATCTTTCTTTCAACATTTTAGCCTGGGTGCCTTTTCCAGCTCCCGGTGGGCCTAAAAGAATCAATCTCATTAATCAGCCTCTTCGGCTTTTCAATCGCCCCTTTTTAACAAAACCGTCGTAATTTCTCATGACCAGGTGAGACTCAATTTGTTGCATAGTATCCAAAGAAACACCCACAACGATCAAAAGGCTTGTTCCACCAAAGTAAAACGGGATATTGAAGTATTTTATCAAATAATCCGGCAAAATACAGACTAAAGAAAGATACGTTGCCCCATAAAACGTGATCCTTGAAAGGATCGTGTCGATGTACTCGGAAGTCTTCGCCCCCGGCCTGATTCCCGGCACAAACCCTCCATGCTTTTTCATATTGTCCGCCACATCAACCGGGTTGAAAATGACGGCCGTATAGAAATAGCAAAAGAAAAACACCGCTCCAACAAAAATCAGACTGTACACAATGGTTCCGGGGGTCAACATCGCCGAAACCGTCTGCATCCACGGGTGACTGATAAACTGGGCAATCGTCGCCGGAAACATGATGATGGACGAAGCAAAAATCGGCGGGATAACCCCCGACGTATTGACCTTCAAAGGCAGATGCGTTGCCTGGCCACCCATCATTTTCCGACCCACCACCCGTTTCGCGTATTGGATCGGAATCCTGCGTTGCCCTCCTTCCGTAAAAACGATGGCCCCAACCACCGCAACCATCAATACCAGAAGGAACAACATAACGAGCACCGACATTTCGCCCGTACCCATCAAGTCCATTGACTGAAAAATTGCCGCCGGAGTTCCGGCAACAATCCCGGAAAAAATAATCAGGGAAATTCCATTTCCGATCCCTCGCTCGGTAATCTGTTCACCCAACCACATCAAAAAACAAGTTCCAGCGGTCAGGGTCAAAACCGTCATCATTCGAAACGACCAACCCGGTTCATGGACAATCATTCCCCCGCTCGGGCTTTTCATTGCTTCCAGTCCCACAGCGATTCCGGAACCCTGAATCGTACTCAGCACCACCGTCCCATACCGGGTGTACTGGGTGATTTTTTTCTGCCCCTGCTCCCCTTCCTTTTTCAATCTTGCCAAGGTGGGAGAAACAATCGTCATCAGCTGCAGGATGATCGATGAGCTGATATAGGGCATGATGCCCAACGCAAATATCGTCAACCGGCTTAACGCACCGCCGGAGAACATATCGAAAAATCCCAGGATAGTGCCCTGGGCCCGAGCAAACAATTCTGCCAACGCCACAGAGTTGATTCCCGGAGTCGGGATATGAGCACCGATCCGATAAACAACTATAAGCGCAAGCGTGAAAAGAATCCGTTTTTTCAGCTCGGGCACACGAAAAATATTGCCAAAACTCTCAGCACCGCTCATTTAGAGGCTAACAGCCTTTCCTCCGGATTTTTCAATTTTGGCCTGCGCCGAACCACTGAATTTATGCGCATGAACATTCAACGATTCCTTCAGCTCGCCACATCCCAGAATTTTCACTAGTTCAGTTTTTTTGATCAACCCCTTTTCCTTCATCACTTTCGGGGTCACCGGGTCAACCCCGGCACAGCGAGCCAAATCGCCCACATTAACGACCTCAAACTGTTTCTTAAAGATATTGATAAACCCACGCTTGGGCAACCTTCGCTGAAGCGGCATCTGCCCACCCTCAAACCACGGATGTGGACTTCCACCTGAACGAGATTTCTGCCCCTTTTGTCCCTTGCCAGAAGTTTTTCCGGTCCCAGAGCCAATACCACGGCCTATCCGTTTTCTATGTTTTCGGTCTGGCCCCTTCAAATTTGATAAACGCAACATTCTTAATCCTCAGTAAAATTCGGGGCCCATTATTTGCCGCGCATGCGGACACATTCTTTTGCGTCACGCAAAACAGTCAACCCTTGAATGGTCGCCTTGACCACGTTATGCGGGTTATTGGTACGCAAACATTTAGTCAAAATATCGCGAACACCAACCGCCTCCAAAACTGCCCGGACAGCACCTCCTGCTATCAAACCGGTACCTCTTGACGCCGGCTTCATCAAGACCCGGCCCGACCCATAAGCCCCTATCACTTCATGAGGGATGGAAGAACCCTCGAGGCTCACTGTTACCATGTCCCTCTTGGCTTTCTCCACACCTTTGCGTATTGCTTCAGGAACCTCATTGGCCTTTCCCAAACCCCAGCCAACCTTGCCTTCCCGATTGCCAACCACCACCAACGCACTGAAGCTGAAACGACGACCGCCTTTCACAACCTTGGCCACACGGTTGATTTTGACAATCTTATCAACAAAATCTGTGGGTTTGTCCTGGTCCCGTTGTCGCAACACTTCCTCCTGCGTTATGGATTAAAATTTTATTCCTTTTTCCCGAACCGCATCGGCCAAAGCCTTGACACGCCCGGCATACAGAAATCCGTTTCGGTCGTAATAAACTTCTTTGATGCCCTTAGCTACCGCCGCTTCACCGACGAGAGAACCCACCAACGTTGCCGCTTTGAGGTTGCCTCCAGCCTTCATCCGCTCTCTGAAGTTTGGAGAAAGTGTTGACATCGCCACAAGGGTTTTGCCTTCATTGTCATCAACAATTTGAGCATACATATGTTTGGTGCTTCGGAACACTGTCAACCGGAGTCGGCTCGTTTGTTTCTGTGCTTTGAGCTTAATCCTTTTTTTTCTTTGCAGTCGCAGCCGTTCCCGTTCAGAGGTTTTCATAAGATTACCCTTTAGTCGCCGCTTTACCGGCCTTTCTGCGTATTCTTTCCGTGGAGTACATGACCCCTTTTCCCTTATAAGGTTCCGGCGGACGAAAACCGCGAATCTCCGCAGCAGTCTGTCCAACCCGTTCTTTATTGGCTCCTTTTATAACGATCGCATTTTTTTTATTGTCCACATCAAACTCAATGCCCTCAGGAGCCGGGTAGTTGATCGCATGAGAATGCCCAAGATTTAAGACCAGGTTTTTACCCTTGATATCCACCTTATAACCCACTCCGACAATATTAAGTTGGATGGAGTAACCATCCGTAACCCCCACCACCATATTATTGATCAGGGTACGCGTCAGCCCGTGTAGGGAGCGATCCAGCCTTCCGTCAGTCGGTCGAATCACGCTCACCATACCATCCTTCAACTCAATCTTCATACTGGGATGCAGGTCGCGCTGCAACTGCCCCTTGGGTCCTTTTACCGCTACGTTTGACCCATTGACTTTCAAATCTACCCCAGAAGGCACAGTGATCGGCTTTTTTCCAATTCGAGACATGTTAACTCTTCTATAAAATTTCAGTTTTAATTAAGTATTTGTTTCTAAAAAGGATGATTGACCCCCACAGAGGTTTACCAGATGTGACCCAGCACTTCTCCCCCAACCCCTTTTCCCCTGCATTCACGATCGGTCATCACCCCCGAAGAGGTGGACAGGATGGCAAGCCCCAGCCCGTTAAGAACCTTGGGGACCTCATCCCGCTTGACATAGTTTCTCCGTCCGGGTTTACTGATTCGCTTGATCCCGCGAATCACCGGCTGGCCATCTTTATACTTCAAATACACCCGGATGATCCCCTGCAAATTATCATCATATATCCGGAAATTTTTGATATACCCCTCGTCCTTTAAAATTTCCACGATACGAGCTTTCATCTTTGAGTCGGGGACATCAACTCTCGGATGTCCGACCATCAACCCGTTTCGAATACGGGTAAACAGATCAGCGATAGGATCGGTCATCATGTAGAACTTTACTCCCAAAAAAAATAATTATATTAAACTACCAACTCGCCTTGGTAACACCTGGTATCTCACCGCGCAAAGCTCTTTCCCTAAAACAAATCCGGCACATGCCAAATTTACGGAGGAACGCCCGCGGCCTGCCGCAAATGTGACATCGGTTATACTGGCGTACTTTAAATTTCTGTTCCCGCTTCGCCTTGGCGATTAGTGATTTCTTTGCCATATTCCTTTACTTTCTAATCGGTAGCCCCATATGGGTCAACAAACACCGGCCCTGCTCATCATTCCTAGCTGAGGTGGTGATCGTGATATTCATCCCCTTTACCTTCTCAATCTTATCAAACTCAATTTCCGGGAAGATCAATTGCTCTTTAATCCCAATCGTGTAGTTGCCTCGCCCATCGAACGCCTTGGGAGGCAAACCCTTAAAGTCTCGAACCCTGGGAAGCGCAAACGAGACCAACCGCTCATAAAACTCATACATCCTGTTTCCCCTGAGAGTTACTTTAAGACCGATGGAAACCCCTTCCCGTAATTTGAAATTGGAAATGGATTTTTTCGCTTTAGTAATTACGGGCTGTTGCCCGGTAATCACGCGCAACTGATCGATTCCCGACTTGATCAATTTGGAGTTCTGCAATGCCTCACCCAACCCCATATTGACAGTAATCTTTGTCATCATGGGAACCTGCATCACATTACCAAAACCCAATTCCTTCTGGATGACAGCTTGATGCTTTTCAAAATAGGCTGCCTTTAAATTTGCCATGCTACACCTTATCCAAGACATCGCCGGTTTTCGTACAAACGCGGACTCGTTTTCCATCTTCAAGCTTTTTCAGCTTGGTTCGCACTCCTTTACCCACCTTGTCGCTGACTAGCAGGACATTGGAGATATGAATCTTACCTTCCTTCTCTATAATGCCGGGTTGCCGGGACTTGCCGTCGCCTTTCATATGACGCTTAACCATATTGAGTTTTTCAATCGTCACCAGTTGTTCTTCCGGAAAAATGGCCAGTAATTTCCCCTTCTTTCCCTTTTCCTTTCCAGCAATCACCTGAACGATATCGTCTTTTTTCAGGTGGCGCTTGTAAGAAACCCTTTTCACTACAACACCTCCGGAGCAAGCGAAAGAATTTTCATATAGCGTTTAGCACGCAGCTCACGGCCCACCGGGCCAAAAATTCGCGTTCCAACCGGCTCTTTAGTGTCACCGATAAGAACAGCGGCATTATTATCAAACTTGATATAAGTTCCATTAGAGCGGCGGATCTCTTTACGGGTTCTCACCACCACAGCCTTTTTCACCTCACCTTTTTTAAGACTGCTTTGCGGATCAACTTCTCTGACCGCGACCACAATAACATCCCCAATGCGGGCATAACGGCGACGCGACCCTCCCAGCACCTTGATGCACTGAACCACCTTGGCTCCGGAATTGTCTGCCACATCTAATACGGTTCGTAGTTGAATCATGACGCTTTATCCGCCTCCTCGCCCTTCTTGATGATTTCCACTAAACGCCAGCACTTGGTTTTACTCAAAGGCCGGGTTTCGCGGATGCTGATGAAATCACCAGGACAGCATTCGTTCTTTTCGTCGTGGGCGCTGAATTTGCGGGAACTCTTCACCACTTTTTTGAATTTAGGATGAATAAACTTTCGCTCCACTCGCACAACAACGGTTTTATCCATTTTGTTACTCACCACAAGGCCCATCAGGGTTTTTCTAGTCGTTTTCCGCAAAAGCTTTTCCTATTCCTGTTTAATGCTCGGGGTTACTCAAAAACCCGAGCTTTATTTATCAGAACCTGCTTTATTTTCCTGTTTCGCTGAACTTTTCTCAGAAGCCCGGGTTTCGTTCTGGATCGTTTTCAACCGAGCAATATCTCTTCTAAGAAACCGAAGGCGGCCAGGATTTTCTATCTTTCCCGTGGCCAATTGCAACCTTAGGTTAAATATTTCCTGGCCAATGTCGACTATTTTCTCTTCCCGTTCTTTTTCGGAAAGCCCTC
This sequence comes from Nitrospinales bacterium, assembly GCA_965205835.1. Lineage (GTDB taxonomy): Bacteria > Nitrospinota > Nitrospinia > Nitrospinales > VA-1 > LS-NOB. The sequence continues at coordinate 2,277,997 of OZ242182.1, read as the reverse complement.
GGACTTCTTCAGCTTTCATAATACGTCTCTCACTTTTCCAATCAGGCTTGCTTAACAACAAACCGGGTAGATACTGATAACTTATGCGCCGCCAGGCGAAACGCCTCTTTGGCAACATCTTCCGGCACACCCTCCATTTCATAAAGCATACGGCCCGGTTTTACAACGGCCACCCAAAACTCCGGATTGCCTTTACCCTTACCCATTCTTGTTTCCAACGGTTTCTTGGAAACCGGCTTGTCAGGGAAAATCCGTAGCCAGATTTTCCCCCCACGTTTAACATGGCGGGTCATCGCGATACGGGCCGCCTCAATCTGCCGATTGCTGATGCGACCACATTCCAGAGCTTGCAGACCGTAAGTGCCGAAATCCAGAGACCCTCCCCGGTAGGCTGTGCCACGCATCCGCCCCTTATGGCGCTTTCTATACTTAACTCTTTTGGGCATCAACATGATGCATCATCCCCAATAAACATTTATAGCCAGGCATAACGCCCGAAGTTAGGTCTCACGCAAATCAGGCCTCACACGCAAATCAGGCCGAAGCTTTTCCCTTTTCTTTTCCCTGGAATCCTTTTGGCCGCTCGATCTCCTTACCCGGGAGAATATCTCCCTTATAAACCCACACCTTCACCCCGATAATCCCAAAGGTGGTGTTGGAATTCGCGGTCCCATAATCGATATCCGCCCTCAGAGTATGCAGAGGAACCCTGCCTTCCCGGTACCATTCACTGCGGGCAATTTCCGCACCACCCAACCGACCCGATACCCGTATTTTAATTCCCTTGGCCCCAAATCTCAGCGCCGAGATCACACTCTTTTTCATTGCCCGACGAAACGAAACTCTTTTTTCCAATTGCAGGGCGATATTCTGTCCGATCAAAGCCGCGTCCAGCTCGGCACGACGCACCTCTTTGATATTAAGGTTGACCTGTTTTCCAGACATGACCTTCTGCAGTTCCTCTTTCAGCCTGTCAACCTCAAGACCCTTTTTCCCGATGATTATGCCCGGACGCGCTGTATAAATATTGATCCTTACGCGACTTGCCGAACGCTCAATCTCCACCCGGGAGATACCCGCGTGAGAAAGCGTCTTGAAAATATGTTTCCTGAGGGCCATATCCTCAATCAACTGGCCAGAATATCCTTTCCTCGCGTACCAGGAAGATATCCAAGTCTTGCTGAATCCCAACCGGAACCCGTAAGGGTGAACTTTTTGACCCACGCTTTTATCTCCTTAAGATTCTTTTTCTTCCAGTATCAAAGTAATATGACTGGTCTTCTTTTGAATCATGGTCGCCATTCCTCGCGCTCTCGGCATATTCCTTTTCCAAGTCACCCCTTCATCGACCTGAATATTTTTAATCACCAGATCATCCACATCGAGAACCTTATGGTTCTCCTCCGCGTTAGCGATAGCCGATTTCAGCAGTTTTTGAAGCTTTTCCGCCACCCGCTTGCGGGTAAACGTAAGAATATTGATCGCATCGTTCACGTTTTTTCCGCGAATCAAATCAGCTACCAACCGCGCCTTACGCGGTGCCGTTCTTGTATGTCTGAGTAAAGCCCTAACTTCCACGATACCTCTGTATTACTTGGTGACTGCTTTTTTGGTTTTACCCCCATGCGACCTGAATGCCCGTGTAGGAGAAAATTCACCTAATTTATGCCCAACCATATTTTCCGATATAAAAACAGGAAAAAACTTTTTACCATTGTGTATCGATATGGTATGCCCAACAAAGTCCGGAGTGATAGTGGACCGGCGCGACCATGTCTTGCACACCTTCTTTTCATTCCTCCGGTTCATCTCCTCGATTTTATCCTGCAAATGCGAATCGACAAACGGGCCTTTCTTTAATGATCGAGCCATCCCAAAACCTCAGCTTACAAACAGTTTATTTTCTCTTCTTACGACTGAGAATAAATTTATCCGATACTTTTTTAACCTTACGGGTCTTCAATCCCTTAGCCATCTGACCCCATGGACTACAAGGATGCCGACCTCCTGAAGACCGGCCTTCACCACCACCCATAGGGTGATCCACCGGGTTCATCGCTACCGCGCGAACACGAGGCCTGCGTCCCATCCATCTCACACGCCCTGCTTTACCAATGGAAACATTTTCATGATCGGCGTTACCCACCGTGCCAATCGTTGCCCGGCAATTTTTATGAACCAATCGAATTTCCCCTGACTTGAGCTTGAGGTTTACATACTCCCCCTCCTTAGCCATCAGCTGAGCACTACTGCCAGCACTACGGGCAATCTGAGCTCCCTTGCCCGGACGCATCTCTACATTATGAATCAAGGTGCCTTCGGGAATATTTCTCAGAGGGAGACAATTACCAACGCGGACATCAGCCGTCTCGCCCGATATCAACACATCTCCCACATTCAGCTTGGCGGGAGAAACGATATAACGCTTCTCGCCATCCGAATAAGACAGAAGGGCGATGCGTGCGCTACGGTTGGGATCGTATTCAATACCCGCAACTTCCGCCGGGATGCCATCCTTCCGCCGCTTGAAATCTATAACCCGGTATTGCTTCCTATGCCCGCCACCCCGCCTTTTAGCAGTGATACGACCGTGGTTATTGCGTCCACCTTTTCTTGCTATAGCAACGAGAAGACTTTTCTCGGGGGTCGATTTGGTAATCTCATCGAAACCAGAAATAGTCTGGGATCGCACACCAGGTGATCTGGGTTTTAGCTTCCTGATCGGCATTACCGCTTACGCTCCCTCAAAAATTTGAATTTTATCCCCTTCTTTCAACTGAACCATGGCCTTTTTCCAGGTTTTCGTCTGGCCCATGGTCTTACCGAACCGTTTGCGCTTACCCCGCACAACTTGGGTATTGACGTGAAGGACTTTCACATCAAAAATCTTCTGCACCGCCTCCCGGATCTGAATTTTATTGGCCTCGGGGTTCACCCGGAACACCACCCAGTTTCCCTCGGCAAGCATATCCGTACCCTTTTCCGTGACCAGCGGTTTCTCTATAACTCGATACATCTCCATTAATTCAACCGCGCCTCAATCTTTTTAAGTGCTTCAGGAGTACAGACAATCCGCTCATGAACCAACAAGTCAAAAACATTGATCCCATCAACCAAAAGCACATCCACCTGAGGCAAGTTACGAACCGCCAGTTGCAGGTTGGTGTTCTTTTCCGAAACAAGAAATAGCGTTTTTGCGGGAAGGCTCAGACTGGCCAACAAAGCTACAGCGTCTTTGGTTTTGGGATTCTCGAGGTTCAGCGAATCAACCACCGTGAAGTTCTGCCCTTTCAGCCTTTCCGTCAAAACTGATTTAATCGCGATCCTTTTAGACTTTTTGGAAAGCTGGAACGCATAACTTCTCGGGCTAGGCCCAAAAACGGTCATGCCACCGCGCCAAATGGGCGATCGAGTATTCCCCGCACGAGCACGGCCCGTCCCTTTCTGCCTCCAAGGCTTGGCACCACTGCCACGCAGTTCCCCTTTGTTCTGTTTGGTCGCCGCGTTGCCACCTCGGCGGGCCGCCAACTGCATGGTCACATACCTTTGCACCAACTCTTCGCGAATCCGGCCGTCAAAGACACTGTCGAGAGCCTCTACCGTCCCCACTTTTTTATTTTTACTGTCTACAATATCTATTGTCGGCATGACCAAAGACTCGTCTCTTAAGATTTAAACATACTGACGATTCCACCATTGGCTCCGGGGACTGCCCCCTTGAGCAACAACACATTATTTTCTACATCAACCCGGACCACTTTCAGGTTTTTCAAGCAGGCTTTTTTGCCACCCATCCGCCCCGGCATACCGGTGCCCTTTAGAACCCGCCCCGGATAAGTATGCATGCCTATCGAACCGGTTCCGCGATAACTTTCATGATGACCATGAGAAGCCGGTGCACCGCCATAATTGAACCGCCTGAAAACCCCGGAAAAACCTTTTCCCTTGGTGACACCCACCACCTGAACACTATCGCCTTCACTGAAAATATCCACCTTAAGCGGCTTGCCTACGGCTTCGTCATCCACATCCTGCCCTCTGAACTCCCGGAGAATTTTTGCGGGTTCCACCTTAAGCTTGTCATAGAACCCTTGCAAAGGCTTATTAGTATGCTTCGGCTTACGGGTTCCATACGCCAGCATGAGAGCCTGATATCCGTCTTTCTCTTCGGTTCGCTTCAAAACCGGCACACAACGCTCCACATGTATTACGGTGACCGGGACACAATCTCCCTTGTCCGTAAACACCTCGGTCATGCCGATTTTTTTTCCAATTAGAGCACTCATATTTTCTCTACGTTAAAGCTTGATCTCAATATCAACGCCCCCCGACAGATCCAGCTTCATCAATGCATCTACGGTTTGAGGAGTCGGTTCGAGGATTTCAAGAACCCGCTTATGCGTTCGGATTTCAAATTGCTCACGGGATTTTTTATCCACGTGAGGGGAACGCAAAACAGTCCATTTATTTTTTATTGTAGGCAATGGAATCGGACCCACCACTTTGGCACCTGTGCACCGAGTGGTTTCCACAATTTCCCCTACCGACCAATCCAGCAGTTTATGGTCGTAAGCCTTGAGCCGGATTTTTATTTTCTGGTCACTCATTATTCAACAACCTCGCCCACAACTCCGGCACCAACTGTACGACCGCCTTCCCGGATAGCAAAACGAAGTTCTTTATCCATTGCCACAGGCGTAATAAGCGTTATCTCCATCGCGACATTATCTCCCGGCATTACCATCTCAACACCCGCCGGCAAGGTTGCGACACCGGTCACGTCAGTGGTCCGGAAATAAAACTGCGGACGGTAACCATTGAAGAACGGAGTATGCCTTCCGCCTTCCTCTTTGGTCAGAATATAAACTTCCGCCTTGAATTTAGTATGCGGGGTGATGGACCCGGGCTTGGCCAGAACCTGCCCTCGCTCGATTTCTTCACGCTTGGTTCCGCGCAACAGAATACCCACGTTTTCCCCGGCACGCCCCTCATCAAGAAGCTTGCGAAACATTTCCACACCAGTAGCCGTGGTCTTCATTGTTTCCTTGAACCCTACGATCTCAATTTCTTCACCAACCTTGACGACCCCTGTCTCAACACGCCCAGTCGCAACAGTTCCACGCCCGGAAATACTGAAAATGTCCTCAATCGGCATCAAGAAAGGCTTATCAACCGGACGATCCGGAACCGGGAAATAAGTATCAATAGCTTCCATCAACTCCCAGACACACTTTGTTTTTTCTTCATCTTCTGGGTTTTCCAGCGCCTGCAGTGCACTTCCGCGAATCACAGGAACATCGCCTCCAGGAAATTCATATTTGGTCAACAACTCTCGCACTTCCAGTTCAACCAAATCAAGCAGTTCAGGATCGTCAACCATGTCGCATTTATTCATGAACACAACGATCTTCGGAACACCCACCTGTCGAGCCAACAGAATATGCTCGCGAGTTTGTGGCATCGGGCCGTCATTGGCAGAAATTACCAAGATCGCGCCATCCATCTGCGCCGCGCCAGTGATCATGTTCTTAACATAGTCAGCATGACCCGGGCAGTCCACATGCGCATAATGCCGGTTCTCGGTATTGTATTCAACATGAGCAATCGCGATGGTGATACCCCGCTCTTTTTCCTCAGGAGCCTTGTCAATTTGATCAAAGGCGATCGTATCAGCGAATCCCTTCTTAGACAGAACCTCTGTAATCGACGCGGTAAGAGTCGTTTTTCCGTGGTCAACATGACCAATGGTTCCAACGTTTATATGTGGCTTGTCACGAACAAATTTTTCTTTAGCCATGCTGGTTCACTCCAAAGTATTTTCAAATAATTTTTAGTTAAACTGCTAATTTCTCTTTAGATCCAGTTGCCTTAGCCACCAACTCTTCAGCAATCGCGGCGGGAACACTCTCGTACATGGCAAACTCCATTGAGTAATCCGCACGCCCTTGGGTTGCCGACCGAAGATCGGTGGAATACCCAAACATCCCAGAGAGAGGAACTTCCGCTCGAATCACCTTGGCACCAGCACGATCCGCAAGGTCTTTAATCTTGCCGCGCTTGGAATTCAGCCTGCCGATAACATCGCCCATAAACTCTTCAGGTGTAACGACCTCCACATCCATAACCGGTTCCAGCAACTGAGGATATCCTTTTTTGCAGGCTTCCTGAAAAGCCATGGAAGCGCAAATCTTGAATGCCATTTCCGAAGAATCAACATCATGAAACGACCCGTCCAGCAACGTCACCGAAACATCCACTGTGGGATATCCGCACATAATGCCTCGGCCCATCGCCTCCACAACACCCTTCTGAACAGCAGAAATAAACTCACGAGGAATCGTGCCGCCAACAATTTTATTGATAAATTCAAAACCCGACCCAGACTCTCTCGGCTCGACCCTTATAACGACATGACCATACTGGCCACGACCCCCACTCTGCTTGACGTATTTATTTTCATGTTCGACAGCCTTGGTAATAGTTTCCCTATAAGCCACCTGAGGCTTAGACACATCCACATCGAGAGAGAATTCACGACGCATTCGATCAACCAAAATCTCAAGATGCAACTCACCCATTCCCGAAATAACAGTTTGACTTGTCTCCGGATCAACACGGACTTTAAACGTGGGGTCTTCCTGAAGGAGTTTAACGAGGCAATCGGAGAGTTTGTCCTGCTCCGCCTTGGTTTTAGGCTCTATGGCAACAGAAATAACCGGCTCAGGAAACTGAATCGCTTCAAGAATAATCGGATGGTCCTGATCGCAAAGCGTGTCCCCAGTATAAGATTTCTTCAACCCGATCACCGCAGCAATATCACCCGCCTGCACCAAATCAACCTCTTCCCGCTTATTCGCGTGCATCCTCAAGAGCCGACCCACACGCTCCCTTTCATTCTTCGTCGAATTATAGATATAAGAACCGCTGGTCAACCGGCCAGAATAAACACGCACAAACGCCAACTGACCCACAAAGGGATCGGTCATGATTTTAAAAGCCAGCCCCGAAAGCGGATCTTTGGAATCCAGCCTGCGGGTTTCTTCTTCCTGAGTATTGGGATTGGTGCCAGTGATGGCTTTGAGTTCCTGCGGGGAAGGGAGGTAAAGGACGACGGCATCCAGAAGTTGTTGCACGCCCTTATTCTTAAACGCGGCCCCACATAAAATCAGGGTAAACTTGGACTCCAAAGTTCCTTTCCTCAAGGCCGCAATAATTTCTTCCCGCGACACCTCTTCGCCACCGAGAAATTTTTCCATAATCGCGTCATCCACATCCGAGGCCGACTCGATCAGTTTTTCCCTGTACTCTTCTGCTTGATCCCGGTACTCCACTGGGATATCCACCACATCAAAGGTTTCTCCCCTGTTCTTGGTATCCGAATAAACATTAGCTTTCATACCAATCAGGTCAATCACACCCAGAAAATCTGCCTCAGCCCCTAAAGGGAGCTGAACGGCAACAGGATGAGCACCCAACTTGTCCACCATCTGCTGGATACAACCCGGGAAGTTTGCTCCCGCCCGATCCATCTTATTGACAAAACAAATTCTGGGAACACGGTACTTACTGGCTTGACGCCAAACCGTTTCAGACTGAGGTTCCACACCGCTGACAGCATCAAACACGCCTACAGCTCCATCGAGAACCCGCAAAGACCTTTCCACCTCAGCCGTAAAATCCACATGACCAGGCGTATCAATAATATTGATCTGATGATCCTGCCAGAAACAAGTTGTCGCCGCCGAGGTGATCGTGATTCCCCGCTCCTGCTCCTGCTCCATCCAGTCCATCGTCGCATTGCCGTCATGCACCTCGCCAATCTTATGGCTCTTACCCGTGTAATAGAGAATACGCTCGGTAGTGGTGGTTTTACCGGCATCGATATGAGCGATGATTCCTATGTTCCGGGTTTTCTCAGGTTGTATTTTCTTACCCATTTAAAAAAATAATCTCCAATTACCAGCGGTAATGAGCAAAGGCTTTATTCGCCTCCGCCATCCGATGGACTTCTTCTTTTTTCTTAACCGCCCCACCCGAGTTTCCGAAAGCATCCAGAATCTCGCCGGTCAATTTTTCAGCCATTGATCTGCCGGAACGTGCCTTGGCATTCTGGATCACCCATCGAATACCAAGAGCCTGCCTGCGACTTTCTCTCACCTCAACCGGTACCTGATAAGTGGCACCTCCGACTCTCCGGGACCGCACCTCCAATAAAGGTGCCACATTCTCTACCGCCTTACGAAAAACCCGCAAAGGCTCCTCCTTACTCTTCTCAGCAACACTGTCCAATGCCGTATAAAGGATACTTTCGGCCTTCCCCTTCTCGCCCTTGCGCAAAATGCAATTGATAAAGCGAGCGACCAGGAGATCATTAAACTTTGGATCAGGAGTGATCTTTCTTTTCTGAGCCCCTCTTCTTCTTGCCATAATAGTTACCGATGATTATTTTTTAGGCTTCTTCGCGCCATATTTGGATCGGCTCTGCATCCGACCTTCTACGCCAAGCGTATCCAGACTCCCACGGACCACATGATACCGAACCCCAGGCAAATCTTTAATTCGGCCTCCGCGAATCACAACAATGGAGTGCTCTTGCAAATTGTGACCCACACCAGGAATATAGGTGGTGACTTCCATTCCGTTTGTCAACCTCACTCGAGCCACTTTTCGGAGAGCCGAATTAGGCTTTTTGGGCGTAGATGTGTAAACCCGAACACAAACCCCGCGCTTCTGTGGACACGCTTTTAAAGCAGGGCTATCGCTTTTTCTGACCGGCGTTTTCCGACCGGTTTTTACCAGCTGACTGATCGTAGGCAAAAAAGATACCTCCCAAAAAGGCAATCCACGCAAAATGGTCACCGAATAAATCTGAAAATACCCAATGAAGTTAATAAAAACAAAGGGTTATATCAGGCTGGATATAGGCGTGAAAAAATCGCAATTGTAGCATTGAAAATCACTTAGTCAAGCAAAAAATAAGGGCTTCCCCTGTTTTTTATTCCGCCGTAACCAGAGCTTGGTCTTCCGTCTGTTCAGCCCCTTCAATTTCAGGTTCTTCAATGCGAATTCCGCTATATGCTCGGCATCCCGTACCTGCCGGGATCAACCTTCCCATAGTCACATTTTCTTTTAACCCGACCAAGTTATCTCGCTTGCCGCTCACGCTCACCTCTGTGAGGACACGAGTGGTTTCCTGGAAAGATGCTGCCGAAATAAAACTTTCCGTGCTGAGCGACGATTTAGTAATTCCCAAGAGTACCGCAGCACCTTTAGCTGGTTTTTTCTTATTCTTGATGGCTTCCTGATTGGCCAGGTTAAAGACTTTCTTCGTCACCTGTTCTCCAACCAGAAATCCCGTATCGCCTGCATCTTCAATGACCAAATGCCTGAGCATTTGCCGCACGATAACCTCGATATGCTTATCATTGATCTGCACGCCCTGGAGACGGTAAACCTCTTGCACTTCATTCACCAGGTATTTCTGCAATTCATCTTCTCCCAATACCCGTAAAATATCATGCGGGTTGGAGGCACCGTCCATCAGAGGTTCGCCGGTAACCACCTCATCGCCTTCATGGACGTTGATATGTTTGCCACGCGGAATCAGGTATTCGTATTCATCGCCGGATTTACTCACAATGATGACCTTACGCATGCCCTTAACGAATCCACCAAACTTCACCGTACCTGAAATTTCAGTAATCGTCGCCGGCTCATGCGGTTTGCGAGCCTCAAAAAGCTCGGCCACACGCGGCAATCCGCCGGTGATGTCTTTGGTTTTCGCCGATTCGCGGGGAATCTTTACGATCAAGTCTCCAGCACTCACCATATCACCTTCGCTGACGTTGATGTTGGCGCCAGCAGGCAGGACATAGCGACGCACCGTGTCACCCTTCTCATCCTCAAGTGAAATCTGCGGTTGTTTTTTCTCATCACGATGACTGATGATAACTTTGGTGGAGAGACCGGTAATCTCATCAAAGTCTTCTTTCATAGTCACGCCTTCGATAATATCGCCGAAAGCAATGGTTCCAGAAACTTCTGTCAAGATAGCGTTGGTATAAGGATCCCATTCGACCAAAGTCTGACCCTCCTGCACCTCCTGTCCGTCGCCAACTTTAAGCTTAGCTCCGTACACAACCGGGAACTTCTCTTTTTCGCGGCCGGTTTCATCCTGAATCACAAGACTTCCGTTGCGGTTAATAACAATGGTTTCTGCGTTACGGTTTTTGAGAGTGCGAAGACCCATATACTTGACGATTCCTCCCCGCTTGGTATTCAAAGTGGTTTGCTCAACCACCCGGCTGGCCGTTCCGCCAATATGGAAAGTTCGCATGGTAAGCTGGGTTCCCGGCTCACCAATAGACTGCGCCGCAATAACACCTACCGGCTCACCCACTTCCACCCATTGCAGGGTAGCCATATTGCGCCCGTAACATTTGATACAAACCCCCTGCTTGGATTCACAGGTCAGGCAGGATCGCATTTTAATTTTTTCGATACCGGCATTTTCAATATCCAGCACGGTTTCCTCGACAATCAGACTGTCTGCCTTGGCCAGCACATCCCCGGTAAAAGGATCGACCACGTCTTCAAGAACCGTCCGCCCTAAAATTCTTTCTCCCAAAGGCTGGATGATTTCACCGGCTTCCACCAGGGATATCGCATCAATGCCCTTCAAAGTTCCGCAGTCTTCTTCCTGAACAATCATATCCTGCGCTACATCCACCAGTCGGCGGGTGAGGTAACCCGAGTTTGCCGTTTTAAGCGCGGTATCCGCCAAGCCCTTGCGGGCTCCATTCGTAGAAATGAAATACTGAATGACCGAAAGACCTTCGCGGAAGTTTGCGGTGATCGGCGTTTCGATGATTTCTCCCGAGGGTTTGGCCATCAAGCCACGCATTCCAGCCAACTGCCGCAACTGTTGCGCGCTTCCCCGGGCTCCCGAGTCCGCCATGATGAAAATCGAGTTAAAGTCCTTGTTGTTTTTCCCAATAACGGTGGCCTCGTCTTCTGTTTCCAGCTCTTTAAACATTTCTTCAGATACTTTTTCCGTGACGTGCGCCCAGATATCAATAACCTTGTTATACCTTTCACCATTGGTGATGAGCCCATCGCGGTATTGCTTATGAACCCTGAGAACCTCATCGCTGGTTTTATCCACCAACTGAGTTTTGGTTTTGGGAATGCGCATCTGGTCAATGGAAATACTGAGACCCGCCTCGGTGGCGTATTTGAATCCCAGCTCCTTGACTTCATCCAGCAGGGATACGGTTTTTTCCCGCCCCACCACAAGGAAAGACATGGAGAAAAGATCAGACAAGGATTTTTTATCCATCTGTCGGTTTGCCAGTTCGAACGGCAACCCTTCTGGAAACACTCCACCGAGAAGCACCCGTCCCGTTGTGGTCTGGGTCAACACCCCTTCAAGGCGAACGATAATTTGAGCCTGCAAATCGAGTTCATCCGCATTGTAAGCCGCCACTACTTCTTTCTGGCCCGAGAAAACCTTACCTGCCCCCTTCACATTACCGCGAATCTTGGTCATGTAATAGCAACCCAAAACTATATCCTGGGTGGGAACAGCAATGGGTTTTCCGTTTGAAGGAGACAACACATTGTTGGAAGACATCATCAGCAACTTACATTCGGTTCTCGCTTCCATGGAAAGCGGGACATGGACCGCCATCTGATCGCCATCAAAGTCGGCATTGAAAGCAGTACATACCATCGGATGCACCTGAATGGCCTTGCCTTCAATCAGCAAAGGTTCAAACGCCTGAATACCTAATCGATGCAGTGTTGGTGCCCTGTTGAGCAGAATGGGATGGCCTTTCACCACCTCTTCCAATACTTCCCAGACCTCAGCGCGTTCCTGTTCGACCATTTTTTTTGCGGTCTTGATCGTTGCCGCATAACCTTTTTCTTCCAGCCGGTTGAACACGAACGGTTTGAACAACTCGAGTGCCATTTTCTTTGGCAGTCCACACTGGTGGAATCTTAAATGCGGCCCAACAACGATAACGGACCGACCGGAATAATCCACTCGCTTACCCAGCAGATTTTGCCGGAACCGACCCTGCTTACCCTTGAGCATATCGCTCAAAGATTTCAAGGGACGCTTGTTGGTTCCGCGCAAGGTGCGGCCCCTACGCCCGTTGTCAAACAGAGCCGAAACGGCTTCCTGTAACATTCTCTTTTCATTTCGGATGATGATCTGCGGTGCCTTCAACTCCTGCAAGCGTTTCAACCGGTTATTCCGGTTGATCACACGTCGGTAAAGATCGTTCAGGTCAGAGGTGGCAAACCGCCCGCCATCCAGAGGAACCAAGGGGCGCAATTCAGGCGGAATCACGGGGACAACTTGAAGGATCATCCATTCCGGCTTGTTGCCTGACTTACGAAACGCCTCAACAATCTTCAACCGCTTGGCGACTTTTCTTCGGTTCATCACCGACTTGGTGGTGACCATCTCCTCCTTCAAGTCCACTGAAAGGGTATCCAGATTCATCGGCTTGAGAAGTTCCGCAACCCCTTCAGCGCCGATCATGGCTCGGAACGTGTCGGGGAACTCCATCTCCATTTCCCGATACGTTTCTTCGTCCAAAATCTGGCCAACTTCCATCTCCGAGTCACCGGGGTTGGTCACCACATAATTTTCAAAATAAATAATGCGCTCAAGATCTTTCAGGGGAATATCCAGCAAATGCCCGAGACGACTAGGCAGACCCTTGAAATACCAGATGTGGGCAACTGGGCTGGCCAGTTCAATATGCCCCAGACGTTCCCGGCGCACCTTCGAGAGAATGACTTCAACGCCACACTTCTCACAGATGACACCCTTATGCTTCATCCTTTTATATTTGCCGCAGGTGCACTCCCAGTCTTTGACGGGCCCAAAAATCTTAGCACAGAACAACCCGTCTCTTTCAGGCTTGAAAGTCCGGTAATTAATCGTTTCAGGTTTCTTAACCTCCCCATAAGACCATGAGCGGATTTTTTCCGGGGACGCAATCCGCACGCGAAGGGCATCAAACATAATGGGGTTTTTTGGCTTATCAAAATATGTCAGGCTATCCACCACGGACTTCTCCTTTTTAAGGTTTTCGCAAACCGCTATAAATTTCTCTACATGATCCACACCATCGGAGAATCAACATCCGGCGGCTTTAAAAACTATGTGAGGGGCCTCTACTTTTCCGACTCGATCAACTCAACATCAATGGCCAAGCTCTGCAACTCTTTAACCAGAACGTTGAACGATTCAGGCAGGCTGGGATTCAAATGGGTGTCTCCTTTGACAATTGCTTCATACATGCGCTTGCGGCCTTCAACATCATCAGATTTTACCGTGAGCATTTCCTGCAGAGTGTAAGCAGCACCATAAGCTTCCAGCGCCCAGACTTCCATCTCCCCAAGCCTCTGCCCGCCAAACTGAGCCTTACCTCCAAGAGGTTGCTGAGTCACCAGGGAATACGGACCGGTAGACCGCGCATGGATTTTATCATCGACAAGATGATGCAGTTTGAGCATATACAAATAACCCACCATCACTTTTTGGCGGAAATAATTTCCGGTTCTGCCATCAAAAAGCGAAATCTCTCCCGATTCAGAACATCTGCCCTCGATCAGCAGTTGCCTGACTTCTTCTTCACGGGCACCATCGAACACCGGTGTAGCCATGTGCTCACCTACGGCCTTGGCAGCCATACCCAAATTGGTTTCCAGAATCTGGCCGACATTCATTCGCGAAGGCACGCCCAAAGGATTGAGGATCAACTCTATCGGCTGACCACTTTCCATATAGGGCATATCCTCCTCCGGAACAATGGTCGAAACCACGCCCTTATTACCGTGGCGTCCTGCCATTTTATCGCCCACCTGCAATTTGCGTTTCATGGCCATAAATACTTTTACCAGCTTGATCACACCCGGGGCCAGGTCATCGCCTTTTTTCAGACGTGAAACCTTTTCCTCCTGCATGGACTTCAGAATCTGGACTTGGTCCTTGGAAGTACTCTCCATTTCCAGAAGCACTTTGCCATCAACCCCTTTGGCCGGGACTTTAGCGAGGTCCTTAATGCTCATTCTAGCAATCAACGCTTCATCAATTTCCTGACCCTTCTTAAATGTGACACGCCCTACCGTTGTGGACTTTGTCGCCGCCTGGCCCGCGAGAAGGGAACGCATGCTTTTCTCGGTTTCACTTTTCACTATTTTTATCTCATCACCATAGTCCTTTTCAATGCGCGCTATTTCTTCCTCTTCTATAGCAAGGGTTCGCGAGTCTTTATCGATCCCCTTACGGGAAAAGACCTTGACGTCGATCACCGTTCCATGGATTCCGGGAGGAACCCTGAGAGAAGTATCGCGCACATCTCCGGCCTTTTCGCCAAAGATCGCTTTGAGAAGTTTTTCTTCCGGACTCAGTTGGGTCTCACCCTTGGGCGTGATTTTACCAACCATAATGTCATTAGGCTTTACACTGGCACCAATGCGGATGATTCCGCTTTCGTCCAAATTTTTCAGGGCGTCTTCTCCTACATTGGAAATATCGCGGGTGATTTCCTCTTTACCCTGCCTGGTATCACGGGCCTCCACCTCAAACTCTTCAATATGAATGGAGGTGTACACATCTTCTTTAACCAGTTTTTCACTGACGATGATGGCATCTTCAAAGTTGTACCCACCCCAAGGCATGAACGCCACCAGGATATTTCTACCCAAAGCCAGCTCGCCATGATCGGTGGAAGGTCCATCCGCGAGCACATCACCACGCTTGATCTTGTCTCCCGAAGACACTCGAGGGCGCTGGTTGATGCAGGTGTTCTGGTTCGACCGCTGATATTTGCTCAGCATGTAAATATCCACATTCGAAGCCAGTTGGCTGCGCTTTGTCTTGATCCTACCTTCGGGCTTCTTTTCGGCGCACACAACAATGCGAGTCGCATCGGCACTGATGACGGTGCCATTATTTTCAGCGACCACCACCGCTCCGGAATCATGAGCCACAATCGCTTCCATACCGGTTCCCACCAGAGGTGCCTCAGCCCGTAAAAGGGGCACCGCCTGCCTCTGCATGTTTGAACCCATCAGAGCCCGGTTAGCATCATCGTTTTCAAGAAAAGGAACTAGAGACGCAGCCACACTGATTAACTGCTTCGGCGACACATCCATATAATCTATTTTTTCGCTGGGAGATAAAATGAAATCACCGCCCTTTCTGGCCGACACGATAGGCTGGACGAATTTCATTTTTTCATCCAAATCAACGTTAGCTTGAGCGATAATAAATTTATCCTCAATCAAGGCATTGTGGAAATCCACATCGTCTTTCGCAACCGAATTTTCCACCTTGCGATAAGGCGTTTCAATAAAACCATAATCATTCACCCTGGCATATGTGCTTAAGGAAGCGATCAGCCCAATATTCGGGCCTTCCGGAGTTTCGATGGGACATATACGTCCATAATGCGTTGGATGCACATCCCGCACCTCGAATCCCGCCCGCTCCCGGGTTAAACCACCTGGCCCCAAAGCACTCAACCGTCTCTTGTGTGTCACCTCGGACAAGGGATTGGTCTGGTCCATAAATTGGGACAACTGACTGCTACCAAAAAACTCTTTAATCGCGGCGGTCACAGGTTTAGAGTTAATCAGGTCATGCGGCATGGAAACATCCAGGTCCTGGATAGACATGCGCTCAATGATAGCCCGCTCCATTCGCACCATCCCCACACGGAACTGATTTTCCAGCGATTCTCCCACAGCGCGAACCCTGCGATTACCGAGATGGTCGATATCGTCGATAACACCGATGTCATTTCTAAGATCGGCAATGTATCTCACCACAGCAACCAAATCTTCCAAGGTCAACAACCGGTTTTCCAGAGAAACGTCCAACCCAAACTTCTGGTTCATCTTGGTCCTGCCAACAACAGATAAATTATATCGCTTGGGGTTGAAGAACAGATTGTCGAACAATGACCTTGCGATTTCAGGTGTTGGGGGATCTCCCGGACGCAACCTCTTGTAAACTTCACGAATAGCATCATCCTGGGTCTGGGTCTTGGCCGCAACCATGGTATCGCGAATCACAGTGTCGGAGGATTCTTCATCGATACGAAGAATTTGAATCCCGCTGAGCTTATTCTTTTTTATAATTTTAAAAACGCCTTCGGTGATTTCCTGATTTGACTCAACCTCTATCTCGCCAGTCTCGGGGTCAATGATTTCATCATACAGGTACTGGCCAATCAGGCTTTCAGGATCAATCTCAACCTTCACCGACCGGGACATTTTGCCCAGCTTTCTAGCGACGGCTGCCGTAACCTTCTTACCTGACTTGAGCAAAACATCATCGGTTTTAGAGTCGATCACATCCTCTTTAACCTTGAACCCAATCATCAGGTTCTTGCTACTCATGAAACATCGAGAACCCTTACCACTGATACTAACTTTCTCAATCGCATAATAGGTTTTCAGAATGGTCTTATTGTCCATGCCGAAGGCTTGAAGCAGGATAGTCGCGGGCAATTTGCGACGGCGGTCAATTTTGACATGCAGAATGTCTTTAATGTCAAACTCGAAGTCCACCCATGAACCCCGGTCAGGAATGATCCTTGCCGAGAAAAGAATCTTGCCGCTGGCGTGGGATTTGCCTTTATCGTGTGAGAAAAATGCCCCGGGGGAACGGTGCATCTGGCTGACAATGACCCGCTCGACTCCGTTTATCGTAAACGTTCCGGTCGGACCCATCATCGGCATTTCACCGAGGAATATTTTCTGCTCTTTGACTTCCCTGACAGAGTTGACGGTGACCTGGGAAACCTTTTCGGTCGTCAAAAGCTTCAGAATATCATCGGTGACCGGCGTTTTTGCGGAAATTAGAGTTTTCGTGGTTTGTGGACGCTTGACCTCTTCAACAATAATTTTATCCCGCAAGTGCTTTAAGTTACGGGCGTTGACATCCACCGCTTCCCGATCAAAAAGAACCAGGCGGACCAGTATTTTTATCGGATCAGAATAGGTGAGGCCTTTCTGCCTGCACTCGCTAAGCTTATGCTTCTCCTTGTAGGTGACTTCCTGCTTACAGGTGGAACACACCACAGCCGGGCCGCCGAGTTCCTTGAACTCGCCGCAACCGCACTCCCAGATACCAACCTCAAAGCCGGCATACTCAATACGAGCATTGATATTCAGGTCAGAAATCGGAAAGACATCGCTAAAGACCTCTTCCAATCCCCTCAACACACGTTCGCTGGGAGTGACGTCCCATTGCAGGAAATATTCGAATGATTTTTTCTGGATCTCGATCAGATCGGGAATATTTATGACCGTAGGAATCCGGGCGAAGTTTTTTCTTTTTCTAAAATTGCCTAGTGCTCTCTGGGAACGGTTCTTCGACATAAGGTTATATCCTTCTAAAAGAAAGATTAACGGAAAGTTTACCTGTTAAGACGTGGGTAAAATTACTATCCCGGGTCTCCGTTACTTAACCTCCACCGTTCCACCAGCCGCTTCAACTTTCGTTTTAATTTCTTCGGCCTCCTCTTTTTTCACACCTTCTTTGATTGCCATTGGAGCACCTTCTACCAAATCCTTGGCATCTTTCAAACCCAAGCCTGTAATGGTCCGGACTTCCTTGATAACCTGGATTTTCTTATCGCCTACCGCAGTAAGAACCACGTCAAACTCTGTCTTCTCTTCAGCGGCAGCTTCTCCACCCCCCGCAGGCGCAACAACCGCAACCGCGGGTGCCGCCGCGGTCACACCATATTTATCCTCCAATTCTTTTACGAACCCAGACATTTCCAAAACAGTCATAGAATCTATGAAGGAAACTACCTCCTCCCTTGTGATGGCCATTACGCCCTCCTTTCAATAATTGTGGTATCCAAAACCTGGTTTAATTTAAAAAAATATCATTACAATGGCCCTCTACAGGCCGGTTTATTCGGATGTCTTTTTCTCGCGAACCGCGTCCAGCGTCCCCACCAACTTTCTCAACAGGCTACCGAAAACACCGATAAAATTTGTCGCAGGCCCATTGAAAACCGCCAGCATTTGGGAAATAAGAACCTCCCTAGAAGGCAGGTCCGCAAGAGCTTTAACCTCTGCAGGAGAGATCTTCTTCCCCCCAACCACACCGCAAATCACTTTAGGACCCTTCTCAACTCCGGACTTCGCATACTCCGCCAGAGCCTTGGCAGGAGCCACCATATCCTCAAAGCTGATCACCAGAGAAACCGGGCCCTTAAACTCCTCATCCAGCAAATCAAAAGGAGTGTTCTTTACGGCCTGCCGGGCCAAGGTATTTTTAACCACCCGAAAATCCACAGACCTGGACCGCATATGACCGCGCAACCGGGTCAACCCAGGAGCCTCAATTCCCTGATAGTCCGCAAGAACAGCCGACTTGGCCTTTAGAAACAGTCCGTTTAATTCTTCAACCTTCTTCACCTTTTCTACGTTTGGCACGTCAGCCACCCCTCTCATTCCGTCTTCCGCTCCAAAGGAACGAAAAACTTACCTATCAATTGGGCGTATAAGCCACTCTAACCCCAACACCCATAGTCGTTGACACTGAAACTCCCTTGACATAATGTCCCTTGCTTGAGGCCGGCTTGGCCTTCACAAGAGCTGTCATGAGGGCATGAAAATTTTCCTCTAAAGCTTCCACCGAAAAACTGGCTTTACCTAAAGAGGCGTGGATGATACCACTCTTGTCAACCCGATAGTCCACCTTGCCGGCCTGAATAGACTCAATGGCCCGCCTGACATCAAAAGTCACCGTGCCCGTTTTAGGATTAGGCATCAACCCTCGAGGACCCAGGATTTTTCCCAGCCTGCCTACTTGACCCATCATGTCGGGAGTGGCCACCACACGGTCAAACTCCATCCACCCGCCTTGGATCTTCGCGACCAAATCATCACCGCCAACAACCTCCGCACCAGCATCTTTGGCCTCTTTTTCTTTTTCACCTTTTGCGAATACCAACACGCGAAACTTCTTTCCCGTCCCCATGGGCAACACAACGCTACCGCGGATATTTTGATCGGCTTTCCTGGGATCAACGCTCAACCGGACAGCCACATCCAACGACTCATCAAACTTTTCACATTTGACGGCGACCGCCAACCCCAAGGCTTCCTTCAACTCATACCGGGTATCAGGGTCAACCTTTTCCGCGCCCGCCCTGTGCCTTTTTCCATGCTTTGCCATAATTTTATTCCTGCCTGCTTACGGTTAATTCTCAACGGTCAGACCCATACTTTTTGCCGAGCCTTTTATAGTCTGCATCGCGGCTTCAACATCTCCAGCATTCAAGTCCTCCATTTTAACTTTCGCAATCTCTCGAACCTGCTCCTCGGTCACCTTGCCGACAAACTCCTTACTCGGATTCGAGGAACCTTTTGCGATCCCCGCGGCCTGCTTCAACAAAGCCGAAGCAGGAGGAGATTTTGTAATAAAAGAAAAACTCTTGTCCTTATAAACATCAATGATTACAGGAATGATGCTTCCTTCATGACCCTGGGTTTTAGTGTTGAAGGATTTACAAAAATCCATAATGTTCACACCGTGCTGACCCAATGCCGGGCCGACAGGCGGCGACGGTGTGGCCTGCCCGGCAGGAATTTGTAGTTTGATCTGACCCGTCACTTTTTTTGTTATCACAACCTGCCTCCCTTATTTATCTGCCCATTCCACACTGATTAAACCCACCCGGGTTACACCCGTTCGATCTGGGGAAATTCCAATTCCACCGGAGTGGGACGCCCAAAAATCAAAACCATAACTCTGACTTTACCTTTGTCATGATTGACACCCTCAACAGTTCCATTGAAATTCAGGAACGGCCCCTCTATAACCCTCACACTCTCACCTTTCTCAAAAGAGAATTTCGGCTTGGGCCGCGCGGATTCCCCCTTAATCTGGTTCTTGACCAACCCGACCTCTTCCTCCGACAGAGGAACAGGCTTGCCCCCCCCACCTAGAAAACCAGTGACTTTAGGAGTATTTTTAATCATGTAGCAGATATCCTGATTCATCTCGACATTGATCAGGATATATCCTGGGAGAAACCTCCTTGAGGAAACTTTTTTCTTACCCTTGTGCACTTCAACCACCTCTTCGGTCGGTATAACCACCTCCCCAAAGTTTTCGCTATAGTTGGAATGCCCGAACTGCTCTTCTATGCTTAACTTCACCCTCTTCTCAAAGCCGGAATAGGTGTGAATAACAAACCATTGCATGGATAAGGTACCTCCGTCAGATATCATATAAGACTCTGCACAATCTTCGAGAGAATCGCATCGACAATCCCCAAAAACAAGGCCATCACCAAAACCACCACAACCACCACGGCGGTACCACCCATAGCCTCTGCACGGGTAGGCCAGGTCACCCTCTTGACCTCAGCTCTCACCTCAGCCAAAAATCCAAAAGCTTTTTCAATCATATGCCCTCAACCATGTCTCAACAGGCCAGGAGGGATTCGAACCCCCAACCCTCGGATTTGGAATCCGATGCTCTACCGTTAGAGCTACTGACCTAATTCGGAATCCGCGCCAGTTCGTAGAAGTAGAAAGGGGAGGAATACTTCCGCCTGCCTGATCACCCAGACATTCGCTCTCACTCCCAACCATCTAGTTTTTCTTTATTTGGTTTCCTTATGGGGGGTGTGTTTTCTGCAAAATCTACAATATTTCTTGAATTCCAACCTCTGCGTGGTGGTCTTCTTGTTTTTAGTCCCCGAATAATTCTTCCGATTACAACCAGAACATGCCAAATGAACGATAACTCTCATAATTTTTTACTCAACCTTTGCACCCGACAGCCTCACCCCCTAACGGTTGCAAGACGTTAAAATCCCTATCAAACCCAAGAACCGCCCAATGAAAACCTGGAGCCCACGATCGGGATTGAACCGATGACCTCTTCCTTACCAAGGAAGTGCTCCACCACTGAGCTACGTGGGCGTTAAATACCGACTCAATACCCGGCCAAAGGTGGAGCGGGAAACCGGACTCGAACCGGCGACCCTCAGCTTGGAAGGCTGACGCTCTAGCCAACTGAGCTATTCCCGCAAGTTCATCCAACCAAATTCAGGATGGGGAGGGGAGGATTCGAACCTCCGAAGGCTGAGCCGACAGATTTACAGTCTGTTCCCTTTGGCCACTCGGGAACCTCCCCGCTATTATGGGTGAACCATCGCAACCCCACAGTCAGTCATCGCCCAGCCCAAACCCCCATTGCGGGGCACCGGAATCCTTTTTAAACCAGTCAATTAAAACTGGAGCTGGCAAAGGGACTCGAACCCCCGACCTGCTGATTACAAATCAGCTGCTCTACCAACTGAGCTACGCCAGCTCAGCAAATAAAAAACTTCCATGCTACACTTTTACTTTCAAAGTTTCAATAAAAACTGGAGGCTTCCAGCCATTTCATTGAGATTAACAGGATGTATTGCCATGAAAGGGTGATATCGCAACGCACTATATAGCATGGGCAAATGTCTTTTAATAGAAAAAAACACCCCACCCGCACCATCAAGCGGAGAATTCTAACACTGGAAGCCCCCAAATACCAGGTTTTTTTCCTTCTCGTCTTAATTTCCGAAAAAAAACATCTTGCCGCCCAAACGAGCCGTTTTCAAAACTGGTTCCCGCCAGAACCTTGGCGAGCTGTTTCCCGCTTCTTGGAAGGTTTCTTTAAATGCTCCTTGTCCCGCGTTTCCTGGATCGACCTGAAGCTTGACCTTGCAGAAATGAGCCGTCTTGGCATACGACCCCAAGCAAAATAATTCTTTTTATATTGATGTAGGTATACGGAAATTCGTGTTTCCCGTCAAGCTTTGGGGCCAAATGGGAAAAAAAGGGCATCAGGTTCCCCATCCACCCCATAAAAATCCACTTCATGGCGGTGAGATTCGAAGGGCACATCCCACCAAAACCCTGAATAGGAAGGGGAAACGCGGAATCCAATCAAATCGGCCTTCTGTCCAGGCGCAAGGGTGCCGCACTGCAATCCCAAGGCCTCTGCACCCCCGGAGGTCGCCATAGTGAGTATTTCCCTTCGGCTTACATCGGGCAAAAGTTTATCGGCCATACGCAACTCGTCGAGAAAGTTGAGGGAATCATTACTGGCCAGCGAGTCGGTTCCAAGAGCCACGGTCATTCCCCGATCCAGCAAAGCGCGAACCGGCATGAATTGCGTCCGGCCAAACCACTCGGTACTCTTGGGGCAAAACACCGCGCTGACTTTTTTCTCTTTCATAATATCCAGATCGTCCGAAACAAAATTGCAATGCACAGCGATAAGATGATCCAGAATTTCAAGAGAAGAAAGATATTGCATTGGCGTTTTATAAGGAGGCCGCCATTCGGGATCCCAAGCGGACCTCTCCTTTAACAATTCTTCCAGTGAATTGTCACCGATTACAAGAAACCTGGACTCCTCTTTAATTTCCGCGACATGACAGGAAAGCGGACAATGATACTCCTCGGCCAGTTGTGCAAGATGCCGGAACAGATCGGGAGAAACAGAATAAGGCGCATGCGGCGCCAAACCTAGCTGATAAAGCGGAGAAACGCATCCACGTTTTAAAACCTCTTCCAGGTTTTTGCAAAGCGCCAACGCTTTTTGGGACTGAAATCCCGTCGTCTCCAGGAACAACACCGAGCGAAAACCCAGCCCACCAATCACGGGCAACAGTTCAGGCTCGGCAACATAATCTCCCAACGCGGTCACGCCGGAACGTTTCATCACTTCCGCACCTGCGTGAATTCCCCGAACCCGGCTCTCGTTATCGAGAGCGGAATTCAATGGGATCAACACACGAACCCAATCCGCAAATGAGTCAGAAGGAGAAAGTTTTTTTTCGAGGGCCGTCAAACCAAGGTGGCAATGCGCGTTGACAAATCCCGGCATGAGCAGGCAGTCGGAAAGATCCGCATCATCATTTTCTGAATCTCCCGATTGCGTTGTTGATATCTCGACAATGTTGCCGCCATCAATAATCAGCTCGCCGTTTTCAACAGGGTCCCCGCACTGGGTCAGCAAAGCTCGGAATTTTATTTTCATGGCCCCGTTTTCAAAAAAGTGTGGAATCCTTGTATTGTTGATAGGCAGAGCCCAATTGTTCCAACAGAACTTTCTCTTCGGTCTGGGCGCGGAAGATATTCAATGGGATCACCACCATAAACACATAAATCAGACAGGGCATGGAGCCACAAGCCACAAACAATCCGCTCAACGTTAAAACAATTCCTATATAAATCGGGTGGCGAAAAACCCGGTAAACCCCATGGGTGACCAAATGGTCTGTTCCCGGCAGAACGGCGAGCGAAGATCCCAGCGACCACATTGCGGCAATCCATAACAGAACACCCACCGCCCCGATGGACAGTCCCGCATAAACCAGGCCAGGCAACCCGAAACCGAAATTTTTCGGGCCCGCATAAGCCAGCACCAAGGGAACCAGGTAAAGCATCGGAACCAGAATGTTCAACATAAACTTCTGGTTTGAACTGAGGGATTTAAAACCAATCATTGTAAGTTACCAGTGTGCCCGCGGAGCACCTCCGCTGGGGAATGGCATGTCTTGATCTCGTGCCCAATTAGCTTCTCGGCTCAATGGGCTATTGCCTCTGGCGGCTCGCCGGTTGACCGAGCAGTTGTTTGTTGAAGGTCTCACGTCCTTCCAGAATTTCAAGTTCGATCACCACTTTGAAAAAAGGCAGGGTGAATTTCATCTCCTTGAGCTTCACTGCGTCTTTTTCTGAAAGCAGAAGGAACCGGGCGCCCTCTTTTATCGTGCGGGATTCCAGTTCTTTAATATCCCGTAAGGTGTAAGGATGATGATCGGGAAAAGACTTGAAAAATTTTAGTTGAATCTGCGAATCCAGTAAAATCTGCTTGAACCCTTCCGGTTTGGCGATCCCACAAAACGCTGCAACCGGTTTATTTTTTATTATTTCCATATCCAACACTTCCTCATCATCCATGCGAGTTATGGAATCTAGGCGAAGGTGCGTTTTGACCTGGGGAACAGAACCCAACAGGCGTGAATCAAAATTGATGGAACCACCAGAATAATGGGTGAAGCAAACCATATCCGCCCTTCTTGTTTCACTTGATGGTTCGCGCAACTCCCCCGCCGGAAACAGATGGCCGTTACCGAGCGGCCTGAAATGATCAAACAGCAGGATATCCAGATCGCGGTTTAAAGCCAGGTACTGAAACCCATCATCCAGAACCAGCGTGTCAACGCCAAAATGATCGAGCGCATACTGCCCTGTCTGATAACGGTCTGGCCCGGTTAACACTGGAACGTTTTTGAGTTTTTCCGCCATCATAACCGCTTCATCGCCGACCCTTTCCGGAGAAAGCAACGTTTGTTTTCCATCGCAGACCACATTGACCGGGTCGCCGGATTTTCCACCATAACCCCGAGTGAGAATAGCGGGCTTGAGTCCGTTCCCCCTGAGGGTTTCGGCAATCATCATGACAAAGGGTGTTTTTCCTGTTCCGCCCAGCGTCAGGTTGCCCACGCTGATCACTCGGCAGTCGAGTTTGTGGCTGGGGAAAACCCCCCAACGGTAGGCCCAGAGACGAAAATGGTGCCCCAGTAAATAAACAAAGGAAATGAGCTTCAGGGTCGCAAAAACCGGAAACCAATACCATTTCCGATCGGGCGATATGATTTTATAGAAAATTTCAGACATGATTTTTCAGCCAAATCCACAATGAATTAGGAGTATACTCCCAGCCTATGGATTTTTTGTATTATATTCTGACAGGAGGGCTGCTGCTTTTGGCTTCTCCTTTTCTTATTTTAAAGGCACTTGTCTCCTCCTCTTTCCGCGATCAGATCAGAGGGAAAATGGCGGGAGCCCGATCCCTGCCAGAATTAAAAGACACGTTGTGGATTCACGCCTCATCGGTGGGAGAAGTTCGTCTGGCCAAAATCCTCATTGCGGGCCTCGTAAAGGAAGAGGGATCCCGACCGATCGCCTTGTCTACTTTTACTCCCACCGGTTATGCGCTGGCCCTGGAAGAAAAACTTCCCAACGTATTCAAATTGCCACTGGATTTCCCCATCTGGCTGAATCCAGTCTTTGAGCGTTTACAACCTTCCAAACTGGTCTTGATCGAAGCAGAGCTGTGGCCTGCTTTGCTCCGGCAGTGTAAACGCCGGGGTATTCCCGTCATTCAAGTAAACGGAAGGGTGTCGGAAAAATCGGTTCAGAACTATGGAAAACTTCCAGCCTTCTTTTTATGGATGACAGATGCAGTCGAACAATTTTCAATGCGGTCCCAGACTGATGCAGACCGGTTTTTACAATTGGGCGTGGTGCGAGAAAAAATCCGGGTAACGGGAAATATAAAATTCGATGTGACTTCCATCGAAACCGGGGACAAATACCATCCTGAATGGAAGCCCGATTCCCGGGTTCTGGTTTTTGGTTCCACTCGGCCGGGGGAAGAAGGCCCTATCATGGAAGCATTGGTTGAATTGCAAAAAGAGTTTCCCAGCCTGATCGGGGTGATTGCCCCCAGACATATGGAAAGATGCCGGGAAGTTGAAGACTTGATTCGAGAATTCGAAGTGGATTATGCCCTGCTCTCCAAACAGGATGATCTGATAAACTTTACAGGTGCTGTCTTACTAGTAGACAGCCTGGGAAAACTCAATGCCTTTTACAAAAACGCAATCGTGACCTATGTCGGGGGCGGATTCAATCCCCGGTTTGGCGGCCACAACATTCTCGAACCTGCGGCATTGGGAAAGCCGGTGCTGTTCGGCAAATTCATGAATAATTTTAAAGAAGAAGCGGAACTTCTCACACAGTCTGGGGGTGGCCTGCAACTGCAAAATATAGAAGAACTCTACGATGTTTTAAAACGTTTGCTGAAAAATACGGGCGAATGCCAGACGCTGGGACAGTCTGCGAAAAAAACCGTCAAGGCCAACAACGGTGCCTTAAAAAGGAATATTGAACTCATCCAATCAACATAAGCCCGGGATTTCCTGATAGGACACCCGTTTCGATGATTTATCTTTATCACTTTCTATCCCTTTTTGTCGCCGTCCTTCTCATACCACTATTTGCGCTCACGACCCTGTTCTCCAAGCATAAGTGGAAAGGACTAGCCCATCATTTCGGATGGGTTCCGAAAACGCTGGGCAAAAAAATCCTCTGGTTTCATGCTCTATCGATGGGAGAAATCGTGGCCGCGACACCGGTTCTTCAACGGGTCCGTGAGAAGAATCCGGAGCTCGTTATCGCACTTTCCGTCACCACCGATTCGGGCTATGCGACAGTGCTCAATTCGGGGTTCGCCGACAGCGTGTTTTTTCATCCACTGGATTGCCTGCCATTCACCCAACTGGCTTTGAGCCGAATCCATCCGGATATTTATGTCGTCACCGATACCGGATTCTGGCCAGGCTTGATCGATCTGTTACATAGAAAAAATATTCCTGCTCTTTTATGCAACGGTCGACTCTCGGAACGGTCTGCCCGACGATATCTCAGCACCGGCTCCCTTTTCAAAGACACCTTCCAAAAGTTTCACCGACTCGGCATGCAAAACACCCATGGAGAAAAAGCCGCTCTGGCACTGGGTGTGAACCACAAGCGTATCGAGGTGATGGGTGATCCGAAATACGACGCACTGCAACCCCTGACCAACGAGGAAAAAGAACGGTTACGCCAGAGTTTCAAACTAGACGCGGACACACCAGTATGGATAGCAGGTAGCACCCATGTCGGCGAAGAAGAAATTATTCTGGACGCGCACCGGCAACTGATGCCGAATCACCCCAACCTGGTTTTGATTCTTGCTCCACGAAGAATAGAGCGAGTGGGAGAGGTGGTCAGCCTACTTAAAAAGGAAAACATTGCTTTCACCCTGCGGTCGTCGCCGGAACCCGCAAAAACTGTCATCCTTCTTGACACGATGGGTGAATTGGCCAAGGTTTATTCACTGGGGCAAATCGCATTTGTAGGCCGGAGCCTGGTCCCGCCGGGTGGAGGCCACAGTCTGATTGAACCTCTATATTATGGTCTGCCAGTCATGCATGGGCCTTTTATTGAGAATATCAGCCATATCGCCGACAAAGCCCAGGAGCTGGCTTTACCAGTACAAAATTCTGGAGACATAAAAGAAAGAGCGCAAACCCTGCTGGAAAATGAAAGCCTGCGCCAGGAACTGGCTAAAAAAGCCCGTTCCTTCATCACGAAACAACAAGGTGCCTCTGAAAAAATGGCCCAAACCATCACAAAACTCTTAGCGATTTAATGCTCTACATAAAAAACCATCCCCCCTCCGTAAAAACCCCTTTATATCGTATTCTGTCCATTAAAGAACCAAAGTCCGCCATTTGGCCAGAGTTTTCTGGTCATGGAAACCACGATGGCAGTTTCAAGGTTCTCTATCTTAAAGACGACCCTGCGAATATGGATTTGATCGCGTCCATTTTGTTCCACCGCTTTGAGGAGCAGGTGTTCGGGGTCCTCCAGCCTTAGAATGACATACAACGAGATTCTTCACTGTGTTCAGCATGACACGAAACGCAGGTTTTTCATTCTGATGAGTCGAAGGCGACGAAGGATCCGGGGTTATGCAAAGTTCTCCCCGACAAAGGAGGGTTGAGGGGATTTGATTTTCCTGCTTGGAGGCAGAGTGAGTGGGGGAGTATGTTAGAATTCTTTTTTTCATTACTGATTAAATCTTTCTTTATGAACAACGCTCCTTCTATGACCCCCTACGAACCAAATTCCATCGAAGCCAAATGGCAGGCTTACTGGGAAGAACATAAATCGTTTAAAGCTGAACTGGACTCTTCCAAAAAAAAATATTATCTGCTCGAAATGTTTCCCTACCCTTCCGGGAGAATCCACATGGGCCATGTCCGCAACTACACCATCGGCGATGCGCTGGCCCGATTCAAACGCATGCAAGGCTTTAACGTTATTCACCCTTTAGGCTGGGACGCGTTTGGAATGCCCGCCGAGAACGCCGCCATTAAAAACGAGACCCACCCTGCCGAGTGGACATTTGAAAACATCCGCACCATGCGAAAGCAGATTAAGGCACTTGGGCTCAGCTACGACTGGGACCGCGAAATCGCCACCTGCCATCCCGGCTATTATAAATGGAACCAGTGGCTTTTTCTAAAATTCCTCGAAAAAGGTATCGCCTACCGAAAAAACTCCACCATCAATTGGTGCAAAGATTGCCAAACGGTGCTCGCCAACGAACAGGTTGTGGACGGCTGTTGCTGGCGATGCGATAACGAAGTCCTGCAGAAACAGCAGGAAGGCTGGTTCTTCAAAATCACCGACTATGCAGATCGGCTTTTAGAAGGTTGTAAAACCCTTGTAGGAAAATGGCCAGAACAGGTGCTGACCATGCAGACGAACTGGATCGGCAAAAGTTTCGGTGCGGAAGTGGACTTTAAAATCCAGGAAAGCGATGAGACCATTAAAGCATTCACCACCCGCCCCGACACCTTATATGGAGCAATGTTTATGGTACTGGCTCCCGAGCACCCGCTCACCGAAAAACTATCGCACGGAACCGAGCAGGAAAAGGCCATTGATGCTTTTGTGCAAAAGGTAAAAATACAGGACACCATTACCCGAACCAGCGAATGCGGCGAAAAAGAAGGCGTGTTCACCGGCGCTCACGCCGTGAATCCCTTGACGGGAGAATCTATTCCTGTGTGGACAGCCAACTTCGTGCTCATGGATTATGGTACCGGCGCGATCATGTCTGTTCCTGCCCACGACCAGCGCGATCTGGATTTTGCCCGCAAATACGATTTACCCGTCCGGGTGGTCATTCAACCTGAAACCGGCCCGGTGGGTGCCAGTGCCCAGGCATTCACCGCCGACGGCACTATGGTGAATTCCGGTTCTTTCGATGGCCTGATCGGTCAGGAAGCGCGCCGGGCGGTTTGCCGACATCTGGAAAGAGAAGGCATCGGAAAAGCCACGATCAATTACCGGCTTCGCGACTGGGGGGTTTCCCGGCAACGTTATTGGGGAACACCCGTTCCGGCCATCCATTGTTCAGACTGCGGAATCGTGCCTGTCCCCGAAGACCAGCTACCAGTCGAGTTGCCCCTCGACGTGCAATTGGGAGAAAAAGGCCAGTCTCCTTTGCACGCTCTGGAGTCATTTTATAAAGTTTCCTGCCCAAAATGCGGAGCCAGTGCCCGTCGAGATACCGACACACTGGATACCTTTCTTTGCTCTTCCTGGTATTTTGACCGCTACACGTCACCCCGATTGGAGCAAGCACCTTTCAGCAAAGAGAACAATGACTACTGGATGCCGGTCGACCAATATGTCGGCGGCATCGAACACGCCATTTTGCATCTGCTTTATTCCCGGTTCTTCAACCTGGTGTTGAACGATCTTGAGTTGACCGAGGTCCCGGAACCTTTTGCCCGCCTGCTGACACAAGGTATGGTCATTAAAGATGGGGCCAAGATGTCCAAGTCCAAAGGCAATGTCGTGGATCCAGACAAAATCATCAACAACTATGGTGCCGACACGGCCCGAGTCTTCATCCTGTTCGCTGCTCCACCTGTGAAAGATTTGGAATGGAGCGACCAAGGTGTGGAAGGATGCTCGCGGTTTTTAAAAAGAGTGTGGCGCATTTTCGGCGAATTCATCGGGGACGTTAAATCGGTCGCATTGCCGGGAGAATCTTTCACCACCGCCGTTTCCGAAATCAAAGCCCTTCGGCGAATGACCCATATCACCATAAGACGGGTGACAGATGATATTGAAACAAGGATGCAGTTCAATACCGCCATTGCCGCGATTATGGAATTGGTCAACCATCTCTTCAGCTTCAAGGAATGGTGGGAAAACAACCGGGACGAAACAACAAAGCCGGCCGTACGGGAAGCTCTGGAAACATTGGTCCTGACATTGTCACCTTTTGCTCCACACATTGCCGAGGAAATGGCATCGATAATGGAGCCTGCTAAAGTTCTGGATCAATGGGCCTGGCCTCAATACAAAGAGACTCTGACGCAAACCGATGAAATGTTGATCGTCCTGCAAGTCAATGGTAAGGTGAGGCAGAAAATTTCTGTCGCATCCGGCATAGGCGAAGACGAGTTAAAAGCCCTGTCGCTAAAAGATTCCAAAATTCTGGAATGGACCCAGGACAAAGAAATCAAAAAAGTTATCGTCATTCCCAAAAAGCTTGTGAACATCGTTATCCAATGAAACGAATACCGTTTAAATTCTGGATATTGTTCGCCCTGCTCCTGGGTGGGTGTGGGTATCATCTCGTAGGAGCTGGTTCCTCCATGCCACCGCACTTAAAAACCCTCTCCATCCCCGTGTTCACCAATAGCTCCACGGAACCGGAAATTCACCGGGAATTGACAAGTGCCATTATTAATTCCTACATCACGGACGGAAGGCTTAAAGTTGTCCGCAAAAGCCAAGCCGATATGGTGATGAGGGGAAACCTTTTTTATTACGAATTGAAGGCTGTCTCATTCAGTTCCGATGATTTCGCTTCAGATTATATCGTGAAACTGGGTGTGGATATTGAAGTGATTGACAAAGTTAATAACAAACCCTACCTGAAACAAAAATTCCAAACCAAATGGGACTACAAAGCCTCCTCTGATATTGTCAAAACCGAATCGGCCCGGCTTGCCGCCTTGGAAGAGGCTTATAACGAACTGGGCAACCGGCTGGTGAGTCTACTCATTGACCAGTTTTAATCCGCTATTCCATTGTGACTCCTGACGACTTAATCCTGAGAATTTCCAAAGGCCAAACAGAGCCTTTCTATTTTCTCTATGGGCCGGAAACCTTTTACCAAACCGAAGTCATCCGGGCACTACGCCACCAATGGATCACCGATGATAACCAGGACTTCAACCTGGAAACCTTCGATGCCCGTGAAAGCATGCTGAGCCACTGGCTGGGATCTGCCAGAACTCTCTCTTTCACGGGCGGAACAAAACTAGTGGTGGTGCGTAATCTGCACGAGGCTGTCCCCAAGGATCAGGATGCCCAAGCCCTCATGGACTACGCCGAGTCTCCCATTTCTGAAACCTGTCTCATCATTACCGCTGACAAGGTAGACCGCAAAAGAAAATTATTTAAAGCACTGACAAGATTAAAAACCGCAGTCGCCTGCGAAGCTCCTAGAGAAAGTGAACTGACAAACTGGCTGCGGAAACGGGCTGAAGAAAAAAGTTATTCGCTATCCTCTGATGCGGCCCGCTTTCTGATAAACAGGGTGGGAGCCCGACCAGGGATTCTGGCAAAGGAATTGGAAAAAACTCTCCTCTTTGTTGGCAAAAACAAATCTGTTTCAGAACAGGATATCGCTGAAGTGGTGGGAGAAAGCAAGTTGGAAAATGTTTTTGCCCTGACCGATGCATTGAAGATAAAAAATCCTGGAAAAGCACTCCATCTGCTCAACAATCAAATTGATCACGGAGAAGAACCCATAAAAATCCTCGGTGCCCTTGCATGGCAATTTCGAATGATCTGGGAAGTAAAACATTACCAGAAAAAAAATCTGCCATCAGGTCAGATTGCGAAAATTATGGGAGCCAACCCTTATGCGGTGGATAAAGCTTCGCAATACACCAGCCGGTTCAGCACACAACAACTGCGCAACGGATATTTCGAATTGGTAAAAGCCGATAGAAACTTGAAGTCCACTTCGCAGGACCCCTTGGCAACGATGCAAACCCTGGTCCTCAATCTCTGCACTAGGCATGACCGACGAGCTGCCAGGGACAATTGGCAATAGTACTACTGAATGGACGATGGGTTAGCACGGCTGGAAAGGCTTTGCGTAAGTCCAAAAAAAACAGAGAAGCGAGATTCTTTACTATCGCTCAAAATAACAATGCAAGGCTGGGGGTTGCCGGAAGCGCGGCTTCAGCCGCGCCGCTCAATATTCAGCGATCGACCAACCGGGTAAGGCTGGAAATTTTTCGGGATGCGGCGCGGGCGTGGAGGATGCCTTTACCACCAACCTTGGCGATAACTTTCTCAGCAACCTTTAATTCTTTCCGGGCCTGCTCTTTGTTGCCTGCCTCAGCTTCGGTGCGCACTTTTTTGGATAACGTCCTAACCAGGGTGCGGTAACCTTTGTTTCTTTCATTTCTCTTCAGGTTTTGCCGGTTGCGCTTCAACGCGGATTTATGATTAGCCAAGAACTGTCCCTCATATGTTGAATGTTAAAAACCTGCCACCCCAAACCGGGAGGCAACTAATAATGAATTGTGCTTTATACTTTATTCCTCAATCCTCTCCCTTGGCAGGGTTGCCAGAAGCGCGGCTTCAGCCAAGACGCTCAAATTCACTCTTCGCGCCCTCAAATTAAAACCTAAAACCGAACTCTCAGCCCCAAGCAGAAAAACAGAAGTTGTGATTTCATTCCATTCATAGGGAAAGTATTCTCCAGAGCAACGGAACAAACAGAGTCAGAATGATAGTTAGGCTAAGCTCTGATTTAATCTCTGAAACACTGCTTTTTAATTCAGATCGCCATTCCAAAACATTAATAGCACCGCTATGCCGGTAGTATACCATGGTTCAAGATAAATTAGTAGAGCGGACCAGGTACTGGTCACATCCGAACCGATGCGGACCAATAGCGCGCCACAGAATGACAGGAAACGCCGGTTTGTCATTCTCAGGAACAACGTGACGAAGACGTGATATTTTTTCTTAACCTTCTTGCCTGGCACAACTCATCCCAGCTTTACACTTTAATGCTTGAGCTGGTTCATGGCAACCGGTATGATCCCGTCCAATGACTTCTGAAATAAAATCAGCTTACTTAGCGGCGGAGAGGTTCACCGAACCCCTGTTGAAAGAACTTGATGGAGCGGTTGCGGTGCACGACCGGCTGGTGCTTTCCTCTCAACCTGCCAAACTGGCGCGCTGGGCACAGAATATCTGGGAAAATCCTGTCGTCCTTGAAATCGACTCGATCAACGATGCCGCCAACAAACTAAAATCCCTGCACCGCAACTGGTGCCTCTATTCGCACACCCTCCACCGCCGCGCCAAACTAATTCTGGGAAAGCTCCCGCCGGTGAGCTCTAAACCCCTGAGTTTTCCTCCTTCTTTTCCACAAGTCCCGCCAGGAACCTTCACGCTTCTGGACGAAAACACCCTGCTCGCGTCGACGAAGTGTTCGAGTCCATTCCCGAACGGCGAAGCGCATTTCGTCGAAGACAAAAATGGGCCGCCCAACCGCGCTTATTTAAAACTTTACGAAGCTCTCACTCTCACCGGCATGACACCGCAATCGGGTGAGTTCTGTATAGACGCTGGGGGCAGCCCAGGGGGTTGGGCCTGGGTGATTCAGCAATGCGGAGCAGAGGTTTTGAGCATCGACCGATCACCATTATCTCAATCAGCTACCGAATTAAAGGGCGTCTCATTCCAGAAACGTGATGCGTTCACGCTTCTGCCGGAGGAGTTCAAGAATCACCGCATTGACTGGCTGTTCTCGGATGTGGTCTGCTACCCGGACAAACTTTATGAATGGGTTCTAAAATGGGTGGAATCGGGCATCTGCAAAAACTTCATCTGCACAATTAAGTTTAAAGGCAGACCCGACCTTGCCGTCGCGGACAAGTTTGCCGCCATTCCTAATAGCCGGGTCCTACATCTGTTCCATAACAAAAACGAATTGACCTGGATTAAACTGGGCCGCCCAGCTGCCTGATGCTCTGGGCGGCATCGAGAATATTGGTTTTATTCAACGACTCCGCCAAAGTCACTGCTTCATCCAGCCAAAGTTCAAACTGCTCGCGGTTTCCCAACACTCGATGCAAAACACAGCCAGAAAACAACGGCTGTAAAATTCTCAAAGGGTCTTGAAGTCCGCGCCCCATGCGCACCCGGTTCCGCAAAGTAGCAACGCCTCTCTCCAACGCTCCCTGCACCGACATGAACCTGTCATCAACAACCAGTTTATCTGCCTCGCAAAAAACATCGGCCAGGATTTCCAACGCTTTTTGCCATTCGCATTTGCGCCAGAAAGTAATGCCCATCATCGCCAGAGTGGCTCGTTCCCCCATCTTGTCACCAGACTGTTTAAACAGGCCCAGAGCCAGACTGAACTGGTCCAAAGCTTTTTGCAACTGCGCCTTTTCCCAAAAAGTGGTACCAAGTGTAGTCAAAACCACCGCCTCCTGATCGATCTCTCCTTTTTTCCGAATTACAGATAACACCTCCCGCAAGCAACGCACCGCCGAATCATACTTTCGAGCCTGCTGGTAAGCATCGACCAGTGGAATGGTCGCCGCCAACATCGCAGCCGGCAAAACATTTTCTTTTGCGCTATTAAAAGATTTTTCCAGTTCAGAAAGTGGCATTAAATTTAATTGGAACTATTTTTCGGGTTGGTCGTATTGTATACGATGTCCGGACCTTATAAAGGATTGCAAACCATGTTTAAGGAACCATGTCCTCACAAAGCACAAGTAATGGTTGAAGAAGATTCCGCGAATGTGGTCAATATCCGCGGCCCAAGGTCTTACTCCGTCGGCCACATCCTGAACGTATTTTCCCTGAACAATGGAAATGTTAAAGGGTATGTCGAATCGGCTGACAAGGAAAAACCTCTGATTGTTTGTTGCTACCACGGCATCTCCAGCCGTCGCGCCACCGAGTATCTCCCACAAAATGGATTCAAAGAGGTCTACGGTGGATTCGAAGCCTGGCCCGACCGGCCAAACCGCTGGATCCAATTAACAATAGCTATCTCTGCCAGCAAACTGTACTGGAGGCTTCAAAAAGCCTTTGCTATATTTCCTCCCACGGGAGTGAGTAGCGAGCAAACGCTTTTTCATCAGCTTTTCGAGTCTTGGCCCATTGGCCCTACGCCAAGCAGGCCTTTGTCTTTGTAGCGACGCATAGCTTCCGGGCAATCGCAGGTACGTGGGATGCCATCCAAACTTTCAAAGACCGCACCGATCAGTTGAGGAAATTTTTGTATTGCCGCATCGACCTGCTTTCGTTCTTCTTGGGTCTGCATGCCTTCAAACAATTCCCCCTTTTTAAATTCTCTGGGCTTTACTCCCTCGGCATAATTGGTCAGGTAGCAGAACGGCGTGTAGCATATTTCCATTTCCCGAGCCAGGAAGGCTTCCGGGGCAAGAGTCATGCCCACCAAGTCGGCACCCAACAGGCGTAGTTTGCGGATCTCCGCCGGGGTTTCCAAACGTGGCCCTTCGGTGCAGGCATAGACCGCCTGTTCATGATGGGGCAGTCCGCTCGAGTGCAGAGTGTCATGCAGGGTGCTGGCAATCTGCGGACAGAAGGGTCGGTGCATGCGGATGAACCCGATTCCCGTATCCTTAAAAAACGTGGTCTCGCGGTTGCGCGTCTCATCTATGATATCGTTCGGCACCACAAAATCTCCCGGCTTGAAAGTGGTGTTGATGATTCCCGGACCGGACCATGAAATGACTCTCTTGACCCCACATTTTTTCAGGGCGTAAATATTGGCGCGGTAATTAACAAAAGGAGCGGTGATGGAATAATCGGTTTCACCGTGGCGGGATAAAAATAAAAAGTCCCGACTTTTAGAGCTGAAGTAATGAATCGGCGCGCTTTCGCCATAAGGGGTTTGAAAAACTTGGCAGTCTTTTTCCTGACCAAGGACCTGCCTGGTGAGAAGATGATAGGCCCCGCTACCGCCCAGCACCGCAATCAAAACCTTGAACGGGGCAGATTCAGTCATCCGTCTTAATCGAGGTAAGTTTCAATATCGCTGACATAGTTGGCGGCCGATTCGCGGATGCCGCGAATTTCTTCTTCAGTCAGTTCCCGTTTTACTTTCGCCGGCGAACCCAGCACCAGGCTCTTCGGCAGAATCTTCGTGTTCGGGGTCACCAGGGAACCGGCACCAACGATGGACTGTCCCCCCACTTCCGCGCCGTCCATAACAATCGCTCCCATACCGATGAGGCATTGCGATCGAATAGTGCAGGCGTGCAGGGTGACATTATGGCCCACTGTCACTTCATCGCCGACAATCAGCGGCAGGGTTTTGCGCGCCACATGCAGGACACAACCATCCTGAATATTAGTGCGCTTGCCAATGCGGATGTGATTGACATCGCCGCGAATCACCGCGTTGAACCACACACTGCTCTCTTCTCCAACCTTCACATCACCGATGATCTGCGCGCTTTCTACCACCAGAGAAGAACCGTCAATCTCCGGTTTCCGACCTTTAAAAGGATGAATCATGTTGAATCCTTCACAAAAAAGTGGAGTGCCTCCACTGGTAAATGGCAATATCTTTATCCTGCGGGCAAATATTCTCTCGGCCTCATGGATCATTGCTCATTGGCCCGACGCCGAGTGGGTGGATTGTGCCCCCCTACTGGTAAATTGTAACGGCCTCATCTTACCTTCAATCGGCATCTCGGCGCAATAAACTATTGCTATCTACCTCTGTGTTATCCCTTCATTAACTTTTATGCCCCGCAAGGGGGTACACGGCTAGTGGTGATGGATGTGTTTATCTCGAATGGCCTGGTAACTTTTTGCCGCCAGGGTTTGCCGGTCCGCGCCCGCTAAAATTTCCGGCAGCACCGTTACCGTCACTGAAAGCCTGAGTGTTTTCAGCAGTACCATGATATGGCTGATGAAACTATCTCCATAACAGGCAACCGTCGGCTGATGGCCGTCATGATAGTGAATCTCTACAGGCACAACAGGCCTATCAGCAAGAACCGCTGCCTCGAAAACCGCCGACTTGAAGGGTTCCACATCGGTTCCATCGGTCGCCCAGGCTTCAGGAAACAGGATCACGGAATGCCCACTTTTTAATCGTGCCTCAATTTCCCCGATGACAGCTTTCACCTGATGGCGTTTGCTCCGGTCCGCAAAAATGGTCATCCCCAACCGGGCCAGCCAGTTGAACAGGGGCCAATCGGCGATCTCGGCTTTGGAAACGAAGAACCCTTTAAAGCATACGCCCAAAACAAAAATATCCGGCGAGCCGACATGGTTGGCGACAATCAGCGATCCCGGTTTTATCTTTGCGTTTCCTTCAATCCGCACATGAATATTGAAGACCCTGCAAGTCACGCAGGCCCACCATTGCTCAAAGAAAACGAGCCATCTTAAAAGTCGTGGTGGTGACATAAAAAACAAAATATGCACGAACACGCCGATCATCACAAACATAACAAAAACAATGATGTACGCCCCTATCCGGATAATGGCAAGACAATGTTCCATAAAAGACCCTCGGCACCCTGGAATGCCAATAAAAATTTTCTAGAAAAACCCTTTCGGCTTTTTTCTGACCCTCAACATATCAGAAGTTATCAGGTGGTTCAGACCTTGCCAAAGAGAAACTATCGTGGAACCCGGACCAACATTCCCATCGGAGGCCACACCCAGCACCGAAAGCATTGTATTGGCAACGCGCGACCAGGCAAGATGACTTTTTTGCAGACTGTAATGGATTTTATCCACGCCACAGAATGCGCCCAGTCCACTCACTAAATGAACCCGCTCGCTCTGCCGTGATTTTTCTACAAGGTAATGATTTACCTTTTTTACCGCCGCATCGGCCTGCTCAAAAGTCACCGGACTTTTTGGATAAAAGATGGCCTTCAATAGCTTGAAGGAGGCCTTTCCCATATCTTTGGATACATCCACATGAATAGAGGTCACAAAAACCTCGGCGTTCCATTGCAGAGGTTTTTCGATCAGGCTGTCCAGACATTTAATGAGAGAAGGGTCAGGCACTCCATACATGATATCATTGCCGATATCAGTCAATAGCACCGCCATTCGAGAACCACGTTCCGCATAAGCTTTGGCAGATTCCATAACCCGGCATTCACCAATGGGAGAATAGGTGAAATTGAAAAATCCTCCTCGGGCGCAATAACCTCGGCCTGGTCCCATCGCGTTGACAAACTCGACTTGTAAAATATTGTGGGAAATTTTTCGAGTCAGGGCAGAATAGCCCCGCGCCAAGTTGCTGGCCCCTAACAGGATAAAGAGAAAATCGTCCTGGTCAGCGGCAGTGGAACCTTGCATGGCTCACCAATTATGAAAACGGTCGAAAACGGTTTGGCAGACCAGCAGACCAGAAGTGGAAGCCCTAAATAAAAGTTTCTTCTCTTCAGCTTCTTATAAAAATTTACGGTCTTCTCCAGGCTCCCTGCCTTTTCATGTCCCTTGCGCTTGTAGGTTCTTGCCTGGAGGAAATTCTTATAACGATCGAGCTGGCTTTTCCACCAGTTTCGCGGCCTGTATCCCGGTAGGAGTAAATCCCCGCAAAACCAACCTGGTCGCGCAAAAAGCAACCAAAAGAAACGGCGTTAACAGGAGAACAAGATTCTTCCCGAAAACCCTATTCAACTTCGATCGGGCTGACATAGACTTCGCGGGGTTTGACCCCATCGGATGGGCCTATCACTCCTTCTCTCTCCATGGTTTCAACAATTCGAGCTGCTCGATTATAGCCTATTCTTAATCGCCGTTGTATGTAAGAAATGGAAGCCTGCCGGTCTTTCGCGACAATGGCAAGGGCTTCATCATATTTTTCATCAAACGGTTCTTCCTCTTCTCCTCCACCTTTCTCTTCCTGAATCACCGACTCGAAGATATCTTCCTGATAGCGCGGTTTTGCCTGCTCCTTGATAAAGTCGACAATACGTTGAATTTCCGCATCGCTGACCATTACCCCATGCAGTCGATGAAGCTTGGAAGTTCCAGGGGGGAGAAACAGCATATCGCCTTTACCAAGAAGTTTGTCGGCACCCATGGCATCCAGAATAGTTCTGGAGTCCACCCGGGAGGTGACTTTATAAGACATGCGTGCGGGGAAATTAGCCTTGATGATTCCCGTCAAGACATCCACTGAAGGCCGTTGCGTGGCAACGATCAGATGAATGCCAGCGGCCCGTGCCATTTGCGCCAGCCGGGTTAACGAGTCCTCCACCCCTTTGGACGCAACCATCATGAGGTCGGCCAACTCATCAATCAGCACAACAATGTAGGGGAGTTTCGCGGGCGGTTCCGGCATTATCTCCTCGCCTTCCTCGTCCTTATCACCTTTAGGCTTGACTCCTTTATTGGCTTTTTCGCGGCTTTTCAGTTCCAGCCCATATTCCTTTTGCAGTTTCTCCGCAAAATCGTTGAAGCCGCCGATATTGCGAACTCCACACTCGGCCATCATTTTGTAACGCGATTCCATTTCGTTGACCGCCCACTGTAGCGCGGCAGCAGCTTTTTTAGGATTGGTAACCACCGGGGAAATAAGATGCGGAATACCATCATAGATAGACAACTCCAGCATCT
This sequence comes from Nitrospinales bacterium, assembly GCA_965205835.1. Classification (GTDB taxonomy): domain Bacteria; phylum Nitrospinota; class Nitrospinia; order Nitrospinales; family VA-1; genus LS-NOB. The sequence goes on along the minus strand of OZ242182.1, from coordinate 2,238,637 downwards.
TCGGATCAATCATGATCATTTTAACCTCATCCGGCGTGGCATTCAAAAGGATGCTACAGATCATGGCGTTGAGTCCGACACTTTTACCCGACCCGGTCGAACCCGCCATGAGTAAATGCGGCGTGATCGCCAGATCCTGCACCGCCGGTTCGCCGGTAACATCTTTGCCAATCGCCAGAGTGAGGTTTGACTCCGACTCCTGAAACACGTCTGATGTCATGACATCTTTAAAATAAATAGTCTCGCGCCGCATATTGGGAATCTCAATACCCACCACCGGTTTGCCCGGTACAGGAGCTAGAATGCGAAGCCCTACACAACGCATAGCCAACGACAGGTCGTCCGCCAGAGATACAATGCGGCTGACCTTGACTCCCGGTGCCGGTTCGTACTCAAACAAGGTGATGACCGGACCCGGCAGAACCTGAACCACCCGTCCCTCAATACCAAAGTCGGACAACTTCTTTTCCAGAATGGCACTGCTGGCAAGAATCTCGTCGCGGGTTTTCTCTGACCGAACTTCTTTATCCGGCGGAGAGTCTTCCAACAAGGAAAGCGGGGGAACTTGATATTTGTCAGACGATCCCATAAAAGCAAAATGATCCTGAACAACAAACTCGGCTTTCTCTTCCCTGGCTTTATTTGTCTTCTCTTCAATCTTCACCACCGGTTCAGGCCGGGTACGGGTGACGATCACCGGCTCCACCGCCGCTTTATTAATTTTTTGCATCCTCTCGATCGTTTGGAATTTTTTGATCAAAGCCCGGGTGGCCAACAGACCTTTCAAAGTCATATTTTTTATTGCATTCACCCCCAATATTGACACTGCGGCTAGGGCTTTGAACATTTTTCCGATTCCCTCCACCAGAGCGTTGGCCGGAATGCGCGTCATCACCAGAAAGGCCACGAATAATAAAGTGATCAGGGTCAACGCCGCTCCTGAAGCATTCAACCATGTCACCAGAAATCCGCCAAGACCATGGCCGACCAAACCGCCAACCGGGACCGCCGAACCAAAAAACGGGTCAACCTCGAACTGGATCGCGAGCAGAGAGCATAGTCCGATCAAAAAGAAAACCCCCGAAATTAAAATCAACGACCAGTTGTGAAAATCTTTTCCCCGAATCAAAGCCCAGCCTAAAAGCATCGTGATCACCGGAAAGAAAAATGAACCACTGCCAAAAACCCGCGCCAGTCCATCGGAAAAATAAGCTCCGATCATGCCAACAGAGTTTGCCACGTTCGTCCCGGTAATACTTTTATTGAAGGACGGGTCATCGGGAGAAAAAGTCGTCAACGCCATCAAGCCAAATACAGTGAAGGCGAGCGCAACCACGCCAAAAAAATCTCGGATCAGCATGTGTACTGTTTTTTCTTCACTCATGAGTCATAATTCTCGGGTTGGTTTTAGTTATCAATCGATGAGCAGTGCTCTGGGAAACCGTGTCCTCTTTCCAGTTCGCGTCATCGGATTTCGGATAGTCGAGATTATAGTGCAAACCACGGCTTTCTTTCCGGGTCATGGCTCCTTGAATGATCAACTGCGCCGTGATGGCGATGTTTCTCAACTCCAGCGTGTCCTTGGTGATTTTAAAGTTCCAGTAATATTCCTGAATCTCTTCCAGCAGAAGCTGAATGCGGCACTCCGCCCGTTTTAGACGCTTGTCGGATCGAACAATGCCGACATAGTTCCACATTAATCGGCGGATCTCGTCCCAGTTGTGTGATACAATGACCGACTCGTCACTGTCCACCGCGCTTCCGGGGTCCCATTCAGGAATCCGCTCCAACGGGCTTTTAGAACTTTTGGACTCCTTAAACAACTTCACCGCTTTTTCCACCGCACGGTGCGAGAGCACCAGTCCTTCCAGCAGGGAGTTGGAGGCCAGCCGATTGGCACCATGCAGACCGGAGAAACATATCTCTCCACTGGCAAAAAGCCTTTTGATATTGGTCTGACCGTTGACGTCCACCACCAGTCCGCCGCACATATAATGCGCTGCCGGCACAACGGGAACAGGCTCCCGCGACATATCGAATCCGAACTCCAGACAGGTATTATAAATATTTGGGAAACGCTCGCGAATGCGGCAACCCTCAAGATGCGTCGCATCGAGAAGGACATAGTCGTTGCCATTCATTTTCATTTCGTAGTCGATGGCCCGTGCCACCACATCACGAGGAGCCAGACAGCCTAAAGAGTGATAGTTCTCCATGAACGTGTCGCCGTTTTGCAGACGCAAGATTCCGCCCTCGCCCCGCACCGTCTCTGAAATGAGAAACGATTTCGCTTTCGGATGAAACAGGCAGGTAGGATGGAACTGGAAAAATTCCATATTGGCGATTTGTGCTCCGGCTCGATAAGCCACCGCAACACCATCGCCGGTAGCCGTGTCCGGATTCGATGTATAAAGATAGACCTTGCCCGCGCCACCGGTGGCCATGAGAATGACCCGGCCCACCATCGTCCCGACCTTTTGCGTCAGGTGGTTCAGGACATAAAGCCCCAACACCTCATCCTGTTCGCTACCCGGCTGAATTTTTTCCTCGAGCCGGGCCAGGGTGATGAGGTCGATAGCCATGTGGTGTTCAAATATTTCTATATTGTCATGAGTGTGAACCGCTTCGATGAGGGTACGTTCAATCTCCCAGCCAGTCAGGTCATTCGCATGCAGAATGCGGTGCTTCGAGTGCCCACCTTCTTTTCCCAGATCAAACTCAGCACCGCCCACGCGGTCGAACCGGGCACCGAGGTCGATCAAATCACGAACTCGTGCCGGACCCTCGCGGCAAGCGATGCGCACGAAGTCTTCGTGGCAGAGTCCGCGCCCGGTTTCCATCGTGTCCTGAACATGCAACTCGAACGAATCGTCCTCGGCCATCACCGAGGCGATACCACCCTGGGCATATTTGGTCGCCGACTCCTCCAAAGCGTCCTTGGTAATGATTCCCACCGAGCCGAACTTGCAGACCTTGAGTGCAAAGGTCAGCCCCGCCACACCGGAACCAATTACAATGAAATCTTTTTCGATGCCCATGCCCAAATTCTATCAAACTACCCCTTTAAAATCAACTAGCTAAGCGTTGAGGCCCAAGGGCAACATCTCTTTTATCCTCTCTGGGGCATGAAAGGTTAATGAGGGGATATCACAGCCTCAACCGAACACCTCGGTAAAAATAATTGCCCAAGTGGATGTGCTCGGGCTTTCCGTCACAAAAGCCTATGGGGTAACCATACCATCTTTATTAATGGTGTATGTCATACTAGTGCTATCACTAGCGTGACTAGCTGTGGCGCCAAAGGTGGCCTCAGCGTTATCATTGATCGTGAGGCTAATATCTGCTGACTGAGCATAACCATAATCGCCGGCAGTGACCGCGGCGGTAGTACAATCATTCGTGGGACTATTGTCAGCCCAATAAGCCTTGCAAGCCAGAAACAGGCTATTCAAATGAGCTTTTACATCCGATTGGTAAGCCCTGCTCTTGTAAGCACTGAATTGAGGAATCGCGATAGCGGCCAAAATACCGATAATGGCAATAATGACCAACAACTCGATCAGAGTGAAACCCTTTTCTCCTCGAACCCGTCTAAATTTGGATAGCATTTTTTACTCCTCCATGGTCGGCGGTTGGCAAAATAAGCTTTATAGTTAACAAAAGAAGCTTTGGACAGGCAATATTTACAGTCACCTGTTTCACAGCAAAACCCATGCCTTCTAAAATGGTAAGCACCATCTTCTATTATAACCTCTTTGCTTTGAATATGTTATAAGTTTTTTTCTTCTTTAAGGAGTAAGTTTTAAACCCCGACCCCGCAATAAAAACTGACAAAAACGAGAGGGTTGCGAAAGAATGGGCTCTACAAACTCATTATCCCTTGCCATATACAGAGGTTTATGAACGATTTTTGCGATATGAATAGCGAATTAAAGCGAGTGGGTTTGCTGGGAGGAACGTTTGACCCCGTTCATCACGGGCATCTGGACCTAGCCACACAGACAATGCAACTCTTTGATTTACAAAAAGTTTTGTTCATCCCTGTGAGCCAGTCTCCACACAAATCGCATGACCGGCCGACCCCTTCGCCACACCGGGTCGCTATGCTCGAATTAGCCCTTGAGCGGGAAGCCGCGTTTTCCATTGATTTACTGGAGATTGAAAAAGGGAGCGTTTCCTATACTATTGAGACACTATCCCGGTTAAAGGAAAACCATCCCGACTGGGAGTTTTTTCTGATTCTTGGGGCCGATGCATTCATATCGATGGATACCTGGAAAAGCTTTGCCGATATATTAAAACTTTGCCACGTGCTGGCAGGCACACGTCCAGGCATCCAGCTGGTGCTTCCGGCTAAGTTGAGTCAGGTACTGGGAATCAAGAAAAATCCTCTGGAAAATAATAACCTCTCTGTAACTTTGAATCCAGTCACCGGGAAAACCATACGGCTATATCAAATTCCAACACAAGATATTTCATCCAGAGAAATTCGGCTTAAGGTGCAAACAGGAAAAGAAATCAAAAATTTGTTGCCCCTCGCGGTTGATCATTATATTATGAGACATAAATTATACCGGATGGAGCCTCCTCCAATTATGGTTTGAATGAGAGAAAAGTTAAGCACTCTTCAACAGCTAGCCGTTGATTCTGCCACAGAAAAAAAGGCTTCTGATATTCTCGTTCTGGACTTGCGGAACCGCTCCGATCTGACAGATGCTTTCATGATCTGCAGTGGAAACTCCAAGGTTCACGTTCAGTCTATTGTTGACGCCATCCTCGGCAAGTATTACCGGACCCGCGATAAACCTTTTGCTGTAGAAGGTTATTCGGGAGGTGCTTGGGTGGTGGTCGATCTTGGGGATTTAATGGTGCATGTTTTTCATAAAGAGTCCCGCCTTCACTACGACCTCGAACGTCTATGGGGCGATGTTCCTGTCATCAAAGCAGTAGGCCAATAAAGACTCCGCTTCCACCTTAAACCACACCTATGAACAAAAAAAAATTGGCGCAATTTCGGTCTCAATTGGAATCTATCCGGTCCGAGTTACTGGGGGGTGTTGAACAGTCAAACCATAATGTAAAAGAAAGCGATATCGGACAAATGGCTGACATCAGCGACGATGCCGCGCGCGCCTACAACCGGCAGTTGGAAGGGGAACTAGGTGAACAAGGATGGCAAAAACTCAAACAAGTTGACACGGCCATCGAAAAAATCAGCGAAGAGGAATATGGAATATGCGCCCAATGCGAGAGTGCTATTCCAGAAGCCCGACTGAAAGTGGTCCCCTACACGGAATACTGCACCCGATGCCTGAGCGAAATGGAAAAGAGCCCTAGGGCCATCAGTATCAATGACGAAAACCCGTTCGAGGAGAGTTAAGCGTGTCCTTGAAGCAAATCGTCGTCTTTCTGATTTTTACGCTACTCTCCATTTATACAGCGTTCCTGAATCCTCATGATTCTACAGTCCACATCACCCAAAGCCAGTCGCTGAAGTTACCGACCGTTCTGCTTTTATTGGGTTCTATCCTTATCGGTGTGATCGTTACGGTTTTTCTGTTTTGGACTTTTAATTTAAAAAATACACTAACGCGCTGGAAAATCGGTTTTAAAAATAACCGTGTCGAGAAAAGAAACCGCCGGATTGAAACCCTGTTCAAAAAAGGAGAACGTTTTTTTATCTGCGGCAAAACGGGCAAAGCGCAAAGCCTTATCGAAAAGGCCCTCGACACATCTCCAGAACATGTCGACGCGCTCAACCTGATGGGGCAAATCCTGTCTGCCACAGGCAAACCCGGGCAGGCAGAAATTTTTCATAAGAAAGCTCTTGCCCTCGAGCCGCGAAACATCCATGCGCTCTTTGGTCTAGCGGACACCTATTCTAAAACCGGCCGCCAAAGCGAAGAAATCGCGCTACTCCAGAAAACGCAAGAGATGAATCCGGGAACAACCGCCCCCTTACTCCACCTTCGCGACATTTATTTGAAACAGGAAGACTGGAAAAAAGTTTGCATCCTGCAGAAAAAAGTTTTGCCTCTTCTACGGGAAAACAATGAAGAATGGAAAAAGGAACAAACCAGTCTGGGCCAATTCCTTTTTGAACTTGGCCGGAAAAGTCTACAAGCGGGAAACCGGGATAGTGCTATTTCCGAATTTAAGCAGGCACTCCGCACTTCTGAACAATGCCTGCCGGCCTACTTGTCACTGGGTGATGCCTATCTGGAATCTGGAAAACAAAAGCAGGCATTAAAAACCTGGAAAACCGGATTCCAGAAAACCGGCGATAAAGCCTGCTTGGTACGCGCACAAATCGCGCTCAGGGAATCCGATGACTATCATGAGCTTTTGCGCACCTATGAAGAATCTCTAAAAGCCACAAGCCCGGAAGACCAATTCTTGCTGGTGCTTTTATTATCTACGTTTTATCTGGAACATGGGTTGGAAGGTAAAGCCCGAGACCTGCTGGAAAACAACACGCCCCAACACCCTCTGCTTCATTCTTTGTTACTGGAAACCGCGCAGCATTCAGGAAACGGCCACAGCAAATCCCACTTCGAACTAACTCGCGACGCCATCTTCACCCTCACCCTCTAACGAGAGCCTGGTTATCGGCAGACGTGATATTCTTCTAAGTATTCGTGTGCCGCGCGTTGCCGGGGTATGAAAGCTGATGATACGGTGTCACGGCCACCAAGCATGGCCCGGTTAGCGGCTTTTGTAGAATTATGGAATGGATGGGGAGATTTGATTTTACCCTAGTTCCAGGCTCAGAGAGGGGCTAAAAACCATCCACTAAGGGGATGTTTTTACGGCGGTCCCGCTTCGACTTGGTTTTTTCCTTCTGAAATTTTCTCCACTCCGCCCTATCCTCTTTCGGGGGGAGGAAAGCTTCTTCCTCATCCCAAAGGTCCTGCGATTTTACCTGAATCCCTTTTTTCGTTTCTTTCGGCAGATTACGTTTGCCCTCTTCAAACTCCTTGGCAGTCAAACCCGCTTCCATATCAAACAAATCCTTTTGCTCTTTTTTCCCGCGCCGGGCCAATAAAGCCTCTGCTCGCAGTCGGATTTCCCTAGCATTGACCAATCCGCTTTTCCAGGAAGCCGGGATGTTATCGAATCCATACAGCGCTCCGGCCCAAGCTCCCACCAGAGCCCCCAGCATTTCCGTCTCCCGTCCGTGACCCAGAGAATGCGTGAGAGCAGAAGCAAAACCCGGCTCCGGCGGGTGAAGCACACAGTACAAAGCCAGCGGCAGTAAAGTCATCACAAACCCTTGCGAAGGGTGATGGATTTCTAATTTGGTGAAGGCGTTGGAGTAATCCGAGAGCCATTGCAAAAGATCCGGTTCATTAAACTTTTCTGCCATTCCCTTAAGGGCTCCGCTCAAAGCACTCAAGCCCTTAAGCCCGCCGTCTTCCGATTCCGGGAATCTCGACTGGTAGTCCACTTCCGCCTGACGACATATTTCTTCCGCCTCCCGCAGAATATCAATAGGAGGATTCTCTACAGAATTTAAAGCCAGAAACCGAGTCATTAAAAATCCGGTTAACACGGTTCCCACAACTTCAAACCGGTTGCGGCTCATCAACAGGCAGGCATCAAAACATTGCCTCGCCAAAGTTTTGGACCATTTCCCATGGAACAAAGCCAAGGGAATGGCCAGATTGACAAACAGGGAGGTTGAGGAGTTCTGTTCCGAGGCCTGCCCCTCCTCCCAGTCATCCAGCAGATCCACCGCCCGCCACAGGCAAGCCGAGTGGTTGCGGTAAACCCCGAAATAGCCTTCCGGCCCCGCTTTTGCGAGCTTCTGGAAATTTTTCGCCGATTCCACCAGAAACTTTCTTTTATTTTGAAGTAAGGCATCGCCCACCGCCAGAGTGCATTGGGTGGGAGCTCCATACAATCCTCGCATGCGATAATTTTTAATTCCCTTTCCCATGATCGGGCGTACATCCTTGAAGTCGTCCATCGCCCCGAAAATCTGTCGGATGGCAGCGGGCTTCAATCCTTTCGCGGGTCGGCCCATGGCATCGCCAACCGCCATGCCAAACCAACTGCCAATTACTTTATCCCGAATATCATTCATGAAAGCTTGGCGGGTTCAAGTTTAACGAAAAAAGGGGCGATACTAACTTAGTTATAACACCATCAATGGAGTGGGGTGATTTTGTTCGGCGATGATCATTTCCGGCGAGTCCTGCCCCAGAGCTTGGTGGGCGGTGATTCGGGCCAGTTCCGGATGGTTGTTGGTCTCACTCATATGCATCAACACGACGAGCCTCAATCCAGAATGCTTGACCGATGACAATAACTCGCCACAAGCCTCGTTGGAAAGATGCCCGACATCACTTTTGATTCTTCTCTTGGTAATCCAGGGATAGGGGCCGGCATCCAACATGTCCGCATCATGATTGGACTCAATGAGCAGGGCATCCAACTTTTGCAGTTTGTTTGTAACTTCTTGCGTTACTTTTCCAAGGTCGGTTGCAAGACCCAACCGCAATCCCCGATAATGGATGACAAAAGCCACCGATTCTTCCGCGTCATGAGGGGTGGCATAAGGTTCCACCACCAACTCACCGAATTCAACAGGCTGTCCAGCACGGATCGGATTGAAGCCGGGAAGCGTTCCCATAGAAGGGCCGGCTCGTTTAAAAGTGCCCTCGGTCGTGAAGAGCGGAATTTGATGTTTCCTCAAAAGCGGGCCCATACCGCGGATGTGGTCGGAGTGCTCGTGCGTGGCGAACACCGCATCCAACCCATTCAAGGATCGATCGATATGAGAGATGCGTTGAGAGAGTTTTTTTTCGCTCAAGCCGGCGTCAATTAAAATACAATTTCCACCTGCCTCGATATAAACCGAATTGCCACCACTACCGCTGGATAGTATGGAAAACCTCAGGTGCGAAGACTCGGACTGACCGTTATGACCGGACGAGAGTTGTTTTGCTTTTGGAATCTGGATGATAACTTTTCTCCGCTGGAGCTAAAGAAGGGTTGCGGCAAACCTGCAGGAAGTGACTACAAAAATGAGTAGCGACTGGCAGTGGGGATTCTAACATAGAAACATTCAATCCTCCATCTGAGCTTTTTGCAGAGCACCGCTGTAATCGACAAGCATCGATTTCCATTCGGTGAAAATTTTCAGCATGTTTAGTCAGCAGTTCACCCACCCGGAAAAGAATTTCGCCTCGTTTGGGAGCAGGCAAGATTTTCCACTCTTCATGGGCTTTGACGGCGGACTTCACTGCCTTATTGAGGAAGTTGGCAAGGAGGAATGAAATGGGGAGTGTGGACAAAAATCCGGTTTCCAAAAGAAAAAAGTCCCATGTCTTGCCAGAGCTAAAAAGACATAAGACTTTTATTAATTTTCACACGTCAGGTCAGCTTTATCAGCAACCCAAACAGATTGCTTCAGCAGACGCCCGCAACATTTTCTTACGCTCAGGCGTAAGAATTGAGTTAAATTCACCCGCTTTAAAATCCTCAAGAATTTGTTTCTCTTCTTTACCAAGTTCAGATTCGTTCATTATGCGACCTTTGCGTAAGCCGAAAAAGCGTAAAGTCGAGATTCTTCACTGCGTTCAGAATGACAAGAAACGCCAGTTTGTCATCCTCGATGAGCTGAAGGTCTGGCACGTCCCTTTAGGGAGACGAAGGACCCAAGGTCTCATAATGTTTTTCGCTTAATAGCTGAGACCATTCCCACAATTTATCCTTAAACGACATTCTAGCGTTTGCAGAGCTTGTTGAAGGAAGCCTGGAATACTTGATCTCAGACGGCATTGACTGGAGGATTTTTTCATATGCCGTTTCTGCCTTCTTACCATTGAAAAAGACATATCTTATGCATGGGTGACTGCTATAAAAAGATTCAAAGTCGTTTGGAGTATCATCCTTTATCTCCCGATCAAGACTTCCTTTCCTTTCACACGACTTGATGACATCCCATAACGCTATTTTGTTTTTCGTTAATATTTTCGTTCTTTCTTTGTAGGTTGCAGTGCCTTCAAGCTCAAATAATTTTCCAATTATTTTCCAGAAGCTGTTTTGTGGATTTGCGTAGTACTCTTTTTTTCTTAACGATTCTTTACCAGGCACTGTACCCAGGATCAGAACTGTTGCCTTTTCATCGGCTATTGGCGAGAATCCATAAATTTTCACGGTAATAAGCTCCTCAGGTTTAGCACTTGGCAGTTCATAAGTATGGTTCTCCTGTTCAGTGTTGTCAGGGTCAGCCCCAAAAGCAGTTAGTGGTTTTTGTGTTGAGGGTTGAGAGCAGTGGTCAGTTTTTCCAGAAGCAGTTTTTCCGTCTCGGCTTCACCCTTCAACCGGTTTATCAGGGTCTGGGTCTGGCGAGTCGAAGTAATGGTGGTCGGCACGACTTTCCGGGATTTTTCATCCGCGACAATGCTCGCTTCCAAGAACCCGGCAATTGCCTTGATCTCGGGAACATCGTGTTGGCCCACTTGTGCTAAAAGTCCCTGCTTTTCGGCAGGGTCTTCTTTCCCTAAGGTCTCATCTCCCTCACCCTGAACCCCTTTTTCTTTGGACTTTGGAGTTTCTTTTCGGGATGTATCACCTTTTATAAAATAAAAGGGTTTTTGCGAAATGCTTCTGGAACTTTGGTGGGATCATCGGTAAAATAGGTTTTCCCGTTTTCATCTTCCCACTTATAAATGGCGGCATCCGCATCGACAGTCCATAACAACGCAAAAAAAATCAACACCGGCATTGTTGACATATTTTAGCCCTGAATTCAAGTTGTAAGCACAACTCTTCGTGTTGGTAGAAAGGTAAACCACGGTGTAACATCGTGGTTTTCTCACAGATAAAAGTAAGAGGACACCTGTGAGCGGTTACGCTCAGCCTACCCAGGAACAACGATATCAGATTGAAGCATTCTTCACTAACTGTCGCGCTTACAACTTGAATCCGCCAATCCTTACAACCAAATCAAAACACTTTTAAAGTTTTCACAGTTGGCATTTCACCGAAAGTGTTGACAGAACTTTCTTAAAGCACTTTTAAAATTTCCTCTTCCGGCATCCGGTCCACGATTTCGATTGAGCCGATTTCAGTAACCAGAATGAATTTTATTTTACGTCCCATTGTTTTTTTGTCATGATACAAAGATTCAATCACGGCTGAGGAATCCAGCCCCGGCATATCTACCGGCAGGTCCAGATTTTTCAGCAAGGCTTCCAGTCGCTTTGGGACTTCTTCGGAACATTTTCCTACTGAATGAGACAGCTGTGCCGCACGCACCATTCCCATCGCTACTGCTTCCCCATGAACAAACCGGGCATATCCCGTCAACGATTCGATGGCGTGGCCGAAAGTATGACCAAAATTGAGAATCATCCGATAATGGCTTTCCCGCTCATCTTTTTCAACCACTCCCGCCTTTATAGCGCAGGAAGTTTCAACGATATGAATAAGGGATTTATGGTCAAAGTCGAGAATTTCCTTATAATGAGTTTCCAGAAATTCAAAGAGTCTGGCATCGGCAATGACCCCATATTTGACAACCTCCGCAAGTCCCGCCCGGTACTCTTTCTGGGGAAGCGTCCTGAGAGTTTCCAAGTCCGCCACAACCAGGCGCGGCTGGTGAAACGCCCCAATCATATTTTTCCCCTTGGGATGATTGACGGCTGTTTTTCCTCCCACACTACTGTCAACCTGGGAAAGTAAAGTGGTCGGCACTTGTATGAAAGAGATCCCTCTCTGATAAGTCGCCGCGACAAAACCCACCATGTCTCCAATCACCCCGCCGCCCAAAGCCACCAAAACGGATTTCCTATCGCAATTCAATTCCAGCAGGTGGTCGTATAATTTTTCTGCCTGGTTCAGGTTCTTGGAGGATTCGCCTTCGGGAACTTCGATGATGTCGGTGGTCCATCCCTGTGCGATAAAACTCTCCGCCACCTCCTCGCCATAGAGACCATTGATAGAGGGATGGGTGATGACCACAACCCGGCTGGGTTTAAAGACAGGCTTGAGGAACTCACCCGCCCGTTTTCTAAGACCAGTGCCAATAAGGATGTCATAGCTTCTTTCACCTAAGTCAATGCCTAAACGTTGCATATTTCTATTACTTTTCTTTAGATGAGAATTTCCATGCGTGATGTTTTTCCCAACCTTAATTTAAACAGGCCTTAACACCGATCTCAATTTGTTTCAATTATGGTAGGAGTGATAAACACCAGTAGCTCAGCAATGGTATCGGACTCGTTATAGTTTTGAAATAGAAGGCCCAAAAGAGGTATTTTGGAGAAAAACGGAACTGCCTTTTTGTTTTCGTTTATAGTGCTTTCGTAAATTCCACCTAAAACGGTGGTCTCTCCATTCTCCACTAAAACCTCCGTATGCGTCTCATTAGTATTGATAGTCGGCACCGCCGTCCCTGCTGTTTGGCTAAAATTCGAGGAATTTTTGGTCGCGTCAATAGTCATATAAATACTATTACTAGAAGTGACATGGGGCGTGACAGTCAAACTGAGTTCGGCATCAACAAACTGGATCGAGTTGCCCTCTGCCGAGGTAACCTGATAAGGAATTTTCGAACCACTTTTTATTCTAGCCTCTTTATTATCCGCGGTCGTGACTTTGGGGCTGGAGAGAATCCGCCCTTGCCGAAGGCTTCTGGCTCTGCAATGTCAGGTCTTCAAAACTAACCAGATGCAGAAGACTCTGCGCATATTCAATGAAATCGAGCGTGACCCACAGTTCCCCGGTAAGCTGAATTTTAAAGGGAATCTCTTTATAAAAATCCTCAACTTTACCTTCCTCCATGATGAACGCAGTCATTTGGATATTCCTATGCCTGCCAAACGCCATTAATCTTTGCATCAAATATGGAGACCAGCCAGAGGCCATCAGGAATTGCCATGTTCAAATCACTGACAATGGTGCCCGCAATTTGCCTTTCTCTCAAATCTTCAATTCCCTTAATAATAGTCTCCATGCGGTTTTTCCTGGCTTCCATGGCACGGACCTTTCCAACCTGATTTTGCAAAGCCGCGACCTGAGATTTCACTTTGTTTGTCTCACTTCTTGCCGAATCCAGGCGACCCTGCTCCACCAACCAACTCATGATGATTAAAAAAATCGCGGTTATGATAATCGCGATACATTTGACCATCCGCTTTTGGGTCTCAATCTTTCTCAGTTCATACCGATAATCATGGAGATTGCTTCGAATCATGTGTAGTCAAATCTCCTTGTGGCCAAACCCAGTGCAACCGTGGACAGCCCACTCATTTCATCGACTAATGATTGGTCAACAAAGTCTTTGGGATTGATTTTGATCCCCTGCATGGGACCCAGGATATCTACGGGCACCTTTAAATAGCCGGCAAAAAAGCCATCCAACCCTCGAATCATGCTTCCCCCTCCGCATAACGAAACTCTCTCAATCTGGCGGTTGGACAGTGTGCTAAAATATTCGAAAGATTTTTGTACCTCATCTAAAACTTTCCCACAGGCTTGGACAATGGTTTTGATGACCCCTTCTTTCTCAACCTCCGCAGAAAACTTGCCTCGCTTTATTTCAAAAGCCTGCTTAAAAGAAACCCTGGATTTTGACATGAGCATATTGGTCAAATACCCTCCTCCAACAGGAATATATCCTGGGTATAGCATATTGCTCCGTCCTGAATAATGAGGATGACAAACTGGCATTTCGGATCATGCCGAGCGTAACCGCTCATAGGTGCCCTCTTACTTTTATCGGTGAGAAAACCACGATGTTACGGCGGTTTACCTTTTAAACTCCCGCATTCTCAACATATGTGAACCCACCCTGATCTTTACGATAGAAACCCCATTAAATAAAGTTCAGATTTTTTTTTGACTTTCCTTTTCTCGGCATTGGAGTAGAGTTGTCACTTCCGGGATTAAAAACCTTGGTCCGGTCTGCGAGCTTATATCCGAGAGCCAGGATGATCTTTCGCTTTGTATCGAGCCGACAATCGTTTCCCTTTTCAATACGATCAATCGTTTGAACGGTCACGCTTGCCCTTCTGGCCAGCTCGGCCTTGCTCATCATCTTAGCTTCCCGAATTTCCCGGACGCTATTGGTTTTGGCCATAGTAAATCCCCTCCCTAAGAAAAAAATAGTTCTGGCACTATTGAGTCTGACTACTATCTAAAATATTTTTTATGGAATACCACAATCCTATTCCAAATACACCAAATTATCAATAAAATTCATAGAACTCTATAGATTAACTATTAATTAATATAAATTTATTTAAATTTAACGCTTCAGCTCTATTGAGGTCTTTTGTCGCCTTTGCCGGCGTCGGCTAATTGACGGTTGCAAAGACCGAGCGATTCCCTTACATTCACCCTTATGAAACAAGTTTATTTGGATACTTTTGGTTGCCAGATGAATGTCGCCGATACCGACAGGATGGAACTCATCCTATTCCATTCCGGTCACCAGCGCACCCAAAAAAAAGAGGACGCGGATCTGATTCTGGTCAATACCTGCTCGATTCGGGAAAAGGCGGAACAAAAAACATTCTCCTTGCTTGGTGGGCTAAAGCCTTTAAAAATGGCGAATCCGGACCTGATTCTGGGCTTGACTGGGTGTTTGGGCCAACAGGATGGGGAAAAACTGTTGCAACGCATACCCTATCTGGATTTCGTCATGGGGCCGGATCAGATAGATGACATTGCCCAAGCCGTGGATCGGGTACGCGATACTGGCAAATCTTTTGTCTGGACCGGGTTTGACCGGGAAAAATCCTATACTATTCCCGAACTACCCATGCCCAAAGCCCCTGGGCCCAGCACTTTTGTAAATATCATCAAAGGTTGCGATAAATTTTGCACCTTCTGCGTGGTTCCGTTCACCAGAGGCCGGGAAAAATCGCGGGAACCAGAGGAGATTTATAGGGAAATCCGCCTTCTGGTGGAACACGGTGCCAAGGAAATCATTTTGCTCGGACAAAACGTGAATTCTTACGGCAAGCGGGGCCTCAATAACCCCATACCGTTTCATGAACTTTTATACGGCGTCGCCGAAATCCCCGGAGTGGAAAGATTGCGCTTCACCACCAGCCATCCTAACGATTTCACCCGCGAGACGATTCGAGCCTATCGGGACATCGACATCCTAGTGAACCACCTACATCTCCCCGTTCAGAGCGGCAATAATGAAGTGCTCAAAGCCATGCGCCGCGACCACATGATCGAGGAATATCGCGATTTACTGATGGAACTGAAATCGGAAGTGCCGGACATTGCTCTCTCCACCGACATCATTGTCGGCTTTCCCGGCGAGACCGGGTCAGCCTTTGAGGACACACTGAAAATTATGCAAGAGATCGGCTACAGTAGTAGCTTCATGTTTGCCTACAGCCCCAGGCCCGGAACTCCGGCCAATGAATTAACCGACTCAGTGCCCGAAGAAACCAAAAAGCAAAGACTGCGGGAAACCATCGCCCTGCAAAACCGTTTGACCGCCGAACAGGGTCTACCTCATATGGGAAAAAATGTTAAAGTGCTGATCGAAGGCCGGTCCTCCAAACCCGGCTATACTTTCAAGGGAAGAACTCCACAATACTGGAACGTGAATATCGAAGAGGGGGAGGGCATGAAGCCTGGGGATACGGTAAGCGTAAAGGTCGAGCAAGTGGCAGGGCACTCGCTGAACGGCAAAGCACTCACTCCCGTGAGAGGGTAAACCATCAACAGCTTATTAAGCCAAGCTAAATCTTTATTTGCTAGTATGCCACGGCTCACTGGCTCCACGCCGAGTGGTTCTAATAAATGGCCAGGCGGGAATAGACTTCCTCTTCCACTATTGACAGTTGCGGTAGCACCACTTTCAAAGCCACCCGCAAATCACGGACAAATTTCAGGTCTGGCGGACATTCCCTCTCGGCAAACCGGCGCAGGGTATCGGTACAAAAATGATCCAGCTCGATGATCTGGTTCAATAAGTCTGCGGGCAAATCTTCCAATCCAACCTCACGGTCTTCGAGAAACCGCAATACACCGACCAGACTGAGCTTGATATCCACACATTGTTCACGCAAATTCGCGATCAAATGCGACTCGCGGGTTTTAAGGTCTTCGCAAATTTTGAACAACAGCTCGCGCAGATAGCCGTAAAACGCCTCATGCTGTTTCTTATCGGTAAACAAACCTCCCTGACCCCCGAACAACAGAAAAAAGACTGCCTCCAGTTTGTACTTGTCCGAAGCCATGACCGTATAAAGCATAGACCTGAATTCCAACGCATCAAAAGCCAAATGTAAATCCTTAAATATTTTGTTCAGCGACCCCAACTCACCCTTCACGGTCCGGTTGGCATTCGCGCGAATGAAAGGCCTGGGGTCGGTTTGCCATGCAGGCACCATTTGCGCCCCGCCAGCCTCACGCCCAACAACCGTCCACTCCTTGAGGAACTCCAAAAAGTCCGTCACAGAAAAGACATTCACCTCGCGAAACACTTTCGCGTCCACAGAAAAGAGAATTCGCAATAATTGTTTTTCCAGTCCGGTCGAACAAAATTTTTCATCCCGACAAAGTGGATCCATCTGGGTCGCCAAAGCCATATAGAGTGCTCGCATGCACAATCGGTTCAACCGGTATTGCCTCGAAGAATAGGAGCGAACCCGATAGATTCCCTTTTCATAGTCGACCAGATCGATCAACAGAGCATCCCCCTGTCGGGACGAGAAGCTCTTATATAAAGATTGCATGTCCCAGACCGTAACTGTCATACAACTTTTTTCTGGTATCCATTCATTGATCTTGATCTCTTCCGGAAAACGCGAGCAGTACTGATAAAAAGGGATAACATCCTGAATAAAATAAGATTTTTTCAGTTTGGGAATTTCATTCCCATCCACATCCTGAAACGTCAACTCACTCTCTTCAAGGTTCGGAGGTATAAATGGAATCAGGCGATGTCCGGGAATCAGGATGCCTTGCTTCAACTCCCAGCCGCCTAACTGTACCGACAACGAAACATGGCCGATCTTTTCGACCACCGCACGAAAGGGGATGAAGCTGCTGTCATGAATCCCGATCAAGGATGAATGGTTGAGCAAAACCTTCTTCAACCGCTTCATGGCAAAACCAGAAACTTCTTTTTGCCATCGTTTTTCAAGACTTTTGGCAAAATCTTCCGCGCTGAATGGAACACTCGATTCTCGAATGAGTGTTTCTGCCAACCAGTTGAGGGATATTCGGTTTGTCATGATGGGAAAAGATAATAGTAGGACAACCCGGAAAGGGCGGATGAGGCCGGGTAAAACGGTAGCAAGGAACCAGCCCTGTTACCGAGCATAGCCTAACATAAAACTATCAAACTGTTAACCACAGATTCACACAGATGGACGCAGATGAGAAGAGATGGTGGTTAATGTCGTCATTGCAAGGAGGCTTTGCCTACGTGGCAACCCAGAAAAAACCTGGATCGACGCGCCGCTTCATGGCTCGCGATTATGCCAGCGGAAGCACTCCGTGCAATTAGTTTGATTTTAGTTTACCAGAAAGTTAAAATTCTAATACTCATGAATTGATACAAATATTCAGCAGGAGATGTTTCATGGCACTCAACTTGGAACCCGTTTATCAGGAAATTTTCACCAAGTTTAAAACGCGAAAAAAGTTCGTGATACGGTCCGTAGAAAATAATATGCTAACTGTTGAACAAGATGAAGAAATTTGCGGACAAAAAGAACCCAAGGTGTTTGACTTCAAAAGCCCAAAGGAGTTTGAAGAATTCGTCCGGATAGAAAACCAATTCGAAGCCGATATTGTCAAACAACTGCAAGGCAATAAAATGCCTTACCGGTGAGCCACTAGAGGCAACGAATGGCAGACGCTTGCTTCGCTCCAGAGCCATAAAACTTCCCCCTGACAAGGGGAGCTTTGCGCAAGTCAAAAAAACGCGATGCTTCACTAGTTCAGAATAACAATGCAAGGCTATTTTCGTCATTACCCTTCGTGCTCTGAAGGGGTAATCCGGGGTTATACAAGGGTCTCTCGTCGAGAAAGAGGGGCCCATTGCAGTCCGTCTCGCTTGGCCTCTCCCTCGAAAGGGAAAGGAAATTTTTCATCCGTGTGAATCGATGGCAACTGGATTACTGGAATCTCTTTAAAACAATGACAGAATTTTTTGATCCGAACGAAATGCAGTTGCTGATCGCTATATTCAGTTTGCCTTCTCTTCCTACATTCGAAACATAATCCATGTCGCATTCCGGATCCGGATTTTCCATATTAATGGTGGGAGTCATGATGCCGTTTTTTAACGACAGCGCCGAGACGGTCACGCTCAAAGCGCCCGATGCGCCTTGCGGATGCCCGACCATCGACTTGGTTGAACTGGACGGGATGTTCATGGCATGACTGTCAAAGGTGCGCTTTACTGCGAGGGTTTCGACTTTATCGTTGAGCAACGTTGAAGTACCGTGAAAATTGATATAGTCCACTTCATTTTTGTTCACCCTGGCATCCTTCAAAGCGAGGTTCAAAGCTCTTGAGGACTGTTTGCCATCGGGCATGATGGCAACCCGATGATAGGCATCGCAGGTGGTGCCATAGCCCACAACCTCGGCGATGATTTCTGCCCCACGCGCTTTAGCGTGTTCGAGTTCTTCCAATATGACTGTCCAGGCACCTTCGGCTAGAACAAATCCTTCTCGATCGCGATTAAAAGGACGCGACCCGCGCGTGGGAGAATCATTATAGTTCATCGGGTTGACTTTCATTCTCTCGAATCCCTGCATCATTGCCGGGGTAACGCAGGATTCTACTCCACCCGAAACAAACCAGTCTCCCTGCCCGAACCGGATGGTATTGAACGCGTAACCCAGAGCATCGGAGGAACTGGTGCACCCGTTGGAGATGACGTGGCTCCGGCCCTGGAAGCCAAAGTGCATGGAAATTTCGCTTGATAGCATACCGACCAGTGAATTGGAGATGGCATAGGGACTGATCTTTTTTTTCTGGTTGGAAAAATAAATTTCAAACTGTTTTTCGGAGTAGTCAAACCCGGACCCACCACTACCGACCAGCACCCCCAGCCCTTCAAAACCCTCTTCTGAGAAAGAGGCGAGATCAATCCCCGCATTGACCAAGGCTTCCTGAGTCGCCGTCACGGCCAGCGGGACAGAACGCGGCAGTTTTTTTAAATCTGATACAGAGAAATAAAGCGACGGGTCGAACAGGGTCACCTCACCGGCGATTTGACAGGCCAGGGCGGAAGCATCGAAGCTGGCGATACGATCTATACCGCTGATACCTTTGCAGGTATTTTCCCAAAAAGTTTTTAATCCGATGCCGTTCGGGCTGACTGCCCCAAGACCAGTAATGACGACTCTGCGCAACATACCTTCCCTATTTATGACGAGTTATTAAGTATGGTAACATACAGGTGCCGAACCGGGCAACGATGCCCGCTCGCCGCGACGTTTTGGGCCAGCCTGGCCTGTTCATCAACGCTTTCCTGAATCTGACTCCATTTGCTTTCGCTGAAACAACAAACCGGCCAAATGATTGTATCAGGATTTGAGGGAACCTCCCTTAACGCCCGCACTGAAGAACTGATTGTTGAGCAGGGCATTGGCGGTTTGATCCTGTTCGAGCGCAATTATAAAAACCCCGACCAGCTACGGCAATTGGTCAACGACCTGCAGTCGCTGACTGCGGATAATGCGGAAATCCTCCCGCTTTTCATTTCGGTGGACCAGGAAGGCGGCAGGGTGACCCGGCTTGGTAAACCTTTCACCCAATTCCCCTCCATGTCATGCCTGGGGCAGGCCAACTCGGATGACCTCGCTTACCGGTTCGGACTGGCAATGGGAAAAGAAATGCGCGCGGTCGGGGTTAATATGGATTACGCGCCGGTTCTCGATGTCCACTCCAATCCCGATAACCCCGTTATTGGACACAGGGCCCTGAATAGCGATCCGGGAAAGGTAGCACGTTTAGGAACTGAAGTAATTCGCGGATTTTATGACGCTGGGGTCATTCCTGTGGGCAAACATTTTCCCGGACATGGGGACACCTCGCAGGATTCGCACCTCACACTGCCTAGAGTAGAGCGAACACGGGAGTCATTAGAACAAACCGAGTTGATCCCCTTCGCCCATGCCATTGGGCATGGACTGGAAGTCATCATGACGGCGCATGTGGTCTACCCGGCCTGGGATGCCGAACGCCCCGCTACGTTTTCCCGCTCCATAATTAATGACGTGCTGAGAAACTCTCTGCGCTTTGACGGACTGGTTATGTCAGACGACTTGGAGATGCAAGCCATCGAAGATAAGCTGGAGTCGATCCCTGAACTAGGAACCCAGGCCGGCATCGATGTGTTTCTCATTTGCCACGATCTGGAAAAAGTAAACGCCCTTCAAGACTCAATGATTCACGGCATTGAAAGCGGGAAAATCTCTCGCGCCAACATCGAACAATCTCTGGCTCGAATTTTCAAGGTGAAAGAAAAACTGAAGGCCCCAAGAGACGACGGTCTGGGTTTTGAAAATATTATTGAGGAAAACCAGAGTCTCGCCCGGGAGATGCGGGCATTTCTCAAAGAATAGAAATGAATAACACTTCCGAACAGACCTCCCCCTCTTAACCGTACAATGCGAGAAAAAAAGCTCACTTAACCGGATTTTTAATTGGCACCGATCTAGGAAAGCACCCCTCTCCGCCATTAATTCGAAACTCGATACTATTTAGCAAGTGGAATTATAAATCCGCTCCTTCATGTACAGTAGGGTCGAGCATTTTCAAAGTATAAAGGTTGTGGTACAGGCCTCTGCAATTCATCAGGTCTTCGTGTTGACCTGCTTCAACAACGCGCCCCTTATCCAAGACAATAATCTGATCCGCTTTATGGATAGTGCTCAGCCGATGCGCAACAATAAAAGTCGTGCGGTGGGCCATTAAAGTTTCTAACGCACCCTGAATGAGAGATTCGGACTGATTATCCAAAGAAGAGGTTGCTTCATCCAGAACCAGAATTTTCGGATCTTTCAAAATGGCACGGGCGATGGCTATCCTCTGCCTTTCTCCCCCGGAAAGTTTCGTTCCCTTCTCACCAACAACCGTATCGTAGCCCTTTTCCATATTCATGATGAACTCATGCGCGTTGGCTTTTTGCGCGGCCTCTTTAAGTTCTACCTCAGTCGCATCGAGCTTGCCATAAAGAATATTTTCCTTCACCGTTCCCCCGAACAGCAACGTTTCCTGGGGAACCAGAGCAATCTGGCTGAGAAAACTTTGCCGCTCCAGAGTGCGGATATCGTGTTCGTCCAGACGAATGGCCCCGGAATAGGGATCGAAGAAACGGAACAGCAGTTTGATGAGGGTAGACTTACCAGCCCCGCTGGGCCCAACCAGAGCAACGGTCTGACATGGGAGCACATCGAAGCTGACATCATGAATCACCTCCGCGTTGTCCCGATAACCGAAAGAAACATTTTCGAATTGAATGCGTCCCATTAAATTCCCAATCGCGACCGGGTTTTCCGGGTTTTGGATCATCGGCTGGGTATCGAGAATCTCATAGACCCTGCGGATGGAACCCGAGGCTTCCTGAATCTGCGTATACAGCCGGACAAACGTTCCAATCGGTCCCGCAATGATCAGGGCGTACAGGAAAAAAGCTGCCAGTTCGCCGGGGGTCGTCGCCCCTTGCATCACCTGATATCCGCCATGCCAGATCAACAAAGCGGAAACCAGAAAGGTGAGCCCGAGTATGAACGGACCAAAAAACGCAGACACTTTGAGTTTGTCCACCGCTCTTTCAAAAGCCGTTTCAATTTTGCCCTGAAAGCGGTTGCGCTCATAAGACTCGCGAGAGAAGGACTTGACAATCTTGATGGACGAAATCACTTCCTCAAGAACCACCACCGCCTGCGCCACCTGGTCCTGCAGTTTTTCCGAAAACATTTTTAACCGTCGCCCAAACACCCGCGCAAAAATCATCAGGGGAGGCAGGACAAGTAAAATGAGTCCGGTCAATTTCCAGTTCAGATATAGAATGATCGTCATGGCCCCGATCAAGGTGATGCTTTGGCGCAACAGGGCAACAGGAATAGTCACCAAGGCATTCTCGATCACGGAAATATCATTACTCATGCGGGATAAAATTTCTCCCACCCGGCGTTCCTGAAAAAAGCGCAATGAAAGGGATTGAATATGGGAAAAAAATTCGATGCGAAAATCCGTGGTCATCCTGTGACCCACGAAACCAAAAATATAATTATGCGTGACCGCAAACGCCGCCTGCAGACCAATGATAATGATCAAATCCCATGCCAGGCCATCCAGCACCTCGCCGTTTTTTAATACGATCACAGCGTTGATCATATTGCGGACAACCAAAGGCAATACCAAGTTGATCAACGAGGTCAAAACCAGGCAAAGAAACGCAAAAACAAGACTTTTGGTATACGGGCTGGCGTATTTTAGGATTTTACGAAATTCTTTCATTCCACAATAAACGGCGTTTTAAAGCCCTATAAGTTCAGAAAAAACTCCCTGAATCACTTTGTTTTCAATTATTTCTCAAGTCGGCATCATAACGGTTAAAACGGGTCAATTCAAACCTTTTACCGCACCGAAACCGTAGCCTGCCTCATCAAGCTCTGGATCAAAGCGGTTGCGGCTCCTGGCTCCAAACCGGCAGAAGACTCTGTCGATCTGTCTGCTCAAGCCAAGGTTTTAGCAGGGGCAAGTGGCGAACAAAGAAAGTTTTCAGTAACGGAGAGTAGTGATGTGGTTCTCCAGGTCATCGACCCAACGATCCAAAAGGTGGTTAAGTCCGTTCCTTCTGAAGCAGAAACGCAATTGAAAAGTGCTATTCGGAACAGTGTTAGCGATATCATGGAACAGGTTTGCGCCGAAAAGCTAAACAGACTTTCTAATATAGAGGAGATGTGTGATGGAAGTTTTAGGCTTGGGAAATTTTTCTGCCACTCAAAAACAGACTACAGAAACAAGCGAAGGAAGTAAAGACACCTGTCCGGTAACATCGTTGCTGGCAGACGTGATATTCTTCCCATGCATTCGTGTCCCGTAGGAGTAAAAAAGCTATTGCACATTGTCCCCGGTCAGTGACCGCATGAAACGTGTGGTAATTTCTTCTGGTGTGTGTATCACACGCCCTGTTTTCGGATCGAAACAGGGATCCACCTTGATCAAGAGAAAACCCGGCCCTTCGGAATTGATCAACTTTTCAAACGCCGGTTTGATTTCTTCTCTATTATCGACTCGTAGTGCTTGCCGGTAACCGGAGCTTTTGGCGACTTTCTCAAGGGCCACCGTGTTAGAAATAGAGCGTTGCCTTCCCGTTGACTCATAGACTTCATTGTCAATCACCACGTGCACCAGGTTTTTCGGGGCTTCCGCCGCGACCATGGCAAGCGCGCCCATAGCCATTAACACGTTGCCATCTCCATCCAGCACGATCACCTTTTGCTCCGGCTTGCATAAAGCCACACCCAGTCCAATGGAAGAGGCCAACCCCATGGAACCAATCATATAAAAATTGGCTTCCCGGTCTTTTAAGGAAAACGACTCCCGGCAAATGTATCCATTGGCATGTATCACGGGCTCGTCTCCCAACAAAGGCAGTAACTCTTGAAATGCCTCAGCACCTTTCATTAAACAGCCCTTTCTCAACAAGAAGCGTATAAGGAAGTTTTTCCTCATTGATTTTTCGCATGGCGGTCGCGAGAACCTGATCGCAATTGTTCGGCTTTAAAACCGCGTGGTCCATGCCTGCGGTTTCGAGAAGCTTTTGATTGATGTCTCCCATGATGATATGTTCGGGGGCATCTCTTCCCCCCTGACCGCGCCAGCTCATAATGACCAAAACAGGAATACGATAAATCAGGTTGAGCGAGGTGAACGCGTTGAGACAATAACCCAGTCCTGAGTTTTGCATCAGCAGGACAGGCAGGGAGCCAGAAAGATAAGCACCCGCGCACAGACCGACCGCAACATCTTCTCGCACTGATGGAATATATTTAGCTTCTTCAACTTCTTCCAGACATGAAATCAGGCCCGATAACAACGAGCAGGGAACTCCGGTAAAAAATTTAAAGTTTTCCCTGATCAACCGGTCAATGAAAGTCCGGGATGTGAGTGACGACACGTTTGATTCCTCTACCAGTTTTGAATGTTTCGTTCTCCACCATATTCCCCCTGAAGCTTATGGATAAGTTTGATATATTCAACAATGCGCTCTTGACCGGGAAACTCAACTCCAAGGTCTTTAGCCGCTTGATTGGACATCGGTACGCCATCCTCCCCCATGACACCTTCGCACTCGCCAAAAGAATCGATGGTTTCCGCAATCAGTTTTCCCAGAGCCAGATTATGAATATGCCCGTCAATCAAATGGTAGGTTTTTCCAGATGCCTCCGCATTTCCCATGACCTTCTGTATCGCCTGCACCACCGAGCCTACCGCGACATATTTGGTACTGCCTTTAAGGTCGACGTTGTAGTTTGTAGCGAGGTAGTCAATAGTTTGAAACCATTCGGACTTATCAATCTGAGGCCGCACCCCATACACAGTGACCGGTCGCAGGATGGTTAAATCAAACGCCCGGTTTTTGTGGTAATAGTGGCAAAACCCTTCAATCGAGGACTTGACCGAACCATAAAGGCTACTGGGCCAAACAGGGTGGTTTTCATCCAGCGGGTGTTCCTGATCTACCGTGGGAAGAATTTGCCCAAACACGGTGCACGAGCTCATGAACACCACCTGCTTGACCTTGGCCTTTTTAGCTTCTTCCAGCAAATCGAAGGAGCCGTTGACGTTGACCTTGGCCAATTCATCAATGGCCTGAACCGGACCGGGGAAATGGGCCAGATGCAACAACACATCCACGTCCTGCACGAGCTTTGCAAGGGATTCCCGGTCCTCCAAACCTCCGATGATATAATCCACATCCTCAAAGGTCTTTAAATGTTCCACCACACTACCTTCGCGGATCAAAGCCTTGATATTGTAGGGAGAACCTTCCGGATTTTCTTCAACAAGTTTTTTAATAAGATGGGAACCCACCATTCCGGTAATACCGGTGAGCGCTATTTTCATTCCTAACCTCCAGACGGAGTAACTGGTTATTTAAAATGGCACTGGCCCCTCAATGGAACAAGCAGCCAGTCTTTTAAGAAGACTTCTAATGTAGACAATTCGCCAGCCCTTATTTATAGGGGCTGGCCATAGCCAAAAGGAATTTTTAGAGACACCTTCAAATTACAGAATTTTTCATTATGGTGACCGGCAAAAACGAAGTCAACTTTTTTCCCGGCACTTCACTCGTCCAGCAGGAAACCCAGCGTTTAACTGTCTTCCTGAATAACGGCCTGGGCAGCGGCGAGTATGGCGGTGGGAACCCGATAAGGGGAACAACTGACGTAGTCCAAACCTGATTTATTGAAAAAGCTGATCGATGCAGGGTCCCCTCCATGTTCTCCGCACACCCCCAAGTGAATATTGGGTTTGACCTTTCTGCCTTTTTCAACCGCAATACTAATCAATTGACCCAGCCCCTCCTGGTCCACCGTCACAAACGGGTCATGCGTCAGCAGGCCCTTGTCGAGATATTCGTTCAGAAAACTTCCGGAATCATCCCGGCTGAGCCCGAAGGCGGTCTGCGTCAGGTCGTTGGTTCCGAAGGAAAAGAAATCCGCATCCACCGCAATTTCATCTGCCATCATGGCGGCCCGGGGGAGCTCAATCATGGTCCCGACTTTATAATTCAGACCAACACCAGCTTTTTCAATCGCGCCCTCAGCCACTTCGACAATGAGCTCACGAACAATTTTAAATTCATTAACATGCGCTACAAGCGGCACCATAATTTCCGGAAAAACTTTGATGCCCTTTTTGGCCTGCCTACAGGCGGCCTCAACAATCGCCCGAACCTGCATTCGGTAAATATCCGGGAAGGTGATTCCAAGCCGACAACCGCGATGCCCAAGCATGGGGTTGACTTCCTTCATCGTTTCGATTTTTTTACCCAAAGCCGACGACGACACTTTCATCTCCCTGGCCAGGTTTTTAATGTCCGCCGGAGAATTGGGCAGAAATTCGTGTAAAGGAGGATCCAGCAACCGCACCGTTACCGGAAGTCCCTCCATCACCTTAAAAATTTCGATAAAATCCCCGCGTTGGATGGGAAGCAGTTTCTTCAGAGCCTCATCGCGAACTTTGCCGTCCTCGGCAACGATCATTTTACGTACCAGGAAGATGCGTTCCTTATCAAAGAACATATGTTCCGTACGGCACAACCCAATCCCCTGCGCTCCAAAATCCCGTGCCATCAAGGCATCGTGCGGGGTATCAGCATTGGCTCGAATTTGTAGAGATCGGACTTCCCCCGCCCATGTCATCATGCGCGTGAAGTTACTGGTCAGCCGGGATTGGGCCAAAGGTGCCGCCCCCTGGATCACCTTGCCTGTCGTTCCATCCAGAGTGATCGAATCCATCTCCTTAAGCTGGATATCCCCAAGCGTACATTTTTTTCTTTTCACGTTAACATCCAGGGTGCCGACTCCGGACACACAAGGCTTGCCCATGGCCCGGGCCACCACCGCGGCATGTGAAGTCATGCCCCCCTTGGCGGTCAGTATTCCCTGTGACACACTCATTCCATGAATATCTTCCGGCGATGTCTCCATGCGGACAAGAATGACTTTTTCTTTTTTCTCAGCCATTTCCTGGGCACGCTCGGGAGTGAATACAATCTTCCCCGCGGCCGCGCCAGGGGAGGCACCCAAACCTTTGCCCAATAATTTTAATTTCGCCTTGGGGGAAACCATCGGATGAAAGATTTGATCCAGTTGGTTGGCCGGAACCCGCATCAAGGCTTCCCGTTTACTGATCAACCCCTCATTCACCATATCAATCGCCACTTTGATGGCCGAGGCTGCCGTGCGCTTGCCAGACCGGGTCTGCAATAAAAACAATTTCTGGTTTTCGATGGTGAACTCCAGATCCTGCATATCCTTGTAATGGTTTTCCAGCTTCTGGTAAACCCTCACCAGGTCCTGATACACCTCCGGCATATCCTGCTCCAGCATTTCAATCAAACTGGGTGTCCGGACTCCCGCGACGACATCCTCGCCCTGAGCATTGATCATATATTCACCATAGAATTTCTTTTCTCCTGTAGCCGGGTTGCGGGTGAACGCGACACCAGTGGCGGAAGTCTCTCCCATGTTGCCAAACACCATGGACTGAACAGTGACCGCCGTGCCCCATTCATGCGGGATACCATTCAACCTTCGGTATGTTCGTGCCCTTTCCGTATTCCATGAGTTAAACACCGCCTCAACCGCCATGCGCAGTTGCCGCATAGGGTCTTCTGAAAACTCTTCTCCCGTCACACGGACCACCAGAGCTTTGAATTGCCGGATGAGCACTTTCAGCTCCTGAATGGTGAACTCCGTATCAAATTCGATTTTACGTTTTAATTTTTTCTTGGTGAGGATAGTCTCAAACCGCTCTCCGGGAACCCCCAGCACCACATCCCCGAACATGGAAATGAAACGGCGGTACGAGTCGAGGGCAAACCACTCGTTCTTGGTATTCTTGGCCAAACCTTTGGTGGCTGCGTCATTTAGCCCCAGGTTCAGCACGGTATCCATCATGCCGGGCATGGAAACCCTTGCTCCTGATCGCACCGAAACAAGAAGAGGGTTGACCGGGTCGCTAAATTTTCTTCCCAGAGCCTTTTCCAGATCTTTCAGACGGGCAAGAATTTCGTCCCACAATTTAGAAGGGAAAGTATTTTTGTGTTTGAAATAGTAAACACAGGCTTCTGTGCTTATGGTAAATCCAGGAGGGACTTGTATTCCCAGTGAGGCCATCTCAGCAAGGTTCGCGCCTTTCCCCCCCAGGAGGTCTTTCATTCCTGCTCTGCCTTCGGAGTTTTCATCGCCAAAAGCATAAACATATTTCTGTGCCATAAAAAAACCTGACCTCTCAACCAACTGAAAACAAGGGCTAAAACAGCATACAAGTGGATTCGCGCTAGACTATCCGATGGCAAAAGGGTTTTCAACCTTTTTTCGATTTGTTCTTTATTTTACCCTTTGTTCTTTATTTTACCCTTTGAGGCCTTAGTCACTGCCAAATGTACTCCGTCCATTGAGAGCAGGGTGTAACCCCGGCGAACATTTTCTTTCTCCCAGCCAAATTTGGCTAGCTGAGCATCCAAGTCTGCCTGATCTTTGAAATTGGCAGCCTTCTTAGGATCTTTAGTCGATTTCATCGGCTTATGAGACCGGGCGGGGCGGGTTTTGTCAACTTTTAGCACCAAGTAATTAGGTAGAATGAGCCGGGACCAATCACCAAGCCCTGAAGAAAGACCGGAAATCTGATAAAGAAGGTGAAGTCGGCTATCGCGCAATGAAACATCTTCCACCATAACCATGACCTCATCAAAAAACCCGTCCACAGCAGGTTTTATTTCTACAATTTTTTCCAGAGCCTGATCAAATTCCTTGTCTTGAATATGCCGGAACACCGGACCTCGAATCTTCGAGTACGCTTCGAATAATTTTTTTTCGGCAGGTTCATTTAACAATCCAGGGCCCGCTAACAATCTAGGGCCCGCTTCGCCCTCAACCTCATCATTGAGGATGCTGGCAACCCGGCGAAAAGCAATAACCAAAGGCTCAAAGTAAGGCCGCTTCTTCAAATCGGAAAAAGCAGAAACCTTTTTCCTGATATCGACAATGGAATCCAGGCCCGTGGACAATACACAATCAATCGCGTCATAGGGAAACCCCTCGGCGTTCAAATGGGTTTTGTACCTCTGAGAAAATAAATCCATCACATGATTTTTGATAGCTTCGGATTCCAGTTTGAGCTTAGAGCTCATCAAGCGCAGACCTTCTTCCACCAGACTGCCTAGCGACATCTGCCAACCCCGGTTAAGAAAAATCTGGATGATGCCCAGCGCGTTTCGTCTCAAACCATACGGGTCTTCAGAACCAGTGGGGATCAAGCCCACCCCGATACAACCTAAAATAGTATCGAGCTTGTCCGCGACCGCTATGACCGCTCCCAACTCACTTTTGGGAGGAGCGTCTCCGGCAAAAGCAGGACGATAATGTTCTTTGACCGCCTGCGAGACTTCGGGCGTCTCTCCAGAATGAGACGCATAATATCCGCCCATTATGCCCTGCAATTCCGGAAACTCATAAACCATCAATGTCATCAGGTCGGCCTTGCACAAACGCCCGGCTCTCAATGCCTGGGATTTCTTATCTGAACAGACATGAGCAGACAAAACTCCGGCAAGACCGCAAATTCTTTCCATTTTTTCATACAGCGTTCCCAGTTTTTTCTGGAACACAACGCCTTTTAACGCGTCCACAAAATCATCCAGCTTTTTCTTTTTATCTTCATCATAGAAGAACCTGGCGTCCTCCAACCGGGCACGCAAAACCCGCTCATTACCACTTTTTATTTTAGGACCTTCAGGCATATTGCTGATCGTGATAAAGCAGGGCAGTAAATTTCCTTTTCCATCAGAAACATGAAAATATTTCTGGTGATACTTCATCGTCATCACCAATAGCTCCTTAGGCAATTCCAGAAAACCGGGATCAAAATCTCCCCGGATGGCTACCGGATACTCCACCAGATAATTGACGACATTTAATAAGTCCGGGTCGTTTTCCACCAACCCGCCTGCTTCCTGGGCAAGGTTTTGCGCCTGTTCAAGAATTTTCTGTTTCCTTAGCTCCGGATCGACCATTAAAAAATGGTTGGCACTTTGCTCTATGTAGGAAGCCAAACTTTGTACCTGGAATTTATCGGGCTTTAAAAACCGATGTCCTAGAGAAAAGTCACCGCACCCGATACCATCGAAACTGAATCGCAAAGGCTTGCCATCAAATATCGCGGTGATCCAATGTAAAGGCCGTGCAAAGGGACGGGTCTTATTTTGCCAGCGCATTTTTTTTGGAAAGGGGATATTGCCCACGAACCGCGGCAGGAATTCATTGAGTTGGTCAGGAGTGGGACGACCTTTTTTTTCCACATGAGCACAGACCACTTCCCCTTTGGCGGTGTTCTCACGGGTTAAAGCAGAAACATCCAAACCTTTTCCCCGGGCAAACCCAATCGCTGCCCTAGTGGGTTTCCCCTGTTCGTCATAAGCCACAGAGACACTGGGGCCATGAAAAACATCCACGCAATCTTCCTGCAAAGCCCGCACTCCTTTGACCGATACCACCAACCTTCTGGGCGTACCTAGAACTTCCGGAGCCTCGGCCTGAATCCGGTTGCGAGCAAAAAAGGCCGAAATCTCCTCACGCATATATTCGAGGGCAGGCTGAACATACCCCGAAGGGATTTCCTCGGAACCAATTTCTAGAAAAAACTCTGGCATATTGTACCGTCCAATTTAAGGCGACGACAAAAGGTGACAAATCCAAGGAAAAACGAGCATTATCGAATAAATACCCATAAAGTCAACCGTCAGCAAAGGGAAACCCAGGGAGAAGCGCAGCGGAAGCGGTGCCTGACCTTGGCTAAAAATGGATGAATGGTCTGAGGTTGGATGTTTCAGGCTTGCAGGTTGCCCCGCTTTTTCAGCAAGGGAAACTCCATCGCCTCTCTCTGCCGCACATAGTTTTCAGCGCATAACCGGGCCAGGTTTCTCACCCGGCCAATGAACCCGGTTCGCTCCGTAACACTGATCGCTCCGCGGGCATCCAACTGATTGAAGGCATGTGAACATTTTAAAGTGTAGTCGTACGCGGGCAGAACCAGTTCTTGCCCCAGTAAATTTTTTGCTTCCGCTTCATACATATCGAACCATTGAAATAACCGCTCCTTACCCGACGCTTTAAAATTGTAACGCGAGAACTGTTTTTCTGTTTCAAGATGGACATCGCCGTATAAAATATTCTCATTCCATTTAAGGTCATAAACGTTGTCCACATCCTGTAGATACATGGCGACGCGTTCCAGCCCATACGTCAACTCGACCGTGACCGGTTTCAGGTCTATGCCTCCAACCTGCTGGAAATAAGTAAACTGGGTGATCTCCATGCCATTCAGCCAGACCTCCCATCCCAAACCCCAGGCCCCAAGAGTAGGGGATTCCCAATCATCCTCCACAAAACGGATATCGTGTTGAAGCGGGTCCACCCCCAGTGAAGCCAGGCTATCGAGATAAAGGTTCTGCACATCTTCGGGCGATGGCTTTAAGATGACCTGAAACTGGTAATAATGCTGAAGGCGGTTGGGGTTTTCCCCATACCTGCCATCGGTGGGCCTGCGTGAAGGCTCGACATAGGCCGCGCTATAAGGTTCCGGACCCAATACCCGGAAAAATGTGCAGGGATTAAACGTCCCCGCGCCCACTTCAATGTCATAGGGCTGATGCAGGGCGCATCCCCTGGATGACCAGTGGTTTTGCAGGTTGAGAATGATGTCTTGAAAATGCATAGCCGTCCGGGTGTATCAAAATCCCTCTAAAAAAAGTCAAACTTATCTACGATGAATATCCGGGAAATAAATTATCTCCCGTCAAAAATAATTGCCCGAATTCAAGAATAAACAAGAAGCAGGAAGCCTTACAAATCTTCTAGTTTATTCAGCCAATTATCAAAATGCTGACATTTTCTGCGCATCAACTCTATTCCGATTTTTTTACCGACAATTGGGCCAACCGTTGCTTTTTGAAACTCGTACGTAGGGATTTTATCTATGATTAACTTTGACGGAGGAATATCCAAGTTAATGAGTTCGGGATTTGAAAACTTGCTAGCTTGACTCGAAATATCTTGGACAGCTTGCTCTTGACCTATAAAAAAATCTTCAAATTTAACAGGGTCACATAAAAACAATGCCTCAAATTCATGCAATTGAATATAGGGAAGAAATCTTGGCTCGTTCAAATCATGACTGAAGCTCATTTCTAGCTCATCAACAATTTTATATTTATCATTGGACCTGTGAGCTTCTTTGAAGCCAGGAAAATCAGGAGGTAAAGCATATAAATCAAACATTGTACTAAAATACGCCTCCACATTCTGATCTTCTTTGATCCAGCGCAATAAATCAGCCTTAACCTTACAGTACTTTGAAAGCCCCCCTTTGTAGATTTTCTTTGTCCGTCTGCTTCGGCTTGTTTCAACACACCTCGCATGAACAAAAATATTTTTCCCCGCTAAATAGGGTTGAAGCACTCCATCAACAAATCCTAACTCCGTTGAGCCTTCGACGACCAAGTTCAGCCGAATCAATGGGCAGGTCTCCCGCCAATTAAATTTTTCTCCCAAAGCTCAGCCATTGTGTAATCCTCTAACCACTCCTTCAACTGACTTGGGTCAAGTCTTCGGAAATTAGATTCTCTTTTATCTCGATCCACAACAACAATATCTTCAGGATCAAAATAATCAACAAGTGCTGTAGACTGGGTAGCAATTATAATTTGGGAGTACTGCGAAACCGATCTAAGCATTCCAGAAATAATCTCGATGGCATAAGGGTGTAAGCCCAGCTCCGGCTCGTCCAAAACCAAGACATCAGGGAAGTGTTGTTCTGGTTGCCCCAATAAAGCAACAAGAGCGATTACCCGCAACATCCCATCAGAAGCTTGACCAGCGTTAAAAACCACATCCGTATTAAGCTCTCTCCATCGCAATAATATTTTTCCATACTCATTAACCAATTCAAAATCAGCAAAAAACGGGAGTATCAAACGAATTGTTTCCACTATTCTCAAATAGTACTTTGGCTCACGACTTTGTAATTTTAATAGAAAGGCCGCGATATTAGCCCCATCTGCTTTTAACCAGTAACTATCCTCTATATCCCACTTCCCACGTATTCGTGATGTTGAAGAAGTATTGTGAAATTGATAAACTACGCGACCTCTCAGTAAGTTCAAAATTGTGTTGGCCGTCTTATCAGTCTTTGCGATATCAATAATTTTTGCTTCTGAGTGTCCTGCCCCCAAATCTCTCCAATCTGCTTGCGAAGGAAGGTCAAAACTCGAATAACGATAACGTTCCTCCATTATCCTCAAAACATCCCCCCCGCCATGAGTCAACCGGAAAGAATAATCATTTCTCCCAAGTTGAGTTTGAATATTTAGCTCTGCTTTAATTGATTCTGTAGTTTGGGCTCCGTCAAATAAAACCGCATTCCCTCCCTCTAATTGTGAAATATACCCCTGAAGATTCCCCGGAGAAGCCATCATCCAGTTCATTAAATGGAAAAAAGAAATAAAATTGGATTTTCCTGCCCCATTCGATCCAATTAAAATGTTTATTTTATTTAGTTCGAAACCATTTAAAACACGAATGCTTTTAAAACCTGAAATAGAAAATTTTGTCAATTGGGCTTTCATAAATCCCCTTAAACCAGCAACGCCTTAATGTTAATTTAACTGAGGCTTTCGATACAGCCGGTGAGATTATTGGGTACTTGACCTTGTCAAGCCCATTAACTTTTGAGTCCATTAGTTCTGTGTGGGCTTACTCCAAATTCTAACATTTATCTGTCCTTCTGTGAATGTGTGTTTATTTCAAATCATCGAACCCACGCCGAACCGATTCTATATCTTTGCGGTAACTCACCCCATCCCCATAACTGAGAAACCCAAGATGGATTCTGATAAACTACAGAAGTCAAACCCAAACAGGAGATGATTGTTGCACACCGTTTACAAGGCACTTGCTCCCGAAGACGTCGAACGCGTTGTCGCATACTGCCGGGAACACACGATCCGGAAGGGCGGGTTGTTCGAGGTTTATCCTGATCCGGACGGCATAGTAACAACAGTTGTCGTCAACTCCCGCCCGGAAAATGAACCGATGGAAAAGTTTCGCCCTATGGGAACGTTTTACTGTAACTACCTTGGCCCCGGCATCATCTCTCTGGAAGAGGAAGACCCGCACCACGATGGCATACTCTCCGCAAAAAACCATATCAAAGCTATCAAACAAACGATTGATATTCTTCTTGAACAAGACCGTCTATGACTACTAACTTGAGACCAACTCCCCGGGACAGATGTAAAACTCTGGCCGAGTTCAAAAAGAAATACAAATGGCGAACACCGTAAGACAAAAACGCGAGAGACAATTAAAACCCACCCCCCAGCCTCCCCTTACCATAGGAGGAATTTTCTATCGGTGTCCATCCGTCTTCATCTGTGGTAAAACACGCTCAGATTGGTTCGTTCGCGATTGTTAAAGAAGAGAGGCTCATTTACACGTCGTTCAGCGGGGCATTGGTCTTCCTTAAAAAAACCTCAAGAATTTGTTTCTGGTAAAGCACGACGGCAATATCCATCATGCCATCACGGTTAAAGTCCGCACCGGTGATAGAACGGGGCTGGGAACCCACGACATAATTAAAATGCGGATATACAAATGTTCCATCACCTCTCCCTGGAATCACGGATATGGTCCCCCCTCTACGGTTGGATACCACAATATCTGGAACCTTGTCGCCAGTGAAGTCCCCCGCCACAATATTATGCGGCCCTTTTTCTCCAGCAAAGTCTTCCAGTTTGAAGAACGTGCCTTTTTTATCTCCAATATAAATAGAGAGGCTGTCCCGCATCGGACTGGACGCGATCAGGTCTGTCTTTCCATCCAGATTCATATCGTGGTGAATGATGAACGAGGACTGGTTACCACCGGGAATTTTTTCAGGCGGGAGGAAAGTGCCGTCTCCATTGCCTAAAAATATTTTAATATGCC
Organism: Nitrospinales bacterium; assembly: GCA_965205835.1. Taxonomy (GTDB): domain Bacteria; phylum Nitrospinota; class Nitrospinia; order Nitrospinales; family VA-1; genus LS-NOB. The sequence goes on along the minus strand of OZ242182.1, from coordinate 2,203,904 downwards.
TCACCTTGACCGCGTTGAGTGCCATGGCAATATCCAGATTGCCATCGCTGTTGTAATCGTCAACGGTAATGTATGCTGGAGTAGGACCGGCCTGATAGGCCTCAGCGACTTTGAAAGTACCATCTCCCACTCCAAGAAGAATGATCAGTTGATTGAAGCGCAAAGTCACGGCGAGGTCGGTTTTCTCATCGTTGTTAAAATCACCCGCTTTAATCGCGATGGGAAGCCGCCCAACCTTCACATTGGTCTTCAGCTTGAACAGTCCGTCTTTCTGTCCGAGAATGATGGAAACATTTCCATCACCATAATCGCATAAAGCAATATCGGGAACGCGATCGCCATTGAAGTCCGCCACATCCAGGGCAAAAGGTTCACGCCCGGTTTCAATGGTCTGCGGGCCTTTGAAAGTGCCGTCCCCGACACCTTCCAGGAAGCTCAGGGAATCGCTCCCCGAGTTGACCACCAGAAGATCGGGGAACTCATCGTTGTTCATGTCGTGGGCCAACACCACTTCGGGTTTTTTCCCGACCATATAAGAAACCGGCAGGGCGAACAAATCCGGAGCAGGCTGGTTTTGTCCGCAACCGAACAAAAAAAGCGCCCCTAACAAAGAAACCAGAATTTTCATATCCAACCGAGCAGACCTTTTCATCGTAGTTTTTCCGATTCTGAGTTATAACGATTTTTGGGTTATACAGGATGCCTCGAAACTTGTAAATGAATTTGAAAAAATGCTACAATTTTCAACAAGTTATAGCATATTCAAGCCTTTATAAAATGTCCTGCCATCCTTCTCGCGAATCAGTTTTTTTCATTATCATTTTGTTCCTTACGGGATGTCAGAGTTTCCAATTCGATCCCTGGCCCGAAAAGGGGACAGGGGTATACCACACGGTACAAAAGGGCCAGACCCTGTACCGGATTGCCAAAACCTATAAACTGAATGTGGAAGTTCTGCGGCGCGCCAACCGCATAAGAGAACCCGCAAAAATCCGGGAAGGAATCCGGTTATGGATACCGGGAGCCCGCCGGGTTTTAAAGATACCCCACAAATTTGTACCCCCTTCTGCAAAAAAGAAATCATCGCCCACCGTCAAACCCCGCAAAGGTTTCCTCATCTGGCCGACGAAGGGAACCCTGACGTCCCGCTTTGGGACGCGAAACGGGAGAAAGCATGAAGGAATCGATATTGCCGCGCCCAAGGGAACCCCTGTGCATGCCGCCGCCGCGGGTGAAGTAGTGTTTAGTGGCTGGGGGCCTACTGGCTATGGGAAAATAGTTATCATCAAACACAAGCATCACCTGACCACCCTTTACGCACATAACTCAAAACTCATTGCTAAAAAGGGAAGCCGGGTCAAGCAAGGACAAAAAATATCTCTGATGGGAAGCACCGGTCGATCCACCGGCCCTCATCTCCATTTTGAAGTGCGAAACAACACGCACCCCAAAGACCCGATAAAATACCTGCCTCTTAAAAGATAAGGTTTTGTTTTTATACAAATCTTTGATAAAAAGCCAAGATTACAACTCAGAGCAAATATGAACTTTAAGCAAGGTAAGACCACTGTGAAACAAATCATCCGCGATGTTCCGGACTTCCCCGAAGAGGGGATCATCTTTAAAGATATCACACCGCTTCTGGGCGACCCTGCCGCCTTCCAGAAAACCATTAATTCCCTGAAGGATCGTTACGCAGACAAGCGGGTAGACGTGGTGGTCGGTGTGGAAGCACGGGGGTTTATCTTTGCCTCAGCCTTGGCCTACGCGTTGGGCACCGGAGTGGTCATGGTTCGAAAACAGGGCAAACTGCCTTACAAAACTTTTCAAGAAACCTACTCCCTCGAATACGGAACCGATATCGTCGAAATCCATCAGGACGCGTTCCGGTCAGGACAAAATATCCTCGTCATTGACGATGTGCTGGCCACCGGAGGAACCCTAGCCGCCACCCTCGATCTGATCCGGAAAAATTTTAGCAATGTAACAGTTGTAGAAGCCGCTTTTCTGATCGAATTGGACTTCCTGAAAGGCCGGGGAAAACTCAAAAATACCCCCGTTCACTCCATGATTCATTATTAAAGGGCCGCGTCCACACGATACTGTTGGGCTAGGGCCAAAGTCCAGCTTCCAAAGTCGAAATACCCCCTACGGGGCAAGAATTCAAAGGTCAGATATCATTAGCGCAACATGACAACCCCAACCCCCTCGATCCCCCTTGTCAGGGGGACAATCAATTCCCTCCCTGGCAAGAGGCCTTTGCATAAGTCATCATCACGAAAGAGCAGAATTCCTTCCTCCCTTCACAGGGAAACCTTTGCATAACCCATGATTACCCCTTCGGGGCACGAAGGCTAAGGAGAAATATCACGTCTTCGTCGCCTCTGGCTCCTCAGAATGACAAACCAGCGTCTCCTGTCATTCCGAGCAATCGTTTCCTGTCATTCTGAACGTAGTGAAGAATCTCGCTTTTCTGTTTTTTTCGACTTACGCAAAGGGTCAAATATCACTATCTCAGCATGACAACCTCAACCCCCTCAATCCCCCTTCACAGGGGAAAGTTGGCGGAAAGGGATTTCCTTGGAGAGCGACTCCACCAGGCAACGGGTATTTTCCAAATAGTCGGGAGAGATTATCAGTTCAATGAGCCCACGAGAGGCATCCAGCGTTCGCACCACTGCCAGATCATCGTATCCCTCAAAAATGCTGACAATATACGCGATGTCTTTTTTATCGACTTCGATCTGCCACTGAATAGAATCGGTATGCATACTCACCTCCCACGCCAGCAGGCTGGTCTGGAGTGGAGTTTTTCCAGGAGTATCATGATCAGGCTGATGGCGGAAGGAGTGACTCCGGAGATACGCCCTGCCTGCCCCAATGTGACCGGGCGAATTTCCTCAAGCTTCTGCACCACTTCATGGGAAAGTCCGGGTACTCCCTGATACTCAAATTCATCAGGTATGCGGTAGTGCTCCAGTTTCTTTTGCCGGGCCACCATCTGGTTCTGCCGATTGATGAACCCTTCATACTTCACGCGAATCTCTACCTGCTCGCCGACCAATCGCGGAACCTCACAGCCATCAAAAGCTCTTAGCAAACTATCATGCGTCACTTCCGGGCGACGGAGCAGACCCCCCAAGGTGGTGGGATTCCTCAGTTCCTGAATACCCAGTTTGGACAACCGTACAAGTGTTTCCGGATTAGGCGCGACAGGTGTCTCTTCCAGCCTTTTTATCTCTCTGTCCACCGCACGGTATTTCCCCATACATTTTTCAAGCAGGACTTTATTCACCAGACCCAGTTCATGGCCCTTTCCCATCAGCCGCTCGTCGGCGTTATCCTGCCTTAGGATCAACCGGTATTCAGCGCGTGAGGTGAACATGCGGTAAGGTTCCAATGTGCCTTTGGTCACCAGGTCATCAATGAGCACACCGATATAACCATCCATGCGGGTGAGCAAAAACGGTTTTCGCTTTTGCGCCTTGAGGGCGGCATTGATCCCCGCCATGATGCCCTGGCCCGCCGCTTCTTCATAACCGGAAGTGCCGTTTATCTGGCCCGCGTGGAACAACCCGCTCACCCGTTTGGTCTCCAGAGCAGGAGTGAGTTGCGTGGGCGGGACATAATCGTATTCCACGGCGTAACCCGGTAAAACAATCTCGGCCTGCTCCAGACCCGGGATCGTGCGCACAAACAGCAACTGCGCTTCTTCAGCAAGACTGGTGGAAATGCCGTTCGGGTAAATCCAGTCCGACTCCAAACCTTCCGGCTCGAGAAAAATATTATGCGAATTCTTATCAGGAAACTTAACAACCTTATCCTCTATGGAAGGACAATAGCGTGGGCCGACTCCATCTATCACCCCGCTGTATAACGGGGACAAACGCATATTGTCGCGGATGACCTGCGCGGTTTGTTCATTGGTGGAGGTGAGATGGCAGGGCACCTGTTTCTGGTCAATGCCATGAGTCGAAAACGAAAAAGGTCGCGGCACCTCATCCCCAGGCTGTGGGGTACAACGACTGAAATCGATGCTGTCGCGTTTCAAACGTGGCGGAGTTCCCGTTTTCAAACGACCCAGTTCAAAGCCCGCCGCCAGAAACGATCGCGATAATGTGGTGGACGGTTTCTCTCCCACCCGGCCGGCAGGTCGGCTTGTCAGTCCAAGATGGATGAGCCCGTTCAAAAAAGTTCCCGTAGTGATGACCACCGATACGGCCTTAATTTCGGTCCCTGTAGCGGTCCTCACTCCTTTAATGGTGGAGTTTTCAATAATCAGTTCATCGACTTCTTCAAAGAGCAGGGCGAGGTTATCAGTATTTTCCAGAACCCGGCGCATGGCATTTTTGTAACGGTCCTTGTCGGCCTGAGCCCGGTAACCGTGGACCGCCGGCCCTTTGGAAGCATTCAACACCCGAAACTGGATTCCCGTCTCGTCAATAATTTTGGCCATCTCACCCCCGAGCGCGTCTATTTCGCGCACAATATGGCCTTTGCCCACTCCGCCGATTGCGGGATTGCACGGCATCAAGGCGATTTTGTCCGCTTCCAGGGTGATCATCATTGTGGAACACCCCATACGCGCCGAAGCCAAGGCCGCTTCGCAACCCGCGTGCCCACCGCCAATAACAATTACATCAACCATTTTCATCAAGTTTAAACCAGACTGGTGAATGAACTTACCGCAAAAAACCTCTATTTATTCGGTGATTTCCTCCAAGGCAACTCGCGGACCCTTACTTACGAAAGTACCACTCGTGGCTGTTATATTCTTCATCAGCTTTCATGCCCCATAGAGGCACAAAAGGAATTTTTTGAGATGCCCTGTTTACAACCATTCAGAGGGTCCGTAACGAGACATTCATAATCTGGACAATCAAGCAGGGATCAATTCTCCAGTTCATCGAAAAAAACAAGTCAAACTTTCGCTGAACAATTACTCGGGGGAGCCAACAGTCCAATTAATTGAAAAATGGTGCCGAAGAGAAGACTCGAACTTCCACATCCTTTCGGACACATGAACCTGAATCATGCGCGTCTACCAATTCCGCCACTTCGGCATACATTCCTTATTGAGGGGCGTATTGTAACAAATTCTTATAGAATTTAAATGCTTATTAACTACCTTGACCACAAAGGCCAATGCGAACAACATCAAGAGAAAGGCCAGGTCAAACAAGTGCTCCGGCCGCAACGGCGGGACCCATCAAGAACTGACGAGCTTTTTTCAATTTGTCCTCTCCAGTATTTTTTTAGCTTTATTAATATCGCGCTTAATCTGAACGACCAGATCGGCGGCGGACTTGAAGGCTATTTCACCGCGAATGCGCTCTACAAACTGAACTTCAATTTCATGGTGGTAGATCATTTGATTAAAATCAAAGATATGCACCTCGACACTTAGTCGGTCGCGATTAAAGGTTGGATTAAACCCGATATTCGCCACCGCGTCATAAGGTTTGTTTTCGTGGACAACCCGAACCGCATACACCCCCGTTCCCGGTATCTGGACCTTGCTGGTATCAATATTAGCGGTTGGGAACCCGATAGCCTGCCCGGTTTTATAACCGGAAACAACCGGACCTGTAATGGAGTAATCCCGGCCCAGGAATTGACTCGCTGTTTCTATCTGCCCAGCCTCTATCAGTTCCCGTACATGGGAACTACTCACGGTATGCCCGCCGAGCTTGAAAGGCTCCACCACATGAACCTGAAACCCAAATTCCTCTCCCATCTTTTTGAGGTATGGAATCGTCCCCTCCCTTCCACGACCAAAAGCGTAGTCAAACCCGACCACAACCTCCTTCACGCCTATCTTTTCAAAAAGAATATTTTCGGAAAAATCACGCGGTCGCTGGTCCGCGAATTTCCGGGTGAAATCGGCGCAAATGACCAGATTGATTCCAAAGGATTCCATCAACTCCATCTTTTTATGGAAATTGGTCAGCAGGGGGGGTACTTTTTCTGGCGCGATGATTTTTAAGGGATGCGGCTCGAAGGTGAAGGCAACGGCAGTGCCCTCACGCACCAATGCCAACTCTGCCGTTTTGCGGAACAGGGTCTGATGGCCCACATGCACTCCATCAAAATTGCCAATTGCCATAACAGGATAAGGGATGGCACCAGTTATATTTTTTGTTCCTCGAATAATTCTCATAAATCGGTCTTATACTACCCCAAACCACTTATTATTCAAGAACAGCGGGAAATCACCCGGGAAAATCCTGATTCCAGCCTGATGCATTTATGCCTCTGATCTGTTAGAATAAGTCCTGTCGCGATAATCGATAATCACGGAGCGTTTGAATGTTTGATATCGGGTTTTTTGAGCTGATGATTATTATGGGCATTGCCGTTGTGGTGATCGGCCCGCAGAACCTGCCCAAGCTCGCAAGAGCCATTGGTAAGGGTTGGGGCGAATTCCAACAAACTTTCAGCGGCCTGAAACAGGAGGTCATGGATGAGGCGGAAGGGCTCAAACAAACCGTCAACGTCGATGCCCTGGAACAGGATATCAGTGCCGCCACCAAAGTGGACGTGGATGTCAACCTTTCAGAAGCCGACCTTGATATTGTCGGCGACCTGAGAAAAAAAGACGACTGACCGGCGCGCACTAGGTGTGAGACCAGTAGGCAACCACTTTATCCGGTAGTCACAAAATTATCTCGACTGGATGAGTCCCTGCTCCACCACCTACCCAATCAAAAGTTTCTCACGCAATGATCAGCTCTGTATCGTTCCACCCTTTCATTTCCCATTTTTCTCCCGCCTTGTTTGTTGCCGGACTAGCTCTGCTTTTTTTGGCCCACAAAAAAAATGATGAAAAATTAAAAGCCGCGGGGGCTTTTAATCTGAGCCTGGGCCTTCTAGCTGCCGTGGTCGCCGATTTTTCCGGCATGGTCTCTGTCGACATTAACCTGCGCGCCGTCATGGATGTTGAGGGGCACCAAGGCTATGCTTTTTTGTTTACCATCCTCTATGGATTCTCTGCCGGCTACGCCTACACCAACACCTTCTCCAGAACCGCGACAGGGTTTTATATGGCAGGACTTCTGGTAATGGGCCTCTGCCTGTTTTCAGGCTACCGACTGGTCTTTTAGCGGAAGATTTTCCGATAGGTGCTCGTCGAGCCGGGGTTCCTTCGCTCAGCGCGTGGAAACTCCGAAGCGATGAACAAGTTCTCCACCGAAGTAGCCTGTGGTGAGAACACAAATTCCTCCTGTGGCAATAATCAGGAAATACAAAACCCTGCCCCAAGGTTGGCGTAAATATCTGGAAACCAGCATAGCCGAAATAAATACTCCCGTTGTGGTGAACGCAAACTTCAAATGGCTGGACAGAAAGTCCCTGAACTTTTCCGTGTTTTCCAGACTGATCATCCCCAGAAACCCTACCAGCAGAACCGGAAACAGGCACCAGAACCCAAGCCGGATGTTAAACCGGCCCGCGGTTTCAACCACCTCATCATTGCGAAGCACTCCATAAATTTCAAACACCACTCCGCTGGTTAACAAACCCATCGGAAAGTGAACAATCGCGGGATGAAGTTTTGCGAAGAACGTCATGAACCAGATTTGATTTTTGTGCGGGTTTTTCTCCGGCGGTCAATTTCCGCCAGAATGATTCCGGCCGCGACCGATACATTGAGGGATTGCAGGGAACCCTCTCCGGGAACCCGGACCACCTTATCGCATTTTTGTTTGACTCGACTCGAAAGTCCCTCCTGTTCATTTCCCATCACCACCACAGCAGGAAAGCTGATTACAGCGTCGAAGAGGGTTTCTTTCACATTTGGGTCCGCGCCCACCACAAACCAACCTTGCTCCCTACAGTCTCTTAACGCGGAAGGAAGGTCACTACTGGTAAATATTGGGACCTCTTCCAACCCTCCTTCTGCCATTCTCGCGGCAGAAGAGGAAACAATCTTTCCATTTCCGGGAACCAGCAACCCCCGCACACCAAAAAAAGCACAGGTCCGCAAAATTGCTCCTCGGTTATGCGGGTTATCAATTCCATCTAGTGCCACGACTAGTCCCTTGTCGGGCATTTCCCCCCGGATCAGCCGATGCGCGGATTCCGGCAGAAGAGGCCGGACAACCATCACCACTCCTTCATGGTGAACACCTGACGCAACTTTATTGAGGGATTCCTGATCCAATTGACGATAGGGAATTTTATTTTCTCCGCAAAAAGCCTTGATCTCTTTCAACTGGGCGGAACGGGTGCGGCTGAAGAACACTCGCAAAAGACTTTTCGGTCTCGCCTTAAACGCACTCATGCAGGAGTTCCAGCCATAGAGGGTGAACTCTTCCTGCTGTTTATACTGCTTACGCACCCGGTCGGGATACGTTTTTTCATAGGTTGTCGTTCTCTGGCTCAATTACTTCCCTCTGAAAAAAAAATATCAGAGCAATGACTCGTTGTACCCCTTCGAGGCAGGCTTGGTGGCTACTCGCCGCTAGCCATGACCCCCCATCATAAATTCTTCACTGTCTTCAAATGCCGGAACTGGAAGCTCGGCAACCTGGCTGAAAAAGTTTTCCGCCTGTCGCATGACCTCTGACACGGTATGGCACTCGAACATATTTTTTCTAAACTTCGCCGCGCCGGGATAGCCGAACGCCAACCAGGACGAAAACTTGCGCAACAAAATCAGCGTCGATCGTAAATCGTAATTTTCGCGCAACCCATTTAAATAGTGGTTAAGAAGTTCGAGACCGGCACGCTGGACAGACACGCCGACACATTCTTTAAAAATCCAGGGATTCCGCAAAGCTCCGCGACCGATCATCACCGCGTCCACTCCGGTTTCCCGCAATCTTTGTTTTGCCTGGGCGGCACTGCGGATGTCTCCGTTACCAATGATCGGTAATTTCGCCCGGTGTTTGACTTCAGCAATAAGGTCCCAGTCTGCTTTACCCTCATAACCCTGAGCACGAGTACGTCCATGAATGGCCACCCACTCGCAACCTGACTGGTAAGCCGCTTCGACACACTCATGAATGGTCAGTTCATTTTCATTCCAACCTGTTCTCATTTTGACAGTGAGAGGTAGACGAATACCTTTTTTAATCGTAGTCAAAAATATTTCCAGATAAGCCGGGTCGCGCAACAATGCCGCCCCGCATCCTTTTTTGGTCACTTTTTTTACCGGGCAACCCATATTGATGTCGATAAAATCTGCCCCCGTCTCTTCAACCACGCTCGCCGCCTGAACAATATCTTCCGCCGACTCACCAAAAAGTTGAACCCCGACAAGGGTTCCGGGGTTTTTATGAATGCGCATCATTTTTCGGGTCTTCTCGGAATTGTGAAAGAGCCCTTTTGCTGATACCAGCTCTGAAATCAAAACACCGGCCTGCATTTCATCCATCAACCGGCGAAAACAGACATCGGTGATCCCCGCCATGGGAGCCAGCCAAAAAGGACTCCTGGCGCACACTATCAGTTTTCCCTGGCTCGCGGGTGAATCCGAAACAAGTAATGATCGCGGTAAGTTCATAGACTTTTTCTATCAAAATCTTCCCAAAAATATTGAAACTGTAGAGGAATTGTGGATTTATAAATCCGCGGGGTTGCCAGAGCCCAGTGAAGTGAATTCACTGGGCCACGCCTGGTGGGTGATATTCTCCCAAAACTTTCGTGCCTCACAGGGGTAAATTGGCAAAAACTCCTTAAGCCGCGTACATCTCCCGATCGCGGAAAAAGTTATCACTATCTGCCCGTATGGCTGGTGGGCGGTTTGCGGTTAGTTCCATTGTGGGTTTACGGGGGCTTTAATCAAGTATTCGTAATCTTTGCCCATGGACTTCACGGCATTTTCCCAGATGCTCTCTTCATTTTCCTGAAATACAAATTCGCTCCGCCCTTCACAAGTCAACCAGCTGAGCCGGGTCATCTCGCCCACAAGCTGACCCGCGCCCCAGCCGGAATAGCCCATATAAAACCTAATATTTTTTTCCGGATCTTCAACCCGCGTCATTAAGTTGTTAAGAAGTTCCCAACTCATTCCCAGATAAACCCCATCACAAATGGCATCCAATTCCAGTAAAGGGGTTTTTGAATGACAAAGATAAAACACCTGCGAGGGGGACACGGGCCCACCGATATAAATCTTCCCTGAGGGAAAATTTGAAACGCCCATCTCCCCAAAAATCTCCTTGGCAGGGGCAGGGGCAGATCGGTTAATCACCAAGCCAAACGAACCCTGGTCGTCATGATTGCATAACAACACCACTGTTCGGGAAAAATTAGGGTCCGGCAAAACAGGATTGGCGATCAGAAAATGACCTTTCCCATAATCTTCGTTGGCTTCTGACATAGTATTTCAAATTACAGGTTAAGGGACTGGAGCTTTTTAAAGTTAGGGCCGACTTTAGCCTCTTCTTTTCCTTCAACAGAAGAAAAATTATTATCCAAAGCGATACTCACCAGCTCAGGAAACTTTTTCGACTGGGAAAGAGCCAAAATGCCGTCATCCCCGATTTCGTTCTGGGCCAGATCCAGATCTTCAACTTTTTCCAGCTGGTTATCATTAGCAAGGATAATCGCTCCCTCATCCTTAATATAGTTACGGTAAAGATTGAGGGATTTGACCTTTCTCAATGCATTCGAATTTGCTAGAGAACGGATGCCTTCCGGCCCAATATCGTTCCCCCCAAGCTCCAACCAGTTGACCTTGGAAAACAACTCCGCTTCAGCCAACAGCTTGACCCCAGCATCACCAATGCGGTTGCCCCCCAAGTTCAATCGCCGCACTTTGGCAACACGTTCGTCACGGGTAATGATCGTCATGCCATTCGGGCCAATGCAATAGCCTTTCAAGTTCAAGTCTTTACCGTCTGGAGTGAGCACTTCCGAGATTGTTTTCGCCATGATTTCCCGCAATTTTTCACCGGTATAACTACACGGCTCCGCAGGTTTATAGATTTCAAAATGAGTGATCGAAGGCATAAGACCTCTTTCAAATAGGATCAAATCGTTTAACTTCCCATAAATTCAACAGGGAGATGTCGCAAAACAAACAAAAAAAACAATTAATTCGGCTTCAAACAGGCTATTATAAGGTTGACATAAAATCAATTATATTTTAAATTCTCAGGCTTCCTTGAGCCAGTATTTGCTGGAACTTTTACCCGATAAAATGAATGTGTCATTTTAGTCCTCCTCCATGCTAGAGAGGTTTCAGGGTTTTAGATTCTGGCCTCTAATTAGTCTCAAATTTAAGCGCGTTTTCACCGCGTTATCATGTATTGGAGAAGTTTTATGAAATTGGATTTTGACAAGATGGGCGGTTTAGTTCCGGCCATCATTCAGGATGCGGAAACCGGCAAGGTTCTGATGCTCGCATACATGAACACCATTGCATGGGAGAAAACCCTGGAAACCGGAAAAGCCTGGTTTTACAGTCGTTCGCGCGACAAACAATGGATGAAAGGTGAAGAAAGCGGTAACGTGCAGATCGTTAAGGAAGTTTTTGTCGACTGCGATGACGACACAGTTCTGCTGAAGGTCGAGCAGGTCGGCAAGGCCGCCTGCCACAAGGGTTACAACAGTTGTTTTTTCAGAAAAGTCAACGGCGACGTGAAAGTCATCGAAGAAAAAGTTTTTGATCCGGAAAAAGTTTATAAAAAATAACCGCCTCTTTAAATAATTTTTCTCAAGAAAGAAGCCAATCCATGAGTGGTAATGTATTGAAGTTAGGAATTCCTAAAGGAAGCTTGGAAGAGGCAACCGTTAAACTTTTCGCGCGCGCGGGTTATAACATCACCATTAGAAGTCGGTCCTATTTTCCCAGCATCGATGATGGCGAGATCGAATGCATGCTGATCCGTGCCCAGGAAATAGCCCGTTATGTGGCAGATGGTGTGCTCGATGCCGGTCTGACGGGCAAAGACTGGATTCTTGAGAATCGCGCCGATGTTGAAGAGATCGCACCTCTGGTTTATTCAAAGGTCTCCGCCCGGCCAGTACGCTGGGTGCTGTGCGTCCCCAACGATTCTGCCATCCAGTCCGTTCAAGACCTTCAGGGCAAACGCATCGCCACCGAAGTGGTGAACCTGACCACCGACTGGCTGAAAGACAAGGGAGTGACCGCGAACGTTGAGTTTTCTTGGGGGGCGACAGAAGTTAAAGCTCCTAAACTGGTGGATGCCATTGTTGAAGTTACCGAAACCGGGTCTTCTTTGAGAGCTAACAACCTGCGCATTGTGGACACCTTGATGGAATCGACAACCCGCTTTATCATGAACAAGCAAGCAAGCCAGGACAAGTGGAAAAGAAATAAAGTGGATCGCCTTGTTTTGATGTTGCAGGGAGCCATGGTAGCGAATGGCCGGGTAGGGATGATGCTGAACGCCCCGAAAGATAATCTTGACATCATTATTAAAATTTTTCCATCGGGGAAAAAACCCACCATCTCCGAACTCAGCGATAAAAACTGGGTTGCCGTGAATGTCATTCTAGAAGAAAAACTGGTGCGGGATATTGTTCCTGACCTTAAAGACGCCGGCGCCGAAGATATCGTAGAATACCCCTTAAACAAAATCATCCACTAGCGGCGCACCGCCGCTGGGAAATGGTCAGAATGTTGTGGAACGAACCATCATAGTCTTTGCGCTTCTGGATGAAGGATTTTCCAGCTGCCCCCACCACGGCAAATGGTCTTATGCAAGAAAATACCAAGTCGGAAAAACCGGAAGACTCTCTGGGTGAAGAAGAACATCTCCCCGATGCGGAAGAGATGCCGGAAAACTCCACTGAATCCGACCCGGAGTTTGAGGAGCAGAAGTTTCTGCCTTCGGAGGAGAAGAAAAAATCCTGGGCAGGGAAAGTCTTATTACTCCTGATCCTTGTTTTGACAGGTTCGGGCGGCTATCTGTATTTCAACAACCTCATTCCGGCTGAAGTTTCAAATTTTGTTTTCCAAAAACCAGCTCCTTCCAAACCGCTGGCATTGGTCACCCCAACACCACCCTTTATGGGAGAGATGGATGTTGAAATTCCCGAACCCGCCGAGGTTCCCGAGCCTGTAATTACCAAGCCTGCCGCCATTTCGCCTCTTGGAATACAGGAAACACGTCCCAGCGGTACACCGTCCACATCACCAGTCCGCCTCCCCGGCAACGATTTTGATCGGACTCCTGAAGAGGAGGATGTGGCGAAAGAACCGCAGGAAACCGCAAGCCTCGGAGAACCTGATCCGACTATGGAACAAAAAGTAGCCGAGGAAGTGGTGGCCGAAGTGATCGCTCCTCCAGAACCTTCCTCAGAGGAGGATGTGGCGAAAGAACCGCAGGAAACCACAAGCCTCGAAGAACCCGATCCGACTATGGAACAAAAAGTAGCCGAGGAAGTGGTGGCTGAAGTAATCGTTCCTCCAGAACCTTCGTCATTATTAGAGCCAGACGAACTACAACGCACCGAAGCTGTCCAGGCTTATCTCGACTTCATTGAATCTTCCGTACAGAAGTTTGGCCAGTTGATTAAAGAGGGGTTTGATTGGAGTTGGGATTATTTAAAACAAAAGCTGAGTTAAATTTTCGGATCCCATCCTCAAACAAACTTTAAGGAAAATTTTTGCGGAATCAGGCCGACCTCGTGGCAAAGGGACTGAAAATGCACGAGCCCTTCTGTCTCTTCTTCACCAAGGTCGTAACGAATTTTATTTTTGAGATAATCCCGCAATAAAGTCACAGGATGATCAGTTTTCTTTGCCTGATTCTCAGCAGTCATATCCAGGTTTTCTATTCCTTCCTGCTTTGCGTCCAGCAAGGTTTGAATAATTCCATCCTCCACCTTGATACCTTCCCGAACTGCCATCACGGCGTGAACGAAAGTTTTGCCTGTCTGGTTGAACCACTCTTCGCTGAGGTCACAGACTGACACGCCTTCTCTGGAAAACCCCAGAGCCTGATCGCCAATGATCAATGCGGCATCATGATTTTCGAGCATCTTTTCAGGGCCAGGCTCCTGACTCTCCATTTTGATTCCGCTCACAAATACTTTCGAGTAAAGTACCTGAAGCAGCGCAACAGAGGTTCTTGACCGGTCATCCAGCGCCAAAGAGCGGATAGCGTTAAGAGGAACTCTGGAGATCAGCAAAACGGTTCCCACCTTGTTTCTGGAGGCTATGGAAATGTTCGGAAGGAGTCGGAACCGGTCGGCCTGCTTTAAATATTCAATGGAGGGAATCATTGCAATATCCAGTTCTCCGCCGGACAATTGATCGGCCAGCCGCGCCGGGGAATCGGTGCGGATTGCCAACCCTCGTTTCCTCAAAGACCCCAACAGGGGTTGTGAATTTATAAAGTCATGAATTCCCAACAACAAAGGACAGGCTCCCTTTAAAACCATATTTCAGTTAGAGGAAAAACGGCGCTATCACCAGGGAGACGATAGACATCAGTTTGATCAGGATGTTCATCGCCGGGCCCGATGTATCTTTCAGTGGATCCCCAACCGTGTCTCCAACTACGGTAGCGTGGTGAGCAGGGGAACCTTTACCACCCAGGTTACCTGCTTCCACATATTTTTTTGCGTTATCCCAGGCACCGCCACCATTGGACATTAGCAAAGCCAGCAAAACGCCCGACAGGGTTGCCCCCATCAGCATACCGCCCAAGGCTTCTGCACCAAGCAAAGAACCAACAATAATCGGCGTGAGGAAAGCCACCACACCTGGAGCAATCATTTCTCTCAGGGCTGCCTGGGTACTAATATCGATACAACGGGCACTATCCGGCTTTGCCGTGCCTTCCATCAGGCCAGGAATCTCGCGGAACTGGCGACGGATTTCTTCAACCATTTTCATGGCCGCATCACCCACAGAAGTCATGGTGAGAGCGGCAACATAGAAGGGAATCACCCCGCCCAGAAAAACACCAATGATGACTGCCGTTTTAGTAATATCAATCGAATCAATATTTGCCGCCTGGGTGAATGCCGCAAACAGAGCCAGTGCTGTCAAAGCCGCAGAACCGATGGCGAAACCTTTACCAATAGCGGCAGTGGTATTGCCCACCTGATCCAACCCATCTGTGATTTTACGAGTTTCTTCCCCCAGCTCAGCCATTTCAGAGATTCCGCCCGCGTTATCCGCAATCGGTCCGTAAGCATCGACCGACATAGTGATACCTACCGTTGCCAGCATTCCAACCGCAGCAAGAGCCACACCATAAAGACCCGCAAATTCGGCACTGACAAAAATCGCTAAAACAATAATCAGCACAGGCACAACACAACTTTCCATCGCGACCGCAAGACCCGTGATCATTACTGTCGCAACACCTGTGTTACTTGACTCTGCAATGCGGACAACCGGCTTGCCAGCCGTGTAATGCTCGGTGATAAGGCCAATACCAATACCTGCCAGACAACCAAACAACAAGGCGACGAAAATGCCAGAAGGCAGTCCCATAACCTTAATCAGAAAAAAGGTGGCGAACAACATGGCCCCGGCACTGATAAAAGTACAATTGCGCAGTGCCGCGGAAGGGTCCATGTTTCCCAAAGCGCTCATGGCCCGGATTCCCAGGACAGATGCAACCAGGCCGACCATGGCCACCAGAACCGGTAGTGCCATGTATTCAAACTTCATGGTCGCCATGCTCGCACCGAGAGCAATGGCGGCGATCATGGAACCGCAATAGGACTCAAAAATATCCGCTCCCAAACCTGCAGTATCACCCACACAGTCTCCGACGTTGTCAGCAATAACCCCCGGGTTTCTAGGATCGTCTTCCGGGATTCCCGCTTCCACCTTACCGACAAGATCAGAACCGACATCGGCAGTCTTGGTGTAGATGCCTCCACCCACACGCGCAAACAGCGCAATGGAGCTGGCACCCATGGCAAATCCGCTGATGACTCCGATAGAATCTCCACGGCCAAACAGGGTGAACAATCCGCCAACCCCGATCAAGCCTAAACTCGCTACACAAAGTCCCATTACCGCACCGCCGTTGAAAGCGATGTTGAGGGCTTTAGCCTGACCGCCATCTAAAGCGGCCTGAGAAGTTCGTACCCCGGAGGTGGTCGCCGCGTTCATGCCGAAAAACCCGGCAAGCATGGAACACCCAGCCCCTACCGCATAAGCAATGGCTGTCCACAGGCCGATCCACAAACCACTCTGTACAGAAATCAAAACCAGTAGTAGAAGGAACACTCCTCCCACGAAATAACCCAGAATTCTATATTCCCTGGAGAGGAAAACCATTGCTCCCTCATGGATGGCATCGGCAATTTCGGTCATTTTTTCATTGCCGGCCGGTTCATCATCCACGCTTTCAAAAAGTTTCCAGGCGATGACAAGCCCGAATAATCCAAATAAGACCGCCAGATAAACAAATTTCTGCGACACATCAAAAGCGGCCATCACCAGATACAAGATCATGGCAAACCCGATGAAAACCATTTCACCTTTATGTTCCGTTAACATTCCGTTCAATCCTCCGTAGATTTAGATCGTTTAATGAGTTCTTTGAGTGCCGCTTCTACCTTCTGCACCGCTTGTTCCATAGTTTCATTTATCATGCCCGAATCTTCTTCGTCAAATGGGGACAACACATAATCAACAATATCGTCTTTATCTTCAGGCCTGCCGATCCCCACTCGAACCCGCGCAAATTCACCGGTCCGTATGGATTGGATCGTTGATCGAATTCCCCGCTGTCCGCCATCGCCGCCCTTAAACTTTTTCTTAACCTTGCCAAGAGGAAGATCAATGTCGTCATGAATCACCAGCATTCGCTCTGGTGAAAGATTAAAAGCGGAAAGCAACGACTTGGCCGCTTTTCCGCTTTGATTCATATAGGTCATAGGTTTCGCTATAACAACTTCGAGTCCATCTACTTCTCCTTTTCCATACAAGGAGAAATATTTGTGGCACCCCAGCCGGATGTTATATTTATCGGCTAGGTTATCCGCCACCCGAAAACCCGCGTTGTGCCGTGTCAACTCGTAGCGTGGCCCGGGATTGCCCAGACCTAAAATCAAGAACACTGTTTATTTAACCGTCTTCTTTTTTACCGGCAACATCCGCCGGTGCATCGGCGGTGGCTTCAGTGATTCCGCCTTCCACATCTTCCTCGCCTTCAGGTGTCTCTTCTTTCACCTTCTCAACATGGACCGTCACCACCGCATCCTTAGGGTCATTGAGAATCTCCACACCTTCACCCGCCACAAGATCGGAAATATGGACCACATCATTGAGTTCCACCCCATCCATCTCCACCTCAATTTTTTCAGGGATGTTCATGGGAATACTCTCCACCTCAATATTGCGAAGGATGTGGTTGACCAACCCACCCATTTTTTCTCCGGGGGAATTACCCACCAGCACAACGGGAACCTTGACCTTGATTTTTTTAGTAACGTCCACTTCCAGGAAATCCGCATGCACCCAACCGGACCTTAAAGGGTGGGATTGATATTCTTTCACCACCACGTCACGTTTCGAGCCACCTTCAATTTTGAGTTCAATCAAAGCATTGCGACCCTTTGCTTCAAGGAGCTTTCTCAATTCCCTAGGGTTAACCGTCAGGCTGAGATTGTCTTTCAATCCATACAAAACCGCGGGCATGGTCTCATCGTTTCTAAGTTTTCGTGTGGCAGACTTACCGGTTACTTCTCTTAATTTTCCCGCTAAAACTAACATTCTATACTCCCATCCATTAGATAAAAGCTATGAGCGCACTACACAAAATATACAACACCAAAGCCTGATTTTTTATTCTCGGGTTGAATCGAATAGCGAACTGACCGAGGTTTCTTCGTGAATTCTTAAAATAGCCTCCCCCAACAACGGCGCAACCGTGAGCACCTTGATCTTCGGGTTTCTCTCCAACCCGTTGGTTAAGGGAATGCTGTTTGTCGTCACCACCGACTTGATCCGGGAATTACTGATCCGCTCCCCTGCCGGACCGGAAAGAACAGCATGAGAACAACAAGCATGAACCTCGCTAGCACCCGCCCCCAGCAACGCATCGGTCGCTTCCATGAGGGTTCCCGCAGTATCTATCATATCGTCTACAATAAACGCTACCTTGCCCTTCACGTCACCAATAATATTCATGGCTTTGGCTTCGTTCGGGATATCCCTACGCTTATCGATAATGGCCAAAGAGGTATTCAACCTTTTGGCGTATGCCCTGGCCCGCTCCACCCCTCCCGCATCGGGTGAAATAACAATCAAATTTGGTAAATCGAGTGTGCGGATATAGTCAATTAGAACATTCATGGCGAACAGGTGATCCACGGGAATATTGAAAAAACCCTGTATCTGTCCGGCATGAAGATCGAGAGTCAGAATCCGGTCCGTTCCAGCCGTTTCCAGCAAATCGGCAACCAACTTGGAGGTGATTGGCACCCTGGATTCGCATTTGCGATCCTGGCGCGCGTAACCATAATAAGGGATCACCGACGTGATCCTTTTTGCTGATGACCGGCGCAAGGCATCGATCATAATCAGCAATTCCATCAAATTGGTATTGCCGGGATAACAAGTCGGCTGAATAACAAAAACATCTCCGCCGCGAACATTCTCTTCGATCCGCACATAAATCTCCTTGTCGGAGAAATCACAGACCACCGTTTTTCCTAAAGAAACTTTGAGATATTCACAAATATTCTCCGCCAGAGACGGATTGGCTCTACCTGAAAAAACAAGCAACCGCCCATTATCGCTGGAATTCATTCTCCAAAAAGTCCCCGTAAAAATCTGGCTGGGGCGGGAGGACTCGAACCTCCGAATGCAGGAATCAAAATCCTGTGTCTTAGCCACTTGACGACGCCCCAAAGTATAAAAACCTAATCCGCACCAACGCGCCGAGGCTCTCTGCTCTCCCAACTCCCCTGCCTCACTTCCAAGTAAGAAAACTCACACCCTTAGAAATTTGATCTGCCCCTCCCAATCCCCCCACACAGGGCATGAAACTTATGGAGGGGACATAGGCAGACTCGTGAAGAGGGAAATGAAGAATCACCACATACCCCTTGCAGGGCATGAAGGCGAGGGTGGCCGCTAACGCAACATTTCCTCAGGATATAATTCGGATAAACCGACAACACTTTCAGCTAAAAACAGCCTGAATTCCCCTCTCTCCAGCTGGGCATACGCACTTTTCGCTGTTTCGGGATTGTCGAAAATACCAAAGACAGTCGAGCCGCTTCCTGAAAGGAGTGCTCCTTTTGCTCCCAAAGCAAGTATCTCTTTTTTTATTCCAGAAATGCCAGGATGCTCTTGGAATACAACAGGTTCCAAATCATTGGACCACGCCGCCCCCAATTGGGCAAACTCCGACTGCAAGAGAAAATTTTTCAAAATGTTAATATTATTTTCCCGCTTTGTCAAATTCAATTTTAGATTTCCGTATACCATTGCCGTGGACACGGCAAAACCTGGCCAAACCATTAAAACATAAAATTTAATGGAACTTTTAACTGATTCGAGAATTTCTCCCCGCCCCCTTCCTATGGCGCAGGGAGAAAGCAGAAAAAAAGGCACATCCGAACCCAGTTCGGAAGCCAGCAGAATCAGGTCTCCCCGTTTTAATTTCAAATCCCACAAAAAGTTAAGTCCCAGCAAAACCCCGGCAGCATTGCCACTGCCTCCCCCCAGCCCAGCCCCATGTGGAATGTTTTTCTTTAAGTGGATTCTTACACCCTTACAGCAGTCAGGACAGCGCGTTTCTAACAGGCGGGCAGCTTTTATAACCAGATTGCCTTCATCGGCAGGAATATCCGGTTGGTTACAGACCAGCTCCAATCCACGCGAAAGACGTTCCAACTTAATCTCGTCACACCAGTTCACCATTTGAAACAGGGTTTCGAGTTCATGAAAACCGTCTTCACGTTTGCCAAGGATATGGAGCCCGAGATTCACTTTTGCCGGGGTCTTAAAAGAAATGCCAGACACCGTCATCGACTTTTCGAGGAAGATAAGGGGAGTCGGAACGTGTCTGCGGGCAACCCTTTGTTGATGATCGGATTTTTATATTTCACCCTGATCGTTTCCTGTTTTTCAGGAAATGTTAACGTCACCCGATGAGGAAAGTCATGCTTCCCCACTTTAGCGTATTCCTGCCATGCAACCGAATAGACGACGCGCCCCCCTTCCAGATAGCGGGTCATCGCAAGAGGAAGCAAAGTCGTGGCGGAAAATTGCAGAGTCACGCGACCACCCCGCAGGATGTCGGTCAATTGCAGGATGTATCGCATCCGATCTGAATTCAAACGCGCTTCTAAAACCCTAAGAGCCTCAAGTCTTGGAATATGGCCAACAAAAATTCTGAGGTGCTCGCGAAAGTCCACTTGTGTCCCCAGCATTCTCTCCATCAAGGACTCCACTTCTGCCCCGGAATAAATCCTGCTTTTTGCCGGATCAAAAAATGTCGTCTTGCCCTCATGATGGGTAAAGACCCCTAAGGCTTGGCCAAATAAACTATAGGTATCCACTCGGATAGACCGATTATCCTGAACCAACATAGATTGGCGGAAACTTTGCTTCAGCTTAGGACCTAAAAAGCTGGTACGGGTGAATGATTTGAGGTTTTTAATTTGTCCCGACCGGTCTACCTGCCTTTTTAAAACGTAATCAGTAGTGATTGAACCTTTTAAAAAATGCGGAGCGATCGGTTCGACACGAGGCTGACAGCCCCAAGCCAACAAAACAAAAACAAGAAATCTGAAAAAATAATGGAGGTTGGTCGCACGTATTAACAGACAGGAATTCAACGGATATTCTTAATAGCTCTGTTGCAAAAGACTTTTCGCTTTGTTGATTTTATTCTTAAGCACTTGCGGGTCCGGTGCTTCTCCACCCAAGTCGTCTTTTGGGTTCACAGTGAGGAACAGGCTGTTTTTCCACGCCCCATTGGCTTCGGCGTAATTTTCCAGAGAGAACAGAATATCCCCAAGATGGTCATAAAGAACCGGGTCCGGCTCGGTGTAGATCAAGGCCTTCTGAATTTGCGTTAAAGCTTTTTCCAATTCGCCTTTTTTGAAATAAATCCAACCCAAGCTGTCCAGGAAATAGCCGTTGCGGGGCTGGAGGGTCAGGGCCTTTTTCAAATGCTCTAGGGCTTGGTCAAGGTCGCGTCCTTCCAGCGCGTACATATACCCCAAAAAATTATGCGCGTTGGAATGCAGAGGGTTCAACTCAATTGCCTGCCTCATATTCGCAATGGCCCCTTTGTAATCCCCGGCCTTTTCCATCAGGGCACCCAACTCAAAATAGTAAGAATCTTTTTGAGAGTTCAAAGCCAAAGCTTTGCGCATGGTTGCAATAGCCTCTTCATTTTTATCGAGGGCCATGTAGGCCAGCGCCAGAGAGTGATGAAGCTGGTCGTTCTCCGGTTCTATTGCAACGGCCTCATTGAGCAGGGCTACCGATTTCTGTGTCTTTTTCATCAAGCTGTAGAGCCGAGCCGTGTAAAGGAGAAGGTCTATGGATTGCGGTTCCAGTCTTCTGAGTTTTTCAAACTCCTCAACGGCTTTGTCCAGACGACCGTGAGTTTCATAAATCCGGGCCATGAGAACATGCGGGTCTTTGTAATCGTGTTTGGCCAGAACAAGCTGAAGCTCATCCAACGCTCTCATATACAGAGTTTGCTCAAAATATATCGTTGCGATGCGCATATGGATATCGGGTTGCTTTGCCAGGCTGGAGGGAATGGCTTGAGAACCCCGCGAGGTATTCTGACCTAAAGAACCCGAAGAGTGAAGCTGTGAAACCCGGTTTTTAATATGCTCGTCATCTGGTGTCAGTTTTAACAATAGCCCATATTCTTTCAACGCTTCAACAGTTCTGCCTTGGCGTTCGAGCGCCCAGCCTAAATGGTGTCGGGCGTGGATAAAGTTGGGCTTCAGGGAAACCGCCGTTTCGAAACTTTTTTCGGCCTCCGGCAACTGGTTGGCCCGCAAATAGGCCCGACCCAAATAAAACTGCACCAAAGGATTTTTGGACTCTATCAACGCCGCTTTTTTATACTCTCCAAAAGCCTGGTCAAATCGCTCCAATCCCTCCAACAGGAACCCCTTCAGTAGCGAAGCCCGGGCATTCCCAGAGTTAGCCCGGCCAATATGGTCATAATACGTGATGGCCCCTTCCACCTTTCCCTGACTGGCTAGAATATCCCCCAGAACCATCAAAATTTCCTCGTTGTCGGGAAAACGGGCTAGCGCATTTTGACCGGCCTCAACGGCCTCATCCAGTTGACCAGTACGAAGCAACAGGCGAACCCATTTTTCATGAAATCTTTCTGTTTCCGGGTCATGCCGGACAACTTCCTTGTAATGCAAAGCGGCCTGCTCCATCTGATAGCCCTTCTCCGCCTTCAGGGCCATCAGGTAGTGGTAATAGGAACGAGGGTCCCGCGTATCCAGTTTCCTTGAAAGTTGTTTTTTCTTTTCGAACGACAAAACCGCGTAGGAAGAAGACAAGTCAGTAGTCGTTGAATCCGGGACTCTGGATATTGTCGTGCAACTCGCCAGAAACAAGAGCATGAATAACCCTGCAACGGAGGCTCCCCGCCCACCAACCATGGAAGCAACTGGACGATGGCTTGTCCAACCGGGAAAATCATTTCTAGCTAGGGGAAAATATTGCAATTTGTACATCTCCGGGGCGAGACCTTGGCATAACCCCTGGTCCTTCGTCGCCTTCGGCTCCTCGAGGACGACAAACCGGTGTCCCGTGTCATTATGAACGCGGTGAAGACGTGATGTTTCACTTAAGCTTTCGTGCTCGGAACAGGCAATCTCGTCTTTCCCTTTTTTTGACTTACGCAAAGGTCTCTTCCAAGCACGAAGCCCAAGGAAAAATACTACGCAAGTGGACTTTAATTCACGGACTATAGCTTTCATCATTGCCCTAACGTAGTGTATCAGACTACCGCCTTAAACACAATACTGTTTAACAACGGTTTACCTGCCCTACTGTTTATTTCCTGTATGGTTTTGCTTTTTAACGGATCCAAAACCGGCACCCACTCCTTACCCTCTACCCGCACATGGAGGATCCCTCGCACCACCTTGTCAATGGTGGAGACCCTTGAAATTTCCTTTCCCACTACCAGGTTCCAATGATAGGTCAACCATTCCTGTTGATTCGCCTTGGAAAACATTTCATCGGGAAGAGACTGAAAAAGAACCGACCTTATTTCTGACCAGTTTCCGCTTGAACTTTGTTTTAGATTTCTGTCCATAAACGAGGTATCGGGAAACGGAGAAACGGGTTCGACTCACTATCACATTTTAGCTACCTTAGCGGCTAAGTTAAAGTTATTTCTCCCCCTGGCCACCACCAGGCGTGAGGCCAGTGGATGTGATGACCTCCTCATTGCTATTCGTGCCCTGCACGGGTACAATGAGCGATAGCGTCATTTGCTGGCAAAGAGTTATCCAGACCTTAAAGCTACCTCTCCTGCTAATCGGTGTCGACCATAAACACAAACAAAGACACACTACCATCTACATATCCACGGCTGAAAAAAATGGAACGGCGGATCGACCAGTTGGGAACCCTAGAGGGGCAGAGTTCTTTTGCCCGCAATCCCTAGCCAGTAGCCAGGTATGCGTTCCCGACTCCCTATCCTATTAACGGGGATAGCCAGCCTCCTGCTTTATGGGTTCCTGACCCAGCTTTCCCGCCAATTCAACTGGGGAGAAGGCTATTCAGAAAGACCCCTTCTCACCTATCTTGCTGTTTATTTTTCCCTGTGTATGCTTTATGGCCTCACCTGGTTTTTCGTGCGCAAGCACCCTAGAGACCCAGGCAATTTTTGGATGGTCATCGTGTTCGGCCTGTTGTTTCGTGCCACCATCCTCCCTTCCCAGCAGATTCAAGAAGATGACGTCTATCGCTATTTATGGGATGGAAAAGTATTCGCGAATGGAATCAATCCATTTGAATACGCCCCCGCCGAAGTACACAACTTCAAGGCACTAAGGATCCAGAATCCAGAAAACTATTATGAAACTTATGTTGAGCGCAACGAGCGCGAGCTGGAACAACTGGATGCGTTGAAATGGGCATCTCCCCAATCCCTTAAATATCTGGAACGGGTGAACCACCCGGATGTGTCGACCATCTACCCGCCGATGGCGCAGTTTGTGTTCCGCCTGACACACCAAATAAAACCCGACAGCATTATCGCTCTGCGTTCCGGGTTTTTAATTTTCGACATCATGACTTTAGTATTTATCGTTGGCATCCTTTCGAGGTTGGGGATAGATAAATCCGCTTGCCTGATTTACTTCTGGAGTCCTCTCATCATCAAGGAAACTTTTAACTCGACCCATTTGGATATCATCGGTATATCCCTGCTCACTGGCTCCATTTATTTTTTGCTTTATCACCGCCATACCTTGGCGACCCTGTTTCTGGCCTTTGGCTTTCTGGGGAAACTGTATCCTGTGATTTTGCTCCCCCTGTACCTCAAAGCCTGTTATGAAAAAATGCGGCGGGCAGGAAAAAAGTCATGGCTGACTGCTTTCGGCAATGCCGGTCTGTTTTTCGGAGTGGTCGTTTTGGGGTATCTTCCTTTTATGGGAATCGGACCGCAGATGTTTGATGGACTCAAAGCCTTCACCCTGTACTGGCAGAGCAATGACAGCATTTTTGCTATTCTGGTTTTCATCTTTAAAAGTGTATCAGGCGGGTTCGCAAATGAAATGATTCTTTCCAATCCTTTGCCGATTTTCCTGAGTAAATTTACAGTAGCCATTACTTTGACCGTGGTTTTATTCCGATTGCTGTACAAGGGGGCCTCTCTTACTCAACAACCCGTAGAATTTGTTCGCGGACTTTTCTGGATCATGGCTCTGGTTTTTCTCCTGAGTCCCGTGCAGAACCCATGGTATCTCTGCTGGGTGGTACCATTTTTGTGCGTATTTCCCGCGCGGTCTTGGATGATATTGACCGGACTGGTGGGCCTTTATTATCTTGACTTTTATTTTGATTATCAAGAACTCCAACCATTCAGCCTATGGATTCCCTGGGTCGAATATCTCCCATTTTATTTTTTACTGGCTCTGGAATTCCGGGAAAGCCAAAAGCAAAAACAGCAGGCAGAGCATTTCGGCAAAAAGGGTTAATTCGAAAGTATTAAAATTACACCCACTATTCAGTCAGGCCAAAATGCACGAGGCCAAACTGGTCCAGGCAAAACGCAAAAAGACCGGCATGACCTTCGCGTCTCTGGTCGGTTGCGATTTAGAGGAGGCCAACCTCAACACCGTGTCTTTTCATGGAGCAGACCTCTCCAAAGCGGACTTAACTAAAGCCGATACTAAAGATGTCAGCTTTAAAAACGCCAAAATGGATGACGTAAAAGGGCATAAGGCTTGAAATCTGCCAATCTACTTTCCGCGCTTCACGATTCAGTCAACTAATTTAGCTCCCTAAGGGAAGCGACTTTCGTCACCCCCACCCTGTCAAAACGGTTATCCCGGTCCAACAGGACAGGGTGTATACCAACCGCCCGGGCCCCATCTACATCCGTTCGCATTTCATCGCCAACATGGCAGGCTTCATGGGCTTCGACTCTGCTCAACCTTAACGCTTCCTCAAATATTTTTTTATCGGGCTTTGCCGAACCGACAACAGCAGAAGGAAGGATAAAATCAAAATAACGTGCGAGACCAATATTTTCCAGGGTGGAGGTCAACCGCGAATCCCAGTTAGAAATGACCCCTAGCACCACACCCCTTTCTTTCAGAGTATCGAGAATTTTTGATTCGATCACATCTTCATAAACTCGCCAATTGGATTTCTCTCGAAACGCCTCAAAAATAAGATCGAAATATTCCTCAAACCGGTCAAGCCCTCCCAGCGGTTGAAACACCTCATAAACCAACTCATGCCAAAAATTTCTTTCCGCTTCGATTCCGCTCTGATTACCCAAAGACTCGATGCCTCCCATTTTCTTCCAATGCTCACGAAATCCTTCGTTTAAAACTTCGGCAGAACCCAAATAGCCGAAGGAACGGGCGTGTCGGGCATAGACATCCCCGACCGACGGGTGAACGTGGATCAGAGTCCCCCCGACATCAAAAAAAACCGCTTTATAGGACGATAAAGGCAAAAGTTCCCCTTAGGTAAAGTTAAGCTTTAATAGTAGCAACCTGTTTGATGGAATAAAAGCCGGGAAGGGTTTTAAATTTAACCACAGGTGTACCCCCCGCGAGGCATGAAATTAATGATGAGGTATCACAAACACGGATAGATATAGTGGAAGGCTTAGCTTCCCTCTCATAATGAGACCTTTGCCTTCATGCTCCAAAGAAGTATGTCGAAGCATCTCGCCTTTCCCCTCGCCCTCTTCCATTCCCCAAGCCAAACCTGTAGAATCCGAGTGCAAAAAAATAGTCAACCGTGAAAAAATTTTCTGGAAGTTCAACCACATTGTTATAGCCATTTTAAGTCTGGAGAAACAAATGTCCTATTTAACTGTGGCCTGTAGCCTCAACCCTGAAAGCCGTAGCCGGGTCCTGGCACAACAAGCCAAAGAAGCACTCCATCAAACAGGCGCAATGGTAGATTTTATGTCTCTAAAGGATATTCCCTTACCTCTTTGTGATGGGGATTCGGCTTATGCGCAACCGGAGGTAATATCTGTTGCTGAACGGATTAAAAAAGCTGAGGGGATTTTGCTTTCCGTCCCCATTTATAACTACGATGCCAATGCCGTCGCAAAGAATCTGATCGAGTTGACTGGCAAGAGCTGGGAAGATAAGGTGGTGGGGTTTCTTTGTGCCGCTGGAGGACAAGGTAGCTATATGTCCATCATGAGCTTGGCTAACAGCCTGATGCTGGACTTTCGATGTATCATCCTGCCCCGATTCGTTTACGCTACAGGTGAGGCTTTTGAAGGAGATCACCTGGCTGACCCTGAAATCGAACAGCGCATTCGCAAGTTGTCGGACCAATTGATCAAAGTTTCTAAAGCACTTCAAAGTTAATGAGAGTAAAGTTACGACCCTCTCAATATCCCTTGTATGTTGTCCATGAGGGGAGTTTGTAATAGTTGCCCCTGAGTAAGCTAAGCGTAGCCGCTCACAGGTGTCTTCTTGCTTTTATCGGTGAGAAAGCCACAATGTTACCGTAGCTTACCTTTCTACGAACACGAAGAGTCGCGCTTACAACTTGAATTCAAGAAATAGCATTTACTAAATTTTACAGCACTGGGAGTTGGTATTGATCCGGGTAGGACCGGAAGCGCTGCAAAGCGATGGAATAGTCTTCCTGAGTGTCTATTTCAGAACAGCCTTCTTCCTCAACATTCCAGTGATGCAAAGAGGTGTTCCTGGCAAACTCGGTGAACGGAATTTCCCAAAGAACGGGTCGGTAGGCGGGCTCATTATTTTCATACAGGGCGACAAACCGAGAGACGTCTTCCTGGCGCAACATGAAAAACCCGATCGCCTCGCCACCGAAATTAAAACTGGATTTTTCCTCGTCGGTCAGTTCTCGTTTGGTGATGAAAGCGTGGATGGTTCCTGATGGGTTCAATAATACTTTCGCGCATTCAGCGTCGTTGATATCAGCAGGTATCAACGCAAATGAAGGGCGTGACGCTTTTTGGACATAGTTGAGCAGAGCCTCGGACGGATACAAAACATCGCCATCGAGAATCAATGTTTCGTTCTGGCAGTGTTTGAGTCCCATCACCATTGACAAGGTGTTGCCGGTGGTGCGGTAAGCCGGGTTGTCAATGAAATGGACCGGCAGATCAAGGTTGAGCTCCCGCACATAGGATTTCAGCACCGGAGCATTATGACCCAGGATGAGATGGGTTTTCTGAATGCCCAGGGCCTTGAGGCATTTCAAGTGGCGGGAAAGCAGTGTCTCCCCGCCGAAAGGCAACAGTGCTTTATGAGGAATATCCTGTCGGTCCAGACGCGAGCCGTAACCGGCAAGTAATATGATTGCTTCCAAAATGAGCACCCGTAAAGTTTTTCCAGCATGACGCTGGATTCAAATTTCGATGGCCTTTAAAGCCACGAGCACGCTTGCTCGCCGAATAACACAATTGCCGGTTGTATCCCTTCGAGGCATGAAGGCAAATGAAGAGGGCATCACAGCCTCACGCCTGGTGGCTATTTAGAAAAAGCCCAGAAATGGGACATCGGTTTCCGGGAACAGAAACGCCGGTATTTGAGCAGGGTGTCGAGTCCATCTGCGCTGCGTTCCACGTTGCTCGGTTCCTCGGGAAAGTCTCCCCAGCCCTGCTCATTTTTAGTATCAATCAGCCAGCGCACCCCTTTTTCAATAATCGGCGTGTATTTTTCCTTATCCTTAAAGGTGTCCGACACCAGCATCAGGTTACGACAGGCATCCATGGTGTGGTCGTTATTTTCATTATCCCAACTGCCGTTTGCGGCCTGTTCGGCGACGAGAGAGTCGGCCGCCTGCATGCACATTTTGCCGGCATACTCGATTTTGTCCATGAAGTAGGCGGGAACCAGAGTGTACTGCATTAAATGTGCTGTGGTTTCGATACCTGCCGGATGGAACGTTTCATCTTTCCAGAGTCCTGAATCTTTCTGCCATTCCTTGATAAACTCGAAGCCTCTAACGCGGGCCTTGCTGATACGTTCGTCATCGGTCTTGTCCTGAGTAACCTGATAAATGGTCAAAAAGCACGTGACAGAACAGGTCGTATCCAGATGAGACCATTCAGCATCGGACCAATGCCCATCTTCTTCCTGCGTGGACAGGACATATTCCAGAGTCTTGTCAACGGTCGCTTGAATTTCCGGATCTTTGAGAGCCATATTACCTCGACAGAGTTTTAGCCCAACAAAAGTCGTGATCCACATCGAAGTTTTTTCGGTGTGGGATTCTTTAGACCAGCCGCCATCCGGGTTTTGCACTTTGACGCACTCTTTGAATTCGCGGCGTTTTTCCTCGGTCAAATCCATATGCAGGATACAGCGCAAGACATGTTCCAGCACTTCCATATCCTGTTTCCCTTCGAGGAGGCTCCACTCGCCTCTTTTGGATTCCAGATAATCCCACTCACTCTGGATCAATGTATCCAGTTCTTCCTTGTCAATCGTTGTCATAGTTTTCCAAATAGTTTGATAATTAAATTATCTGCATACTGGCAGACTACTGAGAAGGCCCCTCCATCACTGACAATTTTGGCACAACTCCTTCCATCACAGGCTCCGACCTTTCATCCAGTGCCTCTTCGAAAAACTCTTCCTCATCAATAGACTGTTTTGTTTCCACCACGATTTCTATCGATTCCCCGCACACAGGCACAGAGACAACAGGAACGTGGCTCTCCATCGGCTCAGAGACAAAAACCTCCTCCTGATGCTGAGTGGTTCGTTGCGCGGAGTCGGGCAACATGTCTCCCCGCATTTCCGAAAATTCTCCTGACAGGGGTTCTTGCTGCTTCATCCTGGCAATCAGACGCTGGGCCTCATCAGAGTTTTTCGGGTTGTCGGGATATTTCGCCACAAACGCTTCATAATCTTCCAGCGTATTGACCCGCTCGTAGACAAGGTCTCGGTGATTTTTTTCACCCTTTTGAGATGCTCGATAGCTGTTTCAAAATCCTTGTTCTCTCGAAAAATTGTGGCCTGGAACGGTAATGCCCTTTTCAGGTTATCCTTGATCTTAGTGTCAAAAGGTTCCAGAGCCAGAGCGGTTTCAAAAGACGTCACGGCAAGTGCCAGTTGGTCATTGGAATAAAACGCCATGCCAAGGTTGTTATGGCCTCTGAACGACCTCGGGTTGTTTTGCAAAAACTGTTTCCAGAGATCGATCGAGTTGTCGAGTTGATTGTTTTTTATTCGCGCCATGGCACGGTTACACAGCTCCAGCTGAGCTTTAGGCAGGTTCTCAGGTGGCATCTCAAAATGAGGATTTACAAGCACGGAGCGGGTGACGCAACCAACTGACCCAAAAAAGGAAAACCATCAACAAAACGCACAACAGGAGTGCGAGAAACATAATGCGCATATTACTCTTTTTTATTTTTACGTCAATAATTGTTGACTTGTGGGAAATATGAAATAATCTAGACCTGCCACGAACACTGGGGGCGTTTTTCGACTGAGAGTCCTGAAAAAGGACGACCCTTTGAACCTGATCTGGATCATACCAGCGAAGGGAAGTGAAGCCATCTGTAATAGACTCGCTACATTTCCTCAAAGGTTGGGACGAGGCCTTTTTTGTGCCTGCCCTTCCCAAGAATCCCGCCTGAGTTGGATCCGCGATTATACTTTTGTCCCCTTGATTTAAAGGCTGTTTTGGACTAAACCTTGTCCTTTTTCTGGAGCGTTTCCCTTGCGGGCATCTTTAAAAATTGCTTTGTCCATGATCGGGCCCTGCTAATGAGGCTTTTGCGTAAGCCAAAAAAACAGAAGAACGAGATTCTTCACTGCGTTCAGAATGGCAACACAGGGCTATTTTGTCATTCTGAAGAATAAAATGACGAAGGTGTGATTTTTCCCTTAACCTTCGTGCCCCGAAGGGGTAATCTCGGGTTATGCTAAAGATATCCTTGCTAATAAGGGCCCGCGAGTGGCCTGAGAGAAAATTATCGCATAAAAGAGACTCCTGTGAAACTTACGATTAATGGCGAAAACCGTGAAATCCTGAAAAGCCAAAACCTTGAGGACCTGGCTCGCGAGCTGGATATCCAGGCGCCCAATTTCGCCATGGCCCTTAACCGGCAAGTTGTTCCAAAATCCAAATACGCCACGACCTCGATTCAGGAAAACGACGAGGTTGAAATTGTGCATGCCGTCGGTGGCGGGATATAATTTTAATTTTTTAAAACTACGAATATGGCCATAAAAAAAGAATTCATGAAAATTGGCGACAAGACTTTCAAGTCCAGGCTGATTGTAGGGACCGGGAAATATAAATCCTTCGACGAAACCCGACAGGCTATCGAAATTTCCGGCGCCGAAATTGTAACGGTTGCTGTTCGCCGCATTGAGCTGGACAAAAATAAGGACTCCATACTCAATCACCTCGACCCCAAAAAATACACTTTTCTTCCCAACACGGCAGGATGCTACACGCTGAAAGAAGCGGTGATGACCTGCGAACTGGCACGGGAAGCAGGACTGGGAAACATCGTTAAGGTAGAAGTCATCGGTGACGAGAAAACCCTGTTCCCCGATAACGAAGCTACGCTGGAAGCCTCTAAACTTTTAGTCAAAGACGGCTTTCATGTTCTGCCTTATTGCGCCGATGATGTCGTGCTCTGCAAAAAACTCGAAGACATCGGTTGCGCCGCGGTCATGCCACTGGCAGCACCGATCGGATCCGGTCTCGGCATTCGCAACCCGTATAACATCAAACTGATTTTAGAAGCGGTCAAGGTTCCGGTCATCATCGATGCCGGGGTCGGCACCGCCTCCGACGCCAGCCGCGCCATGGAGCTGGGGGTTTCAGGAATCTTGATGAACACTGCCATCGCTAGCGCCAAAGACCCGTTAAAAATGGCACAAGCTATGAAAATGGCGGTGGAATGCGGTCGTATGGCTTATGAAGCCGGACGCATCCCGAAGAAACTGTATGCCTCAGCCAGCAGTCCACTGGACGGCTTGATTGATCTGTGACATTATGATAGCCTCAACTCCTTTCAAGACAATGCAGAGTTTGAGCTTCCTGCAGGTTTTTCTCATCACCGACTTGAAGCGAATCGGCAGAGACCGGTTCCTCGACACGGTGGAAGAGGCACTTGGAGGCGGCGTGCGCGCCCTGCAACTCCGGGAAAAAGATTTAAACCCGAAAGACCTGCTGGCTCTGGCACTCGAAGTCAAACCTCTCGTTAAACGCTACAACGCCAGACTGTTCATCAATGACCGCGCCGATATTGCTGTCATGGTAGGGGCGGACGGCGTGCACCTGACCGAAACCAGCGTTCAAGCCCGCAAGGTCAAAAATAATTTCCCTGACCTTATCGTTGGAGTTTCAACACATTCACTGGAAGGAGCACATCTTGCCGAAACACAAGGCGCGGATTTCATCACTTTCAGTCCGATTTACGAAACGCCCTCAAAAGCCGGTTACGGTCCGCCGCAAGGCCTCGACCCACTCCGTGAGGTAACCCAGGCGGTTCGCCTGCCGGTTCTGGCGTTAGGAGGAATAACACTGCACCGCGTTCCCAAATGTCTTGAACATGGGGCCTTCGGGGTCGCCGTGATTTCTGATATCTGGGACTCGAAACATATAAAACAACAATCATCTGAATATATGCGGAACTTTGGAGGCAACTCGTTATGACGCAATCAAAATTTAATGGCAATGGTAATGGTAATCGGCACGGAGCAACCGACGAAAAGGTAGAAATATCCACAGACCCGATTTCACCGAACTCGAAAAAAATTTATGTAAAGGGAACCTTGCATCCTGATATCAAAGTCCCCTTCCGGGAGATTTCTCTGTCCCCCTCTACAACGATAACTGGGAACGGAAATGGCAATCACGCGAAAAACGACGAAAGCTCCATCCTCGTCTACGACACCTCCGGACCTTACACCGACCCGGAAGCGGCTATCGATATTCGTGAAGGCTTGAAACCCATCCGCTTGTCGTGGATCACAGGCCGTGAAGATGTCGAGTATTACAATGCCCGAACTATCCTGCCCAAGGACGACGGCTATCAGGAAGGGGAAAACCCCAATACCGAGCGTTTCCAAAAAACTCGCGAGCAAGTTCTGCGCGCTAAACCAGGCCGCAATGTCACGCAGATGCATTACGCCAAAAAGGGGATCATCACTCCCGAAATGGAGTTCATCGCCATCCGCGAAAACCAGAAACGCAAACAATGGATTCAGGACGAAGAACGCGAACAACGACTTACGGGAAATTCCTTCGGTGCCAATCTGCAAGAGGAAATTACCCCCGAGTTTGTCCGCTATGAAGTAGCAAGAGGACGCGCCATCATCCCGGCCAATATCAACCATCCGGAATCAGAACCGATGATCATCGGCCGCAGCTTTCTCGTCAAGATCAACTCGAACATCGGCAACTCAGCAGTCAATTCCTCCATCGAAGAGGAAGTCGAGAAGATGGTCTGGTCAGCGCGGTGCGGGGCCGACAATGTTATGGACCTCTCGACAGGAAAAAATATCCACACCACCCGCGAATGGATACTACGCAACTCTCCAGTTCCCATCGGCACCGTGCCCATTTACCAGGCGTTGGAAAAAGTTAATGGCAAGATCGAAGACCTTACATGGGAAATTTATCGCGATACCCTGATCGAACAATGCGAACAAGGGGTGGACTATTTCACCATCCACGCCGGGGTTTTATTGCGCTATGTGCCGATGACGGCAAAACGCGTGACCGGCATCGTCTCACGCGGTGGCGCGATTATGGCGAAATGGTGCCTCGCTTATCATAAAGAAAACTTCCTCTACACCCATTTCGAGGACATCTGCGAAATCATGAAAGCTTATGATGTTTCTTTCTCATTGGGGGACGGGCTACGTCCCGGTTCCACCGCCGATGCTAACGACGAAGCCCAGTTCGCCGAACTGGAAACTCTCGGTGAATTGACCCAAATCGCCTGGAAACATGAAGTGCAAACCATGATCGAAGGCCCAGGCCATGTCCCCATGCACATGATCAAAGAAAATATGGAGAAACAATTGGAGCTTTGCGGGGAAGCACCGTTCTATACATTAGGACCGTTGACCACCGACATCGCGCCGGGTTACGACCACATCACCAGTGGAATCGGCGCGGCAATGATCGGCTGGTATGGCACCGCCATGCTCTGCTACGTCACCCCGAAAGAGCATCTGGGACTGCCCAACCGTGATGATGTGAAAGAAGGCGTCATCACTTACAAGATCGCGGCACACGCGGCAGACCTCGCCAAGGGCCACCCCGGCGCAAGAGTGCGTGACGATGCGCTCAGCAAAGCCCGGTTCGAGTTTCGCTGGGAAGACCAATTCAACCTGTCGCTCGACCCGGAAAAAGCGTTGCAGTTCCATGATGAAACCTTGCCGAAAGATTCAGCCAAGGTAGCGCATTTCTGTTCCATGTGCGGCCCGCATTTCTGCTCGATGAAAATCACACAGGACGTACGCGATTATGCCGAACAAAAAGGCTTGGAAGAAAAACAGGCTTTGGAAGAAGGCATGAAAGAAATGTCCGACAGCTTCAAAGAAAAAGGCGGGGAGATTTATACCAAGACCCATTAACCACCAACCACAAACTATTCCCTTCCCTCTCAGTTTTTGGGAGGTAAGGGAATGTTAAAAATTACCCTCCTCCCCCCAAAAAACCTCCTATCTACCTTAGCAATATAAGGGATATTCCCCTAGTTAACATAAATTGTTCCCATCTAAATTCACTTTAAGGTTTTCTATTGGCTAAACATTTAGTTTAAATTTAAAAAATATTTATATTATATTTTTATAATATAAACTATTAAAAATAGATAGTTTAAAAAATTTTGATTTTTATATGAAAGAACAATTATAGTACTAAATATGATTAACTATAGGCAGCCCGAAAACTGGATCAACTACGATCTGCCAGCCATTTCAAATGCCCTGATAAATGCCAAAGCCGCCGTTATTTCTTTGGGCACCATTCCATACCAAAAACGATGGGTAGATTCTTTACAAAGAATGGAATTGAAACGGGAAGTGGCTGGGACCTCCCGAATTGAGGGCGCGGATTTTACCGAAGGTGAATTAGAGGATGCGCTACGGGAATCCCCTGAAGGGCTAATCACCAGATCACAACGGCAGGCCCGCGCCGCTCATAAAGCCTATCAATGGATCGCTACGGTTCCCGATGAAAAACCCATAAACGAAAAATTGATAACTAATATCCACCGACTGGTAGTGACCGGAGCCGATGATGATCATTGTCCTCCTGGAGTGATTCGATCCAAAGATCAGAATGTAAATTTTGGAACACCCATGCATCGTGGCGCAGATGGGGGGGAAGCGTGTCATGTCGCTTTTTCTTTACTAGTAAAAGCAATTAATCAGGAATACCTGGACCACGACCCTTTGGTCCAAGCCCTTGCCGCTCATTTTCACATGGCTTCAATGCACCCATTTATGGATGGAAATGGCCGGACAGCACGTTGTCTGGAAGCATTGATGCTACAAAGGGCGGGTCTGCATGGCACCTGTTTCATTGCCATGTCGAATTATTATTATGAAGAAAAAAATAATTACTTGGCAACTCTGACAAAAACCCGGTCCGAAGATTTTGATTTAACTTCTTTCTTGGTTTTTGGATTAAAAGGCATAGAAGTTCAGAGCAAACGTCTGCTTTCTCAAATTAGCAAAGAAGTCTCCAAGGAGCTTTTTATGAGCATGGGATACACCTTGTTTAAACGGCTCCGTTCAAAGAAAAAAAGAGTACTTGCTAAACGCCAGCTAAATGTCCTCCAAGTTTTGCTGGACGGACCATTGGCACTTGATGAAGTGATGGACAGAACACTGATTTATTATGGCAAGCTAGCTTCACCCTACCCAGCTTTGATAAGAGATTTAAATAACCTGATTGGACTTAAAGCAATCAGCGCCAAAAAAATTGACAAGGGACATATGTTGAATGTTAATTTGGATTGGCCCACAAAAATTACTGAGACTGAGTTTTTCCAGAACATAAAGGACCTCCCAAAAGGAAAAGGTTATTCATTTTTAAGGTAAAAAATGTGGGTGGTGACCGTCACCATTTTCCCCATTGAGCCCTGAGCCTAATTAGGGAAGGCAGTGGTGCCTCAAGGGCAGAAAACCCAACTTGCCGGGTATATTTGAAAGGAATACCGCTATGGCTTGTAAACAAGTTAAGCGAACCGTTCGGGCCACTAGAAAACCTGGCTCAAAGACGGTGACGGTCAAGCCGCATAAGCGGACCAAGCCAAAACCGTGCCAGGTTAAAGTAGACTGAGGATACAGACTGCCACCGCCTTTTATCATAACTGGAGCGTTAATTACCAAGTAAAAATCGAGTCGCCGTTTCCCCTTCTCTTGACAATTTTCATATAGCACTTAGAATAGCTTTCATCGGATTTTTCAGGCGCGTAGCTCAGGGGTAGAGTACTTGCTTGACATGCAAGGGGTCGGCGGTTCGAAGCCGCCCGCGCCTATTTCAATAAGGCTTTGTATAACCTTTAGCCTGTTTGTCGCTTACGCCTTATGCGAAATTTTTGATTTTTACCGGCCTCAACGACCTAAGTTGGGCATTATGCCAGTGCGTACGGTGCCTTTTCATTTTCCGGACATCGTCCGAGGGAAACTGGTCTTTACCGGATTGAGCAATTCTTACCATTGAGCTTCCAGATTCAGTAAATCAAGTTTTCAAAACTATTTAAGCGGCAAACAACACCCACGGGAAATAAATTCAAAAAATGTCGAACAATCCAAACCAGGTAGACTTGGAAACGCTACGGCACAGTTGCGCGCATTTGATGGCACAGGCGGTTCAGGAACTGTTCCCCGGTACCCAGGTTACCATTGGCCCTGTGATCGAAGACGGTTTCTATTACGACTTCTCACGCGACGAGGCTTTCGTTCCCGAAGACCTGGAAAAAATCGAAAAACGCATGAAAGAAATTGCCGCGAAAGATTTAGAGATCGTGCGCACTGAAATTCCCCGCGATGAAGCCATAAAAAAATTCACCGACATGGGCGAGAAGTTCAAAGTGGAGATCATCGATACTGTAGACGAGCCTATCTCCGTTTACTCACAAGGCGACTGGTCCGACCTTTGCCGTGGACCACATGTGGAGTCGACCAGACAAATCAAGGCTTTCAAGCTTCTGCACACTTCATCCGCCTACTGGCGCGGAGACGAGCGCAACCCGGTTCTGCAAAGAATTTATGGCACCGCCTGGAACACGGAAAAGGAATTGAGAACCCACCTTAAAAGGTTGGAAGAAGCCAAGAAGCGCGACCACCGCAAACTCGGTAAAGAGCTCGACCTGTTTTCTGTATCAGACGAAATCGGACCCGGACTGATTCTCTGGCACCCGAAAGGCGCGCGCGTTCGCCACCTGATAGAAGATTTCTGGAAGAAGGAACATTTCAAAAACGGTTACGAGATGGTGATCAGCCCGCATGCCGCGAAGATCGACCTGTGGAAGACCAGCGGCCATACCGAATTCTATAAGGAAAACATGTTCTCCAATATGGATATCGAGGGCAAAGAGTATGTCATGAAGCCGATGAACTGCCCCTTCCATATCCAGATTTACAAAAGCAAGTTGCGGAGTTACCGTGATTTACCAATGCGGTTTGGCGAGTTGGGAACAGTTTACCGTTACGAACGATCCGGAGTTCTGCACGGTCTCTTACGCGTACGCGGATTCACGCAGGATGACGCTCACCTGTTCTGCCGTCCGT
Organism: Nitrospinales bacterium; assembly: GCA_965205835.1. GTDB lineage: Bacteria > Nitrospinota > Nitrospinia > Nitrospinales > VA-1 > LS-NOB. The sequence continues at coordinate 2,166,548 of OZ242182.1, read as the reverse complement.
CGCAGATTGAAGAGGAAATCACAAAGGTTCTCAATTTGATCGTTTATATTCTGCGGTCGTTCGGATTCTTTGAATACAAAATTTATTTGAGCACCAAGCCGGACAAATATGTCGGCGCGGATGAGGATTGGGAAAGCGCGACAAAAGCTTTGGAAAATGCGCTGAACAACAAAAAGCTGGATTTCGAGGTCGACCCAGGCGAAGGGGTTTTCTATGGCCCGAAAATCGATATCAAAATCAAAGATAGCCTGAACCGATATTGGCAGGTTTCGACGGTGCAGGTCGATTTTAACCTTCCCGAACGCTTTAACATAAGTTATATTGAGGAACATGGGCAACGCCATCAGCCAATCATGCTCCACCGCGCCTTAATGGGCTCGCTGGAGCGTTTTTTTGGTTGTTTGATCGAGCATTATGCCGGGGCGTTCCCGCTCTGGTTGGCCCCGGTGCAGGTCATTCTTTGCACGATCACCGATAATCACGCCGAATATGCTGAAAAACTGGCCCAACGGCTTGAAGAATCGGATATTCGGGTAGAAAAAGACTTGCGGAATGAGAAGATTGGGTTCAAAATACGCGAGGCTCAACTACAGAAAATCCCCTATATGATTGTTTTAGGGGACAAAGAAGTTGAATCCCAGACTCTGGGTGTTCGCAAGCGGCGTTTCAAAGAAACCCGGACCCTCGATTTTGAGACCTTTCTGAACGAACTGAAATCCGGCATAGATTCCCGGCTGATTGAATCTGAAAATTAATTTTTTATGGGAGGTTGTATTTAAATTAATAAAAAACAGCGTATCAATAAGATGATTCGGGTACGGGAAGTGTCCGTGATTGGTGATGACGGAGAACCCATTGGCACTCTGCCCACAGAAGAGGCTCTGAGCATGGCTCAAGATCAGGATATGGATCTTGTAGAAGTTTCCCCTAACTCAAATCCACCTGTTTGCCGCATCATGGATTACGGCAAGCACAAATACAAGGCCAGCAAAAAGGCGCACGAAGCTAAGAAAAAACAAAAAATTATTCATGTCAAGGAAGTCAAGTTTCGGCCCAATACCGATCAGCATGATTTTGATTTCAAATTGCGGAATGTGCAACGGTTTCTGGAAAACGGTGACAAAGCTAAAGTGGTTATTTTCTTTAAGGGCCGCGAGATCGTGCATCGCGAATTCGGAATGAAAGTGCTGGAGCGGGTTGCCGATGCAACCAAAGAGACAGCGGTCATTGAACAACAGGCCAAGCAGGAAGGGCGTACCTTGGTCATGATTCTGACTCCCAAAAACTCCAAAACCAAAAAAGGAGGCTCGGTTAAAACAAAACCGGTTGCACAACCGGAAAAAGTGCCTGTCACGGAACCAGCAGTAGTACCCGCCGAGAAACCCGAGCAAAAATAAATAGACGGAGTTAATTTAAAATGCCGAAGATGAAAACCAATAGAGGTGCCGCCAAGCGGTTTCGCAAAACAGGCACCGGAAAAATTCGCCGGAATAGCGCTTTCACCAGCCATATTCTGACAAGTAAAACCACCAAAAGAAAAAGAAACCTGCGAAAAGCCAGCATTATGGCAACTGGAGACGCAAAGCGCATTAAGACTTTGTTGCCTTACTGAACCACAGGTCAACTGAATACAAGGAGAGTTTTGAAATGCCACGAGCAGTAAACGGAACGGTATCCCGCAAACGACGAAAAAAAATCTTAAAACTGGCCAAAGGCTATCGCAGTGTACGAAGCACCGCTTTCCGCAAAGCCCGGGAAGCTGTTGAGCATGGCTTGTGCTACGCTTATCGCGATCGAAAAAACCGCAAGCGCGAGTTTCGCCGACTCTGGATTGCCCGGATCAACGCCGCAGTCAGGGCTGAAGGCCTGAACTACAGTCAGTTCATGTATGGACTGAAAAAAGCCGACATTGAACTCGACCGAAAGGTTCTCTCTGATATGGCGATTCACAATCAAGACTCCTTCAAAGCCCTGACCAAAACCGCGCGCACCCAACTCCGCCAGGCGCGGGGCTAGCAAGTAATACCCTTTGAGCTAAAAGGTTTTTCACGGGCAAACTTTTTGCCTTTATTTAGCACACTCATGATCGAAACCACCGAAAAGCACCAGCAAGATTTCGACTCTCGCATCAGTGCTATTTCAGATCAAGAATCCCTCAAACAACTTCGTATAGATTTCCTCGGGAAAAAAGGCTGTGTTCAGGCTCTCATGAAAGGCCTGCGCCAGGCTTCTCCGGAAGAGAAACGGCAACAGGGTAAACTCATCAATGACTTCAAGCAGCATATCGAGAGCCTGCTGGGAGAAAAGCAGGAAGAACTGAGCAAATCCGCCAAACGCCCACCTTCAAAAAGTGAAACCTTTGACACCACTTTGCCAGGACGAAGAGAAACCACCGGAACCCTGCACCCCATTACCCAGGTGATGGAGGAGATCACCACTATTTTTATGGGACTAGGATTCCAGGTAGAAGAGGGACCCGAAATTGAAACGGACTATTATAACTTCGAAGCCTTGAACATTCCCAGAGACCACCCCGCACGCGATATGCAGGACACCTTTTATGTTGAAGGGGGAACTGTTTTGCGGACCCACACTTCACCGGTGCAGATTCATGTGATGGAAAACCGCAAACCGCCATTGCGCATTATCGCGCCGGGAAAAGTCTACCGTTGCGATTCCGATGTCTCGCATACGCCAATGTTCCATCAAATCGAAGGACTTATGGTCGATGAAAATGTTTCTTTCGGCCACCTCAAAGGCATTATGAATATTTTCCTCCAGGAAGTATTCGGAGAAAATACAAAAATCCGGTTCCGCCCCAGTTTCTTCCCCTTCACCTGCCCCAGCGCGGAAGTTGATATTCAATGCGTGATTTGCGGCGGCAAAGGGTGCCGGGTTTGTTCACAAACCGGGTGGCTGGAAATCCTCGGCTGTGGAATGGTCGACCCGGCAGTATTAAAATGCGTCAACTACGATTCAGAAAAATGGGCCGGGTTTGCTTTTGGACTCGGCATCGAACGCATCGCCATGCTGAAGTACGGCATCAACGATATTCGCTTGTTTTTTGAAAACGACCTGCGCTTTCTCAAACAATTCTGACCAGCGAACCACCGGAATCTATCGGCATGGCACTCTCCTGCCCCACCACCAGAAAACTCTTAAAAAATGACAGGTTGCAAATGCTTGTCAGGACTGCCATATGCCTCGCAAAAAAGGCTGACTGACACAAAAAACCGGACTGAGACTTCTACATAAAAAAAGTGGGTGGGTTGGTTTAACAGCACTTCCTCTCTCTTAGAGGTCTCCTCTTTTAAGAGGTGTCTAAAGCGGGCTCTTATCTGGCTTGGCAGGAAGTCGCCTGATAAGCAAGCTCCAAGATTGGTTAATTTTTTTGAGCTTTTAAAAATGAAACTTTAACCACACCTGGGTGAAAAAATTATTGTTGTCATTGTTGTCAAAAAATTCTTCCGCCGCCTTTCCCGGAATAACATAGCCAGCCCCAACATGGGCGAACACATGGTTATTGATTTCGTAGTCGATCAGCAAATTCCATTCATCCGCATAATCATCGCTACTCAGGAGTTTTCTTCCCCTTGAGACTCCGAGGTACCGCTCATCCAGATAATGCTTTAGAAACATAAAAGCTATTTGCATTCTCGGCATTGGCGAAAAGCCGGTTTCTACAATGAAAGCATACTTATTCGTATTCGGAAGTTGAACCTCACCAACATGTTGCCCGATCAACCATTCATTCCAAACCCTGCTGGTGATAAACATGGGGTCATAATCTTCTGCCTCATCGTCTTCAAGGTCCGAGTCCCCGGAAAAGAACACGTACATGAATTTCAGGTAAGGGTTTACGGAATGGTTGAAACTATATCGAGCCTGAGCAAAACCGGCATGGGCGTTCCGACTTAATTTCTGTCCTGCGAGGCGTCCGGCATCTCCCGTTTGGTAAACAAATTCTCCAGCAAAGTGAAAAGACCCAGCCGCAGCGTCAAGCCCTATATCAAACGCATTAGTGTTATTTTCAGAAAACAGGTCTTTCCCTCCGGGAGAAAAGTTGGCAAAGGTAATATTGCTCTCATCTATTTTCCTGTAATATCCCCCATATAAATAGGCGGTTTCTGAAAAATCGTAATGCATATTTATTCCCGTAAAGGAGACACCCTCCTTTCCTCTTTTTCCGGCCTCTCGCTGATCACTCTGTTGCGAGTAAAGTTCCGTATCGGCCCAGAAAGCAAGGGTTTTTAACCTTCCAAAATCTCCATCTACTCTTACGGCAAACGGAAAACTTTTATGTGCGGAAATCCATATCGCAGCGTCTTCAGGGTTCGCATCTCCAGAAATAAAGGATTTTTCAATAAAGATATTCTGGCGACCGACCTTGATGTCTATAGGGGATCGATTGATTTTTTTGAGGAGCAAAAAGCCTTCATTGAGATCACCCTGGCTTTCGTTATCGGCAATTCCATATACATCCGCGTTGATAGTGGACATTAATACCCCGCTGACACGGCCTTCCAAAACCGCCCACGGCAACCTTTTCTCAAACGTGAAACCCAGCTTGGCCACTGTCTCCCCAAAAGTCGTTTCCGCCCGTCCCCTTGTATCCGCCGACGCTCCGTAAGACGGGTTACTATCGTCCCGGGAAAATACATGAAATTGGCCATCCACAGAAAACTTGTCAAGTGTATTGGGGAAAAGACTCAACTCTATCTCACCATAGGCTTGTCCTGCAGGGCTAACCGCAGTGATAAAAATCAGAAAGAAGAGCACAGTAATAGTGAAGCTTTTAGTTAGGCAGACTTTGTACACGATCGGCGGCTCCCAAGTGTTTTTCATCAGTCGAGCTTACTAATAGAACCATCACGGACCCCCGTTTCGTAAGTTTTGGTCTCACGGGACAAAACTCCGCTTAAAAGGATGAGCCCAATCAAGTTGGGCACGGCCATCAAGGCGTTCAGCGCGTCTGAAAGATTCCAAACCAGTTCCAGTTCGATTTGGGCACCGACAAACACAAAAATCACCCAAGCGTAACGATATAAAGGGGTATATTTCCCCCCAAAAATATATTCAAAGCACTTTTCACCATAATATTCCCAGGCAAGAATGGTGGAAAAAGCAAAGGTAATGGTACCCAGAGCGATCAGATGTTCCCCCCACATGGGAAGCCCTGCGGTAAAAGCCTGAACGGTCAACGCCACGCCGGTCGCACCTGAGGTCCATACCCCGGTAGAACTGATCGCAATCGCGGTGATGGAGCAAACAATCAAGGTATCGATAAAAGTTCCGGTCATGGAAACCAAGGCCTGTTTGCCGGGATGATTGGTTCTTGCGGCGGCGGCAACGATGGGCGCGCTCCCCATGCCGGATTCGTTGGAAAAAAGTCCGCGGGCCACACCGTAGCGAACGCAATTCGCTACAGAAGCTCCCACAAACCCTCCGGTCGCGGCAGTTCCCGTAAAAGCATGCTCAAACACCAGCTTCATTCCTGAACCCAGTTGGTCCAGGTGATTGAAGATAACGATCAAGGCACCAGCAAAATAAATCGCGACCATGAACGGAACCAGATAGGAAGCGACTTCGGCAATTCGTTTAAGTCCGCCAATCACCACCAGTCCGATTAAAAGCGCGAGGAGTGTGCCTACGACCATTTTACTGGCCCCGATGGTGTCTTCCACCGCGATAGCGGTAGTATTAGCCTGCACCATATTGCCAATACCGAAAGCCGCGCAAGCACCGAACACGGCAAAACACATTGCCAGCCATTTACTTTTCAGACCCTCTTCAAGGTAATACATCGGCCCGCCAGATATTTCGCCTTTGTCATTGACCCTGCGAAATTTAACAGCCAGAAAACCTTCGCTGTATTTTGTCGCCATGCCCACCAGACCCGTGACCCACATCCAGAAGATAGCACCAGGCCCGCCCAAGGCAACGGCTGTGCCGACCCCGGCTATATTACCAGTCCCGACCGTTGCGGCCAAAGCTGTCATCAAAGAGGCAAAGTGAGAGATATCGCCTTGTCCTTGCCGCTCCTTCGAAAATGTCAAACGCAAAGCATAGAAAAGACTGCGGAATTGAATCCCCCGAAGCCGAATCGTCAGCCAGAAACCGGTGCCCAACAAAAGCAAGAGCAACCAAGGCCCCCACACCAATTGGGCAAAAGTGGCGAAAAAGTTATTCATAAGATTTAGTCATCTCCAGCGAGTCTTTGACCGTTGTATCATACTATGGAGATGATGTCCGAGTTGGTTGAATATGACATATTTCTCCAAAGCATGAATATCACGAAGAGGCGGGAGCGGGTTTGATCAATTCCTGATCAAAATAGTTGATGGACATTCCGGCATCAAGAACCAGGCCCTGAGCGTTGATACCGCTGGCGCGTTCGCTCAATAAAAATACCGCCGCATTGGCCGCCTCCTGGGTGGTCAGAGCCTTTTTCCTCAACGTTGCTTTTTCGGCATGCAGGTAGGAGTCGACATAACCGGGGATGCCCGCTGACGCTGATGTCTTGAGCAGGCCGGGGTTGATGGAGTTGAACCGAACTTTAGAAAAAGCACTGAACGATTTTGCCAGGAAACAGAGAGTGGAATCGAGTGCTGCCTTGGCCGGGGCCATATAGCCATAATTTTCCGCCGCCATTCGCGTAGTCGAAATCGATACCGTGACCACAGAAGCTTGCTGGTGAAACAAGTCCTTAAAAACGTTGGCGAAATGGATCAGGGAATAACAACTGATATCGATGGACTGTAGAAAATCCTTTTTCGGCGTTTCATGAAACGGCTTCCAGCCCTCTGAATAATTGGCAAAAGCTATCGAGTGGACGAGTCCGTGCAGAACCTTGCGGTGTTCAGCAACCTGAGCCCTTAAACGTTCAACCTCTTCTTCTTTTTCCACATCACAAACGACGACGGTTTTACCTGCCAGAAGTTTTCCCAGTGATTTTTTGCGGTCTTCGGAGCGGACGCTGTAAATGACCTTTGCGCCTTCTTCTTCCAGCGTCTTTGCGATATGCCAGGCAACACTTTTCCTGTTTGCCACTCCAGTCACTAAGATGCTTTTGTTTTCCAAATCCAAAAAACTCATTGTGTCTCCTCAACCAACATGGCGGAGAATTCCAGGGTGACCGCGGTTTTACCGTTGACGCTGGCTTTTCCCGTCATATAAGCAGCACTGCTGACCAGGTCTTTGAGGGTCACCTCAATCTGCATGGTATCTCCGGGATGGACGACGTGCTTGAGTTTGATGTTGTTGACCCGGGTGAGAACAGGAATCCTGCCTTCCCTGGCGATGCGTTTGCCCATCATGATTGCACCAGACTGAAAAATAGATTCAAAGATCAATACTCCCGGCATGATCGGTCTTCCAGGATAATGTCCCTCAAAAAAAGGTTCTTTCGGATCGATCTTTTTTTCCGTCTTAATGGTATCGTCACTTTCTTCAAGCACCTGATCGACAAACAGGAAAGGAGGACGATGGGGAATGTATTGAAGAAAATCCTGTGGCATTCTATAGTCCCCCGGTTACCTCTAGCACCGAGCCCGTGATGTAAGAAGATTCTTTTGAGGCCAGAAACAGCACCGGGTAGGTGACATCTTCCGGAGTCCCGAAACGTTTCAGGGGAATCTGGTCTTTATAGGATTTTCTTTGCTCTTCCTGCAGATCGCCAATGAAATCCGTATCAATGAAGCCTGGCGATACGCAATTCACTGTTATTTCCCGACTCGCCACTTCCTTGGAAAGGGATTGTGTGAATGCCACCTGTCCGGCCTTTGACGCGGCGTAATTGGCCTGACCAGCAAACCCGAACCTGCCAACGGGAGACGTTAAAGTGATGATCCGTCCGTACCTCTGGCGCATCATTGCCTGTACAGCCAGCTTGCATAAATTGAACGTTCCCGTCAGATTGGTATCGATGACCCGGTTCCAATCTTCCGCTCTCATCATGCCAACAATGGAATCAGACCGAATGCCCGAACTAATAACGAGGATATGAAGGTTTTTATATTTCGCTTCAATAGCTCTATAAAACTTTTCCACCGCTTCATAGTCGGTGACATCGAATTTATGAATATCGAGACAGTCGGCGTGGCGGGCATTAGCGCGTTTGAATTTTTCCGCCTCTTCATCGTTGCCCAGATAAGTAGCGATGACTTTTGCTCCGGTTTCAAGAAACGCCTCGGAAATAGCCCGGCCTATGCCGCGCGTACCGCCAGTGACCAGAGCCGTTTGCCCTTTAAAGTCAAATTCCATTGCGCTATGTTATATATAAATTGAATTTCAGGAAAGAAGAAAGGTGTTCAGGCCGATGCCGTCACCAAGCTCGGACTCAACTGGCGGAGGAATTTATCGGCTTCGTTGGCGACAATGACCCCATAGTTCGCCGCTCCCAGCCAGCCCGACATGATGATCCCCACCGAGCCGGCATGGAACAGCCCATTGATCTGTTTAGGGAGATCCCGGCTTATTTTGAGTCCTTCAAACTTGGTTCCAAACGAAGTGCCCGAGGGGTGCAAGGTATAACGCTTGAAAGTTTTTGGGGTTGAGGCTTCCACATGATCCACTTTTTTGCGTATGCCCGGAACATATTTTTCCAGCACATCGAGAGTTGTTTGCTCCAGATCGTGCTTGTCTTTTTTGTATTGGGACTCGGTCAGGTTGGCCCAGTCCTGGTAGCGGGCGTTGGTCGAAGAGACGATGGAGTAGCGATTGGTACCCGGGCGGATTCTCGGATAATAAAATGAAAACGTGCGGCTGGTAACATCTTTACTCAATATTTGATCTGTGCAGTATTCATCCGCCACAGACGAGAACAGCAGATCGCCTACATTCGGCGCGGTTTCACCCGTTTTAATTCCCATATAAACCTGGCAACTGGAGTTATTGAGCCGAACTTTTTTGACCTCTTTGATAAATTCAGCATCAAAATGTTCCTCGCCAGTCAGCTGTTGTATGGTGGTCAACAGGTTGGAGTTGGAAAGTACCGACTTGCACTGAATATCCTGACCATTGACGCGGACACCCTGTACGGTTTTATCGTCCACATAAATTTTTTCGACCATGCAGTGAGTGCGAATGTCTACGCCGTTTTTCAACAGCTCCTTCTTCATTTCCTTAATCAAATGATCGGTGCCACCTTGGTAGGTAAAAACTCCCTTGTCCATAAAGTTGGAAAACACAATGCCGTAAGTTATTGCCGGATCATCAAGGGTGGAACCATTGGCATAGGTGATCGGCTCCATGAGAAAACGCCAGACATCAGTGCGACCGGGAAAGTATTTTTCAAAAAGCTCGCGGGTAGTCATGACCACTTCGTCATAAAAATTCATGTCGCGGACGGTCAAAAAGAAATCGTCGACCACCTCTTTCAGGATACCGAAACGCTCACGCAGAATACGGGTGAAATCTACTTTGTCGAAAGAGGTGTTGAGAGAGAACTGTGGGTTGTCAAAACGAATTTTTTTGAGCTGAATGACCCTGTGCGAGATGTCTTGGGTCCAGTATTTTCTGAGGGTCTTAATCATCCCACGAGGGAACCCGTGCAGGGAGATATCCATAATATGCCCGCCCTTGCGTTTGAACCAAGTGGCCATGCCCCCCATATTATAATGATGTTCGGCCAGCAAAACCTTGTGTCCAAGCTTGGCCAGAAGATTGGCCGACGTCATTCCCGCCAGACCGCTCCCAATCACGACCGTATCGTAAGCCGAAAAAACACCCTTCAACCAGTCTCTCTTTGGTTCATTCATTGATGCGGTTGATTATCGTAAAAGATGCAGGTTGACCATGGATATTCCACTTAATGTGGCCCCGACAATACCTAAAAACCCCTGATCCGTCCCACATATGTACAGGTTTTTGACAGGGGTTCTTCCGTTCTTAATCTTCTCCGGCGATCCATAGACGGCCCCATTAATATGGCCTGTATATTTCTTTATGGTCCTAGGCGTAAACGAGTCCAAAAATACCACATTATCGCTAAAATTTGGGAAAAATGTGAATAACTCCTCTAAGGCCCAGCTTCTCCACTTTTTTTTTGCGGCAATATAATCTTTTCTCACCAGATTGTCCCATTTCCCGAAATTAGCCAGATTGGTCAGCCGAATTAACCCTTCTTCAAGCGGTTTCGGGTATTTGAAATTGTTGCTACAACACAATACGCCACTGGAAATATCAACCAGGCCCTCCGGCACCTTGTAGTCAAACCTTTGTCGGGTAGAAAAAAAGACAATGCTCTGGTCATAACCCAGGTCGCAGGGTTCCTTGTCCACCACAAAAAGCGACTCCATGAACGAGACCTGCCCGGTTTCGCAACTTCCCACTTCGTCGGGAGCGGGCTGGCAGCGGTTCAGCGTTTCAACATAACCCATGGAAGAAAGCACTGTCTCGGTGGCCAACTGTTCCTCATTTTCCAGCGTCACCGAAGCAACCGTTCTCCTGCTGGCGTTGATGGTTTGTACCCCGTTTCCCATCTTCAAATCACCACCCAGTTTCTTGAACCTCTCGGCCAGGAGGTTGAGGATGTAGCGCATGCCCCCTTCCGGCTTGGAAAATCCTTCCACAAAAATACTCTTGAACATGATAACAAACTGATAGAAATCCATGTCGCCTTCACGGGCACTGCCGTAATACATAAGCGGACAAAACAACATGTCGATCAACACCGGGTCGCTGATGAGTGATTCCAACACAGGCCGGGAAGAAAGATGGTCGCTATCATCAAGGTTCAGTTCGTCAAAAGTTAGAATTTTTTCCACCAGCTTGTTGAATCCGTCTATCTGGTCGGGGAACTGTTCCGCCACTTCCTGGCGCATGAACTCAAAGTCATTGGTGAAGCGGAGGGATTTCTCCGGGAAGCGTATCTCCGACATCTCCTGCTGGCACAGGCGGAAGTCGTCATGACTGAATCGCAGTTGTTTGAGAAGTTTGCCCAAAGGCGAGGAGCGGACACCCTTGGGGGTGAAGTTGGTCATGGCGTGAAGCCCAACATCGAAGGTGCGGTTTTTTCTCACATAAAAAGAGTTTAGTCCGCCCAATTCAACATGTTTTTCAACAATACAGACCTTTTTATCGAACATGGCCAAGCGAATGCCAGCGGCCAATCCTGATAACCCTGCACCGATAACAATAGTGTCGTAACGCATAAATCGATTATACCACTCTCACCAGAAGTCAGCGTGATGTTGGATCGAATGAGCCATTCTTTCTGACGAACAAAGGTTTTCTCGATTTCAATAAATTGAATTGGGTATGTATGTAACTTAGAACCAATAAAGGGGGGGATGAAAATCTAACCGGAGGCGAGCCTGTCTTTTAAAAGCGGTTGCAGGTAGGTGATGCAACCGGCCATAGTAGCCAGATGTTCATAATCCTTTTCCGGTACTTCTATGTTGAAGCGTTTTCTGAGTTCCATGACGATATCGAGGAAATCCATCGAGTCCAAGTCGATCTGGTCACGCAATTTGGTGTTGTCGTCAATAGAGCTGATATCCTCATCCGGGGCAATATCGGCCAAGATATTAAGAATAATCTGCCGTACTTCTTCGATCGTCATTGCTTTCCTCTCCCAAGTCTCCAGTAACCACGATTTTAGTAGAAGATAGGGCCAATTTCAAGCCTAAATCCGCTCGCCGTGAAGGCAAATAGTTATATCTCAACGGGCAAAAAAGACTGTTCACCTGCCAGGAAGAGTTATTGCAAGTTCCCAGCGGAGGGACTCCGCACTATGAGGACAGAATTGATGCCGAACATGCCGAACGAGTTGTTCATGATGAGGTCGACAGAGGAGAGTTGTTCCGGTTTATTGGCGACGAGGTGGTTCAAGGCGCATTCCGGATCGAGGTTGTCGAGGTTGATGGTGGGGTGGACCATGAGGTCGTCGAAAGCTGGCAGGTTACCCGAGAGTTCCAGCGTGCCCGCCGCACCCATGGTGTGACCGATAAAGCTTTTGGTATTGTTGATGCGCGTTTTACTGTTATCGCCAAACACTTCGCGGATGGCTTTGGCCTCCTGAATATCTCCCATTTGCGTTGCGGTGGCATGGCAATTGAGGATATCGATGTCGCCCGGTTTGAGTCCGGCTCTATCCAGTGCCATGCGTATGCACTGAGCCTGTCGGCCCGGATCAGGGAGGATGAAATCGATTGCGTCGGAGTTGATGGCGTAACCAACGATTTCACCGTAGATTTTTGCGCCACGTTTTTGCGCGTCCGATAATCGTTCAAGCGTATAGACGGCACCACCTTCTGAACAGACGATGCCGTTCCTGTTTTTATCGAACGGACGGCTGGCTTTGGTCGGGTCTTCGTGCTCAGCCAAAGCCCCCTCGCTTTTGAAACTGGCAAAGATGCCAAAGGTGTGGATACTCTCAGACACCCCGCCCGCCAACGCTAGATCGACTTCGCCCAGCCGCAACATCTGCAAGCCCTGAATGACCCCCATATTCCCGGCGGCACAGGCCGCGCCAATGGTGTAATGCGGCCCGGTGATTTTCATGTTCAAGGTCACTTCGCCGGCCGGATTGTTGGACACCGTGCGGGGGTTATGATGGTGCGACCAGAACTTGGTATCATAGCCATACTGGCTGATGTTGTAGACTTCGTTCTCGGTCTCGACATTGCCGTGCTCAGTCACACCGAGATAGACACCAACTTTTGAGCGGTCGATTGCTTCGAGATCGATTCCGGCATCGGCAATAGCTTCCTGCGAACAATAGATGGCAACGGAACCGACACGGGTGCCGCGACGGCGTTCCTTTTTTTTTTGGTATTTCAGTTCATCAAAATCGCAGACCCCGGCGTGGACCTTCCCCATATAGCGGGTTTCGAATTGTTGCGCCCCTGAAACTCCGTTCAGCAGGTTTTGTCGGAATTCTTTCAGGTTGTTACCGTTTGGGGAGGTCAACCCAATTCCTGTGATTACGACGCGCTCGTTAAGGTTAAACATTTTTTACCAGTAAAGCGACCGCGTAGGCGGAGATGCCCTCTTCCCGCCCGGCAAACCCAAGCTTTTCAGTTGTAGTGGCTTTAGTATTTATCCGGTTCGTTTCTACATCGAGTGCCACAGCAATATTCTTTTTCATTTCCGGCAGATGCGGAGAAAGTTTAGGCTTCTGCGCCACGATCACGGAATCGGCATTAGCAAGCTCAAACCCTTTTTCTCGGCACATGCGCATGGCCTCTTTGAGCAGTAACAAGCTGGAGATGCCTTTCCATTTCGGGTCGGTGTCCGGAAAATAGATACCGATATCCCCTGCCCCAAGAGCTCCCAGCAGGGCATCACACAAAGCGTGTGCCAAGGCATCGGCATCAGAGTGCCCGTCCAGTCCCATCGAATGCGGAACATCGACTCCGCCGAGGATGAGTTTTCTGCCCTCAACCAGACGGTGCACATCATAACCATTGCCGATGCGAATATCAGATGATCTCACAGATAAACCGGGCAACGCCCGGTGGGAATATGGCAATAGCCCCTTATGCCGAGGTAACTGTCTCGCCAATTAAAGCTATTGCTATTTGCCTCCCATGTTAATGGGTGACGGTGATGAGTTTTGTGGTTTCTTCACGGGCCCAGCGGTCGGCTTCCAGAACACCTTCCAGTTCCCGCAGGGGAACCGGGCGGTGGTTTTGCATAACCATACGAATGATTTCCGCGATATCTTTATAGGGGATCAGCTCATCGAGGAACGCCTGCACCGCGATTTCGTTAGCGGCGTTGAGGACTGCTGGCAGGGTCTGGCCCATTTCCATCGCATCCATAGCCAGTTGCAGGCAGGGAAATCTTGCGAAGTCGGGAGCCTCAAAGGTCAGGTCACCCATTGCTGCCAAATCCAGAGAAGGCAGTTCCCTTTCAAACCGGTCCGGATAAGTCAGGGCGTAAGCGATGGGAACCCGCATATCGGGAATACCCAGCTGCGCCATGATGGAAGTATCGACAAACTCGACCATCGAGTGAATGATACTCTGCGCATGGACGATGACCTCGACGTTGGTCTCCACGCCAAACAGCCATTTGGCTTCTATATATTCGAGGCCTTTGTTCATCATGGTGGAAGAGTCGATGGTGATTTTGGCTCCCATACTCCAGTTGGGATGATCGAGCGCCTCACTCACCGTAACGTTTTCCATCTGCTTGAGGCTGAAAGTTCTGAAAGGTCCACCGGATGCGGTCAGGATAATTTTTTTGATGCGTTCTGTTTTCTCTCCGTTCAAAGCCTGAAAAATCGCGCTGTGTTCGCTGTCGATAGGAATAATTTTAGTATTGGTAAGCGCGGCTTCTTTCAGCACTAGCTCACCAGCAATGACGAGCGTTTCTTTATTGGCAAGCGCCAGGTTCTTACCAGCTTTGAGTGCGGCAAGGGCCGGGAGCAGTCCGGCACCTCCTACCACTCCGGAAACGACCAGGTCGGCTTCCAGAAAAGAAGCGACGGAAACCAAACCTTCCTGACCAAAAACGATTTCCACATCCAAATCGGCGACCAGTTCCCTCAATGCATCCACTTTGGTGGAATCAAACAAGGCGGCGAGCGCGGGCTTGAATTTTCGAATCTGACGGGCAAATAGTTCTACATTGCTTCCGGCAGAGAGGGCACAAATCTGAAAATTTTCGGGATAGCATTCTATAACGTCCAGCGTGTTGATGCCGATGGAACCCGTTGAGCCCAGAAGGGATATCTTTTTCATGAAGTTGTACTGACGAGGTTTGACTATGTCCCTAGGAACAATTGGTAATAACAATAGAAAGCCGGGCCGGCGAACAACAGGCTGTCAATACGATCAAGAAAACCGCCGTGACCGGGAATCAATGAGCCCGAATCTTTCACCCGACAATTTCTTTTTATCAGCGATTCCGAAAAATCCCCAAACTGACCGATGATACCGCATATAAAGGCCACAATCAAACAATGCATTAGCGAAAATTCCTGAAAAAACCATGACTTGATGATTAACGCGGCCAAAAGGGTTCCCAGCACATTGGCGATAGCCCCTTCCACCGTCTTATTGGGGCTGACCACAGGCATGAGTTTGTGTTTACCCAGGTTTTGGCCGACGTAATAGGCTACCGTATCACCAGCCCAGATCAGAAGCAGAAGGAACACGATCATCTGGCTTCCGCTTTCCAAATTACGGATCAACAGAAAGTACCCGCCCAATCCCGCAATATAAAAAACCCCGAGAACCGTATAAGCGATCGGATCCAAAGCCACTTTCACATTATTTTCCCTGAAGAACCAAGTCGCGAACAAAATGACGGGAAACAGGACTACGAATAAAAGTAAAAACTGGGCGCCCAGATAGAAACCCAATAAAAGCAAGAAACTCAACACCCCACCCTCAATGGGAAAGCCCTCCACACCCACATTAGAAGTCATGGCAAAGTATTCGTAGCTGGCGAGCAAAACAATCGCCGCAACAAAACCAAAGAACAGGAGAGAAGAGCCGTACAACACAATTCCCAGCACAATAGGAATGCCTATGGCTCCACTGCCAACGCGTTTCAAGAGTCAGGTCCTGTTCGGTTTTTATGAATCCTTGTGAGAACGTTTAAGATCACGGATGCGGGTTTCTCAATAGAAATGTCAATGATTGAGGTCAGGCTTTGACAATTTGTCCTTGCGTCATTCCAAAGCGTCGCTCTCTGCTTTGAAAATCAATGATCGCGTTCAGGAAATCACCATCCGAAAAGTCCGGCCATAACACATTGTTATAGTGCAATTCGGTATAAGCACTCTGGTACAGAAGAAAATTACTGATCCTTCTTTCTCCGCTGGTCCTGATAATCAGATCCGGATCAGGAAGAGGGTGTGTGGAAAGAAACGACTCAAACAGGGGCGGGTCAATTTCTTCCGGCCTAACCTGTCCCGAGCGCACCTGCTCAGCAATGTTTTTCACCGCATCGATGATCTCCTGCCTGCCACCATAGCTCAGCGCCAGGGTAAGGACCATGCCGGTATTATTACGAGTATCTTCTATGGAATGACGGATCAATTTTTGGATTGCCTCGGGCAAGTCCTCAACATGCCCAATGGCATTGAAGCAGATATTCTCATCTTTCATACGCTTCAGTTCCTTCTTCAAATAAAAACCCAGAATTTTCATCAGCGTGTCGATTTCTGTGGAAGGGCGGTTCCAGTTCTCATCAGAGAACGAGTAGAGGGTCAAAGCTTCCAGCTTGAGTTTGCAGCTCAGGGTGACAATACGATCTACGACCTTGACGCCCGCCCAATGACCTTCAATACGAGGTAGGGAATTATTTTCCGCCCAGCGCCCGTTGCCATCCATAATAATAGCGACATGCCTGGGCAAACGATTGGGCTCTATTTTTTTCTGCAACGCTGTATCAACCAAGGAGGCGGCTCCTGATTAACTGGCCAAACCCGCCGGTAAGAAGAGGGGCTTTCTAAAATACTACCTGCTTACTGAAAAGATACCGCAAAAGAACTGCTTCACACATCCATCATATCTTTTTCTTTAGTCTGGGCGATTTTGTCAATTTCGGCGACAAACCTATCGGTCATTTTCTGGATATTGTCCACGGCTTTATGGCTTTCGTCCTCCGAAATCTCATGATTTTTTTCTGCTTTTTTCAGCTTGTCATTAACTTCCCTCCGCACATTCCGGACCGCCACCTTGCAATCCTCGGAATACTTTTTTACCAGTTTGACCAATTGTTGCCGGCGCTCATTGGTCAGCGGTGGGATGGTGAGGCGGATCATCTTGCCATCGTTGTTGGGAGTCAGGCCAATATCTGATGCCTGGAGAGATTTCTCGATATCCTTCAGAATCGATACCTCCCAAGGTTGGATCGTCAGGGTTTGGCTGTCCGGCGCGCCCAAAGCCGCCACCTGATTTAAAGGAGTCGGATTCCCGTAGTAATCGACCCTGAGATCATCCAATAGTGCAACCGAAGCTTGACCTGTCCGCAACTTCCCTAATTCATGATGCAGGTGGCCGACCGAAATCCCCATTTTCTTTTCCGCGCCATGGATTAAATCAGCAATCATTTTAAGACTCCCACAGTGGTGCCGAGTTTTTCACCCAGCAGAACCCGTTTAATACTATGTTTATCGCGAAAATTAAATATGACCATCGGCAACTTGTTATCCATGCAAAGTGATATCGAGGTCGAGTCCATAACCTTCAAACCCTTCTGTAGCACATCCAGGTAAGACAGCTCCTCGAACTTCTTGGCCGACTCATCGGTCAGGGGATCCGCAGAGTAAATTCCATCAACTTTGGTGGCTTTGAAAATCACCTCCGCGCCAATCTCCATGGCTCTAAGAGATGCCGCGGTATCGGTGGTGAAATAGGGGTTGCCTGTCCCACCCGCGAAAATAACCACACGTCCTTTTTCCAGATGACGGATCGCACGGCGGCGTACATAGGCTTCCGACACCGCCTGAATTTCGATGGCAGACTGCACGCGGGTGGGAATTCCAACGTGTTCCAAAGCATGCTGTAACGCCAGCCCGTTGATCACTGTTGCGAGCATCCCCATATAGTCGCCGGTAGCGCGCTCGATTCCTATAGAACTCAAGGACGCACCTCTTAGAATATTGCCTCCTCCGATGACAATGGCGATTTCAATTCCAATATCTCTGGCCTCGCGGATTTCTTCCGTAATATTTGTCAGAGCGCCCTCGTCAAGACCAAATGTGCCTTCTTCGGCGGCCAGGCTTTCACCTCCTAGTTTCAACAATACCCTTTTATAAATCGGCTCACCCATTAAATTTCAAATCTGGAGAATTGACCAATATTGATATTTTCACCCAGCAGGGCGATTTTCTGTTTGATCAGATCGCCAATAGTAATATTGGTATCCTTGATAAACGACTGTTCCAGCACACAGTTTTCTTCGTAGAATTTTTCCATTTTCCCGGCAACAATTTTTTCAACAATGTTTTTCGGTTTTCCGGATTCCCGGGCTTGATGGGCAAAGATTTCCCGTTCTTTTACAAGAATATCTTCGGTCACCTCTTCACGGGTGGCAAAACGTGGTCTGGCCGCCGCAATATGCATGGCAATATCCCTGACCAGTTCCTGAAAATCAGGGGTGTTCGCCACAAAGTCCGTTTCGCAATTGAGCTCAAGCATCACGCCAATCTTGCTACCCTGATGGATGTAAGAACCAATTATTCCTTCAGCGGTCTGACGGCCAACCTTTTTATCTGCCTTAGCCAATCCTTTTTTTCTGAGAAATGTGATCGCTTCTTCCACATCACCCTGGGTTTCTTTCAGAGCCGACTTGCATTCCATAATTCCCGCGCCAGACTGAGAGCGCAGTTCCTTAACCATCGCAGCAGTTATTTCCATTCCATTTCCTTAATCAAAAATTGTTTATTAAAATTCAAGAATACCAAGAATCAAAATTTTCCATGGTACGGCAAACCGCGAGCTCACAAAAGTTCTTCAGAGCTTCCCTTGAATTTTCCGTCGCAACCGGTGTTTCAGACTCCCGGCTTCAGCCCGGATATGCATGGACTCTTTCTTCCTTAAAGGATGCTCTTAACCTATAGAAACCTGGAGGGCTGTTCAGTGGTTCAGGCAGGCACAGAGCTTTCATTGCTCCCATTGTCACTGGCAACCGAAACCGGTTCCGGCGAATCGCTGGATTTAGGTTTTTTGTCCGCCTCTTTTTTAGCCTGGCTGGCCCTGTTCATTTCCTGTCCTTCCAGACAGACATCCGCAATCCGTTGGGCAAACAGCTTGATGGAACGCATCGCGTCATCGTTTGCCGGGATGGGATAGTCCACGCCGTCCGGGTCCGAGTTGGTATCGACCATAGCGATGATTTTAATGCCCAGCTTTTGACCTTCAGCCTGCGCTATTTTTTCTTTCCGTGTATCGACGATGAAAAGAGCATCCGGCAAATCCTTCATGTTTTTGATACCTCTGAAGAATTTATTCAGCTTGTCAATTTCTCTTCTCATTCCCAAAGCTTCTTTTTTGTGTAAAAGGTCGAACTGATTTTCTTCATCCATTTTTTCCAGCTCATGCAACCGGGCGATACTCTTGCGAATGGTGGTAAAGTTTGTAAGCGTACCACCAAGCCATCTTTGATTAATGTAGTACATCCCACAACGAGTGGCTTCTTCGGCAACCAGTTCCTGCGCCTGTTTTTTAGTCGCCACAAAAAGTATCTTCTTACCAGTCCGGGCCAATTCCCGGACATACTTTTCAGCTTCCTGGAAACGAACCATGGTTTTCTGCAGATCAATAATATATATCCCGCTACGTACCCCATAAATATAGGGTTTCATTTTGGGGTTCCAGCGATTGGTCTGGTGTCCGAAATGGACCCCCGACTCCAGCAGTTGCTTCATAGTGATTTCAGACATGCAAACTCCTTAAAAGTAAACGGGTTGTACCTTCGCCTCCATCATTTCGCACCAAGAACCCGCAGGCCACCCTTGGCTTGATCCGGAAACGTGAGAGATTTTTTTTGGGAAGTCCCCAAGGAAGGAACCAAATTGTGGCTCAGATTAACATATTCAATATAGCGTGACAATACGAAACCCGCCAAAATGAGGCCTGAAGAGTCAGTTTTCCACTAAAAACCTGTCTTAACAGGAAAAATCCCTTCCCACTCTGAAAAAGGCCAAGACAAATCGGAAATAGACCACGAATCAAGCTCAAACGATGCTCGAAACCTGGGAAGTTGGGCCGGAGGGAGGTATAACCGGACTAATCCTCCCCAAGATTAAAGCTACTTTTTGTGAGACCTTTGCATAACCTTGGATTACTCCCTCAGAGCATGAATTTAGCGGAGAGGATATCACATAACTGTTCCGGGCGGAATGCCAACACGTTTAAGGTTCATGGGAAACTGTTGCGGATATGGGTTCCGCGACCAAGTCATAATCCGCTGCCTGATTGATGCGTACAGAAATGATTTCACCCGGTTCGGCTTCACATTTTTCAAGGATGACCTGTCCGTCAATATCAGGTGCCTGGGAGGCGAGCCTTCCCGTCATCAAATAATTTTCTCGCGGGTCAAAACCTTCCACCAAAACCGGTTCCACCCTGCCTACGCGCCCCCGGTTTTTTCTGAGAGCAATATCCTTTTGAAATTCCATCAGGATATCACGGCGCTCTTCTTTGACCTCCTGCGGTACCCGGTCGGGATAATCGAAGGCAGTGGTACCTTCCTCATCCGAATAGGTAAAAACCCCAACATGGTCGAATTCCATTTCACAAAGAAACCGGACCGTATGTTTAAAATGTTCCTCGGTTTCTCCAGGAAACCCGGTGATAAATGTGGTTCTCAGTGCCACATCGGGAATTTTTAATCGAACCACGTCGAGCATTTTCCGCACCCCGTCTTCGGTTTCCTGCCGCTTCATACTTTTGAGCATCTCGTCATGCGTGTGTTGCAGAGGCACATCAACGTAACGGCAGATTTTGGATTCTGAGGCAATAAGGTCAATCATCTCCGAGTTCAAGAAGGTCGGGTAACAATATAAAAGCCTGATCCACTCCAACCCATTGACCTTGACCATTTCTGCCAATAGGCGGACCAACCCGTCTTTCATTCCCAAGTCAAAACCATACATGGTGGTGTCTTGCGAAATCAGGTTAAATTCTTTGACTCCCTTACGGGCCAGGCTCTCGGCCTCGGCCAGAATGGATTCCGGCGAGCGACTGCGCATCGGCCCACGCATTTTAGGAATGATACAAAACGCGCAACGGTTGGAGCAACCTTCGGAGATTTTTAAATAAGCAGTATAAAAAGCCGTGCTCAACAACCGGTCGGTGTACGACTCATAATATTCGGCGGGCGTAGCAACATGGTTTTTGGACAACGGACCGGTATCCCTGAGAATGTTTTTTAATTGAGGGTACTGGCCCACCCCCAGCAGGTGATCGATTTCTGGAATTTCATCAAGCAATTCATGGCCATAACGTTCGGCCAGGCAACCGGTGACGACCAACTGTTTGCATTTCCCTTCGGTCTTGTGCCGGGCCATTTCCAGAATCGTATCGATCGACTCCTTTTTGGCAGACTCTATAAAGCCACAAGTGTTGACAATGATAACCTCTGCATCTTCTTCACCCTGGGTGAGACTGAATCCAGAAGAAACCAGGTCGCCCAGAACTCTTTCGGTGTCCACCGTGTTTTTCGGACACCCCAAACTCACCATGCCAATTTTTTTCATTCTCTGTCTCAACCCCCCTCAACCCCCCTCAACCCCCCTTGTCAGGGGGAAGTTCATTTAAGTATCGCGCTTGAGCGTTTGGTTCGCTTTACAGGCAATGCGATGCTGGCCTCACGCCGAGGGGTTAACTTTTTGCGGCCACCAACTTTTTATCCATTTTGCGAATGAGATCACCAAAACTCTTTTTTTTAATCACCTTGTAAAACTGACTGCGCAAATTGTTCCGCATGCTGACCCCGTCCAGAATGACATCCACCACCTGCCATTTATCTCCGGCCAAAGTCAGATGAAAATCGATGTCGACCTCCCCTTCCTTTTCATGAGTCACCGTCAGGGGAACCACAACAACTTTCTTTTTTTCTTTGGTTTTTCCATATACCAGGTCCAACTCGGCAAAAAATTTCGCAGAACTGGGAAACGCCACATGGACGAACAAGTCCCCGAGCAAGGCTTTAAACCTTTCCCGTTCGGGATCACTACGCTTAGCCCAATGTTTTCCCAAAGCTTTTTTGCTGATTTCCGCGACATTCAGCAAACCAAGAGCAGATTGGGAATGCTTCTCGCTATCTACCTCTTCTGGACCCGAAACATCCGCTTTAATCTGTCGAATTTCTTTCAACAACTGTTTCACCGAAGCCTGGGGGTCTTTTGTTTCTGCCCAGAGCGTACCGGTAATAAAAACAATAATGAGAACAGTGCTTATGATTTTTTTCATATTCGTCTTATGATACATTTGACCCACTTGCGTGGGAGGCCGAGATAACTTCTGCCCGAGCAATAAAGGTACTGCATACTACTTGCTTCCCCATGAATTATAACGCAAACCGCAAGCTCATTTAACAATATTTCTATCCATTTACTTTAGGCGACCCATGGATAAAGGTTCCCCCAAGACAAAGAGACTTTTAAAGAACCGGATTTTTCTGCTGGCAATACTTCTCGTGGTTCTAACCGGAAAAACCGCCCCTGCCGGACAAACCGAGATTGATAAACGGTACCAGCAAGCCAAAACCCTGAAAGAGTTTGAACGCGTCACCGATGAAATCCGTAAATCCCTCGAAAAAGAACCGAGCAACCCTCAATGGCGATGGCGGCTGGCTCGTTCCCATTACGCCATCGCCAAGCGAACAGAGGACGAAGATATCGCAATCCACCATTACGACCTGTGCATCGAACATAGTAGCCGGACTCTGAAAATGCAACCGGACTCGGCCGTCGGTCATTTTTTTCGTGCCATATGCCGAGGCAAACAGGGGGAGATGAAAGGCATGTGGTCCAGCTTGGGAATCATCGATCCTTTTGAAGAAGATATGAAAAAAGCGTTGGAGCTGGATCCGACTATCCAGAATGGCGGCCCGAACCGTGCTCTGGGCAAGTTATATTTGGAGTTGCCCTTTTTTCTAGGCGGCAGCACAGACCAGTCGATTTATCACCTTAAAGAAGCAGTTCGCCTGAGTCCTGGTTACGCAGAAAACCACCTTGGGCTGGCCCAGGCTTATTATGCTAAAAATAATTTCACCTCTGCCCGAAAATCGCTTTCCACCCTGCTTGGTCTGACCGATAATGCTGCGGGTAATGAGGAACTTTTAAAACTCAGAACAAAAGGCCAGGAGCTGATAAAAAAGCTGACCACTGATTTTTCCCACACCTATGATTAAAGAAATTAGAATCCGAAATTTTGCCATCATAGAAAATCTTGCGGTGAACTTTGAGAAAGGATTGAACGTGCTAACCGGTGAAACCGGCGCAGGTAAATCCATCATCATCGACGCGCTGAATCTCCTGCTCGGAGGTAGGGCAGATACTAATTCCATCCGTTCCGGAGAAACCACCGCTTTTGTGGAAGCGGCATTCGAAGTCACCGACCCCATAACTCTCGACTTGATTCTGGAGTCCGGCATCGAAATGGAGGATGGAGAACTTCTTGTCAAACGCCAGATTTCCAGCACTGGCAAAAACCGGTGCTTGCTCAATGATAGTCCGGTCACGGTTTCCACCCTGTCAAAAATTGGCGACCGCCTGGTCGACCTGCATGGACAACACGATCACCAGACTTTGCTGCACCCTGAAGTCCATGTCGATCTTTTAGACCTGTACGGCAAATGTCGGACACTCCGCGATGAATTTTCCGAAAAGTTCTCGGACTACCAGACCGAGACAAAAAAATTGCGATCCATGAAAATGGACGAGCAAGAGCTCATACAAAAACAGGAGTTCCTAAACTTTCAACTGAACGAAATTGGTCAGGCCCGGCTCTCCGAGAAGGAAGAGGAAGAAATCAAGGCAGAGCGCAATAAACTGAAACACGCCGAGCAAATTCGCGAAGGCCTGCAAAAAAGCCAGTCTCTATTGACCAACGAAAACGGCTCCATACTGGAAAACCTAGGACAGGCTTTAAAGGAACTGGAATCGATTCTCGATATCAATCCCAGTATAAAAGAAACGGTTGAACGGACCCGTTCCACTTTCTATGAGCTGGAAGAGGTAGTGGAATCTTTGCGAAACCATGACCGGTCTTTGGAGTTCAATCCAAACAGGCTGGAAGAAACTGAAGACCGGCTCGCCGAGATAAGCGGACTGAAACGAAAATTTGGAAACAACATCACAGAAATTTTAAAGCATCGGGAACAGATCGCCGAAGAACTACAACAGTTGGCTTCCAATGATGAAAATATGAAAACTCTGGAAGAAGAACTGGAGAAAAAAGAAAAGGTACTTTCCGAACTTGCCATCCGCTTGGCTGAAAAAAGAGAAGCCGTCGCCAAAAACCTTACCAATAGTGTTGAGAAGGAACTGAAAGAGCTGAGTATGGATAACGTCCAGCTTGGCGTGCACTTTGACTACCCGGCAGACCCTGAGGGATTCATCTTGTTCCGCAAAGAAAACATGAAAGCCACACCAACCGGATTGGGTACCTTGGAATTTTTGTTTTCACCGAATCCGGGCGAGGAGTTACGTCCACTGGCTAAGATCGCCTCCGGCGGTGAACTGTCGCGAGTGATGCTGGCTTTGAAATCTATCTTGAACGATCAGGATACCATTCCAGTGATGATCTTCGATGAAGTGGATACCGGCATCGGCGGAAGAGTGGCAGAAAAGGTGGGAACCAAACTACAAAAAGTCGCCAGCACCAAACAGGTTTTCTGCATCACCCATCTACCACAAATTGCCGGGATGGCTTCTTTCCATTACCATGTAGAAAAAGAGGTCCAGAGCAAACGCACCCGCTCCATCATCCGCCGATTAGAACATGAAGAGCGGGTTAAAGAATTGGCCCGCATGTCAAGCGGAGAAAACATCACCGACGCCTCACTCAACCACGCCCGCGAAATGCTCCGCGCCAGACACCGCCAAGCACGGAGGGCCAAATGAGGACAGGATGCAGTTTATCCATTGATGTGAAGCCTGCCAATGGAGCCCCTTGATGATCACTTTAATTAAATAATAACTAAGGACAACACAATGGCCAAGAAAAGTCAAAAGCAGCAAAAAGAAAAAAAATCCTTAAAACCCTTATTTAGAGATGCGGTTAGAAAAAATTCGGAAAAATATTTTGGCAAAGAATTTGACAAACTAAATAACCAAAAAATGTCTAGATGTATGACTCGCACATATGTTGAGACAATTAGCATGCACAAATATCCAGAAATCATGCCAATGGATGATGAGGATTATGAAAAATCTGACTCAGACGGTGCGGGTGATCTGAATATTGATTTTATTTGTAGGGGAAATAACACTGTCGTAATAATTCAATCGAAATATCAAACTAAAGGGTCCAAAGATAAGACAGAAGACAGAAAGGAATTCGTGGACTTTTGCGAAGTGTTAAAAAGGCTATACGATGGTGACTACAAAGGAAATGAAAAAGTTTCCGATATGGCAAGAGAAATTGATTGGGAGAACGATCGATTTTTTCTTGAATTTAATACTCTTGCCAAAGCTAGTGATAATATTCGCACTAGAGAGGAAAAAGGCCATTATGAATTTAATGACCTTCCGAGCGGATTTGAAGAGCGGGTAGAAATAATATTTAATGATGAGGAAGACTTAAATATCGAATATCGATCTTATATGGATTGGACACTAGGAATAACCCATCCGGTGGAAATTATTCCTGTGAGAATTGATGAAAACTCTTGTCCTTGGTTAATTAGCAAATCAAGCAGTGGTAAAAGGAAAGCATATATTGGGGTAATAGATGGAAAGCAATTGAGAGAACTATACAAACCCAAGACGGTTCAAAATAAGCTGTTTGCTGAAAATATCAGAAACCCAATGGGGATTTCAACAGGGATAAATAAAGAAATTCGGAGAACAGCTATTAATAATTCAGGGGAATTTTTCTTTTTCAACAATGGAGTGTCCGCAATTGCGAGTTCAATAGAAATGGACGATACAACTGGAACCTTAAAATGTGAAAGGCTTTCTGTGATCAATGACGCGCAAACTATTTTGTCGATTGTTAAACCCTCAAGGATACCTGATGAAAATACACTTTTGGGTGATGCGCAGGTTTTAATTCGCATTACTAAAGTTTCTCCATCTCAGAAAGACAGGGAAATGGTGTTTACTAGAAATGTTATACGTTACAACAACACCCAAAACAAAATAGTTGCTTCGGATTTTTGTAGCAATGAACCAATCCAGTTAGATTTAGAGAAGAAATTTTTTGACCTTAAAAAGGTCGATGGGAAATCTTTTTGCTATTTAAGAAAAAGGACGGATACGAAGGGCAAAAGAGATTTAATAAAAATTACTAAGGAGAGTTTTGCTAAAAATGTTCACTCTTTTTTGTATGGGTCGCCAGAGATGTTTGGCGGGCTTAATAAATTATTTGATAGCACTTCGGATGATGGGCGCTATGTTTATGTATTTGGAGATAAGAAAAATGTGTTTGATTCGTTTGAAGAAAGTGAATTCTTAAAATTAGCTGGGATATATTTTTTTAGCGATGCAGCCTTGGATGTTTTGAAAAAGGAAAAAGAAAAGCGGGTTGAAGACGAAAATATACGCATAGAACAAGACCCTGAAACAAAGCCTATTGTAAACAATGCATTGTATTCCAATACATTATTCGTATTTGCCCTTGGGGCCCTTTTGCGGGCCAGATATAGGATGCTAAAATTAGTATTGGATGATGATTTGGTTAAACTTGGTAGACCAAAGTGGATGGAAAAAGACGGGGATGTCCGTGATAATTTGAAATTATATACTGAATCTGCAACAACCATATTGATCCAAGCATACAGTACAGCTAGCCAGCGTTCAGGCTTTGCTCATCGCAGTTGGTTTAGGAAACAAACAACTTTAAGCGAAGTAAGGGATACAACTGATAATTTGGCATTTTCATTTGGGCAATTGACGGACATAGGTGGTTAAATAGTGTTTGCACTTCGAAAAAAGAAAAGGGGCCAAGTCCGCTCTTTACTACAACTGTCGTTCTTCCTACCTTTCGACAAATTCAGAGTAGCAATCAAAAAACCCTCTAGTCGTCATCGCGATCCGCAAGGCAGCGTGGCGATCCAGGTTTTTTCTGGATTGCTTCGTCACTTTTGTTCCTCGCAACGACAAGACAAAGCCCCTTGAGGCAAATCACCCCAGCCCCGTCGAGTTCGAGAAGAAGGCTAATGCCTCTTAACTAACTGTCCACTAAAACAGGGGAAGTTCAGAGCAAACGCATCCGCTCCATCATCCGCCAATTAGAACATGAAGAACGGGTTAAGGAATTGTGGCCCGCATGTCGAGCGGAGAAAACATCACCGACGCCTCACTCAACCACGCCTGCGAAATGCTCCGCGCCAGGCATAGCCAAGGGTGGGTCTGCCTTGATGCGGGGGTGTTCAGTTGGCTATGCCCGGCTCTTCTATTTTCCTTCATAACTAAATATTCAAAGAAACCTTATTTTTGCCTGAATTAAATTGCACCAACTTATCCCAACTAATTTCCCCCTGATCACAAAAATGATCCATAAATATTTTTGAAAATTGGTTAACAATTTTGGAATAGTACTTGTTAAAATCCTCATTGCTCTTTTTTGCCTGATACCCAAGTGGTTCAATAATCTCTATATAAAGATTTGCGTTGCCAGAAATGAAAGCCCAGAATTGCTGACCGCACAACTTTAAATAGTCCCCTTTATCTTCCGCACTCTCCCTGCCATAACAACAACCATTTACCGCTCTAACATTAAGCTTGGAATTACCTGTACGCAGAATTTTTTGAGCTTGCTTAAAGTTATCTTTCATTTTCTTAATCTGACTGCTATTCCCCCAATTAGGCCCTGACTTTATGGAGACGATATAATGAACACCCTCAAGGTTAAATTCTAAATCTATACCCTCTGCAGAAGATTTCCTCCCTCCATAAACTTGTTGGTTTATAAATATTGCGAGTTCTTCAAGAAAATCCCCAAATATGGTTTCTTCTTGTGAAGATAAGTGGGCGTCTAACAAGGTTTTGATCAGTGCCTCAGAGGTAAGGATATTTTTGGACTTAAAAAGGTAGGGATTTTTACGTTTTAAAATTTTACCGAGTTTCAAGCTCTCCAAACTTTGCAATCGCTTTTTATGAAAAAGGTCAATGTGACCCTTAACAAAGTCTCTGGCCGCTTCAGGAACGGTTTGCGACATACTTTTTGGACTCTTCCATCGACAAAAATTGCCTTTCATTCAAGTCTCCTAATATTTGGTTGTAATAGTCCTCGTTAATTTCAATGCCAATAGAGTGCCTATTCATGCTCCTAGCAATTTTTAGAGTCGTCCCAGAACCTGAAAACGGGTCTAACACGACATCCTTTTCCGCGGTAAAAAGCTTGATAAACCACTCTGGCAAAGTAGATGGGAAAGTAGCACTATGACTTTTATTGTTGCATTCCGTTGCCATTTGCAAAACATTTGTAGGATAGACTTTATCCCTGTTGGCCCAGTTTGAAATATTTTTTCCAAAACCACTACCGACTTTTGATTCGTCACGGGTTCTATCTGTTTCACTCAGGTTTTTGAGTCGAGTTCTGGCCCAATCTCCCGTTGGCACCATTACTTCCTCTTGAAACATTTTAAATTTTCGATTTTTGTTAAATTGCAATAGCCGCTCCCAAGAATCTCGAAATCGGTTCGGCCACTTACCTGGATAGCAATTTTTTTTATGCCAAATGAATTCTTCAGTCCACAACCAACCCTGTTTGCGCATAGCAAGAATTAGTTCCAGAACATAGGTATGGCGTTCACCTTTCACAACCTTTTCTTTTATGTTAAGCACGAAGGTCCCCGTAGACTTTAATACCCGTAACAGCTCCCCAGAAATAGGCAAAAACCATTTAACGTAATTGTCAGGTGTGGTACCACCATAGGTTTTACTCCGCTGATCTGCATAAGGTGGAGAGGTAACGATCAAATCTATTGAGTCACTATCGAAATCTTTCAACCGCTCCGCACAATCCCCAAGATGGATCTGCGTAAACGGAGTATATTCCGGTGCGCTTTTGCTCCTCAAAGTTCGTACTTTTTTCTTTTTGCCAAGCTTTTTCATCTCATGCCCACCTTCATAAAATTGAGCTACCATTTGCAATACCTAATTCCCAACACTTACTCGCTTATCCCCTGATAATATTCCCTCTTTGTTGGTCAGGAGCCAGTCAGTAGATAAACCATAAATTTGAATAATTTTTAGAGGCCCCCGCAAATAAGATAAAGAAGGAATCTATTAAGTAACCTCTTCTGGCCTCACGCCTAGCGGCGGGCTTGGTTGGCGACGGCTTCGGCAGCCTTTTTAGCGGCTTCGGGGTCGCCCAGATAATAGTGGTCCGTGGGTTTTAAATCCACATCCAGTTCATAGACCAATGGAATGCCGGTAGGAATATTCAGTTCCAGGATATCTTCTTCGCTGACCTGATCGAGATGTTTGACCAGGGCTCTCAAGCTGTTGCCATGTGCACAGATCAAAACTTGTTTTCCTGCCCTAATAGAGAGCACGATTTGATCCAACCAATACGGCAGAAATCGGCCCACCGTATGTTTTAAAGCTTCCGATACGGGCAGTTGGTCTCTGGGTGCTCCGGCATATCGGGGATCTTTGGACGGCAGTCTGTCGTCATCATCGGAAAGTGGGGGAGGGGGAGTAGCATAACTTCTGCGCCAGATTTTTACCTGCTCCGCACCATGCTTTTCTGCCGTCTCGGCTTTATCCAACCCTTGCAGAGCACCATAATGACGTTCGTTCAGATGCCAGGAGCGGGTGACCGGAATCCACATCAAATCCATTTTATCCAGCACGATCCACAAAGTTCGAATCGCCCGCTTGAGAACAGAGGTGTAGGCTATGTCAAAAGTATAACCTTCATCGAGAAAAAGTTTTCCCGCCGCTTCGGCTTCCTGTTTTCCCTGCTCGGTCAGGTCAACATCAGTCCATCCGGTGAACCGGTTTTCCAGGTTCCATTGACTCTGACCATGCCTTAAAAGAACCAATTTATACATTTTTCAGACCCCCGGCTAAAGAACCCATACCCAGCCACAATATCCCATATAAACAAGACAATGAGGAAAATTTCAACCCCTTTCCACTAACTTTTGCAAAACATTATAGTTCAAAGTATTACCATTACCCTCAAAATTTAGTGAGTCTAAATTTTCCCCTCCGCAAACAGGAGACCTTTGCGTAGACCGAAAAAAAACAAAAAAACGAGATGTTTCAACAGGCTCAGCATGACGATACTGGGCCATTTTGTTATTCTGGAGAACACTGCAGCGTTTTCGGGAGAAGCAAGCAGTATGGATACTATCGCCCATTTTTATCGTGAGATAAATAGTGGCTTTCTGAGCAAGGGATGCGGTCAGGGCTTTGAAATTTCTTATCTCGCAGAATACGACGAGAATGACGACCCACTGTTCTCACCCCGATCAGCAGGCAAAACCCCCGGTCACCCCACCCAACAAAGAAGCGATGGCCAGTGCCTGATTGCGACTCTCACGAATCAACCTTTTTCAACCATCGGGTGTGCAAACACACCCGATTTTTTTATGCCCTTTTCTTTCCCTTTAAATCTCTTAGCTTTACCCTACCCACTGAATAAGGGTAAGATGGCTCTTCCCAATTCTTGAATGGAGAATACCCGTGTTTGTCGAGGTCGATTCCAACTCCAACATTGAACGGAACTTCAATATGATTTTCCGGGATATCAGTCCTCCCCGGGAGTTGTATTGCATCAAATATCCGGTAAACGGTGAAGAACAACCGGTTCAGATCATTGGTTGGGACGCGGATTCCAATACGCCTTGTCCGGCCTACGCCTGCAAGGTGGAAGAATCCGGAGACGGAGTTGCCCTGCTCATTTATGGCGGATCGGGCGGCGTGCGCATGAAACCCCTCGAAGACGAAACACAGTGGGACTTGAAGGCTTCCAAACAGTGGGGGGACACCCACCTTGTCTATCCAGCAGATTGCTTCATCGTCTATAAAGACGAACTGTAGCCACCAGGCTTGAGGCCAGTGAGCGATCGCTTTACTTGCTGGCAAAGAGTTATCTCGGCTCAATTAGGCCCTTGCTATTTGCCCCCGGCGGCCCGCCCGGGTGCCAGGACTAGTTGGCGGATGACCTCTTCCGCAACAGGTTTTCTGTAACGACCATGAACGCAATGAACCAAAAACTCCCGATTACCTTTTTGTCCGGTAATGGGGGATTCTGTTACCGCAGTCACCGCCCAGCCTTTTTCCTCAATAAAACGGTTAAAGTCGAGTAGCACCCGAATATGTTTGGCCGGGTCTTTAATAATGCCACGGTTTTCCACTTCCTCTTTCCCGACTTCAAACTGAGGTTTAACCAGGGCAACTAGTTCTCCTCCAGGCTTGAGCATTTCCAGCAAGGGGGGTATGACAAGCTGGAGCGAGATGAACGACACATCAATCACAGCCAGGTCCAGCATTTCCCCGATATCCTCTTTGCATAAGGTGCGGGCGTTTTTCCGGTCCAGGCAAATGACCCGGGAGTCATTACGAAGCTTCCAGTCCAGTTGCCCGTAACCAACATCCACGGCATAAACTTTTTCAGCACCATTTTGCAAAAGACAATCGGTAAACCCGCCAGTGGAAGCTCCCACATCTACGGTAGTTTTTCCTTCAGGCGAAATATGGAATTGTTTTAAGGCATGATCCAGCTTCACCCCGCCCCTGCTGGAAAAGGGTTGAGGATCACCAAGAATAACGGGGACACAATCTTCAGGAACCAGACGGCCAGGTTTATCGGCAACAGCATCCTTTATTCTTACTTTGCCTGCTAGAACGATGGCGCGGGCTTTTTCTCTCGTGCTGGCGAGTTTTTTTTTACCAATAACTGGTCGAGTCGGACTTTCATATTCCTATTTAGAGTGGCGGTGGATCAGTTTTATCGTTTTCTTCTTCAACAGGAAAAAGTTCGGTCGTCAATTCCCCCTTTTGGTCGCGAGTCAGTTTTTCTATTTTGGCTTCAGCTTCGCTCAACTTCTTCGAACAAACACGCGACATCTTTATCCCCTGCTCAAAAATCTTGAGGGATTTATCAATGTCCAGTTCTCCTGTTTCCAGGTCATCGACTATCTTTTCGAGTTTTTGTATGGCTTCTTCAAATTTTACTTCACCCATAATCGGCCTCTTCGAAAACAAGTTTATATTGAAAATAAACTGTTGGTAAAATTATATTGGCTCTTATCTCTTCTTCCTAATATGTTTCTTGGTTTTCTTTTATAATTTTTTTTACGACGCAATCCAAGCCTCCGCGGGAGAGCCTTATTTTAACCTTGTCTCCCGGCTTAACCCCTTCCGCATTTTTCAGAGATTCTTCACCTCTTGAGCAAATACTATACCCTCTTTCTAAAATAGCCAGTGGGTTGATGGCGTTCAGGTTTTTTAATATTCCTTCAAAGCGCTCCTTATTAAGACGCACTTTGGACTGGATGATACGCAACATTCTTTTTCCCAGCATCACCCGGTTTTCTTTCATATGCTGAATATGTTTTTCGGGTGAAGCCTGAAACAATCGATGTATTTTGTCTTGCAGTCTTTGTTGGTGGGATACCAGGCTTTGCTCCAGTCCTCGGAGCAACCGGACATGCAAATCATCCAGGTGCTGAATTTGCGGATTGAATATTTCTTTGGGTTGGTGGAAGAACCGCCTGTCCATCAACCTTTTTAACAGGTCACTATAATAGTCCAACTTCTTTTGCGGGGTTGTGACCAGCGCTTGATTCAGGGAGCGAATTTTCCTAACCGTATCTTGCAGAAGGGGTACGGTTAACTCTGCTGCTGCCGAAGGGGTTGGTGCTCTTAGATCGGCGACAAAATCCGCGATGGTAAAATCTATTTCGTGCCCCACAGCAGAAACAACAGGTATCTGGGACGCGAATATCGCCCGGGCCACCGCTTCTTCATTAAACGCCCACAGGTCTTCCAGCGAACCTCCTCCGCGCCCAACAATGATCACTTCAACATCTTTTCTTTGGTTCAACTCTTTAATGCCACGGGCGATTTCTTCAGCCGCTCCTTCACCTTGGACTTTTGCGGGGCGTAGTAATACAGAAGCTTTCGGATTTCTCCTTCTTATTATGTTGAGGATGTCTCTGACGGCGGCACCCGTAGAAGAGGTGACGACCCCTACCTTCCAAGGAAATTCTGGCAGGGGCTTCTTTTTTTCTTCATCAAACAAACCTTCCTTACCCAGCTTTTCCTTTAACTGCTCGAAGGCTTTTTGCAGGACGCCCAGCCCTCTTGGCTCCATGGACTCCGCAATGATCTGGTATTCGCCCCGGACATCATAGACGCTGACCCGACCAAACATCAAAACCTGATCGCCATCTTCCGGTTGGAATTTTATTCCTGCCCGATAGCCTTTAAATAAAACACAGCGGATCTGCGACTTCTCGTCTTTCAAAACAAAATAGCTATGACCAGAAGCCACAGTTCTGAAATTGGAAATTTCCCCCTCTATCCAAACCGAGCCAAACTTCGCTTCCATGATGGCGCGAATATCCCGGGTCAATCCGCTGACACTATATACCTGAGGGTTTTTTATTGTGGGGTGAATCACCGTCTCAGCCAGGTTTTCGGCTGTGAGCGATGTTTGGGATTTTCGGCTTTGCCTTTTGCGAATCATAAAAATCCAAGACTATTTTTTGTCTTTTTCCTCTATAGAGAGACTTGAAAGGCTTTTAACGTATTTTCCATGAGGAGCGCAATGGTCATAGGTCCCACTCCACCCGGAACGGGGGTGATGAACCCGGCCTTTTCAGCGACCGGATCAAAGTCAACATCGCCGGTCAGTTTTCCGTCCACGCGGCTGATCCCCACATCTATCACCGCCGCGCCTTCCTTCACCATATGAGAGGTGACAAAATGAGGCCGCCCTACCGCAGCGATCAATATATCCGCTTGATTAGTAACTTGTTTCAGATTCGTGGTTTTTGAATGACAAATGGTCACTGTAGCATGACGCTGCAATAACAAATGTGCTACAGGTTTTCCCACAATATTGCTTCGACCCAGAACAACCGCGTGCTTACCGACAATGTCGACATCATAATAATCCAGCAAGGCAATGATTCCCGTTGGTGTACACGGAGTGAGCAGGGCGTTGCCAATAGCCAACTTGCCAACATTGATGGGATGAAAACCATCCACATCTTTTTTTGGATCAATGGATAAGAGAATCTTTCCCGAATCAATATGATCCGGTAGCGGCAGTTGCACAAGAATGCCGTTCACTTCATCGTTTTCGTTCAATTTTTTGATGATATCTAATAATTGCGTCTCGGTCGTTTCGGCGGGCAGGTTTTGTTCGAAAGGCTGGAATCCGATTTCAGTGCAAATCTTATTTTTGTTACGTACATAAACCGCTGAGGCCGGGTCCTCACCAACCAGAACGGTAGCCAGACCCGGCACACGGTCCGTTTTGTTTTTCATTTCGGCCATCTCCAGCATCAGGCGGTTGCGAATTTCTGCGGATACTTTCTTCCCATCAATAAGAACCATAATTCTCCTTTCATCTACTCGGCCCGACCGACAAACGGTGGCTGTGACACCATATCATCGGCTTTCATGCCTCAGAGGAGTAAACTTGCGAT
This sequence comes from Nitrospinales bacterium, assembly GCA_965205835.1. Classification (GTDB taxonomy): domain Bacteria; phylum Nitrospinota; class Nitrospinia; order Nitrospinales; family VA-1; genus LS-NOB. Next base: position 2,132,297 of record OZ242182.1, on the reverse strand, counting down.
AGCGTTTTACCGCTGGCAAAAAATTATCTCGGCTAAATGAGTCCTTGCCAACTGTCTCCACGGCCAGTGATGGGCAGTTTAGCAGAGTTTCCAATTTATCGAAGGGGAGTCTTTTATTTAATTCCCAATTCCTTGGTCAACCGGGAAAGGCAGGAGCACTGAACATCCAGCACCTGCGAGGCTTTAATGTGGTTCCCACTAATGGACTCTTATTTTAAGCGTGGCGTGAAGCTCAGCCCGCATTCTTCCCATACGTTTAAAAACCCAAGTGTCTTGAATTATTACCACATCAATAATTCAAAACAAGGTCTGATCTATTTCTCCCGCTCCTTGATTCTGGACCCAAACCAACCCGAGGCCGATAATCCGCGAATTGCCGGAACACCGCTCGGTTCGCCAACATCCGACAAAGTGGATGATTGAAAATTTTGCTGACTTTATGGTATATTCCGGGTCCAATCAGAGGGAGAACCTGAAGTGCCGGAGTGGTGAAATTGGTAGACGCACGGGATTCAAAATCCCGCGAGGGCAACCTCGTGTCGGTTCGATTCCGACCTCCGGCACCACCCTCTGACAAGGGAGGTTGTGATATCCCCATTCTTAACTACATGCCACTTGTCACGTCTCCTTTCAAAAATTTTATGCCTCAGAAGGATATATTTTGACAGGCTTTAGCTCGTTTATTTCAAACCCTTTTCAAGTAAGATCAATGAGCGATTCTTACGGCCATGAAGCCAAAGCCTGCTTGATAATAAGCCGTCAGGTTCTTTCGGGCGTTTTCTATCAGCTGTTGACCCTGTGGCCAATATCCTTCCGGTAGTGGATTTCATCCCATTGGATTTTTGATACCGCTTCATAAGCTTTTTTGATCGCTGAAGGGGTGTCGGCTCCAGTCGCAGTGACCGCCAATACCCGTCCGCCGCTGGTGAGAACTTTGCCGGCTTCCTCTTTAGTCCCGGCATGGAAGACGGTCACATCGGGCAAGGCCCCGGCTTCTTTCAATCCTGATATCTCTTTACCTTTTTCATAATATCCCGGATAGCCTTTTGCCGCTATCACCACACAAACTGATGACTCCGGTTTCCATTTCAAATCATATTGATCGAGAGTGCCATCGATACAGGCCTCAAAGAGCGGAACAATGTCGCTTTCCATGCGGACCAGAAGTGGTTGCGTTTCCGGGTCACCGAAACGGGCGTTGAACTCGAGAATTTTCGGACCGTGTTCGGTGAGCATCAATCCGGCATAAAGAATTCCCTGGTAAGACCGGCCCTCGCTCTTCATGGCGCGAACCAAGGGGAACATGATTTTATCGCGCACCTTCTGGCACATAAGGTCGGTGAACACTGGAGCCGGTGAATAGGCCCCCATACCGCCGGTGTTGGGTCCTTCGTCTCCGTCCTGCGCAGCTTTATGATCCTGCGCCGAATCCATAAGAAGCACGGTATTGCCATCAGAAAACGCCAACACCGAAACTTCCTGCCCTTCGAGAAACTCCTCAATCACCACCTGGTCCCCCGCCTCGCCGAACGACTTGTCCTTCATGATTGTGTCCACCGCGCTCAATCCTTCTTCCGCATTTTGGCACAAGATGACACCTTTACCCGCCGCCAGTCCGCTAGCCTTGACAACAATAGGGCCAGTTTCTTTGTCGAAGTACTTGCGAGCCAATTCATGCGAGGTGAATGTTTTGTATTCCGCTGTCGGCAGCTTGTATTTTTTCATGATGTCTTTGGAAAAGACTTTACTCCCTTCCAGTTCGGCGGCGCGGGCGGTCGGACCAAAAATACGCAGTCCTTTTTCCTGAAACCGGTCGACAACTCCCATCACGAGAGGTTGTTCCGGTCCCACTACGGTGAGTCCAATCTCATTTTTTTCGGCGAAATTTAAAAGCTGGTCGATCTGATCCGCGGCGATCGGTACATTTTTGGCAATTTCAGCAGTCCCCGCGTTGCCTGGCGCGCAATAGATATCCGTGACTTTCGGGCTCTGGTTGATTTTCCAGACCAATGCATGCTCTCTCCCCCCTCCTCCTATGACGAGTACCCGCATTTCCCCTCCCTAATTACTTTGTATAATTCAAGCTGGAATTTATATAAAATGCACCCATGTTGCAACTCTTTCGCAACCTTGGGCAAAGCAAAGGTAAGGTCTTTATCAAAATGGTCGGACTGGACTCGATCAGCAAATCTTTTGGCGGTAATACCGTAATAGAAAATATCTCGCTGGAAATCGAGGCGGGCGAGCGTTTCACCCTGCTGGGGCAGAGCGGTTGCGGTAAAACCACCCTCTTGCGCATGATTGCCGGATTCGAGACCCTCGATAGCGGAACCATTGCCATTGAGGGACAGGATGTCGGCTCTCTCCCCATTGAAGAAAGGCCCGTCGGGCTGGTCTTTCAAAACTACGCTTTGTTTCCCCACATGAGCATTTACGATAATATCGCGGTCGGACCCCGCGTCCGCAAGCATTCTGAATCCGAAATCGCCAAAAGAATCGATGAGCTTCTGGAGATCACTCATCTTAAAGCCTTGCGCGATGTCTACCCCGGACAAATCAGTGGCGGCGAGGCGCAAAGAGTAGCCCTGGCCCGTGCTGTCATCAATCGTCCAAAAATTCTTTTACTAGATGAGCCTCTGTCCGCGCTCAACCTCGGCCTGCGTCAGCACCTGCGCGAAGAACTTGTCGAAATGCAGAGAGCGTTGGGAATCACCTTCCTGTTTGTCACCCACGATCAGGAAGAAGCTATGGGTCTCGCCACCCGTATGGGAATCATGGATAAAGGTTGCCTGCAACAAGTGGGCACACCTGCCGAATTGTACGAAAGACCCGAAACCGATTTTATCGCCGAATTTCTCGGTGATGTAAACCGGCTTGCTGGCAAGGTTGAACAAAGAACCGGTAACCAGATCACCGTTTCATTAGGAGCTTCGGGAAATATTCAATATATTGCTGAAATTCCAGGATTGGAGAATCAAAACATCACCTGTTACGTCCGGCCGGAAAAATTATTTTTTGATACCGGCCGGCCTCAAACTCAGCCTGTTAATATTTTAAAGGGGACTCTGCGAGACATACAATTTCTCGGCAGTCATTCCCGCTATCAACTGGAACTTGCTGGCGGACAAACCCTGACCCTTTCAACCCAGCACCGCAAATCCCACACCGCTCAACATTCCATTGGTGACTCGGTTCGGGTTTTATTCGCGGTGTCCGATGTCTTCATCGCCAGGCGCAAGGCCAGCGGGCAATGACTTTGTTAGGCGAAATAAAACTTGTCTCGGCTAAAAAAAGTCTTTTTATCCTTTCCACGGGAACGGGTCACATTAAATTATAAGTGCTTCTAAAATGAAAAAATTCTTGATAATAGTTTATGTTGTATTAATGACCGGTTGCGACAGCTCCCCGGTCGGCAAAACCTACCTGGTCGCTACCGATGCCACCCTCGTGCCCATGTCTTTCATGAGTGTCGGCAACGATATTACCGGATTTGAACCTGACCTCATGCGGGCTGTGGCGAAAGAAGCCGAAATCAATATCCACTTTGTCAATGTTGAGTGGGGCGGCTTATTTGGCGGACTCATCACCCGGAAATTCGATCTGGTGATCAGTTCTGTCACCGTTCTGGAAGAGCGTAAAGAACGTATGGCCTTCAGTGACCCTTACCTTAAAAGCGGTCTGGCTTTAGTGATCCGCAAGGATCAGGCAGGTATTGATTCATTTGCCGCCGCGAAAAAAAATAATTTTTTAATTGGCGCTCAAATCGGAACCACCGCTTATTTCTTTCTGGAAAAAGACCCCGCTGTTCGCAAAAAGGGGTACCAAATGTACGGCCACGCTGTGGCTGATCTCATCAACGGAAAAATTGACGCGGTACTGGGGGAAAGCACCGGAACACTTTTCTACAAGAACCAGCACAAACCTTTGTTTGAAAAAATTAAAATGGTCGGTGAAATCATGACTGATGAACATTACGCCATTGTTTTTCGCAAAGAGGATAGCGAGCTTTTGACAAAGGTTAATATCGCCTTGCAAAAAGTTTTACAAAATGGAACAGCCGCCCGACTCCACAAAAAATGGGACCTCGGTCAGGCCGCCCAGATTCCAGAATAAATATCTTACTCCTCTTTCTCTTCGGGCATTAACATATTGTTTATTTTGTCGCTAATTTTCATCCATTTTTCTTCCATAAAATCTGGCTTGTTAATAGTATGGAGCAATATTGCTGACCGAAACAAGCTTGAATGTAGAGAAAGGTTTCCCGTTTCAGTATCTTCTTTTACCGCTCCAGATTTTTTTAGCTCAGGAAGGCAGGATTTAGAATGGATGTTACTTGGAAATTCTTTAGCAAGAATCGATTTAGGAACGGGGACCGCAACCCATGCCAGGATATTCATAATTTCTTCTCGGAGTTTCTGCTTTCCTTTAAAATTATAAAGATTTAAGAAATCCTTATCTTGAAGTTCTCGGGCAGCTTTCCTGGTTGCAAGGTTCCAATCATCGACATCTATGAGGTTGTCCGTGTCAACCTCAATCAAATTATGCCCTAGAACCTGTAAAGAGTGAGGGTATCCGCCTGCAAGTTTGACCTTTGCACCTAGCTCTTCCTGGTTATACTCGATCTGAACATCATCAAACCCTTTGACCAAAACTTCTTTGGCTTCTTCATACGGCATTCCTGTTAAAGGAATTGAGTCAAAACTTCTTCTGGCCGAAGGATCGCCCTCAAAAAAACTTTGAAAGGCTTCACTGTATCCAATAATGATGAATGAAATATTCCCGAAGCCATTCACATCCAGAGTTGTGGTTATACTTCGTATTAATTGCGCGATCCCCTGAATATCCTTTGCGTTATGAATTGCATCTAAGACCATTAAAAGCCCGTCAAATTCTTTTTGCCCTCCTACTTCTTTTAGCCCCAATAAAATATTTGTTAAAACTGAAACAGCCTGATCTTTAAAATACTGTTGAATGTTACCGTCGTCTAATGGCAACCCCGTTTGACCCGAATCCACCGCAACACTTAATCCAAATGCCCCAAATGAAAACTTTCCTTTATTAAATAAGTCTCCTAATCTATCTGCCAGCCGATCAATTGAGGGCTTGGGTAGTTTGTCGGTCAACTGATTCAAAACAGCCTGCAAAACTGTTCTAAAATGTTGCCCCTTTTCTACTGAATAATAACTCGTGAGAAAGTTCAGATTTCCCAACTTGGGGTCGTTGGATTCCGCAATATGGAGAGTTAGCCTTGCCAAAGCTGTTTTTCCAATTCCCCTTTCTCCGTGGAAAATAAAATTGGACGACATTCCTCTTTTTACCTGCGCAAGCTTTCTGATAATCTGAAGCGTTTGGTCTGAGCGACCCGCAAATAAAGTAGGGGTTACAGTTGAGTTTGGATTAAAAGGATTATCAATAGCCAATTTCAAAGGTCCTTAGGAAAATAATCAAAAATTTGCTAGTTTTAGCTATTTTTATTAAGTAACGCACTGGGAAATAGCCGAAAAAACAACAAGAACCAATATTACCAACGAATTAAAAATTATTTTCGCTGGAAATGTCTATAATCGTACTATAAAGTTCTTTATTTTGTTAGTTTTGTATTAAAAAATTTAGTTTGGCTAAGTAAACTTGGAATTTATTAACTAAAAATCTACCTGTCCTCTAAATATTTTCGTTATGATGTCCCGATAAGTATGAGGGAGTACACGAATCGGAAGGTTTCATTTTATCTAATTCCTCCACCGTAAGTATGATTACTAAAACCAGGCTACTCATTAAATAACCTTCGGTACCTGTCGAAAGCCAAAAGTCTCTTGCAACAAAAAAATACACAAAACCGGGCGTGGAATCTTGCGGTCATGATGAGTTTTATTTTTCTGCTTTATCTGCCGGCAAAAGAAACCTTCATAGGCAAAGAACAAACCGGCGGTTATATTGAACTGCTTTCGCTTCTACCCTCTGGAGTATTTTACACGCTTTTGGTCACCCTGCTCGGTAGTGCCAGTGCGATTGTTGTGGGGTTGCTGGTGGGATTGGGAAAACTCTCGGATAATCCTTTTATACGGGTTCCGGTTTCTTTTTACACTGAGGTTTTACGTGGCATTCCTTTACTGGTGCTTTTATTTTATATTTATTATGCCTTGGGGGAATTCATTCGTATGCCAGCGCTGGCCGCGGCAGTAGCGGGATTCGGCTTCAGCTATGGAGCTTATATGGCGGATGTGTTTCGCGCCGGTATTGAAGCGATACCCAAAGAGCAGGGCGAGGCCGCACGCAGTCTCGGCATGAATGAAAAACAGGCCATGTTTCAGGTCGTTCTTCCACAGGCCCTGCGGACTATTATCCCCGCTATTAGCAACCAAACCCTGGGCATGTTGAAAGACACCAGTCTGGTTTCGGTGCTGGCCATTTCCGACATCCTTCGGGTCGGCAACGAATATGCTACCAAACACTTCAACTATTTTGAGACCTATACCTATGTGGCTTTGACCTACTTGCTTCTCACCCTTCTACTTTCTCGCCTGGTCCATAAACTTGAATCCCGTTATCGCGTTGAAAATATTTAAGCTTCAAATGTTACTCAATAAGTATTTTTCAGGTAATCCGTGACATCAAGTTGGAGAGATTATATATTAAGAATAACGAGGATTTTTGCGTTCAACCAAGGGAGGAGGGAGAAATGGATACCACATCGGGAAACAAGGAAAAAGTAGTCGCGGAGGACTACTTTCTACTGGCCATCCGAAACTGGGATGACAAGCTGGAGGATTTTCTGCCTGTTGGCGATCCATCGACGACCACTCAAACCTTTAACGAGTTTCAGGAGGCGGAAAACACCTATTTTTCAACAAATTATGGAAGCTGTCCGCAATCGGGAGGAAAGGATGTCAAACTTGAATTGCTACATATGCGTTTTGGCACCCCACATATAGTCCGAAACCGTATCCTGTTTCCCTAGGTCGGTTGTTTGTTCTTTGGAACCCTGGCAAAGATCACCCGCTATTGAATCCCAAGGTGTTATGCTATATATTGGTGGTGGTAAACTCTTACCTTGATTTTGGGGGCGCTCTGGTTTCGACGGGAGAGCTGATACGAAGGTTGCATGCACGGGATGCCGTTGGCCCGTAAAAAAACGGCTTTTACATAATCGCCAACGATTATGATGTAGCTGTAGCCGCTTAATTTAATCGGTTACCGTCCGCCGCGTCCATGTTCGCGGGAAGCGGGTCGGACGTCATTCAGCGAACTGGTTTGGGCCGCATGTTCCGGGCGGACTGAACGAGATTTTCAGGAACTGGCTTTGGCTTGATCCTGCCTTGGGAGCTGGTCGAAGCGAGATTTAAAACAAAGGATAAGCATGTAGACGCCTTTGCTTGAAACCTTTCGGACGGGGGTTCGATTCCCCCCGCCTCCACCAAATTCAACTTCCAAGAAAATCCATTAGAGGCCATAACCCTGCATTTTTGCAGGGGTTTTTTGGTTTTTCAGCCATTCAGAAACCATTTAGGGATTCTAATTGCGCCGAATATACGCAAACAACAAAATTCAACGTAATAACCAACACCATAACTATTTATAAATAAAGCATTTTTATATATAACCGCATTACCTATTGCGTTTTTATTGCGTAAATTATAAGTTTTTACGCAATCCAATTAAAACAATTGAACGGGGTGCCATCGCCCTGCTCTGGTTTTCCCTTCAGCCTGAATTTTTTTCTCCGCTTTGAGTTCCCTTAATAGGTTTTGGACTTTGGATTTGGAAAGGGCGGGAAGAACCTGAATAAGGTCTCGAAGCGGGCTTCCCTCTTTTTTATTTTCCTGGATATGTTTTAAAAGAAGAGCTTTATTGGTTTCCCGGTCCAACCCTTTTTTTCGGGTATATATCCCTTTTTTCTCAATAGATGCATAAAAACTTCTGGAAAGAAGGTATCCGCCCCGACTTGCTCTTTCAATCACACCCGAATCTAGTAATCGAGGCAGTCGATTTTGATAATCCGCAAGTATTTTCCCATCTCGACGAATAATATCCAATAAAAGTAAATCTTTGGTAGAAAACGAGGACAAGGTATCCTCCCCCACTTTTTCCAAAAAACGAAGGAATTGTGGGTCATTTATCTCGCCCTGCAAAGTCAGGAAAACACGAAAATCATCGGTCCCCGAAAAATCAGGCAAATCCTTGCTTTCCTTAATACATTTTTCAAAAATTAAATTCATTCCTTGTCCGGACCGCTCTACTAAACCACACCGTTGCAAAGTTTCGGCAATCCGGCGATTGCGGTGAGCGTGCTGGTCAATTACATTTTCAGGGTTGATTCCAGGCAAAAAACCACCAGGGCTCTCAATTTCCATCCGCTTGGGAAATTGGCGAATAAAAACAGATCTGCCCAAACGATAATCCCTGTGACAAATTGCATTCAAAACAGACTCGCGAATCACTGTCTCATTAAAAGTAGGAATACCCCAAACGAACAACCCTTCTCGGAAGTGTTGTACATCGTTGCGCAGGTCAATGGTTTCCGTTAACTTTTCCTCAAAGAGAAACAACCCTTCTCGAAAATCCAGCCGGTTTTGGGCCGGACCAGAAGACTCTTTTGATCGATACTCAAACACCACTTCAGCATTAGGCAAAAACCTTCCAAGCGACTGATGAGAACCAAACAGGATTAAAGCGGCAAAGGTCATGCCTTCATCGGTGATCAATTCAGTATCAGTCAAGAGTTGCTTTGAGGATAACTGTAAAATGCTGTCTCTCTTTGTTTTACGATGCCACCTGCTACGAAAATTCTCCAGTGCTTCGGGAGCAAGATCCGTTATTGTTGCCTTTGGGCAAACTTCAGCAGAGAAGTCAGGTACCGTTTCTTCAAAGATACTTTTCAACCTATCTTGCGTCATCAGCACTAAACTCCCACCTGCTCGCATCCAATAAGCTCCTTTGTAAGCGATCGGGACACCGATAGGTCGGGAGGGAACACGAAAAACTAACACTCTCTGGCCTGAGTCAAAGAGTTCTTCGACACCAACACGAAGGTGCAAGCTGTCAAAAAGTTGGAGCTTAATTTTTTCTAGATCAAGAAACGCCTGACTTCCTACAATTTCTCTAGGAATTTGATCCGTAACACCCAAAACCATTAACCCTCCCCCTTCATTGGCAAGAGCAACACAGTATTTAACCAAATCATTAGGTCCAAAGGAGGTTTTGGCTTCCTTCACTTCTAAATGTTCATTTTCTGAGCTATTAAGTATTTGTTTTAATTTAGAAATTTGCATTATTTCGGCTCCTCACCCCAGACTTTGCTGATCCTATCTTGGATTTTCTGCGTGTAAACTTCGATGAGTGTCGCATTGCCATCAACTGCATCTTTTTCTTTTATCAATGTCTCAACGATGGTTCGGATCACATCAGAACTGGGAAAAGGTATTCTGATTTTGTTCAGAGTTCCTTGGTTCAACTTAGGTTGTGCAGAACCAGTAAGATATGGTTCTACAGAGATTTGGTTGAAATAAAATTCGATGTATTTTTGAGTAAGAAAGTTATCAAACTTCAATACATGTGCATGGTTGTTAACCCATGTTTTACCTGTAACAGAAAATGCAATTGGGTAATTTCGATCTTTGAGGTTTGCTCCATCCTCACTGATCAACAACAAGTCATCGTTAAAAAGATATCCCTCAACATAATCAACAATTCCCGATGCTCCGTAATAAGGAATGTTGCCTGCTTTTCGATCTGACCCTGTAACAGGAACTCTCTTGGAATCGAGGTTCTCCTTAAAGACCTTGTCGAATTCCACCATCTCCCATGAGGGGTCGATGTCGATGGTGGGTTTATAGTTCTCGACTACCTGTCTACACCCATCAATGATCTTCTGGTAACCCTCCAACTCCTCAACAATTTCCCGCTGAACTTCGATTGGGGGGAGAGGAAATGCGAGTTCCAAATACTCCTTCGCATTAATGTTGGAGATGGTGCCATCTTTTTTATGACGATTTATCCAGTTCCAATACTCTTGTGATTTGGTGATATAAAACAGGAACTTCGGAATAATTTTGTTTCTAACTAATGGAAACTTAATTAAATACCCTGCAAATTGACATGGAAGACTTACCTCACCATGCAGGTAACTCCGACCAACCGAACCAGACCTTGCTATAAGAAAATCATCTGGACTCAGAAAATATTCCGACTCAACTTCACTTGGTGACACTAGGTCATGCGACTTGAGTCTTCCATCGTCAGTTATATCAGTGATTCGTAAGTATCTCACGCCCCCATCGAACACCGATTTCTTTGCTCCAGAACCATATATTGGTTTGCCTGTAACCACCTCTTTGAGTGTTACCACATCGAACACTGACAAAATCTGCGTAGATGTTTCGTAGTTCCCAATAGTTAGTTTGCAATCTTTTTCTGAAATTTGTTTTTTGGACGCACTAACCAAAGTGTTCTCGTTGCCACCAAAAAATTTATTGATTTGTTCAATGGTCTGGGGAATGTCATTTTTTGAAATAGGCGTCCTCTGCGCCCCCAAACTGAACCCATCATTTTCAACCTTCGCAAAGAAGATGCTGTCCGTTTTCTGATTCAGTTCTTTGTCCAGGATGAGGATGGATGTTTTAACCCCAGAATAGGGTTGAAACACTCCAGCTGGTAGAGAAATGACACCTACAAGACACTCCTCAATCAGTTTTTTGCGAAGTGCTTTATATGCGGTGCCTGTCTGAAAAATGATCCCCTCCGGGACAACGATTCCTGCCCGACCATTGTGTTTCAGATGTTCCATGATGTAATCCACAAACAGAACTTCGCTACGCCTGGACTGGACAGAAAACCGCTTGTGCGGTTTGATGCCCCCCTTCGGTGACATGAAGGGTGGATTGGCAAGGATGACATCCGCCAGTTCGTTCCATTTATCTTCAGAAGTGAGGGTGTCGTATTCTTCGATGCGCGGGTCAATAAAACCATGCAGGTAAAGGTTCACCAGCGAAAGGCGTACCATGTCGGGTGAAATATCGTAGCCCTTGAAGTTTCCGGCAAGCTTACCCTTTTCATCCGGCGTCAGTTTTGATTGGCCTTTGTCATCCGCGTTAGCTTTCAGGATATGTTTGTAGGACGAGATGAGGAACCCGGCAGTGCCGCAAGCAGGATCAAGAATCGTCTCGTTTTTCTTCGGGTCAAGGATGGCAACCATAAAGTCGATGACGTGGCGCGGGGTACGAAACTGTCCCGCGTCTCCCTGCGAGCCAAGAACAGAAAGCAGGTATTCAAAAGCATCGCCGAGGCGTTCGGAGTGGTCGTAGGTAAACTCATCAATGATCTTGAGGAAGCTCTTGAGTGTTTCCGGGTCGCGGTACGGAAGGAAAGCATTTTTAAAGATGTCGCGAAAAAGGAGAGGGATCGCGGGGTTCTCGGGTATCTTCGCGATGGCTTCCATATAGAGGCCAAGGGTTTCCTGCCCACCCAGACCGGGACGCGTTAATTTAGTCCAGCCATAACGAGCAAAATCTCCAGTAAAAAATTTTCGTTTTCCGCCTAACTCTTCGCTTTCCGCATCCATATCATCCATGAACTTGTAAATGAGAGCGATGGTGATTTGCTCGACCTGGGCTTTGGGGTCAGGAATTTTCCCGACAAGAATGTCGCGGGCGGTATCAATTCTGCGCCTGGTATCGGTGTCGAGCATTGTTGTCTTTTAGGCTGAAAATTGACGCAAGGAAACATAGTCCTTGATATATTCCGGAATACGAGTGCGATATTTTTCAGGAACGGCCTTAAAATCACGCATGGAAAACATAGCTGTGGTTGCGAGGTCCGGAAATTGCTGGTTATCGACAATTTCCCGGACCCGTCTGTTAATGGCATAAGCCTTGAAATAGTTCTTGATGGCAGGAATCGCCTCTTCGGGTTTGGCATCAGCCACAAACTTTGCAAATTCCTCCTCCAACAGCTCATCCTTTGATTTGAAGTGAGGAATGAGGCCGAAGACTTTTTCAAGAATTTCGCGTAAGCTAAGACGGCGGTCCACATCGGCCGCTTGGCGCAGTTTATCGAGAGTATAATATTCCTCTGGTTTGTTGAATACTTCCCGATTAACGTAGTCGATGACGCGGTCCCACTGACCAGCTTCGACGGCTTCGGCAACATTAACATTGTTGCGCACAGTGTCCTCAAAATTCTGAAAAAACATACGGTCGATTTTCATGCCCTCGTAGCCGATGGTTTCTTCCTGGATAGTAGAAATAATATCTTCGCCAAGGTGTTCGTAGGTTCCACCAGTAATCACCGGGCCATCGCCGCCTTCCTCTCCCTCACCTTTGGAGCGAGGCAACTCCAACACTTCATCGTAATTGAACTCCTCCTCGAAGTAATCACAATTGGCGAAAAAATCAAAGAGCTTGAAAGCTTTTTTTTGCGGTTCTTTAATATTGGTTTTCAGCGCGTTGTCAAAAAGTAGTTCGAGAAAATCATATTTGCGGGTTCCCCTGCCTTTGATTTGAATAAAATCGGTCGGCGAAAAGATCGGGCGGAACAGACCAAGGTTGAGAATATCAGGGCAGTCGTATCCTGTCGTCATCATGCCAACGGTAACGCAGACACGCACTTTGCTGGTTTTGTAGGTATCAATAAAGTTGGCTGAGCCGAGCAGATTGTTATTCGCAAAATTGATAGTGAACTGCTGGGCATCAGTTATTTGTGAGGTGACCTGAACAGCAAAGTTTGACTGGTATTTTCCAGGAAACATTTTATCTGCCATTTGATTCAGAATTTGCGTTAACTTGCGGGCATGGTTTTGGCTAACGGCAAAAATAATGGATTTTCCAATCTCTTTACTGACTGGGTCGCGCAGAGAATTTTTAAGAAAAGTTTTGCAGAAAAGCTGGTTGGTGGCTTCGGCAAAGAAGCGTCTTTCAAACTCCCTCTGGTTGTAGCTCTCTTCACGGTCTTCGCCCGTGTCATCCGCGACTGAAACAACAAACCCCTTCTCTGAAAGCAATTCTGTGGTGATGTTCGTGCGAGCGTCTACAACAATGGGGTTTATCAGATAACCTTCTTTCACTCCGTCGAGAAGGGTATATCTGAAGGTGGGCTGACCGCCTTCACAGCCGAAAGTCCGGTAAGTATCGAGCATCAATCGGCGCTCTAGCTCACGCGGGTCCCTGGTCGCAGAGCCGGTCTCCTTCAATTTTTTGAGATAGTCTTTGGGCGTAGCAGTGAGTCCAAGTTTATAACCAATGAAATAATCAAACACGGCACGAGCGTTACCACCGATGGAACGATGCGCTTCGTCAGAGATGACAAAGTCAAAATCAGTCGGTGAGAAAATACGCTGGTATTTATTGTTGAACAAAAACGATTGGACTGTGCTGATAACAATTTCCGCGTGGCACCAGTCATCACGGTTTTCTTTAAAGATGACGGTCTTAAAGTCTTTGGAAAGCAGTGCGGTGAATGCTTTTTTTGCCTGATCTTCCAACTCAAGGCGATCTACAAGAAAAAGAACTCGGCGGGCATTGCCGGTTTTAAGAAATAGCTTGATGACAGCAGCCGCGGTGAGAGTTTTACCTGTCCCGGTAGCCATCTCAAATAAAAATCTTTCTTTCCCGGCTTTTACTTCACGTTGAAGAGCACGGACGGCATTTAATTGATAAGGACGAAGAAAACGGAGTTTGTTGTTCTGAATGTAATCAGGTCGTTCTGCTTCATTTTTCCAACCGACTTCTGCCTTGTAGTTTGGCCGCTGTGTGAGAACGATGTAATCTCCGGGAATCGACTCTTCAACAAGGCACTGAGGCTCTGGAGTTATTTTCTTATAACCGGTCAGCGATTCCGGCGTAGGAAATGACGTGATGATGTATGGATTACCTCGTTTGAGGTCCCAAAAATAGTGAAGGTTGCCATTAGATAAAATGACAAAGCGGCATTTTTGAGAATCCGCATATTTTCGGGCTTGCTCCTTACCGTCAAGAGGATTTTTATCCTCTGATTTGGCTTCAAGAACAATAAACGGGGAACCCGTGGAATCGAGGAGCAAGAAGTCGATGAAACCTGTACTGGTTTTCCCGAAGTCTTCACCAAGGGCATCAAGATCGGTGGCTTTGATAGTAACACTGGGTTCGAGCTGAATATTAGCAGGAGAATTTTCGTCGGAGAAAAAGCGCCACCCGGCTGTCTCAAGTAATTTATTAATTTTTATTCGCGCGGTTGCTTCGTTCATAATATCTCAATCGTTCATATTTTCCGACTGATGAATATATCCGAAAAGTGGGTTCTGGTTGATATTCTCCGCTGGGTAGGTTTCTGTTTCCCATTCGAAATGAAAAAAAAGGTTTTAACGAGAAGCTTTCACTCTTAAATGAACGCCTTCTTTTTTTTGCAGGGTGTGGATGATGCCAAACAGATTGTTGGCTGTCGGGTTCCCGCTGGGACTGAACATTCGCATCAGGCTTTTTGGCGGTTTTTCCACCATACTGCCCAACTTTTCAAAGCCAATCGTAGCATTGATATAATCCCGAAGGAGTATTTTCCCTGTCTCCGTATCCCCTACCAGCATACTCTCAACACTTTCTTTGAGAAGCCCCATACGAAACTTTGAGTCCTTGAGGGCTCGTACTTGAATTGTTTCCTTAAAGTTACGTGTGATAGCCATGATTACTGTTCCTTTTTATGTTTTTTGTATTCCCGCCAAAGTTCTTTAGCCCGGTCGATATCGCTTTGCTGGCGTTTCTTTGTTCCTCCGCCCAGCAAGATAACCAGTTTATCACCGTCTTTGCCCAGATAAACCCGGTAACCTGGTCCCCAATCAATCACGCATTCGTGAACACCGCTTCCTACGCTGCTAACAGCGGACAAGTTTCCATTTCCCATCCGTGTCAGATAAGTATTCACTTTGAGTGCGGCTTGAGGATTCAACCCACCGAACCAATTGGCGAAAGGGCTGCTCTCATCTTCACGAAGGTATTCTCTTATCTCTATCACGATGGTAACATATAGGTTACTTTATGCAAGTTTGATAATTGAGGGCTGTGGTCTCGTAGGTATTTTCGAGTTCATGTCTTAAATCCCTTGGTTTCTCTTGTACAGAAACCTTTTTGCGATCTGCCCGGACTGCGCGCGGTGCAGGCATGAATCAGCACGTTAGCCTGGCTAAGTTGGAGCTGGTTCGTGGGCAAATGGACATCACGATGCCGCAAGGGTTGCGACACATAGTAGATAGTAACCAACCTACCGTGAACACGGTAACCTCAGATAGGAGATATCAAACCATGACAACACACAGCGCTAATAATGAGCGGATTAGGTGCCGTTATTTTTCTTTTTTGAAGGAAGCGAAGCGCCACCCGACTGTCTCAAGTAATTTATTAATTTTGGGTCATGACCCTTAATTTTTATTCGCGCGGTTGCTTCGTTCATAACATCTCAATTGAAACCGCCCACAAAACCAAACAAGCCGTGACGCAAAGAGCCGAAATTCCTTGAGGCTCCTACGCACGGCTTGGTGACTTTGAAATCTTGTCCCTAACTCTATTAGATTTTGACGCCGCTGTTCCTCAGGAGTCTTGCAAAAGGAAGCCTGACGAATGCCGGAAAAATTTTGATTTTCCCTGCCACAAATGGTGAGGTTCTGTGGTGATCGCTTTTTATAAATTATTCTTCTTTTCCTGAATTTCCGCTCTTCTGGTCTTTACAAGTTTTCCAAGCTCTCCCAAAGCTTTGCGAGCACGAGCGGCGGCGGCTTTTATATTTTTAGTTTCAAAGCTCTCATTTTCCGCAAGGTAGCTTTCGTAAGCAGAAGTAATTTGTTCATGCGTTGCCATGTTCAACTCCTAATATTTAAAAGGTTGCTGTATTCAAAACCGTAAAGAATTACCATAGTACCTGACCTCTACAACTTGAAAAAATTCTTTGTGATCGGCTCATCCAGATTTTATGCCCGGTTCTATCGTCCGTCGTTTGCCTACCTCTAAAATTCGTACTCGAATATCTCGCCATTACCTCACCTGTTTTTCTTGATATTTATGCTAACTTGCGCAGAAATATTGCTTTCAAAGGAAGTAAGTGTGTCATTTTACTCACGTAAAATCAAACATTTTAGTCATATTATAAGTTCCATGTTATATTCCTATTCAATATCACATTAACAGTCAGGAGTCCAAGGGATGTCAGAAATAGGAAGGCGTTTTTCGCTCGATAAGGTGTCGGTTGACCCGAAACTTAAAAACCGAATTTTTTCAGCAGATGGGGATGACCATATCGGCGATTGGGATGGGGAATGCATTGATGATCTGATAAAAGAAATCGACCGTATTGAAGAGCGGATGGACCCCAATTATTCCAGCCTGCCGCACTCTGGTAATATTCCCGATGATTTAAAAACAGAGGTCGCGAAGGATTATCCTATTTGGACCTGTGACAAAAAAGGTCGGTGTCTGGTAGGTGACGCAGGGTCAGAAATTATGACCGTTGATGAAATCAGAAATCACTATATTAGTAGATATGGAAGTATTGACAAGTTTAAAGAAAAATTAAAAATTGACCGAGAGAAGTTTATTCAAGAAGTTAAAAACAGGTCTGAGTGAGTAATATTTTAACTTTGTTCCCCAGAATGACAAACTGGCGTTTCTTGTCATTCTGAACACGGCGAAGAACCCCCAAGCCTATGCAAGGCGTGATCACCCCTTCAAGGGTCGAGTCAGGCCTGTTTTCATTTGGATTCAGAATCTTTTTCTTCATGATATAATCCGACACTTGGGAAATTACTGAACTTTATGAACCATTTTTTAGTGGGGGAGTGATGGAGATTATTTCTATCGATGAGTTGCATAATAAGGTCCAACAGATGAGTGAGAACGATTTAATTCTTGATGTCCGGTCCCCTGAAGAGTATTCAGCAGGGCATATTGCGGGATCTAAAAATACTTCCTATGACGAAGTCAGCAGCATTGCGAAAGACCTGAAGGGCTACGACAATATTTATGTCCATTGCAAAATGGGCGGACGAGCCAAAATAGCTTCCGAGTCATTGATCAATGCCGGTCTGGACAATATTGTTTGTGTGGGAAATGGAGGTATGGAACGCTGGATGCAGATGAATTGGCCGACGCAAAAGTAAGTAAGGCAAACGCCGGTTACGGATGCGAAAACGCGTTAAGCCAAGATAGGTTTTTTTCTGGCCCAATAAAACTATCGCTGGCTAAGCCCACAACGCCAAACAAACACTGAGTGAAAAAAAACCCAGGAAGAGGAACCGCACTAGCGACTTCTCCCCTGGGTTTATTTTTTTGGTCTTGCGGATTTCTCCGCGTTAGGACTTAGTACTGCAATTCATTCCACTGCGTTACAGCCTTCTGACCATTTCTTTCTTTGTTCTGACCATTCCAAACCGCAATCGCCATCGGAGTTTTTCCGCCGGTGAACTGCGTATCATTGGCATCTGCGGTCGACAAAGAGCGTTTGAAAACAACTGACCAACGGTTGTTAGACCAGTTGCCATTACCCTGTACATCCTGATGAGCCTGAGAGGTCAGGGTACTAAACCCTTCCGCATTCATATCTTCAACAGGAGAAACACGCATGGACGCGTCAGAAAGCAGGTTACCGGTAACACGACCCGGGTTGAACACGCCTTCATTTTTACCCATACCAAAGTCAACATAGGTACCACGCTTGCTGATGTCGCCAGCTCCTTGACCTTTACCCATAGTTGCTTTTGAACCAGTCATATGAGAAGGCTCTTTACCGGTCAGCATACCATTAGGCTCATACATGTAGTAACTACCAGAACCCATAGCCATATACTTATACTGATCTTCCATGTCTAACATGCCAGCATTGCCAGTTTTTCCAGCGCCTTCTTTATCCCAAGTCGCTTTCCACTGCCAGATGTTAACACGCTCACCATCACCACCCATCGTGAACGGAGGCTCTTCGCCAGACTGGTTCACAGGGAACATAATGGCCGCTTGATCTTTGTACTGCTGAGACTGAACCATGATGTCGTTACGAGTTGAATCTGTCCAGCTCAAACGAACCGCGATTTCCTTACCATTAGCAGCGGCTCGAACGTTTACCCATTTGGTCGCCGGAGCGGGCCACATGGGGTTGGTGATCATTTGAGGGTCCATATCCACAACAGTGTGCTTGTTGAAAGTAGGACCATAACGAGTCCAGAAAGGATCATCCGCACTGAGCGGAATATCCCCTTGAACCTTCACAGCTTTGATGGTGGCCGCATTCGCGCTTGACATACCGAGCACGAAAGCAAACAGCATCATGAATACAACAGTCTTTTTACTCACAGGATTCCCTCCTCGTTGGTACCGTTTACGGGAAATTAAAGTTCACGCCCCACGCTTCGCAAACGCATTGGTCCGGACGGGGGGGTACACACCCCCGTCCATTCCAAATTACTTACGCTGCTATCTTCAGAGCGTCGTATTACTCCCTAGATTGCACCCGGATGCTCTTCGGGCCGTACATAGAAAGGCTCTTCAACCGTAACACGGATGATCTCTTTGCCTTTCCGGTTAAACCCGATGACCGTGTCGTTATACATCTCAAACTTCTTACCGTGGATATTGGTCTCGAAAATCTTCGGACCCGGCTCACGTTTCCATTTGAAGATGATACGCTGTGTCGTCCGGAACAACTGGAGCACACCCAACAGATCACGATCCGGTACCATGTACTGATCGATAGAATGATCAACACCAGGTCCGAACATTTGTTGAGAATACGCCCGAGGAACGTGCCGTGACGGAACGTAATATCCGTTAGGCTCCGTACCCAGTTGCGGATACAACGGTAAGGCCACTTTCCGGTCCCGAATCATATAGTACTGTGGGTTATCCGGATCATGCGCCCATTCGCCATTGCTGCCGATTTTGACCAGACCCTGCAAACGGATCTTGCCAACACAGGCCGCCATACAACGCGTCTCCATCTGATCACCTTCCGTCAGAGGGTCGAGACCCTCAATACGGGGATAACAGGCGATACATTTCTCGGAGATCCGTGTCGTACCACGAAACATAGGCTTCTTGTAAGGACACTGCTCTACACATTTTTTATAACCACGACAACGGCTCTGATCGATCAGAACGATGCCATCCTCTTGGCGCTTGTAGATCGCCTTCCGAGGACACGCCGCCAGGCAACCCGGATACGTGCAATGGTTACAGATGCGTTGCAGATAGAAAAACCAGATTTTATGCTCCGGCAATACTGACCGTGTGCCGTTGTCGCCACCGAATGTTCCCTCACGGGACTGGGTGAACTCACGACCATGAGCGGTATCTTCACCGAAATTCGGGAAACGCCACTCTTCATCAGTCGGTACATAACCGATTGCTTGCTGGTTCAAACCGATCTTGGCAGGAGCTTCGAAGATGGTCACACCTTCGTAAACACCATGGATCGCTTTGTTTGAGGTCTTACGTACATTCCAGACATTCTGTCCAGGATTGGACTGCTCCAACATTTTCAGGATCTTCCAATCCCAAAACTGAGGATAGCCACCGTAAGGTTTTGTTTCCACGTTATTCCACCACATATACTCCTGGCCTTTCGAGAAAGTCCAGGTAGATTTATGGGCCATTGTACAGGTCTGACAAGCAATACAACGATTCGTATTAAATACGAACGTGAACTGCTCCTTCGGATGCTTTTCGTCGTAGACGTATGTGGACATCCGACCCAGTTGCCAGTTATAGACTTCAGGCATTATCGTACCTCCTTATTAATTGGTTAGACGTTGAAATACCAAATGGCGGCCCTCCCGAAATTGAGAGGGCCACCTTTTGCCTAAATCTTCACACGGACATACTGACCTGCCAGATACATCTCGGCAAAACGGTCTTTCAACGGTGATTCCGGGGTGTAACCCGTTCGCACGGGTTCCCAGAGTCCTTTACCATGCAAACCACCATCTTCGGCTTTGGAGAATTTAACCAGCGTTTCTTTCGGTACCGCATTAACCGCATGGTTATCAGCTTCATAGCCGTGTTTGAACTTCATCTTGGTTTTTGCTTTATGGAACAGACTATCAGTCTGATGCATCGGCATCAACCAAGACCGCGTGATGGACTGCTGACCACCATACCGGAAGTTACTCTGGTAAGGAGTGGTCATTGACATCGCACGTCCGTCAGGCCGTTCTTCATGAGCCTTAACAGTACGCTCAGTAGCGATCCACGTTGCATGCTTCATCATGGTGGTGTGATACGGATATGCCGGGTTGTACTTCGCCCGCAACATCAGCCGTGCCACTTTATACCTCGGATCTGAAGGCTTCCAACCCATGTAAGGACGATCCGCAGGATTCGAGTCACAATAGATATAGTCACCATCGTTGATTCCAAGGTCTTTACACAAGAACGGATTCATGTGTACCTGCCACTCACCAACACCCGGAGAACGCTTATCCATTCGATAAGGATCACCAAAGTTGTTGTTCCAGATCATATTCCAGTCAGTCGTTGCCCAGGAACTATGAGCTGTATGGCGAGATTTAGGTGTAACACAGTAGAACCGATATCCTTTTTCCCACAAGAAGTTCTTGGTCGTACGTACAGCAGACCAAGGTTTCTTGATGTTCCGAACGTGACGCAGATCCGGATCTTGCTCGTCTTCCGGGATTCCGTAGTCATCCGGGCGGATGTAGGGATTGGTTGATACGATCACGTTCGGCAGGTAAGGCGTTGCTTCCGGGCCTTCCCGATGAACGATGAAGTTTTCACCATACTCAATCGCTTCTGGCTCATCATTGTAGAACTGGATGCGACCGTTAGGCGTGTAGTATGGTTTAGACTCCGTATACATCTCCCAAAAGGGAGACCGAGGATAGGTTCTGTACAGCATCAGACACGTACCCGGCTCACCATACTTGCCGTTGATGATATCGTCGATGTTGTAACCCATACCCGTTGTAGACGTCGTGAACACCCGACGAATCATAGCCTTGGTGCGATTCGGCGCTTTACCTTCATAGACCTTCATATGATCCATAAAACGCTTATCACCTGTCACCTCTGAGAGACGACGGGAGAACTCACGATGCATCAAATTATCATCGATGGTATCGAAGATAGGTTTGATTCCCGTGCCGCCCCAAATCTGATGAAACGGATTCGAACATGCGGAAGTGATTTCATAACTTTCAAACTCGGCCCATGAGTTCGGAGCCAATACGATGTCACTGTATTCGCAGGAACCTGTGAACTCGATGTCCTGAGCTACAATCATGTCTACATTGTTGTTGGTGTTGAACACCAGCTCGTAGAACCACTTGGCATTATTGATAACGTTAACATTAACAAACCAACACATCTTGGTAGGCGTAGGCATATGCGTACGTCCCGTAAATACTTTCCGGCCATAGCGCGGGGTATTTACGATCAGCGCTTTATCACGATGCGCCCAGTAGCTGACTTCCTCACCCTTCAGGTAACCCTTAACATTCTTCCAGTCAATGTTTTTGGTAGGGTCCATGACTATGTTGAAAGGATCTTCCGCAACCATGGCCGCGAAGCCAGGCCCAGACCAATGCGAACCCTGGTAGTTACCAGCCTTGTAGTTACCAGCCCAGGTATGGGAACCGGAACCTTTAGGACCGACGTTACCCGTCAGCATCAGAGGAACATAAGACGCACGGTTGTGCATCGTTGCGTGGAAGTAATGGTTGATTCCTTCACCGTAATGGATTTCAACCGGTTTGATCGTACCAATATCACGAGCCAAGCGGACGATCATGTCCTTCGGAGCGTGACAAATCTGGTAGACCGTATCGATATCGTAATCCTTCAGGTGAACTTTATACATCTCGTAAAGAGGCATTACCGTGATAGTCTTGCCGCTTACAAGTTTAACGTCAAAAACACCGTCCAATGCAGGATCGATATTTTTCTTTCTCATCTTGGCACCGATGTCTTCACGCGTGATAGCAACCGGTTTATCCGTATTAGTATCCCATACGGTGTAGTCAGGCATCATGTCACGATTGAAGTTCTTCATCCACTTGGTGGTGAAGCCGTCTTTCGGCAGAGACTGGGCCTTGTAGCCCGGAATGAAATCATCCGGATGCAAGCGGACCAGCGTATCCGTACGAACCAACAGAGGCATGTCTGTGTAGTCCTTTACGTAATCGATGTCCACAAGACCTTCGTCCATGATAATTTTGGCAACACCCAGGAAAAGGGCGATGTCAGAAAGACCCGCACGAACCGGTACCCAGTAATCCGCTTTAGTTGCAGGCGGATTATACTCAGGAGCAATCGCAACCAGCGTACCACCGCGCTCCATGATCTCTGTGTACCAATGCGCTTCAGGCATTTTGTTCTCAATCAGGTTCTTACCCCACTGAATCGTCATCTTCGCATACCGATGGTCAGCAAAGTCGATATCAGAGGTCTGCATTCCATGTGTCCAGGAATGACCGGGAGCCTGATCACCATGCCAGGTATAGTTAGACCATGCCCGACCGCCCAGTACTTTACCGGGACCACGACCACGAATGATTGAATCCAACAGAGCAACCTGGTTAGCGAGACGATATACACCGTACTTACCAACCACACCAAGAAGACCCATACCACCGCGATACTTGAAAGTACGGGGACCGGATCCGCCCATGGCTTCGATCATCTCAGGCTGATAGCCTTCGTTCTTCAGACGTTGCGCACCACGAGCCCCACTGTAGGCCTTGGCGACCGCAATATGACCCTTGGCAAGGTACGTAAAAGTCTGATCCCAGGTCATACGAACAAATTCGTCCGTGCCCCGGCTTGTCATCTTATACTTTTCACGATTTTCCTTGTCCAAGTAGGGAAAGCCGTCATCTGCCCATTGCTTCCAGCCAACACGAATCATCGGATACTTGTTCCGATAAGGACCGTAAGCACGACGGGGATAAGTCATACCACGCAGACACATGCGAGGATTCCACGCAGCGTCAGCCTGGTTGCCATACAGATCGCGAACTTTGTGATGATCGTAGTTCTGCTCGATACGCATCAGGATGCCATTACGTACGAATCCACGTACGCGACACTGATGGGTGTCGTTCGGAGAACAACAATACGTAAAAGAACGCTCATACTTATACTGGTCACGGTAGACTTCTTCCCACCGTCTATCAGGATAAGCTTCCAGCGGATTCCCGACTTTCACCACGGGTTTCAGCTGAGCTCCAACTCTCTTGCTCGTCAATGCCATAGCTGTCGCTACACCAGCACTTACCTGCAAGAACTTACGTCTGTTTAACCTCATATACGAACCTCCTTGTGAATCTTGGTAATTGCGGACTCGGCTTATCCGAACCCAAACTACAACTGTTTCACCACTACACTTCTGTCAACCTCTTCGGAGCCTCCCAGCCTCGCGACTTTTCACCTCCGGCTAAACTGCTACTCGTACCACCTCACTAAACTTTAAAACCTTTACTAAAACTTAAAACAAACTCACAACAACCCGCAAAATAAAAAAAGCCAGAGCACTAAAACCCGCTTCAATTAGCATTGCAACAGACACGGGGACTGAGAAAAAAACAAACGTCCCTAATAAAAACTCCTCCGCAACAACGTGGATATCAAGGGGCGAATCGTGCTTTTAAATCTCATGTTTTGCCCTGTATTTCGAGTTAAACTTTCTACGCTTTTTCTAGATGAGGCCATGTTATATGGGTTTTCCAGCATAATGTCAAGGAAATACGCAATTTAAAAAAAAGAAAAAATAGCGGGCAAAATCGCTAGAAGTATCCCCACTAAACATAGCCCCTGAAAACAAGATTTTCACGTAATTTTTACAGAAAAAAGAAAAAGTAGCGATCTTCGAAAGCCCTTATATCTAAAGCAGTTTTACCGATAAACTTCTGTATGGTAGTTCACTGTTACTTTCTCTGTAGCTGACAATAACCATCGAAATTTTAAAAATTTTAGGAAAAACAGGAAGGGAAAGCGTTTTTTGCCTCCTAATTACCCTCAAAAATAGACCTTTTATAACCCACGATTGCCCCTTCGGGGCACGAAGGCTAAGGAGAAATATCACGCCTTCGTCGCAAATGCTCCTCAGAATGACAAACATCGCCTTCGGCTCCTCGAGTACGACAAACCAGCGGTTCCTGTCATTCCAAGCAATCGTTTCTTGTCATTCTGAACGTAGTGAAGAATCCCAGCCAGACAATCCCAGCCTTTGTCCCCACTCTTGTCATTCTGAGTAATCGTCCCTTGTCATTCTGAGCGATGGCGAAGAATCTTGTTGTCCGTCATTCCGGGAGAGATTACCCCTTCGGGGCACGAAGGCTAAGGAGAAATATCACGTCTTCGTCGCAAATGCTCCTCAGAATGACAAACATCGCCTTTGGCTCCTCGAGGACGACAAACCAGCGGTTCCTGTCATTCCAAGCAATCGTTTCTTGTCATTCTGAACGTAGTGAAGAATCTTGCTGTCCGTCATTCCGGGAGAGATTACCCCTTCGGGGCACGAAGGCTAAGGAGAAATATCACGTCTTCGTCGCAAATGCTCCTCAGAATGACAAACATCGCCTTTGGCTCCTCGAGGACGACAAACCAGCGGTTCCTGTCATTCCAAGCAATCGTTTCCTGTCATTCTGAGCGATAGCGAAGAATCCCGCTTTTCTGTTTTTTTGGACTTGCGCAAAGGTCTCTCTCAAAAAAGTCTGGCAAAGTCTCCTCCCTTGCATTAGACAAAAGACGAGAGCCCTTGTTTGACCTCTCAACCTGGGCTTGGCTGAAAACCGCTCTTTAAAAATTTGCCAAATTTTATTTTGACGATATAATCCTGCTTTTTCCTCAAGGCTTCACTTATGAGCATGAGAAAGAATCGTATCGCTCTTTATCCGGGAACTTTTGATCCGGTCACTTTTGGTCACATTGATATTATGGGCCGGGCCATAAAACTCTTTGACCGACTCATTGTTGCCGTTGCGCTCAACCCAAAAAAGCATCCTCTATTTTCTCTGGAAAGTCGGGTCAGGTTTATCAAAAATGCTACAAAAAAATTCAGTAAGATTGAGGTCCTCTCCTTTGATAATCTGCTCATCTCGCTGGCGCGTTCTAAAAAGGCCTCTGTAGTGATAAAAGGACTGCGGGCCATCAGTGATTTTGAATTTGAATTGCAGATGGGATTGATGAACCGGACGCTCGATGAGTCTGTCGAAACCCTGTTTATGATTCCCAGCCAGGAATATTCTTTCCTAAGCTCTAATCTTGTTAAGGAGATCGCGCGGCACGGGGGCGATGTCTCAAAACTTGTGCCTCGCGATGTGATCAGGGAGTTGAAAAAAATTATCTGATGAAATTTTCCGAACGTGTTCAAAATGTAAATCCATCCATGACATTGGCCATAGATGCCAAAGCCCGGGAAATGAAAGCCCGAGGCGAGGATGTCATCGGTTTCGGGGCTGGCGAGCCCGACTTCAACACTCCCGAGCACATCAAGCAGGCCGGCATCCGGGCAATAGGAAATAACGAAACCCATTACACCTCGGTCGGTGGTAGTGATCTTCTGAAAGAAGCCATCATCACAAAACTGCGACGCGACAACGGACTGGTCTATGAAAAAAACCAGATTCTCGCTTCCTGTGGAGCCAAGCACTCCTTTTACAATCTGGCCCAGGCACTTTGGCAGGCGGGAGACGAGGTCATCATCCCGGCACCTTACTGGGTCTCATTTCCCGACATGGTGACCCTGTCGGGAGCCCGCCCCCTCATCGTCCAAACCGGGCAGGATTTCAAAATTACCGCCGAACAAATTGAAAATGTCGTCACTCCTGACACCAGGGCAATCGTGCTCAACTCGCCTTCCAATCCGACCGGCTCCGCCTACAACAAGGAGGAACTGGAAAAACTGGCAGAGTGCGCGTTAAAGCACAAGCTGTTGATCCTTTCAGATGAAATTTATGAGCAGATTGTGTTTGACGGATCCAAACACATAAGCATTGCCTCCTTGAGCGGGGAAGTGCAAAAACAATGTGTGGTGATTAATGGGGTCTCTAAAAGCTACGCCATGACAGGCTGGAGGATCGGCTATATCGCCGCCGGAAATCCTGAGATTGTCAAACAGGCCACCAAACTGCAGGGACAAAGTACGTCCAACCCCTGCTCGGTGTCGCAGGCTGCCAGCATCGAAGCCTTGAACGGTCCCTTGGACGAAGTTCATGCCATGGTGAGTGAATTTGAAAAGCGCCGGAACATCCTTGTTGATCGCTTGAACAATATCCCCAGTGTCACCTGCAAAAAACCGCATGGCTCGTTCTACACCTTTCCAGATTTTTCCGGCGTCTATGGGAAAAAAGATATGAATGGGAAAATATTGCGAGGGTCATTGGATTTTAGCGATTATCTGCTATCGACCGAGAAGGTCGCCATCGTGCCTGGAATCGCGTTCGGGGCCGATGCCCACGCGCGTTTGTCTTTTGCCGCATCGCTGGAAAAAATTGAGGCTGGTGTCCAACGAATAAAAAATGCCGTCTCCAAACTCTGCTAGCCGACGAGTAACCCACTGGTGACCGTGATATTCTCCCTGAAGTCTCGTGCTCTGAAAAGGGTAATATTGCAATAGCTTGCGCTGGCGAAAAGGCGAAAAAAGTTCTGGCGGCTTGGTGAGTTGTTGCTCTAATTCCACCGGGCGGCGAGGAGTCAGCAGGCCGGACCGCTGGATGCTTCTGACTCAACGGCACTTTCTTTCAAGCTGTCTTTATGACCCTTGATTCGTGCTTCGATATTTGACCGGCAACGTTTGGCCTTACAATTGCCCGTTCCCACACCAATTTTTCTTCTCAAACCTTCAAAGGTCAACGTCCCTTCCCGAATAGCGGTCATAATTGTTCCCGCCTTGATGCTTCGGCACAGGCAAACCTTTTTGAGACTATCTAAAAATTGTTTTTTTGTTTCCAAAACATATAAGGTTCCAGCTATGATCCCTGTGCCGGATTTTATTTTTGTAAAGATGGCCTTTTAAGGGTGCCAAAATTTAAAACCGCTTTATGGAGCTACCCTTAAAGTTTTGATTTAACAAAACCTGAACATCCGTTCTGAACCTTGGCTTCCGTCCTCTAATATAAACCAGTATTAGTGAAAAACCTAACCTTTAAAGAACCGCGCCCGCTTTTACTCTCCGCTTTGAGCGGGATTCTTCTGGTGTTGATCTTCCCAAATTTTAATTTTGAAGTTCTCGCCTGGTTCGCCTTTATCCCTCTTTTTTCGGCGATTGAAGCCAAAACCCCGCAACGTTCCGCCTTGTTGGGGTTCATCACTGGTATGGTTTTTTATACCTGGGGCTTGAGCTGGGTCAACAACACTCTCATAAACTACGGCAATCTTCCCCAGTTTTTGAGTTTCATGGTTCTGGGGCTTTTGGCCGCCTATCTCTCTTTCTATACAGCACTCTTTTGCTATCTGACAAGGAGGGTCTGCAAAGATAATCGAGGGCTGCTTTTCCTGTTCGCGCCGGTTCTATGGACATCTTTTGAGTACCTCCGCTCGACCCACTCCGAGTACGGGTTTTCCTGGTTAGGGTTAGGCTACTCCCAATTCAAAACCCTGCCTGTTATTCAGATGGCCGAGATCACCGGTGTGTATGGCGTCTCATGGCTCATCATGCTGGTCAATGTCGGACTCTATCTGGCCTGGAAGTCATGGGGCAATATGGGAGCACGATTTTTATCGGTCACGATTCTTGTTCTGGTGCTATGGGCAGGGCTAGGCATCATCGCCCTGAACCGCGTGGTCAATGGCCCCAGCCTAACAATGGGACTGATTCAAGGCAATGTCGAGCAGGCCATGAAATGGAACCCGGTTTACCAAAAGATGGTCATGGCAAAATACCGGGACCTGACTCTAAAGGCAGCGCAATCGAATCCGCAACTGATCGTGTGGCCGGAAACCGCCACACCTTTTTTCTACACCCTGCATACACCCGGCACCCAGTTTGTGAACGACCTGGCACAGCAAACCGGAATCCCCATTCTATTGGGCAGTCCCTACAAAAAAAACAACACCCACTACAACAGCGCCTATCTGGTGTCTGAAACCGGTGCCACGCAAAACCGCTACGATAAAATCCACCTGGTTCCGTTCGGCGAGTTCGTCCCCTTCCGGGAAATATTGTTCTTCGTAGAAAAAATGGTGGAGATGATCGGCAATTTCGGTCGTGGTGAGGAAGCGGTAGTGTTCGATGTGGCAGGACACAAGGCCGGGGTATCAATCTGTTATGAAATAATCTTCCCCGACCTGATACGGCAGGCGGTTAAAAACGGTGCCGATTTTTTAGTCAATATCACCAACGACGCCTGGTTCGGTAAAAGTGCGGCAAGCTACCAGCATATGAGCATGGGAGCACTAAGGGCGGTGGAAAACCGTGTGCCCATCGTGCGTGCGGCGAATACCGGGGTCTCCGGAGCCATCATGGCCAGCGGTGCCCTTCAAAACGAAACGGAACTTTTTGTCGAAGCCGCCATGATCACAAAAATCTCTCCGCGCCAAGGCGGACTCACCTTCTACAGCACCTATGGCGACGTGTTCAGTTGGCTGTGCCTGCTGGCAACGGGACTATTGACAATAGGCTCCCGGAGAAAAACCAAGTAACAATTAGTATATAATCACGCCAAACACCTTTTTGTTAAAAATATAAATAACCAGCCATGACAGAATCGCAACTGACCTCTATTCTCGATGATTTGCTTAATCACCCGAGTGAAACCGAATGGATTGAATACAAACAAAATAATTCCAAACCAGAAAGTATTGGAGAATATATATCGGCACTGTCAAATTCTGCATGTCTTCATAAAAAGGAGTTCGGATACATAATCTGGGGCGTTGAAGATCAAACCAAGAAAATAGTTGGAACTGACTTTAAACCTCGCAGGAAAACCGTTAAAGGGCAAGGAGCTAGAAAATTGGCTTGCAACCAATCTAAGCCCACGGATTGACTTTGAGATTCATAAGTTCGATTACAAAGGTTCCCCAATAGTCTTGTTCAAAATTCAAGAATGCCGCAACACCCCTGTAGCATTTAAAGGAATTAAGCATATTAGAGTTGGAAGTTATAAAAAAACCATTAAACGACCACCCCGAAAAGGAAAGAGCCCTTTGGGTCCAGTGTTCAAAAACAACATTTGCGAAAGGAATAGCTAAAAACGGGGTCAGTTCAGACGAGGCTCTATCACTAATTGACTATCCCGGCTACTTTGAATTAAACGAAAAAAATCCTCCTGATAACAAGGCCGGGATCCTTGAATGTCTAAAGTAAGAAAAGATTGTCGTTCAAAAGGGCGACAACAGGTATGACATTACCAACTTAGGGGCCATTTTATTTGCAAAAGATCTGTCTAAATTCAGTTCTCTCAAACGAAAAACCGCCCGCATTGTAATCTATCAGGGAACAAACAAAATAGAAACCATAAGGGAATTTGAAGAAAAAAAAGGCTACGCTTCTGGCTTTCTAAATTTTATTGAATATATAAATAACCAATTGCCAAGTAACGAGGAGCTAGGTCAGTCCCTAAGAAAAAAGATGCCCATGTTTCCAAAGATAGCCGTCCGTGAAGTCGTAGCAAATGCCATCATTCACCAAGATTTTAATATGGCCGGGGACAGCCCAATGATTGAAATTTTTTCTGATAGAATTGAAATTACAAACTCCGGGGTTCCGCTTATAGATACCCAGAGGTTTATAGATGAGCCTCAGTCAAGAAATGAAGACTTGGCATCATTCACGCGCAGACTGAACATTTGTGAAGAACGCGGAAGCGGCATCGACAAAATTACAGATCAAACGGAGTTTTACCAGCTACCTGCTCCAAAGTTTTCAAAAACCGAAAACCATACTAAAGTAATACTTTTTTCTTTCAAGAAACTATCCAAAATGACCAGAAAAGACAAGGTTAGAGCTTGTTATCAACATGCCACTCTTGGATACATCTCCAGCGATAGAATGAGTAACTCTACCCTAAGGAAAAGGTTCGCTATTGAAGATAAGAACTATTCTGTGGCTTCCAGAATTATCTCTGACACTCTTGGGGAAAAATTAATAAAACCTTCATATCCTACAAATATATCCAAAAAGCAGGCGAAATACATCCCGTTTTGGGCTTGATATCTTAAGTGATGACTATGTGACGATTTTGAGGTTTCGAAACAAACCAATTCCGAAAAAAAACATAAAAACCTTTAAAAAAAACAACTTGCGCCAGCTCACTATCGGGCAAAGCTTCCGATTCTTATGTGATTTTCTTCCTGCTTTTTCTCGTTAAACCATTAAATAAGGATCTCTTTCTCATTACCCTCCGGTTAGATGGTTCAGCAACAGCTGAACGTCGCGATCACCGGGTTCGGCGCCGACAAAGCCCTCGATATCCCCGGGACCGGAACGGGCATCGCCATCAACATCTATTCTTGCCACCAGCACCATCGGGCCTTCAAAAACAGCTCCGGGCATCATGATGTCCTGCGGCCCCAATACAAAGTCATAAGGAAACTGAAGGTCGGCGATGCGCTTGACCGCCAGCGGTGGGCCACGTTCCACATCCTCAGACCGGGCAAAAATAAACAGGGTGCCATTGACCGGAATCTTTTTCCTGAGCGTCTCGCTCACATTGACCGTCCCCTGGATATTGTAAGCATCGGTGCTTACCCTGTTGTTCAGCATCACTTGAACGCCTTTTTGTCCGGCGGTGACTTGCGCCTTTCCTTCCACATCACCCGGACTGGACTTCCTATTGCCATCCTGATCGAGCCGGACCGTCAGGTTCATAGTTCCTTCAAATTGAGTCCCCTCGATCATGGTATGCAGTTGCCCGATCTCAAATTCAAAGGGAAACTGGAAAACACTGTGGCGTTTGACCGCCAGCGGTGGCCCTGTATCCACACCCTCGGGCCGGGCAAAAATGAACAATCCGGCACTCGGGCTCAAACTCACCTTCAGCGCGGGATCAAGTACAATAGTGCCGGAAACGTCATTGAGATGAATAGTCGGATCGGCCTTTCTGGCCAGTTCTTGCTTCAGGCTTTCGGGCAGAGGGTGCTCCTTCAAGTCCCGATCACACCCCGCCAGCCCAAGAATTCCCAAAAAACAGCAAAATAACGCTAATCGTTTCAAAATTATCCTCCGATAAGAGCACACAAGCCGAAGAACGGCATCCCTATAAATCTCTTTGCAGGCATAAAAACCAGAAACTCAGGGTTCATTGACCATTATATCAGAAGGTGAGTTTAGAGTACTAAAGAATCAGGAGTGGTATGTATAACACCGATGGGCATCATTGTTTTATACGGAGATGACAAACCAGCGGTTCCTGCCATTCCGAGCAACCGTTTCTTGTCATTCTGAGCAATCATTTCCTGTCATTCTGAGCGATAGCGAAGAATCTTGTTGTCCGTCATTCCGGGAGAGATTACCCCTTCGGGGCACGAAGGCTAAGGAAAAATATCACGTCTTCGTCGCAAATGCTCCTCAGAATGACAAACATTGCCTACGGCTCCTCCAGGATGACAAATCAGCGTTTCTTGTCATTCCAGGCAATTGTTTCCTATCGTTCTGAGCAACCGTTTCCTGTCATTCCAAGCAATCGTTTCTTGTCATTCTGAGCGATAGCGAAGAATCTTGCTCCAGCGGTTCCTGTTATTTGCATAACCCATGATCCTTCGTCGCCTTCGGCTCCTCGAGGATGACAAACCAGCGGTTCCTGTCATTCTGAGCGATAGCGAAGAATCTCGCTTTTCTGTTTTTTTCGGCTTACGCAAAGGTCAAATATCACTAGCTCAGCATGACAACCCCAACCCCCTCGATCCTCCTTGTCAGGGGGACAATCAATTTCCTCCTAACAAGAGGCCTTTGCATAACCCATGATTACCCCTTCGAGGCACGAAGGCTAAGGAAAAATATCACGTCTTCGTCGCAAATGCTCCTCAGAATGACAAACATTGCCTACGGCTCCTCGAGGATGACAAACCAGCGTTTCTTGTCATTCCAGGCAATTGTTTCCTATCGTTCTGAGCAACCGTTTCTTGTCATTCCGAGCAACCGTTTCCTGTCATTCTGAGCGATAGCGAAGAATCTTGCTCCAACGGTTCTTGTCATCCCGACCCCAACCCAGAAAATCAGCCCTGACGTTCAAACAGGAGACCTTTCCGGTTGATATTATTAAGTATTTACCCCCCCCCCCCAGCAAATTTAGGGTTGAATAAGCTATTAAAATTAGTTAGAATTCGGGGCTTAAAAAAATAGGTCTAGTTAGAGAGTCGTACTATCAATCGCGTCGTTAATCGTTAATGAAGGAGACTTGCATGGCCACCCAAAAATCCTACCCATCGTTGTATCAATATCGTTTTTGGGCAACGGCCTTCACATCCGCGGCGGTTCTGCTGGTGCTGGCGTTCTCGGCAACCGGGGCCAGTGCGCAGACTGTTACGATTAATCCTCAAGGAAGCGGGGCCGCAAATGTCCGTACATTTGATGCAGGAGAGTCCCTGACTCTCACCGCTACTTCAATCTCCGGCCTTAGTAGCCCCTTCGTATACGCATGGCAACCTCCCAACGCTGCGGGTACCCCGGATGGGGTTACCTTTTCCGCTAGGAACGGGTCGACTTTTACCATCACTGCGAGCCTTTTAGTGCCAGATGGCACTACGTTTGGAGTTCGCCTTGAGGTCTCTGGGACCACTTCTGCCGGACCGGCTGTCAACTCCGCGTCGATAACTATTCGCAACAACAATCAGTCGCCCACCGCTGACGCCGGGGATAATCAGAGAGCCGACAAGGGCACCACCGTCACCCTTGATGGCACTGGCAGTAACGACCCCGACGGCGATAATTCGGACCTGAATTACCTCTGGACGCAGACTGCCGGCCCCACGGTGGCTTTAAGCAGTACGACAGCAGCACAGCCAACGTTCATCATTCCAGACGTGATACCGGCATCTGGCCCGGCCTCGGTGACTTTCAGCTTGCGTGTTCGTGATGTAGCGTACCCGGCCACCGCCGAGGACACTGATGAAGTCCGCATCTTTGTCAGACCGCTGTTTCGTGAAACCATTGCTAATCAGACCTACAGCGCGGGCAATCCCATTACTAATCTGACTTTGCCCGAGGCACTGGCGGGGCCCGCGGCAGTGCCGAGTACCAATGCCTATACGCTCGGTTCTGAGCCTCCTGGACTGTCCTTTAATAACCGCATATTGTCTGGTACGCCGACAGGAACCATGAGAAGCCGGACGTTTAACCTGACCTACACCGCGACGAATGGGGACGGAGACACGGATTCACTGCTCTTTAGCATTACCGTGACCAACGCCGAGGCAACCGGTGTCCCGACCATCTCCGGTGACCTGATCGAGGATGAGGAACTGACGGCGGACCCCTCTGGAATTGACGATGCCAATGGGTTCCAGATAATCAGCGAAGGTGTCCCCCCCGAGTTCACCTACCAATGGCAGGCGGATGACGCCGATATTTCCGGCGCGACCTCCAGCACCTACACCCTGACGACGGCCGAGATCGGCAAAGTGATCACCGTGACGGCCAGCTTCACCGATGGCGGTGGCAGGCAGGAAAGCCGAACCAGTGCCGCCACGGCGGCGGTGCGCGCGGCCAATGAACCCCCCATGGCCAGTGCCGGTTCAAATCAAACCGTGAACGAGGGCGCTACCGTAACCCTTGACGGCAGCGGCACCACAGACCCGGACATCGCCACGGGCGACACACTGACCTATTTGTGGGCACAGACACAGACCAGCGGAACCACTGTCACCCTGAATGACACGTCTGCAGTCTCCCCGACCTTCACCGCGCCAGTGCGCCAGACGATGACTGACGGAAACCTGATGTTCACTCTGACCGTGACCGATTCAGAAAATGAAACTTCCACCGCCACAGTGACCATCTCGGTGACCAACCTGCCGCCCATCGCTGTCGCCACCGTCGTCGGGGGCACGTCCGTGGACGAAGGCGCGGAAGTCACTCTTGACGGCAGCGGCAGTTCCGGTCTTCCCGGTGACGGGCGGACCTACGCATGGACCCAGACCAGCGGCACGGATGTCACCCTGAACGACGCCACGGCAATCTCCCCGACCTTCACTGCGCCAGTGCGCCAGACGGCGGATGACGAAGAGTTGGTGTTCTCCCTGACCGTGAGAGATGCGGCAGGCGGGTCTAACACCGCCACAGTGACCATCTCCGTGAGGAACCTGCCGCCCGTTGCTGATGCAGGAGATGCTCAGACTGTGGACGAGGGCGAGGAAGTCACCCTTGACGGCAGCGGCAGTTCCGGTCTTCCCGGTGACGGGCGGACCTACGCATGGACCCAGACCGGTGGAACCACTGTCTCCTTGACCGTATCGGACACCGATCCCACCATCGCCACCTTCACTGCGCCAGTGCGCCAGACGGCGGATGACGGAGAGTTTGAGTTCACTCTGACCGTGACCGATG
Source organism: Nitrospinales bacterium (assembly GCA_965205835.1). Lineage (GTDB taxonomy): Bacteria > Nitrospinota > Nitrospinia > Nitrospinales > VA-1 > LS-NOB. The sequence goes on along the minus strand of OZ242182.1, from coordinate 2,097,854 downwards.
CGGCAGGGGAGGAGGATACCGATACCGTGGCCATCTCGGTGAGTACGGACGCCTCGGTTCAAAAGACGGTTGAGACGATCAACCGGTTTATGGAGGCGCGCACCCGGCTCATTCTGGCCAACCAGCCCGATTTGTCGAGCCGGATTAACCGATTGCGAAGCGGTGTTGGATCAGAACAGCTGAGTTTTGCCACTGGCGAGATCACCAAACTCATGCCCGTCAAGTTTAACCTGCACAGCATCGGAACGGGTAATTACAATTTCGCCACCAGCTTGGACCAGGTCGCCCGTGCCGTCGATCACCTGCAAGTGGCGCAAGGGAGGACGGCCACCCATGAGCGGCGTCACTTTGATGTCTGGATTGAGGGTAGTTTCCACAAATTCAACGACAGCGCGGGTGCTGACGGCGATTTTCGCGTTGCCTATCTGGGAGCCGATTATCTGGTCTCCCCGTACCTGCTGGTGGGTGCGGTGTTGCAATATGACAGCTTGAGCGATATCAACAGGAGCGAGAACTCCAAGACCGAAGGCGAGGGCTGGATGGTCGGGCCGTATGTGACGGTGCGGTTGCAAGAGAACTTCTATTTGAACGCCCGTGTGGCTGGGGGCACCTCCGACAATGATGTCACGCCGGTGGGCACCTATACGGACAACTTCACCACCACCCGCTGGCTGGCCGATATCAGTCTATCCGGGGATTTCACCCAGGGGCGATGGACCCTCCGGCCCAATGTTGGTCTGTCTTGGATGGAAGACGACCAGAACGCCTACACCAACACGCTGGGGGTCAGGATCCCGGGTCAAACAATCTCGCAGGGGCAACTCAAGTTTGGCCCGACGGTCTCAAGGCCATTCATGGGGAGTGATGGTTGGCACTATGAGCCCACGCTCACGCTGGATGGGATCTACAGCCACGCGAACACCCGTGATGTCACCGTGACCAGGCTTCCTGCTCCTGATGAGGATGGCTGGCGGGCGCGTGTCTCCCCCAGGCTCAACATGACCGGCCCTAATGGCGTTGGCCTGTCGCTCACCGGCAATTATGACGGCATCGGGCAAAGCGATTTTGAATCCTGGGGCTTGGGGCTCGGTCTGAATATGAAGTTCTGAGCTACCCCGGGGTTCTAACGTCAGGAACCGCTTTGGGCTGGCTCTCGCAAACGGAAGGAGTCGTACCAACGGCGGAAGCGGCTTGATAGCGTGTTTCGTGCTCGATTAATACCTCTCTAACCAAGGCGCAGGTGTGCAAATATCGTTTGGGCAACATTTCGGCGAGCTGTAGCGTTTGCCGCGTGCAGGATATGGTGCTTCCGTGAGCACCGCATATCGAGCAGGGAAGCGTTTTTTGTCATTCTGAGCGATAGCGAAGAATCTCGCTCCAACGGTTTCTGTCATTCCGAACGATTGTTTCTTGTCATTCCAAGCAATCGTTTCCTGTCATTCTGAACGATCATTTCTTGTCATTCTGAGCGATAGCGAAGAATCTTGCTTTTCTGTTTTTTTCGGCTTACGCAAAGGTCAAATATCACTAGTTCAGCATGACAACCCGAACCCCCTTGATCCCCCTTGTCAGGGGGACAATCAATTCCTTCCTGCCTTTGCATAACCCTTGATTACCCCTTCGGGGCACGAAGGCTAAGGAGAAATATCACGTCTTCGTCGCAAATGCTCCTCAGAATGACAAACATTGCCTCCGGCTCCTCCAGGATGACAAACCAGCGGTTCCTGTCATTCCGAGCAACCATTTCCTGTCATTCTGAGCAATAGCGAAGAATCTCGCTCCAACGGTTCCTGTCATTCTGATGCAGGCAGTTGCTTGCAAACGCACTCAAGAAATAAATCCTGGGTAGGTGCTTGACATCCTGACTAGCGGATTTCATTAACATTGCTAGCCAGTTAATAATTTCATTTGGCCCAAAGGGCTGAAACCGACCCGACACGTTAGTTTATCAACCGGGTGGAGATGCCTCAATACATATTTAAACTTCCGGGGCGAAAATCAACTAGGTCGACCTTAAGTTCGGAGTGTAACATGTTTCACGAAGTCAAAATATTCGATAAAAAGGGCAAAGTCAAAAAGGTCCTTTCCAGCAAGAAGCTCAGCACAAAGCACTGGGACTCGTTTTTTAACAATCCATTGAGCGAGTCAATGAAAGCGAAGGGACACAAACGAAAACCGCGGAAAAGCATGGATTACGATGATGAAAACCTTGAATAGCCTGATTGACCTGAAATTTCAGCTCCGGTAACGAAGCCCATACAGTTTTACTGGGATAATTTTAATTGCCGGCTGGCTACTGGCAGAGTCGGAATAAAAGAGTCCCATTAGTTGAAACAATTACAAAAAGCTCTTGGTGCCGAGGTTCAACCCTCCAAAGCGTCAGGAAACATAATGAGTGAGGCTGAGCTGACATTAATGGCTCCTGAAAGAAAAGGGTTGAACGCCTGGAATCAAACAAAAGAAGAAGAACTTAATAAAGTCAAATAGGCTGAAAAAATGATCTAATGCTTCAACACCCGTATGGTATGTATAACACCGATGGGGATCATTGTTTTACACAGAGATGATAAACCAGCGGTTCCTGTCATTCCAAGCAATCGTTTCCTGTTATTCTGAGCGATCATTTCTTGTCATTCTGAGCGATAGCGAAGAATCTCGCTCCAGCGGTTCCTGTCATTCTGAGCAATCGTTTGCGGAGACCATCAACAGTCCAGAAAATGCCACCATAATCAGATCTTCCACGATGGTCCAGCCGTCCAAAGGTCGGGCGAAAAACACACCAAAGCATCCACAGTTGGGAATATCAAGTCCTCTCATAATCGTCACTGAGGCCCAAAGCGTCAACACCGCATGCAGCGCCAATGAACTAAACGCCGCCCAGAATATTATGCGCCCGCTGAACAACCAAAAAGACAAAGTTAGCTCTGCGGCTATCATGCCCAAGGCAACAGGATGGAGCATCCAGTCTGCAAACGCCTGATAAGTGATTAGGACTTCGACGAAACCCGGAATATCCAGAGCCTTGCCCAACCCCGTGGTCAGTAGGATAACCGCGATAAAAAACCGCAGAAAACGACCGAAGATTTTATTGCTGGTTAAGCGTCCAGTCATAAGGAATGAACTCGATGTCATAATGTTCGGGGACTGGGGTTTTGCGGTACCTGTTGATATAGGTGATTAATCCGGGAGTTCGTTTGCGGTCCACAAAATCATCTGTATAAAAATCCAGAATCTCCGAAAGATAGACTACTTTTTTCTTTCCATGAACCTGGACATTGCGAGAGTGATTCAAAAATTCATAGGTAACGTGTTCCAATTGTTTGTCCAGCTGGTCTGCCTGAAAGGGTACCTGGGGCAAGCGAGGGCACCCCACCACCATACAATTCAAAGCAAAGTGAACTCTTGGGTCTCCCAAGGGCCGGATAATTTTATTCTCGTAATCCAATAGCGAAATCCAATCTTCGCCAACAGCGTACCGGGTTAGTTTAAAAAATTTTACGCGATCCAGCAGGCTCTCAAATCCGTCTTCCACCGCAAGCTTCACCACCCCGTACATAGCCAGGGCGTTATAAGAATTCAGATAATACGCCAACCGGCTATCCGGGCCGGGAAACAAATCGGGACGGTTATGCGGTGCATTGTGTCCGATGTATGCCACATAGGCGCGCAGGCGGCTGGGGTTTCGGGTCAAACCTGAAAAACCAATTTGACCTTTAGCATCCACTGCCTGTTTCAAAATGACAGCCCATAACCGATCCGCCTGTTTCGGTGTCCAATCCTTCTGACTTCCAGAAGATGCTGGTATTTTAATATTCTTACTACACCCCTGAAGAACTCCCATAGCCGTCAGGGCAAACAAAAGAAAGACAAAATGGTAAAATAGATGTCGTGCATTGAGGATCAAGCGGCGGAGTCCTTTGTCAAAGTTTTTTTGGAAGAAAGCGGATAAAAAATTTCTTTCCCATGCTCGGTTTCAATTTCCAGTGGACGCAAAATATAGTCATCCCTTTCAGCATTGTGCGCGCACATCGAAACCGGACCGTCGGGGGTCATCACCATAAAGGAACAGGTATCGACTCGTTCCTGATCCAAATGGTCTGCGTGCATAAAATTTTTCACGAAAAAAATAATCGGTCGAGCTTTTCCTCCAGCCGCCCAAAAATGATGCCGAAGGAACCATAATCTGGTCAGGACATATCTCAACATCTCCAACAACCAACGGGGTTTGCGTAGCATGACTTTAAAATAGGACCAGGCGATCGCCGAAGCACTTTGCCTCCGGTCATGCATGACATCACCGAACTCACGTAAAAATCCGGCAAATAAATTCGCGTCGTCCACCAAGCCGAATGCTTTTCCGTTCACCGCCAGAGCAGGTAAATAACTTTGGCATTGGGGATGCCCAATCAAAACAACCTCCCAGGGTAATTCAGAACCTGCCCCGAGGCTGATCTGATCGCGAACAGATTCCAAACTTATGCGGTCCGGTCGGCCTCGCACTTCACCACGCCCGGTATCCGCTTGCAATTGAAACGATGTTAAACCCACCACATCCGATTGCTCGATAAAAAACCGCACCAGGGCCGGAAGTTCATGGTAATTATCCGTGAAGATGGTCGTGTTGAACATGACCATCAAAGGTAAGTCTCGAGCACGCTCAATATATTCGAGCCGGATGGTGTTTAGTTCCTTTTCGGTGGTAAACCCCTTTCGTTTTTGGGTCAGGTCTACATGGAACGCCACGTCACTCAACCCATTTTTGCACAGCTCAACCAGTAAACCGCGAGGGCACAGTATTCCATTTGTGAGTAGCGATGGATGCAACCCCAGGTTACGCGCATACCGCACAATCTGAACCAACTCGGTATGATCTCGCATAGTCGGATCACCGCCGCTGATTTGGACATTGGTCCCTATGCCAAAATTCCGGCGTACACCTTCCAACCGCTCAAAAACTTCGGATAAAGGGAGGTCGATAACATCGTTAGAGTTTTCGGACAGATAACACAAAGAGCAGCTCAAGTTGCATCGTTGGCTGATCTCGACCGATACACACCCGATCGAGTTGCGAGAACCCAAAAACTGGTTGGGTTGGCTAAACTTTCCCAATCGCTTGCGGGTGGCTCTCAGTGCTTTTTCGCGTTCCTTCTTTTCGTCTTCGCCTGTCTCTGTCGTCCGTACAGCATCGAATATCTGGGTACATTTTATATTTTTCATATGGGCCGATCGTTCGGGAGTTGTTTTCAAGAGTGCTTCAATCTGGTATCGTTGTCCCTGAGCAGGCTATCTGTAACCGTTCACAGGTACCCTCTTATTTTTGTCAGTGAGAAAACCACGATGTTACCGCGGCCCACCTTTCGACACGACACGAAAAATCGCGCTTACAACGTGAATTCAAGATAAAATATTGGCCTCGTAAAAATTTGTTTAAAATGAGACGGGGGAAATCCTCCTCTTCTCTCATAATTTTCTATCAGGAAAACTTGCGGTCCTGAATTCTCCAGATATACAATACCAGAATGAGCGATACCGATTCCAAAACTTCCAAGGAAAATACACACTCCGTCCCAGATTTGAAGATGGTTCTTTTCAACCACAAAACCTGGCTGAAAACAAATGGCCGTGATGGAGAACCAGCAAACCTGAAAGGCTGCCATTTAAAAGGAGCCGTGCTGGTGGGTGCTGATCTTAGTGGCGCTAACCTTGAAGGGGCATACCTGTATGGAGCTTATTTAAAAAATGCCAACCTTGAGAACGCCAACCTTGAGAAGGCCAACTTGCGGGGAGCCAACCTACGGTGGGCCAACCTGAAAAATGCTGATCTGAAAAATGCCAATCTTGCCCGTGCCGATTTCATGCAGGCCAAAACAAAAAATGCCAGGCTCGAAGGGGCCAACCTGAAAATGGCAGAAGGACTCACATCAGAACAACTGGCAGAAGCCCACACCGATGAAAAAACCACCCTCTAGTACCCCGGGCCGGGGCATGAAAACCGCAGTTATTTCCCCTCCCTTCACAGGGAGACCTTTGCATAACCCATGATTACCCCTTCGGGGCACGAAGGCTTAAGGAGAAATATCACGTCTTCGTCGCAAATGCTCCTCAGAATGACAAACATTGCCTACGGCTCCTCGAGGATGACAAACCAAACGGTTCCTGTCATCTGGGCAATCGGTTCCTGTTATTCTGAGCGATAGCGAAGAATCTCGCTGTCCATCATTCCGAGAAGGATTACCCCTTCGGGGCACGAAGGCTAAGGAGAAATATCACGTCTTCGTCGCAAATGCTCCTCAGAATGACAAACATTGCCTACGGCTCCTCGAGGATGACAAACCAGCGGTTCCTGTTATCCTAGGCAATCGTTTCTTGTCATTCTGAACGTAGTGAAGAATCTTGCTCCAGCGGTTCCTGTTATTTGCATAACCCATGATCCTTCGTCGCCTTCGGCTCCTCGAGGATGACAAACCAGCGGTTCCTGTCATTCTGAGCGATAGCGAAGAATCTCGCTTTTCTGTTTTTTTCGGCTTACGCAAAGGTCAAATATCACTAGCTCAGCATGACAACCCCAACCCCCTCGATCCTCCTTGTCAGGGGGACAATCAATTTCCTCCTAACAAGAGGCCTTTGCATAACCCATGATTACCCCTTCGAGGCACGAAGGCTAAGGAAAAATATCACGTCTTCGTCGCAAATGCTCCTCAGAATGACAAACATTGCCTACGGCTCCTCGAGGATGACAAACCAGCGTTTCTTGTCATTCCAGGCAATTGTTTCCTATCGTTCTGAGCAACCGTTTCTTGTCATTCCGAGCAACCGTTTCCTGTCATTCTGAGCGATAGCGAAGAATCTTGCTCCAACGGTTCTTGTCATCCCGACCCCAACCCAGAAAATCAGCCCTGACGTTCAAACAGGAGACCTTTCCGGTTGATATTATTAAGTATTTACCCCCCCCCCCCAGCAAATTTAGGGTTGAATAAGCTATTAAAATTAGTTAGAATTCGGGGCTTAAAAAAATAGGTCTAGTTAGAGAGTCGTACTATCAATCGCGTCGTTAATCGTTAATGAAGGAGACTTGCATGGCCACCCAAAAATCCTACCCATCGTTGTATCAATATCGTTTTTGGGCAACGGCCTTCACATCCGCGGCGGTTCTGCTGGTGCTGGCGTTCTCGGCAACCGGGGCCAGTGCGCAGACTGTTACGATTAATCCTCAAGGAAGCGGGGCCGCAAATGTCCGTACATTTGATGCAGGAGAGTCCCTGACTCTCACCGCTACTTCAATCTCCGGCCTTAGTAGCCCCTTCGTATACGCATGGCAACCTCCCAACGCTGCGGGTACCCCGGATGGGGTTACCTTTTCCGCTAGGAACGGGTCGACTTTTACCATCACTGCGAGCCTTTTAGTGCCAGATGGCACTACGTTTGGAGTTCGCCTTGAGGTCTCTGGGACCACTTCTGCCGGACCGGCTGTCAACTCCGCGTCGATAACTATTCGCAACAACAATCAGTCGCCCACCGCTGACGCCGGGGATAATCAGAGAGCCGACAAGGGCACCACCGTCACCCTTGATGGCACTGGCAGTAACGACCCCGACGGCGATAATTCGGACCTGAATTACCTCTGGACGCAGACTGCCGGCCCCACGGTGGCTTTAAGCAGTACGACAGCAGCACAGCCAACGTTCATCATTCCAGACGTGATACCGGCATCTGGCCCGGCCTCGGTGACTTTCAGCTTGCGTGTTCGTGATGTAGCGTACCCGGCCACCGCCGAGGACACTGATGAAGTCCGCATCTTTGTCAGACCGCTGTTTCGTGAAACCATTGCTAATCAGACCTACAGCGCGGGCAATCCCATTACTAATCTGACTTTGCCCGAGGCACTGGCGGGGCCCGCGGCAGTGCCGAGTACCAATGCCTATACGCTCGGTTCTGAGCCTCCTGGACTGTCCTTTAATAACCGCATATTGTCTGGTACGCCGACAGGAACCATGAGAAGCCGGACGTTTAACCTGACCTACACCGCGACGAATGGGGACGGAGACACGGATTCACTGCTCTTTAGCATTACCGTGACCAACGCCGAGGCAACCGGTGTCCCGACCATCTCCGGTGACCTGATCGAGGATGAGGAACTGACGGCGGACCCCTCTGGAATTGACGATGCCAATGGGTTCCAGATAATCAGCGAAGGTGTCCCCCCCGAGTTCACCTACCAATGGCAGGCGGATGACGCCGATATTTCCGGCGCGACCTCCAGCACCTACACCCTGACGACGGCCGAGATCGGCAAAGTGATCACCGTGACGGCCAGCTTCACCGATGGCGGTGGCAGGCAGGAAAGCCGAACCAGTGCCGCCACGGCGGCGGTGCGCGCGGCCAATGAACCCCCCATGGCCAGTGCCGGTTCAAATCAAACCGTGAACGAGGGCGCTACCGTAACCCTTGACGGCAGCGGCACCACAGACCCGGACATCGCCACGGGCGACACACTGACCTATTTGTGGGCACAGACACAGACCAGCGGAACCACTGTCACCCTGAATGACACGTCTGCAGTCTCCCCGACCTTCACCGCGCCAGTGCGCCAGACGATGACTGACGGAAACCTGATGTTCACTCTGACCGTGACCGATTCAGAAAATGAAACTTCCACCGCCACAGTGACCATCTCGGTGACCAACCTGCCGCCCATCGCTGTCGCCACCGTCGTCGGGGGCACGTCCGTGGACGAAGGCGCGGAAGTCACTCTTGACGGCAGCGGCAGTTCCGGTCTTCCCGGTGACGGGCGGACCTACGCATGGACCCAGACCAGCGGCACGGATGTCACCCTGAACGACGCCACGGCAATCTCCCCGACCTTCACTGCGCCAGTGCGCCAGACGGCGGATGACGAAGAGTTGGTGTTCTCCCTGACCGTGAGAGATGCGGCAGGCGGGTCTAACACCGCCACAGTGACCATCTCCGTGAGGAACCTGCCGCCCGTTGCTGATGCAGGAGATGCTCAGACTGTGGACGAGGGCGAGGAAGTCACCCTTGACGGCAGCGGCAGTTCCGGTCTTCCCGGTGACGGGCGGACCTACGCATGGACCCAGACCGGTGGAACCACTGTCTCCTTGACCGTATCGGACACCGATCCCACCATCGCCACCTTCACTGCGCCAGTGCGCCAGACGGCGGATGACGGAGAGTTTGAGTTCACTCTGACCGTGACCGATGCGGCAGGGGAGGAGGATACCGATACCGTGGCCATCTCGGTGAGTACGGACGCCTCGGTTCAAAAGACGGTTGAGACGATCAACCGGTTTATGGAGGCGCGCACCCGGCTCATTCTGGCCAACCAGCCCGATTTGTCGAGCCGGATTAACCGATTGCGAAGCGGTGTTGGATCAGAACAGCTGAGTTTTGCCACTGGCGAGATCACCAAACTCATGCCCGTCAAGTTTAACCTGCACAGCATCGGAACGGGTAATTACAATTTCGCCACCAGCTTGGACCAGGTCGCCCGTGCCGTCGATCACCTGCAAGTGGCGCAAGGGAGGACGGCCACCCATGAGCGGCGTCACTTTGATGTCTGGATTGAGGGTAGTTTCCACAAATTCAACGACAGCGCGGGTGCTGACGGCGATTTTCGCGTTGCCTATCTGGGAGCCGATTATCTGGTCTCCCCGTACCTGCTGGTGGGTGCGGTGTTGCAATATGACAGCTTGAGCGATATCAACAGGAGCGAGAACTCCAAGACCGAAGGCGAGGGCTGGATGGTCGGGCCGTATGTGACGGTGCGGTTGCAAGAGAACTTCTATTTGAACGCCCGTGTGGCTGGGGGCACCTCCGACAATGATGTCACGCCGGTGGGCACCTATACGGACAACTTCACCACCACCCGCTGGCTGGCCGATATCAGTCTATCCGGGGATTTCACCCAGGGGCGATGGACCCTCCGGCCCAATGTTGGTCTGTCTTGGATGGAAGACGACCAGAACGCCTACACCAACACGCTGGGGGTCAGGATCCCGGGTCAAACAATCTCGCAGGGGCAACTCAAGTTTGGCCCGACGGTCTCAAGGCCATTCATGGGGAGTGATGGTTGGCACTATGAGCCCACGCTCACGCTGGATGGGATCTACAGCCACGCGAACACCCGTGATGTCACCGTGACCAGGCTTCCTGCTCCTGATGAGGATGGCTGGCGGGCGCGTGTCTCCCCCAGGCTCAACATGACCGGCCCTAATGGCGTTGGCCTGTCGCTCACCGGCAATTATGACGGCATCGGGCAAAGCGATTTTGAATCCTGGGGCTTGGGGCTCGGTCTGAATATGAAGTTCTGAACCGCCTTGGATTCCTAACATCACGAACTGCCTTGGACTCTCGCAAACGGAAGCCAGAGTCGTACCAACGGCGGAAGCGGCTTGATAGCGTGTTTCGTGCTCGATTAATACCTCTCTAACCAAGGCGCAGATGTGCGAATATCGTTTGGGCAACATTTCGGCGAGCTGTAGCGTTTGCCGCGTGCAGGATATGGTGCTTCCGTGAGCACCGCATATCGAGCAGGAACAGATAGCCAATCGTGTACCCCGGCTCCTCCAGAATGGCAAACCAGCGGTTCCTGTCATTCTGAACGAAGTGAAGAATCTCGCTCCGGCGTTTCTTGTCATTCTGGGCAATCGTTTCCTGTCATTCTGGGCAATTGTTTCTTGTCATTCTGAGCGATAGCGAAGAATCTTGCTTTTCTGTTTTTTTCGGCTTACGCAAAGGTCAAATATCACTAGTTCAGCATGACAACCCGAACCCCCTTGATCCCCCTTGATCCCCCTTGTCAGGGGGACAATCAATTCCTTCCTGCCTTTGCATAACCCTTGATTACCCCTTCGGGGCACGAAGGCTAAGGAGAAATATCACGTCTTCGTCGCAAATGCTCCTCAGAATGACAAACATTGCCTCCGGCTCCTCCAGGATGACAAACCAGCGGTTCCTGTCATTCCGAGCAACCATTTCTTGTCATTCTGAGCGATAGCAAGGAAAAATTTCACACGAGGGAAGCCATAGCCGTGACCTTCCTTGACTTTCGTGCCTTGGAGGGATAAATAAGCGTTTGTTGGCGGATGGAAGACCGGTTCGGCCTAATGAGCGTTTGCCGGTCTCCTCTTACGCATAGTATTTACTGGAAAACCACTTTGGCGGAATCAAACATACCCTTCAAGCTGGATGTCGCGTCCTCAACCGCTGTGGCCTCATAACCACAATGAGCTGTACAGTCCGCACATTTCCGGTTATTTTGATGACCATAGTTTTCCCACTCGGTGGTTTCCATCAATTCCTTATAAGTTTCCGCATAACCATCATCCAAAAGGTAGCAGGGCTTCTGCCAACCCAGCACGGAATAATTCGGGTTCCCCCAAGGCGTACAGGAATAATCCTTTTCCCCACGTAAAAATTCCAAATAAAGCGGCGAATGATTCAAATCCCAGCGGCCCTTTTTATTTTTCGTCAGCAATTTATCGAAAAACTCAAATGTACGCCGACGTCCAAAAAAATGATCCTGATCGGGAGCGTCCGGGTAACGAAATGCCGAAGCCATGGTCACTCCGTCTATTCCGAAAGAGGCTAAATAATCCAAAAATTCCTCAGCCATCTCTACAGTCGTATCTTCAAAAAAGGTGGTAGCACTGGTAACCCGGAATCCTCTTTTTTTCGCTTCTCGAACCGCCTCGATGGCCAGTTTGAAAGTTCCCTTCTGATCAACAATGCGATCATGCTCCTCCTCCATTCCATCCAGATGAACGGAGAGGGTCAAATACGGGCTTACTGGCAGTCGATCCAGATGCTCTTCAAGTAGAATGGCGTTGGTGCACAAATAAATAAAACGCTTCATAGCAACCAGGCCTTCAACGATTTGTACAATTTCTGGATGCATTAATGGTTCGCCGCCCGCTATGGAAACTACAGGGGCGCCACACTCTTTGGCGGCTTTAAAGCACTGCTCCGGAGTCATATTCTGTTTCAATATTTCATTGGGTTTTTGAATTTTTCCACAACCAATACACTCTAAATTGCAACGGAATAAAGGCTCCAGCATCATCACCAGGGGATACCGCTTGTTGCCCTTTAACTTTTGCCGAAAGATATAAGAACCGATTTTCAACGCTTGCTTCAGCGGGACAGACATAAAATTAAATACCCATTAAATTGTTTAAAAAATTTATCAATTGCGCCAGCAAAATTTCTTGCTAAAATCCCAGAGCATAAAGAACCTTATTATAAGGCCAGTATGTTTGGGGAACAAAGAACTTTATCCCTGCCGGGAAAACAACATCCATCAAATATATTGGTAAAATCAATCCATATCGGCAGGGGGCCCATTAATCGGAAACCGGTCTTGAAAAAATTTCTTTTTTTCCTAATCTTTGTTGTGGCGGCAATAGCCTTCGATGGAACCCTGGCTAAAGATATTTTCGATTACGGAATCAATACCCTGGCTGGCTGGTTAGGACTGGCTTTGACCATCGGTGTCGTTCTCACCCTGTTCTGGGCGCAAACCACCAAAACCCACCACGGCAAAAACAACCATGGGTAAATAAAATTCCCAGTTGACTCTAAACGGTTTCAGCAATTTTGGTCTTCTGCAACAGGCTTAATAGCGCAAACGGTTCTGCCTGCCGATCAATTCCAATCCAGATCGTTCCATTGCCTCCGTGCGCGACGGTTGCTTTTTCTCCGGTACTTGTTTCCATAGCATCGATGGCAAACCTGAATTGCCTACTGGGAGAAATATATTCCACCTCATCCCCCAGCTCGATTCGGTTTTTAACTTCTACCTCCATCCAGCCAGGTCGCTCATTCACAACCTGCCCACCAAAAACCTGAGCCTGATCTTTCTCCTGTGGGGAATCAAACCGCTCGGTGTCCCGATTGGAAGCGGATATTAAAAACGCGGACGTGAAACCCCGGTTCGCCGTCTTATCAATTTCTCCAAGTAATTCGGAATCGAATGAACGTCCTTCTGCCAAATCTTTAATGGCCTTACGGTAAGCCCGGGTGACCATGGACAAATAATAAATGGATTTCGATCGGCCCTCTATTTTAAATGACATGACACCGGCTTCATGAAGCGGTTTTAAAAACTCCACCGCCCTCAAGTCCTTCGAGTTCATGATATAAGTACCATGCTCGTCTTCATCGACAGGCATCATTTCGCCTTTTCGCGAAGTTTCCTCAATAGCATACTGCCCCTTGAGCGGCTGATACTGCCCGGTTTCTTTTTCTACTTCCTCACTAACATTAAATTCCCATCGGCAACTGTTGGTGCACGTGCCCTGATTGGCATCACGGTGATTGAAATAATTGGATAACAGACACCGGCCAGAATAAGCAATACAAATTGACCCGTGCACGAAAGCCTCCAGTTCCATATCCGGAACCCGGTCATGGATTTCCTGAATCTCTTCCAGGGAAAGCTCCCTCGATAAAATGATCCGCTTAACTCCAAGGTTGTACCAAAACTCCACCGAGGACCAATTCATAGTATTGGTTTGCACCGAAAGATGAACCGGAATCCAGGGAAACTCCTTGAGAGCAAACTGAATCATTCCCGGATCAGCCATGATGAACGCATCAGGTCCCAATGCGGCGTGTTGAGCCAGGGACTTTTTAAAGGACTCAATTTTCCGGTTGGGCGGAAGAATATTGGCCGTAATATAAATCTTCTTGCCCTTCTCGTGGGTGTAGGCAATGGCCTCTTCAAGCAAATCGTTTTTGAAAGGATTCTCCCTGGCCCGCAGGGAAAATTTGGGAATGCCCGCATAGACCGCATCCGCACCATACGCCAAAGCATATTTTAGTTTCTCAGGGCTGCCAGCAGGTGACAATAATTCAGGAATCACGACTCATTACCGTTTTTGTTATATAGTCCCTCAGCCTACACCAATGGGGTGTTAAACCGCAAGCATCTTGAACCATCGTAGGTATTTTTGTATTAAAAAATAGAGGGAAAACAAGAGGAGCCAGCATCGGTCATCCTGTACACCAGAATGACAAACAGCCTTGTATTGTCATTCTGAGCAATGATGACAAACCAGTGTTTCCTGCCATTCCAATCATTCCAAGCAATCGTTTCCTGTCATTCTGAGCGATAGCGAAGAATCCCGCTTTTCTGTTTTTTTCGACTTACGCAAAGTTCTCTCAAGAGGGGGCAGGCTTCTTTCAATCATGAACCGGACATCGTCATTAGCGTTGGTGTGTTCAATTTTTATTCTCGGATATTTGAACTGAAACACGCGAAAAACCTCATCGACAAAACCTTGGCCAACGGTAGATATATCTCTAAAATCCAGAACCACATGTTTAAATTTCTCCAGCCCCAAACAGACGCGCCGCGCCTGCGAACGCGAGACATAGCGTTCATCGCCTAATTTGATCAGACTGACAGCAATATGGGTTTTGTCAAAGCTATGAATTCCACCAGAACCCTCGTCCGAGGACTCTGCATAAACTTCCCGCATTTCTCTTTTTGAGCCCAGAGCGATTCTCATTACCAAACCTGTTCCGGGTACATTCTTGTCCTTCGTCGTTTTCACAAACCAGTCTTCATCCCAATTTGTTCTTGTATAGGACATGCCTCTTGATGTTATATGAAAAGTGTCGAAGGCCCGGGAGGTGAAAAAAATTCCTTCACCTGTGTGGTTTTCCCGGTCGGTGGTAAACTTTCCCTTTGAAAGATGCAAGACACTTTCGCGCTCATCTTCCAGGCTCAGCGCGTTCTTGATCTTTCTAAAAATTCCCACGCCATCATCACGAATGGCCAGCATAATTGAGTCAGATGCCCACCTTGTTTTTATCACTACCCCGGTTCCCTCTGAATGGTCGATGGCATTGTTGAGCATTTCCAGAAAACCGTATTCACAAATATCCCGCACGTTTTGGGGGAGTGTTTCAAAGTCCCGCAAAAAGTTTTCTTTCCAGACTTTATCCTCCTCAGCCCCCGGTACCAGAGGAACAAGAATTTGTTTATTTTTTTCCGACTTTAAAAAGTATCGCGCCTGCCTCGTGATGCCGGTTTTAATGATCGCTCCATCGCGGAGCAACCGGTTCAGGTGCCGGTGAACGGTAGTGCGACTGCACGAAAAAGCGTTCGAGGCTTTGGCGACGATACTTTTCGGGCGAACCGGGATATTCGCCAAAAGATAACTGCGAATTTCTTCCGCCTGGTTCTTGACCATTTTTGAGCCCTATATTACAATTAGTTATAAATATTATTATAACTAATTGTAATAAATCTTTCAACCGGGATAATCACGAGGTTTTTCCACAAATCTACACCTTATATATACATTATATTATTATAACTATATAATTTATTTATTATAACTATTTTGTAACCATTTTATAACTCTTGCGGGAGTAGTTTGTAATGGATTGCAATCAGGCAGGGTTAGTGGGAAAATTTTTAGCAGTTTTTCGCGATTTTAGGACGAGATAAAGTCCGCCCGCGAGCAGGAACAGACTGTAAAAACTGCCTCGGCTGAGGCCCACGATAAGCGGAGCGTCGGGTTCTCTGAACTGTTCGCCGAAGACGCGCACCACCGCATAGATCATGAGAAACTCGCCGGTCAATCTGCCCGGCTGATTCAGAGCATCGGTTTTCCACAACCGCCATTGACTGTACATCAGCAGCAGGGCTCCTTCCAGCCCGGCTTCATAAAGTTGCGAAGGGTGACGCGGGGCAATTTGTTCCAGAGGAGTTCCCGGCATCGCGCTTTGTGGGAAGATCACCGCCCAGGAGACATGAGTGACTTTGCCCCACAGTTCGCCGTTGATGAAATTGGCAACGCGTCCCAGAAAAATTCCCGGCGGAACCAAGGGACACAACAAGTCTCCGAGTTTCAAAACAGAAAGGTTCAGTTTTTTTGCCACCCACCAGCAGGCCACAAGCACACCAATGAACCCGCCATGACTGGCCATTCCCCCTTTCCATATCTGAAATATGACCCAGGGTCGGTGCAGAGTATCGTCCAGCGCGTAGAACAACATATACCCCAAACGTCCGCCCAGCAAAACCCCGACCATCATGGCGGTGATGGTGAGCGACTGTTGTTCTGGCGTAAGCACCGCTTTGCCATGCTTGCAAAAAAGGTGCAACAACCACATACCGGCGAGAAAACCCAGGGCATAGGCCAGCCCGTAATAACGGATGCCAAAAGTCTCTGTGAATTGAAATAGAAACGGGTCCAGATCGTGAACCCAGTAATTGGGACTTGCCATAGTTCCAGGCTCCACATGGTGGGAGTGGGGGCTATTAAACCATCAACCGCGAGATTTCTGAATTATTCCGGCAGCATCGATGGCCCCATAGGTGAAGATCATATCTGCTCCGGCGCGGCGCATACTGAGGAGCGACTCTATCAGACAACTGTCATAATCGAGCCAGCCTTTTTCGGCGGCGGCTTTCAGCATGGCATATTCTCCGCTGACATGGTAGGCGGCAATGGGGAGTGCCGAATGCTCACGCGTTAATCGGAGGATATCCAGATAAGGCAGGCCCGGTTTGATCAGCAACCAATCTGCCCCTTCTTCTTCATCCAGCATAATTTCCCGTATCGCTTCACGGGTATTGGCCGGATCCATTTGATAGGTTTTTTTATCGCCCTCTTTCGGGGCAGAATCGAGCGCGTCGCGAAACGGCCCGTAAAACGCCGAAGCATATTTCGCCGAGTAACTACAGATCAACACATCCTCAAATCCGGCCTCGTCCAGAGCCCAGCGAATGACCTCGATCCGGCCATCCATCATGTCGGAGGGTGCCACTACATCGGCTCCCGCTTCGGCTTGGGCCACCGCCATGCCAGCAAGTAGAGGCAGCGTTTCATCGTTTAAAATTTTCCCGTCTTTAACCAGCCCGTCATGCCCGTCGCTGGAATAAGGGTCCAATGCCACATCGGTGATCACCAACATACCAGGGATGGTTTTCTTTAACTCCTTCACCGCGCGTTGCAACAGCCCGTTAGAATTAAGACTTTCCTTGCCCTCGGAATTTTTTAAAGATTCATCCAAAACCGGGAAGAGGGCGACTGCCGGGACTCCTAGATCAAAGGCCTCTTGGCAATCGACAGCAAGCTGATCGATCGAAAGCCTTGAGATGCCCGGCATTGACCCGATCGGAGTGCGAAGGTTCTTGCCTTCCCGCACGAAAGCGGGCCAGACCAAGTTGGCTGGGGTCACTTGCGATTCCCGGATCAGCGAGCGAACAGTCGGATTCAATCTGTTTCTGCGCGGTCTTTGAATCATAAATATCTCTTATTGAAGAGGTTTACCAATATGAGGAAGAATAACGGATGAATCCGGCCTTTGCAATCTAAAGCAAACAAAACCCTGTCGAGGGTTCGACAGGGTCTGTGTGGACTCAGGCCTCTGAAAAAGAGGACTAAAACTGGCTCCGGTGAGAGGATTCGAACCTCTAACACATCGGTTAACAGCCGATTGCGCTACCATTGCGCCACACCGGAATGGTTTTTCTGGAATAGGACTAAAACACTGGAATCTAATTGTTTTATATCATATTGTCAAGGAGAGCTTTGCACAACTCGAGATTCTTCACCGCGTTCAGCATGACAAAACAAGTCTATTTTATCATTCTGTGGAACAACGTGACGAAGAAACCTGAGGTCACCTCATTTCCTGTCGCCCTTCCAGCGATTTCAACAGGGTCACGGAGTCGGCATACTCAATATCCGAACCCACAGGCAGGCCCCGGGCAATTCGTGTAACTTTAACTTCACCGTAAGCTTTCAAAGTTTTTGAGATATACACGGCAGTGGATTCGCCTTCCATGTCGGGGTTGGTAGCCAGGATGACCTCTCGGATACCCGGCTTGCTGACTGTTTTTTTCAACATTTCGATGTTCAGATCATCGGGACCGATTCCATCCAGCGGAGAAATCACCCCCATCAGCACATGATAAACGCCTTTGAAATAACCCATGTTTTCCATCACATAAACATCGTGCGGTTCTTCCACCACGCAAATCTGCGAATGGTCGCGGGAGGTGTCTGAACAAATATCGCAGGGGTCGGACTCGGTGATACCCTGACAAACCGAACAGAGGATGATCTTCTCCTTAAGGCTCTGAATAGCTGCCGCGAGTTTATTGGCCTGCTCGGCTTTCCCGCGCATCAGGAAAAACGACAACCGTTCAGCGGTTTTTTGGCCAATGCCGGGAAGCCTCTTCAATTCGTCTATAAGGTCTGTAACCGCGGGGGGTCTTTTCACGGTGAGACAACTCGCCCCCAGGAGTCTGAACGGTTTTCTTCATTTTCGTATTTATTCAACATGTCCATTATGTAAAGAGTCCGGGAATTTTCAGACCACCGGTCAATTTGGACATTTCACCCTGTGCCATATCTTTCACTTTCTTATGAACTTCGTTCATGGTGCCGGTGATCAGGTCTTCGAGCACTTCCCGATCGTTCATGTTGATCAGTTCGTCATCAATATGGACCGAGATAATTTCGTTGAGTCCATTAGCAACCACTTTCACCATACCGCCACCCGTAGACACTTCCACCGTTTTTTCAGCGAGGCCTTCCTGAATTTCGGCAAGCTTGGACTGCATGTCCTGGGCCTGTTTGAACAACGAAAACCAGCCTTTATCATCGCCCATCGAAACACCTGTTGTTCTAAGGAATCCTTCATTTTACCACAATGCCCCCGAAAATATCCAGAGCGTCCTGAATGATTTCCGATTCTGTTTTCTGCTTGCTCTGGTTTTCGTCATTTAAGTTTTTTTTTACCTGCTCACTTGAAGGAGGGCTCGATGATATGGGCTTTACCTCGCCCTGTTTCAGGATCACTTGTACTTCATGGCCGCTGGCTGATTTAACCATATCTTTGATGAACTGAACATTTTCCGGGCTCTTAACCATTTCAAGGGTGAAGGAATCTGAAAACAGCAGCCGAATTTCTTTTTCGTTCAGAGCAAGAACCTGGCATTTATCCAGATAATGTTCAAAAGCCGGTCGTTTTCGGGAAACTTCCTGACGGATCCTGGCCCAGATCGAAGAATCGAAAGAACCGTTATCCGGTCGGGTCTTCATGGGTGTCGCGCTCGAATCGTTTTGCGCTGTCGGTAACGGCGTAATCGATCTGGTTGGCTGAACTTCAATCTCCGCCTGATTGATCTTGTGGATGAGGTCGTCGATATTTTTAAAAGGCCGGGTTTCCGTCAGCCTTAAAACAGCCATTTCAAAAACCATCTGCGCCAGGGAACTTCGTTTCATTTCCGCTTCGGCACGGGAAAGAATGGTGAACATTTGTTGCAACTCGTCGGCTTCGAATCCTTCTGCCTGTTTTTTCAAAACCGCCATGTTGCAGGTATGCGCGTTGAGGAGATTTTCCGGATTGCGCGAAACTTTGACCATCAGTAGGCTTCTTAAATATTCCATCACGCTCCCGCAAAACAGGCCCAGGTCTTTCCCCTGACTGGCGACATCCTGAACCAGACCTATCAGTTCCTCTGGCTTCCGATTGATAAGACGTTCGGCGAAAAGCTCGAGAGTGGTTCCCCCAACAATACCAAGTACAGACTCTACTGAGTCGGTATCAACATTTTTGCCGCTGTAAGCAATGACCTGATCCAGGAGACTTTGCGCGTCACGCATACTGCCAGCACCAACTTTGGAAATTTCTTCCAGCCCTTTTTCATCAACTTGAATTCCCTCCTGCCCACAAATCAGTTCCAGCTGTTTGGTGATCTGAGCATTGGATAGAGGCTTGAACTCAAAACATTGGCAACGCGAAAGGATGGTGTCCGGAATTTTGATCAACTCGGTGGTGGCAAAAATGAAAATAACATGAGGAGGTGGCTCTTCCAGCGTCTTCAACAATGCGTTGAACGCGCTTTTTGAAAGCATATGAACTTCATCGATAATATAAACTTTGTAACGGGCAGAGGATGTGGCGTATTGAACGTTGTCGATGAGATCGCGCACCTCGGCTACCCCATTGTTGGAAGCGCCATCGATTTCCTGAACATCGACACAACGGCCTTCGGTAATTTCCACACACAAGCTGCAGGTACCACAAGGCTCGATGGTCGGGCCTTTTTCACAACTGAGAACCCGTGCAAGAATTCGCGCTGTAGTGGTTTTACCCACACCGCGCGTTCCGGAAAACAGGAACGCGTGCGAAACACGGTTCAGCTCAATAGCGTTGGAAAGGGTTCGGACGATATGCTCCTGCCCAATCAATTCGCTGAATTTCTGGGGGCGCCATTTTCGGGCTGAAACCTGGAAGTCCATTATTTCAGAAAACCGGCAATTTGCAGGCAACCGCTGGTCGCGGGTCGCCCAAGAAGGATGTTATTTAAAGACAGAATTGTTGGGGAACTCACAGCACACATGGGATTTTGCTACCGCTGCTTCCTTCCGGATCTGACGGGTTTCACAAAGCCACGTTGCGTGAGGCCCAACAAAACTGCCAATATATTTTGGCTCTCCAATAGGGAAGAAATCTATGATACTAAATCTCTGGGTTTACACAATTGCAACAGTGCCCATTATTCATCAGAAACGGAGTATGTTAGCTTAGTATTATCAGCTTTTTCAATTGTAATTATATGGCCTTCAACAAAAACTTGTTTCATTTTCTTACTAAGGTCTACAGAAATTTCCATTGCCTCTTGCTCTATAGTTTGTGCCTTGGGAGGGCGGGCAGAAATAACGGTAGGCGGGGCAGAACTGGTGGATGTACCGCGCTATACGTAGTCTCACCTATCCTACCTGAAGAGCTGCCACTATACACAGTCCCGCCTATCATACCTGAAGATGTACCGCTATACCTAGTCCCGCTTATCCTACCTGAATAGGTAGTTGTTGAAGAATTCGGAATTATTAGGGGGGTGCTATTCATGGTTGTAGCACCCGTTTCAATGACAACAGATTTTCGTTTGAATATAGCTTTGTTATTGCGAACGCCAAGATATTGAACGGTTGTCATGCCAGTCAGCGTTTTTCTTCCGAGGATATCTGCTTTACCAAAAGCATTAGGAAGGTTTTTTTCTTTAGAAAGGCTTATAACTAAATCGCCAATACCTACTGTCAATTTTATATCAACCGGTTGGGATAGTTGGGTGGTATGCTGAATAGATGAGCAACTTACCATAGGAAGGCAAGCGCATAGTAATAGTAAGTAATTTTTAAACATAAGTATCCTGAATTTTATTTAATCCATTTATTTCTGGTAAAATCTAATGTCCTTTTCCCGTACCGAATCGTTCTCTCAGTTTAACGAGCTACAACCATCTACCTCCCACGCTACTGAGGGGCGGTGTATAAAATCGCATTGCGTTTAATTTTCCTTTACATCGCGCTGTGTTGCAACAGTTTTCATGACTAAATTCAATATATCAGGAAAAAAGCGTTGCAACGCTCTGCGCCTATTTGGTTGCTTTTCACACAGAATTCATGGCCAGAAAGGGCGGAAGCACGGTACTTACCGAGAGTTCGAATCCGGCTTCTGTAACTGGTGCTCCGTCCGCCACTGGGGTTTTGAATAAAGACACCACCATTGACTTATTAAACTACATTGCAACAAAATCTTTTGATGAGCCTAATCCACCCTCTCTTAATTCTTTTTTAATTGCTTCAAATGTGTATCCCCTTGCTCTGTTATGCTTTTTGGTACCTGGGAAAGATCATCAATGCCGCCGACATATTTAAGCCATTTGCGCTCCTTCAAAAAAACACATAAAGAAGAATACTCGGATTCGTTAACAGATTCTGACCACGCATATCCTCCTTCATCGATATTTGTACCCTCTATTTGTCCCATATGAAACACTTGTTGCTCAAAATATTGAAGGAGTCTATCAGCGCGCTCAGCATTAGACAGACCAGGCTTGCCTTTAGCTGACTTTATCATTTCTGCTGTAAGGTTTGGACACTCCTGATTTAATAAACAGAGTGGATGTAGGTCAAGTAACTTTGTTATTGGACACTCATGACCTAATAAACGGCGTTGATCAACCAGCAAGGTTGTTAGGCTTGCTTTAGCTCTGTCATCTAGTTTCTGCAATAAACTAAAAATACTAGACCTTAGCAATGATAAATCGCGCGGATAAACATAACAACCCCCAGCACGAGGAGAATTAACCAAACCATCACGGGCAAGCTCTAGACGAGTAGCATCCGTTCCCCAAATGAGGCATTTCCCATCACTCATACATTCACCTCTATCACTTGCATCGTGTCATTGCATTCATCTTTAATGACGTGATTTACCATCAGGAAAAACCGAAAAATAGGAAAAAGTATGGTACCTGCCGCGAGCAGTGGCGGTGTATAGAACCCCTTTGAGTTCGAATCCTCTACACTTACCATTGTGTTGCAACAAATAATCGCCCTGAAAACAACGAAAAACAAGTTTTGTATCGCAACACCTTATGCTGGTTTGATTTCTGCTCTTGGCATATTTCTAATCATAGCAACGAGAGTACCGTACTAATCGTGCGTTCGAATCCCTGTTTGGGATTCATTGGAAACGCATTAAGCCGTGATTTCAGTGGTCTTCCATATCTCTTGAGCTAACCCAATTAGCAGCAATTGCCTGCCTTCTATGTCTTCCGCATCCCATTTTTCAAATGCTGACAGTTTCTCGTTTATACGGGATGTGGATGTATTTTGGCCGACCTCAACAAGAGCTAAAAGGCTTCTTGTCAGGTAATTTCCGCTCTTCGCATATTCAGGTACTTTACCTGCGTAGAAGTCATTGCCAGCAACAATATTGATGGGCTTCTCCAGCAGAGTCAGATTGCCAAGGCGGTTTTTGTGCTCATCATAAATCAGCTCTGGATGCTTCTCTTGCCATGTGTTTCGAAGATCATTTTCAGGATTGTTGGGCAGGATATGCTCAATCTCTAATTTGAAGTATGGATCAAGACTGCCTCGCGCCTTTTGTCCGTTGAATGCCATATCTACATGCTGCGTTAAACGCGCCAGTAAAGTAACGTGTACGATATTGTTGCATAGAGTGCAGCGTTAGACGTTTCAGCGCATCTTTAAGCTCTGGTGTCTTTTTAACCATATTTTGAGCAAAACGCTCAGACACGAAGTCATTGAGTTTTTGTCGCTGTTCTCCTGGGTTTTCAAGGTGAGCAATATCTCGAACCTCATCAGCCCAAAGCGAGAAGCTGCGCTCAAGGTCTTTCGTCGGTGTCTTAGTGAAAATATAGAAGAACAGGAAGCTTTCAAGCTGGGCCACAAATTGACCAAATAATGGTTTTGGCAAATCCGCTGCTGCCAGTAGCAAGACGTAATGCAGACTGAACGCGCCGCCCGTTAATTTCTTAAGGGAATCCATCGCCAAGCTGGGCTTGCCATCATTGCCAAGGCCGTTGCTGAAATCAATGTAGCGATTTACATTGCGTATGATCTGTCGAACAAATTCGAAGTGGTTTTCCTGATAGCCTGTAAGGGCTGCGTTTTCTTTCTTTGAGAACCAATCATAAATCTCATCTTCACGAACAATCGCATCGTTTCGTTCGTTCTTGATGTCATAATTGGCCATGAGGAAGTAACGCAAGAAACGCAGAGGCTTTTCTTTGTTTTTTTCAAGCGGGCTGGTAATCTTTTTCCATTCATCTTTGAGTTTGGAAAAACGATCCGGTAAAATCTGGGTGAACAAAAGGTTCTTAAGAAGATCCATAGGATTTAGACCAACGCCGCGCTCGTTAATCGTTTCAAAGATTTTTAGAGCGCTGCTGACATCCGTAGAGATTTGGATGAAAACCACATTATTGGCCAGATGCCCCCAATATTTTTTCAGCGTGGCTTCATCATCATAGTTACTATCCAGAAAGCGATAAATGACATCATAGGCATTCAATATATTCTCGACAGACCCATAAATCTGGATGCCGGAACTTTGGATATTAGCGCGAACAGTTTGTGGGTTACCATTGGCCTGAACAATCTTCTCAATAACCTCACCAGCATTTTCGTATCTGGGCTCCAGTTTTAGATTGGTTTTAATGTCGCCCTGTGCATCAGTATAGCTGGTAGCGGTTAATTCATTTATCATTTGTCCCTGCGGCATCCCGCTGAACAAGACACGCAAAGCACATAAAATTAAGAAGGTCGTGGTCAGGCGTTGCTGACCGTCGATTACATCAAAGTGGCCCTTTTCTCCATCTCGTGGGGATACGAGAATGGTTCCGATAAAATACTCAGACGAATTGCTATCCATCTGTTCGTTGATATCTGCAAGCAGTTGCGTGATCTGTTTTTCCGTCCAGACATATTCACGCTGATAGTCAGGCACAACATAAAAGCACTCTCTGAATGCTTCATCTATCGTAAATTTGTGATTTTCTATGCGTGCCATGTCTAAACTCCTAAATTCATTTCTTAATTATTTGTACCAGATTCAGCATACTCATCCAGCCAGCAGAATGTGTTGACCAGCTTCATCTGCTCTACAGTGCCACATGGTATTTCCAACAGCTTGAGATTGGTGACCACCACTGCCAAACACTGTGCGCGTGAGACGGCTACATTCAGGCGGTTTTTGCTGTAGAGAAACTTCAATATTGCGAGGCAGGTCTTCGGCGCTGGATGTCACCATGGAAATCAGCACAATCGGTGCTTCCTGTCCTTGGAACTTATCAACGGTGCCAACCTTGGCATTGTCTGGCAGGATAGAGCGCAGGTAATTGACCTTCACATTGTACGGGGTCACCACCAGAATATCATCCGTCGTAATTGGGCGTGTGCTGCTATCACGGTCAGTGAGCTCTTGTCCCAGTAAAATGTGGTAATGGGCTTTGATAATTTCGCCTTCTTCCATATAAGATTCAGCGGGCAAGGCTCCAGGGTTTAAGGTGGGCAGATGGCGTTTCTGAAAAAGTAAAATTGACCACTGGATAAGAGAACAAGAAGGAGAGTAGGGTGAGTAAGAAGCTGACACTAAAAGAACCAGGGCATCAGCTTTGGATGGCGGAGAGGGAGGGATTCGAACCCTCGGTAGGGGTAAACCTACACACGCTTTCCAAGCGTGCGCCTTCAACCGCTCGGCCACCTCTCCCTACTACCGAATTTTGTGGATGCGCAATACAATCTCAAAACCGCCCGGTGAACAGTTAGCCATCGCCTAACTGGTTAAGTTCGACAATGGATTCGGGGGTGACGAGTCCTTCAGGGTCGGACCCTAACATCCAGGGTTCCCGTTCATATTTTTCTGAAGCTTCGACATGCTCGATATAATCGGTCATTTGCTTCTGGTTGTCCTCTAAAAACTTGCGGAAAACCATTTTCGACCGTTTTTCTCTCTTAGTCATTTAATTTTTTTCCCTTCGTTCTCTTAACCCAATAAGCTACGCTATCTGCCACTGCGGCGAGCAAGAGGGAGTGTTTTTTTGCAACCCCCCCCCTGTGTTACCCCCCTCCCTGACCTCCAAGAGCTTGTGAAATTGCTTCACCTGTTTCATGCTCAAAGAAAGAGGTACAAGGGTAATGGTGCGCCCAGCAGGACTCGAACCTGCGACCTACGGTTCCGCAAACCGTCGCTCTATCCAGCTGAGCCATGGGCGCATAATTGGGTTTTGACCTCGACACTAAATCAGGATACATCAACGGGTATGTAACCCATCAACCGCAGAGCAAAATCTTCGTGCTCGAACGCATACATTCTGGGGTATTCCGCGAATGCCCACCCTGTATAAATGGTCCTGCCGTTTTGTTCAACCACTAATTAAACGACAGGGTCGGTCAGTTCATTTCCACCAAATGTATGAGCCTTCTGGCCCATCACAAAATTGGGCAAAAACAGGCCCACTGTACCCTGATTCCCAAGTCTTCCAATTCAAAACTGGAGCCCGGGGTGATGGTTTTCATTTTGTTACGTTTTCCGCCTTTCTTGTTCTTGATCAGAAGCTTGACCGCCATGTTTCCTCCGGCACGGCAATCGCTCGTTGGACTTTCACTCCCCCCCGAACTATTGCCATTTGCCACCGCGGCGAGCAGTGGCGGAGAGGGAGGGATTCGAACCCTCGGTAGGAGTAAACCTACACACACTTAGCAGGCGTGCGCCTTAAGCCAGCTCGGCCACCTCTCCGTTCTATATTTTTTCTCTGCCTCCGCTAGTAAATTGAATATCTTTATCCTAGCATTCTCTCGGCTCAAAACTTCTGCCATCTGCCCCGATGGTAAATGGTGGCGGAGGGAGTAGGATTCGAACCCACGGAACTTTCGTTCAACGGTTTTCAAGACCGCCGCCTTAAACCACTCGGCCATCCCTCCTGAATATTGTAAATCCGCTTATATTTATCTACTTGCTGCTAAACGTCAAGAGACAGTTTCCCGCTTTAAGTCAATAGATTATAGCTTTAACATTTCCTGCCCATGCATATAGGGGCGCAACACTTCCGGCACCACAACTGTTCCGTCTTCCTGCTGATAGTTTTCCAGCAGGGCCACAAACAATCTGCCCGCAGCCAAACCTGAACCATTCAAGGTATGGACAAACTCCGGTTTACCGCCTGTGCGTTTTTTGTAGCGGATACGAGCCCGCCGGGCCTGATAGTCGGTAAAATTACTGCAAGATGAGATTTCCCGATACGTATTCTGGCTGGGAAGCCACACTTCCAGATCATAAGTTTTAGCGGCAGAGAAACCCAAGTCCCCAGAACATAATTCCATCACCTGGTAGTGCAAATCAAGTTTTTTAAGGATGACTTCAGCATTTTCGACTAAAGCCTCAAGCTCTGCGGGGGATTCCTCCGGCCGACTAAGTTTGACTAACTCTACTTTGTCGAACTGGTGCTGCCGAATCAATCCCCGCGTGTCTTTGCCATAGGACCCTGCTTCTCTCCTGAAACAAGGAGTGTAGGCAGCATAACAAATGGGCAACGACTCTTCTTCCAGAATTTCATCACGGTGAAAATTGGTAACAGGAACTTCGGCAGTAGGGATGAGGTAAAAGGGATCATCGCGGGTGGCGAATACCTCTTCTTCAAATTTGGGCAATTGCCCGGTCCCCTGCATACTCTCCTTATTGACCAGAAAGGGTGGATACAATTCCTCATAACCGTTTTCCCGGGTTTGCACATCGATCATGAAATTGATCAAAGCGCGCAACAGCGTTGCCCCTTGCCTTTTGTAAACCGCAAACCGAGCTCCGGAAATTTTTGCGGCTCTTTTTAAATCAATCAAGCCAAGCTGTTCACCAATTTCCACATGATTTTTTGGTTGGAACGAAAGTTCGGGTTTCGTTCCCCAATCACGCACCTTTCGGTTGGCACTTTCATCGGCGCCATGCGGAATGGAGCTATCAGGAATGTTCGGGATACCAAGCAGTTTTTCTCGCACCTGTTGTTCCAGAGATTGGATTTTATCATCCAGCTCTTTTATGGAGCTGTTAATAATTTTGACCTCTTCCATAAGTTCGGAAGCGTCCTGACCTCTTTGTTTGAGCTGACCGACCTCTGCCGAAAGTTTCTTTTTTTTATTTTTTAGCGATTCTGATTCCTGAAGTCCCAGCCGTCGGTCTTCTTCGGGCTTGAGCAGTGCATCCAGTTCGTTGAAGTCACCGCCCCGACGTTTGAGACGGGTTTTCACTGCGTCGGGATTTGCGAGAATAATCTTTAAATCGAGCATCAGTGTTTCTTTTTCATCCTTTTTTCAATGCCCGCCAGTTTCATTTTGAGTATGGCAGGGTAAATATAATGCCCTTCCAAAACCTTAAACTGGTTGTAAGCTTCTTGTAGATGCCCCTCTTCCTCCAAGCAGGAGGCAACAATAAAGTCCAGGTCTTCTTTAAAACGGCTTTCTGAATATTCCAGATTAAAACGGCGATACTGTTCTCTTGCCTCGGGACACCGACTCAACGTATAAAGAATTTCTATAATTTTAAATTTTGATTCTTCCGCTCGGGAGCTCTTGGGATAGCTTTCCAATAAAATTTCCAATTCCACCAGAGCCTGCTCGTAATTTTGTTTTTTATAGTAAATCGAAGCAATGCGGTACTGATGGTCGCCGGTATCATTTTTACCCGGGTAATGATTGATTAAGTTCTGGTATTCGAGGATCGCCTGATCATAATCCTTCAAACCAAATTCGGCGATTTCCGCAATATATTTTTGCGCTGGATAACTGAACTCCCCACCCGGGTTCATTTGCCGGACTTCCTGAAAATAGAGCAGAGACCGCGAACTGCTGTTTAAGCTGAAGTGGTGGATTTCACCAAGGCGAAACAGGGCTTCTTCCGCCATCGGGCCGGAGGGGTGCTCTTTCAGCACCTCATTGAACATCTCAATAGCGCTGTAGTTTCGGCCTTGAATCCATTCTCCGTTGGCCTTCTGGAGAAGGGAGTCCTTCTCTTCCGAGCAGGAAATCAGAAAGGCCAACCCCAGAGAAAAAATCCCAGTCCACAGTTTATTCCAACCCGCTGGGGTAGACCCTGCTGGAACAGGATAAGTCTGAGAGGTCACATCCATAGGGAGGGGTTTTTACTCGACCAGTTTTTCGATGCTGACAACCTGATTGCCTTCGCCGGTACCTGCCACGCGAACCCCTTGGGTGTTTCGGCCTATCACGGATATTTCGCTGACACGCATGCGAACAATATTACCATCGGAAGTGATGACCAAAAGCTGATCTGCCTCATCTACCTGTTGCACACCCACCACAGCTCCTATTTTTTCATTGCAACGGATCGTCATAACACCCAGCCCGCCCCGGCCCTGTTGAGGATACTCTTCTATGGACGTTCGCTTGCCATAACCGTTTGAAGTTACCGTGAGGAGCTTGGTGCCGGATTGGACGATTTCCGCACCCACGACCCGGTCTCCATCTTTGAGACGGATGCCGCGAACACCTCTACCTGTGCGACCGATGGGGCGTACTTCTTTTTCGTTAAAGCGGATGGAAAACCCTCTTTCGGTGGCGAGTAAAATATCGCTTTTCCCGTCACACAATTCCGCGCCGATAACCCGGTCTCCTTCGTCGATCGTCAGTCCGATAATGCCACCTTGTCGAGGTTTTATGTACGCCATCAAAGAAGTTTTTTTAACGATACCGCGTTCTGTAGCCACCATGACAAATTTATCTTCTTCAAACTCTCTGAGAGAAAGGATACTGGCTATGGCCTCTCCCGGCTGGAGGCGCAAAAGATTGGCAATGGATTTTCCTTTGGCTATCCGGCTCACTTCCGGAATAGAATAAACCCGCAATGCGTGGATCTTTCCGATGCTGGTAAACACCAGGAGATGGCTCAGCGTTGAAGCGATGAAAAGCTTTTCGACAACATCTTCTTCTTTGAGGTCCATCCCCCGAATGCCCTTACCACCTCTTCTTTGCGCCCGGTAATTATCAACAGTTTGCCGTTTGATATAACCCCCTCGGGTATAAACGATCACCGCGTCCTCATCGGCGATGAAGTCTTCAATGTCTATATCGCCCTCATCATCCGTATCGGCGATTTCTGTCCGCCGGTCATTGCCATACTTGTTTTTAATTTCCCATAATTCTTCTTTAATGATATTAAGCTTGACTTCTTCGTGAGCAAGAATATTTTGCAATTCTTTGATCTGTTTGCGGGTTTCTTCTAGGTCTTCGACTATTTTTTGCCGCTCCAGTCCGGTGAGACGTTGCAGGCGCATTTCAAGAATGGCTTTGGCCTGGATTTCTGACAACCCAAACTCTGCCATGAGCCCGTCGCGTGCCATAGCCGGGTCCTGGGCATTGCGGATAAGCTGAACCACCGCATCCAGGTTATCCAACGCGGTAGCCAATCCTTCAAGGATATGCTCTTTCTCGCGGGCCTTCTTTAAGTCAAACTCGGTTCTTCGAGCCACCACTTCTTTGCGAAACAAGATGAAATGGCGCAAAAACTCTTTCAGGTTGAGAACCCTGGGTTGCTGATTTACCAAAGCCAACAGGATGACCCCGAAAGTGTCCTGGAGCCTGGTATTCTTGTAAAGGGAGTTTAAAACCACATGACCCATGGTGCCTTTTTTCAATTCCACCACAACACGGATTCCGTCCCGGTCCGACTCATCCCTCAGGTCTGAAATCCCTTCCAATCGCTTGTCTCTCACTAGTTCGGCGATCTTCTCTACTAGCTTGGCTTTGTTGACCTGAAACGGTAGCTCGTTGATGACAATGCGTTCATGGTCATTCTTCTCCATGGTTTCAATCTCAGCACGACCACGGACCCGGATGATACCTCTGCCGGTTTTATAAGCGGACCCTATTCCATTTCTTCCCTGTATGATTCCCCGAGTGGGGAAATCGGGACCCGGCATAAGCTCAATAAGGTCTTCCACCGAACAATTGGGATTTTCAATAACGTGAACCGTGCAATCGATAACTTCTCCCAGGTTATGCGGAGGAACATTGGTCGCCATACCTACAGCGATTCCTGATGAACCGTTAACAAGCAATTGCGGAAAACCCGCAGGCAACACTGAGGGCTCTTTCAGAGAGTCGTCATAGTTGGGGATGAATTGAACGGTGTCTTTTTCCATATCCCGGAGCAGTTCACCGGTGATCTCTTCCATACGAATTTCTGTATAACGCATGGCGGCGGCGGAATCGCCATCTATCGAGCCAAAGTTCCCCTGGCCGTCGACAAGCGGGTGTCTTTGAGAAAACTCCTGCGCCAAGCGAACGATTGTGTCATAAATTGCCTGATCTCCATGTGGATGGTATTTACCCATCACATCACCAACGATGCGGGCGGATTTTTTATAGGGCTTGTTCCAGACATTGCCGGTTTCATGCATCGCGTAGAGGGCACGGCGGTGGACAGGCTTTAACCCGTCTCGAACATCCGGCAGGGCGCGTCCAATGATTACGCTCATTGCGTAATCAAGGTACGAATTTTTCATTTCATCGTCTATATTGATCGGTTCGATCATTTCCGGCATTCAAAGACCTTTCCGTACTTGAAACTTTAAAAGCGACAAAAGGAGAAAGACGTCACCTGTAAAACGTTCCCCTAAACATCTACATTTCTGGCTTGCAGGGCATTTTTTTGGATAAATTCGCGTCGGGGCTCTACCTCTTCCCCCATCAATATGGTGAACAGGTCTTCTGAGGCAACCAGATCATCAGCCCTGACCTGCAAAAGAATTCTGACTTCCGGGTCCATGGTTGTTTCCCAGAGCTGCTCGGCATTCATCTCACCAAGACCTTTATAGCGCTGAATGTAAATTCCCTTTTTGGCCATGTCCAAAACGGCCCGCAATAAATCGTGCTTAGAGCCAACAGTCGTGCTTTCCCCGCCATTGTGTAAAATGAAAGGGGGGTGATCGCTTTCCCTAATGGGTTCATAAATTTCCAGGATATTTTGGATAATTACTGACTCCATAAATTCCACATTAAATTTTAACTGGAAATCCCTCCCATTATTGGAGCCAAGCATCACTATTTCGTAGCATGCTGTCTCGGGGCCAAACCCTAACTGAAAGCACACGTCTTTCAGGTCCTGATTCAAATCCACCTTTTTAAAGCCATGGGATGCTTTGGCAAAAACCCCGACCGAATCATCCCTGTCTATCTCTATTAAAAATTCTTTTAACCGGTTCTCCTTTTCTGTATTGAGATCAACACTGTTTGTGAATTGGATCGGAACATTCAGGTATTCTGACTTATATTGGTATTTTCCTCGGCTTTCTTCATCAATTAAGGAATCAAGAATCTGAATGATCACCTCCACAACCTGTTCAAGGCTTGCAAAGGCTTCGTTTTTCACATTCAGCCCAACCAACACATTTAAAACAGCCTGCGGGATATTATTTTTTACAACCTGCTCAAAGCATTCTTCAAACTGGTATAAATTATTTATAAGCTGATCAAGCTCGGGCCCGACTATTTTATGACCGTTTTTATGAGTAGTAATTTCCAGCTTTTCTGTACCTTGTTCCATCAAGAATTTGAAAAGGAGCTTTTGATCCTTTAAGTAATTTTCTTTTTTCCCTTTCTTGGCTTTGTAAAGAGGGGGTTGGGCAATATATAAACAACCCTTTTCAATCAATTCTGGCATTTGGCGGAAGAAGAAAGTAAGAAGCAGGGTTCTGATGTGGGCTCCGTCAATATCAGCATCCGTCATTATGATGATTTTGTGATAACGAAGATTTTCTATTTTAAAATCATTCCCGATGCCCGTTCCCAATGCCCTGATGAGCATACGAATCTGTTCGCTGGTTATCATTTTTCCCGTATGGGCTTTCTCCACATTGAGTATTTTGCCTCTCATCGGCAGAATGGCCTGGAACCTTCTATCACGACCCTGCTTCGCTGTTCCTCCCGCCGAGTCTCCCTCTACGATATAAATTTCAGAAAGTGCCGGATCCTTTTCCGAACAATCTGCCAGTTTTCCGGGCAGCGCACTCACTTCCAACGCACTTTTTCTTCGGACCAGGTCTTTAGCTTTTTTTGCGGCTTCACGGGCTTGAGCGGCACCTATAACCTTGGCAATAATCTTTTTAGCTATCTCTGGCTGTTCTTCGAAGACCTGCCTAAGCTTCTCATTGACAATCTGCTCGACGATTCCCTTTATATCTGTATTACCTAACCTGCCCTTTGTTTGACCTTCAAACTGTGGCTCAGGGATTTTTATGCTCAACACCAGTATCAATCCTTCTCGCGCGTCATCACCAGTCAGAGTAACTCCCGCGTTTTTTAACAGGTTGTTCTGGGCCGCGTAACTATTGATGGTTCTTGTCAAGGCTGATTTGAAACCACTTAAATGAGTGCCTCCATCGCGAGTATTGACATTATTGACAAAAGTAAATACTTCTTCAGTGTAACTATCGTTGTACTGAAGCGCCATTTCCAGGTCACAGTTATCCTTGCTTCGCTCAATATAAACGGGGTTCGGATGGATGGTTTTTTTGTTTTTTCCCAAATGCTCTATAAAAGAAATTATTCCTCCCTCAAACAAGAACTCATTATCTTTTCCATCTTTTTCATCATGGATATGTATTTTTATGCCTTTGTTTAGAAAGGCCAACTCCCGAAGCCGATTGGACAATATCTCAAAACGGAAGTTTAAATCCTCAAAAATTCCCGAATCTGGCTTAAAGACTATTTTAGTTCCTGAAGAGCTGGTCTTTCCAATCACCTCTAATGTTGTAACAGGTTTTCCCTTTTCATATTTTTGAGTATGTGTTTTTCCTTCTCTTTTGATCTCCAAACTCAGGGACTCTGAAAGCGCATTGACCACTGATACTCCTACACCATGCAAGCCGGCTGATACTTTATAGGTATCTTTGTCGAACTTGCCTCCAGCATGAAGTACCGTCATCACCACTTCTGCTGCTGGTATTTCCCTGTCTGAATGTATATCTACAGGAATCCCCCGCCCATTATCAATAACCGTAACTGTGCCATCAATATGTAGGACAACATCTATCTCTGAACAAAAACCGGCAATTGCTTCATCTACACTATTATCCACCAATTCAAAAACCAGGTGATGCAAACCGTCTATGCCGGTTCCACCAATATACATGGCAGGCCTTTTTCGAACAGCCTCAAGTCCTTCTAAAATTTTAATATTGGAGGAATCGTATACTGTTTTTTGCGGTGTATTCATAAATGTTTAAATAATAACTTTAGAGAATAAAAATTATATTTGTATTTTGTAGTAGTTGTAGAGCCTGAGAGTTTGTGGAAAAGTTTTTCAAGTTTCTAATTTTAAAGGTATATTTTAAAGAAGAAGCTGTTGTTAAAAACGCAATTTTCTAAGTTAAGGAGGGGATAAAAATTTACTCTCTTGATTATACCTTATTTGTTTGTTCTATTTCTGTTTTTTTCACATGTTCTATGTAGATTATCCTTTTTCAATAAGCTCGATTATTTCCTGGATGGATGTCTCTAGCTCTTTGTTTTTCTTGATTAAGCCGGATATCTTTTTGTAGGAGAAAATTACTGTTGTGTGATCTTTGCCGCCAAACTGACGACCGATTTCGGGAAGTGAGGATTTGGTGTGTTCCCGACATAAAAACATGGCTATTTGACGGGGTATAGAAATATCCTGAGTACGCCTTTTAGATTTAATATCGGACACCTTAAGGTTGTAATACCCCGCAACAGTTTTAAGGATATTGTTAATAGTGAAATGTTTGTTTTTATCCAGTATAAAATCTTTCAACACTTCTTTGGTTAATTCCAAATCAAGCTTTTTATGCGTGAAAGAAGAAAATGCGATGACTCTAAGTAAAAAACCTTCTAACTCGCGAATATTGGATTTTATATTGCTAGCTATGAAAATAGCGACGTCTTGCGGAATAATTTTTTGGTGAAAGTCGGCTTTTTTGTACAGAATGGCAACCTTCGTTTCCAAGTCGGGGGGATTAATATCCGCCACCAATCCAGACTCAAACCGGGATTGTAACCGCTCTTCCATCTTCTGAATATCTTTAGGATACCTGTCACTGGAAATAACGAGCTGTTTGTGTGATTCGTAGAGAGTATTGAAGGTATAAAAAAACTCCTCCTGAGTCCTTTCCTTGCCGGCAATGAATTGAATGTCATCGACTAACAGGACATCCAAGGGACGATACCTCTTCCGAAACAATGACATTTTATCTTTTTTAATGGATTCAATAAGGTCAACGGTGAAGCTTTCGGCAGAAATATAACGGGCCCGAGACCCGGGGTTGTTCTCGCAAATTTTATTACCAATGGCATGTAGAAGATGTGTTTTGCCTAACCCTACCGCCCCATACAAAAATAAAGGGTTATAGGCGATGGCCGGGTTAGTGGCAATGGCCAAAGCTGCCGCATGGGCAAACTGGTTGCTTGAACCAACCACAAAATTTGAAAAATTGTATTTAGGGTTGAGAGAGAACGAAGCACCAAGGCTCTCGACGGGCTTAATAACCGAGGTTTTCTCCTCTTCTTTGTTTTGTCCCGTTTGGGCTATAATTTCAGATTCTATGCAAAAATCTACCAAGATCGGTTTTTCTGTAACAGATCTTAAAGTGCTTTCGATCAGGTCCCGATAATTCTCTATGAGGCACTTTCTATAAAATTGATTTGGAACGGCTATGGTCATCAAACCATCATCGAGGGTTCTGGGATAGGTGGTCGAAAACCAAGTGGTATAGCTTTCGGGGAGTACTTGCCCCTCAATTTTTTCTAAACATTTTTTCCAAAGGGTTTCTTTGACTTCCATGGTTTTTGGAAATAGATAATGATTTATGTGGGAGAATCGGTGCCCAATGTATAAAAGAAGAGTCCTAAAATCAACCTCAAAAACGAGTAATAAGATTAAAGCCCTCCAACTCCAGCATTAACAAAAGTTTTCAAAATAGGTTTTTCTGAAGATTCGCTTGATTAAAGAGCTTGTCCATAAGTTCTCTTTCCATACTTGATTTTTAAAGGTTAGAAACCACGCTATTCCAGTAAGTTAGCGAATCCGCACCTTGTTCTTGGCTACATAGGTTAGGTTAAGAGGGTTGGTTTGTGAGTCCTTTTGGAAGAGGAATTTTTAGCCAATTTAGGATTAGCCCATAAGTTCTAATTTTCCTATCAAGCCCTTTGCGCACTGGGCTTTGCCCACCTAAGGAAAAGGTCGGAATTTCCCGGCCTTTTCCTCCCTCCAACAACAGTAAATTTACAAAATATTTACGAGAGCTTTGCGTGGTTCAAAAAAGGGGTAGTCCAGGGTTATGCAAAGGTCTCATTGTTCATTGGAGAAATATCAGCATGAATTGCTTGAGAAGATATAACCCAAAGAGATCTTTAAAAATAATCACTTCCTCTATGCAGGTTAATGACTCCATCATGAACATCTCGTTTTTATCAGATCAAACTCATGAGTCTTGAATTATTTCGGGCTTTGACGCCCTGGGTCTCGCTCTTACTTTTGCTGGGACTTGGAACTATCGGCTGGTTGATACGTTGGATGCTTGCAGAAAACCTTCGCCGGTTCCGTGACTTCAAGGAAAACCTCGAAGAGATTGAAACTTCCCTTCGCGATCTTGAGCGAGGAAGACAGGACGACCAAAAATACCTGTTTGAGCAATACGTCGACAAGAAAGCCTTTTATGTTGCTGTCGGGAAAAATGAAGCTTTGATAAACAGGATATTTAAACAATTAAATGAACTTGCAAAATCAGTAAACCAGATTGTCGGCGCTTTGAATGCGGGAGAAAACAGAAATGTCTAAACCCCTATCTGAAAACCTGGATCGCCTTGATGAATTGTTCTCAGGGCTTGAGGAGCTAAAAGAAATTGTATGGAATTTGATCCATGATTTTCCTGACGATTTAAAAATTCATCGGGTTTACTGTCTCTATGCGGGGAAAATTTTAGAGACTATTAAGATGCACATTCAAGTTGAAAACATGGATCCAGATTGGCTCCTCTCAGAAGTCTTAAAAACCGTCGCGCTTTTTCTTGCGGAAAATGGAGAGATTGGTGCCGCTAACCTTGTGGGGAACCACACAGAAGAAATTGAGGAAAAAGTTAAACAAATATGGTGGCAACTCGGAGAAACAAAAGTATCGAGCCTAAATATAAAACAGGAACCTTCATTAAGGATATCCTCAAACCATTTGGTAAAATCAGCCAAAAGCAAAAAGAAAAACGAAGAACTCGGGCAACAAAAGAACTTGAATATTTTGCCCAAGAATATTTTCCTCACCATTTGACGGAAAAACCCTCATCCATGCATGAGGACATGTTTTTGTGCTATCAACAACAAATTATTAATTCCGAGTCATCGGGAAAAGGAGGAAAAGAAGCACTGGCCGCTCCACGCGGCAACGCCAAATCGACTCTCAGTACACTTATCTTGCCGCTCTGGTGTATTGCTGGAGCGAGAAAAAAATTCATCGCTATCATTTCTGATACCACGGAGCAAGCTGAAGAGTTTCTTGATGGCATAAAATCAGAACTGGAAGCCAATAAAAGGTTGATGGAAGATTTTCCGGAAGTCTGTGGTCCTGGTCGTACCTGGAAAGCCGCAAAACTCATTACCGAAAATGGCATTGCCGTCCGATGCTGGGGAAAGCGTAAAAGATTGCGGGGAGCTCGACATGGGAGCCGTCGGCCCGACTTGGTTATTTGTGACGATCTCGAGAACGATGAGAACATTGATTCTCCCGAACAACGCGAGAAGGACCGTAAATGGTTCTTCAAAGCGGTGATGAAGATAGGAGGTCGGTACACGGTTTATATTGTTATCGGCACCCTTCTTCATTACGATTCTCTGCTGGCCCGATTATTAAAACGGCCAGGCTGGAACGGCAAAAAATGGCAGGCGGTTATTCGCTGGTCTTCCTCCCAACTTTGGGAAAAGTGGGAAGGGCTTTATACCTCCCGCTCCCCTGATGCGGAGCAAAAAGCCGAGGAATTCTTTTGCCAGCATCAAAAAGAAATGTTGCGGGGTACCTCTGTTCTCTGGCCGGAAGTAGAAAACTATTATTATTTGATGGCTATGAAGGTTTCAGATGGCCCGGCATTTTTTGACTCTGAAAAACAGAATGAGCCGGTGAACCCCGATGACTGTTTGTTTCAGGAAGAGTGGTTCTGTTTTGCCCCGGAACCCGTACTTGTTCAAAAAGAAACGAGGTTCTACTGTTCCATTGACCCCTCCATGGGCTTATCTTCCAGGAACGCCGACCCGTCAGCCATTCTTATTGGGGCACTTCAGCCCGATGGAATCATCGATATCATCCAGGCGGACATTCAGAAGCGGCATCCGGATTCCATCATGGAAGCCCTTTTCGATTATCACCGCCAATACCAGCTCGAAAGGATCGCTATTGAAGAAGTTCAGTTCCAGCAGCTGTTTAAGGACCAGATAATTAAAGAAGGGGCTAAACGAAAACTGTATCCCCCGGTTGAAGGGGTACGGCCCATCAATGATAAAACTCTTTAAAAATGGTCTGATCCGGTTTCGCAGAAACCAGACGGTTTTTTTGGAACAATTGAAATATTTTCCCAAAGCCAGTCACGATGACGGGCCTGATGCTCTGGAGATGCTCTTTAATCTTATCAACAACGGTTTAAACGGGCCTCGTATCCGTCGAGTCGCCTGAAATGTATTTCCTTTTTTTTAAAGGAGTTTTTTCTTATGACCGACCCCTCCAAAAGCTATGAAACGGCTCTTACCAGCCCGGCCCGTAATGGTTTTTCCATAACGCCTGATGATTCAACGGGTCTTTCGATAACCTGCCGGGCTCTGTTTGTGGGTGGAGCAGGGGATATCGCTGTCATTCTTGCCGCGGATTCTTCTTCGGTTATGTTTAAAAATATTCCCGCGGGAATTGTTTTGCCAATTTCTGTCAAACGGGTGGAGGCGGCTCTTACCACCGCAACCGATATTTTGGGGCTTTACTGATGGAGATTGGGCTAGGGAATAGCCTTGCGACTCCACGCGGGATTTCGAGACTTTCCGGACTTAATCCGGACCATGTGAAGCTGCTGCTTCATTTCGATTCTGATTTTTCGGATTCGTCGATTTATGACAGGCCGCCGACCCTTATAGGCTCATCGACAATCGATACGGTAGAAAAGGTGTTTGGCGATGGGTCCATGAAAAATCCGGGCCTTAGCGACATGATATCTTTCCCAGCCAGTTCTGATTTTAATATGGGTGATTCCACCCCTTTTCAATTGAGCTGGAGGATGCGTAGGACATCAAGGGGTATAGCCGTATTTTTTGCGGTGGGTAAACTATAACAATGGTTACATACTTGCCTCAAATGAGAATTGGACCGCGTTGGAAATTGGGTCGAACAATGTGGCGCAGGGCTCATGGCCTTATTCAGTCCCAATTAATATATGGGTC
The DNA here is from genome assembly GCA_965205835.1 of Nitrospinales bacterium. Lineage (GTDB taxonomy): Bacteria > Nitrospinota > Nitrospinia > Nitrospinales > VA-1 > LS-NOB. The sequence goes on along the minus strand of OZ242182.1, from coordinate 2,059,064 downwards.
GCTTACAGGTTCAATCACGATGGAGCTAATAATTATAGATGGTATGTGAACGGGGTTTTACTAGGCATGAAAGTAATTACCGGGATTGTTGACGCGTCTCTTCCATTTGTAGTAGGCGGGCGGCTCGCTAATACGGGTATGGCTGGAAACTTCGATGAAGTTCTTTTTGAAAAACACGCCGATTTGATTGTCACGACAAGCCCAACTTATAAAGCTGAAACAATGGCCTTCCTGAATCCATAAGGTATTTTTAATACATGCTTAATTCTTGAAAGATATCTGTAACTCACGCATTTCTTATGGTTTTTATCATAATTGGTAATCTCCGCGGGTGTTTTACTATCGAATTCTCGCTGATTTCCATTAAAAAAAATAATTAGACTATGAAATTTATCGACTGGTTCAAAAGCATCCAGAAAAAAGAAAGTGCGGTGACCCGGGCTATGACCTTATGGCTGCCAGCGAGGCAAGGAGTCTCCAGTAAAACCGATTATACTTCTTTGGCAAAAGAAGGATTTACCCAGAACAGTGTGGTGTTTTCCTGCGTTAAGGAGATAGCTTCGGCAAGCGCTGGTATTCCCTGGGTTTTATTCAGGCAGTTACCAGGTGGGGAAAGACGGGAGGTGTCTCGGCACCCTCTGCTCGATTTGATTACCCGGCCTAATCCGCTTCAGGGAAAACATGAACTGATTGAATCCATAGTTTGCCATCTCTATCTTTCCGGAAATGCTTATATGGAGTCTGTAGGCCCATCCAGCGGTGGTCCTTCCGGTTTACCTAAAGAACTTTATGTTTTGCGGCCGGATCGGATGAAAGTCATTCCCGATGTGGTTCATTATGTCGGTGGTTATGAGTATACGGTATCCGGACAGAAGGTAGAATTTCCTCGTGACCAAATTTTACATTTGAAGTTATTTAATCCTCTCGATGACTGGTACGGTTTGTCCCCCGTTCAAGTCGCGGCTTTGGCCATTGACAAGCTTAATTCAGGCGATAAGTGGAATGCATCGCTGCTGCGGAACGCGGCGGTTCCTTCCGGCGCGTTGACCTGTAAGCAACGCTTGACTGACGATCAGTTTGACCGCTTGAAAACCGAAATGCGACAGCAGATTCAGGGAGTCAACAATGCCCGGGAGCCTCTTCTTTTGGAGCAAGATCTTGAATGGAAAGAGTTGGGGGTTTCCCCCAAAGATATGGATTGGATTGAAGGTCTGAAAATGAGTGCTCTCCAAGTGGCGCAGGTGTTTAATGTTCCTCCGGAACTGGTGGGGTTGGGTCCGGCCACGTACCAGAATCGCAAGGAAGCACGGAAGGCCTTATATACCGAAGTGGTTTGCCCATTTCTCAACCGGCTTCGCGATGGTCTTAATAATTGGCTGGTGCCCCGTTTTGGTGAAAATTTGATTTTGGATTACGACAAAGATGGTATTGAGGCGCTGTCGGAAGATCAAGAAGCATTGTGGAACCGGGTTAATCAAAGTGAATTTTTAACGGTAAACGAAAAACGCCGGATGGTTGGGTTTGATGATGTGCCCGGTGGGGACAAGCTTTCGTTGACCCGCCATCAAAACTCTGGGAGTGAATCATCATGAAAGAAATTAAATCGTTTCCTTTTAAGCTGGATGCGCTGAATGATGCTGGAGAGTTTTCCGGCTATGCTTCCACTTTTGGGTCCGTCGATCTGGGCGGAGATGTAGTGGAAAAGGGGGCTTATAAAAAAACTCTGAAGGAAAGCCAGGGGCGCATCCCTATTCTTGACCATCATGACCCCACTCGGCAGATTGGCTGGAACGTTCAGGCGCATGAAGACGAGCGTGGTTTGTTCGTGCGCGGATTGCTTGACCTCAATGTCAGTGCGGCACGGGAACGCCATAGCCTTATGAAAATGGCACAGAGCATCGGCGGACGCACAGGACTTTCTATCGGATTTAGAACGATCAAGGAGGAACCGGACCGGAAGCACCCCGACATTCGCCGGTTGAAGGAAATCCAGCTCATGGAATACAGCGTTGTCACGTTTCCCATGAACCCGCAGGCGGGGGTGCTCAGCGTAAAAGCGAAAGAACAATTGATTGGTCAGTTTTTGCAAAATGCCGTGGGGTTGGATAAACGGCAAACCCAACTGGCAATCATTAATTTTAAATCACTCCTTTCCAAAAGCAACGAGCCGGGTTTTGCCCACTCGGGTAGATTGAAAATGGGAGCCGATATCCCGGACTGGGAGCCGTTACGGCTTTCCCTCTGCCGACTTTTAGGTTCTGTAAAGGGAGCCTTGAACACGAACTTCTAATTTTAGACTTTCCTCAGACCAATTTATACCGTCTTAAGGGGTCGGGTGAGGGTTTTTTTTATTGAAGGAGATTGAAATGGAAGAGATCAAACAGCTCGTTGAGGAACTCAATCGGGCATTTATGGAACATAAGTTAAAAAATGATCAGCGCTTGGGCGAAATCCAGAAAAAGGGTTATGCCGATCCCGTTCTTGAGGAGCAGGTCGATCGTGTGGCGAAAGAAATCCAAAACCTGGCTGAGGTTAAGGAACGACTTGAGCGGATAGAAACCAAACTCGAACGCCCGATTCTGGGCAAGCACGAAAGCGATAAACCGGATCCTTTTTCCAGCGAAAGAAAAGAAGCCGTGGTTCATTATCTCAGAAAGGGAGAAGGATTTTTGACTCCACAGGAAATCAAACTTCTCGCCACCGATAGCGACCCGGATGGCGGGTATTGGATGACTTCGGGAATATCTCAACAGGCCATTCAAAAAGTTTATGAAACTTCACCCATGCGTAATATTGCATCGGTCGAGACCATCTCAACCGATGCTCTGGAAATTCCTGAAGACCTTGACGAGACTGACAGTGGATGGGCTTCGGAACGGTCTGCCCGCCCTGAAACTAGTACTCCGCAGATTGGCTTACGGAGAATTCCTGTGCATGAGCTTTACGCAATGCCGAAAGCGACACAGACCTTACTGGATGATTCACGTATTGATGTCGAGTCCTGGTTGTCGGTAAAAATTGCCGACAAGATGGTGCGTATCGAAAACTCTGCCTTCATCAATGGGGATGGTGTCGGGAAACCACGCGGCATATTGACTTATTTGTCAGGCATTAGCAATCCCGGCCAGGTGCAACAGGTCAATTCCGAAAGTGCCAGCTCTTTGACTGCCGATGGTCTGCGCTCGTTGTTTTACGCTTTGAAGGGCGCATATATTCCCAATGCCCGGTGGTTGATGTCACGAAGTGCTATTGAAGAAGTTTCCAAACTGAAAGATTCTACTGGTTCTTACATCTGGCAACCAGGTTCTCAGGAGGGAGAGCCGCAAACCTTACTGGGTCACCCGATTGAGCGCATGGAAGATATGCCGCGAGTAGCGGCCAATTCCATGTCTGTCGCGTTTGGGAATTTCAGGCAGACTTATACCATTGTTGACCGGATGGGATTGAGGGTTCTTCGTGATCCTTTCAGTTCCAAACCTTTCGTGCTGTTTTATACCACGAAGCGCACTGGCGGTGATGTGGCTAACTTTGAAGCATTTGCCATCCAAAAAACTTCTGCATAGATAACCCCCTATCCCTCTTTTCAAAAGGCCTTTGTGTAAGTTGATAAAACAGAAAAGCGAGATTCTTCACTGCGTTCAGAATGACAATGCGATTGTTCAGAATGACGATACAAGGCTATTTTGTCACTCTGAGGAACAGGGTATTTTGTCATCCTCGAGGAGCCGAAGGCGACGAAGACGTGATATTTCTCCTTAGCCTTCGTGCCCCGAAGGGGTAATCATGGGTTATGCAAATGACAGGAGTGAATTGATTGTCCCCCTGACAAGGGGGATCGAGGGGGTTGGGGTTGTCATGCTGAGCTAGTGATATTTGACCCTTTGGGTAAATCGAAAAAAACAGAAAAGCGAGATTCTTCGCTATTGCTCAGAATGACAAGAGACGATTGCTTGGAATGACAAGAAGCGATTGCTCGGAATGACAGGAACCGCTGGTTTGTCATCCTTGAGGAGCTGAAGGCGACGAAGACGTGATATTTCTCCTTAGCCTTCGTGCCCCGAAGGGGTAATCATGGGTTGTGCAAAGCTCTCCCTGACAAGGGGGAGCCATGAATAAAATTTTTTGACGGAGAAAATAATGAAAGATATCAAAAACCATATAGACGTGGTCAACTCCATCGACCCGGATGATTACACCGCAACCATTAACGGACTGGGCATTGATCTTCAGGGCTTCGAAGGTTCTGCTGTTGTTTTCAGTGTAGGCACGGTTACGGACGGTACCCATACCCCAAAGATTGAGGAATCGGACGATAATTCCAACTGGACGAATGTGGCCCTGGCCGACCAGGAGGGACTGTTGTCCGATTTAACCTCTGACACCAATCAACGTGTTGGATATAAAGGCACGAAGCGTTATCTACGTGCGGTATTGACCGTTTCTGCTACTACTATCGGAGCCCAGGTTGCCAGTATGGTGTTGAGAGGAATCCCACATCGGGCGCCTGTCAACTAATCAATCCTTTCCCATTTTTAGTTTGAGGAGAAAAGGAAACTTTTTGAGCGTCATTTGTGAAAATTAAAATGCTCAAAGCCCGGCAGGGTTCTCCAGATGGAATCGTTGTCAACACTTATGCCTGCGGTGAAACGGTGGATATGCCGGACGAATTGGCGCGTGTCTTTATTCGACAATACAAGACGCGCAAGGTTACCAAACCAACCGCGAAAGACCGGGGCCAAGCCTCTGAAAATAAAAGCATCGCAAAAAAAAAACCTTAACGGAAAAATAAAATGGCTTTGATAATAAATGTTCCGCCTGCTTCGGAGCCGGTTTCTCTGGCCGAGGCCAAAACTTATTTACGTATTACGGATAGCGATGATGACGCGTTGATCAATTCCATGGTGACCGCTATCCGGCAAAAGGCCGAAACCTGGACTCGACGTTTGTTCATCACCCAGACTTGGACCTTGTGGCTGGATTGGGCACCGGAAGGCGCGATGCTTCCCATACCGCTCTCGCCTTTGCAGTCGGTAGTTGATATTAAATCCTATATCTGGTGGACGGTGTGTCCACTCCCGGTCGGGTTGGCTTGAATGATGGACAGACCTGGCCCAATGCTCTCAGAGCAATGAATGCGCTGGAAATAAAGTTTGTGGCCGGTTTCGGGGGTGCCTCTAACGTTCCGGAAACGATCAAGCAAGGCATTCTACAATGGGTAAAACTTTTGTTTGCCAATAAATCGAAACTGTGTGAATCCGATGAGTCCACTTCTGGGCTGCTGGAGTTGAACCGCATACCCATTCCACCAGCTGTGATGGTTTTGTGGGAACCTCATCGAGTTTTCAAAATATAATTGATTTGATGGCTATTTTTCTCCGTTTAGATTCGTTTGACAGGGTAAGGGCCCGTTTCCTGTATTTATCACAAGGCATGAAAGAAGTAGCACGTGAGACCGCTCGCGCATTAATGCTCCGCGCTGAATATCTGGCAAAGGCAAGGGTCCGATCCACAACCCGTAAACCCAATATGGGCAGGGGCAATTATTTCCGATCCATTAAATCTGTTTTTCTGGATGGGAGCGGGTCTTTTACCTCAAAGCTGGAAAGCAACTCGCCCGTGGCAGGAATTATTGAGTTTGGCAGCCGCCCGCATATTATTCGATCCAGGAAAAATAAACTTTTGTTCTGGCCGGGGGCGAAGCATCCGGTGAAAGAAATCAGACACCCTGGCACTCCCACATTCCGGGTGCTGGGTAAGGCAACCGAAGAGGCGGCTGAAGACATCGAAAAGATTTTTGAGTCCGCTCTCAAGCATAAATTTAATTAAGCGAGGCTTGAATGATTAAAGGAGAGGTTCGGTGACCAATTATACTGTTCTTGGTAATGCCATTAAAACCACCTTGGCAAACGATTCCTGGGTGGGCAATTCTGTCAATGTGAAAACTCTTGAAACTTATAAACGTGGATTTTCGATTCAGGATGAAAAGGACGCGCGGTTTTTTGCTCCGTCCGATCTGCCTGCCATCGCGGTGGCGCCCAATGCCGATGCCAAACAACAGGAGCCCGGAGGCACTAACGAAATTCGCGAAATTGTTCCGGCACAGGTGATCGCCGTGACCCGGCAAAGGAATGCTCAGTTTGGGCTGGCTACTCATCATAACCTGGTGGCGAATGTAGAAAGAGTCCTGGATAAACAAAAAAGTTCCAACGACGATCTGGGCATCGGAGGCTTTGTCCGGGAGGTTAGCACTACCGAAGAACAGTTTAAAAAAGGAGAATACTATTATTTTATTTCGACCACCACTGCCCAAATTGAATTGACCGTTAAATTTTGAGGACATTTTATGACGACCAAACGTATCACTACAGGATGGCGCGGATTTTCTACCGCCAAAGAGGTTGGCTACGGAACCCCGGCAGGAATTTCCACTGCTTTTAATTTTGAAGGCCCCATCACCGATGTGCAACCGAATGAGGTGCAGACGGATGAAAACGAGACCACCGGACTCAATGAACCAGCCATTCAGGAAATTCTAAACTGGAAACTGAACGGCACCCACCAACAGCATGCTATGCCGCATAATCTCGCATTTTTTCTCGCGCTGGTTATGGGAAAAGTAACCACCGATCAACCGGATGATGCTAACGATCCCACCGTTTATCGGCATTTCATGGAGCGCGATTTGGCTAATATTACCTTGGCCTCTGTGACCCTTGTGGAATATGACGGAATTGCCAACAAGCGTTTTCCCGGATCGTTCGGCAAATCCGTTAAAATCAGCGGGTCGAGGGGTGAATTTGTCAAACTCGAGGCGCAGTTCGGTGGCATGGGGAAAGAAGAATCCAATTCCGACTCCAAACCGACGGTGATCGGGGAATCCTATTTAAGATATGGGGATGTCAATTTTACCCGTGGCGGCTCTCTTTCAGGCTCTGTTGCCGGAGGAGATCTTGTGGTTGGCGGTTCGCCGACATCGTTCAAAGCGGATTTGCTGTCTTTTGACTGGACAATGGACAATCAGGCAAAAACCTTTTACGAAATGGGTGACAGTTCCGGATATGTAACGAGAGTAGAACGCGGCGACCGGTTCCAGCAAAGTCTAACAGCGATCTTGGAAATGCAGGACGACAGCCATAAATCCGGCTTGGTCAATGGCACCGAATATGTGTTGCACATTCCCATTACCGGAGCGGTGATCGCAGGCGGTTCGTTCAACTATTCCTGCGATCTTATTTTTCCCAAGGTGGTTTATAAGGAAGCCAAAAAAGACCGGGATGGGGAAGTGCTGACGGTGAACGCCGAATTTCAGGTACTGGAAGACACGACCTACGGCTCGGTGATCGTAAAAGTGATCAATGAACAGACGGAATATTTGAGCTGATTTAATACATCATTTAATGAATGAAGGTATGAATGGCAATAAATATAAATCCGGGAGTTATAAAAGTTGAAATTCCTTATTGCGGGGAAACGGTTGTTCTGGTTTTGCGGGACTACACGACCGAAGAGTTTTGCCAGTTCCAGAAAAACCGGTTTAAGTTTGTCTCTCCCGGCAATGTTGATGATCACTCCTCGCAGGCGCGTATCGAGTTTATCGAAACTATTCTAACGGATATTAAAGTTAAAACCAAAGAAGGCGAAGAAGAGGTTGTTTTTACCGATCCCGCTACGGGCGAGGAAAAACCTTTGACTCCTTCGATTCCAAACTGGAAAAAGTATGTTCAGGCCTCATTCAAATGCGCGGCGGCGATGGTGTTTGAAGGAACATCCGCCAACCTGGAAGACGCCACACTAAAAAACTGATCACCTACTTCCAGGACGATGTGCCGGGACTGGAAGTAGAGTACCAGAAATTTCTAAAACGGGTTCACGAGGAAACGGATAACCCGCAATGGAATATCGAAAATCACCCGGCACGAAAAATCCTCAGCCGCTATCCGCAAGGGTTTGGCAAATGGGTGGGGTATCTGGAAAGTCTTCTGCTGTTAAAAAAAGGTGGTTATCCTTTTGAAAAGAATGATCTGGGTATTACCGAATGGAAGGCCCTGGCTCTTTTGGAAAAATATCACACTCACTAGCGGCTCATCGGCCAGGACTAATGAATTGTTGCCCATTACCTCCCTCTCGACAGGCGACAACCCCCAGACCTCTATGGCTCCATGCGTTTTAGAGACCTTTGCATAACCCAAGATTCTTCACTGCGTTCAGAATGACAATACTGGGTCATTTTTTCATTCTGAGGAACAAGGTGACGAAGACGTGATATTTTCCCTTAATCTTCGTGCCCCGAGAGGGTAACCCGGGGTTAGAAACGCCTCCCTTAAAAAGAGGGGGCCATTGCATAACCCAAGGTTCTTCACTGCGTTCAGAATGACAATACTGGGTCATTTTCTTTTGGAATCGGCAACCCGCATTGGAGGCAGGTGGAGGTTTCTTCTGCTTTTTGTCCGCAAGCTCTATAGGGGAACAGGGCTATGGCTATGCTCCATACAGGTTTGCGGAATTGTGCATATCTAATTAACAGTTTTAACGAACTTTTCTTTCAGGGATTCAAAAATGGCTAATACGACCGTAACGACCCGAATCGTGGTCCAGTTTGATGATCAGTTCAGCGATGCGGCAAAGCGAGCTTTAGAGCAAAATGAAAAAATATTTAAAGAGGCCAAAAAAAAAGTTGAAGGCTTTAAACCCATATGGGAACCCATTTACCAAGAATATTTTAAAAACATAAGAAAAGATTTAAGTGGGCTAAATGCACTGGATCAGACTGAAGCCCTTTCATTGATGAGTACGTCATTTTTTGGCTTGAGGACCGCATTAACCGCTTTTTATGATTCCTGGTCAGCGGGTTCAAAACTAAGTGAATGGATGGTAGGCGATCAATCGGTTGAGGAATACGCAGACGGTGTACAAAAATCGTTCGACCAGCTTGCTAATGCTCAACTTCTGGCATTGCCGCCCATACCCCCGGAGACGGCACGGTTGTTTGAAACCACCAAAACCTGTCTCGAACATATCCGGGGTATGCGGGAGATTTTGATCACGGTCAACCTTCTTGATAATGCCACCGGACAGGCCAAGGTCATTCGCAAGGGTATTGAAGAAATATTCTCCCGTGATATCACTCAAAGGATAACAATTATTGAAGAAACCATCCGATCGGCGGCCCATCCCTTTTCCGGATCATCCGACTCCTTCTCCTTTTTCGATGATGGATTGCCGGTGTTCCAGACTTCTAGCCCGGACCTGACCGGATTCAACCAGTCGGTGGGATTCTCCCAGGCTAAACCCGCTCTTCCCGGTTTTGCCAACGGCATTGACCGGGTCCCCCGCGATATGCTCGCTTTGATCCATAAGGATGAAGCGGTTCTACCCAAAAACCGGGCCGATGATTTTCGCCGCGGTGGGTCCGGTGGGGTGAGTATTAAAAACCTTAATTTCAGTTTTAATGTCTCCAACGGCACCAGACTTGACCGGGAGGAGTTCCGCAATATGGCTTTCATGATGCGCGATGAACTCAAACGCCTCGACCGCCGAATAAACTAACACGGTCTCGCCCGGTTGAAATGGGCAATCTCTTCGGCAGAGGGCCAGCATTGCATTGCCCATAGAGTTGTCTCGGTCCGGTAGTTGGCCTGTGGTATTTTCTGCTACTTGAAATTTTGGAGAACGTTTTATGAGTTTTGGTTTTTATTATCCGACAAAGTCCGCACCGACGGCGCAATGGGTGCCTGTTACACAGCCGGAATACCCGGCGGGGGAGGTCCTGGATTATCCTGAACAGATCAATTCGGTCACTGCCGGTGGCACGCTTTATGTGCAGGAGAAGGGAGGCCAACGCCGGACGTTTCAGTTTAATTTTGCCCGTATCAGCCAGTCTGACCGGGACAGCGCCGAAACCTTTTTTGACACCGTTAAAAAGTCATTCAACACGTTTGAATTTGAAGACCGCAACGCAACCCTGCATAGCGTGCGGTGGATGAACTCATTCAATTTTCAAATGGTTATCTTCGGTAAATATTCCGGGACTATTGATCTCAGGAAAGAGCCAGCATGACGCTGGAGCTAGTGAAAAAGGTCTTTTAAGCCGAGTTAGCTATTTGTCGGCAAGAAAAGACTTTGCCGGTTACCAGCGGAGGTTATCCGCAAACAGACAAGGGAGATAAATATGATTGATTGGAGCCAGTGCCAGGCTGAGGATTTCAACCTTGTGGTGGAGGGTGAGGAAATTCAGCAAGTGGGGCAGACACAATTGTTCCCGGTCCGGGTTTTTTATAAAGGCGAAACCTTTGTTTTTCAGAAATCGGTTCCGCTTCGGGCTGAATTTTATGCCCAGTTGAGGCAGAGGGAGGATTGGAAAGAACGCTTGATGGAAATTCTGAAAAACCGGGTGTGTGAGGAAATTGATGAAAGGATTCACTCAAGTGGGATAGGCATTGACGACAAATTGGAATTGATGGCTATGAGTAAGGACTCGATTGGCTGAAAAGTTTTAACGGCACTGAAAAACCAGGCAAATTTATTAATCCTTATTTTTTATTCGTTATGCGAACCGATTTTACATCCGGATTTAACACTTCGAGAAATAGCAAGACCAATGCGCCGGTCAATTTATTACAAATCGATTGGCCTGCCATGAATGGTTTGCCGATACTGACGTTGAGATTGGCCGATCGGGAAGGGATCACGATCAACTCTCTTTATTGGTATCCGATGGTGAATGATATGGGAAACCTTGACCGACTAGTATCTCCTGATCAAACCGACAGCACATTCTTACCCCAACCTCACGGTGAGCGTGGCGAATGTGCCGACGGAGTTGTTCAGTCCGGCCGGCCCGGTTTTCAAGCTTGTTTCGTCATCGTCCTCCTGAATCGGCTGTAGTGACTCTTTACCAGTGGTTTTCAGATGATGGGTTGACCGGCACGGACCTTGGTATCCTTTTTATTGCCCGCATCGGGGACCCGATCCATTATGACGAGGCGGTTTGTACCTTCGATCTGGTGGATATATCTCAGGGCTATGGTGCGACAGTGATTGGCAACACCCTTACCCTCGCTGACTACCCTAATGCTCCGGAACAATCGGTTGGAAAAATCAGGCCCATCGTTATTGGCAATGTCGATGAAGCTCCCGGAATTCTGGTACGGAAGTCACAACAAACCCAATTAACTTCGGTGGCGATTCCTGGCGGGGGGTTGCTGGATGTTTCTTCCACCGTTAATTTCCCGGCGTCCGGGACGGTTATCGTCAATGATGATGAAATCAGCTTCACCAGTTTGAATTCCACTCAGTTTTTGGGCTGCTCCGGGATCAACGAATTTCATTATAGCGGTGACGTGGTTCTCGAGAAGGTGACCGACCATCGTTACTTGTTCAGCGATCCCGATTATCCTATTAAGAGCATTACCAATATCAGGGTTGGGGGCCACCTGGCCGATTCCGGAGAATTTTTGGTGGATGTTGCTGAAGGGGAAGTTGTATTTTCTTCAAAGCCTAAAAAATCTGATTCCATTGATACCAAATTCTTGCAGGCGCAGAACGATGTAGTGGGTGCGGGGAATACTGCTATCAATCCCACCAATGCCAACATTCCCAATAGTCCTACCACTTACGCCAAGATTAACCAGAGTACCAATGTTCTATCGCTACGGCAAACCGACTCCCTGGCTAATATTGGAACCATTGGTAAAGTACTTTTGCGGGTCGAGCATTTTGTTGAGGAGAAACTCCCTAATGACAGCATGACGGCCCATGTTACCGGAGTGGGCCAGGTTGGCGTCTTATCTGCTCCGGCTGTGGACGATGTGGTGGTCTCAAGCGGGACGACGGATATCACTCATACGCATTTGGACTCGTTTGGGTTTCCCGTCAGCGACCCGCAACACCAGCATACCGAGGCTCTTCCTCCAAAGATAACGCAAAGCGCTCTGTCAGGGGTTGGTGGGCAAACGATTGGCCTGAATAGCGGACAGCAACATATTATTACTTTTCCCGATCCAGGTCTGGGTACTTGGGCAACAGCGGAATATGGCATTGGATTTGAGTGGACCGGTACGATTTCTGGTCCGACCACGGTAGATGTCTATGCGCAAAACAACAGGGGAAGCCCCTCCAACAGTTACCGAGTCTGGAGACGGCAAGGAACGACGGAGACCTACACCACAGGCGGTAATATCAATACAGACACGAACTCCGTTCGTCTCACCCATAACGCAACATTTATTGTTTTTAAGGTAACTTTTGCCACGCGGGTCTTGACTATGAATGCGCCGCTAAGTGTGAGCACGCAAGGGACCAATGTTTCCACCTCAAAAACTGGTTCCCTCACGCAACATTCTTCCAGTCCAGTGATTAATTCCACGGCTGAAAAAGCCACTCGCAGCGTTGTTGATTATTTTGATATCACCAGCCATGTGAATGGAGACTGGAACTGGTTCACCAACCGGGAAACCCAAATCCAATACAATGGCTCCGGCGATGGCCGGACAGCCTTTATCGTTCATCTTGCTTATGAAATTGAGTATGCCCGAAGACGAATTCAGTTCACCGATGAGGTCAGCGCTGATATCCAGGGTGTGAAGGATGATCCCAGCGGAACCCTGACCGGGATTGCCGACTCCATTGTTGAAAGACCGGATCATGTTTACAAATGGTCAATTCTCAAAGCGTTGAACCTAGGCAACTCGGTGCTGGACTCTGCGTCCCTGGATCAGGCGGGCGGTCTATTTTCCGGTTATTTGCTGGCCGGGGTAATAGTCAACAAGGTTTCAGCCCGCAAACTCTGGAACCAATGGGGCAAGGAAAGTCGTTCTTTTTTTTATTGGGATTTGGGGTTGGCAAAAATTCTGTTTCGTCCCTTAAACCTTGTGAATACCAGCACCATCGTGGATAAAATTATTTTGGACAATATGGGGTTTTGTTGGATTCTAAAAACCAGGTTCGGTTTAAATCCACGCGTAATCCTATTGGGGATGTGGTGAATAAAATCGATCTAAGATATCGCAAAAACTGGTCCGGTGAGGGCTATAAATCGGTGGAAAGCGTCGTTGATCTTGAATCGATCAATCAGTTTGGGCAAAAGGAAAAACCGACTGATTTTGAGTTCAACTGGATTCGGACCGAGACCCTTGCGGCGGACCTGGCTCCGTTCTACTTGCAGGAACGCGGGTTTCCCCGGGATGTTTATGAGATTGAATTGCTACTGGATAATATGGAAATTGAGCGAGGCGATATTCTTGAAGTCAACCCTCCTACGCATGAATTGGGAAATGTCAAAGTCATGGTTTTAGGTGTCGGCAGGTCCATTGGCTCGGGAATCGCCCAACGTATGGACACGGTTCCTATAATTGCCCGGCAAATGCGCGGACTTGTCAGCAATGCGGGATTTGGGCTACAGATATTTGGGGGCTCGGGTTTTGGCGGCGCGGAAATAAATTGAAGAATTTTGATTCCTATTAGCGTTTGGTCTTGGGTTTAAATTTTGGAAAGGAGTTTTATGGCTGATATTTTTACAACAAACCTTAATCTTGCGGTTCCCTCCGCCGGAGACCTAAATTGGGAAAATGAATACTCTGATTTTTCCGAAGCGGTGGATGATCTTGGTAATTTGTTTTGTTTTACCGTTCCCGCTCTCGATTCCGCTGTTGATGGGGGGATATTTTATGATGGATTTGTTCCGCAGGAAAATATTACGGTAAAGGCAATCGGTCTTTTTGCGCAAACCGCTCCCACTGGCCAGGATATGAAGGTTGATGTTTTAAAAAATGGAATGGACCAGACCAACCCCGGAATCTTAACGGACGGAAGTCAGTTTGAAAAAACAGTTTTGGGTTCTTCAATTGGGTTTTTGGTGTCGGACCGGCTGGGTTTAAAATTTACTCGAGTCGGGTCGGTTGTCGCGGGGGATAAGATTGTGGTGACCATTTATTACCAAAAAGAAGCAATACCCGGCCCTTAAAAAAGTGAACGCCTCCGCTACAAGCAGATAGGGTTCCTGACAAAGTGTTATTTTAAAGGACATGGCAAGCCACAGGGAATAAAACCCACTTGTGGGCTCAGCTTGAAAAGCTTGCGATGATTTCTCGAATTTGTGAAACGACGGTTTTGATGTCCAGTGGCTTAGTGATGACTTCGTTCATCCCGGAGCCTAAAGCTCTTTCCAGGCACCAATAACGCGACCGATAATAGGATCGGGATGTTCGTTGAGGTTGATGATTTGTACCTGAGAATTGGGGTTGATGGGCCTGAGAATTAACAGGTTTTGTTGCGATTCCACATACTTTGCCGTTAAACCTTCATCATAGAAGATAGCAAAAATACGGCTTTTAGTTAATTTTTTGTCGTCCCGGTCAATAACCACGATGTCGCCTGAATGCAACATGGGCTCCATGGAATCTCCGTCTACCCGACTGGCCACCAGGTTTTTCTTTTTACCTGCTGCCCGTATATGAAGCAGCACATAATCTTCAATATTATTTTCCTGGATGATGGGTTGTCCGGCGGCGATGGAAGATGCTGTGAGGGGAATGGAGATATAGTCTTCTCCCTTAATGGCGGGGGCTTCTGCGATGCTTTTGGGTTGATAAATTTTCAATTCTGGTATTTGCGCTGGAAGCGTGTCTCCCTTCTTTAAAAACTCATTCGGCGGGATATTCATTTTTTCTGCCAGATCGTTGAGCAAGTCAGGGGAGATGGACCAGTTTCCATTTTCGTAGTTTTGTAAAACCTGCGGAAAAAGAGAAACACGCTGGCCCATTTCTTCAAGAGACCAGCCCTTCTTTTTTCTCAAGCGTTTGAGCTTTTTACCAATCCTCTGGTTAAGAGAAGAGGACGAAGTGATACCCGTAATCAGCCATCCCAAATCCAGCCTGAAATGCCTGGCGATTTTATCCAGGGTTATGGAATCAGGAGGCCCATTGCTACGCCTATGGCTTTTCTTGAATTTTTCATAGTCCAAACCGACCTTTCGACAAAAATCGGCAAGGTTATCGCTCCCCGGTAAAGACCTTATTCTTTCCCAAACCTGTGTTTTTGGCATGACGGAGTGAAAAAGCCCTTGACATAAAGGACAAATGTCCCATATTAAAAATACGAAAAGGGAATAAGGTTCTTATTCCGAGTTCGCTGTTTTTTTTGCGATTCGTTTTCTGGCAAAACAATTCACTCTATTGGCGGTATGGCTTGGTTCTGATTTTGCCTTTTCACTGATTATACCATCTTGACCAGGTACTTTGAGAAGAGGGAAAATTAAAAAATGCTTTTTTTGATGTGCAGAATAACCGAAACGACCGACCTCCGGATTTCCTGAGATATGGATTTGCTGGATAAAATTCAAAGAGGCAAACTGGGAACCTGGGAGTTATAACAATTCTTACCTGGACAATGCAATCGGTGAACGGAAAATGGAAAATGGTAGGAATGTGCCTGGTTGGGGCTGGCCGAGAATTTTTGGGACTATCAAATTGATCCTGGCTAGATGGGTGCTGTACTTCGCCGATCCAGCAGGTTGATGAAACAAGGTTTCGGAAAACTACTTGTAAGGAGGGGTGTTGTGGAAAAGATACGGATAACGCGTTCGGGTCATAACGCATCTGTTGGCAGGAGGCTTGAATTTTGTTTGCCGGTTTCTTATACATTGGAAACTGGAGAAATCCTTCAAAGGGGTTGTGGTAGAAAGGGATTGCACAAAACCGATGTGGGTTGGCATTGCCTTTATTGTGGAAATTATTTGTATCGTCGGGAACCTTCGTTAAAAGCACTGTGGTTTCATTTCAGGGTGGGGCGTGAATATTGGCGGACGATGTTCTCTCGGGATAAAGTTTTTATTAATGGTGTTCCCGTGACGGGTTCGCCCGATGGTTTGCCGCGCAGTCTTTTTGCCGATTTGCTCGAGCCCAATCCGCCTCCTTGGTTTTCCTATTTTATTTTTTATGATGGCCCTCAATTTCTAAAATACCTGGAGAATCACGAGCATGTCTGAACTCTGCAAAACAAATGAAGATATAGATTATGGATCGGAGAATGACTACCACTTGAGGTTTTTTCCTCCTGACGAGTTGGAAATTATCCGCAATGCCCAGAATTTCGGTGTTGAATTTCAGGATTATCGTCCGCACTCAGAGTTTTCCTACTTAAAGGAAGGTTTCTTAAATCTTGAAGATATGGGATTGACGGATAGGCAGTTGATGGCTGTCTCATTGGTGTTTTATGGAGGACTTAAGAAAAAACTCGCCGCGCGTATCATGAAAATCAGCAGCCAAGCCCTCTCCGACCATCTCAAGGCCGGCCTCAAAAAAATGACCTTGACTTTAGGGCGAAGCTAGCCCGTAAGTTCAGAGCGACAAACACCTGTCATCTGAACCCCACGCAACACAAACTGTTTTAAAGATGAACCAAATGACCGTGGATAGTGAAAACCACGATTTCGACTGAAAAGGCTCGTGAAACCGCAGAAATCGCAATAAGCTATCTTAATCAGATTTCTAAAGTTGAATGCAATTATGTTGGTGTAAATTATGTTCTTTTAACAGACGAGTGTACGAATTCATTTGATAAAATTTTTTCTCTCAAAATTGAAGGGTTACCAAAAGCTTCTCCCTTGTAAGTAAAATTGCAAGAACCCTGTTCTGATATCGTGGCCCAAGGTATGTTAGCTACTCTAGGCAAACATTAACTGGAGGAGATTGCGCATTCATGTGTAGAATTAAGAAAAGGTTAAAACGGGCGGCCGAAGTGTTATATATGGTTTAAGAACCATTGCGATCCTGCCTTTCCCCGCTTACCGAAGTTGTATTTGCGCAATTCATCAAGTTAACCTTCACTGTACAAAAGTACCATTACTAAATCCTCACAGACCTTTAGCCAGTTGTTTTGAGGGCAATTTGGTGGTTTTGTAAATTGCCGCCCTCTGCGATAATATCCAAGTTAACTTAATTGTGCTTGAGGGTTATGAAAATCATCGTTTGTGTTAAACAGGTTTTGGATACCGCCGCTCAAATCCAGATTGAAAATGGAAGAGTGGTTTCTCCCGGGAGTTCCCGCATCATTAACCCCTATGATGAGTTTGCGATCGAAGAAGCGGTGCGCATTAAAGAAAAAAAACCAGATACCGAAATCACACTTTTATCGCTGGGACCTGAAGGATTTAAGGATTCCATTAAAAAAGCTCTTGCTATGGGTGCGGACAGAGCCGTGCATTTGATGGATGCTAAATTTGAGGGGCTGGACTCTTATGCATTGGCCAAAGTGTTAGCTTGCGCGGTTGAAAAAATTCCCTACGATTTAATTTTTTGCGGCAGACAGGCTGTGGATGTGGATCAGGCCCAGACGGGCCCGGCCCTGGCTACTTTTCTCGGTATTCCCTTCGCCACTGTGGTGATGGGGGTTGAGTTCTCCGATGACTTTCGAAATGCTAAAGTTACCCGGCAGGTTGAAGGCGGCAGTGAGGTTCGCGAATTGCCGCTTCCCTTGCTGTTGACTTGCCAGAAGGGTCTGAATGAACCTCGTCTGCCCTCCCTCAAAGGTATAATGGCTGCCAAGAAAAAAGAAGTTTTAATGCTATCCGCTATTGATATTGAGACGCTCGATATTGGTAACAATCGAGTGATTGAGAAAAACCTCTGCCTGCCCCCAGAGCGAAAAAAGGGAATAATTCTGCAAGGATCTGAAGAAGAAATAAGCGACGAGCTGGTTCGCTTGCTACGTGAAGAGGAAAAAATCATTTAATTAAGAAAATATACCTGATGAATGAAACTCCTACTCCTGTGGACAGCGGACTCAACAATAGCTTGGCACAGGAATATGAAGGCCGGGTTGGCATTGGTCTTCTGGTTCTATAATGTTTTTCTTCTCGGACTGGGAACCATTGGCGAAATCTGGGAGATTGAATGGATATCGGATCTTCCTCTGTTTCGCCTACTCGGTAAATATTGACCGTATTGTGGCCAGATGGCTAATAGCTATCTTGGCATTATGGCCTTTGATACCTATATTGACATTTTAGGTGCTACAAATCAGACTGTACTTGGCCTTGTGGCATAAGTGGGCTTCTTTAGCCCAAACTATTGTTTCTGTTCTGGAAATACGCTACAACGCTACCGGGCCCGGAATTATGTTTATTTTGTTTTCAGACAGAGGATCTAGGCCTTCGTTCACCTGCTCAAATGAGGGAATTGGAGGAATTGCAATCTGGTTCGACAGACCGCTTATTGGCCCTTGTGGAATCGGATCAAGCTCATGAACAGGGTGCATGGGCTGGGAATTTGTAGCCTTTCAGAAGGAAAGTCTTAAACTTAATGCGGAAGATAAGAAGAATGGAGTAAATAGTTCTTTGGGAATAACAATCACCGGCATAGTGCTTGCGATTGTAGCGGCTATTGCAGGCAAGGAGGATTTTGCGGTTACAATGGTAACGATTACGCTGGGAAGCATCGTTGGGATGTTTTTAGTAGAGCGTTTTCGTATTCCCAAGAAATTCCCAAGACAAAAACAGGAAGGCAAAAAGTAGTTTTAATAATTTTCCAGTGAGTTAAAAATCAAGACTTGGACCGTAGCCATTTATCTTGTAATGACGGCTAGAAAAGGCATATCATCTCTTCAGTTATCAAAAGAATTGAGCATTACGCAAAAATCAGCTTGGCATTTACTTCATCGGATTAGGGGGGCTTGTTTGGATGATAACTCTTCAGGCATTGTTGAGATTGACGAAACCTATGTTGGTGGTCTTGAGAAAAACAGACATAAGGCTAAAAAGCAAAAGGAATTCAAGGTCGAAGCGCAAAAACTAAAACTGCTGTTGTTGGAATGCGATCCAGGGATGGGAAAGTGAAAGCTAATCCAATGGATAAAGTGGATTCAGAAAATATTCAGGACTATATCTACGAAAATGTAGAGAAAGGTTCCATTCTGGCTGCTTGATGAAGCCAGATTTATATGCCGATTAACAGGGTATAACAAGATTCAGGTTAATCATTCCATGAGCCAGTATGTTGATGGTATGGCGTCTACTAATGGCATTGAAAGCGTTTGGGCGGTTCTGAAAAGAGGCTGTCATGGTACCTTCCATCATTTCAGTAGAAAATATTTAACCCGTTGCGTAAATGAATTTACATTCAGGCTTAATGATGGGAATGTTGGAATAGATACTGAAAAGAGGATTGAAAACTTGTTCAAGGGAATGCCAGGCCGAAGGTTGTCTTATAGGGGTTGATAAAATGAAAAGTCAGGAAATAAAAAACGAAATACTTATTGGCGATTGTCTTGAAGTTATGGCAAAGCTGCCAGATAACAGTATTGATTTAGTAGTAACTTCCCCACCTTATGCCGATGCCAGGGCTCACACTTATGGGGGCGTAAAGCCTGCTGAGTATGTAAACTGGTTTGCACCTAGAGCTGAACAGATATATAGAATACTTAAGCCCACCGGTTCATTTGTGTTGAACATAAAAGAGAAGGCAATAAATGGCGAGCGTTCCTTGTATGTTCTTGATTTAATATCCCATTTAAAGAAAGAGACTGGTTATTTATGGATTGAAGAATATATATGGCATAAAACAACAAGTATGCCGGGTAAATGGAAATACAGATTCAGGGATGCATGGGAACGTATTATTCATTTTGCTAAGTCTAAAGATATTAAGATGAACCAACAAGCGGTAATGCAACCAGTCAGTGATTGGACACAACAACGACTCACTAATATGAATGAAAATGATTTAAGTCGTCAAAAATCTAATACTAATCCTAAGACTGGTAGACGTATAAGTGCGTGGGTTGGTCGAGATAAAGTTTACCCTTCCAATGTTCTACATAGGGCACCAATATGCCATAATACAGGTCATAGTGCGGCATTTCCTGATTGGCTTCCTAAGTTTTTTATTGAGTTATTTACAGATAGTGGTGATATTGTTCTCGATCCGTTTAGTGGTAGTCGTACTACCTTTCGTGTGGCACAATCTTTAGGACGAATAGGTGTGGGGATTGAGATTAAGGCTGAATATGTCAATAAATAGCTTAAAGTGGATTGATAGTGCGATATTAGATAAATTGTTGGATACTCTTATTGGTAGCTTAAAATCATCACGCGATGATGCATTAAGAAGGGTTAAAAAAATATTCAAGACCCCTTTTTACTGCTTTGTATTGCATCAGCTTATGACATAGGAGACGCTCAAAAACTTGAGGAACAAGGGACATATCATTCTGTATCAACTGGTATATCAAGCGCAATTGGACGGTTTCATCAAGGTGTACTCGGTGGGGTTCGTGGTTTCAAAAATCATGATGCAGGTTATGATATAGAAAACAAACAACGTAAAATAATTGCAGAAATCAAGAATAAATACAACACTATGTATGAATGGACCTAACAAGGAACGAGTAACTGAAACCTTAAAAACTGCATTGCGTTCACGCCCTGGGTATAGTGGTTATTTAGTAGCCATCATTCCTAGAAAACCAATTAGGTATACTTCGGATTTGGGTGGTCGTTTGTACGAAACAGATGGAGCTAGTTTTTATGAACTGGTAACAAATGAAAGAGACGCACTCAAACAACTATATGAAATACTTGAAGATCGATTTTGTTCTGGTACACCCGAAATTGCTAAATATTGTCGTGATGTTTTTAATCGGGGAATACATTAATAAGAGTACAGCAAATGAAAGAAAATCCAACAGAAAAAGAGTTTAAAGAAGTCGTAAAAGGTATTTTATCGATAAACCCAGATAAATCTTTAAAGCCGCACAGAATATTCTACGGCCAAGCAAATAAGGCAGAAGTTCAAGCTTATTAAGAACCCTAAGTCCTAGGGAATGGTTGCAGATTTAAGCATATAATTCCCTTTATTTTTATTCTGGAGTTTTTTTGTGAGTGTTGACCCTGTCCTAGCTGTGGTGATCGAGCATGACCAAGGCAAAGCCAGACCGGTATCGTTAGAAGTTCTAAGTGCCGCCCGGAAACTGGCGAACCAGATATCTGGAAAGGTCGTTGCCTTTTGCTTTTGCCATGTAGCAGATTTTGAGGCCGATCTTTTTATTCAATACGGTGCCGATGAAGTGCGTTTTCTCACCCATCCCGACCTGCAGCACTATGTCCATGAAAATTATGCTTTCGCTTTATTACGGCAATTAGAAAAATCTGAATTCGATTATTTACTATTGCCGGCGACCAATAACGGCAAGGAATTATCGGCGGTTCTTTCGGCCCGGTTGGGGGTGGGGGTGGCGACCGACTGTATTTCCCTTTCTGTCAGTGGCGGCGAGGTGGAGGTGGTGCGACCGGTTTCAGCTGGAAGGGCTCATTCCACTGTCTGCTTCAACGGCAAAAAACCGCATATACTGTCCCTGCGTTCGAATGTGTTTCGCGATCCTCCGCTTTCCCGGCAGGGTGAAGTTATTCACGAAGAAGTTGAATTGCCGGAACTTTCCCAACGAGTCCGGGAATTGGTCAAACAGGCGGGTTCTCAATTAGATGTTACCGAAGCCCGGATTGTGGTATCGGGTGGGCTGGGGATGCAGGGGCCGGAAAATTTTAAACTGCTGGAAGACCTGGCAGAAGTCTTGGGTGGGGCGGTAGGGGCCAGTCGGCCTGTGGTGGACAATGGCTGGCGCGACTATTCCAACCAGGTGGGCCAGACCGGGCGAACCGTTTCCCCTGATCTTTATTTTGCCTGTGGTATTTCTGGGGCGGTACAGCATTTAGCCGGAATGTCTGCGTCGCGATGCATTGTGGCCATTAATTCTGACCCCAGCGCCGCTATTTTTTCTGTTGCTGATTATGGGTTAGTTGGAGATGTGCTTAAGATCGTTCCCATCCTTACCCGGAAATTTAAAAAGATTCTTGCTTCGTGAACGCCATTTTGCTACATGCAAGGTAGTATCTTACACATTCTGCAGGACTCCAGATTGGCTCTCGCTCGTGAGCTTTCCAGCCTTGCGGAGTCCCGGATTCAGCACTATCTGGATCTTTTGGTTAAATGGAACCATAAAATAAACCTCACCGCAGAAAAAGACCCTGAAAACATCCTCAAAAGACATATATTCGACTCTCTGCAGTATTGCCGGGCACTCAAACCTGATTTCCGGATCATGGATATAGGCAGTGGCGCAGGTTTTCCGGGGATTCCTTTGAAAGTTGTTTTTCCTGAAATGCCATTGGTTTTGGTGGAAAGCCAGCGAAAACGTTGCAGTTTTCTGGAAACGGCCATCCGTGAACTCGAGCTGGAGGGGGCTGAAGTGATCAATGCCAAGGCGGAAGACATTCCGGTCCAGCAGGAAGGCCAATTCGATGCGGTCATATTCCGTGCTGTATCGGGCACGGAGTCTTGCTTGGCCTTGGGTGAGAGGTTTTTGGTTGCTGGAGGCAGATTGGTCTTGAAAAAGCCTCCCGACGAGACCCCGCTCGAATCTAGCCTTCTTTTGAAGGACGAGATCACTATAACCAGCTATCAGGGACTGGTTTCAAGTCTTCTGATTTATGCAAAATGTTCCACGTGAAACAGTGGCGAACCGCCACAGCTTGATAACTTACGAATGACAATGCGGTCGTTCAGAATGACCATACAAGGCCATTTTTCCATTCTGAGGAACAACGTGATGAGGAATCCGAGGTAGAGAGAGACTATTTGCCAGTCGGACCCAGCACTTTGCTGATGAAACAGCGGTCCAAAAATCATTTATATTGGCAAAGGATTGAAAGTATGGTAATTTCAAGTGGTTGTCGCACTTTTCCCCAAGGGGTTTCATGGGCAAAATCATAAGCATTGCAAATCAGAAAGGCGGGGTGGGCAAAACCACTACAGCCATTAACCTCTCAGCTTCCATAGCCCTTTCAGGCAAAAAAGTGTTGTTGATTGATATTGATCCTCAGGGCAACGCCTCCAGTGGGTTGGGGATCGATGCCAATTCCCAAGGGGTTTATGAACTCTTGATAGGTGAAGCGAGCCAAAAGGAAGTCATTTGCTCCACTGAGATTGAAACGCTGAAGATCATCCCGTCGAGGGTGGATCTTACCGGTGCTGAAATCGAGCTAGTGTCCAGAGAAGGCCGGGAAAAAGTTTTGAAGACTGCGCTCAACGGTGTGCGCGAGGAGTTTGAGTTTGTGGTTGTAGATTGTCCACCTTCTTTAGGTCTTTTGACTTTGAATGCCTTGACTGTTTCCAACTCGGTGCTGATTCCCATGCAATGCGAATATTACGCTCTTCAGGGTTTGAGTCATTTGCTGAAAACTTTAAAACTGGTAAAAAAGTCCATCAACCCGGATTTAAAAGTGGAAGGTATCCTGTTAACGATGTTTGATAGCAGAACCCTGCTGGCTTCACAGGTGAGGGACCATGTGCAAAAATATTTCAGCGACTTCCTGCTAAAAACAATCATTCCAAGGAATGTGCGATTGAGCGAGGCGCCCAGTCATGGCAAGCCGATCATGCTATATGCCGGTCACTCACGCGGCGCAGATTCGTATGTTGAACTGGCTAGGGAAATTATTTCCCGATCTAAAAATGATGAACGAACCTCACTTTCAGGCTCGGCGGCATGAACCGAAAAGCATTAGGCAAAGGGATTAACGCATTGATCCCGGACTTCGAAATGAGGGCTCCCGAATCCGCCGAAAGAGGGGAGAACCTAGGAACGGAGCTACTGGTTGATGAAATTTTACCCAACCGGTTTCAGCCGAGAAAATATTTCGATGATGACAAGTTGGAAGAGCTGGTAGCGTCCATTCGTGAAAATGGAATCCTGCAACCGGTGATTGTGCAAAAAGTGGAAACCGGTTATGAGTTGGTGGTGGGTGAAAGACGATGGCGGGCATCAAAAAAAGCGGGACTGAAAAAGATTCCTGCGGTGATTCGCGAAGTCAGCGAGAATCAGGCTCTGGAATTGGCGATCGTTGAAAATATTCATCGTCAGGAGCTCAACCCCATAGAAGAGGCGGAAGCTTATGCGCGCCTTTCCGATGAGTTTGCCCTGACTCAGGAAATGATCGCTAAAAAGGTAGGTAAAAGCCGCGCCACGGTTGCCAACACTTTACGGCTTCTCAATTTGTCCAGAAATACCAAGGAAGATTTAATTTCCGGCAAACTTTCCATGGGCCACGCCCGGGCTCTTCTGGGACTGGACAATGCCGGACAAATGCGGGCTCTGCGTAAAGAAATTTTCAAACAGGATCTTACGGTACGGCAAACAGAAAGCCGGGTGAACAGGTTAAAACAACCGGCACCGACAAAACTCGTCCCTGCTGATAAAAAAAGTATTTTTATCAGGGACTTGGAAAAAGGGTTGGAGCGCAAGCTGGGGACCAAAGTTGAGATTAATCCAGGGAAAAAAGGTGGCAAACTGGTGGTGACTTATTACTCGGATGACGATCTGGATCGTATCCATGAATTGATTGGCCAACAAAAACATTAAAACGGGACAGGTGGTTTCTCATGTGGGGAGAGAAGAATATAAAAAAAGAAAAAACGCAAATTAAAGCCTATATAGGCGAAGATACGGTTTTCAACGGGTCGTTATGTTTTGACGGGACTGTTCGCATTGATGGCAAGTTTGAAGGCGATATCCGCACCGATGATACGCTGATTGTCGGGGAGACGGGGCATCTTGTAGCGGAAATTTCTGTGGGAACAATTGTCTGTATGGGTCGCGTAGAGGGAACCATCATGGCCTCCAAAAAGGTTGAGCTTCATTCGGGTAGCCGGGTGGTGGGAACTATTAAATCCCCTGCTTTGTACATTGAACTTGGAGGGGTATTGGACGGTTCCTGCGATATGACGGGAAAAGAAAATAAAAACATATCTCTCCTAAAAACCGAAGAAAAAGAAAAGAAAGTTTCCGGCCAACCCGCAAAAGGATAACTGAAAACCGGTCCTGTTTTTCCGAACGAGAAGTTGAGTTTTTCAAAACCGGAGACCAAAATAAGTAATCAACTATGGCTGTTGTGCGACTGGGGTCAGTGGAGGCGGGCAATTTATTTGTAGTGAGTACCCCAATCGGCAACTTGGGCGATGTGACCCACCGCGCAATAGAAACCCTTGATGCGGTTTCCCTGATAGCCGCTGAAGATACCCGCCGGACAAGAATTTTGTTGAACAGGTATCAAATCCAAACGCCTCTTTCCAGTTACAACAGTTTTAACAAAATTAAAAAAGGCAGGGAGTTTATCGAGCGGCTCAAAAAAGGCGATGACCTTGCCTTGGTTTCAGATGCCGGAACGCCCGGGATTTCTGACCCGCATTATCATTTGGTGAACACCGCAATCGAAGAGGGGGTTTCTATTTACTCCATTCCTGGGCCATCGGCATTGCTGGCGGCATTGACTGTTTCCGGTTTGTCCATGGACCGGTTTGTTTTTGAGGGGTTCCTGCCCCGTAAAAAAGGGCGCACGACGATGCTGAGGAATTTGGCGAATGAAAAATGCACCGTAGTTTTATTTGAATCGCCGAACCGCATTCAAAAAACGTTGCAAGACCTTTACCGATTTTTTGGAGATCGCAAGGTGGCTGTCACCCGCGAGCTGACTAAAATGTATGAAGAAGTGATCCGGGGCAGCCTGAAAGAGCTTTCCACCCTGACGCGAAACTGGAAAGGCGAAATTACCGTGGTGATCGCCGGCTCAGACGAAAAAAAGAAGAAAAACCAGTAGTATTTTCTATTAAAATTCTTTTCATCATCCCGTTTAACAATGGGCAAGGCATCCAGGATATGCGGAACGTCCGATTTATTTTATAAAGAAAAAACAGGGCATCCAGGCGGATCTTGTGCTGGCTCCTCTTCATAACGGAACCGGTTTTCCAATCAACCCGTCAAGCAAGTTAAAATCATCCACGCTTTTCCCTATGATAGCTTTCGCTTTGGTATTTAAGTCCAAAGCCTTAACCGGAAAGGAAGCCCGGTTTTTAAGAAAACACCTCTGTTATACAGGAGAAGACCTGGCTGGAATTATGGGTGTTAAAAGAATGGCCGTAACGAGGTGGGAGGGTGGAAAAACAAAAATTACAGGGAGCAATGACAAGCATATTCGCCGCATATACCTGGAAAAGAAAACAGACGAGATTATAAAGACTCCCGGCATTATGCGAATTGTAAAAACGATGGTAGGTTTTTTATCTTTGGATAATAGTCCGCCGAGCAAAGAAATAAAAATCAGAAGAGAAGATTGGACGGCTTGCGCAAGCCTGAACAGAATACGGCACCAATGGCAGGCGCAAAACCACCTGTGGATTTAAGCTGTACGTCAATACCGACGAAGATGGGTTTATTAAAAAGATGACCTATACCCCAGGCAATGTGCATGACTCAAAGGAGTGCGATCATCTGTTAGGCGGTATGCGGGGGCAAGTTTACGCGGATAGCGCTTATGCCAACAAAGACAACGACCAGAAACCGGGTAAAGCCAACAATAAAATCCTGCACCGGGCTTATCGCAATACACCTTTAACAGCCCAACAAAAAGCACAGAATAAAATGTATTCCAGCATCCGCTATGTGGTTGAGTGTACCGTACCCTTAAAGCACGGCGTTATATTGTTCAAGACCAAGCACAGTACCAAAAGGGATAAATATTTATGAATAGGGGATTATTGGCTCTAACAAAAAAGAGGCGGGAGCATCTTCAGTCATGTCGTGATAACGGTGATAATTCACATGAAATAATTTCTGATCTATATTCTGATTCATTTCATTTTATCTATGAACTCTTGCAAAATGCAGATGATGCGGGGGCATCAGAAGTTATCTTTGACTTAACTGATAAGTCTCTCAAAGTAACTCACAACGGCAAAAAATTATTTGACATCAATGATGTTAATTCGATAACGACTGTAGGCTCATCAACAAAGAAAGATGATGTTAATAAAATTGGTACTTTCGGTGCCGGATTTAAATCTGTTTTTGCAATCACTAAAGCACCACATATCCATTCAGGAGATTTTCATTTTAAAATCACAGACCGCATAGTTCCTGAAGAAATAAAGTCAAAAAATATTGGACAACAAATTACGGAAATTATATTACTATTTAATCGTCCTGGTATTTCCGCTGATAATGCCTGCAAACAAATTTCTGCTTGTCTGCGAGCATTAGAATCAGAGTCGTTGTTGTTTTTGCGTAATATTAAGAAGATTCAATGGAGGACAAAAACTGGTAGGGGACATTATTCATCAGAGATTGATGGCAACAAGGCAAGTTTGATCTCGCAGGTTAATAAAAAAGATAGCCTGACAGAATATTTCTTGTTCACAAAAAACATCAAAGTAGCTAGTACAAAACTAAATATCGTTGTTGCTTATCGGTTAAGTAGCGATGGAGCAGTTGTTCCAGTACGTAATTCAAAACTCTTCGTTTTCTTCCCTACGAATGAAAGAACAGGATTTCAGTTTTTAGTTCACGCACCTTATAAAACCACTCCCGGTAGAGAGTCGATCCCCTTTGATGACAAGCAAAATCAGCGCATTACAGGGAAATTATCCGCTTTAGTAGCTGAAAGCATAAAAGGACTAAAAAATAGTGGTTTATTGAATGTTGAGGTTTTATCAATACTGCCAATTAATTCCGAATATGAACATCCATCATATGGTTCGGCATTCAGTAAGGTTAAAGAGGTATTAATTACCGACAAATTATTACCAACGTCAGATGATGGCTATGTGGACGCGGAAAATGCTTTGTTAGCTGGCGTAAAAGACCTGACGACCTTATTGGATCGTTCAGATTGTTCTAAATTGTTTGAAAACGAAGCCTGGTTAAGTACCGACATAACGGAGCGTAAAACGGGGGAATTAAGGGATTATTTGATGAACGAGTTAGATATTGCTGAAATTGAGATGAAAAACTTCTGTGAGGAAATTAATGAAGAATTTATTAAAGCCAAGCCTGATGATTGGGTTGTGATCTTTTATTCAAGTATTAAGAAAAACCAGGCTTTATATAGAGCTGGTACAGAGTATCAAACAAAGGGGGTTTTGCGTGAACGCCCAATAATTAGATTAGAGGATGGCTCACATATTAACCCTGAAAATGATTCGGGAGATATACAGGTTTATCTTCCTTCAAAAGGACAATCTAAATTCAAAACCGTCAAAAGGGCATTGCTTGAGGACGAAGAATCATACGAGTTTCTGAAGAGTCTTGGTCTTGTAGTCCCAGATAAGGTTGCAGAAATCAAGGAATTCATTGTTCCAAAATATCAAGGTGAAGTCATAGATAAAGATGAGTACATAGAAGATGTTAAATCAGTCGTAGGACTTTGGGTTGACTCTGATGAGGATCAAAAAGAAGAAATATGTGAGTTGTTATGTTCATGTTGGTTTGTGCGTTGTAAAAATCAAGTGGGTGATATTTCTTTCCAGAAACTGAAGGAAGAATATGTATATTTCGATTCAAAGATATTATCAAGTTGGTTTTGTGGAGGAACAGATGAAAGAATTTATTTTATTCATACTGGTTTAGAGGAAACTGACGAAATAAAGGAGTTTTTTAAATGCCTTGATGTTGATGACACCTTACAAATCATTGAAGAGGACGACCCAGTTTCAAAACAAGGCAGTCGATATGTTCAACCTGTAGATGAGTTTAATCCAAATATTAACATCCACGGGTTAGAAAATTCGCTTGAGAATATAAATAAAACTCGCTCTATTTTTTTGTGGAAATTTTTATTGGAGAACAACCCCGATAGGCTACATGGACGAACAAAAAGAAGACGCTTTTTATACCAGGACTTTGAGACGGGGGACATTGAAAATACTAACGTGTTGGAGTCCTTAAAGGAAAAATACTGGCTATATAACAAAAAATCATTCCTAATAAAGCGGCCATTGTCAGAAATATTGCTCGATGACTTAAACGACGACTACAAGAAAGACCATGATGATATTAAAAAACTCATCAAGGCTCTCGGATTAAAGCTGGATCGGGATAGAGAGATCGAGGAGGAAACAGGCAAAAAACTCATATCTCAGGAAGACTATGATCTGCTTCAAGAAACAAAAAACGCACAGCGTGATAGCGAAAAGGATCCAAAACAAGAAGATAGCTGGATATCAGAAATTAATCCTGAAGATGCAAATCCCATTGAAGACGAAACTCGTTTGGAAAAACGAAAGTCAGAGGATTTATCTGGTCAAACCACGACAGGAAGAAATAAACTTGGGGGCGCAAAAGGGAATACTAATAACTCAATAAAACCCCTTGACCTTAAGGCAATTGGAGACTGGGGTGAGTCTGTAGCCAATAAGCATTTAGAGGAGAAGTATCGTTCAAATGAAGTGGTTTGGCTTAACAAAAGTGGAAATATTGGACAGGGTTATGATTTTGTCATAAGAAATAACGGGGAGGATATTGCCTACTATGAAGTTAAAAGTAAAACGGATAAATTGCCACAGTTATTTCAAGTATCTGGTACACAATGGAGTTGGGCAAAACAATTATACGATTCCGGGAAAGGAGATATGTATATGATATTGCTAGTTTCAGATGTTGGAAAAGAGCAACCAAAAATCAAAGAACTTAGCAATCCTGTTGAACTTTGGAAATCAGGAAAGCTATATGCAGACCCAGTAAACATTGAGCTCTAGTAGCGTGAAAACACAATATAACAATCATATCATGCGGACAGCAAAAAGCGGCACTCGTTCCTCGCTCTGCTTTGCGTGATATTTAACGGGACAGAATGATCACAAACCAGCCAGCACAGGCGGGAGTAGGAATCATCAAAAAGGACTGATTTTGTCAAAGGGAAATATGAGTTGACCTTGCCTCGAGCTGGTGCCAAAGTAGCAGTGAAAATCGTCGATATGCTGGGCGAGGAAACGGTGATCGCTAAATAATCCGTAGCACTAAGATAGAAAGGGACGAGAGATGTTTCGGTGGTAAGCGCAAAGGGTGGCATGGGCTTACACAAGCGGGGTGCAAAATCTATAAGGACAATATAACGTTATGCTCTAAAAGGGGCTGGAGAAGTAAAAGCTAATAAATAAATATCACAGCCTCACGCCTGGTGGCGGCTAGCCGGGGGGAGGAAAATTTAAAATGAAAAAACCATGGAGCGGCCGATTCAAACAATCGACTGATGCGTTGATGGAAACCTTCTCGGCTTCCATTTCCTTTGATAAGCGACTTTACGCCTGTGACATCGAGGGAAGTATCGCGCATTGCAAAATGCTGGCACGTTGTAAAATAATTTCCCCGTCCGAGTCGCAGAAAATCCAGAAAGGGTTGAAGCGGATTTTAAAAGAATGCGAAGCGGGACGGTTCCAGTTCAGCGACAAGCTGGAAGATATTCATATGAATATAGAAAGCCGACTGCGTGAAATGATAGGACCCGCCGCTGGCAAGCTCCACACCGCTCGCAGTCGTAACGATCAGGTCTGCCTCGACATTCGCTTGTATTTGCGAAAAGAGGTGGATGAGGCAGTAAAGGAAATTGACCGATCGTGCAAAACTCTGGTGGCTCTTGCCAAAAAGAATATCGATCGGGTGATTCCGGGGTATACACATTTGCAAAGGGCACAGCCGGTTTTGTTGTCGCACCACCTTTTGGCTTATGTGGAAATGTTGCTTCGCGACAAAGACCGTTTTCTGGATGCGCGCAAAAGGATCAACGTTATGCCTCTCGGTTCAGCGGCATTGGCCGGGACCAATTTCCCTATCGACCGCCAGTATACAGCCAAACTTTTAAAGTTTCCGGAAATTTCCCATAACAGCATGGATGCGGTGGCGGATCGGGATTTCGCCGCGGAATTTTGTAGTGCTTCGGCTTTGCTGATGATGCACCTCAGCCGGTTCTGTGAAGAATTGGTCATTTGGAATTCCAGTGAGTTCGGATTTGTGGAGTTATCTGACGCTTTCACCACTGGTAGCAGTATCATGCCGCAAAAAAAGAATCCCGACGCGGCAGAACTGATTCGGGGAAAATCCGGCCGGGTGTTTGGCAACTTGGTTTCTCTCCTTACGGTAATGAAAGGATTGCCGCTGGCTTACAATAAAGATTTGCAGGAGGACAAGGAACCCTTGTTCGATTCGGCGGATACGATCAAAGTCTGCCTGAAGATTTTTGCCGATATGATGAAGTCGGCAAAGTTCATCCCGCTTTCGGACGAAGAACTGGAAGCCAGCGGATTTTTAACCGCCACCGACATGGCGGATTACCTGGTCCTGAAAGGGGTTCCCTTTCGCGAGGCCCACGAGATTACCGGAAAAGCCGTCGCCTGCTGTCTGGATGAAAAAATCCCCCTTGAGAACCTTTCGTTGAGCGAGCTTCGCAAGATTTCCAAACGGTTTGAAAAGGATGTCACCGAGCATATTGCTCTTAAGAACTCAGTGGACCGAAAAAATGTTCACGGGGGGACGGCGAAAAAGCAGGTGAAGGCGCAGATTTCTCGATTGACGAAAAAACTGAAATAAGGTGCGAGTATGAAATTAAGAACGATTGTGCTCTTGTTAATAATCCTGGTTTTTCCTGGCGGCGTGGTCGGTTGTGGCAAGAAAGGCCCTCCCGCTCCTCCCCCCAATACTATTGATGTGCTAGAAAACCTGAAAAACACGCTTGAATCCGCTAACCGGTTTCGTTTAAAGTAATAAATATACTTTCCGATATATAAGTAGTAGCCGAGACTGCGTGCCGTCGATGACTTTTCGAATGGACAAGAAAATTTCAGGCTTGTGGAAGTTGATCTCTTTGGGGGTCGTTGTTCCACTCTTTTTGCTTCCGTTCATTCATTACCATCCTGAAATTGAGCATCTCCATGATGAGCACGCAGACGCTCATCAGCATCAGGGGCGTTATCATTCTGCGACTTTGGAAGCTTATGCCCATTTTGTAAACGGGTATTTTGCTAATGACAAACTCGATGACCATTTCCACCATTCGCATTCTTCTGAAGACGAGGACGATTCCAATTATTTTAGCGTGGCTAAAAACTCCAAGTCCTTTAAGCAGGAACTGGTCTTTAAACAGGACTCTTCACAACGCTTTGAATTTTCCGATCCTCTGGTTTTTGTCCCTGTAGGTTTCGAAACTGTCTCATTCCAATCACGTTTTAGAAGAAGCCCAAATTCTTCACGCGCCCCCCCTACGTTGTTCCTTTAAGTTCAACCATTAAATTTTAAAATTATCTCTGATTTTATAGCTTGTATTGAGGCAATTTGTCCGCTTTTTGCCCTATTCGCTTGAGAGTCGAGAGAATTATTGTCAGTAATATAAAGATATCGCTCATTGACCCCAGCATTGCGCTGGGAGGAAAAGGAAATGAAACGCACGCTAAAAACCCTTGGGGTTTGCTTGGCTTTAAGCTTTTTCATACCATGCATCTCTTGGGCCGAAGACAAGAAAATATTAACGGGAGCCATTACTCTGGATCAGGCCTTGCAATTTGCTTTGTCGCAAAACCCTGACCTACAGGCTTTTTCGTATGAGGTTCGCGCTCGGGAAGCCGAGGTGCTCCAGGCCGGACTGGTCTCTAATCCTCAACTGCATGTGCAGGTGGAAAATGTGACCGGATCAGGAGACTTTAATGGTTTTGACCAATCTGAAACCACGGTTCAGCTAAGCCAGCGACTGGAGTTGGGAAGCAAACGCGGTCTTAGGAAAAGTTCCGCCAACTTATCGAAAGAAGTCGCCGGATGGGATTATGAAGTCCAGCGCCTGGAAATATTGGCCCGTGTTTCTAAAGCATTCACTCATGTGCTGAAAACCCAGCAAAAAGTTTTGTTAGTGGCCGAGGGGGTGCAACTGGCGAAGAAATTTTTGAGCGCGGTCTCCGAGAGAGTTACAGCGGGCAAGGTTGCGGCGATAGAAATAATCAAGGCACAGGTCGCTCTTGCCAATATGCGCATGGAAAAAGAACGGGTCCAACAGGAACTGGAAAATGCCCGCAGGAGATTGTCCGCACTGTGGGGAAACGCCAAACCTCGGTTCGAATCGGCTCAGGGAGATTTTTTCACGATTTCCGACAAGCCTCCAGCAACAGAACTGTCCACCAATCCGCGCCTTTCCAGGTCGGCAACGGCTCTGGCTCGTCGGCAGGCGGAGCTGGATGTAGAGAATTCCAAAGCGATTCCTGACTTGACACTCAGCGGTGGTTTCCGTCGGCTGGAACAAACGGATGATAACGCTTTGGTGTTTGGTGTAACCGTTCCTTTGAATTGGTTCAACCGCAATCAGGGAGGCATTGCCAAAGCCCGTCACAGGTTGTCCAAAGCTCAGGAAGAAAAAAAGGCAGAGGCATTGAGAATACAGGGGGCTTTGTTTAAGGCCCATAGTGAAGTGTCTTTTTTCCACGCAAAGGTAACTTTGATCAAGGCCGAGGTTTTGCCTGGAGCAAAAAAAGCGTTCGGTGCCATCAGCGAAGGTTATCGTTTCGGAAAATTTGGTTTGCTGGATGTGCTGGACAGCCAGAAAACATTTTTTCAGGCTCAGAGCCAATACCTTGATGTGCTGGCCGAGTATCACGATGCCGTTGCTGATGTGAAACGCCTGACTGGGGCAGGCCCATTTGCCAAAAACAAATATCCGGAAAACGGGAAAGGAGAAAGCCAGCCATGAGCGGAAAGATTTCTTTTGGCGCTGGTGTCATTCTGGTTGTAGGAGCGGTTCTGGCTTGGGGCATTTTAAATATGAATGCGGCAAAGCCCGGGCTTGATGAGCCGGACTCATCACACGATCAGGGTAAGAATGATGACTCCTCTGTTCAAAGGGGAAAGCACGGGGGCTGGTTGTTTGTCGAACAGGATTTTCAGGTGGAGGTGAAAATTTATGAAGACGGTATCCCGCCGCGATTCAGGGTCTATGTAACTTCAAGCGAACAAGTGAACCTTAACGAGATTAATTTGAATATCGTTTTAAAGAGGCTGGATAGGACCGATACCATCGGCTTTAAGCCTTCGGGAGATTATTTACTTGGAGACCAGGTGGTTGCCGAGCCGCATTCTTTTGAAATGATTGTCAACGCAAAATGGGAAGGACAAAACTTCCAGTGGAAACTTTCCCAAATTGAAGGCCGCGCAGATTTTTCTCCAGAGGCAATTCAAAACGCGGGACTTGTTTTTAAAAAAGCCGGTTCGGGAAAACTAGTGACAAAGATACGTTTGCCGGGCGAGATCGGACTCAACGAAGAAAAAGTGGTCCACATTGTTCCAAGGGTTGATGGGGTGGTTAAAAAAGTATTTAAAGATTTGGGAGATCAGGTTTCCCGTGGTGAGGTCATCGCCATCTTGGAAAGCCGGGAACTGGCCGACGCGAAGATCGATTATCTGACCAACACAAAGCAGGCTGACATGGCAAGGGCAGACCTGGACCGGGAAACACAGATATTCGAAAACACCCGGCGCATGCTGGATCTGCTTGAGAAAAATTTGGACCCGGAGGAAATATACCGCCAGCTTAAAGACCTGGTGATCGGAAAAAGCCGCGAACTGCTCATTCCCGCCTCGGCCAAATTGGGACTGGCAAAGTCCATTCACCTGCGTGAAAAGGGGTTGCTGGAAAAGGGTATCTCATCCGAATCGGAATATTTAGCCGCTTTGGAAGATTACAAAAGCACCGAGGCTCGTTATATCGCTTTGCGTGAAAAAATTTCCTACGATGGTGCGTGGTCTCTCAGGCAAAAGAAAAAAACCATGGAGATCGACCAGCTTAATCTGAAAACCGTCAACCAAAAACTGCTGGCACTGGGGCTGACCCCGGAGGAAGTAGATCACTTGCTGGAGCAAGATGAACAGCATTTCACCCGGTATGAACTGCGTGCTGCTTTAGATGGTACGGTGATTCAGAAACATCTAACCACTGGAGAGGCGGTTAAAAAGGACGATGATATTTTTCTCTTGGCCGATCTTTCAGAGGTCTGGGTGAATTTTCCCATCCCGGAAAAGGAACTCAAAAGAGTTCGCCTCGGGCAAAAAGTGATCTTTGAGGAGGGGCTCGGGGTCTTGCAGGCGAAACTGTCTTATCTCAGTTCGATTATTGATGAAAAAACGCGGACGGTGACAGGGCGTGTAGTGATCCCCAATAAGAAGCGCGGTTTGCGCCCCGGTGGCTATGTCACGGTGGAACTGGTCCTCGACGAACGCAGGGCTCTTGTAGTGGTGGAACCGGATGCCATCCAAAGTTTCCGCGACTGGTCGGTGGTCTTTGTCAAATACGGATCTCAACTGGAAGCACGTCCTCTGGAGCTTGGAGAAAATGATGGAAACAAAGTGGAAATTCTGGATGGCCTGAGAGCCGGAGAACAGTATGTGGCAAAAAACAGTTATGCGGTGAAGGCCGAGATTGAAAAATCTGGCGCTACCCATAGTCACTAGGAAAAAGTAAATCCTCCCGACCCCTTTGGGGCATGAAGGAGATTCTCATTGATCCTCCCCTCTCATGAGGAGAGGCAAGGCGTAGCCGCGGAGGGGTGTGGATTATTTTTACGGAATTCATAATCCAACCCTCATGAAGGGAGGGGAGATTCCTGCTTCCGCCTTTCTCAAAGTACCCGTGCCGGGCATGAAGGTAAAGGTAGAGGTAAAACATCACATACCCGCGCTGGGCACGAGGACTTTGGAACAATATCACGAGAGGCTGGGGTGATTTACAGCCTCATATGCAATATGTGAATCAGGAAAAAAATATGTTGGAAAAAATTATCGCGTTTTCTATTCGGCAAAGATTTTTTGTGATTGCGGGGTCTTTGGCTCTCATCGCGCTGGGTGGGTATAACTTTACAATCCTTCCCATTGACGCGGTGCCTGATGTTACCAATATTCAGGTGCAGATCAATACCGAGGCCTCGGGCTTCACGCCTCTGGAAGTCGAACAGCGCATCACCTTCCCGATTGAAACCGCCTTGGCAGGCATGCCTCGCTTGAAGCACACCCGTTCTTTATCCCGTTACGGTCTTTCTCAGGTCACGGTGATTTTTGAGGATGGAACAGATATTTATTTCGCCCGGCAATTGATCAATTCCAAAATTCAGGAAGTGAAAAGTCACCTGCCTGAAAACGTGGAACCGGTCATGGGCCCGATCGCGACCGGGCTGGGGGAAATCTTCATGTGGTCGGTGGAAGCCGAAGACCAAAATCGAAAACCCTATTCACCTTCTGAACTGAGAACCATTCAGGACTGGATCGTCAAGCCACAACTGATGAGCATCCCCGGGGTGACAGAGGTCAACAGCATTGGTGGTTATGTCAAAAATTTTCAAGTGTCACCCGACCCGCAAAAACTGATCGCCTATGGTTTTTCGTTCAGAGATGTTATCGAAGCGTTGAGCAGAAATAATGAAAATACCGGCGCGGGTTATATTGAGCACAGCGGCCAGCAATACCTTGTGCGAGCTCCCGGCCAGGTATCGGGCCTGGAAGATATTGGAAATATTGTGATTGGTTCGCATCAGGGCGTTCCTGTTTATGTTAAGGATGTGGCGGAAGTGGGCTTGGGCAAGGAGTTGAGGACGGGAGCAGCGACCAAAAATGGCAGGGAAGTGGTGCTGGGTACTGTGTTCATGCTCAAAGGAGAAAATAGCAGGACGGTTTCATTAAGGGTTGCCGGGAAAATGAAATTGATCAACCAAACTTTGCCCGAAGGTGTGGTGGCACGAACTGTTTATGACCGTACTCATCTGGTTAACGCCACTCTCAAAACCGTCCGTGACAACCTGCTGGAAGGAGCGCTACTGGTAATCGCCGTTTTATTTCTGTTGCTGGGCAATTTCCGTGCGGCGGTGATCACGGCGCTGGTGATTCCCCTTTCCATGCTGTTTGCCGTAACGGGGATGGTGAGCAACAGGGTCAGCGGCAACCTGTTGAGCTTGGGTGCTATTGATTTTGGCATTATCGTTGATAGCGCGGTGATCATTGTGGAAAACTGCAGTCGCTGCCTTACCGAGAAGCAGAACCGGTTGGGGCGGGTTTTGAATCAGCAGGAACGCTTTGACATTGTGCAAAGTTCTGCCTGCGAAGTTTCCCGCCCCAGCATCTTCGGGGTGTTCATCATCATGATCGTTTATCTGCCCATACTCACTCTGACTGGAATCGAAGGCAAAATGTTTCAGCCCATGGCTTTCACCGTCTTGATGGCTCTTGCCGGAGCATTGATTCTTTCGATCACTTTTGTTCCAGCGATGATGGCTCAGTTTGCGTCTTCTCCCGTCTTTGAAAAGGAGAGCATCATTTTAAAAGGCGCGGGCCGATTTTATTCCTTCCTGTTGGATGTCACCGCAAAAAATCGCGCCTCAGTGATTACCTTTGCCGGGGTTCTGGTCGTGCTCAGTATTTTATTGAGTCAGAAATTGGGGAGTGAATTTCTCCCGACTCTGGATGAAGGGGATTTCGCGGTCCACGCTCTTCGAGTTCCAGGCACCAGTATTTCTCAAGCCGTTTCCATGCAGGACACGTTGGAGAAAAAAATAAAAGAGCTGCCTGAAGTGGATTATGTCTTTGCGAAGACCGGCACGGCGGACATTGCCACCGACCCGATGCCGCCCAGTGTGGCCGATGTGTTTGTGATCGTGAAACCTCGTTCTGAATGGAGTGACCCCGCACGGGAGAAAGCGGCTCTGGTGAGGGATATGGAAAAGAAACTGGCCGAAGTCCCCGGTAACAAATACGAAATCACCCAGCCAATTGAAATGCGCTTTAATGAATTGATTTCGGGCGTGCGCAGTGATGTGGCGGTTAAAATTTTTGGCGATGATCTGGACAAGCTGCTGGCCTTGGCCGATGAGGTCGAACATGTTCTGGCCGATATCCCTGGTGCGTCCGATGTGAAAGTTGAACAGGTGACCGGACTCCCGGTTCTGACGGTGGAGATGGATCGCCTTGCAATGGCTCGTTTGGGAATCAACGTCGCCGATGTTCAGGAAGTCGTCGAAATCGCCATCGGAGGTAAAAAGACGGGACAGGTTTTTGAAGGAGACCAAAGGTCTGACCTTATCGTTCGCTTGCCGGAAGGCATCCGTGAAAATATGGACACGCTCAAAGAGATTCCCATCCCATTAGCTCGGGGTGAGGAAGAAGAAGCGCATTCGGTGATGAGTTCGTCCGGACATTTTTCCAAATTCATTCCACTTGGAACGATCGCGGAATTTAAAGTTGTTAGAGGGCCGAATCAGATCAGCCGCGAAAACGCCAAGCGTCGTGTGGTCGTGACCGTTAACGTAAGAGATCGCGACCTGG
Source organism: Nitrospinales bacterium (assembly GCA_965205835.1). GTDB lineage: Bacteria > Nitrospinota > Nitrospinia > Nitrospinales > VA-1 > LS-NOB. The sequence continues at coordinate 2,020,913 of OZ242182.1, read as the reverse complement.
GTTCTTTTGTTGCAGAGGCACAAAACGCTTTGCAACTTAAAGCCGAGCCGGGTTATTGGATCGAGTGGGGTGGCCAGTTCGAGCACCTGATTTCCGCGTCGCAAAGACTGTGGGTGATGATTCCCCTGACTCTTGCGTTGATTTACTTGTTATTGTTTGCCGCGTTTGGTTCTAACGCCAACGCTCTGCTGGTTTTTACCGGAGTGCCTTTGGCACTCACTGGCGGGTTCTTCTCTCTGTGGTTGAGGGGAATTCCCCTGTCGATTTCGGCAGCGGTGGGTTTTATAGCTCTGTCGGGAGTTGCGGTACTGAACGGCATGGTGATGATTTCGTTCATCAGTAACCTGCGTGACCAAGGGATTCCCTTGGATGATGCAATAAAACAGGGGTCACTCGTGAGACTCCGTCCGGTTTTGATGACGGCACTGGTCGCTTCGTTGGGGTTCATCCCCATGGCCATGGCAACGGGAACCGGGGCCGAAGTGCAACGTCCGCTGGCGACGGTTGTCATTGGCGGCATCCTCTCCTCGACCGCCTTAACTTTAGTTGTCCTTCCCGCCTTATATAAATGGTTCCACGCCCCCTCTAGCGAAGGGAAGCAATGCTAGCGGACTGTAGTTAAAAGGTTGTTGACATCTTATTCCTTGACAGGTACTGACTTATTGCCCTGGGCGGCCACGCCTTTTAGCAGGGGGTAGCAATTAGCAAAGGCTTATTAAGCCGAATTAAATCTTTATTTGCTAGATATGCCATGGCTGACCTGCCCCACGCCGTACCGCTTTCAAGGCATGAAGGCAAAAAGGTTAAATATCACAAGCGACCTTTGGCGGTTGCGTGAGCGTCACCGCCGCGTTGCGAGTGGAGGTGTTCCACGCTCTTAAAATCTATAACATATTGATTTTGCGTGTTTTATATTTTCCAGATCAGTGGGTTCTGTGGTACATTGAGTCTTCTTTTAAACCTACTCGAATAGGAAAACTTCATGAATAAAGACCAGATCGCCGTTTATCTTAATGAGCACCTTGAGTTTTTCAACGAATACCCGGAACTGCTGAAAAAGATAAAAGATATTAAAGATGAAGACCTTCCTATCGAGCCGATGACGACGTTGAGTCTGGCGGATCGGATCATCAAGCGGATTCATGACGATAAAGAACATCTTAAAAGCAAGCTGGAATGGTTGTTTGAAATTTCCCGTGCCAACGAAAAAATTCAAGAGCACTTGTTTGAAATCGAAAGACTGGTGTTGACCAGTACGAACCTCGACCAGATGGCTCATCAATTGCAAAAAGAAATTCCCAACCGGTTTGGCATTCCCAGTGTCAAGGTGTGTTTGGTGAAAGGGTCCGACCCCTGTATGGAAGACCGGTTGCGGCAACGCTATAACGGCACCCTCGATGAAACGGTGAAATTCATTTGCCGGGAAACCGCCGATGGCTGGTTTGCAAACGGACTCAAACCCGTCCTTCGCAGTGAGATCAAAGAGTCCGAAATGTTCGGTCCCAATGCCGACAATATTAAATCTGAAGCGTTGATTCCCATCATGGCGCAGGATGTCATGGTCGGGGCGATAGCGTTTGGCAGTCCCAATCCCTTTCACTTTCATGACGGGCTTGGCACCGAGTTTCTCGAACGCATGGCCGACAAAGTTTCCATCTCCATCAGCAACATCCTCCTCATCGACCAACTCAAAGACCAGTTGATGGTCAACTCTTAGGCAGAGGACCAGCGAACAACCTCTGGCTCCACTTGTGATGTGATATTTAACCTTTTTGCCTTCATGCCTCGGAGGATATAGTGAACAAAGCTGTTATTGGTGAGCAAAGAGTGTCCTCGGCTTAATGAGCCTTTGCCCACTACTGGCCCTCTGCTGAGTGGGGTTGACTATTTCCCCTTATTCCCCGATACTGGGGATCACCACCGCTAGAGACAAAAAAGTTTTATTAACCAACAAGCGAAATTTGAAGGCTTATTGATTTCATGGTTGCCAATGGAAAGCTTCCGTTGGCAAATTACGTTAAGGCTCCTGTACATTATGTTACGAAAAGCTAAATATAAGGATGCGCAGGTCATCCAGAATCTGATCTGTTTCTATTCGGAAGACGGCAAAATGCTGTCCCGTGCGTTGCGGGAAATAGAGGAGAACATTTCCGATTTTCTGGTGTACGAGAAGCACGATGAAATCGTCGGCATCTGTAGTCTGAAATTCGGTTGGGACCGCCTTGTGGAGATTCGCTCTCTTGGTGTGGACCCGCGTTATCACCGGCAGGGCATTGCCACCGAGATGATTCAGGGCAGTGTGGAACGCGCTTTGTTGCGGGACGACTGCGACACGGCTTTTGTTCTCACTTATGCGGTGCCGCTGTTTGCCCGGTTCGGATTTGAAGTGGTGGACAAAATGCAACTACCGCAGAAGGTGTGGAACGATTGTCAGGCTTGCCTGCATAAGGACAATTGCGATGAAACGGCCATGAGTCTTTCATTGCTACCGTTGAAAAATTTGCCCTTGGCAAAACCGGTGGCACTGGAAGATTCTGAAGAAGTCCTATATTGACCAGGATAAGGGGTTTAAGCCATCCGTCATTTCGAGTAGCTAGTGGCGACAAGGCAATCCCCAGGCGGGTTTTTAAATTCCCTATTTTATTAGTGCTTTCATGACTGAGGAAAACCAAAACTATCTTGTTACTGTTGAACAGTTTTTTCTTACCCTGAAAGATTCTGGTTCGGCACTTTCCGCCACCGATTACGACCTTATCCAGCAATGGGAGAGCCGGGGCATTCCGGTTAATGTTGTTTGTCGTGGTATTGAGAATGGGGTCGTCGAATTTGACCGGCAGAATAGTCGGCAATCTTCAAGAGTGGGTTTGAGTTATCTTAAAGTATTTGTCGAAGCAGAAATGGAACAGTTTCATTCATGAAAAGTAAAATGGCAAACTCGGTGAACTGCAATACCTGCCGCGATCATCAGTATGTGGTGTCCAATCAAAAAGGCAAAGTCCACGCTGAAGCCTGCAAATGTTTGACCTGCGAAAGTTGCCAGGGAACGGGAAGAATTCTGGAGGAGGATGCGAATGGCATTTCCCGAATCCGCAAATGCCAATGTGCCGGGTTCTCTAAAAAACTGAAACTTTTCAATCAAGCTGGCATTCCGGGCAAGTTTGTGCATGAAGGGCTGGACAATTTTGAGGTCAGACCGCCCCGACACAGGTCGTTGAAAGACGCTTTAACGCGGGCCAGAACGTTTATCAAAGAATTTGTCCAGATGAGGGGCCAGTACAGTCAGGGTCTGATTTTCATGGGCGAACCCGGACTGGGCAAAACCCATCTTGCCGTATCCGTCATCAAGGAACTGACTTTAAAACACGGTGTCGAATGCAAGTTCATCGACTTTTTTGAGCTGTTGCGCGACATTCGCCACGGTTATGGGGAAGATATCTCGGAAGGCGAATTCATCAATCCGTATGTCGGTGTCAAGGTATTGGTGGTTGATGAGTTGGCCAAGGGCAGGAACACGGATTGGGAGCTGACCATTCTCGATCACTTCATCTCCACCCGCTACAACGATGACGACAAAGTGACGCTGGTCACCACCAATTTCAATGACAAGCCGACAATCAGTCTGGACGGTAATAAAAAATCTGCGCCTTCTTACTCCTTGGAGGAAAAAATTGGCCCGCGTATTTTTTCCCGCTTGATGGAAATGTGCAAGGAGGTCCGCCTGCAAGGCAAAGACTTCCGCCGGGTTTAAGCAAAGTCATTCTAGATTAATAGCTTACTAACCCTCTGGCTTCACGCTTGGTGGTGGGCCGAGCCGGGCCGAGCTGGCAAAGGTTCATATTGCCAAACGCGATTTGAAACTGACTGACCAGTTGTATTGCGGTTTTTTGAATGTGTTGTTTGGTGGGCCCTCCGCCAAAGATATTACTCATGAACAGATCGACAAACTACTCGATCATTTTAAAAGTCTGGGTTGGGAGAAGAGCAACTACCCTTCAGTGCTAGCAACGAGGGTTACTGTTAAAACTAAAAGACCTTGACCGACTAAAAACCCCTCACCTCATCACTTCCTACGAGCGCAAGCCCGCCACCATGGCACAACTCAGTTTGATCATGTATTTAAGGAACTAGAACACATCACTCGTCAACTCAATCATAGACCCGGGAAATCGCATGGATTTAAAACACCCTATGAGCTATTCTTCAATAAGAACACTTTGCTAACTGCCGCGCCTACAACTTGAATTTGCCTTTTTATTCAATATTCTTAAAGACATTTATCAACTTTTCCACCGAGCCGGATTGCAGGGCTTTGAAAATTTTTTCCACCTGTGTGGATAATTCTTTTTCGCTTTGGAATTTCAGTTCCAGTTTCAATTCGTTACTCTCAAACGTATCCTGAAACCGGAGCTTGGTTTTGTCGTCCAGTTCCATTTCGTCGAGAGCACGGGCAAGCCGCTTTCTCATGTCTGATAGAACCGGAAAACGCAGGTCATGAAGTGTTTTATGGATATGCTCATATTGCCGGGGAGCGGGTAAGTCCGATGCTGTCAGAATTTTTTGAAGTTCATCGCGGGACAAAATTTCTCCCGCCGTGGTGTTTTCTCTTGTAGCCACTTCATCGACGAGTTCCAGCAGGTCCCGCCATTTGTTAACTCCTGATTTGAGAGTAGAAAACAAATTTTCCGCGACCGTGAGGTCTTCCCATTTATAAAAATTGCTGAAGATTTTAACCGGGACCCCGGCACGGTGTAACAAGATTTGCATCTTTGGGCTTAACGATCTGACGCGGGATAAGTCTAAAAATATTTTTTTACTGCGCTCAAGTTCCAGTAAAGGCATATACTCTTCAATAATGGTCTCATTAGAAACTCCAGAATAATTGAGTTTGCCGAGGATGATTCCCTTTTCAATATCGCTATAATGCCGTTGCCCGAAATTTTCGTTCAGGTTTATGACCAATCGCGATGCATTATCTATTTCAGGTATGATGAAGGCGGGGATGCTGGTTAAGCCCGATCGGGAGGCCGCCTGAAAACGTTTATGTCCGCTGACGATTGCATGGTGATTCCCGGATGGACAGACGGAAACAGGGTGCCGGATGCCGATCACTTTGATCGAGTCTGTTAACTTTTCCGGACAGCCGTCCAGCGAGAAATCCGTTAACCGGTCTTCGGGGTCGATACCTGTTATCGGGATTTCGGAAACATCAGAAAGTTTGATTTTCATGCAATCGATCAAAAAAGTATTATGCACCATCACCCTGGGGTTGGTTCTTTCCGGTTGTCTGGAAGAAATTCCTCAAGGCATGGTTTTGATTCCTTCAGGAGAGTTTACCATTGGAACCGACCAGACGGATGAGGAAAACCATGCGCTTTCTTTAGGGCTGAACAAGCCTTGGTTTGCCGACGAGTCGCCGGAGCGGCGTATCGACATTCCCGATTATTATATTGACCGGTTTGAGGTGACCAATCTGCAATTTTTTATTTTTTGTCAGGCTACCGACCACAAGCCGCCACGTTATTGGAAGGGCGAGAAGTTTCCTGAAGGGCAGGAGCACTTCCCGGTAACGGAAGTGAATTATTTTGATGCCAGCGCCTACGCCAAATGGGTTGGCAAGCGTTTGCCCAATGAGAAGGAGTGGGAAAAAGCGGCTCGAGGTCGGGCTGGATTCATCTATCCCTGGGGCGATGATTTTTTACCGGATGTTGCCAACCTAAGTCTTTCTCCCAGAACAAAGACAGGGCAGGGGTTAAAACCGGTCGGCAGCTTTCCTAAAGCCGCCAGCCCTTACAAGGTGCACGATATGATCGGCAACGCATGGGAATGGGTCTGGGAATATTATCAGCCTTATCCTGGAAACAGGCTTAAAAATCCGGCTTATGAAAAGAAAGAGATCGTGGTGCGAGGTTTGTCGTATATGGGTGTGGGGCATTTCAGCAAAAAGGATTTTTTTAAGATTGTTTCGCTTAAGGCTCGAGCCTCCTATCGCGAGCATCTCAATCCGTTGGCGCGGAAAAAGGATGTCGGCTTTCGTTGCGCCAAAGATCGCCCGTCGCTTATGGAAAGGATTTTTGGCATCAAATCTGCCAACACGAAGGGTCGCGCTTACAACTTGATTTAAGACTGGTTTTAATTAGGTAGTATAATATTATCACCCTGCTGGATTCCCCGTTTGGTTCGGAATGTTAACCCGCAAATTCAAGGTCAGACAACGTTTTGAAATTTGAAGATGTATTAGGAGCCCGGGTTCTTTTTCTGGACGGTGCCATGGGCACCATGGTCCAGAACCTGGAGTTGGAGGATTCTGCTTTTGGTGGTCCCACGTTTAAAATGCTGACCGATCTGTTGATCTTTTCCCGCCCGGATGATTTGGAAGGCATCCATCTGAAATATTTAGAGGCCGGGGCCAACCTGATCGAGACCAATACCTTCGGCTCCTCTCCCCTCCGTCTGGCCGAATTCGATTTTAAGGATATCGACCTGACCGATATTAAGGCTATCCCGAAAGTGCTCGATTTAAAAAAATCCGATTACGACGCGATCACTCACTATTTGAATGTTGAGGGTTGCCGTATCGCCAGAAAGGCGATCGACCGCTATAAAACTTCGCCGAATTTTGATGGCCGGCCCTTGTTTGTTGCCGGTTCCATTGGGCCTTCCAACTATGTTCTTTCCAAGACCGAAGCCGACCTTAAAAAAGCGACCTGGTCGCAGATTGTTGATAACAACAAAAAGCAGGTGTTGGGTTTGATCGAAGGTGGTGCCGATGTGCTTTTGTTTGAAACGCAGCAGGATATTCTGGAACTGAAAGCTTCACTGGTCGGCACCAACGAGGCGTTTGGTGAGGCTGGTGGTCGGCTTCCCATCATTGCCCAGGTCACGGTGGACGGGTTTTCCAAAATGCAGATTTTCAATACCGATATTCACGCGGCTTATGTGGCGGTGCAGGGCATGGGGATTTCCGCCTTCGGCATCAACTGCAACACCGGTCCGGAGTTGATGGAAAAAACGGTGGAAAAATTGAGCCGATTTTGTCATCACCCGATATCCATCGTGCCCAATGCCGGGCAACCCGTCTCTGAAGATGGCAAAACCTGTTACAAGCTTCAGCCTGAAGAGATGACAGATTATGTTGAACGGTTTGTGAAAGATTCTGGAGTCGCCATTATTGGCGGTTGCTGTGGAACCACGCCGGACCATATTCGTGCCTTGTCGAACCGTTTGAAAGATGTAGTCCTCAATAAAAAAAAAATAGAGAAGCAGGTTTATGTCTCCGGCCCACAGGAGGCGGTGGCTCTAGACAATTCCGGGGCATTGCTCCGCATTGGTGAAAGGCTGAACGTCAGGGGCAGTAAAAAGGTTCGCGAAGCGGTGGAGCGCGACGATGGTATCCAGATGTCGACGCTGGAAGAGGTGGCCGAAGAGCAGGTCAAGGATTTGGGAATCGAAATCATCGATGTTTGTATGGACAGCAACATTGTCGAAACCGAAGCGGCATTGACCAGAACCATTTATGAGCTGACCAGCGATTTCAAGGGTGTCATGTGCATCGACTCATTTTCGGTTGAGGCACTCAAGATGGCCGTCGAGGTTTATCCGGGCAGGCCGATCATCAACTCTATCAGTCTTGAAGAATATGAGGCTGGGGTGAGCAAGCTTGATGCCGTATTGTCTCAAACGGCGGAACATAATCCGGTCTACATCGCCTTGGTGAATGGACCGGAGGGGCCGGGCCAGACCGCTGACGAAAAATATGAGTTGGCTGCAGAAATTGTGAAACAGGCTGGGGAAAAATTTAATGTTCTGCCCGACCAGATTGTTATTGATGTCAATGCTTATCCCATCGGTTCGGAATCCGTCGAGGGTCTCAACTTTTGCGCGGAGACTTTAAAATGTCTGCCGCGTATCAAAGCCATTCACCCGGATCTTAAAACCAGTATGGGTGTGGGCAACCTGACCAACGGGCTTGCCGCAAAGCCCTACATGCGCAAAGTGCTGACCAGTGTGTTTCTCGATGAGGCTGGAAAGGCCGGGTTGGACTGTGCGATTTTGAATCCGCATCATTATGTGCCACTTGAAAGCCTGCCGGAAAGTGATGTGGTTCTGGCTCGCAAGGTCATTCTCGATCGCGACATGACCTCCTTTGAAGAATTGGAGGCGATTGCGTTGACCAGGAAAACAGGAGTCCAGGCCAAAAAGGTTGTGTACGAAGACCTCCCTCTGGAAGAAAGTATTTGCCAGCGCATCAAGGATGGGTTCAAGCAAAAGCAGGAAGGAAACATTGAAAAAGCGGGCGGGGTTTTCCCCTATCAAGACCGTATTGTGGAAGATGTTGCCAAAGCCATCGAAACCCACGCGCCTTTGGAATTTATAAGCGGCCATCTCATGATTGCCATGCGTGAGTTGGGCGACGCTTTTGGTCGTGGGGAAGTGAGCCTGCCGCATCTTTTAAAGAGTGCCGATGTCATGCGCCATGTGATGCGGTTTCTCGAAAGCTTCATGCGTTTTCAAAGCGGTATTGAGCCTGGTGTTGAGATTGACTATAAAGGGGTAGTGGTGATTGGCACAGTTTATCAGGATGTGCACAGCATCGGTAAAGACCTGGCGAAAACCTTACTTGAAAATTATGGTTACCGGGTGATTGACCTGGGTGTACAGGTTCCGCTGGACCGGTTCATCGACACGGCCAGGCAGGAAAATGCTGATGCCATTGGCATGAGCGCGTTATTGGTGCAAACCTCCAACCATATGATAACGATCAGCCGAATGTTGCTTGACCAGAGATATTCCATTCCCATTCTCATTGGCGGGGCTCCGGTTAACTCCCGTCACGCCGGGTATGTGGCCATGCATGGCGGAGATGATACGCAAGCGATTCTGGATAATGTTTTTTATTGCGGCAGCGGAATGGATGGTGTCAACACCATGGGGCTTCTCATGGACAAAAACCAGCGTTCCGGTCTGCTGAAAGAAAATAAAGAAAAATTGTTGCGTGAATATCAAAAGGCAAAAGGAATTCAGGAGGAGAAAGACAAACTATTGCAGACCCTGCCCAGAAGAAAAGTTAATTTCAGGCATCATGAAAGTCCTTCAGACGGATACGGAATTCACAAGGTCGAGTTCAAACTGCATAAGCTTGCGGGAAATATGGATCACAAAAGCTTGTATTCGCTGAATTGGAAGTTCGGTAAAAAATCAAGTTGGATCCGTAAGGGAGTGACCCTGCAACAACTTCAGGCTTTGGAAAAAACCTGGATAGAAAAAGCCGAGCAGAGAGGATGGGTCGTTCCTAAAGCTCGGTTTGCACTATTCCCGACGCGATCGGATGGCGATGAGGTTATTATTTATGATCCGAAAAACCGGGAGAAAGAATTGGCCCGGCTCCGATTCGATGTCTGCATTGGCAAGGGAAGAAAAGATATCTTTTCGGTGGGGCAGTATTTTTATAGCAAAGCTTCTGGACAGTGGGATGTGATTGGATTGCAGATATCAACCGCGGGAGACCAGGTTGAAGCGGTTATCGAAGAGTTCAAGACGCAGAATGACAGCGAATCGGCGTTATACCTTCAGGGTTTGAGCGATCGGGTGGCTGAGGACCTGGCCGAATACATCCATCAATTGTTGCGTCAGCGGGTTGGGGTGAAAAAAGACAACCGAGGCCAACGCTACAGTCCAGGTTACCCGGCCATCACCGACCTGGCTTACAATCGTGTTATCTGGGAGCTTCTGGGTGCCGAGGATATTGGTGTGACCCTGACCTCAGCGAACGAGTTTTACCCGCCCAGCACCACTGCCGCGGTGATCTGTTTTCATAAAGATGCCGGATACAGTTGACCCTCATTCGCTACAGAGGCAAATAGCACCGCCTCTGGTGGGCGGGCGTGATATTTTTCCTAAGTTTTCGTACCCCCGCGGGGTAAAAAAGCTATTGCCATTTTCCATTGGGCGTGGCCCGGCATTTTTGCTCAAAATAAGGTTTCAAGCCCTTTCAATTTTTAGCCGCTAAGAAAACACTCGCTGGTTCAGGATTTGCTGGTTTGGCGGGTTGCGAAATGATAAGATAAGTTCATAGAATATAATATCTTGGCCGATAGAGGCTGGGAGGAAATAAAACCTTTATATAATTGACATCATTTGTTAAGATAATAAGAGGTTTTACCCGAATCATAGAATAGAGATGTTGCCTGTTGGTTTTTACCCTTACGGGCCTCTTTTTAGATTATAAATCCGCTACTTTTGAGGCAAGTTGAATCATGTTTAAGCGATTCACAGAGAGGGCGCGAAGAGTCATCATCCTTGCTCGCGAGGAAGCTGAGCTTTACCGCCATGAATATCTAGGAACAGAACATATTTTGCAGGGTGTTATCAAGGATGGCGGGGGTATTGCTGTTGCCATCGTTCAAAAGAGCGGAGTGGACCTGGTTCAATTGAAAAAGGAACTGGAGAAAAACCTGCCCCGTAGTTCAAACTCCCTGATTATTGGGGATATCCCCTTTACCTCCCGTGCCAAGAAAGTTTTGGAATTCGCGGTGGAGGAAGCGCGATCCTTGAATCATAATTATATTGGTACCGAGCATCTTCTTCTGGGGCTTTTGAAGGAAAAGGAGGGCGTTGCTTGCCGGGTACTGAATAGTTTTGACATGTTCTTTGATGATGTCCGGGAAAAAATTGTGGAGATGTTTAAAGAACCCGCTGAGAGTGGCCGCGAAGTGGGCAAAACCCCGACGCTGGATGAATTCAGTCGTGACTTGACGAAGCTGGCAGTGGACGGGAAGCTGGATCCGATCATTGGCCGAGCCAAGGAAATCGAACGGGTGATTCAGATTCTCAGCCGTCGGACCAAAAACAATCCGGTATTGATTGGCGAACCTGGTGTCGGTAAAACCGCGATTATCGAAGGTCTGGCCCAGCTTATTGTCGAACGGGAAGTGCCAGATACGCTTTTTGAGAAACGCGTGGTCTCTTTGGACTTGGGTTCCCTGATTGCGGGCACCAAGTATCGCGGTCAGTTCGAAGCTCGCCTCAAAGGCATCATGAAAGAAATCATCCAGAATGACAGCGTCATTTTGTTTGTTGACGAGTTGCATACTCTGGTAGGAGCGGGTGCCGCCGAGGGTTCGGTGGACGCTTCCAATATGCTTAAGCCGGCTCTTTCCCGTGGTGAGATCCGGTGCATCGGTGCCACCACCCTGGAAGAGTACCGTAAATACATTGAGAAGAACGGCGCGCTGGAAAGACGTTTTCAGCCCATCATTGTGAATCCGCCAACAGTGGAGGAAACAATTGAGATCATCAAGGGGCTGAGGGTTCCGTATGAATTGCACCACAGAGCAAAAATCTCCGATGAGGCGATTGTCAATGCGGTCCGGTTTGCCGAGCGGTACATTAGCGACCGGTTCCTCCCTGATAAAGCTATTGATGTGATTGATGAGGCAGGGTCCCGGGTGCGTCTGCGTGAGATCACCCAATCTCCCGAGATGAAAAAAATTCAGCGCGATATAGATGTTGTCATTCGCGACAAGAAAATCTGCATCGAAAATCAGGAATTTGAAAAGGCTGTTGGGTTGCGCGACAAGGAAGAAGATTTGCGCGATAAGCTGGATGCGGTGAAGGCAGACTGGGATAAAGGCCGCGATGTCAGTGAACCCAGCATTACAGAAGATGATATCGCCGATGTTGTTTCCAGCATGACCGGGATACCGCTCTCTAGAATTGAGGAGAAAGAAAGCGTGCGTCTGATCAACATGGAAGAAGAACTGGCTGGTAAAGTAGTTGGGCAGGGTGAGGCCATCAAGGTTTTGACTAAGGCGATTCGCCGGTCCCGTTCAGGCTTGAAAGATATGAAAAGGCCGATTGGCACTTTTCTTTTTCTTGGCCCCACCGGTGTTGGTAAAACCGAGCTGGCAAAAGTTCTTGCCGAATTTTTGTTTGGCAATGAGGACGCGCTCATCCGGTTGGATATGTCGGAGTACATGGAAAAGTTCAACGTGTCCCGTTTGACAGGAGCACCTCCAGGATATGTCGGCTATGAGGAAGGCGGCCAGCTGACAGAGAAGGTACGCCGTAAACCCTATTCGGTAGTCCTCTTTGACGAGATCGAAAAAGCCAATCCGGATATCTACCATCTCCTGTTGCAGATCATGGACGATGGTCGATTGACCGATAGCTATGGTCGGGTGGTGGATTTCAAGAATACGGTTGTGATTCTTACCTCCAATATCAGTTCCCGGATGCTGGAAAAGGGAACCAGTCTTGGATTTCACAAGGATGACGATGAACTGAACTACGACAAGATGCAAAAGGAATTGAAGCAGGACTTGAAAAAGACCTTCAATCCTGAGTTTCTCAACCGGTTGAGTGAGATGGTGGTCTTCCGTCCCCTGGAATTGGAAAATATTGTCAAGATCCTCGATGTTCAGTTGAACATTCTCAACGAGCAATTGATTCAACAGGGATTGACCATTGATGTGACCCCTGATGCGAAGAAATGGCTGGCTGAAAAAGGCTTCGATGCTAATTTTGGTGCTCGGCCTTTGAAACGAGCAATTCAAAAGCATTTGGAAGATGTCTTATCCGATGAAATGCTCAAGGGTCGATTCAAAAACGGTGGACTCATTGAGGTTAGCTTGCAGGATGATGCCTTGGTGTTTGTTGAAAAGTCCGGGGCTCTCAATGTTGGCTGATGGACTTTTCTTTGCTTAAGCGGAAGTGATGACGACAAAAGATATTTAAGGTATTGAGTTTCAGTGGGTTATACCGCTGAGGCTTGATACTTTTTTTTGCCTGGAAATGCAGGTGAGGTTTTACCTTTGATAACTCGAAAAACCCGGATAGTTCTGGCAGAATGTTGAAAAAAGCCCACATTTTTTTTGCGTCCCTGATTGGTTTTGCTCTTCTTATCTCGGTCCCTTTTGTGTCTGCTCAAGAAGGTGAAAACATTCAATCCGTGAAGGTGCAAGGGAACAAGCGGATTGACGAGTCAACGATCCTCTATTACGTCAAATCCAAGCCCGGCACCGTTCTCTCCAAAAAACAAATCCGTGAGGATATCGAGCAAATATACAGCCTGGGGCAATTTAAGGACATCCGTGTTGAAACGCGAGAGACCTTGGAGGGACTGGAGGTTGAGTTTTTTGTCGAAGAGATTCCCTCCGTTGGGGCTGTTGAAATCGTAGGTACTGAGAAGGTTGACACGAATGACATCCGTGAAAAAATTGGGCTGAAGCGGGGCGCGACTTTTAGTAGCCATTTGGTTCTGGAGAGCAGTGAGGAAATCCTCAAGCTTTATCGTGAGAAAGGATACTTTTTTGCCCGGGTGAATATTGATACCCATTCCGGTCAGAAAAACATGGTTGACGTTACCATCAGGATCAAGGAAGGAGAAAAGGTAAAAATTGAAAATATCCGTTTTTCAGGAAACAAATCCTTTCCAGATAAAGAACTTCGTGGGCAGATGGAAACCCGGGAAAGGAGCTGGTATTCCTTTCTGGATGATTCAGGAGTGTACCAAAAAGATATCTTGAAGCTGGATATGTTCCGGATAGAAGGCTTTTACCACGATCACGGTTTTCTCAGGGTCAAAGTATTGGAGCCTCGTATAGATATCAACAAAAAGTCAAGGGAAGTTTACATTACCATCCCGGTTGAGGAAGGCCCGCAGTTCCGCGTGAAGACTTTGGACTTCAGTGGTGATGACGCAGTTTCTCCGGATGAAATTCAAAAAAGCATTCAGACCAAGGTTGGCGACATCTACAATGTATCCCGGCTTCGTCAGGATATTTTAACGATCACCGATTTGTACTCTCGAAAAGGTTATGCCTATGCCGACGCGAACCCGATATCCGAGTTAAACGATGAAGATCGCACCGTTGATTTGTCCATTGAAGTCGATAAAGGCAAAAAGGTTTATGTTGGCAATATTGAAATTCTGGGAAATATTAAAACCCGGGACAATGTTATCCGCCGTGAGTTCCGACTGAAAGAGAGGGAGTTGTTTGACAGTTCCAAATTGAAGCGGAGTAAACAACGGATCAACAACCTCAACTTTTTTGAAGATGTCAAGATTGACACTAGTAGGGGGCAGGATCCTGACCTCATTGATATCCTCACGACAGTGACGGAAAGGCCGACCGGGTCGTTTTCAGCAGGTGCCGGTTTCAGCTCGGTCGAAAATTTGATTTTTACTACCGCCATCACCCAAGACAACTTCCTCGGAAATGGTCAGAGGTTGAGCTTGAGTGCTCAGTTGTCCTCCATCCGTTCAGATTTTAGTTTAAGCTTTACTGAGCCACGCTTGTTTGATTCCGAAATATTATTTGGAGTCGATGCGTTTAATGAGGATCAGGATTTTCTTAGCTTCGACTCCCAATCAATCGGAAGCGGTATTCGCTTGGGTAAAAATATTTCTGAGTATGATTCAGTTAACCTTAGATACCGATTTGAGAATGTAGAGGTGACGGGGGTGGCCGCTGAAGATATATCGGAGGTTTTTAAGAATGAGACCCGCGTGACCAGCAGAATCGCTCCCACCTATGTTCATGATTCGCGGGATAATTTTTTAAATCCTTCCAGAGGATGGAGGCATGTGGTAGGGTTTGAACTCGCTGGTCTGGGAGGTGCTAAATTCACCAAATCCTCTTATGAAGTGACGTACTACCACCCTCTTTTGGGGGAGCTTGTTGGTGCGGTGCATGCCCGAATTAATTACGCGGCGGGGTATGGTGGAGAAAAACTTCCGGGTTTTGAAAGGTACTTCATGGGAGGGCCGACTTCCCTCAGAGGCTTCACGATTGAAGATGTCGGACCAAAAGATAGAGATGGCGATCCGGTAGGGGGTGACCAGGCACTTCTTTTGAATTTGGAATTGCAGTACCCTTTTACCAAATCTTTTCGCGGGTTTGTGTTTTATGACCGTGGCAATGTTTATGGTACTTCTAAAACTAGTACCAATACTACTACATCCGATAGTTTTGACTTGGGGAAAATGCGCAGTAGCATAGGTGCTGGTATTCGTTTTATCAGTCCTTTTGGCCCACTGGGTTTTGCCTATGGCATCAAGCTGGACAAGGTAACTGGAGAAGAGACGGGGGAATTTCATTTCTCAGCAGGAAGCGCGTTTTAAAATTTAAAAAGGATCAGGTTTATGCGGTTAACAATTTTTCGGAAGTTCAGAATCATCTGCCCGCTACTCATTGTGGGTTTTTTAATTTGCGGGCCTTTCGCGGTTTCGTCTTTTGCCGCAGATAACCGGATAGGGTTTTTGAATATTCAAAAAGCGGTTTCCGGTACCAAGGAGTGGAAAACCAGGTTCAAAAAATTTAAAGCGGATTTCACTAAAGAGCAGAAAAGAATTAAGGTCAAGGAACGGAAGATAAAAAAAATGTCGGAGGATTTGAGTAAACAAAGCTTTGTTCTGGACCCGGAGCTGAGAAAGAAAAAAGAAGAGACATTTAGAAAAGAAAAACTTGCTTTTGAAAGATATATCCAGGACCAGAACGAGGATTTCGGTAAAAAAGAAAAAGAAATGACCCAAAAAATCTTGCTTAAAATGATGAGGATCATAAAAAAAATCGGCAAAGAAAAGAAATATACAATGATCTTGGAGCAGAAGGCGGTTCTATATCGCAACGAAGGAAACGATTTGACAGACATCGCGACCCAAGCCTATGACAGGGCTAATAAATAGTTCCCGGTTATGCTCCAGCTAAAACAACCTGCTTGACTCCCGCGCTTGAACTCGCTGAAATTTCCAGAAAAGCCATAGGCATTCAATAGTAAGAATGGACTCCTGATATGATGGATATTAATGAAATCAAGAAGATCATACCCCATAGATATCCTTTTCTACTGGTTGATAAGATTATCGAATGTGATATGGACTCCCGAATTGTCGGCATCAAAAATGTGACGATCAATGAACCTTTTTTTCAGGGTCATTTCCCGGAATTTCCCGTTATGCCCGGTGTGCTGGTTATCGAGGCACTTGCGCAGGTCGCCTGCATCTTGGGAATTAAAATTATGAACAAGGAGGGTCAGGCTTCTGTGTTCTTCACTGGTATTGATAAGGCCAAATTCAGGAAGCCTGTGGTCCCGGGAGATCAATTGCGGCTGGAGTTGATTAAAATCAAGCAAAGGGGAACGCTTTTCCGATTTGAAGGCAAAGCCTATGCAGGCGATGCTTTGGCTACTGAATGCACTATTCAGGCAATGCTCGGTAAAGACTGATACCGTAAAGAGCAGGCTTCACTATTTTTCATTCACGTCTTTTCCTGGCCAATCATAAGATGGCTTTATCCTTTAGAACGTGAACATTCATTCCAGTGCGGTCATTCATCCAGATGCCGAATTGGCCCAAGGGGTTGAAGTGGGTCCTTCCACCACCATTGGCCCCAAGGCCCGGATCCGCGAGGGAACGGTTATAGGCCCCAACGTATTGATTGAAGCGGGGACGATCATTGGCAGGAACTGTAGGATTTTTCATGGTGCTTCGCTGGGCGGAGAACCTCAAATTCTTAACTTCAAAAACGTTCCCGCCACACTGGAAATTGGTGATGAAACTGTGGTGCGGGAATATGTCACCGCTCATCGTTCGGGTTTCGAAAATGGTGTTACCCGTGTCGGCAAGGGTTGCCTGCTCATGGCCTGTTCACATGTGGGCCATGACTGTGAAATAGGTGACGAGGTGGTGATTGTAAATAGCACGGCTTTATCTGGTCATGTTATGGTGGAAGACAAAGCGTTTATTTCGGGCTTGGTGGGTATCCATCAGTTTGTCCGGATAGGCAGACATGCCATGGTTGGGGGAATGGCCCGGGTGAATCAGGATGTACTGCCTTTTTCCACCGTGGAAGGAAATCCGGGTCGGCTTTACAGTGCCAACGTGGTGGGACTCAAACGCGCAAACTTCAAACCGGATGTTCGGGCCGCGATAAAAAAAGCTTTGAAATTTATTGCCCAACCGGAATTAAATACCATGCAGGCTGTGGAAAAAATCTCGGCTGAAATTAAAATGTTTGACGAAATCAAGTACCTTATCGACTTTATAAATAATTCCTCCAGAGGAGTGACCAAATAGTGGCAAAGGTAAGAGCTGGTGTGATTGGAGTAGGCAGAATGGGTGGATATCATGTTGGAGTGCTATCTGAGATGCAGGGGGTAGATATTGCCGGAGTGGTGGATGTCGATCCTCAATGCCGAAAGACCATCCGGGACACTTACCACACCCCCAACTATGTGAACTACAAGGATCTTTTTGGCCAAATTGATATCGCGGTAGTCGCGGTGCCGACAAAGCTACATTATCCTGTCACCAAGGACCTGCTTAATAATGGGATTCATGTTCTACTGGAAAAACCCTGTTCCAACAACCTCAATCACGCCCGCGAGCTTTTTCATTTGGCTCAGGATAAGAGCCTGATTTTGCACATTGGCCACGTGGAACGTTTTAATGGGGCGGTGCAGGAGCTCCACAAAATTGTTGAAACTCCACTTTTTGTAGAGTGCAAGCGCATGGGGCCTTTCGCCGAAAGAGTCATTGATGATGGAGTGGTTTTAGATATCATGATCCATGATATAGATATTATTCTTAACCTGATCAAATCCAGGGTGATCACATGCCATGTTGTTGGGACTTCGGTTTTTTCTGAAAAAGATGACCTCGTGAGTGCTCAGCTAGAATTTGAAAATGGATGTATCGCCAATATCGTTGCCAGCCGGGCTTCGCAGAATAAGGTCCGAACCTTGTCAGTCACTCAGAAAGATTCTTTCGTGGTTTTGGATTACACTGATCAGGAAATTTATGTTCATCGCAAATCGTCTTCGGAGCATCAAGTTAGCAAAGGCTCACTGCGGTACAAGCAGGAATCGCTGGTCGAAAGAATTTTTGTCCACAAAGATAATCCCCTCAAGCTGGAGCTCCAACATTTCATTGATTGCGTGAAAAATGGAAGTGCTCGGAACGTTGCGGTGGATGATGAACTTTATTCGTTGGAAATTGCCTTGGATATTTTGGATCAGTTCAATAGAAAAAGAAAAAATTAGTTTCGCGGCCTGTACAAATATCGCATTGTATTCCCATATCTTACTGCTAACCTGTAGGCAACGGCCGCGCCTTCTGTAAATCTTCTTTTTGCCCATCATTATGGATGCCACCCATGGGAAAATAGGTCTTGTCGCTGGAGCGGGAGAAATTCCCGTATATTTTGCGCGCAAAGCCAGCCATGTGGGAATAAAAATTATCAGCGTGGGTTTCACAGAGGAAATCAAAAATAGTCTCGCGCCATTTTCTGAAATGAGCTATTCGATTGGAGTCGGACAGGCGGGAAAAATTCTTGAGACCTTTAAAAAGAACAATGTCAAAGACCTGTTGATTCTCGGCAAGGTCGAAAAAAGCGTCATTTTTAAATTGCAGAAATTTGATCTTAAAGCTCTCCAATTTTTAAAAAATATTGTGACCCATGAAGACAAGGTTTTATTGTTGGGAATGATTGATGAGCTTACAAAGGAAGGTTTCAGAGTTTTAAGTCAAAAAGAATTTTTGTCGGATATTTTTCCACCAAAAGGAGACCTGACTAACCGGGCACCCGGCAAACAGGAGTTGGCTGATATAGAATTTGGACTGCCTATTGCCCGAAAACTGGCGGATATGGAAATAGGCCAAACTCTCATAGTAAAAAACAAAACTGTGGTGGCCGTTGAGGCTCTGGAAGGAACAGATGAGGTCATTCAAAGAGGTTGTGAACTAGCCCATGGGAAATGTGTGGTGATCAAGGTCAGCAGAACCAATCAGGATTACCGTTATGACAGCCCTGGCATTGGACCACGAACCATTCGTATGCTGAGCGAGGGATCGGTGCTGGCACTGGAGGCAGAGCGAGTTATGGTGGTGGAACAGGAGAAAGTTCTTGAACTGGCTGATGCGGCAAAAATCGTCGTGACCTGTTACTAGGTTTGGCGAGCCGCCGATGGCAAAACGCAATATCTTTAACTTCCGGGCGAAAAGTTATCTCGGCCTGAGATGTTGATTGAGAGCAAAATAAAGATAATGGAAATTATTGGCGGAGGTTCTCCGCACTTTTTAATTATCGCTGGCGAGGCCTCCGGAGACTTGCATGGCTCGAATCTGGTACCGGCTTTAAAGGCTCTTTTGCCGCAGGCCCGTTTCAGCGGAATGGGTGGGGCGAGGATGCGGCAGGCTGGGGTGGAAACACTCTTTGGTATTGAGCGTATGGGCGCGGTCGGGGTGGTTGAGGTGCTGGGAGAATTCGGTCATTACTACAAGGTCTATCGGACATTGATGAGGGAAATCGCCTCGCGCCGTTATGATGCGGTGATTCTCATCGACTATCCCACACTAAATCTTAGGTTGGCAAAACAGGCACGACGTTTTGATTGCCCGGTATTTTTTTTCATCAGCCCGCAGATTTGGGCCTGGAGAAAAGGGAGGATCCGGGATATCCGGGAGTCTGTGAGCAAGATGTTCGTCATTCTCCCGTTTGAAGAAAAACTGTATCTCGATGCCGGTGTGGACGCGGAGTTTCTGGGGCATCCGTTTGTGGACATGGTCCACCCTAGCCGGACTCGTGAAGAGAGTCGGGTAAAATATTCCTTGAATTCCAAGATCAAGACTATCGGACTCTTGCCCGGGAGTAGGATGAACGAGGTCAACTCCCTTTTAGATGTGATGGTTCGGGCGGGAGAAAAAATCCGCGATGAACTGGGTTCCTGCCAGTTTCTTCTTCCCGTTGCCGACTCTATCGATCCCGGCTTGATCCGCCAGCGTCTGGGTACCAACCCGCTTGGCATCCAATTGGTTGAGGGAGAGTCCTATGATGTAATGAATAGTTGTGACATGCTGATCATTGCATCCGGTTCCGCTACGCTGGAAGCGGGAATTCTTGGATGCCCCATGGTCATCGTCTACAAGTTGAATCCCTTGACCTACTTGCTGGCACAGTTGTTAGTTGATACTCCATTGGTAGGTTTGGTGAACATTGTGGCAGAGGAAGAGGTGGTGCCCGAATTAATACAGGATAAAGTGACAGCGGAAAATATCTCTACCGAGGTGCTTGCGGTTTTGCGGGTTTCTGGAAAGGAACAGGCTGTTCGCGAGCGTCTTCTTGAAATCAGAAAAACTCTGGGAGAGCCCGGAGTCATGAAGGTTGTCGCGAAACGCATTGTCGATTTTATGGATAAATTGAGCACCAATGAAAAAGCTCCTGTTTAAATACGTACTCCCATATCTCCTTTTTGGATTGGTATATCTCTGGTGCCTGACTCTTCGCTCAAAAAACCTGAACAAGGAAGAAGAAAACCATTTTAAAAATCTTACCGGACCTTATATCCTCACATTGTGGCATGGAAGAATCTTTTACCTGTTTTATTATCTTCGCCGACACCCGGATTATTTCCTGCTGATCAGCCCGAGTGAAGATGGCGATCTTCTGGCCCGGCTTGCGCAATTGATGGGTTATTCTGTGATACGAGGATCGACCTTTAAAAAAGCTGTTCCTGCGGCCCGATCCCTGATTAAAGTTTTGCGCGGGAACCAGCGGATTATTATAATTGCCGATGGTTCCCGTGGCCCGCGATGTGTGGCTCAATCGGGGTCGGTACAATTGGCCGGAATAACCGGAGTACCTATTTTCCCCATGACCTTCGGAGCCAAAAATAAAATGGTCTTGAATAGCTGGGACCGATTCGTCATCCCATGGCCTTTTGCCCGCTGTGTTCTTAGCTTCTCATCACCCATTTTCTTGCCCTATAAATCGTCTGGGCAAAGTATCGAGGAAAAGCGACTGGAGCTGGAAAGTGCCCTCAATCTTATAACCCGAGCCAGCGATGAAAGCTAAAAAACGCTTTAAAAATAGTTACCCACCGTGAGACTCCAGTTTCTCGCAAATGTCAGAAGGCGTGAACGACACGTCCCACACCCATTTACCAAACCCGCCGTACTGGTTTACAGCCTCAACCCATTCATTCAGGGAATTTCTTTTAGCTTGATTTTGCTCGTTATCCTGTCCTTTTACCTCTAACACAAGCATAGTATTGTTAGTTAATTGTATTAAAAAATCGGGCCGGTATTTGTGCACGATACCCCTGTAGATATAAAGAATCTCAAACCCTAGGTGATCGTTCTTGACCCACGAAGAAACATTTTTTTCATCTTTATCAATATAGAAAGCTTCGACCGCTTCCCAAGTGCTGTCAAATACGCAAAAGTTAATATGGGATCTTCTGGTATATTCGCAGGCTCTTCCGCTGTACCATGGCAACGTATCCCCGGTAGACTGTATTGGTTTTTCCGTATTAAATACTGGGTCCAACTGTAATGAGTTTTCATAACGAACCGCCTGCAAAACATGGTGGACCAGCTTGCTCATATTCAGAGTGAGCAAGACCCGCTTTCTTATTGCGAGTTGATAAGACGGAGGGCTGATTTCTATGCGGTCTGAGTCAATGAATTTTTCCACTAACTGGATGACCTGGCCCAGCAGGTACTCCCGGTTTCCTTTCCAGTTTAATTTCATCTGGTCAAATACATCGGCGGAGGTTCTAAATATAATTTTCTGCAATCGGGATTCCAAGCCCAACCTCTTCAGATCAATTGCAGTTAATTTAGACACATCCGGTTTGCCGTTAATAGTAGGAGCCATCTCTACCAGTTCTATGTTTTCCGTGGCATCCATCTTAAAGGGTTGTGCCTTATCCAGGTCAAGCTCTAGAACAGGTTTGTACACGCGGTTGGTCCGGATTATATTGGGCCAGGAAATTTCATAACATTGTTTCTCCGGCACTGGTTCAATTTTGGTCTTGGGCGACGGGGGAGGAGGGGGAGGACCGTCTCCTTCTTCATGAGGAAGGAAAGTGAATGGGATGCCAAAAATATTGACGTACTCCGCCTGAAATAATCCTGTCTCCAGGTCTACTTCATAAGAAGTTCTTCTTAAACCACGCCCTACGACTTGCTCGCATAATAACTGGCTGGAAAATGCCCGCAGGCCCATGATATGGGTAACGGTTTTGGTGTCCCATCCCTCTGAAAGCATGCCAACGGAAATTACATTTTGGATCTTTTCGCCGGGTTTCCCGATGTTTCCAATCGTGTTAACTTGCAGACGAAGATTTTCCGCCATTTCCTGCCTGGTAAGTTTTGGTTTAGCCCTATCCCCTTTAGAATTCTGATCACGGCCATTAACCGTAACGGGCTCCTCAACCTCTTCCGCCTTCTTCAATACATTTGAATCAATATGAAGGGTTAAATCAGGATTTGATAATTCTTCGATATTAATTTTTGATTTATCGAACGCGTATTTTACTCGTGCAGCTGTTTCAGTTCGGTTGGCTACGGTTATCATTACCGGCGGAACTTTAAACCCATTCTTTTTCCAATCCCGTGCGGTTTCTCTCCAGTCCAGCCCCAATAAATAATACGCGTTCAATACTAGGTCGGGTAGTGGCTCATATTCCTCGGCTTTTCTGTTCAAATCATCTTTAACTTCGGATGCTATATAAAGATGATATAGTTTTGATTTAAAAGTTTTGGTGTCGGGCAGGGCATCATCACGCACAACCACCCTGGGTGTCTTGACCAATCCAGATTCTATCGCATCGTTCAATCCGAAATCGCTAATCACCCAGGGAAACAGGGCTTCTTCTTGCGCTTTTTTCCCAGAAGGAGCAAAAGGGGTGGCCGAAAGATCGTAACAGGTCATGATACCACAGGCGTTATGAATGCGGTCCAGGCCTCCTACCCATTTAGTAGCCTCCTCAATGTCTTCCTTTTTGATCCCTGCTATTTTAGATTCTGCGGGGACCCGCCAGGCGTGATGCGCCTCATCGTTAATGACCAGAATATTTTTTGCGTTGGCCATATTTCCCAAAACTTCCCGAGCATAAGCGCAATCACTTTTGGCTCCCCGCTTATCCACACCTTTTTTACTTTTAATTTTTTCCTCATTTTCCCAATTCAGCTTGTGCCAATTATGGATCAATATTTTCCCTTGCCGCAGTTTTCCTCTTAGGGCTAAAGGAACAATGTTGAATTCATCGTAATAATTATCGTCACAGGAATGATTTAAAACCCGCAACCGATTTTTAACCGTCAAGCCGGGAGCGATGATAAACACATTTTTTGAGAATCGTCTATCCTGCGGGTAAGTAATTTTGTTAATGACTTGCCAAGCAATCAGCATTGCCATAACAATCGTTTTTCCTGAGCCGGTAGCCATCTTGGAACAGAGGCGAGTGAAAGGACCGCCGTCACTAGGTACGTCGATTCCCTGTTTTTTGGCAGAAGAAGCCTCATTCAACCAGACTATTGTTTCAATTGCTTCCATCTGGCAGAAGAAGAATTGACGGTGAGCCCGTTCCTCTTCGTTTTTCCAATGTTCAAGCAAACGTTTGGTTATTCCAGTAACCCCAGGATACCCGGCTTCCCGCCATGCTTTGACGCGAGGGCGAATTTTATTGACCAGTAGAAGTGGAACAAATTGTCCGGGGTCATCAAAAGATTTGGAACCTGAGGTGGCAACTACATATCCAGCACGCCGCCGACCCTCTTCTTTAGAGAACAGGCGCTTCTCCCGGTCATATTTCAAATAATGAGAGGGCTCTTCATAAGGAGAGTTGATGGTTAGTTTGTTTGTCTTCTCCATAGTGTTACTTTGAAATGGTCTTCAGTGGATTCAAAATCGGGCTCCCTGCTGTTGTGCTCCAACATCAACGGAATGACTTTGAGCCGAATGCCCATTCCTTGCTGTTCCAGATAACCGTAATCTCGGAAAACTCTAGCTGCCAATGGATTGCGTTGTTCAGACACGCCATTTTTTATTTTCTCCACTGTCATACCGTTTGGTAATGCGCCGGGGCTGGTTATTTCAAAGCGGTTGGCATAAATAACAACGCGCACAGAACCCTGCTTTGTCCAGTCTCGATGAATGAGTGCGTTGATCACTAATTCTCTTATTACTTCTTTGGGGTAATTCCATACTCTCTTACGGGTCATCTGTTCCAGCTTCTCGTGGCTAATGTATTCCAGAAAATCTCTATTTTCATGCAACGAGTTTTCAATGGGGTCAGATATTGAGGAGCCACGATACGCCACCATAGGGATGTTAAAATCTTTATCAAACAGAGTGTTGTAATCCTTGTCATCTCCATCATAAACGGTGAGTCTTAGTCCAGCCTGTGGCAACTTTACTTGGGGTGTTTTCGCAAACAAGGCATAGGCAAAATAGCTACAGCTTAAATTTTGAGACTCACCCACCAGAAAGCTATGGTCAATAAGCAATTTTTGCAAATCATCTGCTCGCGGATGTTCTAGGATATCGTGGAAATATTCTTTGTAGCGTCGTTCATCCAAATCTGCAATTGTGGAACCAAGTACAGGAAATTTTTCTGCCGACAAAAGCCCGCCAGTAGCGAATAATCTAGCTTGCTGTTCTCGTGTTGCCAATTGGCAGGTATTACCGTAGCGAACATAGATGTCCTCACGGTCGTTGTGTTTAACCATGTATGGCTTGTTGTTGCCCGGTGGGATTTCCACAACTGCTATTTTTTTGTCTTCAAAGGTGACTTCTTCATAGTCTGGCAAGATAAAAGGGTGAACATATTTTGCGACAACCGTATCCATCAACCATTCTTGAAAATTCTCTCTTTGAATGCCGCTAACACGACCATCGTCTTCAACACCCATTAGAATTTGACCGCCATTCATATTAGCAAGACCGACTATTTGTTTCGCCAGCGACTCGGGGCGGATACTATCCTGCTTATATTCAAGTTTAGGTCCTTCCCCTTGGTTAAGGAGTTCTAACAGTTTACTTTTTAGCATCTCGTACTAACATCCTTAAAAACCATACTTGTTTTTTCGCATATTAAAAGCCGCTTCTCCGCCTTCCAGTATTTCCGCTGCATCCTTGCTCACTTCTAATTTATCAATAGAGCCGATATTTTTAATCTGCCCTTTTCCCTCTTTGCTATCTAACACTGCAATTAACTCGGCATCGCCAAATACCGGTATGTTGGCGTTGTGGGAGGCAAACAAAAATTGCCGATTGATTTTGAGCTTTCTTAAATCCCGCACAATACGTTCGGCGATAAAAGCGTTATCTAAGTTATCTTCTGGCTGGTCAATAATCAAAGGATCATTAGGGTTCAGTAGCAGCAAATTTAAGATAGCCGTACATTTTTGACCTGTTGATAACTTATCAAGCGGTATATAGTAGGGGGCACTATTCTCGTGAGCCGTGTTCAGTTTAATACCAACTTGATCTTTCAGCTCAATCTCTTCCAATTCCAACCGTTTAGATATGTTCACGCTAATCAGCCTGTCTGCAACGCCTCTGGTTAATCCGTATGCTTGGTATTTTTCCATAAAAGCAACAGAATTTTTCTCTTTTATCCATTGTGACCATTCCACCAAATCCAATTCTATTTTCTCCTCATTTAACCATTGTATTTTAGACTCGCCAATGCCCTCAATATCAAGCAGAAAATCTTTTAGAGAATCCACGTTTCCACAGCGATTCACTTCAATTTTTACTTTGTCTTTTAGGTCGCTTTCGTTTAGTTTTTTAACCTTTTTATCCATAGTTTTAAAATAATTGAAAGCAGTATTTCGATATTCTTCCAGCAGAGTTGTTCGCTCAAGTTCAATCGCTTCAACTATTTTCTTCTGATTCTTGTGTGTCTGCCCTTGTTTTTCTATTAGCGTCAATTGTTGAATGATGTCTGTATATTCCGTTCCTAATTCTTTGCCAGATTTTCCTGCCTGCCCGGGCAGTTGGGTAATCGCTTCATTCAGATCAGTACGAATTTTTTCCGCTTTCTCTTGCCATGGTGATTGTGCTTCTTGATACTTTTCCTTAGCGTTTTGTAATTCTTTATTAGCTTGTTCAATGAGGTCACTGAGTGTTTTTTGTAAATCCTCAAAAATTTTCCGCGTTGCGACCATGCTTGATTCATTGGGAAGCTCCGCAAGATCAGTTTCTCGCAAAAACGTCAAGTCAAATATTGATTGATAGCTCTTTGTCCATTTTTCAACCGCATCAAACTGTTCTTTAATTTTTGCTTGAATGATCTTTTCTTTTTCGATCAATTTAGCATTCTTTAACTTATCCTCTACGCCTAGCTTTTTAAATTGCGTTACTTTTTCCTTCAGTTTGTCTTCTTTGCTGATGGCCTCGTCCAGTCGTTCAAGCTCCTCATTCGCTTTTATCAACTTATTTCTGTTATCTGCCAACCTACGTTTAATTTCAGCCATGTCAGTATTAAATCTATCGCTATTTGGCAGAAAGTTGTCAATAAGAGACAGTTTGGCATCTTCATCCTTTTCAATTTCTAAAATCTCGTTTTGTCCCAGCAATTCAATATCTGGCAGAATATCCCTTGGTATTAAATGAGAAACTTCTCCCTGATTATTTTTAACTATCGGTGCTTCGCCATAACGCCTGCTGATTGTATAGCAGTTCCCTTGCTGCGTTTTTGAATAAACTTCTAAAATAACCTGTGAATTATTGAGTATGTTTTTACGAAAAACCTCCAACGACTTATTACCATTATTATCCTTGCGAGTTGGCAAGTCCAAAGCGTAGCGTATGCTTTCTATTATGGTCGATTTACCTGTGCCACGACCACCAATAATAGTATTGAGATGTTTAGAAAATATGATATCACTATCTTCAAAAAATCCAGCACCTTGCCACTTTATGGATTTGATAGATGAATACTGACGTTCCGGTGCTTGGTGATTTAAGCGAATGCGAGATTCCGAATCCATGAATGCCTGCTTGAATGCATCGAAGTTGGGTTCGGTCATCTTAATCAAACAAGAAGCGGAAGGATGCGCCAGTGTTTCAGGTTGCTCTATATCCTTAGCGTTGATGATGGCAATGGGTTTGTCTCGCTTGTAGTCAGGGTTTTTGTTTTCAATAATATCTTTATAGCTCTTTAATTTGGTTTGCTCGACATCTAAATCGTCTGTTTTCCCGGGGATTTGTCCGGCAACCACTAAATCTTTTTTTCTCCAAAGGTGAATATAATTACCACCCGTGCGACTTAAGCTGAGCAAACCATTTGTTCCTGTCATATGTGCTGCATACCAAAACCCTATTTGATTATTTAGAACAGCACTTGCAATTTCTTCGCAGCTTAGCGATGATGGATATGTGGATGCTTCCTTAAGCTCAGAGGTGTTAGTTCCCATCAACTGCCCAAGATACTGATTGAGCTTTGATATTATTGTTTCTTCAGGATAAAGACAAACCATGTGAATCTTTTCAGAGCTTGCGATTTCAAATCCGGGAAATACGGTGATATCCCTTCCCCGCAACAAACTCCGCAACGATTCCGAATCTTCTACTTTACCGTGATCAGCTAACCCAACCACCTTGATATTATTTGTTTTGCACTGCTCCAGAATTTGGTTATTGTAAGTGCTCTCATCCTGTGGTGTCTTACCTCGATATTCCGCATAGCGATACGAGTTAACCTGTAAAGCGCACTTATAAAATCGTGCGCCCTTGTATGAATTTTGACTGCTCATTCACCCACCTCCAAAATCCGCAAACTTTCAATTCCACGGTCGTCCACTATTTTAACTGCTACCTGTTTGTGTTTGCCGGTTTCAAAAGGCAAGGATACAGTTCCCCGATAGGCTTCTATCAACTCCTCGTCGATCTCGGCTTTCAGGTTTTTCGCCAATCGGGACCAGCCGCCCCCCCCCCCGACATCGGGAGAAACACCTGCCGTGGATATAGGCTCCGCCCGTCATAATCGGTATCCAGCATCCAAAGGGCGATCTTTGCGGTGTTGCCGGACTCGATGGCTCCGGTCCTGGTGTTGTAATAATCAAACCCATGCACTTCCACCTCTAGTTTTCCTTTATGCTCTCCCTTGTCTATGGCACGGAGTTCTATATCAGGTTGCCCGATCAACCAAAAGGATTGATTACTTGCCCGTTTCTTCTTTAAATCGTCTGTCAAAAGGTCAGTGTTCATTTGCGCCTTAAGGAATGTCATTCCAGTTTTATCCATGGTCAATTTATCAATATCTTTCGCCGCCTCCGGATCAAACTGGAAGGACGCGAAGATGATGATACCTGGTTTGGGAATTAAAGTCCGTGCTTCCTGCCATGCCAGTTCGACCTGTTTTTGTTCCAGAGGGGCGTGTTCAGGGCCAAATGAAATGACTACCCGCTCAGGATTCCCATAAATCACATCTTCTTCCTTAACTGTGTCCCCACCTTTATCGTTGGGTCCGGTTTCGGCATCGGCATGGAGCCAACGGGTTGCGGAAAGCGGTTCAACACGAGAAAACAAAATCATCTGGCCATTTTTGCCACGCACGCCGGCCTGTAATAGTTCATCGCGCCATTCACTTTGGCGCAGAGTTTCGCCCGAGCGGACGATGGAGACATCAGCAGGCGGTGGGGTATCTGGCAGCATATCATCCAGCGATTTCACTGCCGGGGCGGGTACCGCTTCCACGGTGAAGGGACCGCTCACCCGTTTCTTTTTGCTGTCTCTGAAGGGTTGATCGTAAAGGGTTTCAGTAGCGAGCGGTTCTTTGTTGGCAATAGATTTCAAGGTAATGTGGGGCACGGTTTTATATTCAAAACCACTGCCGACACCTTCATCAGGATGGGCGAGTTTGTAGTAGTCAAAGGTTGCGGTCGTCAGCCGCTGTTTGGCCAGGGTTAATGCTACCCGAGAGGTATCACAGGTGATCCACCTTCGCCCCCATTGCTCGGCGGCAAAGGCGGTGGTGCCGCTACCGCAGGTCGGGTCAAACACCAGGTCGCCAGGGTCGGTGGTCATCAGCATACAGCGTTGGATGACTTTTGTGCGTGTTTCTACAACATATTTTTGATCTGGGCTAAAGCCTGCTGTGTCATTCCAAATTTCCGATAGTACCTTGATCGGATAATCGTCGATATAGTATTTCCAGCGTAGTTTATCACCATCTTTTACCATTCTCCCTGTTCGCTTCAGTGTCTCCATACCGTCCGGAAAAGCCAAGGACCAGTGCCTATTTCTATTTGGGCGAAAAATTTCACCCTCAAACTCTAACGGCGTATCTTGATTAGCAGGCCCAGCACTTTCAAGGCTAACAAGCTGAAAGACCTTTGCCCCTCTGGGTAGGAGAGACATATCTAATTTCTCTGCCTTTGTTATTTTTCGAATAGTGCCATTAGATAGTTCAACATTGCTATAAAAATCATCGGGAAATTTTTCCAAGAATAGTTGTCTATATCGAGTATTATTTTTATCTCTTGTGTACCAGATTAAATAATCGCTTGTCCTCCCCAATACGTTTGAAACCATGCTTCCTGTTTTGACAAATGAGATTGCTCTGATAAAATTTTCCGTCCCAAAAACCTCATCCATAATCTCCCGAATATGATGCACATTCTCATCCGAAATCTGCACAAACACACTACCGCTCTCGCTCAACAATTCTCGTGCCAGTAGCAAGCGGTCGCGCATATAGGTCAGGTAAGAGTGAATGCCCAGCTCCCAGGTGTCGCGAAAGGCTTTGATCGTTTCCGGCTCGGCGGTTAAATCCTCATCTTTGCCATCCTTGACATCGCGTTTGTTGACGAAAGGCTGGAAATTGGAGCCGTATTTGATGCCGTAGGGTGGGTCTATATAAACCATTTGCACCTTTCCCGCCATGCTTTCTTTTTCCAGCAGGGAGTTCATGACCAGCAGGCTATCGCCTGCTACCAGCCGATTGCTCCAGCCGTGAGTGTGCGAGTAAAAATCCACTGCCTCCCTCAACGGCGGGTTTTCTTCTGGCGATGCAAAAAGCCCTACCTGCTTATGGTCGTTACCATTGCGTTTTTTAACCGCCTCCATGATCGTCTTCGGGTCAATACGTTCATGGACATGCAGGGAGACAGTGGGAACTTCAAAGCTGGTATGCTCAGATTTCCCTGCCCACTGCAAACTGGGTTCAATGTGCGGGTCGTAGGCATATTTCTTCTTTTTGGATTCCTTGTCGCTGGTGGGAGTGACAAGACCTACAGGCGGGTTGTTCCTGCGCTTCTTACCTTTGTGTTCGTATTGTTCAATCGGTTTTTTAGCCTTTGCCACTTCTTCCTCCGCTAGGAATCGAAAATTTTAACCACAGACACCGATGAACACAGAGACAAAGCATGCGTATCCCCCTCTCTCTAATGACATTATTTATAATGGGAAGAATTAGACTATATTCGCCTGATACAGTCAAAGGCTAAATGTGTTGGCCGAACAACCTGCATCTATCGGGTTATTTGGAAAAGGGAGGGGACACTACAAGAGAGCTAAAAAACGCTTTAAAATTAGACATTTCCGACCCACAATTGCCTGAAATTGGGGCATCTATCCGCGTTTGAATTTGCCCATTGATTGTGGTATAGTTCGCCGATACCGTAAACCCCTTTAAATTTATGGATTTTTAGCAGGGTTTGTCATAGGGATTTAGCAATCCTTATTGGCATGAATATTGAACTAAGTTCAAGTAACCGGTTGGAGGGGTACGAAAAAAGTCGTTGTGGCTTGGCAAGGGTTCTGGCCATGAAGAGAATCGTTCACCAGCCCGGATCTTTTTTGAACAAGCGAGGAAAACAATATGAAAAAGATTGAGGCGATCATCAAACCGTTCAAATTGGATGAAGTGAAAGACAAGCTGAACGAGATTGGGATCAAAGGAATAACTGTCAGTGAGGTAAAAGGATTTGGTCGGCAAAAGGGTCACACCGAACTATATCGTGGCGCGGAATATGTGGTGGATTTTCTCCCCAAAATTAAAATGGAGATCATCGTCAGTGACAGTCAAGTCGAAGATGTGATTAACACCATTATGCAGGCGGCGCAAACCGGAAGAATCGGTGACGGCAAAATATTTGTAATAGATATTCAGGATACTCTGCGGATTCGCACAGGAGAGCGCGGAGAAGATGCTATTTGATCTGTGGATTCTTTGAATAACCGTCTTTTTTCTAAATAGAATTATCATAAATTTCCCTGTCGGGGATTGTTGGAATTTATATATAAAACGGACACCGGATGGACGGTACCCGTTTTTTTGCGTTTTTTTAATGTTTATAATCTTTAACTATTTTTTGCAGGAGATACTTTAATGACCCCCAAAGAGGCGGTAGATTTCGCAAAAAAGAATGATGCTCGAATTATAGATATGAAGTTTATGGATCTGCTCGGGTCCTGGCAGCATTTTTCTGTGCCTGTGAGTGAATTGGAAGAAGCCTTGTTTGAAGAAGGCCTGGGGTTCGATGGCTCGAGCATCCGCGGATGGCAGGCTATTAATAATAGCGATATGTTGGTCATTCCCGATCCAGCTACTACGGTCATGGATCCGTTTATGAAAGACGCGACGGCCAGTATTATTTGTAATATTGTAGACCCGATCACCAAAGAAAAATACAGCCGTGATCCTCGGAATATCGCTCAGAAAGCAGAAACCTATCTTAAGTCCACCGGAATTGGTGATACTGCCTACTTTGGACCGGAAGCGGAATTTTTTATTTTTGATAATATTCAATACGACTCCAACAATAATGAGTCGTTTTATTCGATTGATTCTTCCGAAGCAGCCTGGAATACGGGTAGGGATGAAGAGCCTAACCTGGGTCACAAGCCAAGACATAAGGAAGGCTATTTCCCGGTTGCTCCTAGCGACACGCTTCAGGATATCCGCTCTGAAATGATGTTGCTCATGGAGAAGGTCGGCATCAATATGGAGTGTCACCATCACGAAGTGGCAACGGGTGGTCAGTGTGAAATCGATATGCGTTTTGCTCCGCTGGTTAATTGTGCTGATAACCTGATGTGGTATAAATACATTGTTAAAAACGTTGCCCGAGCGCATGGTAAGACCGCAACCTTCATGCCCAAACCCATGTATGGCGATAACGGAACTGGAATGCATGTTCATCAGAGTATCTGGAAGGATGGCAAATCTTTGATGGCCGGAAACAGTTATGCGGGTTTCAGCGAATTGGGCATGCACTATATCGGCGGTATTTTGAAACATTCCCGTACAATTTGTGCTTTTGCCGCACCAACCACCAACTCCTACAAACGGTTGGTTCCTGGTTTTGAGGCTCCAGTCAACCTGGCTTATTCCAGCCGGAACCGGAGTGCAGCCATCCGTATCCCCATGTACTCACCGAGTCCGAAAGCCAAGCGATTGGAAATCCGCTATCCCGACCCTTCCTGTAATGGGTATCTGGCTTTCGCGGCCATGCTCATGGCAGGCCTGGATGGCATTGAAAATAAAATTGACCCCGGTGAGCCGCTGGATAAAAACATTTACTCCCTGGGGCCGGAAGAGTTGGCGAGTATTCCTACCTTGCCGCACTCTCTGGATCAGGCACTTCAAGCTCTGGAGAATGATCATGAATTCCTCCTTAAGGGCGATGTGTTCACTCAGGATTTGGTGGAAACCTGGATCGAATATAAACGTGAAAATGAAGTTGATCCTTTGCGTTTACGACCACACCCTCTGGAGTTTCAGATGTATTACGATTGCTGATCCAGAGAAAACCTTGAACTTGAAAACCCCATGGGAGAAAACCCATGGGGTTTTTTTATATACTAAATTACGCCGATATTGAGGTTAAAATCCCGATTGCTATGAGAAAGCTCACATGACTTTTTCTGTAGAAATGATCCAGCGAATTCACCAACGTCAGCCTTGGGACGCAACCCTGTCCAAACCTTTACAGGGTTTTGGTCTTCGTGATCCTGAAACCGCATGGAAAGACCTCGTTGGCTTGGCCAGCCATGCCCAATTTGAAAAACTATACCCGGATTTTTTCAAAGTTTTGCTGGAACTGATTTCTAGTTCGCATAACGGGGATATGGCTCTGCACAACTTCGAGCGTTTTTCGGAAAAAATTTCGGATAAGGATTATTTATACACGCAACTGACCGAATCGCCTTCCCTGTTTGCGGCCTTGGTATTTTTGTTTTCCGGCAGTCAGGTACTCACTGATGTTCTGCTCAAGGAGCCGTCGCACATAAACTGGTTAAGCCGACCAGAGACTCTGACCAAATCCAAATCAAAAGACGTACTGATGCGGGATTTTTATGAAATGGCGGGGAAAGAGTCTCAAGGTAAAAGCCTTTTTTCTGCTCTGAGAAAATTTAAAAAAAGGGAATACATACGAATTGGATTGCGGGACCTGTTGGGGAAAGTCAGTTTCCAGGAAACGGTTGAGGATATTTCCAACCTCGCTGATGTTTGCCTGCAAGCCGCCTATGAGCATGCCGAACGGGAGTTGCGAAAAAAATATGGCCGCCCTGTTTACCAGAGTGTAGACGGTAGTTGGAAAGAATCAGAATTTACTGTCATAGGCATGGGAAAACTGGGAGGCCGCGAACTCAATTACAGTTCCGATATTGACCTGATCTATATTTATACATCCAGTCAGGGAGAAACGCGCCCGACGAATGAGAATGATCAGCCCATTTCAAGTGTCAGCAATCATGAGTACTTCACCAGGCTGGCGTTGAAAATCTCCAAATATCTCAACGAAAGAACTTCAGATGGCAATGTGTTCCGAGTGGACCTTGAACTTCGACCGGAAGGTAATAGTGGTGAGATTGTGAACTCTCTGGCCAGTTGCGAAATTTATTACCAGTCATGGGGAAAAACCTGGGAAAGGCAGGCCCTCATCAAGGCCCGTGTTTCGGCGGGCAGTGAGAACCTGGGCAAGGAATTTTTTAAAATGATCGAGTCGTTTATTTACCAAAGAAGCCTGGACTTTGAAGCCATTGAAGAAATAAAGTCCATGAAGCATCAGATCAATAAAAGTCTCAAGGGAAAACACTCGAAGGGAAATATTAAACTTGGATTTGGCGGCATCCGAGAAGTGGAATTTATCATTCAGGCTTATCAGTTGCTGTTGGGTGGAAGGGATAAAAGCCTGCGTGTTCGCGATTCACTCGGAGCCATGAAAATACTTTGCGAAAAGAATATCCTTACAAAAGAAGACCATCATCGCCTTCGTCAGGCCTACATCTTTTTACGCAATTTGGAAAATCGCGTGCAAATCACTTTCGGTTTGCAGACCTGCCTTTTGCCGGATAACGAAACCGACCTGGCTGTACTGGCCAGAAAAATGAGGACCCCGGGAGACAGCCAGAAAAGTCTGGCCAATAATCTGATGAAAGAATATGAAAATCATACCCGGTTCGTGGGCGCAATGTTCGCTGAACAATTCGTCAAAAAAGAAAAACGGGACGCGGCAGAAACCCTGTCCAGTAAATGGGATCGATCCATGGCAGGGGAGAACCAGTTTATTGAAAGCAAATTGGCGGAGATACCCTTTCTTTCCAACCCAAAAAGAACATACCGGTTTCTCGAAGCTTTTCGTGACGGGGCTGGGTTTTTGCATCCTTCCGCGCACAGTGTCCAGGAGTTTTACAGTATCATTCCTAAAATATTCCAGCAGTGCGAAAAGGTTCCCAACCCCGATGCTGCTATTGAGAACCTGTGCCGATTTGTGGAAGCGACCGGAGCCAGAGAGTCTTTTCTCAGCTTGTTCCAGGAAAATGAAAAATTCCTTGAGTTAGTGCTCATACTTTTTGGCAGCAGTGGAATGTTGTCGCAAATCCTGATCAGGCGGCCTGATCTGGTCGATGTGCTGACCGACATGGATAGTGTTTACCGTTTCAAGCTGGGGGAAAAAATACAGGAAGATTTAAACCGGGCACTAAAGAGCTCTCCAAACTTTAAGTCCAGGTCTGTGGTGCTTCGGCGTATCAAGCAGGCCGAGGAACTTCGTATTGGGGCGCGCTACCTGATCAAGGAAGCTGACCTTTCCGGCACTCTGGAAGACCTTTCCAGTCTCGCAAATGTTTTCCTGGAAACCGTTTATCAAATCGCCTGTGACGAGCTCGAAAAAAAAACCGGACATGGCAACTTTCGCGATTTTTGCATCATTGGCATGGGAAAGCTGGGAGGGCATGAATTGAATTTTGGATCGGACCTCGATGTGCTACTGGTCTACGATGAAGGTGAAAGCGATCCTCCGCCTGAAGGATTTGCGAGTTATTACTCAGCCCTGTCGCAGATGATTTATACACTGACCTCTGAGATGACTCCGGCCGGTTATGCCTATAAGATTGATACCGAACTCCGGCCAGAGGGAGATGCGGGAGCACTGGTTCTTTCTGTCCAAGGCTACGAAAAATATTTTCAATCTCGAGCCAGAATCTGGGAGCAACAGGCCCTGGTGCGGGCACGATTTGTGGCTGGCAACGCTGAGGTGGGGAAAAGGTTTATTGAGTCCGTCCATAACTTTGTCTACCAGGATAAGTTTGAATATGTTTCTCTCATAGAAGTATCGCGCCTTAGAGAAAGAATGGAACAGGAACTGGCAAAGGAAGCCACCAAAGGAAAAAACGTGAAGCTGGGTTTTGGGGGTCTGGCCGATATCGAGTTTGCGGTGCAGATTCTCCAGTTGAAGCACGGCAAAAAGTTTGAGCGTCTTCGACAAACCAACACCCTTTCAGCTCTGCAAAGTCTTGTCGATCTTGGGCTGGTCCATCAGGGCATGGCCGAAGAGCTTCAGGACAGTTATCTTTTTCTAAGAAACCTGGAATGCGCCCTGCGAATCATTCGACAGACTCCCACCAACACGCTTCCCAAAGATAATAAGGAATTGGCGCCTGTGGCCCGGCTACTCGGATACGAGGAGAAGGACGCTGAAACCCTGGCAAACTGCTTGTTCACTGATTATGACCGCCATACGCGACAGGTCCGCAAACATTATAGCAAAACCATCGGCAACCTCCTCCGTGCCCATTAACCTTGGCGAGCCACCGGTGGCAATGTGGCGGTGACGCTGGCGTGACTGCCGAAGGCGTGGAGCCTGTTCTCTCTGGGCATGGCCCAAGGCTATTCTGTTTCAGTTTGCTCGAAATAGATTAAGAGGACTTGGGATGCGAGGATGTTCCGATAGCGTGGGTTGTAAATATTTGGCATGAGATAATTTTTGTATGACGAATCAAGGTGTTAGTGGGTCTCTTGATTAGGGCAACTGGCTACTGCCCTGATTGAGTTTGTAGTCAATGCTGTCGATCAACGCTTGCCAACTGGCTTCGATGATATTTTCTGAGACCCCAACGGTTCCCCATTTGGACTGATGGTCGCCGGATTCAACCAGTACCCGGGTTTTGGCACGGGTGCCTTTTTGTTCATCCAGAATGCGAACCTTGTAGTCGTAGAGATTGACATCCTCGAGTTCCGGATAAAATTTTACCAAAGCCTTCTTGATGGCCTTGTCCAGTGCATCGACCGGACCCGCACCTTCGGCAGCTGAAACCTCTTGCACGCCGTTGACCCGTAGCTTGACCGTGGCTTCAGAGATGGGCTCTTCATCTTCTTTGCGTTTTTCAACGATGGCACGAAAGCCGATAAACTCGAAAAAGACTTCTTTTTGGTTCAAGGCGTCGCGCATCATCAGTTCAAAGGAAGCTTCGGCCCCTTCATACTGGAAGCCGAGGTTCTCGGATTCTTTAAGGGAGTTCAGGATTTTTGCCACCTTGGGATCTTTATCGTCAATGTTGATGCCATATTCCCTGGCTTTGTGGAGCACATTACTTTTTCCCGAAAGGTCGGAAACCAGGATGCGCTGGCGGTTGCCCACTTTTTCGGGTTCGATGTGTTCATAGGTCAGCGCATTTTTGCGCACTGCGTTGACATGCACGCCGCCTTTATGGGCAAACGCGCTTTTCCCCACAAACGGTTGCTGGTTCCAGTGCGCGCGGTTGGCCAGTTCATCCACAAAAGCGGAAGCGTCTTTCAGTGATCGCGTTTGCTCATCGGTGACGCAGTCGATGCCCATTTTGATTTTCAGGTTAGCGATGATGGAAACCAGGTTGGCGTTGCCGCATCGCTCTCCATAACCGTTGATGGTCCCCTGTACCTGTTCGGCCCCGGCTTGAACGGCGGTGAGAGAATTAGCGACCGCGACTTCTGAATCGTTGTGAGCATGGATTCCCATTTTAACGGAAACGGATTTTTTAACTTCTTCGAAAATTGAATGCACCTCATGGGGTAGCGTGCCACCGTTGGTGTCGCACAGGATGATCCAGTCGGCTCCGGCAGATTCAGCTTCTTTAACCGCCTTGAGGGCGTAGTCCGGGTTATTTTTGTAACCATCAAAAAAATGTTCACAATCAAACAGAACCTCCTCGCGGTGCTTTTTCATATAAGCGACGCTCTCAAAGATCATGCGCAGGTTCTCGTCGAGGCTGGTGCCCAAGGCATCTTTCACGTGCAGGTCCCAGGCTTTTCCGAACAGGGTCACCGCCTGGGTCTCGGTCTTCAGCAGAGCTTGCAGGACAACATCGTCTTCCACCTTTTTTCCCGGATAACGGGTACTGCCGAAGGCCGTGATCCGGGTTTGAGAAAATTTGGCGCGGTTCGCCTTTTCAAAAAAATCGATGTCCCTCGGATTTGATCCCGGCCAGCCGCCTTCGACATAATGCGCTCCCAACTCGTCGAGTTTGTGGGCAATGCGGATTTTGTCCTCGACGGTGAAGGAGATGCCTTCGGCCTGGGATCCGTCTCTCAGGGTAGTGTCATAAATTTTTACGGAACGCATTCTTAAGCAGTGCTCGCTTTTTTTGCGGTTTTCTTTTTAGCGTTCTTTTTGATTGGTTTGTTCTCCAACTTAAAGATATCGTGCAGAGCGGTAACGGCAAGCTTGGAATTTTTTTGTTCAATGATGCAGGACACTTTGATCTCTGAGGTGCTGATCATCAATATATTAATTTTATGTGCAGACAAGGTTTTAAAAATTTGCGCCGCGACCCCTGAATGACTGCGCATGCCTGCTCCGACAATGGAAAGCTTAGCGATTTTTGCATCGGAACCAACATGGGTGGCATGGATTTTTTTTGCGACTTTCTTCATAATGACCATGGCTTCATTCAGTTCTTCCCGTTCCAATGTGAATGACAGGTCGGTATGCCCTTGTTCGCTGACATTTTGAATGATCATGTCCACAGAAATGGACGCGGATGCTAAAGGCTCAAAAATATTAGCGGCGATACCCGGCTGATCGGGAACTTCCTTCAGGGTGATTTTTGCCTGGTTTTTGTCGCACATGATTCCGGAAACTACCGGTTGTTCCATTTTTGGATCCTCCTCGCAGATCAAAGTTCCCTTGTCCCTCTCCTTGAAAGACGATTTAACAAGCAGGTTCATCTTGTATTTATGGGCAAACTCCACACAACGGATTTGCAGGACTTTGGCTCCCAGACTGGCCATTTCCAGCATCTCATCATACGATACCACATCCAGCCTTCTGGCCTGTGGCACGAGTCGAGGATCGGCGGTATAAACCCCATCGACATCGGTATAGATTTCACATTGCCGGGCGTCGAGCGCAACCGCCAGAGCCACCGCCGAGGTGTCCGACCCGCCTCTGCCCAAAGTGGTCACATCGCCTTCCGGGTTGATACCTTGGAATCCCGCGACCACGATCACATGATTTTCCTTCAGCATTTTACGAGCCCGCTGGGCATCAATACTCTTGATGCGTGCCCGGGTATGGGTGCTGTCGGTCTGTAGGCCAATCTGTCTGCCCGTCATGGAAAGCGCAGGAATACCTCTGGATTGCAGGGCGAGGGTCAACAAGGCGGACGAGATGCGTTCGCCGGATGACAGGAGCATGTCGATTTCCCGTCTCGCCGGATTTTTAGAAAGGTTGTGTGCCATTTTCAACAATTTATCGGTTTCCCCTGCCATGGCCGAAACCACGACAACGATATCGATGCCGGTTTTTCGGGTTTTAGCGATGCGGTCGGCCACACATTGGATACGCTCCAGAGTTCCTACAGAGGTGCCGCCATATTTTTGTACGACTAAAGATTTGTTCATAATTGGTTTGTCAAAAAAGCTGCCAATAGATCGGGGGCGTTATCGAATAATTTCCCTGTTTCTAAAAGTTGTTCATCATATTGGCGGGTGTCTCCTGATTGGGCGGGATACACCAGATAAGGAACCAGAGAGCGTTCGTATTTCATTGATATGGAGGAGCTGACATGGTTGACCACCACCATCATTTTTATATTTTCATGCGTCTCTATTGTCTGGGCCAGGGGCTTGATGACCTTTGTATCGAAATCTTCGATCATTAAAATCTTATCGTCAATATTGCCTTTGAGCGAAACTTCTTCTCCCCCTGAAATGTGAAGGAAAACGACATCTTTGTTTTCCAGTTCCTTGAGCGTTGCGGAAACTTTGGCGGAATAATCGGTGTCGGAAAACCCGGTCGCGCCTTCCACATCTACGATATCCATACCGGTGAGCTTGCCGATGCCCTTGACCATCAAAGACGCGGTGATTAAAGACGCGCTTTTATCATACCGTTCTCTGAAGGCAGGCAGGCTAGGCAGTTCACCGTTGCCCCAAAGCCAGATGCTGTTAACCGGGTCTTCTTTGTCGGCAACACGTTTTCTGTTGTAGGCATGGTTATGCAAAATAATCTGCGCCTGATTCATGACGAAAACCAGATCGCGGCTCTCTTCGGGCATGAATTGACGAATGCCTTCTCCGATGAGTTCGTTGGGTGGAGACAACTTTTCCGCAATCGGTGGACTTTTGATAAACATCAAGTTGTGATAACCACCACCCGGATGGAACGTAACCGGGGCATTGACCACTTGCTCCTTAAGGGCGTCCATGAGAAGGTCGGAATCACTACGGGAAAGGTGCCCGGCGGTATAATCTTTCATGACCATATCGTCATGGGTGGGCTGTAGCGTTATTAAATCGCAACAGAGTGCGACTTCATCTTGCGCTGGTCTTATTCCCAACCCCACCGCGGAAAGTGGAGCATGACCTGCGGAATATTTTTTTGGATCGAGGCCCAGAAGTCCCATGCAGGAGATTTCGTTCCCCGGATGTAAATCATCAGGAAGGGTTTGGACCGGCCCGCAGGTTGCGTTTTTAGTCAGGGCATCCAAGTTAGGGGTGTCGGCCAACTGCAACGGGGTTTTATTATCTTTTTCCGCGAGAGGCTTGTCTGTCAGGCCCGCCACGATAACAACCAGGTGCTTCATTTCTTTAGGGATACAGGGATTGAGATGTCAAACCTAATCAGGAAGCTATGATTATAACTTAATTTTTGCCATTTCCCCAACTTATTGAGGAACAAGGCCGGTCAGTTGGGTTGAACCCCGCCCACCCGGCGTGGGGCCAGCTGGCAATGGCTTTATCAGGCAAAATAAAAACTTGTCTCGGCTGAAAAAAAGTCTTGCCTAATTTGCTGGCGGAGGCACTCCGCCCACTCGGCGTCGGGCTAGAAATAGCCGGTTGTACCTCTCCAGCAACCCGGCCTTTGATTAGGTTTGAAACGTGAATATTGGCAAACCATAAAAAAATCCGTCAGGCCGAGTCTCCTGAGGAATTAGCCAGAGTCATTGCCCATGAAATCCAGCGTATCCTGTTCAAGCATTCTACCCCCGGGGAATTATCCGCAACATGGCCCAAAGTATGCTGTTGAGTCTTTTCATTGGGGATGTGAGTGCTGTCATGGAAGGGATGGCCGCTCTCGCGGGAGAACTTGAAACGCTCGGATTTCCAGGAAATGGAGGCAGAAGCCGACCAGAAAGGCATGGAATTGATCCTTGCCGTCAATATTGATCCGCATGGAATGATTCAAATTTTTGAAAAGCTGATGCAAGAGGAGCCCGAGGATTTGCCGAAGGGAAAAACCGCTTTCAAAGAAAACGACATGGAACTTTCTTCTTATTTTTCCACCCACCTCTCCGGCCAGAGCTGATTGGCCCAGATGAGGAAGCAGGTGAAGCCTCATGAAAATAGAACTTGGACTCCTCTTTTTCCAAATTTGGATTGGAACGAAATAAAACCGGCCCTTTAAAATCTAAAATGTGTTGCAATTGTGTATGCTTTATGGCATGTTGGTTGTACAGGTAAAGGAGATTAAAAAATGCCCTCAACCAAAGACCCGGAGAAAACGTTTCGCCGCAGTGCTTCTATTAATATTCGTGCTCTTCAGCAACAACGGGACCTGATAGACCGGGCCGCGAAGATAACGAGTAAAAAACGGTCCGAGTTCATGCTGGAGGCCGCCTGTAAAGAGGCCAACAATATTTTATTGGATAACCGGCACTTTCTTCTCGATCAAAAAAAGTTTGACCGCTTTTTAAAAGTCTTGGATCAATCCCCAAAAGACAATCCTCTTTTAAACCGTGCGCTCAACACACCACCGCCCTGGAAAAGTTGAGCCTTCTCATCAATGGTTTCAAAAAAAGAAATAACCCCTCCTGAAAAGCTAAAACCCCGCCACAACTTTAAAACTTTTGATTCCGGTAAGTCGGTTCTTGATGAGTGGCTTCAAAAACGCGCCTTGCGCAATGAAGAAACAGGCGCGTCCCGAACCTATGTTGTCTGCGTCAGAAAACAGGTTGTTGGATTTTATGCTTTGGCGGTTGGTTCAATAGAGTCAATAAAAGCCTCTGGAAAAATCAAACGCAATATGCCCGACCCCATCCCGGTTATGATTATGGGGCGTTTGGCGGTCGATCAAAAATATCAAAGAGGCGGAATAGGGCGCGGCCTTTTAAGGGACGCTATATCAAGAATTGTTCAAGCCGCGGAAATTGCCGGAATAAGAGCTATCCTGGTCCATGCCCTGGATGATGAGGCAAAAGCCTTTTATCAACGGTGTGGTTTTCGAGTTTCTCCTTTAGACCCTGTGACTTTAATGATCACGGTGGCCGACGCGATCACGGAGTTCTCCAGGGTAAGCCGACATTAAGGGCACCTCTTTTCTCAAACATGGACTGGAACAAAATCAAGCCGACACGTCTTTTACCACCGATGAACACAGATAAACACAAATGAGAAACTTCCCGCAAGGGGGCCTGAGGCTTTACTCCCTCTTTTAAAGGAGAGCTTTGCATAACTCGTCATTTTATTGAGGAACAAGGCCGGTCAGTTGGGTTGAACCCCGCCCACTCGGCGTGGGGCCAACTGGCAATGGCTTTATCAGGCGAAATGAAACCTTGTCTCGGCTGAAAAAGTCTTGCTTAATTTGCTGGCGGAGGCACTCCGCTCACTCGGCGTGGGGCCAGAAATAGTTGGTTGTATTTCTCCAGCAACCCGGCCTTTGATTAGGTTCGATAGGTGAATATTGGCAAACCATAAAAAAATCCGTATTGAAATAATTTTCTGTATTATATTGGCACATCCACCAGTCGAAATATACGACTAAATATCTGACAGTGGGTTTTTGTTCCAACACCTCCAAGCGCGCGGGAATGACAAACACTAAAAAGCCATCTAAAACCGAGGGGCCGCTGAAGCTGGCTGATAATGAAATCCGCGACATTATCAAGCTTCTGGAAGCGGGGAAACATTTGCCGGAAAAATATCGCTTCCTGCTATTTGAGGATAAGCGGGAAGTGGAGTTGGTATGGAACGGCAAAACAAGCGAAGTGGATAATGTGGTCCTGCCTTTTCAGGTGATCGAGCAGGTGGATGAGCCGCGCGCGGAAGATATTGTCAAACTGCAAACAGAGATGTTTGACCAGCAGACCGGCAGGCAGATTACGGGCTGGAACAACAAGCTGATCTGGGGCGATAACAAACTGATTTTATCTTCCCTGAAAAACGGGCCGTTGCGGGAAGAGATTGAGGCGCAGGGCGGAATCAAGTTGATCTATATCGACCCGCCGTTTGATGTGGGAGCGGATTTCAGTATGGATATCGAGATCCCTTCATCCCTCCCCCCTGATAAGGGGGGATTGAGGGGGGGGGTTGAGACCTTCACCAAAAAGCCCGGCATCCTGGAAGAAATTGCCTACCGTGATACTTGGGGCAAGGGCGCGGATTCCTTTATTGCCATGATCTATGAACGGCTTTCCCTGATGCGGGATTTACTCGCCGATGACGGCAGTATTTACGTTCATTGTGATTGGCGGGTGAATAGTTATCTGCGGCTTGTACTAGATGAAATTTTTGGGAAGAAGAATTTTATAAATGAAGTAATCTGGTCGTACAAATCTGGTGGTGCAACTACAGGACGATATGGTCGAAAACATGACACAATTTGGTTCTATTCTAAAAATGGAGCGTCCATTTTCAATGTACCAAAAGAAAAATCTTATAACCGTGGCTTCAAACCATATCGCTTCAAAGGTGTTGAAGAGTTCGAAGATCAAACAGGATGGTACACGCTTGTAAATGCGCGTGATGTTTGGTCCATAGACATGGTTGGTCGAACTTCAGCAGAACGAATAGACTATCCCACCTAAAAACCCGAAGCCCTGTTAGAACGTATTATCAAAGCTTCCTCTAACGAAAACGATCTAGTCGCCGATTTCTTTTGCGGTTCCGGCACCACTGCCGCCGTAGCCGAAAAACTGGGCCGGAAATGGATCGGCTCCGACCTCGGGAAATTCGCTATCCACACAACCCGAAAGCGTATGATCGGCGTACAGCGTCAACTCAAGAAAGAGGATAAAAGCTGGCGGGCTTTTGAAATCCTTAATCTCGGTAAGTATGAACGTCAGCACCATATCGGCGTGAATCCCAACCTGCGCGAAGCTGAGAAACAAAAGCAACTGGAAACAAGGGAAAAAGATTTTACAAACCTCATTCTGCACGCCTACCGTGCTGAAGGGGTGAGCCAGTTCAATACCTTTCAGGGCAAAAAGGCCGGACGGCTGGTAGCGGTGGGGCCGGTCAATCTGCCGGTTACTCGTTTGTTTGTGGAGGAGGTCATCTTGGAGTGCCGCCAAAAACACATCACCAAAGTAGATATTCTCGGCTTTGAATTCGAGATGGGTCTGTTCCCCAATATTCAGGAAGAAGCGAAGAGTAAGGGTATTGACTTGGCGATGAAATACATTCCCCGTGATGTTTTCGACAAGCGGGCGGTGGAGAAGAATCAAGTGGTCTTCCACGATGTATCGTTCATTGAGATCAAGCCGCATATCCAATACCAACCCCCTAAATCCCCCTTGTCAGGGGGACTTTCCACCCAATTCCCCCCTGATAAGGGGGGCAAGGGGGGTTATAGTTTGCGACAAAAGGCTCAACCGGGGGGACTTGCGTGGATTTCCATTGAACTGACCGATTTCTCCGTTTTTTATTCCCAGGACGCCGAGGGGGTCGATGAAAGCCTGAAGAAAAGTAAAGCTAAAGTGGTTGTGGACAAGGGCCAGGTCATCAAGATCAGTAAGGATAAGAACGGGATCGTTACGCGTGAGGTATTGACGAAAGAATGGACCGATTGGATTGATTACTGGTCGGTGGATTTTGACTTTGAATCCAAGCGGGAGATTGTC
Organism: Nitrospinales bacterium; assembly: GCA_965205835.1. GTDB lineage: Bacteria > Nitrospinota > Nitrospinia > Nitrospinales > VA-1 > LS-NOB. The sequence goes on along the minus strand of OZ242182.1, from coordinate 1,976,577 downwards.
CGCGTCCAAAACGAGGAAAGCGGGGAGACCGAAGAAGTCTGGACCGGTGATTATGTCTTTGAAAACGAATGGCAGTCCTTCCGCACGAAAAAAGACCGGTCACTGGAAACGCGAAGCGTGTTTCATGAGTGTGTGCCAGGACGGCGGAAGGTCGCGGTGAAAGTGGTAGATATTTTTGGAAATGATACAATGAAGATAGTGGAGGTGCGGGTGTGAAAATAAAGGTAGAAAATCTTGGCGTTCTGAAGCAGGCGGAATTTGAACTGGGCGACTTGACAATCATTTGCGGTGACAACAATAGCGGAAAAACTTATGCGACTTACGCACTGTTTGGCTTCCTACAATCTTGGAAAAGGATGCTGAAAGTTAGGGACATAGACCAGCAGATTAGCGACCTGTTGAAAGATGGCATCATACGGATTGATCTTGCGTACTATGTGGAGCAGGCAAGCAGCATCCTTGAGCGTGGTTGTCAGGAATACAGCGAAAGGCTGGATACTGTCTTTGCCTCTAAAGCTGATCGTTTCAAAGGTTCCCGGTTTCAAGTGGATTTGACAATGACAGAAGAAACGATAATAGGTTTGGCTTTTGAAAATAAAATCAGACTCGGAAAAGCTGAACTGTCACTGACCAAATCAAAGGAAGAAACGGATATGGTCGTCTCATTGCTGGTAGATAAGGGGAAAGAAAACATCTTGCCTTCTCGTGTGATCAAGGAAAGTGTTTCAAGAGCTGTTATTGAAGTTATCTTCGGTCGACTTTTCCCAAACCCCTTCATTGCCAGTGCAGAACGCACCGGCGCGGTGATTTTTCGTAAAGAACTGAATTTTTCCCGCAACCGTTTGCTGGAAGAAATGAGCCGGCCTGACCAAAACATAGAGCCATTAGATTTGTTATTCAAATCTTATAAGGACTATGCCTGGCCGGTCAAAGCTAACGTGAACTTTATCCGTCAGCTTGAGGACATTGCCAAGGAAGATAGTTTTATTCGCAAGAAATACCCGGAAATCCTGAATGAGTTTGCCGATATTGTTGGCGGTGAATACATCGCCGGAAGCAACGACACGATTTATTTCAAACCCTCAAAGAAGTACGTCAAGCTGGCGATGGACGAAAGTTCCAGCGCGGTGCGGTCTTTGCTTGACATAGGCTTTTATTTACGCCATGTCGCCGAGTACGGCGACATGCTGATAGTGGATGAACCGGAATTGAATCTGCACCCGAAGAATCAGCGTTTCATTGCGCGGCTTTTCGCACGCTTGGTGTGAATCTGGGCATCAAGATTTTTATCACCACCCACAGCGACTACATCGTTAAGGAACTCAATACCCTGATTATGCTGAATCAGGACAGACCCTACCTGAAGCAGATCGCCGAGAAGGAAGGCTATCGGACGGAGGAACTGTTGGATTGTGAAAAAATCAGGGTTTATATTGCAGAAAAGGCTTTAATTAAGCAGCCAGGCCAGACAAGAAGAAGCCGATGCGAAACGCTTGTGCTTGCGGAAATTGATCCAGAGCTTGGGATTGAGGCACGCAGCTTTGATGAGACGATCAATGAGATGAATGAAATTCAGGATGCCATTTTGTGGGGTGATGATGATAATAAGTGACTTTACATTGTTGAAACAACTATTGAATGGGGACGCACTGGTCCCGGTACACAACGGACAAGCAAAACTCAAAGAACAAGAAAGTGGATCATCGTATGTTGTTGACCTAAAAGGGTTGCCTGACAATACCCTTATATTAAAAGCGGATCTTTTCCCATCGCCTGAGAAGATTCTTAATTGCGGAAACAAGGAGGGAATATGTAAACGTGCGGACTATGTGGTTGTGAATGAAAAGGAAATAATTTTTATCGAGTTAAAGAAATCCAAGCGCGGTGGCGATAAAGCTAAAAAACAACTGCGAGGTGCACGATGTGTGATAGACTACTGTGTTGCCATAGGCCAACAATTTTTTAGTCGCCCTCGCTTCCTGCAAAAGGCCATCAAAAAGACACATTTTGTCAGCATAAGGTGGATTAATATAAACAAACAAAATCCTAAACAACCCGCTAATGCAAGTTGTAACGACACCCCTGAAAGAATGTCGCAGCTAAAGGGTGAGAGTTTTCAGTACAAAAAAACTATTAGGTTAGCTTATGGCCCTACATTCTGACTTTCCTGATTCTCCCCACGTTATGCTTGACCCGAAAATTCGATGGTTTCCTGCCGATGAGGTTTTGCGGAAATCGAGCTATGAGAAGTTATTACCACCTCTTGTAAATGAACTGCGTAAAAAGGAAAGGGGTAATCAGTCCGATGCTTAAGCAAACGAGCCGACAGATAATGGATGGGGCGGCTCAACTTAATTTTGCCCAACCCATCCTTGCTGCCTACCCGGATACCCAGGCCATCTATCTCTACGGCACTTGGGGAACGGAAGGTCAGCGTCAGGACAGCGACCTGGACATCGCCGTACTACTCCCGCCCGCAACGGTGCACTCTCTTGACCGCCTGACGTGGTCACGCCTCTCGGACGAGGTCGCGGCGGCGGCAAAGGTAGAATATGCCGATTTGATTGAACTGCGTACGGTTTCGGTGCTTCTATGTAAGGAAGTTATCGCCGCCGACCGGCGTATTTACTGTGCCGATAAGTACGCAGCTGATGAGTTTGAAATGTTGATACTGTCCTTTTATCAAAAACTGAACGATGAGCGCAGGGAAATCGTTGAAAGCGGTTTGAGAGACGGTAGATTTTACGATGTCTGACATTCTCTTACAGAAAAAAGCCAGCGTAGAACGGTGTATAAAGCAAGCGCGGGATTATTACACCATGCCATCGCAAAAAACCTTCGCCGATGATTTTTATAAGCAGGATGCGATTATCGTTAATTTGCAAAGAGCCTGTGAGCAGTGTATTGACATGGCGAATCATGTGATTCGCTTGAAAAAATTAGGATTGCCGCCCACAAGTGCCGAGAGTTTTACCCTGCTCCGGCAAGCGAACATCATAGACGCCGAGCTGGAAAAAAAGTTAATAGGCATGGTGGGATTTAGAAATATCGTCACTCACCAGTATCGGGATATTGATTGCAAACAAGTAGAGATGGTGATTAAAAAACATGCTGACGACTTGATTGAATTCACTGGCATACTGGTTGCCACCGTCCTGCCTAAATAGTATTTCGCAATGGCCCTGCATCCTGACTTTCCTGATTCTCCCCACGTTATGCTTGACCCGAAAACTCGGTGGTTTCCTGCCGATGAGGTTTTGCGGAAATCGAGCTATGAGAAGTTATTACCACCTCTTGTAAATGAACTGCGTAAAAAGGTAATGGATTGGCGGGAAAGTGGCTATGAAGGGGCAACGGCTACCAGCATTACTCTTTTGGAGTGGTGGTTTAAGGCGGAGCACTTGTTGCCAAAGTCAGACGGCACGATGGCAGGCTTTCAATATTATTTCGCCCAGCGTGAAGCGGTGGAAACGGTCATCTATCTTTACGATGTTGCCAAGGCCAAGGATAAATACGACCTTATACGTTTTGATAGCTCTGGTGCCATATCTTCCGGTATGTTTGATGAGGACTGGCTCCGGCTTGTTCTCAAGATGGCAACCGGCTCCGGCAAGACCAAGGTCTTGAGCCTCATCCTGGCATGGTGTTATTTCCATAAGCTCTATGAGGAAGGTTCTGAACTGGCGCGTAATTTCCTGGTGATTGCTCCTAATATCATCGTCCTGGACCGGATTCGTAAGGATTTTGGCGGATTGCGTATTTTCTTTGACGACCCGGTATTGCCGGATAACGGTTTTGAAGGCCGTAACTGGCGTGATGATTTTCAACTGACTCTGCATATTCAGGATGATGTAGCGGTTGCCCGAAAGACCGGTAATATTTTCCTGACCAATATCCAACGGATTTATTCCGGCAATGATGTTGAGCCGTCTTTCGATGATGACGACACAGCGGACTACTTTCTGGGCAAGCGTCCCACGGGAGCGACTACGGACTCCAAGGTCGATCTGGGAGATATTGTTCGCGATATTGATGAGCTTGGTTATACTCAATGATGAAGCGCATCATATCCATGACAGTCGCATGGCGTGGTTCAAGTCGATTGAGGATATTCATAATCGTTTGAAACACAAAGACAGGTTTCTATCTTTACAGGTGGATGTAACGGCAACACCTAGGCACAACAACGGTGCGATCTTTGTCCAGACGGTTTCGGATTATCCGCTGGTAGAAGCCATTTCTCAGAACGTTGTCAAGCATCCGGTTTTGCCAGACGCTGCTAGCCGCGCCAGGCTTTCCGAGCGGCAAAGCTCCGGATATACGGAGAAATATGCGGACTACCTGAACTTGGGTGTTGAGGAATGGCGCAAAGCCTATGTGGAACATGAAAAGCTGGATAAGAAAGCTATTCTCTTTGTCATGACGGACGACACAAAGAACTGTGACGATGTGGCTGAATATCTTGAGGCAACCTGTCCTGATTTAAAAGATGCCGTGCTGGTGATTCACACTAAAAACAACGGTGAAATCAGCGAAGCGACGACCGGAAAAAATAAGGATGAGTTGGAAAAGCTACGCAAACAAGCTAATGAGATTGATATCTGGGACAACCCTTACAAAGCCATCGTCTCAGTATTAATGCTCAAAGAAGGTTGGGATGTGAAGAATGTTACCACTATTGTAGGACTGCGTGCTTATGTTGCTCAAAGCAATATTTTGCCGGAGCAAACTTTGGGCCGGGGTCTTAGGAAAATGTATCCCGGTAACAATGTAGAGGAATATGTCAGCGTGGTGGGGACTGACGCGTTTATGGATTTTGTGGAATCCATTCAGTCTGAAGGTGTTGAACTTGAGCGCGAGCCAATGGGCGGAGGAACTAAACCCAAAACGCCGATTATTATTGAAGTAGATAATGAAAACACAAGCAAGGATATGGAAAAACTTGCCATTGAAATTCCTGTTCTAAGCCCAAGGATTTATCGAGATTATAAAAACCTGGATGGCCTTGATATTGGGAATTTTGGTCATGAAAAGGTTGGCTACAAAACGTTCAGTGCGGAAGAGCAACGTGAAATAGTATTCCGGGACATTACTACAGGTAAAATCAGCCATACCACCCTGCTGGATTCTGGAGAGGTTGCGGATTACCATTCGGTTGTGGGGTATTTCACCCAAGGTATTATGAAAGAGTTGAGGCTGGTCAGTGGCTATGATGTTTTGTATGGGAAAGTAAAATCGTTTATCCATGATGAATTATTTGAAAAGCCGGTTGATCTTGAAAATCTCAACACCCTGCGAAACTTGTCTGAGTTGCAGGCTACTAAAACCTTGATAGAAACTTTCAAAAGGCAGATCAACGACTTGATGGTTCAGGATAGGGGCGGTGCTGAAATTCGAGACACCATTAAGTTGAGAAAAACCCGACCCTTTGTCGTCAAGGAACAGGATTACATTGTTCCCCAAAAAAGTATTTTTAACAAAATTGTTGGTGATAGTCATTTAGAGTTGGAATTTGCCGCCCAAGATGGAACGGCTTAAGCAGTGGTGCGAAGACGTTAATAAGGTGCGGACAGGCGTAATATACGACTTCGTATATGTGGACGAGGAGGGTTTCAGGAAATATAAACCGAAGTCTTTTGATGGACTTGTTGCCAGCTTTCGGAAAATTCCAGGGTCGTTGGAAGAGAAGGTATAAAATAGAAAAGCCGTCTCACCGCGCGTCATCGCGAGCGACCCGGGGGAGAGCGGCGATCCAGACTTTGACAATATTTCATTATTCGTAACGCCAGCACCTCCGATTGCTCTGGTTTGTCACGATGGCAACTGGAGTTCGTTTTGTTATTCTGGGTGGTCGTAATGATGGGTTATGCAAAAGCTCTATTTAACAATAGGGGTTCATCGAATTGATGAATCAGAGGTGGAAAAGAAATGATCGTCGTTACGGGAGGAGCAGGATTCATCGGCAGTGCTCTGGTGCACGGGCTTAATCAGAAAGAGGTTGAGGATATCTGGGTGGTGGATGATATAGACCACCCTGAAAAACAGAAGAACCTCGATGCTCTCACCTATTCGCGATGGATGGGTAAGGATGAATTTTTGCGGGAGGTCGTGGGGCTAAATCTTCCAGCGTGTTCAGCGATTTTGCATATGGGAGCTTGCTCATCCACGACGGAGACCCATGAAGCCTATCTGCGGGAAAATAATTTTGAGTACACGCGATCCCTTGCTCAATTCTGCCTGAAAAAGGATGTGCGTTTTATTTATGCTTCAAGTGCCGCAACTTATGGGGCGGGAGAAAACGGGTATTCTGATGACGAATCCCTGCTGGAAACGTTGGCTCCTCTCAATCTTTATGGGGCCAGCAAACAATGGTTTGACCTGTGGGCCAAAGAGGTGGGAGTGCTGAAGACCATCGTGGGGCTGAAATATTTTAACGTATTTGGTCCGAATGAATACCATAAAGGAGAAATGCAGAGCATGGTCCGCAAGGGATTTTTACAGGCGCGCGATGTGGGTGCTCTGAATCTTTTTAAATCTCGCAAGCCTCAATATGGCGATGGAGGGCAGGAAAGAGATTTTTTATATGTGCGCGACGCGGTGGCGATGACCCTGTTTTTTCTGGAGCAAAAGGAAATTGGGGGAATCTTTAATGTCGCGTCGGGCAGGGCGAGAAACTGGAATGACCTGGCTTCCGCAGTTTTCCAGGCGATGAATAAAAAAGTGAATATTAAATATATAGAGATGCCAGAATCCATCCGAAATCAATATCAGTATCACACCTGTGCTGAAATGGAGAAAATTCGCTCAGTAGGATACGCGGAAACGATCACCTCTTTAGAGGAAGGGATTTCAGATTACGTCAAAAATTACCTGATTCCTGACAAGCATCTTGAGTAGACGCAATTTTTTGGAGACTGTGGTGGGGTATCAACTCGCTTTGTATTTTTCCAGGATTCTTTTCAGGGTTTGTGTGGTGGAATGGCCCTGGACAATGGGAATGAACTCAACTTTTGCCCCGTAGCCTTCAACGATTTCCCGGCCGACAACGTCATCGATTTTATAGTCATCTCCTTTCACCAGGATATCAGGCCTTATTTCCCGGATGAGTTTTTCGGGAGTGGTTTCGTCAAACAAGGTGATGTAGTCGATATATTTTAAAGCCGAAAGGATATTGGCGCGTTCTTTTTCAGATTTAATGGGCCGGTTCTCTCCTTTTAACTTTTTAACGGACTGGTCAGTATTGAGTCCGACTACGAGAATATCCCCCATGGCTTTTGCTTTTTGCAGGAACTCGATATGTCCCTCGTGGATAATGTCGAAACAACCATTGGTGAACACCACCTTTTTTTCTGTGCTCTTTGCAAGGCTGATGATTTTTTTCAACTCTTCGAGCCCAAGAACGGTATGAGAGGTGCGCAACATTTCTTCGTGCAGAAATTCGTTAATTTCCTCCAAAGTTACGACAGCGGTCCCCACTTTTCCGACAACAACACTGGCGGCCATATTTGAGAGCCACGCGGCTTCCTCAAAATTGAAACCTACAAACACTGCCATACCAAAGACGCTGATGACCGTGTCTCCGGCACCGGTAACGTCAAAAACTTCTTTGGCTACGGTGGGGATGGATATGAGTTTTTCCTTGCTTTGATATAGCGACATGCCGTCCTTCCCTTGTGTGATGAGGATGGCCTGTGTCTTCGTCAGATTCAAAAGGTATTCAGCGGCCCGGCCCAGGTCTTCTTCATCCTTATCCTTGATCTTGATAGGAACTGAGCGAGCGACCTCACTTAAATTAGGGGTAATGACGGTGGCGCCTTTGTACAGGGCGAAATCCGCACTTTTAGGGTCGACGATGACGGGTTTTTTAGATTTCTGAGCGCGGCGCATAATTGCTTTTATGACTTTTTCGGTCAGAATGCCTTTATGGTAGTCGGAGCAGATAATCCCATCTATTCTAGGAATAGCCTGATTGATATATTGAATCAACTTTTTTTCAGTTTTTTCGGTGATGGGACGGTTGTCTTCCTTGTCGATCCGCAAAACTTGCTGGTTATGGGCAATGATCCTCATTTTGGAAGTCGTGGGGCGATGGACGAACCGAAAAACTCCTTCCGTTTGGATAGAGCGGTCATGGATGGTTCGTAAAAGTTTATCGCCTTTTTCATCGCGTCCAATGGCACCGCAAAGATGGACTTCGCATCCGAGGCCCACAAGGTTATTAGCGACATTGGCGGCCCCGCCTAAAGCCAGGTTTTCGGAGCGCGTTTCCAGAATGGGAACGGGAGCTTCGGGAGAGACGCGATGCACTCCTCCCCAGATGTATTCATCCAGTATCAAATCGCCGACAACGAGGACTTTTGGCCGATCACTGCTGTTGAAAAAATATTTAAACTTTTCCTTCATTTACAAATCTTCTTCAATAAGTTCACAAATGATATGCCCGATGGTGATATGCACTTCCTGAATTCTCGCCGTATCGTTGGAAGGAACGACAATAGATAAGTTCGCGACTTCTTTTATTTTACCTCCATTGTTGCCCACCAGTCCAATGGTCTCCGCACCGAGGGCATTGGCTTTTTCCAAGCCTCTCACAACATTTTCCGAGTTGCCGCTGGTACTGATTCCCACCACGGCGTCGTTTGCCTGAGCCATGGCTTCGAGTTGTCTTTCAAAAATTGTGTCAAAACCATAATCATTTCCCAGGGCAGTTAATGAAGAGGTGTCGACCGTGAGGGCGATTGCGGGCATGGCTCGGCGTTCTTTTTTGAATCTCCCGACCAATTCCGCGGCGATATGCTGGCAGTCGGCCGCGCTTCCTCCGTTGCCCATTAATATCAGTTTCCCTCCTTTATCAAGGCAGGATTTGACGCGGTTTGTGGCTTCCAGAATATCTCGCGAAAGGGTATCGGCGACTTTTTTTTTCAAATCGGCGCTGGAATAAAGAAAATCTTTCACGCGTTGCATAGGTCTCCGTGGCACTAAAAAATTAATTCGTAAAACACCTCACATTGTGCAGGTGCTATTCTACAGCAAGCCTTCATCGGCGAAACTAAAAAACCCATTGCCACCGATAATAATGTGGTCGACCATATGAATTCCCACAATTTTCGCGGTTTGGTTGAGCCGGTGGGTGATTTCAAAGTCTTTCTGGCTGGGAGTGGGGTCCCCGCTTGGATGATTATGGATTAAGGCGAAGGATGCCGCGGATTCCCGGATCGCCGGGATCATGACCTCTCTGGGGTGGACAATGCTGGCATTTAAACTTCCTTCCGAAATAGTCAGGTCTTTAATAAGTTGCAGCTTGGGATCCAAGAGTACGATCTTTACAATTTCCTTTTTTAGATTTTTTAAAAAAGGGGAAAACTGTTCCACAAAATGATGGCTGGATTTTAATTTGATCTTCATGCCTGTTGGTTTTGAAGCCATGCGCTTTCCCAATTCCAACGCGGCTTTGATTTGCGCCGCTTTGGCGGCACCGATGCCTTTTACCTGACATATTTCGGTGACCGTTGCCTGATCCAGATTTTCCAAGGCACCAAACACGCCAAGCAAATCCCGGCTCAAGTCCACCGCATTTTTTTTTGCGCGTCGATCCCCGGACCCGATGAGGATTCCCAGCAGATGTGCGTCTGACAAGGTGTTACTTCCATACTTGATCAATCTTTCACGTGGGCGCTCATCTTCCGGCCAGTACTTTATCGCGGACTTGTTTTTTACCGGCATGATAACATCTCGGATTTCAGGTTTTCAGCTGTTCCTTAAAATATTTCAAAGTCGATTGCAAACCCTCGTCCGAACTGACTACAGGTTCCCAGTTTAGATGTTTTCTGGCACGGGTGATATCGGGTTGCCGGATTTTTGGCCCATCTTCTGGTAAGGGAACGTAGATAATCTTACTCTCGCTGTGGGTTGCGCGCAAAATTTTATCGGCCATTTCTTTAACTGTCATTTCATTTGGGTTGCCAATATTGACAGGATAATTCTGGTCTGACATCAGTAGGCGATAGAGGCCTTCAACCAGATCCGATATAAAACAGAAACTTCGTGTCTGTGAGCCTTCCCCGTAGACCGTTAAATCTTTTCCCGTGAGAGCCTGTTTCATAAAATTAGGAATGGCCCGACCGTCATTGATCCGCATGCGAGGTCCATAGGTATTAAAAATACGGACGATCTTGGTGTTGACCGCGTGCGTCCTGTGGTAAGCCATGGTGATGGCTTCGGCAAACCGTTTGGCTTCGTCATAAACACCGCGTGGGCCAATGGGGTTCACGTTTCCCCAATACTCTTCCGGTTGCGGGTGGACCAAAGGGTCTCCATAAACTTCAGAGGTGGAAGCAAGAAGAAAAGTGGCATTTTTGGATTTTGCCAGACCGAGTGCATTATGTGTACCCAGCGCGCCGACTTTGAGAGTTTGAATGGGAAGCTCCAAATAGTCAATAGGGCTGGCAGGGGACGCGAAATGAAGAATATAATCCACCTCGCCTTCCAGATTGATATATTCGGAAACATTGTGCTCCACAAATTTAAACTTCTCGCTTTTGAAACCGGATATATTATCTCGGGAGCCAGTGATAAGATTATCCATGCAGACCACTTCATGGCCTTTATTGAGCAAGTATTCGCACAAGTGCGAACCCAGAAAACCTGCGCCGCCTGTGACTAATGTTCTTGGCATACTCACCTTATGATGGACTTGGAACCGGATCAAACAGAGTTCCTCGTTCAACTTTATTGCCAGCTAGAAAACTTTTAGTCGACATACTTTTTTTGCCTTCTGGTTGCAGTTCAGTGATGACCAGTCGTCCCAGCCCGGTGCCCACCTCAATGCCCATATTGGTAACTCGGGCGACCTTGCCTGGTATGTCATCAGGAACTCCTTCAGCGGTTTGAACTTTTAATATTCGTAATCGTTTGTTGTTTAGCAAAGTGAAGGTTCCCGGCCATGGGGTCAGGCCCCGGACCTGATTCGAAAGAGTGGTGGCAGACTGCTCCCATTTGATCAGGCCTTCTTCTTTTTTCAGTTTGGCTGCGTACGTAGCTTGGTTGTGGTCTTGTGGGACAGGCAGCAGCGTATTTTCTTCAAGCCTCTTGAGGGTCTCCAGTACCAGGGTTCCTCCCATTTCCGACAAGGTGTCATGCAGGGTTTGCGCGTTATCGGTCGCATGAATAGGGGTTTCCCGCATGAGCAAGATGTCTCCGGTATCCATGCCTTTATCCATAATCATAGTGGTTACTCCCGATTTGGTATCGCCGTTAAGAATGGACCGATGGATGGGAGCCGCCCCTCGGTATTTAGGTAAAAGCGAGGAATGCAGGTTAATACAGAACTGCCTGGGAACTTCAAGAAAGGTCTCACTCAATATTTGTCCGAAAGCGACCACGATAATTATATCTGGTCGATTTTTCTTTAATGACTCGATAAATTCCGGGTCATTCACCGTTTCAGGTTGCAGTATGGGAAGGTTAGAGTCCAACGCATACTGTTTGATTGGGGAAACAAGAAGTTTCTGTCCCCGGCCCTTTGGCTTATCGGGCTGGGTGATGACGGTTAGTACGGAATGTGAAGAATGGTGCAGGGCCTTGAGGGTTGGAAGCGCGAATTCCGGCGTTCCCATAAACACAATATTCATGCATCCTGCTCTTTGATTTTCTTTTTGAATTTTCGTTTTAGAATGTCCCGTTTTACTTTTCCCAGGCTGTCCCAAAAAAGAACGCCGTTTAAATGATCCATTTCATGTTGAAAGGCTCGCGCCAGGTACCCTTTGGCTTCATAGCGAACTTGGTTTCCATTGAGATCGTAGCCCTTGATTTCAATTTGGCTGGCCCGGGTTATTTCTGCCATCACATCGGGAATACTCAGGCAACCTTCTTCCCCGAGTTCACTGCCTTCCATAGACGTGATTTCCGGATTGACCACGGCCACCAGGTTTTCTTTATTGGTTTCGGCGCCGATGTTGACCACAAACAAGCGACGCGGCAACCCAATCTGGTTGGCGGCAAGCCCGACCCCTGGAGCGGCGAGGGTGGTTTCCACCATATTTCCTGCAAGGGTGACCAGCTCCTCATCAATATTATCGATGGGCAGGCATATTTTCCTTAAAACAGGGTCGAGGCAGTTCTTAATTTCCAGCAAAGCCATATTTATAAACCTTATCGATCACTGACCAAGATATCATCGGGGGCAAACATTGGTCAATTTTAATGGGGCATGAGTGCCGATGTTAAATACCACAGGGGTCGGGGGATGAGGGTGACGGGCCGTATGTACTTTGCCAGCGGTGGCTACATCGCCTTAATTCACTGCAAGCAAAGGCGAGTTAGTGTACAATTGCGGCTTTATTAAAACTCCATAAAATTCGAGGTGCGGGAAGGTGCAATACAAGTGGTGGGTAGTTTTTATGTTGACGGGGTCCCTGCTTTCAGGCTGTGGTAGCGGGATGGATGATGAAGATGTGGTCGAAAAGTCCAATTTCCAGATGCCAATGAAGGAAAATACCTGGGTGCGCAAGGAAACAGTGCGTAAAACCACAGATGATTTGTTTTCCAACGCTGGCAAAAAGAGCACTGAAGTTCCTGTCGATCCTGCCCTGGCGGCCAAACTGAAAAAACCGGCAACCCTTCCTGCCAACTCGCGAAAGGAATGTTTAGAACAGGCCGATGCTCTCGATAAACAACGCACCGAAGTGCAAAAACGTGGTGGGGTCTGGCACGCTTACGAAAGAAATGCCAAATCCAAACCTTATTCCAATTATGGCATGCAGCTAGATAGCCAGACCAACCGGTTGGTGTTTTCCCTCCAGCATATTTGTGGGAACGCCGAGGAAATCCGTTTAAGCGCATGGGGCATGCAGACGGTGCAAAGGTTCAAAAAGATGGGCGAAGAGGGCTATAGAAACTATTTTATTGGATTAGGCGAGGTCATGGGAGATGTCGATAAATGGGTGGAGTTCGCCAAGTTTGCCATTGAAAGCAAGAACCGCAAAGTCCCCTATTCCGAAATCGGCAAGTCCATTGCCCAAGCCAAACCACTTGTCAATTTTTACGGTGAGTTTTCGCAACGAAAAGTAAGTGATGGCGACACCCTGCAAACGTTTCTCACGGAAGGGGCTACCCTCCTAAGTGTTATCAACGAAAGTTTCAGCACGGATCCTCGATTGATGCTCGCCCTTCAGGACGAAAACGTGCTCCCCTTCGAGGATATCAAAGGCGAAATGTAACCACTCGGCGCGGGGCTGGTGTAAATGCTACTCCCCTGACAAGGAGACCTTTGCTTAAGTCGAAAAATCGAAGAATCGAGATGCTTCGACAAGCTTAGCATGACAATACTGGGCCATTTTGTCATCCTTGAGGAGCCGGAGGCGACGAAGACGTGATATTTTTCCTTAGCCTTCGTGCCCCGAAGGGGTAATCTCGGGTTATACAAAGCTCTCCCTGACAAGGGGAGGCTGGGAGGGGTTGTCATGCTGAGCTAGTATATTTGACCTTTGCGTAAGTTGAAAAAACAGAAAAGCGAGATTCTTCGCTATCGCTCAGAATGACAGGAAACGATTGCTTGGAATGACAGGAACCGCTGGTTTGTTTCTGGAGGAGCCGGAGGCGATGTTTGTCATTCTGAGGAGCATTCGCGACGAAGACGTGATATTTTTCCTTAGCCTTCGTGCCCCGAAGGGGTAATCATGGGTTATCCAAAGGTCTCCTTATCAAGGAGGAGGCTTTTTTCACTTTGAGGTTGAAGTAGCTTCTGAGTCAGTTTGCTTGTTACGCGGGTTGTGCCTTCGTAGGGTGCAACTGTTATTTACAATATTATGGGGGTAGCCGTGCTTCAAAGCTTTTGTCTCAAAAAAAGTAGAGAATCTCTGATTATCGGGATGGTCGTTTCTTTGAGTCTGATGGTCGTAGTCGGTTTTGTGGATGAGGCGGTTGCGGAATCGAATTACAGTCTCGATGAGAATACTGTTGGAGTAAATGACAACAGTCCTGTGCGTAGCGTTCTTGACCTGCTGACTCCTATCCATGGTGTCAGCACCGAAAAGGTACACGACGATAATGGTCAGATTGAGGAAGGCCGTATTTCGCAACCCTTATTGCCTATCTTTAATTTTTCAGGATCCATCATTAATGTCAACGATGAAACAGAAGTCTCGCGTCCTGTCGAGTCAGAAAGTGTTTATGTAGTAGGCAGCCGTGCCCCTGCGCGCAGTGCTCTTGACCGGTTGGTTCCTGTTGACATTGTTACTGCCGAAGATATGCGCGATACGGGTCAGACCGAATTGGGCCGGATGTTACAACGCCTGATACCCTCCTTTAATTTTTCCAGTTCCAGTATAAGTGATGGGACCGATGCCCTGCGCCCCGCAACGTTGCGGGGCTTGAGCCCCGATCAGGTATTGGTCCTTATCAATGGTAAACGCCGTCACAACAGTGCCCTGATACACTCCAATACATCGGTCGGGCGTGGTACGGCAGGGGTCGACATGAACGCCGTTCCTGCGTCGGCCATTAAGCGTGTCGAGATTTTGCACGATGGTGCTGCTGCCCAGTACGGATCGGATGCTATAGCTGGTGTGATTAATATTGTGTTGAAGGACAGCGCGCAAGAAGGTTTTGCCAACGGTTCCTACGGTCAATATTTGGAAGGTGATGGTGAAAATATCTTGTTAAATGCAGGCCAAGGGTTCCAGCTTAATGGTGGGAAAGGTTTTATCCACGCCAGCTTGGAATACCGCAACCGGAAAAGCACTAATCGTGCTGGTTTGACCGGCGAATGCCAGTACTACACTTGTACGTCTGCGGGAACTAACTCAAATGGAGCAATCCATCAGACCACAGATCAGCGGGAAATCAATTTTAATCGGAAGAACTTCCGCATCGGCGATGCGGAGTCTGAACAGTTTTCCGGCGTGTTGAACGCTGATCTTGAGCTGGGTGGCGGGGAGCTTTATGGTTTTTTAACCCGGTCGAGCCGTGAAAATACGTCTGCCGGGTTCTTTCGCAGAGCCAACCAGACAAATCGCAATCCGGTCCTTGATGATGGAGAAGCATTCTTCCCCGATGGTTTTTTGCCGTTGATCAACACGGATATCGAAGATTTTTCCATCAACGCGGGGTTTCGCCGTAAGCTTAACTGGGGGATTGATGCCGATTTTTCTATCACCCACGGTTTCAATGATTTCGCCTTTAATGTGAGCGACTCCGTAAATGCCTCGCAGGTGCAGAAAGCGGTAACTGACGGCATCCTCACTTCGGACGATATACGCGCTGGCCTGCCAACCTCTGCCGACGCTGGTGAACTGGGCATTGGGCTGACCACCGTCAACATTGACCTGGTCAAACGCCTTGGTGACCTCACGCTCACCAGTGGTGCCGAATACCGACGTGATACTTATACCATAAAGGCTGGAAATGAGGTCTCCTTCGCCGACTTCGATATCAGTGACGATAACGCTGTTCCTGGCATCCAGGTATTCCCCGGATTTCAACCCAACAACGAAGTGGATGAATCACGCAATATCGCCTCTCTTTACGCTGATGTCGGATATGACGTTAACTCCGACTGGCAGGTAAACAGCGCGTTGCGTTTCGATCACTACAGCGATTTTGGCGGCATCATTAATTTTAAACTGGCCACCCGCTACGCGTTCACCGACCGGCTGATACTTCGAGCTTCTGGTGGCAGCGGGTTTCGCGCCCCTTCTATGCAACAACAGTTCTTCAACAATGTCAGCACCCAGTTCAGCGACAATGGAACTCTCATGGAGGTCGAAACCTTCCGCAATGACTCGGCTCTGGCCAAGGCCATCGGGATTCCCGAACTGAAGGAAGAAACATCGTATAACCTCGGGGTTGGCGTAGTTTTTCATCCCTTTAAAAACTTTACCCTGACGGCTGATTATTACCGCATCACTATCAGTGACCGTATCGTCCTCAGCGGACGCCTTACGACCGGTGCGAACGCGGCATTGGATGCCACGCTTACGGCCAATGGTGCTCAGAGCGCACAGTTTTTCCTCAATGCCTCTGATACGGAAACCAACGGGATTGATATTGCCGCGACATGGAAGATACACCCTCCGAAGGGGCAACTTGAGCTTTCACTGGGTGCCAATTATACCGATACCGAAATCACCGGGGTATTTTTTCCTGGTAGTCTCCAAGGCGTTGCGCTTGACACGGTGTTCAGTGCCCAGGACCGCTCTATTATTGAGTCATGGCAACCCAAATCCCGTATCAATCTATCAGTCGATTATGCTTTGGGCGATTTTAGCGCGACTTTAGCACTCAACCGTTTTGGTGAATACACGGTGCTTGACGGCGGTAAAAGCCAGACCTATGGCGCGAAAGTGCTGACCGATCTGTTGTTACAGTACAACTTTCCTCGTAATATCATCCTCAGTCTGGGCGCAAACAACCTGTTTGACGTTGTTCCTGAGAAAAACCGAATCGGACAATCCAGGAATGGCACCATCATCGATGGGAACGGCAACACGATTGTCAGCTCCAGTGGGGTATTCGAATTTTCCCGGCGTTCCGCTCCCTTCGGATTCAATGGTGGTTACTATTTTGCCAGATTGACGCACCGCTTCTAACGGGTGGTAGAGGCTTTATTAAAAATTCCAATAGCCTTTATTTTGAGATGAATCATCAAAAAAGTTAAATCATCCTCAACAGTATTTAATCTGTCAGTTGCTCGTTACCTGCGGAGCCATCAAAGTATTCTACGTTAGTATTAAAAAGATCAAATAGCTCCACGATAATTAGAACTCAACATGGAAAAGAAGCTTTTGCGGTGCTCTTTAAATAATTGGTAGAAAGAGCCAACCCACTCTCGCTACACCTGCCTGGATTGTCGCGTTGCCTTCAACGGTTCGCAATGGCGGCTAAAAGTCCCTCTTCTTATCAGGGAGAGCTTTGCGTAAGTCGAAAAAAACAGAAAAGCGAGATTCTTCGCTATCGCTCAGAATGACAAGAGACGATTGCTTGGAATGACAAGAAACGCTTGTTTGTCATTCTCAATTGCTTGGAATGATAGGAAACGCTGATTTGTCATCCTTGAGGATCCGAAGGCGACGAAGACGTGATATTTCTCCTTAAGCCTTCGTGCCCCGAAGGGGTAATCATGGGTTATGCAAATAACAGGAACCGCCGGAGCGAGATTCTTCGCTATCGCTCAGAATGACAAGAAACGATTGCCCAGGATAACAGGAACCGCTGGTTTGTCATCCTTGAGGATCCGAAGGCGACGAAGACGTGATATTTCTCCTTAGCCTTCGTGCCCCAGGGGTATTCATGGGTTATTCAAAGGTCTCCTTATCAGGGGGGAGGTTTTTTCACTGGGCCCAGCGTCGTGTGGGTCAGTTGAGGCGGAGGCCGGACTGTTTGCTGGACGTTTTTGGAACGGTTTTGGTTTTTTTCGGGGCGGGTTTTTTCTTGAGCTTGATTTTTTTGTCGAACGAGTGTTTGATCACGTCATCCATGGTGGCGGAGGGATAAAACTGTAACCCCTTCCGGACATTTTCGGGGATATCGGGAATATCTTTTTCGTTTTCCATAGGGATAATGAGATGGGTGACGCGGAACCTGTGGGCCGCTAGAACTTTTTCTTTGAGCCCACCGATGGGCAGGACTTTCCCGGTCAGGGTCAGTTCTCCGGTCATGGCAAGGCCTGGACGCAGGGGAGTTTTAGTCAGTGCCGAGACCAGGGCTACGGCCATGGTGATTCCGGCTGAGGGGCCGTCTTTAGGAACGGCACCTTCCGGAATATGAATGTGGAAATCGTTTTTCTGGTAGAAGTTTTTGGTCAGTCCTAAATCCCCAGCGCGTGAGCGCACGTAGGTCATGGCCGCCTGCGCCGATTCTTTCATCACATTCCCGAGCTGCCCGGTGGGCACAAGTTTGCCGGTACCGGGAAGCACCGTGACTTCTATGGTGAGGGTTTCGCCGCCAAACTCTGTCCATGCGAGGCCGGTGGCACTGCCTATTTCCAGTGGGCCTTCGAATTCAGCTTTCTTGAATTTGGGGATGCCGAGATACTTTTCCAAGACAGCCTGGGTGATTTTGACGCTGGTTTTCTTACCTTTTTCCACGACGGTTTTAACTACTTTTCTACAGAGTGTGGCGATTTCCCGTTCCAGGTTTCGCACTCCTGCTTCGCGGGTGAAGTCGTGGATGATCCTGTTGATCGCTTTGTCAGAAATTTCTATATTCTTTTTGGTCAGGCCGTGTTCGGGTATTTTTTTAGGTAAGAGAAAATTTTTAGCGATGCCCATTTTTTCCTGATCGGTATAACCGGGCAAACGGAGCACTTCCATCCGATCCAGCAATGGTTGTGGAATGGAGTGCAGGACATTGGCGGTACAGATAAAAAGGACATTGGAAAGATCGTAATCGACTTCCAGATAATGGTCGTTGAAATTAGAGTTTTGTTCAGGGTCGAGAACCTCCAGCAAAGCGGAGGAGGGGTCGCCTCTGAAATCGGCGTTCATTTTGTCGACCTCATCGAGCATGAAAACAGGGTTATGGACACCGGCTTTTTTGATGCCTTGAATAATTTTCCCCGGCAGTGCGCCAATATAAGTCCTGCGGTGCCCGCGAATTTCTGCTTCATCCCGTATCCCGCCCAGGGAGACGCGGACAAATTTCCGGCCCAGAGCTTTGCCGATGGATTGCCCCAAAGAAGTTTTTCCAACACCTGGTGGACCGACCAGGCAGAGGATGGGGCCTCTAATTTTTTTGACCAGTTTCATCACCGCAAGGTGTTCGGTGATGCGTTCTTTGACTTTTTCCAGCCCGTAATGGTCTCTGTCGAGAATTTCTTGGGCTTCGGGGATTTTAATTTTTTCAGCTTTGGTGCCTTTTTTCCAGGGCAGATCGGTGAGCCACTCGATATAAGTTCTGGCAACTGTGGCTTCCGCGGACATGGGTTGCATGAGCTCCAGCCGTTTTAATTCTTTGGCAGCTTTTTCATGGGTATCCTTGGGCATTTTGGCTTTCTTGATTTTCTGCTTGAGTTCATCTATATCGGTTTTGAACTCATCGCGTTTGCCCAGCTCTTTCTGGATAGCTTTGATCTGCTCGTTGAGATAAAACTCCTTCTGACTGCGTTCCATTTGTTTTCGCACTCTGCCATGAACACGTTTTTCAATTTTAAGGACTTCCATCTCCGATTTGAGAATGCCGAGAAGCTTGTTCAACCGGTCTGACGGATTCAGAGTTTCGAGCAACTCTTGTTTTTCCTGGGTTTGAAAAACCATATAGGCGGCAATGGTATCGGCATAGCGGTGCGGCTCAAGAATATTGGAACTGGCGGCCACGGCTTCCAGAGGAATTTTTTGATTCAGTTTTACGTATTGTTCAAACACCGTTCCCACACTGCGCATCAGTGCTTTGACATTTGCTGTGAGTTGGTCGTCTTCATGGATGCGACTGACTTCCACCTCAAAATAGTCAGGATTTTTGACGAACTTTTCAATGCGCCCTCTTTGCATGCCTTCGACCAGAACTTTCATGGTCCCATCGGTCAGCTTGAGAATCTGCAGAATATTTGCCACCGTTCCCGTCTCGTAGATATCCGCGGGTTGTGGTTCGTTGTTGTTGGGATTGCGCTGGGCGGAAAGGAAGATGCTTTTTTGCTCGGCCATGGATTTCTCCAGAGCCAGAATGGATTTTTCCCTGCCTACAAACAGAGGAAGCACCATGAAGGGGAAGACAATGATATCCCGTAAAGGGAGGAGCGGCAACGCGGTTTTTTCTGAACCCATGATTTTAGCTTGCCTGTTTTTTGTTTTCGTAAACCAACATGGGTTTCTCGCCTTTGAGGACTACTTCGTCACTGATGAGCACTTCTTCCACATCTGGCCTGGAGGGGAGGTCAAACATGATTTCCAGCATGGTCTCTTCCAGAATGGCGCGGAGCCCTCTTGCCCCGGTTTTGCGTTCGGTTGCTTTTTCGGCGATGGCACGTATAGCGGCATCGGTGAATTTGAGTTTTGTGTCTTCAAACTCAAATAACTTTTTATATTGTTTGACCAGAGCGTTCTTAGGCTCGGTCAAAACTTGCATCATTGCTTCAACAGTTAACTCCTTCAACGTAGCAACGGCTGAAAAACGCCCGACAAACTCCGGAATGAGACCATATTTGAGCAGGTCTTCCGGCTGTGTTTTTTCGAAAATATCTTCCTCGCCAATTTCTTTTTTGGAAACGATCTCCTGCCCGAAACCGAGGCTTTTCTTGCCAATACGGTTGCGGATCAATGAGCCCAGTCCGACAAACGCCCCGCCACAAATGAAAAGAATATTGGTGGTGTTGACCTGCAGAAATTCCTGATGTGGGTGCTTTCGGCCTCCCTGCGGGGGAACGCTGGCTGTTGTGCCTTCAATGATTTTCAAAAGTGCCTGCTGGACCCCTTCGCCGGAAACATCACGGGTGATTGAGGGGTTTTCTGATTTCCTGGATATCTTGTCGATTTCATCGATATAGATGATTCCGCGCTCGGCTTTTTCTACATCGTAGTCGGCATTTTGCAGAAGTTTTAAAATAATGTTTTCGACATCTTCACCGACATAACCAGCTTCGGTCAGGGTGGTCGCATCCACAATGGTGAAGGGAACTTCGAGGATTCGCGCCAGAGTCTGCGCCATGAGGGTTTTCCCGGACCCGGTGGGGCCTATCAAAAGCACATTACTCTTTTGTAGTTCCACATCGCCCATGTCCAGGTCGGAGTCGACTCTTTTAAAATGGTTGTGGACGGCAACCGAAAGGATTTTTTTGCAACGCTCCTGCCCGATGATATATTGGTCGAGGTACTTGTATAAATCACGAGGTTTGAGAAGATGCTGGGAGTCTTCGCTCTCTTCCTGGGTCCACCCTTCGACCATGATTTCATTGCAAAGCTCAATACACTCGTTACAAATGTAGACGCTGGGTCCGGCAATCAGTTTTTTGACTTCTTCCTGACTTTTTCCGCAGAAAGAACAGCGGTAATTTCCGGTGGTCTTACTCTTCTTTGCCATAAAGCCCTCTCCAAAGGGGTTGGAATAGAAAGCTTATTCGGTTCTAATCAGCTTTTCTTTTTACTCTTGCCGTCTTTCCTGACTTGTTGCCGATCGTTGATCACGCTGTCGATGAGGCCATAAGCCTTGGCCTCGTCGCTCGTCATATAGTGGTCCCTTTCGGTATCCTTATTGACTTGGGAAATACTTTTCCCGGAGTGCCTGGCCATGATGCCATCGAGGATGGTCCGGATTCTGGTGATTTCTTTAGCCTGAATTTCAATATCGGTGTGTTGCCCCTGAAACCCGCCGCTCGGCTGGTGGATCATGATACGTGCATGCGGCAGGGCAAACCGTTTTTTCGGAGCACCAGCCGTAAGGAGCAAGGCTCCCATGCTGGCTGCCTGGCCGATGCAGATGGTTTGAACATCCGGCTTGATATATTGCATGGTGTCATAGATGGCCATTCCGGAGCTGACCTGCCCGCCCGGACTATTGATATAGAGATAGATATCCTGATCTGGCTCATCTGATTCCAGAAACAATAGCTGGGCGATGATCAGGTTAGCCATATGATCTTCAATGGCACTTCCTATAAAAATGATTCGGTCTTTGAGAAGGCGTGAATAAATGTCATAAGACCTCTCGCCCCGACTGGTTTGTTCAACCACGATTGGTACCAACTGGTTGTAAGTTTCTGTCATTGTTTTATTGGGGTCAGGAATTCGGCAAGGAAAAACTTCTTTCTGAACCCGGTCGCGATTCCGAAAGGGTTTTTTGCGTGTAAGCCATTAAAAAAATTAGATATCTTTAGAATGGGTGAGTATCAATTATCAGCAATTAAATCTTTTCTGTCAACTATTTCTTCTTTTATTGTTACTTTTTCGAGCGCGGCGTCAAGGGTTTTATCCCGTTTCATGCGACTGTGGAGACGGGTCAGGACCCCATTTTTTTCCCATTCCTGCTTTATCTGTCGCGGGTTACCGCCGCCCAGCAGTTGGGACATTTTTTGAACCTCCTGTTCCAATTCTTCTTCGCTGACTTCTGAGCCTAGATCACGAGATAGTTGGTCGAGAATCAATTCTTCCTGCAAGGCTTTCGTGGCCGGTTCGCGATACTGATCGAGCAACTCAGGAGTCACCTCGACACCGTGGTCGTGGTCATGATGGTGGCTATGATCATGCCCACTTTCTTTCTCCTGTTTTTTTCTAGCCTGTTCGACCATGAACTTGACCTGCTCTTTCAACAGTCCCTCTGGAATGTCAAACTGGTTCTGTTCGGTGATTTTTTCCGTCAGTTTTTTCTTCATTGTTTTGCGGGCTTCCTTACGTTCAAAATCTTCCAGTTCGGAGCGGACTTTTTGTTCCATGTCGTCCAGGCCAGAAAAATTCTTGTCTTCCACACTTTTGGCAAAATCATCGTCCAGGTCCGGCAGTTGTTGCTCCTGAATACTTTTCAGCACAACTTGGAAATCAACGTCCTTGCCGGCGATCTCCTTATTGTGGTAATCATCGGGAATCGGCACAGTAATGTCCCGGGTTTCGCCGATTTCCATGCCGATCAGGCCCTTGTCCAGCCCTTCAATCAATTGCCCTCCTCCTGCCTGGATGATCTGGTCTGTGGCGGACCCTCCTTCAAAGGGCTCATCGCCGAGCTTGCTGGTAAAATCTATCTTGAGAAAATCCTTATCTTGTGCCGGACGGTCAGCCACATCAACGTTTTTCGCTTTACGCTGGCGTAGCACTTCAATAGTTTGACTGACGTAGTCATCCGTGATGCGCGGCGTTTTCATATTCAATTCAATATTGGAGTAGTCCTTGAGTTCTACGGTGGGGAGCACTTCGATAGACGCGGAAACAGAGATATCTGTTCCTTCTTCAGCACTGACATCCAAAAGATGGGGCTGACCTACCGCCCTCAGGTCTTTTTCAACAATGGCGTTATTGAGTTGGTCGCTAATCAGGTTACTCAGGACTTCCTTTTTAACATCTGGGCCAAACTGTTTTTCCAGCAGGGCGATGGGCACTTTTCCTTTGCGGAATCCGGGAACCTTAACCTGTTGCCCGAGTTTCTGATAATACTGTTTCAGCTTTTTGTCGTACTCCTGGTGAGGAATTTCAAACTTGACCTTTTTACTACAGGAATCAACGTCTTCGATTTCGATTTTCATAACTTTCCAAATATTTAAAGATTGGCAGAGCACCTCCGCCCACTCGGCGTGGGGCCATTGGGCAGTAGATTGTTAAACTATCTGACCCCGTTGAGCGCAGAAAAAAGCCGGATTTATTGATAGTGGAGGTTCTCCACCGCATTACCACCGAGAGCTTTGCATAACCCGAGATTACCCCTTCGGGGCACGAAGGCTAAGGAGAAATATCACGTCTTCATCGCGTACGCTCTTCAGAATGACAAAACAACCCTTTATTGTCATGCTGAGCTTGTCGAAGCACCTCGCTTTTCAGGTTTTTCGACTTATGTAAAGGTCTCATTACCACTGGACATTGCCCAGCCTCCGTCAGGGAGGTTTTTCTCCCCCTCCACGGTTAGTGGCCGCTCGCCGCAGGGGCAGAACTTATTTCTAGAAGCTTAAAAGAAAATTTTAGCCTTCAACCGTTCAGACCTATTACTACTCCCGTCAGGGAGTGCGGATGGAGGGAGTCGAACCCCCACGGTTGCCCACTGGATCCTAAATCCAGCGCGTCTGCCAGTTCCGCCACATCCGCGTTTACAATTTAATAGCCTGGTATGGTTTTTACCTTGGGTTTTTAAGCTGTTTCGTGAACATGTGCCCACAGAAAACTCCCAAACTAATATATCATTTAATAGGAGTAGATTCTGCAAATATCCGGGTTTCCTAGGAATTTTCATCTTTTTTTATTTCTGCGTGGAGGCGCGAGATTGCCTGCTGGAGTTTTTCAAAATCGACTTCTTCTTTCGCGCAATAATTCCTGAGATAGGAATACATGATGAAGACACCGGCACATTCGTCAAAAACTTCTCCGCTCTTTTCTGAGCGTTGTTCAAAAGCGGAAAAACTGTTTTCAATCTGCTCCAGCAGTTTGCAGAAATTGACGACCTCACTAGTTTCATCCATGTTTTCATGAACTACGAAGGTGTTGGATTCTTCGCTAGTGGGAGATTCTTTGAGTGCCTGATATTGTTCTTCTATTTGTTCCAAGCGAATCCCGGCATTTTCGCAATAAAGACGTAGATTACTGAAGGCGATAAACAAACACTCATATCCACCGATTTCTAATATCTCCTCATTGCTTTCATCAGAAACGAGTTGGAAAATATCATCCTCGACCGCGTCGAACATATCAAAAAAATATTGAGCCGGGCTTTATCTTCGGATTCGTCTTGTTTCATTGTTTCTGGATAAACCCGGGTTTGCGTTCTTTCGGGACGAGCAGGGTTCCATCAGGGTAGTAGCCTTTAGGGACAGTCAGGCAGGGATAGACCCAAACATCTTTTCCGATCAGTGCGCCGGGGCAGACGGTGACGTTGCAACCGAGTTCAACATTGTCGCCGATCACGGCACCCAGTTTTTCCATTTCGGTACTCAGGACTCCAGAGTCAAGAGGTATCTGGATAGGCTTGATATAGTCTTTTAATTTTTCATCTATGGTTCTAAGTTGCAGGTTGGCCAGTTTCGATCCTGCTCCCAGGTTGACATGGCTCCCTATAATGCTGTCACCGATATAATTGAAATGGCCCGCTTCGGTATGATCCATGAGAATGCTGTTTTTCACTTCGGTGGCATGGCCGATCACACTGTGATCTCCAATCAGGGTGTTGCCACGGATATAGGCCCCTTGCCGGATATCGCAGGACTCACCAATCATGGCAGGGCCCTTTATTATGGCCGAAGGTTCCAACTGTGTTCCCTTGCCGATGAAGATATCCAGTTCTTTCAAATAAACCGGTTCGGCCAGATGGATCCAGTTTTCGACATAAAGTCCTTTTCCGCCACGATGATAACCGGATGAATCGAGAGTGGTCTTTATGCCCTGTAAATGGGTGGCATAAGATACACTCCCAGCTTTTTTGTTGATCCGTGTTTTCAACCGGGAACCTAGTGTTTTTAAAGGCTCCCACACCTGTTCGCATCCGGAAAAAATCTCTGGCGCACTCAAATTTGAAAAGAACAGGTTTAAATCTTTCATAATTCTTGTGGCTCCTAAAGCCGAGATAACTTTCTACCAACTCATAAAAGCCAGCACTGGTTTGGCCTCCTGCCTAATGGATTATATACCACTTGCCGAGAGGGGTCAGGCGGTTTCCTTCGGGGCTTGATTGAATCAGGTCCTGCTTTCTCATTTCATCGATCAGCCGCGACTTGTATTGGTTTTTTATTTCCAGATCGTTATCGGTCACCGGTTGGGACGCGATTTGGCTGAGGGCGTACAGCTCCATTTTATAAAAAGTATTGTCACGGTCTTTGAGCAGTGAGAACAAAAGCCGTAGAATTTCCAGCCCGATTTTTTTCAGTTTGCCAGCATCCGATTTTCTGCCACGCAGGTTAACGCTGATTTTATTTTCTGTGCCGGAGTTTCTCACAAAGATACTGGCTTTTCCCTCCGCAAAGGAAATATATAACATGTCCGGATCGTCAGGGAAATTTTGGGTTTTGCCGGAGTATCCGTTTTGTTTTGCGGTCTGCAATAAAAGCCGTTTTACTTTTTTCCATACTTCCGAGTCTCTATAGAACAGGTCCCGCCGGATATAGTACGTGTAAAGAGTGGACTTGAAACCCGGCGAAAAAGGTTGGCGGATAGACTGGATATACCTTTGCGGCGACAAGGTTCTCGCCAACTGTTCAGTAGCGGCAAAGGTGTTGAGAGCGCTTTTTAATCCATTGCCGGAATACACCGACACCTTTTTTTTGCTGGGTAACGTTAAAGTACCGGTGGTGATGTTGTGGCCTGTTTCCTCGCTACCGACAGCCAGAACTTCCGAACTATTTTTTGTTGCGTCAAGGCTTTCGGGGATTGATGTGTCAAGGTTCGGGAGGGTGTTTACACTCGTCACTCCTTTTTTCTGCAACGATTTAATTTTATTTTTAAGTTCTGTTTGCTTTTTCGGTGCAAGTTCTGCCGTAAGAAGTTTTTGCTTTAACAAGGCGAGGCGGATTTTAAGTAGAATCCATTTATCGCCGACGGCGGTGAGAAGTGGGCTTAGCCCCATTGACTTGGCAGAGGTAGAAGCATTGAGGTCGCTTTCCACCGTATTGATATAGAGTGACCCGTTGTATTTATCGTGGGAAACCAAATGCCGTGCCTGCAGGATGGCGGTCTCGTCTCCGCTCAAGACCCATAATGTGTCCTGAAATGGATCGTACTCGAGGTGGAAGAAGCGGTCTCCATCCGCGTCGAAGACAGCGGCGGCAAGTCTTTTTTTCCCGGACTTTGCCGATTTCTGGTTGGCCCGACCGATTTCAAACAGTTTGATGATGGCTTTGTGGCGATGAAAACGTCCGTTGGGTTTTAAGATCATGTCTGCGGTGATGCGTGGGCATCCTTCCAGATCAGCGACTCCGGAGTAGTGATTGACCGCTCCATTTTTGTTGACTTCATAGACTTTGCCGATTCCGGCAAGCCGGAAAATTTTCGCGGCGATTCCTGTCAACGCTCCGCAAGCGGGATCAACCACGAGAGTGAGGGCTTGTAAAGTATTGCGGGACTTGAGCCATGAGTTTTCAGGGTGCAGGGAAAAACGCTGGAACAGCTCCAGAGCTTTCTGCCGACAGTCAGTTCTTGTTTCCTTTAGGGGAGTTTTTTTTATGAGGCCGAAGTTTTGTTTGAGCAGGTGTCGGGTCAGTTCGGCATCATCAGAGGGCAACGGCTTCACGCCATGAAAAGGCAGAAAAAGTTTGATGCCATTCTGATCTTTGGGGTTGTGGGAAGCAGTGACCATAATGCCTCCATCAGCTCCTTCATGGAGCATGAACAAGGGTATTAATGGAGTCGGAACGACACCCAGAACCAAGGCTCTGCCTCCCGCTTTGCGGATGCCCCGAACCACGGCTTCGGTAAAGACGCCGGAAGGGTCTCTGGGGTCCCAGCCGATGACGATCTTTTTAGAGGAAGCTGGTTTTTTCCTGGGCTGGTTTTTGACGTAGCAATAGGCGTAAAGCTCCATGAACTCTTCTGTGATCCAGCCTTTTTCCAGAAACACTTGTTGCGGAGTCCGCCCTCTGCATTCGGAATCTTTTGCCGATTGGGTTTCGCGGCGCACTCCATCGGTCCCTTGCAGGCGAACGGGTGCGGGATTTTGCCTTAAAATCGTTTTCGTTTCCATGCGAAATTGCGGGCCAGAAAGGAAAAAAATATTTTGAAATGCGGAGGTTTCTTGTAGCTCGATGATTGTAACATAGAGGTCAGCCACCTTGAAGAAGGAAGGGAGTTTACGTTGGCCGAAATGGCATCAGGCAGGTGTCGGGTCTCTGGCACATTGAAAATAAAAAGGTTTTTGTCGAGGGATTTCAGAATTGCTTTATTGATCTTCGCCCAAAGATATTCAGCTGAGCCAGATTTTCCGGGAGGGGGATTGCTAACCTAG
Organism: Nitrospinales bacterium; assembly: GCA_965205835.1. Classification (GTDB taxonomy): domain Bacteria; phylum Nitrospinota; class Nitrospinia; order Nitrospinales; family VA-1; genus LS-NOB. The sequence goes on along the minus strand of OZ242182.1, from coordinate 1,949,028 downwards.
GAGTGGCTAAAAGAAAGAAACGGGTCAGAGCAGAGGTGGATGATACTGTTACCATTACATTGGAAAAATCGCTCCGTGTTCAGGTGAATGAATCGGGTTATCTGGGTCTGATTCTATAGGCGGATGCAGGTAGATTGTAATGGTCTTCTACCGCTGGCAAGGATGCTATCGGCTTGACGGGCTATTGCTATCTGCCTCCGCGGCGAGCGGGCAATTTGTTATGTACTCCGCGTCAATAACGCTCAATCTGCCGTATTGAGGGTCTTCCAAATATTTTTTATAGATTTTGTCGAACTCATTGCTGGTATCCGGAACGCTTTTTAACTCCAGAAACCGGGTTTCGACCGGGTCGCGCCGGAGAAGTTTTAAAGTAGACGCGTCGAGCGGGGTGTCCAGTTTCTCAAGAGCGGCCAGAGGCTCTACACCTTCCGACATGATGTCCTTGATTTTTTCTTCTATAGAATCTTTTCTTTTCTGATGCCGGGGGTGAGGATAATCGGCCTGGGAAAAAATCATGAAATCCAGATCATGCCAGTAGTTGTTGATGAAGTCATCGAAGTCAACTTCTACGGCGTTGCTCAAATGAACGTCGCGGGAATTACCAGGGTCGTTCCGAATCAGGTCGTTGTAAACCTGCACGATATTATGAACGGAATCATAGAGCACGGCCCAGTGATAGGTGTTGGCCGATTCGTGAGTGCGAAACGAATCCATCGCCTTGACGAGAACGACCAAGGCGAAATGCATATCCTCCATTTTCAGAAAGGCCGATGACCAGGGGAACCGGCTTTTATACCATTGATTGACATCAGCGGGGTATTCCTGCCTCGAAGAGTCTGTCGGCGGCCGGTAATCGTTGTCGACAAAATTCATAATATCGTCGAGTTCCTTGTAGGCCAGGTCCAGTCCTGCCCGTACCACCGTGTAGGGAAACAGTTTGCGCTGGTATTCCATATACTGTTTCAATTCGGGCAGCTTGTCTTCCAGCGCGTGCCGGTGGTCGCGTTGACTGATATCTTTAGCGAAGATCAACATAGTGTAATTTATATCCTGTGGCTATTTTTTCCCGGGATCAAAGCGCTGGGTGAACATTTTCAGCATATTCATTTTTTCCTCATCGCTCATGTTTTCGGCCATCTTGCGGACCTCGGCTAATTTTTCCGCCGTCATTTCTCCCATGGCATTCTTGGCGGCTTCCTGAAACCCTTTCAGATTGGCGGCACCCTTGAGCCATGAAAACTCGTCGGAGGCCGGAGCATTATCGTCCGGCACTTTGAAATCAATTTTCTCCCGTGAGCAAAACTCAAGATGGTTGCCAGTGATCTTGCCAAAAATCTGTTCTTCCTGAAGCTTGTCCAAAACATCGGACAACGAGGTCCCGTGTTTTTTACAGGCGTCATAAACCGGCTTGAAAGGCAGGCGGACAATCTTCTCCGGAAACCCATTCTTGCGAATGGAGTGCTTGATGCTCTCTTCAGCGGGGTTAGATTCAGCTTCGCTCATGATCGTTCTTGTGATGTCTCAAGATTGAATTGGGTCTGTTCACAAGTATAGTATAATCTATGGATATCCAAAATATCCATTCAATATTATGGCTGAAGCCACAAAAAAGACCGTGAAGCCCAGGAAGGCCGTTCCCGATCGGAGAGCTTCGCTTCGCCTAGCCCTGGCCCAGGTTAACGGACTGGTCGGGGGATTCGAAGCCAATGCCAGGAAGGTGGAATCGGCCTGCGCTACAGCCCTGAAAATGGGTGTCGATGTAGTACTGTTCCCGGAACTGATGATCACCGGTTACCCTCCGGAAGATTTACTGCTGAAAAAAAGTTTCATCAAGAATTGCCAACAAACTTTAAACAAAATTGCTCCCTGTACACGTGGTCTGACGGCCGTGATCGGATTCGCTGAACAACAAGGCAAATATCTTTATAACTCTGCCGCCCTGATACACGATGGCAAACATATGGCAACCGCCCGTAAAATGCTCCTGCCCAATTACGGCGTGTTCGATGAGAAACGCTACTTCACCGAAGGCGACGAACCTTTGCGTTTTTCTTTAAAAGGTGTGCAGGTTGGACTGACCATCTGCGAAGACATCTGGGAAGAATCGGGACCAGGGAAAACTTTAAGCAAACATATCGACCTTCTGCTTAATATCTCATCCTCGCCTTATCATAAGGGCAAGGGCAAAGCTCGGCGGCAGATGATTATCAAACGCGCCAAAAGTTATAAATGCCCGATTGCCTATACCAACCTGGTCGGTGGGCAGGACGAACTGGTGTTCGACGGCGAGAGTCTAGTGGTGGACGCTAAAGGAAAAATCATCACGCGGGGAAACTCCTTCGAGGAAGAAATCATTTTTGCCGACGTGACCTTGTCGCTGAAATCAAATAAGACGAAGGTTTCGGGAATTAAAAGCGTCAAGGCCCCTGCATCGTCATCGAAAGAAAAAGCAAAAAAAATTCCAGCACTTCCCGCGCATACCTGTCAGGAGAAGTCGGAAGAGGAAGAAGTCTATTCAGCTCTGGCATTGGGCACCCGCGACTATATTCATAAAAACAGATTTTCCAAAGTGGTTCTGGGTTTGAGCGGCGGCATCGACTCATCCCTGACCGCCGCTATAGCGGTAGGGGCATTGGGTGCCGAAAATGTAATTGGTGTGCTGATGCCGTCTCTCCATTCCTCCCAAGGCAGTATCGACGATTCGAAAATGTTGGCGAAAAACCTGGGGATAAAAAAGTACATCTTTCCCATCGTCGAGGCTATGAAGGCTTACGAATACACCCTGAAAAAATTATTCAAAGATACGGAATCCGGTCTGGCGGAAGAGAACCTGCAGGCTCGCATTCGCGGCAATATATTGATGGCACTGTCCAACAAATTCGGCTGGATGGTGCTGACCACCGGGAACAAATCGGAAGTCAGTGTCGGTTACTGTACGCTCTACGGCGATATGGCTGGCGGGTTTGCCGTCATCAAAGACGTGCCGAAAATCCTCGTCTATAAACTTTCTCATTGGCTCAACGAAGAGACAGAAATTATCCCCAGCAATATTCTCACCAAAGAACCTTCGGCGGAACTTCGACCCGATCAAAAAGACACCGACTCGTTACCGCCTTACGACCTGCTCGACCCAGTCTTGTTGCGTTATATCGAAGAAGATTTGTCGGTCGGGGAAATCAAGGTGAAGGGTTTATCTAAATCTGAAATCCGACGCATCGCCCAACTTGTGGATTTGAACGAATACAAACGCCGGCAAGGTCCTCCGGGTGTAAAAATCACCCCCAAAGCCTTCGGCAAAGACAGGCGGTTGCCAGTGACTAACCGTTACAAACTCTAAATTTTTAACTATGTTGGTGTGCTTTTAGTGCATGCAAGGCCCAAATGAAGAGCAGGGAGAACCGCATAGCTATTTGAGATGCCCAGGCTTGGATGTAGCGGGCGAATTCCTTCTACCCGATGAAGAATTAATTAAAATAAATATTTCGAAGAATCTTAAAGAAACAGAAAGTGCTATCACTGAATTTGCAGAGGCTAGGAACCTAAGTAGTTCTATGGTTGCCTATAAACTTTTCCGTAATGGGTTGATGGATCAAGATACATGGTTTCGCCTAAGTGAAACTTTTAAGAAATGGTGGTTTGAAGGACAGTCGGCAAAACGGAGTGTAGCCAAAAAAAAGGAAGGTGGGCCAAATTACTATGTTGTGAAAAGTCACAGAATTGGAGCTTCTCTGATTTCACTTGTTAAACGCATGGTGTCAGGAGGTGCGCTTACAACCACTAAGGCCGGACAAATATTAGGTGTTAAGGCCAAGAATGTACAGACACTCATTGATACTTTAGCGTCTAGTGGCGCAAGCCGAGCGTGAAGAGCAACGCTATATTTTTTAGACGCAAATGTTCTAATTGACGCAAACCGAGATTATTATCCTAATAAGCCGTGTTCCCGAATTTTGGGAATGGTTGTTAAATATGGGGAAGAAGGGTCATGTGAAAATTCCACTTGAGGTCTATGAAGAAATCAAGGAGGGACAAGATGCTCTTGCTATGTGGGCTAAAGAACCCGAAACCGAGGTAGCATTGTTACTAAGGGAGGAGGTTGAAGTTCCTCTGGTTTCTAGGATAATAGACAATGAATATGCACCCGATCTAAGTGATGATGAAGTTGAGAAAATTGGTCGTGACCCGTTTCTTATTGCATATGCTTTAGTGTCGAAAGAAGAAAGGCCCATCGTAACAACTGAAGTTTCAAAGCCCAAAGCTCAAAGGGCAAATCGCCATGTACCTGATGTTTGCAATGGGCTTGGCGTAACTTGGTGTGATACGTTTGAATTTGTCCGGGCCCTGAATTTTAGAACTGGTTGGGAAACCGATATCTGATCTAAAATTAGGGTTAAATCCACTCCTTGCCTCCTGCCAAACTAGTCTCCCTAATTAACGAGCCATTGCCAATTGTACCTCACCCATTGAGGGTGGTAAAATGAGGTGAAAATTCAATCAAAAACTAATCTCTGTTTTTATTTTTCTGGGGGAAATAATCATGAAAAAGATTGGTGTGGTGCTTTCGGGTTGCGGGGTGTATGACGGCGCGGAAATCCAAGAGTCGGTCATCACTCTTCTGGCGATTGACCGGGTCGGTGCCGAAGCGGTGTGCATGGCTCCCAATATCGATCAGATGCATGTGGTCAACCATCTCACGGGTGAAGAAGCGGCAGGCGAAAAACGTAATGTTCTCGTCGAGGCGGCACGCATCGCCCGGGGCGAGATCAAAGATATCAGCACAGTTAAAGCGGATGATATTGACGCGTTGGTGTTCCCTGGTGGATTCGGCGCGGCCAAAAATCTATCAAACTTCGCGGTCAAAGGCGAAGACTGCGACGTCCACCCGGAAGTGATGCGTCTGGTGAAAGAGTTCACCGCCAAACAAAAACCGCAAGCGGTTTTATGCATTGCCCCGGCTATGATGGCAAAAATCTATGAAAGCGAACCGGCCAAACCGGTCTTGACCATTGGTAACGACAAGGAATGTAGTGGCAAAATCGAAATTATGGGCAGCAAACATAAGGAATGCGCCGCCACTGATTTTGTGCTCGATGCGGAGAATAAAATCGTCTCGACCCCGGCCTATATGACAGGGCGAAGCATCTCGGAAGTGGCCGAAGGCATTGAAAAAACCATCAATAAGCTGGTCCAAATGACTCCTTAGCTTATTGAAAAGATAACACCTCGGAGGGTCAATCACCCCAGCCCTTCTTTGATAGAGACCTTCATTCGGATTAGCAGCGGCATTTTGGTGGCATTGACTCGAACCAGGTTTATGAAATTATGGAGGTTTGGAATTTGTACAGATTGAAAAAGATTGTGCCCGACGTTATGAGCTCCATGCATGGCTGGCAAACCGGATATTGGGAACGCAAAACACCTTCAATTTGCTCGCTATCCGGTACTAATTTCCCGGATTATTCTTTTTGCTGATTGGTGATGGGGATTCCCGGGTTTTTGGCTAGAGTCTGCGTTATTTCATTTCGATCCGTATTACTGGTTTCCAGAAAAGAAACCCCAATATCATAATGGGAGTCAAACTTTTCTACCCGTGCCACCTGAGCATTTATGGTGGTGGGTTTGTCGAGGCCTCGGTCTGAAATTTCTACCCTTACCTGCGTACCGATTTCGATGGCAACGGAGCTTTCCAAAAGCAAACCTGAACTGCTGAACTTTTTCCCTTGGACGGTAATTTGTCCAGATTCCTGATCTGCTTTGTTGATCTGAACGTCCCCGGAAAAATCTGCTCTGAGATAGTGTTGTTTGTCCAGGGCATGCAGGGAAATTCTGTTTCTGCCGTTTTCCTTCGCTTGATAAAGCGCGATATCGGTTGCGTGGATTAATGACTTGACATCCTTCGCGTCTACGGGATAAGAAGCAACCCCGCCACTCAAGGTAACACTGAATGTTTGTCCATCAAATTCCAGTTTCATTTTTTCAACCGTTTTTCGGATACGTTCGGCAATGACCAGCGCGTTGACCTTCCGGGTTTCAGGGAGAATGAGGACCAGTTCCTCTCCGCCATATCTGCAGGCAAGGTCTTCGGTCCTTTTTTCTGATAGCAAGATTTTTGCTACTTCTTGCAAAGTTAAGTCTCCTGCCTGGTGACCGTAGGTATCATTGAAACTTTTAAAATTATCGAGATCGAAAAATATAAGGGAAAAACTTCCGTCATATCTTTGCGATCGGTTCATTTCCCCTTTCAGAGCCTCATTAAAAAATCGTCGGTTAAAAAGTCCGGTCAAACCATCGTAGCGGGAATGTTTTTTAGTTTCCTCCAATACCCCCAATTCAATCATTGTTGGAGTTTCCAGAATATGTGAAACCTCGCAGAAATAGTCGCACACTGCGGTGATTAACTTGACGTGTCGATCAAGTTTTGTTTCCAGAAGGTTACGATGGGTGAGGATGCGATCCCAATTGACTTTGGCATCGTGGGCGTCGAATTCCAGGTGGGTCAGTACATTGAGTAAAGCGGGATAAACTTTTTCTCCTTCTTTTTCTACAAGCTCCTGCACTGTTTCCAGAAGAGTAGAATCATCTGTGGAATAAGAATTTAGGGAATCTATGATTGTTTGTCTCAAATCGCTCATACGAGCTCCAAGTCATAAACTCACATTAGAGATTTCAATGTAATAATAGCATCCGCGACAGGAAAAACAACCGACAGAAGGTCTAATTGTCTCAAATATGGGTACGCTGGGCGTTTCTCCACCAAAGCTGGAGCCATCAAACCGGTTTATCAAACAATTTCGAGAACTTGAAGATTGGTCAGTACTGTAGATTTTTGCAGGGCATCTTCCCCTCTGGGGCTCAGTTTGCTACCTGCTACGTTTAAAAAATTCAGGCCGGAGAGTGGGTGGGAATTGGCCAGATAAATCGCGCCTTCATCGCCAATGGCATTCAAGGCGAGTACCAACCGGCGAAGGCTGGACAAATTTCTGGACTCGGCAATTGCCTTGGTACCTTGTGCATGAATCCAGTTTTCATTTTCCAGGTATAAAGATTCCAACTGAGTCAGAGTGGTAGAACAGGCCAACGCCGTGGCCCCCTGATCGGCAATATTATTGTTGTTCAGTCGCAAAGATTTCAGGCTGGCCCAATGAGAGGATTGCGCCAAGGCTTCCGCGCCCTCGTGGCCGATTTTATTCTCGCCGAGATCCAGCGTTTCCATATTTTTCATATTTGCGGATTTCGCCAGCACCTTCACTCCCTCGGCACGAAGATCGTTGTTATTCAGGTCCAGTGTTTTAAGTTGAGTGATAGATTTAGAGGTGGAAAGGGAGATGGCACTATCTGTGGTCAATCCGTTATTGCGCATGATCAGGGTTTCGAGTTTCGCAAACATGGGAGACTCGGCCATGGCATAGACTCCATCATCTCCAAGATGGTTGTTGTTCAGAATCAAAACTTTGAGGTTAGGAAACACCTGCGACCGAGCTAGAGCCTCCATTCCTTCATGGGTCAAGCCATTATCGGAAAGATCAACCGTGAGGATCTTTTCAAGAGGGGGCGCTGGCATTAAAAATCTTAAACCCTCATCACCAATCCCCGTGTCGCGAAGATTGATATGGATCAACTGGCGACCAAGTTTTGAGTCGGCGAGTGATTTAATGCCAAGTGGTTCTAAACGGTTGTAGGAAATGTTCAACCGCTCCAGATTGTTCATGCCCTCTGCCAAAGAAAGAACCTTGCCCCCCAGCACGCCAATCTCGTTGCTGGACAGGCTCAAGTCTTTCAGAAGCGTCAGTGCTTGGCATTTGGAAAGGAAGAATAAGGCCTCGTCGTCGAGATTATTGTTGGCTAGCGAAAGGTTTTCCAGATTACAAAAACAGTCGGAAGCACTGAGCGGTTGCAGTCCGCTGGAATTCAAACCTGTTTGTTCAAGATTCAGAGAAGAAAGAGATTTAAGAAGATTGGATCCGGCGATGATCTTGAAATCTTCTTCTTTAAGCTGGCAACCTAGAAGATCCAGAGATTTTTTGTCGAGACTCAACCTCTCCCGGATGAGAGTACCGAGGTCGGGGTTCTCGGTGTTTTTTTCAAAATACCGAAGGAACTCCAAGCTGTCGTCGATGTCTTTCGCTTCCGCCATAACGAGATACAATTAGTTAATATGGAGCAAATTATACCCCGGCGTAGCCGCCGGTAGCAATGAGACCTTTCCGCAAGCCCAAAAAAGGGGGTAATCCGGGGTTATGCAAAGGTCTCGGTAGCAATAGGGCAGTAATACCCCTGTGGGGCCAATGATAAATGGTGTTAAAAGCTGGCAACAGACCAGCTTGGCCCAATGGCTGTTGCTCATTGGCCTCACGCCGAGTGGGAATTAGTTGAAGTGGACGGAGACTGCTTTGGAGACACCCTGTTCTTCCATGGTGATGCCGTAGAGTGCGTTGGCAAAAGACATGGTTTTTTGGTTGTGGGTGATGATAATGAATTGTGTGTTAACAGCCATTTCCTTGAGCATTTCCTGGAAACGGACCACATTGGCTTCATCCAGCGGGGCATCCACTTCATCCAGCAGGCAGAAGGGGCTGGGCCGGACTTTAAATACCGCAAACATCAGGGCGATGGCGGCCATGGCTTTTTCTCCTCCAGACATTAGAGCCAGACTTTGCAGGCTCTTCCCCAAAGGATTGGCGGTGATTTCAATTCCCGAATCGAGAGGGTTGGCCTCGTCAACCAGGCTCAGGTTTGCTTTTCCTCCTTGAAAGAGACGCGCAAAAATTTCCTTAAAATTTACGTTCACCAATTCGAAGGTATCGAGAAACCGTTGTTTGGTGGTGCGGTTTATTTTCTCAATGGTTGAATGGAGGAGTTCGATGGACTCGGCCAGATCGTCCTGTTGTTTTTTCAGGAAGGTGTAACGCTCGTTGGTTTTTTCAAAATCCGAAAGCGCGGCCAGATTGACCTCACCTAATTTTGCCACCTTTTCCTTGAGTTCTTTAACCTGCTTGTCCGTTTCGTTCTCATCAATGGTCTCGTCGTAGGCCGACTGTAACTCTTCCCGTGTTGCGTTGAAGTCTTCGTAAGCGCGTTCTTCCATGTGGGCGATTTGCAGGCGGTTTTCAGATCGCTTGATTTCTATTTGAGAAAGAGTCTCGGTGATTTCCTGAATTTTTCGGGAAAGTTCCCGGGTGTCCTGCTCCATACCCTTTTGATCCTCCTCCTTCTGCCGCAGGGACTCTTCTTCCTGGGCGGCTGTTTTGGTCAGCTGATCTTTTTCTCGGGAAAGCTTGAGGACTGCGTTTTCTAGGGTTGAAATTTCGCCTTCAATTTCAGTAATTCTATTCTGGTTGGAAACGCGGTCTGACCCGCGCTTTTCAATTTGCTGTTTCAGGTTCTGTTGCTGAAGTTCCAGTCGTTTGATTTCTGTGAGTGTGTTTTCCCGCCGACCGATCAGCGATGCGATCAGAACTTTGAGTCGGCTGATTTCGGATGAAATTTTTTCAAGGCCAGACCGGCTCTGTTCCAGTCCTTCCCGATAGCCGGTTAAAAGCGATTCTTCCTCAATCCTTTTTTGCTCAGCAGACTCCAATTGCTGGTTCAGTGAAGATTTTTCCGCGACCAGTTGCTCTTTTTCCTGGTTTATGGCCGAAATTTCCTCGTCAATAGAGGAGCTTTTGTTACCGAGACGCTTTGCTTCCTGACGCGATTGCTCCAGATCGCGGAGTTTGTTATTCGTTGCGATCTCTGCGGTATGGGTTTGCTGGTCCAGTTGCCTCAGGTTGGCCTCGAGTTGGGAAAGGTCCTGTTTTTTATTTTCGATATTTTCCTGCGATGCGTTCAACTCTTCTTTAACGCTACCGACACTACGGGTGAGAGTTTCTATTTCCCGGTTCCTGGCCAGCAGACTTGAGGAATCATTTTCCAGTGGGCCTCCGGTGATGAATCCGTTAGCATCAATCATCTCCCCGTTTAAGGTGACAACGGTACCCTGAAATTCCGGCTCTTGATGCAGGTGCAGGGCGACATCCATACTCTGAACGATGACAACACTTTTCAGTAGCAATTCGATAACAGGTCGATACTCTTCCTGACATTCGACAAAGTTGAGGGCTTTGCCCACGATTCCCCGTGCGCCATTCGTATAAGGAGGTGTGGAAGGAGTTGTTTTTGGATTGAGGGGAGCGAACAGGCCTCGACCGGACTGATGGTTCTTAAGATAGCCGATGGCCTCCAGCGAATCGGAATAGGAATTGACAATAACGCTTTGCAGTTTTTCACCCAGGGCTGTTTCGATGGCCACTTCGTATTCCGCCGACGTTTGTAACACATCGACCAGCACTTCCCGGATTCCCGGAATGCGTTCGCCGTTTTGTTTGTTCATAAGAGATTTAACGCCCTCATGAAATCCCTCAAACTGGTTTCTCAGTTTTTCCAATGTGCTGAGAAGGGAGGCTTTATGAAAATAGTCTTCTTTTCTGGAGCCATGACGGTCTGTTTCAGCCTGGAGTTGCCGCGAGCAGAAGGTGGTTTCTTGCCGCAATGTCTCTTGCTGTTCTTTTAAATGCGTAAGTTCCTCGGTTTTCTGCCGGTGTTCTGATTCTTTTTGCTCCAGACCCGACTGGTTTTCCTGAATTTGGAAATGGATTTCTTCCTTTTCTGCCACCAGCTTTTTCTGGCTGGCTTCCAATCCCAGGATACGGGTATCAAGAGCGGTCATCTGGTTTTTCGATTGGGCTGTCCGCTGGAATAAGCTGTGAACATTTTTTTCGCCGCTGAGAACCTGCTCCTGAATTTCCTGTAACGCGTCCCTTTTCTGTTCGTTTTCAGCGTTGCGTTGATTCAGCACAATTTCTTGCTCGTTGATCTCGTGTGAGGTGGCAGAAAGGTTTTGCCTTTCCTTTTCGATCTGGTTTGTCAGGCCGCTAGTTTCCCCGTTCATCCGGGATATTTCTCCTGTGGCGGATTCGATGTCTGCCTCTGCTTCAGATTTTTGCTCTTTTTTGAAAGCAATGCTTTGTTCGCTATTTCCGATTTGTGAGTTCAATTGGTGAATGGTTTCGCGCACTTCGTTCAACCGGCTCAACGATTCCTCGATTTCTACATTGAGTTGGGCAATCTGGTTTTCGAAGGTGGAGAAACGGGCATTCCACTCGGCTTTCTTTTCTGTTTGCTCTTCTAACTCCGTTTCTATCGTCAGTAGTCGCGACTGGTAACGGCGGATTTTGATGGAGAAAAGCTTGAGGGAAAGTTCCTTGACCTCGGATTTGTATTTTTTATAGCGTTCCGCCTTGGCGGCTTGGCGCTTTAACGATTCGGCCTGTCGGGACAGTTCCTGAACAATATCTGCCACGCGTTCCAAATTCTGGCGTGAGCTGTCGAGCTTGCGGATGGCTTCGTTTTTGCGGTGCTTGAATTTCAGGATTCCCGCAGCCTCTTCAACCAGGATACGCCTTTCTTCCGGTTTGGAAGTGATGATGTCCTGAATATGGCCCTGCTCAATAATGGTCAAGACTTTTGGGCTGATCCCGGCATCCAAAAGGAAATCCGTGATATCCTTTAGGCGGCACGGAATCCGGTTGATATAAAATTCGCTTTCGCCAGAACGATGGTAGCAACGGGTGACTTTGACATCTTCGACTGTATTGGAAATCCCGGCGATCCGGATTCCCGCTGGTACATTGGATAAGGTCAGGGAGATTTCTGCCCGGTTTACCGGTTTTCGGCTGTTGCTGCCATTGAATATGAGATCCGTAATACGGGTGCTACGCAGAGTTTTTGACCTTTGCTCGCCAATGACCCAGCGAATCGCGTCAGAGACATTGCTCTTTCCGCAACCGTTGGGGCCGACAATGGCCGTAAAACCGTTCCCAAACTCCAGGTTGGTGGAATCGACAAACGATTTGAAACCTTCTAATTCTAAGTTTTTCAGGTACATATTCGGTGGGGCCCTAGGGATTATCGGATCTTTTGAGCCGTATGTTCTGGAGGGAAGATTATCCCAATCCTGAGATATTGTAAAGTGAAATTATACCATCTTTGGTATACTTTGAGACCCAGCCCACAACATATTGTGTCACTGGGCGTGGTCGGAGATTCGCCGGTGGGAAATGGGCAAGGTTTTTTATCGTTTTCCACAGGTTAAACTGGCTTGGTTAAACCGAGCGGCTTATTGAGACCAGGATCAAGATATTGTTAACTAGTTCCAGCGTCACGCTGGAGGAGGTTTTTTTAGATGAAGCTGTACTCTTACAATAAATGTGGAACTTGTCGTAAGGCGATCCGGTTTCTGGAGGATAGGAAGGTTAAGTTTGAGTTGTTCGATATTACCGAAACGCCGCCGACCAAGCAGATCCTTAAAGCGGCGATGAAAGCCAGGGGAATGAAAAAGTTGTTCAATACCAGTGGAGTTCAGTATCGCGAGTTGAAGATCAAGGATAAACTGGCAACCATGACCGAAAGCCAGGCGATAGACTTGCTGGCCTCTAACGGAAGGTTGGTCAAACGCCCGATCGCGGTGGATAAAAATAAAATCACCGTTGGGTTCAATATCGAAGAATACAAAAAGGTTTGGTAGGGGTCGATGGATTTGTTTTTAATCAAGCACAAACTTCAGCATGATTTCCCTTTAGTGCGGGAGGTGACCTCCGCACACCCCATGCGGGCCGCGGTGATGGTCATGCTTTATCCTCGACACAACAAGACCCATGTGTTGATGACCAAACGAGCCATGCACCTCAAGTATCACGCGGGGGAAGTGGGTTTTCCCGGCGGGGTGTTTGAAGAAGATGAGGATGATGACCTGCTGGCTACGGCTTTAAGAGAAACCGAGGAGGAGGTTGCTATTGGAGTTCAACCTGAAGATGTGCCAGGCCGGCTCCCTATGGTCAGTACGCGGTTGGGATTTGAAATCACCCCTTTTGTTTCCGTTTTGTCTTCCGTGCCCGAGTATGAACTCGCGGAGGACGAGGTGGATGAAGTTTTAGAAATTCCTTTTACATCCTTGCTTGCTACGCAAGAACGGGATGTCGGGAGTAAGCCTGCTGAACAAGGGGTGGTGTACTGGTTTCAACATCATAGAATCTGGGGCGCGTCGGCAAAGATTCTCAACCAGATAGGACATCTGGCGATGCGTTAGAAATTCAGGAAAGAGAACATCTTTAAATGGAAACTTTAAAAATTCTGTTTCTGGCTTCGCATCGGAGGGTTTCCCTGATCCAGGTGCTCCAAGGCGCGAAACTCCAGCAGCCTATGAGCTGATGCACTGGTAATGATGCGCTTTCGCCCTCCCTTAAAGAAGCTGATCGCTCAAAGATGTTGCCGCTTTTTTCAGATTCTCAATTTGGTCCTGACTTGATATTCCGAGGGCATTTTTCATCACTAGTTGTGAGTCTTGATATACTTTCCTAAATTTTTCGTGGTTACTTTATGAATATAATGAATCCACAAGACCGGTTGATCTTTGCTTTGGATGTTCCCGGAAAAAAGGAGGCAAAGCGTTACGTCCAATTGCTCGAAGGGGTGGTCGGTTGTTTCAAGATCGGTTTGGAACTGTTTATCAGTGAAGGCCCTGACGTGGTTAAAATGATTCAGGATCATTCCGCGGCAAATATTTTTCTTGATCTCAAGTTGCACGATATTCCCGCTACGGTCCGGGGCGTTTTACGATCCGTTGAAAAATTGGGAGTGCGGTTCATCACGATCCACTCTACAGAGGGTGAGACGATTCTTGAGACGGCTGAGGAAGTGAAAGGCTCAGGACTGGAAGTTCTGGCTGTGACGGTGCTCACTAGTACGAGCGCGTCTTCTCTGGCGAGTCTGGGGATTCGTGAAGATATTAACGCGGCTGTTCTTGTCCTGGATCGCGCGGTGCGGGCGCAAAATTCCGGATGTGCCGGGGTTGTTTGTTCGGGAGAGGAAGCAAGTCTGGTCAGACAAAAATGTGGTGAAGGATTCAAAATTGTCGTTCCGGGAATCCGTCCGCAGTGGGCTGAAGTTTCAGGTGACGACCAGAACCGCGTCGTGACTCCCTTCCGGGCGATAGAGGGTGGGGCGGATATGATCGTGGTCGGCAGACCTATCCGCGATGCTGAAGACCCAAGGGAAGCGGCACAAAAAATCATTGAGGAAATCCACCAGCGTGACGCTGGACCCAAATGAACCCGACACTTATGAGGGGTCTCTATGAAAACAAAACTACCAGAAATAATCTTTTCAAAATGGGTCCAATGGGAGAACAGAAAAACACTTCCGTATATTAACTGTCCCGGAGTGTATTTGCTGGCTAAATTCAGAGCCGTGCCAAATGGCAGGGCTGACCCGCTTGACAAAAACATCATTTATTTTGGAGAAACTTGCAGGGATATAAAGGGAAGATGGGGGGAATTTGACCGCTGTGCTTTTCGAGAAAAGTCTAAAGGGCATACTGGGGGAAAGTCGTATAAGAAAAAGTATGGAGATTCAGGAGAGGACCTTCATGTAAGTGCCTTCCCAGTTAAGGGTATTAGTAAGGAATTAGAGCCTTGGTTCATTCGGTTTCAGGAGCGAAAACTACTACTGGATTTTGTTTGCGGACACGGAGCGAGCAACCTGCTAAACCAGAAGTAATTAACTCCCTGTCCAAGATTACACCTCAAAACATTTCAGGGTGGTGCGGGGTTCTATCCGGTCGAAATCGCTATCGTTGCGTATAAGCGTCTGTTTATTTTCGATACATAATGGCGGTGATGATGCGGTCGACCGTGTTTCGGGAGATAGCGACAAGGGTTGCGGTTGATTTTAAAGGGCTGGTTAGTTGGAATTTACCTATGGTTTGGCGATCCCTTTTTGAGTATTGGTCGTCATGAAGTTCAGAATTCTAATCGAAAAAGATGAAAGGGATGTGTTTGTAGCGGAATGCCCGTCTTTGCCGGGTTGTGTTTCGCGGGGAATGACCTGTTCCAAGGCACTGGAAAACAGTCAGGATGCCATCAAGGGTTATCTGGAAAGTTTAAAGCAACACGGTGAACCGATTCCCCCGTCTATTGAAGAAGAAATTATTGAGATTCCCATTTGAGTCAATTTCTCGTTCTTTCCGGAAAAGAAGCCTGTAAGGCTTTCCAGAAGCTGAGTTATGTGTTCGATCACCAAACTGGAAGCCATCCTATCCTGAGAAAATCCGATCCGCCTCACCGAAGATAGCCATCCCTAATCATAAAGAAATGGCAGAAGGCACTCTGAGAGCAATCGTTCGCCAAGCGGGACTGACCTTGGCCGAGTTCAAAAAACTTCTGTAGTTTTGGTTCGCCGGACGGAATCAGATGGAGTGTGGCACTGCTACTTCCCTTTTTTGTAGGGAGCCAGGTGGTTGAATATTTTTATAAATTGTTTTCCGGATTCAGGAAGCTCCTCGACCTGATTGGAAAGGAGGATGTTCTCTGCTGTCAGGGGCTTCCCATAATAAGCTTGATTGGCATCGACATCGGAAGTAATGACGGTGCCTTTCACGGAAATTCCCCCAAAAATTCCCTTGGCTCTGGAATAGGAGTAAATTTCTCCCTGCATGAAAACATCTGCCGCTGCTTCCGCGTGACGGCCAACGGGTCCTACCACCAGGGCGATGTCTCCGCCCAACGTGAATTTTTCGCTGAGCAGTCCTTCCACCCCCCTTTGCGTCATAACGAGCAAGATCAGGTCCACTGCTTCCGCGCCAAATTGCAAGCCGAAACTGCCGCCGACGGTGTAAAGAAAAGCTGGAGCACCCCATTCACCGGATTCCTTGGCGCGCACCGAGGCAAACCCTTTTCCGTATCGTGCGCCGACAAAAAATCCTGCTTTTACCATAGTGGGGAAGACGATGATGGCCTTGGCTTTGGCGATCAACCCGGTGGGAATTTTCTGGTCGGGGGAATTCTGAATTTCTTCCAGAACCAGTTGTCCGGTTCGTAGCAGTTTTCGCTGCTGGGCTTCATCGGACTTTTGAGCCCAGAGAGGGGACGCGAAAAACAGGGTGAGGATGATGCTGAGGGTTTTCATGTTGGCTCCGGTTAAATTACCTGCATCTACTATAAAGGAAGTTTGTTAAACAATTCAACCTCGTTGAACCAGAGATAATCGATGTCTTTATTGCTGGCGTGCAAATTTAATTTTGCGTTTTTTAAGTTGTGCTCGTACCATGCACGGCCATGACAGCAAATCGGGTGGAAAACTATCTCGGTAAAGAAGGCATTTTGTCTGCGCGGTCGGAGGGATTCGAATTCCGTCATCAGCAAATGGATATGGCGGAGGCAGTGGAGGGGGCGTTTGGCAATGCCCGGCATCTGATTGTCGAGGCAGGCACCGGAACGGGCAAAAGTCTGGCCTACCTCATCCCGGCTATTTTATGGGCTGTGGAAAATAACAAGAAGGTGGTCATCTCCACTTACACCAAGACGCTTCAGCATCAGATTATCAATCACGATATTCCTTTGCTCTGCGACAAACTGGGAATACCCTTTCGCTATGCTTTGTGCATGGGTAACGAAAACTACCTGTCGCTCAGGCGATTGAAACGGTCGGCGCAGGCGGGGTTGTTCACCCGGTCCGATGAGGAAAACCAATGGGAAGGAATTTTTAACTGGGCTGGAGAGACTGAGACGGGCTATCGCAGTGACCTGCCTTTTGAGGTGCTTCCTCAGGTGTGGGAAGAGGTGGGGCGGCAGAAAGACCTGTGTCTGGGGAAAAACTGCGAAACTCATTCCTCTTGTTTTTATTTCAAAGCCCGCAAGAAATGGTTCGGTGCCCATCTTCTAATTGTCAACCACCATTTATTTTTTGCCAACGTTGCCAACGCCGGAGCGGTGCTTCCTGCTTTCGACGCGGTGGTTTTTGACGAGGCTCAGAACCTGGAAGAAGCGGCCACCCGGTTTCTGGGGCTGGAAATTTCCAATTCCAGCTTGATCTATTTTCTTGACCGGTTACATAATCCACGTACCAAAAGAGGATTGTTGACTCGTATTGACCACGACTTGGTGCCGGACCTTCGTAAATTGGTGATGTCCGCACGTCAAGCGACCGATGTTTTTTTCAATCAACTTCTGGAAGAGTATGGAAGAAACGACCGGGTCTTACGGTTCTACAAACCGCCCGTGTTGGATAACGGTGTGTATGTTCCGCTCGAAGCCCTGCGGGAGGCATTGAAGTCTTTGGAAGGGGGTCTGCGTTCGGAGGAAGACCGGGTTGATGTTTCATCTGCTGCCGAGCGTTGTTTTGAGTTCAACAACTCTCTGTCTGCCATTCTCAACCAGCACATGCGCGGATATGTTTATTGGTTGGAAATCACGCCAAGAAAACGTTTTGCCCGTGTGGTCTTGCGTGGGGTTCCCATTCATGTTGCGGAAGAACTGCACGCACAGGTGTTCGATAAAATTGACCGGGTGGTCATGACCTCGGCGACATTGACCACTGCCAAAGGATTCGATTTCATTAAAGAGCGTATTGGTTACCAGCCGGATGAGGAGTTGTCTTTAGAGGCGCCTTTCGATTACTCCCGCCAAGCTCTGCTATATGTTCCCGATGATCTTCCCGAACCGGGGGATGAAACAGGAGTTTATGTAGAGGGTATTGCCAACCGATGCCGGAAACTGGTGGAGACTTCCGGCGGTAAAACATTTATCCTGTTTACCAGTTACGCACTCCTCAATCAGGCTTATGAAAGACTGGACGAGCTTCAGTTCAAGTTCCCACTCATCCGTCAGGGAGAAATGCCCACCGTCCAGATGATAAAAAAGTTCAAGCAGGAACCCTCAGTGATTTTCGGAACCAACTCTTTCTGGCAGGGAGTGGACATACCTGGCGACGCGTTGCAAAGTGTCATCATTACCAAACTTCCCTTTGATGTTCCCAAAGAACCGTTGACAGAAGCCCGGACTGAAGAATTACGTCGGCAACATATTGACCCGTTCAGGCATTACCAGATTCCCAGGGCGATCCTTCAGTTGAAGCAGGGATTTGGCCGGTTGATCCGCAAGAAGACCGACAGCGGTGTGGTTTCTATTCTTGACTCCCGCATGAGGCGACGTGGGTATGGCAAACAGTTCATCGCGTCATTACCTTCCTGTCCGGTCACGACTCACCTGGATGAAGTCCGAGACTTCTTCCGGGCACGAAAGCCTAAGTGAAACATCACGTCTTTACTGTGTTTAGAATGACAATACAAGGCTATCTGGTCATTCTGAAAAATAAAGTGACGAAGAATCTCGGGTCATGTGAAGGTCTCTTGGATGTGGGGCCGGTGCGCAATAACTTTTTACTGCTGACAACCCGTTGGCTCGGCTCCACAAACTATTGTTCATTGAGTCGTGCGTCACGCTGGCACCGGTAGCGGGACAAAGCCATCAGTGGGAAGAAATGCTGGTACATATGGTATTTGATGAAGAAATGGATGGGAAACCCGGTACCGGTGAACTCATCCTCCCACCAGCTTCCTGAAAATTCCCCCGAATCTTTTTGCGTTTCGATCAAATAGTGAACGCCGCGTGCTACAACCGAACTTTTTTCCTCACCAGCAGCAATGAGTCCCAGCAAGGCCCAGGCAGTTTGCGAGGCAGTGCTTTGACCTCGGCCTCGCAAACTCGGTTCTGCATAACTCTGGCAGGTTTCACCCCAGCCCCCATCTTCATTTTGGTGAGTTTCCAACCAGAGGACGGCTTTTCGGCTGAACCTGTCCTTCATGTCCTCACCGATGGCACGCAAACCGTTCAAGGCTAAAAACGTTCCATAAATATAATTCACCCCCCACCGGCCATACCAGCAACCATCCAATTCCTGACGATCTTTGATAAACGCAATGGTCCGCTGAACCTGTGGGTGCTGTTTTTTAAACCCCCATTTTGCCAGCATCCAAAGAATCCGGCTCGTCACGTCCACCGTTGCAGGATCCAGCAACGCCTTATGGTCAGCAAAAGGAACTTCGTTGAGAACCTCCTTGTCGTTATCCACATCGAAGGCTCCCCACCCGCCGCTTTTACTCTGCATGCTCAGCAACCAGTCCATCGCCCGCTGGCATTCGCTCAACTTCCAGCGGTTGTCGGTAACCTCGACCCGATCGAGGAAAAGCAAAATCTCTGCCGTGTCATCGGTGTCCGGATACATTTCATTATAAAACTCAAACGCCCAGCCTCCCGGCTCCGCTGTCGGATTCTTCACCTGCCAGTCGCCACGCTTGACCACCTGTTTGCCAATGATCCACTCACCGGCTTTCACCAGGGCCGGGTGGTCGGGTGGCAGTCCCGAATCCAGCAGGGCGTTGGCGCAGATGGCTGTGTCCCACAAAGGCGAGACGCAGGGTTGCATCCAGAGCCGCCCGTCTTTTTCCAGCATGAAGCGGTCCACCGCTTCCATTCCTTTCACACACGCGGGATGGTCTTCGGCGTAGCCCAAAAGGTGCAACGCTAAAAGAGCATTGAGCATGGCCGGTTGAATACCACCAAAGTCGCCCTCGTCTTCCTGGTGCTCCAGCGTCCATTTCTCGGCTTTTTCAAGCGCCTTTTCGCGTAGCGGTTTAAAGGGGAGCTTGCCGATAGTCTTGATAAAGCGATCGAGATATATAAACGTGTTTTTCCAGCTGGTGAAAGGCAGACCATCGGGTTTGAAATCCAGATCAACATCCTTTTTAGTGAACAATTCCTGAACGTCGCGTCCTTCTGGAAGCTCATGCACCGGTTCGAAGGAACGCACAATAGAAAGGGGAACCACCGTGCCCCGCGACCAGCTCGAAATCTCGTAGATATTGAAAGGAAACCAGTTGGGCAACAAAATAATCTCCATCGGCACTGCCGGGCAGTCATCCCAGGAAACCTGACCAAACATGGCGAGGAATATTTTTGTGAAGACCCGGGTTTTTTTAATACCCCCGTTGGCAAAAATCGCCTGGCGGGCCCGCACCATCTCTTCCCGGTCGGCGGGCAGGCCGGCCATTTTGAGAGCCATATAGGACTCAACCGTCGAGTTAATGTCGCACAAACCGCCATAAAAAAGCGGCCAACTGCCGTCCTCCCTTTGAAGATGCAGTAAATATTTTACGATCTGGTCTTGTTTGACCGGGTCCAGTCGGTCGGTAAAGTGCATGAAGAAAATGAATTCGGCCGAAATGGTAACATTGGCCTCCAATTCGTCCACCCAGTAACCCTCAACGTTCTGGCGGGAGAGCAAAAAGTCCCTGGAGTGCTCAATGGACCGGTCCAGAGCCTCTCCATTGACATCCTCACTGGCTCGCCGCGCAGAGGATATGAAATCTTCAGATTGTGCCATATTATCCATATAGTTAGCTTATAGGTCGCGAAAAGTTTAGCGTAGACGAATCTAGCCTATTTTCTCACAAGAATAAAGTAAAGAAATCTTCCAGTAAATCCGTCACTTAATCATGCTTTCTGGTTGACAGAGCCGGAGATCTCTTTTATTATGGCCAGTCTACACCGCTGAAAATAAGTATTGACAGAAACTTGGAGTACGATGAAAACGACCGTTTTTGCTAAACAGAGCGACGTTGTTAAAAAGTGGGTGCTGATTGATGTTGCCGGTAAACCGTTGGGGCGTGTGGCCAGCACAGTCGCCTCAATCATTCGTGGCAAAACCAAGCCCATTTACACTCCTCACGTTGATACAGGGGATAATGTTATCATCATCAACGCCGCAAAGGTTAAGCTGACCGGTAAGAAATGGGACAACAAAATTTATCACCATCATACCGGTTGGCCGGGGGGAATCAAGTCCGTCACGGCAAAACAGGTTCTTGAGAGACAGCCTTCTGATCTGCTGAAAAAAGCGATCCAGGGAATGTTGCCAAAAACGAAATTGGGCAGAACCCTGCACAACAATTTCAGAATCTACAATAACGACCAGCACCCGCATACGAGTCAAAACCCGGAAGTGACTGCTCTCTAGCAAGAGAAGAAACAATGGGTAATAGCTTATAAGCCGAGAGAACGTTTGCTCGTATCTGGTGGCTACGTCGGTATCACGAAATAATCCATTGAGCAAAACTTAAAAAAGAGAGCAGACACGATTATGGAAGGCATCATCGAAAAATTTTACGCCGCGGGAAAGCGCAAAGAATCTACCGCCAAAGTATGGATTCAAAAAGGCGACGGCAAAATCGTAGTCAACAACAAATCCATTAAGGAATATTTTTGCCGGGAAAGCCTCGAGTGTATCATCAAGCGCCCGTTGATCACGACTGACACACTAAAGTCTATAGACATCCAGGCCACCGTCCAGGGCGGGGGCCTTTCCGGCCAGTCCGGTGCGTTGCGTCTGGGTATTTCCCGCGCTCTCATTTTGACCGACCCCAGTTTACGAGCACCCCTTAAAAAAGCTGGATTCCTCACTCGGGACTCAAGAACCGTAGAAAGAAAAAAATACGGACAACCCGGGGCACGCAAAAAGTTCCAGTTCTCCAAACGTTAGCCGCTACATGGCAGGAGGCTGGCCACAACCCTCAATTTGCCAGCAGGTTTTTTATTCGGAAACTTTGCCGATTTTTTTTCGCAAGCAAGGTTTTTCCGGGGAAATAGACACCTCCTTCTTATCAATCAAGTAAAGTCATTTAAAGTGAAATCCTATTCATAAGCCGGAATTTTTTTATGATAAAAGCTGCCATTGCTGGAGCCAGTGGATACACCGGGCTGGAGTTGATTCGTCTTCTTGTCGGGCATCCGGATGTGGAACTTACGGCTTTGACCTCCGAGACTTTTCAAGGTCAAAACATCGCCGAGGTTTTCCCATCTTTGAATGGAATCGTTGACATCAAGCTTCGGCCTCTGGATGACAACATCGCCAAAGATTGTTCCGTTTTGTTTCTGGCCTTGCCTCACACAACGGCCATGGACAAGCTTCCTGTTTATTTGCGGTCTGACCGCAAAATCATCGACCTGAGTGCGGACTATCGACTGAAGAACCCAGAAGCCCACTCAGACTGGTACTCCGTCACCCATACCCATCCGGAGCTTCTTGAACAGGCCGTGTATGGTTTACCGGAACTGCATCGCCAAGCCATTCAAACCGCACGCTTCATTGCCAACCCGGGCTGCTACCCGACTAGTGTGATTCTGGCTCTGGCTCCGCTTCTTAATACCGATTGGGTGGACCTCGATTCCATAATTTCAGACAGCAAGTCCGGCGTCTCTGGTGCCGGACGCAAACCTTCCCTGACCACAAATTACAGTGAGGTCAATGAAGGGGTCAGCGCTTATGGTCTGGCCGGTCACCGGCACACCCCTGAAATGGAGCAGGAGCTTTCCACTCTGGCAGGTAAACCCGTGCGCCTCACGTTTTCCCCGCACTTGATTCCCATGACTCGGGGAATGTTGAGCACGGTTTATATCAACCTGAACGAAGCCCTCAGCGATGAAAAACTGATCGAACACTATCGCGATTTTTATAAAGGCGAAAAATTTATTCGCGTATTGAATCCGGGAAAATTCGCCAGCAGTCATCATGTTCTTTTTTCCAATTTTTGCGATATTGCCCTCAAGGTCGATGCGCGAAACCAGCGCCTGATCATTACCAGCGCGTTAGATAATTTAATCAAGGGCGCCTCGGGGCAGGCCGTCCAGAATATGAATATCATGCTGGACCTGGATGAAAAAACCGGTCTCATGGCCCCGGCAGTTTTTCCTTAAGGATACCTCTAAAAATTATTTTTGCCATGATCGAGCCTTATGAAATAAGGTTCCGCAAGTTACTATAGAGAAAATTACCGAATGAATAAAGGCCTTCACAAATCATGAAACTTTCAAAAAATCGCAACCCGGCAGTTCCCGGATTTAAAGCGGCGGGACTGAGCTGCGGAATCAAAGAAAAAAATGTTAAAGATCTGACATTGATCGTGTCCGATGTTCCGGCCACCGCAACAGGCGTCTTCACCAAAAACCGAGTTGTGTCTCCCTGTGTGACCTGGAGCCGCCGCGCGCTGAAATCCGGCAGTTGCCGTGCCATTATTGTCAACAGTGGTAACGCCAACACGGTAGTCGGGCCCAAGGGCATGGAAGACTGCGACGCAATCACAAAAAAAATTGCCGAAGAGTTGTCCATCCCGCAAAAAGAAGTCCTCATCGCTTCCACTGGAGTGATAGGGGTTCCGCTCCCCTCCCATAAAATTTTAAAGGCCGCTCCCCAGCTGGCGCGAAAACTGGGGCGAACCGCAAAAAACTGGATCGATGCTTCAGAAGCCATCATGACCACCGACCTGATATCTAAATCAGACAAGGTGAGCTACAATTTTAAGGGACACCGCATCGCCATTGGAGGAATATGTAAGGGGTCCGGAATGATCCATCCTGATATGGCAACCATGCTGGGGTTTTTATGGACCAATGCCACCATCGATTCCAAGACACTTGACAAAGCTCTAAAAGAAGCTACCGATCGGTCTTTCAATCGTATCACCGTGGATGGAGACAACAGTACCAATGATTGTGTCATCGTCCTCGCCAATGGAGAGGCAAAGAACCCGACGATAAAAGCCAACACCTCAGGTTACCGGGAATTTGTGAAAGCGTTGACCACAATAAGCAAAAACCTGGCATCCAAAATTGTTCTGGATGGAGAAGGCGCAACCAAGTTCGTCACCGTTCGCGTTCAGGGAGGAAAAACACGCAAACAGGCATACCTCATAGCAAACTCTGTTGCCACCTCATCATTAGTCAAAACCGCGTTGTTTGGGGAAGACCCGAACTGGGGACGAATTTATTGCGCAGTGGGCAATGCCGGTGTGCCTTTTGATCCTGACAAAGTTGATATATTGTTAAATAAAAACCT
Organism: Nitrospinales bacterium; assembly: GCA_965205835.1. Classification (GTDB taxonomy): domain Bacteria; phylum Nitrospinota; class Nitrospinia; order Nitrospinales; family VA-1; genus LS-NOB. The sequence goes on along the minus strand of OZ242182.1, from coordinate 1,925,268 downwards.
GTTGCTGAAAAATGGCAATCCCACAAATATACCTTCCCAAAAACTGGTCAAAGCAATGCGGCAACATAAAATCAATATAACCATTGACCTGCATGGTGGAAAAGAGTGGGAAGAAGTTTTGACCTGCGACTTGTCGTATGATTACGTTAAAATCAACGCGGAATACACCACCTGATCCGCTTTTCGGCGCGGAGCCAGAAAAAATCAAGCGTGCTTCTTGCTAATTACGTCCAGCGTCACGCTGGCTAGTAGGCGGGCTTGAACCTGGGGGTGTAAACGAAATTGGCATGGATGGATAACTTCTCCCGGTCAATGGTTGCAGGGAAAGGATAAAAGGGGGCCGCTTCCTTCACGGCTTTGAGTGCGGCCACATCCAGAATTTCATGGCCGGACCGATCCAACAGCCGTGCTCCGAGGAGGTTGCCGTCTTTGGAAATCCTGAATGTCAAAGTGAGATCGCCGCTGATACCGCGTTGCGCCGCCTTGATGGGATAAATCCAGACCCGTTCAATCTGGTGCTTGATTCTCGCAAAGTAGGAAGCGTACTTGACTTCTGTTGTATCGAGGGAAACTGGTTCGTCATCATCAATGTTTTCGAGGTCCTCCGTATTGAGCGGTGCGAAGGGTTCGGGGTCAAACTTGTCCAGAAGAGCCAGAGTGCTACCTGTTCCTGCTTTGGGGTTGGCGGGGGATGTTGTGGGTTTGGGTTTTTTCCTGATAACGGATTTATATTTTCCAATATCTGATTCCGGGAGGAGCCTTTTTCTCGGCTCAATCGCGGCCTGTTTTTGAGGTTTGCGCGCGACTTTCTTCTCTCGAACGGGCACAGTACCTGTTTTGCCCACCGACTCTTTCGATTTCGGCACCGCGGTTTTTTTCCGCTGATAGATATTTGCGGTTTTCTTTTTGATATTGGAATGAGCCCGGCTATCAAATTTTGCCAGCAGATCTTTGGGTTTCTCAATTTTTTTTGGCGGCGTTGGCATATCGATGATTCGACCGCTTTTGGCTACCAGGGGTTTTTCCGGTTCGATATATTTTACCTGGATAGGAGGAGGTCCCTTTACTTCTTCTTTCGCGACGGGGATCGCCATGTACGCGGTTACTGATGTTATATGAATGCCCAGCGATAAAAGGACAAACCCGGGTAATCGGGTTCGGTTCAATAAGCTATTGCCCTGCCAAGGTTTTGGCATTTTTGGCTCGTTTGTCTGTGTGTTTTAATCCCACAGGTGGGTTTTATTCCCCGTGGCTTGTCGCAGGGTTGTTTGTTTTTAGCCTGCAAAATCAAAGCCTGTATTATAGCGTTATTTTCGGATTGTAGAAAGCGGGTCTCGGGATAACGCCGGTGGTTTTTCTGGTCAGGCCTGTTGTCGGTTCTTATGGGTTTGTTTCAGTAGCGCACATTTTTGTTTATACCAGTGGTATGCGAATTCCACTTCTTTCGAGCTCGCGTTGGGCGAGATGTATTGGTTGTCTCTGTTAAACGGCACATAACCCATCTTGAGTGTTTCATAAATAGCGTTGAGGTAGGAGGGGAAATCTCGATACATGGGAATCTCTGTTTTCAACTGAGGCATGCCCTCTTCACGAAACCGTGTCAGGGACTTTCCGAACGGGTGGATGATCTCCAGTCCTTCCTGGCCGCGGGTTTTTTCCGCATGATGGGTGAGAGACTCAAAATCTTCCCAATCTTCCAATGCATCGACATCGGAAACGAAGGCCGGGTCATCGTGCAGTATGGTCGTCAGGGGAGTATCGAGCAAGCGGGAGATGCTTTTATGGAAATTTTTTTTGGACATGCCGAAATGATACCGGTCGCCAGGCCTGATGCGGTTCACATTTCTTCGGAACGTCAAGAGATGGTCTATGACATAAGGCAGAGCTTTGAGCAAGCGCAAGGGTTTTTGCAAAGCGGTTTGGATGCCCGCGCGAATTATTTGTCCGTCCTTGCGGGAGGAGTGCAGATGGTCAATGATATCCGAAGTCATCATTGCAAAATTAATGGGATATAAATTGGGTTCTTTAAGGTCCAGCAGGCTGTCTTCATTTTCGCTGAAAGAGCGGTAATGGTAATTGCGTTTGACGAATTCGTTGTCTGGGTTCTTTGCGAAATCCGGGAACATCGTTTGTCGGGAGTTCAGCCAGAGCACCAGGTTATATTTTTTGTTGTCGGGCAAGCACAATACTTTTTCCAGGTCGTATAGAAAAGGCAGGTCACCGGGTTGGAACAGAACCAGTTCGTCGGGGGAAAGGGAAAGTAGCTCCCGGCCCAGATTCATGGTGTGGAGCAGATTGAGGTGCCGGGCATCTTCCTGGACAAACCGAATGGTTTTTCCGCAGGTGCCAACAATGTCGAGGAAACGGTCCATAACTTTTTTGACTTCCTCAGAGCCGACGACTACGATTTCGCGTAAGCTGGAGTTCATTAGGTTCCCCAGCGCATAACACATGACGGGAATTCCCCGGATCAAAAAAAGAAATTTCAGTCGATCAATATCGTCATCCTCAGCTCTTAGAAGAAGATGGCTGATGCCATTTTTCCCAGCGGCAACTTCACGTTCTGCCTTGGCAAGGCTTACCGCATCGGCTTCTTTACGGGTGGAATATTTGTTATGGCTGAAACTGATGATGCATTTTTCGATAGGGATTTTGTTGTTCGCAAAGGTCATAGAATCAAAAACTTGTTGTCAGAAATCACTTTTATGTTAAAGGTGGCCTTGGTGTCGCCTGGAGTTTTGCCGGGCTCTGTGGGAGTACGAAAAATTTGAGCGAAAGTTTTTCAGGACAATAATCAATAAGAAGTTTTCATCCTAATATAATGACAAGGTTTTCTCTACTAAACCTTTGAGAAAATTGACTTGATTTATAAAATTTTTTGTTCATACAATTGAGAGTTCACAACGAAAATAAAGGACTTATTCATGGGAGACCAGACCCATATCGTAGAGTTGATCGACCAAGTTTTAAATGAAACCCAGGATCGACCTCAATTGCAGGAAAGGATTCTTGATCTCAGGGATGCTCTGTTCCAGGCCCAGCAGTCTGCCCAGCGGTATGCATTGAAAATCAAGACCATGGAGGAAGCCATTGAAAAGTTAAAGTCTCCTGCCCATCGTATCGGCACGATTCTGGGCCAGGGGGAGGCCGGTCTGGTGCGCCTGGTTTCTGGAGGCACGGAATACCAGGCGGCGGTCATCCCGGAACTTACGGAAAATGAGGGATTGAAAACCGGCGACCAGGTAGCACTGAATGAGGGATTTGTGGTGATTGCCCTGCTACCTTTTCCGACTCAGGGGCCACTGGCAAAAATTTCAGGAAAGCTTGCCGGCGGGCAATGGCTGGTGCAGGTGGCGACCGGCAATACCGAGACGATTGTTTTGGCCCGAGATGGTCTGGGTGAAACCGGGCTGAAAGAGGGGGAAGAAATTTTTCTCGACAGCAACCAAAGGGTTATTTTAGGCAAACTTTCCAAGCGCGAGTCTCGCACCTTGATTGAAGACGATTATGAGCAGGTGGAATGGTCGCAGGTGGGCGGACAGGAAAAAGTAAAAGAAGAGGTGCGCAAAGTCCTCGAATATCCGCTCCTGCACAAAGAAATTCTGAGCCAGATGGAATATCAGGTGCCTAAAGGGTTTTTGTTTTATGGTCCTCCGGGTTGCGGCAAAACCCTCATAGGAAAAGCGATTCTCACCGAAGTGATCCGCAAACTTTCCGAACAGGAAGATTCTGAACTACAGGGCCGGTTCATTCATGTCAAAGGACCGGAGATCCTCAATATGTGGCTGGGGGAATCGGAGCGTAAAATCCGTGAAATTTTCAAGAAAGCCAGGGATTATAAAGAAAAAGGTCAGGTTCCTTTCATATTCATAGATGAGGCGGAATCCATTCTGGGAACCCGGCAGGCGTGGCGCGGATCGAACATCAGCAACACGGTGGTCCCCATGTTTTGCGCGGAGATGGATGGCATCCAGTCTCTCCGTGAAACGGTAGTGATTCTGGCGACCAACCGGCCCGACCTGATTGATCCAGCCGTCATCCGGCCCGGGAGAATTGACAGGAAGATCAAAGTGTCGCGCCCCAACCGCGAAGAGTCTAAAGCCATCCTGCGTGTTTACCTGAAAGACGGACTGCCCCGTGAACATGAAGATTTTGATGCCATGGCCGAACCGTTTTTGGATCGTCTGTTTGACCGCAGTTCGGAACAGGAAGTGCTGGCGTTGATTTTGAGAAGCGGTGGCACCAAAAAACTGTATTGGAACGATTTCATTTCCGGTGCGGTTATTGAAGGAATCATGAAACGCGCTAAAGAGAGAGCCATTGAACGGGCGATTCAGGGTGAAACGCTATGTATGATGGTGGACGATCTTATTGTTTCACTGGAGGATGAATTTGAGGAAGGCAACCTACTTCCTGCGGAATCCAATATGGAAGACTGGCTACAGCTTTTGGATATGGAGTCAAAAAATGTTGTGCGGGTAAGAAAGCCCAGCGAGTCGGATAAGGCCACCGAAAATACGATTCGCAGGTCTATCATATGAGTGTTTCTCTCTTGGGCATGGAGACCGAGTATGGGATAGTCCGGGAAGATATGGAAAATTCCGACCCGGTTGAAGAGTCCATGAAACTTTTAAAGGCCTGCGAGCGCAAAAGTGTTTTTGGCAAATGGGCCTACTCGCAGGAGAACTCGCATCTGGATATGCGTGGGTTTCGGGTGGGGTCTTTGGCTCAGGATGAAGAAGAAGATGCCTTTTGCGCCGAAGATCGTGAAAGGCCTTATTCCTATTTAGATATGAAGTGCGACCGGGTTTTGGTAAATGGTGCCCGGTTTTATAATGATCATACTCATCCGGAATACAGCACCCCGGAATGCCGGTCGGTGTTATCTCTGGTGGCGCATGATGTGGCGGGCGAGCGGATTGTCGCCGAATGCGCGGCCATTCGCAACCGCGATCTGGAGGGAAAACCGCTTCAGGTGTTCAAAAATAATACCGATTACAGCGGCCATAGTTATGGGACTCATGATAACTATCTCATCCCCAGAGCGACTCCCTTCGAAGATGTAGTAAAAGGGCTGGCTCCTTTTCTGGTGACGCGCCAGTTGTATGCCGGGGCAGGAAAAGTGGGATCGGAAAACGCTAGTGATTTTCAGGGATTGCAGTTGGCCCAGCGGTCCGACTTTATCGAGACAGTTTTAAGCATTGAGACCATGACGAAGCGTCCCCTCATCAATACACGGGACGAACCGCATGCGGTGAGCAGTCGGTATCGGCGTTTGCATTTAATTCTTGGTGATGCCAACATGTCTGCTTATGCCACGGCCCTGAAGGTGGGGAGTACATTGCTGGTTCTCAATTTGATCGCCCGTGGGGAGAAACTTCTCCATTTGGAATTGGCGGACCCGGTGGCCGATGTGTTGAAAGTGTCTCTCGACAAAACCGCGGTTTTACGTCGCAAGACTGGTGGTACTATCACGGCTCTTGAGATTCAGGAAGCGTATTTAGAGGCGGTAGAAAAAGCCTTTGCCCGAAAGGATCGTGAGTGGGACTGGATTCTTGTGGAGTGGAAAAAGACATTGGATGAACTTCGGCACAGCCCGGAAAAACTTTCGGATCGCATTGACTGGGCGATCAAGGAGAAACTATTTACCGGGTTCATGCGGTCCGAGGGCATTGGCTGGAATGACCCTTTGCTCAAGAGCCTGGATTTGGAATACCATAACCTGGACCCCGATCGCGGGTTGTATCGGGGATTGCAACAAGAGGGGGATGTTTATTCCCTGCTCAGTGAAGAAGAAATCGCCCAGGCTATTGAGTCGCCTCCGGCAGGAACCCGCGCTCAGATAAGAGGGCAGGCGGTGGCTCAAGGAGCGAAAAAAATAAAAAGTATCCATTGGACTGGAATTGAGTTTATGGATGGGGAGATTCTCAATTTGACTGGAGTCATTGGCTCCGAAGAGGTCGGAGAGATTCTCAATTCCAGCGAACAATTGGTTTAGAACAATAGAGAAAGAGTGAAAAGGTTTTTAAGTATCCTTACTTTAAAGGGAAGCTCGCTATGGGATTAGAGAGGGGCAGTTAAAAATGTTTGAAGAGCCGTATCGCTGGATGGAAGCGGTTTCCACCCGCCACAGTTATGTTCAGGAAAAGCTGAAAATGGGTCAGCCGGTATTGTCGGTTCCTTTCAATGAAGGGGTACTGATTATGGGCTTTGCCCCCCAGCCTGGCAAAATATTTGAAGTCTATGATCGCATCGCCTTGGGCGGCGTGGGACATCCTGCTGATGTGGAGCGGTTACGCATGACGCTTTTGGATATGGCGCATTTGGAAGGATTCAACCGTTCGGCTCAAGATGTGACATTGGCGAGGCTGATGCAGTTTGGCATCGCTCCCGCGCTCAAACAGAATTTTGAGGAAATCCAACGGGCTCCTTATATCATTCGCCTTCTTCTTACTGAACTGGACGGTGATGGGCACCCTCACTTTTTCCGTGTAAACTATGATGGGCATTGGGAAACATTTAAAAATGGAACCGTTATCGCTGGTAATGAAAAAGTCATGGAGGAGGTGCAGAAAAAAATTCAGGATACGCCCTTTGCGATGTTTCCTCTGAATAAAGCTTTAAAGGAAACCTGTCGCCTTTGGGATGAAAGTAGAAATCAGGAAGAAGGCGATAAAAATATGCCGAAGACTTTGAAAGAGGCTTTAGATCAATGGTGTTTTGAGGCGGCGGTTTTATCTGGAAAGGTGGAGCGAAGAGCCATTTACAGGGTGCTTACGAAAGAAGAGATTGGCAGGTTAAAATCATCGGTCGGTTAATGCTTGGGTGACAAGGCAGAAACGGCCTGGCAACAAAAGGAGTTGACCCCATGGAAATGAATGATCCCCTGAGAAGAGAAGAAAAAAAAGAAACCCGCCCAGATCGCGATGATTCTGGCCCTTCCAGCCCGGAACCTTCACGACCGGGAAGGGATAATCTTTTGAAGCGGATGAAAAAGGTGGACCCGAAACAATCTGAAAAATACAAGCAGAGAACCGGTCAATGAGTTTTCAAGCAGACCCTCATACTTCGCCCGGAGATTTTTTCGAGCTACTGGAAAAATCCGGCTATCGCTGGCATACTCGCGTCGATTCTTCGCAGGCACCAAGTGGGGTTACTGTAACCCATGGCACTACGGTTCTCGCCTTCCACTTTAAGGATGGCGTACTTGTTGCCGGCGACCGACGGGCCACGGCGGGCAACAGTATCATGTATGAACGTTGCGACAAGGTCATTCCCATCGACGATTATACGCTCATGGCGATTGCCGGGGTTCCTGCTACGGCCTTCGAGATGGCACGGGTTCTCACGCATAATTTTGAATACTACCGGCGGTCACAGATGCAGAGCATGAGCGTGGAAGGGAAAATCCGCGCTTTATCAAAACTGCTGAAAGAGAATGTCGGGATGGCACTACAAGGGCTGGGAGTGGTGAGTCCAATATTTGCCACTTACGATTTGAAATCTAAAAAGGCGGCGATACATTTTTACGATATGTTAGGAGCCGATTTCAGGATCAGCACCCATACCGCGACTGGTTCTGGTTCGCCGACCATTCGGGGAATTCTAGAGCATGAAGACCTCTGGGGAGATAAGCCTCTGGTAGAAAGGTCGGAAAGCGATGCGGTCACCTTGGCCATCCGGCTTTTGCAGACTGCGGCGCAGTTTGATTCCGCAACCGGCAAAGCCCGTCCAGAAGATGAAATTTTTCCTACTATGGCATTGATTACCGAGGCGGGATACCAGTTTTTGAACGATAAGGATATGGCTAAACTATGCAAGTCTTCTCTAAAACGGGGTTGAATATTGAAGGCACCCTGGAATGAAAAAACGCATCTATGGCATCGAAACGGAATACGGCCTGCTGATCAAAAATGATGCGGAGTTTCCTCTCGACTCGATGGGAGTGGCCAACAAGGTCAAGAACCATGTTTTCTCAAAAAATCATGGTGTGCTGGACCTTCACTACCGCGCTAACGATGAGCCTCCTGGTAACGGTGGGTTTCTGCTTAACGGCGGGCGCTTGTATCTCGATATGGGGCATTTGGAGTACGCCTCTCCGGAATGCTCTAATCTTGTTGACTTGGTGACTTTTGACCGCGCCGGTGACACGCTGGTTCAGGAAGCGGTGAAGGAGTTGGGCTGGGCCGATCATGTTTCGTTCATCAAGAACAATGTAGATCTTGAAACCAGCGCGACGTTCGGTTGCCACGAAAATTATCTGGTCGGTAGAGGATTCCCTTTCGATGAGCGCGACAACCTAAAACTGCTTTCTTCCTTTTTAGCTACACGACTGATTTATTGCGGTGCGGGCCGCATTGGTTCCTGCGATCCTCATCCGTTTCGGGATTGGGATGGTGTTACACCTTATGAAAACCAAGGCGATGAGGTGAACTTTCAGCTGTCACAAAGGGCTGACCACATTCCCAATGAATTTTATCGATGGGTGCAATATAACCGGGCGATTGTCAACACTCGCGATGAACCATTGTCGGACCCGAGCAAATACCGGCGCGTTCATCTTTTGGTTGGTGACTCGACGATGAGTGAGTTTGCCACCGCCATGAAGATGGGAACCACAACGCTCATGCTGGAAATCATGCAGTTGGGGGTCGCCAAACAGGAATGGATTCTTGCGGACTCGGTTTTTGCCATGCGTTCTATTTCCCGCGATCCGGATTTTAAATGGGAGGTGGAACTGGCTTCAGGAAAATCTTCCACCGCTTTGGAACTGCAGTGGGATATTTTAAATACCTGTAAGGAACATCTGGCTGGGACAAACCGGGAGACCGACTGGGTTCTGGAGGGCTGGGAATCGGTCTTGACCGATTTACCTAAAGGCCCGGAAGCGGTGATTGGTCGAGTAGATTGGGCCAGCAAGTATTGGATGCTCAACGAGTTTAGAAACGAAGAAAATCTGGAATGGCATGACCCATGGCTCAAAAGCCTCGATCTGGAATACCATAACCTGAACAGGGAAACCGGTTTGTTCTGGGGGCTGGAAGCCAGTGGCGATGGTTACCGCAAAACCACCGATGAGGCGGTCGACTTCTCAAAAGTTAATCCTCCAAGAGGAACCCGTGCGCATGGCCGGGGAGAGCTTGTTAAAAGGCTCATAAACCAGCACTCTCATATGGGTTATCTCATAGACTGGATCGGGTTCCGCCTGAGTAAAACTGACGAACCGTTTCTGATGCTCGATCCATTCATCTCCTATAAAGAAGAAATCATAGAGCATCTTGAGCGGTTTGGTTCTCTCTCCCGCCAGGAAAATAAACAGGATATGGGAAACCCGGAGCGACGCGGAAAAAAATCTTATGAGTGATTGCCTGTTCTGCAAAATCGGCGAGGAGACTACCCCTTCAGACAAGGTTTATGAATCGGATACCTTGTTCGCGATCAATGATATCAACCCGCAAGCTCCTACGCATATCCTGATCATCCCCCGAATCCATCAGGCCACCTTGTTGGATGTCGAGGAGAAGGATCATGCGTTGATGGGTTCGGTGATTAGTGTGGCGAATCAACTTGCGAAGGAGAGAGGACTCGACAAGTCAGGGTTTCGACTGGTGGTCAATTGTGGTGCCGGGGCTGGGCAGTCGGTGTATCATATTCATTATCATCTTTTGGGCGGTCGTACTATGAACTGGCCGCCGGGCTAGAAAAATGGTTACCGCGGAACAATTATACGAAAAGCTTAAAGATATTCAGGTGGGCAACCCTGTTTGCCGGTTCACTCAGGAAAATTGCGAGTTATTGCTCCCCACCATCAGAAAGATTGAAGACCTCAAGCGCGAAAAAGATGCCATCATCCTCACGCATAATTATGTCGCGCCGCAAATTTATTACAGTGTCGCCGATCACACCGGCGACTCTTATGACCTGTCGAAAAAAGCCAAGGAATCCAATGCCGATGTCATCGTTTTTGTAGCGGTGCGCTTTATGGCTGAGACCGCCAAGATTCTCAATCCTCAAAAAACTGTGCTTGACCCCAACCCCAATGGCGGCTGCTCCCTGGCTGACGGCATAACAGCGGAAGATGTCATAAGGCTCCGCAAGGAGTTTTCCGATCACACATTCGTCTGCTACATCAACACGACCGCCGAGGTGAAAGCTCAGTGTGATGTGTGCGTCACCTCTTCGAATGTTTACGCTATCATTGAAAAAATTCCCAATAACAAGATTTATTTTCTGCCCGACCGGCTCATGGGTGAAAATGTGATCAACCATTTCAAATCCAAGGACCTGAATAAGGATATCCAGCTCTGGGATGGTACCTGCTATGTTCATGAAGAGTATCAGCCGGAAAACATAGACCATGTGCGGAGAAACTTTGAAGGTGTGGAAATTCTCGTTCACCCCGAATGCAGTTCTTCAGTGGTGGGCAAGGCCGATTATGTGGGAAGCACTAGCCAGATGCTCAACCATGTAAGGGAATCCAACGGCGACTCCTTTTTTTTGGTGACGGAGTGCGGGTTGACCGGTGTTCTGCAATCCGAGTTCCCGCAAAAAACCTTTGCTGGAAGCTGTACGCTCTGCAAATATATGAAGTCCAATTCTTTGGAAGATATACTCAATGTCCTCGAAAATCCCGGCCCCGAAAACATCATCACCCTCGACCCGGAAACTCAGGTTCGTGCCCTTCAATGCGTCAACCAGATGTTTCGTTATTCAGCCCATTAAGCCGAGAGACCGATTGGGCGCGAGGTAAAGCTATAGCAATCTGCCTGCCCCCGCGGGGCGAGAGCTTTGCGTAAGTCGAAAAATCGAGATTCTTCACACTGCGTTCAGAACGACACGAAACGCGTTCAGAACGACACGAAACGCCGGTTTGTCATCCTCGATGAAACGAAGGTGACGAAGGACTAGGGGTTATGCAAAGACCTTCTCATTTGTAGGAATGCAAAATTTCTCGCGGGCCTACGTATGTCGGCATTCTTTAATGGTTTTGGCCATTTTCATGACTTGACTGGGCGGGCAGAAATGATGTCGATTTTATTGCGGTGATCAACCAGAATGAGGTGCTTGTCGGAGTAGTTTCTTTTGATAACTTAAACAGCTCACCTTCTTCCCTGTGAGAAATTCCTTTTAATACAATTTTTTTAGAATGATGGGAAGCAGGATGACCAGTACGACCACAATTCCTATAAAATTTTCCCAGTTTTGAAACATATCTTCCTCTTTTATCCCTTTGCGCCGGTCATTTTTTCAGGTCGCACTTTTTCGTCAAACTCCTCCGGCGTGAGCAGATTCAAAGCCACCGCCGCTTCTTTCAAAGTGCTGTTATCCTGATAGGCCTTCTTGGCCACCTTCGCCGCGTTGTCATAGCCGATATGTGGATTGAGAGCCGTGACCAGCATGAGCGAGCTATCAAGATATTTTTCGATCTGTATTTTATTAGGTTCAATGCCTACCACGCAATGGTCGTTGAAAGATCGACAGGAATCGGCAAGCAGGCGAATGGACTGCAGAAGATTGTAAATCATCACCGGTTTGAAAACATTGAGTTCGAAGTTCCCAGAGGATCCCCCGACATTGATGGTGGTGTCATTGCCGATCACCTGTGCCGCGACCATGGTCATTGCTTCAGACTGGGTTGGGTTGACTTTGCCCGGCATAATCGAGCTTCCCGGTTCATTGGCCGGTAAAACAATTTCCCCAATTCCGCATCGCGGACCTGAACCGAGCCAGCGAATATCGTTGGCGATTTTCATGAGTGAACAGGCGATGGTTTTTAAAACGCCGCTGGTCTCGACAATGGCATCGTGCGCCGCGAGAGACTCAAATTTATTGGGCGCGGTGACAAAGGGGCAGCCGGTGAGGTCGGAAATTTGTTTGGCAACTTTCACGGCGAAATCCTTGTGCGAGTTGAGGCCGGTTCCTACCGCGGTTCCACCCAGCGCGATTTGATACATTCTGGGCATGCAGCTGTTAATACGGTCGAGTGCGTATTCCAACTGAGTTGTGTATCCGCTGAATTCCTGGCCCAGGGTGAGCGGGGTGGCATCCATCAGATGAGTGCGACCGATTTTTATGATGTCTTGAAACGCGTCGGTTTTTTTGCGGAATGATCCGGCTAAAGTCGATATAGAGGGGATGAGTGTGTCGCGAATGCGCTCCACTGCCGCAATATGCATGGCGGTAGGAAAGGTGTCATTGGAAGACTGTCCCATATTGACATGATCGTTGGGGTGCACCGGGTCCTTGGAGCCGATGGTCCCGCCTGCTATTTCAATAGCCCGGTTGGCGATGACTTCGTTGGTGTTCATGTTGGACTGCGTTCCGCTACCGGTTTGCCAGACTCTTAAAGGAAAATGTTCATCCAGTGTCCCATCGATCACTTCATCGGCGGCTTGGCAGATCAAGTCTTTGACATTTTCAGGCATGAGCCCTAACTCGGCATTGACCATGGCGGAAGCCTTTTTCAGGATGCCCATTCCCCGGAGAATTTCGCGTGGCATGGTTTCGGTGCCAATATCAAAGTGGATCAATGACCGCGCGGTTTGGGCTCCATAGTAACTACTGGTCGGGACATTGATCTCTCCCATGCTGTCGGATTCGGTCCGGGTGCTCATAACGCTCCTCCTCAGGTTTTAAAATAGTCTGCCGCTTCCGGCATTTTTTTTTCGATAAAAGTTTTAAATTTTTTTAATAGCCTTTGCTCGGCCTGGCGCACGGCTTCTCGCGTGACCCCTCTCTGATCGCCGATTTCCTGTAGTGATAAAGGGTCTTCAGAAAGAACGCGCTGGTTGAGAATTTCTATTTCTTTGGCATTCAAATCGGTTTTAAAGCTTTCAATATTTTTATTGAGAATTTCCCGGAACTGGTTGAGCTCCGCATTGGCTTCGACAGATTTCCCGTCCGTAAGAGTTTGCGCGGGAGTCATGGTTCTGTCAGGGTGGGTGGGAGTGTCGATGGAAACATCCATCGCGCCGATGCTGGCAGAGACATCGATGATTTCTCCCTCATCAACCCCAAACCGTTCGGCCAGTAGCTTGGTGGTGGGGTCAAACCCCTCTTGCTCGAGCTTTTCCTTTTCCCTTTTTAGGTTGAACAATAGTTTTCGCCGCGCGTTGGTGGTGCCCACCCGCACCAGCCGCCAGTTATCGAGAATATGTTTCAGGATATATGACTTGATCCACCAGGTGGCATAGGCAGAAAGACGTACTCCGCGAAAGGGGTCGAAATTTTTGACCGCTTTCATCAGGCCAACATTGCCTTCCTGAATCAAGTCCATCAGATTCTGCCATTCGCGCTTGAACGTCATGGCGACTTTAATGACCAGCATCAGGTTGGCGGTGGTCAGTTTATAGGCAGCTTCAAGATCACCAGTTTCTTTGTAACGAGTGGCCAGCTCTTTCTCTTCCTCTCCCGTCAGGAGCGGGTATTTACGGACTTCCTGAAGATAAGCCGAAAAAGGGTCGAGTGGGACCAGCGAGTCCTTGGTCCGAACTGTAGGCAACCGGGATTTATCCGGTTTGTCTTCTGTGGTTGTTTCGTCGTTCATAGTTTGAAGTATGATTTAATAAATGCCTGTTCCCGTCAATTTCTGCGGGGTTGTATTTCGTACGGCAAAACCCTAAAATGACCCTATGGTCCGTTTAGCACTATTTGGAATTGCCGTAGTTCTGCTGATTCTTATTGCGCGTGCGATTTTCCCATCAAAAAGCCCATCTGCGGAAGAGGAGCCTGCGGAAATGGTCATGGACCCCAATAATGGGGTGTATATCCCGAAATCTGAGGCGATCAAAAAAACCATCAACGGCAAGGAATATTATTTTTCAAGCGAACAAAGTGCTGAAGAATTCATTAACAAGACCCCATAGGCAGAGCAAGGTCAACCAAGATCTGACTATATTATAACAGAGGATTTGTCTCAAACCGGAGAAACAGGAAATTTCGTGATGCAATTTAAAAAGCAACAATTCAGTGAGTTATTGCAACGGTTCCGAGTGCGGGTACTACCTGTTTTGATGGTTTTAGGGCTGGTGGCCCCGGTGTTTGCCGAGGAAAAATGTGAACCTGTCGATAAAAAACGTATCAAAATTGAGGGCTATGTTTCCAAATCTTATCGCAAACAAAGAAAACAGGTCTTCAAGGAATTTGCTGAGATCGGTTCCACACGCGTGGCCTTGAGGGTGTACCCCATGGGCGAGACCTCAAAAGTGATTGCGGTGGGGCGATGTGTTCCAGCCTATATCGCCCAGCATATCATAAAAAAATCCATGGAGTACAGCACCGGTGTCGAGAGTCTGGTGCAACAGCAGTTTCTCCATTCCCATTGGGTGGGTGTTGGCCTCACCATGTTTGATGAACCTTCACAACAGATCGTTTCTCCCGAGCAGGTTCAACAACTGCTGAGAAAGGATATTTCGGATGAGGAATTTCATGTTTTGTACCGAAAATTGTCGGTACCCGATGCACTGGTTCCTTTTTTTGGTTTGAAGGTGCCTAATGTCAAAACCGCAAAACCGAATTAATATTTTCTGACTTTAAAGGTGTTAATCTACTGTCTCAATGGCTAGTTGTCCCGGCGGACGAGGCGTGCTCCATGAGAAATGGTGTTGTCGTCCTTACCGTACCAGTAGGCGCAGCCGTTCACGTAGAACAGGATTTGCGCTTCCTTGCCGCGAGTGGATGAAGTCCATGTGCAGTTGCCCGCACCGGGAGGAAACACAGAGTCGAGATGAATATCGGCACCCTTGAAATCCTTGTTTAACTTTTCCTTGTCAAAAATGGAGGATGCCTCATGGATGGAAGGGAGACGCCAGTCCGCATAGCCGCCCACTTTTTTTTCGTTCATTGATTTTACGTATTCTTCCGTTTCCGAATAAGAGATTTCTTTATCCAGATCCAACCGTGAGTCGTTCGCCATCCACGTGACGCTGGTCAGAGAATCATAAATCGTTCCATCATCTCTTTTCAAAAACCGTGATTTTTCGTTACCCATTCCATTCCTTTCCTTTCAAATAATCAGCAAGCAGTGAATGTTGATGAATAATGTGCGATATTTTTCGACTAAACTGTAGTCCTATTTTAACCTATGGTGAGATTATTTCAAAGCAGGGCGATTGTTATCTGTTAAGAGAGGAGGTAGGGGTCTGTGCGGCGGCCATTGAAAATTTGGAACCAGTTCTTTTCCGTATCGGAGAGATGGAGCTTGCGATATTTTCCGATATATCCATCCGGTCCTGTGATAACGGCGGAATTGTAGATTTGGTCGCCTTCGATCTCGACAAGGCCGGCGATGATGGTGACATTGGTTTTCCTGGCAGTGGTGGTCAGCGCGCTGGTGGTGAGTCTTCATGGGACCAGTTTTGCAGGGCTACGCGACTTTTCCACATCTTTGCCTGAATATACCAGGGATTTTTTAGAAATAGCCGGATTAGAAACACCAAAATATCTTTCCCACGTATACCCGTATATTCATCCCCATACCCTTTTCATATACTGTTGTTTCACCGTCCGCTTTGCCACTATCCGTTGGTATGGTATTCTGATCAAATGAATAAGCCACTCATATTCTTACTCTCACTCACTTTTCTGTTTTTGTTTAGTGGTTCTGTTTATGGGGGTGACTTCCAGGACGGAGTGGAAGCATACCAAGGGAAAGACTACAAAGAAGCAGTCAGGTGGTATCGTCTTTCCGCCGAACAGGGATACGCGTTAGCACAACTCGTCTTGGGTCTGATGTATGTAGAAGGAAAAGGAGTTCGACAGGATTATAAGGAAGCAGCCAAGTGGTATCGTCTTGCCGCCGAACAGGGAGATACATCAGCACAATTCAGCTTGGGTCTGATGTATGTAGAAGGAAAAGGAGTTCCACAGGATTATGTGTTAGCGCATATGTGGTTCAACCTTTCTGCATATAATGGAGAGGAAGATGGTGCGGAAGCAAGAAGCAGAGTAGAAAAGAAAATGTCTCCATCTCAAATAGAAAAAGCCCAGGAAATGGCAAGAAACTGGAAGCCCAAAAAATGAATAACCACTCACACTGGTCAAGATTATCCTGAACGTCTGCAAAAATAGGTTTGTTTTGAACAAACCCAACTCTTATAGCGGGTTCGGGTCAGGTTAGCCGGGAAGTTTTGTTTCTCAGCAGATGGTCAATCAGGGTCAGGGCGACCATGGCCTCGGCAATAGGAACGGCTCTCGGAGCGACGCAGGGATCGTGTCGGCCTTCAACGCGGATTTCAGACTTCTTGCCTTTCCGGGTGATGGTGTCCTGGGTTTTGTTGATAGATGAAGTAGGTTTTACCACCAACTTGACAACGATATCCATACCATTGGAAATGCCACCGAGAATCCCCCCGGCGTTATTGGTTTTGGTCATCACCTTTTTGTTTTTTGTGATGAATGCGTCGTTGCACTCCGAGCCGGTCATGGTGGCGGTTTGGAATCCCGCGCCAATTTCCATTCCTTTTACCGCGGGGATGCTCATGACCGCCTTGGCCAAGTCGGCATCCAGCCTGTCGAAGACAGGTTCTCCCAGCCCGGCGGGCACTCCTTTGGCAATCACTTCGACGATGCCTCCCAGTGAGTCACCGTTTTTACGTGCTCGCATGATGGCGGCCACCATTTTTTCGGCGGTTTTTGCGTCTGGACAACGTACAATATTTTTTTCTATTTCCTTAAAGTTTACAGTTGTTGCTGTGTGACGCCCGACCTGTCTGGTGAACCCGGTGATGGTGATTTTATCGCGGGCTAAAAGTTTTTTAGCGATGGCCCCGGCGGCCACTCTGCCTACAGTTTCTCGTGCGCTGGACCGCCCTCCACCCCGGTAATCGCGAAAGCCGTATTTCGCGTCATAGGTGTAGTCCGCGTGGCCTGGACGGTACAGGTGTTTGATCAGTTCATATTTTGAGGAATCGGCGTCCTTGTTATCGACGCGCATGGAAACAGGCGCGCCGGTGGTCTTGCCCTTAAAGACACCGGACATGATTTGGATTTTGTCGCCTTCCTTGCGGGTGGTGGTGACTTTGCTTTGGCCGGTTCGTCGTCGGTCCAGGTCTTTTTGGATATCAGATTCTTTGAGGGGCAATCCGGCTGGGCAACCTTCCACGACAACCCCGACACCATCACCATGAGACTCGCCCCAGGTGGTAATTTTAAAATGTTTTCCGAACGTGCTTCCAGGCATAAATTTTAGGCTGAATGTAACTCGTTCTGTTGGCCCCCGACTGAGCAACAGAACGTTCACTCGCGTATCCCTGAGATGAAGTTATTGAAAACTATAAGCTAATTGTTTCTGGGCGGGAAAGGGGTGCGGTATGAGCATCAGGAGGACCCAATGGCCTTGGTTTTATACGAATGAGGTGGATTTTAACTTTAAAATCCCTTTCAAGACTCTATCTCTTGAGCTTTTTCGTGCTTGTCCACCAGTTCTCGCAAATCTTTTCCGGCTTTGAAAAAAGGCACTTTTTTAGAGGGAACCTCTACTTTTTGCCCAGACTTGGGATTGCGTCCCATCCTGGCATTTCTTTGCCGGATTCGGAAACTTCCAAATCCTCTCAATTCGACTTTTTTTCCTTCTGCCAACGATCCAGTAATGCTGGAAAAAACAGTATTCACTACGACCTCGGTCTGTTTCTTCGTCAGGTTGATCTGGTTGGCCACTCTTTCAACAAGTTCCGCTTTAGTCATCAAAGCCTCCCCTCGACCAGTAAACATTTTATCCACTTTTAAAATAAGAACCCGCGGGAGTATAGCATTAGGTGAAATTAAGTCAAGCCCAATATTTTAATGGGTTTACCCGGTTTTAAGGCTCCAGTTTTGTGCTTGAAAAGTCCCTTTCAGGAGTCCTGACTAACAAGGTCGCCTGACCTGAATTTGAGGAAGGTATTTTAGTTTTTCTGTGCGGCGCAAGTGCTATAACGCATTGTTTTTTTTAGGGAAACCAAAG
Source organism: Nitrospinales bacterium (assembly GCA_965205835.1). GTDB lineage: Bacteria > Nitrospinota > Nitrospinia > Nitrospinales > VA-1 > LS-NOB. Next base: position 1,907,327 of record OZ242182.1, on the reverse strand, counting down.
ATATTGCAAGCGGGGGTAGGAGGATGGCATTAAGGTTTCGGCCAATCCACTGGAAAGCGAACTTTGCAGAAGCCAGTCGAGGAAAGGAATTTTTTCCTTTTGTTCAATAATTTTAGGCCTGCCTTTGACACCGAGCTTTTTTGCCAGCAGTTCAATGGTTTTTTCGAGTCCGCCCACCTCATCAATCAGTTTAAGCTTAAGAGCCTGTTGGCCGGTCATGATCCTTCCGTCAGCAATCTTATGAACTTGGGCAAGGGGCAGGTTTCGGCCTTTCGCGATAGCTTGCACAAATTGCTGGTGTACATCGTCCACGACATTTTGCAAAAGTTTTTGTTCCTCCAGACTCATGGCTCGCAGGGGGGAACCCATGTCTTTGAACTTACCACTCTTAATGATATCGGGCTTAACGCCAATTTTTTTAGCCAGCTCTTCAATATTATTAAAAGCCATCACGGCAGATATGCTCCCCGTCAGGGTACCGGGATTAGCCAAAACGTAATCAGCCGCGGAGGCAATATAATATCCACCCGAGGCCGCCACCGTTCCCATGGAGGCATAAACCGTTTTATGATCGGCCCGGAGTTTCATGATTTCGCTGTAAATCTCCTGTGCCGGCGCAACCGCTCCACCTGGAGAATCAATGCGCAGGATGATGCCTCGCACTTTTGGATTGTGGCGATATTCGGAGAGTTGGCGGACAACGTCCCGGGAACTCATCAGTACTCCCTGAACGTGGATCAGGGCGATTTCTCCGGAAGGGGATTTCCAACGGTCCGGTAACAGGGTAGAGGCGATGCTTATCAAAATCATCAAGATAAAAAGCCCTGCCGCAAATCGCATAAAAGATTTGAAGAAAGATCGTTTGGGTTGGATAGCAGGTTCCATATTCAGGATTCCAGACCCTTTCGGGCCCAGAATTTTTCGGGTTTTACTCTTCTTCTTTAAAGCCTTCCAGGCCTACCTGTTCTTTTTCGATCTGCGAAATGTCGAGGTTTTCCATATGGGCTTTAATACTTAAAGCGATCTTTTTGTTGGAGGTATCCACTTTGATCACTTTTGCTTTGATGTCATCGTCCACCTTCACCGCAGATTCAGGGTCTGTAATTTTTTCAGAACTGAGTTGCGAAACATGGATCAGGCCTTCTAATCCGTCGCCAAATTCCGCGAACGCTCCGAACGCTGCCACCTTGATGATCTTGCCGGTGACTTCGGTGCCGATAGGATAGTTGGCTTCGATATCATCCCAGGGGTCGGGTTGCAATTGTTTAACCCCAAGAGAGATGCGGCAGTTTTCCTTGTCGATGCTGAGCACGGCAGAGGTAACTTTATCTTTTTTCTTCAGAATTTCAGAAGGGTGCTTGATTTTTTTCCAGCTCAAATCGGAAATATGGATCAGTCCATCCACCCCATCTTCCAGTTCCACGAAGGCACCAAAGTCGGTCAGGTTGCGAACCGTGCCCTCAACCTCAGAACCAATGGGATATTTGTCTTCAATTTTTTCCCATGGATTGGGTTCGATTTGTTTCATGCCGAGAGATATCCGTTTTTTATCTTTATCGAGAGTCAGCACAATGGCTTCTACTACATCCTCGATCGAAACCATTTTGCTCGGGTGTTTAACATGACGGCTCCAGCTCATTTCAGAAATGTGGACCAGCCCTTCAATGCCTTTTTCAAGTTCTACAAACACGCCATAGTCGGTGATGCTGACCACTCGTCCCTTGATTTGGGTGCTGATCGGGTATTTGGAATCGACATCCACCCATGGATCGGCACTGGTTTGCTTGAGACCGAGCGAGACGCGCTCTTTTTCTTTATCGTACTTGAGAACCACGACCGTGACTTTGTCACCAATGGAAAACATTTCGGAGGGATGGTTGACCCGGCCCCATGACATGTCGGTGATGTGAAGCAGACCGTCAATTCCGCCCAGGTCGATGAACACTCCGTATTCGGTGATATTCTTGACGATGCCTTCAATGAGGTTGCCTTCGCTCATTTTCTCCAGGGTGCCTTCGCGAACCTGTTTGCGTTGTTCTTCGAGGAGAATTCTTCGCGACAGGACAATATTGCCGCGTTTTTTATTCATCTTGATGATTTTCATATCGAACTTTTCGCCCAGCAGTTTTTCCAGATTGCGAATCGGGCGAAGGTCGATCTGGGAACCAGGCAGGAAGGCTTTCAGTCCGATATCGACGGTCAGCCCGCCCTTGGCTTTGGCAACTACGGTACCCTGAATAGTTTCATCCGCTTCATAGGTTTGAACCAGGTCATCCCAGATTTTAATTTTATTGGCTTTTTCTTTTGACAAGACCACATTGCCATCGTTGTCTTCAACCTTTTCAAGAAAGACCTCGACCTCTTCATCGAGCTGTAGGTTCTTGCCATTCTCAGGGAATTCGGAAAGCGAGATCATGCCTTCCGATTTAAAGCCGACATCGATGGTGGCCAGTCCGTTGGAAATGGCGATCACCTTGCCCATGATGATCTGCGACGCTTTAAAGCGGCCAAGACTCTCGTTAAAATAGTCCTCCATCTCTTCATAGGCGGCGACCTGGTTTGCGGTCAGCTTTTCCTGTTCTTCCTTGTCATCATTTTCCATTCGTTCCAGCAATTCCTTGGATATTTTCATGACCTCCTGATTCTCACTTTCTCTTGGGATGTTTAAAGATTATTTATATTTTTAAAAACATGATCGGTGACTTCTTCAATACTTAACCGAGTGGTATCAACTTCCAAGGCATCGTCTGCTTTGACCAGTGGAGAAATTTTGCGGTTGCGGTCTTCATGGTCACGTTGCCGGATTTCTTCGATAATGGTTTTCAAATCCAAGCTTGGATTCTTGGTTTTCAGTTCCTCATACCTCCGTCGCCCGCGCTCTTCCGCGTCGGCAACGAAGAAAAACTTTTTGTCGGCCTGGGGAAATACAACTGTTCCAATGTCGCGTCCATCCATGACAACATTGCCAGTTTCGCCGATCTGACGTTGCCGGGCTACCAGAACCTCGCGCACAAACTTTTGCGCCGCAATTGTTGCGGCTCCCCGTCCCACCGTTTCATTTTTCAAAAGGGCGGTGGCATTTTCGCCCTCCACCAATATCGTTTGCCCTTCGGTGCTAGGAAGGAATTCAATATTCAGGCTCGAGGCGATCATGGTCATAACTGATTCGTCGGCAAGGTCCAAACCTTTTTTCTGGGCGGTCCAAGCCACGGCCCGATACATGGCACCAGTGTCGATGTATCGATAGTTCAGTCGTTTGGCGACCAACTTGGCGACCGTGCTTTTGCCGCTGCCCGCGGGTCCGTCTATTGCGACAATCACTCGATCAAATCACATTCAGCCGGTATTTGTTCGCGGCTATAAATTCTTTTTTTAGTTCCTGCCCGTCGCCTCTTTCGATGGTACCGCGAATTTCTTCCAGTTTGTTCTGGAACCGGTCGATCATATCCAGCGAATGGTTGCGATTGGAAAGACAGATATCCCGCCACATAACCGGGTCGCTGGAAGCGATTCGGGTGATGTCTCTTAGTCCAGCCCCTGAATAGGCGGTGACTTCACAACCATCGAGGGTTCTCAAGGCGCCAAGAGTGTTCATCAAGGCGTAAGCCACGATGTGAGGCAAATGGCTCACCGCACAAAAAATAAAATCATGTTCTTTTGCTGACAAGCGGACGACTTTCATGCCGACCGCTTGCCAGAGGGTGCTGATTTTTTCTACAGCGTTTTTATCGGTGGTGTCTGTTGGGGTTACGATGCATTTTGCGTCTTGATATAAATCTGCGGTGGAAGCGTCCAGTCCTGAGTTTTCCCCTCCGGCGATCGGGTGTGACCCGACAAAAAAAACGCCTTGAGGAACCAGTTTGTCTATGCCTTTGACGATGGGTTCTTTCACCGAGCCGACATCCGTGATCAGCGTGCCAGGCCGAACCTGGGAGGCCAGGTTTTGCACCAAGGGAACGAGGGTCGAAACCGGTGTGCACAACACGATTAGGTCGGTGCCGCTGACCGCCGCCCCCAAATCAGTGGGGCAGTGATCGATGATTTTTAAATCCCTGGCTTTTTCCAGGTTCTCACGGCTCCTGCCATATCCCGAAATCTCCTCCACAAGGCCGCGCTCTTTGCAGGCCTTGGCCAAAGAGCCCCCCAACAGGCCTACCCCAATGATGGTCATTTTTCCAAAAAGCTTCATGGCTGCCCCTGCTCAGGATAAGAGCCTAGTACCCGCAAAAACAGAGTTTGCTTGCCCAATGTTTTTAAAACGCGTTCGACCGTTTTATCTTCAACGTGGCCGATGAAATCGACATAGAACAAGTATTCCCAGGGCCGGTTGCGCAGAGGCCGCGATTGTATTTTCGATAAACTGATTTTGTTTTTGGCAAATAACTGTAGGGTTTTGAGTAAAGACCCGGACTCGTCGGCAATGGAAAACATGAGCGATGTTTTATTCTTCCTGGCCCTTTTAGCCTTGTCTTTGGAGATGACCAGAAACCGGGTGTGGTTTTCAGCCCGATCCTGAATGTTTTTCGCCACCGGTTTTAATCCATAGACCTCGGCGGCCAGTTCCCCGGCAATGGCGGCCGTGTTTTTATTTTGTTTGGCCAGTTGCGCCGCCTGGGCCGTACTGGAAGCGGGAACCTGCTCAACACCCGGCAGGTTAATGTTCAGCCAGTCTCTACACTGCGCAAAAGGCTGGGGATGTGAATAGACTTTCTTGATCTTTCTCCGGTTGGCGACTGTGGATAAAAGAAAAAGCCCGATGGACAGTCGGGTCTCACTGCAAATATAAAGAGGAGAATCGACAAAGCAGTCGAGGGTCAGGTTGATAACCCCTTCAATGGAATTTTCCACCGGCACGACACCGTAATCGGAGTTGCCCAGCTCGATTTCCGAAAAAACGGCTTCAATATTTTCGCAAGGATTGAAGGTGCAGGAATGGCCAAAATGCCGTACTGCCGCCTGATGGCTGAAGGTGGTTTCCGGCCCGAGAAAGGCAATCTTCAAAGGCTTTTCTAGGGCGAGTGTGGCGGAGAACAGCTCACGAAAAATGGGTTCGATGGAAGAGTTGGGGAAGGGACCCTTGTTCTGCTTCTTCAACCGTTCGAGTATCGCTCGTTCGCGTTGGGGAACGTGGAAGTGATTGGTCTTCCCCTGACGAGATTTTTCATCGCCGATTTTCCGGGCCAACAGACCGCGGCGACTGATCAGCTTTACCAACTGGTCGTCAATTTTATCAATCTGCTGGCGCAGGTCATCTAACTGGGACAAAAAACAAATACCGCCTTTATCTGGATTTCCCGCGATTGCTTGAATGGGATGGTTGATCATTCCATAGTTCAGGTCTAAAATGCAAGCAATAAATTCCGGCCAAGAGGCCGGTGGCTACTGCAATAGCTTTTATTGGCTGGCAAAAGGTTATCTCGGCGGGATGAGTCTCCTTGCGGCTAGTGGAATTTTGAGGACACGAATATGGTACTACTTGAGTTCAGCATGAGCCCCATGGATAAAGGAGAGAGCGTCAGCGAACAGGTTAGCCGTTCTCTAAAAATTATTGATGATAGCGGTGTGCCGTATCGGTTGAATCCGATGGGAACGGTGCTGGAAGGCGAGTTCGATGAAGTTATGGGAGTGGTCAAACAATGTTACGAGATGATGAAGAAGGATTGCAAACGCATTACCTGCGGCATCAAGATTGACTATAGGGAGGGTAAATCGGGCAGGCTGGAATCCAAAACCGCTTCCATCGAACAGAAACTGGGTAAAGAGGTGAAGAAGTAGGGGGCATGTTGATAAGATTTAATTGAAATTTAAAAGCCTAATGCTCTCAGGATTTTTTTGTTGGGTGCTTAATTCTTTTCTTTGAGGTGTGTTGTGAGCAAGGATAATTTCCTTTAAGAGGGAAGATCAGTTTGGTATCTTGAGAAAATTTCTTGTAGTCGATTGGGTTGCCGTAGGTCAACTCAGCCAATTTTGATAAGCTGCGAGGTCTTTCTACTGGGATGCTTAGGTTCTCCGGTTCCTTTTCCAACCCCATTTAGCACGATTCCTTCCTTTTGCGACTATTTTTGATTTTTATGACTTTTGTTGTACAATGAGTACAACATTTGGGAGGGTAAGCACATGCTATTCGGTGAGTATTTTAATTCATTAAGAATTAAACAAGGTTTGACTTTAAGAAAGTTTGCAGAAAAGTTTGAGGAGGATCCGGCGTATATTTCAAGGCTTGAAAGGGGAAGAATCCGTGCTCCTAAATCCAATGAAAAATTAGAATATTATGCCAAGGCTTTGGGATTAGAAAAAGGCACTGAGGAGTTCGAGAAATTTTTTCAATTTGCGCAAGTATCCAACAAGTCCTATGGACTCGAGAATGTGAAAGATGAAAAACTACTGGAAAAGCTCCCTGTTTTCTTAAGAACTTTGGATAATAAAGGCTTGGATGAAGAAAAGCTGGAAAGTTTGATCAAATCAATCAAGGAAGATTGGTGACAGAATTTATTCCCCAGCAGGAAATCGAAGAAACTGCCAAGCAGTTTTTGTTAGAACATCATCCTGATGGCTCTATCCCCATTCCGATCGAAGAAATTGTGGAAATTAAATTAGGAATTAAAGTGATCCCTGCTCCGGGATTGTTAAGGCACGGGATGGACGCTTTTTTAACACACGATTTTAAAGAATTATATATTGACCGAAACCAGTATTTCGAACTCGAAAACAGGGCGCGTTTCACCTTTGCCCATGAAATGGGGCATTATTGTCTCCATAAGCATTTTTTTGAAGAAGCGGTATTTCCAAGCACAAAGAAATGGACTGAGTTTGTCCTGGATGATATCAGACGGGATCCTCTCGAGACTCAAGCCAATATATTTGCGAGTTATGTTCTTCTACCCGCAAGCAGTTTGGGTGTTGAATATGAGGAAGCAAAGGCTGAGTTGGCAAAACATGAAATTTTTAGTTCAGGTAGGTTGCCAGATGACCAAACCCTTGTCCCCTATTTAGCCAAACCCATTTCCAGGAAATTCAAAGTTTCAGAGGAGTGTGCGGCACTTCGCATGAAGAACTGGTTGAATTCAAAACGGTAACTCCAAATGATAGCTTTTATGTTTTGAGGTTGTTTGAAATGGAGATAAGCTTTTAATCATCTGTTTTCATCAGTTTTTGGCGGATGTAACGCACGACGGCGCGGATTTCTTCCCAGGTGAGGTTCGATTCCCACGGCATCATGGCGGTGCCTTTCCTTCCTTTTGTGACGGACTCAATCATTCGTTTTTCGGTCAGTTCCTTTTTCGATTCTTCATCGGTGAAATTTTTTGGCGGTGGATTCAGCACATTCGCGGCGAAGGTTTTACCGTCACCTTTATTGCCGTGGCAGGCTTTGCAATGTTTGTAGAAAATGTCCCGCCCGGTTTCGAGGTCAACAGGTTCTGCCGACGCATGGAGCGTCCAGCTAATGAAGAACCATAGCAGGGCCACTCTTAAAATTTGCCTATACCCCATTAAGTTCAGCGTCACGCTGGTCATCGTACGTCTTCCAGTTTTTTGATCATCAAGGTCTGGATCATATGTTCCTTGAGCCGGAGAACCACCTTATTGAGGTCAAAATTCGGACTTTTCAGAGACACGTAAAAAACATCGATAGCCCGATCGCCTTGGGTGGAAATTTTGGCTCGGTGAATGCGAATGCCAAAATCGGCAAAGACCGTGGCAATTTTGTAGAGCATGCCGATATGGTCCCGGGCCTCAACCAGGATTACTGTGAACGGATTGTCCACCGTCTTTTCAACATGTACTCTCGGGACCATCGCCACCTTTTTCTGCTCGCCGACATAACGGGTTCGGGATTTCAACATTTTCTGTAAACTGGTTTCCCCCGCAAACAACCGGCCCAGAGTATTTTTAATATCTTTCCAGATTTCGAGGTCATCGGCCGTGGCGTTGGCACCTGCTTCGACCTGTATGGTGACAATCACGATGCCATCCTGTTTGAGATAGATTTGCACACCGAGAATGTTCAGGCTTTTGGCGGTGACGGTTCCCACCAGTTTTTTAAACGATTCAATGCCGGTAGGGCAACACAGGGTCAGGTTATGGTAGTTGCCTGCTTTATGAAACTGGTGATGCAGAACAAACAGTTTATCCTTGAAAGATCGGATGAGGCGGATATGAAGCGCCACCTCCTCAGAGGATACTGTCATCAAATAATCTTCCGGCATCTGGCGAAGATGCTTTTCAATATCGTTCACGGGCAGTTCCCGATGTAGGGATTTGAATACCCCCGCTCGGGTGGCCCGGGGTTGTTGTTCCAGAGAGCCGGGGTCTTCCAGATACTTCAAGGTTCTTTCATATAGCTCCGAGAGCAATATTTTTTTCCAGGCGGTCAGGGTTCCTGGTGCCACCGCCCGCAACTCGGCATAACTGAGGAGGTAGAGCCCTTTTAGTCTCTCTGCGTTCACCACGGTTTTGGTGAATTTCCGGATCACTCCGGGCTGATGGATATCCTGATGCAAGGCTGTTTCGATCATGGTGTAGGGATTAGCGAGAAGAAAAAGCAGGATTTGTGCATCTGCCTCTTCCAAGTTCAGTCTTTCTGCCATGGATTTTAAAAATTTGTCTTGTTCATCCTCGAGCATTTCTCCTGCCGATTGCAGAAGAGCTGATAACTTGATAATCCCTTTCCGAAAGTAATTCCGATACAAGGCGGACAGGTCGGTAGGATTGGTGATGCCGGTAATGGCCAGCTCATCGAGAAAGCGGATGATGCGCAGGGAATGTTCATCGGCGGTGTAGTGATGATAGAAATCATGATTCACCTTGCAGTGTGCCAGCCCGAATTCCGGCAGGATCTGTTCCAGAATGTGTGTTTCATGCATCAGCCGCAGGATTTTCTCAGCGCCTTTGTCTTTCAGAATGGAAAACAGGAAATCCCGAGTCTTTTCTCCCTTCATGAACTGCACGCCAATGAGATTTTTGCTTCGCCGTATTTGCCGCTGAAGTTTATAATCTGGCGCAACTTGATGTTTTCCGCAAAGCTCAAACGCAATCAATAGAAGCGATTTATCTTTTTTAAAATCCTCTTTTGCGTTGCCGTCATAAATCAGGGAGGAATCTGAAATATGGAATCCATTCCCTGCGGATTTTTTAGTTAATGAGGAGATTATTTTTTTGAGCGATCTTTTGGTTTGTCGACAATGTTCAAAAAGGGTTTGCGAAAAATTATAGATATTGGTGGCGTGCAGATAATAGTCGCGCATGAACTCTTCCACGGGTTGCCCGTGGGTGGAAGACCTGTACCCAAGATTGGCGGCCAGTCGTTTCTGGACGTCGAAGGTCAGGACATTGGTTTTTCTTTCGGTCAGGTAATGCAGTTCATTCCGGATGCGCAGTGAAAAATCGACAGAATGGTAGAGTGACTCAATTTCTTCCCGGGAAAGCACGTGGGTCTCATTAATTTCGCGGAGCGAATGGCATCCATAGCGTACAGCGGTGGCCCACAGGGCACTGTGATAGTCGCGCAATCCTCCCGGCCCGTTTTTTATATCCGGCTCCGGATGGCACACCACGCCGCCCTCCTGTTTGTAGCGGGTGTATGTTTCTTTCAATTTGGAGTTCAAAAACTGTTTCACATGTTTTTGCAAAACATTTTTATGAATGGAGTTGTAAAATCTGTCATAAGTGGTTCGGTTGCCAATGAGGAACCGGGTTTCGATCATGGAGGTTTTGATGGTCAAATCCTCCCGGGAAAGTTTTACACAGTCTTTGATGGTACGGGAGCTGTGACCGATTTCCATGTCGAATCCCCAAATAACCGACAGTGCGTCCTGAATAAATGTTTTTGTGAGAGGCTTGGTTTTTTCGGAAAGAAGAAACAATAAATCAATATCCGAAAGCGGATTGAGTTCTCCCCGTCCATAGCCTCCCACAGCGATGAGCGAGAACTCTCCCAGTACCCGGTCTTTGGCATAAATCTCAAGCTGTGTCATGGAAAGAAGGACGTGCTGGATGACCTTATCGACCAGACTGGTGTGGGCCTGGATGATTTCGCGACCGCCAGCTCCCGATCGATGCCAGCTTTTGATCTCGGCCTTCTCATCCTTCAATAATTTTTTAAAGGTCTGAAAATAGGGCAGTCTTTGCTTGGGGTCGGCAGGGACATTCTGTACCTGGTGGAAATCAATGGCCAGTCGGTAGTGTTTTTCAGAATTTTCCATAGCATAAAGCATAAGGGGAAACCAGCAGGGAGATTATCGGATGAAGTATAAGACGATTGTATCAAATTTTAAGCATTGTTGTTTTTGGTCCCATTGAAGTAGGAATGCTTCCTTGGCCGTTTTACTTGTGCTCTCTCGCTCCTTTTTTCAGTATTTTTGTGGGAAATTGTCCGACCAAAATTGCTTGACAAGAAGGGGGTAATAATTTAGCTTAAACCGTTCTTCTAACAGACATTTTATGTTGCGCTTACCTGTTATCTCTGTCATTCAGGGTTTAATGATTTTTGTTGCTCATTAACTAAACATAATCAAGTAATTTTTTTTGGGGTGAAAACGATGTCAGAACAGCCAGATATTATCTATACAAAAGTGGATGAAGCGCCTCAACTTGCGAGCGGATCGTTTCTTCCGATTATACAATCCTTTACCGGGGCGGCCGAGGTTGATGTGGGCACGATGGATATTTCGCTCGCAGGCAGGATTATTGCTCAATTTCCCGAGAGACTCAAACCGGAACAACAGCAAACGGATGACTTGGCTTTGCTGGGTGAGTTGGTGCTTGATCCCGATGCCAATGTTATCAAGCTTCCCAATATCAGTGCTTCCAATCCCCAAATAGCGGCCGCTCTCGAAGAATTGCGGTCCAAAGGCTATGATCTTCCGGATTACCCCGAAGACCCGAAAAATGACGAAGAAAAAGCCATCAAGGCGAAGTTTGACAAGGTCAAGGGAAGCGCGGTCAACCCCGTTTTGAGACAGGGGAACTCGGACCGAAGAGCCGCCGTTGCGGTCAAAAACTATGCAAAGAGTAATCCGCACAAAATGGGTCAATGGTCGAAGGACTCTAAAACCAATGTCGCGAGCATGAAGAGCGGGGATTTTCGTACCAACGAAAAATCTGTGACCATTACTGACGCTATGGCCGGAAACGGTAAGATTGAGTTTACCGGCACAGATGGAAACACCATGGTGTTGAAGGATAAAATTGCCTTTGAGACAGGTGATGTCGTCGATGCAACCAAAATGAGTTGCCAGGCTCTGCGATCATTTATTAAAGATGCTGCTGCGCAGGCAAAAAGCCAAGGCGTTTTACTGTCGTTGCACATGAAAGCTACGATGATGAAAGTCTCCGATCCCATCATCTTCGGTCATGCGGTCACGGTTGTTTTTGCCGAGGTGTTTGAAAAACACGCGGACACGTTTAAAAAAATCGGTGTGAATGCCAATAATGGTCTGGGCGATGTTTATGCCATGATAAAAAGCCTACCCGAAGATCAACAGAAAGAAATCGAAGCCGATATTCAAGCCTGTATCAAGAATGGGCCGGACCTGGCAATGGTGGACTCCGATAAAGGCATCACGAACTTTCATGTTCCCAGTGATGTCATTGTTGATGCTTCTATGGCCGCCGCGATTCGCACCTCTGGGCAAATGTGGGGCCCTGATGGCAAGGCCTATGAAACTCTGGCGATGATCCCGGATAGCAGTTATGCCGGTATTTATCAGTCGGCCATCGATTTTTGTAGAGAGAACGGCGCGTTTGATCCCACCACGATGGGCACGGTTCCCAATGTGGGCCTGATGGCAAAAAAAGCCGAGGAATACGGTTCTCACGATAAAACTTTTGAGGCAACTGGGAAAGGCGTCATCCGCATGTCAGATGGTGCTGGTAATGTTCTACATGAGTTTGATGTGGAAGAGGGGGACATCTTCCGCGGTTGCCAAGTCAAGGATATCGCGATCAAAGACTGGGTGAAGCTTGCGGTCAATCGGGCCCGGCTCTCCGAAACGCCCGTTGTTTTCTGGTTGGATAAGAACCGGGCGCATGATGCCGAGATCATCAAAAAAGTGCAGATATACTTAAAGGATCACGACACCAACGGTCTGGACATCCAAACCATGGCACCTGTGCAAGCGATGGACCATTCCCTCAAACGCTCCAAAGACGGTAAGGATACTATTTCCGCAACTGGTAACGTTCTGCGCGATTACCTGACCGACTTGTTTCCGATCCTCGAGCTTGGCACTAGCGCAAAAATGTTGTCCATTGTTCCGCTTATTAAGGGGGGTGGGCTCTTTGAGACCGGTGCAGGCGGGTCCGCGCCGAAACATGTTCAGCAGTTTGTAAAAGAAGGGCATCTGCGCTGGGAGTCTCTCGGCGAATTTCTGGCTCTCTCTGAGTCTCTGGCGCATCTGGCCCGGGCAAAGGGAAATGCCAAAGCTCAAATTCTGGCAGATACGCTGAACCGGGCTACCGAAACGCTGATGGATAATAAAAAGTCGCCCGGTCGAGAAGTCGGCGAGTTGGACAATGTCGGCACCCATGTTTATGAAGCACTTTACTGGGCGCAGGAATTGGCCAACCAAAGCGACGATGCCGACCTTAAAGCGCGTTTTGCTCCAATCGCCAAGGAACTTGAAGCAAAACTGGACACTATCATTGGAGAGTTGGACGATGCTCAAGGAAAGCCGAAAGATATCGGCGGTTATTATCTGCCCGATCCCGCAATGGTCGAGGCGGCGATGCGCCCGAGCGCAACCTTCAATAAAATATTGGACAACTTGAACGGCTAGCCGCCGTGGCAAAATGAGGCGGTGATACCCTCAGCAGGGCATGAGGGCCAAGGTAGGAATATAACATGCACTCGCGACTGCCGAAGCTGTGGAGCCTGCTTCAGGTGTATTTTTATCAAATAGAGGAACCGCTATGTCAAGCGCAAGAAGAAAAATCACGGTAGTAGGGGCGGGTCAGGTTGGGTCCACGGTGGCCCAGTTGGCCGCTTATAAAAGCCTCGGCGATGTGGTGATCATCGATATCATCGAGGGGGTGCCGCAGGGGAAAGCACTGGACTTGCAGGAGTCGAGCTGTCTGCAGGTTTTTGACAGCTTGGTGACAGGGACCAACGATTATAAAGACACGGCCAATTCCGATATCGTGGTCATTACAGCAGGACTGCCGCGCAAGCCGGGCATGAGCCGCGAAGACCTTCTCGCTACCAACGCGAAAATTGTGCAATCGGTGACAGAGAAGATCATGGAGCATTCCCGCGACCCGATTGTCATCGTGGTGTCGAACCCGCTTGACGCAATGGTGTACATGGCCAAGAAAACCGGCAACCTGCCCAAGAACAAAATCATCGGCATGGCTGGCGTACTCGACTCGGCCCGGTTGCGAACCTTTGTTTCGCTGGAGCTAGGCTGCTCACTGGTAGATGTGGACGCGATGGTCCTTGGCGGGCATGGCGATTCCATGGTCCCATTGCCCCGTTACACTTCTGTGTCGGGCATCTCGATCACCGAATTGATGACCCAGGAACAGATCGCCCGGGTGGTGGAACGCACCCGAAAGGGCGGGGCGGAAATTGTCGCACTGCTTAAAACCGGTAGTGCCTTTTACGCGCCTGGTGCTTCGGTGGTGAAAATGATCGAGGCGATCTTGCAGGACAAACGCCGCATCCTCCCCTGCACCGCTTATCTGGAAGGTGAATACGGCTGGAGTGGAATTTTCTTCGGCGTTCCTGTCATGATGGGCATCCACGGAATCGAAAAAGTCATCGAACTTAAAATGACCGATGAAGAGCAAGACGCTCTCGATGTCTCCGCGCGGGATGTGAAAAAAACCTGCGATGAGATAGACGCGATCCTGAGAAACGGATCATAACCCACTGGGCATGGGGCCGGAGAGCCGCCGGTGGCTCCCACTTCCCCTTTACGAAGGGGGCCAGGGGGGGGGTGCCGTCATTGCGAACCACAAAGTGGTGCGGCAATTCATATCCATGCCCCGGAGGGTAAACCCAGTTATTCCTTCTCCCTCCGTGGGAGAGGCCAGATGAGGGGGAACAAAATCGTCACCTTGGCCCGCCGCCATTATCCTGAGTCCATCGAAGGATCATGCCCCGAAGGGCATATCCTAGCTGGCTCCTTTTCCGGGAGAGGGGAGCTGACTTATTTTTTGGAAATTATTTTAGACTTATTCCTGCAACCCCAACGCATTAAATATTTTTTTTGGAAACTCATTCCCACCAATTTTAAATTTTAATTTTCCATCAGAACCACTGACAGAATATTTTTCTCGAGGTCTTCTTGAAACCCTAATCCACTCAACTTGATCGTGTACTTCGTCAAGAATAATTTTTAACTTATCAAAGTTTAATGCCACGATTCCATCGTCGTGACACACTAGCAAAAGAAAAACTTCTCCAATCGCTTTCTTTATTTCTAATATTTCATCCTGATGACTCTTGAGAAAACTAAAGCCCCAAGGAGACATTCGCTTGGAAGAATATTTCATGAATATCCCAATTTTATCATCAATAACGTAGGAAGAATTGCTAGCCGTTGTATAAAGCTTTAAGGAAACCGACTTATTCGCATGGGCGAGCCTCGCAAGAACGGCACCATGGTAGAATTCAAATTCTTTGATCACGTTCTATTTGCAGTTTTTAAAAATTTTATATTCCCTTTATACTTATAGAAAACTCTCGCTTTATTAGCGCCATTGTAGAGAATTCTAATGTGGTGAATTGCGTCGGGATATTTTTTGGGTTCAAGTTCAAACTGGCCTATAAAACCCTTAGTACGAGTAATTGCTTCTTGATCTGTGATAGCGTCTTTATATTCCGTAATACTTTTCGAGGCGTGGAGTGCTAGGGACTTCTCGCCTAAAGGCATATAGTTTTCGATATAATTAATAAGATATTTAGGGAGTTTCTCATCTCCTAGAAGTTCTGATATGGTATTGATCTTCTGCAAATTTCCGATTTGCTTGTTTAGTATTTCATCTACCTCGTTGGCCTTGAAATCAAAAATTTCAAAACTCATCTCACCACTGTCTATTACCACACTAGCTTTGTCGATACTTGTGCGTGCGGCAGCTATTAGTTTTTTACCCTCAAGCCAAACGGGTGTTCCATTGCCCGCTCTTCGTGATTCAAGAGAGAGTCTATGAAAAATAAAACATCTTTGCCAGTTCGAATACAAGCTTTCAGGAATAGTGAGTTCAAAATATTTTAAATATGTATTCCGCGCTCCAAACATTCTAGCCCTTTGGATGTAGGTATCCTGTTGTATGTTATGTTTCACATCTCGTGTGAAAAACATGGACAAAAGATGGTTAAAAGTTACCCCCCTAGAAACTATATTCCCTCCGATAGCAATGGTAAATGGAGAGGTAGGTTCAGTAGCCGTCCTATTGTCTGCCGTATTTTTTTCTTTATCGCTATTCATCACAACAATATTATTGCGGGTATTGTTTGATATAATGTATTTAGTTAGCCCATTCTCCAAGTTTGGATAACGTTTGCGAGCTATTTCCCATAATTCCTTATAATATTTCTCATGCTTTGGGTTTTCCTTATCCATCAAAATCTTAAAGGTTTCAACGGTCAATTTGTAATCACCCGTATGGCCCTCCTTTTTCCCACTTGTATGAACTAGGAATGAATAATTTTCCTCATTGTCATTAATTTCAGAGTTCAAATAGGCTACATTGACCATAAAACTAAATAATGCTCCTCTCAAATATTTAGGATCATCTCCTTGGTCTGGCAGTAAAGTTAGGAAGAATGGTAATTTTTCTGCAGATGAAGGAAAAAATACTTCTTGTCCAGTGTAGTCGGAGTGTGGGGGGAAATCGATCCAGTTTCCACTGCTATTGTTGTGGGTTCTATTTAAGTCAAGTCTCGCTGGAGTAGCCGTAATACCGATATAAATACCCTTCAAGCCAATAAATTCTTCAGTCAGCTCATTTATTCTGCTTTTCTCCTTTTTGTTTATTTTAGAATTTGGAGTGGCGTAGTCCGCTTCATCATCAATAATTACCTTTCCTTTGAATGGAGAAAGTTTGTCATTTAGCTTTTCTAAGTCTCTGGCATTCTTCTTACAAAAAATGACCCAGCTTTGTTCTCCAATTTTAATCGTTCTTGGCAACACCTCACTAGATTTTTTCGGGGAAGGGTCCAATCCTGACCTCTGAAACCTTTCCAAATTTTGACTTAGAAGCTGAACGCTATCATTCAACATAACTATGATTATCTTATGACCTTCATCTAAGAGCTGGGCTGTTAAGGCAATCATCATCTCGGTCTTTCCGCTTTGCGGCTCACCGTAAATAACAAAAGAACTTTCCCCATCCTTAATCTTATAAATAGCCGATGCGACAACATTCTTAATTCTGCCAACCTCCTGCCCTTGAGCTACTAGTTTTGCTATGCGTCTCTCGAAACGATTATTGTGGACTATTTCTTCTTTTAACTCGGTAAGATTGAACATAGCAATTATTTTCTTCCAATCAGTATAAATTCCTCGCTATAAACTTTCCGGCCACTCCCGTCAGTTGAAAAGCGACCTCGTTTATCTCTATATGGTGTTAAAATTTTTTTGCTGATTTTTCGTTTGGTAACAAAAATCTCATTAAAGCCACTTTCTCTTAAGGATTCGGCCAGATGGAGGACATTATCTATACGTACTCTTTTGTATTCTGTATTTCCAATAACAAAAAGGGCCATTCCATTTCTTGACAACATCTTGAAGCAATTTTTAGTAATACACTGCATATCTAAAAAATATTTAGCAACAGATTTTGCCTTTGAAGTATCTTTTTTTAATAATTCAGAATGAATTTTTTTGCCCGTTTTATTTAATTTTTTAAGTTCTGCTTCATATTCATAACAGTGATGAAGGCTCCCTATCGCCCCCTCTCTTAAATCCTTATAGTCCCTGGCAAAACCCAGCCAAAGTGATGAAAGCTGATGAAGGTCGGCATATTCATAAGAAGTTACATATGGAGGGCTTGTTATGATCGTATCAACAATTGGATGATTTTCTGTTTCATCTAAAAAATTGAGAGTTTTAATTTTTGTCGTTGAATTACAAATGGCATCGCTTTCTGAATTAGCTGAAAACATAAAACGATATTGATCTCTAAAGGCCGGAATTACCTCTGCAGGAATTTTTCCTGGGTCAATTTGTGGCTTTATTGACTTCGTGAGCCAGCGAGAAGTTGGTTTTAAAATATTAGAAAAGGCGCACAAAAAAAATAAACGATAGATACTTTTTAAAGGAAGGATTTTCTGAATAGAACATTTCAAGAATGCAAGTTGTTTTAGTTGCTTTGTGCTGTACCAGTATTTTAAGCGTTCATTTTTAAGTTCAGGGGCTTTGGTCCTTTTATCTAAACTAAAATAATAACTTTGAATTTTTTTATAATAATTTTCTAAAATATTTTTGTTGTATTTTCGGCTTTTTACCTTTGCAATCATTGTCGCAACAGGATTAATATCATAACCAACAAAATCTATATTTTTTCGTTTTGCTTCAAATGCCACCGTCCCACACCCGCAAAATATGTCAGCTATTCGCTTATATTTAATTTTATTTTCTCTTGCATAATCAATTGCTTTATTTGTTATAAAAGCCGGGAACTTTGCAGGATATGAATGAATTCTATGCATTTTCAACTCTTTTTCTTTACCGATATTCCATAGAGGGTCAATCGGAATTGAGTCGAAAAGCTCTTTTTTAATTGTCTTAACTTTAATCATTGAATTGTCTTTGTTTCCATTTTCAGAACTCTAGTTTACAGGTAATCGTATTATAAACTTGAGTCGCAGTCATTAAGTAAATTGCTTTTTCAGATAAATATAGCACTCCTTAAACTTCAATATTTTTCTACTAAAAATCAATAAATAAAGAGGTCTAATTCTTCTACCCATTCGAGGCATGATTATTCGATAGGCTCAGCACGGCAAACCAAACTCGGATGACAGGCGAGATGCTCCGTCGCTTGCAAGGTTCTTGAGGAGGACATCCCCCTACGGAAAAATATAACAAGCCGAGATAAACTATTGTTCGCCAATCAAAGATATTGCCAGTCGGCCCCACGCCTAATGATTAATTTCAAACTCTTCATAAACCGTTACGCCTTGAGGCTTGTCGTCGCACTCCAGGGGGATGTTGTCCCAGAATTTCTTTCGCGATTTCCAGCGCGGGTTTTGTTGGTCATCGGGATCATCGTTCACGCAGACCCGCCAGACCGTTCCTTTCAAAACATCCCGCGAAATATCCAGCGTGACGAAATGATTCATCAATGCCCTTTTTGCCAGCGCGTCGAACACCTCTTTTGGCGCGATGCCCTTCTTTTTATTCTGAGTATCGGCAAAAGGTTTGAAGGTTGCCCCGCCGCCGCCTGAAACTATGTGCATCGTTCCATCCCCGCTTTGGTATTTGCCGGGTTCCGATTTGATCACCTTGAATGCACCGCCCTCTATCGAGATCATGGGATGAAACCGTTCGTACGAGTGCTGGTTGCCGGCGAACACCAGGTCGGGTTTTAAGGCATTCAACTGTTTGAGAACCGTGTTGCGTTTGTCCAGATACCAGGCGGTGGTGAGTGCCGGCTCGTGGATGGCAAGGATGATCCAGAGCCCTTTTTCTCTCGCTTCTTTAACGCGTGGCTTCAGCCATTCGGTAGGGTCCTGCCAGGGATAATTATGGATGACGCCGATCAATGCGTTGCCCACCACCCGTGTGCCTTCAAAATCCCGCGCGGCACTTTTAGCGGTTTTGTCAAAACCGGAATCGAGCGGATCAATTTTATCCCAGCAACCCGAAGCCTTCGGCTTTTTTCGATGGGCAAGTAGATCGTTATCGCCCGCAACAAAAAGGCGCAGGGGGTAGGGGGCGACCAATGTTTTTTTGATTTCTTCTATGTATCGGTCCGGGCAGGAGTCGGGAAACGGTTCCGGTTGGTAAACGAAATCGCCGAGATGCAGTAACGCGTCCGGATTGGTATCGCGCATGGCTTTTTGCACGGCGGAGAATCCCGGTGCGTAGGCCCGCTCTCCGGTTCCGGTATCCCCGACGATGGCAATACGCATAGTGGCGTTTTGGGGGAACGGGGTCATGATCTTTTGGTGTCCCGTTTTTTTACGTGGTGTGCCATCGCTGAGGGAATAATTCACAAATAGGGCAAGAGCCAGGAGAAAAATTGTTTTCACCGCGAACCACTTCATAATAGAGTCTCCCTTACCCTACTGTCCCCGGCGGCTCGCCGCCCATTACCCGTGGAAGGGAACTGGCAATAGTCCATTGAGCCGAGACAACTCTTTGCCTGCGGTAAAAAGCTATTGCTCATTGAGTCTGGCGTTACGTTGGCGGCTACCACAATACTTTCGGCAGGGTTTCGATGAAGATGCGAATCTCGTCACGCACCCTGCGATAGTGCTCGAGGGCTTCCTCTTCTGTGTTTGCGTTTTGCGCAAGCTTGGGTGGATCGTCAAACCCGAAATGCACGACGGTGGAGGTGCGGGTGAAAACGGGGCAGTTCTCATCGGCGCGACTACACACCGTGATCACAAAATCGAAAGGAATGGTTTCTACTTCCTCCACTTTTTGTGACTTCTGACCAGTGATGTCCACTCCGACCTCTTGCATGACTTGAACCGCGTTGGGGTTGAGCCCATGTGCCTCGAGCCCGGCTGAAAATGCCTGGATGGAGTCACTCTTCAAGTGCCGTGCCCAGCCCTCGGCCATCTGGCTTCGGCATGAGTTGCCGGTACACAAAAATAGAAGCTTCAGTTTTGTTGCCATACTACTCCAGAATACCACCTTCTAACGAGAGGGACATCAGCGTATAGCCGCTGGACTCAATTGCGGGGCATAAAAGCAAATGAAGAGGTCATCATAGCTTGGAAAGCATTTTACATTTTAGCTAATATGGCCTTTAATTTTTTTGCGGCATCTTCATTGGCATGTTTTTCTCCGTCTGCAAATTCTAATTTATAATTCTCAATATTCCAAGAGAACTCATAAAAGCGGGATCACTAACAGCACTCTGCCCCTCCACTAAAATGATATCGGGATGTTCGTTTTCGAAGGCTTGAATAACGGAGTTTTCTACTTCGCCGACCACAAACTGGGAAATAAGAGCATCGGTCGATACGCCATACATGGCTCCCTGCATCAGGTTGGTTTGACCTGTCGTGACCAGTACTGACTTAATGCCGAGATTGCTCAGAGTTTTATTGAGTTCCACTGCGGTGGTCATTTTCCCGCAGGCACAATCGGTGCCCAATACCGCGATGACAGGAATATCTACTTCTGATATTCGGCCCGTAAAGAGGTGCAAATCTTTTAACGGAGGAGATTTTCTGATGTCTTTGATTTGGATGCCGTTCAGGGCGGCTGTATCGGCAAACTCTCGGTCATCAGAGAAGAATTGATGCAGACCGTTGATGATGTCCATCCCTTTTCTCATAGCTTCCAGAATCAGAGACCTCTCCCTATTGCATATATATAAGTAGCTAAGGGAGCCTTCCCATAAATATAACAATCTGGAACCTTTGGGAGTTTGTTCAAGGCCTGCTTTAAATTCGAGAAAATGGGAATACCGCTCTTTCCCTCGCCTAACTCTTCCCCAGCATCCTTACCTGCTAAGGATCTGTCAATAACCCCAACAATGGTGTATATCTCTGAGTGCCTAACTAGCGCCGCGGTGGTTTTTCCATCGACCAAACCAAATTGATTGTCGCAGTAAACCAAAGCCGTTTTTTTTGGCCGAGACTGTGTTTCTTTTCGGTTTTCCACTCCTGTTTAACAAACGATGCTTGATCTTCGATCAAGTTCACCGTTCTTTGCTGAATTAACATTAATCTTCCTTTTGCGATGGTTGTGGCACCGCGGACTCAAGTTTTTGGCAACGTTCTCGCACTGATTGGAAAGGCATGCCTTCGGCACGCATATAGCGCTCGGCACGGATGAACCAGAATGCCAGTCCACCCGATCGAGCTCAGTTTTCCGGCGACGGTGCACAAGCACCTGATCCATTTGGAAAAGAAAGGGCTGATTAAGAAGCAACCTAATTTGAGTCGCGCCATTGAAGTGGTGGAAGGGTCCACGCGGGAATACCCGGTGCTGGGCCATATTGGCAGGTAAGCCGATTGAGGTGATGGACCACCGTAAAGTGATGGCTCTGTTGCCCGATGCCGGAGATAAGGGTATCTTTGTCCTCAAGGTCAAAGGCAATTCGATGATCGAAGGTCATATTCAGGGTGGAGATTATGTGATCGCGGAATGGCGCGATGTGGCCGAAAACGGAAAAACTGTGGTGGCATTGATCGATAACGACGAGACCACCTTAGAACGGTTTTACCGGGAAAAAGGCCGAGTGCGTCTGCAACCCGCCCACCCGGATATGAAACCGATCATCGTCCATGAAGGTGGCTTTGCTATTCAGGGCGTGGTCATCGGGCTGTTGCGCAAGTTTGATAAATGAATACGGACCCGCGTCGAATTTTGCGTCAGGTGCTCCTCATCGTTATCGTGTTCACTTCGTTGACCGCACATCGACAGGAAGATTTGTTTGATGGTATAAGGAGAGCAATGTTGGAACGGTCTGTATCAGGGCATCGACCACATCCGTCACAAATATGGCTTTAAATCCATACTGCGAGGGGCGAGCCTCTACTCGGCTCAAGGCCAAAATGAATTTTGAAAATATCAAAGAAGAGTTTCCCGTCACAAGAGAGTTGATTTTTTTCGACCATGCCAGGGTGGCTCCCTTACCCGATCGGGTGCGTAAAATGGTGGCCGCATTTGTGGATGACGCCACCCGCCACGCCACGCTCCATTACGAAACCTGGATGGCGCGCGTCGAACAAGCCCGGGAAAGTTTTGCCCGGCTCATCAACGCCGGGATGGATGAGGTGGCTTTCGTCAAAAACACCTCTGAAGGACTTTCCATCGTTGCCAATGGACTGGGTTGGAAGTCGGGCGACAATGTGCTCATCCCCGACATTGAGTTTCCTGCCAACGTTTACCCTTGGTGGAACCTGAAACGCCTGGGCGTTGAAACCCGCATGGTTGCTGCTGTTGAGGGGCGGGTGTTGTTTGACGATCTGGTCAAACAGGTGAATGCCCGGACCAGACTCATTTCCATAAGTTCGGTGGAGTGCAATAGTGGATTCCGCTCCGATCTCAACCGCATTGGAGCGTTCTGCAAGGAAAAGGGCATCCTGTTTTGCGTCGATGCCATTCAAAGCCTGGGACTCCTGCCTATGGATGTGAAACGCGATCATATCGATTTTCTCTCTGCAGATGGGCATAAGTGGATGCTCAGTGTCGAGGGGCTTGGCGGATTCTATATTTCCAGGGATGCTTTGGAAAAAGTTTATCCGGTAACGGTGGGATGGGGAAACATGGTCAATGCCGCAGACTTCATGAATTATGAGTTTGCCTTCAGACCGGGCGCGCAACGTTTTGAAGAAGGTTCGCCCAACACCATGAGCATTCACGCGTTTGGTGCGGCACTGGACCTGCTACTGGAAACAGGGATCGAAAATATCGAGAAACGGGTGATGACTCTGGGGGACAGGGTTCTCGAACAACTCAACCAGCGCGGACTAAAAATTTACAGCTCCACCCGCCCAGAGGAACGCTCCGGAAATATTGCCTTCGTCATGAATCAGGATGTCAGTCAGCTTTATGAGTGGATGTTGGCAAACAAGGTCAAACTCACCGTCCGCGATAGTCTCGTCCGCCTCTCGCCGCATTTTTATAATAGTGAAGACGAGATTCTCAAATTCTTCGACCTGCTGGATAAATTTGTGGCATCAAAGCGGTAAGTAACATCGTGGTTTTCTTACCGATAAAAGTAAGGGGACACCTGTGAGTGGTTACGCGCAACTTACCCAGGAACAACGATACCAGATTGAAATACTCTTGAAAACCGGTCATAGCCAGACAATGACAGTTAAAGTACTTTCTGCTCATAAATCAACGATCAGCCGGGAACTAGAACGTAATCATGTTTTACATAAGCTTGGGGATTCTTCACTGCGTTCAGAATGACAACGCAGTTGTTCAGAATGATACACAGTCGTTCAGAGTGACAACGCAGTCGTTCGTAATGACAAGAAACGCCGGTTTGTCATCCTTGAGGAGCCGAAGGCGACGAAGGATCTGGGGTTATGCAAAGGTCCTCTTGGGAACGGGGGCTGGTGGATTAACATTTATTGCGTTAAGAGAGGATCCTGAAATTAGCTCTCCTGAGCCCTTTTTCTGGTGGATCTCGTGCCGACAAAAGCGCCCATGTAAATTGGATTCAGGTTTTTTTGTTTAGATAGTATCGCGGAGTAGACACCGGCATATTTTTTAAGGGTCATGACTCTTTTTTTATTATGTCTAATTTGATTTCTGACCAGTACGATATCTTTGATAGGAAAAATTTCGTTGACCATGGGTTTAACCCGTTTTGATGATGGTCACAAAGTTTTTCAGGTTCTCGTTTTTCTGTATGAGTTGGGCAAGTTTGAGAGCATCCTGTTTATTTTTAAATTTATCTACCCTCACTTTGTAAACCTTGTTATAGACCACGAAAGCTTTGTAGCCTTTTTTTACCAGCTTTTTCAAAAGGCTTTGAGCATAGGCTTTGGTTTTATAAGCCCCCACCTGCACGGTGTATAACGTTGGTGTTGGATTTTTATTAATATTTTTTCCGGATTCAGCTTTTACGCGAGACAGGCGGTCGTCGACGCGGGGAGATGTGGCCGCCGGGGTTGCTTTATACGGGCTCATGGGAATGGGTGTTACGATTTTTTGTTTTTTTGTTTCAGGAGTAGCTGGATGCTGCGTCCTTTCTGCATTCATGGCACCGACTTTGCGAACCGCCACTCTCAGCGGCACCTCTTGCTGAATTTTTCCTACGGGTACGAAAGATGAAGAACTTTTTATCGGAACCATTGCTTCTTTCCGGTTTTCACCTGATAAAACTTCATCATCCAGAACCAGCGCCTGGTTCCATTCAGCTTTGAGTTGCTGGAGGCCTTCAATTTTATTCAGGCCGATGGTGGCTTTTTTTGCAATCACCGTTTTTTCAAATTGGGTCTCTTTTTCCGCGTCTTCGGGTTTCTTCACCAGGGTAGTCAGTTTCTCGACCATTTTAGAGGTCATCTTGCGCAGGTTGAACCTATTCGTTACAAACTGAATGGGAGCGAGCAGGGCGGTGAAGATTCCGGTTGGAATTTTCCCGATACCGGAAAAATCATGTTCCGTTTGTTCGGCTCGCCAGAGAATCTCTCCGGTGCGCGTGTCCACCATCTGCACGGAGACGCTGAGTTCGATGGAGGAATGCACAATAAAGTAACTGCGCTCCACTTTGTTGATTCGGCTGAACACAATAGCATCCGCACCCAGGATTTCACCAAACCGCATTGGATTGATAGCGAGAAAGCTTGCGGGATCGTTCAAGTTGTTCTGCTTCAGCAGAGCGTCTACAATGTATTTTTCCAGTAAATTGAATTTGGATTGCTTGAGGTTGGCATATAAGCCTTGCCGGAACATTTTTGCCATTTCTTTTTGTCTCGTATTGCTTTCTTCAACGGGCAGGATGGCCACAGTCTGATGCATGGACAGCTCATTAAGATGTCCGGACACCCTGGTTTGCAGGTTCGAGGTACAGGCAGAAACCAAGGTTGCCAAAAGCAATATTGCAAAAGACTGGCGAAGACTGGAAATGTGTTTAGCCAAAACCATAGTTAGTATTTGGATGAACGATCAAACCGGGCCATGCTGTCTTTGTAAAACCTTTTCCCGGTGAGGCCGTTTTTGTTTTTCAGAGTGCCGATTATCAAAGAACTGCTCACATCATCAGAGGCTTTGATGGTGTAGCTTCCGGTGTAGAGTCCAGGCGCGATTTCTTTTAAAGGTATATCTGATTTCCAGCTTCCAATACCGAAGTACCCGGTCAGCCCCGGGTCGCCTTTCAGGTTCACATGGATCCGGTCATTGGGTTTCAGTTTCAGGTTTGGCTTCAAATTGGTTTCAATGTTGGTGATCTTTGGCAGGTGAATTTCCTCTTTCCAGCTGTCAGCAGGGTCGGGAATTTCCTTCATCATGTTGATCGAAAACATTTCCGCTGTTTTGAAGTAGGCCTGGTTTATTTTTGCGTTGTCCATTTGACTCTGGATGATCTCGATAATCGTTGGGGAAAGGATTCCTGAGTAGGTCATTTCCTTATGTTCAGTTTCCCAGAGAACACCTCCTGTTCTCAGGTCAAGCATGTCAATTTTTGCTTTGAGGGAGGTTTCCGCATGAATGCCGCCGGTAAAATTGCTGGCGGATAGAACACGGCCACGAATCACCGCGTCAACGCCCAGGATTTCCCGAAGCTTTTCAGGACTCAACTCTAAAATCTTTTTATTGTCAGTCAAGCCAGCCTGTTGTAATTTTTGATCAATGGTTTCTAAGGGTAGGTCCACATAACCGAGAAAACTGAAATAATTGTAAAAGCAGTCTCGGAACAGGTCGTGAGGGGCAACTTTTTCATGAGCTGACTCTTCAAGGGTGAAAGGCAAAATGGCTACCGATCGAGGTTGCAAGCTCGTATTTGTGCCGCCGTGGCGAATTTCCAGGTCAACGGTGCCACATCCGGCAAACAGGAGTCCCAAAAGCACAAGGGATAGTTTCAGGGATTGGGGAACACGGTAATGACTCACGATGGGATACCCGCTTAAATTATTGATTATTTAGCTATTTAGAGATATGTCCACTATATGAAACCCTGCAAGACTTGTCAATATCTTAAAGAATTTGTTTAAATTTAAATAAGTTATGATCCAGAGGGTTTTCCTCCTCCGGCCAGCATTTCGACGGGTGATAGTGGGCCTGAGCCTCCTATAATTTATCGACATTTTCTTGGGTTAAGATAAGTGAGAAATTATCTTGATGAGGGATGGCTGGGTGCTTGATTCGAAATGCCATATTTGTTAGAGTCGCTCAAAACAGTGGAGTGAAACTAACTGTGAGGATTTTTTTGATGAACAGAAAATATGCTTGGGTTTATTCGTTGATTGCGGTTTTTTTGCTTTTGGGTTCCGGGCAGGTGTTTGCGGGGTCACAGGTTACTGCGGACGTGAAGGAAACCATTGACCAGGTTCTGGAGATTGTTTCTGATGAAAACCTTAACAGAGACCCGGTCTTAAGAAGGGAAAAACTGCGCCAGGTGATTAGCTTGCGTTTCAATTACAAGCAGATGGTGATGCGCTCTCTGGCCAAGAATTATAACGACCGGAGCGATACGGAGCGCAAAGAGTTCACCAGGCTTTTTAAAAAGTTACTTGAAAACTCTTACGCCAGCAAAATTGAGAATTATCGGAATGAGACCATTAGTTATGTGGACGAAAAGGTTAAGGGGAAATATGCCATGGTCAGAACCCAGATTGTCCGCAAGGATGGTGTGGTTGATGTTGATTACAAAATGCTCAAGAGTAATGGCGAATGGCTGGTCTATGACTTTGTAATAGAAGGGGTTAGCCTGATTCGTAATTATAGGTCTCAGTTCTCTAAAATAATCAGTACCGAATCCTACGCGGCTCTGGTCAGTAAACTGAGCAAAAAGATCGACGAACTTGAAGCTAGACAAAATATAGACTCAGAAAACCTCTGAGAGACCTGGGTCAGGTGCTCCGCATTAAAAGCTCTGCCCCCACCCGCATTGATCTGGCTGGGGGCACACTCGATATATGGCCTTTGCACCTGTTTTTTGGTAACCCCCCTACCCTCAACGCGGCGATTGATCTTTATGCCACGGTTGAAATCATTTCCCGAAAAGACAAACGGATTTTCCTGAACTCATGCGACTTGGGTTTGAGCGACAACTTTCCCTCACTGGAGGCACTCCCTGAAAATCACCCCTTGGAACTTATTGTACGCACGTTGAAGTTCTACGCGCCAAAATCGGGACTGGAAATATCGACAGACTGTCAGGCTCCGCAAGGCTCGGGCATTGGTGGTTCTTCAGCTTTGAGCGTTGCTCTGCACGGGGCACTCAACTGTTTTACCGGCCGACGTTACCGTAGGGCCGAGATGATTGAAATCGCCAAAAATATCGAGACCCAGGTCATAAAGGTTCCCGCAGGATGCCAGGATTATTTTTCAGCAATGTATGGAGGGGTGCGAAAAGTTGTTCCCGGGGTCCAAGGCACCGAGACCAAAAAGCTTGCTATCGGCCCTGCTGAGCTGACTCGGCATTTTGTGCTGTGCTATACCGGCAAACCACGAAACTCGGGGATCAATAATTGGGAGGTCACAAAAAAAGCGGTGGATGGAAACCGGGCAGTGATCCGTCACCTGAAATCCATTTGCGATTGCGCTGTGGAAATGGAACGAGCATTGAGCCGGGGCCAACTTAAAAGTCTGGCACCGATTTTTGCAAGGGAATGGAAAGCCCGAAAACAGTTGGCTCCCAACATCACCACTCCCGAGATGGACCGGCTGATCCGCTCGGCCCTGAAAATGGGAGCGTTGGCGGGCAAGGTTTGCGGTGCGGGTGGCGGCGGGTGTATAGCCTTCATTGTGCCACCGGCTAAAAAGCAATCCATAATGGAAGAACTCGCCTCAAAGGGAACCCAGGTGCTTCCTTTCCGTTTCGTCTCTCGCCCACTGGACGTGAGGGCCAGCGAGCAATAGCTTTTATTTGCTAGAAATGTTTGTCTCGGCTTGTGAGGGGTTATTGCTCGTTGCTCCCCTGCCGCGAGGATGGGTTAATCGGCTAAATTATGGCTATATTGCGGCTAGTCATTTATTAGCCAAGTGTGATTTTAGCCGTTACTTTTTGACTAATTTAAGGCTAACTTATGGTTATGGTCTGGTCACCGCAATATACGATTACTGACAAACTTCTGCTTACAATCCACGAGATAGGCGAAGCGGTTGGTGAAATTAAAAGCTTTAATCTCACGGACAAAGCACTGGCAAGCAAAGCTGGAAGTAAACGCCAGAGAACTATCTTCTTATGCCTCGACCAGTATTGAAGGCAATCCGCTACCCCTCACTGATGTCAAACGTCTACTGAAAACCAAACCTCCCCACATCCGCGATACGGAACGCGAAGTGCTCAACTATAACCAAGCCCTGCAGAAGCTTTACAAGGTGATGAAGTCGAAAACATTCAAGTTGAATATTGCAACACTTGAAAAAGTACAGGCCCAGGTTGTTAGCGGCTTGATGGATAATCCTGCTGACTGCGGTCATTTGCGGAAAACGCCCTTTATCATCCGCAATCCACGCAAACCGGATGAAATTGTTTTCATGCCGCCGGATGCAAAAGATGTCCGGGCATTGACTTCTGGTCTAATAGACTTCATCAATAAAAAGTCAGGTAAGATTGATCCTGTAATTTTGGCAGGGCTGTTTCATCAGCAGTGTGTCATCATCCATCCCTTTATGGATGGAAATGGGCGCACCACCCGGCTTTTGACCACCGCGATCATGGGCAGGGCCGGTCTTGACCTGTTCGGGGTTTTCAGTTTTGAAAATTATTATAATCAGAACATCATGCGTTATTTTAAAGCTGTCGGGCTTCAGGGCGATTATTACGAATTAAAAGGAGCGATAGATTTTACCAAGTGGCTGGAATATTTTGCAGACGGTATTTTGGATGAATTGCGGCGGGTACAGAAAGTACTGCCTGAAAGCCTGAAACCCCAGCCGCGTTTGGAACCGCACCATCATCGAATTCTGGACTACATCAGCAAGCATGACAGTATCACGCAACGCGAATACGGAGCTATTTCCTCCCGTAGCCTCGCTTCCCGCAAACTGGATTTTGAAAAACTGCTCGATTCAGGCCTCATCGAAACCAAAAGCAAAGGACGCGGAACCTATTATGTGCAGAGAATAAAGGAGTAATAGACCCCTTAAAAGAATTGATAATCTCATTAACCCTTTAATCTTTGTTAATGAGTTTAGTCGCGTATAATTTATAAATTAAATAAAGTATTGAGTGCGTTCTGCTGTAGCCTGTTTCATTTTCTGCTTCATCATGGGAAAGGGTATATATTCCAGAGACAAAATTAGGGTCAATATTATCGCGTTGCTTCTTCGCTTCTTCAAGATAGGTTATGGTATTTTTTCCATTGTTTTTATACTTTTCACCGTTGCTATTTGTTGGGTCCATCCATAATAATGAAATTTCTGGTCTCCAACATGAAGCAATAATCACTCCGACTTTATTGCTATAGTAGTCATTGTCTTCTTTTTTAATAAGGGTGAATCGTTCTATCTTACCCAAATCATGCTCTATTACAGAAATATCCCCCCTTAGTTGTTTAGCTTCAATTCTCACTTGGAGCTTGCTACGATAATCAAGGGCTAGCATATCCAAAGATTCATCGTTTTTACCAAATTTATGCTCAGCAATTACAGAAAAATCATTTTTTAAGAATATTGAAGCCAAATGAAATGTCATATTTCTTTCCCTTATTCCTTCGTGTTCCCTACTTGGCCAGTACTTATGTAATGTTTCCCCAAGCAACGCTCCCCCTGATCTTACAAAACTCTCAATTTCATATAAGTCCAGTAAGAACCACCCTCCTCTAAGTTATCACCGAAATCTTATTGGCAAAGGGGTAAAAAATAACTAGTTTGGCTTGTTTTTCACCTAATAGCACAGTACAAACCTCGCAGTAGTACACCTTTTACCCGTTCCGGGCAAGAAGTTTTTTAAGGAGGAGGATATAACGTCTTCGTCACCTTGTTCCTCAGCTTGTATCGTCATTGCGAACGTAGTGAAGCAATCCAGAATCTGGATCGCCACGCTCTTTTTACCTCTCCGAGGCATGAGGGCAAATGATGGGGCACCACACGCAACGCTGGACTTGTGATATTCCTTTCTATGAATTTCATGCCAGAGGTACATAAGGCAATAGCTCTTTACCGCTGGCAAAGAGTGCTCAGTGCGTCATTGGTTGGCAGGCAGGGTTACTGCTAGCTGCCTCCTCTGCCAAGGGGGTGGAAGATAACAATCAAAAGTGGTAGCAGGGTGAGAGCGCTGATCAGGGCAATCACCATAGCCGCGCCGGTCAGCAGGCCAAAATAGATAGTGGGCATGAATTCCGAAAGTGCCAGGATAGAAAAACCAAGAGCAACGGTCACGGATGTGTAGTACATGGCTTTGCCGATGCTCCCGTGACAACGGTCCACCGCGGCCAGATAATTCTGGTCCACTTTAAACTCCGTTTCAAAACGGTGGATGTAATGAATGGTATCGTCCACCGCAATCCCCACCGTGATGGCGGCTATGGTGATGGTCATCATATCCAGCGGGATTCCCATCCATCCCATGAGGCTCAATACTGTTCCCGCCGCAAGCAGGTTGGGGATGATGCCGATCAATGCCAACGACACACTTCGGAACAAAATCATGAACATGAACATGATGGCTACAAAAACTGTTCCGATGGTGTGAATCTGCGACTGGTACAGGCTCTGCAACATATTGTTATAAAGCACCGCCATCCCGGTGAAATGGATGGTCCTAGGGTCGAATTTTAGTTCTTCAACAAGATGGGTGCGGATTTTTTCTACCATCTGAGAACGTCTCAGGGCGGGGTCAGATTCGACCAATCTTGCACTGATATGAATCTGGTTTGCGTCTGGAGACAGGTAAGGGCTGACCAGCGAATCTTTAACATTACCAGGCATGAGTTTGCGGATCAGCACCAGATCATAATCGTCTGGTTTCCTACCTTTGTCCAGTTGCGTGAAGACTTTGATCAGAGTGGATATGGACTGGACTTTGCCTACTTCCGGCAGGCTTTCCAGATAGTCATGAATATTTTCTACCCGGTCAAGCATATTGGAGTTGAACCAATAATTGTTCTCTACTTCTTCCGATGCCTCAGCGAAAGGATCATCAAAAGCTTCCTCCTCATCTTTCGCGTTGGCTTCTTTTAGATAATCAAAATACTTCTGGTCCGGATTCATAACAATGTCGAGCGGCGTGGTGCCTCCCAACTGCCGGTCGATCACTTCCATGCCCTGATAGATTTCGGTGTTGCTTTTAAAATGGTCGATGAAACGGTTTTCCACCTCCAGTTTAGAAATCCCGATAGCGCTAACCACAGCCAGAAGTAGTGAGCCATATAAGATGGTTTTGCGGTAGCGGTTGGTGAACGCGGCAATGGCGAGGGTGAAGTCGCGGGTGCTGTCTTTGGCGAAACCGGGAGGCTCCGGTGGCAATAAAACCAGTGCCGCAGGAAAAAAGATAAAATTCAACACGAACGCCAGGCCGATACCTATGGTCATGATCCAGCCAAAATCAATCACTGGGCGAATGCCGCTGATAAGGAGAGAGATGAACGCGACGATCGTGGTGATGGCGGTATAAAAACAGGGCTGGGCCATGAGACAGACTGTCTGCCAGACCAGTTCCCTCTGGCTTTGGCCCGGGTTGCTGTCGTTGATGCCCCGGTAACGCACGATCAAATGGATGGTCAGGGACATGGTGATGATAAGCAGAATCGAAACGAAATTGGATGAGATTACCGTCACCCGCCAATCCATTAACCCTAAAAAGCCTACCATCACCAGCACGGTGATGACGCAACAACTCATAGGCAGGGCCACCCAGCGGAATTTTTTAAAGAACAGGCTGAGCATCAGAACAAGAAAAGCCAGCACCCCCAACCCGAATGTTTTCAGATCGTGCTTGATAAAACTGACCATGTCAGACGTGATCATAGGAACCCCGCCGAGGAACATCTCTGCCTGATCGCGGTGCCTGTCCATGATTTCCCGAACGGCTCTTATGAGTCGGTCTTCACTATCCAGCACATGGGCGTGATAATCGCGAAACTCCTGACGGGCTTTGACGAATAAGGCTTCTTCTTCCCTGCCAAGGCCGAACCCCTTTTTTTTGTCGCGCAGGTCATTGCGCCGATACATCAGTGAAAAATATTTTTCATCACGCTTGAAGTTGACCCGGATGATTGTGATCTTCCCATCCGGACTCATCAACAGGTTTTTATAAATAGGGCTTTCGAGAAACTCCTTGCGGGCCATTTCCCGGTCTACGCCGACAGTTTCCAGAGTGCGGATATCCGTATCGAGCTTGGAGATTTCAACACGCGGACTGTTCAGCAGGGGAACATTAAGGATGCTGTCTACAGAGTGCACTCGGTCGAGATCGGTAAGCTCATTGCTCAACAATTTTAAATCTGCCAGTACCGCATCGGACATCAGGTCCTGGAACGGAGCGTAAGTCATGATCAGAAAATCATCGGAGCCGTAGGATTTGCTGATCGCCCTGTAATATCGCAGGGAATTATCATTTTCCAGAACCAGAGATTCGGCGGAAGCATCGAGTTTGAAGTTCGGAATGTAATAGGAAAAACCACCGACAACCAGCAAAACCATCATCAGGCTGGCAAGGGGTTTTTCGATCACCCATTTCCGATAGCTACTGGCTAATAAATTCAACAAGAAAGGAACCCTACTCTAGTGGAGGTTGGTTTCGGGACAGGACATCTTTCAGAAAAGCGAGTCGATTGTTTTCGGTTGCGACGGCCCTCCAAACAAGCTGGAAGTTTCCAGAACAACACTCCGGATGAAAGGCGGATGTATTCTATACTCGACCGGCGCAATCTCCAATAGTCAAAATAGATCACCAAAGTAGTCCAAAAAACAATGATAAATCACCTGTTAACCCTCTGGGAATATCGCGTTACCAACACTTTCCTTATATTTCAAGGCCAACGCCGAAACCTTTGACAAAGAAATTCATGAAGTTATTCTGCAACCCATAGCAGGGGCCTGGTGAGTAGCAATACCATAAACCAGGTCGACAAGGCACCTGCCTATCCAAGACATCGCTCATTGTACCCTGTATCCCTTTGCGGGGGCATGAAAGTTATTGAGGGGGACATCACAGCCGCACGCTTGGTGGATGGCCCTGTTTCATGTTAAGCTGATGAAAGTTGCTTCCCCATTATCGTCAGGTATCTTTAGTGAACTCTTTCCTCAAGCCAGTGCTGAGATACTTTCTCATTATTGTGGTGACGTTGGCGATGGGGTTTGCCGTTTGGTTCCTGCCGCATGGGAAAAAGCAAAGAGATGAGGTTGTCTCCATCACCACCCCGATAGATGCCAAAGATAAGGCTGGGCGATACCTGCAACAGGCATCGGAAGATTTTTTCTACCACGAGTTTGACCACGCCATCGAGAATTATGGCAAGGCCATCATCGCCTATGAAAAAGATAGTCGGCTGAAAAAAGCCGCGAAGGTTTATGAGTCCTTGGGCGATCTGTATAAGTTTCGTGCGAGAATTCAGGAAGCCGAGGCGCAATACATCCTCGCCATGAACTACCACCATAAAATTAATAATCCATTGGGTGAGGCCCGGGCTATGAACCGTGCTGGTGACTTGTTCATGGAGCGCGGCGAGTATGCTCCGGCAGGGGACTGGTATAAAAAAGGCGTGGCACTGGTGCAAGATGTTCCCCCGCACCAGGTTCAGGCGGTCCTGTTCGAGAATATGGGGCGCATCTACTGGAAGAAGGAAGAAAATATTCCCGAAGCCATCCTTTGGTATACCCGCGCCCGCGATACCTTTTCCGCCCTCGAAAACCAGATGGGCTACGACCATATTACCGCTGTCCTTAACAAATTAAGAGGCGGCCAGAACCTGAACACGCACTAACCGGTGAGCCGCAGGTAGCCAAATTGGTGAGGAAGTGGGAAATTGCCCGTCAAGCTACCCACACGGTTTGAGCGTATGAAGAACCTTTTTCCCCAATAAAATCAATAAAGTGACACTTAACTCTCCAAAAACTTTATCAGAGGGCTTGAATCTGTTTCTTGCCTTGCAACTCTAACTATAAAGGTGTTCAATACAGTTTTAAGCGCAACAGAAATGTTACGCGATTCATCCACCATCTATTTTCTCTGGAGGCAAATATGTGCGGAGATAAAAAAATCTATCCTATCTGCGGGAAATTTAAAAGCATATTTCAGCAAAGACGACAGTCGTGGTTAGGGGTCGCCATTTTTACGGTTCTATTCCTTATGGCAGCGGTGTCGAGTATGGCGGGTGAAGTGTGGGTTGCCAACATGAAAGGCGCTAATGTTCAGATCATAGATACCAGTTCCAACAAAGTCATCAAAACCATAGCCACAGGTGCCGGGGCACATAATGTTACTTTCAGTCCGGATGGCAAGCTGGCCTACATCGCTAACCTGGGTACCAACAGCATCACTGTCATAGACGCGGTGTCGAAAGAGGTTTTGGCCGATATCGTGACAGACACCAAGGCTCACGATGTTGCCGTTTCACCCGATGGCAAGACTGCCGTCTCCTGCAACGTGGGGGCGGGCAACATCACCTTCATCGATGTCGCCTCAAAGAAGGCCGTTCACACCATGGCGACGGGTAAGAAAGCTATCACTGCTGTGTTCTCTCCCGATGGAAACACGTTGTATGTGGTCAACGCTGGGGCCGCGAATATTTCGGTGGTGGATGTGAAGTCCAAAAAAGTCACCGAAACCCGGCAAGGTGCCAAAGGTGCCATGGCCATAAAACCGACCAAAAACTGGGGTCAGTTCTGGCTCACCGCTCCGGCGGATAATAAATTATTATTGTTGAACTCACGCACTGGCGCGTTGGAAGCTTCCATTGATGTGCCGGGAGAACCGCACGGGCTGGTCCACAGTCCGGATGGGAAAACTGTCTACGTTGGGCAACGAAAGCTGGGCCAGATTGCCATGATCGACACGGCCAGCCGCAAGATCACTAAAACCACGTCACTGGGGCAACGTCCGGATATGATAGCCATTGGCTCAGATGGGAAAACGATCTACGTTGCCATTCGCGATGAAAATAAACTGGCCATCGTCTCCGCCAGTGACCTCAGTCTCACGATGAAAGTCGATACCGATGGTGAAACCCATGGAGTCGCCTACAGGGATTAGACATCAGTAGACTCAGACGGGGTAGTCGGGGGCAATTATTGAGGCCAAGACGGGAATGTGACCTGTTATTTGCGGAGGTTCTCCGCCGATTTGATGATGTGCTCTGGAAGGCTTTCACACATCACCGGGATTTTCGGTGGGATGAACGCTTGGTGGGAGGCTGTCATCCCGGGCCAGCTATAATATTTTTTCCGTAAACCCTTGACTTGAATGGTCGGGGCGAGAGGATTCGAACCTCCGACCCCCTGCTCCCAAAGCAGGTACGCTAGCCAGGCTGCGCTACGCCCCGAATAATTCTTTTAATACATCCCTTATTTTCAGTGAGAGGAATGAGCCGAATGCATGACCTGAGCTTTTTTCCGCTGTTCTTCGGTCAGAAGGTTAAGCAAAGCAATTTTTGCTTCTGCCGTCGCCATAATCATTTGAGTTTTGGTTGCGGCAATTTTTTCCGCTGCTGATCGGATACCTTGAGCATTTACCTTTTCAGCATGAACCAGTTTGTTGAAATCCATATGCGCGATTTTGTGTTCGGCTTTGTTGCGAATGCTTCTCTTTTGGTATTCAAATCGCAGTCTCTTGATTTCCGCCACCTGGGTTTCGGTCAGGCCCAGTTTATCCTTGAAGCGTAGTAAATGGGTGAACGGGCATTTGCTGGTGTGGCCGCCATAGCTTCCATGTGACCTTTTTTTATAACCGTGACCGGATCGGGCATGGTGCGAAGAACTTCCTTCGGACTTTTTGTAGCTATGCCCCTTTGATTTTCCATGATGGGAATAGGATTTTCTAGAGCCGCTTCCCTCTGGTTTAGAATGACCACTACTTCCGGAAATGTGGTGGCCCTTGTTTTTAGAAATGTGATGAGGCATTGTTTTGGTTTTACTGCCCTCGCCTTTTTGCTCGCCATGATTGTAACTGCCGGCACTGCCAGTGCCGATGGATTCCATTCCGGTTGCCGCCAAGGCGTTTTGACTTAAGAACAGGGTTGCGGTCAGAATGGCCAGTCTTATTTTCAGATCAAACATAATCCTCTCCTTTTCTTGTTTTTACGGTCGTCCGAGGCAAATCATTTTTCAGCCTGAATCTTTTCCGATAGCCCAACAGGGCAGTTGCCGGTTTCCTGTAGGTAAAACCGCATTTCACAGGGCCCTACCCTCGGTAATGGTACGCCCGGCAGGATTCGAACCTGCGACCTACGGATTCGAAGTCCGGAACTCTATCCAGCTGAGCTACGGGCGCATATTTAATGAGTCGGGGTGATTGACGAGGTTCTAGCCCGCCACCACGGGAACGACAACACAATTTATTTCAAGGCTCTATGCAATGAGAAATGTGTGTATGTTTCCTTTATATTTTGCTAAGGAAGAACATTTTATACGGTATTGCAAAAGAAGGAAACAAGAAAATTTTAAATAATTTTTGGATCCTGTGAGCTTCGGGATAGCATTCCGGGGGATTCCACAACTATTGTGTCAGAGGGAAATTGAGGGGAAAATGATCGAGGCATTGGGTGTGCCTATATCATAGGAATTATGTCGGCCTTCACGATCTTCACCATATCTGTGACCCTGCTGGACTCAGGGTTCCTCATTGATGATGGAACGTATGTATTCAACTACCATGATTTGGTGAAGGAAGCGGGAGTCCTGGATGTCAAATTCCCCAACAAAGATGATATTGAAGCGGAGGCGATGTTTCTCGATCCTGCCAGCAACTCCCCCTCGAAAGGCCAGGTGAGGGGGATTGCAATGTTGAGGACCCAAGACCCCTCGGCACGTTAGCCTGGAGAAAGAGGACAGGAATAATATAGCGAGGGAAATGGTTCTAACATGAAGAAAATCATAGGCTATATATTACTTGTTTTATCATTCGTTCTGTGGGCTGTAATTCCTCTCCTCTCATTTCTGGATTTGTCAAAAGGGCAGATAGCCGGCGCGACTACAATTTTAATTATTGCGGCGGAGTTAGCGTTCTTTGCGGCTATTGCTTTATTGGGTAAAGAAGTTTGGGGACGGATCAAAGCAATATTTAAGCCAAGGTCGAAGGGATAGAGGGGCTTCTGGAGGATTTAGTACGCCGATTGGCGTTTTTCAAATTTATGTGAGTGTAAAAGTTTCCTTGCTTCCTGGGCCAGGGTTTTGAGTCCAATAAATGGATCCGCATTCTCGTTGCCCTTTAACGCCAGTACCTTTTTCTGCTTTGCTAGATACAGCAGGCCCTCGTAACGGATGACCTCGGTCTTCAGGTTTCGCCGGAAGATGAAGATCACATCTTCGCTATATTGTTGACCCAGTTCCCGCAGTCGATCACGCGTGACCGGCCTGGTAAAGGCTTCCCCGGCTTTGGCGGGCGCAATGCGGGCTGGGTCTACCTTCAGCAGGGTTTTACGGATCTGCCCAGGGTCCGGCGGGATTGCATCCCGTTCACTGATTTGGCGGGCGCGGTTTTCGATCACCCGAAGGGATTGAGGAAACACCAGCATCTTGATAGCACTGTCCGATTTGCCTTTGTCAATCAGGTCAGCATCCGCCGGGGTTGCTGTTAAAGTGCAGAACAGCATAAAAAGACAGGAACCAAACAGGCACGCGTTTTCAGTTCGGCTTTTACTATTTTGTATAAAGTCAAACATAGGGTCTGAATCTGTTCCTACCAAGTTAATGATGTGCCTGTCTTATCCTTGAATTTTATTTGTTACAACCGGTCCTAAGTGTACTGACTCTATTGAATAACATTCTGGGGTTTCGATCCATGAAATTCCTCAAAATTTTTCTGATCGTCCAGATGGTGATGGTTGTGCCTTTGCTATTAAACCCTGCAAAGACTGATAAATCAAAGATATGCCATGACCTGCTTCGTCCGCTTGACATGAGGGTTCAAAAGATTAAAGACCGGAGTGGGGTGGGATATGGGAGTTGTTCGAGAATGGGGCGGCCTTACGAAAACATTCCATTGCGGGGCTTCATGTCGATGCTAAAATAACCTCCGTCATAGACACTGCAATGGAACCTCTTTGTAAAGCAGGTCAATCTTGAAAAACCAGAGGCACCCTACCTGACCGAAAGTGGAGAATGAAGCACTCTCTGCGAGAGGCCTGATAGATAAAGCTTTAAGCGGGTGGAGGTGCGGTGGATTCTTGTGGGTCGGTTGAGTCTTCTGGGCGGGGCTCGTCGTCGCTACTTTCATTGCTAGTGCCGGACCAATCTTCTTTGGTAAGGCGGTCGGTCATGGTGTGCAGGTCTTTTTTGTTGCGTTGAATTTTTTTCAGCAGGATTTTGGTCTCTTCATCCGGGAACAGGTCGTTGAGGTTGCTTTCTTCTTCGGGGAACACTTCGTTCAGGTCCACCGTCTCCGGGAACGGCAACGCACTTTGCGGCGGGACGGGCATTTGCTCTTCTTCGTTGACGATTCTTTCCGGTTCCAGTGGGGTTTGTCCGGTTGTGTCGTTCATGCTCAGGCCTCCGTTCTGTTCTGCACACTACTGAAAATAAATTTCTTCCTCAAATCTTCTTTCATGTCATCGCGAGCCACAGATCGGCGCGGCGGTCCAACCTGGATTGCTTCGTCACGGATGGTTTCTTGCGATGACGCGCGCGGTTTAACCTTCGAAGCTGTTTGGGGTGAGAGTCACTCATTGGTGTCGTCCATCGCCGGTTAATATTTTGACAGCCTTATTCCAAGGAATAGGGCGATGGCGATTATCCACATGGTCATTTTGCTCAGGCTGATCATCTTTTTGAGGTTCGGCGACACCAGATCTTTGTTAACCGGATTTAGGTCGAGGTCCGAAATCTGGGTTCTCAGCGAGAAGGTGACATACATACTGATGAAAAATGCTCCTGCCACGAACAGCATCTTGATACCAAACAGGTTGTAGTAACCGGGTTTGAGTCCGACCTGCGCCGAATAGTTTTCCAGCAAGTAGTAGACCCCTGATCCTATGAGCATGAGCAGGCTGGCGAACACGGTTGGTGCCAGCAGGTCGAGGATTTTATAGGACGGTGAATTTTCATCGCGGTCGCCATGGTTTTTCTCGACCACGGGCAGATAGACCTTCAGGCAATAGATGCTACTGCCCAATGCGACCCCTGCTGCTAGCAGGTGAATGAAAATGATGATAGCATTGGTCATTTGGTTCGGAGGTGTTCCAAGTAATGGATGAGCAGGCGCACGCCATAGCCGGATGCGCCTTTAGGCGTGTAGGCGGTTGCTTCCCCCCATGCGATGCCGGCGATATCGATGTGGGTCCAGGGTTGGTTGCCCGCGAATGCTTTGAGAAACGCGGCACCCATGCTACTGCCTGCGCCGACTCCCGGTGACGCGATATTTTTAAGATCGGCGATGTCGCTTTTGGCGGCTTTATCAAATTCTTCCCACAGTGGCAGTTCCCACACCCTCTCACCTGTGGCATCGCCGGACTCTTTCAGACGTTTGATCATGGCAGGGTTCGTGCCGATGACGGCG
This sequence comes from Nitrospinales bacterium, assembly GCA_965205835.1. Classification (GTDB taxonomy): domain Bacteria; phylum Nitrospinota; class Nitrospinia; order Nitrospinales; family VA-1; genus LS-NOB. Next base: position 1,867,925 of record OZ242182.1, on the reverse strand, counting down.
GCGGCCTGGTGTCCCAATGCCATGATCACAGCACCGGTCAAAGTGGCGAGGTCGATCACTTCTTTTGGTTTATAGCGTTGCGCGTAGGTCAGCGCGTCTGCGAGGACCAGTCGGCCTTCGGCATCGGTATTGAGCACTTCTATTGTTTTGCCGGACATGCTTTTCAAAATGTCGCCGGGTTTGATGGCTGACCCACCGGGCATATTTTCTGCCGCGGCCACGATGCCGATAACGTTGACCGGTAGTTTCAGGTCGGCGATGGCTTGCAGAGTCGAAAGCGTTGCGGCGGCACCGGACATATCCATTTTCATCTCATCCATACCCGCTCCCGGTTTAAGCGAAATGCCGCCGGTGTCGAAGGTGATGCCTTTACCCACTATGACGGTCGGGGCTTTCTTTTTAGCAGTGCCGAAATATTCCAGTACGATCAGTGCAGGTGGTTCGTGACTACCGCGCGAAACGCCGAGCAGGGCACCCATGCCGAGTTTTTCCATTTCTTTTTTACCCAGCACCTTGCAGGTGATTCTAGATTTGCGGGCGATTTTTTTTGCGTGGTCCGCAAGATAAGTCGGGGTCGCCCTGTTGCCGGGATGCGATATTAAATTTCTTGCCTCATGCACGGCACTGACGATTTTTTTGGCCCGGTCGATGGACTTTGCCAGTATGGCGGTTTTTGTTTTTGATTCCGCAACGAGGGTCAGCTTTTGCACTCGGCTGGGTGGGTCGTCTTTCTCATCATGGCTTTTGTATTCGTCGAAATGGTAGAGGGCGAGTCCTGCTCCCTCAGCCATGGCACCGGAAAACTCGCCATAGCGCAGACCTTTGGCGATTTTCTCGAAACAGCCTAAATAAGCCGAAACCGATTTGAAGTTTGATTTTTCTGCCAGTCTCGCTGCGGTCCCTGATGCTTTGCGGATTTTTTCGGCGGTCAGGTCTTTGGCTTTTCCGGTTCCGACCAGTAGCAGGTTGTCGGCTTTCAGGTTGCCGTTGCAACTCAGCAAAAGCGTCTGGTTGGATTTTCCCTCGAAGCGTTTGTTCTCAAATGCTGTGGCGATGGCACCGTTGAGGGCGGTGTCAACGTCTTTCAAAGTTCCGCCCGGTTTTTTTTCTTCCGGGCAGGGCAGAATGAGGCATTCGGCTTTATGGTCAAGGGGGCTATCGGATTTCTGGTTTATTTTTATCATGGTCGCCTTTTATAAGGTAGAGGCTGTTATTGGGGTTCGCTCCAAAGTGGGGCTCGCCCTAAAGTAGGGCTTGCGCCAATTAGATTAGAGTTTATATTTATGATCTACCACAATCAACCTCAATTTTATGAATGAGGGGCCGTATGGAAATATTGAAGAGTTGTTTTCTTTCAAGGTTGATGGTCATTGCTTTGGTGATGGGGCCTACCGGCATGGCGCAGGCAGAAACGATTATTGAGTATTTGACACCGACTTCCGCGAGCAGTCCGGCGGGATTGAATTTTGATTCCAAAGGCAACCTCTGGTTCACTCAGTTTTTTGCCAACAAAATTTCGCGTTTGGATTTTTCAGAAGATTTCCTGCCCAAGGTGATTGATTATCGGTTCTGGGAAAAAGAACCGGAGCGCGCGATCTCGTTGTGGATTACGACAAGCGGTGGATCTGGTTTGTGGCCAACCAGAAAGACAGCATCGGCAGGCTTGATGTAAACGAAGCCGAACCGGGAACCTCCAAAGGCATACTGTTTGCTTTACCGACCAGGGGTGTGCATCCCGGTAACTTGGTGTTGGATAAGGAAGGCAATGTCCGGTTCACAGGAATGGGAATGTATTTCCGGGGAGGGCGCCAAGATAGGGTAGGCAAATTGGTACCTTGAATTTTGCATGCCGGAGGGGGTGAGTTCTTTTGCGGAGATTGTCAGGTGAGTTTTCTCTGGAACCTGGGCTGTCATTTCCGCTTACAACTGGTTTTACAAATTGATTATTAGAGGGTTAGCACTTGAAACCCGGTTTGGGGCCATGCTTTGAGGCCTTTGGTGTGACCGGCGTCATGTTGTAAACAGGGGAGTTAAAAAACTCTCCAAAGCCTTGCAAAATCAGATGGAAAGCAAGGATTGACAATCTGTGCTGGGGTCACTAGAATGGCTGGAATCTTCCTCGGTTTTATGAGACATTGAGCAGTCTGGCAGGAGCCGTTTTTCCCAGCCGGATAGCAAGTTTATACATAATAAAAAATTTTCGAATAACGACGGGAGGTCGTTCATGGAAGCCGTTGCAGAAAAAGGCCAGGCCGTTGCTCAAAAACAAGGCCAGATAAAAATAACCGTATGCTTGAGCTTGAGTGGAATCGCTGAAGGCGGTCAGGAAGTTTATGACGAGTTTCAGAAGCAGATTGGCGAAATGGAAGCCGATGCCACACTCGGTGAACGAAAATGCGAAATGGCTCAGGTCGGTTGCCGGGGCTATTGCAGTCGTGATGTTCTGGTAGATGTTTATGTTCCTGGTGAAGATCGTGTGACTTATGAAAAAGTCAAACCGGCGATGGTCAAAAATATTTTGAGAGACCATATTGTCGGCGGCAAAGTGTTTAAAAAGGCCGCGTCTAAAAACGATTATTACGTGACTCTGGAAAAGCAGGCCCGCGTGGCGTTGGAGCACGGTGGTGCTATCGACCCTGAAAATATTGACGATTATATTAGAGTCGGTGGTTATGAAGCTTTGAAAAAAGTTCTCACCACCATGAAGCCGGAAGAAGTGATCGCGGAAGTTAAAAAATCTGGTTTGCGCGGCAAAGGCGGCGGTGGGTTTGTCACAGCCAACAAATGGGAGAAGGCAGCTAAGGCCCCGACCGATGAAAAAGGCACCCGCTACATCATGGTCAATGGAGACGAGGGCAACCCGGCTTCCTATATGGACCGTAGTGTCATGGAAGGCGCGACGCATCAGGTTCTGGAAGGTTTGTTGATCGGGGCTTATGCCATTGGCGCGACAGAAGGGATCATCTACACCCGTTCGGATTACGCCATTGCGGTGAAGCGCTTGAACATGGCTATCGAGCAGGCTAAAGAGCGAGGTTTTCTCGGCGACAAAATCATGGGGTCGAGTTTCAGCATCAACGTTCGAGTGCATGAGGGGCTTGAGGCGTTCATCGGTGGCGAGTCCACCGCGTTGATGGCATCGGTTGAGGGCAAGCGTCCTTTCCCGAAAGCACAACCGCCGCATTCCTGCGATTCGGGGTTGTGGGGCAAGCCGACCGTGCTGAACAATGCTGAGACTTGGGCCACAGTTCCCAAGATTATCAAGAAAGGTGCGGACTGGTATGCGGCGATGGGTAATGAAAATGCTCAGGGTTGCAAGGTCTGGGCGATTGCCGGAAACATCAAGTACAACGGCTTGATGGAACTGGATATGAAAACCACGTTCCGGGAAGCCATTGACGATTATTGCGGCGGTATTCAAAAGAAAAAAGAGCTTAAGGTTATCCATGTCGGCGGTGTAACGGGCGGATTCCTTCCCCCAGGGAAAGCTGATACCCCAACAGACTACGAAAGCCTGCTTGACGCAGGCGTGTTGATGGGTCAGGCCAGTTTTTCAGCTTATGATGATTCGGCTTGTGTGATTGATCTCGCGCTTTTTTCTATCGGGTTTAACGAAAGCGAAACCTGCGGAAAATGCACTCCTTGCCGGATTGGTCTGACGCTGATAAAAAACAAATTGACGGATATCGCCGAAGGCCGGGGCAAGCTTGAAGACCTCGACAAGCTTCAGTCTCTGGCCGAAGAAATCAGCCAGACTTCATTGTGTGGACTGGGCGAAACGGCACCGAAGGCAATTTTGACCGGCTTAAAATATTTCCGTAAAGAATATGAACGACACATTGTCGACCAAATCTGTGATGCGGCGCGGTGTGTGGGTCTTTATCGTTATTATGTCAAGGAAGAGGATTGTGTGGCCTGTGGCGCGTGTATCAAACCGTGTCCAACAGGGGCGATCACCGGGGGGACCCGCAAAGTCGCGGCGCACATTGATATGGACTTGTGCATCAACTGCAATGCCTGTTACCAGGCCTGCGGATTCCTGGCCATCGAATAAACTTTAACTTTATAAAACCCTGTCGACATTTGCCGACAGGGTTTTATGTTTCTTCAGACCGTAAAATCGCCCCAGTTCCTCTTTGAAAAAAAACTTTGCATAACCCCGGATCCTTCGTCGCCTTCGACTCATAGAGGATGACAAACCGGCGCTTCGTGTCATTCTGAATGCGGTGAAGACATGATGTTTCACTTAGACTTTCGTGCCCGAAACGGGTAATCTCGTCTTTCCTCTTTTTCGAATTGCGCAAAGGTCTCCTTTTACGAAGGGGGTCGTGGGGATTTGCTTTTGTTGTGCCTTCAATTGGCGACTTTTTCTAATCGAATTCGTTTCAAATATAAAAGTTCCATAGCGTTGTTCTTTAACCCTTGCACATAAGGCTTGACCAGCAGGTTCTGGGCCGAAACAAAAAGCGGGATCATTGGGACTTCTTTTTCGGTGAGCAGGGTTTGGGCTTCATCATAGACTGCTTGCCGTTCTTCCGGTTTTTTCAACGCGGACCCCATGGCGATCAGCTCGTCGTAACGAGGGTTAGACCATTTGAGCCGGTTATTGCCGCTGGCTGTAATGAACAGGTTCATGAAGTTGTCGGGGTCAGGGAAATCAGCCCCCCACCCCAGCCGAAAAATCTGCGGTGGGTCGAGATCCAACCGGCTGAGAAAAACTTTCCACTCCTGGCTTTCAAATTCAATCCGCACATTCAGATGTTTTTTCCATTGTGCCTGAATGAATTCCGCAATGAAGTGGTTGAGATCGCCGGTGTTGAAGACCGCGGTCACTTTTGGAAACCCTTTGCCGTCGGGATAGCCCGCTTCAGCCAACAGGGCTCCGGCTTTTTCAGGGTCAAACTTTGATCCTATGTTTTCGTTATAACCGAACATGCCTTTGGGAATCCATGATGAAGCAGGCAGTTCCCCGCCTTTAAGAAATTTGGGAATGCGGGACCGGTCGATGGCATGAGCAAATGCCCGCCGGACCAGCACATCATCAAAGGGCGGCTTTTGCACATTAAAACCGTAATAATAGCCTCGCAGTTGAGATTTATTCCGGTATTCGGGGCTGGATTTATAATGCGGAATCGCCACTGGCGGCAGTTCGAGATAGTCCAGCTCTCCGGTTTCGTAAAGGGTCAGGGCAGTGGTGGGCTCCTGCACCACAAAAATGCGGATGGCGTCCACAGCGGGTTTGCCTTCGTAGTGGCGAGGGTTGGCTTGCAACACTATTTTGTATTCATGTTGCCACTCTTTAAGCATGTAAGGGCCGTTGGTAACAATGTTTTCAGGTTCTGTCCAGGAGTCTCCATGTTTAAGGACAATATCTTTTCGCGCCGGGAACGTAACCATGAACGTGGTGATGCTGGGAAGATAGACCACGGGTTTTTTTAAGCGGACTTCAAGAATATCCGGCGCCAGTGCCCGGACCCCGACCTGACTTGGGTCTGTAATTTCCCCTGAATTATATTGCGAGGCATTTTCGATGTCGAAGAGGAAGTAAGCATACTGGGCCGCCGTCTCCGGCGCCAACAATCGTTTCCAGGAATACTCAAAGTCCTCTGCGGTGACCGGCTTGCCGTCACTCCAGGTAACATCGTTGCGCAGGAAAAAAGTGATAACTTGACCGTTCTTCGAGTATTCCCATTTTTTGGCAATGGCGGGTTGGGCATTTAGCTCCGAATCGTACTGGGTGAGTCCTTCCATGATGTTGGTGAGAACCGTGAAAGAAACACTGTCTGTCGCAAGGGTCCAGTCAAGCGTGGGAGGCTCGTTTTTAATGGACATGCGGAAAACAGACCCGTCCGTTGGGGCAGACGGACCGCAACCGGTGAGAACCCACGAAAAGATTATAACCGGCAACCAGAAAGAAAATACGGTATTTTGCAATTTCATTTAAAAGCCGTAGGTTTTACCTATTGAATTCCCTCGATATTTACATTGAAAGCACTCAAATTTTCCCATTATAGCCACCATTACTCGAATTTGGTCATGGTAAGCTTTTTTTAACGGGATGGGAGTTTTAATTCTCTGGTATAGCATGGGAAATCTTTGATCATACAGCCCGATAAAATCAGAAAAATACGAAATTTCACTGATTTCTCATTTAATTCTTTACTTTCCCCCACACCTTTATAGAATGGAACTTTTTATTTGGTTCCTGGCCATGGCAGAAGATATTTCCTATATCAGAAAATGGGTCAAGCGCGGTTTGAGTAAGGATAAGAAGACCTTGGATTTTTCCAATAGAGGAATCGATAACGGGACCGCCATGGAACTGGCTGAAAACGTCGCACTTCCTGATATTGAAATCCTTTATATTCATACCAATAAAATCAAGGACCTGGGTGTGGAGGAATTGGCCCGGTCAGAATTTTTTGAGCCGCTTAAAGAGATATGGATGTATGAAAACCTGATCGGCGATGATGGAGCCAGGGCTTTGGCCGAGTCTGAAGTATTGACCCGGTTGCGATACCTTAGTTTATATACCAATAAAGTCGAGGATGAAGGAGCCGTGGCTTTGGCAAATTCTAAAAGTCTTTCCAAACTTGAAAAGCTTGATCTTTCGTTTAATCGGATTGGAGACGTTGGAGCGGAAGCCCTGGCAAACTCGACCCATCTTAAAAATTTAAAGGAATTGCATCTTGATGCCAACCGAATTGGTCTCAGGGGAATGCAGGCTTTGGCTGAACTCTCTGGATTGCAAAACCTTCAGACTTTAAACCTGTCTTATAACCTGATCAACCCCGAGGGACTGGAACTTTTGAATGAGTCCAAACGGTTACGGGAAATGAATGCAGTGAAAACGGACTACCCCCGTATTGGTGGTTGATTGATGCGGCATGAAATAAAAGACCTGAACTTTATCCAGACTCTTAATGATAGATTGACCCGCAAGGACCCGGTTCTGGATCTCTCCTATGACCGAATGGGAGATGCGGGGATCGTTTTTTTGTCCCGGAATAAAGATTTATCTCATGTTCAAAAACTGGATTTGAGCTGGAATGAAATCACCGATGAAGGACTGACTGTTCTTGCCGACATGGATTCGCTGGCCGAGCTCAAGCATCTTGTTCTCAACGCCAACCAGATTGGCGAGGAGGGAGCCCGGAGTCTCGCGCTTTCAAAAAATCTTCCCAACCTTGAAACACTAGAGTTGGCCAACAATAAGATTTTTGATTTTGGTGCTCTCAGCCTTGTGAAGTCGCAGTCACTGTTGAACCTTGGATTCATTGATTTGGAAATGAATAAGGTGGGACAGCGAAAATTGACCCGATTTCCAGACGGTGCGGTGGTTTCCAAGCTTCGTGTTCTCAACCTTCGTCGCAATCTTGTTGGCGATGAAAGTCTTTCCGACTGGGCGCAGGCTGGTGCTTTTGAAAAACTGGTACAACTGAACCTAGGCTGGAATCAAATCACCAATCAGGGTGCCCGCACTCTTGCGCATTCTCCCACGTTAACCCGTCTGGAAATTCTGGTGCTCGATTCCAATCATATTGGTGACTCTGGAGCTTTGGGCATTGCCGGGTCCAAGCACTTGAATAATCTTGTTCAGCTTTATATGCAGGATAATAATTATGGTCGGGCTGGAGAGACCGCTCTTAGGGTCATGCGGTCGCGGATTCTGGTTGAGAAGAAAAGAGTCGAAAATATACTCAACTTTAATGAGCAGAGATTGGACAACAAAGATATTGCTTCATTGGCGCAATACGAAAAACTGGGCGGGATTGTTTCTCTTTCACTGAGGAACAACCATTTTGATTACCATGGGGTTCAGGACCTTGCCAATTCCCAGTTTCTCAAAAACCTGACATCCTTCAACTTGATGAGCAATGCAGTGGGGGACAAAGGTCTTCTCTTGCTGGCGGAATCTCCCAATCTTTCGCGATTGGAGGTTTTGAATCTGGAAAATACGGGGATCACATCGTTAGGAATCCTCGCCCTCTCGCGGTCTCCACATCTCGGTCGATTGAAAGAGCTTAATGTGAGTGGCAACAATCTGGGAGAAAAAGGTCTGCGTATTTTAGCGGATTCCGTGAACTTCAAAAGCCTCATCAAACTAAGAGCCTCGGGGATTCCTATGGGCGATTCTGGATTTCAGGCACTGGTTCAGTCCGATACTTTAAGCCAACTTGAGGAGCTGGAAGCCATGGGCAACACCATCACCCGGGAAGGCTTGGATTCTTGGGCAAACTCTGGCAAGTTACCCCGGCTAAAAAAGCTGGATCTTCGCCGCAATAAACTTAAGGAATCGGATATTATCCTCTTGGCGGATTTTCCAAAACTCAACAACCTGGAAGCCCTGAGGTTTTAATCCCCACTTGGCGTGAGGCTAATGGGCAGGCTTGTTGGGCTGAGAAAACGTTTGTCCGTGAAATAAAGACATTGCAGGTTACCAGCAGAGAGGTGTTCCGCTTTTGCAGGGAGGAGTCGTTCTTGTTATCCTGTTTGTAAGTAATTTGTCGTGGCGAGTGCCAAAAGTGCTATTACCCCACCCCAATAAATTTAGGCCTTCTTAAAGGTTTATGAAAAATGTTTGGTTTCCCAGATCAACCTAGGGAAGATGGGTTTAAACACAAGAAAAATTTACTGCGTACTGTAAGATTTCAATTCAAATACTCCGAAACAAAAACAATAAGGGAAAATCACGAACGTCTTGAGATTCTTTTGCGCCCTCATTTTCCAATAAAAAATGATGTTACACGAGTGGGAGCCAAAATAAGATTTGAACCATCAAAGACACCCATACTTGAGTCTGCCAGCGGGAAAGTGAAGGTTTTGAATTTAAGACGGAAGATGGAAAAAAAATATTCAAAATCACAGGAGGGGCATTTCCCTATACCATATTTGGTGGGGTATATACGAGTTTTGAGGATGCACTAGGTGAAATCGAGAAACTTCTTTTACCAGCTTTGGAGGTTTGTGGGATTGACGATGTAAGCTGGATTTCTGCCCGAAAAATAAATATAAATAAATATATTGGAACCCTCTGTTCCCACTGACTTTGGTGTAACACGACTTCTCGACTTTGCTTTCAACAAAGAGCTGATTAGCAACTTTACGGCATTTCCCAATCCAGCCATTATGAAATCTGGAGTTATTCAGGCTACTTTAAAAGCAGATGGTTATAGGTTAAATTTTAGCTATGGATTATTACCGGAGCCTCCCACAGTAAAAAAAATGGACAAGCCGCAGGTGATTCTTGATATTGACCTTATTTCAGAAAACCAATTTAATGTTGAAGTTGAAAATGTTATCTCTGAATGGCGAAAAGTAAATAAGAAGACTTATAATTTATTTAGTTGGGCTATTAGCGATCAGCTTAAAGTGTCTTTGGATGAATAGTGAATAAGGAGGAAATGTGACGCTTGCATTACAACTAGTCCCAAGCAGAGAATTTCCAAGCTTGGCAGAAATTGGAGCAATGGAAGAGGATTATCTCTCTTTAGATTATCATGAGCTCGAAGAAAGGGAGCGGGAAAATTTAGAACGTGAACTTGAGAAAACCTTCAGTGAATGTTCCCAAGCGAATTGGGATGGCTATGATGCTGCCCTGGTTTCGATTGATTCTTACTCTGAGGCGAAAACATTTTTAGACGATCTTCCTGTCCTTTTCCCTTCTCCGCATATTGTCCCTCAACCTGATGGTGGCATTACCTTTGAATGGTCTGGAGAAAAAACATGACATATGTTGCTGGTTTAAGCGGAGAAGGCCTTATTTTTCTTTCATGGTATTTTGACCAAAATAGTACCGGGAGCTGTAGGGAAGAACTTTCCAAAGGCATACCTCGTTACGTCATAAGCCACATCCGAAAGGTTTGCGGAGAAGATGACGAATGATCTTGGTCCCGATTGATCCCGCCGAGCCCTCTTTCCAGATACACCTTTTCAAGAAGGCACTTTAAGGCAGGGAAAGTTTTGCACGCTGCTTTTTTGCCTAACTCTAAGGGAGAAGTGCCTGTATTTAGAGTTGAAGGATGGTTGGTCTCTGAAATTTGGGATAAAGGGTTAGAAATAGAGAGGGCTAGCAGGTTGTTGAAAAACTCCTAAGCAAGGGGGTTAGATTGTAAAACAGGCGTGAGCACTATTTTATTGGAGAGGAGCCATGCGCGGTCAAGAAGAGAGTCAAGGTTTTATGTTTACGTATTTATCGCCGGAACAAAGGACGTCCGAGGGCCATCCTCTCTGCATGATCAAAGCGTGCCGACGCGGTCTTGAAAGAGATGAACCCAACGTTCCAGGTGATGTACAGCAACACAGGAGGACCTTCTGTTTCTCGGAAACGGTTGTTGAAAGCGCAACTCTTGATGGCTTTGTTTACGGTGCGCTCGGTCCGGATGTTCCGCGAGCAATTGGATTACAACATTCTGTTCCGCTGGTTTCTTGATATGAGCCTTGAGGAACCGTCATTCGATGCCACGAGTTTCACCAAGAACCGGGAGCGTCATTGGCCCATGCTGTTTCATTGAAGTTTTTCGATGCGGTGGCGCGTCAGGCGGGTAAGCAGGATTTATTGTCAGATGATCATTTCACCGTGGATGGCACGTTGATCGATGCCTAGGCTTCGATGAAAAGTTTTCATCCGATAGAACCCTTACAAGAACCGGGTAAACCGCCACAAGATGGTGGAAGTGACCCCAACGTGGATTTTCGTGGGGAGAAACGTTCAAACAAAACGTGCTGAAGTAGAACCGACCCCGACGCACGGCTCATGCTTAGAGGGTTTGGGAAAGAAGCCTGGCTATTGTTTTCAGGGCATGCGTTGGTCTCAAAGTCAACAAAGCCACGGGTTATGCGGAACAGGAAGCCGCCTTGGATATGCTTTCGTGCCAAGTCAGAAAGCGGGTGCACCCGAAAACACTGGGAAGGGATACCCTGCGTCGGATTTTGTGGATGGCTTGCGTAGCATGAATATTACTCCTCTGAAATTTATTAAACCAACGGCATGGCTAATGAGGTTTTCTGGGGAAGGGAAATCTAATAATTTCTTACAGCTAGTGTGGGTTTAGAAACAAAAGGTTACCGGAACCCGGGGTCATCATCAAATATTTCGTTATAATCCTCTTTGATTGCATGATCTGGTGCGGGGCGGCACCAGTCGAAATCAGGGTTGTCATCAGCATTGTCGGAACCCGTTTTTTCGGCTTGGGTTGCCCTATCCGCGAAATCTCTCATGCTCAATTCCGTGAAATCCTGGCACCCGCATTCGCATTCCGATTCTCCGTTTACAAACGCGGTCTCTTTTTTGAGCACCAAAGCCCTTTGGCAAGAGTCGCAGGTATGGCCTTGATGGGTGCCGACCAAATCGTAAGCCATCAAGTTTTCCCGGCATTGGTTGCAGATGGCAGGTGTACCAAGAGTGAATGTGGAAATGAGGTTCTCAAGTCCACAACCTCCGCACTCCATCAACAGGTCGAAAGGAGCCTTCAGATTCATGGCAGGGTTATGAGTTTGAGCTGTCAGGGAACATTTTTGACATGTCGCCCATTTTTTCCATGGCCTCTTCTTTAGACATTTTAGTAATGTCAATGCCCATTTCTGCCAAAGCACCAGAGAAAGGACATTTGCTCCCCCCGCTCTTGGGTTCTTCGCCTGCGGCGGCAGGTGCAGGTGCGGGTTTTTCAGTTTCAATTTCTCCCGCTTCCGCCATGATGATCCAATGCATGGACTCGATAGTCTGCGCTTTTTCGGCAGTTACTTTTTCAAGGGACTCTTTGGTTTCAGGATGCTTCACCATAGCGGTGGCCTCCTTGTATTTTTCCAAGGCTTTTTTCTCAAACTCGACGGCTTCTTTCAACGCCACGGCAGAATTAGACATTGTGGGACTCCTGACAAAATTAATGGACTCATTTCCTAGCATCTTGATTGGAAATGAAAAGTGTACCAAATTCTTTCCTCAAATAGCAATAATCTTATCCACCGGATAGTGGTTCTGCGTCATATTGCGGGAACAGGGGAAACCTGACATAATGCGCCCATGAAAAAAGTTATCATTATAGGAGGCGGAATCGCCGGATTAGCGGCGGCTTACCGTATCCAGAAGGAGATATCAGAAGGAGCCCGGTTGGAGTGCGCTTTGCTCGAAAGCGGAGACCATTTTGGCGGAAAAATTGCCACAAAAAGGTCTGAGGGGTTCATCATCGAACGGGGTCCAGACTCATTTATTTCACAAAAACCCGCGGCCATTCAACTTTGCCAACAACTGGGCATTGGAGACCAGCTGGTCTCAACCAATCCAGAAACCCCCAACACCTACGTGTATACCGGAGGTAAACTGATGACCATGCCGGATGGGTTGAGTCTGATGATTCCTACCAGGTTTTTACCGTTTGCCCTGACGCCTATGTTCAGCTTGTCTGGAAAAATCCGCATGGCGTTCGATCTTTTGATCCCGAAAAAAGCCGATAAGAGTGATGAAAGTCTGGCTTCATTTGTCCGCAGGAGGATGGGGGAGGAAGCGTTGAGAAAAATGGCCGAGCCCATGCTGGCCGGCATTTATGCCAGTGATCCTGAAACCATGAGCATTGGTAGCACCTTCCCCATGTTTGTCGAGACCGAACGCAAATACCGATCTCTCATTCTGGGAATGCTGGCAAGAAAAAAAGCCATGTTTCTGAATGCTGGTAAACGTCCTGAAAGTAACTTCAGTTTGTTCATGACTTTGAAAAACGGTTTGGGGCAAATGGTCGACGCGGTGATTGAACGATCTCCTGATATTCAGTTTCAGTCTGGGGCAAGAGTGGAATCCATTGCCGGGAAAGCAGGTGACTGGTCCATACGTTTGGAAGGCGGTGGCGAACACAAAGCCGAAGCACTCATATTGGCTACCCCTGGTCATATCACTGCCCGGTTCCTGCAATCGGTCACCCCCAAAGCCGCTGAACTCTTAAAGCAGATTAAATATGTTTCCACTGCCACCGTGACCGTCGCATACAAAAAGGAAGGGTTTTCTCACGCCATGGATGGATTTGGTTTTGTTGTGCCCAAATGTGAAGGTCGCAGTATTCTTGCCTGCACCTGGACTTCGTCGAAGTTTCCCCACCGGACTCCCGAAGGCTATGCCATGCTTCGCTGTTATCTGGGGGGAGCCCTGCAGGAAGATATCGCCGAAAAAGACGAGCTGACCATGGCTACCTTGGTCAAGCAGGACCTTAGAGAAATAATGGGAATCCGGGAAGAGCCGGTTTTCTGCAAAGTTTTTCACAACCGGAAATCCAACGTACAATATCACGTGAACCATTCCGAGCGTATTGATGCCATCATGCAAGAGCTGCAAGAAGGACTTTTTCTGGCAGGAAGCACCTACCGCGGCATTGGCATACCCGATTGCGTCCAGCACGGAACCCAGTCGGCTGAGTCAGCGATCCAGTTTCTGGTTGAGAAACCCAAGGTCGAAATTAGCGTCTAACGTCCATAACTACTAAAAAAAGGAGTTCCTCATGAAGTGGGTTTCCACCCTTTCCCGGCAAACCGATATCGACAGCGCTGTGCAAGAAGCGGTCGAATCTGCCATCCAGCAACTTGGCAAAGACTATGCCGATTTGACCGTTGTGTTTGTTTCTCCCCAGTTCAAGGAATTCTATAACAAGGTTCCTGATTTGATCAGTCGTTATTTCAAACCTGGTCTGCTCTTTGGTTGCTCAGGAGGAGGAATCATCGGCAATGGCGAAGAAGTAGAGCAACAGGCGGCCATCAGTATTACGTGTGCCGAACTGCCTGGCGTGAAAATTCAGCCTATCCAGTTCGAGACTACCGATTTACCGGATCAGGATACCTCGCCTTCCGTCTGGCGCGAATGGTTGAAGGTGAATGTCGAGGACGATCCTCATTTTGTTTTTCTGGCAGACCCCTTTTCATTCCGCGGTGAAGAGTTTCTGGCGGGGGTGGATTTTGCCTACCCTAATAGTAAAAAAATCGGCGGCCTCGCCAGCGGCACCCAGGCTCAAGGGGGAAATGCCCTGTATCTCGGGGAAAAAATTTGTGATAGTGGGTTGATCGGCATTGCGCTAAGCGGTGATATCCAAGTCGATACCATTGTTGCTCAGGGGTGCCGCCCCATTGGTGAACCCCTGCAAATCACCCAGTGTGAGCGCAATCTGCTAAAAGAACTGGAGGGAAAGCCGCCGTTGGAAGTGCTACAGGAACTGCAAGAAACTTTGTCAGACGCTGACAAAAAACTGATTCAGACCTCTTTGTTTCTGGGAATAGAAATGGACCCGATGAAAGAAAATCCCACACAGGGAGATTTCCTCATTCGCAATTTGATGGGGGTTGACAGGGAGAGCGGAGCTGTGGCTATCGGCACTCTGTTAAGAAACGGACAATTGGTGCAGTTTCACCTACGCGATAGAAAGATGTCGGCAGAAGACCTCGATGCGATGTTGACCCGCTATCTGAATCAGGGGAACGCCGAAAACGCCAAAGGAGCCCTGTTATTTTCCTGTTTGGGGCGCGGTCAATATCTTTATGGCAAAACCAATCACGATACGGATATGTTCCGTGGCAAACTGGGGGAGATTCCCTTGGGAGGGTTTTTCTGCAATGGGGAGATTGGCCCGGTGGGAAACACTACCTTTTTACACGGTTATACCAGTTCGTTTGGCATCTTCCGAAAAGCCCGCTCCCACTAGGCGTGGGCGGTGGTATCTTTTCCCAGCTTTCCTGCCCGACAGGGGCAAAGTGAGCAATCGCTTTTGCTGGCGAGCAAAGAGTTGTCTCGGCTGAAAGAACCATTGCCAGTTGCCTCCACTGCTAAGGGGCTGGCAGATGAGGGGAATGTATGAACGTCACAATACTAGGCTCCGGTACTGCGGTGCCATCGCTGGAGCGCAATTCGTCTGGAGTACTTATTCAGGAAGAGGGTATCAATACCCTGATTGATTTTGGCTATGGAACCCTGAAACAACTATTGAATCTGGGAATCACCTACCACGATATCGACCGGATTTTTTTCACCCATAACCACCCGGACCATATGTGTGATTTGATCCCTTTCTTATTTGGAGCTCGTTACCGTCCCTCATCAAGAAAAAAAGATTTGGAGATTGTTGCGGGCCCCGGGTTCCAAGAGTTCCTCGACAAGCTCATGTCAGCGTTCAAACATTGGCTTGCCCCCACTGAATACCAACTCCGCATCACGGAAATTGATGAGGGGTCGAAAAAATTTGGCTGTCATCAGGTTACCTTCAAAAAAGTTCAGCATATCGAGATGAGCCGGGGCTACCGGTTTGAGAGCTTGGCGGGAAAGTCGGTGGCATTATCGGGAGATACCGATTATTGCCAGAGTATGATAGATCTGGCCAGGAGGGCGGATCTCATGATTTTGGAATGCGCCTTTCCCGACGAAGATAAAGTGGTGGGACATCTGGTTCCCTCGCTGGCAGGAAAGCTGGCGAAAGAAGCCGACTGCAAGACGCTTTGCCTCACTCATTTTTATCCGCCCTGCGATTTCGATGTCATGCGCGAAACCGTATCCGCTCTCTATGCGGGTGAACTGGTTCTCGCTCATGATCTCATGCGGTTTGAACTGTGACAGGGTGCTCGGCTCCTAACTTTCCCCTTCTTTTCGGTCTTCGATAATATCCACCACGAACATGAACAGTCGGATGACTCCGATAGTGGCGAATATGCCGACCAATAGTTGCAACAGGGGTGGCAGGGCAATGATAAAGTTTTTAATACCATCAATGAGCTTGTCCAAAGAAATACCCTGTAGATTAAAAATGAATTTCAGATTTTACCCCAGGTGGCAGAAACCACAATAGCTTTTGTTAGCAAGCATTAGCCAATTTATCTGAAAACATTGTTGGTGACAGTAAAAAACTTTGCATATTCGCCTTACGCCGAATGGGCCGAACTCCTTGAAAACATTTTGCTCCCCATAAATTTTCGGTTAGGGGTTCATTCCTTTTTTTTTCTCCGGTATAATCTGTGGGTAGTCGATCAATCGCAAAAAGGGACGAGCACATGTCAGCTATTTCAAATGTTGTTTTAGCAATCGTACTTGTTTTTTTTCTCAACGTTACTCCGGTTGCGGGTTTTGTTGATAACCAGAATGGCACCATAACGGATTCGAACACCGGCCTGGTCTGGCAAAAAGATGACTCTTTTCATGAGTTGAAAAAGGGACTCAACTGGTATGAGGCGTTGGAGTATATCTCCAGAAAAAATTTGGAAAAGTTTGCGGAAAACGATGGTTGGCGACTGCCCACCCTGAAGGAACTGAACGGTTTATGGATATCTTCAGGAAAGATTAAAAGCAAGGATGAGGAAATCCTTGGGCTGCCCCCTGAGTTTGAAAGCGGAGGCAGTTACTATATTTGGACCGCGGACGAGCGTGGACTGGACCATGCATGGTATTTTGGCCTGGGCCATAAAGAAAATTATTTCAACCTGAAAGACTTGGCAGACCTGGAACAAGGTGTCAAAATGGTCCACCATTAGGCGGTGGAGCCGACTAGCATTACTTTTCTTGGCGAACAAGCGTGCTTTCGGCTTTAAAGGCCATTGCAAGTGGAGTCCAGCGTCACGCTGGCCAGCAACGGTAGGCCGGTTAGGAGATAAGACGTTATGAAACAAAAAGCACGATTTGTTCAATCAGGGCTGGTCTTACTGGTGTTGGCGGGTTTGTGCTATGCCGCTTTGGCGATTGCGCAGGAACATAAAATGGATCACGGTGGTGGCGCAATGGACCATGGAGCAATGGATCACTCCGCGCCCGGAGGGGAATACCGGACCGATGAAGCTATGGACCACGGCACCATGCAACATGGAGAAGGTGATAGTTTATTCCGCACCCGGGGATCTCATGATCAGCCAGGCCTTTCCAAACCTGAAGATATGGACTCCAAAAGCCTTCTGGCTCGCGGTCGCAACATTTACATGCATATGTGTGTATTCTGCCATGGGCAAGACGGCAACGGGGGCGGCATAGCGGTTGAATATTTATATCCATGGCCGAGAGATTTTAGAGAAGGAATTTTTAAATTCCGCTCCACTCCGACGGGTACTCTCCCCCGCGATGAAGATTTATACCGTACCATCGTAAGCGGTGTTCCCAGCACATCCATGCCCGCTTGGGGAGACGCGTTGAGCCCCGAAGATACCTGGGCTTTGATCAATCATATTAAAAACTTTTCCCCGCGATTCAAAAACGAACCGCAGGGTGAAAAAATAGTGGTTGCCAAACCTCTTGAGTCTTCGCCGGAGCTAGTGGCCCGAGGCAAAAAACTTTTTAAGGAATTGAAATGCTTCCGCTGTCACGGCGAATCTTTAAAAGGGGATGGCGAGCTGGCCGAATCGCTCATAGATGCTTGGAAGCACGCAGTATTTGTGCATGACATCACCAACCCCCATTATTTCAAGAGCGGGCACAAGCCGGAAGACCTGTTCAGAACCATCACGGCTGGACTGGATGGAACCCCTATGGGCTCCTACCTCCACGTTCCCGAAAAAGACCGTTGGGCACTGGTGCACTATATTGGCTCAAATTTAGTGAAGGAATTTAAAGAAGCGGAATTTGAAACGGATCTTTATTCACTTCCTGTGGGAGTGGAACTGAGCACCGACCCTTATAGTCCGGTGTGGGAAGGGGTTGCCACAACAAACCTGGTATTGCGTCCGTTAGCGGCGAGGCGTGATGCGGTGGAATTTATTAATGTGTCTTCAGTGAATAACGGCGAACAGCTGGCGGTGCGTTTGCGGTGGAACGATCCGACTCATGACGCGTTTTCTGAACTGCGTTCAGATGTCTTCCGCGATGGAGTGGCAGTGCAATTTGCGTTAGGGGCGGTGACGCTTCACACTCATGGGCATAATGAACCTTTTTTTGGTATGGGCAACCGCAACAAACCGGTAAATATCTGGCATTGGAAAGCTGGCTTGGAAGAAGCGCTCGAAGCCGAAGATGACCTGGAATATGCTGGCGGCGGAGTGGATATGGACGCGCTGATTTTTGGCGATATTATTGCTGAATCTTTCTCTCGTGTTAATACGACAGGAGATAATCCAGTTGAAGAACTGAATGCCGAAGGGTTCGGCACGGTCACGCCGCAACCCCCCGAAAACCAGAATGTGGAAGGTGCCGGCGAATGGAAGGACGGTGTCTGGACCGTGGTCTTTCTCCGCGACATTCCAAAAACCGGTAAATGGGATGTGGACTTTGCCCAGCGCATTGACCCCGCGCTGGTAGCCTTCGCGGTCTGGGATGGGGTTAAGGAAGACAGAAATGGACGCAAGGTGGTCAGCGTCTGGCAACGCTTCAACGTTAAGAAGCCGAAACCTTGATAAAAGGATTCTGCATTGCCATTTTCGTTGTTTTCGTAACTTCGCCGTTAAACGCAGATGAGCCGGTAGCCACTGAGGGAGAGGCATCACACCTGAACCGGATTCTGTCCGATGTTAGCAAATTCCCTCTACAAGGAGGGGTGGGCTTGGGTGAACTGGATCGTCTGATTCAGCTTCACCTACCGAAAAAATTTCAAGAAGGTGTTGGTGCTTCCAAAAAAGTAAGGCTTCTGCCCCAAAGTGAAGACACCATTTTTACCATTCCCGGATTCGCAGTTTATGGTTGCGGGGAGTGCCATAAACCGGACGAGTTGCTGGACAAGTCGATTGACCGGATGCGGCAATCGCTGGATCGCCTGATCTCTATTTTCCCCGATCTTCCCCCGCCATCGTTAAAACAGTTTATCATCCAGCCCGCATCGGATGATTGGTTGCGTCCTGGTCAGTTTGCCCACACCACTTTTGACACGATCCGAATTTTCCCTGCCGCGATTCTGATAGACAGTCGTGTGTACGGAAATGCCACGCACCTGCATGAGTCCCTGCATTTGACCCAGCGGTTTTTGGGGATTGCCAATGAATTGGAAGCGTATGGATTGAATATTCGCTCCAATCCCAAATTTCTGATTTTAAATTTTCCTTATTTCTCCGATACAGTTACGGCGTTTTTCATTCCTGAATTTCCGGATATCCTCAATCGGTTTTTTTCCCGCGAGGTAAAAGAGGAGGTGACCGTCCCTAAAGAGGTGCAGTGGTTTTTAATGCCTTTTGAAGGCGAAACGCTGAGCAAGTTAGAAATTACCATAGAAAAACTGGCTCGGGTGTTAAAGGAAGTGTCGCGTCTGAACCGGACCTATCCTTTTAAGTCGGCTTATCTGGGTGAGCAGACTCGCACGTTTTCGTTATTGCTCGACATCGCGGCGGTAAAAACTCTGCCACTCCCTCCATTGGAGTTGGCTCCCTTGACGCTCAAGGAAGCGTTTGAAATTTTGGAAATTCAGTTCAGCAAACTCGATAACACCCGGCTGGGCTATCGCATTGACCGTAAGCGCGAGGCCTTGTTGACCATGACCTATCATTTGCACTTGAAGAATTCCGCAACCCGGCTGGGGATTTATTTTAGGTTTTTAAAGCAACGGTTCATCGGAGAGGATGGAGAAGTAAATCTGGTGGTGCCGGATGAGGAAGATTTTAAGTTGTATGTGGAAGAGAAACGCCGTGAAATCGCCAAGATGGTGGACTCACCAAAACTCACTCCGGTTGAGAAAGCAGGGGCCTTAAGGATGCTGGAAAGTATTCCGGATGGGCGTTAAAAAGTTAGAAATTGATACCCTCAGGATGTAAAAGGTTGGGGATTAAGCTGGTGCTTTGGCTTCAAAACAAAAACATCTTTTTATGAACAGTATGGTACAGAGAGGGGTTGCCGATACAATCGGCACAGTCAAAAGCCCGCAGGATCTATTCGATTCGTTTTTCGATAATAGCAGAAAGGGTTGGTGGCAAAGAGGAGATGCTTGCATTCATCAAAAAATTTATATCGACTCGCTCTTCGGTCTTCTTGATGTAAACGATTTTGCAGGAATAGCAAGGTCACTTGGGTCCGCCTTCTATCTTCAGGGGAAATTCATCATACCTGCTGAAACAGGTGAAGAATTCAGTCCGCCAACAAAAACAAAATCCAAGCAATTAATTAGCAAGTATTCTTTCAAGCTAAAAACCCTGCCAACAATCCTTTCAGAACCTGAACTCCAGCTTTAAGGTAAAACTTAAAACCACAATAATTGCGTTTGTTGGCCCCACGCCTAGTGTGCCGATTAGAGTTTGCTGGCGGGGGTGACGAGAGCGGGGCCTTTGACGTGGTCTTCCAGGGTTTCTGCTTGTACCTTGTCCTGCAATTTCATCAGAGCATCAATCACCATTTCGGGTCTTGGGGGGCATCCCGGAATATAGACATCGACCGGGATGAGAGTATCAATTCCCATCACGGTGGAGTAATTGTCGTAGAATCCGCCGGAAACCGTGCACACCCCATAAGCGACCACCCACTTGGGTTCGGCCATTTGGTTATAGACCTTGGTGAGAATAGGAGCCTGTTTGTGGCTGATGGTTCCCACGACCATGAGCAGGTCGGCCTGCCTTGGTGAAAACCGGGGAAATGCCGCACCCATTCGGTCAAGGTCGTATCGCGGACCGGCTGCGGACATGAACTCCATTCCGCAACATGCGGTGATGAAGGGATAGATAAAAAAGGAATATTTTCGTGCCCAGTTAATAGCCTGGGTCATTTGCGTCACGATCACGTTATTGCCCAGACTCATCTCGGTCTCGGTTCTGTACAGTCCAGCCATGCTATTCACTCCCTGGATTGAGGTTCATCACGCTACATCTTAAAATATTTTCAGCAAAAAATCCACTACTAGGAACTACTTGGTGTGGGGCCACCGCACGATAGCCATCTCCGGCCAGCAAAGGACCATCTCGGCTTAACAAGTCTTTGCCAGTTGCCACTCCGGTGAGGAGTCGGCTCAATGAGTCCTTCCTGTGAGACTTGAACCGGTGTATAATTGGGTCATCGTCAAAAGCTGGCTGATATCTGGGAAACTTGGGTTGTCCGATAGTTGGAGAAAGGAAGTTATGGATTACAGTGGTAACAAGACCGCCATGGGTCAGGAAAGGATCATGGCTGAGACCGAATCAATCGTTCGAATAAATTTGAGCAAAGATGGTAAAACCCTTGATCTTACCGCCACTTATTTGAAGGAGTATGGTGCCAAGGACATAGCCCGCATGGAGTTTTTGCGGCCTTTGACCAACCTGGCATTTGGGACGAATTTATGTGGTCCCAGGGGGGCGAAATATATTGCCCAGTCTGAAGTGCTGGTTAATCTGACTTCGTTAAATATGTTTTACAACCGGCTTGGCAACGAGGGGATTAAATATCTTGCGGTATCCGATAATCTTTTGAGTTTGCAGAACCTGATCCTCACGGATAATGAAATCACCGATGAGGGGGCTTTGGTTTTGGCGAAATTCATGCCTCTTTTCACCAATCTGGTGCGCTTGGATTTGCGTCTCAACCGGCTCAAGGATGAGGGGAAAGACGCCCTTAAAGAAGCGCAAAAAGTGTCTGCTGTGAAACACCTGCTACTGGACAAAGTAGAAGGTTTTCAGGTGAAGGGTTGACCCACTAGCCACACGCCTGCTTAAGCCACGCTAATCTTTTGTCGGTCCATCCATGTTATTACCCCTGCATGGCACGAAAACCAGGGACAAATATCATGCGCTCATTGCCTTCCTCGCCTTCGGCTCGATGATGACAAACCGGCATTTCGTGTCATTCTGAACGCGGTGAAGAATCGTGCCTTTCCCCTTTTTTAACTTACGCAAAGGTCTCTCGCGGAGGGCTAGCCGAGAGGATTCAGAGTTACTTTATTGTTGTCGAACAGTGGTTGGATATCTCCAAAGTCAATTCCCGCAAGATCCACGCATTGCCTTATCTCGGAACTCTGATAAATGATCTGCCACAACTGGTTACCCATTTCCTGAATATTTTCGAGCAGAAGGTTGAGTCCTTGCGAATCCCGGAGCAGGGCGAACAGATCGAGTCCTAAAGGCTTCCATTTATTCTGAATTTTAAGAGCTTCGCGGTATAGTTCCAACTCATACTCAATGAGCGGGAAGGTGTTTCGAAGAGGGTGTGCCTTGGTCGAGTTGGGGAAAAGGGACAGGAACTCTTTTTCAATTTTGCCTGCCTTCCAAATGGTGAGCAGATAGCCGGTCAGGTTGCCGTGTAATACCGAGATGGATTGAACCATTTTCTGGGCTCGATCAATATGTTCTGTCTGCATTTCGTTGATCAAAACCGCGTTGGGGAAATCTTTGCTGGCGCGTTCTTTGATCAGGAGGAGGTTGGCATAAAGTTCACGTAGTACAGAATTCAAATTTGCGATGCTGACGGGGTCGTCCGGAGAACGGTTTTCTTTTAAAGAAACCGTTTCCACTTCCAGGTCCCTTTTTGTGGTTTCAATATTATTAATTTGCGGGATATCCAGCAGGCCATGGAAAACTCCTGGCGCGAGGGCCAGGTCGAGGCCGAATTGATCGCGTATGTAGTCGCGGATTTTTCGGCATTTAACCACATCGCGAAATGTTTCCACCGTTTGTTCCAGAGGTTCACCGGTCTCTGCGAAGGGCTCGACTTCAGCTTCCGGTCCCAGTAGTTTTTTTAAAATTCGTTTAGGGTCCCGCAAAAAACTCTCTCCATCCACTGGGCGTGGGGTCAGCGAGCAATAGCTTGGACTGGCTAACAAATTTATTCTCGGCCTGTCAGGATATTGCCCTTATTGTATAAAGTATAAAGAATGATTATAAGATTTAAACGCTGTTGGCGGTTGGAATTTTTAATGGAAACTGCTACCATTCGTCTGGGTTCCAACGGCGGTCTTTTTCTGCTGGAACATTTTTAAGACGCATGAATACCTGAGCCGGGGTGGCGGAATTGGTAGACGCAAGGGACTTAAAATCCCTCGGGGGAAACCCCGTGCCGGTTCGATTCCGGCCCTCGGCACCACCTTATGGCAAAGGAGACAGACAGCAATGGCTCTTTCAGTTGAGAAGATGTTTGCCGCTTTTTAACGCTACTGCAATTTGCCACCGGTGACTCGCCGGTCACGTCTAGTGGGATTTTTTTTGTAGAAGTATTTGACAGTTTCTAGAGACGGATAATCGGTTTTTAAGTTTTCGAGCAACAAAGTGAGGGCAATGGATTGCTCATCGCTCATGTCGTCACGGTTTCCTATGACGCACACACCTATACTGTTGTTATTCAGCTCGTGATGATGTGCCCCTATTCTTGAAACATGCCGCCCCATTAAAGTTTTGCCTTCTGTGGTAACGATAAAATGGAAACCGATTTCAGGCTCGCCTTTAGCAAGGTGCGATTTCTTGATGTTGTCATAGCTGGATGCGTCTTCCTCGGTAAAATGCACCAGCACAAAACGGGTTTCTTCCCTTGTTTTTAAACTCGCATGATTCATGCTTTTCATATTACCGGGTATTTAAGGAATGAGTTTAGACCTTAAAAAAAGAAAAAAGAGGTCTCATCGGGAGGCTTTCACTTTAAAACGGGCACCTTCTTTTTTTTTGCGGGGTGCGGATGATACCGACCAGGTTTTCAGCCGTGGGGTTTCCGCTGGAGCTGAACATCCGCCACCCGGTCTATATCGTTTTGCTGGTGTTTCCTAGTGTCACTACCCAGCAGGATAACCAGTTTATCCCCTGTCACTGAATACATCGAATGGGAAGTTTTTCAAATAGTTCTGGTGGCCAGTGATCGAGGTAAGCTAAGTGTAGGTATGGACCTTGATTTCAGGATCCAGCTGAGACCGGAGATGGTTTTCGATGACACGCAGGGTACCGCCCGTAGAACTCGGGCATCCTCCGCAAGCACCCTGATAACGGATTCGGACAATATGCCCATCGACTTCGATCACTTCCAGGCCCCCGCCATCGTTTGCCAGCGCGGGCCGGACGGATGAGTCAAGAACGGCCTCAACAATGATGACTTTTTCGTCATCGGAAAGTTGAGGATATTTTCCCATATCGAAATCATCAAGGATGGATGCGGAAACTTCATCATCCCCTTCCATATATCTTCCTAAATCCGCTTCGATTATATTTTTCACCTTATCCTTAAAAACCACCCAAAGATCGGCGGAGGTAAGTGTGACAGAAACAAAGTTCTCGCGCAAATAGACCATATCAACGATATCAAGGGCGAACATATTATGGGCAAAGGCATCGGCGTCCAGATAGCCACCCTCTTGAATAGTTTTGGAGCCGGAATCGAGCACGGTCTGGTCTAGAATAAATTTTACCGAGCGAGGGTTGGGGGTCAGCTCGATCTTTACAACGGAAAAAGTCTGGGTTTCCTGCATGGATCTTCCCTAATAGTAAGGTTAGTCTTCGTCTCCTGAAGTAGGATGGATTTCTAGAAGATCGGGTTCAAAAATTTTCATCCATTTTTCCACCATTCAGTCTTTCATACCTTGACTAGGGAATTATACAGGTTTTATATTAATTACAAGCAGATAAGTTTATCCTTCGCAGGCCGTGTTTAAAAATTTACGTACAGACCTCGAATCACATTTGTTCAAAGAAGAATCAGCACTGTTTACCCTAATACGCAAACCGATTCTTCAGGTTTAAAAATGAAGGCCGCAGAGAGTCCTGTCCAAGTCACGCGACAAGAGTACGACGGGGTGGGGTAGTTGTTTAAAGAAATGTGAACATTGTCAAACAGTTATGTTGCGCCAGGCGTTGGCTACCAGGTGCTCAGCCTGATTTCTGAAACTTTGGCATTGTCAAATGCCCAGTATTTCATGCTTGCCTCATTAAAAGATGATAAATTGGGGGGATGAACCCTTATTCACTTAACTGCTTGTTTTGTTCCGTTGGTCATAGCATTTTCATTTCTGCAACAAAAGGAATTTTCGCTATTCTTGTGTTCAGTGGAATTTGCGGGCCACAGGCGGCATTGGCGGTAGACTTTAAAGCCTATCTTGAGGGAGTCCATGCGGAAATTTCGCGGCACAAGGAAACCGTTCGCAAAGATCCTCTGGATGCGGTCTCTTATTTTGAGCTGGGCAGGGCTTACCTTGCTCTGGGGAGGCACGAAGAAGAGGCGCAAGCCTATCAGGAGGCGATCCAACTCAACCCAAAGTATATTACGGCGCATTATAATTTGAGTCTCGCTTACGATTTGCTAAAGGACGGCCCCAATGCTGTCAAGCATATGCTCCTTGCTTTGAATCTGTATTCTGAAAAAAAGAACCATGTCCGAATAAGAAATGCGCAACGCCAGTTGAAACGTCTGCAATTAAAATACTTCGGCAAACAAACGATGACACCGAAAAGCCCGGATTAATAGGGCATTGCAAATGGAAACCGGCACTGTAAAAAAGATTGTTCGGGTACCCATGATACCAGCGCGTTCCTGATTAAAAAGGGAACGGTGGGAGTGTATTGGGAAGGTGCCGAGAGCAACAAACAAATGCTCGTCCAGCCGAAAGAGAACGACCTGTTTGGGGAAATGGCGATGATTTCAGACGGCGAACCTACCGCGTCGGTGATATGGCCTTGGAGGATTGTGAAGTGGCTGCTCTCACCAGCGAAAAATTTCTCGCCCTGTTGGACACCAGCCCTACCGTGGTCCGGTCGCAGGCCGTCATGAAAGAACACCTTAAAGAAAAATAATACTGTCTTTCCTGCCAATCCCCAAAAGATTTTTCCTCCAGTTTTTACCTAATTGCAATCCCATACATTGAAGGCTAGTATTAAAGTATGGAACAAGACTTTGAACCGTTAAAAACCCGGCTTCGGGTTATCTGTGATCGACTGGATGAGGATGAACAACTTTATTTTCATCCGCTCATTGAAAACTTCAAGGGACAGACCCATGAGTTCCAGCGCATCATGCGCGACCTCGGCAAGTTCGGAGAAAAAATCGGAGACGGGAGCAAGTTCCAGGTCTACCGGGAAATCCAGCATCTTTTTGATGACGCGTTTCGTAAAAACAAGTGATCGGATAGAAAATGGCCATGTTGATGAGCGTTCATCTTATTGCACGCGGTCGGGTGCAGGGGGTTTGGTTCAGGGCCGGCACGCGCGAACAGGCTTTGCGACTGGGCCTATGCGGTTGGACAAAAAATTGCCCGGACGGTACGGTAGAAATCCATGCTGAAGGAAAAAAAGAAACCCTTGAACAGTTTATCAAATGGTGCAGAAAAGGTACGCCCTCGGCGGAGGTCTCTGTTCTAGATATTGAGTGGGTCGACCCTAAGGGTCTAAACTCTTTTGAGATTATTCGCTAGTGATATCCATCAACGGGCTGGTTAAAAAATACGACATGCTCCTCGCGGTCGACGGGCTCAACCTGAAGACCCCTGCCGGGGAGCTGTTCGATTTCATCGGCCTCAATGGTGTCGGCAAAATCACACTAGCGGAGGTTTTCCGCCCTCCGCGAGGAAGGCGATTAGCAAATAGCCTGTTTAGCTGGCTAAAAGTTATCCCGGTTTGACGAGTTACTTCGATATCCTCTCCGGGAATGGTCCGGCCACCAAGCGAAGATTCCAGACTATCCAACAATATTTCTATTTTTTCTTTTAAAGTTAAAAACCCAGATAGCCGCAGAGGAGGAAACAATGACCAGAACAATTCCTATGCTCACTAGTGAAAGAAAACCGGAAAACCCCTCGAACCGGTCGGAAAGAAAGACCAGGCTTTCCTGTAGTTTGGCTAAATAATTTCGGGAATTATCCTTTAACTTGACAAAATAACCAAATGTTTTTACTACAAAACTTGACAAATATTACTTTATATACTATAATAAATACATATTTAATCAACAAGTTATAAAAGTTATAAATATAATATGTGCAATAAAAGAAAAGCAAAAACATTAAGTTTATTTAACCTTATGGAGTTATACCCAACAAAAGAAAGTGCTATCAAATACTTTGAGAAAACTATTTGGCAAGGTAAAAAAGTATGTAGCAAATGTGGGTGCGATAGTAAAATAAAATCTCAAAAAGACGAGGTAAATTATTGGTGCGGCGATTGTAGAAGTTACTTCAATGTATTCACCAATACACCACTTGAAAGGAACAAAATAGACCCTCGTAAATGGTTATTTGCAGGATATTTATTACTTACCTCAAGAAAAGGAATTCAAGTATGCAACTCAGTAAGGAATTAAGTATTAAGCAATCTACAGCATGGTATATGATGCACAGATTAAGACTTGCTTGTTCTAGTGATAATAGTCTATTAAGTGGCATTGTTGAAGTGGATGAAACCTACATTGGCGGTAAAGAAGCAAACAAGCACAAAAATAAAAAAGTAAAAGGCTCTCAAGGTGGGGCATACAAAAGTATCGTTATGGGTATGAGACAGAGAAACGGCAATGTTAAAGCAGAAGTTATAACCAAAAACCGTTTTATCTAATAATGTAAGTCAAGATGCTTTACTTACAACAGGCAAAGATAAGGTTGAAAGCTTGAATAGGACACTCCTTGAACCGCATAGCCTCTGTAGGCCCATAAATGAAAACAAATTCCTAAAATAAAAAACACACCCCAAAATTTCCAACCAGGTGGGACTGTTTTTAAATGATGATCTTTGGATGTTATTAAATACAGCAAAGCCATGAGCCCCATGAACGCACTGGTATACCCGATATTCCCTGTAAAGGAACTTTGATCATTTATCAGATCAAGTTTCCAAGCCATGCGGGCGTTAGCATTCTTTCCTCGTTTGTCAGGTCTTTGGGTTGATGAGACCATCCCAGTGTTGTTAGATCAGGGGACCACCCTAGAGCAGGTGGCCATCCCGGCCTTTCCCAATCATGACGAAAGCTGAAGGGGATAAATGTGCTCACCGTGTTACCCCAAAAAACCTGGTGATGACTTAGTTGGAGCCATGATTTTTTTTTCGCGGGAGTTGTATATATATTGCCCAGTGTATTATTTGCGAGTAAGGTTTCTTTAATGCCGAAAGTCGGAATCAGATAGAAAAACCATGTGGATAGAACAAAAAAACTTGCCAGGAGTGAGGGCATCAAACCTCTTAATATTCGTTGCTGTTTGAACTGGAGAAAAATAAAGTGAACCATAAAAAATATCGCAAAAAGGACAGCCATGTAGTGTGCCAGAATGCCCAGCGAAAAAAATAGGAATGACCCTGCGAAAAAGGAGTTTTTTCCTTTTTCCAATCCAACAATGTAAAAGTAAATGCCCGTAAGGATGAACCCCGTCGAGAACATTTTTGTCCACGGGTAAATTATTTGCTGCAAGGCAAAGGGGGCCAAGGCAAACACCATTACACTTATTATCAAAGACCATGCGGTATCAAGCTTGGATATTTTTTTAAGCAAAAGGGCCACAGGCAAAACGCAAAAGCTGTTCAGCACAGTTGCTAATATCTGGTATACCCAGAAACTTTCACCCAGTGCACCCATCAACAGACCCGCCACGGAGTTGAAAAGAGGGCCTCGGGCGGGAAGTGTCCACAGGTTATTCAGGAATAATGTTTCAGGTGATAATTGTTTAAGAAAAAACAGGGATCGTTCGTAATGTTCCCACCAATCCCCGGCCCACCCGAATTGAGCGCCATAGACTACAATATGAAACTGTATTGCCATTCCCCATAAGGAGATAACCAGCCAGGCAATGATCCCGGTCCAGGGCAAAGGTGTCGAAGGAACTATTTCAGGCTTGGACAGAAAATGAAATGTTAGTGTTGTAAGCGAAATGAAGGTAAGTAAGAGGAAAGGTGTCCACGAAGGAAAAGAAAGCAGTTATGCCCCAAACTCGAAAAAATAAATCAGCGTAAACCCAGCCAGAACTGAGACAACCAGCCGCTCCAGAGGCTCAAGGTTTAAACGGCAGGCAACTCCCCACCCGGAAATAAAACTCAATGTTATCGTGACGATAATGATGAAGAAAGGTTTGGTCAGAAGGAGAACGTCTGTCATAGATCAGCCCACCTCGTAGTTTGGGTAAAGACAAACTGAGCCAAAGTCTGTTTACCACACAAGGTGCCGAAGCTCACATCCGAAGATGATACCAAAATGGCGGGATACCAATGATGCGGCATGGGCTGAATTTTGTTTTTGCGAATCACATTGTAGATATGGGGACGGGTTTATTATTTTTTTTGCTTGAACACCACTTCAACTTTGAGAGTTTGGTTGTCGCGGCGAATTTGGAAGGTGGAGCGGTCATCGAAGTTTTTGTTTTGCAAGAGTTGCAACACATCGTCGACTCTCGCTAGAGTTTTGCCGTCCATGCTGATCAACTGGTCCCCAGATTTCATGCCAGCAGCTTGGGCGTTGGAGTTTTCACCCACGAACTTAATGTGCACCTTGCCGCCCTTTTCCTGAGCAAGGCGCACTCCCAGTTTTACTTTATTCTGACGGGATACCTGGTATTCCACTTTCCAGGCATAGTCTGAGGCGTAAAGCGGGATGGAGACTTTCTCCATCCTCATTTCCCTGTCTTTCAATGATTCTGGGATTTGGGTGATATTGGGTAATACGATGGAATACTGATGAGGAATTCTTCGGTAAGCGCGTTTTGGGATGCCGAATCCATATTGAATATGAAACCCGCCTGCCAGCACCACCAGCTTTTTATCCTTGTTAGCGGGGTGACGTAAAAATTCTGCCACGGTCTGAGCCATGGTTTCTTCCCACAGCAATAACATGCGGTAAGGTTTTTCCAATACTTTTGCTTTGTGCCCTCCGAAGGCGGACATCGAGAAAGCTCTATGATAAGGGTCGGTTTCGTCTATTTCCGGATACAGCGTGTCGCCGGGTGCCGCGTCGCCTGAGCGAAAATGGTTTTCCACCTTGCGGTTGGATTTAAGTCCGATCAAAGGCAGGCCTTTGGATTTGGCGAATTCGAATATCGGTTGGTAGAGGCCAAACCCGCTTCCCCAGTTGGTGCGGAAGAGATTTTTAAATTCATGGTCAGAAAGCCGGCCTTGATTGAAGAGGGTGAGTTTTTCCTGGGCCGAGCGACGGAACATTTCCAGTCCGAGCGCCACCGGATATTTTTCCGCCAGAAGTTGAATGATTTGCAACTGAACCTTATGGGTTTCGATGTTGTCGTGGGTTTCACCGATGTAAATGACCCGGGAGGCCGAAATCGAGTCCATCATCTGTTCCCGGCTGACCACCAATCCGGTTGGAAGATGGAGAATTTGACCAGCGTCCAGATCTGCCAGATTCTTGTAGGGAGACCCAGCATGTGGCACCGCAAACTCTTCGGAATAACTCTCACGAGATAAAAGCAATAAGCAGAATAAAAACAAGGCTGCCGGGACAATACGGATGGTTTGGGTGACCGGATTCAGGCTCATTATTTTAGGGTCTTGACATTATGTGAATTATTGTCGATAATCCCACCCTTAGCATTAGGGTGGCTTCTGTGCGGGACGCAGAAGCATTGAAGGTTCGGATCATTATTTTGTATCATGAAAAATGGTGTTCAGCCTAGTTAAAAACTCAGGGTAGGAGGTAGAGGTTTTTGGAAGTAACAGTTTACCAAAATCAGGTTGAAAAAGCCTTAAAAGTCTTGAAGCGTCAAATGACCAAAGAAGGCCTGCTGAAAGAGCTTAAGCGCCGCAGGTTTTATGAGAAGCCTTCCGTAAAGAAAAAGCGCAAGCAAAAAGAAGCCAAGAAGAAAAGAAAAGCCGCCATGCGTCGCATGCGGTCTTACAACCGGCTTTAAGCTTCATCCGCCTTCGCAGGGTGTGTTTCATCCTTAGGTGTCATCCCGCATTTTTTTCTGACGCAAGTTTTCGTAGAAGACTACCGCGCTGGCTGACGCTGCGTTCAGGGATTTCAGTTGCCCTTTCATGGGGATTGCGAGCGTGACGTCGCAGGTTTTTTTCAGCAAAGGTCGAATGCCTTTTTCCTCTCCTCCAATGACTAGAGCCACCGGGGTATTGAACTCGTATTGGTAGCATGGCATCTCTCCATCGGGTATGACACCCGCGACCCAGAATCCGGCTTCTTTGAGTTGCTCAATACAGCGAACCAAATTAGTGACCCAAACGATGGGCAAATGTTCGATGGCTCCTGAGGAACATTTAGCCACTGTTTCGTTCAGGGCTGATGTTCCGTGTTTAGGCAGGATCATCCCCTGAATTCCCAGAGTTTCCGCTGATCGGATGATCGCTCCCAGGTTTTGCGGGTCCTGAATTCCATCCAGAATGACGAGCGTCGGTAGGGAAGTTTTTTCGAGCGCGGATTCGATCAAGCTTTCCAACTCCAGAGTTGCGATGATGGAAAAATACCCAGCGATCCCCTGGTGCGCCTGATTTTTGAATTTATTATTGAAGGTAGTCTTGGGCAAGAACTCGATGGGAATTCGTTTTTCTCTGGCCAGTTTGATCACAGCCTGGATCCTTGCAGGGGTTTTGCCCTGCTCTACAATGAGCCTGTAACAGCGTCGCTTGGAGGCCAAAAGTGCTTCCTGTACGGGATTGATTCCAACAATTAAAGATTGTTCTGCAGGTTTCATCAGCGGTGAAATGAAACAAATTCTAAAAGGGTGTAGGGCCTTTTGCTGGATGAAAAGCCCTAAATAAAATATAACATTGTGCAGACAATAGGTTTATTCAGCTAGAACCCATCGGTGATTGCTGAGCGGTCATATGCCGGTTTTGCTCCTTTTCTGCGAAAAAACCCGCAAAGACTATTTTAGCCTTTTTCTACGATCCGTAAACCTCACATGCCGCTTTATCGCAAAAGGATCATTTTTTATTCCCTGTTCACCTTAGTGCTCGGGGTGATCTCTGCCTGTTCCCTGGCCTATTACCAGTTGCGTAATTTGGAAGAGATCAAGACGATTACCATAGAGAAGCTGGAGGAATTGACCCGGCGGGAAGTGAAAATCGGCGATGCGGAGATGGATATTTTCCGCAGCCTCAGTGTTCGCCTGAAAGATGTTTCTGTCAAGTCTCGGTTTGCCGAGGAACCCGAACTGACGGCACGCAGTGTGTGGGTGATGGTCCGGTTATTGCCGTTGCTGGCTAAACAGGTTGAGGTTAAGAAAATCATTGTTCAGGGGGCATCCCTCCGTGTGGTTCGGGATGCAGAGGGGCGGTTCAGTTTAGGCGATGTGAAGAAATGGGTCACCCAGCCTGCTGACAGAGGATTGTTTAAAGTTTTAAAAGTCAGTCTCATGAACCAGCTCATGGTGGAAGATGGGGCCATACATTTTCAGGACTATTTAAACCGTCCTCCTGAAAGCCCTTTGTCACTGGACCTGGGGCATATTCATTTTTCTGTGCGAAAAAATCTTCTCGACTCCCTTTTTAGATTCAATTTGAAAGGGGAAATCCTCGGCGGGAGTTCACCTACCGCTTTCCAGACTTCCGGAGCGTTCGACAATTTTTCTGAAGGCCTGGGTTTTGCCGGCATTTCCATTAATGGCAAGGTCCGTGTCGATGATTTGAATGTTTCAAACTTTCAGTCCTATTTGAAAAAGGTGCTGGCTAAAGCTCCTGAAGATAGCTTATTGTCTTTGGACTCCAGCTTTTCAGGGAATCTCGGTGGCGTCCTTAAAGCAGAAGGCACGCTGAAATATTCGACCATCTCGAATAATAAAGAGCGCGCAACATTGAGAGATGCCCGTGTGCCTCACCGTGGTGGTCTGGAATACAAGGTTTCTCTCGAAAAGGACTCTCTTTACATTGAAGAGTTGAAATCAAGATCGGAGCCTTTTAAATTTACGGCCAAGGCTTCTCTCAAAAATTTTCTTTCCGAAGATCCTTTAATCTCCATTGATCTGGTTTCCGATTCATTCCAGGTTAATAAAAGTGTCGATTACTTGCCCTTAAGGTTTTTTCCGGAGGAGTTTCATACGTTAGTGCAATCCCGCTTCAAAAACGGTTCGATAAAAATAAAGTCACTAAAATTAGAAGGAAGCCTGGAGCAATTTCGGGAGCTGGCGCAAGAGAAAAATCGGGGTTTGGTTTCTTCAGAGCTTGAAATGAGGCATGTGGACTGGCAGCCCCCCTTGCCGGCGTTACAGAATGTGACGGGGACTTTCAGTGTAAGGAAGGGAAACGCCACTTTGCGTATTGCCAAAGCCAGATATGAAGATCAGCCTATCACCAATATTCGTGGAACCATCAATAACTTCATGACACGGCCTTTAGTCGATATTAAGGTCGAAAACCAAGTGGAGATGAGTCATTTTCATGGAACCCTTAAGAAGATTTTTAAGAGGCACCCCTTGTTCGATTCCATTGCGGCTTACGATGAATTTGAAGGGACCGCGAACGTCCTTCTAGACGTGAAGGGGCCGCTGGATGATTTCGACAGGTTGGCGATCTCGGGGAAGATAGGCATGCGGGACATTTCTTTTAATGAGAAAGGGTTTGAGCCACGACTGCAAAACATCAATGGGGAAATTATTTACACCCACACTCCAGAGGCGGATAAGCGCAAAGACGCTTCCTGGGTTCCGGTCATCAGGTATGACAAGCTTTCCGGAAGTTTTTCCAAAAGCTCTTTTTCAGAGATGAACGGGGAGATGGGTTTCTATAATGGAGAGCCTCTGGAGGAAATGTCGGCGACCTACAAAATCGCGTCCAGCGATTTGCTCCATGTCCTGCCTGATAATTCCGAAGATGCTCTGGTGAGTTTGAGGGGAGGCCTGGACTTTACTTCTGGTGAACTGATTGTGAATTACCGGTCGCAGGGCAACCCCACTAAGCCAGAAGCTGGAAAGGAATGGGGGAAAATTGAGTTGAAAAACTTCTCAATGAGATATCCGGACCGGTTGCAACCTGTGATAAACCTGAATGGCAATATTTCTTATGGCGATGGAAGAATAAGACTGAAAAATTTGAATGGTTGGTATGGTGATTCACCAGTTCAGTTGGAAGGAGAAATCGATCGCAGAAATATCAAGAAGCTGGAGTATGCCCTGCGCTTGAACTTTCCGGAACTTGTACGGTCCGACTTGAAGGACATCCCCGTTTTCAAGGACTTGAAATTTTCAGGTCCTGCCTATGTTTCCCTGAGCCTGAACGGAAATCTGGACGCCTTCAAGTTCGAACATCAAGCCGATCTGGCAAGGGTGGGACACCAAATCCCGGGTTTTATGGAAAAACGGCCCAACGTCTTGAGTAAATTCAAGGCCAAAGGCAGTGTTTTAAACAATGGGGGCTTAACCATCGACCGTTGGTCTTATGAGCTGGGGGGTAATCAGGTCTCAGGAACCGTTCGAATTCCTGATCTTGACAACCCTAAATTCACCATCAGCTTGGCGGCCAATAATTTTCAGGTAGATCCTTCCCAGCGGTTTTTTGGATTCTTTGATACGGAGATGGATGGAAGCACTGATTTTAAAATTACCGGTTCTGGTAACTTGAACAATCTCCAAGACGCAAAATTTGAAGGCGAGATGGAGTTGAAGGAACTAAAAATCAGGCTAAAAAACTTTTCATCGCCATTGACGGTGGGTGCCAGCCTGAAGCTCAAGGGAGACCGCTTGGACATTCGTTCTGGAAATATCAAGACAGATCAAAGTGGGCTCAGGTTTGCCGGCGTTTACCAAGGAGGCAACTCCCCCAGCCTGGATCTGAATCTTGCCGGAAAGAGATTGGATATGGATGAAATTTCCCCCGAACCGCAAGACAAAGATATGTCTCTTATTGACCGGCTGAAACAGTCCGGGTTTTTCGCCAAGGGCAAAGGTCGGATCACGTTTAGTTTGGATCAACTGGGTTACAAACTTTTAAACCTCAATCAGGCTACAGGAAGCATTGTGCTTGAAAACAAGCAAATAGAAGTGGAGAACCTGAAATTTGCTTCTAATGCGTCTGTCAAAAGTAACGTACGGATATTGATCGGTCCTCAAGGTATTGGGCATATCAAGGCAGGCGTTCAGGCTCAGAACGTGGAAACAAACAATCTGTTTGGTTTTTTTGGTGATGTTTTTAAAAACGGGTTAAGTGGAAAAGTGAAAACGGTGGATGCCCGGCTCATGGGCAGTGGAAAAGACTGGAAGGAAATTGCCAGATCCCTGTCCGGTAGAATATTTCTGGATATTCGATCCGGAAGCCTAAATAAAGAAGGGCTTAAAAGGGGAGTTCGCAGATTATTCAATTCGATTCCTCAAAGCCATCCTTTGGAAAAAGACGAATCATCTTCCTTCAGACAAATCTCCGGGAAGTTTGTTTCTAAAGGCGGGGTCCTTAAAACGGAGAACTTTGTGGTTGAAACCAACAACCAGAGAACCTCCATAGTCGGAAGTTTTGATCTGGTGAACAGCCAGATAGATACGGTGATCGGGGTTGCTCCTCTAGCTGAACTCGACCGATTTCTGACGAAAATTCCCATGGTGGGGAAAATCTTAACCGGCGGCGATGAAAAAAGTCTGCTAAAAACCTATTATACGGTGAAAGGGGATTTTAATGATCCCAGAGTTAGCGCGATTCCTTTCACGTCCATGGGGAAAAGGGTCATGGGAATTTTTCAAGGTATTTTCCAGGCTCCGCAGGACATCTTGGCTCCCATGACAGATAACCTGCTCGATGTGACGCCATCCTCAGCCCCCACGGATAACTATTAGCTCCACGTCTTTGCCCCTCCCGGGCAAGAAAGCAAATGAAACCCATAATTTTATAAAGTTTTAACGGTTTCGCTAAAAACCCATTGAAGATTAATAGTTTCAGCATGAACGTTTTTGGTTCTTTTAACTCTTTGACCGTATTTGGAAGCTTTTGCCGTGTCCCTGTAGCCACGTTCCTCCTCCATCTGGAACCAACTTACTCATTCTCAGCAAGTTGTAAGCGGCTCCGAGCATGAAGACATATTCCTGTGTTCGTTCGACCTCTCTAAAACGAGTTTTCCTTAAGCCTCCCACCGTCTTGAACCAGCCAAAGATTTCTTCCACCCGCTTGCGGATTCTTTGGCTGACAGCGTAACCCTCATGCCTTGTGATTCGCCTGTCCAATCCGAGCGTGTTCCTGTCTTTAACCTGGGCAATATGAGGAGTAATATTCATGCTACGCAAGCCATCCACAAAATCCGACGCAGGGTATCCCTTCCCACTAAGCATGAGCCGTGCGTCGGGGTCGGTTCTACTTCAGCACGTTTTGTTTGAACGTTTCTCCCCACGAAAATCCACGTTGGGGTCACTTCCACCATCTTGTGGCGGTTTACCCGGTTCTTGGTGAAACTCGTGGCATCGAATGACGGTTCCTCAAGGCTCATATCAAGAAACCAGCGGAACAGAATGTTGTAATCCAATTGCTCGCGGAACATCCGGACCGAGCGCACCGTAAACAAAGCCATCAAGAGTTGCGCTTTCAACAACCGTTTCCGAGAAACAGAAGGTCCTCCTGTGTTGCTGTACATCACCTGGAACGTTGGGTTCATCTCTTTCAAGACCGCGTCGGCACGCTTTGATCATGCAGAGAGGATGGCCCTCGGACGTCCTTTGTTCCGGCGATAAATACGTAAACATAAAACCTTGACTCTCTTCTTGACCGCGCATGGCTCCTCTCCAATAAAATAGTGCTCACGCCTGTTTTACAATCTAACCCCCTTGCTTAGGAGTTTTTCAACAACCTGCTAGTGGTGAGAAATATTGACGACTTTAAATTCGTTAGGGGATTTCCCCATGTGCATGGCCAAGGTTGCAGTGATGGCGGCGACATGATTGTCTTCTTGGTCATCGCTTGCAGAAGACGCGGTTTGAGGGCGAGCGGGTGCGGGAGGCGGGGTTTTATACGGAATCAGTTTCACTAACACCTGAACGGTGAAGATCAAAATAACCAGAACGGTGAAAATCACCGTAATGGCTAGGATCGAAACGTTGACGGCTGCCAGGAATGAAGCTTCCATAAGGTTCTCTTCTGCTAGTTCATCCCGGCGGCTACGTCGGCCACTTGGGTCATTGCGGCTTTGATACCGGGTTCTACTGTGCCAATCACATCAGCGATGGCGGCATGTGGTTCTGTGACCGCAGGGATATCGCCGAACAGGGAGATGAACACACCCGCGGCCACGGCGCTACCAATAACACCCGCGACATTCGGGCCCATTGCGTGCATCAATAAAAAATTTGAAGAGTCTGCTTCCGCTCCAATTTTCTGGGAAACCCTTGCCGCCATAGGAACCGCCGAGACCCCTGCCGAGCCAATGAGTGGATTCACCCGGCCTCCGGTCATTTTGTGCATGAGTTTGCCAAAAAGCACACCCCCCGCCGTGGCAACACAGAAAGCCAATAAACCCAGTACAATAATTTTCAGAGTTTCAAGCCGCAAAAAAGAGTCGGCAGTCATGGAAGAACCCACAGCCAACGCTAAAAGAATGGTGACGATATTGATCAAATGAGTTTCCGAGGTTTCGTGCAGGCGAGCGGTGACCCCGGATTCGCGGAACAAGTTGCCCAGCATCAGCATTCCCAAAAGCGGGGTGACGCCGGGTAGCATCAAGCAACAGACGATGGTCACCACCACAGGGAAAAGAATCTTCACCGTTTGGGATATCGGCTTTAATTGTGCCATTTTGATTTTCCGCTCCTTCTCCGTCGTTAAAAGTTTCATAATCGGAGGTTGGATAAGCGGAACCAGGGACATGTAGGAATAAGCCGCCACGGCAATCGGAGCGAGCAGATGCGGGGCCAGCTTGCTGGCTATAAAAATAGATGTGGGGCCGTCTGCACCGCCGATGATGCCGATGGCGCTGGCTTCCTGCATGTTGAACCCGAGCAGTACGGCGCCAATGAGGGTGACATAGACACCCACCTGGGCGGCGGCACCGAGAAGAAGCGTTGCGGGATTGGCCAAAAGTGGGCCAAAGTCTGTCAACGCACCCACTCCCAGAAAAATCAGCGGAGGAAGGACTTCATGTTTGACACCCTGATAAAAAAAGTTGAGGAGCCCTCCCGCATCGGTGCTTGCCATCATGCTCATGGGAATGTTGGCAAGCAGGCACCCGAAGCCAATGGGAAGGAGTAGAAGCGGTTCAAACTTTTTCCAGATCGCCAGATAGAGCAGAAGGCAAGCGACCATGAGCATGATTATATCGCCACCCTCCAGACTGGAGAAGCCGGTGGTAGTTAATATTTTAGAAGCGGATGCGCCGAAACTGAATTCCATTATCCTATAATGACCAGTTCATCGCCGGTTTGCACACTATCGCCTTCTTTAACCAGGACAGATTGAATGGTTCCGGATCGATGAGCCGCGATTTCGGATTCCATTTTCATGGATTCTATGATAATAAGGGTATCTCCTTCCTTCACTGAATCGCCTTCTTTGCATTTCATGGAGAAGATGGACCCTGGAAGGGGAGCCGCCAACGGAGAACCATTTGTGGTGCTGGTTGCAGGAGCGGCAACCGGTGTAGCAGGTGCCGCCGTAGCTACCGGGGGTGTGCCAACCGCCCCTCCGGTTGAAACTTCAACGGTATAATCCTTCCCATTAACTCGAACATTGTAAACTACCGAAACTGGGGGAGCTGATGCAACATAGGTTGTTGTAGTTGGAGTGACTGTGAGGGCCGGAGTTTTGGCTGGCGTTGCAACTTTTTTCGGTTGAGGTTTTCCTCGAGTCTTAAAAAACGTAAGCGCCACTTTTGAAAACAGGGCATACGTCAACCGGTCTTCTTCGCTAGTATATTTATCACCCAGTTCCTTGCAAACCGTATCCCATTCAGGTTCGAGCAAGTCTGCGGGACGGCAGTTGGTGGCCTTTCCATCTATAGAAACTTTATTCATCAGTTCTTCATCGATCGCGGCGGGCAGTTTTCCGTAGCTACCCAAGACGCATTGCCGGGTTTCTTTAGTGATGATTTTATAGCGCTCCCCTGTCAATACGTTCAAGGTTGCCTGGGAGCCGACGATCTGGCTGGTCGGCGTGACCAGCGGAGGGTAACCCATGTCTTTGCGTACTCGGGGAACCTCTTTGAGCACTTCATTGAGTTTGTCGAGCGCATTTTGTTCCTTTAACTGGTTTTCCATATTGGAAATCATACCGCCGGGAATTTGAGATTTGAGGATATTGATATCCACACCCTTAAAATCGCTTTCAAACTCCGCATAATTTTTCTTTACTTCAGTGAAGTGATCGTTGATTTCTTCAAGCAGGTCAAGATCGAGACCGGTGTCTCTGGGGGTGCCTTTCAGACCAGCCACCAGACATTCCGTGGCGTAATGGGATGTCCCCATGGATAAGGATGAGATCGCGGTGTCCACCATATCTACTCCTGCTTCTATGGCGCATTGCATGTTCATGCCTACTAGTCCGGTTGTTGCGTGAGTGTGCAAATGGATCGGAATCCTGATGCTTTTCTTGAGTTTAGTGATCAAGGTCCTGGTCACATTGGGAGTCAGGAGCCCCGCCATGTCTTTAATGCAGAGAATGTCGGAACCCATTTCCTCCAGCTTTTTCCCCATTTCCAGGTAAAGCTCGATATTGTGAACCGGGCTGACGGTGTAGCTGATGCACCCTTCAACTGTTTCACCACATTTTTTTACGGTTTTAACAGCGGTTTCAATATTGCGAAAGTCATTGAGGGCATCGAATATCCTAAATATATTGATTCCAACATCCACCGATTGTTTGACAAACCGCTCGATAATGTCATCGGCATAATGCCGGTAACCGACCGCATTCTGCCCTCTCAGCAACATTTGAAAGGGAGTGTTGGGCATTTTTTTCTTGAGGGCCCGGGCGCGCTCCCAAGGGTCTTCATTGAGAAACCGGATGCAGGTGTCAAAGGTTGCTCCACCCCACATTTCCAGGGAGAAAAAACCCACTTGGTCAAGTTTTTCAGCAATGGGGAGCATATCCTCGGTCCGCATTCGGGTCGCAAGAAGGGATTGATGTGCATCCCGCAAGACAAGCTCGGTAATCTTGAGTGGATTGGTTTCCATAGTATTTAAATTCCTTTATGGGCAGGTATACCCTAGGCATCTGAAAGTTAAGTCAATAAATCAATGCCTGACCAGTATCCTGAGACTTGTTTTGACCCGCTTTCCCCTCTGATCTTTTCCTGAAAGTCGGTCAGGTTTTCTTACTATGAGTTTTTAGTGTCGCCAGGGGCAAAGTTCGGGCTGGGAAACGAAAATTCTAATTTATTGCGGGGTCAAAATCAAATCTTATTTGCGCCAGGTCATGGGCAGGAAAAGTAGCATAACACCGTAAATTTCAAGCCTTCCCAACAGCATAAAAACGATTAGAATGCCTTTTCCCATAGCCGGGATTCCCGCATAACTCCCCATCGCGCCCACATCGCCAAGACCTGGGCCTATATTGAAAAGGGAAGCCACAGTTGCCGACAACGCTGTGGTGAGGTCTACCCCCATAGCCGAGAGAAGCACTCCGCCCAGAGCGGTAAAGCCCATGAATAGAAAGGTCAAGGCGGCAACATTGGAAAGGTCATCCGGATCAATGCTTTTATCCCCCACTTTGACGTGGAAAATGGCGCGCGGATACACCAGATTTTTGAGCTCCCGCGTCATGATTTTCAGCAGGATGATAATTCGAATGACTTTGAACGACCCGCTGGTAGAGCCGGAGCACCCACCCACCATCATGATGGCAATAAGAAAAAGTTTCAAATATTCCGGCCATACATTGAAATCATCTGTGACGAAACCGGTGGTGGTATTAATGGAAACCACAGTGAACGCCGCACTGCGAAATGCTTGGCCTGCGTCACCATTTTCGGAAACGCGGGTGAGTCCCCAAGTGACAAAGAGGATGCCCACAACAATCATTGCGCAATAACCCCTGAACTCCGGATTCTTGAAGATGACGGATACATTTCTTCGCGCTAATTGAAAGTGCAAGGCAAAGTTGATTCCCCCCAGGAACATGAAAAGAATGATGATGCTCTCGATATAAATATTATTCAAAGCGCCGATGCTACCGTTATGCGGTGAAAATCCGCCTGTCGCCACAGTGGAAAAGGTGTGGCAAACCGAGTCGAACCAGTCTAAACCAGCAAAACGCAGGGCAAGAGTTTCGATGAGAGTCAGAGCCAGATATGTTTTCCAAAGGATTTTTGCGGTCTCGGCCAGCCGGGGCTGTGTTTGTTCCACGGTTGATCCGCCAGGGATTTCCGCCTTGAACAGGTGGAAGCTGCCGATCCCTAGCATGGGGAAAATGGCCAGCGAAAGCAGAATGATCCCCATTCCCCCGACCCACTGCATCAGGTTGCGCCAGAACAAAATGCCGTGCGGCACCGCGTCAATATCCTGAAGGATGGAAGCTCCGGTGGTGGTGAAACCGCTGGTGCTTTCAAAAAACGCGTCAATGAAATCCGGACAGGCACCGCTCAAATAAAATGGCAGTGCGCCGAACGCGGACATGGATAGCCATGAAACGGTGACAATAGCAAACCCTTCACGATCCCGGAGTTTTGCCAATCCGGAAGGAAACAGTTTCCA
Organism: Nitrospinales bacterium; assembly: GCA_965205835.1. Taxonomy (GTDB): domain Bacteria; phylum Nitrospinota; class Nitrospinia; order Nitrospinales; family VA-1; genus LS-NOB. Next base: position 1,826,613 of record OZ242182.1, on the reverse strand, counting down.
CAATATTAGGCCGGATGCCAGACTGAGTCCAAACGTCCAGCCAAACGCCGAAGTTTCGGACATAAAACCTTCAACGGGAGTATGGCTGTAATACAGCGAAACGCCTATGGGAGCGAGAGTCAAGCCGGCAAGAAGGACCAGCAGAACCCCTACGACATTGAAGATGGATTGGATATTCATCTGAAGGGAAGGAAAGATCTTTTACGGTCGAACAGTTTTTCGATTTTTTCGATGGTTCCAGGTAAGGCCACCACGATGACTGAATCACCCGCTTCGATGGTGACATCGTCATTGGGGAGTATCATTTCCCCCTGCCTGAGGAGAGCTCCGATGATCGCCCCTTTAGGGAAATTGATTTTGCCTATTTGTTTGTTGGCGATGGAAGAATCTTCCTCTACCCCGATCTCCATCACCTCGGCGTCTTCGATCAGTTTGAAGACCGACATGACCCGGCCCTTCCGCAAATGTTTCAGGATGGCACTGACCGTGATGAGTCTTGGGTTGATAGTGATGTCTATCCCTATGGAATCCAGAATGGGCAGGTATTCCGAGTCGTGGGTGATGATCAATGCGCGTTTGGCACCATACTTTTTTGCCAACAGGGCAGAAAGAATATTGTTTTCATCATCGTGGGAAAGAGCCAGAAAAAAATCGGCATCCTTCATGTTGATCTCGTTAAACAAATCCATGTCGGTGCCACTGCCATGTTGAACAACGGCGTGCTTAAGCTTGTCGGCGGCCCGGTGCGCTTTTTCCCTAGAAGGTTCGATGATGCAGACGTCACGCATATTTTCTTCCAGAGCCTTGGCCAACTGAGTGGATGTGGATGTGGCACCATAAATGATAATTTTTTCCACCTGGTCGAGGCTTCGGTTCAGCATGGGTAAAAGGAAAGGCAAAAACTCTTTGTCGATCAGAGTGTAAAACCGGTCTCCAGTCTGCAGGATATCTTGATCCTTTGGGATGACCAGTTCGCCGTTGCGGACAATGGCGACGATCAGAAACGAATCCATTTGCGTGATACTGCGAATGTCTTGAATGGTCTTGCCCGCAATAGGGGCGTTTTCCGGTACGTCAAACTCGCGCAGAAGAACTTCACCGTCAGCAAACTCTGCGACGCTGACCACGCCGGGAGTCTCGAGAATTTTCAGAGTGGTTTCGACAATGATCTGGCTGGGGTTGATGGCTTGGTTGATGAATAATTCTTCCGGAGAGAAAACACTTTCGTTTTCGGTGAATTCCATGTTGCGAAGTCTGGCAAAGCGCTTGGGGACATTAAATCGGGAGGCCAGAAAGCAGGCGAGCAAATTGATCTCATCCTTTTCGGTGACCGCAATCAGCATTTCAGAGGATTTGATCCCCGCCTTCACGAGCACGCTGGGAAAACATGCATTACCTTCCACTGCCATAACATCCAGCGTGTCAGTGATGCGCCGGGTTCTTTCCGGATCCTGATCCACGATAGCAATGTCATGGCCCTCTTGGGAAAGCTCATGAGCGAGGTTGTATCCGACTATGCCGGCACCCACAATGAGTATTCTCATGCCACCTGATAAATAGGGGGAACGATTCTCACCATATGTAACAGTGATATTTCATGATTTTTGCCCCTCCAGTTAGGGAAAAAGTTTTATTTGGATTTGTTCAGGAATCCCAAGAAATCGGAATCTTCAGACATAAGGAGGGTGGTGTCGGTTTTTAAAGAGTTCTTGTAAGCTTCCATAGAGCGCATGAAAGAATAAAATTCAGGGTCCTTGTTGAAGCCATCCGCATAAACTTTAGTTGCGATCGCATCGCCCTCGCCTCGAACAATCTGTTCCTGTTTGTAGGCTGTGGCGATCAGGATGGTTTTTTCCTTATCCGTTTCAGCGCGAATTTTGGTGGCTTCTTCTTTTCCTTCAGACCGATATTCCATGGCGATACGCTCGCGCTCTGTGCGCATACGGTTAAAAATGGAGTTGGCGATTTCTGGCGGCAGATCGGTCCGCTTGATGCGCACCTCGACAACCTCAATGCCATATTCGGCGGCTTTGATGCTGGCTTCTTTGGTGACCTTGGACATGATCGTGTCCCGGTTTTCCGTGACGATATCGTGTAGGCTATGAGTACCGATTTCAACCCGCAACTCGGAATAAATGATGTCATCCAACCGAGCCCGTGCGCCCGATTCCCCGCGAACGGTTTCCAGGAATTTCAAAGGGTCCACGATGCGGAACATGGTGAAGTTATCGATCAACATATTTTTCTTGTCTTTGGTAATAACTTCAGCCGGGTTGGAATCGTTGTCCAGCAATTGCCGGGAAAAGTATCGAACCCGCTGAAAGAAGGGAATCTTGAAATAAAGCCCGGGTTCTGTGATGATCTTTTTAGGTTTTTGCAGTTCCAGTACTACAGCACTCTGGGTCATATGAACTGTGAACATGGAGGACGATAAGATGACGATGGCGAGAACGCCGCCTATAATCATAGAATTTTGTTTCATAGCTATCTATTGCCTCCCATCAAGTTACCGCCAAGAGGGAGAATCGGCAAAACACCACCGCCCTTTTTATTTTCCATGATAAATTTTTTGACATCAGGAAGAACCTCTTCCATCGTTTCAAGATAAATCCTCTTGCGGGTAATGTCGGGAGCTTTTTTGTACTCTGCGTACCGTTGTACAAAACGCTTGGTGTCACCCTCGGCTGTTTTAATGACTTTCTCCCTGTACCCTTCTGCTTCCCTGACAATTTTCGCGGCCTGTCCACGCGCTTCCGGGATAACTGCGTTACGGTAACCCTGGGCTTCGTTGATCATTCGCTCTTTGTCTTCCCGGGCACTGACAACATCCTTGAACGCGGCTTCAACCTGCTCCGGAGGGTGTACATCTTGAAGCTGAATGGTCACAACCTGCAGGCCGGAATCGTATCTATCAAGCAGTTGCTGAATCTGATCCTTGGCGAGAACCTGAATTTCCGCTTTGCCGGTGGTCAACGCCTCATCAATTTTTTTGCTACCGATGATTCCGCGGATGACCGTCTCGGCGGAATCGCGAATCAGCTTATGAGGCCGCCTCACATTGAACAGGAATTTCACCGAGTCCATGATCCGGTACTGAACAACGAGATTGATATCGATAATATTCTGGTCACCCGTCAGCATAAGGGATTCGGCGGGGACCCTTTGTGCAGGTCTTCCTTGCGAAGCCCTGAATCCGATTTCCGCCCTTTGCACCTGGCGAATCGCCGGGGTCGCGACATGCTCAATGGGGGAGGGGAACTTGAAGTGCAATCCTGGAGAAGTGGTGCGGTTGAATTTCCCGAATGTGGTGACTACGCCCTCCTCATCCGGTTCGACAAAATAAAAGGTTCCAGGCACAATCCATACTACAAGCAGGAGCAGGATGATCCCCAATACCATGGATGGTTTGAATTGTGGAATTTTGATTTGCGGAATGTCAAAAGGTGGTTTTTGCGAACCCCCACCCTGTCCACCGCCTCCTTTAAATCGGTCTTTGGGGCCTTTCGGCTCGTGTAAATCGTCCCAAGGCATATTTTAAATCACACAAAAGTTAGACATATGGTTAGACGTATATAGAGGGTTACGCTATCAGACAGATCAAGCCTTGTCAATCAGCCTCTCAGTTTAAGAGTTTTGCACATTAGTATACCTCTTTCTACCTCTTCGAGGCATGAAAGGTAATGAAGTGATAGAAGAGGGCATGACAGAGGCATGAAATTTATGGAAAGGGATATCACAGCCTCAGTGCCACGCTGGCACGGTTAGCGAGTCAGGTGAAATTGTAGGCAAAGCATCCGCTGGAACAACGCACCATATAGTGAGGGCAACTTTTGCAGGGCTCGTTGGGCTGTGCTTCAAACACGTGTCCGAGAAACTTGGTATGCATCTTGGTGATTGAAAGTTCGTTGACCTGTTTGAAGTCCTGGATATTCCCCAGCTTCTTGTTATGAAACGGGAAACAGTTGAAGCAATCGCCTTTCGGATCAATGTCCATGGGGCTGTCATCCGCGCAACCAAAATAAAAATCACGGTCTTTCCATTCCGTGATATTGGGAACGGATTGACTACCATGGTAGAAGAACCGCTCAACCAACGGATATTCCTCTTCTTCAATTTCGTCGAGAAGGCAGGGCGGGAACGAACAGTCAAAACGAAAACACATTTGTGGAAACTCTTTAACCATATCCAGCATCATCCTTCCCATTTTGGGATAGTCTCTGATGGGCAAGGACACGTGGTTATCATCTCCGACTATAGGGAAAGCCGGGCTGACACGAATTTTATATTTTTGTCCTGGCGGTAACCCCAGTTCCTGATAGATTTCATCAATCTCCCAGCATTGAGTGGATAAATCCTGGTCGATGGAATATAGGTTGAGGCTGAACATGAGTCCGAATCCGTTTTTGCCGAGAATGGCTTTTGCGACTTCTCGGCAACGGGCATGATTTTTTTTCGAGATATTTTCCATGGTCTGCCAATTAAGGAGAATAGAGAATTGAATCTGGCGCTCGATACTTCCTCCGCGGCCGACAGTATGCAAAAGAAGGTCGAGGACTTTATCCGGCATCAGGCCATTAGTGAAAACTCCCAGAAAGGAAAAGGGTTGCATGCCTTCCAGGGTCCGAGACAGGATATCGTTGAAGTCAGGATGCAGGGTGGGTTCCCCGCCCATGAAATTGATGAGAGAAGCGTTTTTTACCCGGGGTAAAAGCTCGTTCAGGAAAAAGCCATAATCCATCGACTTGTCAGGAGTTTTGACATTCTCCTCCATATACTCATCGGCAAAGCAATAGTTACATTTTAGGTTACAATAGCTATTCAGAATAATGTTCATATGCTGATTTTTGCTACCCGGTTGGAGCAAACAAAGCCTTGCAGGGATAAAACCTGTGATTACTCCGAGCACCCGTATGGGTTTGGCCTGACAATATCAGGTGGTTTTCAAATACATAGATTTTCCTAAACTGAGTAATATATAAATTATGTCAGAAATCACTTGGAAATTGTAGGGATAAATGGGATTCCACCTAGTCTCTTTATGGAACCGCAAAAGGGAGGGGCTTAAATTATCTTGAAATCACTCCCCTAAAGAGTCAGAATGAGGCTTTCCCAACCCATTTAAGAGAGAGAAATGCTAGCTTTCGCCAAAGATATCACCCAAAACCAGCCCAAAAACTCGAAAGAGTCTGAGGACGATGAGTTGAAGCAGTATATGGAGTATCAGCGCAAGTTGAACCACGAGCGATTGGTTCATCATGCACTGGATTACGCCAAAAACCATCTGCAACTAAATATTCAGAAGTCAGATGGCAATGAGGAGCAGCTGGGCAAGTATCTCCAGAAGGCTTTCCCCATTTCCTACCGGTTTGGCGATGCGGAAAAGATCATGCTCATGCTCAGGAAACTGAGCAATGGTCAAAACGCCAGCAATAACTGGTACCGTATGAACGCCTACCATCACGCGTTGGTTCATGACAGCATGAAACGGTTTGTGAAAATTTACAATCAGATGATTTTGGATTCCCCCGATCAGGTCAAGGAGTATGGTGCTTCCGAGAGTGTTCAGATCGACTTTGACGACTGGGCTTATTTGTATTTTCCCGATCTGGATTTTCATATCGGTCATGACCTTGGCTACACGCATTATCCATTCGCTAAGCGAAATAAAGCCATTGAGGATGAGATCGGAAAAAGGGTGCAGGCGGGCAGTTCCCGGGAAGATGCGTTGAGGTCCATTAAAGACGATTATGAAATGGATGATACAACCATCAAAGTTCTGCTGGGAAAACCTATCGGTACCGAGGATATGGAACTTTTTTATACTTCGGTGGAAAATCCTATCTATGAAGCACTGACCGAGGTCGAGGATGGAAGGTGGGGGGTCATGGATGGAGAATCCCTTTTAGACCATTCCTATCATATGGGTTCCCATTTAAAAGTCTGGGAGTGGAGGAAACGCGAGGAAGTCGAAGAAGAAGCTGAGTCGGTCATGAATGAACTCAGCAAATTTCCCTCAAAATAGTCCACTAGGCGTGGGGCCGGCGAGCAATAACTCTTTTCTTTCGCTACACCTCAACATGGTTGATTGAGAAATTGTTTTAGGAATCCGGTCACTGTCTGCGTGTTATCCCGAATGAATTCCAGATCCAACGTTTCCAGCGAATCCCGTGAGAGGGAATAGGCTCTCCGCCTTCGGCGGCTTGCCAGACTTGGTGGACTTTAACTCTTTACAAATATTATTGAAAGTCATAACATGACCGCATGTTTAAGGTGGAATGTTATGCAGGTTCAAAATCACAGGAAAGCCCGGTGGCCTTCGTACTGAGAGACAGCCGTTACAAGGTGGAGGAGGTTATTGATCGCTGGTATGGAGAAGGCTCGACTTATTTTAAAGTCAAAGCGGATGATGACAATATCTACCTTCTCAAATACGATAAGCGATCCAACCACTGGGAATGGGTTTTTTACCAGAACCCCAGCAAGATGAATGCCCTGCCTTATTCACTCTCTGGAATGAATCCGTTTCGTAAAGCCAAGTGGGAGGAAATGGACCCGGACAATCGGTTTCTATCCTGAATAAACCCGTTTTCTAACAAATAAAACTTCGTCCTCGATGGAGAGGCTATGAACCGCTTGTCTCCAGAATTGATCCAGTCCCATGCCGGGCAACGCCACAAAATGGTTGAGGAACAATTGGTCGAGCGAGGGATCAAGGATCTGCGCTTGATGGAAGTGATGAGCCGGGTGCCCCGTCACCTGTTCGCTCAGGAGTCCCTGCAACACCAGGCCTATGGCGACACCCCCCTGCCAATTGGAGAAAACCAGACACTTTCCCAGCCTTACATCGTGGGGGCCATGACGGTGGCACTTGGTCTAAAAGGCAAAGAAAGGGTTCTGGAAATTGGTACCGGCTCTGGTTATCAAACCGCTATCATTGCGGAACTGGCCGGTCAGGTTTTTACCATCGAACGTTTGAACAGCCTTTCCAGAAAAGCCCAAAAGATTCTGGAAGGGTTGAACTATATGAACATTGTTTTTAAGATGTTCGATGGAACTTATGGCTGGCCCGACCAGGCTCCGTTTGATGCGATCTTGGTCACCGCTTCGGCTAAGGAAATTCCTGAATCGCTGATCAAGCAGTTGGGAGACGGCGGTCGGCTGGTGGCACCCATCGGAGAGGTGGATAATCAGAAACTGGTGGTGCTGACCAAAACGAGCAACCGTGTCAGCCGGCGCGATTTAGGTGATTGTAAATTTGTCCCACTGATTGGGAAATATGGTTGGCAAGCGTGATGCTTGGCCCAAAGGATAACGGTTTATTCAGCTGAGAGGCCTTCAAATTTAAAGCTGTTGGCGCAGGTGAGACGAGCCAAAGGCGAGGACCAGGTTGAACTATTGAAATGGTTGGTGCAAAAGCACCCCAAAAAGGCTAAAGAGTTTTTAGAATAGGACGTCTCCCGCAAAAATTATCCTTGTATTTCTAAAAGATTTGGCACCAGATAAATATTGCGAAGATTGATCAGTTTTTTTTGATCAGGTAATAGATGATTCCCCGTTCATAGTAGTGGCCCGCTTTGGCTCCAGCTTCTTGCCCGGTTCCAAAAAACAGGTCCCCCCGTCCCGGTCCGCGAATAGCATTTCCGGTATCCTGATCTACCACAAATCTTGAAGTGAGTTGCCAGCGGACGATCTTGTTGTTTTTATCGAGTATGGGTTGCCGGACTTTTATGAAGGCCAGTCCTCCAGCCGGATAAATGGATTTATCGGTGGCGATGGAACGTCCGCCCACTAGCTCTCCCCCGCCTGACCCACGCGGTCGATTATCGTTGAGAGTGAAAAAGATATAGCGTTTATTCTGGTAGAGGTATTTGGCGGTATCTTGCGGATGATCGGCGAAATATTTTTTGATGCCTTGCATGGAACCTTGCGAGATATCGATGACCCCATCCTGAATCATTAGTTTCCCGATGCTGGTGTAGGAATATTGGTTGGAGCCTTGATAGCCCACACCCCGTCGACTTCCATCGGGAAACTCCAATATACCGGAACCTTGAATATGCAGGAAGAACCGATCAAGATCGTCCTTGAGCCAGGCGACTTCCAGTCCCCGTCCTCTCAAGACACCTTTGTGGTCAATTTCCTCGCGAGTGAAACGCTGCCACGCCTTTTTTTTCAAATAAGATTCGCGGACTTTTTTAATCCCGGCATGAGTGCCGACCAGTTGAATTCCGTTTTCATACTTCACCTGTGGCAGACCTTGTTTGGGCATCTGGTAGATCGGGTAGCGATAGAGGGGGGTTCGCACTTGACTGGCCTGCATGATGGGCCGGTAATAAGCGGTAAACAGCATTTTTTTATTTTTTCCTTTGCCGACCCGGTAGAGAACGAATTCTTCTAAAATCTTTTTGTTGAACTCCTCAAAAGGCAGATCGCGCTTTAGAATATCTAAGAAAGTTTCCAGGGTTTCTACAAGACGTCCGTGGGGCAAGATGAACGACCCCAGCCTGACGGGAGTAGAAGTCTCTTGTTCAAACATGGCCTGGAGTTGGTTGGTGATGGTTTGTTCCAGCGAGGCGCGGCCCAAATCGTCGGCGAACCCTGCGAAGTCGTCAAGAGTTTCCGGACCACTGAGAGATTCCCACTCCTGTTCCAGACTTTTTCCGCCTTCCTTTTCTAATGTCAGGAGTTTGTCTCTCCGGTAGTCGAAATCATAGTCATTAGGATTTCCAGGTTTTCCGGTATGGTCCGGGTAAGAGCCTGTGCGGGAACCCGGTCCTTTGATGGAGCAGGATGCGACTAAAAAGAGAAGGCTCAGGATGAAGACGTAGAGAAGAGTCGATTTTTTTTTGAAAAAAGACCGTTGCGGGATCAAATTCATTCTATCGTCCGATTTAAAATCTACAGTTTATGAGCGGTTCTTCTACTTGTGTCTTTAGTGGACATTCTAAAGTTCTGCAATGGCTTCATTAGCCAGTTGGTCACAGCGTTCGTTTTCCGGATGGCCATTGTGGCCTTTCACCCAAATCCATTGGATGGTATGGGGCCTGCTCACCTTGTCTAGTTCCTGCCAGAGCTCCCGGTTTTTCACGGGTTGGCGCGATGCTGTTTTCCAGCCGTTGCGGATCCAGCCTTTCATCCATTCCGTCATTCCCTTTACGACATATTGGGAATCGGTCGTTAGTTTAATCTTGCAGGGTTTCTGGAGCTGCTTCAGGGCGACGATGACGGCAGTCATTTCCATGATATTGTTGGTGGTTTGTGGGCATCCCCCCTTGATTTCCTGAATGTCACCACTTTGTTGAATGATGCATCCGTAACCGCCGGGACCCGGATTGCCCTTGCATCCCCCGTCGGTAAATATTTCGACTTTTTTCATAACTTGGGTTCTTGATAGAAATGGATGGCTCTGACCGGGATTGGGGTCCTGTTTTTAGGCATGGCCACGAGTCTCAGATTTTCCACCTTAATTATAACATATTCTTTTTATTGAAGAAACTTGATTCCTGCGATTTTTTATTGATTCTTCAAATAGAAGTGGACGAAAAGCTGTGATAAATTGTTTTTTGTGATCTGGGGCGGCGCGAACGGAAACCTTTAAAATGCCCTTAAGATTCAAGAATGTGAATGGAAAAAAGAAAAACAGAAAGTGCGGATGCGGGTAGGACTTCGTTTCAATGTGTGGATGCGATTGAGATCAGTCTATTCATTGAAAAGGAAGGCCTATTTTTTTATGAGTCGGCGGGCAAGAAAGTTCAGAACCCCAAGGTCCGGGAGATGTTTTCCCGTTTGGCCGATGAGGAGAGAGAACATATCCAGACTCTGCAGGAAAAGTCCCGTTACTTGCAACCGGCCATAGCGAGTCGGAACAGGCCCAAAGAGCATCTGTCGCGTTTTATTAATGAGGAACTGGAGGGAAAAATTTTTCCTGTTTTGAATGTTTCTCCCAGGCAAAATATTGATAGTGACAAGCAGGCTCTCGACTTGGGTATTGAATCGGAAAAAAGATCAATTGAAATGCTTCAGAGTTTGCTGGAGAAAGAGAGGAAACTGGATGTGAAGGCCATCTTTTCGCATTTGCTGGTTGAGGAGAAAAAACACCTCTCCATGTTACAGGATTTGAAAACGAAACTCTAACCGGCGAGCCATTAGGCAGGTAGCAATAACTGTTTCTGGTAGTAGCAATTGCCTCGGCTTAATGTCACCCTGAGCCCTGTGATGTTTTTCCTGTTCGCTCCATGCGGAGTGAAGGCGAAGGGCGAATAAAACATTAACGCCAGCTTGTATGACTAGTCAAATTGCTGATAAGCCAGGAGCCGAGGTTTTTTGAGTCCTTGCCGATGTAAGCGGAGCTGTGGAAATTGTCGAATACTTGCAGGGATTTAGTACCTTTTATTTTCCAGACCTCCTACTATAAAGGTCTAACTATAAAGGTCTAAGAACTTTGATCCTTGCTCTTGGGAGCCTGCGGGCTCGGCTGGCTTTTGGGGTTATATTCAGGTGTAGGTAGGATCCGGGATATACTGGGCGAACACTGAAGTTAGGAACGACCTAAGCTATTTCAGTTATTGGTTTGACAACTTTTTTGGCCTGGTTTATTATTAAGCTCTTTTTCTTCAAATTTAACTTACACTAAGGATTATCAGAATGAGCCAATATAAGGTCTTACCTGGGCCGGAGGCGTTTTTACCTCCTGCCGCAGCATCAATGGGAAACGTCTTGCCTGATCTTGGGGAAGCGCATGTAGAGGGTAAGGTTGTACCCGTGGATGAGGCTTATGAAGTTGCCGCCAGAAAGATTTTAGGGGCCAAAGTTCCAACTATTTTTCCGGGACCTTTGGTGCTGTGGAAATGGAACGATCACGTGGCGGAGAAAGCTACAGGCCTTCGGGAGCTGGCTAATGAGGTTCCGATGCGGTTGATCCCCATGGCTGACTATCGGCCCAAATACCCCAAGATTGAAGCAGAGTTTGAGATTAACCCCAACCATCCGAATTTGACCATCTGGCATAATAAGATCGATGTCTGTATTTTTATTGGGGTTCACTGTCATATGGCTAATTTATCTCTAAAGATTATCCGCGGGGGGACGAGTTGCTATACAATAGCGATGTGTGCCATGGCAGGACACGAAGATGCGTGTCTCTCTTTTCGTGATGCGGATCTGGCAATGATTAGCAAACTCAGAGAATCTATTAAAAAATTAAAATCGGAGGGTGTGGAATCTCAGGCCATTCCGTTTCAGCAATTTAAAATGAGTCGGTCCGGCATCATCCAACAACCGGCCTGATGTATACTAGGTTGAAAATCTGTAGAAAGTAATTTTTAATCATTTTAAAGCACTCTTTAGACACGGGAGTAAATTTTATGAATAAACAAGTGAAGCTTAATAAGAGAGTCATAGCTTCGACCCATGTAAAGCTCGGTCAGAAAAACAAAATGGATCAGACTTATACAGATGTTAATGACATCTTTTATAATTCTGAGCAAACGCCCTCCTTCCTGACTGGTAGTGAAGTTATTCGCGAAGCCATCAAACGATCCAGTGTGGGGACCTCTGTGGCTTACCCCATCACTCCTCAGAGTGAAGCGGCGGCTTTGATCGGCGAAATTTATGCTGAAGGCTATCTGGACGAATACTTTCGTGGTGAGAGTGAATTTGCGGTTATGGGGCAATGTGCAGGTGCTGCCTTCGGTGGACACCGGGTTTTTACTACGACTGCGGGTCCGGGTACTCTGCGGGCCATGGAAAACTTCCCTATGTGGGCCGGGGCGCGATTGCCGATTCAGGTTTGTGTGACTTGCCGGGGAGTGAATTCTCCTCTGAGCATTCAGCCCGATACGTTGGAAATGTATTACCTGCTTGAGACGGGAATGCTGGTCTGGCATGCTGAAACGGCGCAAGACCTTTTTGATTTTATATTGAAAGGTTTTATCGTCGCTGAACAACCGGATGTGCATGTCCCGATTGCGGTGTGCTGTGACGGTTTTTTCGTGACCCACACCAAGGATACGGTAGAGCTTCCTCCGTCAGACCTGACACTGACTCCTTATGATCCGTACAGGAATCCGCAACCGGTTATGGATATGGAAACCTCTCCGTTCCGCATGATGCGTGATCCGTTTGTCATGAAATCCAATTACATCAGTTATGCCACCCATGCTTCCTGGCAACAGGAAATCAGGGCGGCGGTTGAGCGGTCCCGTAAGCATACCATTCCTCTTCTGGATGGTTTGATTGATGAAGTGAACGCGGACCGGGAGATTCTGATTGTGGCCTCTGGAACCGCGGTATCGCAGAGCCGGGAAGCCATCCGCCTTCTTGAAGAAGACGGTGTTAAGGTGGGACTGGTTAAAATCAAAACCATTCGTCCGTTTCCCGTTGAAGAGATCAGGCGGGTTACCAAAAACGCGAAACATATTTTTGTTCCAGAATTTAATGTGACCGGTTGGCTGGCTCGTGAAATTAAGGCCGTCATCCCGGATAACGAAAGGGTTTATATGGGGCCGCATGTTTGCGGTGGCATGACCTTGCCTTGCGAGGTTATTGTGGAACAGGTCAAAATCCATTTGGGCATGGAAACCGAGAAGCTCAGGATGTAACGGTAGTTTGCCCGAGCTAATTTTGTGAAGTTACCTTTCCCGAATCGGGAAATTAATTTAAGGGGAATTTATGAGCAAGGAAAAAATCAAAATATGCGAAGATCTGGCAGATATTATGCCGCCGGAGTATCAGGAGCTGGTTGCAACGGCCACTTTTGGGAATCAGGATCGCGGCTGGAAGGACATTGGTTCCTCCAAAGAACTGATCGAGCAACATTCATTGTGCGCGGGTTGTCCGGAGTCTATAGCTTTCCGTTATATTCTGGCCAGTTTGCCGGCTCCAGAAGATACGGTGTTTGTCGGTTCCACCGGTTGCACCAGCTTGGTGTTCCCACATGTCGCGGTGCATAACATCCATTCTTTGTTTGGCAATCAGAATGCCATTGCTTCCGGTTTGAAACGGACTTTGGCTAGTCGATTTCCGGATCAAGAAAAGGATGTCGTGGTTCTGGCTGGAGACGGGGCAACCGTTGATATCGGGTTGGACATGACCATGCAGTCTTGGTTCCGTCTGGAAAAGTTCACTACCATTTGCTTCGATAATGAACTTTATGCCAACACGGGCGGTCAGGAGAGCGGCCTGATGCAGAAAGGCTTTGTCGCCAAGATGGCTCCGAAAGGCAAGAACTTTGAAAAGGTGCGTTTGGCGGAAATTGCCCGGGAAGCGGGTTGTGCTTATGTAGCTGTCTTGACAGTTAGTAAACCCAACCGGGTGGAGCAGGTCATTAAGAATGCTATTCATGTGGCGCGGGAAATAGGCCCCACGTTTGTTCAGCTTTATACTCCTTGTATTCTTGAAATTGGCAAGCAGAGCATGGAAGGTTTGGATGAAATGAAAGATTCTGAAACCATTGGTGGTCGGTTTGTTCAGAAAGAGTACATTACCGAGGAAGCTCAGAAGCTCCTGGATGCTATTAAAGGAGAAACCAAGGAAAGAAAAAAAGCGGCTAAAGCAGCTAAAAAGCCGGTCAACGCTTAAGATATGGGAGTCTAAAAATTATGAGCAGGATGAATATCCGTATTTCCGGTTTGGGAGGGCAGGGGGCAGTTACAGCCGCCCATCTATTGGCTATGGCTGCCAATCGAGATGGTAAGTTTTCTATTTCAAACCCCTTTTTTGGTGCTGAAAAACGCATGGCACCCGCCGAAAGTTATTGCAGAATAGGAACTGAGCGTATCTATGACCGGGGTGAGTTGGTGTTCCCAGATGTCATCATGGTGTTTCACGCTCAGGTCATTACCATGCAGAAAAGTTATACTGCTCCTTTTTATTCAGGAATCAAGGAAAATGGCTTGGTAATTATTAATACCCCGGCCGATCTCCTGGCCGATGAAGATCATAAAAGGCTGGAAGATCTCAATGTGAAGGTGCTCAATCATGATGCGACTAAGTTGGCTCTGGAAATCGGGAAAACCGAGCTTTCCACCAATATGGCAATGATCGGGGCCTGCGCGGGCGTTACCAAAATTGTATCTATTGATGCTTTAGATGGTGCTTTGCAGGAGCGTTTTGGTAAAAAGTATGTAGCTTCTGGGGGTACCGCAACACTAGACGAAGCCATCAAGAAAAAATACGCCAAGAAAGAACAGCTTCTAAAGGCCAATATGGACACCATCACTGAGTCCTATAAGTTAAGCGAAGAATGGGCCAAGGCGCAGGACTTGCAGTTGGTAGAAGTTTAGTTGTTTTTAGTGAAATCAGTCGGTATTTGGTTTCAACTTTTTTAATTGAGGAGAGTTTTGAAGTGTATAACATTGCCTGGGTAGATAATGATAAATGTATCGCTGAAAAAGGTTGCCGACTGTGCATCATGTACTGTCCAGAAGCAGATACCATTATGCTGGATGAGGATACGACAAAGGCTTTAGTGATTGAGCCCCGTTGCAAGGGTTGTGACCTTTGCAAGGTGGTTTGTAGCACACATAACGCAATTACAATGTTTCCTGTGGACGTGATAACGGGTAAGGTTATTATGGGCGGTCAAGAAGCCGAATCGGCGGCTTTGGGCCAAGCCTATTCAGGCTAAAGCCTCGAACTCTATTATACCCATGGCCCCCCGGGTCATGGGTTTTTTTTTGCCTGTTTGAGACGTGATATTTTTAGAACCGAGGCTAGTTCCCCTCATCTAAAAAATCAAGCTATTAATTTTAAATGTAACCTGAGGAACAAACGGATGGTTGATACTTTTCAGAAAGAAGTGCGGTGTACTCTCTGCCCAGAGACTTTTGAGCCTGTTATTGAACCTGAGGAGAACAATAGCGCCTATCTGATATATTGTTCCTCGTGCGTTCAATGTATATCGGTGGCTGGCACCAACCCGGTGCGTATTGCCTTTCGTGATGTGTTGGGTTTAAAAGGGGAGGCACTGGCCTTGGCTTTTCAGAGTGTTCTGGCTCCCTGCCAGTGCGGAGGCGAGTTCAGTCATGACGCAGGTAAACGATGTCCCAAATGCCTCTACAAGATCGAGAGAGAAACCCGACGAGTCAATAAGTCCAGGGATCAGGAAGTGGATTTTACTTGTCCATGGAACATGGCGGAATTGAAAAAATCGGAAGCCAGATTTTTCGAATATATTTTCCAAAAGATGGAATCCAAAGAGGAAAGCCTGAACCAGTTAATCGAGAAATTTGAGTCGGGCGAGATGGATGCGGAAACCTATATGGAAGGACTGGACGCCTTGCGGTTCAGAGAGTCGACTCAGGTCTCCGTCATCCAGGCTTGGGCGATGATTCTAGGTTCGGATATGGCTTTCCGTGCCGCAGAAGAGCATGGCCTGGTTGACCGTTATGGATCAAGAATCCTGGTTAGCATTGCCGGCGCAATGGAAATAAGTGAAGGCAAAGCCGTCCTTGCCACACTGGCCACAGAAATTAAAAACTGGGATGGTCCCATCGAAAGAGAACTGAATACCTTTATAGCCAAAATTGGCGGAGGTTTCTAGCCACATGGCGTGGGGCCAGTATCAATAAACTTTATCTGGCGAGCAAGGAGTTATCTCGGCTCAAGAAAGTCTTTGCGCAATTCCCCTCTGCCAAGTTGTGATGGGCTGCTCAGTCTTTGAGATATTTTTTCAGCACCTGTTCCACAGACCCGAGGTAGGAACCGCCAAAAAGGTTCAGGCGGTTCAAAAGGTGGTACAGGTTGTACAGGTCCTTTCTCTCTTCATATCCCGATTTTAGCGGAAAAGCTTCGTGATAGGCATCATAAAAACTTTGTGGCAGTCTGCCAAAAAGTTCGGTCATGGCCAGATCTGTCTCACGCAAACCAAAATAAACTACCGGATCAAAAATACAAGGGATGTGGTCCCGGTCAGGAAAATAATTTCCTGACCACAGGTCTCCATGCAACAAGGCTGGTTTTTCCCCTGAAATATCGAAGTAGTTTTCAAGCCGATGGCATAGCTTGCTGAGGTTTTTATCGGTAGCATTGGGGAGCTTGCCGGATTTTCTGGCAAGTTCCTGCTGATATCGCAACCTGTGGTCGCGGAAGAAATGGGTGCCATTGGTTTCATGGGTATTTTTCTGCGGGGTACTGCCAATATAGTTGTCATGGTCCAGACCGAAGTTGTCATGAGTGACACGATGAAGTTCGGCCAGAGACCGGGCGAAATGAACTGGAAAATCGGGCCCGGGAGAAGACTTCTCAATGTATTCTAGGACGAGAAAGGAGGGTCTTTGGGAATCCTGCAAAGCCAGTGGCTTTGGGATTCGTGGTCCGTTCTCTGCTTGGGCGAGAAGTTTAAGGCCTTTGGATTCGGCGGCGAAGAAATCCGGGGCAGGGTGGGGATTATGTTTCAGGAAAACCCGTTCCCCATTGGTCAATTGCAGGATAGAGGTCTGGTTGATGCACCCTCCGCAGGTTTGGAAGGAGGACCGCACTTTCACCCCATGGCCAAAAACAGGTTCCAGGAGTTTGCGGATTTCTTCATTCATACTTTTTTTGCAAGTTTGGCTTTCAAATGGTCCAGAACTTTTGGGCAGGTTCGCTCAACAATCTGGTATACCGTTTCAAACCCCTTGTCGCCGCCGTAATAAGGGTCGGGTACTTCGAGGTTATTGTTGTGTTCAGGGTCGAAAGAGCGAAACAGAAACAGCTTGTCATGCGGTTCTGACTTGGGTTGCATTTGTTCGAGAGCACTCAGGTTGCTATGGTCCATGGCCAGCACCAGATCCATCCGCTTGAAATCGGAGCCCTGAAACTGGCGAGCCCGGCTATTGAGATGGACGCCGTGTTCACGCGCCGTCTGTTGCATCCGGGAGTCTGGAGGATTCCCTACATGCCAGTTGCCGACCCCGGCAGAGCTGATAATAATACGATTCCGCAGGCCTTCCTTTTTGACAAGGGCTTCAAAAACACCCTGAGCAAGCGGGGAACGGCAAATATTTCCAAGACATACAAAACAGACTTCAACCGTTGGGTTCATTTATTGATTTACCAGACAATTGAGTTTAAGATGTGCGCAAAATATTTTTACCATAATTAAAGGATTCTCCGAATTTATTCAACCTCAACCTTTATTCCCGACCTATTATTCAAGGAACTTGACTTTGATACCACGATACTCACTGCCTGAGATGGCGGTCATTTGGGAGCCGGAAAACAAATTTAAAATCTGGCTGAAAATAGAAGTTCTGGCTTGTGAGGCTCTGGCCAAAAGAGGGGAAATCCCAAGATCAGCCTTGAAGGACATCCAGACAAAATCCCGTTTCAATGTGGAGCGCATTGATGAAATTGAACGGGAAGTTAAACATGACGTGATCGCGTTTTTAACCTGCGTGGCGGAATATGTCGGGGAATCGGCCAGGTACATGCATATGGGAATGACTTCTTCCGATGTTCTGGATACCGCTTTGGCGGTGCAGATGAAGCAATCCGCGGCCCTGATTTTGAAAGAACTCTCGGCGTTTAAGGATGTGTTGGAAAGGCAGGCGAAGAAATACAAGCTCACTCCTATTATTGGCCGGTCGCATGGTATTCACGCCGAGCCTTTGACCTTTGGATTAAAAATTGCCAACTGGTATGAAGAAATCAAACGAAATATCGGCCGCCTCAAACGGGCACGGCAAACCATTGCCTATGGGCAGATTTCCGGCGCGGTAGGAACCTTTGCCTGCATCGACCCGGACGTTGAAGAATACGTTTGCTCCAAGTTGGGATTGAAGCCCGCCCCGGTTTCCAGCCAGATTATTCAGCGCGACCGCCATGCGGAGTTTTTTTCAACCCTTGCTATTATTGCCGGGACCATAGATAAAATTGCTACGGAAATTCGCCATTTGCATAGAACGGAAGTGTTGGAAGCGGAGGAGTATTTTTCCAGCGGACAGAAAGGATCATCGGCGATGCCACACAAGCGGAATCCAGTGGTTACTGAGCAAATGTGTGGTCTGGCCCGGGTGGTTCGGGCAAACGCTTTTGCGGCTATGGAGAATATGCCGCTCTGGCACGAACGGGACATCAGCCATTCTTCCGTGGAGCGGGTGATCGGGCCGGACAGTACGATTTTGATCCATTACATGTTGAAGAAAATGACGCCGATGATGGATCGGCTGATGGTTTACCCTGAGAACATGATGCGCAACCTGGGAAAAACAGGTGGCCTGATTTATTCGCAAAGCGTTTTGCTCGCCCTGGTGAGAAAAGGCATCACCCGGGAAGAGGCTTATAGGCTGGTGCAGAAAAACGCCATGCAAAGCTGGACCGATAGAAAAGATTTTTTGACACTATTGAAAAAAGATAAGGATATCCGGAAACTTTTATCCGTCGGAGAGATTGAACAGGCTTTTAAATTAAAAACCCAATTTAAAAACATAGACCGCATTTTCAAGCGGGTCTTTAAAAAATAAGAGAGAGATCATGGAACGCCTGAAAAAAATTTATGAAGGTAAGGCCAAAATCCTTTACACCACCTCTGACCCTGATTTGGTGATTCAATATTTCAAGGATGACGCTTCGGCTTTCGATGGGGTGAAAAAGGGAACCATCATTGACAAGGGTGTGATGAATAACCATGTCTCAAGCCGGATTTTTCAGTTTCTGGAAGGGGAGGGTATCAAAACCCACTTTGTTGAATGCCTTAACGATCGGGAAATGCTGGTTAAAAAACTGGATATCATCCCTGTAGAAGTGGTGCTACGCAATGTTGCGGCAGGTAGTTTATGCAAAAGGCTGGGGATTGAAGAAGGACGGGTATTGGAAAAGCCCATTCTTGAGTTTTTTTACAAGAGCGACCCGCTGGGGGACCCTATGATCAATGAGTGTCATGTTGATGTTTTCGGTTGGGCGACCAGGCAAGAGGTGGAGACCCTGAAGTCAGAAGGGATCAAAATCAATAACCTGATGATCGACTTTTTTAAAGCCCGGAAAATTCGTCTGGTGGATTTCAAACTGGAGTTTGGCCGACATAAGGGCGAGGTTCTTCTGGGGGATGAGATCAGTCCGGATGGATGCCGTCTGTGGCATTGGGACACCAATGAAAAAATGGATAAGGACCGGTTCCGTTTTAATCTGGGCAATGTGGAAGAAAAATATCAGGAAGTGTATGACCTGATTTGTTCCGACAGTGATTAGCGGGTTTTATTTCCTATTTAAACTGGCGTTACCTTTCCGCTTCTTGTTAACTAAGGCTTTAAAGTTAGCATAAATTTATCCAGCTGAATAATCAGAGGCCGATTCAGGTCATATTCAAAGTCTGTTAAATGCTGGTTAATACCGACAAGCCCCGCCTGTGGAAAGAGGATGTGAGAAAATTAGTGAATTATTACAACAACTAGTTTATAAAGTTTACTCCAAAGACTGTTCGCGAAACCAGAATCAAAACAACGAAGTAAGTTGCGGAAAAGAGGTTATAAGGAGGTAAAGGGAGAAGGATTCAGCTTTACGAAAATGCCTCTGGCAAGTTTTTGCTCTCGACTGAATGTTCTTATCGAACTGCATGGGGGCAGAAAAGTCATAATTCCCGTTTAGAAAACAAGCACTTGAAATTACAGGCTGCCCTGTTGCGTGAGACCTGGATATTCCTTAACAGCCTGCCTCCTCGACATCGGTATTTTTAACTCCACATATCTGATTTAATTTTTTCGACAAGCTATGTTCCCGTATTTTTTCTCGCGGTCTAGGTTTTTAAACGGTAGAAAGCTGTTGCCCGCGGCCTGCCCCCGCCAAGGAGCTTAAATTTCTTTGCACTCCATTTTTTCAAGTGGCTGGGCCTGGCATTCTATAGACTCTGTCATGCCGTTCGCCACTTTGGCGCAAGCTGTGCTCATGCCTGCCATGATGGTGTCGTCCCGGGCCATGCCTTTTACCTCCTGACACACGATCTGGTCTTTGTATTTGATGCAGATTTCGCATTGATACTTATTGCCGGTCCACAGAAGGTCAATGGAAACGCTGGCAACGAAAGCGAGAAATACCAGAGCGACGATTGTGCCTTTATTCATAGCTGGAGAGGGTTGGTTGGTCTTCAGGTTACAGGCTGGGCTATGTTGGACTCTTTGCCGATAAAATAATGTTGTCGATAAAAGACAAGTTCTTTAAGAGATTCCCGGATATCCGTGAGGGCCATATGTTCGTTGCTTTTTTTGGGGAATTTGGGACCGTCAGGGTACCAGCGGTTTACCAGCTCTTTGACGGAGGTCACGTCAATACTTCTATAATGTAAAAAATCATGCAACTCACTCATATATTTCGCAAGGAATTTTCGGTCTTGATTGATGGAGTTTCCACATAGAGGGGACGTGCTTTTTGGGCAGTATTTTTTGATAAACTCCAAAGTCCTTTTTTCGGCCTCTTCTTGATCTATCAGGGATTCGCGAACTCGCTTGACCAGTCCTGATGCGCTGTGGTGTTTGGTGTTCCATTCGTCCATTTGGTTCAAAATCTCGTCTCGTTGATGAATGGCGATGCAAGGCCCTTCCTCAAGAATATTCAATTCGCTGTCAGTAATCAGGGTGGCGATTTCAATGACGACTTCTTTCTCCGCGTCCAAGCCAGTCATTTCCAGGTCCATCCACACCAGATTGTATTTAGATTTCCGAGCCATAATACTCAGTTCTGTTCTTTCCTAGAAGTTTTTCCGGGGTGGGAAAACTTTTTGGTTTAAATCAATGTCAGACCTGTTTTAGCCAAAATAATCTCGCTGCGGTGCAGACATCGCAACCCCCACCTTCTTGAGAAGGTCTCTTCCACTCTAATTATGCGAATTCAGAGCGCATTGTATCTTAAATTCGTAAAAATATGAACCCTTCAATAGGCAAATATATGAATATATTTGACTTTATTGAGTTTATTTTAATTACTGGTTGAAGAGAGCGTGGGGCATTTATTGCCACCGTCGACTTTTAAAAATTCGCCCACGGGTTTGAGGATAACCCGATAGCCTAATGACCGCAGTCTGTCTATCAGGGCGAGGCTAGCATGATTCAAGATCAGATTGTTTTCTATCGTGATGGCATCCCCTTCTCCTTCAAAACGGACAGAGTCAGCCAAATCTTTAAGACGGTAACTCATCCTGAGGAACCATTTTTTGAAATGGGTTTCTTCCTGGTGCCGTTCCAAATGTTGAAAGTAGCTGGGAATGAATATTTCTTTTCTAACCAGACCGGCA
This sequence comes from Nitrospinales bacterium, assembly GCA_965205835.1. Classification (GTDB taxonomy): domain Bacteria; phylum Nitrospinota; class Nitrospinia; order Nitrospinales; family VA-1; genus LS-NOB. The sequence goes on along the minus strand of OZ242182.1, from coordinate 1,805,411 downwards.
CTGGTGGTAAGAACCATGTCGGGGATATGTGGTCGAGGTCTCAGAAATTCAATGTTTGCCGGATTTTAACAGGGTTTCAAATAGACTGTGCCACTTTTTTTTGGCCTGGTCAGTGTCAACGCATCCCAAAGGGTCATCCATGGATTGATACTCTACTTCATTCTCAAATAATCCGGGGGCACATGAGAAGCCGGGAGTTTATTGCTCACCTCCGAATAAGAATATTTTGTGTTTGTTTAGATGCTTTTCCTGTCAGCCTGGGCCTCAATATTATGGGAACTAAAAAAAATGAAGGAGAAAGGCGGGCTTGGAAAACCGCCCGTCTCCTTCACGTGGAGGAGAAAGGGGAAAGACATGGTTATCGAACCGAATCCGTTCCCCTAAAGGGAGGAGAAAAAGTACTGACGGCATTCTATGAAATTAGTATTAAAAAAGTATTAATCCAACATTAAAAATTTTTAATGTTACAGGAGTGGATTATGTGGAAGGTTTGGCGTGGGAAAGTTAGAAAATTAGCGGGTGGTTCGATAATGGCGAGTACTAGTTTATCATGTTGTCCAGATCGAGAACCGCGCTCATATAAGTGTCCTGAACTCTTTTGAGGTTTTTCCCCAGCCAGAGGTTGGCAAACTTGGGGGGGAAGCGGGCGAACCCCTTTATTTGATTGATGGCGAGACGGCAGTCCCGATACCATGAAATATTTCTATTATCCTTGAAAATTTTCATGGCTTTTTTTAACTCTTTGATGGCGGAATCCGGTTTCTGGTCCCCAAAATATGCGAAGGCGAGTCCCACCAGGCCCAGCCCTTCTTTGGGTTTCAACGTGGTTGTTTTCTTGAAGGCTTCGGTGGCCGGGGCATATTGTTTTAAGGTCGCAAGGGAATTGGCGAAATGAAACCAAGAATCGTAGTGGCTGGGATTGGATTCTGTAAGTGATCTGGATATCTCGACGGCTTTGTCCAATTGCCCCAGACGTGAGTAGGCATTGGTGAGTTTGAGCTTGGCGTAAAGGATGACGTTTGGTGGAGGGTTTTCGTCAAGAGTTTTTTGCCAGTATCTGGTGGCATCTTCAAAAAACTCTTCTTTATCCAGATTCCGTGCTTTTTCCAGGGAGCCTTTGTAGAGTTCCTCAGCAAAAGCCATGGAAGGCAACAGGAAGAGACACAAGGCGATTTTTATAAACCCAAGAGGATGAGGCTTCATGGCGGATATTTATGAGCGTGGTGTCAACGCTTCCTGTAAAAATAACGGTTCTCCAGTAACCAGAGGCCGTAGGGATTTTTTAATGGTTTGAATAAAGTCTTCTTCGTTGTTAATGATTTTTTCCACATCTTCGGGGCGCAGGTAAAAAATATTGGAAGCAGAACCTTGATTGGTGTGGAGGACGGCTTTTTGGCATTCCATGTGGGTGTCTGAGAATACTTTGGTTTCCATCATGAATGTTCCCGGCAGGTTGTGAGTCGATAATTTAACGGATCGCCCAATGGTTTTCATTTTCAATTGTACTTCATGGAAATGCGGCTTCTCTGAAACATTAGCCACCGACCGTCCTCTGAATATAGATGCCAGCGGCTCATTGTCAATAAAAATTCGGCGCAGGTCTTCATGGATACGTTGCTGAATAAAAAAGAAATCACCGTAGTCAATGGGTTTGCCGGTAGAATCGATAACTTTAAAGACATCAAAAACCTTGTTGTGCAGGGTCTGAATATTGGCTTCGACAATATCCATCTGGTTAAACGCCAGTACTGCTGAAATTTTGTGAAGAAACCCTCGGGCATCCTGGGTGCAGACGATCAATTCGGAGGGTTGTCCCGGTTTAAAAAGCATTTCTGCCAAAAAAGGTTCCTGTGACTGGATAAATTTATAATAGATTTCCATTTGTGACCGTAGTTCCCGAGGCAGGCGAACCATCTTCAGGAACTCCAGTTTAATGTGATTGGGAACACTTTCTCGTTTCTTGTGGTGAAGGGTGTATTGGTAAAAAAGTTTCAATCGATCGATCAGCGAAGTGGACATATTCATTTTGGTTCCGCCACGGTCCGAGTGGGTAAGCAGGATCAGCATCTTGAGCCTTTCCTTGTCGTGGTTGACGAGGTCGAGTACCATGTCGTAAGTATCGTCGGCTTCCGGGTCGAGAAGCATCAGATCATACATGGTTAAATGTTTTTCTACTAAAAAAGAAACATCATCTACCCGTTTGGGTTTGTCGTTGTAACCCAGGTCGCTTAAAATCTGTGGAATCATTCTCGCGCCGACCAACTCTTCGTTCTGATCGCCAACCTTCGCGCCTTTGCCGATGTCATGCAGTAAAACGGCCAGCTTAAGAGCTGTTTTGTCCCTTTGCGAGTGATAAAGTTCTAAAAGGAAGGGGTCAGCCGTGTCACGGAACTCCAGTCCGTTTAAAACATCCAGAGCCGAAAGAATATGGATGTCTGTTGGAAATTTATGTACATAAATATCTTGTAGCAGGCCTTTAAGGTTGTTAAATGTGGGAATGAAATAATCCCCTAATATTCCGAACTCGTGCAACAGGCGGATGGCTTTTGAAAAATATTTCCCCCGGATATAGCGTTTGAAACAGCTCTGGATTTCCAGTTTGGATTCTTCATCCATGGAAGTGGAATAGGCTCGATCAACATGTTGTTCAATGGCACGGGTTACTTCGTAGGACAAATAATAATTTCGTTCAGCGACCCAGATGAAAACCTTGAAGACCCATAAAGGTTCCTGGGTGTACAAGCTCTCGGGGTTTTTCTCAAAGTAAATTTGATTCTGCGTATTGAGGGAGAAGAACTCTGAAAGGCATTTCTTCTTTTTGGTGTCTGCCGCCATGCTTTCCCAGTAAAGGTTCCGGCTGAACCGTTTAAGGGGATAAACAGCATCGAAAAAGTATTTTTGGAAAAAGGTCTTAACATCAAACCCCATAGACTGGGCAATCTTTTCCCGGACTTCATAGCTCATGGTATCCCGGTGGGCCCCTTTTTGGAAAGTGTGCAGGAATAAACGGACCCGGGATAAAAAGTGAAGCCCGTTTTGCATGCTTTTATGAGCCAGTGGGCTCAGCAAGTTCTTGGAAAACAATTCGTTGAGTAGCTCAAACTGGTTGGTGGTTTTCAGGTTTTGCGGGAAACGTACAGAAACCAATGCCCAGTAGAGGCGGCGCATTTCTTCCTTAATATTCGGTTCCTGTTGAAAGACGGTATTCTGGACTTGATAGCATCCTTCATGGCTCAGGCAATGCTTTTGAATTTCGTCGTGATAAAGCAGGCGGACCGTTTTAATGGAACTTTTAAATTCGTTATAAACCAGAGAGTTTCCGGCTACAAAGCGATGTTCCAAAAGCGCTAAAAATTCAGGAACTCTGGAAGGGTCAATATCCCGCTCAAACGCTTCGTTTTCGGTGTAGCAGGCATTGCTGGAAGAAGGAAAAATATCCTGAAAAACAAACAGGTACTCGAAATGCCGGATGATTTCCTCGGCGGTTTTTTTGTCGTTCTCGCTAAGAGATGATTGTGAAACGATTTGGATATCCACGTCCGACCGGAAATACATTTCCTCCCTACCATAGCCACCTCGGGCCACTATGGATATGGGGACGGACTGTGTGGTCCACTCCCGGTTATTCCGGTGATTGAAATACCAGACTGCCAAATAAAAACTGGCTTGAACTAGCGTGTCCACCAATGCGGTTTGCTTGAGCAATAGCAGGTGGCAATTGTCGGATTTGGTGCACTCTTTTTGAAGCAGTCCAGTTTCTTTATGGACCAGATCAATAGCCCGGGCCTTAAACTCTAAGTAAAATTTCTGCGGATCGATTTCACCGTTGTTGGACGATTGTCCTGCTTGATGGAGAGAAACTACTTTTTGTTGAAGTTTGTGCCGGTATGTTTCCGCATGTTTACGGTTTGATTGATATAAATCACTCATTAGGGAGTGCTAAACTGAAAAGTTGTTGAACCTGATCAAGAGATTGTGAACAGGTTATACACAGCTACAAAAGCCGATTCAGGATAAACCTAAAATCCTAGAAACTCAAGAGGTTACCGACCAGAGGTCGGTGGCAATGAGCAATGGCTTTTATGGGTAGGCAAAGAGTCTTCTCGGCTTAATAAGTCATTGCCTCCCTCGCTAGAGGGTGCGGCCCATTAATTCGGCGAATGGCCGCAGGTTTTCCATGAGTCTGGCAAATTTTGCGGGTTTCAAGGACTGGGGTCCGTCTGAAAAGGCTTTGACGGGATCAGGATGAACCTCAATGATCAGGCCATCGGCACCAGCGGCAATGGACGCGCGCGACATGGATTCAACCATATCCCAATGTCCAGTCGCATGGCTGGGGTCAATAATGATGGGAAGGTGGGTTTCCTTTTTCAAGACGGGTATACAGCTTATATCAAGAGTGTTTCGGGTCGCGGTTTCGAAAGTTCGGATGCCTCGCTCACAAAGAATCACTTGGTGGTTGCCTTCGGAAAGAATATATTCGACGGACATCAAGAACTCTTTAATGGTGTTCATCATGCCTCGTTTCAAAAGAATGGGTTTGTTTATCTTTCCCAGCTCTTTCAATAATGAAAAATTCTGCATGTTCCGGGCTCCGACTTGAATGACATCGGCATATTTTGCGACCAGATCAATCTCGCGCGGATTCATCACTTCGGTGACAATGGGCAAGCTGGAAGCCTCTTTGGCAGAGGCCAGTAGCCTGAGCCCGTCCTCTTCCATTCCCTGAAAACTGTAAGGGGAGGTACGCGGTTTGTAAGCGCCTCCGCGAAGAAAATTGGCTCCGGCATCCTTAACTAGGTTCGCGGTGGTGCATATCTGTTCCTTGCTTTCCACTGAACAGGGTCCGGCGATAATGGCGATTACAGGCCCGCCGATATCAACCTCCCCGACCCGAATTACAGATGGAGTGGATTTTACTTCCCGGCTGGCAAGCTTGTAGGGTTTGAGAATGGGGAATACGCTTTCGACTCCACCCATGGTTTCTATAGATTGCAGGCGGTCTTTGCCGCGCTCATCACCCACGGCCCCTACCACTTTACGTTCCACACCGACAATTTCATGCGGGGTGTAACCGAGCTCCCGGATGGTGTCTTCCACCTTTTCTAACTGCTCTGGGGTTGCATCCGAGGTCATGACGATGATCATTGCACACCTTTCTTAAGATGCTGTGAAAGATCAGTATATCAAAAAAATTCATAAACGGTTCTATCCCGTCAAACCGAGGCCGTCCAGCGTGTTTATTTTGACCACTTCCTCGATGGGTCGGCGATAATCCCTGGGCCGGGGTTCCTCTTTCTTAAACCCCACGGCCATTAACATGACTGGGATGTAGTTAGGCTTGAGGTTTACCAGTTTAGAAACCGCTTCAGGATCAAAGCCGATCATCGGCGCGGTGGCCCAGCCTCGGTTGTGAGCCGCCAGCATTAAAGCCATGGCGGCCAGCGAGGCACTGCGGATGGCTTCATCCCTTTGCAACTGGTCCTTACCGTCGTAGAAGTTTTTTATCATAGGAAGAACCTTGTCCTGTATTCCCTGGGCGGTGCCTTGGTAAATTTCGGGAGCGTCCTCATGGGCATTCAACTTGCCGCAAATGACCAGCAATGTCGAGCAGGTTTTCACCTGCTCCTGGCCCCAGGCGGCATCCTTGATTTTTTCTTTAAGGGTGGCGTCCTTAGCGGCGATAAATGTCCAGTGTTGCAGGTTGAAGGAACTCGGACTCAATACTACTTCTTGCATTAACTCTTTTAACTCCGCATCGCTGATTTCTCTGCCAGGCTGGTAGGACTTGATAGACCGGCGTTGTTGAACAGTTTCTGAAAATTCCATGACGAATCCTTAAAGAAATTATTTTTTTAATTTATAGCTTTCCCGCTGTAAAAAGGAAAAGCGTTTTGCAATAAGACCATCAGCAGAGAACAAGCCTCCGCCACTGATCAGAAGTGGAAGACATAAGGCAATGACCAGAAGATGATATTCAAAACCTTCTCCATCCTGATTGCCAAACCAGTTCATAAAAAAGCCATTGGCTACATGTGCCATGACGATGGCACCCGTCATGATAATGAGAATTCCCGCCGCGCAAAAACGGGTCAAGAACCCGGCGATCAACCCCAATGCCCCCAGAGACTCACCTAGTATCACCAATATGGCAACGACCATTGGAATTCCCAATTGGTTGGTAAAAAACCCCAGAGTACCTTCAAGCCCATGCCCCCCAAACCATCCCAGAAGTTTCTGGGCACCGTGGGGGAATATGACGATTCCCAGCATCACGCGAATAATAAGATTGTTTATGCCTTCATCTGTTTGAAAAAATGTTTGAAAAAAAGTTTTCATTGGGGTCTTCCTTTCTATCGATTTCGATACAGGGGATAGTCTACCTACGCTGGAACTTCAATCGTTGCCACGCGCAAAGGAGAACCGGAGCCGGCATGCATTGAAATATCCCCGCAATTTTCTGCATGAATCAAAACGAAGTCTCGCCTGCTGACATGGTGCTTTATCCCGGTCCGCATGTCAAACAATAACCCTTCGCCGGAGATAACCACCAACGCCAAGGTTTTCCTTCGACCTAACGGGTATTGAAATTGCCGGCCTTGTTCAATGGAGATATCTTTCATGACCACATCCGCAACCAGGGTGACTGGTGAGCCTTTTCCAATGATGGTTTTGAGGGCAACGCCGTCCTTCGATTTGGTTGGGAAGTCCTCATTCGCATACTCATTATAAGTGGGTTCATTATGGATTGTTTTCTTGATATTTGGGTCAAACCAGATTTGAAAAAAATCGGTATGGTCACCCACTGTCTCTTCTTCATGGGAAACTCCTGAGCCCGTTTGCATGACCTGAGCTCCTCCTGCTTTGACCCGGCCGCGGTTATTCAAAGTGTCGTAATGTCCGATTTCTCCTTCCAGGGCGTAGCTCATGATCTCAAATGCCTGATGTGGGTGCAGGGCGATTTTGCCATACCCTTTTGCCGTGGCCCAGGCCCAGTAAAACAGCGGTCCGAGGTTTTTTATCTCTGGCCCTTCATGAGGGAACCCGATGGGCTTGATTTCGGTGATACGGCCCCCGTCAAACTGGCCCACCCCCTGTGATTCCGGAGGATAAATTTGAATATCTAAAACAGCCTGGTTTTTAATCATGACTTTATGCCTTGGAAAAATTTAGGTTTAATTTGCAAACTGAATTCCCAGCTTCTTTGAAAGAAGCTTCAACTCAGCCTTAATTACTGATTGCCTTCCAATCTTGTTGCTTGGCCCATTCCTCGTAATTCTCCCATTCAACCTCTGGAAAATCCCGATGTAGTCCTGATATATCCGTTGAATATCCGACGCGGTCAAACCACACGAACATCTCGGCGAAATCGGGATTGTCTGCGCGCATAAATTCCGGATCGAAACTTTCGTAACCAGTGTCGCGGTTGCTGGATCGGGAAACGATATTCATAGCTTCGGTGCCGGTTAATTCGTCCCCGGCGATGTCGAAACGTTTGCCAAATACGCTTTCCCGTCGCTCGATAAGGGCGGCTCCGAAGGCCCCGATGTTGTCTGTCGAAATTTGTTGCAGGACGCGGTCTGCCGGCATCCCGAATTTCAACATCCCTTCTTTCACCGAAGGGAGAAACCAGGGTGTAAAGAGGTTGTCCATGAAATAAACGGGCGCACTGATCGAGTATGGCATACGGAGCGTTGCGAGGTACTCCTCGACCTTGTACTTACTGTCGAAATGAGGGATGTTTGTGCCTTTATCGGCATTCGCCACCGAATTGAAAACGAAGTGTCCCACTCCGGCTTGCTTAGCCGCATCGGCCAAAGTGATTCCCTGTTGAGTCTCCGCCTCAACCCCTGCCTCGAACGGCGTAGTCATGGCAAACACTGTGTCCATTCCTTGTATGGCCCGGGCCAGGGAACCAGGATCGGTGAAATCACCTTTCACCACTTCTACTCCTTTTTCTTTAAGCTGCTTTGCTTTGGTGGAATCGACATTGCGTGTGAATGTGCGAATACGATGTCCCTTTGGCAAAAGGTGCCGGACGACGGCACCACCCTGGTTGCCCGTCGCTCCCATGATGAGTACGGATAGCTTATTGGACATAATAAAAACCTTTCTGTTGATGGTTTGATTTTAGTTTGAAAAATGAATTGAATAGTTGAGTTTGTCATTTAGAAAGTTCCTTGTATGTGTTTGTTAGGTTGACTCCTGAATGAACCCAATCCCACAAGGCGTACCCTTGAAAATCTTTCATGGTGATGCTCTTTTGGGCCTGTTCCAAAGTCATGCCTTTTTCTATCGCTCCCTTAACATCTTTATGCAGGGTTTCCAGATATCCAATGGTGAAGTCAATGGCTTGAGGCTTAATCGGAATACCGTGGCCCGGAACAACAATCGCGTCGTCAGGAAGAAAGGAGCGAACTTTTTTCATCGTAGTCAGAACTTCTTCATGTTTGCTATCCATTAACCAGGGCAGGGCAGGGGGTTGCGCAACCACAGGATTCCCTGTCCAGAAAACTTTATTATCAGGCGACCATACAAACAAATCCCCATCTGTTTGAGCAAAACCAAGGTGCATGATTTCCACTACTTTATTTCCAAGATCGATGGTTTTTTTGTCATCGACAATTATGTCAGCCGTGCGGGACACAACATCCTCAATCCCTCGGTTTGCCCCAAAATATTGGGTCATAAAAATTTTATCTGCCTCAAAGGCCTCCTTGTTGTCCATAAAGGCTTTAGTCTTACTGTGCTGGATGATTTTTGCTGTTTTTGGGAACGCGTAGTTCCCGTAAGCATGATCTCCATGGTAACTGGTGTTGACAACATAACGGATGGGCTTGTCTGTCACCTTCTTGACAAAGCCCATAACTTGTTCTGCCAGACGCTTGTTAACCATTGATTCGACAACGAGTACTTCATTATCCCCGATAACAAAACCGCCGGATGTGGCAACCGGATACCCTTTCAGGTTTTTTTCTCCAGCGTCAGTAGGGTAGAATGCATATACGCCCTCCCCTAATTTTTCAAGTTCAAGTTGAACGGTTCCTGCATCCCAAACTAGGTTTTCCTTTTTTTCTTTCGCTTTCTCTTTTGCTTGGCTAAAGCCGGAAACAGTCACGAAACAAGTGAAAGCGATTAAAGCAACTGAAAATTTAGAACCAAAAATTTTTGTTTTTTTCATCGTTATATTCCTTAAATATCAAAGAGGTTTACGGTTTTGAGTTTTTAAAGCCAAACAACCCTATTGTGCTGAACACAACACCTAATATCCAAAATATGGGGCCTAAAATTCCAGGAAATATCGGAAGATATTCAGGCATCAAAACAAAAGCAATGAATCCAATGTCGGTGACGCTAATGGTTATCAAATTGATCCAATACCCAAGGTGACTGTTTTGCCAATTAAGTCTTATCGCCACTACCATTCCCACCACTGCGAAGAACAGCAAACTCCAGGCATCTTGAAAAACTCTGCCTTGAACCATTCCCACATCCAAAGAGAGCCCCAGCTGATAAACGCTGTAAGCCGCTTTTAAATGGAGCAGTCCCCAAATGAAATACATGATGGATCCAATTTTTGCCGCGTTCGTATTCATGGTTTTGTACTTTGAAATTATTTGGTGTTAATCTGAAAAATGAATTTCCAGATGGTGACCATCCGGATCGAAAAAGTAAATAGACTTTCCACCCGGATGATTCCTGGGTTCCCCATCCATCTCTACATTACAACCTTTAAGGTTTTGGACAATATCTTCATATTGCTCCGGCCGGGCCCCAAAAGCAAAATGCAGGTACCCATCATCCGTCATAGTTTTGTGCGCTACTTTTAAATCTAATTCGGGAGATTCAAAAAGAGCGATTGCTACATTTCCCGCATCCACCTCAATATGTTGCAAGCCCGCTTGGGTTTGGGTTCTGTGAATTACAGGAAACCCCAGTATCTTGCCGTAAAATTTTTCGGCCCGGTTCATGTCTTTTACGTTCAGGGCAAAATGATCAAGCCCTTTAAGTTGAATATCTGCGGTTTTAGCTTTTAGTGTCATGTCGCTCTCCCTAATCTGAATGGATCCCTAAATTCGTTAATACCTAGTAGAAAGCAAGGGTTGTGCCATTTCTGAATTTTAGAGAACCTTTTGTTTTTTAAAGGTTTATGTGTTATCTAAAAACTACTTGATTTCATTTTATATGATTTATAGTAATATAAAGACGATATTAAGTAGTATTGGATGAGGTTTGCAATCAAGGGAGCAGGGGTGTTATGCAAAAAAAAATGGATATCGAAACGGATCAGGAGTTGGCGCAATTTACCATCGAACGGTCTGCGGATTCGATCATCTGGCACGATTGCGCGGCAAATATCAAACGAGTCAATGGGGCAGCCTGTAAACTTCTAGGATATTCCAGGGACGAGTTACTGGAACGTACCATTCAGGATATCAACCCGGATTCCAATAAAAAATCATGGGCAAAGTTCTGGAAGCAGTTGCGAAAAGAAAAAGTTCTGCAATTCGAAGATTCCCATACGAAAAAAGATGGCACAACCATTCTCACAGAGGTCACGGCCAACTTTATTGAATTCAAGGGTCAGGAGTTTGCTGTAGGCATTTCAAGGGATATCTCAGAAAGAAAGCGAAACGAAGAGGAAAGAGCCTGTGCTCTTCGTGAAATCGAAAAACTGAAGAGAGAATTGGAATTGCAAAATGAATATTTGCAGGAGGAAGTGGTTGAGCTTCAGGCTTTCGGAGATATTGTCGGAAAGAGTCCAGCTTTGGAGGCGATATTGAGTCAAATTGAAATGGTCGCTCCAACGGATGCAAGCTCCCTCATTGTGGGGGAGTCTGGAACCGGAAAAGAGTTGATCGCGCATGAGATTCATAGCCGGAGCTCGCGAAGTAAACATGCGATGGTCCGGGTCAATTGCGCGTCTATTCCACGGGAACTTTATGAAAGCGAGTTTTTTGGTCATATAAAAGGAGCTTTTACCGGTGCCGTTCGGGACAGGATAGGTCGGTTTGAGCTGGCTAATCAAGGAACCCTGTTCCTCGATGAAATTGGCGAGATACCATTGGATCTCCAAAGTAAACTGCTCAGAGTCCTACAGGAAGGCACTTTCGAAAGAGTGGGGGATGAAAAGACCCGTAATGTGGATGTGCGAATTATTGCTGCCAGCAATCGCAATTTAAAGATTGAGATGGAACGGGGAAATTTCCGGGAAGATCTCTTTTATCGTTTAAATGTTTTTCCCATCGAGGTGCTGCCGCTCAGGAAAAGAAAAAAGGACATCCCATTGTTGGCCGCACATTTTTTAGGGCTTGCTACAAAAAAATTCAAAAAAAACGAACCCTGGTTGACTCAAGCCAATGTGCTACATTTGATGAACTATGACTGGCCGGGAAACGTGAGAGAGTTGCAAAATGTGATCGAACGTTCTGTAATTATTTCTCAAAAAGGTAAATTAAAATTTGATTTGCCAAAAAGTGCAGCCGATAAAAAAATGATTGTTGATATGGGTTGGGATAAAAAGGAAAATCAGGAGATTTTAACTTTTGAGGAAATCAGAATGCTGGATCAGGAAAATATTTTAAAAGCACTTGCAGAAACCGGCTGGAAAATCTTCGGCAAGGATGGTGCCGCGCAATTATTGGGCACCCCTCCCACAACTCTGTTGTCCAGAATGAAAAAGTTACAGTTGAGAAAGCCTCATTACTAGCCCTGACTTTTCTGCAACAGCTTGTTCAAGACAGGAGCCTCGAGAATCCTTAGGTTACCTTTCGCCAGCTTTTTGGCCTTGCGAAAATTTTTGATGGCTTTTTCTTTGTTTCCTTCCTGAAGATAAGCGAGACCCAGGTTGAAATGGATTTCACCCGAGGTCGGGTCGGCAAAGTTGGCCTGATTGAATTGCAGTAAAGCCTCTAAATATCTTTTGGCATTATAATGTTCGATGCCAAGATCGTTGCGTGATTTTGCCGAAGGTTCTGCTCCCGGCAATAAAGTCAGGGGAGATTCTTCCAGGTTTTGGGCGCAACCGGGGAGTCCCAAAATTATTGTTATTAAGAAAATCTGGGTTTTCATGGGTACTTGTCAGTAGGACTAATTAAATCAATGTTCTAGGCTACAGAAAGGTCACCACCGCAGGTTAAAATATTAAATCATTTAACAGTCTAAATCTATAATCTGGAATGGTAGGTATGTATAATGACCTTTCAGCATTCTGGAATTTGGAATAATTGCGGACGATCGATTTTAAATTAACGAAGAGGCTCATGTCTAGCTCTATCCGACTAATAACTCTGGTTATCCTGATGGCTGTGGGGGGCGTAGACCTTGTCTTGGCGGACCCTCCAGGTTCCGTGGCAGATGGTGAGAAGGCATTTTTGCTGGGGGAGTACGATAAAGCCGAAAATATTTTCAGCATCCTTTTGGAAAAAGAACCAGATAATTTTATTTTTCTGAGAGCTCAGGCTAACACCATGATAAAGCTGAAAAAATTTGCCGAAGCGGAAAAACTGCTGGATAAAATTCTCGCCATGCCAGTATCTACCGGGCGGGACGTTCTGGTACATACCGGAGAGGGTGCTCTTGAGGCCGAACTGGTAGATGAAACTGTGATGGCCGTGGATGAGTCTGGAGAAAGCGACGACGCGTTCAGCCAGTTTCTGAAAAAAGATCATGAAGGACCCGTCCCGCATTACCGGGTGTTTCTCAAAAAAACCGGGGAAATGAAGCTCTTTCGGAAAAGTCGAACCCGAATCCAGTATTTCGGAATTCCTGCAGCCACCCGTGAAAAAATTGATGTTCTGAAGGCCTATGTGGTGAAAGAATCTATTTCGGCCAGCCACGCGGAACCGGAGTTGGAACTGGTTGATATCCCCGGTGGATGTTTTCAGATGGGGAGCCGGGTGGGTGACCCGGATGAACAACCCGTCCATAAGGTTTGTATCTCTGCTTTTAAGATGGCAAAACATGAAGTGAGGCAAAAATTCTTCCAAACTGTTATGGGCTATAACCCTTCCCAGTACGTGGGCGGAGATCTTCCGGTCGACACGGTATCTTGGGAAGGGTCCAGAGACTATTGTAAAAAACTGGGTCTGCGGCTACCGACAGAAGCGGAATGGGAGTACGCGGCCCGAGCAGGAACGCAGGGAGAGTTTTATTGGGGGAAAGCTATTACCGGTAAGGAGGCGAATTTCTGTGATAGTGAATGCGACCTCAATAACCGGGTTCCTGATTTGACGGATGGTTTTAAAAATTCTGCTCCGGTGGGGTCTTTTCCCCCAAACGCTTTTGGTCTTTTTGATATGTCAGGAAATGTCAGCGAGTGGGTGCAGGACTGGATGCCTGTCGATGTGAACTATTATAAGATAAGCCCGGAGAAAGACCCACCTGGATCACGACCAGAACTAAACGCTTGTAGCGGGGCGAATTGTGTCGGGTCAATTTCCATTACCTATAAGATTTATAGGGGCGGGGCGTGGAACCAAGGTATTTCAGCCATGCGATCGGCCAACCGCAAGGCCGCACATTTCCAGCTTAAGGCGGATGGAAATGGATTCAGGTGTGCCGGGGATATAAAATCCTGATTATTTTGCGCAACGAAAACCGGCAAAGTTTAATCGTTTGCCAGGTTTGGCGTCGGTACGGTCAGAAGGCCGCGTTCCGACGGCGTAATTGATCCACGAGCCTCCACGCATGACCTTGTGCTTACCTTTCAGAGGGCCTTTGGGGTTTTTTGTTGGCGAGTTTCCGTAATATTCTTTTCCATACCAATCGGACACCCATTCATAAACATTGCCGCCCATGTCGTGCAAACCATATCCATTCGGGGAAAAGCTCCCTACCGGAGCGGTGGTTTCAAATCCATCCTTGAATTGTTTTGCTTTCCATTTTTTCTCACAATGAAGGTCGCAAAAATTAGCTTTGCCTGACTGAACTTCATTTCCCCAGAAATAAATATTTTCTTCTCCCCCTTTAGCGGCGGTTTCCCACTCCGCTTCTGTTGGCAGGCGTTTGTCCGCTGACTTGCAATATTGCTGTGCCTCCTCCCAGGTTACTCTTTCCACAGGCAGATTCTTGCCTTTGAACTCGGATGGGTTGTTCCTCATTTTTCCAGCGAACTCTTCCTGGGTGATTTCAAATTTATCGATTAAAAAGGAATCAAGATAAATAGTGTGAATAGGTTCTTCGTCCTCAAACCATTTTCTTTTGCAAGGGTCATTATGTTTGGCGCATTCCGATAATGCCTTATCCGCTTTGAAGCCGATTTTATAATCTCCCGCAGGAATGCGAATCATGGTCTCTTTGCTCCAACTTTGCAGGGGAAAGCTGAAAAGTGCGGAGACGATTAAGACAATAGATGTGAAGCGCATGAGTGACCTGTCTTGTTAAATCAGTTTTGATCGGAACACTAACAGCTTCTCTTCTGTCATTTCCATCATGGCGGGAAGAATTCCCCCAACGCCCAACCCGGAAGTTTTACGGCCATAGAACGGCATCCAATCGACTCGGAACGCGGTATGGTCGTTGATCATGACAGCGGCGGCGTTGATCCTTTTGGCTGTGTCCAGAGCGGTGTCGATATTCTGGGTAAACACTGCGGCTTGAAAAGAAAAGGGTGTTTGGTTAGCCCTTTTGATCGCTTTCAAACGGTCTTTAAAGGAATAAATAATGACGACTGGCCCGAATATTTCATGGACGGAGACTTTGTCCTTATCGGAAGGATTGAGGATGACTGTGGGGGCGTAACAGGTAGCACCGATTTTTTTTCCTCCGGTCAGGATTTTTGCGCCGTTCTTTTTCGCTTCTTTCACCCATTGGTTGACACGGTCTACTTCTTTTTCCTGAATCAACGGACCGACTTCCGTTTTTTCATCAGTGGGGTCGCCGACCACAAGTTTTTTAGCCAGCTTGACCAGTCCTTTTGAAAATTTGTCGACCAGGTTTTCATGCACAAATACTTTTTGCACGGAAACGCAAACCTGCCCCGCATGGTAAAAACCCCCTTTGGCAAGCAAGGGCAGGGCACCCTTCAGGTCCGCGTCGTGATCGACGATCACCGGGGCGGCACCGCCATGCTCCAAGGCACACCGGGTGCCGGGGGCCAACCTGGACCGGAGTTTCCATCCAACCTCTCCTGAACCGATGAACGAGAAGAACGCCACGCGAGGATCGGTTACGAGTTTTTCCGCTAGAGAACTTTCGCAAACGAGTGTCTGACACCATTCTTCGGGCAGTCCCGCCTCATACAAACATTTAACGAGGTTAAGACAGGAAAGAGGGGTGGCGCGTGCAGGTTTTACGATGACCGGGCACCCCACCGCCACTGCCGGAATCACCTGATGGACAATTAAATTGAAAGGGTGATTGAACGCGCTGATGGCGGCGACCACACCGACTGGTTCTCGGGTGGTTAGGGCCAATCTGTTCATTGATGAAGTGGTCAGGTTCATGGGGATTTCATGCCCAGTCAACTGACTGATGGACTGCGCCGCTTCACGAATGCCCTGAACCGCACGATCAAGCTCGATGCGGGAATCGATCAACGGTTTACCGCCTTCTTCCGCCGACTGGCGGGCAAACTTCTCGGCTTTTGCTTGAACAATGTCCGCGGCTTTTTCCAGTATTTCGATGCGCTGGGGGGCAGGAAGGATTTTGTCCGAGTCTTGTGCCAGTCGATAAGCAGTTTTCAGAGCGTTTTCGACTTGGGTTGCGTCATCCAGATTAATTTCAGCAATCAAATGGCCGTCGTAAGGTGAGTTTACCTTCAAGCGTTTCGTCATAGAGTCTTCCGCATTAGAATTTGGTCTACGCGGATTAGTGAGGGTTGAACATTTCAGGCTAGTCAGTCGGTAACCCAAGCCATGCCAGTGGCAATTCATTAAATTTGTAGTGACAATTCACGCTGTGAATGTAGTCTAAGACATCTTTATATCCTGGGTCTTTGAATCAGTCGCTCAAGACATAGACATATTCAACTTTTAGTCTCAATGGAGATACTAGTTTGAGATATTGCTTTCGCTTGAAATCACAGGTTTGCGGTTTGTTTTATTAGCACTTGTTCTATTTGCTTCGTATGTATATAAATATGGTCAAGGTCGTCTTCGTTATGATGGTCTTCACCGTAACATATCATGCTTTCCATATAATGTTTTTGTTCGCTATCTATCAAATAGTGCACCATCAGAAAAAGGCTGTTCATCTCTTTGTCGGTAAATATAAGTTCTTTCATAATCTCGCTCCCATTTCATTTTCATTTGACACACAATTTTGTCGTCTATTAATGGTTTCTGGCTTAGAGCGGGGTACGGGAAAATGGAAAAGATCAAAGCGCGGCAACCGCTTTGATCTCAAAGCAACTTGCATGCCATTTTGACAGTCTTTCATAGTCATAAAATACAACCCTGTTCTCTAATTCTTCAAATGTATGTAACTCCATTTTGGAGTCGAACTCTTTCTTTCTTGATTTATCGGCAACGATAAAGCAATGTACATTGAAATCCGACAACTCATTGAATTTTATGAGAGACCTGTCCATTGACGTTGAATGCTCAACCTCGAATAAGTACACGGGCATTTCTCGCGAATTGAACCACGAAACATCAATAGTTTTCATGTGGTTGACGAAATTAGGGTAGCCGAACTGGTAAATCTCGGGCATCGTCCTGATTTTGCCAATCGTACTGCTCAGAAATTTTTTATTCTTGTCCTGGTGAGGAGCAAATGTGCCGTAATTGGTAAGGTTTCCAATTTGCAATAACAGTCCTTGATAATAATAGTGGTCATACTCCTCACGCTGTTTATTACTAATATCGTCTTTGAAATTAACATGGTCGGGCAATTTGTTCTTGTGAGACCGTAGTCCCCACAATCCGGGTTTTATATTGAAGAAGAACCTTTCATCCTGAACGATTCTTCTTATGGAGGCGTAAGGCGTTTTCGTTTTCCAATTTGTAACATTCGTGTGCTGATATAATTGTCCAAAAGTGGCGAAACCACCGAGACTTGTCATCACCTCAACCAGCTGTTCATGTTGTTTCATTATCTTATGTTCCGCCCTGTTTTGGAAAGGCTGCTAGTTTCCGTAACCCACTGCCCTTTATCAACCTTAACCATTTTCCCTGCATGGCAGCTTATGCCTCCATTTGAAAGAAAGTAAGGCGGGTCTGCGAAGATCATGTCAAATTTCCCATTTGGATATCTGTTGATCAGCTTATTCATAAACTCCAGACAATTTGATTGATATAACCAGGCCCCTGCTTCATCATCACGAAACACGCACTGGTTAGAGGAATATTCGGAGCTTTCCATAACCATCAAGGGAAATGAATCTTCTATGTTTTCGTTGTAGTTCATATCTATGTTTTTTGATTTATTGAAGTTCATCTTTCTACGAAAAGGGTGGGAGAAATTTGTTTTTCTGCCTGTGCGATATCCTTCATATCTCAGAGGTACTATTATACACCTCACGACCAGTTACGCTGGTTACAGGATGCAGGTTCTTGCGTTTAGTTCGTCGATCAATACTTTTTCATTTTCCGAATAATCCACTGGCACTTCGATCAGTTGCACTCCCTTGGCATTGAGGCATTCATTGAGAAGCCCGGGCAGTTGGTCGCTGGCTTTGAGGCGATGCCCCGTAGCCCCATAGGATTCGGCGTACTTAACAAAGTCAGGGTTGCCGTAATCCAAACCGAAATTGGTGAGACCCATTCCGGCCTGTTTCCATTTGATCATTCCATAAGCGTCGTCGCGGAGGACCATCACGACAAGATTTAACCCCAGCCTCACCGCGGTTTCCATTTCCTGCGAATTCATCATGAAACCACCGTCGCCACAGATCGCCATTACTTTCTTATCAGGATGAACGATTTTGGCTCCTATCGCCGATGGCAGGCCGGCCCCCATCGTGGCCAAGGCATTATCCAGCAAGACGGTATTAGGTCGATAGGCTTTATAATTGCGGGCGAACCAGATTTTGTAGACACCGTTATCGAGAGCAATGATGCCATCCTTTGGGATGGCTTGCCGAACCTGCGCGACAAGATGCTGGGGGATCACCGGGAAACGCGCATCTTCACTCCGCTCTTTTAAGTGTAACTCAACTTCGGTTTTGACTCGCTCAAAATAGCTGAAGTCCCAATTCGCGCATTTTCCCAATTTATCGGTCAGTCTGTCAATGCTTCCGGCGATGTCTCCGATGACATCTAATTGTGGAAAATACACTTCATCGACATTAGCAGAAAAATAATTGATGTGGATCACCTTGGCTCCGTTGGAGGACATGAAAAAGGGCGGTTTTTCTATGACATCGTGCCCCACATTGATGATCAGGTCGGCGCGATCGATAGCACAGTGCAAATAGTCCTTACTGGAGAGCGCGGCGGTGCCGAGAAAGTGGGGGTGGCTTTCATCTACCACGCCTTTGCCCATCTGGGTGTTGAAGCAGTATATGCCGGTCTTCTTGATGAGCTTGCTCAAGGCTCCGCAAGTGAGGTTCCGGTTGGCCCCGGCACCGATGAGCAAAAGCGGATGTTTTGCCGCGCCAGTCATTTCCACCGCTTTATCAAGTGCCTTTTCATCAGACTGTGGTCTTTGGGTGGTAATGGTTTCGAAAGGAACGGTAGAACACTCCTCGGTGGCGATATCTTCTGGTAACTCCAAATGCACTGCCCCCGGTCTTTCTTCCCTGGCAATGCGCATGGCTTCATGAATCAGCACGGGGATATTGTTTCCATGCACGATTTGTTTGGTGAATTTGGTGAGAGGCCGCATCATTTCTACAACATCGATGATCTGGAAACGCCCCTGCTTACTTTTTTTAATGGGTTTTTGGCCGGATATCATGAGAATGGGCATGGCCCCCAATTGCGCATAGGCTCCTGATGTTACAAAATTGGTCACCCCAGGCCCCAATGTAGAAAGACAGACTCCGACTTTTCCGGTCAGCCTTCCATAAGTGGCGGCCATGAACCCGGCACTCTGCTCGTGGCGGGTGAGAATCAGTTTGATTTTGGAACCTCTCAATGATTCGAGAAAATCAAGATTCTCTTCTCCAGGAATACCAAAAATATATTCTACATCCTCTTGTTCGAGGGAACGGATAAAAAGATCAGATGCTTTCATGAGTAAACCTCTAGCTTTAGAATTAGAGTTTATGAGAATCTTTAGGGTAGAACTTACTGCATAACGCATTCGTGTACAATGTCTATTGATCTACGGTTTCATTATAAATAAAACTTACAAAGACATTGGAATTATAAATAACGTGTGATGAAGGGAAACCAGAAGGGCGGAAGCAGGATGCTTGCCCTTCTGGTTTTTTTTCAGGAAGGT
The DNA here is from genome assembly GCA_965205835.1 of Nitrospinales bacterium. Lineage (GTDB taxonomy): Bacteria > Nitrospinota > Nitrospinia > Nitrospinales > VA-1 > LS-NOB. Next base: position 1,786,082 of record OZ242182.1, on the reverse strand, counting down.
AACGCGCGCTCATTTTCCATGGCGGATGACTTCCGGGTTCTGGTCTCCTTCAACCACCAAATGCCCGATGGCGCCTTTAGCGACCCGGTAGATACTATGGTCAACCAGAGTATAGGTTCCCGGCGCATCGACTTTGAACTCGACAATTGTCGCTCCGGCAGAAGGCACCAGAGTGGTTTGAATGTTCTTGTTGCTTGGTCCACCAATTCCTCCTTCTTTGTAAACCTTGTCGAAGATTTCTCCAATGATGTGAAAAGAAGAAATGCCGTTGGGTCCAATGTTGCCAAAATAGATCCTTACTGTTTCACCGACTTTGGCTTTCAGAGCATTGTCGCCAAGCAATCCGCCTTCTTTGCCGTTAAAGACGACATGTGTGGGGTGTTCGTCCAGTCCTTTTTGAATATCAAATGGAGCGATGCCATTTTCAGATTCTCCGGTGAAAAACTCACTTTCCATAACATAATATTCCCGGTCAACCTTTGAAAGCCCGCCCGCAGGCTCGACCAGAATCAGACCGTACATGCCGTTGGAGATATGGTCGACAATGGAACCTGCCGCGCAATGGTAAATATAAAGACCGGCCGCCTTGGCTTTGAAGGTGAAGATTTTTTCTTTGCCGGGGTCTACCGTGCTGAAAGCAGCGCCACCGCCGGGTCCATTGACAGCATGAATATCGATGTTGTGAGGCTGGGTATTGCCCTTGGCGTTGGATAAGTGGAATTCGATGTTGTCGCCTACACGAAATCGTGCCATTGGTCCTGGAACAGTCCCGCCAAAACTCCAGAAATTATATTTCACGCCATCTTCCAGATCACCTAAATACTCCTTGGCCTCTAAATTAACCACGATGGTATCGGCTCCGCGCTTTATAGCGGGAGGAACGTTAGGGGCATGGGTCAGTTTCGCCGTGACTCCGGCGAGAGCCGCGGTGATGCCGAACCCGGCAATCATGGCAATTGCAGTTAAAGCACCTGTCAGTTTTCTCATGATTAATTCTCCTGAAAATTGATATTAGTTGATAGAACTCATGTGTTTTCCAGATTTCTGTGCCAGAGTTGTTCCTGATAGCGAGAACGGAAATGACCCCGATATGTTAGAAAATCATTATTTAAGATAAAAAGATATTTTTATCTTTTATATAAACCTAATCTACGATATGTTAAAGTGGGTGTCAAGATGAATTTATTAATTAAAGGGGCACTATGATTTCCCAGACTTCAGAATATGCTTTACGGGCTGTGGTTTGCTTGGCCCAGAATCCAGACAAGCCTCATACCACGGCAGAAATTGCCAAGTGGACCAAGGTTCCCGAGCATTATTTGTCCAAGGTTTTACTGGCACTTGCCAAGCACGAGGTGGTAATTTCCAAGAAGGGTCTGCATGGGGGTTATGTATTGGCGCACGAACCGGAAGACCTGCCTTTGCTGAATGTCGTCAACGCGGTGGATCCCATCAAGCATATAAAAAGTTGTCCTTTGAATCTGAAAACCCATGGCACCCAACTTTGCCGATTGCATCAACGGGTCAACGACTCGATTGATATGATAGAGGAGTTATTTCGCACCTCGACCGTAGCTTTGATTTTGAACGAGCCCACTCAAAGCATCCCGCTTTGCGAATCTGTCACCACTCAGCGTGAGGCTAACTAGCCTGCCGAGCCTCCAGACTCATTGCCTCCATGGCTGGTAGTGCCGAGTGAGCGGGGTGGTATTTGTAAAACTTTTCCACAACCCTCCATCAGGATTTTTGTCTTTTTCGATTATACTTTGTATAGATGATAATTCGGGGTTTGCCTAAACTTTCAGGTGAGGCTTAAAACGAAGGCACAACTTATACGGGGGATAAAAAATGCCTTAGGCCACAGGAAAAGACATCATGAGCCAGGAAGAGGCTGTTCAGGAAAGTATATTTCAAGTCTCGGCCTTCGTACTACAAAAACTCCTCCACTGAAATTTTTTCTTTATAGGCAGGGTGCTGATATTGACAAGCCTCTTTCAAATTATTATTCAAATGTTTTTTGAAATAACCGTCTTCTAATTTTGCCAGCGTTTTTGCTTCTTTTAAAATTTTATCGGACACCCGCGATTGGGCGCAGATAAAAGCCACTCACTCCCGTCGGAGGGAACTGGCAATAGTCCTATCAGCCGAGACATCTTTGCTGGCAGATGAAAGCCCTTGCTAGTTGCCTCCGGTCGCTGGCCGGTGGCGGAGTTTTTCTGCCAGAGACAGGGTGATGCCCGGCAGGGTGGTCAGCTCCTCCACCGAAGCGTTGCGGATATTTTCCAAGCTGCCAAATTGTTTTAAAAGTAGTAACCGGCGCTTTTTGCCGATACCTGGAATGTTTTCCAACGGCGATCTCAAACTCTCCTTGTCGCGTAATCGACGGTGATAGGAAATGGCAAACCGGTGCGCCTCATCCCGGATCCGTTGCGCGAGAAATCGGGAAGGGGAGTTCTCTTTAAAAAGCACTGGTTCTTTTTTGTGCAATAAATAGACCTCATCTGTATCAAGATTGTTGCGATATTTACCCTTGGCGATGCAGGCCAGATCGATCCGGTCAAGAAGCCCTAAAGCCTCAAAAACCTCCCGACCGGAGTTCAAATGGCCTTTACCCCCGTCGATGAGTACTAGATTGGGCAACAGACTGCCCTCGTTGAGAAGGCGGCGATAACGGCGGGTCATTACCTCCCTCAACATGGCGTAATCGTCAATGCCTTTTACCGTGGCAATTTTGTAGCGGCGATACTTTGATTTTTCTGCCAGAGCATTCTCAAATACCACCATGGAACCCACTGAGTGGCTTCCGGATATATTGGACAGATCAAACCCTTCAATCACTTCCGGAAAATGATTCAGGTCGAGAGCCATTTGCAGTTCTTCCAGTGAGCGGGTGCCGACATTACCCTTGTCGCTTTCCATTCTCATGGCAAAGCGGGCGTTTTCTTCCGCCATTCTCACGAGATCGCGTTTTTTACCGATCACAGGAGTTTCGAGCCTCACCCGGGTTCCTTTTTTTTCTGACAGCCAGTCGGCGATCAAACCGGAATCTTCAACAGGATGAGGCAATAAAATTTCAGCGGGCAGAACCACCTCTTCGGCGTAGTACTGTTTGAGAAAAGAGGACAGGGTTTCATCTTCTTCCATTTTGTTGAGCGATTTCATCTTGAATATTTTTTCGCTCAGCATTTTTCCATCACGGATGATCAGCACTTGCGCCATGGCCTGATCTTTTTCGGAACAATAGGCAATGACATCCTGATTCTGCAGGGAAGTGGAGATGATTTTCTGTTTGTCGAGCACCGTTTGCACAGCCTGGATTTTATCCCGGAAAATCGCGGCTTCTTCGTAGCGCGTCTCTGCAGATGCCGCTTCCATACCCGCCTTCAGGTTTTTCAGGAGCGACGCGTTTTTGCCTTTGAGAAACAGATCCACATCCTCAACCAGCTTCTTATATTCATCGGGAGAAACCTTGCCGGCACACGGGGCCAGACAACGGCCCATCTGGTGGTTGAGGCAGGGCCGACGCATGGGTTGTCCGCTCAACTTGTCTTTGCTCTGGCGAAGCGGAAAGATTTTATAAATCAGCTGGATCGTTTCACGGACTTCCTTGACCATGGTATAAGGACCGAAATAGGTCGCCTTGTCTTTTCGCACTTGGCGCACCACCTCCAGCCGTGGAAATTTTTCCTGCGTGGTCAAACGTAAATAAGGGTAATGCTTGTCGTCTTTGAGCAGAACGTTATAGCGGGGTTGATGTTTCTTGACGAAATTACTTTCCAAGATCAGTGCTTCGGCTTCGGTCTTGGTGGTCAAAAACTTGATGTCATGGACTTTGTCCAAAAACATTCTCGTCCTAGGGTGAAGAGTCCGGGAATTTTGAAAATAAGAACGCACCCGGTTTCTCAGGATTTTTGCCTTGCCGATATAAAGAATTTCCGCCCGGGAATCCTTTATGATATATATTCCGGGTAGTTTGGGGATGTTCCCTATAATATCTTTGATTGCTTTTTTCAGAGGAAGCCTCCCAGTTGCCAACAACAAGTCATATTCAAAATATACTCCCATTTAGATGAGGACCAAAAGCAATAATCAACGCGGGTTCTGGGGCAGTCGCTGGGGGTTCATTCTGGCCGCTTCCGGTTCCGCTGTGGGGCTCGGTAACGTTTGGAAGTTTCCTTATGTAGCGGGGCAGAATGGCGGCGGGGCGTTTGTGCTCATTTATCTGGTCTGCATCTTCGTAATCGGTACTCCCGTCATGCTGGCCGAGTTCGCTCTGGGCCGAAAAACCGAGAGCAACCCGGTCGGCGCTTTTGAGCAACTGCAACCCAAATCGCTGTGGACCAGTATTGGCTATATGGGTGTGCTCGCCGGATTCTTCATCCTTTCTTTTTATGGTGTGGTGGGCGGTTGGACTTTTGCTTATACCGCGAAATCCATCACTGGTTCGGCACTGGCATTTCTCTCTCCTAAAGAAGCAGGAGAGTTTTTTGTGAGTTTTACAGGAAATACCATGGAAGTGCTTTTCTATCACGCGCTGTTCATGGGAACCTGCGTTGCCATCGTCTTAAGAGGTGTGCATGGCGGCATCGAAAAAGCCTGCAACATCCTCATGCCGACTCTGGTCATCATCTTAATTTTGCTGATGATTCGCTCCCTCACTCTCGATGGAGCGATGGAAGGTCTGGCTTTCTATTTAACTCCTGACTTTAGCAAGATCAGTGCAAATGTGGTGCTGATTGCTTTGGGGCATGCCTTCTTTTCACTCAGTCTGGGGATGGGGTGCATGATCACTTACGGCAGTTATCTGTCGGAAAAAGAAAGTCTGACCTCTTCCACCGTTTATATCGTGATGTTCGACACGCTAATCGCTCTCCTGGTCGGCATGGTCATCTTCCCGGCAGTGTTCGCCATGGGCCTCGAACCTGCCGAAGGCCCGGGACTGGTCTTCAGCGTTCTGCCTGCCGTATTTGCCGGCATGCCTCTTGGCCATGGCGTGGCCGTGATCTTTTTTATCCTGCTGGCCATTGCCGCCACCACCTCGGGGATTTCCCTGCTGGAGGTGGTCGTGGCCTACTTCATCGACCAGCGTGGATGGCAGCGAAAAAGAGCTGTGCTGGTTGTCGGGTCCGCCATTTTTGCGTTTGGCATTCCAGCAGGGCTTTCGTTCGGGGTCATGGCAGATGTTAAGTTTCTTGGCATGAACTTTTTCGATCATATTGATAACCTCGCTTCCAATTATTTACTGCCGCTGGGCGGCATGTTGACGGCGATTTTCGTCGGCTGGGTCTGGGGTACTAAAAACGCGCATGAGGAAATCGAGAAATATGAAAACGAGTTTGGCTTCCCCTGGGCGGAAAGCTGGGAATTTCTCATCCGCTACATCGCCCCTGTGGCAGTGGGCATCGTCTTCATTGCTTATTTCTTTAACTAGCCTAGGCGTGGCCCGGTCTCGCTTTCGTAACGAAATCCCAATGCGTTTACCCAACGGTCGATGTCACAGAACAATCCGACGACATGAGTCGCCTCAAGAATTTGAAAGAATGATAGAAAAAAAAATTACTCGAAGGTTATAGGTGGGAAATGGAAAATTGCGCTGAAGGCGGAATTAATAAGTTAGGCGAAACCTTGAAAAATGAAATCATGGAAGTCATTGGCAAAGGTTTGGAGGCCTGTATTGAAGAGTGTCACGAGTGAGCGGACCCCACCCTTAAGCGCAACTGCGGTATCTCAGCTAAAAAGGTTTTTCGCTTTTTGACATACCTGTTCAGTCCATTCTTTATCACCCAGTAATTCACTCAGGCTGTCGGCCAGCCAGCGGTATTCAAAGCTTTCTTCAGCCTGGTCTTCGGCTTTTTTGTATAACTTTCTGGCCCATTCCTCATCACTCAAATTTTCTAGCAGGCTCTCGGCCAGACAGCAGAAATCAGTGCTGTCCCGGGCCATGCTTTCCGCCTTTAAATAAACTTTTTTAGCCCATTCCTGATCGCCCAGCTTTTCTACAAGGCTCTCGATCAGACTATGGAGGTCGCTACTGTCTTGGGCCGTGTCCTCGGCTTTCTCATAGAGCTCTCTGGCCCATTTTTTGTCGCCAAGCTTTGCATAGACGCTGTCGGCAAGTTCATAGAAATCAGAATGCTCTTTCGCCATAGCTTCGGCTTTCTTATAAACTTTTATTTGCCATTCCTGGTCGTCGAATGTTTCGGAAATGCTGTCAACGAGATCACAGAGTTCGCGAATGTTTTGGGGGTTGTTCTCAGCTTTCTCATAGAGCTTCCTCGCTCGATTTTTATCGCCCAGTGCTTCAGAAACACTGTAGGCCAACCAATTCAACTCCAGGCTGTCTTCGGCCTTGGTTTCGGCTTTATCGTATAATTTTTTCGCCCAGTCTTTATCACCCAGTGTTTCAGAAACACTGTAGGCCAGCCAGTTTAAGTCGAGACTGTCTTCAGCCCTGGTTTCGGCTTTTTGATAAACTTTTTCGGCCCACCGCCTGTCTCCTGCATAGGCTAAACGACGGCCAAGCTGTTGAAGATCACAGGCGTCTTTAGCTTTTGCTTCAGCATGTTTAAATTTTTTAATCAGCATTTTGTTGTTGCTGAAGGTTTTTTCCTCCGCAAGCTCATTGGTTTCTTCTTGCGCGGAAGAAACAATCTTCATGGGTTGTCCCTTTGTCGCTCGTCGGGAATATTCCAGGTAATGGATTTTATCCCCAGCATAAATGAAACTTTTTTCGTATTTCGTTTTGGGCAATTGGTCACGGCGAAAAAGAAAACCGGGCTCCTGATTTTTGTTTTGCAATAAGGGCTCAGCATTGAAATATTCAAGAATTTCATGGGCATAGGGTTCGCTGTCGGTGGCCAGGTAAATGTGACCTTTTAGAGTCAGTTTCCTGGCGACCAGCGTGACCAATGCTGGTTTGATCAGACGTCGTTTAAAATGCCTTTTTCTCGGCCAGGGGTCGGGGAAATTGATATAGACTGTATCCAATTCACCATCATGAAAAATGAGAGGGACTTTTTTCCGGGCATCACCATAGACAACACGAATATTCTTCATGTGAAGCTCTTTAATCCGGACCAATAATTTGCGGATACCATCTTGGGAAAAATCTATCCCGACAAAATTGCTATGAGGTTCCCGGGTCGCGATTTCAATCAGGAAATCTCCCATTCCAAAACCGACCTCCAGTTTTATAGGCTGGCCATTTCCGAATTGATTTTGCCAGTCCGGGTGTTCACCGACATCGAGAAAACAGGGATCTTCCACAAGGAATTGGGCAGAAGAAGGTCTGGCGGTAAATAAACCCATTTTTTGTCAAGGCCCGATTAGTTTTGGCATTATTCAAGGAACAGGGAAGTTTAACGCGAACAAATATTGACCCGACATTCTCGGACAAATCAGCACTCTTTTCAAGATTGTAATTTAGCGGAATCACAACAAAAGAATGTCCGGTAAATACCATAACTGTTGACTCCGTCATGTCAGTTCCTATCAAGATAATCGAAGGCTCGACACTGATGGTGGCCAGGGCAAGCAAAAGTATGTACCTGTCTGGAATTCGCCACTTTGCAATACTATACCTTGATCCACATTTTTGTCTATACTCTGTCTACACCATAGACGAAGCCACACTTGTGGAGAATCTTCGATTATTTTTGATTGAGTTCGGTTGCTCTCACCAGGGAGTGGGGCCAATGCGCAATAACTTTTCTCGGCAAACAAGAACTTGTTCCGGCTGAATGAGCCGTTGCTATCTGCTTCCCATGGCGAGCGGGTGCTTAGTGGGTGAATTTACTGCCTCTGCCGGTAAGTTGTTTGGTAGGGAGTGTGACTTCTTTGCCTTGATGGCCTTCAACCTGTCCTATCACCTGACAGGGAAGGTCGTGATTTTTGCAGATTTCTGTGATGGCTTCGACTTCTTTTGTGCCCTCAACGATGATACAAAAGCCCGTACCCATATTGAACACTTCAAACATTTCCGCTTCACTCACCTCGCCACGATCCTGAATGAGGCTAAAAATTTCAGGAATTGGTTGCAAGGCATCAATCACAAAACGAATGTTGTCAGATGCCACCCGATTGAGGTTGCAGAATCCGCCACTGGTGATATGCACCATTGCCTTGAGATTTATTTCCGCATCGAGCATTTCCATAACAGGTTGGGCGTAGATACGCGTGGGTTCGAGCAGAGCCTCGCCCAGGGTCTGGCCTGAAAATTCTTCATAATTATTGATTCGCGATTTCTGTTCTTCGAGACTGTCGCCCAACAACACCTTGCGGGCCAACGTCAATCCGTTCGAGTGCACACCTGTGGATGCCAGGCCAACGATCAGGTTTCCCGGTTTGATGCCGCGACCGGTATTGACCTTATCCAAAGAAACATGGCCGATGCAGGCACCAATGAGATCGATGCCGGAGATAATTTCCTTGATCTGGGAAATCTCGCCACCGGAAATGCTGATGCCCGCCTGCCGCGCTCCTTCGGCCAACCCCTGACCTAACTGATCAAAAACTTCAGGATCGGTGTGAGAGCAGGCAATATAATCCACCATACTCACCGGACGTGCGCCAACGCAAATGATATCGTTGACATTCATGGCGACGCAGTCGATGCCGATGGTGTCGTAGCGACCGAGCAGTTCGGCGACGATCACCTTGGTTCCTACCCCGTCGGTGCCAAAGGCAATGCCTTCTCCGTTACCCAGGTCGATGACGTTAGCAAAATAACCGATATCCGCGGCCAGTGGATGGCGTTTGCTGAATTTCCGTGTTGGCAAAACATGTTTGAGCAAACCCGAAAGTGCTGTCTCCGCACCCTGGCTGGAAACGCCGCTCTTATCGTATTCGGTCGATTCTTTATTCGTCATTCAACGTTTCCCGTTAAGTGATCGCAAGATACCCTAACAATGAATAATGAGGAGATATAACACACGGGGGAAGACGAGGCAATATCTCGTTCTATCCTTTCTCTGTATCCCAAATAATTACCTCAAAAACCTTGCAGAAATCCTTTGCGAATGAAGATCATCACTAAAAGAACAAACAGGGAGATGGCCCATATAACCATATAAGTCACCATGGACTGGTTGGCTTTTTGTTTTTCCAGCCAGCTACGCGGTTTCACCCCCCGAACCCAAAACACAATCTTTGCGGCTAGATTCACACTGACGATATTGACCGCCAGAAGCAAGGCCGCGCCCACAGCCAGCTTGGGCTGGTTGGCACCGATCATCAGTCCTAATGTAGCGGTAGGAGGTAATAAAGCCACCGCCACCATCACCCCTACCAGCACGCTCGCCAGACCCGTTGTTAAAGAAACCACAGCGGCGGCGCCGGAGGCTAAAGCCAGGACCACCGAGTCCAACCCCACATCGGTGCGAGCCATTAACTCATGGCTACCTAAATTGAGCGGATAAAGAAATCCGAGGACGATTGAAAGCGACAATGCCAATACGATTCCCGATATTATGGTTTTTGTCGCTTTCCACATCAGGGCCATATCGCCCAAAGCCGCACCCAGCGCGAGAGCCATATTCGGCCCCAAAAGCGGGGCGATGACCATGGCCCCGATCACCACCGCGACATTGTCTTCCGACAAACCGATAGCTACAACCACCGTTGAGAGAAATACCAGCAAAAGATAAGTGGAGTCGAGATGCGCGTTTTTGACGATATTGTTATACATTTCTTCGCGGGTGGTGGTGATCGTTTCCTTCGCTTCCTGATCAGAAGGTTCAGGTTCTTTCCTGGGGAGCACAGCTTCCAGCGGCAGAACAAGAATCTTCGAAGACTCACCCAACAATCCCTGCAAGGCATCCAGCACCGATTGTCGATCCTCATCGCTGACAAGAAGGCGGATCAGCTGCCTGCCCTCTCCATCTGCCGCACCCACCCAGTTGACTTCCGAACCGTGTTGCCTGGCGATACTGGTGACCGGCTCACGGTTCTTGGCATCTGTGATCACTTCAATTAATCTCATAGAAACGGAGTACCTCTGAATTGCAATGTCTTTAACCTGCCCTCAATCACTTTTTTGCTCCACAAGCTATTGCTCATTGCCACTGGGCTCACGTTTTTGGCGGTCACGTGTTATATGTCTCTTCATTTATCTTCATGCCTTGAAGGGGTAATAGCATCACCGCCCTACTGGCTCCACGCCTGGTGGTTAGTTCATCTTTTTGGTTTCCAGTTTAGCGATGTTACGCATAACCTGTTCATTGCATTGCAGGCAGAAATACCCTTCTCCGGAAGAAATCCAGCATTCCTCTTCTACCCAGTGACACGCATCTTTTTTGCTTTCACAAAATTCACCCACCTGCACGCAATCTTCAGCAATTTTAATCTGGCAGGGAATTGCAAATTCCCCTTCTTCATTTTCCATATATGAAAGTTCATCTGACATAGTCTTTTCCTGTTTTATAAAGGCGTCTTTTAAAATAACTGCGTATCCCACGAAAAATCTATCTGGAGGGTTCATGGGCGGCAGCCCGAATTCTCAACCCCATAATTATAATAAACCTTACCCCATTATCAAAGCATCTGTTCATCGTCTAATAGAGTTGCTTGCCAAACCCGTCCGGATCAGGTAGAAGGGGAAATAACTCATTATAAAGGACCAAAAACCCGTGTTTGTTTTTTCGCCAAAAGTTTTGGATCGTACAACCATTACTCTTGCCTTTTTACTGTTGTCCCAGGGTTGTGGGGAAAATAACGCCCCCTCTTCCCAGTCTCAAAATCCCCAGGAACTGGTCCTAAGTGCCACTGAAAAACAAAGAATTGGAGCTTATGACGAAGCTATAGAAATTCTGCGCCGGGTGCTGGAGTTGGGCCCTGAATCGGTTGCCACCTATTACCGGATGGGATTGGTCTATAGTGAAGCGGATCAAAGAGATGAGGCGATTAAGTCTTTTAAAAAAGCCCTTGAGATGGAACCCGAAAATATACCAGCCCGATTGGGGTTGGGAGAAGTTTATTCGAAAATGACCCGGAACGATCTGGCCGTGGCAGAATTTTTAAAGGCGGAATCCCTCAAACAGGGTGATACGGAAATTCTTTTCAAAATCGCGCTGGAATACTGGTACGACCAGAAACTCGCGGAATCGGCCGAATACTATCAGAAGATACTTGCTATCGAGCCAAACCACCTGCAGAGCCATCTGAATTTAATAAGTGTGTACGAAAAATTGAAAGACTGGGAAAGAGCTATTGAGGAAATTGAAATCTCCAAACAACTGGGAAGAGAAACTAATAATGATCAGGCCATTGCCATCGCTGAAAGAAAGCTGGCTTTCATAAAAGGCCGAATGGGTATGACCAACAAGGACTACAAACGCAAATCCCAACCCCCGTTCGAATGAAAACCACTATCTCCCAGAAGCCTTGTGAATATTTTCTTTTAATGAGGAGGATTTATTCGGTGTGGGATCGATCAAGGGCCAGATCAAAATAAAAATGATGAACCCGGCAACCACGATACCAACCGCAGAACCGATCCAGTCCATCAATCCGTATTTTTCTTCGTCATCGTTCATAAAAAATCGAGGTCAACCCCGTGTTGCTCTGTTAAGGTAACTTCCGGTAGCCCGACGAGCTATTGTCAGTCGCCTCTCCTGTGAAAGAGCCAGCGAGGCACCTTGCGTCTGTATTCCCGATAAGGTTCGCCAAACCTGTTTTCCAGATCAGGTTCTTCCCAAACCGGAATGAGAATCAGGCATAGCCCACAAAAAACCAGAAACCATACCATCAAGAGAACCGAACCAAAGAGCAGGGCCTCTCCCAACAAAACCAGCCAAACCCCAACCATCATGGGGTTGCGCACATGAACATACGGCCCTTGAGTCACCAGTTTTTTGGGAGGAGTAAACGGGGCCGGGGTGCCTTCACCCGTCTGGGTGAACAGGGAAACTGTTTTCCAGCACAACCCGGCTCCTGCACCGATCAATAAAATTCCGGTCAACAACCTGAAACTACTAAAACTATATTGGAAATGTTCGAGCACCCCGCCGGACCGCGAGCACCAGATCAAGAGGGCAGGAATCACCCCCATCACATTTACCGGAAAAATCAGAAATGCCTTGATCAAAGGCAAGGATAGCTTCATGTTTGCTTTTGGTAAGCCTTAACCGTAATCAAACACCAACAACACTATAAAAACTACGGTAACAATCACCGAAAACCACACCATGAATTTAAACATCATTCATTACCTGATTGGAGTGAAAGCAAAGAAGGTCTTAACAGGCTCACCTATTCTAATCGTTCGTATGGACTTCTTCATAGAAAATATTGCAAAAACTTTAACTGTTTATCTGAAAAGAAACTATGGATGACAAAACCTGGCTTGAGGAATCGGGTCGCAACCGGTGGAAAATTGGCAGGGAGGGACTCGTTCAACCCGAAAGCATTGTTGCCGGCGGTCAAAAGCCTATTGCTCTGAGGCATGAAGGAAAACACCACAGGCCAGCGTGGTGCTGGCCTGTGAGGTAAAAAATTAAAGTCTCCCTGTGCTTTAAGCACTTACTGCTGATCGGGAGCTATGGCTTCGGGTCCTTCTCCCAGGTTTTGCTGAGAAATATTTTTTCCCGTTTTGGTTTTTTCCTGGTTTTCCACAGGAATTTGAATTGTGCCTGGATGAAAATTTTCTTCCGGCGGTATTTCCACGTTTTGGCCTTGAGGCAACGGATTCCGAATGGTAAGGATGATCCGTCACCACGGTTACTGTCCTGTTAATGGTTCTCTCAATATTGTGTAGATAGCCTCTTTCCCCAGCATCACAAAAAGAAAGGGCAACACCCACCGCCCCCGCCCTGGCCGTTCTGCCAACGCGGTGAACATAGCTCTCGGCTTCATTGGGGAGCTCATAGTTGATGACATGGGTGATTCCTTCCACATCCAAACCCCGCGATGCGATATCGGTCGCCACTAATACACGGACTTTCCCGGCACGAAACTTTCTCAATGCCTCCATACGCGCCGCTTGGGATTTGTTTCCATGAATCGAGTCCGCCTTGATTCGGGCCTTGCTCAGATTCTTGACAATTCGATTCGTCCCATGCTTGGTACGCGAAAACACCAGTGCTCTATTGATACCATTTCCCTGTAACACAGATTCCAGCAAAGCTCCTTTATTTTCGCGGTTCACAAACAAGACACGCTGATCTATTCGATCCACGGTGCTGGCTGGGGGATTCACAGAAACCCGCACTGGGTCTTTGAGGAAATGTTTTGTCAGGCGCAGAATATCGTCAGGAAGCGTGGCGGAAAACAGCATCGACTGACGGTTTTCCGGTGTCATCCTGTAGATTTTTTTGATATCAGGCAAGAAACCCATATCCAGCATGCGATCTGCTTCATCGAGGACAAGCACCTCTATTTTATCCAGACGAAGGCATCCCTGCTGATATAAGTCGATCAGTCTGCCTGGAGTAGCTACCAAAATATCTACTCCCCGCCTTAAAGCAGTGATTTGCGGTTTCGGGCTCACCCCTCCATATACCAATGCCTGCTTTAAATTCAGATGTTGACCATAAACCCGAAAACTATTGCTGATCTGCGAAGCCAGTTCCCGAGTGGGTGTGAGCACCAGCACCCGTGCGCCTTTGGACCCGGGAGCTTGATGCTTCTTGGACAAACGGTGCAAGATAGGCAGAGCAAAGGCCGCGGTTTTTCCTGTTCCGGTTTGCGCACATCCCAAAAGATCCTGGCCTTGCAAAAGATGCGGGATGGCTTGCTGCTGAATCGGGGTAGGAGTGTCATACTTCTCACCACGAACAGCGCGGCAAATAGGGTTGGCAAGATTGAGGGCGTCAAAGCCCACAGTTGTTGATTCCATTGACATGTTTTTTCCTTAAATTAGAGAATGGCAGACTCCATAACAGGAACATCGGCCAATTCATTAGATGGCACACAAAGCCCATACTCAAGACTTTGAGCTATAATTGATAAAAGAGGATTTAAGCTTAAATGAGAAAACGAGGAGGGGAAAATCAGACAACCGACGGTCCCAAGAGACCACTGAGCCAAAACATCAATAGTTCTGGCAAAACACCTGTCATTCTCTAGACGGCTAAATCGCTAAACTACCCCTGATTGTAAAGCAGATGTTTATTAAATACCAGTTCTTTTTTAACCGCGATGGTAAAAGGAGAGGCGTCTTTGATATCCCGACTTTTACCTCGACCGTGAACCCAGAATAATTTGTCCTAAATGCAAGCTTGAGTAGACCCGCGTTCGGAAAACCGCCATCAAAATTGTGCTCTTCGCATTCGCGATTTTTAACGGGATCGTTTAATACGCAGAAGGGGATGGAAACCCATCCTTTGCAATTCTGAGGAGGATTATTTTTTTGATGGATGAGGATTTCGAAAAGTAAATTGACGTCCCGTTATTTTTCTCGCATTACTACAATTTTCTGTCCATTTATAAAAGTCAGAAAATGCAGAACGGCGACTAAATATTTTTACAATCCGGCGGCGACATGGAAAAAGTTTCGGCGACGGTGCTGGACGTGAATGACCCGCTCACCTTTGACGAAAAATCTAATGACGAATATGCCTATATCAAAAATAAGGACAACCAAGTTATCTGCAAGCATGGTGTTCCTCTGGAGGACAAGTGACCTTCCGTCTTCCAGGGAAACCGCTCCTCAGCGGAAACCTTTTCATCCTACAAGAGGTTGTTCTTACTCCTTCCGGTGGCTCACTGGGACCAGCCACCATCGGGAGCACAACGGATGCAACGGACACTTTTAAAGATTTCGTCCCAGTCCGCATCAGTGGCGATATAATCCAGAATGCATCGCAAAGCCTTGTCTTTATCTTCCAGCTTGTATTTTTCTGCGGCATACTCCAGCATTTTCACCAGGTCTTCCTGAATCTGGAATTCGACTCCAATTTTTTCCCCTGCCATATTTACGATCCCTTCAAAAATCTATTTTAATTGATATGTGTCATACGTCGGCTGGCATTTTTCGAATTTGTGCGACTGTAGCACTTTCTTAGCTTCCCATGCCAGGTCTTTCAGCCCTCTTCGTTAGGATTGTGCTGGAGAGGTTGGCTCCTGTCAGTATAGCCTCTCGAAGGATCGATCTCGTCAATTTATATGTTTAAAGAAATTTTTGAAAAAAAGTTTCTCACTCACACCATTTATGAGTTTTCCCTCCCCATTTTCACCAGCATCTATTATCTTAGTAAGTTCTAAATTAAACAACTATAAACTCATCAAATTGTAGACAGCCAAAAACGACAAATGGCCTACAGCGTAAATGCTGCAAGCCATTATATATAAGGTGGAGCGCAGGTTGAATATCTTTGTTATGTTAAAATAAGTAAAAATTAAAGGAGGCCCTGTATCCGAACACTAGTCCCCTTTATTTGTTTTAACTGAAAAAGAATGAGGAGTAATATGCAGGGTATCTTAGTGGTTTGGGGAATCATTGCGGGAATTTTTACGCTTTTCTATTACCTCTTTCTTCATTTATTTGAAAACTTTTTTTATATTTATTTGTATTCTCAAGCATTGTTATTTTAATGGCCTTGCTGAATAAGAATGGGGATTGGCATGTACTCAGAACTTATAATATTGATTTTAAGTCTTCTAGAAAAATACAGAAATTATTTAACGATATTGAAGATGCATTGGTGGCTAGGATTGGGGCAGGCAATATCAAGAGGTTACCAGGCGGTATTAGTGTAATGATTCGGGGGATAGTTAAGGCAAAATTTATCCCTTGGAAGAATCGGTGGGGTAACGAATTTATTATGTTGGGCGTATCCAGTACAATTGAAGATCAAAACTGGGGAGGTTATGAATTTCCAGAAAAATATTTAATTGGAGTCGGAGGCAATGAGCAGCCATTTTATTTCATGACTCTTCCTCGGGATCAAGCTGCGATTGATGATTCAATTAATATTGTGGGGATGATTTCAGAAAAGTTGAACCCTTCTTATTCAGGTTCCAGAGGCTGGCCGAAGCACAGGTTTATATTTTGCAAAGAAATAAATAGTAAATCTTTTTTGCTAATAACGGTTCGTGATAATAGTTATAATCTTCGATCATTAGATGATAGAACTTGGCTAAAAGGTTTTAAACAAGATGATGCACCCATATTGGAAGAACTAGAGGAGAAATATAACTTTTCGCAGATTGTGGAAGTAAGCCCAAAGGATCGTTATTATAGTGTTCAGCAGTGTCCTAAATATTGGCAGGAAAGAATAAGGGAACTTAATGCACTACACTCTTAATGCTTAATCCATTCTTTGATAGACGATTTAGAAAAAGACATTCTTTTAAAAATTTTAAATAAAACGGGCTGGGTAAATAGACACAAAATAAACACAGTCAACGGATTTTCAAGGAATCATTTTTGTAAGTGCTTGATTAATGAAGCCAGCGGGCGGAATTGAACCGCCGACCTACTGATTACGAATCAGTTGCTCTACCCCTGAGCTACGCTGGCCTGGATGAGTTTTTCTGGTTTGAAAAGACGTACTTTACACGCTCTACCCGGTAAAAATCAACCGCTTATCTATCAGGCACGGGCTCTCGAACAATGGGGAGCAGCTCATAGTGACATTTCGCTGGCAGTCCAGGCCATGCCGCGATTCGACCCACCGGCAAACCCGATTTTACTGACGATAACAATCCCAAAAGCTGTGCTTTCTTTGAACCACCCGATGGCGGTAGGGATAATGGCTTTCGGGTCCATGCCCTGTTCGATCAATTGATAAGCGCGCAAGGCAGTCACCTGTATGGCAATGGCTTCGCCGTCACCAGTAGCGGCTATGGCTCCTAAAGACCCGGCATAGAGTCCGCAACCGATAAGGGGGACATCGCCCACGCGACCGGGGATGGCGTTATCGATGCCGCCGGTACTGAGTGCCGCGGCAAACTCGTCCCCCGCTCGGACAACACAGCCGACCGTGTCGGTGGTGGAAAAATCCTTTCCCGTATTGGCAATTTCATCTGGCGACAGGGATTGACAGCCCTGGTTCATGGCAAACTCTGCGGCACCTCTTCCTGCCAGAACGCGGTACTCCGACTGGCTGACGATGCGCGCCACATGGACGGGGTTTTTGAATCCTTCTAATGCGGCGACGGCACCAAAAGTGCCGGAACTGTCCATACACGAAGCATCCATTTCCACCGTGCCGTCGTTGCGTTTGTGCGATCCGACTCCGGCGTTAAAACGCCCATCATCTTCCAGACTGGCGACAGCGTGACAGGTCGCATCGATGATGGACTCACCCGTTTGCAGGGACATCATGCTCATTTGCCCGGCGATGGTGGTTCCGTCAGCATGGGCCGGGTCGGAACCCGCTCCACCGTGTGTTAAAACTACAACCTTTTTTTGATCTTCCATAATATTCTCTATCTGTGTGGTCAGCTCATGACGTGGGATCAGGGGAAAAACACCTGTATTCAGGAGCGGAGGAATATTGGTACGTTCATAAAGGCTCTGATAAATTGCTACCGACCGCTTGGCCGGGGTCCTGTTGTACGTGTATTATAAATGAGGTATGCTGGAGGCCAATCAAAAAATGACAGGTAAACCGATGGTTAAGTTTTGTTTGCAGTGCAAGAACGCGTTCTGGGGCGGACAGTATTGCCCGATATGTTCGGGCGAAATCGAACTACTCGATGCCGCCCTGCCCGAGAACAAAAAATATCTGTCGGAGCTCAATATCGATGTGCGGCCGAAATATTATGCTCGCAGTTCCATGCTTCTATCCTGTTTCGGCTTCGTGATGGTCCTGCCTCTTGGCGCGTTTTTGTTTTTGCGCGGCATGTCTTCTTCCGGCAATATTATGTTGTGGGCCAGTATTAGCATCGGCACCGTTGTTATCGTCTCATGGGGGTGCTGGTATCTCGCTCACCGGCTCTTCGACAAACAAATGGAAGATGTCGAAGTCGACGACAAAGAACCCCAACTAGACTGACCACTCGGCGTGAGGCCGACTGAGATAGCGTTATTCGGCAGGCAAAGAGTTATCTCGTAAAAACCTATGTCATTACATTTCGAGTCCAGCATCACGCTGGCCTGCGGAGGTGTTCCCGCACACAGGCAATAAAGTTTTCTCTGGTTTGTTCGTCCTGTAATTGTTCTTCATCAATAACAGGTATATCAGGAAAGTGTTTCATGAAGGTCCGGGCAAACAGTCCGGCAGTCGTTTCGCTTGTTGCCGGATGGGCAGGTACAGCATGCGTTCCGCATGAAGGAGAACGGCTTTTAAAAATAAATCCACATAAGTCATTTAACTCTTCCAGCTTTTTGGTACTGAAGTCGGTCATCGCGTCTGTCCAGTCTTTTCCCGACTCAACACCCACCATGCGGTGAGTTTCACCGCTCACCACAATTTGAACCTTTTCTCTCGGGACACCCATTCCCATTCCCACTTCAGGGCAAACCGGCGCGGCTTCGAACCGATTGTCCGAGTCAAAAAGGTCGATCACAATCTGGTTGTATTTGTGTTCCCCGTTATAGCGAATCTGTTGGCCTAGTAAACAAGCACTGACTCCGATTTTAGGTTTAATTGGAAAAGGCTTCATTGAAGAATCCTGCCAACCTGCCTGAGTTATAGTTATTTCTGGAGTGCAGGGTGATTGAGATGGCGGTGCGCCGTTTATTGTTAAATTGTTTTTTCTACGCCAAAGGCAATTTAACAAACGAGGACACCACCCTGAAGAAGGATAATGTTATTTTCCCGTAAAATCCAGAGGAGAGCAAAGATTTATTGACAAGCCTGCCGAGATCAGGAGCCGGAGGGTTGATAACGAAAGTAGCCAATATTTAGTTAGCCGGGTTCCTGGCCTTGTATGAAGGCGTGACGGATGATCCAGGCAGAAGATTCACTTCCGATCCGGGTTGTTACCTCCCTGTATAAAACAAACACAAAGTGTAGAAACGGTGTTGCTATGGCTTTACCTCGAGGAAGTATCAACGGGCAATTTTTCAGGGGTGCTGGCGGCCTTACTGGAAAAGAATGCCAAAGGCCTCTCTGTGGGCGCGATCAGTTGCCGCAAGCAATGCCGGATTGCCGAATATGAAAACCGGCAACGGTTTTTAAGCTGGATTTGAATGCTGAAAAAGGCTGGAGAAAATCGCAAGGATTTAGGCTATTAGCTGATCTCAGTGGCGAAGGCTTAAGGAAAAGCAATTTTTAAATGCTGTTCTGGTGGAGGTCAATTTGCAAGGCACCGGCGTCCTTGGAGCCAATTTTGAAAATACCGACATCGGGAGGGCCAACTTGCAAGATGCCAAATTGCAGGCAGAGTTTGGTTGAAAAGAAGGTTTTGTTTTAATAAACCGGTTGCATGAGAAATTGGTAACGCTGGGATTTTCGGACCCCGCCCTTTTTAATACGCTAATCTAATAGCTCTTATTGATTCTACTCTTGAAAAAGTAAGCCCCACAAATCAGAATTGTTAAAAAGGTGATTGCCAAACCCAGCTTAAAAGAAAGTGGATCATATTCAAACCGCACTTGGTGCCCTCCCGGTTCAATAACGACGGCGCGGAACAAATAATTAGCCCGGAGGACTTCTACTTCCTCATCATCCACATAGGCTTTCCACCCCGGATAATAACTGTCGCTTAAAAACAGAAATTGGCGGCTCTGTGAATCCACCTTGAGATCAATCGCATTGCTTTCATAAGATTCTATCCTGACCGACCCCTGTTTTTCACCAACCTCTTCCCCCGTACAAGGAAAAGTTTTCGGTTCGGCATCGAGTAATAATACTTTTTCAGGAATAAAACTTTTTTTCTGCAGAGCTTCTTTATACTCATCTTCGGAGCTTTTAATCTCGCATTGTGGCACCAAAAAGGCGTGCGGAAGCATTTTCTTGTTTTCGTATATTTTAATGACGAAGGATTTTTCAAATTCCTCTCTTTCCTTCCGATCCTGTGGGACAGGATCATACGAATAGACCAGTTCAAAATCAGGAGAGGTGATGGGGGGCGTGGACACCACATATTTAACGTTCATTAAGTTGAGCAGGTTGGTGCTGTCTATAGCTGGCGCGGTCTTGATCAGGGTCATCATTTTTTCCCAACGTTCCTGATTGGTAACTACTATTCCATCCACATCTAGAATGCGTTGATTGCCAAGAAGCCCCGTTATAAACTTTTCTTTTTTAAGATCAAGTCCTTTTGGGGTTTCGGTAATTATAATTTCTGTATTCCGGGTTTTCGGTGTGACAAAAATTCTAAACAGTTCTGGGTCAGACTGGATAAATTTGGCGTTTTCACCTTGTTTTTGTACTTCCTGAAATTCCATTTTGCGATAGAAATTTAAATGAGCAAAAAACAAATCCAGAACAAACAGGGTTATGAGAGAGGCAAGAACAATGGGTTTTTTGAACTTTGGTTTTGAGTAGAGGAACAGGCCCAGGCAGAATAGGCTGGAGAAAGCCAGAAACCGTTTAAAGTTGAAAAGATTGGCTTCGGTTTCGTTGTATTTAGGGTAGTCCCAGCCGATTGCTTGAAAATAGGCAACAACCGGTTCATTAAAAATATTTAAAACGCCAAATGCTATCATGCCGAAAAACCCAAGGGACAATATATAGTGTGCCCACTTTTGGCTTTCAGGACTCTTATCTTCCAACTCCTTTTTAAAATAGTCGTAACCCAACCCTGCCGCCACAGAAAGGATCAAAACTGCCAGGAAGATGAATTTAACCGGGTAACGCAACTTGTCGAAAAAGGGCAGATGCTCGTAAAGAAAGGGATGAAAGAGTGCGTTTTTCCCCATCGCAAGTCCTAGGGAGATAAAAAATAAAAACAGGAACCCCTGTGCTCGCCGATCCCATTTTTTCAAAAATAGCATCGCCAGAATAAACGGGATCCCTCCCATATAAATGGTTTTCAGCCAGTTCTGGTGAGTCCAGTATTTTTCTAAATCCGTTGCCAGGCCATGTTGGTCGGGCAGGAATAATTCAAACAGATCGTAAGGGTGTAAAGACCAAACCCCTGCTTGAATATAGGAAAGCCCTTCGGACCGGATGGAAAGTTGTGAAAGCTCAAGGAAAGGAATTAACTGAACCGCCGACAACCCCAAAAATACCGCGCAGAAAATCGCAAAAAAATTCATCCGACTTCTAAAGTTTATAAAATCACCTAATACCAGTTGCGGAAACAAGGTCAGGAAAAAGGTTGTTCCAAAAGTGAGGTAGCACACTGGCTGAGATAATCGCCGCGCCCTGACTTGCGTTCATTCCCCGCACCAGTAAATAGGTAAAAATACCGGTCAGGGCAAAATGCAGCTCTATATTTAGATTGAAGGCCCAGTTGAAAGGCAGGAAAAAATAAAGGACACTGAAGGGGTAGAGCACCCCCGGCTGGAGGGTGGCAAAAAGTGGATGACCATTATGGTAATAGGGGTTCCATAAAGGGAAAATGAAGTTTTTAACTTCTTCGACCCAGAACTGCCGCAGAGGAATAAAAAAAACCAGTAGGTCTCGTTCAATGAACAAAGACCCCCTGATATCACCAAAATAAAGAACCGCAAGAACTGTCAGGAGTCCTATCGGCCAAAGATGCCGAAGAAAGATGATAGTCCCCCCTTGCTTGAATCATAAGGCCATTTGACAATAGTTCCATCTTTTCTTTGATGATAAATTTCACCGGATGACTGAAAATCCGTCAGCGTGGCCCCTGCTTCTTCGGCTGTGAGGTTAACTCCAGCTCCCGTTACAAAAACCCAGATTTCCGCGTCTTCATCCTCACCTGTGGGCTGAAAGGTCCTTCGGCGATCATAACCATCGGGAACTTTACTGAGATTTTCAAAAGGATCAGCGGGGAACTCGGCAGGCAGACCATTTAGCAAATCAATGCCGAAATTATTAACCAGATTGCTGCGCAGTACGTCAACGGTCGTGTCCTCGGCGGTGATTTCTGCCTGTTCTGAAGCAGTTATCATCTTCTGTATTGCGGTAGTGGCCAGTATGCCGAGCACAACGATCACCATGATCAACTCAATAAGAGTGAATCCATCCTCTTTGTTTACCCAGCTTGAAAAAGTTTTCATTTACTCAGATTGATTTTCAGGTTTCCTAGCAAAACTGCTCATCAATATTTGTTTGCCATTTTCGACATATCCCACATAGGCATGAAGATAGCCAACGCGAGAAACAACACCAAACCCGCCATGAGCAAAAGCAGGATGGGTTCAATCATGGAAGACAGGTTTTTAACCGCATGGTCCACTTCCTCATCATAGTAGTCCGCCACCTTTTCCAACATTTTATCCAACGCTCCCGATTCTTCCCCCGCCGCGATCATTTGGGTAACAAGGGGAGGAATGAGCCTGCTTTGTTTTAGAGGTGCGGCAAGGCTTGTGCTTTCCTGCACGCTATCGCGAAGCCCGCGAATGATGGACGAAATCACCACGTTATCGACAACCTTGGCCGTTACCGTGAGAATTTCAAGAATGGATACACCGCCCGCTTGCAAAGTGCTGAACACGCGCGCGAATCTGGCCATTGAAGAACGCAATATAATGGGCCCCATAATAGGCACCTTGAGCATAAATATGTCCCATTGGTAACGCCCTTTCTCGGTGGAAGTGTATTTCTTGAAGGCAAATATGGCTAGGATTATCCCCCCCAGTAGCAAGTACCAGTAATCAAAAAACGTTTTGTTGCTAGCAATGAGAACCTTAGTCGCTAGTGGTAGCTCGATTTTGGCCTTTTCAAACATGTTCACAAAAATCGGGACCACCTGCCACATCAGGATGGTTATAGCAATAAGCATTGCCGAAATAACCATTTTAGGATAGCTCAAGGCTCTCTTGACCTTGGTGTTGGTTTCCATCTGCCTTTCCATTAGGGTTGCGAGGCGTTTGAGCAATTCATCCATCACACCGCCTGCCTCACCGGCTTCAATCATGCTTGTATACAGATCATCAAAAACATCCGGGTGTTTTTTCATCGCCCCAGACATAGAAAGACCGCCTTCAATATCCGCTCTCACCTGCTTCACAACCCTTCTAAATTTTGGTGTTTCAATCTGGTCTTCAAGGGCCACGAGAATGCCCAACACGGGGATACCCGTATTGAACAGGGTGGACATCTGCCGGGTGAACAGCACCAGTTCCTTCATTTTGACTTTTTGAAACCGTTCAAACGGGTTTGCCTTCTCGCCTTTTTCCTTTTCTGCTTCTACCGACTTAATCGTGAGAGGGAAATGCCCCAGGCGACCGAGCTCAGTACTTACCGTCTCGGCATTTGGGGCAGTCATACTTCCAGCCACCAATTCACCCACTCTGTCTCTGGCTTGGTATTCAAATAAAGGCATATTCAATGACAGCCACCCTCCAGCAAGGGGAGCTTTGGGTAAGTCGACAAAAACAGAAAAGCGAGATTCTTCACTGTGTTCAGAATGACAATACTGGGCCATTTTGTCATTCTGAGGAACAAGGTGACGAAAACGTGATATTTTTCCTTAGCCCCCATGCCCAGCAAGGGTAAAGGCAAGAGCCAATCATCGCGCCAGCGGAGACACTCTCCGCAAAGATCATTTGGCAACGATATTGGCAAAGGTTACCCGGCTTAATTCGTCAACGGTGGTATGTCCGCCCAGCACTTTGGAAATGCCGTCTTCCCGGAGCGATTTCATACCCTGTGTTTCACGGGCTCTATCGCGAAGACTCATCGGTGTTACCTGCTGAAGAATGGGTTCACGAAGTTCGTCGGTGATAACTAACACCTCAAATATTCCCATCCGTCCTGAATAACCACTTTTTTTGCAAGCTTTACATCCTTCTCCATGATATAGCGTAACAGATGGCGGTTGGTTTCCGTTGGGAAATAGAACGCCAAGTTCTTTCTCGGTGGCTTCATGCTGAACCTTGCACTGCTTGCAGATTTTTCGAACCAGTCTTTGGGCCAACACGCCGACAATGGAGGAGGCCAGCAAAAAGGGTTCAATTTTTAAATTGGAAAGCCGGGATAAGGCCCCCAGTGTATCATTCGTATGCAGGGTACTCAAAACGAGATGACCGGTCAAGGCCGCTTGGATGGCAATCTCCGCCGTCTCTGTATCCCGGATTTCACCCACCATTATAATATCGGGATCCTGACGCATCAACGAACGCAGTCCGGTCGCAAAAGTGAGATTCGCTTTAGGATTGACCTGCGTCTGGCGGATACCCTCCAGCCGGTATTCCACCGGATCTTCGATGGTCTTGATATTTTTCTCCAGCGAATTTATTTTTGCCAGGGAGCCATAAAGAGTCGTTGTTTTTCCGCTGCCTGTAGGCCCTGTTACCAGGATAACGCCATAAGGGTTTTCAAGCAGGTCGTTATATTTGTTCAAACTGGTACCCATCAGGCCAGAGGCTTCCAGGTCCACCATCAGTTTGCTCTTGTCAAGAATACGGAGCACCATATTTTCGCCATAGATGGTGGGGTAGGTGGAGACGCGAAGTTCAATTTCTTTCGGACCCAGTTGGACCGAGAAGCCTCCATCCTGCGGCGCGCGGGTTTCGGCAATATCCATATTCGACAATACCTTGATCCGGGAAATCAGGGCAGACTCGACCGATTTGGGCGGTTGCGACGCTTCAAACAAGGCCCCATCGATCCGGTAGCGGATATTCAGCGCGTCCTCGGTCGGTTCAATATGAATATCACTGGCTCTATCATCGAGAGCCTGTTTGAGGAACATTTCTACCAGCTTGGCTACCGGTGCTTCCGTCGCATCCAGTTTTGCCGTTGTCGTTCCTCGGCTGGATACGATTTGCTGAGCCTCTTCCTTTTTTTGTTCCTGAGGCCTCAGACTTTTAACCGCCGCCTTGATGGAAGCTGCGACACCATATTCTTCCTGAATAGCCCTTTCGATATCTGACTCCGCCGCCAACACTGTGATCACATCCAATCCTGATTGAATCGTCACCTCGTCAATAGCAAAAATATTCAACGGATCTGCCATTGCCAGCCTCAGCGAACTGTTTTCAATATTTATCGGGATCATTCGGTGCTTCCGGGCAACCATTTCAGGGACCTTGCGGATCGCCTCTTGCGAAATTTTCACCCCCTGCATATCCAGATAAGGGATTTTTAATTGGTCCGCCAAGCTATTGAGGAATTTTTCTTCAGTGAGAAACCCCAATCGCACCAGTGCTTTTCCCAATGGAGTGTTATTTTGCTTCTGCTCGGCAAGGGCTTTTTGCAACTGTTCTTCGGTTATTGTCCCGGCATTTATCAGAACATCACCCAGTTTAAGTTTTTGACGGATGGTCATTTATACGTTTTCCCTAAAACCTCAATGTCTAAATGAGTTGTGAAATTTCATGTTACACCCAAATAAGCATTTTAAAAGTGTCTCTAGCCACTCATTGTAAATCTTGGCAAGATTGTTGTTTGGGAAAAACTTAGCCAAGCGGAACCACTGACCACAATGAAGAACCTCGCTTTTCTGTTTTTTTTTCGACTTATGCAAAGGTACTTATCAGGGAGAAAGTTTTTTGCCACCGGCCGCTGGACGGGCACAGCGGAACCCCTGCCAGATGTTAAATTGATCGGGCCGTTCGTTAAAGCGGTAGGTGGTTCTCATATAGTAGGCCTTGTAATACCAATTGCCTCCCCGTAATACCTTGCTGATTCCGGTTTCAGGGCCTTTAGGGTCCTTGGATTTGTGATCTTCATAGGTTCCTCCATCAAACCAGTCGGCAACCCACTCCCAGACATTACCCGCCATGTGATGGATCCCATAAGGGGAAACCCCCTGGCTCATACTATCTACCGGTTCCATTACTTCAAAACCCAGTTTAGAAAATTTACGCCGAAAAGTGACGCGGCTATTGTCGGGGAATTCGTTTCCCCATGGGAAAATTCTCTGGTCGATTCCTCTTGCAGCCTTTTCCCATTCTGCTTCAGTAGGCAGGCGTTTATTTTTCCACTGGCAATAGGCATCGGCACCATACCAGGAGACCCGGTTAACAGGCAGGTTCTCCAGCCCGGTCCGGGGCTGGTATTGTCCATCTACAAGCTCAACCGTAACGCTTGGAGTGATTTCTATGAACTGCCGGGCAGAACCTTGGTGAGAGTTAAGAAATTCGGCGAAGTCAGCACTCGTGACCTCATATTTATCCATCCAGTAAGCGTTGAGCGTAACTTCATGGGCAGGGTCTTCATCCATGTCTCCCCATTCATTATCATTTTCTATAGCAAAACCCATGGTAAAGGGTCCTTCGGCAATGAAGACCATATTTTCAGGGGTGTTTTTTTGCGGGTGGGTGGCACATCCTGATAAAAAAAGAACCATTATCAACCCGACCAGGGCATTAAAAGCTTTCAAGAAACCGTTTTCCATTTAGAGGCCAGGGGGGTTTTTAATTTTTTCGTGCGACTTGTCACAGAAAGGCCTGTTTTTCGTTCTAAGGCAACTACAAAGATAATAGGCTTTATTTTTATTCGGCTTTAATATTTCCGGCTCGTTTCCACCAGTAAGTATGATGTGTGGTATCAAAAAACGGTCAATGAAAGGCTCAATTGATGATATCTCAGTAACCGCTACTGATTGCACTGGGAATCTATCAACAGAATCTCAGTCCGTTTCTGTGTCGTGGTCTTCTTTTTTTAACCGCTCCCACATCCTATTTCTGCTGAAAATAATTTACCTGATTGCGAGCCAGACTGAGAATCTCATAGGCAAAGTCCATATCCCCGGTTTCTTCAAAAATCTTGATCTTGTTTTCCGGAGCGATTTCATACAGCATCGCTTTCAGTTCATCATTTTCCAGCACTTTGTATCTGATCCGCTCCATGTCCCCCCATCCGGAGTATGGGTTGCGAACCAGAAACAAGGTGCGGGTCTGAAGCTCCCTGTTCATTCACTAGCTTGAAGAAGACATTAGTTTTAGCCACGTTCAATCTACCAGTTTAGAGCTAATAATAAAGTCTTTGACCACCCTGTCTTTACTTTTCGGCAAAGTTAAGACCTTGCCGTTTAACAATAACTCCACTCCTACTTTATTACCCACCGTCAACCGACAGGCTTCATCAGCCCAGAAGGTCTTTGTGGTGCCTGCGGGAAGAATAAAATCCTCATCCCTGAAATCGTCAATGGTTATGTTAAACCACGAACTTTCCTTTGCCCGGACTGTAAGTTTTAAAGACTTTTCCACTCCTTCGGGGATTTGGGGATTCGGATCGAATCGTGAAGTGCTTGAGGTCCGCGCGTTCGGTTCAACCGGTTTCTCATCGGAGGGTAGGATTTTTTTCTCGTCCAGGTCTTCGGCAAGTCGATCAGGCAGATTGATAGCTGGTTCGGGGGTCTGAGGCTCGGCAGAGCCTGCTTTCTGAATACCCATATTTTCTTCCACAACCCGGTTTTCGGAAATATCTGAGCTTATTGGAGGCTTCGGTGTAGCTATCTCTGCCTGCTCTTGCATTAAGGAAACTTTTTCCTGCTCCGGGTCGCTTACTTTTCTTATCAGGATTCCCACCCCAAACAAGAGGCCGACAACCACCAGAATCAACAGGCCAAATGTCAAAAGGATCTTGGACTGTTTTTTTACGGAAGCTATTTTGAGAGGGATATTTTCTTGATTTTTGAAATCCATATACTCTTCGTAGATATTGAGCATTTCCTCCACATCCGAACCGATGATGTTGGCATAGGACCGGATATATCCTTTAATAAAAACTTCCCCCGGAAGTTCATCAAAAGAGTTGTCTTCAAGAGCCCTAAGAAAACGAATATGAATTTTCGTGGCCTCAGAGATTTTTTCCAGAGGCACCCCCCTTAATTCGCGTTCATGTTTTAAATAAGAACCAAAGCTTTCAACCATTACTTTTTATTCAGGATGAACCAAATTAATATATTCTTTGGATTTTTTAGCCAGTTTTCCTCTAGGGGAATAAAGAATCACTTTTTTAAAATGATTCACTGCCTTGTCTTTTTTTTCTTCCTTCAAATATAATTGTCCCAATTCAAAATGGGCTTGAGGAAGACGCGGTTTGAGAGCCAGAGCCTTTTGTAAAGAGTCTATGGCCTGGTCAAAACGCTCCTGATTAATATAAGCCAAAGCCAGGTTAAACCGAATTCCCGCGTTATCTTTTAAGTCAAGAGCTCTTTCCCACTCGATTTCCGCTTTATTCTTTTTTCCCAGATTATAAAAACACAGCGCGACCAAATTATATATCTGTTGGGGTTGCGGGGTTCCAGGCCGCGCCAAGTCTTCCCGAAAGTAGCGGATCGCCTTTTCCCAATACCCCTGTTGCATGTAAATCAAACCCAACTGCCGGTAGGAGTCCTTCGAGTTATTGTTTAACTCGATACTTGTTAAATACTCCTGCTCTGCTTGTTCGATATCTCCCTGTACAAAATAAGCCCGGCCCAAGAAAAAATGGAGCTTCGAATCCGCAGGATCCAGATCCCGGGCTTCTTTAAGTAATACCATCATTTTATCCTGCTGACTCAAGGAGCCTGCCTGCATGGCCTCTTTGAGTTTTTTCTGTGCCAAAGTTTTATTTTCATTCGGTAGCCGTTCGGTGGTGGCGCAACCTGTAAAAAACACAAACACGAGTATCCAAATTACAACCCCAACCCATTTTTCAGGCATCAGGGTCCTGGCTGGCACAAAGCTCATAAGTTTTTAATTTTTATAAAGTTATTTAAATATGGCGACTGAAAATTGTACCAAGTAGCTAAGGCTTTCTCAACAGAGTAAGGAGTTGTAGTTATTTCTAATGTACAAGGTGATTGAGATGGCAGTGTACACTTTGTTGTAAAATTGTTTTCTACGACAAAAGCAATTTAACAAGAGACTTTTGCGCAGGTCAGAAAAGGGAAAGAGGAGATCACCCGTTCCGAGCGCGAGGACTTGAGTGAAACATCACTTCCTCTTCCTGAGAGGAGAGCCGACCGGAGGGGAAACCTCCCCCGTTACGTGCAAAAAATGGGGTGAGCGACGGGACTTGAACCCGCGACCACTGGAGCCACAATCCAGAGCTCTACCAGCTGAGCTACGCCCACCATGATTTTTCTATTCAGACTCGATCCGGCAGAGGCAAAGTGTAATCTATCCTTAAACCTTTGTAAAGGACTTAAATTCAAGTAGTAAGCACGACTTTGATGGTCGATTAAGAGGCAAGCTGGGGTAAACTCTACAGCGTTTCTCAAATCGCCAGATCAAAGGAGTGCTGGTGAGAGTCTACATCCAACTTACCCAGGGACAACGATACCAGATTGAAGCACTCTTGAAAACCGGTCATAACCAGATAATGATTGCCAAAGTACTTATCGCTCATAAATCAACCATCAGCCGGGAGCTAAAGCGTAATCAAGGTCTCCGTGGTTACCGGCCAAAACAAGCCCAGGAAAAGGCAACGATGCGACACGATGAAAAGTTTCAACCTCGTATCCCCACAACCACCTGGGCCTTGGTGGAAGCCCTGATCAAACAGGACTGGAGTCCAGAGCAGATATCAGGCCGTTTGTTTAAAGAACAAGGCATTTCGATCAGCCACGAAAGCATTTATCTCCATATTTATCAAGATAAGTACCAAGGGGATGATCTCCATAAACACCTGCGTTGTCAGAAAAAACGGCGCAAACGTTACGGCAGGCAGGATCGCCGCGTCCCCAACCGCATTAGTATTGATGAACGTCCATCCACCGTTAACAACAAATCTCGTATTGGCGACTGGGAAGGCGATACTGTCATTGGCAAGGGCCACTGAGGCGTTGTTGCCACTCTTGTAGAACGCGAAACCAAAATATATACGATTATGACCAAATCGAAAACCAAACAGGCCTCATAGGTCCTGGCCACTCATCGGAACCAGGTTCACACCATCACTTATGACAACGGCCTGGAGTTTGCCGAACATCAGAAAATGGCTCGAACTCTCTCTGCCAATATCTATTTTGCCCACCCTTACGCTTCCTGGGAATCCGGGCTGAACGAAAATACCAACGGACTTATTCGACATTATTTACCAAAGTCCAGACGGTTGAACAACGTCACACAAAAGGAACTAAAACACATCATCAACCAACTCAATCATAGACCCGGAAAATCGCTTGGCTATAAAACACCCTATGAACTATTCTTCAAAAAATAAACTTTACTAACTGTCGTGCTTACTACTTGAATACGCCGGATATGGTAACAGTCCTGAACAATCATTTAATGACGCGAAGGTGGCTACGGTCGCGTTTACCTTTAGTTTTGGTGTCCTTGAAAGGTTTGCCGCTTGATTTCGCTGATTTCAGCTTTGACTGGGATTTTGCCGACAGGTCACCCATCACCTGGTCAGCCAGATTCATATCTTCCGGGATGCTTTCTTCCCACACTTGACTGTTCTTCATTTTAGGGTCGTATATGGCCCATACTGCGTCAAAGGGAAGGGTGCATTTATGAGGCCTGCCGTTGAAGGCCAGCGTGGCAAAAATCCCTTCTTCTGTTATTTGAAGCGGGCGCCTGAAATCAAGGTTGAATATCAGGTTGAGCGACGAATTATTCTTTTGGTTCGCTGGAACATTCACTTCCGGGAGCCTAGCATCAAGGCAAACCATGGCATCGCCTTCTTCCAATAGATACAAAAGAAAATCATATTTCTTTTTGTTCAAGGCATCCATGGTCCTAAATTAACATAAATGCTCAGAGGGTTAAAGGGACGGAGGGAGAGGTTTGCATAACCCGAGACTACCTCTGCGGGCACGAAGTTTAAGGAAAAATATCACGTCTTCGTCACGTTGTTCCTCAGAATCACAAACCGGCTTTGCGCTATCATTCTGAACGTAAGGATAATAAACCAGCGTTTCTTGTCATTCTGAGCGATAGCGAAGAATCTCGCTTTTCTGTTTTTTTTCCGACTTACGTAAAGGTCTCCTTATTGGTGGGAGGTTTAGCTTTTGGTGCCTGCGTCAGCGTCACTGTTGTGTTAATTCTCACGTCTGGTGGCGGCTAGTGGTTGCCGGTCAAAGGTGGAAATGCTACTATGCGCCTCGTTTCCATAACCAATGGGTATGAACCGTTTTTCAGGAGATTGATATTGATATGGTGGGATTAAGGTGGCTGATCGGCGTGGGTTTCTTTTTCAGCGTTCTGGCCGGGGTTTGCAACGCGGAGAGTTCTAAAACTGTTGAGGTGTGGAAGAATCTTTTCACAGTTGTGAATGGAGAGGGGGCGGACTCAAACACCACCTTTCTTATCACTCGTGAGGGAGTCGTTGTGGTGGATACCCGGGTGACCCCGAAGGAAGCAGAAAAAGTGATGGCAGAAATTCGCAAGCGAACGGATCTTCCCATCCTTTACACGGTCAACACGCATTATCACGGGGACCACACTTTCGGTAACCAGGTTTTTAAAGACAGCAGAGCCATCATTGCCCATGAAAATGTTCTAAAGAGCCTGGTCGGGGTTTCCGGCAAGGGGCATCTGGATTTTTTCAAGACCATGAATATTTCCGGAATGGATGAGACGGTCATCACTCTGCCCAATATGCTTTTTAAGGACAGAATGGAAATTTTTATCGGTGGATATGATTTAAAGCTGATTCATGTGCGGGGCCACACGGACGGCGATCTGTTCATTTATATTGAGAAATTGAAGACCTTGATCACCGGCGATCTGGTTTTTAACGGAAAAATTCCGTACATGGGAGACGCTTATATAGATGATTGGCTTTCTGCGATGGACAAGCTGGGTGATTTGGATGCGGAAATTTATATTCCGGGCCACGGCGAGCCGGGTGGCAAGCCGGTGTTTCTGGCGATGAAACACTACTTGCTTAACCTTAAGGGGATGATTCTCAAACAGTTGGAAGAGGGTAGGTCTCTCAAGGAAACTCAGGATGCGGTCCGCCCGGTTTTGATGGAAAAATATAAAGGCTGGAAAAACCTGGACTGGCTGGACGCGAATATTCAACGCACGTATTTGGAATATAGCCTGAAACAAGGCCGCTAGCTCCGGTAAGCCGCCAGTGGCCGATGGAGCGGAGCCTGTTTATGAGACCAGAAGTCTGCCAACTCAGGGTAACTTGGTGCGATGGCGGGCGGAATATGAGGAATATCTTTTACGTATTAGGTATAAGTCGGACAGGAAGGCCGCTTACCCTCCGCTTGAAGAGCAACTTGACATGATGTATCACGACAAGGAGGACGAAACTGGCAAGTGGTTCGAAGCGATAAAGGCGGTGAAGGTAAAGTATCCGAAACCTTCTTGATTTTGTGTAACCCAGAAAGATTTAAAATATTTCAGCTCCCGCCGTTTATGGTGAATTGCCATTTACCGGATTTCATAGAGGCTTGGCTAATATCTGACCATTTTTTTTAAGTAGATGCTAAATCCCAGAAGGAGGAGAGTCGCGCCAAGCATTTCCGCGCCTTCCTCCATCGCGACCAATAAATCGCTGGACAACAAGCGGGGAAGGATACCCACCCGTGCTTCAAGAATTAAAGCTGTAACCCAGGATGACAGCCCAGCTAGAAAAGCAAGCCTGGCCTTGAGATTGTTTTCCGATGCGCGAATAAAGAATCGTGTCAGAAAAATTACTGTGACCAGAATCATTGGAGAGTAAACCCATATCCAGAGAGGAAGATAACCGAACACTTCCCGGTGGGGCAGAAAATTAATCAGCATATGCCTAGCGTCGTGATGATCATGAATACCTATACACTCATCTACAGAAAGATACATGAAAAGAAAGGCAACAATCCTCCATTCATAAAGTTTGGGCACGGGGTTGAGAACACCCCTTTTCTCACTGGCAATAGTTAAAACAGACAATCCAAGAATATAAAGCTGGATAGCAGAAAAATAGGTGCCGTAACCCCGTTCGATATCCAAATCCCAGTGGAAGTCATTGGGATAGGTAAACCCCATGATTTGAAGCGCGGATTCTACAGCGATTAAAAAGGCGAAAAAATAAAATCGATGAGGAGAACCAGTGAGCAGTCTGTTCAAGGTTCCAAGATGGCGTTCGCGAAAGGGGACATTCAATATTAGCCGTATGGAAAACAGCAGTAAAAGCAGGGCCAGTGGATTATTCAGTTTCTTCCCTGGAAGGGGAAAAGGGAATGAGACACCAAACTGGTCACTCAAAAAATACAAGACCATGATGGTGAGGTCCACCCAGATCAGAAACTGGATCAACGTGTCGAGTTTATGTTTTATTGGTTGAGTAAGCGACAAGGATGTTTTTCCTAAAAAAAAGACAAAAAAAAAGACAAAGCGGACGACCTAGAGAATGTGGCAACCCTATTGATTAATCTACTAAATGCGGGATCGGCTTACTTCTTCTCCTTGTCCAATATGTGGGTATCAATCAAAACAGCAATTATTACCAAGAGTATCCCAGGAACCGTCCAAGCCGCTTTTTCTGATAGTGTAGAATCTGGATCAGATATTAATATAGCCTTGGTCAACCCTGAGAACCCGAGCCCTGAAATCACAAAAAGCAACGCCCTCCACCAGCGATACCCGAAAACCCTGGGAGGGTTCCCAACCAAAAAATTAAACCCATCGTCAAAGTCTTGCTTCCTTACCTCGACAGGTTCTACAGTTGTTTCTTTTTTTGCCTGCTGTACCGCTACCTCATACACACCGTCTTCAAGGCGTTCTAACAGCTTTTGTAAATGACCTTCCCCTAGTTTGCTGTTGCGACCTTATCGCCTGATATCCTTGAGGTGTTTTTGCTCATGTTCGGCCAATTCTTTATAGATGGTTTGAATGTACCCTTGGATATCTTCTTTGGTGATGGTAGTTCTGTCTCCTCTGTCAATAATCTCTTGGCCATGTTTTTGCATTAATACCCGCAACCTCTTTTCGATTTCCCTCCAATAATCAAGAGCATCCTCCGACCAAAACCAGTCTGTTTTGTTATCAAGAACTGCCATTACTCCTCCTTTTCTAGTTCAGGT
Organism: Nitrospinales bacterium; assembly: GCA_965205835.1. GTDB lineage: Bacteria > Nitrospinota > Nitrospinia > Nitrospinales > VA-1 > LS-NOB. Next base: position 1,752,212 of record OZ242182.1, on the reverse strand, counting down.
AATGCATCCTACTAGGAAATACTATCACAAAACCGGAACCTGCCGTCAGACGCAACCATTTTCAACTGCTCGATTTTACCGAGAGGTTACGGTTTTCTTTGCGGGACATCCAGCCCCGCGTCTTTCAGCCAGATATCCCTCAATTCAATGCCTATTACCTCCAACACTGTTTTAATGTCCCACCCCCTCTTTGGAAGGCTTCGTTTTCCAATAGGGCTTTTTCATCAGGAGACACCAACTCCATCAATTTTTCAGTGGCGAAATTCATGCTCTTCGTTTGTATTTCAAAGGGACTTGGTTCGCTGTCGCCCGTATCCGCCTTTAGTTTTTTGATGTGCCGGGCCGCCATGTCCCGTGCGCGCAGGTTCTCTGAAACGCTTTGCCCTACTTCCGTTAGTGATAAGGGGCTTGAAGAATTAACCGGTGCCGCTGATACAATCTTCATGTACATCTTATCGACCTTCTCTCTGAGACTTTTAAATTCCTTCCTCAAGCCGTCAAAATTTTTATTCAGGGCTTTAATGCCGATTTCAGTTTTGGTTATAAAAATAGTCACCGAAACAACAATCACAATCGAGAGAGCGAGTATCCACCCTAAATTCTCCCTCAAAAGGGTAAGCAAAAATGGATTCATTGGGAAAAGCCTCAAAAATATTCAATGGTTGTACATTTTTATACCGTACCGGGGTGGTTTTGGTGCACTGGTTTCCTCCAGCTCTTGTCCACAACAACGCCCCGGACCCCCCAGTCGGCAAAGTTCTTAATCAGCGAATGATACCACTTAAGCTTTAGTATCCTGCCCTCCTCGCCGGCCAAGGGATGAAGTCCTGGCAGGTTAAATGTAACCGTATCCCCGTCATAGTTGCGGACATACTCAGCCCCTCTGTAGTCGCCGAAGTTTTTAGCGTAGGCTGAAACAGGGGCGAAGGCCAAGCTTGCAAACATCATCCTAGAAAATATTTTATTCAGCCCCCAACGAAAAAAGGAAATTTTGCGTGTTGTTTCTCCAAGCACTGCCGCTAGCATCATATTTGATAGCCCCTTGGATCAAGCTGTGTAATTGATACCAGTGCCTGGCTACTACTTTCACTTTTTTATCTTGCCCGTGAATTGCAAAACGCCACCATAAAGATGCACTAATCCCTGCCGACTCCTGACAAACGACATGGTTTGTTAAATAATCGCGCGAAATTGTCCTTCCCTCGCTAACGCAACCCTCAATTATTTTTTGCTTTACTTCCTTTACGGTTGAGTTTTTAAAGATGCCCTCAGGGTATCCCGACGTAGTTTCCTTTATTAGAGCATTTTGTATCAGAGCATCTTGTGTTGCACAACCAGACAGGACACTGGTAACTAGCAATAATACCCCAATTCTACCACGCAAGCTGGTCATAAACTTTTATGATTGGAGACCAACGGGTCATTCAGTATCTACGATGCGACATGAAAATACCTTCTCGAACAATCCTATATTCATCCCCTCGATAATAAAGGATATTTCTCGGAAACTAATACTCACGAGATGGTCTCGAATCTCTTTTAGGCTCCTGTTATTATTAACAAATTGAACTATATCCAAATCTACAGGAACATTATCTTTGATCCCATCCGGAGTTTTATCCTGCTCCTTTTTGATAGCCTCTATTATTTCTCCCGTCAAATCCTGTTGCATGCCACCGCCAAAAACGTTACGTTTGCAAAAAATCGCCAGCACCCCGTTATATGGTTTCCTTTGCGGGACATCCCCAGCCTCGCGTCTTTCGGCCAGATATCCCTCAATTCAATGCCTATTACTTCCAACACTGGTTTAATAAATATCCCACCCTCTTTGGAAGGTTTCGTCTTCCAAAGAGGGCTTTTTCATTTGGAGACACTAGATATACAGGTTAATATTCTTCGTCCTCCCACAGCCCCATGGATTCGGCCTTTTCAGCCTTCTCAAATTCTTTTGCCACGTCAACTTTCGGGAACACGTCCATTTGACAGTTTTTCGCAATTGCGGCCTTCTCCAGTGCTTCGGATTCCCCCTTTATGCGGGCGTATTCGATTGCTTCAGCACCGTCGCTTCCTTCCAAAAAAAATAAAGTGGGCCAGAGAAGAAGCAGGCCAACCGTCATCTGCATGGCGTCCGTGTCTGCCGTTTCTTTAAGCGAGGCATATAGTCTTTGAGCGTTTCGCGACACCCGATCCGCCTCGCTAATAATCTGGTCGCATGTATATTTTTGATAGAGTATTGGCGAAACCGAGATTGTAGCAATATCCTTTGGCTGGCTGGCACAACCAAAAAAGAATACCAGCAAAACATATAAACTTGTTCTCATAACCCCACCCCCTTTTTTTTAACGTTACGTTCATAACAAAGCTACCAACACCCGAAAACCCTATCCTAAGGCGGTTTTCTTGGGGGGGGGGGGGTAGCCCGCAAACCTTTTTCCTGCTTCCTGAGCGGATTTGCGACTGCTACTCTCGATACTTGCTTCGCAACGATAATATTTTCTAAGTAATTCTATCCCCCTATCTTTTGCCTCAAGCAGACGCTCGTACAACGCCCGTTCTCCGTCAGATAAAGGGGGTCCGGCCTTATGGTTTTGGATTTTGCCACTGCCCACGGCCTCCTGTTCACCACACAACAAGTCACCAAAACTCATGCCACGTGTTTTAACCAACTTCACAGTCCATTTTTTAGGGAAAACCTCTGGCCCCTTGGCATCTGGAATACTCGCAGGGTCTAATTGCTTTTTTATCCCCAACACGCTTAATTGCTCAAAAGCGTTATCAAACTCATTGTTTTTAGTAGCAGAAGTCATAAAAGTTAAAAAACCTTGTTCTTTTCTCGACTTAATACGTAAAAAGCTTACATTACCACCAAGCTCCGGTCCGGAGCTTGGTGGTTTTATTTTTCCAGCAGACCTTTCTTTTTCCAGTAATCTCTCAACGAGGTGGATGCATCCAGACAGGTATCCAGGTAAGTATGATTCGCCGGAATCATCGGCATGACATGTCCATGGGCTTTGTCGTTGTAGGGATACTTAACATCCAAGACATAAGGGCCCTTGTGTTTGAGCATGCGCTTTAAGGCCGGAACAACATCTTTCTGATCAGTAATGCTTTCAGACTTGATTCCGAAAGCGTGCGCCACCTCGGCAAAGTTGGCATCGCCGATGAAAGTATGGCCTCGAAGGGACCTGTAAAAACGGTCCTCCCATTGGGCTACCATTCCTAAGTGGGCATTGTTGAGAACAATATTTTTTACCGGGATATTTTCTATTTTCAGGGTTTGCAGTTCCTGGATATTCATCAGAAAACTCCCATCCCCTTCAATGTTGATCACCTGTCGGTCGGGAAAAGCAACCTGGGCACCCATGGCGGCGGGCATTCCATATCCCATTGCCCCCAAGCCGGATGAACACAACCAGTTATTGGGTTTGTCGAAATCGAGAAACTGAGCCGCCCACATTTGGTGCTGGCCAACACCGACGGAAAATATAGCATCCTTATCCGCAAGCTTGTTGATGTCGCTGACTACAGACTCCGGGACAATTTCACCCTTCTTAAGTTTAAACTCCAGGGGGAATTCTTTTTTCCAGTCTTGCACCTGTTTTATCCAAGGTTTGATGTCTTTCCTGGGTTCGACATAGCCGTGAAGAATTTTTAACGCCTGCTTGACATCCCCTTGAATGGGGATATCCACTAGAATGTTTTTATTTATTTCCGACGGGTCGATATCAATATGGATGAACTGAGCGTTTTTACAAAACTCCGCAAGTTTGCCGGTGACTCGGTCGTCAAACCGCACACCCATGGCGATAACCAGATCGGCATGGTTGATAGCGATATTGGCATAAACTGCCCCATGCATTCCCAACATGCGCAATGAAAGCGGATCGTTGGAGGGAAACGCTCCCAAACCCATTACCGTAGTGGTGACGGGGATGCCGATTTTTCTAACAAAGGCCCGCAGGTCTTCAGAAGCCCCACTGCTGATGATGCCGCCTCCCGCGTAAATCAGCGGACGTTTTGCGGTTTGAATAGCGTGCGCCGCTTTTTTACATTGTAATATTGAGGGCTTTACGTTGGGGCGATAGCTGGGAACATCAAACGAAACTTCAAAATCAGCGACACCTTCCTGCTGTTGAATATCCTTAGGAATATCGATCAGAACTGGTCCGGGTCTGCCGGTCCGGGCAATGTGGAATGCCTCGTTAATGATCCGCGGAATTTCCGCGACATTCTGGATCATATAGCTGTGCTTAACCAGCGGGAACGTGGCCCCCATGATGTCGGTTTCCTGAAACGCGTCACTGCCTAAAACCACACTGGGTACTTGGCCGGTGATGGCGACAATGGGGATGGAGTCCATCTTGGCATCAATGATGCCGGTGATCAGGTTGGTGGCTCCGGGCCCCGATGTTGCCAGGCAGACCCCAACTTCTCCAGTGGCGCGGGCGTAGCCCCCTGCCGCGAAGGAACCGCCTTGTTCGTGGCGGGGCAGAACCATACGGATTTTTTTGGTCAGGGTCAGTCCCTGATGGATTTCCATGGAAGCTCCACCAGGATAGCCGAAAATAACTGTGACCCCCTCATTCTCGAGGGCTTTAACCAGAATATCCCGACCTTTCATGGGGTGCCCTGAGGATTTCGGGGGCCCCTTGATGGAAACCAGTTTCTTTACTGAATTTTTTTTAGTAGTCATGGTGAAGAAAAACTATATCTGAAATGGGCTTTGAAGTCAAATTCAACCAACCCTTAAGCCCTTTTTGGTCAGGGTTTTATGGGGAATATGAGGTCAGGGAGTCCCGGCTTTCAGGATGATTCCTCTTTGATGTTGGTTTCTTCCCGGGCAAGACGGATAAACTTCTTACCGTTGGAGGCTTCCCGAATGACACTGTTGGCCACAGCGTGTAAAGGAGGGCTGCCATGTCAGGTGGTTCTGGCGGAATATAGCCAAAGTCGAGAGGGTCGCAGACATTCGAGGTTCCGTCTCTTCACGAAGACAGGTTATCGCCCTTCGGGATGCAAGGGTGCGGAAATCCCGGTTCTCACCAAACTCCAGAATCAGAAGTCGAACGGTGTTGGAAGCAATTTCCCTCATTCAATGTTAAATCGGGAAAGCCTTTTCACTGTCCATGGTGAGCAATAAATAAAACCCAAGAGTTGTGAACAGCAGGTTGGGACCCCATCCCGAGAGAATTGGATCAAAGGTTCCCCCTCGGCCAAGAGATATACTGAGGGCGTAGAGGAAAGAGAAAGCAAAACCCATTGCCAGGTTCACCCCCACACAAAACAGCAGGCCCCCATGCCTGCTTGATCTCAATGACAAGGGAATCGCCAGCAAGGCTAAAACAACGCTGATGAAAGGATAAGACAGGTTGCGGTGCAGATCGATCCATTTCCGAGAGGTGTCTTTGCCTTCCTGAGCATGCAACTGAATGGTCGCGTACATTTCCCGAAGGCTTAGTTCTTCCGGTCTTCTTATTACCTTGGTAAAATCTTCCGGGGTTTCAGAAACCGGGAACGACCTGCTCTCGAAGAATTCTGTGGAAACCAGGCCTTCCTTGTTAAATTGACGAACATAGCCATCAACGAAATACCATTTACCCACCGACCAGATAGCACTCTTGGCATCGATTCTCTGTTTGATTTCAATGCCTTCACCCGGTATCAAAATGATGACCCCCTGTAGGACGGATTTTTCCGGGTCAAAGGAGTCAACGCTCCAAATAGCATGGTCCTTAGCTTTGAACCATAGATTCTCTTTCTCCATTTTTCCATAGGTTACACTTCCTCGAACCTTGCTATAAAAAATATAATTCATTTTTTGGTTAGTGATGGGGGCAAGATATTCGCTACAGGCTAATACTATAAGAGCAATAGCCAACGATGCGCCGATGATGGGGAATGTGATTCCGGTGACACTGATGCCGCAGGCCTTCATGGCGGTGAACTCATTTTGCCTTGCCAGCGAGGCGAGCGTGATGACAGTTGCCAAAAGCACGCCCTGGGGTGCCATATAGCCGAAAATAAAAGGTATTTTGTAAATATAATAAGAAACAAGATCAATAAGCGGAGCGTCTTTTACCATGAACTCATCCACCCGCTCGAAAAAATCAATGATCAAATAAATCCCAATCAACCCACCCACGGTTAACAGATAGGCTTTTAGGAACATGAACAATACATATTTTTTGAGGATCATCATGGTCGATCAATTCCGGTATCTGTGTTGAGTTTTGGAATCGCCTGCTTTAAAACTTGGCCGAGTGGTTCCAGATCTGGCCGGGAATAGAGGGTATCACGGATGTGCTGTAAAGTAGGGTCAAGGTATTCCAGGTATCGTTCATTCTTGTGTTCGATGTATTGAAACGCAAAGGTGCCGATGGCTTTCAGGTTTCGCTGGATCGACATCCAATCAAAAATTTTCAGGAAAGGAGAATGGGGAATTTTTCGGTCTTCTTCCTGCTCCATACGCTGAAGGTAATAGCTCAGCAATTCATTGCGGGTTTCTTCTTTCAGGGCAACATACGAATCTTTCAAAAGGGATACTAGATCATATTGGCGTGGTCCCATCCGGGCATCCTGAAAATCAAGGAGCAGAAGGTCGTTCTTCAGGATCATCAAATTTCTTGAATGAAAATCTCGGTGAACAAAAACCCTTTCTTCTTCGGCCAGGGTTTCGCAGAGCCCAAGCAGGGCTGTCCGGACTTTCGACTCTTCGTCCTGATTTAGTCCACGCTTCAGGAATCCCTGAATATAATGTTTTATCATGAAGTCCATTTCCCACATCAGTTTTTCAACATCAAACTTCAGCGCAAAGGCAGGGCAATCAGGCCGCATGTTCTGGGTGACGCGGGTCTGCATGGCCACAATAATTTCTATGGCTTTCTGGTACCAGTGAACCATGTTCGAATTGTGGGCCCGATCCGCCAAATGTGTGTCACCCCCATCCTCAAGAAAAAGTAGCCCCCTGCCAGCATCGTAATATAAAATTTCAGGAACCGGTATATCCAGATGCATCAGGAATTTTTGCATGCGGTTGAAGTCTGGTTCATTTCCAGAGTCCGGTTCTTTCAATTGCATGACAATGATCGATGATTCTTGCGTTGGAAGACTTTTCGTGCGGTAGTTGATGCGAAAATAACTTCGGTCGGACGCATCGCCTTTCAGTGTGAAAAACTCAAAGCGGAAGACAGGTTCCTTGATAAGAGGTTGCAGCAATGATTTTAAATAGTGCCCGTCAAACCGATTTTTTTTAGAGCTCTCTTTCTTATCCGGTTTTGTGTTGAAAACTTTCATCAAGAAAACTATTTCCTTTACCAAACATCTAATGTAGCATCCTGTTTTTCAATAAACCTGAACGGAGATTTACTGATGCCGAAACCAAGTTATCATATTTTAGTGTGTACCAACAGCCGCCCGCCGGGGCACCCTAGAGGCTCTTGTGGAGAAGCGGGTTCCAATGCTATTTTTGAAAAGATAGCAATGGGGGTGGAGCAAAAAGGGTTGTTTGGCAAATGCATGGTTGCGAATACCGGATGCCTTGGCCCTTGCGGGGTGGGTCCTGTCGTTGTCGTTTACCCGGATGGTGTCTGGTACCAGAAGGTCCAGCCGGAAGATGTGGATGAAATTCTTGACCAGCACATTGCCCAAGGTAAAAAGATAGATCGCTTGGAAGTTCCGGACGAACTTTGGGGATAGCTGCATATATCTCTTCGAGGCAAGAAGGTTGAGAAAAAATATCATGTCTTTGTCACTTTGTTCCCCAGAATGAAAAAATAGCCTCGTATTGTTATTCTGAGCGCAATGAAGAATCGCGCTTTTCTATTTTCTTCGACTGACGCAGAGGTCTCGTTTTCGAAGAAGTCTTTAAGTCTCGCGGGTTAAAGAAGAACATCGTGGCTACCGGACGCATGGCTGGTGCGGGTCAGCTTTTGTATTTGGCCCCAGAGTTCTTTTCTGCCCGTATGGTTTTTGCTGGAGTAGACTGTGAAGTCTAGGGCGTTCTTACCCATGAACGCGGCTTTAACTATTTTCACCTGTTTACTACGCTCCGAGGCGGAGAGTTTGTCGACCTTGGTGATCGCCAGAATATAGTCCCTATCCAATTTTTCCAGCCATTCTTTAAGGGTCAAATCCAACTCGGTTGGTTTGCGCCGAACATCAACGATGAACACGATGGCGACGAGAGGCTCGCGCTGGGTCAGGTATTCCTCGATCATTTTTTTCCACTGTCTCTGCAGGACCGGGGGAACTCTGGCAAATCCATAGCCCGGAAGGTCGGCAAACATCACAGCGTCATTGATGTTGAAAAAGTTAATTTCTCGGGTTTTTCCGGGAGAAGAACTGACGCGCACCAGCTTTTTCCGGTTAAGTAAAGACTTGATGAGAGAGGACTTGCCCACATTGGAACGGCCAACAAACGCGAATTCAGGAAGTGCCCCTTTCGGGTATTGCCTGGCTGAAACGGCCCCGGTTATAAACTCCGTGGATATGATTTTCATGGTCCGAATTTATTGATGACCAGTCCCGATAAAAGTTTGGGGTAGAAAAAGGTAGCCTTTTGTGGAAGACGCACGCCCTTTTCTGCCAATCGGCGCACGTGCCCTATGCGAGTGGGGTTCACGAAAAATGCCACATCGTACTCGCCGCTATCTACCATTCCCATTGCTTCCTCAGAATTTATCTTGTAGGAAACATATTGTTGGTCGGACTTCCCTCGGGTATCGATCCTGAGAATGTGTCTAAGAAGAAGGGCGTGGAGTTGAGCGACATCAAGAACCTGCATGTCCTCGGGTTCGTCATGGTCTAAAAGGGGCACAACGTTTCTGGAGTCCTTAACTTTCAAAATGAAGGTGTGGTCTTTCCCCATATAAGCGCAGAAAGTGATTTGTGCGTTCCCCAGTTCTTGTAGTTTGGATCTTACTTCTGCTCCATTTAGCAGGTCGGACCAGGGAGTGATGTCAAAATATTCTCCGGCTTTTTTAAGGAACGACTTGCGGTCAAACGGTTCCGGACTCTTCACCACCCGATGAATGGGAAAGATCGACATGGAGTCTGAATCCATATTGGTCAGGAACATCATGACATGGGCGCAATCTTCTACTTTGCCTTGATTAGCTTCCGCAAAAGCCAGAGCGGTTTCATAACGGTGGTGCCCATCGGCGATATATATTTTCTTGTCACCAATCTGGTCAGAGAGTTTCCGGCAGGTGGTGGAATTGGTCAAGCGCCAGATGCGGTGCACAACGCTGCCGTCATCAATCACAGACAAAGGTTCCAGAGGGCCTTCGTCCTTGAGTAGAGCATCGATTTTACCTTCGGGATCGGAATACAGCCCAAAAATCGGACTAAAGTTGGCGCGGCAGGCATTGAGCAAACGGGTGCGATCAGTCTTGGCTTTGGAAAGCGTGAACTCATGCGGAAGGATATTGCCTTCGCTGAACGCTTCCGTTTTTACGCGTGCGAAAAAACCCGTGCGGCAAAACTTTTCTCTCTTGAATTCATACTCCTGACTATATAAATAAAACCCCGGTTGCGAATCGCGAACAAGAACTTCGTCTGCCAGCCATTGTCGGAATGTGTCTGCGGAACGGCTATAGCGGTTGTCCATTTCCGAGTCGGTGGAAAACTCCTTGCCTAAAATCAGGCGCACGACATTGTGCGGGTTTTTCTGGTACAGAGATTCCTGAAGAGCGGGAGAAATCACATCATAGGGCGGAGCGGTGACCTCTTTGAGAGGTCCGGTGACCTTAGTGTTGTACAACAGGCCATGGAACGGTTTCACTTCAATCATTATGAGGGGTCACTTTTTTATAAGTTGCGCGGGTAAGGAGAGACTTCCTTTTATTTCAGGGAATAATTATAGCAAACCATCTGGCGTGGGGGCAACCGGCGAGCCGCCGGTGGCAAGTTGCAATAGCTTTTGTTGGCTGGCAAGAAATTCCCTCGGCTAAAAGAGTTCTTGCCAGCTGCTCCCCCTTGTGTGAAATTTTTCCATGGCTTTCATGCCTCGCGGGGGGTACTAGAGGGCCTCGCACTGGCACAGTTCGCGGATGTATTGGACTAGAGAGTGGATGGCACGCTCATCGAGAGTGTGGCCCCAGGCTGGCATACAGGGAGCCCGGCCTACAGAAAGTCCGCCGAATTTGATGGCTTCAAAAAGCTGCTCATCGGTCCGGGTTTCGAGATATTCGGCTTTGGTGTGGTTGCGGGGCGGGACCGTGAGGAATTTAGCGTTGATGCCGTCGCCCTTTCCTTTCATGCCATGGCATTGGGCGCAATACCATTGATAAGTCTGCCGGGTTTTTTCCGTGACCTGAGCCAGCGCAGGTTGTGGAGTTTGCGGAATGGTTTTCCCGACCTCCTGCTGTGTGTGGGGTTTGATGGCAGGACTGGTCTGTTCACTTTGTTCGCAGTTGGTGGTCCATAGTGCCAGGATCATTATTCCGGTGAGTGATTTTTTTTGATTTATGGTCATGGCCTTATTTAATGTTTTCCTTTTTCAGCATCATGAGAAACCGGGTAAACTGGCTCAGGGTGGTGGGGTCCATTTCGTAGCGCGGCATTCGCCCCTTTTTCGTGTAAGTTTCCGGTGTATTGAGCCAGTCGGCGACCCAGTTCGCCTGCAGCCGGTTTCCTGCGTTGACCAGCGATGGACCAGATATGCCGCCACGGACTTTCCCAGCTAGATTCAAACTTTGATGGCAGGAGATGCAACTGAATGTTCGCTCAAACTGATATTTGATTTTGGCGCGTTGCCCCTTCGACAGAGGCTCGGGAGTGACCGACGTTTGCCTGGAAATTTTCAAACTGGCTAGCTCTGCCGCCATGGCATTGGCCTCTTCTTCAGGAAATGAATGATGCGGCGGCGGGTTCTTGGACCGCCCCTTTAAAAGCCCGGGATCGGTGATGAATCTGCCAGGCCGGATGATCTCAGGGTTTTTCAGAAACTCGGTCAACCATTTCGGTTGGAATTTGCTACCGGCATAATGCAGGTCCGGCCCAGTAAAATTTTTTTCGGTCTCTTCAGCACTCAACCGGTGGCAGGAACCGCAATTTTTATCTTCCAGGATCCCTGTGCCGGCAAGGCGGAGTGCCTCTGCTGGCAACTGAACCTGGCTTTTCTCCGTGCTCAAGGGTACCTGGTGGTTTGTCAGGCTGTTGCTATCCGCATCCACGGCAAGTGGCGGGAGCATAAAAAATCCGCTGAATATAAAAATTGCGAGCGTTTTCACGGTCCAGGTTCAAGGGGTGGCTGGTCATTCCCGTTATCGAGTTTTTCGTCGTCCTGGAAGAGATCGTATAAAAACTCTATGATTTCCTTTTGCTGGACGGGTTCCAGGGCTCCAGGCTCCTGCAGTGTTGATGGGAACCCTGCGACAGGAATTTTGGGTTCGACTTTCACAAACTGGTTTTTTTCCACATTATAATAAAGGTCATCCTTTAAAGGCGGTGGTCCTATACTATTTTCCTGCGCACGGTGTCGGGCGTCATAAGGGAATTCATGCCGCGAAAGCAGGCGCGGGAAGCTCAATTCGCGTAAGTTCAGGAAGCGGAACGAACGATAGCGGTCTGTCGTTTCTTGCAAGGCAGAGATTTCTTCTGCGTTTAGAAAACGGATTCCATCGTCAGAGAAAGCTGTTTGCAGGGGTTCTCCATTTTGCGTCACCCCCTGCTTGAGTTGGAATTGTGGCAGAACCCGGTTGTTGAATCGCAGCTCATCAAAAAACGAAGTCGCGTTTTTGATGTTCTGCCGCAGGGGGTCGCCCAACCCGGCGGACAATTCGTTTTGATGGCAGGACTCACAGCGGCGGACGGTCTTGCGAATCGTATGCGGGGAATAGGTGGTCCAGATCAGGCCTGCTCCTCCATCCAGGGTCAATGGTGGCTCGGCACGTTTGGTCGGAAGACCTGGTGAGCCGGTTTGGTCGGTGATGAAATATTGGTAGCGAGGTTTTAATATCGAATATTTCCCGCGATCATTTTTCCCCAATATCAGGTCCGACCATCCGGTCTCAGTAAATACGGACCACCAGTATCCCGGCAAACGGTCCCCTTCTATATTGTCAGGGCGGGATTTTGCGGTGAGCCAGTTGATCATTCCCGGTTGGCCAGATACATTTGTTGAGAGTTGCTCCTGGAGGTCCGGGTCGGCCAGGCTCCAGCCTTTCCACTTTTCCATGGCGAACGTGTTTTCGCGAATGAGATGCATTCCCCATTCTCCTGCCGACCATCTGGCATGGCAGGCCGAACACTCTATCTCCTCCATATGTTTTGGAATCTGATGGGCGATAGGCGGCCGAATATTTTTTAGAAGAGGAATGGTGTGTTTCTTTCCCGTTACTTTGGAAATCAAAACCCATTTGTCCTTCTCCTGCTTGATGTGTGTCATGGGCGAGAAGTTCGAATTTACCAGCACCGTATCTCCCGTGCGGATTTTCCTTTTCAGGTTAGGGTTCAAATCAGATCTCTTTAACAATTGTTTGGTTCTGGGATTCGATTTAATCAACAGTAATCCTTCGGGTGGTTTCGAACGGGTGCCGTGGCAATCAGTACAGCGTATTTGAACTGCCGAACGGAAGCCTTCCGGTTCGATTTCCGGTTTCATTTCATCGCCAATGTGACAGTCGATGCAATGCATGCCCTTTTCTCGGTGAATATCAGGAACCAGGAACTTATGTTCTTTTCCGTATAAAACCGGTTGTTCATCGTTGATGGATTTTGGAGTGGCATGAGGTTGGGCAGGTTTGGCCAGCAAGCCTTCAAACTCTTGCCCCACGCCATTATTGTTATGGCAGTGTTCGCATTGGACGCTGGGTATGGCAATGGTGAATTTATGAAGCAGGGGGTAGCCTCGGCGATTGCTCAGAGATTTGCTGGCGAATTTTCGTTCAAACCGGTTTTGTGTTTTTTCCTTTTTCTGCAAAGCCTGAATAGCCCGGTCGTGCGACAGAGAAATGCCGTCATTGGTGTAGACCATATGGCAGGCCGAGCATCCGGTTGCACGGTAATCCCCTGGCCGGTGTGGGCCGGGCGCATTGAGGTGGCATCTCAGGCATTTGGTTTTGAGAAATCCGTCAACTGCGTGCCCAGCTTCCGATGGAGGGTAGGGTTGCTCTTGTTCTCCAGGATATAGGGAATAGGGCGGTTCATTGGCAGGTTGTGCGCCCCATCCAAAACGGGTGATGTTGATCATGCGTTTGGCGGTGGCCATCACCGAGCGACCGATTTTATTGACATGGCTCTCATGGCATTTGCCGCAAAACCTGGGAGCGTTTTCCATGGAAGATGGATTTGGCACCAGTCCTTTATGGGCTTTTGGCAGGGACCTGGCCCGACGGTTTCCGCCATGACACCGAACGCAGGCCATCTTGTGGTTGGGGCTGAGTTCTTCGATGCCTTGATGGCAGGTGTAGCACCCGCCTCTTTTTTCCAAGTATTTAATTTTACCGAAAACTGCATCCATAGAGAATCCTGATTCGCGATAAAACTGCTCAACGAATTTTCTGGACTCCCCGTAGTTCTGAAACTGGACTCCATCCAAAGTGGTTCCCGGCTGCAAAATTTTTTCTGAGTTTCCCTGAAAGCCTCGAACCCGGTAGAAAGGATCGTTGAAATCGCCGGCGTCAATTTTTTTTTTCGAGACTAATTTTGGGACCTCCACCATACTCATGGATTTGATGGCGGACGTACTGTCACTGCCAACATTCGATTCAATTTTTTTTTCGGATTCAGACTGGGCATCGCCGCCAGATTGAATGAAAAGATCGAGTAGTCCTGACGGGTTTTTCTCAGGTGCAGAGGAGGAAGGGGGCTCTCCTCGTGCATCACCGCTTGGAAACTCGAATGGATTTTTGATTTCCAAATCCTGCCCTGAAGACAGAAAAGGAAAGTACCAAAAACCTCCTGCCAAAACCAGCATAGCTGAAATTTTAAAGAAACGGCTCATTCAGGGGATTGCCTCAAATTCAATATTTTTTCCCGTAAGCGACGGTGGTCCACCGTACGTGCAAAGACGTAGCTTTGGTTAATATCCTGATAAACCGGATCATCATACTGGTCGTGGCAGGGTATGCAATTCCCAACTCTTAAAATCCGGATTATCTCTTTCTGGCTAAAGGCCCGGGCTTTTGGCTGGTGGGTTCCTGCAAGAGGTTCCCCTCGCATTGACACTTTGGCTTGCGGGTCAAACCGTGAAGCCTTCAGTAGTCTATCCTCACGGTTTAAGGGATCGACAAAATCATTTTTCCCGGTGGAGTCTTTTCCTATCTTGAGATCGCCTTCCCCTAATCCTAAAGTTTCAGGAGACAAATGGCAACTGGTGCAAGAGCGGGCCTGTTTTTGTATGGAATGCGGATTCAGAGCGTAAGCCAGATTCGAGCCGGAGGTGCCGTGCGGATTGGTAAAAGCCCACTGCCGATAATGGCCTCGTTTCTTTCCCATTTGTCCCAGAACGGGAATCAGATTTTCTCTCTCATCAAGGACGGTCAGGTGTCTTTCCGGCTGAGTTAGCATGGGGGCCACCTTGCCCCGAGGCCCGATCATCAACGCGGGCTCCCCGATATTCAGAGAATGAGATGTTGTTGGCATGGGCACTTGGGCCCGACTGCCCATGACGGCCTGATGGCATCCTGGACACTGCGTTACCCAGCGCGCGTGGCAAGCTGAACATTCCAGACGGGATTGGTGTTGGGGAATGGAGTGGGCATCGAGAAAATCTTTCACCAAAGGAATTCCGTGAACTTTGCCGCTCTGCTTACCAATGGCGACCATACGTCCATCCTGAACTTTTACATTGGTCATCTTCCGGCTGTGTGCCGAAACTGCCATCCAGTCCTCCACCTTGTTTGAACCGCCTTTATAATATTTGCTGACCCGAATCGCCGCATCACCGGGCGCGGTGATTTGTGAAATGGAGGGGTAAGCCAGGCTGTCTCCATGACAGGTCTCGCAACGAATCTCTACCGCTTCATGTTGTTTGGAATAAAGATTTCCATCCCCCATGATATCAAGCTGCGTATGGCAATCGGTGCAGTCCATTCCCTTAGCCGTGTGCACATCTTTTAGGACCTGACCTTTTCCGGCAAATATGGAAAATTCTTTAACGAGGTTGTCCTCTTCGGGCGCTTCAACCATTTCACCTTCCATTTTTTCAGGGTCGAGGACGGTTGATGGTGTTTCAAAAGGATTGATGGAATTGTCAACTACCTCAGATTTGTCAATGGAGGCACTGTTTTCTTCCGCTTTGATTTTTTTCAGGGCATCCGGTTCTTCGTGGGATTTGGTGCCCAGGGCCTGCAATTTGAATGCTCGATGGCACTGGACGCAGGTGGCGCGTGAGGGAATGGCACTGATTTTATGGAACCGGGCGTGGCCCGGTTTGGCTCGCGAGATCGTCGGATCGTTGCCTTCATAAAGTCCGCTGGAAGAATATTCAAAATGACAGGCGGCACAACCTTGCGAGCGGTACTGGCCTTTAGCCGGTGGTGAATCGAGATGGCATTGGAAACATTTTTCCCGTAGAAGATGGTCTGCCGGGTGCCGGGATACAGGGATCAATATCTCTTTTTTTAAAACAGGTTGGGGAATTGTTGTGGAAGAAAAGAATGGCAGCTGTTCCAGTTTTTCCAAAGCACCCTGGTTTTTGGGAGCGGACCCATCGGAATCGGTAATAGAAAGCGTGCCATAACGTGCGGTTTTCCGGCTCTGTCCCGCCCATTGGTATCTCAAGCCCGAGATCACACCCGCCATCGTATTCATCATGGATTTTTTAACACGGTCGACATGGTTTCTATCTTCACTTGTGTGACCTGCATGGCAATATAATTGTCCGCAGGATTGTTCTACCACACTCAGGCTGGAAGGGTTGCGCTTCCCGGTCCCTGCCTCAGGATCATAAATCAAAGCCGCGTGTGCCTGGTCCTTGTCCACTGATTCAGGTTCGCCGCCGTGGCAGACGGAACAGCCAAACTCGGGAGGATGCGAAGGGCTGATATTGGCGATGCCATCGTGGCAGGTGATGCACCGTTCCACCGGTCGGTTCCGGTATCCGGAAACCTTGACCCATGGGTAGTCTGGCAACGTTGCGGTGACACGAACCTCTTTAATATGTGGCTCCTGAAATGCTTCAGAAGAAGAAAGCGATTGCAGAAAACGCTCCTGCCAAAAAGTCCAGTCCTTCTCCTGGGCGAAAACGGAACAGACCCCTGAAAAGGCCAGAAAAAAAATTGCGAGTCCCTTGAAAAATTTCAACACGGTTTAAGGGGTAAGGGAATTGAGCGTGAAGCTACAAATAGTCGTTAGCGTGACCGGATCAATCATAAACCAGAGTTGCCCGTTTAAGAAAGTCTGAAAGTTCGACCAGCCTTTCTTTAATCTGGTCGAGGGGTTTTTTTTCCTGCGGTTTTTTCGATGGTTTCGCTGATTTTTCTGATCGACGTGAAACCATAGTCGCCTTCAGGTCCTCTCATGGAATGGCCCAGTATGCGGATTTTACCAAAATCAGAGGTTTTGTTAACAGCTTTTATATCTTTCTGGCGGTTTTGTGGATAACCGGGCATCACAGGTCGCTTAGGTCCGGGTCGACATGGGCGATGATTTTTTCCCGGTTTTTTCATGAGCAGCTCATGAGCGGAGGGCTGACGCGCAATAACCCTTATTTGCATTCAAATCGTGTTAGCGGTTTGAGGAGTATTGCTTTTTGCCCTCACGGTGAGTGATTCCAGAAGTTTCTCTCTGGCTATATTAGAGGGATGGAGCTTTTATTTCAAGCCATCAGTCGGTACCCTCTTTGGGGTATGAAGACTGATGAGAGGTCTACCTGTAAACTATAGCGGTTTCTTATTGGCAAAAACATACCTCGATCTATCCACCAGGCGTGGCCCGGGTCAGTAAACCGGGTTGTGGAAATAGTACAGGGCATCGTCTCCGGGATTTATGCTGTAATCAGGCAGACTAGAGCAATGTTCAAGCGATATTTTCCACTGCGATCTTTCACGGGCAAACACATAGCTGCAGACGCTGTGTTGCCTCTCATCTGCATCGGTTGATTTGGAGGTGATGCTGATAATTTCATCGACCAAAACATAGCTGACATCCTTGCCGACTGTTCCGCTGAGAACCTGACGCTGGGTTTCGCATTTGAGATCCCTGAAATCAGACATCATTTGGCGATAGTCCTTAACCCTGTTTTCCAGTAAAGCACGCTTATCATCCACCATGATCACTACGTTTTCAGCGTAAAACTGCGGAAGCTTTTCGGGTTGGGTGCAGGTGATCCCGTCAATTTTTTTGAGAATACTGGCGAGCCCATCGGTTTCGGCCGCGAAAGCCTGACCGCAGAATACCAGGGAAAGCATTAAAATTAATCCTGCTACGACGCTGCATTTTTGCATTTGAAAATCTCCAAACAATAAATTGCTATAGTTTCTTAAATCTTCAGTGGAGTACCTCCACCAGTAATGAATGATAGCTTGTATCGCTAGCAACGATTCTCTTGGTTTCAGGAGTTCGTGCTGGTTGTACCCCGCCTGGGTACGGAATTTATGGGAGGGGATATCACAGCCCCACACTTTTGGCGTGTCGCGATAGCACTACTGCCCCACTGTCTACCTCGCCAGAGGTTTAGGGGAAGTTTTGTAGATAGATTTCTACTGTTTCTCCATCCTGAGCCCAGCCGAAGGTTCCTGTTCCCGCAAAAGTGGAGATGGTTCCGTTGGCATCCACTTTACGGATGCGGCTATTTCCCATATCAGAAATATATAAATTACCTTTTGAGTCGAAAGTGATTGCCGAAGGACTTTTGAGCATGGCTTTGGTGGCCGGGCCGCCGTCGCCAAAATAGCCTTGATAGCCTTTGCCCGCAACCGTCAGGATTTTTCCATCCAGGGTGATTTTTCTTACGGTATTGGTGTTCATTCCGACAACATGCAGTTCGCCAGCCGGGCTCATGGCCAGATAGTCCATATTGCGAATTCCCGCCTTTAATGCCGGGCCGCCATCTCCCGAGTTTTCGTGATTGCCGTTGCCGGCTATGGTGCTGACAATACCTTTGGTGTCTATTTTACGGATCAAGTTATTGGCACCATCGGCGATATACAAGTTGCCCTGCTTGTCGGTAGTCAGAGCACTGGGGTCTCGAAAAGCGGCTTCGCTTGCCGGGCCGCCATCGCCATAATAGGCCGACTCTCCGGTACCGGCGATGGTGGTAACTTCGCCTTGGGCAGATACTTTTCGGATTTGGTGGTTGAGTCGATCAGAAATAAACATGTTGCCTTTGTGGTCAAAGGCAATATCTGAAAAAGTGGTGATGACCGCCAGTTCTCCGGTTTGGACCCTGCCTTTGTATTTGCTCTTGTCAATGGATTCCAGATAGTCCTCATCTGCCGTTCCTAAAACTTTGCGCATGATGTTCTTTTCATCTATTTTGCGAATAATGCTGGTAAATCCGCTGGGGCTGACGATGAACATTTCCCCCTTATTGTTTAGTTTCAGGGATGTCGCCCCATAGATGGAAGCTTCCAGGGCCGGCAGTCCGTCACCGATGTTTCCCCGTATTCCGTTCCCCGCGATGGTCTGGATGATTCCGTTCGGTGAAACTCGGCGAATACGGTAGTTTCCCTTGTCAGAAATAAGCAGGTTGTCATTTTTATCTACGACAATGCCGTGAGGGAAACTCAAACTTGCTCCGGTAGCTGGGCCGCCATCTCCGGCAAACATCTTGGCCCCGTTTCCGGCAACAGTTATGACAGTGCCGCGACGGGGGTCTACCCGACGAATACGGTAATGCGACCGGTCAATAATGAGTAGTTTGTCATCCTGATCGAGAGCAACCCCGAAAGGCAGGTACAAATTGGTATCGCGGGCTACTTCAGAATCACCGTTGTAATCCTGTTGCCCGGTTCCTGCGACGGTTCGGATCATTCCCTGGGTGTCGACCGCACGGACCCGGTTATTATTTCGGTCGGCGATGTAGAGGGTGCCATTATCATCCACCACTACGTCGGTGGGCCCTGCGATACTCGCGCGATAGGCGGGGCCGTTATCCCCCATGTAAAAGAAGCCGCCATCGCCGGCAACAGTCGTGATGATTCCCTGAGGATTGACCTTTCGGACCCGATTGTTTCCGCGATCCGCTATATAGAGATTGCCTTTTTTGTCCAGGGCCAGCCCGAACGGTTTCGACAATTGTGCTTGGGTGGCTGGGCCCGAATCACCTTTATACCCGTCTATGCCATTTCCCGCGATCGTGGTGATGATTCCTTCGCTATTGACAACGCGGACCCGGTCGTTGGAGCGGTCGGAAATATAAATATTCCTCTTATCATCGATGACGACTCCAGAAGGCAGGTTGAGCATGGCATCGGTGGCTTTTCCGCCATCTCCGCTGAACCCTGCTGTGCCATTACCTGCGATCGTGGTGATGGTGCCATGTGTGTCCACTTTTCGAATACAGTGGTTGTCTCGGTCGGCTATATAGAGGTTGCCTTTTTTATCGAAGGCCAAGCCGGCGGGTATTTTCAGCTTTGCATCGGTGGCTTTTCCGCCGTCCCCGCTGTACCCGGACTCGCCGGTACCGGCAAAGAGGGTCATGTTCCCTTGGGTGTCCACACGGTTGATGATATTGTTATCGCGCATGGCAATAAAAATATTGCCTTTTTTATCGACGGCAATTCCATCGACCAATGAAATTTCGGTTTCAGTGGCTTTGACCGTTTTTGCCGACACAGGGATGGCAGACAACACCACCCATAACAAAATATTCAGAGCGATCAAAACTTTAAGATTTTTCATGTTCAAACCTCTTTCATGGACGGAAAATCCCAGGAAAACCCCATTTTTGCCTCAAATAATCCGCAAAAAATAATGTGGGAGGAATTGGAATTAATGCCCTTTTTGCTATGGAGAGCTTTGCATAACCCGAGATTTTTCGCCACCTTGTTCCTCAGAATGACAAAACGGCCCGGTATGTCATGCTGAGCTTGTCGAAGCATCTCGATTTCTCGACTTATGCAACTTATGCAAAGGTCTCTTTATAGGGGGAAACCCGGTTTCAGGATGGCTTCACCCTGCCAGGTTACTGCGTCAGCGGGGCAGAAAGCTTTATGTATTGTATAAACAGGCGATTATACTTTGCAGGAAATTGATGTCAAATATTATCTCGTTGGGTTTGACATCGTAAAAATGCTATCATTTAACCCATCATGAAGACCTTGTTGATTTTTCCGGCACAGTGGTACCCCACGCAACCGTATTTGAGCACGCCCTATCTGACGGCCTATTTACGCGCCAAAGGTTGGGAGGTGGAGCAAAGAGATTTTAACATAGCGTCCTACGAGCATTTTTTGTCGGCGCCCCTTTTGCAAAATGCTGAAAACCTGATGGCCCAGCGTTTGAAATTGTTCAAAAGTCAGGATTCTCTATCGATCAGAGAAAAATCTCATCTGGATGTTTTGGCAATGGGGTTAAAATTTTTCGACCACATCATTGCTGGCGTCGAGGAGGCAAAGTCGGTTCTCAGGACTCCTGAACGGTTTTTCGATTTTTCCTCGTATCAGCAGGCGGATATGGTGATCAAATCCGCTCTAAAACTGGTTTCCGACGCGCACGCTCCGGCGGTTTTCAGTCTGTCGACTTTTGAAAGCGGGACTCGCGCTGAAGAGTCTACCCATAGAGCGCATGAAGCCAGTCGGGACAAAGAGACTAATCCCTTCATTCATTTGTATGAGAGCATTTTGATTCCCGGTGAAAACTGGTCAGACTATGACGTGGCTGGCATCTCTATTGTTGGCATCTCGCAGATCATTCCCGGGCTAACTTTAGCCAGGTTACTCAAGGAAAAATTTCCGCATCTTCATATCACTCTAGGTGGGCCCATATTCAGCGTCAACGCCGGGCAGTTGATCGGTCATCCGGAATTTTTTGATGATTTCTGCCACAGCATTGTCACCTTCGAAGGCGAAGAACCTCTGCATAGATTGCTCACCGCGCTCAAGGCCGGGGACGCGCTATCGACCGTGCCCAACCTGATACATCTGGAAGGACGGGAAGTGGTGCAGAACAAGGAACGTGTGGAACTGAGGTTTGAAAATATTCCCGGCCCGACCTTCGACGGCTTGCCGATGCACAGCTACCTGTCGCCATACCCAATCATCCCTGTTTTACAGAGCCGGGGTTGTTACTGGGGCAAATGCACCTTCTGCACGCATAGTTTTGTTTATGGACACCGCTACGGCAAACAGAAAACCCATGCCATGGTCGATGAACTGGGAGCGTTGATGAAAAAATACAACACGAAATATTTTACTTTTTCCGATGAAGCGGTTTCGCCGCACGCCCTCAACGATGTTTCGGAATTGATGATCGAACGCGGGGTGGAAATCCGCTCCCTGGCATTGCTGAAGTTTGAAAAGGTCATGGACGAACAATTATTCACCAAAATGAAAAAGGCAGGATTCATTTTCCTGATGTTTGGATTGGAAAGTGCCAACGACCGGGTGCTGGCGCTCATCGATAAAGGAACCACGAAGGAAGTAGAACGGGACGTTTTGATGAAGAGCCATAAGGCGGGTATCTGGAACCATTCGTTTTTATTTTTTGGGTTCCCCACCGAAACCCGGCCCGAGGCTCAGGAGACCATCGACTTTCTGCGCGACAACACCGATTCCATTCATTCCTTTGGGCCTGGAGTGTTCCTGCTGAACCGGGATTCAAGTTGCTACCAGTATCCGGAAAAGTTTTCCATCGAACGAATTATCGAAGACCCGGATAGAAACATTGCTATGAACCTGGATTTTGTCGCGAAAGAAGGAATGTCCCGTGAAGAGGCCGGGGAAATGAACAGCGAATGCATCAGCATGGCAGAAGATTTGTTCAAGTCCCTGCAATTGTGGGGAACTTTGCCACGCGAACACTTTCTGCTGTATCTCGACAAGTTTGGCAAAGAGTCGCTGAGCGGCAAACAACCGCCGACGGAAGAAGAAGAGAAGGTCCTTTGCCGGGCCTAAATGCGCCTTAAAAAATTAATTTTGGCCATGAGCGGCCCTGTTTTTAAGACAGGGACAACGAATTGCCTTTAAGAAAAGTTTTGAATGAATTAAGACAGAGCCTAAGAAATGAAAACATTGCTCATATTTCCCCCTGACTGGTTGCCTTCCGAGCCCTACCTGAGCCTGCCGTCACTGGCTTCGGTTCTGCGTCCGGCAGGTCACGACGTTTCGCAGCTGGATGTCAACGTCGAGATGTATGACCTGTTTTTCAGTTCCCGGTTTTTGGAACATGTCGCGCAACGCATTGCCAGCGAGCTCAGCTATCTTCAGGAGAAGAAAAAAGAAGGCATACTCGATGAGGAAGAGCAGGAGTTGACGCAAAAGCTCATTACCTGCACACCGGAACTGTTTCAACAATTTTCCACGGATGTCGAGAGGGCGAAGGGAATCCTGCGCGGCAAAGCGTTTTACGATATCGACCAGTTGGAGTGGGCGACGAATTGCCTGCATCAGGCTATGGCGGTGGTTTCGCTTGGCTATTATCCGGCGCAAGTCTGTTTTCCACCCATCGAGACCGACATTGTTTACAAACCGTTCATGTCCTCAGAAATTCTGGAAGCGATCGATGACGACCAGATCAATATTTACCGCGACGTTTATCGCATGCTGATCCGTCCGGTGATGGAACGCGAGCGTCCGGCAATGGTTGGCATCTCAGTGGTGCAACAGAAACAACTCATCGCCACCTTCACCTTCTGCAAAATGATTAAGGAGGAGTTTCCCGGAACGCATATCACCTTGGGCGGAAACATCATCACTCGCATCCGCGACACCCTGCCGAAAATGCAAGGGCTATGGGAATGGTTCGACACGGCGGTGGTTTATGAAGGCGAGTCGGCCTATCTGAAACTGACCGAAACGGTGAAAGAGGGTGGAGATTTTTCCCAGCTCCCAAACCTGATCTACAAAGACGATAGTGGCATTCACACGAACAAAGAAGTCTGTGCCGAAAATTTGGCCGAGTTGCCGCCACCTGACTTTGATGGTTTACCGCTGGGAAAATATTTTGTGCCGCATCTCATCCTGCCCTACCTCGCGACACGCGGGTGTTATTGGGGGCGTTGCACTTTCTGCGACCATTTTCAAGGTTACGTCGAAGGGTTCCGCACCAAGCAGGTCGATCAGATCACCGATGAAATCAAACTCCTCAAAGAAAAATACGGCACCCGGTTTTTCCATTTCACCGACGAGTCCTATCCCCCGGCACTGTTCCAGAAACTTTCGCGTCGCTTGATCGATGATAAGCTCGATATCGCCTGGACCACGCATATGCGGTTCGAAGAATCCCTGCTGGAAGAACAAGTCTGGAAAGATGTGGCAGAATCGGGATGCAAATACCTGCACTTTGGTTACGAGTCTGGCAACCAGCGTGTCCTCAAACTCATGGACAAAGCCACTAAACTCGATGCCATCGAAACTAATCTCCGTATGTCATCCGAAGCAGGTATCTGGAATCATTTGATGGGGTTCTTCGGCTTCCCTGGTGAAACTGAGAAAGAAGCCGATGACAGTAAAGCCTTCGTCGAGAAAAACTCGGCTCACATCCACTCACTCGGGTTCATGACCTTTGTGTTGGGGAAATACAGCCCGATCGCGTTCGAACCGGAAAAATACGGCATCACTTTTTACAAAAATCCAGAATGGGACCTGGCCCTCGACTACTACTTCACTACCAAAGATGGACTCAGCATTCAGGATGCGCTGAATGTGTTCGATGAGTTCGAGCGCAAGCACAACACGAAATGGGACCTGAGAACCTGTGTCCGAGAATACATCTTCCTCTACATTGATAAATACGGCTCCAACCACCTTCCTCAATTAGAAATCACCGAAGAACAACGCCAACAAACGCGACACACCGCCATCGGTATGGTTTAACTGCTCTAGGCGTTGGGGCGATGAACAGAAACTCATTATCGGAAAATCTGATTTCACGTTAATCAAGGAGGTAATTAGTGTTCATCAGCGGTTCTTTATTCACAAGAGAATTTTTAGTTGATGGAATCCTGGAACATAAAGAGTGGAAAAACCTCCATGAAAACGAAATCAATGATTTCCGTACCAAACTGAATGCAATATTTGCAGACTTTCCCATGAATGGGAACCCCCTTGAATCGACAACAGAAAAAGATTTAATTGAGCCTGTAATCGAAGCTTTGGGTTGGGGCTCCTACCTGACCCAACAGACTACCTCTAAAAAGGGGCGTAAAGATGTCCCGGACTATCTGTTATTTCCAAACCCGGAATCCAAACAACAAGCAAACAATGAGAAGCAACAGGCCAAACGATACAGGTATGGGCTTTGCGTATTGGAAGCCAAAGCCTGGGAAGTTTCTTTAGACAAGAAAATGAAGGGAGAGGAGTTTGACGGTAGAATTCCATCTAACCAGATTTTGCGGTATCTCAGTCTCGCGGATGTTCAGTCCGACAGAAATATTAAATATGGCATTCTTACTAATGGCAGAAAATGGCGTTTGTATTTTCAGGATGCCAAGTCCCGCTCGGAAGATTTTCTGGAAATCGATTTGCCTGCTACTCTTGGGCTCAAGGACGCGAAGATAGACCAATTTGCGTTTAAGGATTCCGAAAAACAAGACTGGCTAAAAGTGTTTTATCTTCTTTTTGGCCGGACAGCATTTTTAAAAACCCCACCGGAAAACCTATCCTTTCATGAGCGGGCTCTCGAACAAGGAAAATTCTGGGAGTCTCAGGTTGCTCAGAATTTAAGTAAAGTGGTTTTTGAAGAAGTTTTTCCTCAACTTGTCTGTTGTTTAAAGTGGCATGATGGAGAAGCTCAGGAAACACCACTCTATTTTGAAGAGTTACGTGATTCCGCGTTAACTTTTTTTTACCGTCTGCTATTTGTCTTGTATGCGGAAGACAGAAACCTTTTGCCTGTCACCGATGATAAATACGATGATTATGGTTTGAGAAAACGGGTAAGGGAAGATATCGCGAAACGAATTGACAGCAAGGACACCTTTAGCGCAACTCTGGATGGGTATTATCGAAGAGTCCACAATCTTTTTAAGGCCATCGATAAGGGAGATTCCTCAATTGGTCTGCCTCCCTACAACGGCGGACTTTTTAACATACAGCAAAGTCCTTTATTGAATCGTGTTGAAATACCAGATTCTGAGTTCGCCCCCATCCTCGATAAACTTTCCCGGCTGCATACAGAAGACAATCCTAAATGGATCAACTACCGCGACCTATCAGTTCAACAACTGGGGTCCATATACGAAGGGCTACTGGAATTTGAATTAGCCTTGGATGATGACGGCAATTTGGCGGTACGACCAAATATATTTGCCCGAAAAACCAGTGGCAGTTATTACACTCCGGAAAGTCTTGTCAAATTGATCCTGGAAAAAACTGTAGGGCCGCTAATAGATGAAAAACTGGCATTATTTAAAAACAAATCGGATGAACTCAAAAAACGCAAATCATCAAAGAAGGGGCGCCTAAAAGCCCTGAGGGAGTTAGACCCAACCTCTGCTATTCTGGAATTGAAAATTTGTGACCCCGCTATGGGAAGCGGACATTTTCTGGTATCTCTGGTCGATTATCTGGCAGACCGTATTCTTGAATCCCTCGTCGAATCTGAAGAAATCGTGGATTGGGCAGAAGAGGGCAACCTCTATGCTTCGCCGTTATTTCAAAAAATCAGCTCCATTCGAGAGCAAATCAACCAGCAGGCAAAAGAGCATCGCTGGGTCGTAAACGAAGACCAATTGGATGATCGGCATATTATCAGGCGGATGATTCTGAAACGCTGTGTGTTCGGGGTGGATAAAAACCCTATGGCGGTGGAACTGGCCAAAGTTTCGCTTTGGCTGCACACCTTCACCGTTGGTGCGCCGCTTTCGTTCTTGGATCATCATCTCAAATGCGGGGATTCTCTTTTTGGTGAATTTGTTCGTGAGGCTGAGGATTATCTGGAGGAAAGAGGAAGCATGTTCATCGCTTCGGTGGTCGCTCAGGCTAAAGCCACCGCCAAAGGGATGGCCGTGATAGAGCAAATCACCGATGCGGATATTTCGGAAGTGAAGGATTCGGCGGAAAAATTTAAAGTGGTTGAAAAAGTTACGAACCCTTTAAGCCGGTTTTTTGGTTTTATCCATGCCATCCGCTGGATGGGTATCAAGGATAAAGAAATCAAAAGGGCCGTCCAGGTGATCCTCGATGGTCAGGCGGGTGACCCCATCCAATTGGCATCAGGGGAAGCAAAGATGCCTCAAGATGCCGAAAGTATCATCAAAGATGTCTTTCAAAATGCTAAAGAACTCGATAAGGAAGAACGTTTTTTGCATTGGGAAATCGCGTTCCCTGGAGTCTGGGATAAATGGGAAAGCCCGGAGCCTTCAGGAGGGTTTGACGCGGTGATTGGTAATCCTCCATGGGACAGAATAAAACTACAGAGGGTGGAGTGGTTTGCCTCAAGAAAACTGGAAATTGCCCAAACCACGCGAGCCAGTGATCGCAATAAATTGATCAAGAAATTGGAAGAAAATGGAGATTCACTTTGGTTGGACTACCTGAAGGCTGGCGAAAGAGTTCAGTCGATGGCGGTTCAAGCCAGAAAAGGCGGAAGCTATCCTCTATTATCAGTGGGTGATATAAATATCTATTCTCTTTTTATCGAACGGGCGCATCGATTGATCAAGCGCGATGGAATAGTGGGTCTGTTGACTCCTTCCGGGATCGCTTCCGATAAGGGAGCCAGCGCATTTTTCAAATCCATATCGACGCAGGGCAGGCTTGCCGGATTTTTTGATTTCGAGAATAAAAAAATATTTTTCCCGGATGTTCACGCATCTTTTAAATTTTGCGCTTATATTGCTGGAGGCAAAGACAGAAAATTTCGTGAAACCTTGATGACTTTTTTCCTCCATAGTACCGATCAGTTGAAAGACTCTGACCGATGCTTCACTTTGGGCCCGGAAGATTTCGACCGCTTAAACCCCAATACCGGCACAGCCCCGATTTTTCGTACCCGGAGGGATGCTGAAATTACCCGAAGAATTTATGAAAAGCTTCCGATACTTAGCAATCACCAGACATGTAAAGTTTGGCCAGTTAAATACTTTAGGATGTTTGATATGACCAATGATTCGCGTTTATTCAAAACACAGGAGGAGTTGGAGAAAGAAGGTTTTTATCCGGTAGAAGGCAACCGTCTGAAAAGAGGGGGTGATGAGTTTAGTCCCTTGTATGTTGGAAGGATGATTCACCATTACGATCATCGCGCCTCATCGGTTAAAGTTAACCCTGAAAATCTTCACAATGCGGCGTTGAGTTCTGAAACGAATGAGGAGCAACACTTCGACCCGTCTTTTTACTCCAAGCCTCAGTTTTGGGTTGATAAAAGAGAAGTCCCTTTGAACGCAAACCTCAATTGGACTTTAGCGTTTCGTGATATAACAAACCCCACTAATGCCAGAACTCTTATAGCGACGGTTATTCCAAAGTATGGAGCCGGAAATACTTTGCCTTTAATATTGCCTGAAAACCTGGGAGACACCGTACCTTATAAAAGGTTTTCCATATTTCTATTGGCGAATATGAGCTCGTTTATATTTGACTATATAGCTAGACAAAAAATTCAGGGGCAGCATCTAAATTGGTACATAATCGAACAACTTCCCGTGGTTCCTCCTGCAATGTTTGAGGAAAAAATTGGCAAGATAAAAATTGCGGATTTTGTTCGGGATCAGGTTTTAAGGCTCACCTACACAGCCTGGGATATGAAACCTTTCGCTGAAGATATGGGCTATGAGGACGACCCTTTCATCTGGGATGAGGAAGACCGCCGCCACCGTAAGGCCAAACTCGATGCGTTGTTTTTCAATCTTTACGAAATCAGCGAAGAGAATGCCGACTACGTTATGGAAACTTTTCCCATCGTCAAGCGGCACGATGAAGATGTCTTTGATGGCAGGTATTACACTAAAGAGCTCATTCTGGCTTATATGAAAGCCTTGAAAGCCGGCGACACAGAGTCGAGAATTACTCTTTAATCATAATGGATGAAAATAAAATAATGGCGGCTGTTTAGCCTCCTTCCTCTATTTTACAGAATTAAGACTTCCAAAATTTCAAGATCAGGTGAGGAAATTATCATGCAGTGGTTCTTAAAATATCGCAAGGCACTTCGAACTGTGGGTTTGGGCTTTGTGACGGTCTTAGTACCGAGTTTTGCCTATTTAGGTTGGAATTGGGTTTCACACAATCACGAGGCACTTCGAGATGTGGCTTTGATCGTTGTGGCGACCATCGGAATAGGTTTTGCCTGTTGGAGAAATATTATCGCGGGTAAACAGGCGGAAATCGCGATGAAAAACCATTTGGCCGATGCCTACACTAGAGCCATTGACCAGTTGGGTGCGGAAAAAGAGGCAGTCCAACTGGGTGGCCTTTACGCGCTGGAAAAGATTGCCCATTCAAACGAGCCATATTATCGACAAATTATAGAGGTTCTTTGCGCGTTTATACGGCTGATCGCAGGACCTGTTGACAGAGAATCATCCGCGCCAAGCGAACAGCCGGTTGAATTGACCGTTCAAACAGCTTTGACTATTTTAGGGAGAAGAAATTTAAGTTTTGACAAACTTCCCCAAAATAGCGATGTCAAAATTGATCTGGCTGGTATAAAACTTTGCTCTGTGAATCTTACAAGGGCGAATTTTACAGAAGCAAATCTTTATAAGGCATATCTTTCAGGCGCAGACCTTTCAGGCGCAGACCTTTCAGGCGCAGATCTTTCAGGGGCAAAGCTTTCAAGGGCATATCTTTCAGGCGCAGACCTTTCAGGCGCAGATCTTTTCGAGGCAGATCTTTCAGGGGCAGATCTTACAGGGGCATATCTTTCAGGCGCAGACCTTTCAGGCGCAGATCTTTTCGAGGCAGATCTTACAGGGGCAAAGGTAACGGTGGAGCAACTTCAAATGGCCAGGGTTTATACGAATACTATATTGCCGGAGTATATTGATAAGAAGTCTTTAGATTTGCAGGATCCTTTAGCTTGAAAGAAGTGTAACACCCGTAAAAGCTGTAAAGAAGGGGTCCGATAATCGGCAAATACGCGAGAACGTTCGCAACCAAGACTTGATCTTTAAGGTTAGCCTCTCATGTCCCCTCGCGTCTGGCAGTTATTTTCCTATACAAAATTGGCCGAAGATTTTATCAAGCAGGTCTTCTTCAAAAGTTCTGCCGAGCACAGTACCCAGATGTTCCATTGCGAGGGCGACATCGACGGCTATCAGTTCTTCCGAGAGACTGTTGGTGAAGCTTTCGCTGGCTCTTTGCAGAGCTTCGGCGGCTTGTTGCAGGTGATTCCTGTGCCGTTCGCGGGTGATGACGATGGATTCTGTGGTGGGTTCCCCGCCGATGGCTTTCTGGTAGAGTGTTTCTTCCAAAGAATTGAATCCTTCAAGGGTTTTAGCGGACAGGTTGATTGGTTGTTCTCCCGCGCAAAAATTTTCAAGATGGTTCGGTGGCCAGGAAGAGGGCAGATCGGACTTGTTGAGCACCACCAGCCGGGGTTTTTCTCCCACTTCATGCATCAGCAGTTTGTCGTTATCGTCAAAGGGTTCGGATTGGTCGAACACGACCAGCGCGAGATCGGCCTTTTCCAGAGCCCGCCGGGTTCTTTCAATACCTTCTTCTTCGATCACTTCCGGGTTGTCGCGCAATCCGGCGGAGTCGATGATAATGATATGGATGTCTTTGACACGGACTCGTTCTTCGAGGGTGTCGCGGGTGGTTCCAGCGTAGGCAGTGACGATGGCGCGATCTTCCCGCAAAAGCGCGTTGAGCAGGCTGGATTTCCCGACATTGGGTTTGCCGACAAGAGTAACACGCATTCCTTCCCGATAAATCCGTCCCTGTCGAAAAGAGTGAACCAGCTTTCTTAAACTTTTTTCAACTTGTTGAATTTGGTTTTGTGTGGCTTCGCGCGACTGGAAGGTGAGGCCGTCTTCTGAAAAATCTATTGCCGCTTCCAGTTGAGCCTGGGCGTTGAGCAGGGTTTCGTGCAGGGCGTTGAGTCTGCGGGAGAGCCCACCTTTAAGTTGTGCCAGCGCGGAAATTAAAGCTTTATCGGAAGCGGAGCCGATGACATCAGCGACGGCTTCGGCCTGGGTCAGGTCGAGCTTGCCGTTCGTGAAAGCGCGGCGGGTGAATTCCCCCGGTTCTGCCAACCGCGCCCCTTGCCCAAAAATTAGCTCGAGGATTCGTGAGGTGATCCATGTCCCACCATGGGTACTGATCTCGATGACATCTTCGGCGGTATAACTTTTGGGTCTTTTAAAAAAAGTGAGAAGAACCTGATCGACGCACTGCCTGGATTCGGGATCGCGGACCTCACCGAACAAAACCTTTTGAGGTTCGGGTTCTTGAAGAGTTTCGCCTGTGGCCGGATGAAACAGGCTTGAGGCAATGGCTAAAGCGTCCTTCCCGCTTATGCGGATGATGCCGATGCCCCCTTCGCCGGGTGGCGTGGCGATAGCTGTAATGGTATCGTTCATGGCTCATCACATTATCACCCCTTATGAGGGGTGGCAAATGGGCAAAGGCTAGTCTTTGGCGACGTGGTAGATGTAGTATTGCTGGGAGATGGTCAGAATATTGTTGACGGTCCAGTAGATGACGAGTCCGGACGGAAACGAAATGAACAGGAAGGTGAACACGATGGGGAGGAACATCATGATTTTCTGTTGCATGGGGTCGCCCATCGATGGGGTCAGTTTTTGTTGCACGAACATAGTGGCACCCATGAGTACGGGATAAACGTAGTAGGGGTCGGCGACGGAAAGGTCGCTGATCCAGCCGATGAATGGGGCACCGCGAAGCTCGATGGAAAAGAACAGCGCATGGTAGAGGGCAATGAATACGGGAATCTGCAGTAGCATGGGCAGACAACCGCCGACCGGATTCACTTTGTGTTTTTTGTACAGTTCCAGCAGTTCTTGATTCATTTTCTGCCGGTCACCTTTATTTCTTTCCTGGATAATTTTTACATAAGGCTGAACCTTCTGCATCCCCTTCATGGACTTGAAGCTCTTATGGGTCAGCGGGAAAAACAGCGTTTTAATGATGATAGTCAGGAAGATGATTGACCAGCCGTAGTTGCCGGTGAGCCCATAGAAGAACGCCAGAACCTTGAGAAGCGGTTTGACCATGAAGGCGAATTTGTTTCCGAACCAGCCGTAGTCGATCATCCTCACCAAGTGGTGGCCTTTTTCTTCGAGAATTTCCAGTTCTTTGGTGCCGGCATAAAATAAATATTGAGCGTTGGCGGAGGATTGAACAGATTCAAATTCCAGCCCGACAAAAGCCTGATCTTTTTCTTTGAACACCAGGCCGGCTTTGGTGCCTTGCTGGGGAATGAGGGCAGACCCGAAATATTTGTTCTGGAAAGCCACCCACTTGAGGTCCCCTTTGAAATGAGAAGTGTTGTGGATATCTTCAGGCGGGTTTTCGATCCGCTCATTATTGTTGAATACGGTTGCGCCGGAAAAGACGATGTAATCGGTTTGCGAAGATATTTTTCCGCCCATTCCGGGTCCCAACACCATTTGGTATTGCAGGTTTCTGTTTGCCATTGACGTTGCGTTAATCTGCGTGCTCATTTCAACCATGTAATCGTCGAAGCGGAACGTGTAGTTGCGGATGACCCGCAATCCGGATGGGTGATTCAGAGTCAGGGTCAGCCGTCCCTCCGGATTATTTTCGTCTAGAACAATAGAAGTTGTTGAAGGCTCATAGTGTGCGTACTGCAAAATCGCCGTGACCTCGGGGGCGCTGGCCTGGAGAGCCAGAGCGGGTGTCAGGTGATCGGGGTTGTCGATCAAGTCGATAATGTCGCCACTGTCATCTTTAAAGCGTGGCAATTGTAGTTGCTTCAACACTCCGCCGCGATTGCTGATGATGAAGTGGGTTTTCCCGGTAGAGACCTGGATGAGAACTTCTTTTCCGGGGAATGGATTGACAGGAACGGGGGTCGGAATTACAGGTTGTGATGATTGCGACCGCAAAGCCATTGAAGGAGCCGAACCTGTGGGCGGAAGAGTCTGAGCTTCCTGGCCGGGAGTCTCAATGCCCGGTTCTTGTACCGGCAGTGGACCCTGCATTTGCGCCAGGAAATAGCCCCATCCTACAAACACCGCCAGAGACAAAACAAAGGCGAGCAATAATCTGTTTTCCAATTCGAATCTCCGATTCCAAGCTGTTCAGTCCTATTTTAACGGATCAGCCCCACCGTCGTGATAGGGGTGGCATTTTAAAAGTCTATTGATAATCAGTCCCGCCGCTTTAACCAGGGAGTAGTGCTTTAAAGCCTGGGCGGCATATTCTGAGCAACTGGGGTAAAACCGGCAAGCCGGAAAAAACAGAGGAGAGATCCACCGTTGATAACCACGCACTAATTTAAGGAACATCTGGTTTAACATGGAGGTCCGCGATGGATGGCTCTGGTGTTTGATCCGGTTCAGGAATTTACCTTTCGGCTAGAAGGGCGGTTGAAAGCTCTTTCTCAATCACCCGGTAGGGAAGCGTGACCATATCCTTCCCTGATATAACAACGATATCCAAAGCGGGTTTTATGCGGTGTTTGATTTGGCGAAAAGTTTCCCTGATTCTTCGTTTTACCCGGTTTCGGGCCACCGCGTTTCCGACCTTTTTCGAGGCGATGACTCCCAGCCTCTTTCTGCCCAACTCATTAGGGAGGGAAAAGACAATGCATAATTTCCCCACTCGTTTTTTCCCCCCTTCCGCCATGACCTTTTCAAACTCGGGCCGTTTGGTCAGTCGTTCGGTTTTTTTGAAAGAGAAATTTTCCATCTACTCGGCACCAGTACCCCTTCTGGGCATGAAGGCTAGTGAAAGATTACTACACGTGACGCTGGGTTTAGTTTGCAATCACTCGGCGTGGAGTCAGAGAGCAATGCCTATCATGCGACCAAAGCTCTTTGCTCGCGAAATGAGGAGACTGCCGGTTACCAGCGGAAGTTCTCCGCAATCAGACCGCCAAGCGTTTCCTGCCTTTGCGCCTGCGGTTTGCCAAAATGCGTCTTCCCCCAACGGTAGAGCTTCGTTTGCGGAAGCCGTGCGCACGTTTTCGTTTAATATTACTGGGTTGAAAAGTCCTTTTCATAAATCTATCCTAAAAAATAATCCTGCAAAATGCAAAAAACCCTGTCTTGCTCTCACCAAATCAGATGGTTAGACAACCGGAGGGTAATACGGGAAGGCCTCGGGGTATTATTTCACCAGCGAGAAGGCATGTCAAGGGATAATCCCTACGGGCTAATTTCTCCGCTTTTGCGGGAGGTCTTTGCATAACACCGGATTTGCCTCTTTCGAGACATGAAGTTTAAAGAAAAATATTACGTCTTCATCACTTTGTCCCTCAGAATGAAAAAATAGCCTTGTATTGTCATTCTGAACGCAGTGAAGAATCGTGCTTTTGTGTTTTTTTCGACTTACGCAAAGGTCTCTTTCCACAGGAGGCGGGTAATAAGGATTTGATTGGAAAGGCATGCCCAAGCTGAAGTCTGAGGAACAGGGCTTCACGGACGAGGAAGAATATCACGCCAGTGGAGGCTCTCTTCGCTTTTAGCGGGGTTCACTTAAAGAAAACCGCGACGGCAATTGTTGTAGAAAGCAAGAAGAGTATGGAAGTCGGCGACCTGATTTGGTCCAAACGTTCTCATCATCCAGGTTGAATTTTCAGGAACCGTTTCTTGCCGACTTTGATGAGATATTCTTTGTTCCCAGGCAGCTTCTGATTGACGTCGGAAATTTTTTCTCCATTTACCGTTACAGACCCCTGCCGGATCAGACGACGAGTTGCTGAAGTGCTGTCGGTCATTTTGTGGTCTTTCAGGATATTGCAAATACCTCGCAATTCCTCTCCCCAACCTTTTGCTACAGGGATGTCCTGCGGCAGGTTCTTTTTCTTGAATACATTTTCAAATTCGGCCAAGGCCGTTTCCGCGAGTTCGAGGGAATGGTATCGCGTGACGATTTCTTTTGCCAGATCCATCTTGGCGTTTTTGGGGTTCAGGGTTCCCGACTTGGACTCTTTCTTCAGGTCTTCCAGTTCCTGAGTAGAGACCTGGCTTAACAACTCGTAGTAACGCCACATCAAGTCATCCGAGATGGACATGATTTTCCCGAACATTTCGTTCGGGGCATCGAAGAGGCCGATGCTGTTGCCCAGGCTCTTGCTCATTTTTTGAACCCCCTCGGTTCCTTCCAGAAGAGGCATGGTGAGAACAACCTGAGGTTTTTGCCCGTAGGCTCGCTGGAGGTCCCGGCCAACAAGGAGGTTGAATTTCTGGTCGGTGCCGCCCAATTCCACATCAGCTTTCAAAGCTACCGAGTCGTAGCCCTGGATCAGGGGATACATCAACTCGTGAATGGAAACTGGCAGATTTTTAGAGAGACGTTTTTGAAAATCATCGCGTTCCAGCATTCGGGCAACGGTATAACGCGCCGCCAATTCGATCATATTCACCGAGGTGAACTTGTTCATCCATTCGCTGTTATAAGCCACTGTGGTTTTTTTAGGGTCCAGGATTTTATATACTTGCGCGAGATAAGTTTTTGCGTTTTCCTGGACTTCTTGATGTGTCAGGTTTTTACGGGTCTCAGAACGGCCGGTCGGGTCGCCGATCGTCCCGGTAAAGTCACCGATCAAAAATATGACTTTATGGCCCAGTTCCTGAAACTGTCTCATCTTGTGCAGAAGAACTGTATGCCCAAGATGCAGGTCGGGAGCTGTGGGGTCAAACCCGGCTTTCACCTTGAGGGGTTTCCCAGAGGTCAGCAGTTTGGCGAGATCCTTTTCGTCGATGATCTCCGAGGTGCCCCTGCGAATGGTTTTAAGTTGTTGGTCGACAGGAAGCATGTAGAAAAAAACCTGGGTGAATGATTTAAGGGTTCCTGAAATAAATAGCCCCCTGACGGGGGAGGCAAACAGCAATGACTCCTGTAAAAGCTGAGATAATTTTTTGTCAGCCTGAAATAGTTACTGTCCACTGGCCTCACGCCTGGTGAAATGCTAAATTAGGAGCAGAAACCTAGCATACCGCAAATGAATCTGCAACCATAGGGACGATTGCACCAAAACCCCTTTATCTTACATTAGAAATGGAAGACGAAAATTCTCAATCTACTCGCCGTGGAGGCGATGAGCAAGAACCTGTTAAGCCGAGAAGAGCGGTTGCCAGCGGTGAAAAGCCATTGCCAGTAGCCAGCGAAGGTTCGGCTCTTGACCCGAGAACCCAAAAGTTCACCCAGGCCGGATATGGGTTTCTTATCTTGAATGTAGCTTATCTTGCTATCATCATGATGTTTATTCCCCCCTTCAGCTTGGGATTGTCGGCGATCCTTTCACTGGTCGCTTTTTTACTTCTTATGGGTGTGTTGACCTATTACCTGCTGAAAGGAAAGAAAAGGCTGGCCCAGGTTCTGGCTGTTATTTATGGCACCCGATCCATATTTTCGGCTTATTCTCTGATGGACGCAAGCACCTTTCAGGCGGTGCCGTATTTGCTACCTTGCCTTCTGGTCACGTTTTATCTGCTCGGGCGGGCAGGGTGGGATTGGCCCTGACCGATCCATGCCCGGTAGGGAATGGGGCAATAGCCTTTTAAGCCGAGGGTATAGTTGCGGGCGGTGACAAGCTATTGCCGGTTACCTGTGGAGGTGCTCCGCTTGCTCAAAATAAAATATCGAATTATTCAGGCACCTTGTACATGTCTTCCCCTGCAATATTTATAAAGTCCACGGACCAACTTTCCATGGTCACTGATGTGGGGCGAAAGTTTCTCGGGCTGAGGGATACCAGGTCCCCGGAACTGGCACATCGAGCGCAAACCGTTTTTAAGTTTTTGAATAGCAAGCTGGGGTTCCCGGATACCGTGCCGGGCAGAGAAAACCAGGAAGTTTTTAATCTGCTTCTCTGCATGGTTTATCCTGAAATATTGATCGATCTTGCGGACTTGTTATACGTCCAGCATGAGCGCCCGGCAGTTTTTCTAAACTTTGACCACATCCACATCAACCTGCGCAAGAATCGTACCGCTTTATCTCAACCGCTGGATCAGGTGGATGAAAAGTTTTCCATCCTTTTCTATGAACTGGTTAGCCTGATTAAAAAAGACCCGATTCTTTATAATGATCCGGAATGGATCACCCTGCTCAGCGAAAGCTACAGCTTTTATCTGCACCAGACCGGGAACTTCCCTTGGGACAATCCGATGGAACTGGTGCCGCATGACCTGAAAGCTCCACTGATGGATGTGGCTACGGGGCTTGCGGGGTTCCGCTTGATCCATGACTGGCCAAAAGACTTCCCTCGATTGATTCTGGCAGATAACATGCCTTTTATTATTAAAGGACTGACTCATTTTGTAAAACTATCAGGCAAGGAGAACATAGAAGTCCTGAATGTCGATTTTCCCGGCGGACCGGTCGGTAAACACTATGGCTGTATCCTTGCCAACAAGTTTTTGCATCATCTTCAAAGAATAGAACGCCAACAGTTTCTGCGTTGGGCCAGAGAAGCGTTGGAACCGGGGGGCTTCCTGATGATTCTGGACACCGATCTGGAATACCAGATTTTAAAACGTGCCCGTGACGTGGAGTACCGGGATAAACTGACCCACGGTTATTTTGAGACACTGGTGGAGGTGGAAGAGAAGTTTTGCGAGACTTTGATTCAGGATGTCCGAAAAATCGGTTTTGACGTTTCACATTTTGATTTTCACGAATATGAAGATGAAACCGACGCCTACAGCCAGTTTCCCGGAGAAAACCTGTCGATAAAATTTGTTGGACTGGAGATTGTCGCCTCCACCATCAAGCATGAGGCCAGTGAACAATAGCCTGTATAGGCGAGTAAAGAGTTTGCTCAGCTGGATAGAGTGATTTTGAGCTTTAGCTCTCCCAAGAGTAAGTCAATAACAGTCTGTCAGTTACGTTTTCGCTTTCTAATATTTGTCCTTCCATTTGAAACCTTTTGAGCATAGATTTTCTAGCATTCACGCATATTTTTTTCAAATAACCCATCTGGAATAGGAAGGTTGCGCAGATATTTTCCAGATTTCTTTTGTACCATCAATGCCAAGCACAAAAAATAACCCTCTTGTTTTGAGATCATTGATTGTTTCAAGCATTTCTTGAAATTTAAAATCTTGTCCTCCATAGATAATACTCTGACTATGTACATAGGGAAGATCACAATAAATCAAGAGACTGGCTTGGACAATCATGTTAAATTCTGCTTAACAAGTTGTTTTAATCGTAGTCGTTGATCTTTTGGCTTGAGGTTGCTAAAACGCTATTCCCATTCCTTCAAAAACAGCCCAAAATGCTCTTTGGGAACCCCGTTGAATCTTACGCATAGGCCACTTCGCCTAGTTATAAAAATTCTCAATTCCATTGATATGATTTTGTTTGTCAGCAAATAGTTTTGAGTGGTTGATCTGGTAGCGTTTGAAACCCGAAACCTCGGTTTGTTGGAACATTTTTCGCGACTATAAACAAACGCGGGCATAAAAATTATTCCGCAAAATAAACAACAGGGATAAATAAGAAATCGACCTTATTCAAAATATAATTTTGATAACGCGAGAAATCAAGCTTATCATTTAGAAAAAGTGATCAAAAAATTAGACAGCATTATTTGAAATAAAAAACGGGAAGCTTGTAAAAAATGGATGACATTACAGAGTTGATAAAAACTTTTGTGATTTTACTGGCCATCATTGATCCCATTGGTAACCTTCCCATTTATATTTCTCTGGCCGCCAATAAAACCGATGCGGAACATAAAGCAATAATTTTAAAAACCAGCTGCGCTTCGGTGGCGTTATTAACCGTGTCTTTTGTGTTCGGAAAATATATTGTGGTGTTTTTTGGCATTCAATTGTCGGCATTCAAACTAATAGGAGGGGTTTTCCTAGTCTACATCGCTTTTACCATGCTCACCGACAGCAAGACTTCGCATTTATTTTCCAAAGAGGAGGGCGTTAAAGATGATATTGCTTTAATGCCCATGGCCTTTCCCCTTTTTATTGGGCCAGCTGCCATAAGCCTGGTGATAATTCAG
This sequence comes from Nitrospinales bacterium, assembly GCA_965205835.1. Classification (GTDB taxonomy): domain Bacteria; phylum Nitrospinota; class Nitrospinia; order Nitrospinales; family VA-1; genus LS-NOB. Next base: position 1,714,049 of record OZ242182.1, on the reverse strand, counting down.
TCCACCGAATTCACTCTATGGTCAGCCAAGCTAATATCTATTGTAGAATTTGTCTTGATAGGCGTTCTGATCTGGATATCTTTAAAACTTGCCAACAGAATTTTAAAATTTCTGGGCAAAGGGAGCATCAAATTCATCACTCAGGTCATGGGTTTGCTTTTGGGTAGCATGGCAATAGGGATCATTGCCGATGAATTAAAAGCTCTTCTACCCGGCCTGTCTTAAAACCAGTTTCCGCCCTGTAACGAAAATACCCTTAATTCCAGAAAAATGGATATGACCACTTTCATCACCACAAGCGTTGTTGTTATTCCTCTTTTAGGCTTTGTGGTGAATTGCCTTCTTGAGTCCGACATCCGCAAAAGTTCTGTCAATATTGTGTTTTTCGCGCTTGCAATACTATTGGTCTTTTCCAGTTTTAAAACGCTTTATACCGGAAAGATGGGGTCATCTAATGCCCATGAGGGGGAAGTAAAAATACTTATGAAAACCCATCCCTTTGAGTTTTAGGGAAGCCAGATTTTTAAATTGAGCTTGGGTGGTTTTATGCTTTATGTCCTGTTCTTGAAAATAAAAAAGAGATAGGGAGTTGTTTTCTATGATGGATGGAGGTTGCGAAAAATACAATGATGCTCCGTTATATTTCTCGCATTACTACAATTTTCTGTTCATTTATAAAAGTAAGAAAATGGATAACGGCGATCAAATATTTTTACAACTCGGTGGCAACATGGAAAAAGTTTCAGCCATGGTGGTGGACGTGAACGATCCACTTACCCTTGGTGAAAAATCTGATGACGAATATGCCTATATCAAAAACAAAGATAATCAAGTTGTCTGGAAGCAGGGTGTTCGCGCAGGGGACGAGTAGCCCTGAATTTTCATGGAAGCGACTCCTTGAATGAAACAAGGGACAAAAAAATGGCGAAAAAGCATTTCACACCTCAAATTATTCTTTTTGTCGGTCTTGCTCTTCCCACCGCTTTCTTGATATCGCTGGACAGGATTCCTCAAAACCCGAAATGGTCGCGTTTTGCAGATCACCGCAGTTGGATCGGCATCCCTAATTTTGGCGATATATTTTCCAACCTTCCTTTCGTCGTTCTTGGATTTATGGGCCTGCGGTTTTTGTTTCGTCTTGCCGATGAAGAAGAGAACGCTTTTGAGTTTTCCTGGGAAAAAGCAGCTCCGACCGTTTTTTTTACCGGTGTATTCCTGACCGGATTTGGTTCCACTTGGTTTCATCTCAACCCGGATAACGCCCGGTTGGTCTGGGATAGGCTTCCCATGACCTGGATTTTTATGGGGTTGTTCTGCCAACTCATCAGCGACCGCGTCTCGGCCCGGGCCGGATATTTACTGGTCTTTCCTCTTACTTGCCTTGGAATGTTCAGTGTGGTCCGGTGGTATTGGACAGAAGTAACGGGGGTCGGGGATTTGAGACTTTATCTCTGGGTCCAGTTTGCCCCGACGCTGGCAATTATTTTAATGCTTTTATTATTTCCCGGCCGTTATTCTCACGGCAAAATGTACTGGGGAGTCCTGCTATGTTATATTCTGGCTAAAATATTTGAATATTTCGATGCGGCGGTCTTTCGAGCCCTTGGTTTTATCAGTGGGCACAGCCTCAAACACCTTTTCGCCGGAGGGGCGGTCTGGATTATTTTTCAAATGCTGGCACAGCGAAAAACCACTTACGGCACAAAAGATGCCAAACAAAAGATGCCAAACAAAAGATGCCAAAAGGTAGAACTTAAATAAAAAATGGGTTATGGCTAGCAGGGTGTTGAAAAACCCATAATTTTATAAAGTTTTAACGGTTTCGCTAAAAACCCATTGAAGATTAATAGTTTCAGCATGAACGTTTTTGGTTCTTTTAACTCTTTGACCGTATTTGGAAGCTTTTGCCGTGTCCCTGTGGTCACGTTCCCCCTCCATCTGGAATCAGCTTACTCATTCTCAGCAAGTTGTAAGCGGCTCCGAGCATGAAGACATATTCCTGTGTTCGTTCGACCTCTCTGAAACGAGTTTTCCTTAAGCCTCCCACCGTCTTGAACCAGCCAAAGATTTCCTCCACCCGCTTTCTGACTTGGCACGAAAGCATATCCAAGGCGGCTTCCTGTTCCGCATAACCCGTGGCTTTGTTGACTTTGAGACCAAACGCATGCCCTGAAAACAATAGCCGTGCTTCGGGGTCGGTTCTACTTCAGCGCGTTTTGTTCGAACGTTTCTCCCCACGAAAATCCACGTTGGGGTCACTTCCACCATCTTGTGGCGGTTTACCCGGTTCTTGGTGAAACTCGTGGCATCGAATGACGGTTCCTCAAGGCTCATATCAAGGAACCAACGGAAACAGAATGTTGTAATCCAATTGCTCGCGGAACATCCGGACCGAGCGCACCGTAAACAAAGCCATCAAGAGTTGTGCTTTCAACAACCGTTCCCGAGGAACGGAAGGTCCTCCTGTGTTGCCGTACATCACCTGGAACGTTGGGTTCATCTCTTTCAAGACCGCGTCGGCACGCTTTGATCATGCAGAGAGGATGGCCCTCGGACGTCCTTTGTTCCGGCGATAAATACGTAAACATAAAACCTTGACTCTCTTCTTGACCGCGCATGGCTCCCCTCCAATAAAATAGTGCTCACGCCTGTTTTACAATCTAACCCCCTTGCTTAGGAGTTTTTCAGCAACCTGCTAGTTAAGAGACCGTTTTTTGGTGATTCTCAATAATAATTTGTTTAGGTTTTCGCCTTGATGATTGAACCTGGGCTCACATTCTTTAGGCCGCAAATAAAAAGTAGATTTAGAGAGGCACCTGGACCTGGCCAAGCGTATTTTAGCGATGTCCCAGAAGTTTTCAATTCCGTTAATATGGGATTTGCTTTTTGCGAATTCGTTGTTGCCATCTTGAATCCTTAGCTTGAGAAAGTTAGATAGCACACTGCTCTCACGCCGAGTGGTTGCTAGTTACCTTCGGCGGTTCGCCGGAGGAGTTTTTGCAAGGCTTTCCATTCGTTGCGGGCGGCGATGTCGGTTTTTTTTTCCATTTTTCGATAAATTTGAATGATTTTTTCGCCGGCAGAGGTTAGTTGGGCTCCGCCACCTCCCTTGCCTCCAGCGACACTGATGACCAGCGGTTCTTTGAAGCATTGGTTCATGGTGTCCACCATATTCCAAGCACGCCGGTAGCTTAGATGTCTTTCCTTCGCGGCTTGGGAGATGGACCCTTCTCGGCCAATCGATTCGAGCAAATCGACTTTCCCTGGTCCCAGGGCGATCAAATCTCCGGTCATTATCCGAAACCGAGGCCGGACTGAATTTTGTTTTTTCTCCGGCAAATGGCCCTTTTCCTATTTTTTAAGACGCACCAGGCCGAGCACGTTCGGAACCGGGTGGGAAAAAATATTTTCGTCGTGCTCCCTGGAGCCGCTGGAATAACTGCCGATGAACTCGTGCTTCTCTTTTCCTGTGTTGATGTACAACTGGGCATCGGCTCCGCCTTCAACGTACATGGCCTGTTTCAGGCCGATGGGAAGTTTGAGAAGCATATTGGTCAAATCGTGGGTGGTGTATGGCGACCGAACATGAATGAACAACACTCGATCCTGGCGATCCAACCCGATTGCGGCGGTGCTCCACATTTTTGTTTGCCGCCCCCACATATTTGCTCCCTGACAGGAGACCATGCGAATACTCTGGATCAGGGTGCCATACGACCTTCTGAGCTTATCAAAATCTTCGCAATCCCGATCAATGATTCTTACTGGTGGCAGACTTTTATCAGTAGGATCGAAAGCGAGGATGGTTTTGTCCTTGGAAACCCAGTTGCTGTTGGTGTGTTGCCGGGTTTTCATATAGGAAACACTGGACATCATGTCCTTTTGGTACATGCTTGCGTTGATGGCGGCAACCAGTTCGTTCTCGTTAGCCCAGTTTTTCATGGACCGGCGTTTGCCCTGGTCCCTGGACGTGGCGTTTAGCAGACGCAAAGAAAAATAATGGGTATCTGTCCTTAAAATGCGAATTAACGAGTCACCCAAAACGGATTTTTTCGGAGCTTGGAAAATGCCTAGCTCCAAACCCTTCTCAAGGTTTCTCCATACGGAAGGCTCTGCGGGTTCAACGGTTTCCGGACTGACCGCCAGTGTTGTAGTCCCAAGCGAAAAGATAGCTGGAACAAGCAGATGATGGAAACGTTTCAAGGTTTTTGGCTCCACCGTAAAACATTTATAGAAAGATTTAGCGACCCTCTCAGAGGAAGTCGACTCTATAATCAAGCAGAACGAATTATAGCCTTCATTCTCCGGGTTGTCCCTGATTTTTCCCTTTAAACCTCTGGCTTGATACGATGAAACCGCTGAACTTTGGCTTCAAATAATGTTTTTTTGCAAAGGTCCTTTTGGGAACGTGGGCTGAATCAAAATACCAACGGACTCATTCGGTAGTATTTACCAAAACTCGGACGACTGGACAACGTTACGCAAAAGGAACTAAAACACATCATGCGTCAACTCAATCATAGACCCCAGAAACCGCCTGGATTTCAAACACCCTATGAGCTATTCTTCAATAAGAACACTTCACTAACTGTTGCGATTATAACTTGAATCCGCTCATCATTGAGTTCTACCTTCAGGTTTAGAGGAAGACAATGACAAAATCGCCCAAAACTCCAGTCTTTGCGGACGGCAAATTGATCAACCTGTACCACTTGAATGAGCTGTATCAGAACGCGGCTACGGAAGTTTCCCGACGGATGCTGGAAACTCACCAGATTGATATTCCCATCACTTCTGGAATCTGGGGCGGCACCTATCTCATTGCCCGGCCCAACGGCCTGTCCAGAAGGCGCATCTGGAGGCTTTATTGCATTGTTAACCTTCCGCAAAACACCCTTTTGGATAAACATCAGAACTTGGAGAGGCTGGTCTCAATTTATTGTGATGTGTTCACAGAGGCGTTTTCTCCGCAGTTGCAGTTAAAACTGAAAATGTGGGGCGGGCGCCTTCCTTTCAGCAATTCAATCAAGCCCAGTCTGACCCTGCACATGGAAGACGCCACCGAAACGGTGAGGTGGTTGAGAGTGTTTTTCGTCTGGAACCATGTGCCCTGGGAGGAGTCGATCATCAGTGATACAGCAAGGATCATCAAGGAATATAAAGAATTTTTTGATCTGGATAAAGGCCCGATCGTAAAAGATCCAAAAGAGATCAAATACCTTCTTCAGGACATCATTATTATTTACCGTACTCTTCAAAATGCTTGTAGTGAAGGTTTTCAGGAACACGCCAACCCGATCATCGCAAAAATGATGGAACGGTTTATGACAGGTTTGCATGATTCAGGGGAAATCGTTGATCTTTATGAGATGGTATTTAAAAATGCGTTGATTTATGGTTTTGAGGAAAGTTTAGAAGGGTCCTTTTCAAAAGCCGGTCTCGATATCCATAACCTGGAAAGTTGGCCGGTGGAAAAAATTAACTGGGTGCCCGATGAATTGAAGGAAAAGACCATTCCCCCCATTCAGAAGTTGTTTGCAGGATTCAAAGCGGAGCTGGAAAAAGAGAAAGTCTAAAAACGGAATGCGAGGGAGGGTTTCAGGTTTTCAATGCAGAACAGAAATCTTCAAGACTTTCAAAGATCAGCTCCGCGCCGTCAAAATTTATATTGTGACTCAATGGATTTCTGAGAATGATGCAGGGCATTCCTGCTTCTCTAGCTGCATTGAGTCCTTTTAGAGCGTCCTCCAGAACGAAGCATTCACTGGGAGTGCAGCCCAGTTTTTTTGCTGCATTTAAAAAAATATCGGGATGTGGTTTTTCCCGGGTTGCCGACTCCTTGCCTAGAATAACCGGGAACAGATTCAATGCGTCAGCATTTTTGAGAATAGCACGAATGTCCTTAGCCCAGGACCCTGAGGCGATGGCCAGCTTGTGATTGACCGACAGGCTTTCTGCCATGCTCTGTGCCAGCGAAAACAACTTGACCTCTCCACTCTGGCAAAAGCGGGAATACACCTCGAACTTTTGATTTCTCAGGTCGATCGGATCCACATCCAGTTTAAGGTTGTGACGTTCGATCTCTCCAGCTATGCCTTTTCCTTTCGAGGTCCATTCTACCCAATATTCTTCCTGATTCAGGGTGTGTCCGTACCGTTCAAAAACTTCGTTATAAGCTCGGTAGTGGTAAGGTTCCGAGTCGGCCAGCAATCCGTCAAAGTCGAGAATGGCGGCCTTGCAGTGAGTGAGAAGGAAATGTAGTTTGCTTTTTAATGTGGAAGGTTCTGTCATGTCGGGCTATTCCAGAACTTTGCCGAACCGTTCAAGCCGAACCCAGCTTTCAATTCGATCCCAGGACCAGTAAATCATAAGTGCCTTACCGCGGATTTTTTTAACATTCAAATAACCCCAATAGCGGCTGTCTTGGCTATTCTCCCGGTTATCACCCATAACAAAGACATGGCCTTCCGGAACACGAATGGGGCCGAAGTCATCTCTAGGCACTAATGCGCTGTCTGAGGGCGATTCGGTATGGCGGGCATGGGTGTCTTCATAAGGCTTGCCATTGATATAAACTTTTTGCCGCCGCATTTCCAGCGAGTCCCTTGGCAGGCCGATCACGCGTTTTATGAAATCCCTGGTTTCATCCTTAGGGTATTTGAAAACGATGATGTCTCCTCTTTCAGGAATTTTTCTGAAAAAGACTATATCGTCAAACAGTTTGATATTGAGGAAAGGGATTTCGTTAGGAATATGCGTGCCATAAGGAAACTTTGAAACCAGGATGTGATCACCGATAAGGAGTGTGGTTTCCATGGAGCCGGAAGGAATTTTAAATGCTTGGACAATAAACGTGCGAATCAACAAGGCTAGAAGCAGGGCGATTAAGATGGCCTCGGTATATTCGCGGGCCAGGCTTTTTTTCTGGACTTTGGTCTCCACGGTCGGAGCGTCGGGGTTGGTTTTATTTGTCATCAGTCCTCAATATTGCGAGAAAGGCTTCCTGGGGAATTTCCACGCTACCCACCTGTTTCATTTTTTTCTTACCCTCTTTTTGTTTTTCCAGTAGTTTGCGTTTGCGGGTGATATCGCCACCGTAACATTTTGCCAGAACATTTTTCCTGAGCGCCTTGACCGTTTCACGCGCAACGACTTTGCTGCCTACCGCCGCCTGAATTGCGACCTCGAACATTTGACGCGGTATCTGTTCCTTGAGTTTTTTAGCCAGGTCGCGGCCCTGATAAAACACTTTATCTTTATGGGCGATCAAAGATAATGCGTCGACCAGCTCTCCGTTCAAAAGAACGTCCAACTTTACCAGGTTGGATGTCCTGAAATCTATAAATTCATAGTCGAACGAAGCGTAACCTTTAGTGCCTGATTTGAGACGGTCATAAAAATTCAGGACGATTTCGTTAAAAGGTAGTTCATATTCCAGCAGGACCGTTTCCGGACTCATGTATTCCATTTTTTTCTGGACTCCTCTGCGGTCACGGACCAGTGCCATCACCGCCCCGATATATTCTTCCGGAACGATAATGGTTCCCAAGACGTAGGGTTCCTCAAAATGGTCGATGTTTTTTTGTTCTCGTAGTTTGGAAGGGTTGTCGATCATCAATGTTTTCCCATCAGCAGTGATAACTTTATAGATGACGGTGGGTGCGGTAGTGAGAAGGTCAACCTTGTACTCACGTTCAATTCGTTCCCTTACAATTTCCATGTGTAGTAAACCCAGGAATCCGCAACGGAAACCGAAACCCAGTGCCGTGGAGGTTTCTGCCTCATAAGAAAACGAGGCATCGTTCAACGTGAGTTTTTTTAGTGCATCGCGCAAATCTTCATAGTCGTTACCGCTGATCGGATACAATCCGCTGAAGACCATGGGTTTAACTTCTTTGTAACCAGGTAGGGGTTCTTTGGCGGGGTTCTTGGAATGAGTGATGGTGTCTCCCACCTTGGTCTGGTCAAGTTCTTTGATGTTGGCGACCAGGTAGCCCACCTCTCCCGCCTGGAGTTCGGTGCTTTTCTCCTCCCTAGGATTGAACGTGCCCAGTTCTTCGACCATGAACCGGTTTCCCGTTGCCATCATCATTATCTCCTCACCCGTTTTCAGGCTCCCCTGCTGTATCTTGACCAGGATGATAACCCCTCGGTACGCGTCATACCATGCGTCAAAGAGCAGGGCCTGCAATTTTCCGGAAGCGTCTCCGATCGGTGGAGGAATCTGCCGAACCACGGCTTCCATCAATTCATCGATTCCGATTCCTTCCTTGGCACTAACTAGAACAGCTTCTGTGGATTCTATCTGCAAGACATCTTCCAGTTGTTCTTTTATAAAGTCCGGGTTTGCGCTGGGTAGGTCGATTTTATTGATCACCGGTATGACGGTCAGATCATGTTGCATGGCCAGGTTGAGGTTGGCAATAGTTTGTGCCTGAATGCCTTGCGTTGCGTCGACGACCAGCAATACTCCTTCACAGGCGGCAAGACTGCGGGATACCTCATAGGTAAAATCCACATGACCCGGAGTATCAATCATGTTGAACGCATAATCCTTTTTATCTCTGGTGTTGTATTTCAGGCGTACCGTTTGGGCCTTGATGGTAATCCCACGTTCTCGTTCCAGATCCATATTGTCCAGCACCTGTTCTTTCATTTCCCTTTTTGGGATCGCCGAGGTGGCTAGAATCAGCTTGTCGGCCAGAGTGGATTTGCCGTGATCGATATGAGCAATGATGGAAAAATTTCTTAATCGGTTCTGTGTCATAACTTGTCTAATATCCAAAAGGCATGCTCGATCCATTCGGGACTACATGCTGGTGCGGAGAACTTCCACTAGTAATTTGCAATAGCTTTTTACCTCTGCGGGGCACGAAGGTTAAGGAAGAGTATCACGACCGTTAGCAACCATGCTCTTGGCTTAATCAAGTCTTTGTTAGTTTATCCTTCTAGGGCATGCGGTTAATATTGGAAATATCACAGCTCCTGCGGCTGGCAGTCAGTGCATGGGAGATGGTCGTGCCACTTTCTCGTTGGGGGCGATGCGGGAAACCTCATTGTAGTTTTCGGTAAAGGTTGGAGATTCTTTATTTTCTCGTAAATACTTCCACCATTCATCAAAGCGGGTTTTCATGGCCTCGTAGTCTTTAGAGTTATCAATGTCCAGCGCTGCTCCCGGATACGGGACTTCCAAAGCCGCAAAGCGGGTTTTCATGACGGCGGAGATACTTTTTTCCAACTCTTTTTTAGGGTTTAAATTGTGTAAATAATCGACCAGGAAATCAAGCCGCAGGCTGGTAAAAAACAGGCACAATTGCAGGCCGATATAGTTTTTATAATGTTTGGCTTTGCCTTTTCCAAAAAGTGATAAAGCGAAAAGCACCAGGTTTTTAAAATTTCTCTGGTAGCGATACTGGTACATTTTCTGGATATATTCCCGGTTCTCAATGCGCAAGGGTTTAACCAGATGCAGGTTGTTAATACGGAAGCTGTCTTCTTTGGTATGAAGGTAGGCCATTTTTATACCCGGTTTCCCTTTTTCAGGATAAAAATATTTCAGTTTTTCACGAGAAACCAATCCCAAAACGTGATCGTGATTTTCCATGTCCGCATGGGAAACAAAATACTCCACTTCCTCCGGAGTCATCAATGGAGCGTCACAGGGTACAATCAGGACTGCTCGATCGCGATGGGGCTCGGTGTTCGGCACTTCTCCATTTTCATCCTTTAAGGATTGCAGGAAAGTATGCCAGACGTTTTCGTAAAGATTGGTTTTTTGTTCGACAATGTGAATACGCTTGGGAGACTCCAGGTCGACCCGTCCTGAAAGAAAAACCTGCCGCAGTTTTTCTTTGTGACCCACGACATAAATATCCTGAACAGATTCGACCTGTTGCAGAGTCTCGACAATGTAATGAACAATGCACTTTCCGTTTATAGTCAAAAAAGCCTTGTTCTGATGATAGACCTTGTAGCTGGATTTTCCTTCTCCCGCAACCAGGATCACATCATATTGTTTTTGGCCGTTCGTTGAACTCATACAATAAGAACCCTCTCTCTTTCGACCCTATTATAATACCTTGTGCTCTCTAATGAAATTGGTTATACACAGGGTTTACGTTCTTCACCCAAAATACCAGATTTTCTGAACATGTCTCAAGAAACTTCCTCAAGCCTGAAAACCACCCCTTTGACCAATATTCATAGAGAGCTTAGCGGTAAGCTGGTTCCTTTTGCGGGATGGAAGATGCCCATTCAGTTTCAGGGGGTCATTCAGGAGCATCAATGCGTCCGCGATGGCGTTGGCATATTTGATGTCAGCCATATGGGCGAGATTGAAATCCAAGGACCTTCTGCCAGAAGCCTGGTTCAAAAACTGATGACCAATGATATTGACTCAATGCAGGACAATCAGGCCCTCTATACCCTGATGTGTCTGGAGCACGGTGGTGTGGTGGATGATTTGCTGGTCCACCGTTTTTCTGAAGATCATTATTTCCTTTGTGTGAATGCCGCGAATACGGAAAAAGATTTTCAATGGATTTTAAAAAATACAGGGTCTTGCGATGCCACCATTCGAAATACCAGTCATGAAATCGCGCAACTGGCGATACAAGGGAAACACTCTGAGGTGCTGTTGCAAAAATTATGTGAAGTCCCTTTGAGTGAAATCAGATACTACCATTTTAAAAAAGAAAAAATCCGCAATTTTGCAAGTATCATCGCGCGAACCGGATACACCGGTGAAGATGGTTTTGAGATTTATGTCGATGCGGTCCACGCTGAAACTGTTTTCAGGGCCATACTTGATGCAGGCAAAGAGTTTAACCTTCAACCTATTGGCTTGGGAGCCCGGGATACTTTAAGAATGGAAATGGGATATGCCCTTTACGGTAACGAAATTAATGAGGGATCCAGGCCGCTGGAGGCCGGGCTGGGTTGGGTCATCAAGCTGGACAAGCAGGAGTTCATAGGGCAGGCAGAGCTTAAAAAACAAAAAGATGCGGGGAATAGACGCAAGTTGGCAGGAATTCGTCTTTTGGAGCGGGGAGTACCGCGCCCAGGTTACCGGGTGTTAAAAAATGGGGCTCCCGTCGGTGAACTGACCAGTGGAACTTTTTCCCCCTCCTTGAATACAGGGATCGGATTGTGTTATGTATCCCCTGAATATGCGAAACCCGGAACGGAACTGGAAGTGGAAATCAGGAAATGGAGCGTGCCCGCTGAGGTTATCAAGCCGCCTTTTTTACCGACCCGTGTCAAAAAAGACTAATTGCTAATTAACGGAGGTATCATGCAGGTCCCCCACGATTTAAAGTATACGCAAGAGCACGAATGGATCCGCGTTGACGGCAAGAAAGCTGTGATCGGTATCTCCGAGTTTGCCCAGGAGCAATTGGGAGATATTGTTTTTGTCGAACTGCCTGAAGTGGGTAGCCAGATTAAGCAAGGAAGCCCCTTTGGAATTGTGGAGTCCGTGAAAACCGTTTCCGACCTTTACGCACCAGCCGACGGCAAGGTTACGGCTGTGAATAAAGATTTGGAGACCAACCCTGAAAAGGTCAACAGCGAACCCTACAGCGAAGGATGGATTGTTGAGATTGAACTTTCTGACGAAACCAACCTTGAATCTCTTCTCGATGCGGATGCTTACAGCGAACAATGTCAGAAGGAGATGTAGTAAAACCCGTTTTCCCGGCCCATGAGGTATATCCCCCACACAGAACAGGATATCAGGCTGATGCTTGCCGAAATCGGCGTGCGGAATATTGATGAACTGTTCGACAGCATTCCCGACTCTTTACAATTGGGAGACAGCCTGCTAGGACTGCCTGAGAGTCTGTCCGAAAGCGAGTTGATCGGATGCCTGAAACGATTGCAGAAAAAAAATGCCACCGCCGAGGACCATTCTATCTTTCTCGGTGCCGGAGCCTATCACCATTTTTCTCCTGTATTGATTGATCATCTGATTCTGCGTGGCGAATTCTCCACCAGCTATACGCCATATCAACCCGAAGTCAGCCAGGGGACTCTTCAGGCCATTTATGAGTTTCAGACGATGATCTGTCTGTTAACCGGGATGGATATCGCCAATGCCTCGATGTATGACGGGGCTTCGGCCCTCGCCGAAGCGGTGGTGATGTCTAACCGGGTCAACCGCCGCACAGAATATCTGGTTTCACGAGGGGTCCACCCCGAATACCGTAAGGTGACCCAGACCTATACAAGCAGAAGCAACTTCAACCTCAAAGAAATCCCTTTTGACGAAAAAGGGAAAACCGACCTCTCTGCCATCACTGAGAACCTGACCGAGAATACTTCTGCCGTTGTTCTGCAATCGCCAAACTTCTTAGGAACGGTGGAAGAATATGCCTCGTTAAAAGAAAAACTTGCGGAAAATGGAACGCTCCTGATTGTTGCTGTGGCGGAAGCTTTGTCCTTGGGAATTCTGCAGGCACCGGGAACGCATGGTGCGGATATCGTCGCAGGTGAAGGGCAGTCGCTGGGACTACCGGTTTCTTATGGCGGGCCTTATGTTGGATTTTTCGCCATACGCAAAAAATTTTTAAGGCAAATGCCGGGACGCTTGGCCGGGGAAACCGTGGATCAAAACGGGAAACGCGCGTATGTCCTGACCCTGTCTACCCGGGAACAGCACATCCGGCGCGAGCGGGCCACGTCCAATATTTGCACCAATCAGGGATTGTGCGCCCTGGCCACGGCCATTTTTATGTCTACTCTGGGCAAGCAAGGCTTTCGCGAACTGGCGGTCCTGAACTTGAGAAAAGCCGACTATTTAAAAAACCGGCTGGCTCATGTGCCGAATTTTAAGATCCGTTTCTCCGCCAACACGTTTAATGAATTTGTTCTCGAATGTCCCCGCCCGGTAGAGGAAGTTTTAAATGCTTTGAAACAGGAAGGCGTCATCGGTGGTTATGCTTTGGAGTCCTGCTATCCGGATTTGAAAAACTGCCTGCTGATTTGCGTGACGGAATTAAACACCCGCGAAGAAATGGACCGTTTGGCCGAAAAACTGGAAGCGATGTAGTTGTCAATGGTCGGGTAATTGTTCAAGCAGTTCTTCCGCAGGATAGGTCAGGACTTTTGCCAGAGTAGGATGATAATGTGGTGTTGCCGCAAGGCCTTTTACCGTGGCACGAAAATGCATGAGGGTGGTGATCTCATAATGGCCACCCGGGCTCCCAGTGACTGGGCGGTAGAAGCCGAGGAATAACCTGCCGAACCTTCGCCAACAATGACGACATCAAAATCTATATAAATCTTAGAGAGTCTGGCAGTCTTCAGGGGTCAGCTTGAATTCTCTGCCGCATTCCTGAATGAGGTCGCGGGCATTTTTTTCCATAAACTCGTCGCCCGTTTCCTTGAAAAGTTCCGCCGCCTTGGCAAGATGATGAATGGCTTCCTTTCCGGATTTGATTCCATAATAGAGCATGGCAATATTGCTGTGGGCTCTGCCGAAATCTGGGTTGATGCGAAGGGCTTCTTTATAATGCTTGAAGGCTTCTTCCACCTCGCCGATGAAATTGCTGACCACGGCCAGGCTGTAATGAACCATCGGAGCCTCGGGTTTTAAACGCAACGCCTCGCGAAAGGATTGCGCAGCCTCCAGGTTCATCCGCAGTTTTCCGTAACGTACTCCAATATTGAAATGGGCTAGAAAATGATCCGGGTCGAGTTCAATAGCCTTCTTATAAGATTCGAAAGTTCTGCGGTCATCACCCAGCTTGCTGAATGCCAAGCCATCATTAAAATGTTCTTCCGCGGTTTTTTCTGCTTGCTGTTCTGACGACATAAATCTCCTCTGACTTTCTAAAAAATTAGCGGTGTTAACGACAAAATTGATAACGGATTGGCACTTATGCTACCCTATTCCCCCTTGCCAATGCAACTGCTCGCCGCAGGGACGATAGGTTGATACTCGTAAGGCAATCGAATATCGCTGGGCCTTTTACTATAAATCCCCCTGATTAAGGGGCTTCAGAGGGTTAAAATAGATCAATAGTTTGCCTTCCTCCAAGGAAATGTTGTTATGGCTATAGAACCAGGAACTGATGAAGAAAGACTTATGCTGGGCCGGTGGCTTAAAAAAGGCCAGAGGCTCATTGTAGGGACTTCGGCGTTGGGCGACTCCTATTTAGATCCTAATGTCAAAAGAGAAGGGGACATCGAGAAAAAATCACAGGATTATGTGGCGTTTGATCACCAGGTTGCCGAAGATCTCCCTCACCTGAAGGGGAGGTTTCGCTGGGACTTGGAAAAATATTATCGTGACCGTTACGGTCCTTACCTGCCTCAGGACTGATCATGTCTAAACTCAAAATTTCAGAACTCAGCGATGCCCCGGAAGAGGGAACCGGCAAACAAATTCGCTTTAAGCACCTTTATACAGAGATCGACTACGTTCTCGCGTTGTTCCAAGTCGAAGGCAAGTTTTATTGTCTCACCGACCAATGTCGTTGTTGCGAAGGTAGTCTCGGACTGGGTGTGTTGAAGGGAATGTTTGCCTTCTGCTGTAAAGAGGAATGCGGCTGGAATATTAGAAAAGGATATTGCAAATTCAACCGCTCCGACACCACCCCTACCTACAAAGTTGCCATCGAAGAAGACGGTCTATATATTGAGATTTGATACCATTTTCGTTGCCGTCATTGCTGTATAAGGTTAGGTAATCCGTTGGCAAAAATCCGTTGCGAGGAGGCTTTGCTACCGACGCAGCAATCCGGGAAACTGGGCCGCCACGGGCTCCCCTCCATTCGCTTGCGAAGACGTGCAGAAGAGGTTGGGTTTGCCATCCCAAGGGGCTCTCGAAGAGTGAGCTTGTAGTGGTATTCTTTCTTGGTTTTCTCATGATAATCTATTTTCAAAGTATGGATTCTATTAGAGGTGTGTCATGAGCCTAGACTTAAGCAGAAAAGTTATAACCATACGTCCCGATCAAACGATTGTGACCAAACAGAACCTGCCCTATATGTCGGCATCTCCAGAGAAACGGTTGGGGCGGTGGGGCTGTCGATGAACTTGGTGGTGATTCCTCCTGGCGGGTCGCCTAAAGCGCATTACCATAAAGATTTTGAAACGGCGATTTATTTGCTGAAGGGCAGGGTTGAAACACAGTTTGGTGAAAACCTGCAAGAATCGGTGATCAATGAAGAGGGTGACTTTGTTTATATCCCACCCGGGGTGCCGCATAAACCGGTGAACCTGTCTGACAGCGAACCGGTCTTGGCCATCGTTTCGCGTAACGACCCCAATGAGCACGAGAATGTCGTGCCTTATAATCAGTAGGCGAAAGGGAGTCCCGCCCAGATTTTGTGGTAGTTGCTCAAGCAGTCCTTCCATACAGGCATCCCCGATGAAGGTATTAACCTGAAAAAACTGGTAGGAGATTATGAGAATGAATTTCTCATCGAAGTGTTGGAAAAAAACAGTTGGGTCAAAAACAAGACGACAGCTTTAAGAGTACAATGTTTGTTTTGCTCACGGGTCTCAAAAAAATATATTCCCTCAACAGGAATAAGTTTTGTTTGATGAGGCGGCGGGGGGTGATTGATCGAAAGAGGGTAGTTTGCTGTGGTTTTAAAGGCGAGCAACGACGCTCTCGGCTTGAAAAGTGATTGCTATTTACCTCTCATAATTTTGGCGGTAGCGTTGGCGTCTCCGCCCCACTGCCTCCAAGGCTAGTGGCGGGCTACTCGATGCGGGCGTTGGCGAGTTCTTGCGCGACTTTGGTTACATCTTTGACAAACTTTTCGAAAGCTTTGTCACCGTCTTTATGTTGGGTTTGCCTGCGGATTTGTTCCCCATCGGCGTCAATGACAAGATCCAGTACATTGACCCCGGGAGTCACGTGATGTTTTCTGATCTCCACTCTAATTTCATTGACTTCCATAGGTTAATCTCCAAACTCTACCGACTGTAAATTTTAAGAATATGCCTCTCTGAGGAAAGTATTTAATATCATTTCAGGGTAGGAGGGTCAAGCCCTCCTTTAAAGAAAAGTACTAGTCCGGATATTGAAAAAAAGTTGTAAATCACCCCAGCCCTTGTGATATCTCTTCAATTGCATTCATGCCCGGAACGGGTACAGTGAGGAATAGTGTTATTTGCTGACAGAGAGTTATCTCGGCTTAACGAGTCTCTGCTAATTTCCTTCCACGTTAGTGGGAGACCTTTGCATAACCCCGGATTATCCCTTCGGGGCATGAACTTTAAGAAAAAATATCACGTCTTCGTCACCTTGTTCCTCAGAATGACAAAATAGGCTTGCATTGCCATTCCGAACGATTGCGTCGTCACTCTGAGCGTAGTGAAGAATCTCGCTTTTCTGTTTTTTTGACTTACGCAAAGCTCTCATCGCTCACTGGTCTCACGCTAATTGGAGTGTGGTACTATCTTTTCTTTGGTTTGAAAATATTTTTTATCGGTTTCCTCTATGATTTGTGTCCCCATTGTTGGCCCCTCCATGTCCAAAGCCATCGAGCAGATCAGGTTGGCCTCTGCGATCGCCGATATTCTGGAGCTACGTCTGGATTTGATAGAGTCTCCCGACCTGAGCCCGTTGCTCGGTTCGGCCACCTTGCCGGTCATCGTCACCAACCGTTCCAAGCGAGATGGTGGGCAATTTAAGGGGACGGATGAAGACCGCGCGCAGTCGCTTCGCAATGCCCTGAAGGCCGGAGCCGATTATGTGGATATTGAAGTCTCCACGCCCCGCGAATATTTGCAACCCTTCCTGGAAGAAGGCGATTCCTCAAAAATTATCCTTTCTTATCACGACTTCTCGCACACGCCTGAAGACTTCAATCCGCTTTATGAAACCATGCGCGAACTGCCGGGAGAGATCATCAAGATTGTCACCTACGCCCGAGACCTTAGTGACAACCTAAAAATGTTTGAACTGCTTAAACGTGCCCGGCAGGAAAAGCAAAAGCTGATCGGACTCTGCATGGGTGACCTTGGGGAAATCAGTCGTATTCTTTCTCCTCTATTTGGCGGATTCCTGACCTTTGGCAGTCTCGAATCCGGACAGGAAAGTGCTCCGGGTCAGATTCCCGCAACAACTCTCAAAGATATTTATCGGGTCAATACCAAGCGTTCTGATTTTAGGATATATGGTGTTATTGGCAATCCGGTGTCGAAGAGTCTAGGGTATCTGGTGCATAACCGGGTTTTTGAGGAAAAGGCATTTCCGGACATCTACGTTTCTTTTCTGGTCGATAATGTGGAAAAGTTTTTCAACGATTTCAAAGATTTCTTTAGCGGGCTGAGTGTCACCATGCCGGCCAAGGAACAGATCATGCCCCTATTGGACAGGGTTAATGAAACGGCCAAAAAAATCGGCGCGGTTAATACGGTCGTGAAAGAGGGGACAGACTGGGTAGGCTATAACACTGATTTCTCCGGTGCTATTTCAGCTCTTGAAACTTGTATCTCGTTGCAGGGGAAAAATGTTCTCATCATCGGCTCCGGCGGAACCGCCAAGGCCATCGGTTTTGGCGTGAAAGAAAAAGGCGGCCTGTTGACCGTCACCTATAATAAAAATAAAGAACGGGGTGAAAGTTTGGCAAAGGAGTTGGCCTGCGAACTGGTCCATGCACGTGACGCAGGAACCCGTGCCATAGACGTGTTGATCAATTGTTCGCCGGTGGGCATGAGTCCGAAGATTGATGAAAGCCCATTTTTGGCCAGAGACTTCAAGGAAGACATGGTGGTGTTTGACTCGGTCTACAATCCGTTGGAGACCCGGCTTTTGCGCGAAGCCAAATCTGCCGGGTGCGTGGTCATTCCCGGTTATGAACTGTTCATTAACCAAGCGGCCCGCCAGTTTGAGTTGTGGACCGGCCAATCTGCGCCCATCGAAACCCTGCGCGAGGTAATGCTCGAACGCTTAAGGGATTAGTTCGGCGATTATTTTTTCAGATATTAATTGATGGAGTTTCCGGAAATCGGAAGGCTGCTCTTTTATATCTAAACCAACCAGGTTTTCAAGAACCTCGCGCCTTTTTTCTGCTCCTTGTAAGCTTTTGTTTTTCAAACTCTTTACT
This sequence comes from Nitrospinales bacterium, assembly GCA_965205835.1. GTDB lineage: Bacteria > Nitrospinota > Nitrospinia > Nitrospinales > VA-1 > LS-NOB. The sequence goes on along the minus strand of OZ242182.1, from coordinate 1,695,984 downwards.
TTGAAGCATTTGTCTATGATTGTGGGTAATGCCCTGCTTCCCCGAATCAACTCTAGCCATTTTCCAGAGCCAATTTCAAGCTCGTTCTTTCCTCCTGTCATTTTTTCGAAAATGCTTTCAAACATTGCTTCAATTTTGGTGTTTTCTAAATTTCCTGTAACTTTTTCCTCATAAATTCCGAACTCTTCCCGTTTTAACAGGTTCTTTAATGCGTTATCTTTTGTTTTGAAGCCGTTGGTCTTGTCAAAAGCTTCGATCCAATTCTCCTTTAAGCTTTCTCGTATCTGAGTAATAACCTGATTGGCAATATCGAAGAAAATATAACTCTGGCATGTCTTGACAAGACAGGACTCCAATTTGTTTTTGCTGACGGATAAATACTTTGATTTCGCTAGATAGTCAGGGTCTAAAAAATAGTTTTCGATCTCCCGGCGCTTCCAAATGAGCAAATTATTATTGTTGGAGTCAGGAAAATTTCTCCAACACTGGTCTATGGCACTATCAGTATTGTGATCCCTGTCTATCAGGAAATAATAAAACGGATGTTCCTTATATAAGGCTTCTGCTACGCTTTTAACGTGGTAGGAAGGGACCCAGCGGGGTGATAGTTATTGGTGTTGAATCTTTAAGCAACACCTCCAAGATGAGGGGGTCGAGCGGGTCGCTTCCAGAGCCTTCTACAAAAAGAATGTGTTTCGCGTCTTGCTTGACCTCTTCAGGTTGGACATCCTTGATAACTTTCATCGGGCTCTGGAGACGGGTTTCTTTGCTCTTTTCCGTTTTGGTGGGTTACCGGGATCAAGTAAAACCCGCTTTTCAACTGGCGCAGACTCAAAAACTTTTTCAGAATGGGTTGCTATGATGTATTGGTTGTCGGGAGCCATTTCATGTAAATGCCGAATAAATCGGGAATGCCATTCGTAGTTTAGGTGAAGTTCTGGTTCGTCAATTAAAACAATACTTGAAACTCCTCGAGTGTATTTCCAGATCAGAAAAAGGGTGGAAATAATTTCTTTTTGTCCGGAACTCAAGCCATCAAAAGTGAAGGAATCATTTCCTTTCAGATTGGTGATGCGAACATCAACAGAGTTATCTTTGAATTGCCTTAATTTATCAATTTTACCCCCGGCAAATTCTGCTAAAAGAAAGTTTAATTTTTTTAAGGAGCTTGTAGTTTCTTCAACATCAATATTTTCAAATAAGCGGGCTTCTCCCATCAAGGATCGGAGAATTTCAAGCTTAAAAGAACTGACATGCTTTTCCCATGATAATGGTCGAGCTCTTCTCCTGACTGGTTGATCTTCCACCATCATCCCTAATTCGGGGTTGCCCTCAACCACCTTTCTAAAGCTATGACAATATAACAATGGAGGTGTTAACATAGGGTCAGGGCTAATTCCAAGAAATGGTTCCCAAAATCGGCTTAACATGATGCGACGATTTTCTAGTAAGAACAATTCTTTCCAGTTGAATGAAGTATCCCCAATATCCCTTTGTAGCTTTTGCCAGGTTTTTGTGTCACCACTGAGTTTTACTTCCCCTGAACGGCTAATTTTTATTTTCGCGACCACCGTTCTTTCTAAAATTTCGAATTCCCCCTCTATGGATGCATTGTTCGTCCCTGCCCTTACCAAGAGATCGAAGATGTTAATATCTTCATAAAACCTATGAATAGTATGAAAAGGCTCGCGTCCCTCTCCCCCAATTGCTCCTAGCAATAATAGTGTGCAGGATTCTAAAATGGATGTCTTGCCGATACCATTTTTGCTTCCCATAACAAACACATCGGGTTTGTTGCCCATTATGGGTGCGGGGAATTCAAGCTCAAGCGAATCAATAGCCTTAAAGTTTTCGATTCTTATTTTTCTAAGCTTGATAGAAGGTTTTTTTGGGCTTGCCATGAAATTTCATCCTCACTTTAATAAGATATAATCTTACCACATAACTTCCTGAAGAGTAGACACTGGAAGGTCTAGCCTTGAGGACGATATCTTGGTACGGTTGGGTCGACCACCTGTGACCAGGCGTCGATGCCGCCGACTAGATTGTGGACGGTTTTGAATCCGCTTTCGATCAATTCGCTGGCGGCTCTTTGTGAACGCTCGCCATAGTGGCAGATCACCACAATTTCTTCTTCAAAGATAAATTCTTGCTGTCGGTCAATGACCTCGGCCAGAGGGAAATTTTCTGATCCGTCAATGGCAGCGAGGGAGAACTCCCAAGGTTCCCGCACATCAAGCAGAAAAATGTCTTCCCCGTTTTCCAGCTTCTTTTTCAGCTCAATTGCTTGCAGTTGTCGGACAGAAGGCATCGGCGTGATTACTGAAAACCGACCATGGGCCAGTAGAACATGAGAAGTAGCAGATAGAAAGCCATGCCCAGCAAGCTGAGGATACTCCCTGACCAGATCATCTCCCTTAAAGTCAGAAACCTTGAAGAATATGCCAGCGCCGAAGCGGGGGTGGCGATCGGTAAAATGAAGGCAAAGTTGCTGGGCAGAATCACCGTCATGGTAGCCAGCGTCGGATTAATGCCGTAGGCCGGACTCATGCTGATAGCCGTAGGCAGAAGGATGGCGATGACCGCTGAATTGCTCATGAAAGTGGTGAACAGGGTCGACAACAACGCAATGACCAGTAGAAAAACAGTGCTTGATTCAACTAGCCCCGAAAACAGTTGCTCAGCCAGCCATAGAGCCGCTCCCGATTCTGACATGACTTCTCCCATGCAGATAGCACCTCCATACATCAGGACAATAGCCCAGTTGATATGGGCTTCCACCATTTTCCAGGTGATGAGGTTCAGCACGAATAGCAGGACGATGGAAATGATGGCGATATTAGCGATGCCCAGCTGGTCGCCATACCCGAACCAGCAAAAAAGTGTGGCTCCCATGACCAGGGCGATGCCCTTTTCCTGAAAGGTCAACTTCCCCATGACCATAGATTTTTGCTTCAGTGCTTTTCGTGCTTGATTAATGTTCTGAATATCCGGCGGAAACAAAATTTTCAAGGCTCCCCACCCCACCGCAAAGAGGAGTAGCACCAGCGGGAAACTCAACTGGGTGTATTGCAGAATTCCCAGGGTTTGTTGTCCGGCGGTGGCTTTTTCCAGCATCTCTACGCCGAGCGGAACGCGTCCCCCGCCAAGTACGGTCATAGACCCGCCGATGATGCATCCCCACGCCATGGCAAAGTACAGAGATTTGCCAAAGACGGAATTGTCGCGTTTTAAATTCAAGGACTGCACGATTTCATGGATGATTGGAAATAATATGACGGCCACCGCGTGCTCGGACATGAAACACGAGCTGATTGCCGCAAAGCAATAGGTAGAGGTGACCAGTCGCCCAGGCGTGTCGCTCCAGTGTTCCATGACCCAGATGGAAATGCGGGTGCTGAGTCCACAGGCGATCATTGCCGCCGATAGAATGAAGACCCCCAGTATAAAGAAAACCGCTTTGTTACCAAAATAACTGTAAGCCTGGGTGGCATCCATGATTCCCAGTAGCGGAATCGCGGCGATGGCCATCAGGCTGGTGATCGACAGGGGAATGAGATTGGTCGACCAAAGAAAGACACAGAGAATAAAAAGGCACAGAACTTTATAGCCTTCCGATGACAGGTCGCTGGGGCCTTCCAGTCCCAATAACAGGACAAAAATACCGAAAAACAGGGCCAGTAAAATATAGCGGCGCAGACGGTCAAAAAGTATAATCCATAGAGGGCGTCTATCGACAATGATCTGCGAGTTATTTGGCTGGCAATCGGTCATGATAGTTTAAAAAGGTTAGACCTTGAAAAAAAACTTAGCTAGCGATGATAACCCGCTGATAGTTTAAGAGCTATAATAAACTTACCTGAGGCCAGGGTAATTGCTGTTTTTTATCGAAGGTCTAATTTTACCAGTAGAGGGTCTGGAAAACCGGCGGGTTTGGGTTTTGCGGATTCAGTGCTTGAAGGGAACTGACCGATCATCTACACACCGCAGGTGCCACAGTGGAATTTTATGCTTATTCGGTGGTCCGCCAGGGAACTCGTATGATGGTTTCTTTGATGAGTCCGATAATTTGATTTCCCGTGAAGGGGTTGTCCATGTGGTTTGCTGAGGCCTGTATAAATTCGTTTTACGCACAAAAAATAGTGAAATAAAAATTTTATATGGTTTGACCACTTTCAATGGTATCTTACTTATTCGTAGCTTTTTCGGAAGTTTAAACGAAAAACTGAAGTGCCTTGCGGGGTTATTCCTGCTTTGGAGGAACTTATTTGATGGGAATGACGATTACAGAAAAGATTTTAGCTGCGCATGCGGATAAAGAGTCGGTTCAGCCCGGCGACAATATCTGGGTGGATGTGGATGTGTTGATGACGCATGATGTTTGCGGCCCGGGTGCTTTCGCGATTTTTAAAAAGCAGTTTGGCGAAAATGCCAAAGTATGGGACCGAAACAAGGTGGTGATCATCCCCGATCATTTTATCTTTACCAAAGACACTCATGCCAACAGAAATATAGACATTCTTCGCCAGTTTGTGAAGGAGCAGTCCCTGCCGCATTATTTTGATGTTGGGACGGATAATTATAAAGGAGTGTGCCATCTCGCCTTGGCCCAGGAAGGATTTAATCGGCCTGGCGAAGTGTTGTTTGGCACGGACTCCCATACCAGTACCTCCGGCGCGTTCGGCATGTTTTCCACTGGCATCGGTAATACCGATGCGGCGTTTATTCTGGGGACCGGCAAGCTCTGGGTCAAGGTTCCGGAGTCAATGTGTTTTGAATTTACGGGAACGTTCCCCGATCATGTCATGGCTAAGGATGTGATTCTCAATGTCATTGGCGACATCGGTGTGGATGGAGCGACCTATCGAGCGATGGAATGGAGGGGTGACGCGGTCATGAGCCTATCAATGGAAGAGCGCATGACTCTGTGCAATATGGCGATCGAAGCAGGTGGGAAAAATGGCATCATCGAAGCCGATGATGTGACCCTCGACTATGTTCGGCAGAGAACGGCTGCGCCTCACAAAATTTATAAGTCTGATGCCGACGCGCAGTATTTCTTCAAAAAAACCTACAATGCCAACGAGATGGAACCGATTGTGGCCAAGCCGCATTCTCCTGACAACAAGGCCAAGGTCAGCGATTGTGTCGATGTGAAACTTGACCGGGCTTATATAGGGTCTTGTACCGGTGGCAAGCTCACCGATTTTATGGCAGCGGCCAGGCTCTTGAAAGACAAGAAAGTAAAGATTGATACTTTTATTGTGCCTGCGACCCGTGAAGTCGAGCAGGATTTGTATAAGGAAAAAATGGGCGGTGAAACGCTGATAGACATTTTCAAAAATGCCGGGGCCTACCTAGGCGACCCCTCCTGCGCGGCGTGTCTTGGCGGACCGAAAGATACTTTTGGTCGGGCCAAGGACAACCAGGTAGTGATCTCCACCACCAACCGGAACTTTCCCGGACGCATGGGTTCCAAGCAAGCGCATGTTTATCTGGCTTCGCCTTATACGGTAGCGGCTTCTGCTCTGAACGGGCACATTACCAATCCCGCAGATTTGGTCAATAATTAAAACCATAAAAACAAAATGGATAAAGTGATTGAAGGTATTGCCTACGTCCTAGGCAATGATATTGATACGGACCAGATTATTCCCGCCGAGCATCTGGTGTATAGCTTGAGCGACCCTGAAGAACGCAAGAACTATGGCAAGTTTGCTTTTTCGGGAGTGCCTGATGACCAGGCGGGTCTGCCAGATGGGAAAGTTCTTTTTACTGAAAATGGGCGGAGTGAATCGGAGTATTCCATCATCATCGGCGGGAAAAATTTTGGTTGCGGGTCCTCCCGTGAGCATGCTCCGGCCTGTATGGAGATTGCCGGGGTTCGTGCGGTCGTTGCGGAATCGTATGCGCGTATTTTTTATCGCAATTCGGTGGATGGCGGGTTCTTCATTCCGTTTGAATGTGTCACACGCATGGTCGAAGAGATCAAAACGGGGGATGATTTGGTCATCGATTTGAATGCGAGCACCCTCACCAACCGTTCTGCCACTAAAGCTTATGAGTTGAAATCACTGGGTGAGGTGATTGAGATTATCGAAGCAGGGGATATTTTTGAGTATGCCCGGAAGACGGGAATGATTTCATCGGCTTGAACTGGTTTGGCTTCCTTTCGAAATAAATTTCCGAATTTCATGACGTGGTGGATAAAAATGGGTCCTGAGAAAAACCTTAAGTATCCTGTATTTAAAGTTTTGAAGTTCCTGTTTGTTGTTTTGCTTTTGAGTCCGGGTGTCTCTGGGATTTTAAAGGCGGAAGCCAGGGAGATGGTCCTGGTCCCTGAAGGCCCCTTCACGAGAGGAAGTTCCGAGGCGGATATTCTATGGGCGGCGAAGCAATTCCATTCCGAATCGCTGGACTGGTATCGCGATGAAACCCCGGCTCATAATGCGACTCTGCCTGCGTTTGAGGTCGACAAATTTGAAGTTACCTTTGGGGATTACGCTTTATTTATGGAAGCCACGGGCAAGCAACCCCCCCGGGAGTTTGAGAATTCACGCTTGAACCATCCTCGCCAGCCGGTGGTGAGCGTTTCCTGGCAGGACGCTAAGGATTATTGCGCCTGGGAGAAAAAACGCCTGCCAACAGAAGCGGAATGGGAAAAGGCGGCACGGGGTACCGATAAACAGCATTACCCATGGGGCAACGAACCGGACGCTCTCAATGCTAATATTCGTGGCAAGGGAGATAGTTTTCGCAATACCAGCCCGGGAGGCAAGTTTCCGGAAGGAGCCAGCCCTTATGGGGCAATGGATATGTCTGGCAATGTCTGGGAGTGGACCGAGGACTGGTATCGACCGTATCCGGGCAATGAATACCCAAACGATTTCTATGGCGAGCGGTTTAAAGTGATTAAAGGTGGTTCGTGGGATTCCAATCTGGATCTGGCTCGCCCAGCGGTTCGTGGCAAAGCGTTTCCGGATCAGAAAAAAAACTATATTGGCTTTCGTTGCGCGGCCTCGAAATAAAAAAGGAGAATTTTATTGTGTTGATTCATAAAAAAGCAGTACAGGGAATTTTAGTGTTGGGTTGGCTGGTCTGGTCTCTGCCCGCATTTGGGGCAGGGGAACATTCGCCTCATGAAGGCAAACAGCATGGTTCAGGACAACACGGTGGCCCTGGTGATGCGGCAAAAAAAGGACATGGTGGCGGCGGTGGAAAACATGGCCAACATGGTTATAGCCGGTCGAAGGGGCCGCCTGCGGATATCCCGGTTTACATCAAGGAAAAGCTAGATCAGGATGGCACAAAGATTAATTTAAACCGGGCATTGATCGGTGTGAAGGGGATGCGGATTCTCGCTGACATGTCGGAATTGAAAAATGTGAAGTCTCTGGCGTTGCAGGGAAACAAATTGGGGGATGAGGGGGTGCGCATTCTTACAGAATCGGAAACGTTCAAGCATACCGAGAACCTTTCTTTGTGGGGCAATAAGGTTTCTGCCCAGGGAGCAAAGATGATTGCCGAGTCGCCCAATATGAAGAACCTGAAGGAACTCAAGCTGACCCGCAACCAGATAGGGGACGCGGGAGTGGAGGCGCTGGCCGCGTCGGAAAACTCTTCGGCCTTGACCTTTGTAGATTTGAGTGCTAACGAGATCAGTGACCGTGGCGCTTTAGCGATTGCCAACTCACCTCAGTTTGCCAACCTGAAAACTCTGGATCTTTATAATAACCGAGTCACTATAGAGGGAATGAAGGCTCTGTTACAATCCAAAAATTTGAAGAGTCTGGAAATGCTCATTTTGGTGCGCAACGAGATTGACTTGGAAAAAGCCGATGAACTGGCCAGAAACCAAAGCCTGCCGAGTTTGAGAAGGCTGGAACTGGAGTGATTGGTTTCTTTAACGATACCGGCGGTCGTTATATTGGTCTATTTTTTCCTGCACTTGGCGGGCACCCCGCATCAAGGCGTCCAGCATTTCCCTTAACGCTTCGACTTCCTCCGCAGGAGACTCGGCGGCCTTTAAATTTCCCGCCCCCTCTTTCACTTCCTCGATGATTGTGTCGATTTCTTTAAGCAATTCCATAGTATTTAATTGGGTTTTTGTTCATCATACCTCTTGGCAACAGATCTATTGCTCATCAGTACCCCTTCTACCTGTTTTAGATATGAAGTCATGGAAAGATATCACAGGTCTGTGAAATTTATGCAAGGGTATATCACAGCTCCATGTCTGTTGGTCTGCTTTTAGATTCAAATTCCCATGGGAAGTTTTAGAAAAAATTTTATTTCAACAGGTGCTTTTAAAAATGGCAGATTAAGGTGAGTGCGGATTATTCAGTCTTTGGCTTCCAGTTTCTTGCCATTTTTTCTTTTCTAAAGCATTAACTGTTTCTGATTCAATCGTTTTACTATTTTTCAATAGCGTACACGTACTGGAATCAATTTGATGTATTGTAGGCATCTAGAGAGAGGAGGCTGGAATTATTATTGTAGGTTTTAAAGCTTAACCCTTCCTGAGTTGCGTATCTCAATACATTGATATAGAATTGATTATCCATTAGTATGGCAACTTTTCTCGCAAGCAAAGCGGTTCAGAAAAAATAACCGCGACAAGTTTTATAGCAAGGGAAGGTTACTGGCTACGTAGCTTAAGGTTTCGACTTGAGGGGTATAGCTTTGAGCCAAAGGTGATCGCGGTGGCTCTGAGGGACCGGGTTACTTAGTTAAAGATTAGTTGTTTTTGACACTATCAAAAAAAAGCCCGACTAGGAAGTCGGGCTGGATTCGGTACCACCCTAGGGTGTACCTTATTGTAGCAACGGCTCTCACCCCGGTACACCACAATCGTTTGATAGTAACCTGAATGGGTGAAGCAATGCAAACAAAAAATTTACCTTATACGTTAGGGTTGGATATCGGTATAGCCTCAGTCGGGGCGGCGCTTATTTTGCCGAAGGAAAAGAGAATTTTGAATCTGCATGTCCGCACATTTAACAAGGCGGAAACTGACAAGCTGGGCGAGTCGCTTAACAAAATTCGTAGAGATAAACGCTCGGCGAGGTGCCGACTCCGGCGTCGTGCGCATCGGCTTTTGCGCCTTGCACGCTTAATGAAGAATATTGGGTTGATAAAAGAGGCCAGCCCCAGTGCCTTTATTCTATCCGATAGATTTCACTTAACTCCATGGGAATTACGTTCCAAGGGACTTGACGAACGTCTTGCTCCTAAAGAGTGGGCAAGCGTCATTTATCATATAGTCAAGCATCGTGGTTTCCATTCCACCAGAAAGTCAGAAGCTAAGTCCGATAAAAAGGTCGGGAAAATGCTCTCTGGCGTAAAGCATAATAAAGGTTTACTTGAAGAAGGCAAATATCGAACTGTAGGGGAACTTGCGGTTTGCCATGAGGATTTTAAAGAGAGTAAGCGCAACAGACTCGAAATTTATACCCGCACCTTCTCGAGAGAATCCCTTAAAGACGAACTCAAAAAATTGTTTGAGTATTAGCGTAAACTTGGCAATGAACTTGCGAAGCCCGACTTTGAGACCAAAGTCCTTGAGCTTCTCATGGCGCGCCGCCCAGCGCTCTCTGGAAACGCTCTGATCGATATGGTTGGCAAGTGCACCTTTGAAAAAGATGAAAATCGCGCTCCTAAGGCCAGCTACCGGGCCGAACGTTTTATCTGGCTTGGCAAACTAAACAACCTGAAGATCTTGGGTTACGGCGATGCTCGATCGTTGAATGAGTCTGAGAGGCGCACTATCATCAATCTGCCCTTTAAGCAGGCAAAGCTCACGTTTAAACAGGTACGTAAGGCGCTCGGTTTAGACACACAAAATAGATTCAACTTGTTGTCATACCGTCCTGATAAAAAAAATGAGGATGAGGACAGAGACCCGGAAGAATCAACATTCTTTGAAGCAAAGGCTTTCCACACTCTTCGCAAGGCTTATAAAAATAAGAGGCTCGAATTCGAGTGGGAGAGGGACAAAGCCAATGCCGACCATTTGGACCATCTGGCTTATGCGCTCACCTGCTATAAGGTGGATCGCGACAGCCGTGAATATCTTGCTGGTAAAGGCGTAGAGTCGCTAATCATAGAAGCCGTTTTAGAAGAATCTTTCGATAAATTCATTCACCTGTCACAAAAAGCGTTGAAAAAAATACTCCCGTTCATGGAGGCGGGACAGCGTTACGACGAAGCAACTAAATCAGCAAAATATAATCACAGCCGGCCCTCTACCGAAGTCAAAAGACAAACCTGTTTACCACCCCCTGATAAAAATGTCATCCGGAATCCCGTAGTTTACCGTGCCCTCAATCAAGCGCGCAAGCTAGTCAACGCTGTTGTACGAGAATATGGCCCCCCAGCCGCCGTGCACATTGAACTGGCAAGAGATTTATCGCGACCCTTCGATGAACGCAAGCGTATTGAAGGAGAGCAGAAGGAGTATAGGGAAGAAAAAGATAAGGCTAAAGATGATTTCCATGAGCGCTTCGGCGTTTCTCCCAATGGATCAGATCTTACAAAGTCGCGGTTTTTTCGGGAACAGTTGGATCAATGCCCCTATTGTCAAAAAGCACTCGACACTAATCGCTTATTTGAACAAGGCTATTCGGAAATTGATCACATATTACCCTTATCGCGCAGTTTTGATAATAGCCTGAACAATCAAGTCGTGGTCCACAGCAAGTGCAATCAGGATAAAGGCAATCGCACTCCTTATGAATATCTGGATGGAGTGAACGACAGTGCTGGCTGGCAAAAATTTTTTGGTTGGGTGCAAAGCAACAGACTCTTCCGTCAGGCCAAACGCAACCGTCTGCTACGTGTAAACTTCGACAATAAGGAGTCCGAAGGGTTCCGAGAACGTAATCTTAACGATACCCGCTACATTTGCAGGGAGTTCAAAGGCATGATGGAAACTCAATTGCAATGGCATTCGGACTCCAAAGATACAAAAAGATGTTTAGTGCTTTCTGGTCAGGCTACTGCCTTTTTGCGTTATAAATGAGGGTTATTAAAAGAACGTGAAAACGGAGACCTGCATCACGCCCTCGATGCCGCCGTAATAGGTGTTGCTAGTCTTGGTCTTGTGAAACGTATTTCTGATTACTCTCGTCGTAAAGAACTAAAAATGGTGCGCGACAATTATATCGATCCCGAGACGGGAGAAATCCTAAATACCTCTAAACTCGGCCAGATCAAGGAACACTTCCCGGCACCATGGCTTCATTTCCGTGAGGAATTACTTGCGCGTCTTTCCCCTGACCCGGAGTTGGAACTTGGGAAAATTCAGGATTTTGATAAGGCCATGATTACTGGAGTTCGACCTGTTCGAGTTTCCCGTGCCCCAAAGCGCCGGGGTACGGGTGCGGCGCATGACGATACGATCAGGTCGGTGCTGGAAGGTAATCGATCGGCAGTCAAAACACCCCTAACAAAACTTAAACTGAAAAATTTGGAAAATATCGTTGGCTTTGGACGCGATCACGTCTTGATTGATGCAATTCGTTCCCGTCTTGAAAAATTTAACGATAAGGGAAAAAAGGCTTTCGGTCTCGAGCAGGAGCCATTGAAGAAACCTTCAAAAAACCCAGAAAAAGCTCCGATTATAAGGTCGGTAAAGTTATCACGGAATCAAAAAAGTGGGCTTCCTGTTCGGCATGGGATCGCCGACAATAACACAATGCTTCGCGCAGACATCTTCACAAAGGATAAGAAGTTTTATGCCGTACCAGTTTACGTTGCCAATATAGTCAGCAAGGAATTACCTAACAAGGCTGTAGTGGGTGGTGACAGACTGGAAGAAGATTGGCCAATTATGGACGGTAGTTACAACTTTCTTTTCAGTCTCTATCCAAATGACTGGGTTCGTTTACGTTTAAAAAAGAAGAAATCCGTGAGGGATACTATTCCGGTCTCGATAGAGGTACAGGAAGTATTCATATTTGGTGTCATGACCGCAACCGGACCATAGGTAAGGATGGTTTAATTAGAAGCAACGGTATCAGAACGGCCCTCGCTATTGAGAAATATCATGTCGATCTTCTTGGTAATTTATACCGTGTTCATGAAGAGGAACGTAAAGCCATCTACATCAAGAGAAAAAGAGGCTAAACTGTGGGCTGGCGTAGCGTAGTTATTGCCAATCCTGCCGTTCTTTCTCTTGAGGACCGAGCACTGTCCATTACGCAAAATGGGAGTACGGCGCGGGTGATATTGGAAGACATCAGCGTTTTAGTGCTTGACCACCCAAGTATTACCCTCACAGTACCTTTGCTATCCGCCTGCGCCGACAGGAAGATTGCTGTCATCACGGTTAATACCTCGCACCTCCCAAATGGAATTCTGCTCCCCTACTTGCCTCATAGTCGTGCGCTCAAAGTAATGCAAGCGCAGCTCGATATGACCCGGCCGGATAAAAAGAGGCTATGGCAACGTATAGTGCAATTCAAGATTCGCAATCAGGCCGCCTTGCTTATTCGTTGTAACAAGATAGATGCCGGAGGCAGGTTGCAACAGCTTGCCGGCAATGTCAGATCGGGAGATCCTGACAATTATGAAGCACGAGCTGCCCAATTATATTTTCGAAGCATATTCGACAAGAACTTTCATCGTCGCCAATTACGTTTTTACAACGCGGCGATCAACTATTGCTACGCCGTAATACGAGCCGCAATTGCCCGCACATTAACAGCGTATGGTTTTCTGACCGCCTTCGGCCTGTTTCATCACAGCGAACAGAACAACTTTAATCTTGCTGACGATCTGTTTGAACCATATCGTCCATTAGTTGACGCAACCGTACTTACGCACTATCCAGAAGAGCCTGAACGAGACCTGGAGCCTGTCGACAAAGGACGTCTTGTCACTATATTGCACATGGACGTGACACTATCCAGCCACAACGCCAACAGCACTGACGGCGGCAGATGCACCATGCTTGCCGCTGTTGAGGCAACCGTTTCAGGGCTATCCAGCATTGTTTTGCACGGGGCTTTGCATGAAAGGCTGGCTTTGCCAACGGGCATAGCCAAAACCACAAAAGAAGTAATTGATAAACTATGAGTGGAGCCACCCGGCGCTACATGCGTATACTTGTATTTTTCGACCTGCCAGTAACCACGCAAGAGAGACGGCGTGCCTACACCATCTTTCGACGCTTCCTGATTCAAGATGGTTACGATATGATGCAATGGTCCGTGTATGCACGCATGGTGAATGGTAAGGACAATGCGGAAAAACACCTGAACCGACTTATTAATAACCTGCCACAAGAAGGTTCAATACGTTGCCTTGAAGTCAGCGAAAAGCAGTTCGCGAACATGAAGGTGCTCTTGGGGACGCGCAAATTTCAGGAAAAAAAAGTCAATGCCGATCAAATGTTACTTTTCTAAGCCAAAATTTTATCACCCTAACTATTTGTCCAGCTTTGAAAACAAATGATTAGGATGTAGTGAATTGTAGCATACCGGGGTGAGAGAGGGAGCTACAACATAGTTCTTGACGCATCAGCCATTTCGTGGATTGTAGCATACCGGGGTGAGAGAGGGAGCTACAACATAGTTCTTGACGCATCAGCCATTTCGTGGATTGTAGCATACCGGGGTGAGAGAGGGAGCTACAACATAGTTCTTGACGCATCAGCCATTTCGTGGATTGTAGCATACCGGGGTGAGAGAGGGAGCTACAACTAAGACCCTTGTTACCTGTGTTCGTTCTGCATTGTAGCATACCGGGGTGAGAGAGGGAGCTACAACTCTACATAGACAAAGCGGAAATGCAAAGGGGTAATCGCAGGGGTTTTTCAGGTTTGACTGGCAAAGAAAAAGTGGTGGGACGGGACGGAATCGAACCGCCGACACGAGGATTTTCAGTCCTCTGCTCTACCGACTGAGCTACCGTCCCAACACAATTTTGTTGCAATCAAAAGAAGCGGAAATTAACACAATTTCCCCAATCCTGTCAATTGGGATCAGGACCATAAATTATTATTTTTTCAGAGTTTTTTTTGATTTGTAGCAGGTTTTCATCGGTTTTCCTTATTCATGAAGATATCAAAATAACCGTTATAGATGCAAAAGGGCAAGAATATTACCTGATGAAATAAGGTTTTTCTCGACGCCCTAGCTGGAGTTCTTGCGGAACTGGTTCAGGTAGGTAGCCAGTTGCGCGTCATCGCTATTGGCATCTGCATAGAGGTAGGTATTGCGGGAACTGGAGTTGAGGGCGAAGTTAATCCGGTCCAGTTGCGTTCCATCGACAAACATAAGAGTGTCCCAGGGTGTCTGCACACGGTAGCTGCGGTTCTTCTTCACAAAGCGGATGAAGGTTTCGAACGAACTGGCGCAAAGATATGACCGCAGACCTTTCAGATCGCAAACCGCTCTTAGTCGAGTCGAATTATTTTTGGTACTGTTTTCTAATTTTACAGCAAGTATAGTTTTTCTGGCCGCCTGGGTTTTCAGGACTTTACGGGAAAAATATTTTTGGATTTCCTCCGGCGGCAGATCGTACCGGATGGCGGCGTGAAAATCGTCCTGAATAAGCGTGTTATAGCGGTTGAGGGTAACCTGTCCCCAATGCCGCATCCTGAAATCGGTACTCTGACTGGCTTTGGCAAGGTTGCTGGCTCCCTGTTCGCATTCGTCCATTGAAATATCTACGGCGCAGACCAGATTTTCCAATTGCAGTTTGTTTTTAAATATCGTGCCATATTTTCCCTGAATTTTTTCATACATTTTCTGCCGGGGCTTCCAAGTCTCAAATGGATCTTTTAGCAGGTGCTCCCTCATCTTGGCAGGAGAATCGTTAAAGCCTAGAATCAGTTTTCCAGGACTGTCCGGCACGGTGTGGGAGTGAGTGATGACTATTTCCCGCCAGCCTATGGTCTTGCGTTTGTCGGGGAGTCTCATCGCGGCCAGATTTTCGTATCCCTTCAAGCAATCGTTGTTGGAAATTTCCTGCGAACAATAAAACTGTTCTATCTTGAGCTTTCTGGAAATGCCTTGTTTTAATCCACGGATTTTATCTAGGAAGGCTGTTTGCTCCTCATGACTTGGCCGATTGCTGAGGAATTGAATAACTTCATCTTTAGTGGTGTTCCAAGGGATCAGGATGGTGTGAAACCCGGCAGTTTTCAAAAACTGATCGCTGATGCCAATAACTTTATAAGTGGAATTCCTGGAACTGGCGAAAGCTTCTCTCAGGGTACGGGTGCCGGTCAAACACTGCTCGATAAGTGGGACCTGGTCTTCCGTGAAACCGATTTTCTTTATAAAAGGGAAACATTCAAGCGTTTGTACGCTAAATTGTTTTTCCAACGCCTGCTTTTCTTCAAGGAGGTAGTGAAACGCGTTAGCGGTAGCGGGAGGTGGAATAAATAAGAACCCCACCCAAAATGCTAAAAAAATTCGTGACAAAAATTGTAGTGCCATGCTCCATTTATACCACCCACTAGCGTGGGAAGCAAGCCGCCGACTGTAGAGGTGGGGGGTTATTAACCAAACTTACCTATTATCATTCAATAAGTTCGCTGGCCTGTTCTTTCCATGTATCTTCAAACATCATACTGAAAGTGGCTGATGGTTCATTAACCATCATTTCACCTCTGTCAAGGGCGATCCTGTATGTTTTTTCAAGCGTGTCGAGCAATTTTTTCTTGTAACTCGTATCTTCGCTGCCTTTCAGGTGGATGCCCTTTGTTTCCAGAATTAGCAGTTTTCCGTTATCTTTTCGGCAGGCCACAAAATCGGGATACACGCGGTGTCGTCGCCAGCCTTGCAGATAGTACGCTTGTCTTGCGGCGACTCTGTGCCACCAGTATATGGCGTCGCTCTTATCCAGATAAAGCGCGAAATCCCGCTCCAGACCGTTAAAACTACTTTCATAAACAGGCTCAAAAAGGTTTTGCTGTATAGGTTTGCCATGTTCGCTCTGTAATGATCTTTCTTGACTGGAAACAAAAACCTCGAACGACTTGCTCAGTTCGTAGTCCAACCGCTCATCGGTTTCAAGATGAAACCTGATTTCATTTTGTCCGACTTTGTCGCGGAAAACCGATTCAGCTTTGTCGTCTATGTCATCTTTTACCCTGCGCCGCAAAACCTCCGCAAGATAAATGCGGCTATTCAGTAATTTTAAATCATCGTGTCCACGGTTTCTGTGCTGTTTAATAAAGCTCTCTGCCGCGTCTGTTCCACCGTATCCGTGAACAGAATCACCGAGCCCGGTCAGCCCCTCGTTTTCCAGCCCTGCCTTAATTCCTGTAACCGCCTTGCCTACGTCCTGATTATAGCAATAGATATAACACTGGTTCAGAGAGTCATGTTTTTTAATTCTTCGTGCCTGTGGCTGTCGCATCACCCGCCCGACCATCTGCGTCATTGCGGTTGTCGCTGTCGTGTTATCCAGCAGTGCCAGCACATAGGCGAACGAGCAATCCCACCCCTCTTTGAGTGCGTCTTTTGTAATAATCCAACGGACAAAACTCATTTCGCTCAATAAATCCTCGCCCGCAAGCTCCTTCTGTTCCGACGATTGAATCTTGATTTGATTCTCCGGCACGGCAAGATTCCGTATCAGGTATTCGCGTGCGTCTTCGGAATGAATATACCTCTGCTGTCTTTGATCTTTGCCGGTTCTCTGCACTCTCACCAAGGCGATCGGGCGAATGTAGCGGTTTTCCTGTTCCTGTAATTTTTGCGCCGCACTTTCAAGCTCATCCAGTTTTTCCTGCGTTTTGGCAAGCGTATGCTTCCAGTCGGAGTTGCTGAAACTGTGAATCTCTATCGGCAGCTTGATCATCTCTTCGTCCTGAAGGTCAGTCCCCGATGTGTTGACCATGATATTACTGATTCCGATTTTAGGCGTGGCGGACAGTTCAAGAACAAAGCGGGGATTAAGCCGGTTGACGGACTTTACAAACTGTTTGTTGTTATCATCATTTTTCCCGTACGCTTTATGCGCCTCGTCCAGAATTACTGTGGGGCGGATCAGTTTCAGCACATTGATCAGGCTTTGTTTCACGCAGTCGCCGCTGTTGCTTTTCTCCAGATCGAGATGTTGTTCTGAAAGTTTCCGATTTGCGATTGCGTCCTCCTGTTCGGGAAAGAAGGACATATATCCGCCACTGTCGCGAAATATCTTGAGGAAATCCTTGTTCTTTTGCCGATTAGCCGAGGGTAGCATCAGCATCATGATGCAGAGATAACTTTCAGTATCCTGTTTGGTAAAACGGTCGGTTTTTTGAAGTAGTTTGACCTTGCCGCCGGAAATTCTTTCCAGTGTCTGCCGATAGGGATGTTCACGGGTGCGGAAAGCTTTGATGGTTTGTTCATAGATTGCTCTGGTCGGCACAATCCACAGGACAAAGCCCGTTTCCTGCTTGACGCGCTCAAGCGCGGCGACACCCAGAAGCGTCTTGCCGCCACCGGTCGGCACCTTCAGGCAGATATGCGGAATTGGTTCGCCGGATGCCGCGGCTCTGGAGATGTATTCTGGGACTACCATGTCGCCGTTTTGCGGAATGCCGGGGAGAACGTTTTGCTCTTTCAAATTTTGCCATGCGGAATGCGGATAGTTTTTCAATGCTTCAGGAATAGGTTTCCTTTTTTGGGCATAAAACTCTTTAGCATCCGCCGTCTCCTTCCGGGATTCCTTGAGCGCGTCAAGCCAGCGGTCTAATTGCTCAAGGGCCTGTTGATGATAGTTTTTGAGTTGCATTTAATTTGTGTTGCTATTCTGGTTTCGTCTCTCGGCAACAATCATTAATTTCTTTCTGTATACGCTTATGGAATGATCCGCTAGAAATTTTCTCCATGGCAGCTTCTTAATAACCCATCCTTTTATTCTGTACAGGAACCCTACAGAATACAGCAGTCTTACATCACCATATTGACCACTGGAGCAGTTTGTCAGGTATCGCATATTACCACCATGGATATAACCGCTTAATTTTAATACCTTCGAACTAATGGCTTCCCCGACCGATGGAATAAATTGACATATCCAGCTCAATATGGTCATAAGTTCTGTCCCAGGTGGCAACATGGTTACGCAATCAGCCGCGTTAACCAGTCTGTAAATAGGTGTCTTGATATCTGCTATCCATTCCTCATCCCCCACTTTCGGTGACCCGAAGGTATAACACGCGGCGATACCGCCTTTATGGGATAATTTTTTTGCGGCGATGGTTGCCAAAGCACCACCTAAGCTATGCCCAGTAATAAATAAAGGCTTAGTTTTTAATTTATCATCATCTAACTTTTTCTGAATATCCAGAGCTACCGCATCAAAAGCTTCTTTAAACCCTGTGTGAATTTTCCCCTCTGTTTCACATTGGATTGTTGTTGCCTTCATGTCTGCTTTGATATCTTTCAAACTCGCTACGGGATCTTTTGCATCAGCCTCAGTACCCCGAAATGCCAAGGCAATAAATTTATCATTTGAGACTAATATGGCTTGAGTTCCGTCGCTGTCAAATGTCTCAAGTATTTCAATTTTTAAGGTTGTCAACTCCCGCTTAAGTTTTTCTTTTTCTCCATCATGGTCGTACCCAACACTGGCAATCAACTTAATTAAAGACGATTTCTTATTTTCGTCTACCAGTTTTGATATGCTTTCGAGAAATAATGTTTTTTGTTTCTGATGTGAAAAGAGGGGATTAAATTTGATATAAGCCAGTTCAGAGAGACATGCCATAAGCCAGGCGGTTCTGTCGCTATATGCTTTCCTGTAAACTGGAGGCCCGCCTTTATCCAGCAAACCTTCAACCTGATTGAGCTCTTTCTGCGAGTTAGCAAGTATACCTGTCATTACTATCTGCCTCCGACATATTGTCTATGATATTTATGTTGGGCATCACTAATTGGTCGTCCATTTCCCATACGGCAATTGGGCGAAAGTTATTCCCATTTCCGTCAATTCTTTTTGCCCCATAAATTTGTGGGTAGCGAATACAACCGCGGTTTTCTCTTTTGCCTTTGCCTGTTTAGCGATGCGTTCGGCGCGGGTGCTGTTCAAGGCGGAACCCGTGCTACGCAGAAAATCAAGGTTCGGCTCGTAGATCAGGTAGAACATTCTGTCACTCGTTTCATAAAATAAACCGTCTTTGCCACGCTTTGTTTTCGGATTGAGTTTGTCCGGCGATTGTCCGGTTGCGGTATAGATCAGATGGCGGGCAAAGGTTTCATAGTTCGGCAGGTTCCTGCCGGTGAGCATTTTTTCAATGCTGATTTCATCGCCTAGTGTGCACCAGGCAAAACTGCCGCCCAGTCCGTTTTTTAGGTTCTCATCTTTTGCTTTTGGTACGCCCTTTATCACACGGCGAACGCGCTCGGCGGTGATTTTGTCGGCGTAGTCTTCGCATTCCACCAAGATAAATTTGCGGTTGCCGCCGTCTTCCTTGTTCAGCGCAAGCACGGCGTGGGCAGTGGTGCCGGAACCGGCGAAGGAGTCGAGAATGATCCCTTGTGCTTCGGCAGAAATCCTTATTAAATGTTTAATCATACGAACCGGTTTAGGGTGTTGAAATAAATATTTTCTTCCAAACACGGTTTCAATTTCTTGTGTTCCTTCCGTAGCTGTCCCAACTTTCGAAGAATCGAACCATGTGGTTTCTACCTGACCGAATTCTTGAACTTCCTTGAAGAACACTTTTAGCTGAGGTTTTGTTCTGCCTCTTTTACCGAATACAATTCGATTATCTTTCAGAAATTCTAGATATTTCTTTTGCGTCACCCTCCAACATCTCCCCTCCGGCGGAAAGAATTTTTCCCCAGTGGTCGGGTTTTTTATCTCGTAAGTAAGGTTTGGTCTTATATTTGGCGCATCAAAGGGGTCTGCTTTCCATGAACCCCTTGGATCGCTATCAGGGTTGCTAAACTTGTCTTTCTCAACAAACAGAGGGCGTATAGCAAAGCCATCAGCTCCCCACCACTTATGCGCATTGCTTTTTTTCAGACGCCGATCCTCCCTTCTGCGTAGTTTTGCGTAAACCAGAATATGTTCGTGATTGACACTTATGTCTGTGTCATTTTGTACGGAAGCCCTTGATTGCCACGCAATTTGAGTTACAAAATTCTCCTCCCCAAAAATCTCATCCATGACCATCCGCAGGCGGTGCTGTTCATTGTCGTCGATGGAAATAAAAATTACGCCATCCTCGGCCAGCAATTCTCTTAACAACTGCAATCTTGGCCACAATTTGTCGTGCCGCTCCAGGTCTTCACCATCCACCGGACTTTTGCCTTTCAGCCACTCTTTCATCATCGGGCTGTTGACATTGTCGTTATAGACCCATTTCTCATTGCCGGTATTGTAGGGCGGGTCGATGTAAATGCAGTTGACGCGGCTGGCATAGCGCGGCAGCAACGCCTTGAGTGCGTCCAGATTATCGCCATGAATAATCAGGTTGTCATCAAGAGAAGGGTTACCCCCCCCCATTTTTCGCTGAAAGAGATTTTTTAGTGTCTATCTCAAGTGTCCTGGACGGAACAGCCAGGTGGGTGCGCATAAATGAGTTGCTTTCCTTTGAAATCAAGCGTCGGCATTGAGAGTGTCCTGAAAATAAATATTGGCTGATAAAGAGGCAAGCGGGGATAAACATGACTCTTGAATTGTTAAACCAAAGGAACGCGAACGAAAGCTTATACCCAGCTTACCCAGGGACAACGGTACCAGATTAAAGCCTTTTTTAAAACAGGATATAATGAAGCAATGAAGCGATGTCGCGGGCTCACGAAGTACCGGTGCCGGGCATGAAAACTAATGATGGTAAATTACGGCTAGGAAAAAATATCACGACCGCGTGCTGAGAGGCTAATAATAATAAGCCAGTTCTATTTGTATGATTTCATCGTCGCGTTGCTCGAACAGAAAGTCCTTGGCAGGTTGATTAATGAAAGCACGGAGTTCAGCCGTCAAGAGCAGATGGTCGCCGAACCTGCGGCTGGCTTCCAGAAACAGGAGTCGGGCCTGGCTGTTAAGATCCTGCACCCAACCGAACAGAGCTTCCGTGCTGGCAGAGTCGTTCAGGGCAAGCCGGATTCCGCCTGCCAAGTCATTCTCAAACGCTGTGGGGGCATCATCTTCCCGAGTGTCAAACATCCACTCCCCTATCATTCCCAAGTCCATCTGTGAATCCAAAATCCGGGTGAAAGTGTATTCAAAGCCTCCGGTCCAGGCGAAATAATCATCGTTGCCCTGGCCCGCACGGTAGAGTGCTTCTCCTTTCCATAGCCATTCGCCAGAGGCCAGGGAGACATCGAGACTGGTTTGGTGGATTTGTTCATAGCGGGGGATTTTGATGGCTTTGCCTTCTACATCTGTGCCATCAAGCAGGGTAGGGTCACGGCTGGTGCCGACAAACTGGGCGAGGCCGATGTCCCAATCGCCGAAAAAATGTGAATAGCGAAAAGCCCAGTCACTATGCCATTCTTTGGCAACGCTTTCATATTGGGTGCGGTCTGGGTCTACTACAGTAGCGCCCCGCAATCTGCCTCCTGCACCGACAAAGGTTCTCTCGCGGAAATAAGGGAGCCAATAGAGGTCGAAAGTTCCCCAATCGCGTGAGAAAGAAATATTGGCCATGGGTTGTCCGAGTTTGTCTTCGGCATCGACATTTTCCACCAGGTCGGTCTGGTTGATGATGTCCACGAGATGAAGAATTTCAGTCGTGCCCCAGAATACTTTCCGGACTCCGAGTCTCAGCTCAAAGTCTTCCTTTAGCCAGAGAAAGGTGAGTTCTCGAATATCGAAATGCGTGCGTTCCCGGTCGGCGCTGTCGAGGCGGTAAAAAGGAACGAAGGTAAAACTGCTTCCTCCCTCAAACGCATGGTAATACTCTGGTTGGGCAACGAAAGAGATGGAGTTATCCTTCTGGCTGGGGTGCAGGGCGCTGTTTGGAAACAATCGTGTTTCAGTGCCCATAAAACCTGAAAATTCATGCGCATGGCAGAGGGAAGCCATGATGAGGAACCCTGCCGTGACGAAAAACGATAAAACTCCAGAGTCTGAAGTTGGCAGGTATCGAGGCATGTTTAGCGTGCGCGCTTGAGGCTGTTCTTGTTAAAATCTTTTTTACTCAATCCGGTTTGGAATTTATAATCCGACCAGGCTAGCAAGGTGCTTTTCCCGGTTTGATGGTTTTCCATGTACATTTTTCCCGGATACCAGTACTTGCCGAGGTATTGTTTGAAACCAGATTGAGTCAAGGTTTTTAACGGTGCATTTTTACGATCAAAAAATTCAATTCGCAGGATTTTATAATCTTGCTTGTCGAGCCACACTATCTGCCGTGTATACCCTGAGTTTTTATATACTGGGTAGCGTTCAAAAACGAAGCACATTTTCCCCTCACACTCTTCATCGCGGATCCATTTGTAGGTATATTTTTCCACTTCCTGACTAGTGACGTCCTCATAGGCAAACTCACTGCCCATGAACGAGCCTGACTTGTTGGCGGAACTGATACGCTTGACACGTTTTAAGGCAGGTAAATACAGCCATTGATCGTCGGCGCCGATCTTATGCGTAAAATTAAGCAGGGCCGTGCCTTTCACGTCACGGGGCCGATCAAAAATAGAGATAGACTTGTCGCCATCGCCTTCAACCTCCAGAGTTTTGTTCCTGATATGGCGACGGCTTTCTTCGCCCTGGCGATTTTTTAAAAGCATCACCATGTTGGCAGTGAAATCCTGGAATCCGTTGTCACGGCGTTCGTCTTCTTTGGCGATAGCGAGTCCTTTTTCTTCCGGTGTCTCGGAAGCGGATGGGTCGGCATTAAAAAATATTGCTATGGATAAAATGTAGATTATGTGTTTCACGTAAAACTCTCCTTTTTTAGATGGCTTTTGTCTCCCGTTGTTGTGTCCGGCCTAATTTCATTAAAAGAGTCGGTAGAAAGAGGAAATCGATCACTAGGGCGCAAAGAATAGAAATGGCAGTCATGAATCCGAGTTGGACATTCATGCGAAACCCGGAGAAAGCCAGCACCAGAAAGCCGCACACCAAAATAAGCGATGTAAGGAACAAAGCGGTCCCCACAGTCCGGAACGAATAACGCACCGCCTCTTCTATTGATTTGCCGAGCTCCATTCGGGCTCTGCGAAACTTGCTTAAAAAGTGTACGGTGTCATCAACAATAATACCGAGGGCCACTGGCGCGACGACCGAAACTGCCAGCCCGATTTCTCCAACGACCCATCCCCATATGCCAAAAGTCATGATCATTGGAACCACGTTGGGAATAGTACTGATAAGCCCGAGTTTAAAGCTGTGCAGAACGGCTGTCAGAATCACGGAAATCAAAAGCAGGGCTAACGCGGCACCCTTCATCATGCTATCTATATTACGCATGGCGATATGCGAAAACATGATTAAAGGACTCGCCCCGTGTGAAGCCATCTCGGGCGGCGTGTTTTTCTTCAGCCATTCCTGAGCGGAATTTTCCAGGTCCAACGCTGCTTGGGTTGAAATGCTTTCGAGTATGACGGTAAACCGGGTGGAGGATTTGTCGATGTTGATTTGGTTGTTCAGGTCCAGTCCGAACGGCAGGGATAGCTCGTAGAGCAATAAGTACTGCGCGGAAAGATCGCGTTCTTTGGGCAGATGGTAATAGGATTCGTCATCCCCATGCATGTTTTTATTCAACCGTTTTATAGTGTCTGTCAGGGTTCCGACATACATCACTCCGGGTTGCTGGCGGTACCAATCGGCAAACTCTTCGAGTTTTTTAAGGTACTCGGGATTGCTGATTCCTCCCGATTCTCCGGCACTGAGGGAATACTCAATGGATTCAAACCCGGTTAAATGTTTTATTACATAATCGTTATCGACCCTGAACTGATAACGGGTATCAAAATATTCGTTAAATTTTTCATCGATATTATTTCGAGGGATCTGAGATGAGAGGATGGCGATGACTAGTATCATGCCCCAGAAAAGCAAATTCCGGTTATGGATAACCCAATTGCCAAGAATGTCAATGAAACCATTGTGGGAAGAAGAGACCGCCTTCACACGTAAGGGTAAAATGGCCATCATCGCTGGCAAGAAAAATACGGAATAAACATAAGCCGCCATCACCCCTGTAGCGACAATGTTTCCGAGGTCGCGGAAGGGGGGGGAATCACTGAAATTCAGACTTAGGAATCCAATCGCCGTAGTGAGGCTGGTGATGAAAACTGGCTGGTGGTTCACGCGCAATGATTCCCGGATTGCCTCGTATTTGGATTTACCATGCCGCATCTCATGTAACAGGGTGACCAGGATATGAATGCTGTCTGCCACCGCAAGGGTGAGAATGATCGTTGGTGCATTGGCGGAAATGGGAGTCAAAAGAATTCCCGACCAGCCGGCAAGCCCCATACCTGTAAGAATAGAAAACGCCATGATCAAAATGGTGGCGAAAGTTCCCCAGAAAGTTCGCAGGCTGAGAGCCATTATGATCAGGACTATGCCATACATGATAGGGACGAGGGACTTCATATCCCCTTCTCCAGCCTCGTTAAAGGCATTGTCCATAAACACAACGCCAGTCAAATAGATATTTATGTCAGGATATTTTTTCTGGAATTTGTCTCTCATCTCGCGAGCAAACGCAATCACCTCCGGTGTTTCGGTAATGGTTTTTTGAGGACGGTTGATGGTGACATTGATGCCGGTGATATCCGATTTCCGGGTAATCAGCCGATTCAGCAGGAGTGGCTCGGCGAGGGCTACAGCCTGTGTTTTTTTTAATTGCGCGTCCGAAAAGCCAGGGGCGTTTTCCACTAGGTCCTGAACCACCAGGTCATCTCCATTCGCCCAAGTGTATTGGAAGTTAGTGACGGAATCGACCCGGGTGGAGTAAGGAATTTTCCAAGAAGCCTGGGTGATTTCCTCTGTGATCGCTAATGTTTCACGTGTGAAGACCTTGCCGTCTTTTGGTTCTACGGCGAACATCACATTGTCATTTTTGGTGTAGGTGTTTTGTAAGGTTTCAAAAGCGAGCAGTTGCGGATTATCTTTGCTGAAAAATACCCGGTAATCGGTGGAAAAACTGAGAAAGCGCCCTCCTGATGCGGCCGTAAAGACGAGTAAGAGGGTCATGAGTATAATCAGCCAGCGAAAGCGGATCACCCAACTGCCGAGATCATTGTTTGAGCTTGTGTTCATGGGTAAATAATAAATATTTATAATACTATTTTATAATACTACTTGAATACGTCTATTTTTACAGAAGTAAAGTTTTAAATATGTGAGGCCCTATACTTTGTACTCGCTTAAACCGTGATGGCAGTAGCACCGATGTCTTTGTAGGCTTCGAGAGAGTGTTGGTGGCAGGTGAGAATGAGCACCTGTCGCTGTTTACTGAATTCGCTGAGGATTTTTGTGATGCGTTCATTGCGCTCATCATCAAAGTTCACGAATATATCGTCCATCACCGCAGGGAGCGGTTCGGAGCGGGTTTCGTATTCATTAACCAAGCCGAACCGCATAGCCAGATAGAGTTGCTCGCGCGTTCCCCGGCTCATTTCCAGCACTCCTTTTCTCTGATGTTGGTCATTTTCTATCAGCACTTCATCCTGATCGATGGTTTTGATAATGCGACGGTAACCGGTGATTTGAGTGAACAGGTTTTCCGCTGAGCGGATCACCCCGGGTTGCCGGGTTTTTTCATATTCCTGCTTGGCGGTGTCAAGGAGAACCAGAGCCCCCCGGTAAGTGGCCCACTCCTGGGCCAGGGATTGCAGTTGTTGTTTCAGAAACTCCAATTCCGTTTGTTTTGCGATCAGGTCGTTGTTGGAGACCAATTTTTCAATTTCGTTACGGGTCTCGCCGATGTTCTGTAACAATTGTTCGCGGTCACCGTGCAGTTTTTCCAGATCAACCTGAAGACTGCTTAGCTTTTGTTTGATTGCCTCAAGAGGGATGGTTTCGATGGCTTCAATAAATCGATTAAAATGTGAGTCCAGCCCTACGTTGGATTGAATGATTCCGCGTTTCTGTGCGATTTTTTCTTGCAGGGATTTTCGAACATCCAAAATGGATTGCTTGCGTAGAAAATCAACGGAATCCGCGGCTCCCGATGAGCGAATAAACTCTGCCAGATCGTTGGAAATATTTTCCAGCTGATTTTTAAGATGCATGAGTTTGTTGGTCTGATCCTGGTATTGGTTTTCCAACAGGCTCCTTTTTTCCCGGTTGGCTTTGCTTTCATCAAAAGCATGGCCGATGATCTCGATATTCAGGGGAAGATCGTTTTTAGATGAAACGTTTTCAAGCATGGGTTCGAGCGAGAGAACATTTTCCCAGGTTTCCTCGCGGAGGGTTTTCATTTGCAGGATACGTTCGTCGATCCTTGCCCGTTGAGCGAGCATGGTTTTGACCTGTCGAGCGGTTTTGGCGATGTTTTTTGTGGCGATGGGGGAGATGCCGGGGTCCAGGTTCCGTTCCCTCAACCATTCTCGCCATTGACCAAATTTTTCCTCCGATTCTTTTTCTTTTTGTTCCCATTGGCGGACAAGATTTTTCTCGGCAAGGTCTTCCTTGGTGAAATCGTCCGTGTTTTTTGTGGCCATCTTGAAAAGAAAGATGCCTCCGGCAATGAGAAGCATGGCAGCCACTAATAGAGGAATGTTCATAAGGTATCCACCCAGAATCACTCCCAATGTGCCGGTTGCGGTGAATCCGCAATAAAACAATTTCAACCAATCGGGCATGTTCCAGCCTTCTGATATTTTTTCAGCTTTTATCCTGCGGTGGCTCTCCAGACGGTCCTGATACAAAACTCGGTCTTTTCTCAAACTCTCAAAGCTGCCATAAAAACTGTCGATCTGGTCTTTTTCCGCTTCGGTCAAATCAAAAGCCATTACGGTCTCTTCATCCCAGTCCCGGTCAATGGATTTGATTTCTTCGGCGATCTGCATGTCCAGGTTTTCCCGTTCGAACTGTACTCCGTCCATATCCTGTAGGGCGGACAGCACGGACTGGGTGGATTGTTGCAGTCGACGAACATTTTCTTCCTGTCCAAGCAGGTCATGACTTACGGTCAGGGTATCGCGGTCATTTTTCAGCATTTGCAGTGCAGACTGCTCCTCTTTAATGCGCAGGTTCAGGCTTTTCTTTTCCTGTTTCATGGACTCGAAAGTATTCAATCCGTTTTCAGGGAACCGCGAGAGATCTTCGAGTGTTGCCAGTTCGTTTTTGGCTCCTAGGTACTGGATGGTGTCTTTATAAAGCCGGGCCTGGGTTTCCAGGGTTCTTTTGACCGATCCTAGCTCTTCCAAGGAATTCTGCAGGTTGAGTTTTTCTGTCAGCAATTTGCCGAGCTTTTCCTGCAACTCGTCAAACAGAGTCAGGTTGTTCTGGGTCAGTAGAATTTCTTGTTCGTTGATCTTTATTTTTTTCAGCAGGTCTCCCATTTTGGAGGAGCCACGTGGTTTAAAAATCTGCTTGCAGTGAACTTCCAATTCTTTTTCTATTTGTTTCAGCGAAACATTGCCGAGACCCAGTCCGGCACCATAGATACGGCTTTTAACTTCATCACTGTTGAGAGTGTTGAAATTATGCAATTCATCAATCGTGAAAGCGTAGATATTTTTATAAATATCCTCGGAGGCATTTCCGAGAAGGTGATTCAAAGCGGATTGCCCCTGCAGGACTTCGCTGGGTGTAGAAACCTTCACTGTTCCTCCATGTGTGCCGGGGCTCCTTGCAATAACCAGGTCCTCGCCGTTTTGCAAGACCACTTTTAGGCGACCGCCCATCGATGCTCCCTGCACGGGAGCATAGAGGTTGGTCTTTGTCTTTTTCCCTGGAGTTGGGAACCCGAACAGGATTCGCCGGATGAATTCGAGCAGTGTGGTCTTGCCGAATTCATTTTTCCCATAAATGATATTGATTCCAGGGGTCAGCCCGGTGATCCGCTTATTGGCAAATATTCCGAAGCCGTTTATATGAATTTCGCGTAATTGCATGGAGTTTTCTATGGATTCTCGCTGTTGACTAGTTGATCAAGCGCCAGATTGCGAGCTTTCAGAGTGATGGCCTGAATATTTTCACCGTTCTCCAAATATTTTCTTCCTGCCCAGGATTCGAATACGGGTTTCATGGCTTCCTGAATTTTGTTTTGCAGTTGTTTGTCATGGTCGCCTTCGCATAGATTCAAAAGGTCTGCGACAAAATCCTTGCCATCCTTCAGAGAGTCGATATCATAAATACCCGCAGTTTGAGTGGAAAGGTCCACCAGAATCCAGGGCGAATGTCCCTCAAAAAATGCATGGATCTCTTCGGTCAGAGCTTTGGTGGCCTCGGGGTTTTGCAATTCCTTGTGGATCGTGGTTCGTCCTGTTAAAACCAGTCGTACTACCATGCCTTCGCGGGTCAACGATTTTTTGGCAAACTCTTCCACCTGCGACTGAATGGCTTGCAATACTTCATTAACACTGGAGGTGTTGCTGACATCCACTTTGGCGGAATGGTAGCTCACCACATCGGTGGCGACGAACTGTATATTGGCGGGCGCGCCGGAATTCAGGGTGACGAGACAGCATCCTTTAGGGCCGGTTTCCTTGAGATGCCGGGCCTGGGTGTTGCCAGAATAAACAATACACGGGTTGTTCTCGTGCAGGATTTTGAATTCATGGATGTGGCCCAGAGCCCAGTAATCAAAATCGCTGGATATTAAATCCCGCAAACTACAGGGGGCGTAATTATCATGTCCGGGATGTCGCCCGACATTCGCGTGCAGGAGCCCTACCGCAAAACCCTGTTCCTGATCTTTCTTGAACTTTAACGCCAGGTTTTTGTTCACTTCTCTCTGAGGATAACTAATTCCGTAAATCCAGGCCAGCGTCTCACCTTCCCGGATTACCGGAATGTGCTCCACTTCATTCCCGGAGAAAATAGTGGTGCTCTCCGGCCAATCCAACATGTGAGACCAACTGTTAGAAGGGTCGTGATTGCCATGTACAATAAAAGAAGGAATGCCTTTCTCGGACAGTTTCTGAAGGCCGCGACGAAATTTTAGTTGCGCCTGCAGGCTTCGATCAGCGCCATCAAAAATATCCCCGGCGATCAGGACTGCGTCCACCTTTTCTTCCACGGCCAAGTTCACGATATTGCGGAAAGACTGGAAGGTGGATTCCCGTAGTCGTTCAGCGAGAGACGGCACCTGTGACGCTAGACCCTTGAAGGGGCTGTCGATATGAAGATCGGAACAGTGAATAAAACGAAAAGCAGTCACAATATATTATTTTCAGGCGGTGTTTCGGTCCGCGCCTTTCCGTGGCATACTTTGTAGGTTATTGTACTTTGATAGTGTAGACCATCCATTTTGCTGCCTCAATGATTTTCTGGTCAGCCTGGACGCGTAAAACTTTTTTAAGGAAGAAGTTGGCAACGAATTGAGCCACAAGCCACCCCATTAACTATGGAATATCGTCGGTTTGGAAAAACAGAAGAAAATATCTCGGTGATCACCCTTGGAGGTATGCGTTTTAAAAATGGGTGGAACCCACCACGCGCGCACCTTCCCTTGGAGTCGGTTAAAAACTGCATTGAAATTACCCGTCAGGCTCTGGAGCTTGGAATCAACCATATTGAAACGGCTCATGGCTATATGAAAAGTGAAAACCTTTATGGCGTGGCTCTTAAGGAGTTGGGCGTACCTCGCGAGAGTTTTAAGATGATGACCAAAGGGGCTCCGATGACCGGGGAGGAAACCCGCGCACTGGTTGAAGAGCAATTGCGCAGTTTAAAGTTGGACTACCTTGATTTTTATGGGTGGCATGGAGTCAATAATGGAGAGAGGCTGAAAGCGGCGGTTAAGCCAGGGGGGCCGGTGGAGGTCTTGCATCGATTGCGTGAAGAGGGACTCATCAAGCATATTGGTTTTTCCACGCATGCTCCTCTGGATATCATTCTTCAGGCCCTGAATACCGATCTGTTCAGTTTTGTGAACCTCCATTATTATTATTTTTTCCAGCGCAACCTTACCGCAGTCCGGTTGGCTGGGGAGAAAGATATTGGCGTGTTCATCATTTCTCCCAATGAAAAGGGAGGCCTGTTATGGAAACCTTCACGAAAGATAGAGGATGCCTGCCACCCTTTGACCGCGATTGAGTTTAACGGACGGTTTTGCTTGGGTCATCCGGAAATCACGACTTTAAGTATGGGGATTCATGAGCCGGAGCATTTCAGGCAAAACCTTTCCATCCTGAACGATGAGGGTTCTTCGGCGATGAGTGAGACTTTGGCTAGGATGGATGCTCCTCTTTCCGAGATATCTGGTCTTTGCACATTGTGCGCAGAATGTTTGCCGTGCCCTGAAGAAATAAATATTCCCGAAGTGTTACGTTTCCGAAACTTGCTGAAAGCCTATGAAATGGTGGATTATGGCAGATTCCGCTACAACATGTTCGAGGGCGAAGGGCATTGGTTTCCAGGAAACTTTGCTTCTAAATGTACGGAATGCGGAGATTGTTTGCCGCGTTGCCCGGAAAAGCTGGAAATTCCAAACCTGTTGGAAGAGACACACAAAGAATTATTTGACTGCAAAGCCTGGGCTAAAAATCAGTTTTTCCAAATGGCGGTTTCGATTGCCAGATTTTTACGTAAATTTATTCCGGGTCTTACCTGAACAGAGGCGTGGGCTCTTGTTTAGAATATCTGCTGGTTCGGTAAAAAACGGTAAGCCGGCAGGCTTTTCTTTTTGCCGGTGTTACGAAAAAAACCTCTGAGTGCAGATTTTTTCAATGCAAGGTGGGGAAGGCTAAATGTTCGATGTCTGGGTTGAGTTTTTGCAGGAATCCAAGAGCTTTTGGGCGTTGCGGTAGGTGTCGTCTTTTTTCAGCACATTTTTTAACAGTGGGATGGCTTTATGACACTTTAGCAGTTTAGTATAAATTTCGCCCATGATGAATTGCAGATGAATTTCATCGGGGTCTATCAGGCTGTAGCGGTTGCCATACATGAGTACTTCTTTGGCTTCGCCTAGGCCTCGGTAGCTGAAAACGATGCTTTGCAAAATTTTAAGATTCATCGGGTCTTCCTCAAGGGATTTGAGGGAATATTCCAGAGATTTCAGATATTCATTTTTAATATTGTAGAATTCGGCTACCGATCGCTGGAGACTCTTGTCATCTGGTTTTTTTTCTGCTTGCTGAAGCAGGTTGACCAGTCCAATCTCCCGCATCACAGTTCTCATTTGGCGCGGGTCATTTTTTGCCGTGCTCTTGAAATAGTCCAGGGCTTCTTCTCTTTTCCCCAGTTCCAAAAGGTTGTACCCCATATATAGGTGGGCGAAACTCAATTTCGGTTTTTTTGCCAAAACCATTTTGAGGATCTCAGCACTTTTCTGATATTCGCCGACTTGATAATAGCTGTGGCCCAGGCTGAGCAGATTTTCCATCACTTCAGGGTTCTGCTCTACCTGTTTGATCAGCCGGGCCATCTGATCTTTGCCCGCCTGCAGATGGTAGCGAACCAGATTGTTGTCTTCTATCACGCTCAAGGCTTTAAGCAGTTGTCCCCGGTTGCTGTACATCACGCCGCGTTGGTAAAGATCCATGGCCTGGTAATAGGTCCTCAGAGTCATCTGGTCCGTTGCGGAAAGATTCTCTACATGGTTGGCAATCTGATAAAAAGAAGCCCGGCTGAATACATACTTTTCTCTTCCGGACACATCGATCACATTCCCCAGGTCGAGATAAAACTCAATAGCGGGATGGTTGTCGGTGATAAGAGGGTGCCCCTTGCCTAAAGCCTGAACTTGTTCATCCAGTAGCCAGATGTTGCTGAGAAAAGAAAAGACATTTGGGATTTCAATATCAGCTAGTGCCTTTTTAATTTCGGGTTCTTCCAGGCGGACTTTAAGTTTTTCAAAATCAATTCGGATCGGTTGATCGGATCCGATAATGAGAATTTCGTTTGCCACCGAAAGCCAACCCATGGTGTAAGGGAAAACGGATTGGAAGGTTCTGAAGTGCATGTCCACTTCACTTTCTCCCTGACTATGAAGGGGAATCCATTGCGCAGCGATTCCTCCTGGTTTCAGGCGACTTTTCTGGAGCTCATAATATTCCCGGGTATACAGGTTTACGGTGAATGCGGTGCGCGGAGGGGGGGGTTCGGAGGTGATGACATCGTAACGTTTGTGGGTGGTCAGAAGGTGGTTCCTGCCATCCTGAATGATAAAATTTATTTTAGGGTTGTCAAGCACCTGATGGTTCTGGTCGGCAAACATTTTTCCCGCGTTGATGACACTGGTGGATAGTTCCAGGCTATCGACGGACTTGACGCGCGGGTGGATGCCCGCCGCGCCTGTGGTTTGCCCGGTTCCAAAGCAGACCACCAGCACGTTATCGGGTTGGTCCACCAGCAGAATGGGAATATGGGCGAACAGTTTCATGTAGCGTGTTGCGATCAGGTTGGAGGCAGACATGGAAATGCCGTTGGTGATCAACCGTTTCGCGGTCGGGTCGAGAGCACCATAATCGTCTCTGAACACGGCCACAGTATCAGAGAGGCCCTCCTCGAAATACATCAACTTTTTAATGTTGCGTTTGCCGGCGCTGTCTCGCATGAAAAACGGATTTAATAAATTTTTTGGAATAGCCATGTTGACAAAGAGGATCAGTGCTGTGAACAAGACGGTCAACCCCTTGCGCACTACCGGGCTAATATAGTTTCCGGTGCGGAACAGTAAAACCGCGGTCAGCAGGTTCAGGGTGGCGATCAGGGTCAGGCTGACCTGGCTTCCCAGGTTTGGTAGCAACAGGAAGCCCGCGCACAACGATCCGAAAATCGCCCCCAGCGTATTTGCCGAATAGATTTGACCAGTGGCCTTACCGACGTTTTGATGCCCGCCGGAAACTATTTTTATCAACAGGGGAAAACACATGCCCAACAGCAGGGTGGGTATCAGCATGAGTCCGGCGGAATCTTTGAAGTAGCGCAAAAACGTTGCGCCCGGATTGGTCAAGTTGTAGCCGTTCCAGGGAGCGGAAAGGATCGACTCGAGTCCGTACAGGGAACCGACCACGTAAAGGCCGGCGCTGGCTTGCAGGATTAACAAGGCGGTGCGGATGTTATGGATCCGTGATGCCAGAGGGATCAACAACAAGCTTCCCAAAAAGATTCCCAGAAGAAAGACCGTGAGCATCATGCTGAAGGAATAGACGGTGCTGGCGATACTGAACACCAGTAGCCGGGTCCATAACACTTCATAGGCCAAAGCCGTGAATCCGCAGACAAAGCTGATGCCCATCCAGAATTTCTGGTCCGCGTTCAAATCGACCTGCGGCCGTAAGGGTGGTGGGCGAAATTTCCAGTCGGCACCGGGAATGGTTTCCAGATAAATTCTCAGCGCGCTGATCCCGATCAGTAGGTTTGCCCCTGCTGCCAGGAGAACGGTTTGCAGAATTCCGAATGTGCCCATCAGGAAGAACCCTGTCATCAGACAACCGACCGCGGCGCCAAAAGTGTTGAGTGCATAGAGCAGGCTCACCTGAGTCCCCATCCGGCTGTCATCGGTGACGCAGTATTTACTGATGATCGGCAGGGTTGCTCCCATGAAGGTTGTGGGGACCAGCATCATCCCAAAGGCGAACAACATTTTTATCAAATTCTGCAAGGGAATCGATTCGGGGATGAAACTGTGCAGGGAGGCATAGATCCCCGAAAAATTGGCGAATAAGAGAGAGAGCAGGCCTCCACTGGCAAAAATCAGGATTTCTATCCAGCCATAGAGGAGGAGAGCGGACGGGACTTTTCCTGAATCGTTTGTTTCCGGCAACCGATCGACGGCATAGCCGAATAGGTAACTGCCCAGGCCTAAACCTGCCATGAATGCTGCCAGTACTACCGATACAGAGAACACGGTATGCCCAAACACCAGAGTTAGCATCCGGGTCCAGACGATTTCATAAGTCAGCGCGGTGATGCCGGAAATAAAAAATAAAAAATAAACGATAGGGGATTGTCGCATAAAGGTCTTTAGTAGACGTTTAAGAGGGGTTTATGTGTTGAAGTTTTTATGCGCTTGTAATTTGCTACTTCATTAAAGCGGAGAACCCTCGCAAATTAATTGACATTGCTATGACCATCAAGTAGTTTTTATCAAGACCTCTAAATAATTGGAAACTTTATGCGCTACCATTCTTTTGTAAACAAGGGCGCAACAAATATTGGCTTCCAGAGGTGTTGTTATAATACAATCTTTTTACACAACAAATGTGAAAGTTTCATTCTTGTCGGTGATATTTATGGGAACCGGAGAAACTAAAATTGCCGATGTCGATCATCCTTATGCGAAGGAGAATGGCGTCAAGTGGTCTGAAGATGCTTGGGAGAGGGTGAAGCATGCCCCGGAATTTGTGCGTCCGGGCATCCGTAAGCTGATGGTTCAGCGGTGCGTTAAAAGGGGTTTTAAAATAGTTACCTCTGATTACCTGACCGAAATTCGTAATGAATCCATGATGCTGGTGTCCAAAAGGGTCAAGGGGTTTGGTTTCGAAGAGCTGACGATGGACGCTTTCGATGTGGCGAAGGATAAAATGCGACAAAGTCCACGCAAGGTGGAGGTGATTGAGGAGATCGAAGATTTTCTTTCCATGCGTACCGAGAAAAAAGACGACATTGTTGAAAAATTCAAAAACTATATGGAGGTCGCCGAGCCTCAGGGTATGCCTTGGAGCAAAGAAGCGTTGGAAAAAATGGAGAAGGTGCCTCCCTTTGTTCTGGGCATGGCTAAACAGACCATTGAAGGTCGCGCCCGCCAACGTGGAGACAAGATGATCACTCCGTCTATTATTGATGAGGTATTCACCAGCATCATGCCTGCATCTGCTAAAGAGGCAATGGGGATGGAAGTGACCGAAGAGGACCTCAAGCGCGATGAACAGATTGATAAGGAAAAGGAAGAGGCCGCGGAGCTTTCCCTGAAATGGGAAGACGATGCGTTGGAAAAGGTCTCCCGGATTCCTATCCCTTTTATCCGCAATATGGCTGTAAAGCGTATTGAACAGGAGGTTTCTAAAGAAAGCAAGGAAGTTGTAACGCTTGAGTTATTTGAAAAATATCGATTCACTTTCTAACTGATGAAAAAAAGATATGCCGGATCCCTTTCGTGCCGGTCGGTTGTTTTGCTTTGGCCTGGGTTTTTCTTCACAGGCCTTGGCTAAAAGACTCTTACCCTATGGGTGGGATGTTTCAGGGACTGTGCGGCGTGAGCATGATGAGATCAAGGCGAAAAATATTTCAGTTTGCCCTTTTGATGGTTCCCATCCCACACCAGAAATTTCTGAGGCTATCTCCCGCGCTACGCATCTTTTAATAACGATCCCTCCCCAACCTTCCGGTGATGTGGTGCTGGAAAACTTCGGCGAAGAAATTTCTAAAGCCCGGCATTTGCAATGGATCGGGTACATCTCTTCAACCGGGGTTTATGGCGATACAAAGGGGGAGTGGGTGGATGAGTCTTCGCCTTTGCTGGCATCTACGGACCGTAATCTCCGCCGCATAGAAGTGGAATCGGCTTGGCTCAAGATAGGCCAAGATCACGGTCTGCCAGTGATAATTTTTCGTTGCGTAGGTATTTATGGACCGGGCAGAAACCTGCTGGTTTCTGTGAGACAGGGGAGCGCCCGGCGCATTGATAAGCCCGGTCTGGTTTTTTCCCGCGTTCATTCTGAAGATCTTGTGCAAACGCTGGAAACTTCGATGAGAAAGCCCCAGCCTGGTGAGATTTATAATGTCAGCGATGACTGTCCTTCCCATCCTGCCGAGGCAGTGGAGTATGCTTGTGGTTTATTAGGTGTGGAACCGCCGCCATTGGTGTCTTATGAAAAAGCCGACCTTTCTCCCATTGCCTGGGGTTTTTACACCACCAATAAGCGGATATCGAACAAAAAAATTAAACAGGAACTGGGAGTGAAATTGCGATACCCCGATTATCGCTTGGGTTTGAGAGCTTTGCTTGAAGATTTGTAACCGCGTCCTTGGCTGTTAAAGACCGGTTGGATAGTCGAGGAATTCAGTGGTGAGTTGGAACTTTTGTTCTAGATGATGGCCCACCGCTTTCACGCCTCCGGTTTCTGTGGCGTAGTGGCCGGCGAAAATTAATACGCATTGGCCTTCAATGGCTTCGTGGTAATGGTGGTTGGACCCTTCCCCTGTGATGTAGGCATCGAGTCCTTCACGACTGGCCTGCTGGATAATATCGGCGGCTCCACCCGTCACTAAACCGATGGATTCAACTTCTCTCTCACCGATTGCTTTGACAGGTGAACCCAGTTTCTCTGCCAATTCCTGCGCCAGGGTTTCAGCGGATTTTTTGTTGATCGTGCCCTTGAAACCAATTTTTATACCGCCATATTCGCCAAATGGCTCCAGGTTTTCCACTCCGATCAAATCAGCTAACGACCGGTTGTTGCCCAGTATCGGATGTAGGTCGAGGGGAATATGGGCCGCATACAGCCCCAGGTTGGCACGCATCATGGAGGAGATTTTTTCATAAAAGGAACCGCGAAACGGTCGCAGTCCGCTCCAGAAAATTCCATGATGCACGAACATCATCTGGCAGTTTTTTTCGACGGCCAAGTCAATGGTAGCTTGGCACAAATCTACTGCCAGTCCTATTTTTTTTATTTCGCCGGTGTTTTGCACCTGCAGTCCGTTCACGGCGTTGGGTGCGTCACTAATGGACGCGATATCCAAAAGGTTGTCCAAGTAGTTGCTGAGTTGTAGAATGTCCATGACCGAAATTATAACTTCCTGGGGGCCATAGAGGCAATAGTGATCAACTTTATTATTCGAAACATTTGGCAGAGGGTTATCCTGCTGGTTTTTATTTCCATTATTTCACATTCGGTGATTCATCTGGCTCCAGGAGAACCGGCGTTGGTGGACCCTTCCAATCCGAGGATGAAAGCGGAAGACATTCAGCGTATTCGGGCAGCCTATCATCTGGATGAGCCACTTCATATGCAGTATGTTTTTTGGGTGAGAGACCTGTTTACCGGGGAGCTCAAATCCTTCAAAGATAACCAGCCGGTTTTGAAAAAAATTTGGGACCGGTTTCTCAATTCTGTTCCCTTATTCATTGTCAGTATGATGATGATTTGGTTTCTAGCTTTTCCTATTGGAATTAAAGCGGCCTTAAGCCGTAATTCGGCATTTGATAAAGTCAGCACTTTTATTTCTTACGCGCTGATTTCCATTCCTGGTTTTTTTCTTGCTTATTTGTTAATCATCTTCATCGTCAAGACTTTTGATGTCTCTGTTATTGGAATGAGAACCTTTGGTCTGGAAGACGCTCCATTATCATTTCGGTCCATGGATCGAGTGTGGCATTTGACGCTTCCCGCGTTGATTTCGGCAATAGGGGGAATAGCTGTCCTGTCGCGCTACGTCCGTTCGCAAATGCTGGAGGTGATTCACCATGACTATATACGCACTGCTCGGGCTAAAGGACTTCCTGAGGATCAAGTCATCTACCGTCACGGACTGCGCAATGCACTCCTGCCTTTCATCACTATGTTTGGCTTGACCCTTCCCGGGCTGATTGGCGGTTCGGTGATTTTTGAAACCATTTTTGCCTGGCCGGGGATGGGGCGGTTGGGATTCGAGGCCATACTGGCGCGAGATTTCCCGGTGATTCTGACACTGACTTTTTTTTCAGCTATTCTGGTTTTGTTGGGCACATTGATTTCTGACATTCTATACGGCGTGGCGGACCCGCGCATAAAATTTTAAGGAAGTCTTATGAACGAACAGATCGCCAACCTGGAAGCCGACGCCCTGCCGCCCTCTAAAGGTTTGTTTCAGGAGCGTTGGGTGCTTCTCAAGCGCAACCGTATGGCTTATGTGAGTTTTTGGTTTTTAATCACATTATTTGTTCTCGCCATAATGGGTAAAATTTTTACGCAGAACATCGTTGTTTTTGATCCAAAAATTGTGCGGCTTTCAGAAAAATTTTTGCCTCCCCTTACTCCACACACGAGCAAAATTACTCCAAAAGAAGATGCGCCTGTCATGGGAATCTACTTATTGGGTACAGACGAGCTTGGCCGGGATGTGTTTGCCCGTATGATAGAAGGGAGTTTTGTTTCGTTGACGGTGGGCTTCGTGGCAGTGGGGATATCACTGACGGTGGGGATTTTTCTGGGTGGCCTGGCAGGATTTTATGGCAGGATGAAACTGGGGTTCATCACCGTAGATACGTTGATCATGCGTTTTGTCGATATCATGCTTTGTTTTCCCAGTTTCTTTTTGATTCTGACGGTGGTTGCCCTATTGCCACCGAGCATTTACAACATCATGATTGTGATTGGTCTGACCAGTTGGATGGGGATAGCCCGGTTTGTTAGGGCAGAGTTTTTGTCTTTGCGCGATCAAGATTTTGTCGTCGCCGCCAAGAGTCAGGCGATCCCTGAATGGCGGATCATCTTTATCCATATGATGCCCAACGCCATTGCCCCGGTCCTGGTTTCGGCTACCATCGGCGTGGCCACGGCCATCCTGACCGAATCGAGCTTGAGTTTTCTAGGTTTCGGCGTGCAACCTCCAGATGCGACTTGGAGCAATATTCTCGCCGATGGCAAAACATTTTTGTTCGATGCGCCCTGGTTGACGTTCATTCCCGGATTCACCATCCTGTTTGTGGTGCTGGCCTTCAATCTTTGTGGGGAAGGTCTGCGCGAAGTGTTCAATCCGAAACTGAGAACAACCCCTTGGTAGGATATGGCATAAAAGTGTTTTTGTGTGGAATGGAAACACCATTGAATCACCCTCTCTTCTCAAGGGATGAGACCTTTTCATAAGAGGGTGTCTCAGTAATTTTTGTTAAACGGTGTTGAAGTCGGGAGTGAACCGCTGTTCGAGTCAACCCGATATAGCGCGCCCTGCGCAACCGGTAATGGTTCTTGAGGATACCGAAGACATGTTCTACAGGAGCCGCGTAATTTAGTCATGCGTTTGTTGAATGCGGTCGTTATAACAAAAGGGTTTTGAATAAAAGAATCAGTGGATAAGACGGGCAGCCCGTATTGCAGCTATAAATCCGTAGAGGCACCTCATGATATTTGTCGAGAAAGGAGTTTTACAATTTGGTCCAAAGGTGATCTTTGAGGATGTCAGCTTCCACCTGCGTCCAAGGGAGAAGGTGGGGCTGGTGGGTGAAAATGGTGCTGGCAAGACCACACTTTTTAAAGTAATAACAGGAAAAACCCTGCTGGACGCGGGTAAGGTGACTCTTAGAAAAGGCCTGCGTTTTGGTTTGTTGGAACAGGAGCTGGAAGGGGGTGGCGAAACGGTTCTCGAAAGGGTAGTGTTGGGCGATCCATATTTTCTTAAAGTGAAAACTGAAATGGAGCGGTTGCAATCGGACCAGACTTATCACGAACGATACGGAGACCTGCAACACGAGTTTGAACGTTTGGGTGGCTATGATCGGGAGGCTCGGGCAAAAATCATCCTCTTGGGATTGGGAATCAAACCTGAAAAGTGGGACCAACCGCTTGACCAGTTATCTGGCGGCTGGAGAATGCGGTGCGAGCTTTCGCGTTTGTTGTTGCAGAGCCCCGATGTCCTTCTACTGGACGAGCCGTCCAACCATCTGGATTTGCGATCGGTGGTTTGGCTGGAATCATTTCTGAAATCTTATGAGGGCAGTGTTTTGCTCATTTCTCATGACCGCAGATTTTTGAATTCTCTGGTAAGCCGGATCGTTGAGTTGGACCGTGGGTCGCTTTCGGTTTATAGCGGGAGTTATGATGACTACGAAAAGCAGAAGCAGGAGCGGGTGGAGTTGCTGGAGTCACAAGCCGCTAACCAAAGTCGAAAAATTGCCGAGGTGGAACGGTTTATAGAAAGGTTTCGCGCTAAAAATACCAAGGCCACCCAAGTGCAAAGCCGGATAAAAATGCTGGGGAAAATAGAGCGGGTGCAAACGACCCAGGGTACAAAAACGATTCACTTTCGTTTTCCTCAGCCGATGAGAACAGGGCGTCATGTTCTGGAGGTTAAGGAGGTCTGCAAAAATTATGAAGCCCTCAAGGTATACCAAAATTTTTCCATCAATTTGGAAAGGGGGTGGAAAGTGGCACTGGTGGGCGAGAACGGTGCGGGGAAATCCACCCTCCTAAAACTGATGGCAGGAGCTCTTCAGCCGGATGAAGGGGAAATAAAACTCGATGCTAATGTTTCCCGATCCTATTTCTCCCAGCACCAGGGCGAGACGTTGAACTTCAACCATACGGTTTTTCAATCCCTTGAAGAGTCTGCGCCGGGGCTCTTGCTTACCGCAAAACGAAATATTCTGGGGGCGTTTTTGTTTACCGGAGAGGATGTGGAAAAAAAAGTTTCTGTCCTGTCAGGAGGGGAGCGCTCCAGGTTGGCTCTGGCGCGTATGCTGTGTGGCGGCGGGTCGCGGAAGGGTGCTCATGGAAACAGAAGACCTTCCCCGCCTTCACTGATTTTGTTTGATGAACCGACCAACCATCTGGATATGCGGTCGCGTGAACATTTGGCGGCGGTACTCTCGGATTATGAAGGCAGTTTGGTCATCATTTCTCATGACAGGTTTTTTCTCGATGGATTTATCAACCGAGTGTGGGAAGT
The DNA here is from genome assembly GCA_965205835.1 of Nitrospinales bacterium. Lineage (GTDB taxonomy): Bacteria > Nitrospinota > Nitrospinia > Nitrospinales > VA-1 > LS-NOB. Next base: position 1,655,370 of record OZ242182.1, on the reverse strand, counting down.
GAAAGAGGGAACGGTTAAGGAGTATCCTGGTCATTACAGTGATTATGAATGGGCGAAATCAAAAGAGGTTCAGGATGTTGAAGTTTCTTCAGGTCCGACCAGAGAGCCTTCTTCGTCGAAGCTGAACAGGGAGCAAAAAAAAAAGGAAGCCGAAGAACGCAATCAGCGTTATAAAAATCTCAAACCTCTGCAAACAAGATTGGATAAAGTGGAGTCCCGCTTGGAGATTTTGATGCAAACGAATGAGGCTCTGCAAACGCAGCTTGCCGATACCAGTATCTACGTAGATGATCAGAAGCCTCGGTTGTTAAAAACCCTGGAAGAACAGATAACGCTCAAGGCTGAGGAGAAAACTCTGGTGCAGGAATGGGACGAGCTGACGGTCGCGATAGAAGCAATTGAGAAATTATAATGAGCCCTCTTTCCCAACATGGTTGTCATCGCCAGCCGCTGAAAGCGGCTGGCGGATCCAGGGGTTTTCTGGATTGCTTCACTTTGTTCGCAATGACGGATTACGTAAAGCTCTACTTTTTTAAGAGCGACCTGGGTGATTCATATACACATGCTTGAATCTATATTTTAAATTTGCGGACTGCTCATCCTAGCGGCGATGGTGGTGCTGCCGGTGTTTTTCTCGGTTCCCTGGCATCCGCTTTTACTTTGAACCATCCGGTAACTGAACACGAAGCCTAAGGAAGAGGACATCACATGCGGCTGCTAAAGTGTGAGCTTGCTAGTTATTAGCCCTGTGCTCAGCGGACCATTTGAGAGCACCTTCCCAGATGTAGCCAGGGCGGTTCATATGCTTGACCACCAGCCAGTTCCTGTGATTGAGTTCGATATTGGTTCTTCTCACGAAACTGACTTCTTGACCTTTGCGGAGTTTGGTGATGTTGGGGAAAATCTCTCCCGGCCCTTTTTTCATTTCCACTCCATCGAACATGACTGTTAAAAGTTTTGCCGGAGGAGACGGTGGTTCTTGCGGAGCGAGCTCGGCCATGCCGGGTTGTGGCACCGCAACGGGTTCTTTGGGGTCCTGAAGTTCATCTGGAGTCGGCACTGAGAAGCCTGGCGGAGTGAGAGTCGGGGCCGAAGCAACATCCACTCCAATATTTTCCGCAAACTTTACAAAAACAGGATTGGAAACCAAATGATCTTGAGGAGAGACCGTTGCCATGACCCGATAATAAACGGGTTCTTTACGGTCTATGCCGATATCTTTCCAAGTCAATTCAGAGGGGAGAGAAACGGTTTCTTCTTTAACGGGAACCCCGTTTCGGATGATCATAATTCGGGTGGTCTTGTTTCCACCATGCACGGAGCGAAGTTTCAGATTGATAGCGGGGAAGTCTGTTGCAACCAGTTCCTCTCCCATTGTTGCCTGGTTGCCGACTTTCTGGTCTTCAACGATAAACTCATCCAGCGAGAGTCGGTTGGTATCGGCCTGGCGGACTGCGTACATTCTTCCCTTTTTCATCGCGTTGAGTACGGCGTTGTTGTTTCTCTCCCGCACGAGGAAAATGGTGCGAACAGAGCCCAGGCTATCTCCATTTTGGTTTTCGCAAAGAAAATCATTGTTGCCAAAACCCCAGACTGGTTGTTCCCGATTTCCATTCAAGTATTCCATGAGCACCTGATCCCATTGCTGGCCTGGATCGGTTTGACCGATGGGTACGTTGCCCACGGCCTGGAACCCGGTATAGTTTTGTGTTGTTAGCAGGTCATTCGGATAGGGCAAAGTTTTCAGGGCGAATGGCCCCTTCTCACTGATACGGGAAGCAGTTTCCATATGACTCCAGAAAACCAATGCACCTCTGGAGGTGGCAAAGTCTATTAAATTTTGATAAGGTGCAACGCCTTGGTCTCCCTTATGAGGATTAAAAGGAGAACTTTGAAACGGGTGATTGTTCAAGGTCAGCATGGCGAATAGCAACATGAGAGGTACTGTAATTTTGCGGAAGTGACCTTTGTATACAGTTCCGACCAGCACCATGAAGATGAGCCCGATAACCATGAAGTTATTGAGAAGCTCATGGGTATATTTTTTTGAAAAATTACTGTTGGGCAAGGGTAGCTGTTCGTAACCTTCGGCGGAATCCATTCCAAAAACCAGCAGATGTTTGTCCCAGTTATGAGCTGTGAGGTTTCTATCGTAGTTGCTTCCGGTCCAGAAATAAAAGGGGATGGTTTCCACTCCATGAATCAACAGGGTGTGCTCAAACTGACGGTCATTATCTCTGATTTCTGATAAATACCCCGCCATTCCCCGGTCAAGTACAGAGGGTCCATGGGTGATTTTTTTGAAAATTTTCTCAAATGGTTTGATTCCGAATTCAATAGAATTGCGGGCAAAGTCTCCAAACAAGACCACATCTATTTTCTGGCGTTCCGCCTGATTGGCAATATCGGTGATGGACGAACATCCTTCGCTGAAGTTTGACTTGATATCAGCGACTCCATCAATTTGAATATAAAAAGCTAATGCACTGGAAGGGAAGACGGTCAGCAAGGTGCCGAGCAAAACTATTGCCTCGCCGCGTCGCGGTATAAGCTTTTTTATGAAATGAGGAACCCGTAGCAAACGAATCAAAGCTTGAAAACCTCCAACTATCTGATCCTTAAAATGTTACCTCTATTAAAGCATAGAGTTCGGACATGCTCCATCTAAAACTTATCGATAATTTTAAGGTTTAAGTGAGGTTTTGCGGCTAAATTTTTTCAGGGTCAGAAATTTTATGGTATACTCAACTGGTTGAGATTGAATGGCTTTTCCCCACTCGGTGCCAGTGTGGTGCTGGATGCGGTGAGCAGTAGCTATTGCTGGTTGGCGAAGAGTTATATCGACCTGAATGCTCTTGCTATATTCCCGTGGGTTCGCTGTAGGGCGGGGGTGACCCGCCGGTCCCATCCAAAGTTCTTTTCCAAATCCCGAAGGGTTTAGTTTCATGTCATCCAAGCTTCTAATTGCTGACGATAGCATCGCCATCCAAAAAATTGTTTCCATGGCTTTTGAAAATGAGGACGTGGAGGTTGAGGGCATTAGCAATGGCCAAGAGGCTTTCGATCAAATCGCGGAATTTAATCCTGATATTATTTTGGCCGATGTTGGTATGCCGGGGCTGGATGGTTTTGAGTTGAGCGCGAAAATTAAAGAAGCCCCGGAAACGAGTGGCATCAAAGTTCTATTGCTGGCTAGCGACTTTGAAGATTTTGATGAGCAGCGTTACCAGGCTTGTGGTGCGGATAACTATATTTTGAAACCGTTCAAGTCGGACGATATTGTGTCCATGGTCAAAAGTCTGCTGGAGGGTTCGTCCGGCGATGGAGACGCCGCTTTGCTTTCCGACTCGGAAACCGGCGGACAGCCAGTGGGAAAAACGGAAGAGGTCGCAGAAATTTTAGGCAACCTGAAAGTGCCGGAGTCGCGAGAAGAACCTAGTCTTGAGGAGTTATTAGATTCGGTTGAAAAGCTTTCGATAGATGGGAGGGAAACTTCAGATTTGATGGATGAAGAGCTGGCACTTCCTGAGTCTGTGGAGGAGGTGACAGGCAATGAGGCTCTGGACCTGTCCAGCGAAGGTTTGATGGAACCGATGAAGTGCTCTGATTTTCCTGATGATCCTCTTGCACCAGAAGAAGAATTGCAAGTGTCCGCTCTGCAATCCGAGGACGATGATGATGTTATGGGTCAAATGATCCGTGGTGTTGAAGAACTCAAAGAATCTGTTCAGTCTCCCGATCCAGCTACGGAAGAGGCCGAAGCTTTTCCTTTTGCGGAGTCCGATGCGGATGAACTGGGCTATGCAGATGAGTCGGAGATTTTTGCCGATGTGGGCAAACGCAGAATGGACAATATGGATGAGTTGGATTCCGCATTCAAGGAGCTTGCCATGAGAGAGAGGCCAGATTCGGCTAATCATGAGGACAAGCCCTCTGCATTGTCATCGCTGGGAGGCATTGTTCCGGAGCCGGAAGGCCTTTTAGAGCATATAGTGCCGGGTGTGTTTTCCGAGGTGGGCAAACGCTCCGCAACTCCAGAAGACATAAAAGAAAACCTGGATGCTATTTCCGGATTTTCTGATCAGGACCGGAATTTGAGCCCGCGCAATTTTCCTTCGAGAAATTGGCAGTATGAATCCGAAGATGATCGTTTCACTCAAGCAGTTACCGAAGAGGTCAAGCTGGTACTGAAAAGATCGTTGGGCACTTCGCTGGAAAAAGAGGTCTCCGGATTGTCTGATGTGATTTTAAAAACCATCCGTGAGGTGGTGAGAGAGGTCACTCCGGAAATTGCCCGTAAGGTGATCCGGGAAGAGATAGAAAAAATCAAAGAGCAGGACATGTATTAGCAGGCCCAGCTCTAAGACCCGCTCTTTTTTAAAGAAATTCTTTCCCCATTATTAGTGATATATGAAGACCGTTACGGCTTAAAGAGCTTTCCTTGCGTGTCATAGGTAAAGGGGGAGTGTTTTTTATATTTGGGTGTATAGGGAAAATATTTTATCGAATGATCCAACTGGATAAGCATTACGAGCCAGAAGAAGTCGAAAAACGCTGGGGCCGGTTCTGGCAGGCAAAGAATTTCTATCATGCTGATGAGACGCTTGGCCGTCCGCCTTTTTCCATAGTCATACCGCCTCCCAATATTACCGGGCGTTTGCACATCGGTCATGCCTTCAACAATACTCTGCAAGACATTCTGACTCGCTGGAAACGCATGCAAGGGTTCAATGCTTTGTGGCAACCAGGCACAGACCATGCCGGAATTGCCACCCAGAACGTAGTTGAACGGCAGTTGCGTGTGGAAGGGACCGACCGGCAGGCGCTGGGTCGCGAGGCGTTTGTCGAGCGGGTGTGGAAGTGGCGTAACGAATCCGGAGGAACCATCAACGAACAGTTGAAAAAACTGGGCAGTTCGCTGGATTGGGAGCGGGACCGCTTTACCATGGACGAGGGATTGTCCAAGGCGGTGCGCGAGGTTTTTGTCACGCTTTATGAAGAAGGGTTGATTTACAAAGGTGACTATATCATTAACTGGTGTCCCCGCTGCCACACGGCGCTTTCTGATCTGGAAGTGGAACATCAAGACGCGCAGGGTCACCTTTATCATTTGAAATATCCTTTTAAAGAGGGCGATGGTTTTCTCGTCATCGCCACCACCCGACCGGAAACTATGTTGGGAGATACGGCTGTGGCGGTCAACCCTGAAGACGAGCGTTACACGAAATACAAAGGCCGTATGTTGATTCTTCCTGTCGTGAGCAGAGAGATTCCACTTATCGAAGACAGCTATGTTGACACTTCTTTTGGTACCGGTGCTCTAAAGGTGACTCCTGCCCATGATCCGAATGACTTTGAAATTGGACGGCGGCATGACCTTGCATCAATAAATGTGATGGGCCCCAATGGGGCTATGAATGCTGAGGCCGGCCCAGCTTATGAAGGGCTGGACCGTTTTGAATGCCGCAAAAAACTGGTGAAAGATTTAAAAGATGCGGGAGTCCTGCTGAAAATAGAAGACCTGAATCATTCCGTCGGACATTGCTATCGTTGCGGAACAATGGTTGAACCTTACCTATCAAAGCAATGGTTTGTCAAAGCTAAACCTTTGGCGGAACCAGCGATGCGGGCGGTGAGAGATGGCGCCATAAAAATTGTTCCAAAATTCTGGGAGAACACCTATTTTGAGTGGATGGAAAATATCCGCGACTGGTGTATTTCCCGGCAAATCTGGTGGGGGCATCAGATTCCCGCGTGGACCTGTAAGGGTTGCGGCGAAATTACTGTGGTCCGGGAAACTCCAAAAAAATGTTTGGTCTGTTCTTCGACAGATCTGGAGCAGGAGACCGATGTGCTGGATACTTGGTTCAGTTCCGCGCTCTGGCCATTTTCCACATTGGGCTGGCCTGAAAAAACGGAAACGCTTAAACGGTTTTATCCCACCTCTGTTCTTTGTACCGGATTTGACATCCTGTTTTTCTGGGTGGCGCGCATGATCATGATGGGGATCAAATTTATGGGTGACGTGCCTTTCCACCATGTTTATATCCATGCCCTGATTCGTGATGCGGAGGGACAGAAAATGAGCAAGACCAAGGGGAACGTGATCGACCCTTTGACCGTCATGGAGCGATACGGAACGGATGCGTTGCGGTTTACGCTGGCGGCTTTTGCCGCTCAGGGCCGGGACATTAAACTGGACGAAGATCGCATCGAAGGTTACCGGAACTTCTGCAACAAACTCTGGAATGCTTCACGGTTTGTGTTTATGAATCTGGAAGGTTATCAGGGAAACTGTCGACCGGGTGAAAACGCTGAGGGTTCCATTGCTGATCGGTGGATTTTGAGTCGACTGAACAACACCACGCGGGAAGTTAATGAGGCCCTGGAAACTTTCAGGTTCAACGATGCCGCTCTCGCGGTTTACAAGTTCATTTGGAATGAATACTGTGACTGGTACATCGAACTTGCCAAACCCCGTTTACAGGTGGAAGGCTCTGAGAAAATAGCCGCACAAAATGTTCTTGTGCATGTGCTGAAAGCAGCCCTGAAGCTTTTGCATCCATTCATGCCATTTATCACAGAAGAGATATGGCAGAAATTACCCAAGAGCGCAGACAGCATCATGGTCAGCACTTTTCCAGAATTTGATGCCGCCAGAAGCGAACCCGATGTGGAAAAGGCAATGGGGAAGGTGATGGAAGTCATTACAGGCATACGAAATATCCGTGGCGAGATGAACCTCAATCCGGGGTTGAAATTAAACGCGTTAGTCAAAACCCGAAATGCCGATTTGGAAGCTGTTTTAAAAAAACATGCTGGTTTTATCCGTGAATTGGCTCGAGTGGATCAAATAACCATAGGTCCTGGTATTGAGAAACCGAAGGTCTCGGCATCTTCGGTATTGGGAGAAATGGACCTGATTATTCCTCTTGAGGGACTGATGGATTTTGACGAAGAACGGAGCCGCATAGAAAAAGAGTTGAAAAAAATCGGAAAAGACCTCATATTTCTAGATAAGAAACTCTCCAACCCAAATTTTGTGAAGAAAGCGCCTGCCGAAGTCATCAAAAAGGACGAAAAAAGGAAGACTGCCCTTTCTGAAAGACAGGCTAAACTTGAAACTCATTTAAAAACGATACAGCAGGCAATCCGATAGAGAATGTTAATCACCTTTTGGAAACCCATGTTTCCCGTCCTATTCTGAGTTATGGATGCCAAAGCAGGAACCTTGGCACGTGATGAAGTGACTGTAGAGTCCCAATGGGATTTGACGGGGTTGTATTCATCCGATGATGTCTGGAATACCGAGTTGACCGAATTGGAAGCGGGTATTAATGAGTACGCTTCCTTTATCGGCACGTTGGCGGAGTCTGCTCTCAAACTCAAGGCTTGCCTCGAGTTTGATATGAGTTTCTCCCGCAAGTTGGAAAAGCTTCACACGTTTGCCCATCTTAAAAATGATGAGGATAAAACCAACAGTCTTTATCAGGGAAACTTTGAAAAGGTTATGAGGCTGGCCAATGAAGCGAGTCAGGCTTCCAGTTTCATCCGGTCAGAAATTATGTCTATCCCTGATGATAAGATATCTGCGTTTTTGGCCGACAAGGAACTGGAGTTTTACCGATTCCATCTGGAACAGGTTTTGCGTTACCGGGGTCACACGCTCTCCGAAAAAGAGGAGGTGCTTTTAGCTGCGTCTGGAGAAATGGGGCGGGGTATGCGGGACGCATTCGATATACTCGATAACGCTGACCTTCAACCAGGGGAGATTGAGGATGAAAACGGTGAAACGGTTTCTCTCACTCACGGCAATTTCCAGAGCCTTCTGCAGAATTATAACCGCAGGGTCAGGCAGGACACTTTTAATACCTATTACAAGGCTTACGAATCCCATCAATACACCTATTCCACTTTGCTTGCCGGAAGCATAAAAAAGGATTTGTTTTACTCGAAGGCCAAAAACTTTCCCAGCTACCGGGCCAAGGCGTTGTTTTCTGAGAATATCCCGATGGAGGTTTATGACAACCTGATCGAATCGGTGCATCAGAATCTCGACCCGCTTTATAAGTATTTTGATTTAAGAAAACGCCTGTCAAAACTTGACGAGTTGCATATGTATGATTGCGGTGTTCCGCTAGTGAAGAATATGAAATGGCATATGCCCTTCGAGCAGGCGGTAGAAGAGATTCGATCTGCCCTGAACCCTTTAGGTGAGGAGTATGTCGAACAACTGACACGCGGGTTGTCGGAAGACTGCTGGACAGACCGTTATGAAAACAAAGGCAAGCGGAGTGGGGCTTATTCTTCAGGGTGCTACGATTCGAATCCCTTTATTCTCATGAATTACCGGGAAGACAATATCAACAGCGCGTACACCCTTGCACACGAAGCGGGGCATTCGATGCACTCGTTGTATTCCAGAAAAAATCAGCCTTACCTGTATTCCGACTACACCATCTTTGTGGCGGAGGTGGCTTCCACTTTTAACGAAGTTCTTTTGACCCGGCATTTTTTGAGCCAGGACATTGCACCGGATATGCGAATTTATATCATTTGCCGGGAGATTGATAATTTCCGCAGTACGTTATACCGGCAGACCATGTTTGCCGAATTCGAACATCAGGTGTATAAGGCAATGGAGAATAATGAGCCTTTGACACTGGAATCTTTCAAAAAGATTTATAGGGATCTTCTGGAACGCTATTTTGGCCCAGCAGTGGTCTTGGATGATTGCCTGTCCTTGGAATGTTTTCGCATCCCACATTTTTATTTTAGTTTCTATGTTTATAAATATGCCACAGGCATTTCTGCCGCTTATGCTCTGGCTGACCGGGTTCTTTCCGGTGGAGAGGCCGAGTTGAGCGACTATTTGGGCTTTTTGAAATCAGGAGGATCAAAATACCCGATTGACCTGCTGAAGTCTGCCGGGGTGGATATGCTTTCACCCGAACCGGTTAGAACCGCTTTGGCAAAATTTTCCACATTGGTGGATCAGCTCGAGCACTTAACCCATTAACAAAGATGAAGAAGATGATTAGAACTATGAAACTTCACCCCGTACTTAAAGGAATAGCGTTTTGAAAAAAACAGGCTCACTCAGAAGAAACGGGAGCAACCTGCGGAAACCTCAAAATCAAAACCGCCAGGGCAACACCTCCGGAAGAAATCAAAACCAAAACTCTGGGCAGAGGAAAGGCGGAATCCATCCATGGGTTTCCTCTAGTCCTTCTTCTGCCCAAGCATTGACTTCTCACCTTAGCATAGCTGGCAAAAACAAGTCGGGTTCCAGCAATACTCGCAAACCGCAAAACGGCAAGAATCCGTATCGCCAAAAACGCCACAATGGCGGTAACTCGAGTGGGCAAAAACCACCCTATCAGGGAGAATCTGGCAGGGGCAATGGAAGAATAGCACCGACTTCAAGGCGGCCTGTTGAGACCTCCGCGGTGAAAAATTCGTCTGTCTCGGAAAAGCCATTGACCATGAATCTGGATGCCTTCAGCTTGTTCTGTGCCTATCATTTGGGCATTGGACCTAAAAAAGAATATAAGCCTTCCAACCTCAATGAAGTGGCAAGACGTTTTGGTCATGACCCCGCGACCGTTCGTCAGGCACTGAAAGAATGTGGTATGGATTCCGCTTCCTTATTGGATCGAGACTTTGACATGGCTCTGGCGCAGTTGGATATCCAGGTCGCACCGGAAGGCATTGACCGCATGGAGCTGGCGAAATCCATTTATGAGGATTTTTTAGACGCTCTCCATGTGAAAAGGGATTGGAAAAAAATTCTGGAAGAAGACCGCAAGGAAAACCGCAGGGTTTTTGGCGGATAGGTCAGAGGGTTTTTAAAGAGCCGAGTCTGAAGTAGGTGGAGGGTTCCCCTGTTTTTTGGAAATGACACTGCCTGCAGGAATGCGCCGAAAGCGCAGTCCTTCTAGGATGATCTGGTCCTGTAGTTTTTTGATCCTGCCGTTAGAGCATTTCAAGTCATTCATTAAAATCGAGAAAGCAAAAGTTTCTCCGTCCATGGATTGAAAATAACCGGAAAGTGCGCTGACAAAATTCAGGGTACCGGTTTTAACTCGTGCTCGGTCCGAACTTTTTACCCCACGCATTCTGTTTTTTACATTTCCATCCACCCCCATCACACCCAGAGCAGAAATAAACTCAGGGTACACTCCTAGGTCGTTCTTGACGTAGCGGAGGACATCAACAATCATTTGCGGCGACAAGCGGTTCTGCCGGGACAAGCCGGAACCATCGAGCACCTTATATTGATTCGGCCGGTATCCCAGTTCTATCAGATACTCTTCAAAAGCTTTAAGACCTTTCAGGGTGGTGCCTGGCGGGCCATATTTCTCGGCTCCGATGGTTTTTAAAACCTGTTCCGCCACAAAGTTGTTGCTGAACTTGTTGAGACCCTGAAGTGCCAACGTAAGAGGTTCTGACTCGTGAGTTAATAACTCCATGGCTGTTTCAGGAACCGTTCCCTGCTCGATTTTGCCTTGGAACTGGATGTCAGCATGTCCCAGGTATTTTTTCAGTGTGCTCAGGGTGTATAGGGTGGGGTCGGTAATGTTTAAGAAATACTGAGCCCGGGGCTGGTCGAGACGGATTCCCCCTGAAACCGTGATCTCGCAAAATCCATTGTGGTCCAGCCGGTTGACGATCAGCCGGTTGCGTTTGCCGGGTTTAAGAGTTTTGGCTCGATTGTTGAGAGTGATGTATTCGGTATCGGGTTCGATAACGATCTTAGGTTTGCTCCCTGCTTTCGGGCCTGGGCTGACAAAAGCTTGGACCGTGTTAAAGTTGAAAGACAGCCCGCCTGAGGGGGCCTCATAAGCCTCCGCACCCGGATTTTTGATCCAGGTCTTTACTCGTTTCCTGTCATCGAAGAAAGAATCGTCGCCAATAATGTTTCCAGTGATTTCACTCACCGGAAGATTTTTTAACTTGTTCACCAATAGCCACATTTGTTCCGTGACAAACTTGGGATCGCCATAACCCTTGATATAAAGATTGCCGTTTAACACGTCATCCTTCAGGACCCCGTCTGTATAGAGCCGTGTCGGAAAGCGGTAATTTGGGCCAAGGACTTCAAGCGCAACAGCAGTGGTAAGAACTTTTAAATTCGAGGCGGGAATGAATAACTTTTCCCTGCGCAATTCGAAAAGGGATTCGCCGCGATCCAGCGAGTAAATTTTGATACCAAATTTTTTTTCTCTCAGACAGGGGCTGGAAAGGATTTTATTGATTTTATTCTGGAATAGGGGGATGCCCTTTTCGTTAGCTTCGACGCTTGTGGGGAGGGGAACTGCCAGAAAGAAACAGAGAGCATATAGGATAATAGTTGTTTTGGCTTTATGGTTAACGCTTTTCATCAGCGGGAATTCTACCCTGTTAAAAATAATTTTACAATTGACAAATACTGGTGCATCAGCGAACCTACCTCAAGTGGAGATTAATGACAAAACTTTTGGGTGAGGCCATGATCGATTTTTCGCACATCAAATATGGGGTTTTAGTCGCTATGATCGCGATCCTGTTCGGAGGGTCGCTGGGTTTGGCTTTTGGTTGTTGCGAAGACGACATCAAAGATATTTTAAAGTCCGGCTCCGAAAAGTCATTGTCCGGAATTTATAAGGGAGACCAGGCCAAAGCCGACAAGGTGGTTAAAAAATCATGGGTCTATATGAAACGTGCCCATTTGCACTCGCAGACTATGGGTGTCATCAGTATCGCTTTTTCACTGCTGGTGGCCTGGTTAGGTTTCCCGACCCATGCGCAATCAGGAGTTTCTCTGCTCAGTGGGCTGGGAAGTCTGGGCTATGGGATTTTCTGGCTACTGGCGGGGTTTCTGGCTCCTGGAATGGGGTCAACTGGTGCGGCAAAAGAGTCGGTTGCCCTGATTGCCCAAGCATCAGGAGCCGCTTTTTTTGCGGCAGGAGTCACGCTATTTGGCCTTATCGCCTATAAAATGTTTATTAAACCCGCGACAGAATAAATTCCTGCTGGTGCTAAATAATCACAGGTGTCCTTTTACTTTTATCGATGAGAAAACCACGATGTTACTGCGGTCTACCTTTCTACTGACACGAAGAGTTGTGCTTACAACTTGAATTCAAGACAATTTAAATCACGAAAAATATTTTTTATGAATTACGACCTGGTAGGAATAGGAAATGCGCTGGTTGATATTGAAATTCAGGTTGACGACGCTTTTATAGAAGAAATATCAGTGACCAAAGGGGGTATGACTCTTTCTTCCGCAAGCGATCAGGAAAAAGTTTTAAATGCTCTGCAGTCAAAGCCACGCAAACTTTCATCAGGAGGGTCTGCCGCCAACACTATTCACGGCGCCAGCGTTCTGGGGGCCAAATCCTATTACCTGGGCCGTGTGGCCAACGATGATAACGGGAAACATTACACGGAAGACATGCGCTCCTGTAAGGTTGGGTTCAACGGGCCCGGTTCCGATGATGAAGCTACAGGCACCTGCGTGATCCTCATCACTCCTGATGCTGAGCGTACGATGCTGACGAATCTCGGTGTCTCTTCAATGCTTCATCCCGACAATGTCGATGAAACCATTATCCGGAATGCCAAGGCGGTTTATGTGGAAGGCTATTTGTGGACCGGGGACGAAACCCGCGAAGCCGGACTCCATATGACAAAGCTTGCTAAACAACAGAACATTCCGGTCGCCTTCACTTTGAGTGACGCGTTTGTGGCCAATACTTTCAAAGACAGTCTGTTGGACTTCATCCAATGGAACGTTGATATTCTATTTTGTAATGAAGGAGAAGCCCAGGCCGTGACGGGTGAAACCGATTCGAGAAAGGCGTTCGATAAAATACTGGCATGGGTGGATATCCTGTTTTTGACCTTGGGTTCCAAGGGATCGCTAGCCGGGAAAAGTGGTCATGAGCCAGTGCAGGTCGGTACCGTTCCGGTCGAAGCGGTGGACACCACCGGGGCCGGAGATCTTTTTGCCGCCGGAGCCCTTTATGGTTTGATCAATGATCAGTCATTGAAGGACTCGGCTATCGTCGGCTCCTATTGTGCGGCGCAGGTGGTTTCCCATATGGGAGGACGGTTGCCGACCCATTCCCACACGCGAATAGAAAGTATTCTCACTGAATACCGCAAACATCATCCTTACAGTTCTGCCTGATGCCGTGTCCTGTTCTGCGTTTTGGCTTTCTCGGCAGTTATCAAAACTATACTTTCATCTGAAGGTTTGTTACACTCCCCTTGACCAAATTTAAGATTTGATCCAAACAAGGAGGGACCCATGAAACTGACGTCCGTTCTCCTCTTAGTCCTTTGCGCGCTTGTGGTTGGTTGTGGTACGGTTGGGAAAGATTTTGATGACTCCAAGGTTAAAAAAATTCAAAATAATGTAACCACCCAGATTGAAATTCTCGACTGGTTTGGCGTGCCCTATAAAGAAGGCACCGAAAACAAACACACCATGTGGACTTATCAACTTGATACCTGGCAGGCTATCGGCGAAGGACAGTCAAAGGGGTTGGTTATCTTGTTTAACGATAAAAACATCGTCAAAGCCTACCGTTACGAATCGAGTTATTAACTGCCAGGTGCAGGGCCAGTATGTAAAACTTTATTTGGCTGGCAAAAGGTGTGGGCGGTTTTAAATGCTCTTGGCCGGTTCTCATCGAGAGCTTCGCATAACCCCGGATTCTTCGTCGCTTTGTTCCTCAGAACGACAAGCAGACATTGTCGTATCATTCTGAACGAAATGGAGAATCTCGTTCCTACCGGGTGTGGTCCGGCGGTCAGTGAAACGAAAAATTTCTCTCATTGTCTACGATTTTGACGGCACTCTGGTCGATACCCTTTACGACATTGCCGATGCTGTTAACCTTGTCTTGAGTGAGCTCGGTTTGAGAACCCTGAGCCGTGAAACGATTCGCAAATATGTCGGCAAGGGAGTCGAAAAGTTGATGGCTCAGTCGATAAAGGGAACGGGGTATACCGGCCTTCCTCAGGCCGTGGAACTGTTTCGTGAACATTACTCGAGTAATTTGATGAACCATACCCGGTTTTATCCTTCCGGGCGCGAAATGCTCGATTATTTCCGTAGCAAAAAGCAGGCCATCTGTTCCAACAAACCGGAAGAGTTCGTGCGGCGCATACTGCAATCCCTGGAAAGCCTGGATTCTTTCGATGCCATTCTTGGTGGTGACAGCTTGAAATCCAAAAAACCCGACCCGGAGGGACTGCTCTACTTGCTCGACCAGTTTCAATGTTCCCCGGAACAGGCAGTGCTGGTCGGTGATAGCCCGGTGGATATTGAAACTGGTAAACGCGCCGAGGTTTATACCTGTGTAGTCAACTTTGGATTTGGGGACCCGAAAGAGATTGCCTTGGTCGAACCCGATTGTTCCATCGACCACCTCTCAGAACTCAAGAACCTATTTCATTAACCTGTGAAGAATCGGAGGGGTTCCGGCAGGCTCGCATCCCATCCTGTTGACTTTGTCTGGGAGGGTATCTACAATGCCTCATTTCTATGGAAGATATTAAAAACATTTATCTTATAGCGATTTGCGGCACCGGTATGGCGGCGTTGGCGGGTTTGTTGAAAGGTACTGGTTATCGCGTATCTGGGTCCGATGCCAATGTCTACCCGCCGATGAGCACGCTTCTTAAAAATTCTGGAATTCCGGTTTTTCCCGGCTATCGAAAAGAAAATATCACGAGTGATATCGATCTGGTCATTGTTGGCAATGCGGTATCCAAAACCAATGCAGAAGTGCGGGCTGTTCTGGAAGCCGGGTTGGATTTTACATCTTTTCCTGAAGCCATTGCGCGTTTTTTTCTGGACGGTCGAAAATCCCTTGTGGTGACTGGGACACATGGCAAAACCACAACCACAGGACTTTTAAGTTGGGTGCTCCAGGTGTCTGGAAGAAAACCCGGTTTTATGGTGGGTGGTTGGTTGAAAAATTTTAACAACAACCATCAGGTTCCTAATGGAGATTATTTTGTGACGGAAGGCGATGAGTACGACAGTGCCTTCTTCGACAAGGGACCCAAGTTTCTGCATTATCGTCCTGACGCTTCGATTCTGACGGGCATTGAGTTTGATCACGCCGACATTTTTAACGATCTGGAGCAGGTTAAAGACGCTTTCCGAAAGTATGTGAACCTGATTCGGCCCGATGGGGTTATACTGGTCAAACACGCCGATGCAAATATTCAGGATGTATTAGGAGAGGCCGTTTGCAAGGTCGAGACCTACGGCTATTTAGATGGGGCGGATTGGCGGATCAAAGATTACCGGTTTGAGGCCGGGTGCGGTTATTTTTCCCTGTCTTATCGGGATGAAAAAGAGGCAGAGTTTCAGTTGGCCATGATTGGTCGGCATAATGTGGAAAATGCGGCGGCGGTGGCGGCCCTTTGTCTGCGGTTGGGCCTGACATCTGATGAAATCGACTCCGCCTTTAAAAGTTTTCAAGGCATCAAACGGCGCCAAGAGGTGGTCGGGATTAAAAACGGTATAACGGTGCTTGATGATTTTGCCCATCACCCGACAGCCATTCGCTTAACGTTGGGAGCGGTGAAGGAGGCTTATCCAGGGCAAAGGTTGTGGGCTGTGTTTGAGCCTCGGTCGGCCACTTCAAGGCGAAAGGTGTTTGAACAGGATTTTCCGGCTAGTTTCCTCGCTGCCGACCGGGTTATTATTGCGAGTCTGTTTGCGCCTGAAAAAATCAGCGAGGAAGAAAGGCTGGACCCGGAACAGGTCGTGGCCCGTTTATGCCAAAAAGGAACGGATGCCCATTTCATCGAGGAAGTGGATGACATTGTCGCCTTTATGGCTGAAAATGCTACAAATGGCGATGTGGTGCTGGTCATGTCATCAGGCGGGTTTGGTGGCATCCACCAGAAGATTTTGGATCGATAATGGCTATGGATAAAATTTATCACGGACAAATAAAACTTGGATTGATCCAGAGGGGACTTACGGTTCCGATTATTTTGCAGGGGCTTTCTGAGGTTGCGGGTGGACTCTGTTCCGGTGAGCCGGGCGAGGAGATCACTTTGGCTCTGGCGGAAGACTTCATCGTTAAGGCCAACCTGAATGCGCCGGGAAAGGACGGACCAAAATTGGTCTGCCACGAAGACCGCTTGCGGCTCCATATGAGCGAAGGGGAGATTGATGTCGGCATCATCACGATTCCGGAATTTCTCAAACAGCAGTTGAAGCAGCGCACCCCAGTTTCCGAAAATATTTGCCTCGATGGCTATTGTCTGAATATTTTTCTCCGCGCCATCGGTCGGGGTAAAAAACTGAGCATGCCGATCGAAGCCATTCTTTCTGTCATCCAGTCGGCTTTCGAAGAAGGGGCCGCGGATCTGGTGCAACTGAATATGGACTTCTGCAAAGAGGCTGACCGGGGATTCAACCGGCTGGCACCTTTGGTGGAGGCGATCAAAAAACGCTTTAACACTTTTGTTGTGCTGAAAGGCTTCCCGCCTTCGAACTCGAGCACCATTGACCTCATGTATGCGTCTGGTTTTGATATCATTGATTTCCCATTGGGCGGTTTTTCCGGAACAGTCAAGTCGAAAAAAAAGATGACGGCAAAACAGGTTCATTCTGCCCTGGAATATGCCGCGGGAGTTTTCCCGTCCGGCACAGTTTGGACCGATCTGGTTCTGGGGCCGGAACCTCTTTCGCGATTTAAGGAAGGTGTTGACAGGTTGGTGGACTCGGGAATCATTCCTATAGTCTATCTGCAAAATAGTAGTAGCGAGAAGTCGGACAAATATCGTGATCTGGTGGAACTGGCGGAACATATGGACAAGGCGATTCAACGCAACCATCTGACATTAAAATGGTTGTATCCGACATGCCGTTTTCTGAGTCCGCTCGACACCCGGTTTTTTACCGGAGACCCACTTCAGGCAAAGCTTGCGGTGACACCGGTTTATCGATCGGGACTGGGAAGAAAAACTTTGGCAAGGTTCGCCATGCTCAGGCGCAAACTTCGCATCCGTAACGTCAGCGACTCTTTCGAGTCTGCGGGACTTTAATTACATGGACACGCAAGTGAAAAACCCTTCTAAAAGAGCTATTCCAGAAGTTCCTTTGAAAAACCTGGAGACGCTATGGTTGCAGGTTGGAGGCACGCTCTGCAACCTTGAATGCACTCATTGTTTTATCAGTTGCGGACCGAAGAATGACACCATCGCCATGATGACCCTGGCCCAAGTTAGAGAAAGACTGGAAGAATCTAAAACCCTGGGGGTGAAAGACTATTACATCACCGGCGGCGAAGTATTTATCAATCCGGATATTTTTGAAATTCTTGCTTTGATTCTTGACTATGGGCCTCTCGATGTTCTGACCAATGGAACACAGATCACCTCTGAGAAGGCTCAGCGGTTGAGAGGGATCCAGGACACCTCTAATCATCCCTTGCGTTTCCGGGTGAGTATGGAAAATTTCGAGGAAGCGGCCAACGATGCCATACGTGGAAAAGGAGCTTACAGGAAAGCTGTGACCGGAATCGAGCATCTCGTCGAGGCCGGGTTTTCGCCGATACTCACCGTCACGCGCACTTGGGAAGAGGAGCAGGACGCGGAAATGGAATCGCGGTTTGTTGAACTTCTCCGCTCTAGCCGGATTTCCCAGCCGCAAATCAAGATACTGCCGGGTTTTATGCTGGGGCAGTTGGCTAAGAATGAACGCGGTTATAGTGATGAAGAACGGGTGACGCAAGCATGTTTCGAAAATTTTGATATCACCCAGCTCCAGTGCGCAACATCACGCATGGCCACTAGCGAAGGCGTTTACGTCTGTCCGATTCTCGTTGATAACCCGAAGGCTCGCATGGGGGGCAATATTAAGGGGACCCTGCGCCCCTTTCCCTTGTCACACTCTGCCTGTTATACCTGCCGCGTTACAGGGATGACCTGTAAGTCGCCCACTTGAAAAACTTTGTATTGAACCGGTCCCGAAAGGCTGGTAGCATGCCCCACCAATCCTTTTTAAAAGACGCTCATTGTTTTCAATAATTCACAATGGCTTTAATGCGTTCCATCATGGTTCCGTTGGGAATCCCTGTTGCGAGTTTCCAGCTTCTTGGAGTTGATGAGAAAAAATATTCCCTGGAAAGTTTTTCGGATAAAAATATTCTGGTGGTCATTTTCATGTGCAACCATTGTCCTTATGTCAAGGCGGTGTTACAGCGGTTGATTGATTTGCAGGCCGAGACTGGGCATCAGGGAGTCCAGTTAGTCGGCATCAACTCCAATGACGCAGAACGCTACCCCGAGGACTCTTTGGAAAATATGAGGAAGTTCGCAAAGGAAAGGGGCATGAACTTCCCCTATTTGTTTGATGCTTCGCAGGAGACGGCCAGGGCCTATGATGCCGTGTGCACACCTGATATTTATGTTTATGGTCCGGAACGAAAACTTTTGTACCGAGGCAGAATTGATGACAGCTGGGAGCATGAAGAAAGAGTGACTCAGAGAAATTTAAAAGAGGCTTTGGATTGTATTGTTGCTGGGAAAGAAGCTCCGGTTGAGCAGATATCCTCAATGGGTTGTTCCATAAAATGGAAGGAAAATTAAGGGTCAACGATGGAAAAAATTAAAAAGTGGTTGTTCATTCTGGCGGCATTGGTTTTTGCTGGCTCGCTATTTGCCGATAAAATCCTTTCTTTTTATATTGACTGGTTGTGGTTCGAAAGCCATGGCATCACCTCGGTCTTGTGGACGGTGGTGGTATCGCGGTTCGGGTTTGGGTTGCTGACGGGTGTTGTGTTTTTCCTGCTGACATTCGGGTTCTTAAATCATGTATACAAGAAAACTTCTCACCTGCCGGTTCTTTTGTCAGATCAGGTCCGGCGAGAAGTTCCTTTGCTGGATGCCATGGCCAGCAATTTAAAATTGCTGACTCTGATGATCCCTTTGGTTTTGGCAGTCATGACCGGACTGGTGATGGCTCAGCAATGGGAAACCCTTTTGCAATACTTGAATGCTTCCCCGTATGGAGAGGTTGATCCTATCTATGGCAAAGACATCTCCTTTTACTTTTTTACCCTGCCTCTCTGGTTGCTGGCGAAATCTTTGTTATGGGAAACAATGATCGTGCTTTCCATTGGCGTAGGGCTGATCTATTTTTTCAAGCGTTTTATTTATGTCGGGCCGACCGGAGTGGTTCTTCTTCCTGACGCCAGGCGCACTCTTTCGGGGCTTGCCGGTTTGCTCTTTCTTTTGTTTGCCAGCGAATTTTATCTTCAGCGCTATGAATTGTTGACGGAGGGAAGTAGTTTGATCGCCGGGATCGGATTCTCTGATGACAATGGCAAAATCCCTGTCCTTTATATTCTAGTGATTACTTCTTTGATTTCTGCTCTGTTTTCATTTATGGGGCTGGTTCGGCCCGGTATGAAAAAGGTCGTGCTTTCAGGTGCAGGTTTGGCACTGATGTTTTTTGTCGCCAATCTGTATCCAAAGATTTTACAGAAATTTGTGGTGGTTCCTAATGAATTGGTCAAGGAAGCCCCTTATATCGAGCATACCATTGCCGGCGCGTTGACAGCATATGGACTTAGTCAGACCGAAACGCATGAGCTTTCCGGTTCTGCGTCTTTGACAGCCGAAAGCATACGGAAAAACGCGACAACGATCGAAAATATCCGGCTCTGGGATCAGGAACCGCTTCTTGATACCTTGGGGCAGATCCAAGAGATCAGGACCTATTACCAGTTCCAGTCTGTTGACAATGGCCGTTACCACATTAACGGGAATTACCGCCAAACCTTGTTGTCGCCAAGGGAACTGCTTTCCTCCAACCTGCCCAACCGCACATGGATCAACGAGCACCTGACTTTTACGCATGGGTACGGGGTTTCGCTGAGTCCTGTTAACCAGATTACGCCGGAAGGACTACCGGTGTTATTCATTAAAGATATTCCTCCACAATCTAGTGTGGATCTGGTGGTGAATCGGCCCGAGATCTATTTTGGTGAACTGGCCAACGATCATGTTTTTGTTAACACCGGAACCAAAGAATTTGACTACCCGAAAGGGGAGAAAAATGTATACAGGAATTACGAAGGCAAGGGTGGTTTTGAAGTCGGTTCCTTTTTCCGCAAGCTCGTTCTGGCGGCCCGGTTCAAAGCTCTTAAAATTATTTTTTCCGATGACATTAATAGTGAAAGCCGGGTTCTGATGTACCGGAATATTACGGACCGGGTACAGAAAGTGGCGCCATTTCTCAGGCTGGATAACGACCCTTACCTGGTGATTTCAGAAGGTCGCCTGATTTGGCTTTATGACGCGTATACGGTGAGCGATCGTTTTCCTTATTCTCCGGAAATTCCCCGGTTTGGTAATTATGTGCGCAACTCTGTAAAAATTTCCATCGATGCTTATGATGGTTCGATGAATTTTTATATCGCCGATCAGGCAGACCCGGTCATCCGAACGTACCGCAATATTTTCCCCGATTTGTTTCAAGATATGAGCCACATGCCGGGAGATTTGCGTAGCCATATTCGTTACCCTTCCGATCTGTTTATGATTCAGACACATATTTATGCCACTTATCATATGAAGCGGCCACAGGTTTTCTACAACAAGGAAGACCAATGGGAGATACCGGAAATTGATGGGCGCATCATGAAGCCTTATTACACGATCATGAAACTTCCAGGGGAGGATCGCGAGGAATACATTCTCATGCTTCCATACACGCCGAGAGGAAAGAGCAACCTGTCAGCTTGGATGGTGGCGCGAAGTGATGGCGAACAGTATGGCAAGCTGGATGTGTATACCTTTCCCAAGCAGAAGCTGGTGTTTGGGCCCAGCCAAATGGTGGCCCGGATCAATCAGGATGCGGAGATTTCCCGGCAGATTTCATTATGGGATCAACGAGGGTCGAGCGTTATACAAGGAACCCTTCTGGTCATCCCCGTTGAAGAGTCGTTGGTTTATGTGCGGCCTTTATACCTGAAAGCCGATGCTGGAAAGATCCCCGAACTCAAGCGCGTCATTGTAGGTTATGAAGACAGTATCGCCATGGAACGGACTCTGGATGAAGCACTGGAGAAAATATTTACTGGTTTTGCTCGTGAGCCTCGTGAAGAGTTGAGCCTAGATGTCGCCGAAGCCGACCCTTTCACTCCGTCGAAACCTGCAAAAGATCAGAAACTGATTTTGAGTAAGAGCGACTATGACAATATCCGTGACACTTATCGCCGCATTCTGGAATCGCAGGGGAATCTTGATCAATCACTGGCGCAATATCGCAAAGAACTCAAAGGATTGGGCAAACTTCTTGAAAATACCCGGGTACCCCCACAGGCTAAAGCTGCTCCTTAAACCCTGCCGGGATTATCAGGAATTCTCGTTAGCGAATAAACCCAGCTGATGGGTGACTGGTTTTTTGTCGGGGATCGGGACAGGGTAATTGCCATCAAAACAGGCGGAGCAGAATTTCTTGCCATTTTGTAGCACTCCAAGGATTTTTCCCAGGCTGAGATAGGCCAAAGAATCTGCTGCCAGATATTTGCACGTTTTTTCCAGATTGTATTTGTGGGCGATCAACTCTTCCTGAGTGGGCGTGTCAATCCCGTAAAAACAGGAATGCAGGATCGGCGGAGCTGAAATACGAAGGTGAACTTCCTTGGCTCCCGCATCACGGAGCATTTTTACAATCTTACGGCTGGTGGTGCCGCGGACGATGGAATCGTCAATGATGGCGATGCGTTTGCCAGCGATCATCGATTTTACCGGGTTCAGTTTAAGCTTAACGCCAAAATGCCGGATCTGTGATTGTGGTTCAATGAAAGTCCTGCCGATATAATGGTTTCGGATGAGACCCATTTCAAAAGGAATGCCGCTTTCTTCGGCGAAACCCATTGCCGACACAACCCCCGAGTCAGGCACGGGAACAACAAGGTCGACATCGGCGGGGCTTTCCTGAGCCATGGCCCGGCCCATGTCTTTACGAACGGTGTAGACATGTTCCCCAAATAGAAAGCTGTCTGGGCGCGCAAAATAAATATGTTCAAAAACACAATGTTTGGGGTCAACTTTTTTAAACGGAAAAAAGGATTGTAACCCTTGATCGTTGATCAAGATGACTTCGCCCGGCTCGATTTCACGGATGAACTCTGCTTCGATAAGATCCATCACACAGGTTTCGGAGGCTACGATGTAGGCGTCATCGAGTTTGCCAAGGCAAAGAGGACGAAACCCGTGTGGGTCGCGGGCGGCCACCAACTCTGTCTCCGTCATCAGGACCAATGAATAAGCACCGTTGACTTGCCTCAAGGCTTCGGCGGCCCGGTCCACGAAAGATTCGGCTTTCGACTGTGCCATTAAATGCACGATAACTTCGCTGTCGTTGGTGGATTGGAATATCGCCCCTTGGGTGCCTAATTCTTTGCGTATGGACTCGGCATTAACGAGGTTGCCGTTATGAGCCAGGGACAGAGACCCAGCTGAATAGTTGATCATGCAGGGTTGGGCATTGACCAGTTCGCTTTTTCCTGCTGTGGAATAGCGGTTATGGCCAATGGCTATTGGACCCGGTAGTTTCAGGATTCGAGTCGGGTCAAAGATGTCGGCGACCAGTCCCATGCCGACCTCAAGGTGCATTTTGGAATGCGTACTGGCGGCAATGCCAGCACTTTCCTGGCCCCGGTGTTGCAGTGCGTAGAGTCCGAGATAGACCAGATTGGCGGCTTCAGGATGACCGTAGACCCCTACGACTCCGCATTCTTCATGTAGCTTATCCAGCATAGTTCCTCAGTGAAGTTTTCCAGAGTTCTTTTAAAACTTCAATGTTCTGTTTAATAACTTCTTTTCCGTTGACTGTCACCGTGAAATGAGAACCTCCCACTTTGCCAATCAAGGAAAAGTCGACTGGAAATGCCATCGCCATATCTTCGATTTCCCTAATTCGTTCTTCGGGAAAAGAAATAACAATACGTGACTGGGTCTCCCCGAATAACAAAGTGTCATTTCTTAATGTGGATTCCAGTGTGAGCGTGGCTCCCAACGTCTGGCACCCCGGCGAGAAACAAGATTCTGCCACCGCGACTGCCAGCCCTCCTTCAGAACAATCATGAGCAGAAGAAATGAGGCCCTTTTGAATCAGCTCCCGGCAAAAATCCTGCACCTGTTTTTCGTATTTTCGATCTAGAATGGGGGGGGTCCCCTCACTGCGATCAAACATGACTTTCAGGTATTCAGTTCCTCCCAACTCCTCCATGGTAAAACCGATGAGAGCGATTTGATCCCGGGGTTTTTTAAACCCTTGGGTCATGGTCAGTTCTCGATTCTCGATCAGGCCAACAACGGCAACGGTTGGAGTTGGGTAAATCGCGTCTCCCTTGGTTTCATTATAGAGGCTGACGTTACCACTGACTACCGGAATATCAAAAAACCTGCAGGCATCGCCCATGCCTTCCACTGCTTGTTGGAATTGCCACATAATTTCGGGTTTTTCCGGATTGCCAAAATTAAGGCAATTGGTTAGGCCTATTGGTTTGGCACCAGAGCACACCACATTACGGCAAGCTTCGGCCACGGCGATGGCGGCACCCTCGTAGGGGTTGAGATAGCAGTATCGGCTGTTGCAATCCACTGAAATGGCCACTGCTTTATTTGTATCCTTGATGCGCAGGACGGCCGCATCTGAGCCGGGCAAAACCAGCGTATTCAGGCGCACCATGTGGTCGTATTGCTCATAGACCCATTCTTTGCTGGCAATATTTGGGCAGGCCAGAAGTTTTTTCAAAGCCCTGTCCCCACTGGAAAAGTCGGGAAACTCGGCCAGGTTTACAGGTACCACCTCATCAAGATATTGAGGACGTCTGGTTTCACGTTTTAGATTCAGCGCGCCATCCACAACGGGAAAAACAGGCAGGTTCACCACTTCTTGGTCTTTAAACCGGATGCGCACGCAGGATTCCTCGATCACTTCGCCGATGATAGCTGCGTCCAGTCCCCATTTGTCGAGAATGGCAAGAGCCTTTTTTTCATGGCCCGGTTTGATCACGAAAAGCATGCGTTCCTGCGACTCGGAAAGTAGAATCTCGCAGGGGGTCATGCCTTCCTCTCTTAAGGGAACTTTTGACAGGTCCATAGACACCCCGGTTTTGGCCCGGTGCGCCATTTCAAAGGAAGACGAAGTGAGCCCTGCGGCCCCCATATCTTGCACACCCACCACCCAGTCGCACTCAAATAATTCCAAGCAGGCTTCGATCAGCAGTTTTTCGGTGAACGGGTCGCCCACCTGTACGGTGGGCCGCTTGTCTTCCGTCGTTTCATCAAACTCGGAAGAAGCGAGGAGGCTCGCGCCATGAATTCCATCGCGTCCGGTTTTTGAACCGACATAAAGAATCTGGTTGCCCACTCCGCCAGCTCCAGCCAGGAAGATTCGATCCGATTTAACCAATCCCAGACAGAATGCGTTGACCAGAATATTGCCGTTGTAACAGGCATCAAAATAAATTTCTCCGCCGACAGTGGGAACGCCAGTACAGTTTCCATAACTGGAGATGCCATCGATCACACCATTTAGCAGGAACCGGGTGCGCGGTTCTTCCAGTTCGCCGAAGCGTAATGAATTCATCAAGGCTATTGGTCGTGCGCCCATGGTGAAAACATCTCGCATTATTCCACCGACGCCGGTTGCTGCACCCTGATGAGGTTCGATAAAGGAGGGGTGGTTGTGGCTTTCAATTTTGAACGCGACAGCCAGGCCGTCACCAATATCTATGACTCCCGCGTTTTCCCCCGGGCCTTGCAGGACCCCGAGGCCTTCGACTGGTAGTTTACTTAAATAAGGCCGGGAGCTTTTATAACTGCAATGTTCGCTCCACATAACGGAAAAAATACCCAATTCCGTCAAGTTCGGAGTGCGGTCGATCAAGTCGAGGATGCGTCGGAACTCTTCCACGGTCAAACCGTGTTCCTTAACAATCTCGGGAGTGATCTCGAGGCTGGGGCGGGTTTTTTTAGGTTTGTCCACAGTGCCAGGAATTTGAAATAAGGGATTGAAAAATGATCTGGCCATCTGTTCCCGCTAACTCAGGGTCGGCACAACGTTCAGGATGTGGCATCAGCCCCATTACGTTTTTTTTTTCATTGGCTACCCCTGCTACGGAACCTACAGAACCGTTAGGGTTGGACCTGGCGGAAACATTTCCCGACGTGTCGCAATAGCGGAAAAGGATTTGCCCGTTTTCCTCAAGTTGGTTCAAGGAAAAAGGATCGACATAGTAGCTACCCTGATGGTGGGCGATGGGAATTTCCAGTACCCGATTTTCCCCGCATTGCCGGGTGAAGGGGGTGTCGAGGTTTTCAACACGGACGGACACGTTTTTACAAATGAATTTCCGCGACTGGTTCTGGATCAGCGTCCCAGGCAACAGGTCGCATTCCAAAAGAATTTGGAACCCGTTGCAGATACCCATTACCCTGCCTCCGCTTTCGGCAAAACGAATGATGGAATTCATAATTGGAGAAAAACGGGCAATGGCTCCGGCCCGAAGGTAATCCCCATAAGAGAACCCCCCCGGCAGAACTACCAAGTCGAAAGACTCCAGATTGGCTTCCTCTTTATGCCACAGCCAATGGGTCTCCTGGTTCAGGATATGTTTGAGGATATGGTAACAATCGTGGTCACAATTTGACCCTGGGAATACAACAATGCCACACCTCATTTTATGCCGGTCTCGATTTGTTTTGGAGCGTTATTCAGTAGGAACAAGTGTGAAACGGAAG
The DNA here is from genome assembly GCA_965205835.1 of Nitrospinales bacterium. Lineage (GTDB taxonomy): Bacteria > Nitrospinota > Nitrospinia > Nitrospinales > VA-1 > LS-NOB. Next base: position 1,629,585 of record OZ242182.1, on the reverse strand, counting down.
GATTCAATCACCGTATTGGCCAGAAGCTGTTCGCACATTTTCCGGACCCGTATTCCGGCTTCCTCCTCCGATGTGGAATCAAGTCTGATTTCCAGATACTTGCCGATATTGACATCCAGAACCTCGTCATATCCCAAATCATTCAACGCGTGGTGGACGGTCTTTCCCTGTGGATCAAGAACACCTTCCTTGAATGTCACGTGTATTTGGGCAAGCATTTCTCCAACTCTAACATAGAAGCTTATTCAATTCATCAGACTTTGTAACAGGAAAACTTTGAAAGCCAAAGACCAATTTTTGACCAGCCTGAAATATTATGTTAAACAAAGAGTTAGATGGAAAATAAATGGAACGGCTCAGAGGCCCAGGCGGCCATCAAAAAATATAAAGATGTTTCGGAAGATGTCGCGCTCCGTGTTTACACTTCACGATTGATAGGCGCGGACCCTGCGCTGGTTCTCCACGGTGGAGGTAATACCTCGGTCAAGTCGCGTACTCTGAATAAGGTGAATGAAGAGGTGGACGTGCTCTATGTGAAAGGCAGTGGGTGGGACCTTGATACACTGGAGCCTCCAGGTCTTCCTGGAGTCTTGCTCGACCATCTGCTGAAACTGAGAAACCTCGGCCGGTTGAGCGATGAGGACATGGTGAATGAACAGAGAACGCATCTGCTAGACGCGTCTTCTCCCAACCCATCGGTGGAAACGCTTTTGCACGCGTTCTTACCGCACAAGTTCATCGACCATTCGCACGCCGATGCCAGTTTGATCATCGCCAACCAGCCGGACGCGGAGAAAATCTGCAAAAAGATTTTTGCGCACAGGATCGCTACCGTCCCATACATTATGCCTGGTTTTGCGCTCGCTAAAGCTTCTGCCGAAGTGTGTGAGAAAAACCCACAGGCAGAAGGACTTTTATTAATCAATCACGGGTTGTTCACCTTCGGCGATAGTGCGAAAGAGAGTTACGACTGGCATATTCATGCGGTGACTCTTCTGGAAAAATATATCAGGAAAAAACCGCTAAAACCGCTCACTCCCCTTAAAAGCCTTGCCTTGGAAACTGAAGAGGAGACGCTTTTGCACGTCCTGGCTCCTGTGCTTCGCGGACTCTATAAAGATCGGTCGGGCAAAGACTGGGTTCTGCATCATCGTGCCGATGCCAGGGCAAAAGCGTTTGCTTCCAGCAAAGAGTGCGAGACTTGGTCCCAGATCGGCACCGCCACTCCAGACCATGTGATCCGCACCAAACAAAAACCCCTGCTCCTGAATCTGCGACAATGGCAGGATCCGGACAGGCTGAGGAAAGAAGTCCTCCAGACCCTGAACGCTTATTGTGAAAGTTACCACCAATATTTTGAAACTAACAAGTCTGCCAGGAAGGTGGATAAAACTGAACTGGACCAATTGCCCCGAGTTCTGCTGGTAGCCGGATTGGGGTTGGTGACGATCGGTAAAACCATCAAAGAGACTGGAATCTCAGCCGATATTTATCAACATACTATTGACATCGTCCATAAGTCTTTTTCGGTGGGCAAGTATGAGCCGCTCGATTCCAGCGACTTGTTTGATATGGAGTACTGGTCTTTAGAGCAAGCCAAGCTGGGCAAAAGCAAAGCACCAGCCTTGCAGGGCAAAGTGGTCTACATCACCGGTGCTGCTTCTGGAATCGGTCTGGCTACCGCCAAACTGTTTGCCGAGCAGGGGGCTAATCTTTTTCTTGTCGATTTGGCGGAAGACAGATTGAACCAGTCGGTGGAAGCGATACGCGAAAAATCCAGAGTTGGTGTTGTCAGCCGGGTTTTGGATGTGACCGATGAGTTGGCCGTGCGCCAGTCTTTTGAACAACTGGTCCAGACCTTTGGCGGTATCGATATCCTGGTTTCCAATGCTGGCAATGCTTTGCCGGGCGCGATCGGTGAAGTGGATATGAAAGATTTGCGCGCGAGTTTCGAGTTGAACTTTTTTGCTCACCAGACACTGGCTTCAGAAGCTTTACGGTTGTTCCTGATACAAAAAACCGCAGGTGTTTTGTTGTTTAACGCTTCCAAGGCGGCGTTCAATCCGGGAAAAAATTTTGGCCCTTATGCGCTCGCCAAAGCGGCGGTAGTGGCACTCACTAAACAATATGCGCTGGACTATGGGTCTCACGGCATCCGTTCCAACGCTATTAACGCCGACCGCGTTCGCACGGCCCTGTTTTCTGAAGACGTGTTGAAAGAAAGGGCTACGGCGCGCGGACTCTCTCCCGATGGCTATTTCAAAAACAACCTCCTGCAACAGGAAGTCTATGACACCGATGTGGCGCAGGGGTTCCTCAGCTTGGCATTGGCAGAAAAAACAACGGGAAGCATCCTCACCATCGATGGCGGCAACATCGCCGCCAGTCCCCGTTAGTGGCAAACTGGGTCGATCACTGTAAAGTCAGTAACTCAATAACCTTTGATTTCCCCACCGGGGATTCTACGGGCCTGTTTGCCGTATTCAAGAGGGTGGTCCCAGCCGGGCAGGATGGTGCCGTCTGGTGAGTAAGCGCCGATCTTGCTCCATGTCCCCGCTTGTTGTTCCGCCACATATTCCATTTCCAGAATTGCTTTGGGATTTTTGTAGCCGTATTTAGCAGGGGCGATCAACCGCAGGGGAAACCCGTGCGCATCAGAAAGAGGTTTGCCGTTCATGGTGTGCACCAGCAGAACTCGGCCATGATTTAATGTCTCGCGCGACAAGTATTCCAGATACTCATCACCGCAATGGAATGCTACTCCGAGAGCTGATGGGTGAGGCTGAACTATCCGCTCAAGCTCTTTCAAAGAGAACCCGCCCCATTCGGCACGTGCCGACCAGCACTCCACGCATTTAAGTCTGGAAGATTGTGACCGGGTCGGCAGGTCTCGCAATTCGCTCAGCGTAAAGGTTTTTGGGGTTTCGCACAAACCGCTTACCTTCAACGTCCATGTTGCGGCGTTGATACGGCGCATCGGTTTCCAGAAATTGATGTAGAACGATCGATGTTTTCCTTTTCGGGTTTTACCAACAAAATCGGTACCTGAAAACGCATCTGTTTCCTGTCCCCATGATTTAGCGGGGCCGCGAAACCCGTTCCATAAAAGCAGACCGGTGGCCCAAAGTCCACCTTGCAGAAAAAGCCGCCGCGTTAATTTTCCGATTTGGCGCATCGAAACCCCAGAAAGATAAATCGTTCCGAAGGAGCGATCAGGTTACGGTCAAAGGTTTTACCATATTCGTAGTCCAGATGATGGTTCCACAGTCCACCACGGGTGACCTTTTCCCCGTTCTCAGAACTCGCGGTCCATTCCCAGACCGAGCCTGCCATGTCGCGGACTCCGTATGGGGATTTGTCTTTTTTATTGAGCCCAACCCGGCGTTTGATGATTCCCGAATAAAACGGGTGCGGTTTTTTGCGGAGCGGTTTGTTTCCCCACGGATAAAGCCGGGCATCCGTACCACGGGCGGACTTTTCCCACTCTTCTTCCGTGGGCAGGCGTCTGCCAACTTGCTCGCAATAAGACTTGGCCTGATACCAAGTTATGTTGGTGGTGGGGTGTGCCTCCGAACCTTTCCAGAAAGTAGTTTCCGGGAACTGCCGGGCAAACTCTTCGTGGGTCACTTCAAACCGATCGATGAAAAATGTCTCAAGCCACACGACCTTTTTAGCATAAACATCTACACTGTCTCCCGTGACAAACTCCCCTGCTGGCACTTCCACCATTTCAGAGGAATAAGAGTATTCCGCCTCTGGCGCAAATATCAGGAATGCTAATAGGGCGGACGCTTTCATAAAGCTATTATAAATCGAAGGCGGATTCAAGTAGTAGTGCAACAGTTAGTAACGTGTTCTTATTTGAAGAGTAGCTCATAGGGTGTTTTGAAGCCAAGTGTTTTTCCGGGTCTATGATTGAGTTGATGCATGATGTGTTCCAGCTCCTTTTGTGTGACGTTGTCCAGTCGTCTGGACTTTGGTAAATACTGTCGAATGAAGTCCGTTGGTATTTTCATTCAGCCCTCGTTTCCAGGAAGCGTAAGGGTGGGCAAAATAAAGAGGTCAAGTCTTTTCTTGACTACAAGAGGGTAAAAGAAGCGCGGCAATCCAATCCTCCCCCAGAGCCCCATCCCTATGAAGGGAGGGGAGGTAAAATAGATATTGGCAGAGAAGGGTTTAAGCCATTTTTTGATGCTCGACAAGCTCCATGCCGTTGTCCTAAGTGATGGTGTGAACCCGGTTTCGATGAGTGGCAAGCACCTGTTCGATGCGGTCAGAAACCGTATATTGAGTTTTGCGTTCCACAAGAGTGGCAACATCGCCGCCAGCCCCCGCTAATCGGCGAGTTGCTAGTGGCCAGACTAGTAGTCGGTGATTTCTCCACCGGGAATTCTTCGGGGTTGTTTTCCATACTCAAGAGGACGATCTGTTCCAGGCAGGCCCAGTCGGCTGTCATGCCGATCGGTATTGGTTAGGGCACAGATGACCGCCACTTATAAAGCGTCAAAATTTAAAATTATGCCTTTGGCCGTGTTAACAAAACTAATATTCCAATAATCACTGTTCCAGTAAACCATATCCCTCCAATTATTGTTGCTCCAAGCCCGGCTCCAATAGCTGCTCCGACTGCTTCTGCCCCGATCATTCCAGTCATATGATCTGACGTAGCTAGCATTCCAGTAAACATCCATAGTCCCATGAAGCAATTAAATAAAATAAAACTCCATTTAATAAGTTTTCCAAGTAATGACCTGACTGGTCTTCGCAATTCAACACCACATTTAGAGCATTTGTATGCTGAATCACTAACCTCGCCTGAACACTCTGGACAATTAATTAATGGCATGACTTTGCTTCCTTATTTTAATTTTTAACTATATTACTAAAATGAAATAAAAATTCTGGGTCTTTCATTGAACCATCAATAGTTAGACTTGTTTCATGAATATAATCTGCGCTTGATGGCATGAAATTCCCTGTAACCACCACCCAATCCCCTTCAGACAAATCCCAGAGCTTGCTATATAGGTTCGACCCTTTTTTAATCATTGTATTTGAGCCTATGTCTGACAATGAGTTGTTCCATGTTTTAATGGTAATATTTTTTGATAATGAGACTTCAAGGACTGCGTCACCATCAGAGTTTGTTCTCAAATTAGAAACCGCTCCTTCCCAATTGTGGATAGTTCTGTTTTGTAATATATTTGAGATAGATTCTTTGCGACGATCTCTCAATGTAGATTGCTGAATTTCGTTTTTTGCACTTTTAAACTTATTAATAAATTCATCCACAACTGTAACAAATCTTTTTTGGTCACTTGGAGTAAGGTGGGTTTTTGGTTTTTTTTGAATTGTTTTATTAAAGTGAGGGCGATTTGAAATCTGCTCACTCGTTTTTGTATGGGCAGAATCAATAGAATTCTCTGATGGGTTTAAGATAGATGAGATAAGTATGACACCCAATAAAAATAGGCCAATTTTACCCCATGTAAATTTGCTTAGCCTTGATCCGCAGTGGGAACAATTAGAGTATTTCTTCAAAAAGGTTTTCCCGCATGATTTGCAATGGATGTATAATTTTTCGCCACTCATGTTTTATCCTCTGAAAACCAAGCTACATGTTGATACAGTTTTTCTCTAAATTCAGCATCGAAGGCTGTGCGTTTCCCGAGTTGCGAGTTTTCTGGCCCGACCTTGGTTGAAAACCTTATACATTCTTTTCGTTTTATAGTTTTCGGAATTAAAAAGCAACCCTATTGTCGGAAAGCGTTAAATCCTATGAGCTTTGGGAAATGCGATAATAAACAGGAGGTACCTTTCAACTCATTGCTTCATTATTTTGTTAAGAGAGAGCCGCATAGAGGCTTGATTATTTTTTGCAGTAATACAATAAAATTATTGTTTTAATAATTGACAAGTAAAATTGATTTGTTATAATTAAGGTGTTTTGAGGGAGTCTTTGCCTTAATAGAAGAAGTATTTTTCGTAACCTAAAGGAGCCCAAAAATGACTAACCAATTCGCATTTAATCTGAGTAGGAAATATCAAGAAAGATTTGTTTATGAACATGAAAGAGGCACCCCTTGAACCCGGTATCCATGATTTAACTCTAAAAGTGATTGAAAAGAAATTTTGCTTTAACTCGCATCGCAGGCAGTTATTTGAAGGTCTTAAAAAGGTTGTTAAAAACCTAAGGTCAGCAGGGATTGAGGGAATCTACATTGATGGCAGTTTTGTGGGTGATAAGGAATTCCCTAATGATATTGATGGTTGTCGGATGCCAAAGATGGGTCTAAAAACTGAGAAGATTGATCCGGTGCTGTTGGATTTTTCTCAGAGCCGCAAGAAAATGAAAGAAAAATATAGTGTCGATTTCTTTCTCGCCAATGTAATTGAAGGGGCAAGCGGTGAACCATTTTTGGAGTTTTTTCAAACCGACCGCGATGGCAAGCGTAAAGCCATCATAAAAATAAAGCAGGAGTAACCACCTGATAACAGGTCAAGAAAATGATTAAGAACGAAAAACAATACAAGATCACCAGATCGAAACTTAAAGATTTCGAGCGATCTTTAAAAGTATGCAGGGAGGGGACGTTCCCGAGCAAAGTCATCCATAAGGCGATGATCGAGTCCCTGAAATCCCAAATGAAGGATTTAGAGAAAGAAATCCGCGAATATGAGAACCTGAAGAACAAACAAGTTCCTACTTTAAAGTTTGGGTTTCTTGAAGACCTGCCGCAGGTTTTAGTGCGTTCTCGAATTTCTCATGGGCTGACACAGAAGCAGTTGGCCGAAAAGCTTGGCATGCCAGCGCAACAGATACAGCGTTATGAATCGGAAAATTATCGTCGGGTCAGTTTTGAGACTTTATTGAGTGTTTCTAAGACGCTAAATGTTGATCTGGATAGAGGCGCAAAAGCAAGGATTGTTTATGGCGCTACGGTTAAGAACAAACCTGTAAAATCCCCTAAGAAGAAGTCACCGCTTAGGTCGAGTAAGCGGTCAGGTGTGGTAAACCGCTAAAGCTGTTTACTACCGGGTCTCACCCGGTCATTCCCACTCAATGGTGCCGGGAGGTTTGGAACTGATGTCATAGACCACTCTGTTGACCCCCCGCGCTTCATTAATAATGCGGTTGGAGAGTTTTCCCAGCAGTTCATAAGGCAGATGGGCCCAGTCCGCGGTCATGCCGTCGGTGCTGGTCACGGCGCGGATGGCGACTACATTTTCGTAGGTGCGAGCATCGCCCATGACACCCACGGTTTTTACTGGAAGCAGGACCGCGAACGATTGCCATAAACCGTTGTACAGACCTGCGACCTTTACTTCCTCCAGAATGATTTTATCGGCAATGCGCAGGATATCGAGGTGCTCGCGGGTCACATTTCCCAGAATACGGATGGCCAGACCCGGACCCGGAAACGGTTGGCGGGTAATGATTTCGTCTGGCATACCCATCTCGCGCCCCAGAACACGCACTTCGTCCTTGAACAATTCGCGGAACGGTTCGAGAAGCTTTAACCGCATTTTTTCCGGCAGGCCGCCAACGTTGTGGTGCGACTTGATCACCGCTGACGGGCCGCCTTTGAAAGAGACCGACTCGATGACGTCGGGATACAATGTGCCCTGGGCGAGAAAAGTGAAGTCCCCCAGCCGTTTGGATTCCTCCTCGAAGACCTCGATGAAGGTGTTGCCGATAGACTTTCTTTTTTGTTCTGGGTCGGTGATGTCTTTAAGTTTATCAAGGAACTTGTCAGAGGCATCGATGACATCGAGGTTGATGTTGAAGTTGTTGCGAAACGTGCTTTCCACTTTTTCTTTTTCGCCGGACCGCAAAAGTCCGTTGTCGATGAACAGGCAGTACAGGTTGGTGCCGATAGCTTTATGTATCAGCACCGCCGCGACGGAAGAATCCACCCCGCCACTCAACCCGCAAACCACTTTTGCACCCCCCACTTTTTTTCGGATGTCGTTGACCATTTGATCAACCAGGGAATCCATTTTCCAGTTTTCTACGCATTGGCAGATTTTAAACAGGAAACTCTTGAGAATCTTTGCGCCCTCTACCGTGTGGGCCACTTCCGGGTGAAACTGCAAGCCATAAATACATCTTGCGTCATTTTCGATGGCTGCCAAAGGCGAATTGTCTGTGCAGGCAATGCCTTTGAATCCGTTCGGCATTTTTGATATACGGTCGCCATGGCTCATCCATACGATGGAATTATTTTTCACCCCTTCGAACAGATGTGAAAATCCTTTCAGCATTAGCTCGGTTCTACCAAACTCGCGGTGCGGAGAAGGGTCCACCTTGCCACCCAGCACATGGGTAATGAGTTGCATCCCATAGCAGATGCCAAGAATGGGAACTCTCAATTCAAACAGTCCGCGATCGCAAAGCGGCGAATCCTTTTCAAGAACGCTGGCAGGTCCGCCGGAGAGAATGATGCCTTTGGCATCGAAGGCTTTGATTTCGTCGAGCGGCAGGGTGCAGGGGTGGATCTCGCAATAGACCCTGCATTCCCGCACTTTTCGGGCGATGTTTTGAGTGTATTGTGATCCGAAATCAAGGATGAGGATTTTCTGTTCGCGCAGGGTGTCTGTCGTCATGGCAGGTTTGTGGGAGGAGGGCTTAATCGATATTATAATTTGGAGCTTCTTTGGTCACGATCACATCGTGAACATGGCTTTCGCGAAGCCCGGACGGAGTGATCTTGATGAATGAGGCGTTCCTTCTCAGTTCGTCGATGGTGGCGGCTCCGCAATATCCCATTCCCGCACGCAGTCCGCCCAGTAGTTGGTGGACGGTGAATGACAATGCGCCGCGGAAGGGAATGCGTGCTTCAACCCCTTCCGGAACCAGTTTGCTTTCAGAGAGTTCCCATTCCTGGAAGTATCGGTCACTGGAGCCTTGGGACATGGCACCAATGGAACCCATGCCTCGGTATTCTTTATAGCTTCTGCCTTGGTAAAGGATTTTTTCTCCGGGACTTTCTTCTGTTCCGGCAAACAGGGAGCCGATCATCACCGTGCTGGCCCCGGCGGCGATGGCTTTGGTGATGTCGCCGGAAAGTTTGATGCCGCCGTCGGAAATAACGGGGATATTTTTTTTCTCTGCCACCTTAACGCATTCCGCGATGGCGGATATCTGTGGCACGCCGACTCCCGACACTGCACGAGTGGTGCAAATGGAGCCAGGGCCAATACCAACCTTGATGGCGTCGACTCCGGCTTTGATCAGGTCGGCGGCTCCTTGGGCTGTAGCCACGTTGCCGCCTATCAGCTCAAGTTTCGGAAAAGTCTTTTTAATTTCCCGGAGGGTCGCCAGAACTTTTTCCGAATGCCCGTGGGCACTGTCGATCACCAGAACGTCAAGCCCGACGCGGATTAAATCTTCAGTATGTTCCATAGGACTCCGGGTGACCCCCAAAGCAGCCCCGACCAGAAGTCGGCCTTTGGAGTCTTTGGCGGCGTTGGGGAATTGCCCGGCTTTTTCAATGTCTTTGGTGGTGATCAGCCCCTTGAGATGTCCCTTTTTGTCGATCACCAGCAGTTTTTCGATACGGTTATCATGCAGAAGTTGTTTGGACTTTTCCAGCGGTGTGCCTTCCGGAATGGTGACCAGATCGTCTTTGGTCATCAGGGAACTGATTTTCTTGTTGAGATTTTTTTCAAACCTGAGGTCGCGGTTGGTCAGAATACCCATCAGTTTTTTCCTTTGCGTGATGGGGATGCCTTTGATGTTGTATTTGCGCATGACTTCCAGGGCCTCGCTAATTTTCTGGTCGGGGCCCATGGTGATCGGGTCGGGGATCATGGCACTCACCGAGCGCTTGACCTTGTCGACCATCTTGCGTTGTTTTTCCGGTGGAAGGTTCCGATGGATGATACCGATTCCGCCTTCCTGGGCCAGAGCAATGGCCAGATTGGTTTCAGTCACTGTGTCCATCGGGGCACTGATCAACGGACTGTTCAATTTGATCTTGCGGGTCAAACGGGTTGAGAGTTTTACGTCTACGGGCAAAACCTTCGAATGGGCGGGCAGGAGCAACACATCATCGAAAGTGAGATAGGTTGGGACATTCCCAAGGTCAATCATGACGCATTATAACAGAAGTTGACTAAAAAGGTAACGGAACCTCCTGATATTGGGCGGGTGGCAAATATCCCGCCCGGTCCGTATCAAGCCGAGGCTAAATTTCATTACCTCTCTACTGAAAATTGGTAATATTTTTTTTGTTTACGGGCACGTGGATTTTCGCTTTTTATTTGTCTATAATCAGGGTGAGGGCAGGAGGTGAAACCGTTATGTTTTGTGGTCTTGAAAGAAAGTTTTTCGGGTACTCTGGAATTTCGTTGACATACTACATATTGTATAATATTTTACCCCAAACCACAAAATATGGATATTTTCTGGTTTGAAGCGCCTTGGAATTTTAAGGAAAAAGGACAGTTAAGAGTTGTTGTTTTTCGAACCTTTGACCTATAACTGATTCAATTTATTGGAATTATATTTTTATCGAGGTGGAGCGTCATATGCGAATCGACCGACTATTTACCAAGGATCATCAGGACCCCTACGAAGGGATTGGCTTTGTCGAGCGAGTTTCTAAAATCATCAATGCCGATGGTTCCTTGGTCTCTGAAATCAAGAATGTTTTGGTGCCTGACACCTGGTCCCAGGTGGCGGTGGATATCATGGCGCAGAAATACTTCCACAAGGCGGGAGTTCCGGTCCGGTTGGAAAAGAAGTTCGAGTCCGGATTGCCCGAATGGCTTTGCCCATCAGTCCCAGATGAAGAGGCACTGAACGAGCTTCCTCGATCGGCGCGGTTTACTCGCGAAACCACATCGCAAGAAGTTTTTCATCGTCTGGCCGGGTGCTGGACATATTGGGGCTGGAAAAATAATTGTTTCAGTAGTGAGAAAGACGCACGCAATTATTATGACGAGATGCGTTATATGTTGGCGCGGCAATTGGCAGCACCCAACTCTCCGCAATGGTTCAACACTGGCATGAACTGGGCCTATGGACTTGAAGGCCCGGCACAAGGACATTATTATTTCGACGAGGAAGCTGGCGGACCGCAAAAATCCAAAAACGCATATGAACGACCGCAACCACATGCCTGCTTTATTCTTTCTGTAAGTGATGATCTGGTGGGTGATGGTGGGATCATGGATCTGTGGCGGCAGGAAGCTCGGCTGTTCAAGTTTGGGTCTGGAACCGGGAGCAACTTCTCCAATCTTCGTGGAGATGGCGAAATCCTTTCCGGTGGTGGAAAATCTTCAGGACTGATGAGTTTCTTAAAGATCGGCGACCGGGCGGCGGGAGCGATCAAATCTGGCGGAACCACCCGACGAGCGGCCAAGATGGTCACTCTTGACATGGATCATCCTGACATTGAAGAGTTTATTGAATGGAAGGTCAGGGAAGAGCGCAAGGTTGCCGCTCTGGCGGCGGGAAGCAAGATGACTCGTCGGTGCTTGAAAGAGATCATCCAGGCTTGTTGGTTAAAGGATGAAGGGGAAGAAACCCGGTTTGACGTACAGAAAAATAAAGCCTTGAAAAAAGCTGTCCGCAAAGGGTTGGCTTGCTTCATCCCTGAAAACTATATTTATCGCGTTATCCAACTGGCCCGGCAAGGGATCAAGGATATTGAGTTTGAAGAGTACGACACCGATTGGACTTCAGAAGGTTACCTGACTGTTTCAGGCCAGAACTCCAATAACTCGGTCCGACTCACCAATGAGTTTTTGTGCGCAGTGGAATGCGACGGAGGCTGGAACTTGATCCGCAGAACCGATGGAGGGATTGCCAGAACCCTACCCGCTAAAGATCTGTGGGAAAAGGTCAATTACTCTGCCTGGTCCAGTGCCGATCCGGGACTTCAATTCCACACGACGATCAACGAGTGGCATACCTGTCCAGAAGATGGACCGATCCGTGCTTCCAATCCTTGCTCCGAATACATGTTTCTCGATGACACCGCCTGCAACCTCGCGTCCATCAACCTGATGCGTTTTTACGATGAGGAAAAGGGAGTGTTTGCGATAGAAAATTACCGGCACGCTTGCCGCTTGTGGACTCTCACGCTGGAAATTTCGGTGATGATGGCGCAGTTCCCCAATCAGGCTATCGCCAAAAAGAGTTTTGAGTTCCGCACCTTGGGCCTTGGATATGCCAATTTGGGAGCCATGCTCATAGTAATGGGTATTCCTTATGACTCGGAAGACGGTCGGGCCATCGCCGGCGCAATTTCCGCTATGACTACCGGAGCCTCTTGTGCCATGTCGGCAGAAATGGCTGGAGAGCTGGGTCCCTTTGCTGGCTTTGAGAGGAACCGGGACGCCATGCTCCGCGTTCTGAAAAACCACCAGCGTGCGGCGCATAATGTGGAAGTTCGTGAATATGAGGGACTCACTGTATATCCGCAAGGCATTCAGGCGGAGCATTGTCCGGCCTATCTCCTTGATGCGGCCCAAAAAGAATGGGCGGATGCGCTGGAACTGGGCAGGAAGAACGGATTCCGCAATGCTCAGACCACTTGTATTGCGCCGACGGGTACGATCGGATTGCTGATGGATTGCGATACCACAGGCATTGAGCCGGATTACGCTCTGATTAAATACAAGAAGCTGGCAGGCGGCGGCTATTTCAAGATCATCAATCAGTCGGTTCCCGGCGCGCTTCGCAGGCTGGGTTACAAGCCTAATGAGATCAAGGACATTGTTGAATATTGCGTGGGATCGGGGAGCTTGGAAACTGCTCCTTACATCAACCGGGATTCCCTGCGCAAAAAAGGGTTTACCGATGGAGTGATCGATAATGTTCAGCTTGAACTGCCGAAGGCTTTCGATATTAGTTTCGCGTTCAATAAATTTGTTCTGGGGGAATCGTTCTGTAAGAACGTGTTGAAGTTGACCGACGAGCAGTTGGACTCTGTAACCTTCAATCTGCTGGAGCATCTGGGTTTTACCGATGAAAAAATCCAGTCGGCCAATGACAGCATTTGTGGAAGAATGACGGTTGAAGGTGCTCCTCATCTGAAAGAACGCCATTACTCTGTTTTCGATTGTGCCAACCAGTGCGGAAAGTATGGTAAACGTTTTATCCGCCCCGAAGCACACATTCGCATGATGGCGGCGGCCCAGCCTTTTCTTTCCGGCGCAATATCCAAAACCATCAATATGCCTAACGATGCCACCATTGTCGATGTCGAGCGGGCGCATATGCTGAGTTGGAAACTGATGTTGAAGGGAACCGCTATCTATCGCGACGGCTCCAAACTAAGCCAGCCGCTAAACAGTGTGGCGACGGACAGCTTTAACCAAATGAAAATGGAAGAGGAAGCCCCGGCCATGCAGGCGGCCAAACAGATCATTGAAGCGGTGCGTGAGCACAAGCGCAAAGTCCTGCCGCACCGCAGGAAAGGTTATACCCAGAAAGCCTCCATCGGCGGCCACAAGGTTTATCTCAGAACCGGTGAATACGATGATGGAACTCTCGGTGAAATTTTCATCGACATGCATAAAGAAGGCGCCGCCTATCGCAGTTTGATGAACTGCTTTGCCATCGCGATTTCGTTGGGACTGCAACACGGTGTTCCGCTGGAAGAATTTTCCGATGCGTTTGTGTTCACCCGGTTTGAACCAAACGGGATTGTTACCGGCAACCAGGCAATCACCATGTCCACCTCAACTATCGACTATATTTTCCGGGAACTGGCGATCACTTATTTGGGCAGGAACGATCTGGCTCAGGTGACCCCGGATGATTTGCGGTCTGACTCCATCGGTAAAAAGAATCAGCAATCTAGTGACGATGATGCCGGATTCGACTCTAATGGGCCATCGGGCTTGTTATCGCCTGAGACTTCCATGAGCGCCGAAACGGCGCCAAAGATATTCCATGCGATTGCAAAGGCTCCGTCCAATGGAAATGGCAACAGCAATGGTACCTCGGCGGCGGGAGCTCTTAAAAATTCTCCCCCGTCTGTGGGAGCCGCGACCACAACGACCGTGATCGCTAAACTAAAAGGCTATGAAGGTGATGCCTGTCAGGAATGCGGAAGCTTGACTTTGGTTCGAAACGGAACCTGCTTGAAGTGCATGACTTGTGGCGCGACATCAGGTTGCTCCTGATTCACCCTCCCACCTGAGTAGAATGTTTGCAGGAGTTCAGCCAGCGAGTTCTTCGCTGGCTTCTCTTGTTTTTCATCCCGGTTTTATCTTTTTTGCACCAGAGATTTTGCGCAACGAAACCCAAACGTCGGGTTATTCATTTTAAGATCGACGTGGTTGCGAAATGAAATACGTGCCTGTCTTTTATCGCTGGTCCATCCCCCGCCTTTGACAATGCGTGTTCCAGGTTGAGGTTGTTCAGACTTTTTACCGTTCACCCATTCCCAGACGTTCCCGGTCATATCCATCACACCGCTGGCACTAGCGCCGGACGGGAAAGAACCCACCGGCGCGGTAAACAGGTGCCCGTCTTTTTCTCCCAGTAGATTAGAGCGTTCAGGAAGAAACACCTCTCCCCATGGATAAGTGAAGTTACTGATACCCCGAGCGGCGGCTTCCCACTCTTCTTCCTGCGGCAGGCGTTTGCCTGCCCACCGGCAATATTTACTCGCTTGAATCCAGTTGATGCCCATGGCCGGGCAACTCGGGCAGTCTTTTCCGCCCATAAAGGGTTTTTCATCATAGGTGGGTTGGTATTTGCGAAATTGAGTGACGGTGATCTCTGTTCGGTCGATATAAAAAGCCGCCAGATTTGTGAATGAAGACTTGTTTTCACTCAGCGTCCCACGGGAAGAAAGTTCTTTCCTGCTGACACGATACCTGCCTGCATCAATGAGGATCATTAAAGTCTGATCCTTTTTGTTCAAGAGAGTTGGGAGTAAAGAAGTTGGCATCGAACCCCGCACAATGGGGACCGACGGTTTTGGGGTAGGTTTCGGTTTGGCAGGTTTCGATGGATGTGTTTGTTTTTGTATTGATTGTTCTGTTGGGTGAGCTTTTCGGTAGTGCTTGTGGTGCTTTTTACTGGCAGGGCCGCAGGCACTGACCCAGGCGAACAGAAGGATGAAAAATATTAATGTCCTCAAGGCTTCTCCCTGTTCATGATGGAATCCATTTTTCCCTTGAGTCGGCGGTATTTCTCATAGCTTTTTTTGGCGTCTTCTTTTTTGCCCATCAGTTCATAGGTGTAGCCCAGGCTGTACCAAGCATTGTAGTAGGTGGGGTCGAGCTGGATGGTTGATTTGAAAGCCTTCTCCGCGTCTTTATATTTTTTTTCAAGATTATAGATTCCTCCCAACCCATAATGACCGTCAATATTTTTAGGGTCTTTTCCTATGGCGTTTAAAAAAGATTTCTCCGCGTTGTCATATCGTCCCTGCTTGGAATACTCAATGCCATCTTGGACATATTGGGCGCTCGTCTTTTCCTCGCATTGGGTTAAAATTAGTCCGGTGAGGATAGTGGCAAAACATTTCAGCAAAAGTTTGAGATGGCTCATAGTAGGGACCGGATTAACAAGAATTAGCCTGTATTTTACAGGTATGAGTGAAAAGTATCATTCAATCACCCTCACCTCAATCCTCCCCCTTTAAGGGATAAGGTCAGGTTGAGGGGCACTTAAAGATTAAGGCTGTTTCTTAATCATTTGCCCATGTAACATGGGGGCTAGAAGTAAAAACGAGATCGTTTAATATAACACCAATGGTTCTTCCCTCTTATAGAAAAAGATCATGTCTTTTCTTAATCTGGCAACAGGGGTATTTAGGCTCTGGCGATTCATGGATGCCCGGCAAAAACAATTTCAGCAGAGGAGAGGCGTTTCTCCTGAGGAGAGCAAGGCACTGGGACTTGTGCTGGAAGCCTGTTCCACTTATCGCAAGGGAAATTTTTCGTGTCAGGAAGGGATTTTACCGGACACTCTGCATCTGGTTTCCCGCCTTGCCGCTATTTATCATCCCGATGAGAAAAAGCCATTGGAAAAAGCCCGCATTGGAAATGTGCTCACTACCTTTCTGGAAATGAATCGTCGAATTTTGGATATGCTGAGGCTCTCTGGTCTGGAAAGCCTGACTCAGTTTCGCCTCCGTGAGGTGATTCCCGGTTTTGCTGTCAATAAAAACAATGCGGATCCGTCATGGGTTCCGGTTTTCCTCCGGCTCCGGGTGGTGCGGGTGCTTCAGGTTCAATGGCTCCTGTTAGTGGGTGAAGCCGCAATAAAAGTTTATGGCGAACACCGGGCCGACGAAATTCCCGAACCCGAAATGTTGCTCGATGAAATGGATCAATTGCGGGAAGAAACGGAACGATCTTTGCCGGATGAGGTTCGTGATATCGTCGAGGCATCGAGGAAAAATATTTTGTTTTCGGTAAAACCGTTGCCGTGGGCTGAAGTGAAATTGCTTTTTATTTCTCTGGTCAAAAACATTGCCAAAGCCTGGCACCCTGAATCCTCAGTGCCGGTATATGAAGCGCGGATTTATGATTTGTTGAACACTCTGGCGGATTATCTGGAATGGACAGGGCAATTAAGTCAGAAACCGGTATTGAATAAAATGCTTGGGTTACGGGTTTCTCATTTAACCGGGGCCAGGGAGGTAGCGATCCCTTTTGCCGACAGCAAACTCTTTGATTGGGTGCGGAAATATCAGGTCGAGGGGGCGGCGAAATGGTCAAGAACCATTTATAAAACCTTGCAGAAGAAACAACCGGCAATCCTGTTTCGCGATGTGGCAATCGGTGTTGTCAAGGAAGGCGGGAAACGCTGGTTGACCCTTTACCTGCACGATAAAATCGCTGATGAGACTAACAAACTGTACAAGACTACCCCGTTTGCGTGACACTGAGTCTTCAAAGCATTATCATAAACATTTAAAACTTGAGGATGGCTCTTTTGACAAGGAGACCTTTGTACAACCTCGGATCCTTCGTCGCCTTCGGCTCCTCGATGATGACAAACCGCCGCTTCGTATCATTCTGGACGCAGTGAAGAATCTCGCTTTTCTGTTTTTTTCGACTTACGCAGAGGTCTCTTTAAGAAGTGGAGCAATGGCTAGGGATTGCGCAAATTGAAAAAAGCGTTCAGTCGTTCATTTGGCTTGTCAGTGTCTGGGGCGGGTGATAGTCTTTTCTTCAACCAAGTGAGATCATTTGTTCCCATAAAAGGGTCCAAGATGCCTTTTCTTTCTACAGCTCTCCGGTTTTATGTAGTCGCCAGCCTCATGTGCCTGTCACTGGTTTCCTCTTCTTCAGGAGTCGAATCCCGCAAGGTAGAAAAAATGATCGAGGAATCCGAGTCTCAAACGGGGACGGAATTGTTAGCGGGAAAAAGAGGAAAAGATCTTTATTACAAGTTCTGCATTCCTTGCCATGGAGCGAAAGGTAATGGGAAGGGCGAGGCTTCTTATTATTTATTCCCACAACCCAGAAACTTGAACCCGGGGATTTTTAAATTCCATTCCACCAGAACCAATACCCTCCCGCTCAACGAAGATCTTTATAGAACCATTCGAAACGGAATTCCCGGGACTGCCATGCCACCTTGGATCGATATTTTAAGTGAGGAGGAAATTCATCTCCTGACAGAATTCATTAAAACCTTTTCCAGACGCTTCAGCATGGAGCTACCTGACTACGAAATGCCCATCAGCCTGGAACCTCCTTTTGACAAGTTATCCGTAGCCAATGGAAGGATCATATATAAGCAACTAAGGTGTGGCCGATGCCATGGGAACGAGGGCGATAGCGAGGATCGGCTTTCAGGTTCTATTCAAGAGTTTGGTGGCAACCTGTCTTTTGTTTATGACCTGCGTCGGCCCGACCAATACAAGGCCGGGTCGGCAGGACCCGATATCTACCGAACTCTTGTTACCGGATTGGATGGTTCCCCTATGAATGCTTATGAATACATGCGTGATAGGGAGCTATGGGACTTGGTTCATTATCTACAATCCCTTTTTTTCATACCACCTTCCAAATCCGCACTTACCGACCGGAAAATATATTCACAAACCATCGAAGAGAAAATCGACCTGAAACCCGATAGCCCAATCTGGAACGGCGTAGCTTCTTTTGAGATCAACCTTACCCCGGTGAGAGCCCGAAAAAATCCTATCACCCGGTTGGCTGTTCAATCCGTTCATAATGATAAAGAAATTGCCTTTCGTCTGGAATGGGAAGACCCCATACCCAATGGTGCTGTTAACGGCACCTATTTAGACCAGAGCGCGGTTCAGTTTGCCCTCAATCAAGACAATATTTCGGATGGTCCTTTTTTTGGAATGGGGGAGAGAAACAAACCCGTCAATATCTGGCACTGGAGAGCGGACGTGCGACAGAGGATTTATGATGGCGACAATCTCAAACCAAACCGGCCTCACTCCGTTTTGCACCCGCCAAGCGGACTACTACTGAATCCATTCATGGAGTCTTCCGTCGAAGAAATAAACTCCGAAGGATTTGGAACACTCAGTCTTCAACCCGTGGAGGATCAGCAGCTAAAAGGTATGGGTCAATGGAGAAATGGCCGCTGGAGTGTGGTGTTCTTACGCGACATAAAAACCCTGAGCCGATGGGATATTAAGTTTTCAAATGGAAAACCGGTTTTGCTGGCCTTTGCTCTCTGGGATGGTGACAACAAAGATAAAAACGCCAACAAAATGGTTAGTTTCTGGAATATATTGACCTTAAAATAAAGGCTTATGAAATACCAGTTATCAGGGGCAGAAAAACGTCGTTTATTTTTTTTTATCGCGGGGGTCACCTTTCTGCTCTTTTTTCCCTTTTCGAAAAGCCAGGCCGGGGAAAAGGGAAACCTGGTACTGATTCCTTCGGGAGAATTTCTCATGGGAACGGAGGGTGGAACGGAATCCGAGCGGCCCATTCACAAAGTGGACATAGAAGCATTCAAAATAGGCCGTTATGAAGTGACCAATTTGCAGTTTGAAACCTTTGATCCTGACCACATCCGTAGTACTGCTTCCGCTTGCGACCAATGCCCCGTTACGCTGGTTACATGGATGGAGGCCAGTGGTTATTGCAAACATCAGGGGGGTCGTCTCCCCACAGAAGAGGAGTGGGAGCGAGCCGCCAGAGGGTCCGAAGGGTTTTCCTATTCCTTCGGGCCGAAGGCGGATATATCCAAAGCCAATTATGGGAACGAATTTAAAGCGGGTGCCAAACCCGTCCATTCCTTTCAACCTAATAGTTTTGGCTTATACAATATGAGCGGAAATGTTTGGGAGTGGGTGCACAATTGGTTTTCATTTTACCCTCAACAAGCGGTGTCTGCCGTTAAAGACAACAAAAAGTCAGGAGAAAAAATTCTTCGCGGGGGAAGCTGGTACAATAAGGCTTATTACGTTCATGTCGGAATGCGCTTCACATTGAAACCCGGAACGAAGCTGAACTCAGTTGGTTTTCGTTGCGCCCGTGAGGTCGGATGAATCCTTTTATTCATCGTCCACGTTAATTTAATTTTCAAAACAAGTGCTCGCCAGTGTCTAATATAAAAATTCCTTCTCCATGGGACCTCCCAGAAAACCAGGTTACGCTGGAAGAGGTGTGCCTGAACCGAAGAAGTTTTCTTGAACAAACAGGAAAGGTGGCGGCTGGTGCCTTGGCGCTTTCTGTGCTTCCCGGTTTCTTGTCGTCGACACAGGCTTCCGAGAACTTTCAAGATCGCGCAACGCCGGAAAACCTGGTCACCCGTTACAATAATTTTTATGAATTCAGCACCAAGAAGGAAAGCATACAGTATCTAGCCAAAAAGTTGCCCCAGGAAAACTGGACCCTGAAAGTCGCTGGGCAAGTCGCAAAACCACGAACGCTTGACTTGGAAAAATTATTGCGAAGGATGTCGCTGGAACAACGTGTCTACAGATTACGATGCGTTGAAACCTGGTCGGCAATTATCCCATGGACCGGCTTTCCTCTTCGCGATCTGATCAAGGTGCTGGATCCTCTTTCCACTGCACGCTTTATCAAGTTCCAAGCGTTTCTCAATCCCAATGTGGCGGCAGGTCAAAAAGAGCGGTTTTGGGAACCCTGGCCCTATACCGATGGATTGAGCATGGCCGAAGCGATGCACCCTTTGGTATTTCTGGCTGTGGGCATCTATGGGCATCCCCTACCTCCCCAGAATGGGGCTCCCATACGTCTGGTGGTTCCATGGAAGTACGGATTCAAGAGCATCAAATCCATCGCTTCCATGGAGTTTGTCAGCGAGGCTCCCACTACATTCTGGCAGACAACTGCTCCGTTGGATTATGATTTCTGGTCCAATGTCAACCCCAACGTTCCCTATGCCCGCTGGGATCAACATTATGAAACCCTGCTCGGCAAAAACCAAAAAGTAAAAACTCTCATTTACAATGGTTATGCCCGCGAAGTTGGCGGTTTGTATTAAGAGAATCCAAAAATCAATCCGGCTTGCGCTTGGTGACTGGCGGCTTGCAGAACTTTTCTATATCTTCCGGCCGGGCCCGAACAGCCTTTACCCGCCACTCACTTGTGGGATGGGGAATACGTGCCCAGAAGTCTCCCAATCGCCCCATATCCCAATTTGAAATTCGCAGTGGCCCCCAATATTTTTGCAACCGCTCAAAAAGCAGGTTGTTATGAAAGCTGATCATTTGCTGACTTTTCACTACCCGTTTGAGCAGTGGAAAAAAATCCCGCCCATGTATAGCGATACCCTTCAATTCCAGACTGCGCAATATTTCGAGCCCGGAACCTGAAATTATTTTCAGGCGTAATGCGCCACCATTCCGGAAAGAATGGGAGGGCCATTGCTCTTCCGCCAAGGCGGCGGCGACCTGATAACCTCCCTCCGGCACACCCTCGTTTTCAATCGAGCTTAGGAACTTTGCATCCAACTTTCCCTTCGCGCCCACACCCAAAAAGCAAACTCTCTCGAGTTGAATAACCTTGGTCTCCAAAGATAAATCGCCCGGAAAATCGGTTTTCCCGGTTAGCCTGATAACAATTTCCGCTCCCATGGAAGCAACCGGATTCATACCGGCCAAAGATAAAACCGTCAAACCAATCACTATTGACTTTAATCGCATCGTCAAGTCACCCTCCGGAGGTTAATCTCCGCAACATTGAAAAATTCCCCGCTGTCATCTGTGCTCAGTATTCTTTTTCAATGAAAATAAAATTTTTCTTAAACGCATTCGATGAAATTCTCAATTCCATCGAATTATCAGCGATAGTTTTTTCAGAGCGACCACCAGGTTTTGCCGACCCGGGCAAACTAGATAAAATTTGATGCAGATAGGACGATTTAACGGCAAAACTGGCCTTTTTAGAAGCTTCCACCAGATTTGTAAAGCTCTTTTTCGCGAGGCGATGGGTGAGCAACATTCCTATCACCTGGCCGCTCTTGTTTAAAAGCGGCCCACCGCTATGATCCGCTTTGACTTGCAAATCAAGCTGAAATACTTTCTTGCTATTATCCACCGCGTTTTTTTTAAGAATAGCTCCCTGGTATAAGGGCGTGCCAGGATGTGACAATTTGGAAAAATCGACTGCGTATACCGGATCTCCAACTTCAAGGCGAGAATCATCTCCAAAGTACAAAATCCGCGAGGACCTGCTTTCAGGATTGGTCAATTTCAATACGGCAATGTTATAAACTACAAATTTCTTAACCAACTCCAGCGGTGCCGTGGTGCCATCCATGAACCTAGCCTGAAATTTCTTTGCATCCCTCAATACATGATAAGGGGTAATGACCTGTCCAATATTTCCGATCTGAAAACCAACGCCGGTGGTTTGCCACCTGAAGCCGACATGAAGTTGACTGCCAATTTTGAAATCTTCGGAGGTCAACCCCATCTCTTTATAAGCCTTCTCCAGATTTCTTCGCACGATGGTTAGGTTTTTCTTTGCCTGGTCGTCCCTGCGATCCTGGTAATATTTTTCTGCTTTTCTGAAATGATCGATGGCTTCCACGCCTTGCCTCTTGGAAAAATAGAGGACGCCCAGAGCATGGTGAGCCTCCGCAAAATCCGGCCTGATCTTCAAGGCTTGAAGATAGGCCCATCGAGAGGCTTCTGAATTTCCATCAACAGAAAGATCAAATCCTTTCCGGTATAAATCTTCTGCGGTGGTGGCCTGGCCGACCCCTCCAACAAATATCAAGCCAGATAGCAAAACAAGTATTAGTAAGACTTTCGGTCTGATTATAACCATGAAGGCATCAAGCTCCCAGAGAGAGTGAGAATCCAATGAAATCGGCTTAATGAACTGTGGCTTGGTCATTTATGTCTTTCCGCGCGGGAGTTTCCGAGGGTTTTGAGGTAGCAATGGTAATCGTACTCAATATAGTTTTGATACAGAGCCAGGTTCTCTGTTTTCATTCTGCATCGTGAGAGTCCGGTTACGGCGTCGACTTCTTTTCTTTGCCGTCCTTGCCGATGAGGTAGACATCGAAGGTTTCTTTCTCCATATCTTTCCCGCAGGCACAAAACAAAAACAGACACATCACTACCGTGGCATAAGTCCCGAGCTTTGAGGTTTTGTATAGACGGGAGTTTTGCATAACGCCCTCTTTCGTTATTTTAACCGATATTCCCGACCAAGGTTCTTCAATAATCCGGGAGATTGGCCTATTTTTTTAAGAGGTAGGAGGTTCTCATGCTTTGCTACCAGACAGGGTATTCCGATAAGCAGAGACAGGTAATATGGACTACCCTTTTCCTTCAGAAAGTAAGAGGTTAACCTTCAAATTTAGGCAAAGCTACAAGCCGAAGGTTTTCCTTAATGACGGAAGAGAAAAAGAAGGTTGCAATAAACACTCCAAAATATTTTTATTTTGGTTAGAATGAAGTTACTTGGGAAATTTTTAAAGGATCCGCATAATTGAAGCCGAAATTGAACATTGAAACTCTAATTAAAGAAGCTTCTGTTTTTTCCGAAAAGGAAAGCAAACATGATGAACCATCGCTTTTTGGTGTTACCGATGGCAAAGCAGTTGGAACATATTTGGAACATAAACTTTTCGAATATCTAGAACATTTATACTTGTATCGGCCGGGGAGTTCTGCTTTGGGTATAGATTTCCCGGATATCGAGGTAGACATAAAGGTAACCAGTATTAAGCAACCTCAATCCTCCTGCCCTTTTAAATCTGTGCAACAAAAAATTTATAGCCTTGGGTACCATTTATTGGTTTTTGTTTATAAAAAAATCGATGACCATGACAAAAGAACATGCAAGCTAGATATTCAACATACCATATTTGTAAATAAAGAAAGAACAGCCGATTTTCAGATGACAAAAGGAATAACTGACATATTGAAAAATGATGGCAACGCAGATGATCTTGCGGCGTTTGTTCAGGAAAGAAATCTTCCTGTCGATGACCTAGGCGCAAGAGATTTGGCAGAGGAGATTTTGAGGAATCCGCCCAAACAGGGTTATTTAACAATCTCTAATGCCCTCCAGTGGCGGCTGCAATATGGACGAGCGATTCAAGAGGCTGGAGAAGTTGAAGGCTTGGATAGGGTAAGATAAGGCTATGGCATCGAAAAAAACAAAAGAAATTTGGGAGTTCGGGGATTTTCAGACACCATGTGAACTTGCGTATTTAGCGACAAGGGTTATCAGCAAATTTGGTTTTAGACCTCTTTCTATAGTGGAGCCAACGTGCGGACGTGGTGCCTTTTTGCTTTCCGCGCTTGATATATTTCATGAGGCTAAATCGTTTGTAGGTATCGATATTAATAATTTTCACTTAGATAGTTTGCGGGAACAAATAATTGAAAGATATCCAAATGCCCCGGTAAAAACATTTAATGCGGATTTTTTTTCTTTTGATTGGGCAAAACTCTTGGAGAACTTGCCCGAACCCTTTCTGATACTTGGGAATCCGCCATGGGTGACAAGTTCAGAGTTGGGAATGCTTCAAAGTTCAAATGTCCCGGAGAAATCAAATTTTCAAGCAATGAATGGTCTCGAAGCTCTTACTGGAAAGAGCAATTTTGATATTTCAGAATGGATGATTATAAAGCAGTTAGAGTGGTTAAAGAACCGAAATGGTCAGATTGCGATACTTTGTAAAACGGCTGTAGTCAGAAGAGTTCTCAACTATGCGTGGAAACACGATTATCCACTGAGAACCGCGCGTTTCTATAAAATTGACGCAATGAAATACTTTGGCGCCTCTGTTGATGCGTGTTTTTTCTTAATAGATTGTGCTGAAGTAAATGGTAGTTTCTCTAAAAATTGTGATATTTATGAAACTCTGACTGATCCTGAACCTTCCTATGCCATTGGTTATCATGACGGCAGTGTTGTGTCAGATAAAGAGTTGTACCTAAAAAGTAAATTTTTACAGGGCGCAGATGAAAACTATATTTGGCGCTCTGGAGTTAAGCATGATTGCGCCAAGGTGATGGAGTTGACACGTGCTTCTAATGGTTTTCTTAATGGTTTTGGGGAATTAATCCATTTAGAGGATAAATATGTTTTCCCACTTTTTAAAAGCTCGGATATTGCAAACGGCCATGTCAGTAATTGCCGCAAATATATCTTGGTCACGCAACGATTTATTGGGGAAAACACAGCACATATAAAAAAAGATGCTCCCAAAACATGGAATTATTTGGAAAGAAACTCAACATTACTTGGTGAACGTGCCAGCTCAGTTTACCGTGATCGTCCACCCTTCTCGATATTTGGTGTTGGCGATTACACTTTTACACCCTGGAAAGTGGCTATATCAGGTTTTTATAAAAGTTTAGACTTTAAGGTAATTGGTTCTATTAAGGATAGGCCGGCAATATTTGATGACACCATATATTTTCTGCCGGCTTGGTCGGAGGAAGAGGCAAGTTTTCTTGCAGAAATCTTAAATTCAAAGCCAGCCAATGAATTTTTGACTTCGATGATTTTCTGGAGTGATAAACGGCCTATTACTATTGCTTTATTGAAACGTCTCAATCTGCGCACCCTTGCTCGAAAATTGGGCCGGGAAAATGAATATCAATCTTTTATTGCAATGCGCTTGATCCCACCCCCATTGGAAGATCAGCCACAACAAATCCTACCTTTTTCTATGTAGAAACAATAGTTATATTGAGACTTATTGCCTCCACCACGGCTAGTGTTGAAGCAGATAAGAGACCCTCATGCCACTGGTGTAGACATCGGCCCAGTGCGAAGCTTTTTTCTGGTCGGAGGTGAGCAGGTCATGATAGCTGCAGGTCCGGGTCTGGTATTCCTGCCAGTCGATTCGGGTGTAGCTCATTCCTGACGACTGGAACCAGATTTCGAGAAGCACCGGTGTTGGTAAAGTGATGATGCTGAGGTCTTTGTTGCGGTGCGGGAACGAGTGTGGCAGGCGGTAGTCCTTCTTTTCCGGCTGGGTCAAGGCAGTGAGCATCAGTGGTAGTTTCAGGTTTTCTTCATTGATACTCCGGTAAACCTCCGGTGCGTCTTTCCCTTGAATGGCGGCGTAGGAGGCGGTGAAGGTATCGAGCAGGACCGTTTCTTTCGCCACCTTTTGCATGAGTTTCAACAGTCGATAAGGTTCGACCATATAATAGAGCGTGCCGAGACAGAGCACGGTATCAAAACTTCCTTCCTCAAGATTCTCCAGATAGGCAAACGCATCATCGGTCTGGAGGTTGTAGCGGGACTCAGCAACCTTCAATTGTCGAAACAGTTCCTGGCCTCGTTCGATAGTTTTTTCTTCCGTGTCGATTCCCTGAACAAACTCGGCGCCGAGTTCGAGAGCCGAGTAAGCGAAAGTTCCCATATGCGAGCCGATGTCGAGAATTCTTTTGCCCTTTATACAATTCCGATTGCGAGCCAGCAAGTGATCGATCCGGGCATTCAGGCATTCAAAGTTGTAGGGAATGGCCCAGCGGGTTTGCCGGGTTTCGGTGGTCAAAAAGGGGGAGTCTTCGGCGATGACGATGGGAACTTTTTTCATGGTGGTCTAATAAGCAAGAGTTGTTTGGGTTGCGAGAGTTATTGTTAGCAGTCGTAATATTCTTCCTAAGCTTTCGTGCCCCGCAGGGGTAAAAAAAGCTATTGCGAGTCACCTGCGGAGGTTACTCCGCTTCATTTGTAATGCGCCAGGGGTGCTTTGTAAAGCACTAGCTTTAAAGGGTTTTACATGTTGATGGGGTTTGGGCGTTGCTTGGTTATAAGCTGTTGATTTTATTTGCTCAATCTGTTGAATGATCTATATCATTGAAATATTAGTCTTTATTTTTATGGTGAGAGTGTGAGAAAGGGCTAAAAGGGTTAAAATCTTCATAACATATTTAAATTAGGGTCCTGACCGCGATAATTGAACCTAAACTCACATTCTTTAAGATGAAAATAAAAAGTAGATTTGCTCATACCGCGAAACCTGGATAGGCGAGTTTTGGAGAAGCCCCAAAACCCTTCAATGCCATTAACGTGTGTCGATCCCTTAGCAAACTCATTACGTCCATGATCAACGCGAAGATGTTTTCCATAACCCACATCAACAAGCTCATTGTAACCACGCCACCCATCCGAATAGATAACACTGTCAAGAGTGACCTTACCCCGGATCACCGCTTGCTTGGAGCAATCGGGAACGATCTCTGTATAAACTTTTCCATAGTGTTTGAGAACACCGAAAACAATGGTTTTTCCGCTAGTACCACGACCTCTTTTACCTTTAATCCGTCGGGCTCCGAAGAAACTTTCATCGACTTCGACTTCTCCGGAAAAAGGCGATTGCGATTCACAGAATTCCGCGATACGTTCGCGGATTGCGCGAAGATAACGATTGACCGATTTGCGGTTAAGGGCAGCAAGTTTACTAGTTTGAGAGATGTCCAAATCCACGGCAAAATAGCGAATAAGTTGGCAGAATTTGGCCTCTGAAATCTTTGAACGTTTTGCATAGTGGTTTAATACTGCCATAACAAGAGGTTAGCATACCTTTTAACCCTCTGTTCTGCATGACCCTTAAATTATTACTAGCGAGAAGATAACTATGTCTTCTGTTGTACAGATTTTGAGCCCGCAAGCGGAAGGGTTACAGGCTAGATGGCGTGAGTTGGTGAATCTGCGGCATAATCTTGCCGATAAGGAGCTCGAGCTTTCCACGGAAAATGCTCAGTTGTATCTTTTCGAACGCTGTTATCAAAACGCCGTCAGGTCGCCGAGCATGACCACAGCTCAGCTCAATATTATCTCGGATGATGTACCGCAATGGACGAGGCACCTCTGTCGACTTTCAGGAAGCCACCCACTGGTTCCACTGTTCCGTCAAACAAGACCATTTGCCTACCATCGGCATCCTGCAAAAACTCAAGCACTCCCTAAAAGTATAAAACTCTTGTTGATTTTTGCGATCAAAACGGTCCTGAAAGGGGAATGACCATGATAAAGCAAAATTCAAAGGACTATAAGATTAAAAATAAAACCATCGAATTTATTCCTGCGGCGTGGTACTGCTTCTAGGTTGGTTAATTATTGCGGGAATGGTTTCAACGCCCAAAGACTTTTATCTGTTGGAATAAACCCGTTTTTACGGGAATTGACCTAACCCGCCTTGTTGTAGGGTTTATTCCTTTAACGCGACTTTAGTTTGTGTTACGATTCGCGTGTCCTTTTATATATAGTCATCTATATATTTCAATATAGAAAACGAGAGATTTATGGATCGATACTGGAGGGGCTGGGTCGGGTTGGTTTTATTTCTGGCCACAGGATGGGGGAGTTCGCCTGAAACTAATGCGGAAACGGGATTGCGGATTCAGATTGTCGGGTCGACCACGGTTTTACCGGTGGCTTCACGATCGGCACAAAAGTTTATGGAATCGTCATCGAGCCGGGTTCTGGTCAACGCCGGAGGCTCTGGGGTGGGCATTTACTCTGTGGCCGGCGGTCGTGCTGATATTGGCATGGTTTCGCGTGCAATCTCCCAAGATGAAAAGAAACGATTTGAAAAGTCCTACCTAAAAATCCACCCGGTAGGACTCGATGCCGTGGCCTGTGTGGTCTCTTCGGAAATTTATCAGGCTGGGGTTCGGCAATTAACGCCCCAACAGATTGCCGGGATATATTTGGGGAAAATCCGCAAATGGAAGGAGGTCGGGGGACCGGATCGGCAAATTGTTGTCGTTGATAAGGAGCGACATCGGGGAACCCGCCACGTGTTCATGCAATATATTTTCGGCAATGCGTCGCAAAGAACACCGGGAACGCTTCTGGTTACCGGATCGAATAATGAAGAGCAGGCCAAGATCGCGCAAAGCGATTCGGCCATTGGCATGCTGTCCTTTGCTTGGGTCAACGATGATGTGAAAGCTGTGTCGCTCCTAGATCGGGGAAAAGAAATTTTACCGACATGGGAAACGGTTCAGCAGGGAAACTATCCCATTGTTCGAAAATTGAATTTTATAACAGCCGGGGAACCAAAAAGTGAAATTAAAGCTTTCATAGGTTTTGTCAGAGGCCCAGAAGGTCAGAAAATTGTTAAAGAGAGCGGTTACATACCGATCGGAAGTTCCCAGCCATGAAAGCTGGTTTCGGACGGGGTCTTTTCGGCATTCATCGTTCAGAACCGGTGGGCTGGGTTTTTGCCGCAATGAATTTTATTTTTTTCTTATGCGCCGTGGGTCTCGGTCTTTTTCTGGTTGTGGAGTCGGTTCCGATTCTGCGTTCGGAAGGGTGGGGCTTCTGGCTGGGAGAAAACTGGTGGGTGGGCGAAACGTTTGGTGCCTTACCTATGATTTGCGGTTCCCTGATCGTTACTGGCCTAGCGATATTTCTGGTATTGCCGGTGGCCCTTTCCGGTGCTTTGTTTACTTCCGAATATCTGCCATCTACCTTCAGAAGAAGAGTGAAAGGGATCATGGAATTGTTGGCTGGTGTGCCTGGCATTATTTACGGTCTGCTTGGTGTTTCTTTTTTGACCGCCGGGGTTAAGGATGTATTAAACCTGCTTGATGGCAACACACTCTTCACCGCCGGTTTTCTGTTGGCGATTATGACTTTACCGACGGTCTTGACTTTGTCGGAAGATGCCCTCCATTCGGTTCCTTTGGAATTTCGTGAAGCCGCCGAAAGCCTGGGTCTCACTAAATTGCAAACCGCGTTGTGGGTGGTTTTACCCCAATCCCTGCCGGGCATCATGGGAGCGGTGCTGTTGGGAATAGGACGGGCGATGGGAGAAACGATTGCGGTGATGCTGGTGATCGGCAGTCTCGACAGGGTGCCCGGATTCAACCTTTTTGTTTCCGGCCAAACCATTCCTTCCAAACTGGGCCGTGAGGCGGCGGAAGCTCTGGGTAGTGGACTGCACTGGAGCGCGTTGATGGGTTTGGGTTTGACCCTTTTTATCATGGTGGCGGTTTTAACATTTTCCGGAAACCTCTTTGTCAGGCGGAGGAGCCGGTGAATGCGATAATGGCAGAGAAAATGGTGCTGGCGTTTATTGGATGCGTCACTTTTTTAATTGTGGCCTTGTTGTTTTCCATTCTGGCTATTATATTTCTCAAAGGATTGCCCGCAATGCATGACGGGTTCCTTTTTGATGAGTCGAAAGATTTCGGGCGTGCAGGTGGTGTTTTTTATCAGTCCGTGGGAACGCTGATTCTGATGGGGGTCGCGGTTTTATGGAGCTTGCCGGTGGCCCTGGGGTCGGTGCTTTTCCAGACGGAATACCTTGAGTCTGGAAAGTTTAAAAATTTTTTAACCCAGTTGACTTATATTTTCAATGCTACACCGACGATTTTGTTTGGGTTGGTGGGTTATCTGTTTTTTGGGGTTTACCTGAAGGCTGGTGTCTCATGGGTGACGGGATCGTTAATTCTGGCGGTGATGATTCTGCCGACTTTGCAGGTGAGCATCCGTGAGGCGGTGGAAGCCTTGCCGGAAAAATACCGTGAAGCGGGGATGGCGCTGGGCCTTTCGAGGTCTGCCCAAATCTGGCGCATTATCCTGCCGCAGAGTTTTTATGGAATGGTGACGGGGGTTTTGTTGGGGTTGGCCAGAGCCACCGGAGAAACAGCGGCGATTATGTTCACGGCAACCACTTTTTCCGGCATTCAATTTCCGCAATCGTTTTCTGATCCGGTTCCCACTTTGCAGACCCATATTCTGGTTCTGGCCCAGGAAGCAGCCAACCCGGAATCTATCGCTCAAGCCTGGGGTGCTGGTCTGGTGTTGCTGGGCCTGGTATTCTTGTTGACGCTGGCGGCTTGGGCGTTCAGGACCCGGGTGGCTATGGAATCGGAACTATGATCCAATTTAAAAATTTCTCTGCTACTTTTGGCGAAAGAAAAATTCTTCAAGAATTAACCTTCAGCCTGCCCGCAAACTCCATCACCAGTATTATTGGAGCATCCGGTTCGGGAAAAACCACTCTCCTGCGCGTTCTTTGCCGGATGAATGACCGCATTGAAAATTTTCGTATTGAGGGAAGCGTTTTTGTTGATGGAATGGACGTTTACCGACCCGGTACTAATGTCTATGCGTTGAGAAGAAAGGTCGGTATGATTTTTCAAAAGCCTTGCGTGTTTCCAAAAAGCATTATTGACAATGTTATTTTTGGAGTCAGAAAGAAAATTCCCAAAAAGGATTACCCGGACGTGGCAGAGAAAGTATTGCGTGAAGTGTTTCTCTGGGAGGAAGTCAAAGACCGGCTCGGGGAAAAAGCCACAACGCTTTCCCATGGGCAACAACAACGGCTTACTTTGGCCCGCACCTTGGCAGTAGGGCCCGAGGTTTTGCTGATGGATGAGCCGACCTCCTCCATGGACCCTAAATCAGCCGCGGCAATTGAAAGACTGGCTCAATCTTTAAAGAACGGACATACCATATTGTGGGTCACGCACCGGCACGATCAGGCCCAATCCATCGCCGATCGGGTTCTGATTATTGAGAAAGGTCAGGTTCTTCCTTTAGGTGCATCAATCGCACGACCAGCAAAACCCGCCTCTTTTACCAATGTCTTGTAGAACGTACGGGTATCCCGAATAAAAACTCGTCCTCTTTTAATCAGCTTTCCAACCACCTATAATTGAACCATCATGTTTTTTTAATGAGGCGGGGTTTTGACTAAAAAGAAAACCAGAAAGAAGCAGGAGTTCTCATCATTTACCAGCGGGGATAAGGGACTTTCCACGCTGGAGGAAGAACTCAAGAGTAGTGACCCCGATTTGGTGGAACGGTTTGAGGCCATTCGAGGCATTGAACTGACGGTGCCAAGGTTGGCGCAGGTTATCGAAGACCTTCTGCCTTATCCTTGGGATGATATTGAACTGTTTGAGGAGGTGCTCAAACTCACGGCCCAGGGATTTTATGGGGAAGCGGTTGCGGTTTGCGGTGATGTATTGCGCCTTAGCCCCAACGCCTATCCTGCCTACCATCTTCTGGGACATATTTTCGGGGCGATGGGGAATCTTCGGGAAGAAATTGAGCATTATCGCAAGGCCGTCCGGCTCAAACCGAATTACCCGCAAATCTATTTTGATCTGGCTACGGCTTATTGGGTTTCCGGCAAGGAAAAAAAATCGTTCGTCACCTTAAAAAAAACCATACCGATGGCATCAGATTTTGCGGTGGCGGATTATTGGCTTACTTTCGTCTTTGATAGGTTGGGAAGAAACCGTGATATCTATCAGGTTTCTGAAAAGGATGCTGTGGCGGCGACCGAGACCTTTGCTCATATTTGCGGGCTTCTTGGTGCTGCGTTTCTGGAGTATGGCTATCATGCCTCGGCCCGCCAGGCTTTTAAGAAGGCGGTACGGGTGTATCCGGAATTTGCCGAAGGCCACTATCAGTTAGGAGCGCTGCATCTTAAAAAACTACGGAACCCCAAACGGGCGGAAAAACACCTGGAAATGTCAGAGCAACTTTATATTCGCCAGAATGATTTTCCAAGAGCGGCTCTGGCACACCAGTTATACCGGCCCAAGGATGAGGTGCATGATAAAAACAAGGCTTCCGAAGAATGGTTGAAGGAAGGGTTACGGCTCCAAGGGCTGGGCCGGTATCAGGGAGCGGTGGATGCCTATCGGATGGCTCAGGGTTTTAAATCTGATTTTCTCGATGCCTTCTACAATATGGGGGTGGCTTATGGCTGTATGGAAGAAAACGGTATGGATGCCCTGCATAAGGCTGTATGGGTTTTCAAAAAGTCGATAGATATTAATCCGGAATTTATTCACTCCTATACGGCACTGGGTGCATCTTATATCAAGCAGGGCGAGTTAGAGCCAGCCATTCAGGTGCTGACCCGAGCTGTGGGTGTCGACCCTGAAGACTCAAGTGTTTATTATTACTTGGGAATTGCCTGCCGCATGAACACGCAAATTTCCCAGGCTGTGGATTATATGAGGCAGGCCGTAGCTCTTAAACCTGATTCGGTCCAGATGCAATTCTATTTTGGGTTGTCTCTTATGGATTTGGAACTGTTTGATGAAGCCTGCGCGACGTTTCGGGAAGTGGTACGGATTAAACCTGATTTTGCCGAAGGACATTTAATGTTGGGAAAATTATATCGCGAAAAATTATCGGATCAGGACAAGTCACTGCATCATTTAAAAAAGGCCGAAAAACTTTTTGTAAAACTGGAAGATTATCAGCGGGTTGGGCAGATTCGTCAGCTTCTCATCCGCCGTCCTGCGTGATCGTTGCTTATGTCTAAAAATATTTCCAGGGTAAAAACCTGTTTCCTTCTGACCGGGGTTTTGTTTCTTGCCCTGACTTCGGCCAAGGCGAACTCTGCCACCAGCACCGAGTTGAAAAACCTGACGGCCGACGAAATGTCCTTCCTCGCCCTTAAGGATTCCATGTACTACCATTTTGATGAATGGTTCTCCCGGTTTCAGGGAGAAATCAACCGTCTGGAGTCTGCGGTGCCTTCTCTGGACAACCGGGTGGAGCTTATGAAGTTTCATTTCAATTATGCAGGCTTGTTAGGGGAGCTTTGTCACACGCTGGCTTTCACCAGTAAATACCAGGATGAAAAAATAGCCGGGAAATTTCTGTATCACAGCAGGCAGGTGAAATATCTGGCCGATGATGTTCTGGATGATGCCGCCGTGACGTCGGGCCAGGAAGCACAAGCGAATTTGTTCCTAGGTGCGGCAGAAGGTTATATTGGTATCTTTGAATATGGGCAGGGCAACCTCATCCAGGCTCTAATCAATGGGTTTCAGGCCGACACCCATCTTGAAAAGGCTCTCCTTCTAAATCCCAAACTTGTTGATGCCTATTTCGGTCTGGGAATGTATCGTTATGGAAACAGCCGACTGGGAGGATTTGGCAACCTGATCATGCAGGGTGGAAGAGACCACCGTCTCGTTGGCCTTAACCATATTGAGCATGCCATTTTAAATGGTGGGGCAACGCAACCGCTGGCACTGAAAACCCTGGCATGGTTTTATATTTCTGAACAAATCAATCCAGCAAACAAGGAGCTTCCTCCCGAAAACCCTTTATCACAAAAGAAGACCCGGCAAAACGCCATCGGACTGTTGATCGATTTGGAAAACCGCTATTTCAAACAACCGGTGCCACATCCCCATTTTCAGGGTAATAAGGAGCTGGCCATCATGAAAGCACTCCAGTCTGTGCTAGATAAGGATTACGCCAAGGCTGGTATTGAGTTTAAAAAGGCTCTGCAAATTGTTGACCATTTGCAGAACCGAGGGTTTCGAATCAATCCACAACTGACGCAATCGGTGGAGGCGGGCATCAATTTTTGTGAGTTGATGTTATTGCGGACATCGGAGGGGGAAGAAAAACGCTCCGCCTGTATAAGGGTCAACGAGCAGATGAATTTTTTAAACGGCGGAGGCTCTATGGTCGAATACGATTCTAAAAAAATCCGCCGGGAGCTTCACGCAGTGTTTTCGGAGGCTTTACAACAGATGGCTGAAGAGTTGAATTGTGAGCAGGGTTAAAAGACAATAACTGCCGGGATGTCCATAATAAATGTTGGGTGTAAGGAATCGCTGAGCCAGTGCCCCATCGAGTAGACAAACTCAAATTGGTTTTTTTGTGACGGTGCGTTCATCTGGGATGAAAAAAACAGGGGGATATCTTCCATCGCAGGGTTTTGGCTTACCTGGCCACGTGTTCCATCTTGAAACTCGTATATTTTCTGCCAAGTAATTTTTTACTTGGAATCAGGAAGATTCTGCCTTGTGCAGGACGAGAGAGGCGGAGTTGATGCAGTAGCGAAGTCCGGTAGGGTCTGGCCCGTCTTCAAAGACATGACCCAGATGGGAATCGCAATTGCTACATAACACTTCTGTTCTGCGCATAAAGAAGAGCGTGTCATTTTCGGTGGCGATACTTTCGGGGCGGAGAGGCTCGTAATAGCTCGGCCACCCGGTGCCTGAATCAAATTTAGCGATGGAAGAAAATAGAGGCGTATCGCAACATGCGCAATGATAGTTTCCCCGGTCATGGCAGTCCCAGTATTTGCCGGAGAAGGCCGGCTCGGTCCCTTTTTTCCGGCATATTTTAAACTGTTCTTCAGTCAGAATTTTCCGCCACTCGCTTTCGGTTTTTGTGATTTTTTCCGACAAATCCTGTTACCTCCTTAAAAAGTTCTGATTATTTTTTTCTGTGATCAATTGTTTGATTTTTTCTTTTACTTCAGGATTCATGTTGGTGTCCTCGAAAACTTTGGATTCATCTTTTCCTATCGACCGGGTTATCCGGCAGATGATTTCCAATTGTTTCAGGTATATTTCGCAAAGCCTGCATATGGCCAGATGCATTCTGAGCCGAATCCTGCTCAAAAAAGTCAGAGGGTGGTCCTGGCTTTCCGAAATAAGTGGATAGACATCCTTGCAGGTCATTTTAAGCACTTTTAGCATTCTATCCATCATAATAAAAACCCATCCCTATTTTGCGCTGAGCCAGTTCGACTCCATGCAAAGTTTGAGCTGATTTCTGGCACGGTGCAAGATAACCCACAAGTTGGTCGGTTTTATATTGAATTCTTTACAGATTTCGTCGGAACTCAACCCATCCATTTCTTTCAGGACAAAGACCCTGTGAAATTTTTCCGGCAATCCTTCCATACATTTAGCCAGAACCTGGGCAAGTTCTTTATTCTCAGTGGCTTTTTCAGGGTCTATGTTCCAGTTTCTTGGCTTGGGAATCATATGTTTGCGGGTGTCAAAATGAATCTGGTCAGCTTCCTCTACAGTCAAATCGATGGGAATATTTTTTTTGGAGCTTCTAAAATAATCCATGGTTTTATGCTTCAGGATTCCGAACAGCCAGGTTTTTTCTGATGACCTGCCGGCAAAGCTGTGTTGCGATTTTAATGCGGCAAAAAATGTAGCCTGAACCAGCTCTTCAGCGGCTTCAGGGTCTTTTACCCGGGCGAGCGTAAAGCGGTACATCATATCCGCATAGTTTTCCACCCATTGTTGTGGTTCTAGAGTCTCTTGGATCATAATTCTCGGTGATCTGAATTAGACTTGAACGTGGTAGAAGGAGTCCATATACTTGGTCTTATGGAAGAGCCATCCACAGATTCCGGGGAATGCGCCAGAATCCTGAAAGCACTGGGGGATGAAACCCGATTAAAAATTGTCCAGTTGTTGCTTAAAGGAGAAAAGAGTGTTTCTGAAATTGTTCGGTCTCTATGCATGGGCCAACCCCAGGCCTCCCATCATCTTTCCATATTAAGAGCCTCGGGCTTGGTTGGCACCCGAAGAGAAGGTAACAAGGTTATCAATTTTATCCATCCGGGTAAATATTTTTTAAACAAAAGAGAGACAGGACTCGACTTTGGCTGTTGCTCCGTCAACTTTGACAACCACCACTAACCGTGGGGGCAGCTTGCAATAGGTTGACTGGGCGATCAATCCTTAAGAACCCAGGTTTCCACCACCACAGGGTGGGTGGTGATACGGCGTTCGAGTTTGAACCCTCGCAAAAGATTAGGTTCCAAAAGAACCCTCTGACCTCGGCCGAACGGGGATGCTTCAGGGCCTAGGGCTTTCAGAGAGTTCCGGGCAAACGGTTTCGTGCTCTCCAGTGAATAATCTTCAATTTCTTGTAAGCGGACTTTTAATTTCATGAAAGGCTCTTTCAAGTTTCTGGCATTATAACCTCTTTATGACGGTTAAACATACAAATTTGGAGGCTTTCAGGAGGGAGAATATAGTGCTTTATATATCCCCATATTTCTCAGCACATACTTGACATAGCGGCGAGTTTCTGAGTAAGGGATGGATTCTATGAATACGTCCTGATCACTCAAATGTCCGAATTGTTTCAGCCATTTTTTCAGGATATGAGGCCCGGCGTTGTATGAAATCAGAATATGCATTCCGTTTTTGTTGAACCGTTTGTTCAACAGACTGACATATTTCACACCCAGCTGGATGTTCATATCTGGATCAAAGAGGACATCGGTCTCAAAAGGTTTTTTCAATTTTGTTTTCGGGTAAAGTCTTTCCCCGGTGGCTGGCATGATTTGCATGAGCCCGCGAGCACCGGCAGGGGAAAGTGCCTGACTGTCAAAAAAACTTTCTTGACGGATAATGCCACTCACGAAAAATGGGTCGACCCTGCGTGAATTGGCATAGGTCAGAATTGCTTCTTCGTAGGCGAGAGGGAAAAAATGCTTCCAGAATTTTGAAGAAAGATTTTTCTCTTTGGGTTTGGTGGTGAAGTCCTTGTATAGGTGTAAAAGCCTGAGTGATTCCGCATAGCCTTGTGCCTGATGATAAAGCTGGGAAAGCCACAAAACCCCGGTCAGGTTCTTCCGCACTGTTTTTTGCAACTCTCCAATTTCGATGCGTGCTTCCTGTGTCAACCCAAGCGTAGCCAGTTCGGTGGCTCGGATGTGATGAAACTTTTCCCGCTCGCTGAGAGGCCGTCCCAGTTGCGGGTTTTCTTCTTTGGAAGACGGTGTTTGATTTGCAAGAACCGTATCTAGTTTGACACCCTTGACATCCAGGGTCAAGAGCCTGTCTTTAGCGCGGATGCCGTGAAACGTGTAGGGGTAAAGCTCAGCGACTTTAGCATACAAATCGCGGGCCACATCTTTTTTTTCCAGTTTTTCTGCCGACTTGGCACTCCAATACAAGTTGTATTCAATAAACGATTTATTAGGAAATCGGTTGGCCGCGTCTTGGAACCTGTTGAAGGCTTGCTCAAATTTTCCATCGAGATAATGGACCCAACCCAGTCGCCAGCCGGCCCACTGCGCATAACTTTCACTGGGATATTTTTCCAAAGCGGTCTTGTAGTTTCTCAGTGCTTCAGGAAAGTTTTTGCGTTCTTCATAAATCTTTCCGAGAAAAAACTGCGCCTTCATCGCCAATTCTGTTGAAGGGACGTCCTGAGTGATTTCCTTAAAATATTTTGCCCCAGCCATTGGCTGGCCCAGGTTCCAAAGGTTTCTGCCGATGTCAAATTTGGCGTTTTGCACCTTGGCGTGGTGAGGATATGTTTTCAAAAATTGTTTTAAAACTTTGTTGGCTTTTTTACGATCTCTAAGTCCTCCATGCGCCCGGGCCAGGAAAAAATAAAACCGCCCCGGTAAAAGATCTTTTTCTTTTTGCAGTGTCTGGACTTCCTGAATGATTTCCTGGTAGCGCACGTTTTCAAACATTCCTTGAATGCGGTTGGTGTACTCTCTTAAAGTTAGTGGGATCTCTTTAACCGTTGCCAAAGCTGACAGGCGCTTGAGTGCCATTTCAGCCTCGGGCGTTTGATCATGGTTTGGATATTGGATGTGAAGTTTGCGAAAATTCAAATAAGCTTCGGTTTGCTTTCCGGACTGTTTCTGGGTCCGGGCTAGTTGGAAAATCAGGTCAGGCAGAAATTCGCGAAACTTGCGGCGGCTGAAATCCTTGGTGATCGACCGGATTGCTCCTTCCAACGTTTTGATTGCGGCTTCTTTTTTCTTTAGCTGAGTTTGTACTTCGGCAAGAATCAGATGGAGCTTGGCATAGAGAAGGGTGTTGGGACTGTGCTTGAGGAGTTCGAGAGCGTTGTCGCGGGCTTTTTCATGTTTGCCTGCTTGTGCCTGTGCCTGGATTAAATGGAAGCGGATATAATCTTCCACCTCTTTATAATTTTCGCTCAACGGTTCGAGAAGCTTTATGGCTTCCTCCGGCTTCCCCTGTTCGGCGTGAATGAGAGCGAGTAAAAACCGGGCACGTTTGGCTTCTATTGAACCTGGTTTTTGATTTTGTAGAGCCAGAAGGCTGTTTTTAGCCTTGCCCCAATCTTTTTTCTGGAAAAATTTTTTAGCCTTCTCATAGTGCGTAGATCTGGCTTCGCCTGTTTGCGCAAAGCCCAAGAGCAGTACCAAAAAGCAGGCGGCGACTTTGGGTAGAAGAGAAAGCAGTTTATCCGCCATGGTTTTGGGTGTGTCTTTGGAGTCCACCGACAGTTTATTGGCGTTATTCATTTTTCTGAACCAGGTCAACTGTCTTTTGGCGTAATGCCGGGTTTCTCTTTTAACCTCATAGGTGGCACGGTCCATATCCAACTGGCCTTGATGGTATTGAATCATTTGTGCGTAACCGATGCTTCTGCAGGGTTTCAGGTCCGGACTGTAACCACGCTCCAAAATACTTTGAACTTCTCGGGCAAATCCGTCCTCAATCATTTTATCCACACGCTGATCGATTTGTGAATACAGCTCGGCCCTGTCTCTTTCCAGAATGAAGGTGTGGATGGGGAATTGGTTTGCGGTCGGGAAGTCGCTTTCATGAAATTCCGAAAAACGTTTTCCCGTGTCGAGATAAACCCCTAAAGCCCGTTCGATGCGCAGGGAATCTGTTTCGGAAATTTTTGTGGCGTATTCAGGATCAACGCGTTGGAGTTCCTGATAAACTTTTTCAACTCCTTGGTCACGAATGTCATCCCTGATTTTTTCCCGGATTTCGGGAGAGGCTCCTTCGGCGCAATCGTAATCTTCTGTCAGGACTTTTATGTAGAGTCCGGTGCCGCCAACCAGAATAGGAATTTTATTACGATTCATGAGTTCGCGAATGATTTCCAAGGCCCGTGTTTTAAAATCGAAGGCGTTAAACTCTTCATCAGGTTCGAGAACATCGATCAAGTGATGCGGGATATCCTCTCTTACCACCTGCAGAGGTTTCGCGGTGCCAATATCAAAATATTTATAGACCTGCAACGAATCAGCACTGATGATTTCTGTGTTCAGCTTCCGGGCCAGGGCCAGAGCGGTTTCACTTTTTCCCGAATTCGTTGGGCCGGTTAATATAATTAGAGGAAGCATAAATTTTTCGCATCCACTCGCCGTAGAGGCAGGTAGCTGGCTCGTTCAGCCGGGAAAACGTTTGCCTTCAGTTTAAAGCTATTGCCAGTCACCTGCGGAGGTTCTCCGTCTCTTTTGAATAGGTGCCGTCCTCATTATAGACTGTCAGCGGCGGGGCCACGCTAAAATCGGCTTTTTTTTCTTTAAGGGCGGAAACCAGAACGATTTTTGCTGGAGCCCGGTAATTGCCATGGACAAAACGTGCTTGGCTGGGATATAGACTCCCGCATTCCAGTTCCCGCATGAGTTCGCTCAGTCGTTCGGGCGGATAGGCCAAGCTTATCTGCCCGCCTTTTTTTAGCAGTGGAGCCGATTTCTTCAGCAGGGAACTCATGCTAAGGGACAGCTCGTGCCGGGCCAGGGCTTTGCCGGAATCGGGATTGATCCGCCCTGTCTGAACCTTCCGGTAAGGTGGATTAGAAACAATATGGTCGAAAAATTCAGGCTGCAGGTTTTCTGCTTCCTTCAGGAAATCACCTTGAATGAGAGAAATCTGCTGACCCATTGCGTTTTTGTGAATATTTTTTTGTGCCTGGGTGCAATCCTGAATTTCAATGGCGGTTACTTCAAGTGTCGGTTGCCGGTGAACTATCAAAAGAGGAATGATGCCACAACCGGTGCCGATATCGAGCACCGACTGGCCCGGCAACAAGGGCATGAAATCGGCTAGCAGAAATGGTTCGATGGAATAGCGATAGCCGGTATTTTCTTGGTCAATGACCAGTTCGGTCTTGGTGCTGTTCATAATGGTGCCGCCAAATAACGGTTTTACAATGAAACTTCGATTGAAGCTTAACCCATACCCGAAGGGGTGGCAACCTTTTTTGGTTCTGAACTATTTGTTTATTAAGAAGTA
The DNA here is from genome assembly GCA_965205835.1 of Nitrospinales bacterium. GTDB lineage: Bacteria > Nitrospinota > Nitrospinia > Nitrospinales > VA-1 > LS-NOB. The sequence goes on along the minus strand of OZ242182.1, from coordinate 1,589,437 downwards.
ATTGATGTAATAGGGCCCGGTCCCCATGTTCATGAAGATGGGGTTTTCCTGAAACCCCAATTGTTTCGCGCGGACTACCTCCGCTAGTAACTAGCAATACCTTTTACCGCTAGCAAAGATATTTTCGACCCAACGAGTTATTGCCCTTTGGCCTCACACCGAGTGGAAGGAGAAAGAATGGATTTTTTAGCTGAAGAACAGGTTTAGGCAATAGCGATGGCTATTGTGAGCTCTTTTATCCTCAGTCTATGCGCCAAATGGGAAAAAGCACATGAGGAAGCCTTTAAAGACCCGCACGATCGCTACGGTAAAACCAAGGAGGAGATGAAACCCAAATCCACGCGGGGAAACATTATGACTGTTCTGGGGGGGGACTGTGCTTCGGCGGCATGATCCTCTTCCTCATACACATCTAACCGGGCCACGCCTGGGGCAGTACTGCATTGCCCATAAGGCAGACTGAACACTCAAGCGCAATACATTGATAATCTCCCCCCTGACAAGGGGGATTAAGGGGGGTTGGTTTTTTTGGCTCCCTCTTTTTTAAACTCGAACAATTAGGAGTACGTTTTGTTCGATGGGACTGAGGGAGTTGCTTAAATCGTCATCGCGAACGACTAAAAGGAGTGCGGCGATCCAGTCTCTAGATTGCTTCGTTGCACTCGCAATGACAAGCTAAACCCTCTCCCAACCTACCCTTGTCAGGGGAAGAACTTATCTCTGTTCATCTGTATTGTGATTTTCCCAACATTAACTTTATGCCCGGAAGGGTTACGGTATTGTGTTGACGTATGCCGCATAAATTTATAGGATGGGTGAAATTTTAAGACTTGAGGTGTTCCATGAAACAGAATTATAGAGTGGGAGTAATTGTGGTCGCTGTTTTTCTTTTATCGGCCTGTGCTCCGAAAACCCGGACTCCGACCATCGACGCTGACCAAGCCCGGGCCGAAGCTCTTCGCCAGATGGAAACCGCCATCACCGAGAGAGTGAAACTTTCTGCTCGGCTCAGCCGGGTGGCTTTTCCGGTGCTCTCGGTTAATGCTAACGACTGTGGTGATGATGCCCGTTGGTACGCTGGGTTCCACAGTGCCCCTGAAAAAATAAATAATGACATCGCTAAAATAGCTTGGGGAAAACTCTATGGTGTGGACGGTAAGCTCACGGTTAGAGCAGTACCTGCCGGAACCCCGGCAGATCGAGCCGGACTACAAGTGCGCGACAAAATCATTCTGGTCAATGGAGAAAAAGAAGGCACACTTACCACCCTGATCGACCGGGTCAAATCCTGGAGTAAGGGCGATAGTGGAAAGCTGAAGTTGCGGATTCAGCGTGGGGTGAAGCATCTTGACCTGACCATTGACGGAGTGAAAGCCTGTTATTCCTCGATCCAGATAAAAGAGTCGGAAGACGTGAACGCCTTCGCTGATGGGGACAAAATATACATCACCACCGGAATGCTGAAATTCGTCGACTCAGACGACGAGCTGGCGCTGGTGATCGCCCACGAAATGGCACACAATACAATGGGACATTCTCTTAGCAAATTGGGCAACCGGGTGATGGGGGCCTTGGTCGACGCGACGGTCCTGGTATTGACGGGGGTGAACACATCCAACTTGGCGGCCGACCTCGGGTCAATGGCCTACTCGCAGGAATATGAAGCAGAGGCGGATTATGTCGGCTCCTACTACGCGGCGAAAGCGGGTTATGATGATGTCAAAGGCGCGGCGGCATTGTGGCGCAGGATGGCTACTGCCCACCCCAATGCCATCAATCTGCAGGGCAGTACCCACCCCTCAACAGCCACGCGATTTCTCGCCATAGAAAAAGCGGTCGAGGAAATTGAGCAGAAAAAAGCAAACGGTCGACCGCTCGAACCAGAGATGAAATAAGGTGAATCACCCCAGCCCTCTTTGAAAAAGAGGGAGCCAAAAAAACCAACCCCCCTTAATCCCCCTTGTCAGGGGGAAGTTCAAGGTTTTCACTAGCCCCACGCCCAGTGACTTCACGCTGGCCAGGGGAGATACTCCCTCCAGGATTTTTTTGTGGTCAGGATTATGGCAATAGGTTCTTTTTCGTAAACAATGGGGTGTTGCCTTAGCGTCACGAGAAACCCGTCCGTCGTTGCTGTGATCTCTTCTCGTCTTTTACCGCTATAAATGTCGCGGACTTCTCCTATCTTTTGTCCGGCTTGGACGGCGGTTCCCACCTCCACTTCTTTGAGAAACATCCCTGCTGTGCTGGCAATAACGGCGACTTCATTCTCCGGTTCATAAAATCGGGATTTGGTATTTCCCTTTGATTTTCTTTTATCTTTCAGGATTTTCTCCGCAACCATAAAATTCACGATGCCTTGGAACAGGGTCTCGCATTGCTGAACGTTCAGGGTCCGGGGAGATCCGGCTGACAGGGTGGCGGCGATGATGTCATGCGCGTGCCATTGATGAAACAAGCTGACTTTTGAGGTTTCATTTAACTTGCGCACGGTATCGATTTGTAGGTCGCGGGCCAGCTTTTTGATTCTTCCGTCCAGCTTTGTGACCTGGATATGCAGGGCGTCCTCATAATGCGGCGGGGCTGATTGCAGGATGAGTCCCCAATAGGAATCCGCCGTATGTGTATAAACGGCGGAAGCCAATGCCTCGCTGGTTTCACCTTCGGGGTTGCCGGGAAACGCCAGGTCCATATCCATGCCGTCGTATGGCCATAACCTGGAGCCGGATTGAATGGCGTTCAGGTTGGCTACCGGGAAACTGATGACCTGTCCTTTGAGGGTGTAGTTGGGGTCGACGCCTTCGACCACGCTGTCGAGAAACTGCGACAGGCGCGAACTTAGATACATGCCGTTCAAAAGGTCGCCTTGCAATCCGCTGACAATAGAAAGGCTTTCGTGGTCGGACTTCCCCCAAGTATTTTTATAAAGTTCCAGCGGGGCGCCGAACGCAGTTGGGACGGAGAGGACTTTTTCTTTCATGCCGGTTCCTCGATGGCGATGCGGGCCAGGGGCGCGCCTTTTGAAGTCAGAGGATGTTCCCTGAGGGTGAAGAGAAGGCCGGAACAGGGCGAACGGATTTCTTCCAGTACTTTTCCTTCGACAGGGTCGATGAGGTCGCCGATTTTTTCTCCTTCGGTTATTATTTGCCCCACTTCTGTTTGTTTAACGAATAACCCGGCATTCTCAGCCTGGATCATGGTGACGTATTCGGGTTGCGCTACCTTTGGCGACGTGACTTCAGCTAAGGGTTCGCCAGACTCGAGCGTGCCGGTTTGTTGAAGCAGGTTGAGGATGCCGAAAACAATCTGCTCGCAATAACTTTTGTCAATGCGCAGGCAGATTCCAGTTTCGATGACGAGAGTGGGTATTTTGGCATGGTTCAGGCTGTAACCGAGGGTGGACTCAAAAATCTCTGCATGGGGATGGACCCAGATCAGGTCGACGTTGCAAAATTTTGCCAGCGGCACGAGTTTCTTTTCAAAACTCTTGATGACTCTTATTTGCGGCAGTTCCATCAGGTGAAGATTGCTGGAATGAACATCGACCACTAGGTCAGAGTTGGACTTTAAATCTTCCAATATGGTTTTCGATACCTCGCTGGGCAGAGAGGGTGTGTTTGTTTGGCCGAAGGTGCGATTGATATCGACGGAAAAAAAAGGCCACAGGCGGGTTCCTGTTTCAAGGGCCTGCGGATTGACCGCCGGATAAATGTGGACCTCGCCTTTGAAAGCATTTTGTTCTTCCAGATTTTTCAGGGTCTCTATCAGCCGGTGGCAGATATAGAGTCCTTCCAGTTCATCGCCGTGCAGGCCGGCAACCAGCGAGACGCGCTTGGCTGGTTTTGGTAAATGCGAGGAAAATGTGTGGCGGACGATTTCCACCGGCGACCCAACCGGGGTTTCAACGGAGAAGATACATCGGCTTAGCATGAGAAAGACCGGTTAATCTCCTGAATCGTTGCGGGTTTAGCATGGATTTCAACGGAGAAGACGTATTGGCTTAGCATGGAAGTTAGATCAGGAGCCGTTGGACTTGTGATTTTTGGGCGAAATTTCCATGGCGTCAATTTTTCTTTTGAGGGTATTGCGGTTGATGCCCAGAGCCTTGGCGGTGGCGACCTGTTTGCCGGAATATTTGCCTAGAAGAATTTCAAAAAGATGTTTTTCAATTTTTTGTACGAGGGTTTGATAAATCGTCCCTTCTTCATGGTTGTTAATAAGAAAGTCTTTCAGCAACCGGTTCAGGCGTTCATCCCATTGTCCTTCATCGTCGGTGGTGATGTCTTCTTGCAGGTGTGGCGGCAGGTGCTCCGGCAGGATGGGGCCGGAAAGGGCCAGCATCAACGCGCGTTTGATGACGTTTTCAAGCTCGCGGATGTTGCCGCTCCAGTGATAACCGCCGAGGATGCGTTCGACATCGGGGGAGAGATAGACTTTTTCGCATGAAAGCGAATCGGTGTATCGGCGGATGAAATGATTGGCCAGCAGGGGTACATCTTCCAGCCGTTCTCTTAACGGTGGAATATCAATATGGATGACGTTCAGGCGGTGATACAGGTCTTCGCGAAACCGTTTCAGGTCCATCATGTCTGTCAAGTCCTGGTTGGTCGCGGCAATGACCCGAACATTAACGGTGATCGGATTTTTGCCTCCCACCCGGTAGAATTCATTGTTTTGCAGAACGCGGAGGATTTTAGCTTGCAGGGGCAGCTCCATGTCGCCAATTTCATCGAGAAACAGGGTGCCTCTATCGGCCTGCTGAAATTTTCCGATCTTGGTCTCTATGGCCCCGGTGAAAGCCCCGCGCTCATGACCAAACAGCTCCGACTCCAAAAGTTCGCGGGAGATGGCGGCGCAGTTAATGCAAATAAAGGGCTGGTTCTTGCGGTGCGAGTACTGATGGAGCGTGCTGGCCACCATTTCCTTACCTGTCCCGCTTTCTCCGGTAATCAGGATCGACAGGTCGGAGCTCGCCGACTTACCGATGGTTTTAAAAATTTCCTGCATGCGTTTGCTCTTGCCAATGATCGAGGATATGGTGCCTTGCTCGCCGACTTCCTGATTCTGGTCGGACAAGTCGGAGGTCGGTGCGGAAACGGACCGGGCAGTTTCCGCCTTGTCGATCAAGCGAAAAATCTCTTTGAAATCGAACGGCTTGGCTATGTAGTCGTAGGCCCCCAGTCGCATAGCCTCGATGGTGTTGTTCATGGTGTCCTGAGCGGTCATCATCACCACTTTCAAGTTGGGAGAAACCTTCCGGGTATGTTCGAGAAGTTGCAGTCCGTCGGTATCCTCCATGAAAATGTCGGAAAACATCATCAGGTATTGGTTGGCGGCCAGCTTTTTCAGTGCTTCCCGTCCGGATGAGGCGGTGTGGACGCGATAGTTCTTCTTTTCCAGTCCTTTTTTCAAGACCCAGAGAATGTTTTGCTCGTCATCAACGATGAGGATTTTATTCTGTTTGTCTGTCATGTTTTTATCTTATCATCTCTGCCCGCTGGGGAGAAACACTTGTACCGTGGTGCCTAATCCCTTTTCGGAGGTGATTTTGATTTTTCCATAATGGTCTTTGACAATTTTCAGAGAAACAGGAAGCCCTAAACCGCTACCCTTTTTTTTTGTGGTGTGAAAGGGGGTGAACAGTTTTTTTCGGGCTTCCTCATCCATGCCTTCTCCTGAATCGATGATTTCGACCACGATATTTTGTTGTGGGACGGGAGAAGAGGCTGCCTTGATGGCATATCCTGAACTAACCCGGGTGACAATCTGGATTCTGCCGCCTTTTCTCGATGCTTCGATGGCATTTTTGATGAGGTTGAGAAACACCTGCTTCAATTGGTCTTCATCGGCCTCAATGGGAGGCAGGCTGGGATCATAAATTTGCTCAAACCGGCCCTTTTTGCGGGTGAGACTGTCTTTTTCGAGCACCAGGATTTCTTCCAGAACTTTATGGATATTGGTGCTTTTCAGTTTCAGGTTGAGAGGTCGGGTCAGGCTCATCATTCTCTTGATCATTCTGTCTATCCGGTCCACTTCGGAAACCACGATATCGAGATATTCCTGATGCGATTTGTTTTTGATTTCCTGGCGCAGAAGCTGGGCTGACCCGCGGATACCCCCCAAAGGGTTGCGAATTTCATGAGCCATGCCCATTGTGATCTCCTCCAGCTTGCTGAGTTGGTCTGCTGGTCTTTGTCGCTCCTCCAGTTCTCGAATCAGGGTCATGTTTTTGACCAGTATAATCACCCCCTGAATAGAGTCGTCGCTCTCCAGATAGGGTGATAGGGTCAGATTAGCCGGGAACCGGGAAGAGGGAATGTTGCGCACGCCTTCTGCCTCCACATCGTGATAACAGGCTCCGGTTACCAGAACTTTGCGGACTTTGTCGAGTACATGCGGCTGGCGGGGGAACAATTCTTCCAGGCCGCGGTGAACGAACGAGTCGCGGGACCGACGAAACAGGTCCTCGGCGACCAAATTGCTTTCCTGAATGGTGAACGTCGGGGAAATGAGCAGAACCCCGTCTATGATGGAATAAAAAATATTCTGGTGCAGGCGGTCATTCATGGTGCCGGTGCCAATTTATTTGGAGCCTTTGACCTTTTTGGATTTCCCTCCGGAATAAGGGTTTTTGGGCGCAGGCTTTTTAGCCGGGGTCGCAGGTTCAGGGGTTTTGGAGGTTTCTGTAGCAGGCGCGGGTGCCGGGGCTTTGGTGTCGGTTTTGCCCTGTTTGCTTTCTTTTTCCCAGCCTTTCTTGCGTGCTTCGGAAGGGTATTCAGAAGTATACCACCCCGAACCTTTAAGGATAAACCCGGAAGCGGAAACCAGACGGTGGACTTCTCCGTTATCTTTATCGTCGCAACCCAGGCCATTGCAGGTCTTGAAAGGTTTGGCGGAAATGGCTTGCATGGCCTCAAAGACGGCTCCGCATTTGTCGCATTCGTATTCGTAAATTGGCATAACTCAAAATCTCCGGTGTTTGCGGTATAGGGACCGTAAATTATATGATTCAAAAGCGGAAATGGCGGGGTTTTATCTCAGCTTATACCCGGGTGAGCCATTTCTGGAATTTGGGCTGACCTCCGCGAACCACCTCAAAAAATGTTTTCTGGATACGGTCGGTGATGAGACCCTTTTTGCCCAGACCGATAACGCGGTTGTCGATCTCGCGGACGGGTGTGATCTCGGCTGCGGTTCCCGACAGAAAGACCTCTTCTGCGATATACAATTCATCACGGGTGATGGTTCTTTCTTCCAGAGCAACTCCCAGGTCCGCGCATATTTCAAGGACGGTGTCGCGGGTGATCCCATCCAGATTGGAGGAGGACAAACAAGGGGTGTGTAATTTTCCCTTGGAGTAGATAAATATATTTTCTCCCGATCCTTCTGAAACGTAGCCCGAAGGGTCGAGAAGAATTGCCTCATCGTAACCGTCGCGAACAGCCTCGGCCTTGGCCAGGATAGAGTTGATGTAATAACCGCAGGCTTTGGCTTTGGTCATGGTGACGTTGACATGGTGCCGGGTGAAGGAAGACAAGCGGACACAGATGCCCTTGTCGAGGCCGCCCTCCCCCAGATAGGTGCCCCAGGGCCAGGCGGCAATGGCGCAACGGACATCAACCCCTTTCGGGTTGAGTCCCATTTTGTTATCCCCCAGAAATATGATGGGGCGGATGTAACATTCATCCAGCTTATTTTTGCGCACGACATCGAGGGTGGCGTCAAAGATGTCTTTGTTGGAAAAGGGCACTTCGATGCCGAGAATGACGGCAGACTGGAACAGCCGGTCGATATGCTCCTGCAGGCGGAAAATGGCCGAACCATTATCTTTGGAGTTGTAGCAACGAATGCCTTCGAAGACGCCGAAGCCGTAATGCAGAGTATGAGTGAGGACATGGACATTGGCTTCGTGCCAAGGGACCATTTTCCCATCCATCCAGATTTTTTCAGATTTTTCCAAGAGAGCCTCGTTATGGAGCAGGTTTGCGGGGTCAGGGGTAAAACAGGTTAAAGATAGATATTATTGGGCCTTAGGCATAAAATCAAGCCAAATAAATGCATTGACATGTTAAAATGGGTCTGTTAATTTTTCCCCTCTTGCTTTTGATTTAAGAATGGGCCGCTAGCTCAGTTGGTAGAGCACTTGACTTTTAATCAAGTGGTCGAAGGTTCGATCCCTTCGCGGCTCATTTCTTTTTTCCTTGTTAAAATTTGGAAGTCCCCATCGTCTAGCCTGGCCCAGGACACCGGCCTTTCACGCCGGCGACGCGGGTTCGAATCCCGCTGGGGACGCCAGTTTTCCTGCCTCAGAACTTCCGGTTTGGCTTGATATGCCATCTATACGCGGGAAGACTATAGAAACTTGTCGAAATGGTAATGGGCCATGATCAAATACGGGTGCATGGTTTTGCTCGGTAAAAGTGGATACGAAGGAATCGATGGGTATAATTATTTTTTGGGGTGTTTATTAAAGCAGTCCGTTTGGTGGTAGAGGAAGGCAGGCTGATTTCCGGGATGGTCCGGGAGCTTTGCCGAAAATATGTCTTTAAAAACTCGTAGGAGGAAAAAGAAGCCGCTTAAAATCGTGTAGAATATCTCAACTGGGAGACTGGCTGTGTCTGTGAATGGTGACTACCGTACTTTTTTAAACATACGTGCCATAACAACGAATCTATTCAACTTTGGTGTTATGTCAGTTCAATGTTCTATCTGTTTCTACTTTTAATAAGTCCTATGTTTCTTGCCACTTTTTCTAAATCCTCCATACTGTCAATATCCAAGCTTTTCGCTTTGCTCATGACATAAGAGATAGCCTCATCAGTAAAAAGACTACCTTCTTTTATAAAGGCATCTGTTCTAATAATATAAATAGCGTCAATAAAGTAAATAATATATTTAATCGCCAGCACAACACCGCGCTTGTAACGAGAAATACAGCATCGAACAACAGCAATGACTGATATAGCAAGCCACGCACTCTGTTGGGGGTATTTCCCAGCAGTTTGAAAGCATTGGCAGCAACGCCCACCACTATTCTAGAACCATCCTTACCAACGGCCAAGGCCCTGCCTTGAGCATTCGCAAAATCGGAATACACATATGAAACCAAAGTGTATGGCTTTGACCAGAGATTTGGGACAATAAACTCAGAGAAAATAAGCCTAACTTCTCTCTGTCACAATCTGGTCCGTGCCCGGGGGAGGGTGAGGAACAAGCGTTTTATCACGGCGTGAAACTTTTATAACATCTTCCCCTGCATCAAAATCATCAAGTTTCTTGACTACCCAAGAGATAGCATGGCTCTTTGATACAATAGTTGCGATAGTGTAGAAAACCAGTTGTATATCAAGCCACATGGATTGATGGGCGATATAAATTAGACCCAGGCGCGACTTCCAGGGGCGAATCAATTGATTGTAAGACAAGTCAGGGTCCTGTCTGCCTGCTAAAATATTCCCCTCATCAGAAAAGATAATTGATGAAAAATCAGTAATACCAGGCTTAACAGAAAGCAATTTTTTCTCAGTAGTTGTATACAAGTCAGTTTCACTTTGCACATTTGGACGCGGTCCAACCAAGCTCATATCTCCCAACAATACATTCCACAGCTGGGTTAGCTCATCTAATTTATAATTACGAATAAAATGACCGATGGGTGTAATTCGCACATCACTGTTGCTGGTTGAATCAACACCATTCTTATCTGCATTAACAACCATAGATCTCAATTTTACTATATTGAACAATCTTTCGTCTTTGCCAACGCGATGAGCAATATAAAATGGTGACTGGCGATCTTGCATCCAGACAAGAAAAAGCAATGGCAACAAAACTGGACTGGCAATCAACAATCCAAACATGGCAATAACAAAATCAAGCATTCTTTTCATCGCTACTGCCTGTAAAACTCTCTTATTTTGCTACACACATAATTAACATCATCATCATCAATGAACATATTCATCGGCAACATCATGCATCGCTGAAAAAACCGTTCAACTTTTGGAAGTGTAATGGCAAACCCCAAATGCTCCCACTGGTGAACAGCTTTTCCTCCCCACTGAATCAGAGTATCGATATCATTTGCATGAAGATATTGCTTTAAATCATCGCGTCTATCGGCTTGCAACTCGTAATTCTGATAAACGTCAAAATGATCAGGATTGGCATCTGGCGCAGGCGGCAACTGCAATTCTTCAAGATCGCCCAATTGCTGCTGATACATGCTGGCAACAGCACGACGTCTGGCAATTATTTGATCATAACTTTTGATGCGGTGGTTCAGAATGGCCGCTTGCAGATTATCTAGCCGACTATTTCTTCCCCAGCTTCTTACCTCGCCATTAATATCTCTGCCATGATCGTGCAGTTGATAGACCTTATCAAATAAATTAAAGTCATTTATAACTACCCCGCCGCCATCACCAAGACAACCTAATACCTTTGCGGGAAAGAAACTGAACGCGCCCGCATGACCAAATGTACCCGCATGCTGACCCTTAAAACGCGAACCCAACGCCTGGGCAGAGTCCTCTACCACGAAGAAATTATTTTTTTCTGCGATACGCATAATAGGATCCATATTACAGGTTCGACCATTGAGCTGTGTTGGCATAATGCCAACGGTTCTTGTGGTAATTGCCGCTTCGACAGCATCGGGGTCTATCAGGTTATCTTCTCCCAACTCAACAGGCACAGGCGTACCGCCAGCAGTTTTAATCGCAGAAGCAGTTGCAAGCATGGTGTGAGAACAGCAGATAACCTCGTCGCCAGGCCCCAAACCCAATGCCATCCAAGCTAACTCAAGACCATCCGTAGCATTTGCTACACCGACCGCATATTTTGCGCCTGTAAATTCGGCAAGCGCGAGCTCCCAATCACGAAGATCTTGCTGCATGATGAATGCACCGCGAGTTCCGACATCTTCAAAAACATTGATCAGATTTTCCCGATCATCCAGATAAGCGCGAGGATAATTAAAAAAAGGAACTTTCATTCTTATAAGACGTTTATTTCATTCAGGATTTTTTCAGAATATAACAATACAGTCCAGTTGACAGCGGTATTTTCTGAGCAATAAAATACATTGATGGCAGGTATTTAGAAAGAAAACGACCGATCGGTGGTATCAATTGTCCCTTGATTCTTTTTACCACACGAACCTCCGCTTGATTATTACAAAATAACGCATGTACTCTGCTGTAATCTACAGCCACATACTCTGATTGCCAAAAGTCATACACCCAATCAAATATAAGCAACATTCCTTTGTTTTTTGTCACTCTTATCATTTCACCTGCAATTTTTTCAGCAAGTATTTCGTCTAGTAATTGAATAAACATAGTAGATGAGGTAACCACATCAAATTTGGACGAATCAAAATAACTCATATCACCTGCATTGCCTTGGCGCACATGCACATCATTCGGCAACCGCTTCCTAGCATATTCTATGCGTTCTTCCATTATGTCGATAAGATATAATTGTTTTGAGGAAAATCCTGCTTCAATCGCTCTTAATAGCCCCGCCCCCACCCCTCCGCCTACATCAAGTATTTCAGCCTGTTTATCTATGCCACGAAAAGCCTCAAGCCATGCTCTTTTATATGCCAACTCCTGAAATAAAACTTCGGGGTTAAATAAGTCATTTCGGGAAGCGCCCCGCTTCTTATAATATTCCTTGTACCAATCTTTCGTTTCGTTCTCCATTGTCATCTTTCAGTTTCCATAAATGCTTTTGCTGCCTCAACAATATCTTTCAAAGTAAAGTAATATTCACTCTCAAGTACTCGCGAGGTGGGAGCAGGGGCATCAGGTAATGTGAGACGTCGTGGTGGTTTCTTCAGACAATCCACAGGAACCCTCTCCACAACGCTCGAAATCACTTCCGCAGAAAATCCGACAGAACGCCAGCCAGAATCTATAGCCAACAGATGCTGAGTTTTTCTCACAGATTCAATAATCAATCCCGGGTCAAATGGGTTCAGCACTCGAATATCGATTACTTCTGCCGATACGCCCTCAGTTTCAAGCTGTTCGGCAGCTTGTTTTGCAAGATAAGAGGTATATCCAGAGCCAACAACAGTGATGTCACTTCCCGAACAGATAGAGCGTGGGCCTTGTGTAGTGAGGTCAATCTCTTCTATAGGCGCAAGGTCGTCCTCCTGCTCATATAACCATCGATCATCTATGTACATCACCGGATCCTCGCATAAAACCGCAGCAATCAGCAAATCCCTTGCGTCAGCTACGGTGGCAGGCATAACAACTCGAAGCCCAGGCACATGAGCAAACCAGGCGTGAAGCGCTTGTGAATGTTGCGCGCCCTGCTCCCCGCCACGATTAATGATAGATCGAATGGTAACCGACGGATGCGCCTGACCACCCATCATATGCGACCACTTCGCAGCTTGATTAACAACTGCATCCATTGCATATAGCATAAAATCCATTCTCGGATGTACTGCGATTGGCTTCATCCCTGCCAGCGATGCACCCACCGTAGCACCAGTACATGCGGATTCAGAAACCGGCGTATCAATAACACGCTCAACGCCAAATTTTTTATCAAGACCAGTCATGGAATTGCCAACATACCAAGGGCTCCACAAACCCTGGCCAATCACAAACACCTCTGGATAATTTTCTAATAAATACTCAAAAGCAGCGCAAATGGCAGCACCATAATTATATTTTTTCAATGTCATTAGTAATTATTTCGAAGAGTTGGATGAATAAACATAATTGAGTGTCGCATCATCATCGGGATACGGGTCGCTCATTGCTTTTTCCCATGCAATTTCTATCTGCTTGTCAAATTCATCACTCAAAGCATCTTCCTGTTCTTTAGTCCATATGCCTTTATCCATCATGGCGGCAGACAGACGAGAAATAGGGTCTCTTGCTTTCCAGTTCTCAATATCATCCAGTGAACGCGCGACACCCACATCCACGTCATCCCTCCAATCAACATGTCCATACCAGCGATAAGTAACAAGCTCCAAAAAAGCTGGTCCATTACCCTCTCTGGCATTGCCAATCAAGCTCTTTGCAACTCTTGCTACCGCAATTACATTGTTTCCATCCACCAGCTTATGTGGAATATTATTTGCCACAGCAAACCTGGAGGTCATATTGCCAGGTTGTCGCAATGAAATATGCATATGGCTCGCGAACAGGTTATTTTCAAGTACAAACAACATGGGCGCGTTTTGGATACGCGCTAAATTCAGTGATTCATGCACAATACCTTCTTCCACAGCACCATCACCGATATAAGCGACACCTATATCGCTAGTTTTCTGCAATTTTGCGGCCATTGCCGCACCAACCGCCAAAGACACAGTGCCGGATACGATGGGCACCGATCCATAAAAGCCATTCGGCTGATCCCACAAATGCATTGAGCCGCCCATGCCACAGGAAAAGCCGGTTTTTTTTCCCAACACTTCAGCAAAAAGTTTGTAAAAATCAGGATTGAGAGCAAGCAAATGAGAATGGGAACGATGTGTGCCAAACACCCTGTCCGTTTTATGCAAAGAAGCAGACACGCCAACAGCAATGGCTTCTTGCCCAACCCCAAGGTGCACAGGCCCGCCAATCAAACCATTTTTCTTGCCAAAAGCCAGTTGTTGCTCAACTTTTCTTATCATTATCATGGTCTTCAGAGAAGACGCAAGAAAACCGGAATCAGCAATGTCAATGGACAAAGGCTCATGAAATTCAGTTGGATCTGCCAGCTCACCCAAATTACTATTAAAGAGATTATTCATATTTTTTTAACGATCATCATAGCGATTTAACTCAATATTTTTACCGCTCATCCTTTACTATTTTCTCAAGGTGCGCAACAAAATCATCATAAACTTTATCGAACTCAAAAGCATCGTTATAAAGCTTCCGGGCGTTGTTTGACATGGCTCTTCGCAGCGATTTATTTTCGAGCATTATCTCAATACACTGCTTCAGTGTTTTATCTCTACCATAAGTCATGCCTACGTTATGATTTAAGATTAAATTACCCACCTCCCCTCTTAATGGACTCAGTATTGGCAATCCTAGCGCGAGCGCATCAACGATTTTATTAGGGGTATTCAGTATAAAATTATCAATGTTTTTGTACGGCGCCAGAGAGGCAATCGACATCTTGGCCAAACTTTCAATCTTAGGTCTGTCAATCCACCCTGGGAAAACCACATGAGGTAAGGCTTGCATCATGGTTTTAACCGCATCTAAATAATACCCGGAACCGCACAACACAAACTGACATTTTATTCCTTGCTCCACCAGTTGTTTTATTGCTTGTTGCACAGGTTTAAAATCAAAAACAGACGCAAAGCCGCCTACGAAAAATACAATTGGTAAAATTCCGTCAACGCCTTGCTTTTGCCACCATGTTTTTGCCAGCAGCAATTCTTTGCCGGTGGATTGTGCGCCAGGAGCAGTGAGCCGAAAGACTTTATCCAGTTCCGAGCCTTTTTTACCAGCAAAACTTAACACCCGTTCTAAAAAATCCGGTGCCATTGAAGACACGCAGCTCACCTCTCGAATAGTGCGTTTCGCCAGGTAGAAATAAGGGTAAAAAACCACTTTCCCTAGTGGCCGCAAGAAGCCAGGTAGCACCTCAATAAACATCGAAGGCCACAAATCCTTGACATCCAATACCGTCGGCACATTGCGTTTTTTTAGCCAGAGACTTACAACTGCAGCAACCTCAATCGGTGGATAGCCAATAAATGCTATACTGGGTTTATCTTTTTCTTTTTTCAGCAACCTCGCCAAATTCCATGCCAATTGAGCATGATCTATTAGTCGTCCTAAACCAATATGTCTTGTATAACCACAGCTGGGGATCAAACGAATTTCTAAACTGTCATTGATTTGGAGTGTTGCGTACTTTTTGCTTCGGTGTAGTTTATGTTGATGACTAAATGCCGAACTCCACAAGACAACATCATGACCCGCATCAACCAGCTTGTCGCTTAAATTCATCGCACGCATTGGCCGAGGTTGCCCGCTGTCAACATGCAAAGGCTCGCCCGTTTGAAATATCCAGACCTTCAAAATAAAGCCATGTCTATGCGGAAGCATGCGGATTGGTATTGGTATGCCCGGGTAAGGGCAGAAGAAATACTGCGGTAATTTTCAGCTTTATATCTCCTCATCAAGATAGCTATAGGTCCATCACTGACGAGAAAGTGAAATAGAAAAATGAAAAGACTGATTGGTACTACTGGAATTAGGGTCATGACGAGAACAGAGGTTGGTTTTTCTCCTTACTTTCTGGCGATGGAAAACCCTTATTGACTAACAATGATAATACACTGAAAACAACAATGTATCTTCCATCTAATATATCGCCACTCACTTGTTGGGCAATAAAGTGAAATAAAGCAAGCGTAGAGAAAATATTGTTCCTATCTAAAAATAAAATAAAATAAAAATATGGAATTAGAAAAACACAACCAAATATAAGACCAAACTCAACAAAAACTTCTAAAAAGATATTATGCGGATATAGTAACTCGTATTTATTGGGTACAACTAAAGCCCAGTCACCTAAACCAGCACCTATTATTGGCTGGCTTATAATCTCTCTTACGGAGCTTTCCATCATTTCAAGCCTTACTGAATAACTGCTAGATGTTATATCGTTGGGAAACCTGTTAAATAGGCACAGTTTGTTTATTTCGGTAAATTGCCATAACATAAAGCAAACAATCAAACTTGTGAAGGTGCCCACCAATATGTCAGGAATACGTTTACGTTTTTCTGCTGAATTAAAATACATATACAGCAATGTAATAAAGAGAGCTAAAAGAGGGCCTTTTGAATTTGTCCACACCATGGCAAAAAGAAAAATCAGCATCACAACTATTCGCCTGAAACCTGCAAACAAATAAATGCTTATTAACAAAGCCATACCCATCAATCTTGAAAAAGTGATTGGTCCATTTAGGAAAAAATTAACATCCCTTCTACACCCAAACCCATAATTTAATTTATGTATGATCGCTAGAATCAACAAACACGAAAGCATTGTTAATATGTTTTTTAATAAGAAATCCACCCCAAAATTCTTTGATACATAAAAATAACAAGCGGTTGCCAATGATGATGAAATTATTAAATTTGATGCTTTGTACACGCCATATTCAAAATTATCGCTATATAACAGGGGAATGAGCGCAGTTAATAACGGAGAAAGATAAACAGATACTTTTATCAATGGTCTCCCTTTAGCGAGACAGATCGTTGTTAAAAATGCCAGCAAAAACACGCCTGTATTCAGTGGGATTCCTTCATATGCCAATCTATGATCAATAGTAATTTGACCGATCAGAAGAACAATCGTACCCAACGACGATATTACTACTCCTGCAATGTTATTTGTCACTTTATATTCGTAATGTTAGGTTGCCACGTCTTTGAAATATCATAAATTATCAGTAGTGATCGCACGGCACACATAATAATCACAATCCCCTTAACCCCTAATCCAGAAAGGAAATCGGTGAAGTTCGTGGTACAGTACAGTATCGCAAGTGTTAAAAAATTAGCCGACTGCCATAACATTCGGTAATTATAAGATCCTCTGATAATGGCTATGTCTTCAGTGCTATAAAACACAAAACTCACCATTTCCAGGATAGCGATAATTCTCACAAATGGTACTATTTCTGCCCATTTTTCGCCCAAAAAAACCAACACCAACCAATCGGCAAGCCAGATAAATGTGCTATAGCCGAGTAAGGCGAGCATAGAAGTTGTTTTTATGATTTGACGTGGTTGACTGATATTCCTTGATTTATCTGCAAAATCTTTTCTAAAGCGATGTCGGAATACCTGACCGATAGCTGACCCTAGTATGCCAGTGGGAATTGAGGTTATTCTTTCTGCCATCGCATAAACACCGACAACACCACTACTGGCAACAGCTCCAACAATCAATACCGGTAACCTAAAGCACATCGTTCTTGATAAATTCATCACTAACAGCCTAGGTAACTTTGATAATTGCCCATAAAAAGTCCTTGGAGCTAGAAGGATATTTTTTTTACTGATACGAAGTATGTCCGTATAAAGCGCAAATGAAACCACAGAAAATGCTAAACCTGTAGTTTGCCCCAAAATCAAACCTAAGACTGATGGACTATCGTCTATTAGTATTGGGTAGCCTAAAGATACAACCGTGATTCCTATGGAATTTAGGATCGCCGCCATGCCGTGACATCTGAATTCTCCTAAATAAGTTGCGTAAGAGCGAATTGTTTGATTGACACTAACAAGGCTAATATTGAGGGCAATTAACAACGATAAACTATATTTTATCGATGATGACTGAAACCATAGTTTCAGGGTAAGCTCAAAGAATACAATGGATAAACTACTTATAAGCAACACAGCCAAAAATATGGCTACCGTTAATGATTTCGCCGCATTCTTTGTTGGCATTGTTATGATAAGGTGCTCGGCTTGCCCTGTTGCAATGATTGACATAATCCATACCAAAGCAGAAAAAACGGCAAAAACACCAAATACTTCTGGTTTATAAAAATAAGTTACGAACAGTAATGCCAATAAATTAATTACCTGAGCAATCAGCTGCCCACTGACTACACGAGACACATCTCCTAACAACTTGACTCCCGAAAAGTAGAGGTATTAATAAAAATTAGCTCTTGCTTTAATTGGACCAGTAACTAAAAGCATTTGCAGATTTAGCTTTTTCAAAGAAGAAGAACCATGGTTTCCCGGTAAGGAAAAATCAATGACTCAAGACCAACACGTTATCAGAAGAAAGCTACTACCCCTAGTAGTGGGTATCTTGACAATTTTCAGCTGGATTTCTGCTGTCCTTTTCCATAAGAATATTTCATAAGCAACTGTCGCTTTTCTTCGTCATCAAGGTTATCCCATGATTTGAGTCCAGATATTATTTCCTCAACTTCTGACCATTCGCAAAGACTCTCTTGAGCTTCTAAAATCATTGGATGTTCGGTGCTGGTAATGTTATCGCCGATGAAGAGCTCTTCGTGGATTTTTTCCCCCTTTTGCAACCCGGTGTACTGAATCTCAATGTTTGATTTTTCTATGTTGCTTTCATTGGTTTTTAACATGCGACCGGACAAGTAAACCATTTGTTTTGCCAGAGCAAGGATTGATACAGGATCGCCCATTTCGAGCGCGAAGGTACTGCAATGACTACCCATGGAGCCTGCTTGCATTACAAGTTGGCTGGCTTCTGAAATGGTCATGAAATATCGAGTGGCTTCTGGATGGGTGATGGTAATGGGACCCCCAGAGGCTATCTGCCGCTGAAATAGGGGCACTACGGAACCGGAGGACCCTAACACATTGCCAAAGCGCACTATGATAAAGCGTGTAGATTTTTGCCTGCTTATATGCTCTATTCCACCTCTTCGGGCGAGCCCTTGTACTATTAGTTCGGCAATTCTTTTGGTTGCCCCCATGACGCTGGTTGGATGAACAGCCTTGTCGGTGGATATGAGGATAAAACGTTCCACATTCAGATCAAGGGCGGCCTGGGCAATGGTATAGGTACCGAATATGTTATTGAACACGCCTTCTTCAATGTTGTTTTCGATGAGAGCCACATGTTTGTAGGCGGCAGCATGGTAGATGGTGTCGATTGCGAAATTTCTGATGGTTTCTTCTACACGCTGTTTGTTGGTGACGGAGCCAAGGATGGGAATGATCTTGACGTCAGAACAGTCCGTACCTGCGCATAGATTGACTAACTCAGCGTTAACTTTGTAGAGGTTGAGTTCTGAATGATCGAACAAAACGATAAGCACGGGGTCCAGTGCCAGACTTTGGCGGCAGAGCTCAGAACCTATTGACCCACCGGCACCGGTTACCAGTATCTTTTTATTGGTGATGCAGGCGGCAAGAAGCTTTTGATTTGGTGCCACGACTTTACGTGCCAACAAATCGCCGACATCGACATCTCTCAGGTCATCCACCGTCACCGCTCGGGACGTAATATCACCGAGTGAAGGTATTGTTCTGACAGCCACGTTTTTATCTTCAAGATATTTCAATAACTCTTTACGCGTGTCGCGGGACATTTCGGGCATTGCCAGCAGGACTTCCAAAGAGCTGGTCATGGCACGAATTTTCGCGATTTCGGAACGACCTCCCAAGACTTTCAAGTTTTGGATATAGTGACCCTGCAATGTAAGGTCATCATCAATAATGCCCCAAACCCATATATTCTTGTTAAAAGATAAAGATGAGGCCAGTTCCAAACCAACTCTGCCTGCGCCATATATCAGGATGTTCTTTCCGGATTGAGCGTTAGTGATGGCAGGCTCCGATAACAGCCAACGGGCTATCTGCCGACTACCTCCCACATTTAACAGCAGAGTCATCCAAAAAAGTATGGGGACAGAACGGGGAAACAAAATTTCTCTGCCGGTATATGCGACATATAAAGGAAAAAAAGTAATCGTGATCAACAGCAATAATAGAGCCAACACTCCTGTAGCCTGGGCAATCGCTATCATGGACCTGGTCCCTATGAAACGTACTACTTCTCGATACAAGTCAAACTTGATAAAAACAGGGACAGCTAAAAGGGGAGCCGCAATAAATAACCAAGCTTGGCCTTGGGTTGGCCAGAACCACTCACCCAGGCGTAAGGCAAACGCTAACCACAGTGAAAACGTCACCAGAAAGGCATCTGCGACAATCATTATGGTACGTTTTTTGTTTCGACTATAGATTGAGGTGTGCTTTAGAATAATGTGCATTGGTCAGGAATCAGTGGGGGAAAACAAAATAAAGCCGAAGAAAGAGTCTGCATCTTCGTTTGCTCAAATTATAGGGTCATGACCAGAATAGAGGCTAATTTTTAATCATTTTGATCAGAATTTTGTAGGGGTCCTGACCGCGATAATTGAACCTAAACTCACATTCTTTAAGATGCAAATAAAAAGTAGATTTGCTCATACCGCGAAACCTGGATAGGCGAGTTTTGGAGAAGCCCCAAAACCCTTCAATGCCATTAACGTGTGTCGATCCCTTAGCAAACTCATTACGTCCATGATCAACGCGAAGATGTTTTCCATAACCCACATCAACAAGCCCATTAGGAGGATATTAGGAAACCAGCCCGCCATTTTCCCAGGACCCTGAATAAATATTGCCGTTTGTAAGGATGTAGGCACCCTGCCCGTGGGGTAAATCATTCTGGAATTCGCCCTGGTAGCGATCCCCATTTGCGTAAAGGTATTTCCCTTTGCCGTGGAGCATGTCATTTACGAGACTCCCCTCATACTGGTCGCCGTTGTCATAGACCAGTTTTCCTAAACCATTGGGTTTTCCATGTTTGAATTCACCGGTATAAACATAGCCTTGGGAAGAGGTAAAGATTCCTCTGCCATGCATCTGGTCTTGGAACATTTGGCCCTCATACTTATCCCCATTGGGCCAGACCCGGATGTCAAACCTCGGAACGGGTTCGGATTTTTGGGAGTCTGACTCGGGGGTAGTCCTTGCGGATTTCCGGGAAGCCCGCGTATACCGCTTTCCCTTCCAGCCTGGAGCTCCACTGTATTTGTGACTGGTGTGAGCGTCGTAGATTTTTTTGTAGGCGGCCGTGATCTTCTGGAACATTTCATGGGCCTTCTTTTGCAGGTGTGGCGATTCCGCTGGAAACCGGTCCGGATGCCATATCTTGACTTGGACCTTGTAGGCCCGTTTCACATCTTCAATAGACGCACCGGGTTTGAGTTTTAGTGTTTCAAAATACTGTTCCATACCCTAATCTTACATTGAAGGGATTAAATGTCTTTGCCTCTGGCTCCTTGGGGTTGCAATCCTTTAACGTTTGTTTCTGGATAGAATGGCTGTTCAAACAAGATGCCATAAAACAACCGTGGGCTCAATCTGCTCAATATCTAGTCAGCTCTGGTCACTTTTTCTACTTTGGCCAAAGAAAGACCCATTAGAAAATACAGCAACATTGCAACTTCCGAGTCGTAGATATTAGTCTCGAAAAAACCTCCAATTAAAAAGGAAAGTACCGCTGCTGATGATCCCATTAATATCCCGGCGGCATTGTCTTGAAAATTTTCTCCAGCCAAAGCCCTCCAGCGTTTAAAGACTTCAACGAAATAGGCCACCCAGATTGAAAGCCAGGTTCCCAGCCCTACAATTCCAGTATCCACCAATAATTGGATTATATTGCTGTGCATTCCCCGGAGACGCGCAATCCACCCTGAAGGATCAGGGTATTGAGAGTGAACCAAGTCCACACAGTTATAGCCACACCCTGTTATGGGGTAGTCCTTGAAAATTTCCCATCCACCTTTCCAAAGGGATACCCTTGCACGGAATGAATGGTCTTGCAAGTCTGTGAAACTAGACATACGATCTACAATTCTATCAGGAGCAAAAAATAATAGGCTTGCCAGCAATAACGGCAAGACCAGAAGATATTTTTTGTTCCAGCAGAAAACCAAAAATAAGGTCCCTGTAAAAAATCCGAGCCAAGCCTGCCTCGTCTGAGCGAACAACAATGCAAGGCCAATAATACCCACACTCCCCAGCACCCAATATTCTTTGGTCTTATGGAACAAGAATCTTCCCAAGGTCGCCAGGCTAACAAGCATCATAGCCGCGCTAAAAGCCGCGACGCTCGTGGTGCCGAGTAACCGCCTGCTTTCTCCGTAGAGCCTTTCAGGTGAAAAAGAGCCAGGGTCTAACAATGGTAAGAGTCCATTTAAGGCTGCAACTACCCCTGCGACAATAAGCAGAATAATGAGCAAATCTCTTTGTTTTGCGCCCTGAACCGCATTGGCCACCCAAAAGAAGATGACAAACTGAAGCAATTTCTTCAGAAACTTTATACTGTGTTCTAAATCAACCGCGGTTATTAGCGATAAAATAGAGGCCAAGCAAAAACACAAGATGGCAATACCAGCCAGCGTACCTCTCAACTCTTTCCATGATTTGGTTAAGTGGGTCTTAATCAACCAAGCAAATGCTCCGATAGCAAATGAAATCTGGGTGACACTGATGGAAAACATGGAGAAAACGGCAAACGTGCACAAGGAAAATTGGATCAGTTTGTCCAGGACGGGAACCGCAGGGTTTGTTTCGGATGAATTAGTGTCAGGTAGAAGTTTTTCCATTTTTATAAAATCAGGAACGATACGACTTAAAAGCAGTTTTCAAGCCATTGGTAAAGGGTATTTTCCCGACAATCCTTTTGTGTAAAATAGTAACAAAATCTAGAAGGAAGCTCCAGCGACCCTCGGATTACTGTAGCACAGAGTTCAGACATTCCTGCAATGCATCCTGCCACTGGGGCATTTCATTGTGGAAGACCTGTTTCAACCTTCTGTTTGAAAGCAGTGAATATTTTGGACGAGTTACGGGAGTGGGGTACTCCGTGGTGGGGACGGGAATTAGTTCTGTGTCTTTTGAAACACTGGAAAGTTCAAGGATTTTTTTCGCAAAGCCAAACCAGCTGGTCTCCCCACCACACGACATATGAAAAATTCCAGAGTGGGAAAATATCGGGGATTCCGTGGCACCCTCTTTCAGACTTTTCCTTAGGATGCCTGCCGTGCCCTCCGCAATAGTTTTTGCCCAAGTGGGGCCTCCTGTTTGATCGTCAACAACTTTTATCTGCTTTCTGGTTTGAGCCAGTTTTTGCATGGTAAGCAGAAAATTGCTGTTCCTCAGGCTATACACCCACCCGGTTCTGAGTATGAAATGGGGAATGCCGGTCTGGGTCACTGCTTTTTCCCCAGCCAGCTTGGATTCCCCATAAATATTTAAAGGACAGGTTGGGTCCTCTTCCACATACGGCGATGTTGCTTTCCCATCAAAAACATAATCGGTGGAATAGTGAATCATTCCTGCGCCTATTTTTCGAGCTTCCTCGGCGATCACTCCTGGCGCTATTCCGTTGATGGTCATGGCCAGTTCAGATTCCGACTCCGCCTTATCGACTGCGGTGTAGGCGGCGGCATTGATAATGATATCCGGCCGGATCTTCTGAATGACAGGGCCTAGTGTTTCCGGTTTGGAAAGGTCCAGCTGGTCTCTGCCCATGGCAAAAACGGTCCCCAGTTTAGAGAGTGAATGGTTTAATTCCCAACCCACCTGCCCGCTTTTTCCTGTCAGAAGAATTTTCATGAACGGAGCGTTTTTATGGATGTGCGTGGAGTCAATGGATTAAGCTTTGATGATTTTATCGGACTTTGTACCTTTGCAGGCGTTGCGAGTATCAATAACGATTTTTGAATTTTTACGATATTTTCGTAGTTGTAATCCGAGTGGTCTGTCAAGATAGCAGTCAGATCATATGAGCCTAAATCATTTAAGGGCACGCTTTTTTTTCTTTAAGTTTTTCATGCTCTCTGGTTTGTTTGATTTCTGGGATGAACGGGTCGTTATAGTCAACATGCGCGCCCTGTTTTTGTAGTAAATTGATTATTTTATAAGTGACAGATTCACGTTCGTCATCTACGTTTTTCTTGTAGGCCAGCCCCAATAACAAATTACGACAATCACTTATTTTCTTTTCTGCTCAATTGAGTGCAGACAATATTTTTTCTACCACATAGTCGGGCATGGATATATTCACTTCTCCAGCCAGTTCTATGAACCGAGTCGTTACCCCATATTCACGGGCTTTCCAGGTTAAATAGAAAGGGTCGATGGGGATGCAATGTCCCCCAAGACCAGGGCCCGGGTAAAAAGGCATGTATCCGAAAGGTTTGGTTTTTGCGGCCTCAATGACCTCCCACACGTCTATGCCCATTTTTTCGAAGATCACTTTTAGTTCATTGGTCAATGCAATGTTCACGGCGCGGAAAACATTCTCCATCAGCTTTGTTGCTTCTGCTGTTTTAGTGCTCGAAACCGGGAACAATTTTTTAATAATTGTTCCATAAAGGGCAGAAGCAGTTTCCATAGCTATTTCAGAATCCGCCCCAATTACTTTTGGGATGTCAGCTGTCCGGAAACTTGGATTGTTGGGGTTTTCACGTTCTGCAGAGTAAGCTACAAAAAAATCTTGCCCTTGTTTCAAGTTGTTAGACGACTCCAATTCAGGGATCAGCACTTCTTCTGTTGTTCCTGGATAGGTGGTCGATTCCAGAACTATCAAAGTGTCTTGGGACAAATGCGGAGATATTTTTTGGGCCGTACTTGGGCCGTGCTTATGATAAAACTCATGTATCTCTGCGTTGGACAGCTAATATTCTAACAAAAGAGCTTATTAACAATCTCCTGCTTTATGAAGGATGGTAATAATCCATATACCATTCGATAAACTTTTTAATCCCTGATTCAATAGAATATTTTGGGGCATACCCAAAATCCTAGACGAGACTATGAACATCAGCATGAGATTTTAAAAAATCACCATCCTGCATGGGCATCAGGTTTAATTTGGCTTTCATCCTGAGATTTTTTTCGATTTCATGAATGTAGTCCATCAACTTAACTGGTGCATTGGACCCTATATTGTAAAGCCTGTAAGGTGCAGATGATGTGGCCGGATTAGGTTTGTCACTATTCCAGCTGGGATCTGGTTTGGGTGATTTGTTGGCTATTTTTATGACCCCTTCTACGATATCGTCAATATAAGTGAAATCGCGTTCCATATCTCCGCAGTTATAAACATCAATGGGTTGTGAAGCCAAAATAGCTTTCGTAAATAAAAATAAGGCCATATCGGGTCTTCCCCAAGGACCATAAACGGTAAAAAATCTGAGTCCAGTTGTGGGGATTCCATGAAGATGGGAATAGGAATGAGCCATCAGTTCATTGGCTATTTTTGTGGCTCCGTAAAATGAAACAGGGTGGCTGACGTTATCTTCAACAGCAAACGGATATTTTGTGCTGAGTCCGTATGTTGAGCTGGAAGAAGCATAGATAAGATGTTCTACCGCGTTGTAGCGGTAGCCTTCTAGGATGTTGAATGTTCCTACAATATTGCTTTGAACATAGACTTCCGGGTGCTGGATTGAGTAACGAACGCCAGCCTGCGCGGCAAGATGAATTACCTTTTGAGGCTCTTCTTTTTGAAATAATTGTTCAATCGCTTCTTTGTCTTCCAGATTGTTTTCGTAAAATGCGAACTGTTCGTGATCTTTAAGGATTTTCAAGCGGTCTTTTTTTAGATTAATGTCATAGTAGTCATTGAGATTGTCCAGTCCGATCACCTCATGGCCAGAATCGAGCAATCGTTTAGAAACGTGAAAGCCAATAAAGCCCGCCATTCCAGTAACTAAGATTTTCATAATCGGATTAAGTTTTTACTTATCAAGGGAACGATGTTTCTTTGTGGTGGTCGATTTCCTAACATATCCAGTATTTATTTTTCTCTAGAAATCATACGCATAAGATATTGCCCATAGTCGTTTTTTTTCAGTGATCGAGCGTGTTTTCCCAGATTTTCTGCCGTGATCCAGCCTTTACTGTAAGCAATCTCTTCGGGACAACAGACCATCAGTCCTTGTCGTCGTTGAATGGTTTCTATGAAGTTGGCGGCATCCAGCAGGGATTCATGAGAGCCTGTATCCAGCCAGGCAAAGCCGCGACTCATTTTCTCAACGGATAGCAGGGATTGTTCAAGATATACCTGGTTGACGTCGGTGATTTCGAGCTCCCCCCGTGACGAAGGTCTGATGGAAGAAGCGATATCGACAATCTGATTGTCATAAAAATACAGTCCGGTAATAGCGTAATTTGATTTAGGTTCCTGAGGTTTTTCCTCGACGCTGGCGACTTTATTATCAGGACCAAATTCGGCCACTCCATAATTTTGCGGGTCCTTCACCCAATAGCCGAAAACGGTGGCACCCGTTTTCCTTTTCCGGGCCTTCTCCATGAGTTCGGGCAGTTCGTGACCATAAAAAACATTATCACCAAGGATCAAACTGCACCCATCTTTGCCGATAAAGTCTTTTCCTATGATGGATGCCTGAGCCAGACCGTCCGGGCTAGGCTGGACTCCATAACTGATATTGACCCCCCACTGGTTTCCATCCTTCAACAATTCTTTGAACAGTGATTGGTCCTGGGGTGTGGTGATGATAAAGATATCCCGGATATCAGCCAGCAGGAGAGTGCAGAGCGGATAATATATCATCGGTTTGTCATAGAGAGGCATCAACTGCTTACTGACAACATGGGTCAATGGATAGAGCCGGGTTCCCGATCCTCCCGCTAGAATGATTCCTTTGTTGATCATATTGAATGTTCTTCAGGATTTTTCAAGGCCCAAACGTTCCCCTTTGCAGGTGCCGGACATGACCCTGTTTGTCCAGTCCGGATTGTCCAAATACCAGCTCACAGTTTTTCTTAAACCGGTTTCAAAGGATTCCTTGGGAACCCAGCCCAGTTGATTTTGAATCTTGCTTGCGTCAATGGCATAACGCCGGTCATGTCCAGGGCGGTCCTCGACAAAACTGATCAGATTTTTATGCGGTCGGTGTGGAGAATTCGGTACCTTTTCATCTAAAATACCGCATAGAGCCCGGACAACGTCCAGATTGGTTTTTTCATTATGTCCGCCAATATTATAAACCTGCCCCACGGTTCCTTTTTCCAAAACTTCGAGAATGGCCCGGCAATGATCTTCAACATACAGCCAATCTCTTATCTGTTGTCCATCTCCGTATATGGGAAGAGGTTTCCCCTCAAGCGCGTCATGAATCATCAATGGTAAAAGTTTTTCGGGAAACTGGTACGGCCCATAGTTGTTGGAACAATTCGTGGTCAGTGTCGGAAGGTTAAATGTTTTGTGATAAGCTCTCACAAGATGGTCGGAGGAGGCTTTGGATGCGGCATACGGCGAGTTCGGAGCGTATGCGGTTTCTTCCGTAAACAAGCCGGTTTTTCCCAAAGAGCCATAAACCTCATCGGTAGAAATATGCAGAAACCTGAAATTGTTAGTTTTATTTAATCCTTGCCAGTACTCACAGGCGGTTTCCAGAAGTTTAAAGGTTCCCACTACGTTAGTTTGAATGAAGTCTCCCGGTGTTTCAATGGATCGGTCAACATGCGATTCGGCGGCAAAATGAACCACTGCATCGATTTCATGTCCTCCAAATAATGCTCTTAGTTTGCTTTTGTCGCAGATATCACCCCGTACAAACTCATAATTACTGTCACCTTCTACTGATGCCAGAGTGTCGAGATTTCCCGCATAGGTCAGTTTGTCATAATTGATTATTTTTACCTGCCTGGTTTTCATCAGGTTCAGTATAAAGTTTCCACCGATAAAACCGGCACCACCCGTAACAAAAAATGTTTTCATTTCTGTGAAAATCTGTTGGAAGGTGATAAAACCAAGGTTTGCGGGAAACGCTTCGACTATCTCTGAGAAGTATAAGTGGTTGAACCTATATATTCAAGCTAACGCAACTGATAAAAAACATTGTTTTAAGTAATTCAGGATTGTGGCGCACTCTCCTTCCATTGCAGTCGTTGTTGATTGGAACTCAGGCCGGTACCTGGAAAAATGTTTGCAAAATTTTAGGGGTCAGGCTTTGCCTTCAACCAGGCTCTTGGTGGTGGATAATGCCAGCACAAATGGCTCCATGGATGGTCTTGAGCAAGGGCTCCGTGATTGGGAATTTATACACTTGGCAAAAAATGCAGGTTTTGTTTTATAATCCAGTGGCTGACTAGGTTAAATCCAAAACCCTTAAAATGCCAAACAAGCTATGATTGACGAGATTGATTATTTTCCCCGAAGAGACCGACATAATAAAAAGAAAAAGGTGGATTCGGGATGGGGAGATCTGAAAAAACAAAAATCTAAACAGGACAACAAAGTCCAGAACGAAAGCAAGGAAAGTAGCAAGAAGTCTCCTGTTAGGCAGAAAAAAACCACAAAATAAGGCCCATCAAAATTACTGATTTGGATTGGGACCCCTCCGCTGTTATAATAGCCTCTCATTGAATTTCAATTTTCCACAACAGGAGCCAAACAATGGGTGCCCCTTTTTTATTTTTTAAAAATACAGTTTGTTTATGGGTCTTAAGCTTTTTTCTGTTCCCGGTTTTTGGGATTGCGGGCGTGGCCGATGAAACACTCAAGGGGGACGCTAAGCTGGCCCAGGGCGAAATTCGGGTAGCCGAAGAGCATTATGCTACCGCTCTTAGAATGGATCCGGAAAGTTGGCGCATCATGCGTTCTCTGGCCGATGTCAAATTCCGGCTGGAAAAATTTGAAGAGGCGGACGATTTGACCCGCCGAATTCTGGCCATGAAAGTGACCAACCGTAATACTGTCATTGTTACGGTTGAGGGAGACCCTGAACCGTTTGAAGCAGAAATTGTTGACGAAAGTGTCATCACTCCTGACAGTGGTAGAAATAATATGCGAAATTACGTCGATGGGAAAGCTACGAAACCCGTCCCGCATTATCGGCTGTTCAACATGAAGACGGGCAAAATGGAACTCATCCCTCACAGCAATGCCCGTATCCAATACCAAGGCGTTCCCAACCGAGTATATGAGGCGGTTCGAGAACTGCAGGGCAAGATCACCGACAAATTGATCGCCAGGGCCGGGTCGTCTGGCCCAGCCGAAATGGTTGAGCTTAAAGGCGGTTGTTTTAAAATGGGCAGCGAAAAGGGTGCTCCGTCAGAAAGACCGATTCATGCAGTCTGCTTAAAACCATTTAAAATGGACAAATACGAAGTCAATCAAAGCGCATTTCAGGCGACAATGGGACACAACCCTTCCCGCTTTAAAGCCGCAGATCGACCGGTTGAAATGGTGACTTGGCACGAAGCCGAGGAATTCTGCCACAAGTCCGACAAACGCCTGCCGACCGAAGCGGAATGGGAGTATGCCGCGCGCGGTGGAACCGATACGGCCTATTACTGGGGCGATGAGTTCGATGCCTCCAAATCTAATTTCTGCGACAGCACCTGTGGTCTGAACATCCGGGCCAAAGACCTGTCCGATGGGTTTCCCAACACAGCGCCGGTAGGTTCGTTCCCGGCTAATCCGTTTGGACTGCATGACATGGCAGGAAACGTCCACGAATGGGTGGCGGACTGGTTTGAGCAGAGATATTATTCGAGTAGCCCGAGAGACAACCCACAAGGACCCCAGCGATTAAACCCGACAGACCGACGGGGCGGAGGGAATGAAAAAGTCCTTCGCGGTGGAGCCTGGGAAACTGGTCCGGCCAGCCAGCGGTCTTCTTCACGAAAAGAATTTCAAACCGATTATCGTATTGAAGGTTTCGGTTTCCGCTGCGCCCGCTAACCGACCAGTGGTAGCGGGTGGCAGACGTTCGCTTCGCTCCAGAGCTACCAAATCGCAAAAAAAGTCCTCTCTTCCTCTTCACTAAGATGGAGGTTGGCTAGGCCATTATCGCGAATGGCGTGGCCGTAGGAGTAGATATGGAGCCAGTTTGTCGCCGGATTATTTAATCTTTCTCAAGTCCGACTTTAAAATTTTTCCGGTTGCGGTTTTTGGCAGCGACTCCATAAACTGAAACAGGTCGGGGATCATGAAGGCGGGCAATTTCTCCCGGCACAGTTCTTTCAGTTCCTGCTCGGTGGCTTGAGTCCCCTCACGCAAAACGGCAAACACTTTTACTTTTTCTCCCACCCGTTCATCGGCAATGCCCACCGCCGCCACTTCGACAATGTTAGGATGACTCATCAATGTGTTTTCAATTGCCAGGGGTGAAACGTTTTCCCCGGCACGAATGATGAGGTCTTTGATTCTTCCGACAGAAATAAATAGTCGACCTTTTTCATCGAGATGACCCAGGTCCCCGGTTCTAAGCCAGCCATCGGTTGAAATGGTTTGGGCTGTTTCGTCAGGCTTGTTCCAATAACCTCTCATTACCGTTTGGCCGCGCACGCGAATTTCGCCGACTTCTCCCTGCTTAACCGGCTTCCCGGCATCATCGACAATTTCCAGCTCGACATTGGGAAGGACGGGTCCGACCGATCCGGGTACACTGCCGTCTTTCATCGTGTTCACGGCGATCACCGGCGAAGTCTCGGTCAATCCATAACCTTCGATGACGGTGACACCCAATCCGTCTTCCACTTTTTTCAGCAGGGCTTCGGGCAAAGACGCGCCGCCGGAGATGCAGTAGCGCAAGGACGAAACGTCATATCCTCCACGTGCATAAAGTTGCACCAAGAATGAATAAATAGTCGGTACCAATGGCAGGATGGTGGCTTTATGCTGGGCGATAGATTCCAATATGGTCTTGGGTTGAAACTGTTTGAGTAAAATAAGGGTGGCTCCCGAACGCAATAATACCAGCACCATGATATTGCCGAACGAATGAAACAGTGGCAGGGCGACGATCACCTTGTCTTCCGGGACAAATTGCAGATGTTCTAGAAACCCACTGCAGTTGATGTCGAACTGGTTTTCTTCCAACATGACCCCTTTGGGTTTGGCGGTGGTGCCGGAGGTGTAGAGGATGATGTCAGGGAGGTTTTCGCCTCTTTTATGTTTCGTTAGAGCATCACTGGGGTCGGCCATGGCTATGAATTCATCCCATTTCAGAGTTCCGTCTCCCACTTGTCCTGGGTCAGCCGGACCCACAAGGATTTTGTTGGCAAAGAACTTGAAAAAGGGTGTGACTTCGGGTTTGACAAATGCTGAGTCGACCACCAGAGTATCGATTCCAGCATCCCTTGTGATGTAGACCATGTCTTCCGGTTTCAGCATGAAGTTGAAAGGGATAACAGGAACGCTTTTAAGCAGCGCGGCAAAAAAAGCAATGAGGTATTCTTTCTGATTCAGGC
This sequence comes from Nitrospinales bacterium, assembly GCA_965205835.1. GTDB lineage: Bacteria > Nitrospinota > Nitrospinia > Nitrospinales > VA-1 > LS-NOB. Next base: position 1,558,655 of record OZ242182.1, on the reverse strand, counting down.
ACAACAGGCCGATCTTGCTGTTGGCACCTAGTTCGAGTTTGGATAAAGCACTGGCGAACCGTTCGATCTGGGAAACAAAATCGCCATAGTTCAAGGCGGTGTCTCCCTCGATAATCGCTGGATAGGACGGGTCCTTTTTCGCATGCGCTTTCAGGTATTGGTAAAAAGACAATCTTGAAGCTCCAAAGTTTTAGCCAATAATTTGCGAGTGTATGACCGATTACCTAGTCGTTGGTATTTAATATCACATTCCTACGTGCCAGGGAACAATATTCCAAAGCATGGTACCACTTCTTTCGAATGCTGCTTCATTCAGGAGGTTAAACATGTTCTTAGCGGTTTCATCGGGGTTGTTGCGGGAAACAAAGCCACTTTTCACCGCTTTTGCTCCAGGAGCTTCAAGGATAAAAAGAACTTTGGCAAATATGCCACCACCGTCGAATGGGTCAAAATATGGGACTTCATCAACAAAATTTCTTTCTCTGTGCAATTTTTAAATAGGACTTGTTAGTGAAGAAGCATGTTCATTCTGGAGCATTGAGAAACGGTCCAAACGAACCGCCTCTTTGCCAAGAGACTTTGGTTTATCGATATGAGGTGTTGCCATGGTCATTTACCCGTGGTTGTTAGCCACCCACCGGGCGAAGAAACCGTTGGGCAGATTGAGTCCGGATGACCGGTCGGGGATGAACATTTCTCCCGTCTCGAAACTCCCGGTCTTGTGTGACGGGAAATAAGTCCGCATCATGTTTTCGAGGGTGAGGGCGGAGAATCCGGGAGAGTGCGTGGTGAACAGCAAAAATGCCGGAGAATCATTGAGGATGTTCTGGCAGGCTTCCATGAATTTGGATAGCATATTTTCAATGTTCCAGACTTCGCCTTTAGGCCCTCTGCCGAACGAGGGAGGGTCCATGATAATGGCATCATATTTCTTGCCGCGCCGGTGTTCTCTCTGCATATATTTCATGGCATCATCGACAATCCAGCGTACTGGACGGTCTCCCAGCCCGGAAAGCTCGAGATTGCGCCGGGCCCAGGTGACCGAGGCCTTGGAGGCGTCAATATGGGTGACATGAGCCCCGGCAGAGACCGCCGCAATGGTGCTGGCACCGGTGTAGCCAAAAACATTAAGTACTTGTATTTTTCTGCTGTTAAGCTGATCCATGATCCATAGCCAGTTGATGGCCTGTTCGGGGAAGACCCCGATATGTCCGAATCCTGTGGGTTGAACTTTAAATACAAGGTTATGGAATTGAATGGTCCATCCATCCTCAGGGAGTGGGGCGAAAAACTTCCATTCACCCCCTATATCTTTACCTTTAAAATATTTGTATTCTCCTTCCGCCCTTTCCCATTCTTTGGGAGAAAGGGATTTGGGCCAGATGGCCTGGGGTGCGGGACGAATGAAACGGTGTGGGCCGAACTGTTCGAGCTTCTGGAATGAGCCGGTGTCGAGTAACTGGTAGTCAAACCGAGGATAGTTTTGTGTTGGGGAATGGCCCATGAATGTTGAAAACCTTCGATGAGTTCTATAGGATAATAATTTAAAGATTTACTTTTAACAATGCCCTGTTTAGAGGCGGATTATATCAGAACTTCGTTTCACAGATTAAAGCAGCCTGTTTTCCCACTCGTCTTATTGACTCTTCTATTGGTCTCGTGCTCTTCCTCCGAAGACAATGCCTCGCAGGTTAAGAAGAAGGAATTTGCGCTCCCGGTCCAGTTCGGAAAAATCGTGTACATGGATGTGGCGGATGAAGTGCGTGCGGTAGGAAATATCGAGGCTGAAAAGAGAGTGATGGTCAATGCGGAAGTCCGGGGGAAAATTACCCGGATCGCGGTGGAGGAGGGGATGAAGGTGAAGGCCGGGGATTTGCTGGCGCAGATCGATTCGAGAGAATATGAACTGGTCTACGAAAGGTTGCGGGCCGACCTCTCCTCCGTTCAAAAGGAATATCAGAAAGCCCGGGAAGGGTTGCGCACGGAGGATAAGCAAAGGCTGAAAGCCAGAATGCATGCCGCCGAGAGCACCCTGAACCTGACCCATATAGAATTGACCCGTGCCGAAAAATTGGTAACGGAAAAAGTGATGCCGCAATCGGAACTCGACATGGCCAGAGACAAGGTTCGTCAGGCCGATGAGTTTTTGAAGGCCAGGAAAGCGGAAATGGCTGCCGGGATGAAAGGGCGCAGTGAGGATATTGAAAAGCTGGAATCGGAAATGCAGTCGATCCGTAAACAGGTTGCCGTCGCCCAACTGGATCTTTCAAAAGTAAATATCGAGGCTCCTTTCGAAGGCATCATCATAGCCAAGGAAATTGAGCAGGGCACTTTTGCCGAGGCGGGAACCCCTGTCGTGAGAATGATTGGTTCCTCTCGCCTGAAGGCGGTTCTGGAAATGCCGCAGAGTTACAGGAATAAATTGAAAAAGCTCAAAAGAGCGGGATTTCTGGCGCGGGAACTGGGCTTGAAGTTTGAGCATCACAGAAACCTGGCGCGGCTCATCCGGGTCATTCCCGACGCGAACATTTATTCCGGCAATATCAAAGTGCAAATCGACTTGCCTGACCCCGACCCTTCTCTGTTTCCAGGACTGACACTGGAAAGCATCTTGAGTTTTGGTATTCGTAAAAATGTGTTGCATGTGCCAGCGGTATCTCTGGTCATTGGCGAGAAAGGCACCGTTGTTTATGTCGTCAAAGACAGTCACGCCCATCTCGTTCCGGTCAGGGCTTTCAAGGAGCAGAATGATTTTGTGGAGATCGAGGATTTCACTCATCAGCTTGGGCCGGAAGCCGATCTCATCCTGCGTGGTTCCGGCGCGGTATTCCCGGGTGCGAAAGTATTTTTGACCAATCCGGAACCAAAAACGAAAACTCCGTTCAACTCGGCAGATAAAAAAAAATCACCTGACACCTCGGAGACCTGATGAAACTCATTGATCAGTCCATCCGAAACTACCACACGGTGATGGTGATCATTGTTATGGCCCTGGTAGCGGGTATCTTATGTTTTCAGACTCTGCCCAGGCAGCTGGCCCCCACCGTTGACAAACCGGAGATTGAGGTCAAGACTCAATATTTGGGCCTTTCCCCTGATGAAGTGGAACGCAATATCACGCGTCGGTTGGAAGACCAACTCGAATCGGTGGAGGGTATGAAAAAGATGACTTCCACCAGTCAGCACGGATTGAGCACGATCAATCTGGAGTTTGAATGGGGCATCGATAAAAACCTGGCGGTGCTCGATGTCAACAACAAGCTTCAACAGGTTAAAGACCTGCCGGTCAATTCCGACAAACCGACCCTACGATCTATTTCGAGCGACAACTCCAGTCCTATCATGTGGATCGTTTTCGACAAGCCCAATGAGAAGATGCCCGACCTCAATCAGAATTATATGTACAAGATCGGCGAAGATATCATTATCCCTGTCCTCAGGCGGGTGAAGGGCATTGCCGATGTTTGGCACTTCGGTGGGGAAGACCGGGAAATGCGGGTCGAGTTTGACCCTTATAGTATGGCGCGTCTGCGTGTGACATACAAGGAGGTGATAGACCAGCTATCGGAAGAAAACCAGAACACCCGTGCGGGATTTCACGACGAAGCCAACCGGTCCTACACCGTCCGCGCTCTGGGAGAGTTTCTCAATCCGCGGGATATCTTGGATACGGTCATCAAGCGCGATGGCGACAAAACCATCAAGGTGAAAGATTTTGCCACGGTGGTGGACGGCTATCAACGAACCAGTTCCCTGGTCCGCATCAGCGGCAACCTGTCCAACGCTTTCGGAGTGATTCGCAAAGCCGGGGCCAATGTGGTGGAAACCTGCAACCTGACTGCCAAAAAAGTAGAGGAACTGAATCAGGAATTGTTGAACCGGGGCATCCCGCTACAGTTGAAAATCGTTTACAAAGATGTGGACTATATCGACGAGGCCATGCGACTGGTGAAAGCCAATCTTGGGTTAGGGGCGCTGCTTGCTGTGGCTGTCTTGCTGGTGTTTTTAGGATCTGCGCGGTCATTGCTCATTGTCGCGATCAGCATTCCTGTGAGCCTGGTCTTGGTATTCATCGTTCTTAAGCTTCTAGGGCGAAGCATTAATATTATTTCGCTTGCAGGTATGGCTTTCGCTGTCGGCATGGTGGTCGACAACTCGATTGTGGTGCTGGAAAATATTTATCGTCACCTCACAATGAGAAAGGGAGTGTTCAAGGCCGCCTACGATGGTACTTCAGAGGTTTGGGGAGCGGTTCTTGCTTCAACGCTAACGACGCTGGCGGTTTTTATTCCCATCGTGTTCATTCAGGAAGAGGCGGGGCAGATGTTCCGCGACATCGCCATCACCATCAGTGCCAGCATCGCTTTATCTTTGTTGGTATCCATCACCGTCATTCCAACCTTGGCCACGTTATTGATCCGTCTTGAGCCAGGGGAGGAATACCGACCAGGTTTTTTCCACCGCACTCTGTTCAAGCCGCTCGTCCTGATTGGAAGGAAGGTCGGTGATATCTACTCCGGTACTATGAAATGGATACTGCGTCATTCTCCTGTAAGTATTCTTTTCAGAGTTTTTGTCATCGCCGGTGTGGGGTGGATGTTGTGGTACAGTGGTCAAACTCTGCCAGCAAAGGATTATCTGCCCTACGGCAACAATAATATGGTTTTCATGCTCATCGAACCCGTGGCGGGAACACCCGTTGAAACGAATATGCGCTACATAGCCGATTATGAAAAAAAGATTGTCGCAATGGAAGATGTCAATCGCAACTTTCTTGTGTTTTCATCTCGCTTTAATGGGGGCGGTGCCATCATTGAAAAGGAGCTGGCGGCAGGCCAGCGCGGCGAAGTAAAAATGGCAGTCAAGTCAGGGGAAATGGGACGGGAAATTTTCCGCATTCCTGGTTACAGGTTTGCCTTTGCCATGCAGAGACCTATTTTCCGGTCAGCCAGCAAGACTTTTGAAGTCGAAATTACCGGGCCGGATATGTTGAAACTGAAATCCAATGCACTGGATTTGATCGGGCAGATTTCCGGCATTGCTGGTGTCCACTCAGTGAGGCCAGAGTTCAAGTTCGGCAACCCGGAGCTGCGGTTTATTCCCCGGCGTGAAGACGCGGCCCGGTTGGACATGGGTATGCAGGAGATCGGGGATATTATCGAGTCACTCAATGCCGGCAAATACTTGGGCGAGTTCAACGATCAAGGTGAACCCATCGACTTTGTTCTGGTGCAAAAGAAAGACGCCAGTAAACTAGGACTGGAAGACTATCGTTCCCTGCCTGTGTGGACCGAAGAAGGTATGATGACCCATCTCGGACATCTGGTGGATGTGGAAATCGACGCAGGCCCTGCGCGTATCGACCATATTGGAACTGAACGCGCGATCAAGCTTCGCGTGCAGGTGAGAAAAGATGTGGCCATGCAGTTGGTCATCGACCGGGTTGATCAGAAAGTATTGGCAGGCGCGAGAGCAAACCTCGGTCCGGAATTCGGACTGCGTATTGGAGGCTCGGCGGATGAACTGGCCTCCACTGAAAAATCACTGATGGACAGTTTTGCTTATGCGCTGGGGTTCATCTACCTGCTTCTTGTGGCCCTCTTTTCCTCTTTTCTCAGACCGTTCATTGTTATGCTGACGGTGATGTTGGCTGTTTCTGGCTCCTTTCTCGGAATCGCCTGGAACAACTGGTACCAGCGTGGGAATATTCTTGAAATCCTCAATGAGTGGAACGTGTCTAATGCGCAGGCCATGGCTGATGACTGGAACTGGGTCACCTTTGACATTTTGACTCAATTGGGGATTGTCATCCTCGCCGGCATTGTGGTTAATAACGCCATCCTCATTGTGCATCAAATGCTCAACAATATTAAATTGGGTATGGAGGAACGCGAGGCCCTTCTCGTTTCCTGCCAGACACGGTTAAGACCCATCATGATGACTGTCATCTCCAGCTTGTTCGGCATGGTCCCCTTGGCATTCGGTGAAGGTGCCGGCACTGAACTTTACCGGGGCATGGGCACTGCCCTGCTCGGCGGATTGAGCATTTCCACCCTGTTTACCCTTTTCCTGGTTCCTGTGCTGATATCCCTGTTGATCGATATGGGATTTCACACTCGCAAAGAAGACCTCGTTAAAGATTCGCTCCAAACGGACCCGGGTTCTGCACCTACGGTTACTTGAAAAAATACTGTTACCAGACCACCATACCGCAGTAAGAGGGAGTTGGCAAAAACTCTTTAGTTCTGGTAGTCCATTGGCCAATCTTGGGCCGGGGGGCAGTCGATGGCGATTTCTTCTTTGCTCGTTGGGTGATGGAAGACCATGCGCTGGGCGTGCAGAGCGATCCGCCCTTCCGGTAATGTTGAATTTGCTCCATATTTTTTGTCGCCAACGATGGGGTGCTCGATGAAGGCGAGCTGTGCACGGATCTGGTGGAACCTTCCGGTATGCAGATGAATATTGAGCTGGCTGGTGGTGCTAGAGGTTTCGATGACCTCATAAGTCAATAGAGCTTCTTTGGCGTCAGGTGTCGGGCGGGAGAACACGGTGGCTTTGAGGGACTTTTCTTTTCTCAGGTAATGTGTCAGGCTGGCTTGCTGAGGTTCTGGAATTCCTTCGACGAGTGCCCGATAATTTTTTTTTGTGGTTTTTTGACGAAACTGTTCCGAGAGCCGCGAGGCCCCTTTGGATGTGCGGCCAAACACCACCACTCCCGACACTGGCCGGTCGAGTCGATGGACCAATCCTAAAAACACTTTTCCAGGTTTTTTATATTCTATTTTGATCCAGTCCTTAACCTGGTCCATCAGGGAAGCTTCGCCGGAATTGTCAGACTGGGTGAGCATCCCTGCAGGTTTGCACACCGCGATCAAATGGTTGTCGAGATAGAGGATGTCGAGAGAAGAGTCAGGAAGGTTGCTCAAGCTTCAGTCCTTTGGCTTCAATGACTTTAAGTTCCGGAGGGGTAACGATGCCGCCGGAAACCACATACTTGATGCCGTCCTCAATGGTCATGGAAACTTTCGTGAGTTCATCGGGCGGAGAGAAGATCAGGAATCCGGAAGTGGGATTGGGCATGGTCGGCACGAACACGTTGAGCATGTTATCTTGGGTAATCTGTTGCACTTCTCCGCGGGACTCGCCGGTCACAAACCCGATCGCCAGAAGTCCTCGGCGCGGGAAATCGAGCAGGACGACTTTGCGAAAGGCCGACGTGTCGGCATGGGCAATGGAAACCACTACCTGTTTGGAGCCTTTATAAATTCGACGGACGAATGGGATTTTTTCAACAACGGTTTCGCCGATTTCAAAAATCTTTTTCCCGAAAAAGTTAGTGGTCAGCCAGCCCACTGCGAGTACGATCAGCATGGTCATCAGTACTCCCAAAAAGGGGATGCGGTAACCTTCGGGAAAGGGTGCGCCAAGCTGGACCAACATATTGGTGAATACTGGCGATAGGGCATCGAGGTTCTTGAACAGGAACTGCAAAATGGACCATGTCAGCGCGATCGGCAGGGTGATCAGCAACCCGGTGATAAAAACATTCCGAAGTCTGCGTTGGAAATTTTTAAGCACAGCGGTAATGATGAGCTAGAGAATGGTGTGTGGGTCTGAAAACTTTCAATATACATTATATAGGAAAAATGGCGGAAGGCAAAGAGGGTCAGGGCAGGGTGGTTTTGCCCTTGACAGTTGTGGGATAATCGCTAATATCATACGGTCGCTTTGTAGGAGGTCAAATAAATGGGGCTGTGGCGCAGCTGGGAGCGCGCTTGAATGGCATTCAAGAGGTCAGGGGTTCGATCCCCCTCAGCTCCACTTTATTTTTTCTATTATAAACTGGCGTAGTTGAGAAAAGCGTTCACAAGATGCGACTTTTGCAAGTAAAAGGGTCATGGTTTCTCGGTTAAGACAAGTTTGTTTAAGAACTTATTTAACTTAAAGGAGAAACCAATGACTCAAGATCAATACATTATCAGAAGAAAGCTGAACATCCTTCCCCCTTTTTTTGACTTACACACAAGTCTCTTGTTAAATTACTTTTGTCGTAGAAAACAATTTTACAACAAACGGTGCGACGCTGTTTCAATCACCTTGTACATCAGAAATAACTATAACTCATATTCTAGTCTTTAAAGCCGAAAGCCTGCTTTTAAACAGGGTGCTCTAAAGAGCCCTTTTGTGGGATAAATGTCTGTTCCATTTTTCAGACCGTTGGGTTTTGTCAGTGGTTGGTGGTGCCGGAGGCTATCCGGTCCGTCAGGGCGAAAAGCACACCGCTCAATACAAAGGCCATATGGATCACGACCTTCCACAAGAACATTTCTGTGTTGGCTTCGGTCGGTGCGTCAGGGATATCCATAAAAGTTTTTAGAAGATGAATGGCAGAAATCGCGACAATGGCACCGATGACCTTTAACTTGAGCCCGCTAAAATCAACTTTTCCCATCCATTCGGGCCGGTCCGAATGGTCTCCCACATCTATTTTGGAGACGAAAATTTCGTAGCCCGAGAAGATGATCATGAGCAATAAAGACCCGACCAGGGTGATGTCCACCAGGGCCAGAATGCTAATGACCACTTCGCTTTCGGATGTGGTAAAAACGTGAGAGGTCAGATGAATCAGCTCTTGGGAAAATTTTATAAAAAGCAGGGCTATGCTGATGACCAGTCCAAGAAAGAAAGGAGCCAGTAGCCACCTGCTGTTGAAAATGAATTTTTCTAAAAATTGTTCGGTTTTATTGGACATTGTTTCTCCAGATTTAAGTGGGGTAATGCTAGTTTTCAGGGCTTGTGGAAAAGGACTGCCGGGAATTCGGGCTAGTGACCTCTTGGGTTTTGAGAATATTAACTCTAATAAGTCTAGATGATCAACTTATTTAAGTGAAGATATTTCGATCACTCGTCACCCGTTCCTTGGTTTTTGAGTTTTTTAGCTTCATTGGGAGAGAAGAAATGGTATCTTTGTGAAGAACTTCAATGATACTTTTTTTAAGGTAGAAACGGATATAAATAATGCTGGCCTCACGGGTTGGAACCGGTGCCTTGAAAAATCGGATCTTTTTCTTTTGCTCAAGGATGGACATTCCCAAAGTCGCCAGCCAGGGTAGCAGGAGGCATCCAAATTTTGGGGCGATTAACCGCTTCAATGTTTCCATGTTTCCGTTTTCAAAAGTCAGGTTTTTTCGCCTAACGTTTTCACCTCTTGTTTTTTTGCAAATTTCAATTGCTTGACCCCTGAAGCAATGCCCTTCATTAAATAGCCAGATGTGATCGAGACTTAAATCTTTTTCCGAAATGGCACCAAGAGATAGGAAAGGATGGTCTGGGGAAAGGTAGATCAAAAAGGATCGTTGAAAATTAGCCACTCAACGATCCCTTTGAAATTTAACAAGGTCACCAGAATTCCAGCATCAATCCTGCCTTCTATCAATGCATGAATGATCTGCCGGATTTGTAATCCCTCCGCAATCAACTTAGCTTCCGGAAAACTTTTCGTAAACTTTTCCGGGAAAAGTGGTAACAGGTAGGGAGCGAGAGTGAGGATGAAGCCTAATGTAAATGTGCCGCTCTAAGAGCTTCCCTAACCACAATTTGCGCTTACTCGATAATTTTTTGTCCGGTAGCGGTTGGTTCCGCCGGTTTTTTAGAGTGATCAAAAAGAGTTAGCCCAAAGTCTTCCTTCAGCTTTTCAATCTGCATGCTCAGCCTGGTTTGGGGGATAAAGCAGGCTTTGGCGGCCGAACCAAAATTCCGGGTCAGGAACACCGCCACGATATAGCTGAGCTGGATTAGAGTGATAGATTCCATCTATTGAAGTATAGTGATAATCGGTTGGATGTATTAATGAAAATTACCAATACTTGGGAAAACAGAATGAGGATCAACCAATTAGCAATTTTATTTGAATGAAACTTATATCTTGAGGTAACCACAATGACAGGAAAAAACTTTAGCACCATGAAGGTTCAGTTACTGGGGGTTGTTGGAGCGATTTTGCTCTTGATTGGCGGGCCGCTCGGGGTTGTGGCCGCACCCGAAGAGGAGTATGAACTGGAAATTCCTCTAGGACTGGATGAGGACCAATTTGTTGTTCCTGGAGACAACCCTTTGACTCAAGAAAAGATAGAGTTGGGCCGTCTTTTATTTTTCGATAGTCGGTTGTCGCAAAACAATACCATTTCATGCTCCACCTGTCATATCCCGTCACTGGCTTTCACGGATGGCCAGCCGGTTTCCACAGGGATTCATCGGCAACAGGGAGGTCGAAGCGCCCCTACGTCGATTAATCGGGGATTCAGTAAAGTTCAGTTCTGGGATGGACGTGCCACCACATTGGAAGAGCAATCCGTGGGCCCATTGACCAACCCGATTGAGCATGGTTTTCCTGAAAACGATGATGTGGTTGCCAGGATAAATAGCATCGAAGGTTATAAAAATCTTTTCAGCAAGGCTTTTGCAACCAACACGATTACCATTCAGCATGTAGGAAAAGCCATTGCTTCTTTCCAAAGGACACTCATTTCTGGAAACAGCCCTTTTGACCGGTTTGATTATGACGGAGAGGAAAAGGCAATTTCTGAAGCGGCGAAAAGAGGAAAAATATTATTTTTTGGTAAGGCCCGATGCAACTTGTGCCATTTTGGGACAAACTTCTCAGATGAAAAGTTCCACAATATCGGGATCGGTTGGGAGGGTGAAGCTGTGGATATTGGAAGGTACAAGGTGAGTCATGATCAAAAGGATATCGCCGCATTTAAAACACCAACCTTAAGGGAGATTTCCAGAACCGCACCCTATATGCACGATGGAAGGTTCGCAACTCTAAGACAAGTGGTCGATCATTACAACGAAGGCGGTGTTAAAAATCCGTTTCTGGATAACCAGATCATTCCGCTAAAGCTCACTGAGTCGGAAAAGCAGGACCTTGTTGAGATGCTCCGTACCTTGAATGGTGAGGGTTGGCAACATGCAACGGCTCCTCTTTCGTTCCCACAGTAGGGTCGATCAATACTAATCGACCAATATCCGAAGGGTTAAGGTTCAGCCGTAACCCTTATTTTTTCTCATGGGGTGCCCCTTGCCTGGGCTTTGAGGTTCAACTATGAAGTAAGTCATTCCTTGAATAGGAAGATTGTCTAGTTCATATCGACCAAATCCCCAGCTATCAGGTCGACCCATCAATACTTTCCAGAGAATCAAGCCAAAGAATTTTGCGGCTGATTCTTGGTTATAGTTGCAGGAAATTTCATAAATGGGTTGATATACAGTTCCTGTCCAGTCGTTCCCTGGTATCCAACTGGACGTGTGAATTTCACTTGTTTCAAGCGTGCGTAAAGTTCATCATAAATTTTTTGGTATTCCTCGTTGCTAAGGCGGCACTTCCAAGCTTCAAATTCATGTTTGTGCGGCATAGATCGAGTTTCTTTACCAGTATCTATAGAAACAAGCATTTCAATTTCTCCTGTTTGATTTGATAGGGGAATGTATTATCTCTGGGTAGTGATGGGCCCAGGAGGATTCGAACCTCCGACCTACCGGTTATGAGCCGGGGGCTCTACCAACTGAGCTATAGGCCCGCATGGTCAGCTTTCGATAAAACTGCGTAATTTTTTGCTTCTGCTGGGGTGCCGCAGTTTGCGTAGAGCCTTGGCCTCGATCTGCCGGATACGCTCACGGGTGACAGCAAAATCCTGCCCGACCTCCTCAAGCGTGTGTTCGGAATCCAATCCGATTCCAAACCGTTTGCGCAACACACGTTCTTCCCTGGATGCCAGGGTTGAGAGAACTTTCAGGGTTTGTTCCTTCAGGTTTTTTTTGACCACAGAGTCGATGGGTGACAGGACTTTCTTGTCTTCGATGAAATCTCCCAGATGGCTGTTTTCCTCTTCGCCGATGGGAGTCTCGAGAGAGATGGGCTCCTTGGCGATTTTTAAGACTTTTCGGACCTTGTCTACCGGTAGATACATTTTAACGGCGATTTCATCCGGCGTTGGTTCGCGCCCGAGCTCCTGAACGAGATGGCGGGATACCCGGGTCAGTTTATTGATGGTTTCGATCATGTGTACTGGAATCCGGATTGTTCTGGCCTGATCGGCGATGGCGCGGGTGATGGCTTGCCGAATCCACCAGGTGGCGTAGGTCGAAAACTTATAGCCTCGCTGATACTCAAATTTGTCGACCGCTTTCATAAGGCCGATATTGCCTTCCTGAATCAAGTCAAGAAACTGGAGTCCCCGGCTGGTGTATTTTTTAGCGATACTGACTACCAGTCTGAGGTTGGCTTCTGCCAGCTCCCGCTTGGCAGTTTTGTCTTTCACCCGACCTCGGGCAATGGACCGCACGGTGGCCAGCAGACTGTCTTTACTGGTTACCGTTTCTTTTTCTATCTTTCTAATTTTCCGACGCCCGCTTTGCACCTGCTTCATGAAGTTGTCGTACTGTGTGCGGGTGACCATTTTCCCCTTTGGAACCTTGACGCTTTTCTGCTTGGTCCAGTTTTTAGCCAGCTTTTTAACTCCGGCCAAAGATATGCCCAATTGTCTTTCGATATCCCTTTCCCGTTTTCCGGCTTCCCGATACTCTACAGCGATCGCATAAATTTTTTCGATGAGGCCGTTCATTTTATCGAGGGAGAGAGTTAGATGGGCAATGAGGTTCTCCATTTTTTTGTGCTGTTTTTGCAACTGATCGGCTGCTTTGGCCTGCATTTTTTCAGATAACTTTCCGCTCTCGACTCTCTTTTGAAATTTTTCTAACTTGGCGAATTCCGACTTTAGGTGTCTGACTTTCTTAATAAATTTTTTGGTTTCGTCTTTTTCGGATTGTTCCTTGTCTTCTTCTGGTTCATGGCTCTGGATCAGACTGAAGATTCGGATTTCCCCTTTTTTAACCTGGTCTGCCATGGTGGTGAGTTCGTGGGTTGTGACCGCACAACTGGCCACTGCCGCGAGCACTTCATATTGCCCGGCTTCAATTCTTTTGGCAATTTCCACTTCTCCTTTACGAGTTAGCAGGGAAATGGTTCCCATTTCACGCAGATAGAGCCGGACTGGATCATCAACGGAAATAGAATCGGATTTGGAGGCCGGGGCATTCTCAGCACTAGCCTTATCATGATCTCCTTTGGCGGCAGCTATTTTTTCACCCTTGGCGGTGGTGTCAACGATGTCTATTTCATTTTCAGCAAGAAGAGCCATGAGGTCGTCGATTTGTTCCGGGGTCACAACATCAGAGGGTAGGACATCATTGACCTCTTCATAGGTCAAATAACCTTTTTCCTTGCCCTGTGCTACCAACTGATTGATTTCTGATACATGTGCCAGTTTTTCCACTGTTGCCATCTGGATGATTTCTCCTAATTACACGTTTGTGTTTTGATGATGTATTAACGGGCTAAGGCTAAATGCATTTCATGAAGCTGTGCCTGCAGTTCCCGCGACCGTTCTACCTGCCCGGCTTTGGTAGCATTGAGGCGTTGCAATTGAAGATCCTTGATTCTTGATTTAAGGTGAATGTTTTTAAATTTTCCGACACAGTCCTTAATGGTTCGTTCGGGGGTATCAAATTCTACTGTTTCCAACCCTAATCGGGACAAGATATTTCTGATCTCGGGGTCTTCGGTCTGGTCGAGCAGTCGGTCAATTTTCAGGTCCTCGCTGTTATTGATTCTTTTTCGGCAGGTTTGGGCAATGGCTTTTAAAGCAGGGTCTGAAAACTCGTCAGGATCTATCTCCATGAGAATGACCTTGGCTGTTTCCTCATCGGAAAGAATCAGGTGAACTAAATGTTTCTCCAGGTTTAAAAGTGGGGCCAGTTCATTTTCTGTTTTGGCCAGCCGAGGCTGGTTTCGGGAAAGGGCCTTGCTCAGTTCTTTTAAAAAAGTCCGATCATCAATGTTTGTTTTCGAGGTAAATTTTTCCAGCCAAGCGGATCGTTCCACAGTATTTTTAATTTTTATCAGCATCGGAAGAATCTGGTTGGCCATTTTGACCCTGTCTTCAGGGCTTTTGCCGGGCGAATCCTGAACCAAGGCATCAATATAAGATTCCATAAAAGGCTTGGCGTTGCGGATTTTTTCCAGAAAAATTTCCGCACCCTTTTCGTAGATGAACGAATCCGGGTCCTGGCCCTCGGGCAAGATCACGATTCTCACATTCAATCCGTGTTCAAGCAGGACATCAAATCCTTTTTCAGAGGCGGACCGACCGGCGGGGTCTGAGTCAAAAACCATGATGGCGGTGTCTGCGTGGTTTCGCAATATCCCCGCCTGTTTGGCAGTCAGTGCCGTTCCGCAGGTGGCGACCACATGCTCAATGCCATGTTGTACCGCCCGTATCTGGTCGAAATAGCCCTCAACCAGAATGACCTGTTTTTCCCTGCGAATTGCTTGTTTCGCCTGATCCATGCCGAAAAGCGTCCCACTTTTTTGATAGAGAAGAGTTTCGGGAGAATTGAGGTATTTGGGCTGGTTTTCCTCGGCAATGCTACGCCCTCCAAATCCGATGATGTTGGAGTGGATATCTTTGATCGGAAAAATTACCCGACCGCGAAAACGGTCATAGACCGTAGAGCTACCTTCTTTCCGGATGATCAATCCGGACTGAACGAGTTGCTCCTGAGTGACGGAACTTTTTTGCTGGACATGAGTCAGCAGGCCTTTCCATGTTGGCATCGCCCAGCCTATGCGGTACCGCTCCAGAATTTCCGCATCAAAATGCCGGGAGGCTAAATAATTTCTCGCACTCAGACCGCCTTTCGGGTTTTTCAACAAGGACTGAAAATATTGTGTCGCGGCCTCATTGAGTTTTCTTAAAGCGTCGCGTTCCTTTTGCCTGGGGTCAGCAGAATGGCTCGAAGGGTTGCTAGGCAGGGGAGTGCCTGTGCGTCCAGCCAGAATCTTGAGTACTTCCGGAAAAGTAATGCTCTGGATTTCCATGAGGAATTTAAAAACATTGCCCCCGGTACCACAACCGAAACAGTGGTAAATGCGTTTTTCAGGACTGACTGAAAAAGATGGCGTTTTTTCCGGATGAAAAGGGCAAAGCCCCTTATGGTTCTTGCCGACTTTTTTAAGCACAACATGATCCGAAATCACTGCAACGATATCGGTGCGATCGCGAATCTCATCAATAATATGGTCTGGGATTGAAACTTTCAAAGTATTAACAGACGTTAGAAAAAAACCGGCCTGGTAAGGCCATGTTTGAAATTTTTTTATCAGAGATGACAGATTTTTAATCTGCCGATGTCAATTTAAAAACTTACCCGCCAGGTCTTTGATCACGCTGTTATCAGCTTTGCCTTTGAACTCGGGAACCAGGACTTTCATGATTTTGCCAAAATCTCTCATCCCTTCGGCCCCGGTTTCTGCGATCACTTCCTGGATTCTTTTGCGCAAAATCTCTTCAGAGACTTGTTCTGGCAAATAGTCCCGCAAAATTGCCAATTCCTGATCTTCCTTTTCCATCAAATCTGTGCGTCCTCCTTGTTTAAAAAGGGCAGACGCTTCTTTTCGTTTTTTACCTTCACGAGCAACCAGAGAGAAAATCTCCTCTTCCAGTAGCTCCCTGCGAAGGTCGATTTCCTGATTTTTGACGACGGAAATTATGCTACGGATGGTGTTGAGCCTGAGCGAGTCCTTAGATTTAAGGGACTCCCTCATATCTGCAAGGAGTTTGTCCTTTAAAGTCATGAATTCATTTCGTTAAACAGCATAGGAAATATAATGGCCCACACAGGGTTTGTCAATAGCTGGGGGGAAACTAAGAAAACACTAAAGAACGCAGAAGCTTTTATCTTACTCCTTTAAAAGCAAGTCCTTATGTCTGGGATGGGCGATGCTTCCTTAACCATATTAATTACTTTCCAGTCATAAAATCGCCGCATTATCTCACCTTATACCTCAGTTTTGGGGACATTTTTTTAATTTGGCTTATCGATGTCGCTTTGAAAAATGCTTCGTTCGGACTAGTAAACCAGGTATTCCTGCCTGAGCTGTGAAAAGGGTTCCAATTCTTTCCGCCAGGAGTTTTCCAATTCTTCCAGAGAAAAGCCGGGTTTGAAAAGGATTTCCCGTAAACTTTCGTTACCGTACAAGAGGTCGATAGCTAGCCGATCGCTGACAAATTCGTAGGGTTCGGTTCTCCATTGCAACTCCTCGGGGTACATTTCGGCAATAGCGCGAAGCAATGCCAAGGTGGTGCGCAGGGGCTTGAACCTCTCCCGGTCGGTGATATGAAGCTGGAGTCCGGCGCAAATTTCTCCAGCGTGTTTCTGAAACATGGGTTTGAAATATTGCGGACAGAAAAATACACCGGGAAGAATATCTTTTTCAAGCCGTGCGACTAGTTTATTAGGGTCGATGAAAGGGGCACCGATTTGTTCGAAGGGCAGGGTGGTGCCGCGTCCTTCTGAAAGCCGGGTTCCTTCGATCATGCACATTCCTGGGTAGACGATGGCGGTTGCCAATGTCGGCATATTGGGCGATGGTGGTGTCCAGATCATGCCTGTTTGGTCATACCACATCTCCCGGCTCCAGCCGGTCATTGGTACGACTTCCAGGTCGCAATGGATATCATCATTGAACATCCTGGCGAGTTCACCCACCGTCATTCCGTGGCGGTTGGGCAGGGCGTATTGTCCGACAAAGGACTGCCAAGGTTCTCTTACCAGATTGCCTTCCACCGATGTCCCGTTTATGGGGTTGGGTCGGTCGCAAATCACCATCCGGACCCCGGCCTGTCGGCAGACGGTCATGCAGTTGGCCATTGTATAAATGAATGTGTAGTAGCGTGCACCGACATCCTGAATATCGAAAACCAGATTATCAATACCCTTTAACAGCATTGGATCAGGAGTCAGAGACGCTTCATTTTTCCCGTACAGGCTCTTTATGTTGAGGCTGGAAAGCGGGTCCACCTCATCATCGATATGGACCATGTCCTGTGCGGTGCCATACAGCCCATGTTCGGGAGCGAACAAGGCTTGCAGTGTGAAACCTGAATGGGATTTGAAATGAGAGATGGAGTGCCTGCCATCGCCAACCAGACTGGTATGGTTGACGACTAACCCGACAGTCTTGCCTTTTAAATATTTTTCGGGCTGGGATAGTAAATGGTCAATTCCTGAAACAGTTCGAGGCATTGGGTTTTGTAGAGGGTCAGGAAAATTTAAAACCTTTGGGAGTGACGATGATGTTGGATTCCTCATCAACGAAAAAACGGCCTTTATCCTATTCGAGATTATACCCCACAGCGGTGTTGGGGGGAACCTCAACATCCTTGTCGATGATTGCCATGTTGATTTTGCAGTTTTTGCCGATTTTTACCCGGTCCATCAACAAAGAGTTGATGACTGTTGCGCCACGGTCAATGGTGACTTTGCGGCCGATCACCGAGTCTTGCACAATTCCTCCGTTAATAATGTTCCCTTCGGCAACGATGCTGTTGACAGCCTGGCCTCGGCACCCATCCTCATTAAAGACGAGCTTGGCCGGTGGTGTTCCGTGGTTTGCTGTTTTAATGGGCCAGTTTTTATTATAAAGATTGAACTGGGGTTTAATATTTCTCAAATCCATACTGGCTTCCCAGAATGTTTTTTATGGTTCCGACATTCGGCCAATAAACGATTTCTTTTCGGGTCCAGGTATCCGGTTTCTGCGAAAATCGTAAGCGAATACTCTGGATTTTTTTAAAACTCGGAGCAAGATGTCTTTGCCGAAATTGTGAGAGGACTCCAAATGCGTGGCGTCGTCATAGAGCATTTCAATCAAAGCATCTTTGTTGAACAGATAGTTGCCCATGGACGCGAAGGCTTCATTGGGTCTTCCTAGGATGGGTTTTGGGCGTTTGGGTTTTTCTTTGAATCCGGTGTGACCCTTTGCTTTTCCTGCACTTGGATCACCTCGAACGAGGACGCCTCCTTAAGAGGTACGGGCAGGGCGGAGATTGTGGCATCGGCCCGCTTTCGCGCATGAAAGTCGATCATTTGTTGCAAGTCCATGCGGTAGATATGGTCAGTGCCGAAGACGGGGGTGAAGTCAAAGTCACCATCTTCAATCAAATTGATGTTCTGATAAATGGCGTCTGCTGTGCAGCAGTACCAGCTATCGCCTGTGTGTTTCTGCGCGGGGACAGGGAGAATGAAGTGGTCACCCAGAATAGAGCTGAGGTGCCAGCTTTCTTGTAAACGTCCAGTCAGCGACTGGGACTTGAACTGGGTCGGAACGTAAATAGAATAGATTCTGGAATTGATGAAATTGCTTAAAGGGAAATCAACCAGCCGATACTTTCCATCAAAGGGGACAGCGGGTTTAGCACGTTGTTGGGTGAGCGGGAGTTGACTGCTCTCGCCGCCGGCAAGAATCATTCCGAGGACTTTTTTATTGAACCGGCCATAGAAGCCCCTTATTTTTGGTTTGAATACATCAGGGCGATCTGGGTTTTGATGATATTGTTAAAGCTCTGGACTACCAACCGGGCACAAAAAAACCGGCCCCTCTATAAAAAGGAGCCGGTTTAATTTTTGCGTGCAATCGAAAAGGAGTAAATTACATCATCCCAGGCATACCGCCGCCCATGCCGCCCATACCGCCCATACCGCCCATACCGCCGCCATGAGCATGACCTCCGCCTGCCGCATGGTCGTCTTTTTCTTCCGGCAGATCGGTGATCATCGCTTCAGTGGTCAAAAGCAATCCGGAGATGCTGGCAGCGTTTTGCAGTGCGGTGCGTGCCACCTTGGCAGGATCAATGATTCCAGCTTTGATCATGTCGGTGTACTTACCGGTTTTAGCATCGTAACCTTCGTTACCCTTCAAGGTTTTCACTTTTTCGCAAATCACGGTACCCTCTTCACCGGCGTTAGCTGCGATCTGGCGTAGAGGCTCTTCCAGGGCTCGGCGGATGATTTTTATCCCCATTAGGAAATCATGATTGCCTTTGATTTTATCCAATGAGCCTAGGTTGCGGATGTAAGCCACGCCACCACCGGGGATAATTCCCTCTTCTACTGCGGCGCGGGTAGCGTGCAGGGCATCCTCAACGCGAGCTTTTTTCTCTTTCATTTCCGTCTCGGTTGCGGCGCCAACTTTGATGATGGCTACGCCACCCACCAGCTTGGCCAACCGCTCCTGAAGTTTTTCCCGGTCATAATCGGAACTTGTCTCGTCGATCTGGTTGCGGATCTGTTTAACTCGCGCCTGGATGTCGGAGGCTTTTCCTTTGCCGTCAATGATGACGGTGTTCTCTTTATCAATGGTGACGCGTTTTGCGCGACCGAGGTCGGCAAGGTCTACACTCTCCAGAGAAACACCAATGTCTTCGGTGATCACTTTGCCACCGGTCAGGATGGCAATGTCATTGAGCATATCTTTTCTGCGGTCGCCGAATCCTGGTGCCTTAACGGCAGAGATATTCAGTGTGCCACGTAGCTTGTTGACCACGAGAGTCGCCAAGGCTTCACCTTCGACATCTTCAGCGAGAATGAGAAGAGGCTTGCCGCCTTTAGCAACTTTTTCCAACAATGGCAGAAGATCTTTCATGTTGGCGATTTTTTTTTCATGGAGCAGAATGTAGCAATCTTCCAGAACTGATTCCATACGCTCGGCATCCGTTACGAAATAGGGAGAAAGATAACCGCGATCGAACTGCATTCCCTCAACGATTTCCAGAGAAGTGTCCATGCTCTTGGCTTCCTCAACGGTGATAACGCCGTCTTTCCCTACTTTGTCCATAGCCTCAGAAATAATCTGTCCGATTGCTTTGTCTTGATTGGCAGAAATGGTTCCTACCTGGGCGATTTCCTTTTTATCCTTGGTTGGTTTTGCCATCTTCCGGATTTCAGGAATGACGGTGTTAACAGCTTCCTCAATGCCAAGCTTGATATCCATCGGGTTGGCACCGGCACTAACGTGTTTCATACCTTCACGAAAAATTGCTTGAGCTAGAACGGTAGCTGTGGTTGTGCCGTCACCGGCGTTGTCGCTGGTTTTGCTGGCAACTTCGTTAACCATTTGCGCGCCCATGTTTTCAAAAGAATCTTGCAGTTCAATTTCCTTAGCGACCGTAACACCGTCTTTGGTGATGGTGGGGGAACCAAATTTTTTGTCGATGACCACATTGCGTCCCTTAGGACCCAAGGTGATTTTTACGGTATCTGCCAGCTGGTTAACTCCAGCTAGTATCTTATGCCTAGCATTCTCGTTATATGCGATTTGTTTAGCCATAAATCTGATTCTCCTTATCTCTTAAGAGATGTGAATAATTTTGTCGTTATTTGTCGATGAATGATTGAGATGGGAACTTAACCTACGATCGCAAGAACATCGTCCTCACGCATCAACAGGAAATCTTCTCCGTCAAATTTGACTTCTGTTCCGCCGTATTTGCTGTAAAGGACTTTGTCGCCGACCTTAACTTGCAATTTGACTGGCTTGCCATCATCACCTACTTTGCCTTTACCTACAGCTTTGACGCGACCTTCGATTGGTTTTTCCTTGGCCGAATCAGGAATGATGATCCCGCTCTTTCGGACTTCTTTTTCCAGAATAGGCTGAACCAGAATACGGTCGTGCAATGGTTGGATTTTCATATGGGCTCCTTGAAAAAATGTTAAACTCTAATCGAATGTTGAAAAAAAGCCAGTGTTTCCTGAATCTACCCGAAAAAAAAACTACTAATATGTTGAAAATAAATATCTTATTTCATAGAATGCGAGAAGACCCGCACAGGATTTGAACTATCAGCACTCTATCAGTACGAGTGCTGATACTATATAAAACCCCTATATGAAAAAGCAAGGTCTTCCCCGAAAAAAAGTGAAAAAACTGCTAATATTATGAAAAACACCAATAAAAAAGAGGCTTTACAGATTGAAACGTTTCCGAATCCGTTCCCGGGAAGGACTTATATCATTGAAATGGAATGTCCGGAGTTCACCTGTTTGTGCCCCAAAACCGGGCAACCGGACTTTGCCACCCTGCATATCAGTTATGTTCCGGACAAATTGTGCTTGGAGTTGAAATCGTTGAAGGTCTATCTGGTGTCGTATCGCGATGAAGGCGGGTTTCACGAAAAGGTGACCAATATCATTTTGGATGATCTGGTGTCGGCGTGTCGACCGCAAAAAATGAAAATTGTTGGCGATTTCAATGTTCGCGGGGGAATCCATACTACCGTTACAGTGGAACACGGCTAAAAAATCAGTTATTCGACGCAGGAGCGGTGGTATTCTTTTTTGGGGATTGTGCCTGGAACGAGTAATCTTGCTGTTCTGTTTTCTCGACTTATGCGAAGCTTTCTTCTACAGTGGGGAGCGAGTTCACAAGAATTTTCCAACCATTTTTATGGGGCAATATTTCCAAGCCTGAGATCATCTCTCTAAAAACCATCGAAAGGCTTATTTTCCCAAACGGTCTCGTCTGAATGGTGGTTTATGAAAAAAGCTGGAGATCGTCAGCGAGATTCTGCATCCAGAGCGCGGTTTTTCGCATTTTCACAAGATACTCCTTAGGTTTCGGCTTAAGATTATCGGCTTTTTCAACTTTCCCGCGCAATGATTTTTTCACAAGGAGTGTCTCGGTTACCGAGGTTGCCGAATAGCTAATACTTTTATTTTGAAGAGAGATAATATCCCTTGTAATAAAATATTTACAACTTGGGTCCGAAGCTGATTTTCGGGAAACCAGTTGTAAAAAGGCGGTTTGTTTTTTCTTGGAGAGGCGTGTTTTAAGAAGTTCGAACAACCTCTGCTATAATGTTATATCTGGGTGGAGCTATGGGTCAACGATTTGTTGAAAATGGCAACAGGACGATAAAAGATGTCCACACAGGTTTGGTTTGGCAGGAGAGCTATGCTTATATTGAAACGGGGAATAATATTAGCTGGTATGATGCCCAAGACTATATCAGCAAGCTAAATCGCGAAAAACTGGGGGGCCATGAAGATTGGCGCCTACCGGACCGGCTTGAAATTCAAAGCCTTTATGAAATCGCCAAACCCTTCCAGTCGCGTGGAAAAACATTCATTCTTCATATTGACCCGATTTTTGAATTCAGTTACGGCAGTTGTTTTTGGACCAGTAAGACCCGGCTTTCTGCGGCACTTGGCTTCGAATTTGACATGGGAGATATTCACTGGTATCCCAAGGGGAGCTGTAGGGGAACCGTTCGGGCCGTGCGGAATGATTGGCAGCCTCTGCTAATGATTGACCCGGGTTGGGCAGAAAAAGCCAAAGACTCCTGAAACCAATATGGACGAGCAACAATTCAAAGTTGAAAAATCCAAGGCGCGAAAACTCCGCCAGTCACAGTGGTGGAAAGAAAAAATCCAGGCTGGCGTTTGCCATTATTGCGGAGGCCGGTTCACGGCTGAAGAGTTAACGATGGATCATATTGTCCCCATTTCCCGCGGTGGAAAAAGTAAGCGTGGGAATCTGGTGCCCGCGTGTAAAAAATGCAATGTGAATAAAAAATACTACACCCCGGCAGAGATCATCCTTCGTGAAAAGCTAGGTCAGGACATTCAATTTTTATAGAATGGGTGGCGGATACCTGAAACACCGTCCCAAAAACTCCTTCCAATAAATTTCAAGGTTTAAACTAATTCATGCAGATTCTTTTGGATGCGGATTGCCTGATTCAGGCATCGAAAAATATTGCGGATTCGGCGGTCCTAAGCCTGTGCCGTCAGAAACGTTGCCGGGGCTGGGTAGCGTCTACTTCCATTCCTGCCATTTGGCAGGAGGCGGGAGCACGAAATGTTCAATCAATTTTGCGGGACCTGGCTGTCTTGACTCCCACGGCTCACGATATTGACCTGGCCCTCGGTTCTAAAAAACCCTTTACGCAAGCCCTGGCGACACGTCTGGTAGAGGCCAGCGGGTTGGATGTGGTGGTCACCCTTACCCCTGAAAGTTTTTCCGGTTTGACAGTAGAAGCCCTGACTCCCGCACAGTTGCGGGAAAAATTGGATGCTCCACCAGAGCCAGTTGAGGAAGTTCGTCTACTGGATATCACCGCCTCGTATCACCAGATATTAAATGAAGTAGAAAATGAGATGGCGGAAACGATTCGATCAGGACATTTCATCCTTGGCCCCAAAGTGTCTCGACTGGAAGAGAGGATGGCAGATTATTGCCAGACCAAATATGCCGTTGGAGTTTCATCCGGAACCGATGCGTTACTGGTTGCGCTGATGGCTTTGGGGGTTGGCCCGGGTGATGAGGTGATCACCTCCCCTTATACATTTTTTGCGACGGCGGGTTCTATCATTCGCACCGGGGCTAAACCGGTTTTTGTGGACATCAACGACATTACTTTCAATATCAAACCGGAACATATTCAACGTTGCATTACTCCGAATACCAAAGCCATTATTCCGGTGCACCTTTATGGGCAATGTACGGATATGGACCCTGTTCTTCATCTGGCCAGGGAAATGGGTCTGGCGGTGATTGAGGATGCCGCGCAGGCGATTGGCTCTGAGTACAAGGGCAGGCCGGCAGGTTCGATGGGGGATATGGGGTGCTTCTCATTTTTCCCCGCAAAAAATCTTGGGGGATTTGGCGACGGTGGCTTGGTGGTCACTAACTCCAAAGAATTTTACAGACAGTTAAAGATTACCAGAGCGCATGGTTCGGAACCGAAGTATTACCATAAAACGATAGGCGGAAACTTTCGTCTCGATGCTCTGCAGGCTGATGTTGTAAGTGCCAAGCTGAACTTCTTGGAGGACTGGACTGGAAAAAGGAGGGAAAACGCGCAAATTTATAATCAGCTATTTAAAGATTTCACATTGACCCCGTTTGTCCAACTGCCTCCTGAAGTGTTTTCCCGTCATGTTTATAACCAGTATGTCATTCGCGCGGGAAGCCGCAGGGATGAGCTCAGAACTTTCCTGAATGAAAAGCGGATCGGGTGTGAAACTTATTATCCCATCCCGCTTCACCTTCAAGACTGTTTCAAATCTTTAGGCTATAAAAGTGGTGACTTCCCTGAATCCGAAAAAGCCGCAGGGGAGACCCTAGCACTTCCCATATCCCATGAAGTCGATCAAGCTCAGCAGGAATATGTTGTTCAAATGATCCACCGATTTTTTCTGGGGGAGTGAGTCCGAACCCGGATCAAAACAGGGGCGGTTTTTCTTCCATAATAATTTTTTCGCGGGGTGTGTGAACCTGACTTTCGCAAACCATAACGATATGGAAGCCTAATTTTGTTTTGAGGGGTTCTTCAAGCTTGAATTTCTCCGATTTCATGATGCAATCGATTAATTCCTGGTTCATGGTATGCGGGGCTATTTCCATTCCCTGGTAAATCCAGCCTAACGACCCTCCCAAGGCTTTACTCACGCAAGCGCTGTATTTTTTTGCGAGACGGGTGAAAATTTTTTCCATTTTTTCCCAGTCATGAAAAGGCTTGTCGGGATCGTCCATTTCCTGTTGTGCCAGTTCATTCTGATAATCTACCAGTGTTTCCCAGATCATTTTTGCAGACTCGATGGAGGTCATACGAATGGCTCTCACCCTGTGCTCCATGGGCTTGTCAGTGGTGAAAGTTTTCTTCGTCGGGACAAAGGCTTTTTTAATTTTTGGTTTGGGCTTGGTAGGGTCTTTGGGGCTATCCGCGACAGGCTGGGGTTCCTTGGTAGTTTTGTCTCGTTCGAAAATGGTCTTTTCAGGTTCCTGGGGTTGTTCAGGCACAATAGCTCTTCAGAAAGGTTATTTTGACAGGGTGATGGTTACTCTCAATAGCAGTGTAATTTGAATGGGTTTATTTTTCAAGCCATATAGACTCCAGATATTGCAGGACAGCTCCCTGGGCATTGCTTCCGATGATTTCATTAGCGGATTCCTTGACTTCCGGCAGAGCATTTTCCATGGCAATGGCCCGACCGGCGATGTGAAACATATCGAGATCGTTCAAATAATCTCCGAATACGACGACGTGCTCCAGCGGGACCCTCAGTTTTAGAGCAAGAACCTCTACCATATTTCTCTTACTGGCTTCATGGTGAAAGGACTGCAACCAGTAATATCCTTTCATGGAAACGTCTTCAGCGAAATATAAATTGAGGTGGTCAAAATATTTTTCTTTAAGTGATTGGTAAACGTTTTTGAGCCGATCATGCGTGTCGATCAACAAAAACCCGGAAACTTTTTCCTCCTCTTGAAAGTCAAAACAGTTAACTCGGCAAAGTCTTGCGTCACTTTCAAGGCTTTTGACATAGGCTTGGGAACCGGGATTGGTGGCATTCAGATAATAAAGTTGGTGTTTTTCTCCAAGTGTATAGATGAAGGGGTCAATGCCCAGAGGCAAGGCCAGTTCAAGCATGCTTTGAACGACTTTTTTTTCAATGGAGCTAGAATGTTCTAAAATGTGCCCGGTGTTGAAGTCGGCCATGTAAACGCCATTGAATAAAATGACCGGTAGGTTCAGGTTCAACCCCTTCAAAATCGGATGCACGGAATCATGGTTTCGGGCAGTGGCGATGGTGAAACGCATTCCCATGTCGATTAGACGGTTGAGGCGCCTCTTGTAATCATCGGGGAATGAACTATCGGGCCGTAACAGGGTGCCGTCCAGATCGGAAATATATAAAAGCTCTTTATCCATAATCGGGTTTGAATGAATGGAATTCTCGCGGGCCTGTTTGCGGGAGACCTTTGCATAACCTTAGTACCCCATAGGGCATGAAGGTTAAGGAAAAATATCGCGTCTTCGCCACTTTATTTCTCAGAACGACAAAATAGCCTGTGTTGTCATTCTGAACGCAGTGAAGGATCGCACTTTTCGGTTTTTTTTCGACTTAGGCAAGGCTCTCTGTTTGTAAGGAATAGCTTCGGGAGTATACTAAAATAAAATTATTGGATGAACAACCCTGTTGCCAACAGACAGGATATCCTGAATAAGACGTTATTTTAAAAAATATGGCAAGCTGGGGGGGAATAAAACCCACTTGCGGGATTTGATTATTCTGCGAAAAAGGATTGAGGCTCATGAGAGATAAAAATTTTGTCCGGCACTTACAATCTGTATTTTTGGGGATATTTATTGTTTTTAGTTTTTGTTCCAATGGTGAAGCTTTTGATTTTTCTGACTGGGATGTGCTGGTCAAAAAACATGTAACTCCTAAAACGTTGGAGGATGTTCCTCTCAACGCGGTTGATTATGCCAACCTGAAAAAAGATCCTCTTTTTTCGGATCTGATTTCCAGGATCGAGTCGTACTCTCTAAAGAGTCTGGGGTCGGATAAATCTAAGTTGGCCTTCTGGATCAACGTTTATAATATTCTAGCGGCAAAAATGATCACCGACCACTATCCCATAGAGAGTATCAAGGATGTGGGGAGTTTGTTTAAATCTGTCTGGGAGTACCCGGCAGGTAAGGTGGGGGGCAAAGAGTACACTCTCAACGATATCGAACACGAAATCCTCAGGAAGATGGATGACCCCCGTATTCATGCGGCTATCGTCTGTGCCTCTGTCAGTTGTCCTGATCTTCGCTTGGAAGCCTATGCGGTGAAAAAGCTGAATGATCAACTGGACGATCAGATGAAAATGTTTTTGCGATCCCGTGAAAAAGGAATGAAACTGGACGAAAAGAAAAACCGGGTTTATCTCTCATCCATATTCAAATGGTTTGCGGAAGATTTTGAAAGCCGTGGAGGGGTTTTAAGGTATATCGGTCAGTATGTTCCCGCAGAAGAAAAAAAGATTTTGAGTAGTTCCAAAATAAAAATTTCCTACCTGGACTACAACTGGAAGATCAATGGCCGCTAGGTACCAGTGTGCCGCCGGGTCCGAAATGCAATATCCTTATTTGGCGAGCAAAGAGCTATATCGGCTTGACGAGTCTCTGTCTGGCGTCTCCCTCGAAAGGGCAAGGGGCTGTGACATCCATTCATGCACCGGAGGAGTACAAAACGTTCATTGGGTCCAACGTCACGCTAGTTAATCCGCGTGTTTGCGGAGAAATGTTGGAATGTCAAGGTTTGCTGTCAGGCTTCCCGGATCCGGACTTTCTTCCTTAATGGAAGAAGCCAAGGATTCTAAACGTTCATAAGAAGTTGGGCCTGAATCGTCATTGGGCGACATTGGGTCTCCCCCGACCACTTTTTTCGAGGCTGGCCTTTCTTGCAACCTCAATGAGGTCGTCTCCTCAAACCCTGTGGCGATGACGGTCACCCGCATCTCTCCTTCCATTTGTTTGTCGATCACTGCTCCAAAAATGATGTGAGCGTCGTCATGGGCGTTTTCCTGAATCAGCGTGGAAGCTTCATCGACTTCGTCAAGGGTGAGGTCTTCACCGCCAGCGATGTTAATCAGAAGGCCCTTTGCGCCATCGACCGTTGCTTCATCCAATAGAGGACTGGAGATGGCTTTCTGTGCCGCTTCAACGGCCCGCATGTCTCCGGTTGCTGTCCCGCTGCCCATCAGAGCTTTGCCCATGCTACCCATGATGCATTTAACATCGGCAAAGTCGAGGTTGATGAGGCCGGGTATCACAATCAGGTCAGAGATGCTACAGACCGCCTGCTTCAAAACATCGTCGACCATGGAAAAGGCTCCGGTGAATGAAGTTTGTTTGCCGGCATAACTGAGAAGTTTCTGGTTGGGGATGACAATCAACGTGTCAACCGCATCTTTTAGCTCCTGGATTCCTTCATCAGCCTGCCGCATTCGCCGTTTGCCTTCAAACGCAAAAGGTTTGGTGACTACGGCGACAGTCAAGGCCCCCACTTCCTTGGCGATACGGGAAATGATGGGCGCGGCCCCGGTACCCGTTCCACCACCCATTCCAGCAGTGATGAAGGCCATATCCGCTCCTTCCAGCATTTCGCGAATGCTGGCTTCACTCTCTTCGGCGGCATTCCTTCCGATTTCAGGGTTGGAGCCCGCACCAAGCCCGCGGGTCAGTTCCCCGCCGATTTGAATTTTCCCAGAGCAGTCAGATTTCTCAAGCGTTTGCAGGTCTGTGTTGGCGGTAATAAACTCCACACCACGGATACCATCCCGAACCATGGAGTTGACAGCATTATTGCCCCCACCCCCTACACCAACGACCTTGATTGTTGCTGAATAATCGTTTTCGTTATCAAACTCTATTAAACTCATTGTATCCTCCGGCTTTAAAAAAATTCATCTGCCCAATCTTTCATACGTGTAAAAATTTTGTCGAACAGGTTCCTCCCTTGAAGTTCCCGACTCTTTCCTGACTTAAACCTTCTGGCTCCGTACTGGATCAAGCCTGTGCAGGTGGCATACATGGGGTTGTTTACAACATCCATCAATCCTCCGAGGCCAATGGGTATTCCCACGCGCACAGGGGACTGGAAAACATCTTCGGCCAATTCCGCCATGCCTTGCATGCTTGCCGCTCCGCCTGTCAGGACAACGCCTGAAGAAATGATTTCCCTGTAGCCGGATTCGCTGATTTCATGATCCAGCAGTTCAAACATTTCCCGTGTTCTGGCTTCGATGATTTCGCTGAGAATCTGGCGCGGAACCGTTCGTGGCTCCCGTCCGCCGACACTTGGTGCTTCGATATTTTCCCCTTCCTGAACCAGAGGTGGGTAGGCGCATCCATAGGAGTGTTTGATTTTTTCCGCTTCCGCGTTTGGAGTGCGAAGTCCAATGGCTATATCATTTGTCATTTGAGCGCCGGCAATTGTCAAAACTGCTGTATGCTTGATAGCTCCCTGGTAAAAAATAGCCAGATCAGAGGTGCCACCGCCTATATCAATCATCGCAACGCCGAGTTCTCTTTCATCCTGGGATAGAACGGATTCACTGGAAGCCAGTTGCTCCAGCACAATGTCCTGGACTCCAAGACCTGCCTTGTTGACGCATTTGACAATGTTTTGCGCGGAAGTCACGGCGGCGGTGACGATATGTACCTTGGCTTCAAGCCTTACCCCTGCCATGCCCAGCGGAGTTTTAATCCCGTCCTGGTTATCGACAATATATTCTTGGGGAAGCACGTGGATGACTTCCCGATCAAGAGGGATGGCAATGGCCTTGGCGGCTTCGATGACACGATCAATATCCTTCCCCGTGATTTCTTTCCCTTTGACCGCGATAATGCCATGGCTGTTCATGCTGTTGATGTGGCCTCCCGCAATACCTACAAAAACAGAATCGATTTCGCACCCTGCCATCAATTCGGCCTCTTCAACAGCACTTTTTATAGATTCCACAGTGCTATCTATGTTTATAACCACGCCTTTACGCAAGCCTCGTGATGGATATTGGCCCAGTCCGATAATATCTATTTTTTCATCATCAACGACCTCGCCAATGATGCAACAGATTTTGGTCGTTCCAATATCCAGTCCGACTATATAATTGCTTTTTTTGGCCATGCGACCCATCTCCTCCTAGTTAGTTTGCCGATTTACGGGTGTTGATTTGATTGAAATCCGGTCCGGACGATGACTTGATCTTTGAACGATAGGTCGAACATCTGGATATTCATGTTGTTATCCTCCAGAGTGTCGAGAACAATCATGAATTTTTTAAACCCTTCCGTTAACGCTTCCATGGACATTTGAATTTGCAGATCGCGGTTACGAGTAAAAAAAATGATTCTGGAGTTCCTCTTTAGTTCGGCGGTGTCGATAGGATTATTTTTAAAAAAATAAAGTTTGTTAAAATAATGCATGGTCTTGAGGCTCTGTAAGACCTTGTCCTCGGAAAAGTTTTCTGGCTTTGCTCCCTTGGAGGGTTGAACGATCAACGGTAAATGCCGGTGCTCTGGTTTTTCTTGAGAGAGGAGCACACCAAAATTATCCATCAAAAAAATCTTTTTGAATTTAACCCGGGCATAGGGCACACGTTCGGCCAATTCGATTTGAACCTCATGAGGAAACTTTCGCTGGACAGATGCGGAAAGAATCCAGGGGTGTTCCGCGAGCCTTTTTGAAGCTTTGGACAGATCATAGGTAAACAGGTTTTCTCCATGAATCGGCCCCAGCCAGTCTAGAAGCTGGTTTGCCTGCAGGGAATGATGGCCACGGAACGAGACATCCGCAATTTTAAATCTGGGATTGGAAATCAAAAAACTATAGCTGGCATAGATTAAATAAATGATCACCCCTGCCAGGAGAAGTTTTGAGGCCAGTTCGAATAATATCTTTATCCATGAAAAATCACGGCCTGATGTTTTTGAGGGAGCTTTCTTACTTAAGTTGCCACCACGTCTCTGCTTTTTCTTTCTTTCAGAGCGTAGGTCTGACCACGCCATGGCAGGACTCTTTTGACCTGTGATTGCAAAATCCATGATTACTCCGTGTAATCCCGTTGAGCGGCTTTTAATATTTCAACGACTAAATCATCAAACCTTAGCCCCATCTCCCGAGCAGCCATCGGTAGAAGGCTGGTGGGGGTCATTCCTGGGATGGTGTTCATCTCCAGGACTTGAGGGGTTCCATCGTTATCCAGAATGACATCTACACGGGGGAAACCTCTTCCCTTTAATACCTGAAAGACTTGTT
This sequence comes from Nitrospinales bacterium, assembly GCA_965205835.1. Classification (GTDB taxonomy): domain Bacteria; phylum Nitrospinota; class Nitrospinia; order Nitrospinales; family VA-1; genus LS-NOB. Next base: position 1,528,157 of record OZ242182.1, on the reverse strand, counting down.
TTGCGGTTTGCCTGCACCGGTCCGCTTCGTTTTCTTCGAGGTTGGCGGGGCAGATGTATTTGGTTTTTCCCGAGGTGTATTTTGCCTTGTAGTCATAAAACCCGGACTTGGGCCGGATATGAACAATCGGCATGGGTGTCATTTTATTCATTCCAATTGCAAGAAGTTTTCCTTCGATAAACTTTTCCGCAACCACTTCTTCAGAATAGGCGAATGCGTGTTCCAATGCCGATTCCCATTGGCCTTCGGTTTTAACGATGGTTACTCCCAGACTCGACCCTTGATTGGTTGGCTTGACGACTACGGGAAGATCCAGGCTCCGGCCTGTTTTCCGGATTTTATAGAATATTTCATAATCGGCTGTGGGTATTCCATGGAATTTTAAAATTTCTTTGGATTTCAATTTGTCATAAGCCAAAGCACTGCCTATAACCCCTGACCCGGTGTAAGGGATTTTGAAATATTCAAGCAAGCCTTGAATGCATCCGTCTTCCCCAAAGGTCCCATGCAGGGCAATAAAAGCCAGGTCAATCGGATTCGACTTGAGAGTCTCCCCAATATTATGGTCAACGTGAATCGGCAAGGCGGTCAATCCTTTCCTGTTAATGGCCTCAAGGACCGAGTTTCCGGTGACGATTGAGACCTCTCGCTCGGGAGAAAGCCCTCCCATAAGCACTCCAATGGTTTTACCTTTTAAATTATCCAAAAGCCTTGTTACAAATTCCCTTTAAGCAGGTCCGCCCCGGCCCTTGGCCAAAAGGGCCGGAGAACAAAGGAAGAAGGGGGTTACCTTTGTTTGCGGACCAATTTAATGTTGTTATTTTTCCTGTTCATTCGCCTGCGCCAACAATTTCGGTTTGCAATTCAATGCCGGTTTTTTCTTTAACCTCTTTTTGAATATTCTCAATCAAACGGGTCACATCTTTAGCTGTTGCGCCCCCTTTGTTGACAATGAAATTTGCATGCTTGATTGAAACCCCTGCATCGCCAACAGAAAGTCCTTTGAGTCCTATTGACTGGATTAACCTTCCCGCTGTGTCACCTTCGGGATTTTTGAAGACAGAACCCGAGTTGGGTACCGTCAATGGCTGGGTCTGTGATCTTCTGGAGAGATGCCGATCCATCATGTTTTGGATTTCAGTGCGATTTCCCTCTCCCAGTTCCAGTTCTGCTTCAATAATAATTCCGTCGTCATCAGGGAAAATGGTCTTTCTGTATTCGAAAGAAAGCTCTTCACGTTTTAAGGTCTGAATTTCCCCATCCGAAGCGATCCGGGTTACGCTACGGAGAACCTGGCTGGTTTCGGTCCCTTCCGCACCGGCGTTCATGACAATCGCACCTCCCAATGATCCGGGAATGCCTACCAAATGCTCGATTCCTGTCAGGGAATAGCGGGCCGCGTGTTTGGCGAGGTAAGACATTTTTACTCCGGCCCCCGCTCTGATCACTGCCCGACGGTTTCCGGTTTTCTTGCGGAAGAATAGAGGGTGTCTAATTTCCTTGAAGCAATTTTTTAAAGAGATGACCACTCCCCGTATTCCTCGGTCTCCGACAAGCAAATTAGTGCCTTCGCCAAGAATGAAAAGAGGCTGGGAACCTTTATGCTTCAAAATTGTTTGAATGTCGCGAACATCCTCAGGGAAAATCAATACATCCGCTGGGCCGCCAATTTGGATGGAAGTGTAGGGAGCCAGAATTTCGTTTTGCAGGACGGCACCTTTTATTTTGTGTGACCATGGAAAAGAATAGCTCATAGTTTTACTCTGATGAATTTTGTGACCCAGAACGGTTTTGGGGTACTCCATTTTAGTTTTGAGATTGAACTCTTTTCCCGTTCCAGAATGGGCAATGTGAATCAATCGGCGTTTCCAGGCTTCGTTGAGCATAGATGATGGTCCTTCCTATTGAAAGCGATCAATCATTGAAGTGGGATGTGAGCATGTGGCTCAAATCCTTGATATTCCCGGCACCAAGAGCTATGACAATGTCTCCCGGTTTGAGAATCTTTTGTAAATGTGGGATCACAGACTCCGCACCCCCGATGTATTCCACATTTTTATGTCCAAACTCTTTCACGCCTTCTGCGATCCTCTCAGAATGGATGCCTTCTATTGCCTCTTCGCCAGCTGAATAAATATCAAGCAGAAGCAGTTGGTCGGCATCGTTGAAAGCGGAGAAAAAACTTTCCATGAGATATTTTGTGCGCGAGTAGCGATGCGGCTGAAATATGACGATAAGTCTTCGGTCTGGCCAGACTTCTTCAGCGGTTGACAGAGTGGCCTGGATTTCTACCGGGTGGTGGCCGTAATCATCAATGATTATCAAAGACTCGGATTGTTTCAGAATTTCAAACCTTCTCTGTACCCCGGTAAAATTTTTCAACGATTCGGCAATTGTCGGGAAATCCATATTCAATTCCATTCCGACAGCGACCGCCGCAAGGGTGTTACAAACATTGTGTCTCCCCAAAGCTCCGGACAATATTTTGCCCAGTTTTTTATCCCGGTGATAGACGGTGAAGTAGGTTTTCAATCCCTTCACTGAGACATTTCGGGCGGTGTAATCGGCTTTGGATTTCAAGCCATATGTAATAGTTCGTTTCTCAATCATGGGATGCAGGGACTGAAGGTTGGCATCATCCAAGCATAGGATCGCGGCACCATAAAAAGGGATTTTGTTGAGAAACCGCAGGAATGTGGATTTCATATTCTGCATTGTCTGGTAAAAATCCATATGTTCTTTGTCTAGGGTCGTGACTACCGCCAGCGTGGGAGAAAGCTTGAGAAAAGAACCATCGCTCTCATCGGCTTCGGCAATGAGGTACTGGCTTTGGCCGAGTTTCGCGTGTCCGCTCATATTCTTGATTCTTCCGCCAATCACTACTGTTGGATCAAGATTTCCAGCTGCCAGAACCGTGGCGACCAGTGAGGTTGTTGTGGTTTTCCCATGCGTACCCGCAATGGCTATACCGTGTTTCATCCGCATCAGTTCTGCCAGCATTTCAGCTCGGGGAATGACCGGTATGGATTGCTTCCAGGCGGCTCGCACCTCTATATTGTCGTCACTGATAGCACTGGATGCGACGACAACGTGTTTGCCCATAACATTTTCCGCGCTATGTTTGTGGCGGATGTCAGCCCCGAGAGTTTTTAGGTGGTCGGTCACCCGGTTGGAAGAGGGATCGGAACCGCTCACCTCATAACCCTGATTGATTAAAACTTCAGCGATTCCGCTCATCCCCGACCCTCCGATCCCGATAAAATGAATCCGCTGTGTTTTTCCTAGAAACATGATAGAACATGATCCCCTTCTTTTTTTTTGGCCTGATCGGATGTTCGATTTGCGTCATCCAGTAAGTCCATGCATATCTGGCGAACTTTTTCCGTAGCGTCCCGGTTTCCTAATTGGTAGCTGTTTTCTTCCATTTCCCGCAATCGTTTGGGGTCTTCCATGGCACGCAGAATGGATTGGGCAATACGTTTTCCTGACAATTCATTGTCGAGCACCACTTCACCGGCATTGGCGGTATCTAGTATCTGGGCATTTTTTCCCTGGTGATTGTGGGCCGCATAGGGATAAGGAATTAAGACGGACACTTTTCCGCAAGCGGTCACCTCCGCCAGAGTAGTTGCGCCAGCTCGACAGATCACTAATGAGGCCTTGCGATATTGCTCTGCCACGTTGTCGATGAAGGGTCTGACATCATGGGAGAAACCATTACCCTCATATTTGTTTTTCACCATTTTATGGTCACTTTCACCGGTTTGATGAGTGATATGAATATTTTCCCGTTTGGAAACAAGAGACTCCAACGCTTCCACCATGGCAACGTTAATGGAGTGAGCCCCTTGACTGCCTCCCAGGACCAGAACACGAAAGGGTCCTTGGTGATCTTCGGGGAACTCTTCTCGAGGCTGACAGAATTCATCGCGAATCATGTTGCCCGTCACTTCGACTTTATCTTTGGGAAAGAACTTTGCAGAGCCCTTGAATGAAACCGCGACTTTGTTTGCGATCTTTCCCAGCCATTTGTTGGTGAGACCAGGAAAGGAGTTTTGTTCGTGGATAAGAATGGGCACTCGTAATATCCATGCAGAGAGAACCAGAGGCCCTGACACATATCCGCCTACACCTACAACCAAGTCCGGTCGCTTGCTGATCAGGAAACACATGGACTGGGCGGCACCTACTGGTAGTTTGACCCATGACATCCAGCGACTGAGGCGTTTTTTACCAAGTAAACCTGCTGAAAGAATGGTTTTCAACTTGAATCCTTCGCACGGAAGAACTTTTGTTTCGATACCTTGTTGAGTTCCCACAAATAAAACTTCAATATTCATGTCGTGCCTCATGAGGGCTTTCGCTAAAGCGATTCCTGGATAAAGGTGCCCTCCAGTACCGCCACCGGCTATGACAATTCTCTTTTGCATTGAGTCAATGTTTTACCGTTTGTTCCGAAATATTCAGCAGAACACCCACTGAAAGCATGGTGATTAACATTGATGACCCGCCCATGCTAATGAAAGGAAGGGTCAATCCCTTGGTTGGAAGAAGCCCCACAGCCACTCCCAGATTGATAAAAGCTTGAAACCCGATCAAAAGAGTCAGACCGGTTGCCAAATGAGTTCCAAACGGATCTTTGGCTCGACAAGCGATGGCAAAACCTCTCCAGATTAAAATTGAAAACAGGAGAATAATGGCTGTAGTCCCTATAAACCCCAGTTCTTCCCCGATGACGGAAAAAATGAAATCCGTGTGAGCTTCGGGAAGATAAAAGAGTTTTTGATGGCTGGCTCCCAACCCGGTTCCCCAATAGCCTCCTCGACCAAAAGCGTAAAAAGACTGGATAGCCTGAAACCCGGCATCCGAGGGGTCCTGCCAGGGGTCGAGAAAAGCGATGATTCGCCGAGTGCGGTATTCCGCTCCTATGATTACCGCTACGATGAAAGGGATCAGCGCAAGTACGGAGAGAAATAGAAACTTTTTTCTTAGACCGGCGGTAAAAAGCATTGTGAAAGTAACCATGCAGATAATCATGGCGGTGCCAAGATCGGGTTGGAACAGAATCGGGATGAAAAAGAAACCCAGTACAATCAGATTGGGAAGGTAGCCGTAAGCGAAGTTTCTCAGCTTGTTGGCTCTTTTGACCAGGGACTTGGCGATAAAAAGAACAAGGGCAAACTTTGCCAGCTCCGAAGGTTGAAAAGAAAATCCTCCAAGGGTCAGCCATCTTCGCGCTCCACCGACCTCCTTGCTGATTCCGGGGAACATGACCGCAAGCAAAAGCAGAAAAGTCGCTATCATGACGAGGTAAGTGTGCTGGTGCAATTTGTGGTAGTCCAGGTTTTTGGCGACGAGCAGAACCCCTGTTCCCAGAAGACACCAGACAGCCTGGCGTTTGAGAAAATAATAGGAGTCGTTGTATTTTTCCATGGCATACACTGCGCTGGAGCTGAAAACCATGACGATTCCGATCAGAACCAAAACGGCCACGGTGATGCTCAACAGAGAGTCTGAATATTTTGCCTGAGACGTTGCCAAAACCCATTACCTTTCCAGATTTTTAACGATAGTCTTAAAACGGTTTCCCCGATCCGCATAATCCTTAAACATGTCAAAGCTGGCACAAGCCGGGGAAAGAAGAACAATATCGCCATCTTCCGCTTTTGCTTTGGCCAGAACCACAGCCTCTTCTAGGCTATCGCTTTCTTCATAACCGAAGGAGCCGTTAAGAATTCCTTTGAATTTATTGCGGGTCTCTCCGATCAGAACCAGATGTTTGACTTTTTCTTTCATCAAGCTTTTCAAGGGAGAAAAATCCGTGTCTTTGTCTATTCCTCCGACGATGAGAATAATGGGGCGGTCAAAAGTGTTCAATGATTTGCAAACAGAGCTCACGTTGGTTCCTTTAGAATCGTTGACGAAATCAACACCGCTCAGGTTGCGGACCCATTCCAGACGATGCTCAAGGCCAATAAAGTTTTTTAAAGCCTGTTGAATAGCTTCCAGCGATACGTTGAGCAGCAAAGCGGTGGCAATGGCGGGGAAGATGTTCTCGACCTGCCATTGTATTCCTCTGGACAGTGACTCAAGGGATATGATTTCCTGGTCGCTATTTTCCAGCCGGGCAATGATCTTGTCGCCAGACAAAAAGACTCCTTTTCCCAACTCGGTTTGCGTGCTGAAAAAAATACGTTCTGCCGGGCAGTTTTTCCCCATGTCCCGGGTATTGGGGTCATCCTGGTTCAGGATCAAAAAATCGTCTCGACTTTGATGAGCGAAGATTTTTTTCTTCAACGCAATATAACTCTGGAAATCTTTATGCCGGTCCATGTGATCGGGGCTTATATTAAGAATGACAGAAACGATAGGATGAAGTCCTGAGGTGGCTTCCATTTGAAAACTGGAAAGCTCAAGGATTCTGTAATCGGCATCGCCTTGGTCTAATAAGGAAATAAAAGGGGTTCCAAGGTTGCCTCCTGCATGCACGGTTTTTCCAGACCGCCTGAAAATCTCAGCGATCAAGCTGGTGCAGGTGGATTTGCCATTAGTTCCGGTGATGGCAATAATCGGAATGGTATTGAATCGGTTCGCCAGCTCAATTTCGCTGATGATTTCTATTCCCTTTCGGCTTGCGTTTTCAAGAAACGGCGAGTGAATATCCACTCCAGGACTCAACACCACCGCTTCTGTTTCGGAAGGCGGTTCAGGATTTTGGAAACGGACTTTCACATCTGCGCACAATTGTTTCAAAGGCTCCAATAATTGTTCGCGAGGCTTGCTGTCTGTTACCGTGACACGAGCTCTTTGCCGGGAAAGGAAATTAGCGACAGCGACGCCTGTTTTGCCAAGTCCGATTACAGACAAGTTTTTATTTTTAAGTTCCATCTTTACCTTAGTTTCAGGGTGCTGAGACTAATCATGGCCAAAACCACGGCGACAATCCAGAACCGCACAATGACTTTGGGCTCTGACCAGCCCAGTTCCTCAAAATGGTGATGAAGTGGGGCCATTTTAAAAAGACGTTTTCCACCTGTACATTTGAAATAACCAACCTGAATGATGACGGACAGCGCTTCAATCACGAAAATTCCACCAACAAGGATCAACAGAAGCTCATGCTTGACAATCACTGCTATGGTGCCCAACACCCCTCCCAGAGATAAGGACCCGACATCGCCCATAAATATTTGTGCGGGGTATGAGTTGTACCAAAGGAAACCCAGACTGGCCCCAACAATGGCTGAGCTGGCGACCGCGATCTCTCCTGCCTCTTTGATGTGTTGAATGCGCAAGTATTCCGAAAAATTAAAATGACCAGAGATATAAACGATGCCGGTATAAGTGAATATGGCGACGATAATGGGGCCGATGGCCAACCCATCGAGACCGTCCGTCAGATTGACGGCGTTGGAGGTGCCCACCACTATGAAGACAATAAAAATCAAATAGCCAATCCCCAGGTCGGGTTGGAAACTTTTAAAGAAGGGGACCGACAAACGTGTGGCATATTCGGCACGCACAGGATCGAAATACAGCAGATAAATTCCAATCGCCAGGCTTAACAATATCTGGAGAAAAATCTTTTCTTTTGCGGAAATACCATCCCCTCTTCTTAATTTGATGAAATCGTCCCGGAGCCCAATAGCTCCAAAACCAATAGCGGAAAGAAGAACGACCCAGATGTAATGATTGCTTAAATCAGCCCAAAGCAAAGTGGAGCCTATGAAGGTTGCCAGAATAAGCAGTCCACCCATTGTCGGAGTTCCAGACTTGGAGCTGTGGTGCTGCGGGCCGTCACCGCGAATCTTTTCCTGTATCTGTAGTCTCTGCAAAGTGTGAATCATCAGCTTGCCCAGAATCAGGCTCAATATCAGCGACGTGATTCCAGCGTAAGCAGACCGGAAGGTGATATACTTGAAAATATTGAGTATCGAATATTCCGAACTGAGCGGATAAAACAAGTGATAGAACATTTTTAATTTTTATCTGCGGCAAAGATTTGTAATACTTTTTCCATTGTGGCCCCTCGCGAGCCTTTGAACATCACACAATCGCCAATTACTGCTTCCCGGTCTAAAAACCCTGCCGCCTCCTGGTGGTCGGTGAACTCTAAGATTTGAATTTTTTCTCCCGCGAGAGTTCGAGCGTTTTTTGCTGCCAGGCCCGCCAGTTTCCCGACTACGACTAGAATGTTTGTATTGGATTTGGCTATGTCCTCTCCCAGCTTTTGGTGGGCGGCGATGGACCGATCCCCCAATTCGAGCATGTCTCCGATCACGAATATCCGTCGGCCTTGAGTTTTGAAGTTATCCAGTGTTTTCAGGGCTTCGGTCATAGACCGGGGGTTGGCGTTGTAGGCGTCGTTAATCAGATCAATCCCTTTATGCCGGATATGTTCGTTGCGCTGGGACATGCGTTGATAATTCTCCAGTCCGCGAGGCATTTCCTCTTCATGGATCCCCAGCGAATAACCGGTCGCCAGCGCGGCCAACGCGTTATAGATGTTGTGGTAGCCCAAGTAAGGAATACGAACGGAAAGAGTTTTATCGAAAAGGCTGACTTTGAATTGAAACCCAAGGTTGTCCTTGCTTTCTATTTCGCTAGCTCGCACATCCGCAGGTTGATCAATGCCGAAGGTAATGCTCCTAGCGCGAAGTGACCGAGCTAGTTCCAGAACCAGCGGGTCATCGGCGTTTACAATGGCCGTGCCTTCTTTTGTTAATGCCTGAAACAGTTCTCCTTTTGCGGACTGAATTTCTTTCAGATCTTTTAATCGCATCAGATGACCTTCGGAAATATTAGTGATCACACCAATATCGGGTTGTGCGATCTCTGCCAGCTTTTTAATCTCACCTGCCGCGCTCATCCCTAATTCAAGAACTCCTATCTCATGATAGGGTTCTCTTTTTAGAAGGGTCAGGGGCAGGCCGATATGGTTGTTCAGGTTGCCCTGTGTCTTCAAAGTCTTGAATTTGGTTTTTAATATGGAAGCAATCATTTCTTTAGTGGTCGACTTTCCGTTTGTTCCGGTAACGGCAACGACCTGAAACGGATACCGTTTTCTCTGAAAGCCGGCGAAATCCTGCAGAGCTTTAAGCGTGTCCTGGACATGAATCACAAAAGGTTTTTCCCCGGTCCGAGTAGGATTATCCGGAAGCTTTTCCGGATTGGACAGAATGATTCCTCCAACCTTTTTATCAATCACGTCAGCCAGAAAGTCATGTCCGTCAAACCGCTCCCCTTTGATACAAATGAACAACGCCTCTTTTGAGATCGTCCGGGAATTTATGGAAACCCCCTGAAAAGGACGAGCGAGGTCTCCTTGTAAGAGTCGGCCTTCAAACGCATTGAGGCAATCTTGTGTCTGACCTTTCATCAATGGCTTAGTTTCTTTAGAGCTGAACGGGCAACTTCCCGGTCATCAAAGTGAATAGTTTGTGTTGATAAAATCTGATAGTTCTCATGACCTTTTCCTGCGATGAGAACTAAATCGTTTTTGCCAGCGAGGTGGATAGCATGTTCAATAGCCTCTTTCCGGTTGATGATGACGTTATAATCATCACCCTTGCGGGCAGAGGAAGGAATACCTTGAAGAATGTCCTCAATGATATGTTCAGGATCTTCTGTTCTGGGATTGTCAGAGGTAATGATGGGAAAGTCGGCTTCCTTCAAAACTGTTTGTCCCATGGCTTTTCTTTTGCCTCTGTCCCTGTCGCCACCGCAACCGAATACAACAATCAGCTTTCCTTCGGTAAATGCTTTTGCCGCAGAGATCGCATTGCAAAGTGCGTCATCGGTATGTGCGTAGTCTACCAGCACGGAAACCCCCCGGCTGTTACCAATGCTTTCAAATCGACCGGGAATAGGCTGGATATGGCGAAACACTTCCTGAACTTTTTCCAGAGAAACATCCTGAACCATAGCTCCCGCTACCGCAGAGAGGAGGTTGTGAATATTGTGCCGACCGAGGAGGTTGGAGTGAATTTCTCCAGCCCCAAAGGGAGTTTTCAAGGTAAACCGGCAACCTGATTTTGTGAGCACAATATTTTCAGCCTTAAAATCTGCGTTACTGTCGATGCCTGTGGTGAAGGAATCTGTTTTAAATTCTCCAGCGAATTCCCGCCCCACCGAATCGTCAATATTGAAAATTTTCTGTTGCACCTGGTTATCCAGAAAAAGTTTTTTCTTGGCGTTTTTATAGCTCTCCATATCGCCGTGGAAATCCAGATGATCACGGGTCAGATTGGTGAAAATTCCCACCTTAAACTGCATGTCATGAACACGGCTCTGGTATAAGGCGTGGGAAGAGACCTCGAGAAAACAATATTCGACTTTTTCTTCGATCATCGCGTCAAGCATCCGATTCAAATCCAGAGATTCAGGTGTGGTGACAGGGGCAGAAAGTTTTCTATTTCCGTAATGGTAATTGATGGTGCCAATAACTCCCGTCCGCACTTTTTTCGCCCTGAATAAAGCCTCAAGAATATAGGACGTGGTGGTTTTCCCGTTGGTACCGGTGATTCCCGTTACGGCTAAGCGTTCTGATGGGCGGCGGTAAAAACCGGCACTGACGATAGCAAGCGCTTTTCGGGAATCTTCCACGCACAAAGCTGTTACGTCACGCGACCTCAGGTCGAGTCCGCCCAGAGAGTCAAGAGGGGTTTGGGTGATAAACGCTGAGGCTCCTTTGGAGATTGCATCCTTTATGAACATGCCGCCATCCCGGTTTCTCCCAGGTATGGCTACAAACAAGCTGTCCAACTCGGATTTTCTAGAGTCGAAGACGATTTCGCGAATGGCCCGGTCCATGGTTCCCAGAATATTGGTAACCGGCAAACCCATGATTAAGCGCGAAAGTTTTTGTTCGTTATGATCAGTCACGTTAAGGTAACCCCTTTCAGGGAATACCAGCCATTTTGTTGAACTTGTTGCTTCCATCAGGCTTGGTCGAGAATAAAAACACGTTCTTTGCTTGACGGAACGCTCAAATAACGCAGCACCTTTTTTGCTATTTTCTGGAATACCGGTGCGGCCACAACACTTCCCCAATGAGATCCCTTGGGATTGTCGATCATCACCAAGATCACAATCCGTGGAGAATCTGCCGGAGCAAAACCAATAAAAGAAGAAATGAATTCTGTTTTGGAGTAGGACTGAGTCTCGATATTATATTTTTGTGCTGTCCCGGTTTTGCCCGCTACGTCAAACCCTTCCAAGCCTGCTGTTTCTCCGGTCCCGCTTTTCACCACCGACTTGAGAATCTCAACCATTTGAAGGCTGGCTTTTTCGGAAATGACTCGCCGCACTTTTTTTGGCTTAAATTGTTCCACGACCTTCCCGCCTTTGATCAGCGCCTTGGTGATATGAGGTGCCATAAGATTTCCGCCATTGGCGATTACTGCCAGAGCACTGACCATCTGAATGGGGGTCACGGCGATCTCATGCCCAAAAGAAATAGAGGCGAGAGACATCCCGGTCCAATTTTTCTGGTCCTTGAGCTGACCCGTGGATTCGCCGGGGAGCGACAGGCCGGATTTTTCACCGAATCCGAATTTGCGGATGTACTCATAAAAAGGTTTCCTGCCAACCTGCCGGGCAATCTTGATCGCGCCGATGTTGCTGGACTTGGCAATAATATCGCGCATGGTCAGCCAGCCAAATTTATGCCCGGAAGCTTCTCCGATGTAAGCTTTCCCGATTTCAAGTTTTCCATTTTCACAAAAGTAAATATCCTGCGGCTTGGCCAACCCTTTATCGAGAGCTGCGGCGGCAACGATGGGTTTGAAAATCGACCCGGGCTCATAAGAACCGGCGACGATGTTATTTTTCCAAACTTCCCTTGAAAATGCTCCATAGTGGTTTGGGTTGAATTGAGGGACATTAGCCATCGCGTAAATTTCCCCTGTGTGAGGATCCATAACAACAGCCATCCCCGAATCCGCATTAAAACGTTCGACTTGTTTTTTTAAATGATATTCGGTGGTGAATTGAATGACTTCATCCAGAGTAAGAACCATGTCATGACTTCTGGAGCTGGAGTTATGCAATCCATCAAGGGTTTGAATATTTCTTCCACGGGCATCGCGTTCTGTAACCTGCCTGATGGTGGTGCCCTTGAGCCTGGACTGATGAGCATGCTCAATACCGGCAAGGCCTTGATTGTCTATGCCGACAAACCCCAAAACACTTGCCGCAAGTTCCCGCTTTGGATAAAACCTTTTTTGTTCGGACACGAACCCTACACCTGAAATACCGGCTTGCCTTAGTGCCGCAACCTCATCAAGACCGCTTTTCCGTTTAATCCAGACAAAATGCTTTTTGGAAGAGATCTTTTTGTAGACCTTGTCCTGGTCCAGTTTCAGTGTTGCCGAAAGAACACGGGAGGTTTTCTTTCGGTCCAGTATTTCCGAGGGGGTTACATAAACAGACTCCACTTCGATATTTCGTGCGAGCCCATTCAGATTCCGGTCATAAATCACTCCGCGCCCGAATTGAGTTTCGACAGTGCCCATGTACTGCTTTTCGGATTGTGCCAAGAGGGTTTCATGCTGAATGATCTGCAGAAAAGCCAGCCGGGCGATCAAGGCGACTCCGAACAGGAAGAGCAGTACCGAGACAACCCACAGCCGGGTTTTAATCCCACCTCGAAACGTTCCAGTGGTCTGTTTGTTATTTTTTGCCATATCGCTATTTCAGGAAAATGGTGATTACCTTGCCTTCATCGGGTTCTTTCATTCCCACCGCAGTTTTAGCCAAAAAATGAACGCGGTCCAAGGATCTCAGGCTTTCGCGTTCAAGGTTGAGCAGGTGGTTCTCTTTCAACAGTTTCTCGCGCTCTTTCGCCAGATCCTGATACTCATAGGCCATGTTGATTTTTTTTACATTGGGCCAGACCAAGGCCAATGCTCCGAGCATGAACAGGATGGAGATTGAAATGACCATCCAGAAATCTTTAGAGGAAACATGGAGTCGACCCTTGACAAGCCCACGAACCCCGTCAAACATAAACTCTTTCGGCGACTCTCAATTTCGCGCTTATTGATCGCGGATTTTGCACCACCTCTTCTTCTGAAGGCACGAGGGGTTTGCGAGTCAAAACTTTTAAGGTCCGCGTTCTTCCACAAATACACATGGGTATTCTGGGTGGACAGGAGCACCCCTTTTCCTCGGCTCTAAAAAATGTTTTTACGATCCTGTCCTCCAGAGAGTGAAACGAGATCACTGCAATGCGTGCTGTTGAATTGAGTAGCCCCATCATGTCGGCCAATGCTGTTTTCAGTTGTTCCAGCTCATCATTGACGGCTATTCTCAGGGCCTGAAACGTCCTTGTTGCTGGATGGATCCGTGAATGCCGGGGCGATGACACCACCCGCGCTACAATTCGGGAAAGCTGACCGGTGGTGGTGATGGGGCACTCAGCCTGTTCCTTGCGAATTGCGCGGACGATTCGTTTTGAATAACGCTCTTCGCCAAAATTTTTAATAATGGATGCTAGTTCTGCGTCAGAAAGTTTTGCCAGAAGATCGGCGGCTGAAGTTTTCCGGGATGAGTCCATTCGCATATCGAGCGGACCATCATGCTGTATGCTGAAGCCGCGCTCGGCCATGTCCAACTGGGGTGAAGAAACCCCTAAATCCATCAGTAGCCCAACTACACTTGTGATCCCGTTTTCAGCTGCGAGGCTTTTAAGGTTTCCCATGTCGCCGTGGGCCAGAGTTACTCTGTCGCGGAAAAGAGACAGTCTTTCGCTGGCCCGCTCTATAGCCGAGCGGTCCCGGTCGATTGCGAAAACCCGAATCTCGGGAGCTGTGTTTCTAAGGATGAATTCCGTATGGCCTCCATCCCCGAGTGTGCCATCCACGATTACACCCTCCATGTGAATATTCAGGTAATGAAGCACTTCGTTTTTCATTACCGTTTCGTGGTACGTTGGCATGATATTTTTGGCGACTCCCTAGATGGCTAATGTCTATGGAATGTCCTTTATGCTTTCTTCTGCTTAGACCATTCTTCAGGGGACCAGACTTCAAAGGTTTTGGACATTCCCACCAGAATGGCTTCCTTGCTCAACCCTGCAATATTTCTCTGGTTGGCAGGGAGCAAAATCTTTCCTGATTTCATTTCGCACTCAGTTGCTCTGGAATAAAACTCTCGCAATCGGTTACGGTCAGCCTTGTCGAATGCGTTCAGGTCGTTCAGCTTGGCCTCGTTTTCGAACCATTCTTTCTGGGGAAAGACGACCAGATAATGATCCATCACACACACCACCAACTGCGGGCTAAACTGTTCCAGCGCACTGCGAAACTTCGCGGGTACGTTAAAACGACCCTTGTCGTCCAAGCTGATGTTGTAGGTGCCTAAAAAATTGTTCATTGGCTGTGTTCACTGATTTCGTATAACTATGACATAAAATTACACTTTAAGACACTTTAGTACATAACCCTATCATAATGAGACAACCTGTCAACTGAAAAGGAGACATAAATGCTGAAAAACTGTGCCGGGGAAAACGGGCTAACCTTTTATTTAAAAAGGAGTTGGTCGATTCCAAACGGGTATCAAAAAGGCTTTTCCTCAGAGACAGGATAAAATCGGGTTGTGACACCGCTATCATGGAGCCGGTCCGAAAGTGCTATTTCCAGACTGAATCGACGGAGGTAGGGCGACGGGGGGTAGAGCAACATGTTTGAGTTACTCCACAATATGCGCATTTCTCTCTTCATGAATTTTTGGCAGGGTTTATTATCCTTCCCTTTTCAATGGATTTGCTTTGACAAGGCCAAATTCTGGATGCTACTATGAAAAAAGCCTGAATAAACTAATAGAATTCTTTTGCCAGAGGATGTGGTCTAGTTATGAAGCAAAAAAAAATAAGGTTTTTAATGAGTAGCTTGCTGATTGTCGGTGCCATCGGTTATCTGGTTACAGTGAGTATCAGCAATACCTCGCAATATTTCTTTACCGTGGATGAGTTGATGAACCAACAGGTCTCTTATGCTGGTGCAGGATTAAAAATAAAGGGTAATGTGGTGAATGACTCTATCCAAAGGGATCCAGACGATTACTTAAATGTTAAATTTTCCATCGAGGAGAACGATGCCTCGTTAAGGGTCGCTTATCAAGGGGTAACGCCGGATATGTTTATGGATGGCGGTGAGGTGGTGGTCGAAGGAACTTTGGGCAAAGACGGAGTTTTTCACGCCAATACTTTATTGACCAGTTGCCCGTCAAAATATGAAGCTGAAAAAGAGGCTGGAAAGATGCACCCGGGAACATTCCCTCAAGCCGATAAGTATCGGAAGCAGGGCCTCAATAAAGCGGAAGCCTTGCCGAAAACAACAATCTGACCTCCCCTGTAAAATCGAGCAACCCAGCCATCCAGCATTAGTGCGGGATCAAAGGTGTTTGCATAGAGACCATGAACGATATTGGTGAGTTTACATTACTGGTAGCCTTGGCAACAGCTCTCTATGGTTGCGTTGCCTATGTGATGTCAGCCCGTGGAAACCGCATCGACCTTTATCTTAGCGCCGACAAGACCCCATTTATTGTCTGGACGTGCGTTATGATCTCCTCCATTTGTTTATGGAAGGCTTTTCTCACCGACGACTTTAGCCTTCAGTACGTCTGGGCCTATTCCAACCGCGAGCTCGACACGTTTTATAAAGTTTCCTCATTCTGGGGCGGGCAAAAAGGTTCTCTGCTTTTCTGGACGCTACTTCTCAGCACCTATATGCTCGTGGTTTATTTTCAGAACCGGAGTAAAAACCTCAGAGTGATTCCCTATGCGATGGCAGTCATGCTTGCCATCGTGGTGTTCTTTCTTTTCCTGATCAATTTTTCCACCAACCCATTTGAGCGCATCCCTTTGCCTCCTGAAGATGGGCGTGGTCTGAATCCGCTCCTGCAAAATTACTGGATGGTGATTCATCCGCCAACATTATATTTGGGGTATGTTGGATTCACCGTCCCTTTCGCATTCGCGGTGGCAGCTCTTCTCAGCAAAAACCTGGATGACGGTTGGATTCGTATGACCCGGAAGTGGTCTTTGATTTCTTGGTTTTTCCTTTGCATGGGCAATTTGTTCGGAGCTTCTTGGGCTTATGTGGAACTGGGTTGGGGTGGTTACTGGGCCTGGGACCCTGTTGAGAATGCCGCATTCATGCCGTTGCTGACCGCAACCGCTTTTCTACATTCAGTGATGATTCAGGAAAAAAAGGACATGATGAAAGTCTGGAATATGTCCTTGGTCCTTCTGACATTTGCGATGACGATTTTTGGAACGTTTATTACCCGTAGCGGTCTTATCCAGTCGGTGCATACCTTTGATGAAGCGACTTTGGGGTATTATTTCCTGGCATTTCTTTTCGTGATCATTGTCGCTTGTACAGCGTTGATCACTGCGCGGCTTCCCCTGCTGAAGAGTGCGAACGAGCTCGACTCTTTTTTGTCCCGAGAAAGCAGTTTTTTATTTAACAACATGGTTTTGCTGGGGATTGCTTTTGCGACGTTCTGGGGAACCATCTTCCCGATTATTTCAGAAGCCGTGAGAGGTGTGAAGATCACCGTAGGGCCGCCATTCTATAATCAGGTTAACGTGCCCATAGGCCTTGCGCTGTTAGCACTCATAGGCGTTGGGCCTGTAATTGCCTGGCGTCGGGCCACATTTTCCAACTTAAAAAAGAATTTTTTAAAACCTGTCAGCGCTGGAATTGTTATGGCAGTGGCGTTGTTCCCGATCATTCCGTTAGAAAGTCGAGCCGAGATTTATAGTTATGTGACATTTGTGCTTTGTGCTTTTGTGCTGACCAGTATCTTGACGGAGTTTTATAAAGGGACGGTTTCAAGAATAGGCTTGCATGATGAGTCTATTGTTGGAGCTTTAGCGACTATGACCTGGCGCAACAAGAGGCGGTATGGAGGTTACATCGTTCACATTGGCGTGGTGTTGATTTTTGCTGGCATTGCAGGTTCGCAGGCTTATGGGACCCATACGGAAAAACATCTGCAACTGGGTGACTCTTTCGATATAAGAGGGTACACGATCAAACATGAAAAACTGGTCGCGGTGCAAGCGACAAGCGTTAAAACTCGAATCATTGCCCAGCTTGCCGTGGAGCGTGGTGGCAGGCGATATTGGACGGCCCGCCCTGAAAAAGAATTTTATAAAGGACAGAACCAGCCGGTCTCGGAAGTGGATGTCCTGTCAACA
This sequence comes from Nitrospinales bacterium, assembly GCA_965205835.1. Taxonomy (GTDB): domain Bacteria; phylum Nitrospinota; class Nitrospinia; order Nitrospinales; family VA-1; genus LS-NOB. The sequence goes on along the minus strand of OZ242182.1, from coordinate 1,510,942 downwards.
TGGAAGGAAGATTTATACATGATCCTTGCGGACTTCAGGGAAGATGAGTCGGCGACGATAAAAGTGTATGTGAACCCGATGGTCAGCTGGATTTGGACTGGCGGATGGATTATTGCTTTTGGAACGATGATCTCCATGTGGCCGGATCGATTGGAGCAACGTCGCCGTATGGACAGGGTCCGCAGACAGGAGCGGTTGTTCCCCTCTCCCGCACAGGAGTGACCGAATGAGAACTTTAAAAGTATTGACGGTATTGTTTGTGTTGACAGGGGTTTCAGTAGGCCCAGTGTCCAGTGCCGAGGCTGGGGCTGTTTTGCAGGATATTGAAAATGCTTTGATGTGCAAATGTGATGATAAGTGTGGAAAAGTTATTATTAATTGTACTTGCGCCACTGCTGATAAAACCCGTGCCAAGTTTTCGAAAATGCTGGAGTCAGGTCTTACCGTTGAGCAAATTATAAAAATGCAGGTGGATGAATATGGGGAAACCATATTGTCCGCTCCTACCAAATTTGGATTCAACCTCACAGCCTGGATGACCCCGTTCGTAGCTTTAGTTGCCGGGGGATTTGGGCTTCGTAAAGTTTTTCAGTCATGGATCGGGAAAAAAGGGGATGACGATTCCCCCGAGATGCCTGTGGACGAACCTGAAATTTCAAAAAAATATTCCAAGCGCTTAAAAGATGAGCTAGACGGGATCGAGCTATAGGAATGGGGTTTATCCACTTCTTAGAGTTGATTTTGGTTGTTGGTATCCTGCTTGCGGTGGGAATACCGCTTTTTGGGAAATTGAAACTCAAAAAGCTGGTGGAAGCGTTGGACCCTGCTGTGGAGGAATATAAACATCTTTTGGTGCGTAAAGAAGAGACTTTGATTTCCATTAAAGAACTGGAATTCGATTTCAGTAGCGGAAAAATTTCAGAGCCTGATTATAAGGAGCTTCGCCATAAGCTTGAGACAGAAGCGACGAAGATTCTAGAGCATCTGGACCATTTGGAAGAGGAAGGCAAAAAAAAATAAATCCTCCCATTAAATCTAAGGCAATCGTTTGGCGGGGGTCCTATTGAGAATGACAGACAACCCCAAACCCTCCGATTTTGCTATTGAAGTTCGTCAGCTACGCAAAGAGTTTGGGGTTTTGAAGGCGGTGGATGGCGTCAGCTTTGATTTAAAGCGCGGGGAATTTTTATCGGTGTTTGGTCCCAATGGAGCGGGTAAGACCACTCTGATCAAGATTCTTACGGGATTGACCCAGCCTTCATCAGGAACAGCATGGATTGCGGGTTACGAGGTGGAAGAGGGGGTATCCGAAATGCGGCGCGAAATCGGTGTTATTTCCCATTCATCCGCTTTATATGCAGATTTGACTCCCATGGAAAACCTGGTTTTTTTTGGCAGGATGTATGGGCTGGAGCATCCTCAGGAGTCAGCGCTGGCGGCTCTTGAAGATGTGGGGCTGGCAGCACGCAGGCATGGCCGGGTGCGGACCTTTTCCAGGGGTATGTTGCAGAGGCTATCCATTGCCCGGGCGATCCTGCACGACCCTTCCATATTATTTCTGGATGAACCTTTCACCGGCTTGGATATCCATGCTTCCAACGTGCTCAAAGAGCATCTTCAAACTTTGCATAACAATAAGAGAACCATATTGATGACCACGCACGATGTTTCATGCGGGCTGGAAATGTGTGACAAGGTGGCCTTGCAGGTGATGGGCCGGTTCGCCTTTTTTAAAGATATTAAAGATGTCGATAAAGAAAATTTTGAGAAGATGTACTTTGATGCTGTTCTCAATAACCAGCTCACCATGGGCATTCACCCTCACTGAGGCAGGTTGAATCCATGAGCCTTTTTTTAAGCCAAATCGCGGCGATTGTCTGGAAAGATTTCGTGACAGAACTCAAGACCCGGGAACTATTCAGTGCGATGTTTATATTCGCATTACTGGTGATACTGATATTTATTTTTTCTGTGAACCTGAGTGTCGTCAAAGCCAGTGAGGTCGGGCCGGGGATTTTGTGGGTGGCGTTTTTATTTTCCGGAACTCTGGGTCTGAACCGATCTTTCGTGCTCGAAAAAGAAAATGGTTGCCTCATGGGATTGATGCTGGCGCCGGCAGACCGAACGGTTATTTATTTCGGAAAACTGATCAGCAATTTTGTTTTCCTAACCATTATGGAATTGTTCATCCTGCCGCTGTTTATGATTTTTTTTAATATTGATCTTATTGAGCACCTGCTTCCGCTTTTACTTGTTATATTTCTAGGGACCCTTGGGTTCTGCGCCCTGGGGACCCTGTTGTCTTCGTTGGCCTCAAACCTTAAAACCCGGGAAATCATGTTGCCGATTTTGCTCTATCCTCTGCTGGTGCCGGTCGTTATCGGAGTGGTTCGGATGACTGGGCAGATTCTGGCTGGGGAACCTTTGTCGGAAATGATGAATTGGATTGGTTTGACGGCTTCTTTCGATATCATTTACATTGGTGTCTCCATTATGACCATCGACCATATTCTGGAGGAGTGACGGAATGGATAACCTGGGGTTTTTATTCGCGGCCAATGCGTTTGTATGGGGTGGCATTATTTATTATGTTTACACTCTCAAGCAACGCAACAGGGCTCTTGAGAAAGACCTGGACTTGCTGAAAGAAACTTTGAGCAAGGAGGGGCGATGAGTCCCGATATAGTAGAAGAAAAAAAAGAAGAAGAAAGTAGTGCTCTGATCTGGTTGACGGGTTCTGCGCTTCTGGCGGCGATGATCGGGATATTTATTTATGTTCCCACCGAACTGACTGAAGGCTTGATCCAGAGGATCATGTATTTTCATGTGCCCTGTGCCTGGCTTTCATTTTTCGCATTCTTTGTGGTTTTCATATGCTCAATTCTGTTTCTTTGGAAGAAAGACCGAGAGTGGGATATTTATGCTCACGCCTCAGCAGAGATTGGAGTGGTTTTCTGTTCTATGGTATTGATCACGGGTCCGATCTGGGCAAGACCTATTTGGGGAGCCTGGTGGGTGTGGGACGCGCGCCTCACCTCCACGCTGATACTCTGGATCATATATGCGTCCTACCTCATGCTTCGTGCGCAAAGCGATGCTGGCTCGATGCGAGCCCGTTACGCCGCTGTGCTTGGCATTGTTGGGTTTCTGAATATTCCTTTTATCCATTTTTCTGTACTCTGGTGGCGGACATTTCACCCTCAGCCCAAGATCATTACTAACGAAGGGCTTGGCAAGGGAATCGACCCCAGCATGCTGGCTACGCTAGGTATATCTCTTTGTGCCTTCACTCTGCTTTATTTCCTGTTGATGGGTGAGCGGGTACGGCAGGAAAAGCTTAAAGATGAAATTGACCGTCTTAAAAGAGAAAAACTTTACTCGTCTTAGAGACGGATTGCTGGGCCTGTTGATCCTTGTAGCTCTGGGTTTACTCGTACTCAGCGTTCAAAGTTCCGGCCCGAAAAACCCGCAACCGGAAGTCAACCAGTTCAAGCCGCAGGAAGGCTATCTCGCCCCCCGCTTTACTTTAAGGAATCTCGATGGCGACCTTGAGGGGCTTGACGACCATTCTGGTAAAGTGATGGTTGTTAATTTTTGGGCCACCTGGTGCGTTCCCTGTGTTAAGGAAATGCCAAGTTTCGAAAATCTTTACCGCCGCTTTCGCTCGAAGGGGTTGACTATTCTGGCGGTCAGCCTAGATAAAGGTGATTCTTCCAAAGTTCAGGAATTCGTGGATAAGCACAAATTGTCTTTTCCGGTTTTGTTGGATACCGAAGGGGTCGCCGAAAAACTTTATCCGTCTTTTACCATTCCATTCACCTATGTGATCGATAAGCGGGGCAGGGTCATCGCCAGTGTCGATGGTGCTAAAAACTGGGAGTCGTCTGAAACGTTCGAGGCGGTGGAGCATCTTTTAAAACAATAACACGCGGAGAAAGCATTTAATGATAAATGAAGATAAAGTCCAGTCTGCCAATGAAAGTTTTTATGAGGCTTTTAATAAAAGAGATATTGAGGCGATGAAAATGGTGTGGAGGAATGATGAAAACATAACTTGTGTTCATCCTGGCTGGCCTCCTCTAAATGGGTTCAAACCGATTCTAAATAGTTGGGTGGGCATTTTTGAAAACTCGGGGAGTATGGAGATTCAGATTTCTGACGTGCGGGTTCTGGCTTCGAATGATCTAGCTTGTATTTCCTGCGTTGAGAAGCTTTATACCATCGCTGAAAGCGGAGTGCTGGCCTCTAAGGTTTTTGCCACTAACTTGTTTCGCCTTGAGCACGATGTTTGGAAGATGGTCACGCATCACGCTTCGCCCGTCCCCGATATCCGGAAAACAGAAGATGCATCGAAGAACTGAAAATGCGCCCAGAGTCTAGAGAAACAGATCATTGTTTTAAAAAACATGCGACAAGGTGTCCGGGTCCGATTTCTTTAAGGTGAGGTATTTCTTCTTCACATTGCTTTTCTTTGATGGGGCAACGGTTGCGGAAGGCGCAACCTTTGAGGGGAGTGGAGGGATTTTGGATATCCCCCTTGATAGATGCCTTTTGTTTGATCCGTCCTGATTCGAGATTGGGAATGGCGTTCAGCAGAGTCGTAGTGTAAGGGTGCTGGGGTGAATTATAAATTTGTTCGCTATTGGCAAGCTCAACAATTTTCCCGAGATACATCACCGCGACCCGGTCACAGAAATATTCTACCACCCCCATATCGTGAGAGATAAGCAGGTAGGAGATGTCCAGTTTTTCTTTCAAGTCGAGCAAAAGATTGATGATCTGAGCTTGTATGGAAACGTCTAAGGCTGATACCGGCTCATCTGCAACCACCAGTTTTGGGCTCAAGGCGATGGCTCGGGCAATGCCCACGCGTTGGAGCTGGCCTCCGCTTAGTTCGTGAGGATACCGGTTAAAATGACCAGGGGCCAGGCCTACGTGTTCTAAAAGCTGTGTCGCTTTTTCGGCATTTTCTCTTTTGTTTTGGTAGCCATGAATTTCAAAAGGTTCCTGAAGGATATGGCCGATACGTCTGGCCGGGTTGACCGAGGAATAGGGGTCCTGAAAAATGATTTGCATTTTCCTTCTAAGACTTCTCATTTCAGGTTCTTTGAGATCAAACAGGTTTGTGTCGCAAAAGCTTACTTGTCCTGAAGTCGGCTCGATCAGGCGGAGCAAGGTTCGGGCTACAGTGGATTTTCCGCACCCACTTTCTCCCACTAGCCCTAGCGTTTCTCCTGCTTTAAGGGTGAAGGAAATACCATCTACCGCGCGAACCGGCGGGGCTTGTTCTTCGAGAATTTTTTTTTCGCGCAGAAAATATTTTTTAAGACTCCGAACCTCTAGTAGGGGAATGTTTTTTTCCATGGTCATATTGATCCCGGTTCCAGGTGGCAACTCCATTGCCGATGGGCATCCGCCTGACGCAATTCAGGTTTTTGGGTTTTACATTTTTCAGTGGCCCAGGCGCAACGGGGGTGAAACGCGCACCCTGAAGATCGTTGGTCGAGGCTTGGAACGTTGCCCGAAATTTCCTCCAATCGTGCGCCTGTTTTCTTTATGGTTCCCAGTCTGGGAACAGAGGCGATGAGTCCCTTGGTGTAGGGATGAAGTGGATTGTTCAGAAGAGCGTGGGCAGGCCCGGACTCGACTATTTCTCCCGCATACATGACGAGAACCCTCTGAGCGATTTCCGCAACTACCCCCAGATCGTGGGTGATGATGAGAATGGACATCCCTGTGTCTTTTTTAAAACTATCCAGAAGCTCAAGAATCTGAGCTTGAATCAAAACGTCGAGAGCTGTCGTGGGTTCATCGGCGATGAGAACTCTGGGAGCGCAAGCTAGGGCCATTGCAATCATGACGCGTTGCCGCATTCCCCCGCTAAGTAGATGGGGATAGTGTTTTAATTTTTCTTCCGGCGAGGGGAGTTCCGTCCGACTCAACAGCTCTGCCGACTTTTGCAGGGCTTCTGGCCGATTCATAGTTGTATGGCGAAGGAGTGTTTCGGCCATTTGTTCTCCGATGGTCAAGACCGGATTGAGAGAGGTCATAGGGTCTTGGAAGACCATGGAAATAGAGCGACCGCGTAAATCCTGTAAGGCTTTTGCATTTAGGGATAACAGGTTTTGGCCAGAAAACAGAATTTTTCCGCTCAGAATTTCCGCCGGAGGCTCTGGTAAAAGACGGAGAATAGAAAGGGCGCTGACTGTCTTTCCACATCCGGATTCCCCGACCAGAGCTAGGGTTTCTCCTCGATTTAAATGAAAGCTGATTCCATTGACGGCGGTCAGCTTTCCCATGGGAGTGGAAAAAGAAACCTTCAGGTTTTGAATATCCAGTTCTGGTGATGACATCGTTATTTTCACAATAAACAGGTTGAAACAAATTTAGTCTGGCATAATTCGATTTTCGAATCTCTGGTGTCATAATAAATCATTTACGCGCTTAATGGTCATTCTGCAGAATTTCAATTGTTCTTGAGTGGGAAATAGATGAATCCCTTCACAAAAATATTGGTGGTTGAAGATGACCCCACATCCTCAAAACTGATGGCTTATCATCTTGGAATGATGTGATTCAAAAACGTCACGGAGGTCGAGGACGGAGACTCAGTGCTGGAACAATTGAAAAAGGAAAAAGCGGACTTGGTGATTGCCGATTGGCATATGCCGAACCTGAATGGATTGGACCTTTTTAAAGGTATCCATGAAGAGGGATTGTGGCGGTGGCGGGATGTTTCCTTCCTGATGGTCACGATGGGGAAAGACGATCAAAAGGTGCGGGAAGCCATCTAGGCTAGGGTTCGGGAGTGTATTGTGAAACCCCTTAATGTTGGGAGTTTCAAACGAAAGACCCGTGAAATGCCAAGGCTGGATCGGGTCTGAACCGAAACGGGGGAAATGAATCTTTGTTTGTTAGAGCTAAGTAAAAAGGCAACTTGGCGACCGCCTTTTTAGGAGTCTGGTTTTCTTTAAAATTCTATTTGGATTTGACAAGGCATTCTTTTTCAAGTTCCCTGCTCACGATATTGTCGCATTTTTGGGGATCGCCCAGAACGATTGCATAGCAATAGGCCTGGCTATCACGATTCAGGATCAGGGTGCAGTAATAGCTGCTGTGATCCTTATGTTTGTAACGGCTTTCGGGATTGTTGATAGGGGTAAGGGCGAGGCAAAGGTTTCGCTGATCTTCTTTAGAAAGCTTCCCTGTTGGTTTTGCCGCAGACGAGAACAAACCGGTCCTCGACATGGCAGTAGCGGGGCCTTTTCCGTCAAGAACGGTTACCGGGGCTACCCCGGGGCGTCCCTTTCGAACTTCATGGGTGATTTTATCACAAGCTTCTGTGTTGGCAATTTCAGCCGCCGTGGAGGATGGCGCACCGATCAAAAACGCTAACGTCACTACCATCGATCCCGTAGCCTTGTTCATCCACATAAGTCTCCCCTCCCAAATGATCTACATTTTTTGATTCTGACAAAAAAAGAAACAACGTGACGGCTGAAAGGATACCCTATTTTGCCGGGGAAAACCAAAAATTGTATTTAAACTATTGAAAATAAATAAGTCAGTGAAAGTCAGGTGGGTGAGGGTTCAAAACGCGTTTATGAGCGATCCTTCCCTCCCTTCATGGGAATGGGTTGAACAATAAACTTAAGTTGGTTACTTTGTCTCGATTGGTTTTCTCTTGCGCAGAGTTCCAAAAACCATCTTCACTACGGTACCGACCATCAACAGCAATAAAATGATTAAAAAGGTCTCGTTCATAGAGGTTTCTTGAGTTGAATAATCAATGAGATTTAAAAATTTCCATATTGGAAAATAATCTTTAAAAATTAGTTTTCCGAAACTTAAATATAGTTTATCACACTCATTAAAATTGTTAAAACTGTTATGTTTATGCCAAAGGTTCGTCAGTTATTTGCGTTTCGGGTATCCCGAATCCGGTTTTGTAGAGGTGATTTTATGAGATCATGGGAAAGGTCGAAAATAAGAAAATATCTTGGGTTACTACTAGTAATTGCTGGGCTGGCCTATACCTATCATTCTCATATTACTGGTTGTCCCCACTATGTCATTTTCGCAGGCTGGGCAATAGGACCGCCCGTCTGGTTTCTTTTGGAATATGGTCTGCTGTTTGATGCTGAAAGTGAGGATCTAAGTGCATTCAAACACACCCAAAGCCTGTGCAGAAACCTTTGGCTGGGGTTCCTGGCCTATTTAGCGGCGTTTTACCTTGGCCGCTGGAACTAAATTATTTTTGGGATAAAAATAGAATGAACAAAAAACGATTTCTTACGGCAGGGGGCACAGTTTTTCTATTTATATTCATTTTTGAATGGATTTTTCATGGGGTTATCCTAAAGAAGCATATATCCAGATGGTGAGCCTGTAGGGGCCCGAACCGGATATGGGTTCCTATTATTCACCTGGTTCCGGAATATCTTGTGGCTCGGTGGTGCATAATAGGAGGGCTGATTGAAATAACCTTGGCAGGGCCAGTCATGGCATCCACTTATCGCCCAAATTCAACCTGAATTCGGACCACATTAGGTGACTTTTTTACTTTTTCGAGATTATATTTCCCGATTTTTTTATACTGGCCCGCTTCATGAGCCGGAAAATAAATGTGAGAATTTCAAGATAGTACCCGGCACAAACTCTGGAACTATTATATGCGAATTTTAAGCTGGAATGTCAACGGCGTACGTGCCGCTGTTAAAAAAGGATTTTTTGACTGGCTGCAATCTGAATCACCGGATGTGGTGTGCCTGCAGGAAATCAAAGCGCGAACCGAAGACCTTGATGAGTCGATACAAAATCCTGCCGACTACCACGCGGTTTGGAACCCAGCCGAGCGCAAGGGATACAGTGGTGTTGCCATTTTCACCAAAAAGAAACCAAAAGCAATTCATAAAGGGATAGGCGTTGAACGGTTCGATGTGGAAGGACGCGTAATTAGAATCGAGTTTAAGGAGTTTGATCTGTTCAATGTCTACTTCCCCAATGGCACCAGCGGTTCTGAAAGGCTGGAATACAAAATGGAGTTTTATGACGCCTTTCTGGATCATTGCGAACAATTGCGGGCCGAGGGCAGGGAGTTGGTGATCACCGGAGATGTGAACACTGCCCACAGGGCCATTGACTTGAAAAATCCTAAAGCCAATGCAAAAAACTCGGGGTTCTTGCCAGAAGAGAGGGCTTGGGTCGATAAATTTGTTTCACATGGGTATGTAGACAGCTTCAGAGAGTTTCATCCTGAACCGGATCAATATACCTGGTGGAGTTACCGGTTTAATGTGCGGGCTAAAAATATCGGTTGGCGCATTGATTATTTTTTCGTCACGGAGAAACTTATGGCAAAGGTTGAAGACTCTTTCATTCAACCGGGTGTCATGGGCTCAGACCATTGCCCCATCGGCCTGGATATCAAGGCCAGATAATTGGAATATGCAACGTTTACTGATTGCACGCATCTAATGGTTTGCCATCCTGATAAATCGGATTTCTCAAGTAAGTGTGATAACAAGAATCATTTTGAATTGGAGTGGAAATTTTATGGGATTCGAGATCAGCAAAAGTTATAGAGGATTCAAACTGACCCAGAAGAAGGAAATTGCTGAGCTGAAATCTCTCGGCCTTTTTTTTGAACACGAGGTCACCAAAGCTGAATTGATGGTTCTTGAAAATGATGATGATAACAAGGTGTTCAGCGCGACGTTCAGGACTCCGCCAGAAAACGATACCGGGATTGCCCATATCCTGGAGCACAGTGTTTTATGCGGGTCTAAAAATTTTCCGGTCAAAGAACCTTTTGTCGAGCTCATGAAAGGAAGTTTGCAGACCTTTCTCAATGCAATGACCTTTCCTGACAAGACCATGTATCCCGTTGCCAGCAGAAACCGAAAAGATTTTTTCAACCTCATGAATGTTTATCTGGACGCGGTTTTTTATCCCAATATTTCTGAAGAGACCTTCAAGCAGGAAGGTTGGCATTATGAGCTGAATAGTCCGGAAGATAAAATTGTTTATAAAGGAGTGGTGTTCAATGAGATGAAAGGCGAATTCTCTAATCCGGAAAGCTGTATTGATCGCCAGTTGGCCCACTCCCTGTTCCCTTCCACCACATATGGATTTGAATCGGGGGGTGATCCTAAAAGTATTCCCGACCTGACGTATCAGGATTTCAGGGAGTTCCACAGAAAGCATTATCATCCCTCCAATAGCAGATTGTTTTTGTATGGAGATGGGGACACCCAAAGCTATCTTGAGTTTTTGCAGGAAAAATATTTAAGGGACTTTGGACTTATGGATGTCAATACTTCCATTACTCACCAGAGCTCTTTCAGGAAGCCGAAAAGGAAACTCACGGCTTACCCGGTTTCCAGTGATGAATCGCTGGAGAAAAAGACCTGTGTTCTGGTAGGCTACAAGCTGGATAAGGCCATTAACCATGAACATTGTCTTGGGTTCAGCATATTGAGCCATCTCTTGCTGGGATCCTCCGCGTCTCCTTTGAGAAAAGCTCTCATCACTTCCGAGTTGGGCAGTGAAGTCATTGGCGGAGGATTCGATGACAATCGTGCCGATACCATGTTTGCCGTGGGGTTAAAAGGCACAGAGCCTGAGCACGAAAACAAAATTCTCGCACTCATAGATTCGACCCTGCGCGAACTGGCGGAAAAGGGGATAGAGGAAGATATGATCTTCTCGGCGGTCAACTCCATAGACTTCAGGCTTCGGGAGGCCAATTTTGGCGGGTTTCCAAAAGGCATTGTTTATAACATTCAGGCATTGGGCTCATGGCTTTACGATAAAGATCCTTTCACCCATCTCAGGTTTGAGAAAGTCATGCGGAAAATCAAAAAACAGATGCACGAAGGATATTTCGAGGATTTGATTCGACGTTACCTGATTGAAAATAACCATCGCAGTATTCTAGTGGCTACGCCCGAACAGGGTTTGGGCAAAAAATGGGAAGCCATGGAAAGAAAAATTTTAAAAATGGTTAAAGATGGGCTTGCCTCCGAGCAGATTGACAACTTGATCACAGAAACTCAAAAACTACAGGAACTGCAATTGACTCCGGATTCGCCGGAGGCACTTGCCACTTTGCCTTCGCTGGAGATTGAGGATGTTCCCAAAGAAATTGAAAAATATCCCATGGAAATAAAAAACCAAGGCGATTCAAGGGTACTATTTCATGATCTGTTCACTAATGATATTGCCTACGCCCAAATAGGATTCAACACGCACTCGGTACCGACCGAAATGATTCCCTATGTCCCGTTACTAGGAACTCTGGTGCTGGGGATGGGGACTCGCAGGCAGAGCTACACGGAGATTTCTAAGTTGATCGGCATGCATACCGGCGGAATCCGCACTTCCCATTTTTCTTCGGCAACGGTTCAAGACCGCCGGCGGGTTCTATCCTGTATTTTTTTCAATGGCAAGGCGTTGATGGAAAAAGTGGGCAGCCTGTTCGATCTTATTGATGAGCTGTTCGGTGAGTATAGTTTTGATGATACTAAACGACTGGTTGAAATCATTCGTAGCGCCAAGTCCGATATGGAAGATTCGATTGTCCCGCATGGCAATCATTATGTGCTGGCGAGACTTCAGTCCTACCAATCCCGACTCGGAAAGTTTGATGAACTTACCGGTGGAATCACCTATTACCGGTTTTTGGAACAATTGTTGGAGCGTGTAGAGAGAGACCCGGGTGAGGTTGCCGGCCAGTTCCGACAGGTCGCGGAACGGGTCTTTACCCGCAAGAACGCTCTGTTTAATATCACCTCAAGGGAAAAGGATTATCAGATTATAGAAAAAAGAATATTTGGAACGGTCGGTGTCCTTTCGGATAAGGAATGGGATGAGGAGGTTTGGAACCTGAAAGCGGTGCCTCTGAATGAGGGTTTTTTGACTGCCAGCACCGTTCAGCATGTAGGTAAAGGGGTTAACCTGTATGAATTGGGATTTAAATATTCCGGCCAGTTTGAGGTACTCAAAGGTCTCCTTAGGACAGGATTCTTATGGGACAAGGTTCGTGTGCATGGTGGTGCTTATGGCAGTAGTAACTCGTTTGATTTTTTCACCGGTGATTACAACCTGGTTTCCTATCGCGATCCCAACCTTTCCGAAACGTTGGCCGTCTATGATGAGATCGCGGGCTTCCTGAATAACATGGACCTGCCTGACGAAGAACTGACCAAAATCATCATCGGCTGTGTCGGGAAAATGGACCCGCCCTTAACCGCTGATCGCAAAGGTTCGGCTTCCATGATTGATCATCTCACAGGACGCACCCAGGAATTGAAACAGAAATACCGTGAAGAGTTGCTGTCCACCTGCTTGGAAGATTTAAGAGGTTATGCCCCGCTGTTTGAAAAAATCCGCGACGGCGGCAATGTCTGCGCCTTGGGTAATGAAGATAAACTCAGAAAATCCAAATCTGTCTTTGGCCAACTGGTCAAAATATTCCACTAGCCTGGCTGTACCCGGTGATAGCTGGCTCAACGCCTTCGGCGGTCGCGTGTTATGTCCTCTCGTTAGCTTTCGTGCTCGGGACGGGTAACCTCGCTTTTCTGTTTTTTTCGACTTACGCAAAGAGTCTCTGTTGACAGGTGAGATATGAAGCTCAAGCGCAAAGAGATTCCAGACCTCTTAAGCTCATTTTGGGTGAGTCAGGTTTCTGAGCTTAAGAACGGTTGCCCGCGTTACAAGACGTACTTCAAAAAGTGCCAGAGGCCGGAAGATCAACGGTTTCTGCTACATTCTATGCGTTATTGGTGAACTTAGCGGAGAACCTCCGCAGGTCAGCGTAACGCTAGACTCAAAATGCAATGACCTAGGTCTGTTCAGTAAAGCGCATTGTTGCAGGCTGGATAAAGCTATTGCCCATTGCCCCCGGTCGCTGGCCGGTTGTTTATCAGGCCCCACGCCGAGTGGAAGGCTTTTCCCATTTTAGGTAGCTGGGCCTGTTCTGGGACCACTTCCAGATACTGGATGACCCCGTTACGGTCGAGTACAATGATGGCCCGTGCCAGCAGGCGGTTTTCTTCGATCAAAAGCCCAGTCGATCGACCAAATTCAGCATTCCGATAATCCGACAGGAACAGAATATTGTGAATATTGGCCTCTTTCGCGAAGCGTTTTTGCGCAAAAGGCAGATCGCGGCTGATCGTCACCAGGTTGGCGGTTTGATCTAGTCCCTTGTTCTCTTCGCTGAGCAGATGAGTTTGTTTTTCGCAGATGGGAGTATCTAGGGAGGGAACGACACTCAGTATTGTCACTTTACCTTTGAGCGACCGCAGGTCAATCATGTTCAAATCAGGGTCAGAGAGACGGACAGTCAGGAGTGTTTGACCCACCTGTGCTTTTTCTCCCATCAACGTCAGCGGTTTTCCTCTTAACGTTACTGCCTGTCCCCAACTCGATCCCGCAAAAATCAGGACCAGGATTAGGCTTCCATATATTTTATGAAGCATAATAAGCACTCCTTTTTATTAGGCTTTTCTTCCACATCTTAACATTTTAGCGAGATGGCTTGCTTTTATTGATCAAATGACGTAGCTCTGTTAAGGTCAAAGTTAAATTGTGAATGGTACCATTACAGAACTAAAAAGAAATATCAAGGTCCACACTCTTTGTGAAGCGGGCCTTCCTTTTCCTGCAAAACCCATCTTCTCATTTTCCGCGACATCAAAATACTCATCGTGGGGCATCCGGGAATCAAAGCACATCAATCTGGCACTCCCTGGAACGATGCCAGCGGCGATAGGTTGTGCGAATGGATGCAGGTCTCGAAAGAACGATTCTATAACACGAAGTATTTTTCAATTCTGCTGATGGGGTTTTGCTACCCCGGAAAAGGTAAATCAGAGGGTTTCCTCCTTACCCTGAATGCGCTGAAAAATGGATATCAGCCATCCTTGAGAAACTGCCCAAGCGGCAACTGACTCTTCTGATTGGCCAATATGCGCAAGGCTGGTTTTTGAGGTCCCGCAAAGAACCGATCCTGACAGAAACGGTAAAAAACTGGAAACTTTACCTGCCTGAGTATTTTGTTTTGCCTCGCCCTTCGTTGCGCAATAATATCTGGCTCAAGAAAAGCCTGTGGTTCGAAAAAAAGCTGGTGCCACAGTTGGAAAAAGAATCACCGAGTACCGGTCCTGACAATCAAAGCTCGACGACAGTGACCCCATCGCCGCCTTCGTGGCGCGAACCAGGGGCGAACTGTTTGCAGAGTCTGGCCTTTTCTAAATAATTTCGTACCAGAGTCTTAATCGTTCCCATACCATGACCGTGAATGATGCGCACTATCTTCGCTTTCTGCACAATGGCCCGGCTGATGAAAGCTTCCATAACGGCTTCGGCTTCTTCAGAATTCATGCCCCTCAAATCACAGGAGGATACCGAACTGCCCTCTGGCTCGGTAAGGACAGTCAGTGAAAATTTATTTTCAGATTTTTTGCCCTTTTGCCGCGAGTTGCCACGAAGGGCGCTGACTTCGACAATAGTTGTGATATTGCCCATTTGCACCCGCAGTTTTTTCTTTCCTTCTGGAGGCTCCAGAAGGGTGCCGAGGGTGCCCATGTTCAAAATTAAAACAGGGTCTCCGGTTTTCAGGTTTCCGACCGGCAGGGACCATTCGTCGATATCGTCCACTTTCGGAGACAGAGGTACCTGGCTCATGGATTGTATTTGTTTTTCCATCTTGCGGATTTTTGGGAGATCTTTTTCGCCTTTGATCTCTTGAATCATTTTTTGGATTTCAGCTTTTCCGGCACGCACTTCTGCCTGTAATTTTTTGGTTTTGCTTTTTTGAAAATTCTTTTCTTCATCCCGCAGTCGATGAGTCAGGACTTTCTGTTCTCTCGCCAGGGATTCGGCCTCATCTTTCTGTTGTTTTATTTCTTCCTGGTCCCGGCTGAGTTCCAGTCTCTGGCGGGTCAAATCTGCCAGCAGGTCTTCGGCACGGTTCTCTTTGGCCTGATACAAACTGCGGGCCTGGGCGATGATGTTTTTTTGAAGGCCCAGTCGCTCGGCGGTGTCGAGGGCGGCACTGTGCCCCGGCACTCCAAAGATCAAGCGGTAGGTGGGACTCAACGTGTCGAGATCAAACTCTGTGCAGGCATTGAGGAAACCTTCGTGAGTTTGCGCCAGAACCTTTAAAGTAAAATAGTGAGTGGAGACCAATGTTATGACATTTTTGCTTTTAAGATCAAAAAGAATGGCTTCTGCCAGTGCCGCGCCTTCTTGTGGGTCGGTGGCAATTCCCAACTCGTCCAGAAGTACCAGGGAACCCGAGTCAACATGGTTCAGAATATGAACAATTTTTTTCAAGTGCCCGGAAAAAGTGGATAGCTTTAATTGAATACTCTGGTCATCACCGATGTCGGAATAAATCTTTGGGAAAAACGGGATACTGGAACTCTCTTTAACGGGAAGATACAGTCCCATCCTGGCCATGAGAGCCAGCAGACCCAGAGTTTTTAGCGTTACGGTTTTGCCTCCGGTATTGGGGCCGGAAATGATCACCACTCGAACCGAGTCGTCCCACTCAATGGTACTGGGAACCACCGTTTCACCATCCAGAACCAGTTCCGGATTCCGGGCTTCCTTAAGTTCCATGATCGAATCGCGGTTCATGGGACAGTTCACCGCCGACATGGTTTTAGCCAGCCGGGCTTTGGCGTGAATGATATCCAGAGATACCAGTGTTTCAAGGTTTCTTTCCAATGGTTCTTGGAACTGTTGAGTTTGAAGGGCCAAGGCTTGTAGGATTTTAATTTTTTCCTGCATGACTTGAAGGCGGGCTATTTTCAATTGATTGTTCAACGGCACGATGGAAGTGGGCTCCATGAACAGAGTCTGTCCTGTTCCTGAGCTATCATGCACAATGCCATCCATTCGGGACTTGAACCCCGCCCGCACTGGGATGACCATACGCCCCTCACGTTCGGTGATGTAGGAATCCTGTAGCGCTTCGCGGATGCTATCCGAACTGAGAAGACGTTGCAGGCGTTCTTCCAGTTTGCTTTTTGTGGTGTTGGCATTACGTAGAGCCTTGTGCAACTCCGGTGTGGCATTTTCCCGGATGTTCCCTTCATCATCGATATATCGGACCAGGTCATTGAAAAACTCTTTGAGGGGATCAAGTCTTTCCAGCCAGACCAGTAAGCGGGGATAAATGGGTTTTTTATCTTGACATAGATTTCGACATAAGCACAAAAGTTTGATGACCGACAGGCATTGCTCCGGCTCGATCATTTTTTGTTCTTCAACATTCTGGAAAACAGGGCGAAGGTCCTCAAACCGATCCATGGGAAAGGAGTCGAAAGAGTCCAGCAAGGCCACCATTTCGGCGGTTTCTTCGAGCAGGGTTTGTGCTGAATCAAAATCCTCTTCGGGTTTTAACTCATGGCAGTGATCCTGGGTGATGGGGGAGCAGGCATGGTTTGCCAATGCCGAAACGACTCTGTCCCAGCCCAGAAGCTGCATGGATTTTTCGATCAGGTGACCTGAGTCGGATGAGGGTGTGTCGCTCATTTACACTAAGGTGGACTCGAGAAGAATGCTCACTCGGGCATCATAAAGGCGGTTGGGGTCGCGGAAATTTTTATATCCATACAAAAGGACCGCGAGATCTTTTTCGACTTTCCTTTTATAGCTGGTCTTTTTTTCTCCAGGGATAAGCGTACTGCCATGAATCTGGAGTTTTTGTGTGGTGATGGTGACGGGTTTACCGAAGTCAATGGTTTCACTATTGAAATACAAGTCATATTTAATGATGTGCTGGCCCATCACTTCAAATTGGTTTTGTCCTTTACGGGTGGCAAACAGGGTGGCGATTTTGCCATCACGTTTAACCGGGTTCGGGCTTTCTGGTCCGGGCAGTTCCAGCAAGGCAAGATTCTGTCCTTGAATCAGCTGGGCCCAGTGGATCGCACCGAGGTGGTTGCCTTCCCGGGTCATGCGCACAACATCAGGGTTCAACTTGCGTTTCTGTTTTCCAATCCATTCCAACATTGCAGGCACTTCCGATTCGGGCAGGAAATGGCCGCCGTGGGCCGTGCCTTTTTCTCCATGCTCCTGGTAACGGACGGGATATTTCATATCGAAGAGAATTTTATGAATTCGCCGGCTGAGCTGGATAGGGAAAATAGGGTCGTGCGTGCCTTGAATCATATAAATCGGCGTGTTGCGTAGATTCACCAGAAAATGCATGTACCGGGGCGTGATGCTTCCAGCAATGGGAATCAGTCCGGCAAACCGGTCCGGATAAAACATGCCGATCATGTAAGCGCCGATAGCGCCATTGGATAGCCCGGCAAGAAAAACCCGGTCTGAATCTATGTCGTATTTTTCACGAACATGGTCGATGAGTCTGAGCACCATTTTCTCGGCAGGCCCGGCCCACCAAGCCCCCATCGGGTAAGTGGGACACAACACCGCAACCTTTTTATTTAGACGTTCAATCCAGACCGGAATGGTGTTGGCACCGCTACCGCCCAGCCCATGCAAGACGACTACGAGTGGAATCTTTTCATTCGATGCTGATGGATCGGGAAGAAACAAGGCATAGGGGTAGTTTTTTCCATTATGCGTGATCTGTAAATTTTTTTGAAGTCCAACTGGGCCCGGGTTTTTCCTTGCCCGTGCACGCAGGATGGATTTGATGGTTTCGTGTTGTACCTGGCCCGATTGCAAGCGCTTTAGCACCTGGGTTTCCACATCAGGGTCTTGAGTGGAAAGAAACAAATTCACTTCCGACTTGATGTCCAGTGTTTCCCGCACCTCGCCAGACTCCCGCACCGCAGAGCACGCCACGACAAAAAGCAGGATCAAACTAATTTTCAGGGTATTCATGCTTTCCACAGTATCGAACTTTAAAACCTTTGTAAAGGCTTTAGGGTTGGCCTAAATGGCTAATTTTACTGGAACTTTCTGTCTTCATGCGGTAAGGTTTATCTCTGTTTAGCTATGTTGTTTAATTTTAAACTCTCGCCTGATGAATTCATTAAAACCACCAGTTCAAACTCTGGTTAAAACTCTCAACCCGGGAACTATCTCGCTGGGAAAATGTCGAATGGATACAGAGGAACCTGCCGCACTGACTCGGATGTTCATGTTAAAGAAAAATAGGATGGATTATGTGGGACAGGTCCGGGTACGTTCCGGGGACCCGGCCGTTTGCGTCGAAGTCTTCAATAAAAATTATTTTGAGGAGTTTGACCAGCCTGAGTCGGCTGTGCTCGATAATTTGGCTGGGAAAGTTCTGGGTCGGTTGCTAAAGGATAAAGAATTGCCGGAAGCGGTGAAAACCTCGATCCGTGAACATGTTGAAGAGCAGGAACCGAGTGGCGAGAAAGAAGAAGTTGTTGAATCCGGCAACGAACGCGATCTGGGTAAAATTTTTGAGCGTTTGAATCAGGAGTATTTCAGTGATCGGATTCAAGCCAAGGTCATATGGGCGCGCGATGTGAAATCGCGGAACAAAAGTGGTTTTCGCTATGGCTCCTATGATGAGGAAAAAAAACTCATCCGGATTCACCCACGGTTGAAGCAGGGCTTTGTGCCTCTGTGCGTACTGGAACTCACCGTCTACCATGAAATGTGCCACCAGTTCGCCCCGTCTTATAAAAGGAACGGAACTTGGCAGAGCCATCACCCTGAATTTAAAAAGAAAGAGCGGGAGTACAAGGACTTCAAAGACGCCCGTAACTGGGAGAAGCACAACTGGCATCGTTTACTCCTTCCCGCCGAAGAAAACGCCGAATTGGTGACAACCTGACTCTATGGTACCCCTCTGAGGCATGAAGGTTGATAAAGGAATATCACTCGAGGGAAGCAATAGGCAAAGGCTCATTAAGTCGAGACAGTTCTTTGTTCGCCAGATTAAGCTATTGCTGGTTGCCTTCAGCATCACGCTGACCCTCATTGCAATTACCACTGGTTTGGCCTAAATTGATTCCACGCCATGAAAATGATCAAATGCTACATTCAGTATGAAAAACTGGAAACACTCCGGGAAAAGCTTTTTGAACTGGGGGTGCCTGGAATTTCTGTGGTCGATGCCAAAGGCATTGGCAAACCGATGAGCCATTTAAAATCAGACCCCGAATTGAAGGTTCCGCAGTTTCACCCCTGCGTGGAAATTTCGGTGGTTCTCGAAGCTGAAGCGGTGGATGAAGTGCTGGACATGATCGTGAAGACGGTGCAGACCGGTAGCCTGAGCGATGGAAAGGTTTTTGTCCTGCCGGTTGAAGAGGCCGTTCGGGTCCGCACCGGGGAGTGGGGCAAGCAGGCTCTCTACTAATCGGCGAGCCCGCCAGGGCAACGAGCAAGAACTTGATTGATCCGAATACGCGGTTGCTGGCAGTCAAAGAGATTGCTGATTGGCCTCACGCCTGGTGGTTGCCTGAGAGAAAATTACCGATGATCGCTGAAAATCTCGTTGCGGTTCGGGAACGGATTTCCCAAGCCATCCAAAAGTCGAGAAGAGAACTGGGCAGTGTCCGTCTGGTTACAGTTTCCAAACAAGTAGATATTGCTCAAATAGGTGAAGCCCGCGTTGCCGGGGCCGTGATATTTGGCGAGAGTAAAATCCAGGAAGCGGTTCCTAGGATAGAGCAAATGGGATCGCAAGATATTATCTGGCATTTTATCGGCCACTTGCAAAAGAACAAGGTCAAGTTTCTCGATGATTACTTTGACTTGATCCACTCGGTGGACAGCCTCGAACTGGCGGAGAAAATCGCTAAACAGTGCCAGTCAGAAAACCGGGTACAGAGGGTTTTGTTGCAGGTCAATGTTTCGGGAGAAACCGCAAAGTTTGGCATGAAACCGGGCGAAATGGAAAAGAACATGGATGATTTTTCCCGATTGCAAGGGATCACGGTTGAAGGCCTGATGACCATCCCGCCTTTCCACCCCGACCCTGAAAATTCCCGCAAGCATTTTTCCCGGTTACGGGAGCTCCGTGAGCGATGCGAGAAACAGAACGGAGTTTCCCTTCACGAACTTTCCATGGGCATGAGCCACGATTTTGAGGTTGCGGTGGAAGAGGGGGCGACCCTGGTTCGCATCGGAACAGCTATTTTTGGCCCCGTCGGCCATACCCCTCCGGGGCATGAAAAGAAAGATAAAATATCACAGGAGACGAAGGGGTAAATAAATGTTTCCAGATTTAAAATCAACTGGGAGAACAACCTTGTGCTGAAAAATAAAAGATTGGGATTCATCGGTGGCGGCAATATGGCTGAAGCCATGATTAAAGGGTTGCTTTCCACTTCCTTTATCGAATCTAAAAATATTTTTGTCTCGGAACCGTCTGAGCAGAAACGCGATGCATTGCACACGGAGCACGAAATCAAAGTCACTGCCGACAACCGTGAACTGGCGAAGAAATCCGACATCCTCGTTCTTGCGGTCAAGCCGCAGATATTGAAAGAGGTTCTCCGCGATATTAGTTCTCTGGTAGATCATGGCAAGTTGGTGATATCCGTTGTTGCGGGTGTTCCCAGTTCTATTATAAATGATGCCCTGCGTGGCAAGAGTAATAGAAATTTCAGTGTGGTGCGCACCATGCCCAATACCCCGGCACTGGTTCAGGAAGGAGTGACAGCGATCGCTTCCGGCGAGTATGTTACTAAAGCGGATGTGGAAATCGCCCACCGTATTTTTGAAGCGGTGGGTCGCACTGTTGATGTTGAAGAGGATCACCTCGACGCCGTGACGGGTTTAAGCGGTAGTGGTCCAGCTTATATCTTCATGCTGATCGAAGCACTTTCTGACGCGGGAGTCAAGATGGGTCTTTCGCGTGAAGCAGCCAATACCCTGACCATTCAGACGGTGCTGGGTTCCGCCAAGCTGGCGCGGGAAAGCGGCAAGCATCCTGGCGAACTTAAAGACATGGTTACATCACCGGCAGGTACCACCATCGTTGGCCTGCACGCTCTGGAAGAGGGGGGTCTGCGCACCACGATGATGAACGCTGTGGAAGATGCCACCCTGCGGTCGCGCGAATTAGGTAAAACCGCTATTAATGAAAATCAGTCAGAGGCTGAAGATGAAGAGCGATAATTTTGCTTTCCACTTGCTAGTCGTTCGCCAAGTGAAGCACGTAGGATATTTATTTGCGGAGAAGAATATTTGGTTTTGGAGGTCTCGCATCCAAGCCAGCCGGTCAGCTCCCTCACCAAGGCTCCTCCTAGGTATGGAAGCTAATGAGGCAACATCACGGCTCGTGATGACGTAGAGGGGATATTTTTGGCGATTACGACAGCGTTACGGCCCTATTGGCCACGGGACTTTTGATAACCTTGGATCCCTTCTCGCCTTTCTGTTTTTTCGACTTGCGCAAGGCTCTCATTGACCACGGCACCAGCACCGCTTATTTACATTTAAATTTTTTATATTCGCCGTAGCCGACGATGGCAAAACCGAGGAAGAGAATCCAGGTGGGATGTAGCACATGTTCCGGTTTATTGAAGAAGAGGATCAGCATCAGTGCCACGCCCGCCATGCAGACGACCAGGCCAAGGAAGACAGCGTTCAACCCTTTTTCAAACCCATCCGGGTCTCTAAGTTGTTTTCTTATTTCTGGCCGCAGCTCATATTTAAACATGGTTTTTGTTTTTCAATAAGGCTTCGTTCAAACTTCCCATCCGGTATCCTTCTGGATCCAGCACTACATTGCTGAATCCCAAAGTCTTTAATTTTTTCTGAATAGAGTGCTGCATGGATTCATCTTTCTGGTAGCGTGGTATTTCATCTTTGCCCAGTTCAATGCTGGCATGGGTTCCAATGTGCCGGACACGCACCTGCTTGAATCCTAAAGAGAGCAGGAGGTCTTCGGCCTGTTCGACTCGGAAAAGTTTTTCAACTGTGACCGGCTGGCCATAGGGAACCCGGGACGACAGGCAGGCCATTGCCGATTTGTTCCAGATGGAAAGCTCCATCATGCGGGACAAATCCCGAACATCCTGCTTGTTGAATCCCGCTTCCACCAAGGGACTACGCACACCCTGCTCGCGAGCTGAATCGAGTCCGGGCCGGTAATCACCGAGATCGTTAGTATTGATGCCGTTTAAAATATGAGCGATGTTTTCCTGCTCGGCGACTTTTTTCAGACTGGAATAGAGCTCAGTTTTGCAGTGGTAGCAACGGTTGGTCGGATTGGCCCGGTATTCAGGATTGGACATTTCCTCTGTTTTGATGACTCGATGCCTTACCCCGATTTCCTTGGCCAACTGGCGGGAGGCCTGCAATTCCCGGTTTGGTACGCTGGCCGATTGCGCGGTGACGGCCAATGCTTTTCCGCCCAGAACCCCATGGGCAAGGGCAAGAACCAGTGCGCTGTCCACCCCGCCGGAAAAGGCGATCAGTGCGCTATCCATTTCCCGGAGCAAAAATTTTATTTTTTCAGTTTTTTGTTCCAGCATCATAACACGTTGTAAATCACCTCAGCCTCTCTTTGAAAAGAAGAGGCTTATTGAAGCTCCACCTTCTACGAAGGGAATTGGGAGGATTTGCTGTTTCTGTACAAAAGCGATTGTTTGCTCATACAATTACTTGAGATAAGGATAACACAAAGAGTAGGGCAAAAAAATCCGGGAACAGAGAGTGCGCTCTGCCCCCGGACACCCGAGGAGGAGGTGTTCTTTGAGGGGCAACAAGTGCTATACTCTCTATCCCCTCATATTTAACCAGTGTAACAGAAGATTCTGAGAGAACTTCAGCTTTTTCAAGTTGAGTTTTACCTAAAATCAAATTTCTATTTCAGGTAGGGGCACTCAGGAAATTGAGCCCTTGAAAGCTATTAAAAACAAAGAGGTTGGATTCCAGATTTCATCCCTGCTACGCAAACCCTACAGGGTTTGGCTCACCTTGAGATTAGGGCTCAAATTCTACCAGAGTGAGGGTCAGGATAAATCGGCTTTGAGCCTTAGTTCCCGCAGTTGTTTCGGGTCCACTTCCGAAGGGGCCTTGGTCATCAGGCAGGTGGCTTTCTGGGTTTTGGGAAAGGCGATCACGTCCCGGATTGATGCGGCACCTGAAAGTAACATAACGATTCGGTCCAGTCCCATGGCGATGCCGCAATGTGGCGGGGCTCCATACTGCAACGCGTCCAGCAGGAATCCGAATTTAGCCTTAGCCTCTTCCTGACCGATGCCGAGAAGTTTGAACATTTTCTCTTGTACTTCTTTTTGATGGATACGGATACTGCCGCCACCAATTTCGTTGCCGTTCAGCACCAGATCATAAGCCCGGGCTTTAATGGAACCGGGAGCACTCTCGAATTTTCCCAAATCTTCTTCACGTGGGGCGGTGAAGGGGTGATGCATTGCGGCATATTTTTTTTCCGTGTCATCATATTCCACTAGGGGGAACTCAGTGATCCAGGTGAAGGCACTTTTCGATTCATCGATCAGGTTCAACTGCTTGCCTAAAGCCAGCCGTAAGTGCGCAAGGGCATTGGCCACAATTTTTGGAGTGTCGGCGATGAAAATAACTGTGTCGCCGGGTTTGCTGTCCAAGGCTTTCAGCATTTTGTCGAGCATTTCCTGCTCAAAGAATTTGATGATGGGCGACTGCAATTCGTTTTTCTGAATCTTTATCCATGCCATGCCTTTAGCGCCATAAGTTTTGGCGATTTCTGTTAAATCATCCAGTGCTTTGCGGGACAAAGATTCGGCGCTGTTTTTAACATTGAGGGCGCGAACCTGTCCGCCAGATTCCAGCACTTGGGCAAACACTTTAAACGGGGTGCCCTGGACAATTTTTCCCAGGTCTACGATTTCCATGCCGAATCGCGTATCTGGTTTATCGGTTCCAAATCGGTTGATGGCATCCTGATATTTCAGGATAGGGAAGGGCGTTTCGATTTTTATGCCGAGGACCTCCTGATAAATTGCCGCCACCATTTCTTCAGTTATCTGAAACAATAGTTTTTCATTGCCGAATGACATTTCGATATCGATCTGGGTGAATTCTGGTTGCCGGTCCTGACGCAAATCTTCATCGCGAAAGCATTTAACGATCTGGTAGTACCGGTCCATGCCCGAGACCATGAGAATCTGTTTGAACAATTGTGGCGACTGGGGCAGGGCATAAAACTTTTGCGGATTGAGCCGACTGGGCACCAGATAATCTCGAGCTCCTTCCGGGGTGCTCTTGGTTAGTATGGGGGTTTCCACCTCCATGAATCCATGCCGGTGCAGTTCGTTTCTCGCCACCCGGGTGGTGTCATAGCGAGTTTTCAGGTTGCGTTGCAATTCTGGCCCGCGCAGGTCAAGAAATCGGTATTTCAGGCGCAGGACTTCTGAGGCGTCCTGTGGTTCCCAAGGTGAGATGGGCGGAGTTTCCGACGGATTGAGAATGCTTAACTCATCGATATAAACCTCGATCATGCCGGTTTTCAGTTTTGGGTTCACCATATCGCTTGGACGACCGCGAACCTTGCCGATAACGCCGATGACAAAATTGCCGCGAATGGATTGTGCGTGCTCGTGCGCCAGTTGGTCGATTTGAGGATTCAGAACCACCTGGGTCATGCCGTATTTGTCCCACAGGTCGATAAAAATGAGTCCTCCGTGATCGCGCCGGGTATGCACCCATCCGCACAGGGTCACTGTTTCGCCGATATGCTTGTCCGACAATGTCCCGCAATCATGCGTTCTTTGAAGTTCGCTACTCATTTAGTCATTTGTAAGGTGTAATGAAGGGCAAAGCCCAGCAGAATACTGAAAAGAAGGCAGACTTGCAAGCGTTAATCTGGCGGGGAAGAAGGCTCCTGCTTTTCCGGGGCTTCCTCGTTTCCCTGACTGATGAGGGGTTCTTCCTGTTCTGCCTGTGCGGTCGCCTTTTGTTCAGCTTCGATTTTGGCCAGTTCCTGTTCCTGGCGTTTTTTGTAAAGCTGATATTCGATCACCATCTGCGGCTTGATCTTGATTGCCAGTGGAATATTGACAGTACTGCACGAGCGCATGCAGACCCCGCATCCGGTGCAGATATTTTTGTCGATGACCGGCTTGTCGTTGACCTGAAAAATCGCTCCGGGAACCGGACAGTCGATCACGCATTGCTGGCAGAATGTTTCGCCGTAGGCCTGGCATTTTTTCTTATCCAAAATGGCGTAGCCCATATTCACATCCGTCAGCTCCTGGACCGGGAGCAAGGCTTTATCCGGACAGGCTGAAATACAGGGCAGGTCGGTGCACATCACGCAGGGATTGCGCATGGGGTCGATATAAGGTGTGTTGAAAACGAGAAACCCCATTTTCTTGGGCGCACGCTGGATGGCATCCTTGGGACAGGCGTGGATGCATTCGTCGCAACGAGAACAGGCTTGCAAAAACTGTTTTTCAGAAATTGCGCCCGGCGGTCGTAATAGAGGAACCCGCTTGGTGATCTTGTCCACCGTTTTATTGACACTGTCAATTTTGCTTTGAACTTTTTCAACGGCAGGCTTGGCGAAAAAGTGGACGCCCTGACGCAATATATTGCGGCGGTCGTATTCTCTATCCTCAACCTCTTCGAGTTGGAAGATATTATGGCCCACTTCAGCCTCGCTGGATTCTTTTACAGGTTCGGCCTCTGGTTCCGGGTCGGGTTCGAGATTCTCTCGAAGCAAACGCTTCTCTTCGTGACTTTCTTTAAACTGAGATATCATGCGCTTGAAGAACCCTTTTTTCGGGGCAGGTTCGGCCTCGTCTATTTCTTCGGTGCCTTCTACCTGTTCGACGCTTTCGACTCCCTCCGCCTCTTCAACGAGTTCGGGATCAGGGGGGGGGTCGAGTTCCTCATCCTCTATGGGTGCTGAGGGTTTCGTCTTGGCTTCTTCTTCCACCACAGTGCCGAAATCCAGGAAGTTGCCAAACGAAAATATGTCTCGACGCGAAATTTCCCGGGGTTCTTTTTTGACCGGTTGAGGGGTGATGGTCTCTTTATCTAGACTCAGAGGGTTTGGTTCTGTCTGGGCACTGGAGTGGTTTCCTCGCTGGTCCTCGGAGATAAGATCTTCAACACCCCGTTCGGTGTTCTTCTTTTTCCCTTTAAAGGTTTCCCTTGCGAGATGATGTCTAAACTTCATGGTTATTTTTTAATGTTTCCGTTCCACTGAGAAGGAATGAGTAAGAGATATTCAGGCCGAGCAAACCTGTTGTTTCCATACCAACGCTATTGTCCATTTTGGCCCTACGCCCAAGTAGCTAGAGCCAGCCGTTTTCCCGGGCGATGTTGTTATAGTCGTGCCAGTTTTGCGCGTCTGCGTTTTCCAGCATATACTCGTCCATGGCCAATACTAATGGGTGGCCCTTGTTGACAAAGGATTGCACTGTCGGGAACCGCAAGACAAAAGTGGTGACCGCGGCTTTACCCATGGTCATGATGTTTGGATCTTTTGCTATGGTTTTGAGGACTTCTTCAGCATTTTCGGGTGTGATCGACTGGAACAATTCCGCTGTTTTTTCTTCCAGTTCGGGATGGTCATCGCAAGTGATGGCGGCGCGCATCTGCAGCTCAAGAATCTTTTGATAGTCGGCTTCGTCGTATTCCCCCTCCATACGACCTTCTTCCCAGGCCGACCCCTCTAGGTTACGTTCTCCCGGACTGTCTCTACGTTCAGACGTTTCTGAAAATGCCAGATTTGCTTCATCCAGCAGGATTTTGGCTTTAACTTCCGCGCTGGTTTCTGTATTGGACATAACTTGTTTCGTGCTCCATTTTAACTATGATTTGATACCAGGTCACTGCCGAGTCTGGCTCCCCTGAGTATTTTAGGGAACTTTCTCAATTTTTGCCCGATTTTGATTAAAGGTATAGATGGCAATATGTTAGCATTAACCCGATAGATTCCATAAGATTAAAAGTGATTCATTGGAAGAACTGCATTTATGGAGACCTGTATGAAAAAGGTCATGTTGATATTTCCGCCGGAATGGGTGCCTACCGCCCCTTATCTGGCCCTGCCGAGCCTCGCCGCAGTTCTCCGCAAAAACGGCATAGAGACCGTGCTCAAGGACATCAATGTGGAGATGTTTGACCACTTCTTCACGTCCGGATTCCTGTTGTTTGTCAAAAGCAAAATACAAGCCCGGTTGAAAATGCTGACACAGAAAGAGTATAGAGAAGCGTTGAGTTCGGAAGACACCGAACTGAAACAAATGCTCAGTGACTACCAGCATATCGACCTCGACCATCATATCAACAAAGTGGCTCGCGCGAAGAGGATCATGCGCGGGCCGGAATTTTATGAGATCGAAAAAGCCGAATGGGCGCTCAATGCTTTCAGGGAGGTGATGGAGTATATTTCTGTCTGCTACTTTCCTGCCAGCATCAATTTTTATCCGGTCGAGAGCAACCTCAACGTGTATCGGCCATGGGTTTCTGAAGACCTTTTGAAAGTGCCGCACGACAAGACGGTCAATGTTTATGCCGACATCTGTCGACAGTTGGTGTTGCGGTCGATTAAAAAAGAACAACCCGATGTCGTTGGCATCTCTATCGGCACCCCGGTGCAACTGATGGCAGGCATTACCTTCGCGACTTTGATCAAAGAGGCCTATCCCGACATTCATGTGACCGTGGGTGGCAACATCATCACCCGGCTCAAGGGCGAATTTGCGAAAAAGCCGCATTTCTTCGGCAAGGTGTTCGATTCGATGATCACCTATGAGGGCGAGCACGCTTTGGTCTGGCTGGTGGAAGCACTATCAGGCAAACGAAAAATATCCGAAGTTTCCAATCTTATCTATAAGGATGAGGAAGGCAAAATGCATGTCAACGACACCTATCAGGAACGGGTCACCGAATTGCCGCCACCGGATTTTGACGGCATGCCCTGGGAAAAATATTTTTCGCCGGAAAAACTCGTGCCTTATTTGGGTACGCGTGGCTGTTACTGGGGCAAGTGCACGTTCTGCGATCACGGTGCCGGTTATATCGACCAGTTTCGTGCGAAACATGCGGATCAGATTGTTGATGAACTGGAATACCTGAAAAATAAACTTAACACCAAACATTTCATGTTCACCGATGAGTCGTTTCCGCCAGCCCTGTTCATCAAACTGCCGCCGATGATTGTTGAACGTGAGCTCGATATTTATTGGACCACGCTGATCCGGTTTGAATCGCAATTGCTGGAGCCGAGGTTGTGGGACATGGCGCACAAGTCAGGTTGTCGGTCATTGTATTACGGGCTGGAATCGGCCAACGAACGCATCATCAAATTGGTGAAGAAAGATACCGATATAGAAGCGGCAAAAATCAACCTGAAACAGGCCAAGCGTGTGGGCATCTGGAGCCACGTGATGTGTTTTTACGGGTTCCCCTCAGAAACCGAAACAGAGGCCGAAGATACCAGACAATTTCTGTTGCAGAATCAGGGTATGATTCCATCGGTCGAGATGTATTTTTTCGTGCTCTACAAAAACGCGCCGGTCATGTTCCAGAAGGATGAGTACAAAATTACAGTGAAGGATAACCCCGAGCACGACCTGGCTTTGGATTATTATTACACTCCGGAGTCCGGCCAGACTACCGAAGAGGCGATGGCGCGTTACGAAAACTTTTACCGCAACGATTTTGATTCATGGGCGTTACGCATCAATGCCCGTGAACATGTGTTCCTCTACATCACGCATTTCGGCACCAGCGATTTGCCTCACCTCTATGTGAAAAACGATCCCGAATCCCACGAACGCAGCATGGCTCCCGAACTGATACTCTAAGCCGGAAACGCCCGGCGTGTTGTGGCCGTGGTATTCTTCCTTAATTCTCATGCCCCAAAGAGAGGTATCAGCACTGCCCACATTGTGGCCCTACGTCTAGTAGCTAGTTGTCGCGGCGGAAGCCGCGCATTTGTGGCAGGGTGCCATCGAAGTCGCTTGTTGCTTGATCCGAGGCAGGTTGGATTTCTTTCTTTTCCTCCGGAATCTTTTTTTCCAACAGAAAGACGCAGAGGTCGGGATGGACCTGGTTTTCGGGGCACATTTTCAGGTGTTGCCGGAAAAACGGCATGTTCCTGACTGGGTCATTATAAAGCGTGTCGAGTCCGTAGTGCTCGAACAGTCCCTGCAAAGGACGTGGTCCGACCAAGTAGAGGAATCCGCCGGGCAGGAGTGCTCCCGTCAAAGCTTTCAACATGTTTTCGCAGGCTTCGCGGTCAGGATGGTACATGAATGGAATCCATTTGAAGATCAGCCCGTATTGGGTGTTGTAAGCGTGGGCGATATGTTCTGCTTCCGGTAGGAAAGAAACTTTTTGCAGGTTGTCCAACTGGTCGCGTGAGGCGGCGTAGTTCCACAACAATTGCGCGTTTTTCTGCGCAAATTCCGCATCGCTGAACAGCGCGGTATATTCGCGCTCTTTGGTGCAGTCGATGCAACCGGCCAGCACGGTGTCAAAGGTGTGGATGAGCACCTTGTCAATTTTTTCCAGCCGATGTGGCATAGCCGGTGCCATTTCCATATAGTAGAAAATCTGATCGAGCACCATGGGTTGTAGCGCGGATTCTTCAATGTCAGCGGTGCCTTCTGGATAAAATGGAACTGTGTATTGCATCTTTACCGGATCGACAGCCGGTGGCTCGCCGTTGAAGAACCACTTCCAGGTGAAGGGGTACTTGGCGGGCGATTTGGCCGAATAGGTTTGCGGGCGCAGGTTCCATTCAGGCTCAAAAACAATCTCTCTTCCGCGTTCGCCTTCGAGCAGGGTGAACGATTGTGTGCCCACTCTGACTTCTCGCTCGATGGCGGGGTTTTTCACGCCTCCGCAATTGGTGAAAGGGAAAGTGATGGGATCGTCGTAAGCCGTGACCTTGTAGAGGTAGCCATCCTGCGCGGTGATGACCACTTTCTGGCGGTCGCTGAAATAGCGTGTCGGCGCGTGTTTTTGCGGTGTCCAGGTGATCTCGTGCGAAGTCATGGGCTCCATGAATGTTTTTTTAATGTCTTTGCCTTCCGGTCCCTGTGGCTCAAAAAACGCCGAGAAAATGTTGAACGCCTCTTTTGATGGGTAAGTGGGAAGGCCGCGATACTTCAAGGGCGGGAGTTGTTCTTCCCGCGACTGGTCGTTATAGATGCCCCAGATGAACTCGAACACAGCGCCGCCGGTTCCCGGCAAAGTGGACTGGAACAGTTCAACGACCGGAATCAGGTCGAGCCGGGCCCAGTTGACCTGAAACATGAAACTGATAAACAGAGATTTGTCGAACGTGCCTTCGTGCAGGGCGTAGAGTCCGTCTTTAGTGAGCTGGATATTGTATTTTCCACCTCCCTGATGAACCATGTGTTCATCATCATAAAAATACTTCACTTCGGAGAATGGCACTCGCCAGGCTTCGGCGGCTTTTTCGCGCAGGTCATCGAGCGACATTTTTTCCCAACCTTCGTGAGTGCTGATATCAATTTGTGTCTGGAAGGTTTTGGCGCGGGGTTTGATGCCGACCCATTGCCGATTGTCGAGTTGCATCCTGGCCAGTTCCAGTTGCGGGGCTCTGGTTTTATCGCCTTGAGCCCACAGGGCTTCGTGTAGAGGGTTTCCTTCCGGATCGGTACAGAGAAAACGCCTGCCTTCTTTGTTGTAGAAGACGATATGCCCGGTCGGAGTGACGATGATACGGGTATTGGCGATGTTGGCAGACCCGTCTTCGAATAGCAGGGTGCCTTCATCCTGCTCCTGGGACTTCAGGTTGGGAATTTTCTTTTCCAGATCTGTGGCAAATTCAAGATTACCGGCGAAGATCAATGACCCTTCCCGGGTCAATGCATGGATCAGGTCGTCTTTTTTTATCACTTAAGTTCCTCCCACTCTGCGTGGAGCGAGTTAGCAATGGCATTGTCTGACTAGCAAACAGTTGTATCGGCTTTTATAGGCATTGGCCTTTTCTCTTTGGGCATGGCCAAGCGGCTAATGGGAGGCCAATTTATAATAACCCTCGTGCTCCCGCAAGGTAAAGTTGCTGTCGGGCACCTCAAATATCGAGAAACTATAGGTTTTGTCCACGACTGGCTTCCTAGTTTAAGTCGGCCTCACGCTTGGTAGGTGTTGTTGACAGGAAGCCGGATGCCCTTTATAATTTATAACCTAAATCTGTGAAATATAAGCTGTTTTCAACTGTTGCCGATTTGGCCTGATTGGGAAGATTGGGGCTTTTAATATTGAGAACTTTGCGTAAGTCGAAAAGAACAGAAAAGCGGGATTCTTCACTGCGTTCGCAGTGATGATACAAGGTTATTTTGTCATTCTGAGGAACAAGGTGACGAAGACGTGAAGTTTTTCCTTAACCTGCATGCCTCGAAGGGGTAATTTGGGGTTTTGGGGTTATGCAAAGGTCTCTTTGATATTGGTGGACGTTTTCGTATTTTTATTACAAACGCATTTTTGTGAAGGCGGGGATATGGAAGAGGGTAGAAAGTTTGAGAAGCTGGGTTATGAGAATTTACAGAAAAACAACATTGAGGAGGCGGAGTCCAACTTCCTTGAAGCGTTGAAGCATATGGAAAAAGAAGGGGACGACACAGGCCAAGCTTATGTGCTGGGGAATCTGGGCAATATTTGTTTTCAAAGCAAAAAGTTCGATAAGGCGGAGGATTTTTATTCCCGCTCCTTGACCTATATGAAGAAACTTAAGGACGCCAAAGGCATCGAAAGCTCCCTCGGCAACCTCGGTAGCGTTTATTTTTATCAGGGCAGTCTGGAAAAGGCTGAAGAAAACTACCTGAGGGCCTTGCAGATCATGGTCGAAGCCAATGATCCACTTGGGCAGGGCATCTACAACGAATATTTGGGCAACACCAGCCTGAAAAAAGAAGACTTGGAACAGGCCATTGGTTATTACCAGAAAGCCAAAGAGTTCATGGAGTTGGCAAAGCAGGATGAACGAAAAATCCAGCAACTGGAAGGCAGAATCGACTCTCTCCACAAACACCCTGCATATTTGGAGAAGAACGAATCCGCTTTGCTGGCCGAAGTGGAGTCGCTCACATCAACGGGACAAAAGACTCAGGTCATCGCCAAACTGCAGGAACTGGAAGAACTCTATTTCCAATGGAAGCGGATGGACAAAGTGGTAGAGACCATTCAAAAAACCATCGCCGTGCTGGAAGACAAGGGGGACAAGACCTCGACGGGAATCTGTTATGCAAACTTGGCTGGGATATACCTGCAAATGGCTGGTGAAGGGCAAACGGGAAAAGTTGATGAGGCCGAAGCCAATTTTAAAAAGGCTCTGGAGGTGATCGGGGATTCTGACAAGCGCAGGAACTCTTATTTGTTGGGGAGCCTGGGAAATATTTATCTCAACAAAAACCAGCTGGATCTGGCCTGGGAAAATTATGAGAAATCTCTCAAGGCTATGCAGGAGCTGGGTGACGAATTAGGAGAGGCGAGAGGTTATGCCAACTTAGGTAATGTCAGAAGTTTGCAGAAAAACTGGAGCGGTGCTCAGGAGCAGTATTTCAAAGCCTTGGAACTGATGGAGAGACAAGAGAACCGACCCGGAATAGCCCAGCAATGTGAATCGCTGGGAGATGTTTTTATGAAGAAAGAAGAGTTTGACAAGGCAGAAGATCACCTGATGCGGGCCAGCGATTTGTATGAAGCCATGAAAGAGCAGGGATCGGTTCAGGAGGTGCAGAATAAATTGATGCTCATCTTCTCCCAACCTGAATATTTGAAAAGTAGAAAACAGCAGGTACAGGAAGCTCTGAAGAAACCGGAGGTTGAGAAGGACAGCAAACTCAAGCTGGCTTTATTGACCGACTTGGGCAATGTTTTGTTCATGGCTAGCGACTGGGACGAAGCGGGTGATGTGGCCAGGGAAACCATTGTCATCCACGAAAAGTCTGGGGACAAAGGGGCATTGAGCGCGGCCTTGGGGAACTTGGGTAGCATCATGATGGAAAAGCAGGATTATGCCGGAGCAGAAGAAAACTATGCTCGTGCCATCGTGCTCAAGGAGGAGTTGAAAGACCAAAAAGGTATTCAGGCTTTACATGGCAGTTACTTGAACGTCTTGATTATGGTGGGAAAAATGGCTGATGCCGAAAAGCGGGTCAAAAAATCCCTGAAGGCACACCATGACAACAAAAACATGCCTGGAGTTATGTTTGAATATCGCAACCTGGGAAATATTAGTTTGCAGAAGACCGACTGGTTCAATGCCGAGAAAAACTATTTGAAGGCCTTGGAAATCAATATCCAATCCGGTGACAAGGCGGAGATGGCAGAAGATAACAGAAATATTTATAACCTTTACCTGCAAAAAGATGACTGGACCCAAGCGGAAAAATTTGCCCTGAAAGCTTTGGCGATTTCGGAGGAAACCAAGGACCATCGCAATGCTTGTTCCGATTGCCGCATTCTCTCAAATATTTATGTCGAAAAAAAGGAACGTTCCAAGCAGGAGGTCTATTATGGAAAGGCTCTGAAAAATTCGCAGGCTCTTAATGACCCGAGGGAAATTCTTATCGACCTCAGGCATTTGGGCAAGTTCAACATGGAGCGGGGTTACAGGAAAAAGGCCGGGGAAAACTTCAAACAAGCTTTTGACCTCTCCAACCAGTTGAATGACAAAAAGGAAATTGCCGAAGATTATCGTAATCTTGGCAATCTTACCTTCAGCAATGGCGAACGCAAAGAAGCCGAAAAGTCCTATCTGAAGGCTCTGGAACTTACCCGCGAGATTGGAGATTTTAAAGGGGCCGGTCAGGACTTTACCTATCTGGGTAACCTGAAGTTTAAAGATTGTTTGTTTGAGGAAGCGGAAAGCTATTTCGCCCAGGCTGGCAGTTGTTTTGAGAAGACCAGCAGTTGGACCAGCCTGACTCAGTTTTACCTGACAGTGGCCCGAATGGAGATTCTGGTTTCCCGCCACGATCAGGCGGGAGAATACATCAGCAAGGCCAGAAAGATTGCTAAAGATTTAGGTGATCCTGAGCAGATTATGAAGGCGATTCAGGAGATTGAAAAACTAAAAGATTCGGTCGATAAGAAATAGTTCCGGTCATAAAACGAGTGAGTTTTGCAGGAAAATTCCTGGACGAGGTTCAAGAATGTAAAATGCAAGTTTTTTCGGCGTTAAAGATATAAAAAATAAAGGCCATTTGTCTTGACACAGGCCTTTAAAAGGGGATAGGTTAGAACATCGAAGGTTTTAAATTGAAGGGCCAATTTTGTTTTGGCTGGCCCTTTTTCTCATATTTTTAACCCTGTATTTGTGTGAGTGAATGAAGGTCAGTTATAGTGCTCAACTAATGGAAGAGTCTGTTTTTCGTCATCTTAATCATTTGGAAAGGTCAGGCTATCGTTCTGATTATGATGAGTTCCATTCCCTGGCCGATCCAATTTACGAACTTCCAGAAGATGATCGGGAGACTGCCTTTGAAAAGGTCAACCGCCTGTTTTTTCTTGAGAGGTTAAAACTGGGAGATCATGTGTTGCGTGCTCTGGAAGCGGTAGGTCTTATTCCTAAACGCAAGCGTACGGTTAGAAAGTCGGCTCTGGTTCAAAAAACCGAATCGGAAGAGCCGGAAGATTTGGAAGCCGTGCCCGCAGAAGCATTGGAACAACAGGCGGAAGCTAGCACTGAAGGGGAAGATATTGAGGCGGAAGAAGTGGTGACTGCGATTGCTGAAACAGAAGAAGATGAGCCCGAACAAAATGACGAGATATCGTATGATCTAGCGCGTGAATTTGAGGAGCGCATCAAGGAAGTGGTGGTGAAGCGAGGCATCAATAAAGTGGATGAAGGCTCCAATGTTCTCAACCGGGTTTCCGGGAATCCCATCATTGAGATGAGGGTTCTGGCCAGTCGGTTTAGCAACCCTGAAGAAGCCCAGGAACTCGACGCCTTCCTGATCCATGAGTTTATGCACGCCAAAGATATGGTCGACCCCGAGTTTGATTACGAAGACGCTTTTATCCCTGGTAACCCATCGGTGAAAAACCTCATCACAGCGAGGTTCAAGCTTCTGTGGAATATGTATGTGGATTCCAGGCTGGCGCGTATGGGTGTCGTTTCCGTTCTGCCCAAGGAGTCGCGTTACCGTGAGTTTGATAACTTTTACCGTAAGATCCCGGACAAGCAGAGAAGGGGAATTTTTGAAGGGCTCTGGGTGACGGAGAAACTGACCCACGAAGAGCTACTCTCCATGGCCACCGACCTCGATACCCTGATGAGTAAATATGTTGATCCAGGAGAGATGTTGGATGAAGAAAAAGATTATATCCATCTGCAAGGATCGCCTTGTCCGCTCTGTAAATTCCCCACTTATAACTGGGTCGACGACCCGGAAAGTATTTGTGATGAAATGGTGATCGAAGCCATTCAGATTGACTTTCCGGACTGGGAAAGCAGAGACGGGGGTTGTGATCGTTGCATTGAAGTTTATGAATTAAGGGCTGGTGTAGGTTAACCAGCCTTTTCTTGTGTTTACAAGTAGTTCACACATATTGCGGTCGCAGAGCCTTTCTGTGTACGGCCCGAAGAGCTTCCGGGTGAAATCGTAAGGAGCGATGCTCTGCTGGTGGTAGCGTGAATCAATTCGGTTTCGTGACGGGGATTTTGAGTCTCGTCCGTGATCTGGTTAATACGCAACAAGGAGATTTAAATGGACAATGTAACTCATGCAAAATCAGGCGATCCAATGCTTGCGGTACTCGGGCAAACGGGTTCCCTGGACGAATTGAAAGAGGAAAGAATATCTCTGCAACTAGCCAGGGGGCGTGTTTACGACATCCTTTCGAGTGCTTTCAGTTATCCTTGGAACCGAAAGTTTTTCCGGCCCAAGTCCTTGCTTGAGCCCATGGATATTGCGCTTATAGACGAGGAGGACTGGAAACATGTAAAGTCCATTATCGATGGGTTCAACAAGTATTTACCCAAAATGACTGTCAAGCAGGTGCAACAGGAATATGTCAGGGTTTTTGGGCATGCGGTTTCTATGGAGTGTCCCCCTTATGAAATGCAGTATGGTACCGAGGGCGGTATTCAATCTCAGACCGATGTTTTGATTCAATTGGGTGGCTTCTATGAAACCTTCGGATTTGAACAGCCGCGCAATAGAACACGGGAAAGAGTGGACCATATTTCCATTGAGCTGGCATTCATGTTTTTCATGTGTTTTAGAACCGCTTTTGGAATACAAAACGGACATGATGAAAGAAATATCAATGTCTTGACCAGTAGTATGAAAAAATTCACTCGCAATCACATCGGTCGATGGGGTCCTCTGTTTTGTATCTTTACATCCCGAAAAGCCGAGCGGGGACTCTATAAGGATATTGTTGATATTCTGGCGATTTTCCTGAAAAACGAGAACCTTCTACTGGATATCAAACCTGTCAAGGTTGAAGAGCCGGAATACCGGTCCTTGTCTTATAGTATGGAAAATGATTTGATCGCTAATGCGCCAGCTGAGTGTGAACCGCGATAAGCAAGGCATAAGCTCGATAAATTAATAGCTTAAAGCTCTTAGAGCCGGAGGTGAGTCGCCCATACTCATTCTCCGGTTTTTTTGTCCGCCGTGAGGCAACTGACAGCGACGCTTTGATTTGTCAATTAAGGTTTGAATGTAGTTAAGGTATTGTTAGTTACCAGAGGAGTCCCTCCGCAATTTGAGGTTATTTTAAAACCCCCCCTGATCGAATCAGCATCTAAACCCCTACCGGGTGGAGTACATCTTGAGTAGACCCTCGCTCATTCTGCCCAACCCAAGTCGGGATGGCCGTTTTAAAAGCACTTGCGGTGAACCCGGATTTCCAGGACATGGATAAAATGTTTATCTACGATACCATGAGTCAAGGGTTGGAGCTTCTTGCCAGGCGCGAGTTGCAGGATGCGGAAAACTTATTTTTGCATGTGATCAATGACCCCTACTCACAGCCGGAAGAAACCAAACAAGCGAAGCAATATTTAAACGATATCCGTGATTGCAAAAAGGGTGATAAAACCCTCGACTTTGACATTTACAAAGGCTTGGTTAAAAAGGTTGTTACCTCACTAGTTTACGTTGATGAACTGATTGCGGATATTTACTTTTCTCCTGCCCATTCTTATAGCGAAATTGATCAGGAACTTTCTTCTAGAATCCCGACCATTGTTAACCGTCTCAAGCAAATCAAAATCAGAGATATTTCCGCCCGTGACAAGTTATTTGCGGGATTTGAAAAAAGTGCGACCCGCCTGATTCGGAAACGGTTGCAAAAAGAAAAGAATAATACGAAGGATAACGCCTTCGAAAATTACCGTTGTAAAACCATCTTCAGAAAGTTTGTCAAACAGACCAACCCTTTTCTGTTGGAACGGCACTTGGAGCTTTTGGACTACATTTTAGCGACCGGTGAGATACAGCTTTTGGAAGACC
Organism: Nitrospinales bacterium; assembly: GCA_965205835.1. GTDB lineage: Bacteria > Nitrospinota > Nitrospinia > Nitrospinales > VA-1 > LS-NOB. The sequence continues at coordinate 1,473,572 of OZ242182.1, read as the reverse complement.
CCAAGCTCACAGCGCTAACACCAAAATACTCGTGGATCATTGAATCCACTTTGAAAAGCCAGTGGTTTTTGTTGAGAAGTTATTTTTTCAAGGCTAAGGCGGAAATCGAGTTTCAGTTCAGGAAAAAGGAGGGGACCCGCAAATACTGGGAAGAGGTGAAGTACAAGAAAATAAAAATTTTTGAAGAGTGCAATTTCAGCGAGGCAAATATACAGAAATTTCTTTTCGTAGATAAGTTGAACTATAAAACTCTGGAAGAAATTTATGGTTTTGCAAACACCATGGAGCTGGATTTGATGCCACGTGATGTCAGCCTTGCTTTGAGAGGTGTTGAGAAGGCCAAAGACCATATCCGCGAGCGCGGGGGTTTCTTGATGGGGAACCGCAAAGTTTTTCAGGACGGACTTCTGGAGTTGGGTTTTTCCAAAAAAAATGCTTATGTCATAGCTCGGCAGGCAAAGCGTTCCAACAACCACCAGATCGAGGAAGCTTTTAAACTCGCCTTGAAGGTGACCCGGGACGATATTGCCTGGTATCGTATTCCACCTGATTCGGAAAAGTTGAGAAATGAAATCGAGAACCAGTGCGTTAAGCATTTGAGCACGGTACGAATCCATTTATTTGAAAGAGGACGACTGAATAAAATCCTGCTCCAGGAAGGGAAGAAGTTGATTCGCGCCTGCCTTGAAAAGGTTTATGGGGACAAGGTTTCAGAACTGCATTGTTATTTTCGCCTAGAAACTATTCATCAATACTATAAGTTGAAGTTTTTTCAGTACCACGAAGAAGCTGTTCCCAGTGTTTCCGAATTGATCAAGATAAGCAGAAAGGAATTTCAGCCCGCCCTGGTGAAAGGCTATGAGATTTTTGTGAAAAAGAAACGCTTGCAAATTTCTTCTGCATTGTACAAGGGAATTGCTTCCAAACCTTCAGTGACACTTTGGGAGGATGCGTATACCACGCCGGAAGAAAGAATTCTTTTGCGGTTTTGGTTTTTGATGGATCATGGGGCTACTGTAAACCAGAAACTTGTCGACAGTGGTGTCTTAAAGCCTGGATTTGATCTTTGGGGTTTTTTGAAGAATCAAGGAGAAGATTGCAAAAGTTGATTCATGCGGTTTTGCATATCTTTGAGAGGCATGAGATCGCCTTTCTTGGAGGCTACCGCGATACCTTTTTTATACGTTTCAATGGCCTCTGTCTTGTTTGAGAGTTTTTCCCATGTCTTTCCCAGTAGCAGATAGGCGGCGGAATAATTCTGATGGGCCTCAATGACGGTTTTTAAAGGCTCGAGTCCTTCCTGGTAGCGGCCGGTTTCCAAGTATATGGATCCGAGGCCAAAGTTTGCCACCTGATCTTTCGAGTCAATCTCCAGCACTTGTTTGAACATTTCAACCCGCTCTTCCATTTCCTTCTTTTTTTGTTCCACTTCTTTTTTCTTTAACTTTTCAGCCATATTTTTTTCAATTACCCGTTCAAACTCTATGGCGGTGGCTTCGGCTTTTTCAAGCTCCGCATCTTCGATTCGACCTTGCTTCATGTAGTAGACCGAAAGGTTGGTGTGAGCCATGATCTCTTGAGGATTGATTTCTGTTAGTCTTTTCATCAGGGCGATGGCCTCATCCAGTTTGTCTTGTTTGGCAAGGAAAACTCCCAATGCTTCATAGGCTTCCGCGTTTTTGGAATCCAGCTCAATAGATTCCCGAAGCAGAGCGATGGGACCATCCAGATCGTCCTGCTCCTTGTAAATTTGTAGAGCCTGATGCAGGAGCTTATTGGAGTGGTCCTTTCGAGTCTGGGACTGGTAAAAAGGTAGCAAGCAGGTTTTAACCTTGAAAGGCTTGTTATCAATAGTTGTTTCCAGTTCAATGTCTGGACTTCTATGTTCTTTGTGGAGATAGGAAAGGGCAACGATTTTATTAAGAGTGACAGAGCGTACCGAACTCTTGATTGTGCCAATTTTTTTCTCTCCAAGCCGGAGTATGCCGTTAAAAGGTGGAATGTTTAATCCCTCAATGGTCAGGCCCATCAAGGCAAAGTTGGGTGCTCCATAAGTTTTGATTCGGGCGATTACTTCCTGTCCGATATAGCACCCCTTGTTATAGCTGACGGAGGTGTACTCCAGTCCAGTTTCAGGTAGGATATTTTTTTTATCCATATCCTTGTTGTAAATGGGAATCCCTGCCTCAACCCGAAGAACTTCGCGGGCGATTTTGCTTACTTTTACCAGGGGTGGGTCGTTTCGCAGAATAAGCTCGATCAATTTTTCTTTCAATTCATTTGGCAGGCAAAGAATTTGTCCTTCTTCACCCGTCAGGCTTTTCATGATGAGGTTCACCCGATGCCCATCGAGATTCAGTTGAGTGGTGTCATTAGGTTTATCGGGCAGGCTTTGGCCTGAGAAGATCTTTTCCAGAACGAGAGAGCTTTTGGGGCCTTGTAGTGCCAGCAGTTGGCAGTTTAAAACTGTGAACTCAACCTCCTCGCGAAAGTGGAAACTTTCCAAATGGCTCAGCAATATCTCTTTGAGTGAGGTCTCCACCAGGATGTGGGCCTCATGTTCGGCTATTCGATGAATAGAAAAGTTTGCAATCAGCCGGGCCTGTCGATCGGTGACAGCACTGTTCTGGCCTTGTCCTGGCTGGATTTGCAATACGTCATTAGTAGTCTGGGTCTGCAGAAAAGAGAAGGTCTCTTTACCCTTGGCCGAGATAACGGCCCAGTTTTCCAATAGGAAATAACCACAATGGTTGCGGACTTGATCGACTTCAGTCTGGCATGTGTGTTTCATGGGCTAAAAAAACGCATCCGTTTAACTGGATGCGCTACGGAACCCACCTTGAAACAGGATGGGGCTGTTGGTAAAACAATTTTACAGATAAACTTAAATGCGTCAGGTGATGGAGAAGGACTCCCCGCACCCACAGGTTGAGGTTGCGTTTGGATTTACAAAAACAAACCCTTTTCCTTGTAAGCCGTCCTGAAAATCCAGTTGCATGCCTTTCAAGTAAATCATGCTTTTGGCATCCATGTAGACGTTAAAGCCTTCATGCGGGATCACCGTGTCGCCATTCTCCTGCGGAGTGAACTGGAGGTCGTAAGACAGGCCGGAACATCCGCCTCCTTTAACTCCCAAGCGTAATCCGATATCGGGATCGCTTTCTGCGTTGACAAGCTTTATGACCTCTTCGCTGGCTTTAGGGGTGATTTTTACAAAATCGATGTCGACTGCCATGAACGCCTCCGGGTATTTTTCTTGAATGGTTCTTTCTTCTTCCATTAGATAGCGCACGGATGCTTAAAGATTCTATAATTATACTTAATTTTTATGTTTCTCGTCAAATCTGCTATCGGCATGGAATTTGATGCGGGCCAAAACATAAAAGACATTTAAATTCAATTGGGTAGGGTTTCCTACTTGATGGGGGATTTAAAGGAAAAAACAGGGGAAAAAGCTTGAAAGCATAAATCTTTTTGGCCAAAATAGAATCAAATACCGCATAGCTCATTTTAACCCTTGATGGAGATAGATATAAGGATGATCAGTATTCCGGATTTGATTGGTTTGGTTAAAACAGCGGTTCCTGATGCAGAAGTAAACGCTTTGGATAAAACGGGGATGAAAGATCATTTCATCATTCATGTCACCTCAAACGCTTTTGAAGGAGTGGGAATTATGGATCGGCACCGCATGGTCATGGAAGCTCTTGACCCAGCTATGAAGGATGGACGGATCCACGCGGCGGAAGTCAAGACCGCAACATCTTGAACTGGTCACAGTGTTCCCTTTGAGCTTTTATAAATTTTTGCAAGTGTTGATATTTTTTCAAAGGAGTGTGTAATGTCTGGTATTGAAGATCAAATTAAAGAGGAAATTGCGGCTAATAAAATCCTGATTTATGGGAAGGGTACCAAAGCAGCACCGCAATGCGGATTCACAGTAGAGACTATCCAGTTTTTCAACAAATATGGTTATCCCTTCGAAGTCATCAACTGTCTCGAAGATATGACAAAGCGTGAAGCCTTGAACAAAATGACCAACTGGCCGACACTTCCCAAAGTTTTTATAGATGGCAAGTTTTATGGCGATACGGATATCCTCGACGAGATGGAAGCCAAGGGTGAGGTGGAGCCTCTGATTAAAGTCGCATTTGGTGAGTGATATTCCATTTATGGGTGATGGGTTTGCGGGAATTATACCCCTGAAACCCGGTTCTTTTTTTTGAAAAAGTCTCGAGTTTTTTGGTCCTGTTGTATAACAGGGCCCTTTGCTAATAACCAATAAAGAGGTATTTCCCATGCCTGATGATCTGGAGGTTGGGGACCGCGCGCCTAATTTTGAATTGCCCGCTTGCTATGGCTATAAAGCAGGCGCGTCGAGTCCATCTGCTGAAGAAAAGGTGGTAGTCGGCCTGAAGGATTTTCAGGATAAAAAGTGGGTGGTGTTGGCTTTTTACAGGCTGGATAGCAGCCCTGAAGATACCCGCCTCATGGTAGGGTTCAATGAATGGAACCGAAAATTCAAAACCCGTGAAGTAGAAGTTTTGGGTTGCAGTTGGAATGGTGTTAACGCTCATCAGCAGTTTATCGAAGTGTTCCAGTTTGGGTTCACCTTATTGGCGGATGAACACAAAAAAACCACGGAACTTTATGGGGTGATCAAAGAAGAAGATGATCTGGGCCAGAAGGTCAAATACATTGAACGTACTACTTTCGTGATCGATAAAACAGGAATGATCCGGGCGATTTGGCGAAACATTGAAGACCTCCGCGAACACCCAGCCGCAGTCTGGGGTTTCATCCAAAAAGAAAAACGGTAGCGTACCGCTACAGGTAATAGGTCGACACCCATCAATCTTGAAATAGCCAAGGGCTATTAGTAGCCATAGTCGGCCGATGTTTCCTCAAGGCGAGTCGGCGGTGGGCCAGCTAGCAACGCTTCATCTGGCGAACAAAAGCTGGGGGCAGATAGTAATAGCTCATTAAGCCGAGAGAAAGTGTGTGGCGATCAAGAGCTATTGCCCATTGAGACCAGCGTTACGCTGGTTAGTTATGATGGTTTTCCGAATGGATTCCAAAACAGCCTCATTTTCTTTTTTATCGGCTCCCGGTTCGACGGGAGGGGAAATGATGACCCGGATGGGACCCGGGGTGATGCTGGCACTGCCTTTTTTGATGATATCCCCACTCCCGATAATGGTGATCGGTACCATGAGGCTTTTGGATCTGCTGGCTATTAGATTGCTACCCTTCCTAAACGGAGCTATTTCACCATCTTCAGAGCGTGCGCCTTCCGGGAAAATAATTATTGAACATCCCTCCTTGATTTTTTCCAGTGCCTTGTTAAAAGCTTCATAAGCTTTTTTGCGATCATCCCTGTCTACCGGGATGTAACCCGATGCTGACATCGCCCAACCCATAAGAGGAATTTTGAACAGGCTGGATTTGGCGACCCATCTTATTTGTACGGGAAGATATCCAGACAACGCGAAAATATCAAAATATCCCTGGTGGTTGGAAACGAAAATTTGTGGTCGATCGATGAGAATATTTTCCTGCCCGCTAATTTCAATTTTAATTCCGTTCAACTTGCAAAGAAGCTGACACCAGAGGCGGGATATCGTGTGGGAGAGGTTGCCGCTTTTGTCAAAAATTCCTGCGACAATGGCCAGAACCCCAAGAATTATGGATAGAAAAGAAATGAGTACCCAAAACCTTGCTGTGTGGTAAATTAAAACGAATTTGCTCAACTTTGATTCCGTCTGAAATTAGCTTGAAAAATATGGCAGGAAACCGGAAAAAGATCGGTATTTGCTTTCAAATCGGGCAGATTTTAATGTTGCTGGCTGTGAATGTTCAGAATTCCGTTGCCTGGGGACCTCAGGGCCACCGGGTTATTGGTTTTATTGCCGAGAGCCATTTACAACCGGAGGTTAAAGAATTAATCCTTGATAAGTTTAACATAAACAGCTTGGCAGATGTTGCGACTTGGGCTGACAGGACCCGGAAAAAGCGAAAAGAAGAAAGCCCTTGGCATTACACCAATATTGAAGAAGGGCAAGGGATTTATAAGGCTGAAAGGGATTGCCCAAGCGGAGCCTGTGTTACCGAGAAAATTCATGAATTTTCAAGTATTTTAGAAAACCGTTTAGCTTCTTTACCGCAAAGAAAAGCCGCGCTGAAATATCTGGTGCATTTTGTTGGAGATGTGCATCAACCCCTTCATCTAGGTAACAAAAAAGACCGTGGCGGGGGCACACTCCGCTTTCCTTACAAGGGAAAAGTAGCCAGCCTGCATTATTTATGGGATGGGGGGCTGGTAGACTGGCCTGGACCTCTGTTACAATACGCGTCCCACTTGAACGACGGGGTATCTGAAGACGAAGTTTCGATGTGGAAGCGTTCAACGGTTTCTGATTGGGCCAACGAATCCAGAAGCCTGGCTTTAAAAGTCGCCTATAATATTGCCGAGGAAGGCTTGGTCAGACCTTATATTGAAAGAGCCAGGGAGGTTATTAACCTTCGGCTAACGCAGGCGGGAGTTCGGCTTGCGCACTTGTTGAATACAATGTTAACAATTTTTTAATGGGAGGGGCCTTGGCAGAAAATAATCCGATTTATTTCAAGCAACTATTATCTGGGGTTGATTTGGGGACCCAGGACCCCTCTGCACGTTCGATGGCCAACTTTTTATACTTCATTGGAGACCATGAAACTCGTGAATGCGTTGTGGTCGACCCGGCATGGGATATCGATGGGATTCTTAAGGTAATTGAAGAAGATGGCATGAAGCTGACCGGTGCCTTGGTGACCCATTACCATCCCGACCATGTGGGAGGAGAAATTTTTGGTATTGAAATTAGCGGACTGGCGGAGTTAATGGAAAAACATCCCGTGCCGGTTTATGTGAACAAGCATGAGGCGGAAGGGCTGAAAAAAGTTACGGGAATATCGATGTCCGACATGAAACAGGTGGATGGGGGGGATAAGCTTAAAGTGGGTTCAGTGGAGATCAGTTTTTTGCATACCCCGGGGCATACGCCGGGATCCCAGTGTTTCCGGGTTGCCGATAGTCTCGTTGCTGGCGATACGCTTTTTTTGCAGGGTTGCGGTCGGGTGGATCTGCCCGGAGGAAACAGTGAAGAATTATTTAACACTCTTACCCGTTGTTTGTCTAAAATTGAAGACCATATCATGTTGTATCCGGGGCATAACTATGGAGGCAGGCCTTCTGGCGAGATGGGGGATGTGCGCCAGCCCAACTCCTGCCTTCAAATTCAATGCCTGGAAGATTGGCTGGCCGTCATGGGCGGGTAATACGAGCCTGGATAAAAAATTTGGAGGTCTGTTTTTGGCCTGTTGCCTGTTCCTACAGGAGCTGGGAAACGTATTTTTAAGACCTGTTGTGAAATGGTATTTTTTACTCTGTTAGAGGGGTTGTAACTTTCCTGAAAATAAATTAAACTTAGTCCGCTTAACCTTTTTGACCAAGGAGGTCAGATGAGATCCATCCTGTCAATGTTTTCGAAGTCGCCGTTTAAGCCCCTTGCAAGCCATATGGATAAGGTTCGTGCTTGTGTGGAGCAAATTAAGCCCCTGTTTGACGCGCTGGAAAACAAGGACTACGATTCGGTGCAAAAAATTTCTGAATTGATCGTGAAGCTAGAGCACGAGGCCGACATGATCAAGGACGATATCCGCACTCATATGCAACAAAGCATGTTCCTGCCGGTTGATAAAAAAGATTTCACGCATCTTCTTTCGGCGCAGGATGATATTGCTGATGCAATAGAAGATTTGGCCGTTTTACTGCGTATCAAAAATCTGGATACCCCGGACGAAATCAAGCTTCTTTTAAAGGATTTGGTGAGCCATATTGTCAATACTGCGCATATGGGTTGTGATCTGATTTCCGAGTTGGAAGCTTTGCTGGAAGCCTCTTTCGGTGGTGCTGAAGCGGAAAAAGTGGAAAAGGCTACCCAGGAACTCGGTACTGCCGAATGGGAAGCCGACGGCAAGCAGTTTCTACTGGCGAAAAAGTTGTTTGCATTGGGCAATGATTTAGGTCCGGCAGACTTGTTGCTATGGAATGAAGTGATCAAAAAGCTTGGGGCTGTTGCAGACAAGACGGAACAGATCGGTAAAACTCTCAGGATATTCCTTTCTCAATAATTCTATTTCCCTTTAGCGCCATTTCAATCTTGGCAAGGAGCTTGGTTTGGGTTTAGACACCTTCCTGCTTTCATTCGCGGTGATCGCTTGTATCTATATGGCCTGTAATATTGGGGCCAACGATGTTGCCAACGCGATGGGTACCAGTGTAGGCTCCAAAGCATTGACCTTTAAACAGGCGATCATGATTGCTGCAGTCGCTGAGTTTATCGGAGCCTTTTTTGTCGGAGGCCATGTTTCCGACACCATCCGCAAGGGAATGCTTGATCCAACCGTGTTTGAGGCGGTTCCTTACCATTTAGTTTATGGAATGATTTCCGCTTTGCTTGCCGCGGCTCTCTGGTTGCATATTGCTAGTTATCTGGGGTGGCCGGTTTCTACAACTCATTCCATTGTGGGAAGTGTCGTAGGGTTTGGTATTATCGCAGGAGGCATGGATGTCATTAATTGGGGGAAAGTCGGCCAAGTGGTTTTGAGTTGGGTAGTTTCACCTGTTATGGGCGGTCTCATTGCTTTTCTGGTCTTCAAGTATATCAGCAAAACCGTTTTCAGTAAGCGAACACCATTGGTCTATGCCAAAAACCTTCTTCCTTATATAGTGTTTTTTGTGTTTGCGGTCCTTTCTAATGCTATGATTTATAAGGGGCTGAAAAATCTTGATTTGGATCTTTCCTTTGGGCAGGCTCTGATTATTTCTCTTGTTGTGGGAACATTGGCATTTGTGGTTACAAAATTTTTGGCAGAAAAAATTCCTTACAATGCTTCTTGGGGTATCCAGAAACAATTTCATGAAACAGAAAATGTATTTAAATACCTGCAGATTTTAACCGCGTTTTATGTGGCTTTTGCTCATGGCTCCAACGATGTAGCCAATGCCGTGGGACCTTTGGCGGCTGTGGTGGCGGTTCTTAAAGATGGACAAGTGCATATGAAAGTGGTCATGCCGACTTGGATATTAGGATTAGGCGGTGGGTTCATCGTTTTCGGGTTATTGATTTGGGGTGCAAAGGTTATGGCCACTGTTGGAGAGAAAATTACGGAACTTACTCCTTCAAGAGGATTTTCCGCGGAGTTTGGTGCCGCAACAGTGGTGTTGATTTGTTCCAAAATGGGATTGCCTATTTCAACCACGCATACCTTGGTGGGATCAGTGGTTGGAGTAGGGCTGGCCAGAGGCTTGCCAACTCTGAATTTGGATATTATTAAAATGATCGTGATTTCTTGGATATCGACCATTCCGTTTACAGCCATAATCTCGATGCTGTGTTACAAAATATTCTTGGTCTTTTTGCCCTAGTACCATTTAGTTACCCAAAGAAGATAAGAACAAAAAACCCCCCTTGGCCTTTCGGCCAAGAGGGGTTTTTGTGGGATATGAAAAATCCCAAGTCAGTTGTAATTTTGTTTTTTCAGGTATTCCGGCAGAGCCCACTCCAGCTTATCCAAATCTGGATTGTAGTGAGCTAAAGCTCCGCAGAAGGAGCAATACTCGATCCCAACTTCGTAGTCTAGGGTGACAGTGTTGGCCCTGTGTTCGCAAAATTTTCTTCTTACTACTGGGGATTCGTCGTCCTTATCTTCAAACCATCCTTTAGAAATTGTTAGGTCTTCCATTACATCTCCTTGTTCTTGCGAGTTCAAAGATCACTGTCACTCTTAACTCCGATAGTGTCCTCTATGTTGAGGTACAATTCAAGCTTTAAAATTAATCTTTAGTTCCAAGAGCGAGTCTTCGGATAACTGAATCGCTCCCCAGGCGCTTTTCGCAAGAAAACATTTTTCCGATTCGTTATCAGAACCCAAAATAATCTTGATGAATGGTGATGGCTTCAAGGGAAAAATTTTGAGCCGATGAAGGAAAGTGATGATGGGCAACGGCTTCCTGTAAGCTTTCAGGGGGATGTCGGGCTCTAAGGTTGGGGATATTGAAGCAGAGAGGTGTGGAAAATCATTGATATTTCTTCAATTATCCGTGCTCATGTAAGTCTTTGGGTTTGGGGTTTTTGTGCTCATTTGTTGCGAGAATTCAATTGTTGTCCTCATCTTTGAGCACCATGAAACTTCTTCCCCTGTTTGAGGAGGTATTCTTCTTCTCTCATGATTTTTGCGGTGGAGGATCGAGTGGCTTATAATCATGTTATGTTCTTAACGGATCAAAATAAAGTATTGAGGGTTTTTCTGTATCTCCTTTTATTTTTGATCAGTTTTCTGGTTTTTGATTCTATAACCGTGGTAATAACGGTTTTTTTTGCGGTGGGAGCTCTGGATTATTTTTTGTTCAGGGCCTATCAGAAAGAGAGTCGTTGATTCATGGAGGTTCCTTGATGAAAGTTTTGGGTCAGCTCCGCAAAATGAACGTGGAAGTTCAAAATCCGATTGCTTATTTTTTAAGCTTGGATGAAAAGCTCTATCCCTTGAATTCACATATTGGCAAGACTGTGGATTTAAAATGGTCGGGTACCATAACTTGCATCGAATGCGGTCGGAAGACCCGTAAATCTTATGACCATGGTTATTGTTTTGTCTGTTCCCGGGACCTTCCTGAAAATGCCATGTGTTCGGTTCGACCGGAACTCTGTCAACACGAAAAAGGCAATGAGGCCGATCGTCGGTTTTGGCGCACCTATTGCAACATCGATCACTTTGTTTATCTTTCATTGACCAGCGGAGTGAAGGTCGGCATTACCCGACATTACAATGTTCCAGACCGTTGGATTGATCAGGGAGCTGTAAAAGGATTGATCATTGCCAAGGTTCCTGAAAGGGTTTTGTGCGGCCAGATTGAGGTAGCTCTGGCCAAACATTTTGCCGACAAAACCAATTGGCGTAAAATGTTGAAAGGGGAGGTGGAAGAGGTCGACCTGCTGGCTTTCTGTGACGAGGCGCACCAGCTTTTTCCGCAAGCATTAAAAGGATATGCCGTGACGGATGGGCACGTTGAAGAGTTGGCTTATCCGGTTGAGTCGGTTCCTGAAAAAATCTCCAGCCATAACCTTGATAAAACCCCGGAATTCACGGACCGACTGACAGGCATAAAAGGCCAGTACCTGATTTTCGAACATAAGGTGATTAACATGCGGAAATATGCGGGTTACCATGTGGAGTTTGATTTTCCAGACCGCTAAGAGCGGCACCATCGAGTAAAAAATTTTAATGCTAGCAAGAATTTACCTCGACTCAAAGAGTCATTGCCCAACTTTATTCCTACAGGGAATGTGTGATCCCTCTTCATTACTCTTCATGCCCGTTATATCCTCCTCCGTAAAGCTTATGCCTCAGGGGTAGAAAGGATAAAGTTATTGATGGGGAGATCACACTCTCCTATAGGAGTGGGCTGAGGCACAAAAAAGCCACGCTACAAAAGCGCGGCTTTTCATTAAATTTATAAGTGTGATAAGTCAGGCTGCCTGAGTGACAACTTTTCCGATAAATGCAGGGGCTTCCTTTTCCCTCTGATCCGGATTGGGGATCAACTGAGCCACTTTAATGTCTTTGGCTAGGCCGAGTTTTTCCAGTACGCAAAGAACCCACCAAGTCATATCAATTTCCCAAGGCCGCAAACCATGCCGGGCAGATTTGGGAAATGCGTGGTGATTATTGTGCCAGCCTTCCCCCCAAGCCAAAAGCCCGACCCACCAGCAATTGGTGGAAAGATCGTCTTTGAGCGGAAAGGTTACATAGCCAAAATAATGTGCTGCGCTGTTCACCAGCCAGGTGGAATGGTAGGTCACCACTAACCGGACGAAGACTCCCCAAATAACCCAAGGCAAACCGCCGATGGCGAGCAACATAAAGCCGAAGGCAAATTGAACCAAAATAAAATAGTCGTCGAGAAACCTGTAAAACTTGTCGTCACAGAAATCCTTTGTGTAGTCTCGAAGCACCTGTTTGTCATCAAACTTGGAATGAGTATGAAACATCCAGTTAAAATGTGCCCACCAGAAACCTTTTTTGGCACTGTGCGGGTCTTCCGGCGTGTCTGAACCGGCGTGGTGCATGCGGTGTTGCCCGGCCCATTTGATGGGGCCGTTCTGGCAAGCCAGTGTCCCAAACAAAACGAGAATGTTTGCCACCCACTTGGGTGCGGTAAAGCCCCGATGTGTGAGGTAACGATGGTAACCCAAGCAGATGCCCAGTGAAGCGGTGACCCAGTATAGAAAAAACATCACTGCTACCGCACTCCAGGAAAACGCAAACGGGAAAAAAGCGAGCAACGCCATGCCATGCACAACGGCGAGCACGGTCGTAGCGATCGGATTAAATTTGAGTTGGTGTTTCTCAGAAGAATCACTGGTCATGGAAAGGCTCCCCATTTAAAGGTTCTCGCACAACTTCATGGTATCTTAACCCGGTAAAACGCTTTGTAAAAGTTATGTAATATCCCCACCAAGCGTGGCCAGATGGTCATATCTCTATTGGGTCGCGAGTACCATTACCAAGTGGTAAAGGGTATTGCTCGTTACCTGTGAAGGTACTCCGTATAATAAGCTTTCAATTTAGGTCTGGAGCTTGGTAAAGTGGTAGAAATCAGAGGGTTGTGGAAAATCCAGGGTTATCGGAGCTGGAAGGTGAGCGACAATGAGTAAATTACGAGCTTTGTTTCATCCCATTATGATCTTTATCGGAGTTCAGGTTGCCTGGATCGTGCTCATGGCGGTCTGGATTAACTGGTATCTGGAAAATAACTTGGCGATCAAGGAGTTTGCCCAGGAAATACGCCCGGATTTGTTCACTGCCGAAATTCAATGGCTGATTTTGTTTGAAGGTTGTTTTCTGATGCTCCTGATTCTCGCAGGGGTCTACGTGATCTTTGTTTACTGGAACAAGCAGAACCGTTTGAACCAGATGCAAAGCAATTTTGTCGCCAGTGTCTCGCATGAGTTGAAATCTCCACTCGCTTCCATTCAACTCTATCTCGAGACTCTGAAATACCGGGATGTTTCGAAGAAGGAAGAAAAAGATTTTGTCGAAACCATGTTGTCAGACACTCAACGCCTTTCCGGCTTGGTCGACAACATCTTGCAATCGAGCAAGGCTGATCCCAAGAGCATGGCCTTGCAGTTCCAGCCTGTGAACCTGGGTGAGTTCCTTGAGGAAGTGGTTCAGGGTCACAAACGTCAGTTGGAGGAAAAACATTGTCTGGTGGATTTAAAACTGGAAGCTTCCCCCACGCTGAACCTGGACCAAAAGGCTCTGCGTATGGTTTTCAATAACCTTATCAGCAATGCGATCCGGTACTCTCCTGTGGGTTGCCCGCTGAATATCCATCTCTATAGAACCGGAAAATATTGGGAAGTAGATTTTGCGGATCAGGGTTTTGGCTTTGAAAAAAAAGACATGAAAAAGATTTTCAGAAAATTTTATCGGGTGCAGAATACAGACACGCAGAATATTGAAGGGGCCGGGTTGGGTTTGTTCATTTCCAGTGAAGTTGTTAAAAACCATAAAGGCCGATTGAAAGTTTACAGTCCGGGCAGGGGGAAAGGTTCAATATTTTCTGTCCTGCTTCCGGCCAGCCAGGAAGTTGAGGCTTGAAACAGATATTTTAATCAGATGGAAAATGAACAATAGCGGAAAAAAAATTCTAGTTGTCGAAGATGAAGCTCATCTTGCCAAGGGGCTACAGTTCAACCTGGAACGAGAGGGTTATCGGGTCACTCTCGTCGATAATGGTCAGTCAGCGGTGGAGGTTCTGGGGAAAGAGGATTTTGACCTGATGATCCTAGATATCATGCTTCCGAAGTTGAGTGGGCTGGATGTGGCCAGGCGGATTCGTAGTACTGACATGCGCTTCCCGATTTTGATGCTGTCTGCCAAGTCCGCCGACGAAGACCGGGAACTCGGTCTCGCCGCCGGGGCTGATGATTATCTGGCCAAGCCATTCCATCTGCCGGAACTCCTGCTCAGGGTTAAAGGAATCCTGCGTCGCTGGGAATGGTATAAGGAGCCGGTGCACGATCAGGAAACTTTTCAATTTGGCGACAGCTGGATTAACTTTTCCAGCGGCAAAGCCAAAGGCTGTTCCGGGGAATTTTACCTGACAGCAAAAGAAGCGTTGTTGATGAAACTGCTGGTGTCGCAAAAAGGAAATATCGTGACTCGTGAGGAATTGCTGGAAAAAGTCTGGGGTTATGATCCGCAGACCGAAACCCGCACGGTGGATAATTTTGTGGCTCGCCTGCGCAAATATTTTGAGAAGAAACCCCAGTTCCCCAAACACATCATCACCCACCGCGAAAAAGGCTACGAGTTTAAGTCTGACCTAAAGAAATAAAAAGTTTCAGATTAACTTTTCTTTTAAGCCCTGTTCAAACCTTTCTAAGTTTTGTTTGATCCTCTCACTCGAAACATCATGAATATAAGGGCAGGTGCCGAGAATCGGCGCATCTGAAAATTTTTCAATCAGAGAACCCTGTTCGGCTTTAATAGCATCCAACGTACCTTCTTCCGCTGGGTTGAGGATGACACCCTCGACTTTCAGCCCATGCTGTCGGGCCGCGTTGATGGTCAAAAGGGTATGATTCAAAGTGCCTGTCTGAATGTGGCTGACAATGATGAGGGGAAGGCTTATTTGTAAAGCCAGATCAGCCACATGATAACGTTGGGTGATCGGGACCATGAGGCCGCCAATGCCCTCCACCAGCATCATGGAGTGTTTGGACTGAAGTGTGCGAAACTTCTCCAGTATTTTTTCAGGGTCGATCTCTTTTCCTTCAATTCTGGCGGCCTGGTAGGGAGAGGCCGGGATTTTTAACCGGTAGGGGCAGATATCTTCCAGTGTGTCCGAGGTTCCTGAAACTTCCATCAGAAACCTGGCATCGGAACTGGCAGAAGAACTACATTCGGGGTCCACGCCGGTCTCAATCGGCTTCATTACCCCGACATCTTCACCCCGCTTTTTGAACAGGGCGGTCAGACAGGCAGCGACCACAGTCTTGCCCACGCCGGTATTGGTTCCTGTAATGAAATAGCCTTTCATGTTTTCCCTTGGAGTTTATTATGAACCCGCAAATCTGATATAATTAATAGCGGCTTCCTAGTAAGGAGGCAAGTTATTAATGAAAGTGCCTTGGGGAATCGTCTGTGGCCATGAACACGCTCTTAAATCGAGGCATGTGGAATTGCCAGGATGGTTTGATCGAATTACGGTAGGTGCCTTGAACTTATTTTGGGTCATGTGATGGGATCAAAAAAGCTTGAAGTTATTTGCCCCTGTTGTGAAACCAAACTTCAGGTGGACAAAAAAACCGGTGACGTGATCTGGGAAGAAAGAAAGCCCAAGCCGGTGGTTTCTCTCGCCGATATGGTGAAGGGTCTGGAAAACCAAAAAAAAGAACAGCAGAACATGTTTAAGAAAAACAGTGAGAACCAAAAGGAACGGGGTCGGGTTCTCGATGAAATTTTTAAAGAATCGCAAAAGCATGTCGATAAATCCGGCGAAAGACATCTGCGCGATTTCGATCTGGATTAGTTCAGCATGACAATACTGGGCTATTTTGCCATTCTAAGGAACAAGATGACGAAGAATCTCGGGTTACGCAAAGGTCTCCCTGAGAAAGTGTAGGACCATTATCTGTGTGTGATATTCCCAACAGCAACTTCATGCCCCGAATGGGGTATCACGCTGGTTAGAGGGCGATCCGCATTCCATCGATAGCCAGTTCTACTCCCTCCGGAAGGTCTCGGGATACTTTTTCGTGATCGTAGTGATGGTTGATGTGCGTGAGGATGGTTCTTTCCGGTTTAAGGTCTTTGACGGCTCCCAGAGCCCGGCTGAGGTTGAAATGGGTCGGGTGCGGTTTGAATCCGACAGCATTCAGGATCAGAATCTTTAATCCTTTTAACTTTTCCCGCGTGCCGTCTGGGATGCCGCTACAGTCAGTGATGTAGGCGCAGTCCTTAAAGCGGAACCCATTGATGATCAGCTTGCCGTGCTGAATGTCGAGAGGGGTGACTGGGATGCCGCCGAAGCTATAGGTTTTATCTTCCAACTGTGTTGGAACCAATTGCGGAACACCCCCCCCGATTTGCTCGGCCTCTCCAAAAATATAGCTGAAATTTTTATTCAGGTGGTGCAACGTTTGCGCGTTACCATAAACGGGCAATGCGGTTTTGTTGAAGAAGCTAAAACTGCGCAGTTCATCAATCCCGTGAACATGGTCGGCATGATGATGGGTATAAATAACAGTATTGATTTCCCGGACTCCGTAGAGCAGGCATTGTTGCCTGAGGTCGGTAGTGGTATCGACTAGGATGGTATAGCCACTTTGCCGTACGAGAATCGACGAGCGCAAACGCTTGTTCCTCGGATCTTTCGACAGACAGACCTCGCAGTCGCAACACAGGGAAGGAACCCCCGTTGAGGTCCCGGTTCCTAAAAACAGTATTTCCATAAAAATATTCCAGCTCATTAGACGTGAGGCCAATGAGCAATGTCTTTATTATGCGAGCAAGTGTTATCTCGGCCCAATGAGTATCGCTAATTTCCTCCCATGGTAGTGGACGGAGTGAGTCTCCTAAGGCATTGTAAGTAGGGTGTTCCGGTGTGTCAAGGCAGGGAGGGGGATGAGTGGGATTAAAACCACTTTAGAGGCTTGGCAAAAGTTGTTGATGGCAATTGAATGCCCTGTGAAAATTGTGATAAAGTAACCCTTCCATTAAACACTGATTCTATTTAGAGGAGTTACATATGTCAGCATTAGTTGCTAAACCTGCCCCGGCTTTCACTGCTCAGGCTGTGATGCCTGATGGCAGTTTTAAAGAAATCAAACTTTCCGACTATAAGGGGAAATATGTCGTTCTGTTTTTCTATCCGTTGGACTTCACATTTGTTTGCCCGACCGAGATCATTGCTTTCAGCACCAGTATAGATGAGTTCAAGAAACGCAATACCGAAGTGCTGGGGGTTTCCATCGATAGCCATTTCTCGCATCTGGCATGGAGAAATACCGACCGTAAAAAGGGCGGGCTCGGTGATATCACTTACCCACTCGTTGCCGATGTGAACAAGAAAATCACCTACGACTACGGGGTCATGCATGAGGCGGGGATTGCTTTTCGTGGGCTGTTCCTGATTGACAAGGAAGGTGTGGTCCAGCATCAGCTCATCAACAACCTGCCTTTGGGAAGAAATATCGGCGAAGCTTTGAGGATGGTTGATGCTTTGCAGTTCCACGAGAACAATGGTGAAGTGTGTCCGGCGAACTGGAAAGAAGGCGATGCTGGTATGAAGCCGGATCCTGAAGGATCGCAAGATTATTTTGGCAAACATAACTAAACACTAGCCGCCGGGCAACACCCGGAGGAAATTGAGTAATGGCTTGTGGAGCTAAGATAGTTTTTTTCGCTAAATAAAGTGTCGTAAAATTTAAGGGCGTTTCCGACAGGAAACGCCTTTTTTCCCGAAACATACCCAAAACTAGCTGGACTTACCCTTTATGATTGTGCTTTGTAATGATGATGGATTTAACGCCGATGGTTTGAGAACTTTGTACAGAGAACTTAGTCAAGAGGATGATGTGATCATTGTTGCTCCGGAAACGGAGCAAAGTGCCATGGGTCACGCTATCACCCTGGCCCAGCCGCTCAAGGTGCGGAAGGTAGAGGAGGAAGGCCGACTCATCGGTTACGCGGTCAATGGAACCCCGGCGGACTGCGTCAAACTGGCCATCGCCGTGTTGCTGGACGAACCACCTCGGATGGTGGTTTCGGGGATCAATCTGGGCGGAAATCTAGGAGTTTGTGCGCTTTATTCCGGAACCGTTTCAGCCGCGACCGAAGCGATGATTATGGGGGTTCCCAGTATCGCAGTTTCTTTGGACACCTACGAAAAGCCAGATTTTAATCCCGCTGCAAAGTTCACCCGCAAGTTGATCAAAAAAGTCTTGGAAAAAGGATTGCCCATGGGCGTTGTCCTGAATGTCAATATTCCCCCTGTCCCTGAAGATGAAATTGCCGGGGTGGCCATCACCCGTCAAGGCAAGTCACGGGTTGTTGAATCGTTTGATCAGCGGGTGGACCCAAGAAACAATACCTATTACTGGATGGCGGGTGAGATGCGGTTTTATGAAGTCGAAGAAGGGGCCGACTGCGTGATGGTGGGCAAAAACTATATCTCGGTGACACCGATCCATTTTGATCTCACCCATCACCCATCTATTGATGTGATCAAAGACTGGGATCTCGGATAGATTGCTGAAAAACTCCCCAAGTCGTCATCCTTGAGGATTCGAAGTCCCTAATAAAACAATGGGCAGGATTCGTCGCTTCGTTCAGAATGATATGTGTGTTGAGCTTATCAGCAATTTACCAAATAACCTGAAAGAAACAATAAAACGGGATAGGCATAAAGCCTACCCCGTTTTATTTAAGCTGTTGAATCAAGTCGCGGGAACTGCTTCGCGCAGGGCTTCCTTACGGCTGAGTTTGACCTTTCCTTGTTGATCCACATCAATGACCTTGACTCTGATTTCGTCACCTTCCTGAATTTCGTCACTGACATTTTTGATGCGGCGGTCGCACACTTGCGAGATATGCACCAAGCCATCGGTGCCGGGGAAGATTTCCACGAAGGCTCCGAAGTCGACGATCTTTTTGACCTTGCCGAGATAGATTTTCCCGACCTCGACTTCCTGAACCAGATTTTCCACATATTCGATGGCCTTTCCGGCGGCTTCCTCATCGGAGGAGGCTATTGAAACGACCCCGTCATCGTTGATGTCTATGGTGACGCCGGTTTTATCAATGATATCGCGGATGACTTTGCCGCCCGGTCCAATAACGTCGCGAATTTTATCTTTTGGAACCGTAATCTGGACGATTCTTGGAGCGTATTTGGACAGTTCATCTCTTGGATTTTGCAGAGCTTTATCCATTTCACCGAGGATATGCATTCTCCCTTCTTTCGCTTGATCGAGGGCTTTGCCCATGAGTTCACGGTCCAGACCTGAAATTTTGATGTCCATTTGCAGGGCGGTGATACCGTTGCCGGTTCCTGCCACTTTAAAGTCCATATCACCAAGATGGTCTTCGGAGCCGAGAATGTCGGAGAGAATCGCCACTCGGTCGCCGTCCTTAATCAGTCCCATAGCGATGCCTGCAACAGGAGCTTTGATGGGAACACCCGCATCCATCATTGAGAGGGAACCGCCGCACACTGAAGCCATGGAGGAGGAACCGTTGGATTCAAGAATCTCGGAAACTATCCGGATGGTGTAAGGGAATTTTTCCTTGCTCGGCAGGATGGGGATGAGAGCCCTTTCGGCGAGCATGCCGTGGCCTATCTCGCGTCGTCCGGGGCCGCCAATAAACTTGACCTCACCGGTACAAAATGCCGGGAAGTTGTAGTGCAGGAGAAAAGATTTCGTTCCCTTAAACTCCAAACTGTCCAGCCGTTGTTCATCCACCGAAGTTCCCATAGTGGCGGTGACAAGAGCCTGAGTTTCGCCGCGGGTGAAAACAGCGGAACCGTGCACGCGCGGCAAATAGCCGACCATAATGCTGATAGGGCGGACATCGGCCAAGCCTCTGCCATCTACCCTGTACTGTTTGTCGAGCACAAGGTCGCGCACAATGTCTTTTTCCAAGTCATGGAAAATATCTTTAACCGCACCTTTTTTCTCTTCCTGCTCTTCAGGGCTCAATGCTTCGGTGAGGTCGTCTTTGATTTTCTTGATGGCATCGCCACGCTCATGTTTTCCGGCGATTTGCATTGCATCATTCAGACTGGATGCGGCCTGTGTGTGAATTTTGCTTTTCAGTGCTTCATCCACTTTTGGCGCTTCTACCACAAGTTTTTCTTTACCGAGAAGTTCGCGGAGCTTGATTTGAATTTCGATCACTTTTTTAATTCTTTCGTGACCAAATTCAAGGGCCGCCATCATATCTTCTTCACTCACTTCTTTGGCACCGGCCTCAACCATTACGATTCCATCGGATGTTCCCGCCATGATCAGGTTCAGGTCACTGTTTGCTGTGTCGTCGTAAGTGGGATTGAAAATCAGCTTGCCATCCACCCGGGAAATGCGAGCTCCGGCAACGGGGGTCTTAAACGGAATATCAGAGATCATCAACGCAGCGGAAGCTCCAGTGATGGCATTGACATCCGGGGGATTGATCTGGTCATGCGAGACGACCAGTCCGACAACCTGAGTTTCGTTCTTGAATGCTTTCGGGAACAACGGCCTGATAGGCCTGTCGATCAACCGGCAGATCAGGGTTTCGATGTCTCCAGGGCGGGCTTCCCGTTTAAAAAAACTGCCGGGAATTTTTCCGGCAGCATAGGTTTTTTCCCGATAGTCTACAGTCAGAGGAAAGAAATCGATTCCTTCCCGAGGTTCTTTAGCCATGGTGGCGGTCACCAACACCATGGTGTCGCCTTGCCGGACAACGACCGCGCCACCAGCTTGCCGGGCTAAATCGCCCGCTTCCAGGGAAATTATTTTTCCATCTATAGCTACTTCAACTTTATCCATTGATATATCTCCAGTATCTTTTTGTCCTGAGAATTCAGGGTAGGTTGGGCGCGATTATCTGCGTATGCCGAGCTTTGAAATAATGCTCTGGTAACGGCCAATATCCTCTTTTTTGAGGTGATCCAATAATTTTCGTCTCTGGCTCACCAACTTGAGTAGTCCGCGCCGGGAATGGTGGTCTTTGGAATGCGTCTTGAAATGTTCCGTCAAATAGGTAACGCGCTTTGTCAGCAGTGCGATCTGCACTTCTGAAGACCCCGTGTCTTTTTCATGAAGCTTGTAATCGGTAATAACCGTGATTTTTTGTTCTGCACTCATTGTCATGATTCTTCCTCCAACTCGTTAAATGCGGGAAAACGATTGGAGAATGTTTTCGTAGAAACACACCATAATTTTACGCGGTGTCCCTGCGAAAACATTCCAACCTTCTTCCGTCAAATTTCAAATGTTTAGTGTTAAATTAAAACACGCTTTAATTTAAACGCGATATCTTCTGGTGCCAGTCGACTAAATTGATCTTGATCAATAAGGGACTCGACGATGGCGAGTATCTTGTCGCTACCATTGCAAACCCGTAGCATCATCCCTGGTTTGAATTCCCCTGGATAAGTTTTCAGGGAAAATTTGGGCAGGGCACTACCATTGGCAATAGGTTCTATGAAGTCATCATTGACACAGACTTCAGGAAGAAATTCCAAAGCTCTTTCCACAGGAAAAAGTACTCCGGCCAGATTTCCGTTATTGTTTGCGGTTTCCAATGCTTCGGGAGTGACTGAACAGTTTTGGGCAAAGACTCCCACCCGTTTCCGGATCAAGCCAGACATATGCGCACCGCAACCCAAACTCTGCCCAATATCATGGCACAGGGTGCGGATGTAAGTTCCCGCAGAACAATGCGCTTCAAACTCTACCCGATTCCCATCCATATTAACAAAATCAATAGAATGAAAATGGACTGAGACAGGTTCCCTCTCGGTAGTAATACCATTTCTGGCTAATTTGTAAAGAGGAATTCCCTTGCTTTTCTTTGCCGAGTACATGGGAGGAATCTGCTTTTGCTCTCCTTGAAAGCTTGTGAGCAGGTTACGGATCTGGCCCTCGGTGATTTTGGAGGGGTCTCTCTTAAAAAGAGTTTTGCCGGTAGAGTCCTGAGTATCCGTGGCCGCTCCCAAGGTCATAGTGCATTGATAATGCTTGGATAAAGGGCTCAGGAACTGAATAATCCGGGTCGATTGGTTCAGGCAGATGGGCAAAATACCCTCTGCTATGGGGTCTAGGGTGCCTATATGTCCTGCTTTTTTGACGCCCAGCATCCTCTTTACCGCATGGACCATGGAAAACGAAGTAGGGCCAGGTGGTTTATAGAGGTTGACCACCTGATTCAGGGTACAGTCCATTGAGTATCCTTGATATCTTTTCAACATGATCGGCATTATCATCCCGCCGAAATTCCAGATCAGGAAGGTACCTTAAATAAAGGTTCTTGCCCAACGCATTACGGATGAAGCCTTTAGCATTTATCAGTCCTTCCAAGGTGTCCGTTTTTTCTTGTTCAGAGCCCATCACGCTGACAAATATTTTAGCGTGTTTGAGATTGTCAGAAACTTCCACCTTGGTGATGGTGGTAAAGCCTATCCGGGGATCCTTCAATCCACTCTGGACGAGCTTTGATATTTCTTCAAGAAGTAGTTCCTGAATTCTCTGAGAACGCTTGAACCGCATGAAAACACCTGCTGTTTTAAAAGTTTCCGGGGCCAAGATGCATAGTTTCCGTTTTACAATCGGTGATCCCGGCCAGATTCATTCGATCTATGGCGTTGACGACCTTGGTCAACAACCCATCCATGTATGGGCGGTCAGATCCCACAGCGGCGATTCCGATGTGGAGACTTTGCCAATTGTCCTGACCCCCAACTTCCGCGACTGACACATTAAAGCTATTTTTGAGCCGGTCTTTAATGGATCTGACGACCTGGGACTTATCCTTTAAAGATTGGTTTCCGTGCAAGTAAAACTTGATGGAGCAACAACCAATAACCATTTTTTTGTGGAAAACCGCGTATCAGTTTGTGATCTCTTCCATCATAAACGGCTCGACAACATCGCCTTGTTTCACATCCTGAAACTTTTCGATAGATAGACCGCAATCATAACCTGCGGTGACTTCTTTTACATCATCCTTAAACCTTCTTATGGATGCGATCTTACCTTGGTAGATCACCACATTGTCTCGGATTAGTCGGGCTTCCATGTTGCGCTCTACTTTTCCTGACAGCACATGGCATCCTGCAATGGTGCCGACTTTGGGAATGGTGAACACCTCGCGGATTTTGGCCTTACCGATAATTCGTTCTTTGTATTTTGGTGCCAGCATTCCTTCCAAGGCCAGCTTCATATCATTGATGGCATCGTAGATAATGCTGTAGAGACGAATATCTACCTGATCCCGGGTGGCCAGTCTGGTGGCTTGGTCTGTGGGACGTACGTTGAATCCGATGATGATTGCGTTGGACGCGCTTGCCAGAAGAACATCTGACTCGGTGATGCCACCGACAGCATCATGAATGCATTTAATGCGGACCTCTTTGCGGCCTAGGTTTCCGAAAGCCTCTTGGACCGCGTGAATCGAGCCTTGGACGTCTGTCTTGATAATCAGATTAAGTTCTTTAATCTGACCTTCAGCTATCTGCTGGTGCAGGTCGTCCATGGTGATGCGTGTGGATTTAGCCAGTTGGATTTCCCGCTGTTGCTGTAGTCTCAGGTTGCTGAGTTGCCGAGCCTTTTTTTCGTCCCGAACCACCATGAAGTGGTCGCCGGGTTGCGGAACATCTGGCAAACCCACGATCTCTACAGGAGTGGAAGGAACGGCTTTTTTAATTTTTTTGCCATTGTCATCGATTAGTGCCCGGACCTTGCCGAAATAGCAGCCGACGATAAAAGGTTCCCCGACTTTCAAGGTGCCGCTTTCAACAACCAAGGTGGCTATGGGTCCGCGTCCTTTATCCAATTTGGATTCAATGACCACTCCTCTACTGCGGAGTGTCGGGTTGGCTTTCAGTTCCATGACTTCTGCCTGCAGGAGCAAATTTTCAAGCAGGTGATCAATTCCCGTTCCGTTCAAGGCCGAGACTTCGACGTAGATTGTTTGTCCACCCCAGTCCTCAGGTAGAAGGCCCAAGTCGGCCAATTGTTTTTTGACCTCTTCGGGTTTCGCGTCCAGCTTGTCAATTTTGTTGATGGCCACAAGAATCGGAACTCCTGCCGCCTCGGCATGGTGAATCGCTTCTTTGGTTTGCGGTTTGATTCCGTCATCAGCGGCCACAACCAGAACGACAATATCTGTCACCTGCGCACCTCTGGCTCTCATGGCTGTGAAGGCTTCGTGTCCAGGTGTGTCGAGGAAAGTGATGGACGACCCTCTGATGCGAGCCTGATAGGCACCAATATGTTGGGTGATTCCGCCCGCTTCCAGTCTGGTCACATCGGTCTTGCGAATGGCATCAAGAAGCGAGGTCTTGCCGTGGTCGACATGCCCCATGATGGTTACGATCGGAGCGCGGGTGACATGGTCTTTGCTGTTGTCTTCTTCTTCTTCCGAGAAATCCAGTTCAGATTTTTCAATATGAAGATCAACCTCGAACCCGAGCTTATCGGCCACCTTGCTGGCAAGATCAAAGTTCAGAGTCTGGTTGATATTGGCGAGTATTCCGAAAACCATTAATTCTTTAATGATGTCATTCGGGGTGCATTTCATTTTTTCTGCCAGTTCGCGCACTGGTATGTTCTCGCCAATTTGAACGACCTCAAAGCCTTCCTCTGGGACAACAGGTTCGGGAGCCGGTTTGGGAGCAACGGGGGGTGGTGCGGTTACCTCAGCGGGTTTCTCTTTTGCCGCTGTGGCTGGTTTTTTCTCGACGGGTTTTGGTTTGTCTTCTTTTTTGACAATTTTAAGGCCGAGTTTCCTCCCTATTTTACTTTCTTGTATTTCCTTGATTTTTTCCGCAGGTTTAGCCTTTGCTGAGGTTTTGGCCTTGGTTTTAGTCTTTTGAGTTTTTTTGTCCTTGTCGTCTGATTTCTTCGCGGCCTTCTTTGTGGCGGTAGACTTGGCCTGGGTTTTTGCGGTTGTAACTTTTACCTTGGTGGGAGCCTTGATTTTAATTTTTGCCTTGACTTTTTTCACCACCTTTTTGGTTATGGTGGGTTTGGGGGCAAAGAGATCACGGATGTACTGCGTGGCTTCTTCATCAATGGAACTCATATGATTTTTTACAGCTATGCTATGTTTTTGCAGGGCCTCAATGATCTGATCGTTCTGGATATTGAGTTCCAAGGCCAGCTTGTTGATGCGAATCTTAGCCAAATTTCCTCCTGTTGGACAACACTGCAATTTTTTTAAGACCCGGAGCCGATAAATGGCTCATGGGTTTGGGTAAAGCTTTTCCATCTTGAAAGAGAGGCCTTTGCGTAAGTCGAAAAAACAGAAAAGCGAGATTACCCGTTCCGGGCATGAAAGCTTAAGTGAAACATCACGTCTTCACCGCGCTCAGAACGACACGAAACGCCGGTTTGTCATCATCGAGGAGCCGAAGGCGACGAAGGACCCGGGGTTATGCAAAAGCCTCCTTGAAAGAAGGAGATGAATTTGAGCTTTAAACATTTTCAAGATTCTCCATGCGTTGCTTGACCTGCGCCAGAATGGATTTGCCTATATCCTCATCAATACTTTCCATGGCTATTAACTCCTCCAGCGGAGTGATAGAAAGCTCGGCTATTGTTTCAAACCCGTTATTGGCCAAGGTTTGGAGAACCTCAGGGGTTAGCCCTGTTAATTCCTGTATGAGGATTTCTTCCTCCTCTTCTTCGGAGACTTTTTCTCCCTGATCTTCACCTTCAGTTACAGGGCTTTCTTCTTCCTGAACTGGTGTCTCAGGTTTGGGGGTTTCTGTAGCTACTGGTTCTTCAACCTCCGAGGTTTTCTTTTTGGCTGCTTTCTGCTCCAGTTTTAACTGCTTGACATGTTCTTCAGATAACTGAAGCAGGGCTTCAGCTTTTTTGGGGCCAATGCCTGGCAACTGGATCAAGTCTTTCACTCCTTGCTTCAGCACCCCTTCATAGGTAACAAGGTCGTTATTGAAGAGGATGGTCATCACCTTTTCACCCAGACCTTTGGTGTTTTTCACGTCATCGAGAAAGTCCACCGTGGAAATCTCGGAGGGAGCCAGAAAGGCGTGCTCCACACCCAGGCCCATCGCTTCGGAAGGGCCTTTTATATCCACTTTCCAGCGGACCAGTTTGGCGGCGAGCCGCACATTCTGGCCTTTTTTTCCTATAGCCAGCGACATCTGGTCTTCGGCCACGATGATCGTCATTTGTTTTTCATCGGGGCTCATGATGATTCTTGAAACCTTGGCTGGACTCAACGCATTTTTGATATAAGTTTCCGGGTCTTCAGAGAATTCAACGATATCTATTTTTTCGCCACGCAGTTCCTGCACGATAGATTGAACTCTCATTCCGCGCATGCCCACACAAGCACCCACTGCGTCGATTTCCCGGTCGTTGGTTCGCACTGAAATTTTGGTGCGACCGTTAGGCTCGCGAACCACCCCCATGATTTCAACCATCCCTTCACTGATTTCGGGAACTTCCATCTCGAACAAACTCTTGATCAATCCGATATGGGTGCGAGAAAGAATGACCAAGGCATTCTTGGGCGTTTTCCGGACATCCAGGACATATGCTCGTATCCGTTCTCCCCGATTGAAGCTTTCCCGGAAAACCTGTTCCCGTCGAGGCAGAATGCCTTCGGTTTTTCCCAGGTCAACAATAAGGTCGCCATGTTCCATTCTTTGAACCATGCCGTTGATCAACTCGCCCTTTTTCTCGATGTATTCAGTGTGGATCAGGTCAATTTCCGCTTCGCGTACTTTTTGTACGATCACCTGCTTGGCGAGTTGGGCGGCAATGCGCCCATAATTTTCCAGAACCTGCTGGACCAGAACCTGTTCGCCGACATGGACATCGTCTGCAAGTGCCGAAGCGTCCTTCAGGCTGATTTGCTCATCTGGCAGATCAACTTCTTCAACCACTGTTTTCTCCAAGTAAACTTCGACTTCCCCGGTGGATTCGTTGAATTCAGTTTGCAGCTCCTTGATCGTCGGGTACCTTTTTCGTGCGGCAACTTCGACCGCAGCCTTCAATGCATCAATCAGGATGTCTTTATCGATACCCTTATCGCGACTGAGTTGATCCAGAATACTGAGTGTTTCCGTGCTCATGGGCTTGGCCTAAATTTCAATGACTAAACTTGCTTTGCCAACCTGGTGCAACGGAATTTCAAAAAGCTTTCCGTCCACTTCCATAAATATGGTCTGATCCTTGAATTCTGTAAGGATGCCGATAAATTTTTTTCTGTTGTCAATCGGGGAAAGACTGTGCAGGCGGATTTGCCTTCCCTTGAATTTTAAAAAATCTTTTTCCCGTTTCAAAACCCGATCCAGTCCAGGGGATGAGACTTCCAGGCTATAGGGGGTGGTGATGGTTTCCTCGATTTCAATGAGATCGCCGGCCAGGTGGCTGATTTTTTGGCAGTCCGCAACCGTAACTCCCCTTTCCTTGTCAATAAATATCCTTAGAACCCAGTTCTTGCCTTCTTTCTTATATTCAACATCTACTAGTTCCAATCCTTCCATTACAAGGACCGGAAGGACCGGTTCGATTAAATCCTTAATTGCTTGAGAAACAGAGACTTTTGCCATTTAAACCTCTGTTGCCGAGTGGATCCTGTGATTTTTGCATTCTATTGAAACAGGTGAACCCGTGCTGCTGAAATGGCCTAAAAAAAATAAAAAAAGCGGGCTCAAAGCCCGCAATATAGGACCCCACATGTCACAGGGATTGTACAAGAACTTAATGCCTGATTTCAAGGGAAAACTGAGGAACTCAGGGGCCGACCGGTTTTTTTTATAAGTCTTTTAAAATATTAGGGATATCTTCAATGACCTGGGGGTAGGGGTGCAGATCAGACTCATTGGTCTTGCGGATTTTGATCTCAACTTGTCCGGCAGAAAGGTTTTTAGGCCCCACAATAATTTGCAGGGGAATTCCCATCAGGTCAGCATCCTTCAATTTGACACCCAGTCGATCTGACCGATCATCGAGCAGGGTTTCCAGGCCGGTTTCCTGCAACCGGTTATAAATAATGTCGCAGGTGGTTTTCAACGCGTCATTGGAATAGTTAACTGGAATGATAGTGACTTGAAAAGGAGCCAGGTTCCGAGGCCAGACAATTCCTCTGTCATCATGATTTTGTTCAATAGCGGCGGCGGCGGTGCGCCCGACCCCGATTCCATAGCAGCCCATGAACATGGCATTTTCCTTGCCTTGCTGGTCCAGATAAACCGCTTTCATTGCCGAGGAATATTTGGTGCCAAGAATGAAAATGTGGCCAACTTCGATTCCGCGTCTGACTTGGTATTTTCCGTTCTCGCAATGTGGGCAGGGGTCGTTGGCCTTGACAGTTCTGAGATCGCCGAATTGTTCGACTTTCAAGTCCCGCTTGACTTGAACACCGGTAAAGTGCGCAGAGGGTTTATTGGCACCGGTAACAAAACCATGCATGGCAGAAATTTCGCAGTCCGCATAAACCGGAAGGTCGAGTCCCAAGGGTCCGACATATCCGCAATGTAGTTCGGGATATTTGGCGATGGCTTCTTCTCCTGCCGGTTGCAACCATTCACAACCGATCAGATTTTTCATTTTGACGGGGCTGATTTCATGGTCACCGCGAACGAGCCCTGCTACCAGCCCGTTCTCATTTTCAAGAAGAATGGTTTTTACGATTTGCCGGGCAGGCAGGTTGAGAAACTCCGCTACATCCTCCACTGATTTTTTTCCGGGTGTCTCCACTTCTTTTAGTTCCTGTGGTGTGGCAGGAGGTGTAGAGGGGGAAGGTGGTTTCGATTTCGCAAGCTCCAGGTTCGAGGCCTGACCGCACGAACCGCAAAAACCTATTTCATCCTCTCCTGAATCGGCGAGCACTGCGAACTCATGTGAAAAGTTGCCCCCGATGGTTCCCGAATCGGCCTGAACCTGCTTGAAGTCCAAACCGCACCTGTTGAAAACATTGGTGTAGGCCAGTGCCATCTGACTGTAAGTACGTTGGGTGTCTTTTTCGTCGGCGTGAAAACTGTAGGCATCTTTCATCATGAATTCCCGTCCGCGCATGATGCCAAACCGAGGGCGGACTTCATCGCGAAACTTGGCCTGAATCTGATACAGCAAAATGGGTAGCTGGCGATAGGATCTGACTTCCTTTCTCACGATATCGGTGATGACCTCCTCATGAGTGGGGCCGTAACAGAATTCCCGGTTGTGCCGGTCTTTAATCCGCAATAATTCCTTGCCATAAAAATCCCAGCGCTTGCTTTCTACCCATAATTCGGCAGGTTGAATGCTTGGCAGAAAAACTTCCTGCCCGTCGATTTTATTCATCTCTTCGCGGATGATTTGTTCTACTTTCCTTAAGACTCGAAGTCCCAATGGCAGGATGGAGTAAATTCCCGAGGCAAGCTGTCGGATCATCCCCGCGCGTACCATGAGCTTGTGGCTGATGACTTCTGCGTCAGCAGGAGATTCTTTTAGCGTTGGAACGAAAAGCTTCGAAAAATGCATACGCAGTATCCTGATGGTTAATGCGGATAAAGAGGAAGGATAATTTTATGCGCTAAAGGATTTTTGAGCAAGAGCAATATGATCTGTGTTGTGGATTTCCAGCCAGCCTTTGTGGATTTCCATATAGTGGACGGCGAAACCACGATCAATCATTTCCTGAATGAGGTCGGTGAAATTCAGTTTGGAAATATCCTCTGATTCTTGAAAGCGGCCAGTAAAATTTTTAAGGACATCGTTATAGGTTTCGAGAAACTGTTCGGCGCCAGTTTTGCTGAACCGGGCAAGACCTATGAACTCGTGGGTTGCGGTTTTCGGGTTTATCTTATTGCCAATCTTTGCCACCGTATTTTCACTGATAAAGCGGATTTCCCGGCGCGTCGGCTTGTAGCGGTTCCTGGTAATAATGTAGTCGAGAACGTTTCCCTCTTCCGGCTGGTGATACTGGGTTGAATTGTCGGCAACGAGAACAATATCTTCCTTACGCTCTGTCAGCTTGTTGAGAATCTGGTCCTCCATGAGGATGTCGGAATACAACATGATGAATCCATTGGTCATTTTTTCTTTAGCGACGACCAGTGAATTGAGCACGGACCCCTTCTGGTAGTCGGGATTCTCTAGAATATTGATGCCCTCTGCATACAGGTGGTCCTTGCCATACCCTGCGATGAGTGTGATGTCTGCAAGATTGGCGTTGCTCAGGGCTTGAATTTGATGGTCGAGAAGGGTCTTGCCACAAACTTCGAGCATGGCCTTGGGCTTGCCGTTCAAAATTTGTTTGAAAACAGGGTCTTCCCCAGCGGCAGGAATAATTACCGGAATATTGGTCGTTTGTCCATCCTGCTGGTCTTTTTCCTTAACGTCCAGAAACCCAACGGTTTTAAAAATTTCCCGGATGGGTGTGCATAAAGGATCGGTCTCCAGAGATCTCTGATTGCGAAGTAGAGTTTTTGCGGTTTCTGTCATCGCTTGGTAAGCGCTGCGCAAAAGGTGGTTGGCATAAATGATGACGCTGAATCCGGCGGCACTCAGTTCGTCCTCGGTGATTCGATTATAAGTGGTGGGCACACACACCAGTGGTTTGTTCAATTGGAGGTTCTTTAAAATAACCTGGTACTTTTCAGCAAACTCCAGGATTTCATCCGGGCTTTTGGACTTGGAGTGGATCATGATTCCATCGACTCCGGCTTGCAGGTATTGCGTGGCCCTGTTGAGTGCGTCTTCCATGGGTTTCCCGGATATAAGGCTTTCAATACGGGCGATGATCATAAACTCATTGCTTTTCTGAATACTTTTCCCTCGCCGGATTTTCTGGGCGAAGACTTCCGGTTCTTGCAGGTTTTGCTGGACTCCAGCCTCCAGGCTGTTGCGTTTTGGAAAAACCTTATCTTCTATAACTACCGCAGATACACCTGCCCGCTCAAGTTTGGAGACGGTGTATTCGAAGGTGTTCGCGTCCCCTCCCGTATCGCCGTCAACGATCATGGGTTTGTCGGTCACAGTAAGAATTTCGTTGATGGTATGGATCCGGGAGTCAAAGGTCACGACCTCGATATCGGGGTGGCCTTTCGAGGCCGAGTCGGTGAGACTGCTTTCCCAGATGGCATCGAATTGGCGGACAACAGTTTGTCCATCCGAATCTCCAGTCACTTCAACCGAATTGGCGATGATGCCGCTCAACCCGTTATGAGCTTCAAGTGCCCGCACTGTTTTTCCTTCTTCCAGCAGGGCTTTGAGTTTTCCTCGGCGATGTTCGGGAAGAATAGTGTTAAGAAGAGTCATGACTGAGTTCCAGCGACTTTATCGGCTTGAATTTTTTCTCGTATCCAGTCAGCCATATAGATGTTGTCGACATCAAATTTTTTCAGCGTACTTAAAATAATGATCACATGTTCTTCGCTCGGAAGGTTTTTGTCCAGAATAATGAGGCCCTTGCCATTGAGCTTGCAGTAGCCGCCTTGTATGACAAACTCCTGATCGCTGAGGTTGGAGATTTCAATTTTTATGGATAATTTATCTGCGGCTTCCTTGAGGTCCTGAATCCGGCACTCAATATTTTGCATATTAGGAGGTGTTTTCAGGTAATGATTCGCATGATATCATTATAAAATGCGAACACCATGAGGCTGAGCAACATGAATATCCCAACTTGTTGTGCCCGTTCCCGATTTCTTTCACTAACAGGTTTACCTTTGAGAATTTCTATCAGGAAAAAGAAAATATGACCGCCATCCAGAACCGGAATTGGCAACAGGTTGAGTAGTCCCAGGTTGATGCTCAAAAGTGCAGTCAACCGAATCAGCTCACTAATGCCTTGTTCGGTGTATTCCCCGTAAATTTGAAAAATCAGGATAGGGCCGCCGATGGAGTCTGCGGGGACAGAGCCCACAACCATTTTTTTGATGCTGACGGCGATCAGATAAATCAGCCGTCTTGTTTCGTCAATAGCCCTTTTAAGGGCTCCGAAAACGCCATATTTTTCCGTTGCCATTTCTCCGGCCATGCCGATTCCAAGCACGCCCACTTCTGCACTTTTGCCTTCAAGGTCTTTGGTAACCTTGGATTCGGGTGTCAGTGTGGTTACGACTTCCGTTCCGTTTCTGAGGACTCTGAAGGTCAGTTCCTGGCCGGGCTTGTCGACAGCCGCTGTCTTCAGGTCTCCCCAGCCAAAAATAGTAGTATTGCCCACCGAAACCAAAATGTCGCCTTCTTGAATTCCAGCAAGGTCAGCCGGGGAGCCTTCCTTAACATGGAATATATTTCTTACCAGCGGCGTGATTCCGATCAGTCCAACGTTTTCTTTGTCGCCAAAAAGATCGCTGATTTCCTCGGAGATGGGGGTGATGGGGACATGGGCGATGCTTCCGGAGCTTCTTTCCACTTGGAAATCCAAGGAGTGGCCTGGGGACTTATGCACGATTTCTTGCAGTTGTTCCCAATAAAGTATTTTTTTGTCGTCAATGGCTAAAATGCGGTCGCCGGCCTGAAGCCCCGCAACCAGTGCCGGAGACTCATCTTTAACCGTGCCAACAACAGGAGCCAATGCGGGAACCCCTATCAGATAGACGCAATAATAAATGACAATGGCAAAAAGAATATTGAAAAGCGGACCCGCGAAGGCAATGGCCAGCCGGTCCAGAACTGGAGCTGCCGCAAAGGACCCCTGTTCGTCCACGGTTTCTTCCCCGACTTCTTCCCCTTTCATTTTTACGTAGCCGCCAAGTGGAATCCAGGCGAGGAGATATTCGGTGCCTCCGCGTGTGAAGCTCACAATTTTAGGCCCAAAACCGATGGAAAACTTTTCCACCACGACACCCACCTTTCGGGCAACGAGAAAATGCCCAAGTTCATGGACGAAGATGAGAGCGGCCAGGCCACCCAGAAAAGCCAGCATTTTGATCCCGAAACTGAGGATTGCATCTGAAGAAAATATTGAAAGTTCAAACATGAGATTTAAGGAGTTTGTGTGTAATCCAAAACCTCCACGCCGGGTGGAGTCTTGAGTCGGAATTGTTCTTCCGGGATTTCTCGGTTAATCCGAATACGGGTGAAGCGAATTTCTGTTTTGTTTCCTAATTTATCATACACGGTCGATCCGGTGATTTGGAAGTTTTTCTTGTCAGCTAGAAGAGTCAGTCTTGCCAGCCCCTGCTCCTCGTTTTTTGGGACAAGGGCGACAACAATATTCCGGTTTTCCTCATTGACGCGTTCAACATTAAAGGCATGGGTCAACTTTCCTTTTCCCGCCAGAAAAAGTGCCGGTGTGTTGGAAGAGTAAATACTTTCAATCGGTATCTTGGTGACTTGTTCCTCGTCGGGGACATAAAGCCAAAGGGTTTTCTTATTGCTGATTAGAATTTGTGTCTCTGGAGCTCCGTAGACCCATCTCATTTTTCCGGGTTTCTTGATTTGCACCTTGCCTTTGACGCTTTGGGTCTGGTCCATCATTTTGGTGTAAGACTGCTGAGTGAAGTCGGCTTCAAAGGTTGCAACCTTTTCATATTGGTTTTGAATGGCATCCAGCGCTTTTTGCTCGGAGGTTTCCGCAAAGAGAACCTCCGGCAGTGTCAGGATTGTGAAAAAAACTAAAAGTTTTTGCAGGGGATTCAAGTGTGTTTTCTCTCTATTTGTCACGCAGGACCCTTCGGCCCGAAAAGGTCAGCCTGCCTTCAAGGAGTAGCCGAATGGATTCGGGGTAAATGATGTGTTCTTGCTCAAGAATTCTTTCAGAAAGGGAAGCCTCATCGTCGTCATCAAAAATGGGAACCACCGCTTGCGAAATGATAGGGCCGCCATCCACTTCCTCGTTGACATAATGCACCGTGCATCCTGAGAACCGGGCTCCATGCTCCAAGGCTCGTCTTTGCACGTTTAATCCGGGAAACGCTGGAAGTAACGAGGGATGAATATTGATGACTCGACCTGAAAAAGCTTCGATAAAATGTTTGCCCAGAACCCGCATGTAACCGGCGAGACAAATCAAGTTAACGGATTTGGATTGAATTTGTTCTATCAAGCTCTGCTCGTAGCTGTTTTGGTCCAGAAAAGATTCAGGGTCCAGAAAAAGCCCGTCAAGACCGTGCTTGTGTGCCCGCTCAAGAGCGTAGGCATCTTTCACATTACTAATCACCATGGCAATTTCGGCCTGCAGGTTGTTTGTTTCAATACTGTCGATGATGGCCTGCAGGTTAGAACCTCGTCCTGAAACCAAAACGGCGAGTTTAAATTTGTCGGGTGCCATTTGAAATGGTCGTGAAGGTTTGTTGGGGACGGGTGCCAATACCGGTCGAGCTTATCATTAAGTAGTGTTTTAAATCAATGATTTCGATAATAAAGGTTGTGCTTCAATTAGATGGGCATGCGGTGGTTCGGCAACTTAGACCGGCGGGAGCCAAAGAGTAAAGGAGGTTCGGCGAGAAAGTTTGCCCTCTACGCGGGAGTCAGTTTTTCTGAACCAAGGTATCCTGGATGTTTTGAAGAAGGCCTACATTCTGGGTGTGCCCTGATCTGCAGGCTTTGACGTGCCCCCGTATGGGTTTTCCCAGTAAATAAAAATCCCCGAGTATATCCAGAATTTTATGTCGGGGGAACTCATCTTTAAAGCGGAGCTTGGTGTTCAAGACTTTTTTGTCGCCAAGCAATATAAAATTATCAAGTTTACCTCCAGACGCGTAACCCATTTCGGTCAATTGCGCCACTTCTTCCATGAAGCCGAAGGTTCTTGCCGGGGCGATTTCATTTTTAAAACTTTCATTTCCTTTGAACTCATAAGTGTAGTCCTGAATGCCAATCGGTTCCGGATATTCCATGTGGTAACTAACGCTAAAGCTATCGCTGGGTTCGATGGAAATATACGGCTCACCTTGCTCCTTGTTGCCAAAAGTGTAGTTTTTATCGATCACGATTTCTTCATAAAAACCATCTTGGTCTTCGAACTCTCCATCTTCTATCAGGGCACAAAAATCTTTCGCGGAACCATCCATCACCGGTGCTTCATCGCCGACTTTAATAAGCAGGTTGGTGATCCGGTACATGTGAAGAGTCGCCATAATATGTTCGATGGTTCCGACCGAGACCCTGTCTTTACTTAAGCGGGTGGCATAATCTGTGGACTGGACATTTTCCAGTCGGGCGGGAATGGTTTTGCCGGTGGAAATATCCCCAAATATGATTCCGCTTCCAAGAGGCATGGGTTGCAGAATCAATCCTGTTTTAATACCCGAATGCAAACCACTTCCGCACAGCACCACACTACGCTTGAGGGTTCGTTGTTGGTGGCGGTATCCATTATTGATTTTTTTTGGATCTGGTATTTCAATGGAATGGAGCGCAATTTTTTCTTTAAGTTGTTTTTTTTCTGTGCTCAGGGATTTGCAGGTTTTTTCGATGTCCCAATTGTTGCGCTTAAGGTGGTGAATAATGAAATGCTTTTCCCAAATCAGCTCTGCCTCCTGAAGAGACCCGGCCTGATCGATATCGTTGGTTTCTATTTTGGGTTGCCAGATTTCCGAAGGCAGGTCCTGGGCGGTTATTTTTTTCTGGTTGGCGCTGGTAAGAATCAATTTATTCAGCACAGATCTCAGCTCTTTCACATTTCCGGGCCAAGTATAACGACATAGAGCGGCCAAGGCATCTTTGCCTATTTTAGGGGTGGATGTGTTTTGTGTTTGTCGGATTTCATCCAGATAATCTTTTATCATAGCAGGGATACTCACGGCATAGTCGCGCAAAGGCGGAACAAATAAAGTGGAGTCTTTGAACGCGTCCAGTAATGCAGGGTGAAACCAGTCTTTTGCGGACAGGATTGCCAAATCTTGAGTGGATGATGCAAAAATCCGGATGGGTATCAACCCTGAATAGGAGTCGGCCGATTGCGAATCGTTAGAATGCAGGGTTTCCGCGAGTTTTTCCTGCAGTCCCTTGCTCAATGATTCAATGTTGCTGAGATAGATTACTTTTTCCTCGCCGACTTGGTTGGAAGCATGAGTATTTTTTTTGGGTCGCTTAAAAAGTTGAGAGTGAATGGCCCGTGCTTGGCGAAACGAGCAATTTATTTTAACGAAGGAATAGTCGCTTTTACTGCTCTGCCCATGGATGGCCTGGGCGATGAACTCTTTACCGGTTCCACTTTCGCCATGCACTAAAACCGGTTTCATATGCCGCGAAAGCTCTTTCACCGCCTTTTTCACTTCCACCATAGGCTCAAAACAAAGAGGGAGTTCTCTCTTGGAGGAAGGCATCAGTTTTCCCTCAGTCTTGAATTT
This sequence comes from Nitrospinales bacterium, assembly GCA_965205835.1. Classification (GTDB taxonomy): domain Bacteria; phylum Nitrospinota; class Nitrospinia; order Nitrospinales; family VA-1; genus LS-NOB. The sequence goes on along the minus strand of OZ242182.1, from coordinate 1,437,493 downwards.
CGAGCGTTTGTTGCCCAACACTTCCGCAATCGATTGGGTGATCCGGTACAGGGAAAAAGGTTTTTCTATAAAGTCTTGAGCCCCCAGTTTGGTTGCCTTGACCGCCGTGTCAATGGTTCCGTGGCCAGATATAATTAAGACTTCAATTTCGGGATAATAAGATTTTACCGTTTTTAAAACCTCAATTCCGTCCATTCCCGGTAGCCAGATATCCAGTAAAACCAGGTCGGGTGGGTCTGTTTGGATAATTTCCAACGCTTCAATGCCATCCCCTGTTCCGGCGACTTCATAACCTTCATCTGCGAGAATTCCGGTCAAGGAACTGACAATATTTTTTTCGTCATCGACGATGAGAATACGTGCTTTAGGCAAAAGGGCCACCATCCGTGATGTAGGTTTTAGGTTGCGGGTGTGGCAATGCCTGGCCGTGAATATTCGAGGTAATAAATTTTATGGCCCGCATTGATAAAGTTTTTTTCATATTTGGTTTTGGGCAAGTCTGCGCGGCTCTCAAGAAAGCCTGACCCATGGCTCTGATTTCGAAACTGAGGTTCAGAGTTAAAGTATTCCAGCATTTCAATGGCGTAGGGTTCGCTATCGGTCGCCAGGTAAACTTGCCCCTCGGGAGCTAATTTTTGCCCAAGCAGTCTAGCAAAATCGGGCTTGATCAACCTTCTTTTAGCGTGCCTTTTTTTGGGCCAGGGGTCGGGAAAGTTGATATATGTGGTTTCCAACTCTCCATCCTTGAACAAGTGAGGAATTTTAAAACGCACATCTCCATAGGCCACCCGGATATTTTCCAACCGCAGTTTTTTTATACGCGTCATTAATTTCCTAATTCCCTTATGGTAGAAATCCATGCCGATGAAATTGGTCCGGGGTTCCTGGGCGGCCATTTCGATAAGGAAGCTTCCCATTCCAAAGCCGATCTCCAGCTTTAGTGGTTGACAGTTCCCGAATTGGGCTTGCCAATCGGGCCACTCGTCAATATCAAGAAAATAAGAATCTTCTTCTTCAATTTTAGCAAAAGATATAAGGGTCATTAAGTAGATGCAGAGTCGCCGGGGTTGTCATGAATGGTAATCACTTCTAATACTTCAAACTCCATTTTACCGTCAGGCAGTGAAACGCTGATTTCATCGCCTTCCTGTTTACCGACCATGGCTCTCCCCACTGGTGAAGCTGTGGAAATTTTCCTCTCATCAGGGTTGACTTCCTCTGGGAAAACCAAATGATACTGGGTCTCTTTACCGCTATCCATATCCTTCAACTTCAAAGTACTTCCAAGGCTGGAACGGTCTTTCGGAATTTGGTTGATGTTGATGGACATGATGTCACTGACGCGTTTTTGTAAAAGAGAAATGCGGGATTCCAAAAACATCTGTCGTTCCTTCGCCGCTTTAAACTCCGCATTTTCACTCAGGTCTCCATGTTCCCGAGCTGTTAAAATGGTTTTGGGAATGTCCACCTGAAGTTCTCTTTGCGATTCTTCTAAATCCTTCTCCAACTTGTCCAAAATGGGAAGCCGCTTCATTGCGAATTCATCTCCCTGGTTAAAAAAATGGTCAGATTCGGTTTATTGTTCGGGCAAATGGAGGATGATGTCCATTGACCTGCACTTCTGAGAGCTAAAATCGGAAGTCATGCATGGCCAGGGTTGGCTAACCTGCAAATCGGGGAAACCAGTTAAAAATTTCTAAAGGGTTTAAATGCTATGCCTTACACGCTCTCCAGTGCGCCATTGTAGGGGGTGAATCACTACCGGGTCAACAAAAACTTATGGTACGTAAATCCCGGTTAGGTCGAGGGGGCCACTCCGCAAGAAGGCTGTAAAAGACTTGAGACGAGTAAGGTAATAAGTGGATAACGCTTGATATTGGTCAAATCAGGCAATTTAGCGTTGCGGGTATGTTGTGACGAAGGCTCCAAAAACAACGGGATAGTGTTCATATTGAATAGTTGTTCGCATTTCTTTTGGAAATGTTATACTGAGGCAAAACTCAAAGCTCTCAAAAAACCAATTACTTGGTTGATATTTAATTTTATGGCAGAAAACTTATTTGAAGTCGAATTTGAAGTCGAATCAGTGGTTTCCACAACCGATGCGAAATATAGAAAACCGGGTTCTTCGGATTTAAAACCTGCTGTTGATTTTTTCTGCGATGTAGGCTGGCTGATCTTCGACTCTATGCGCACCTTCGGCGAAGGTCTTTCGGTAGACCTCCTCAAAGACGGATTACTAAGTCGGCATGGCGGATCCTGAAAAGTTCCGGTTTTCCATTGACCGAGGTGGAACGTTTACGGATATTTACGCCGAAACTCCTAAAGGCCCAAGAGTTCTAAAACTCCTTTCAGAAAATCCGGACCATTATTCCGACGCGCCGCTTGAGGGCATTCAAAGAATCCTCTGTGAAGTGAAGGGAACCAGAGAGATCGACCCCGGTTGTATTGAGTGGATTCGTATGGGGACCACTATTGCGACCAACGCGCTTCTGGAAAGAAAGGGTGCCCGCACCGCTCTCATCATCACAAAAGGATTTGGCGATTTACTGCGTATCGGAAGACAAAACCGGTCGCATATTTTTGATCTGAAAATTGTCAAGACCCAACCGCTTTATGAAATGGTGGTGGAAATTGATGAGCGTGTCCACCCGGTTCAGCGGCCCGCGAATTCTCAACAACCCGGGGTGAAAATTTTGCGATCCCTCAATCGAGAAGTCATACGCCAACAGCTTCAGGGCTTGCGTCAGCAGGGCATTGAAAGCCTTGCCATTGCCCTCATGCATGCTTGTATTTTTCCAGATCACGAGCAATGGGTTGCTGAGGAAGCTGCAAAGACCGGGTTTCAAAATATTTCTCTTTCCAGTGTGGTCATGCCCAGGTCCAGGCTAGTGGACCGGGGCCACACTACCTGCCTCGATGCTGCCCTGAACCCGCATATCCAAAATTATCTGAAAAAATTTCGTGCCGGAGTGGGTGAATGCGACCTGTTCCTTCTGCAATCAGATGGGGGACTTGTGGATGCCGACTCTTTTACCGGAAGCCGTGCCATTCTTTCCGGTCCGGCGGGCGGAGTGGTTGGCTATGCCCGGACAACGGAAAATGTGCCGGTGATTGGGTTTGATATGGGAGGCACTTCCACCGATGTGTCCCGGTTTGACGGCAACTATGAATGGCAGTTTGAAAGCGAGGCACAAGGCATTCCCAACCTTGTCCCTCAACTAGATATCCACACCGTGGCGGCGGGAGGTGGCTCCAGATTGTTGTTTGAAAACGGTATGTTTCAGGTTGGCCCTTTGTCTTCGGGGGCTTGGCCTGGTCCCACCTGCTATAGAAACGGAGGTCCACTCTCTCTGACCGATGCCAACCTGGTTTTAGGAAGGCTCGTTCCAGAACATTTCCCCAGTGTGTTTGGAAAAAATGAAGACCAGCCTTTATCGACCCCTGCATCCAGAAAAGTTTTTGAGGAATTAATGAAGCGCATTCATTCCTTGACTGGTAAGAAACGATCAATGGAAGAAGTCGCCTATGGCTTTATAGAAGTTGCCAACGAAAACATGGCTCGGGCCATTCATAAAATCACTGCCTTACGGGGACACGATGCCCGCGATCATGTTCTATCTTGCTTTGGAGGAGCCGGAGGCCAGCATGCCTGTGCCATCGCTCGGACTCTTGGTATCTCCCGGATTTTCATCAGCCGTTTTGCCGGGGTGCTCTCGGCTTATGGAATGGGACTAGCCGATGTCACCATTGATAAAGAGGAACCGGTAATCCACGAAACCCAGGCCGGGTTGGAGCAGAAGCTCCAGGCTTTGGCAGATAAGGTGACCGCCGAACTCAAGGAGAAAGGGAGTTTTTCCATCAACGTCCAGCGCTATTTGAATATGCGTTATGAAGGTTCTGATACGATCTTGATGGTGAGGGAGTCGAAAGAGGAAAGCTTTGCGGAATCGTTCAGCAAAATGCACCAGCAGGAGTTTGGTTTTAGTCCATCGAACCGCAAAATTTGGGTGGAGGCGATCCGGGTTCGGGCAGAAGGGAAATCCCCGCAACCTGTCCAAACGCCACTTGCTAGAAAACCGGGTCCGCTGAATCCCATCACGCAAAAGGACTGCTATTTCGCCGAAGGCTGGCAGGAGACCCCCATCTACGCTTTGGATTCGATCGGTGCGGGCCAGTCGCTGGAAGGCCCGGCGATTCTCATTCAGGACACTTCAACCATTCTGATAGAGCCTTCCTGTAAAGCTACCGTTACCAATTACGGCGATGTCGAAATAGAAGTACAAGCCCAGTCGGCGCGTCCGGTTGGGATGGAACTCGACGCAGTGCAATTGTCGCTGTTTGGGTCGCGGTTCATGTCCATTGCCGAGCAAATGGGCCGTATCCTGCAACGCACCGCTGTCTCCACAAATATTAAAGAACGATTAGATTTCTCCTGCGCCATCTTTGGCCCGGAGGGAGATCTCGTGGCCAACGCACCGCACCAGCCGGTTCATCTTGGTTCGATGGGTGAAGCGGTTCGACATCAGATCGGGCTAAACAGTCTTCCGATTACCGAGGGCGAAGTCTGGGTCACCAACCATCCTGCGACAGGAGGAAGCCATCTGCCGGATATCACGGTCATCACTCCGGTTGTGAAAGAAGGGAAGCCGATCTTTTTTGTCGCCAGCCGTGGTCATCACGCCGATATTGGTGGCAGTACCCCCGGTTCCATGCCGCCATTTTCCAGATCGTTGGATGAAGAAGGTGCCAGTATTAAAACCTGCAAGCTGGTGGCAAACGGGAAGTTCCAGGAAAAAGGGATCACCGAGATATTGACCAGGGCGGGAGCCCGAGGCTTGGAGGATAACCTGTCGGACCTGAAAGCACAGGTGTCTGCCAACCGACAAGGCATCAACCTCTTGAACGAATTGGTGCAAACACATTCACTAAAAGTAGTACAAGTTTATATGGAATACCTGCGCGACAACGCAGGGCAATCGGTGCGCGCTCTTCTAAAAAAGGTCACAGGAAAAAAAGAAAAACAGGTTCACCTACAGGCGGAAGATTTTATGGATGAAGGGAGCCGCATTGCTTTAACCATCAACATTGACACCGTTGTTGGGTCGGCGTGCTTTGATTTCACTGGTACTTCAAAAGAACTGCCGAATAATTTGAATACCCCGTGCGCGGTGACGCTGTCCGCCATTCTCTATTGCCTGCGTTGCCTGATCGATAGCGATATTCCTTTAAACCAGGGTTGTCTCGAACCGATTGAAGTGTTGATTCCACCGGATTCTCTGTTGGCGCCTTCCGACAAAGCGGCGGTAGCAGCGGGAAATGTTCTAACCTCCCAACGTATCACTGATGTTATTTTTAAAGCTTTCAATGCTTGCGCCGCTTCACAGGGGTGCATGAATAACCTCACCTTCGGAAACGACCAGTTCGCCTACTACGAAACCATAGCAGGCGGTGCGGGCGCGGGGCCGTGCTGGCACGGTCAATCTGCCGTGCATACGCATATGACCAACACCCGCATCACCGACCCGGAAGTGCTGGAACAACGTTATCCCGTTCTCCTGCGCGAATTTTCCATCCGCAAAGGTTCGGGAGGAAGAGGAAAGTTCAACGGCGGTGATGGAGTGATCCGCGAAATCGAGTTTCTTGTTCCTTTAAAAGTGGCTGTGCTATCAGAGCGCAGAGTTTACGCTCCTTACGGACTTGACGGTGGAGAACCGGGAGAGAAAGGAAAAAACTTGCTGATAAAGAGTGATGGAACCGCCCATGATGCAGGAGGCAAATGCCAGCTTGATGTCCAACCCGGTGATCGACTGCGCATCCTCACCCCCGGCGGTGGCGGCGCTGGGCGCATGACCAGTGAGCCATGAGGTATCTTGCCAATTAAAAGTTGTCTCGGCTGGATAGGCTTTTACTTCTCTTTCTCCGAGAGACCTTTGCATAACCCCAGATTACTCTTTCGGGGCACGAAGTTTAAGGAAGAGGACATCACATACTCCTTCGTGCCCAGAACGGGTAATCTTGCTTTTCTGTTTTTTTCGATTTGCGCAAAGGTCTCTGTGCAAGAGAGGGCCATTAAAGCTTGCCGTCAACCAGCTATTTACTTTTTTTCTGTTTTTCCTGCCACAATATGAGCCAGTGTTGCAGGAGTTTGATCGGTTGTGTGCCGCGAAACTTTCGGCGTTTGATTTTCGGGGTCTGGTCGTGTTGTAATTTTGCAATAACCGCCGCTCCCACCGCTTCTTCCAGCACCACACCGCGCTGGGCGTGCTCGAGTTTTTTTGATTCGCAGACACCGCGAAACGCCACCACCATACGGCAGTCTAGAGGCCGGTCTTCATACACTTCGCAGGCACCTTCTTCACTGAGAAACGGGCAGGGTTGATTGATGACCAGTCTATGCCAGTCCACCTGATCGAGATTTTTTTCGGATTTAAGAATTTCGTCCACTTTGTTGATGGTTCGTTGTGAACGTTCCAGCACAGTGTTGAGGTCGACACCATTTTCTTCGGCGTTTTTCAGGATGCCGTTCCATTCCAATTGGGTGCAGGATACACCCGTGTGGCAACAGTGGGCACACCCGCGATGACATTGCAGGGGAGGTAGGCCTTCGTTAAAAACTTTTTTCAGGTGTCGCCAGAATACCCGAAGCGGCGATATTTTTTCGTCGTGACCTTTTCCTTCAGAAAACTCAACCAAGTATTCGTAAGCTTGCTGGATTTGCTGTTCAGAAAACTTATGTTTCAAGAAACCGCTCAGTTCATCGGTATTGGTCATACCGTAGATGAACATTCCATTTTTATCAGTTTGGAGAGACACAGCTGGGGATTTATTTTTTATTTTTTGCGATAAACTTCATCTGCAGTTCATAGATGAGTTGTTCCAGCAGTTTGCCTTCTTCTTCGTTAAGGTTGCCATGGGTTTTCTCTTTTAACATGATCAGCATATCGATGGTCTGCTGCACGGCCGGTAGGTTGGTTTCGGTTTTCCCGGTTTCAGGGTCAGCGACATCGCCAAGATGGTAAAAGGCCGATGAAGTCAGTGACATGACAAAAGTGGAAAAATCGATTTGGAAGGGTTGCTGAGCCTGCCCCTGCGAAGGCTGGTCTTGCCGGGCCTCTGCCTCGGAATCCTGATCTAGCACTTCGTCTTCGGAAAGCTGTGAAGAACGACTGTCTTTGAATACGAACCCTTCTCCTTCAATTTCTTCATCACTCATGGTGCACCTTCAAATTTGAGATTAGCTTCTAATAACCGGTAATTTTATGAGCCTGCAACTCGCTACCTGCGTGGGCAACTCATAGCAAGCATTAATTTTTTGAGCTGTCCTTTATTAACTATATTCTTCCCCATCAGCAGGGGAACCGAGAAACCCAATACGATCACGACCAACCCCAGCATAAGGGCGAGATAACCCCTTCCTTTTCCTTCTACAAACTTCATATTTTTTCCCGCCAGCGGCCATTGCAGGAAGACCTCCATCACAACAAATACCGCACAAATACCGCGCCCGGCACGAAAAGAAGTTTTTCCACCCAATTGGCATTTTACTCACGGGCACCCAATTTTCACCAGAGTGTGGGATTCTTCTTGTTCAATAGCAGGCGGGGTATAACCCCATGGGATGGTAGCAAAAGGCCTATTTTATGTCAAAATATTAGTCGCCTGTTGTTGGGTTGTTCTGCTAAAATTGGCTTATGAAACCTTATGTATTGTTATTTATAGGTTTGCTATTGGTTGCTTGTTCTCCCGGTCGCATGGCACTTCAGGCTACATTGCCCCTTGTCGAGAGCCAGATTCTGGCCATGCATGAGGAAAGGGATATGGAGCTTGCCGAACAGGCCATCCCGGCTAACTTGAAAATCCTCGAAGGACTCCTCAAACAGGATCCCGATAATACTTGGATACTGGAAAACCTCGCTGAAGGTTTTTGCGGTTACGCCTTCAGTTTTTTGGAAGATACGGAACCGGCACGCGCCTCTTCCTTATATGAGAGGGGTAAGGGTTATGCCTTGCGCGCGACTATTCTGAGGACGGGAAGGGAAAAATGGCAAGGCCTTTCTTTGGATGAGTGGTCCCGCGCGCTTAATGAAGTGGATGTTTCACATCAGCCGGCTCTGTTCTGGATGGGGCAATGCTGGGGAAGCTGGTTGATGCAGAACTTGGACTCGGTCAAGGCTTTTGCCGACATTCCCCGTTTGGAAAGCCTAATGATAAAAGTCCATGATTTGGACCCCGCTTTTCATCACGCCGGGCCGCATTTGTTTCTTGGTGCTTTTTATGGTGGGCGGACTAAAATACTTGGCGGCAATCCGGGCAAGTCCCGTCATCATTTTGAAAAGGCACTGGAGTTAACCAACGACAAATATTTATTGGTGCGTTTGTTTTTTGCCAAAACCTACGCGGTGCAGAATCAGGATCGTAAATTGTTTGAATCGCAATTGCAGGCGGTTTTGCAGGCTCCCGTCGATCTTTTTCCCGAGCAGCGTCTTGCCAATCAAGTGGCCCGCCAAAAGGCCACCGGGCTCTTAGGGCAAATTGATGAACTCTTTTAATTTAACGACCCACATTCTGACTGTGCTGGTGCTGTTGTTGACTGTTGTTGGGCCGAGCTTGGCCGAGGTCGACCAGAAACATACTGTCAAGTTTGCCACGCTGGCCCCCGAGGGCTCATCGTGGATGAAGTCCATGCGCAGGTTTTCTGACAAAATCAAAAAAGCCACCGACGGCAATGTGGCGTTTCGGTTCTATCCCGGTGGTGTGTCTGGCGATGAAAAGGACGTGATTCGTAAAATGAGAGTAGGTCAGTTGCACGGTGCCGGCTTTACCGGGGTAGGGCTTGGAGAGATTCTGCCGGAGGTGAGGGTTCTCGATCTCCCTTTCCTGTTCGATAACGATGGAGAAGTCCAGTACGTATACAGCAAAATGAATACCTACTTTAAAGATCGGTATGAAGAGAAAGGCTACGTGTTGTTGGGTTGGGTCCCGGTCGGGTGGGTGCATTTTTTTTCCCAGAAACCCATTGGTTCGGTGGATGATCTGCGTCAGTCCAAACCTTGGATATGGGAGGGTGATCCGCTGGTAGAACAGGCATATAAAGGCTTGGGCGTCCAACCGGTTCCCCTTTCCATCACGGATGTCCTACTCTCTTTGCAAACGGGCATTGTGAATACAGTTTATTCGTCAACGCAAGGGGCTCTGGCTTTTCAATGGTTCACCAAAGTGAAGCATGTTACGCGGTTGAAGATGGGCTATGCGACCGGCGGAGTTTTGATCTCTAAAAAGAAATTTGATAAGCTGCCCAAGCCTTATCAGGAAGCAGTGAAAAAAATCGGTGCCGAGTGCCTGCAGGAACTGGTCGAACTCATCCAAAAGGACAACTTGAAAGCACATAAGATTCTAGAGAAGAACGATGTGAAATGGGTGGTGCTTCCCGATGAAAAAGAAACGGGCCGGTTCCAGGAAGCAGGGGTTGCGGCAAGAAAAAACCTGGCAGGAAAATATTTTCCCTCTAAACTCCTGGATGAGGTTCTCGGCCACCTGAAAGATTTCCGGGCAACGCCTGGTGGTAAATAGCCATCACGTTCTCTTGTGAATGGTGGTTATCTGGGAGTCAAGAGGGGCTTGGTTGGGCCGGGATAGCTTTTAGCTGGCCAGTGAAACCTTTGCTGGTTACCCGCAGAGATTCTCCGCTAGAAGAAGGTTTCGATTTTTGCCTGTTTTTTCAGGTCTTCGATATAGATTTCCACTAGTTTTTTGGCTTCTTCCATGAACAGATGTTTCTGGATGCGCTTTTCCAGCTCATCGAAAGGTGTCTGTTCAGAGGGATATTTTTCAATGAGCTTGATGACGTGGAACCCGAACCGGGTTTCTATTTTTCCGCTGATTTTACCAGGATTTAATTTTGAGACGGCTTCATCAAAGGACGGATCAAAAACCCCTTTATAGATGACGTCCAGATCTCCCCCACTTTCCCGGCTGGCTTCGTCGTCTGATTTTTTCTTTGCCAGTTCCTCAAAGTTTGCGCCTTCTTTAAGCTCCTTAACAATTTCGTCTATCCTTGCTTCCGCTTTTCGGGTCAGTTCTTCCTTTCTATTTTGCAGTTCCGCAACTGGGGTGGATTTCAATAGTTCCGGGGGGAAGATCGCCGCGAGAATGTGGTGAGCGTGATAAGATTCTGGGCGGAGGAGCTTCTGTTTGTTGTCTTCATAGTATTTTTTAACATCCGCGTCCGCAATGGTGATCTTGCCCTTAATTTGCTCGTTCAGCAACTTCCGGGCATTGATATCCACGGTCATGGAATGTTTGATATCTTCCAGAGTGATGTTTCTTGCGTCCAGGGCTTTTTCAAATTCTTTATCGCTGGCGTAAGGTTCGCGAAGGGCTAGCATCTCTTTTTCGATCAGGTCAGAGTCCACTTCCAGACTCTTTTTTTTACCCTGTTGGTGGATCAGTTCTCGCACCACTTCCTTTTCTATTAGGTCTTTCACGATACTGGTTCTTTCGCGGGGGGTCAGCGGTCGTTTAACGTTTCTCAAAATCTGATTCAACCGGAACTCAATATATTTTGATTGGATTACTATTCCATTAACCTTTGCCACGACTTCGGGAATATTCAGATTTTGTGGAGAAGATTGCGCGAATGCTTTTTCCGCCACCAAAAAGGTAAAAGTCAAAAGGGGTAAGGCAGCTACAAGATAGAATCTGTTTTTCATGGTTTCGTCAAAGGGTAAAAGGTGCAATTGGAACAGAGTAATAGTTGGTTGAGTCGCCAAAATTACTGGCTTGCCAAAGAAAGCGAATGCCCAGTCCACCCCCACGGGGCATGAAGTTAATGATGAAGATACAACAGCCTCCGCGTGTGAAATGCTTCCTTAATTTTTATGCCCCGTAGGGTAACTAGCGGGCGGGGGATCGAGGGGAGAATAACACTCATGAAATTATGTTGCAATACCTGTTCGCTAAATTGACGGATCGGTAGGGCTGTGGGAAAATCCTCCCTTCTTATGACGACGTACCCTTCATTTAGAGTTTCGTGGATTGTCTATGCCTGCCTTTTTGTTTCGGGGGCTGCCAGCCTGGTTTATGAGTTGATATGGTTTCGGCATTTGACTCTGGTTTTCGGAGCCAGTTTGTATGCGCTGAGCGCGGTGTTATGCGCGTTCATGATGGGGCTTGCTGGCGGAGCCTGGGCCATGGGTCAGGTGCTGACTCGTGCTGACATGGAATCGAAAGAACTGATTCGTGTTTATGGGCTGCTCGAAGGCTTGATCGGACTTTATGCTTTCTGCTTTCCTTTGGGACTGGAGCTTCTGGAAAAACTGTACCCCTTGATTTTGCCGGCAAGCGGCCAGGTCGGCTTGGCCGTGCACCTGCTGGAGTTTTTTCTGAGCACGCTTCTGATGCTTCCTGCAACTTTATTGATGGGGGCCACCTTGCCGCTGGTAGGGTGCTGGGCTACAGGTAATCAGACCGAGAAGGTTTTCACCCAGGTTTCCCTATTGTATGGGGTCAATACCTTCGGCGCAATTTTTGGTTGTTTGTTCACCCAGTTTTTTGCCATTCGGCTTTGGGGGGTCCAGGGAGCGACAGTATTCGCAATAGGCCTTAATGCGATGGTTTTTGTACTGTGTTATTGCAGGCCTCGGATTTTTTATGCGATGGAATTGAGCCAGACTGAAACTAAAAAACATAAAATGAAAAAAGAGGAGGATACGGAAGTTTCGCCCGCTGTTAGCATTTTGGTTTTTATCATGTTTGCCTATTCCGGATTGGCTTCCTTGTCCAGCCAGGTTTTATGGGCGCGGATCCTTGTTTTTCCGATGGGCAGCACCCTGTATTCGTTTGCGCTTATTCTGGCTACATTTTTACTGGGAATCGCGTTGGGGAGCCTGACCGCCAACAAACTTTTGGGGCGGTCGCATCGAGTGCTGAAGTTTGTCGGCATAGAGATTGCCATTGGTGTTTTTTGCATCGCCATTCTTCCTGGGCTGGCAAACCTGACGGAATGGACCTCGCTGGCGGATCGCTATTTTTACAGCCTGGATAGCTCTCCCGAGAAAATTCTTTTGATCCGATCCTTATTTGCCTTCGCGCTGATGTTCCTTCCCACATTTGGGTTTGGTCTGCTTTTCCCTTTAGCCAACCATATTCATTCTTATCGATTCGAAGGGGTCGGAAAAATTCTCGGCAATACCTACTCCATCAATACGGTGGGCGCGGTATTGGGAACCATCCTGACACCCTTTGTGTTCATTCCGTTCTGGGGAATCCGTTTATCGTTGTATGGGATTTATGCGGTATTGATCCTGCTCGGGGTTTATGTCCTAGTAAGAATCCGTGAGTTTAGGCCAGCGTCTACGGTGATGACGTTGGGTGCGGTATTTTTTTTCCTGATACAGGGGAAAGGATATTGGGTGCCGGACATAGAGACTCGGAAGGTCGGACAGGGCAACTTTGCTCGTCTGGAAATCAATGTGCCTGCAGACCGGATAAGCTTGCTGGATTACAAAGAGGGCGAATACTCCACCATCAGCGTTGTGGAGGATAATGAAAGCCGGGCACGCACGATTTATCTGGATGGATTCAGCACCGCCACGGTGTCCAGCTCGTTTTCCGGCAGCACTTACATGCAGGCCATGGGTTTTGTGCCGATGGTCTTACACCCCGCGCCGAAACGTGTTCTGGTGATCGGGTTTGGCACTGGCAATACCATGGGAACGGCGTCTCTGTTTCCGGGTGCAAAGGTTCACGGGGTTGAAATTGATAAAAATGTCCTGGAATTTTCCAAATGGTTTTCTCAGTGGAACCACGATGTCTTAAACCGGGCCAATACGAAAATGTATATCCAGGATGGCAGAACCTTTTTGAAATGGTCGAAATCCGCTTATGATGTCATCATTATGGAACCCATGTCTCCGTTGCAAGCCGGAGTGGTGAATCTTTATTCCAAAGAATTTTATGAGTTGGCTTTGAGCCATTTAAAGGAAGACGGCTTGCTGGTGCAATGGTTGCCCTTGCATTTGGTAGGGCCGGAAGATGCCCGGTCCATCACCCATACCTTCCGTCAGGTCTTTCCGGAGTTTTCGGTGTGGAACAGTTTTCTCACGCGGATTGTTATGCTGGTAGGGAGTCGCAACCTGGTAACACTGGATAAAAATCATTTCGAAACGCTCATGGGTAATGCAAAAATAAAAGAGATTGCCGAGGGAATGAGGGTGAACTCTTTTCTGGATTTTGCGGATTTTTATATTGCTAATGGGAAACGCCTCTCTCCTTTTCTGGAAGGCACTGGTGAGATCACCGATGACTCGCCCCTGTTGGAGTTTTCTTCTGTTTCGCTCCTGCCTCCATTACAATGGGAGACCGATGAAAGTTTTCTAAACCTCCTGCGTTATCGGCTGGATCAGGTGCCCGAAGTCAAAGGAATGCCGGTTGGGGAGCAGGAGATTTTTAAACAGGATTATGCAATTCGAACGGCGCAAAGGTTGGGCTTGTTTGTGCGCCGTTATCATGGGCCGGGAGAAAACTTTTTTGCCGCCAGAAATTATCCTGCCGGGCTGAAAGCACTGAGAATTTATTTTGAATCGCAACAAACAATTCATCTACGAGATGCGAAGTGGGCTGACTGAGGTGAAGCATGAAATTTAACCGTTACGATAAATTTTTGATCATTCTGCTGGTTTTTTTGAACTCCGGTCTTTTTTATTATTTCGGCAGCAGATTCAACCGTGGCGACTGGGTTGTTATTGAAGTGGATGCCAAAAGGGTGGCCCATTTCCCGCTCATGACAAACCATGTTGCTCATGTGCAGGGTCCTTTAGGAACCACAGAGGTGGAAATCAAAAAGGGCAGGGCGAGAATCGTCCGCTCCCCCTGCAAACTCAAGGTCTGCATCAAGTCGGGTTACATTGAATATGCCGACCGTCTCTCAGCCTGCTTGCCGAACAAGGTGGTGGTGAGGATTGAGGGAGAATCCCAACGCGGCCTTGACGCGGTTGTGGGATGAATTTTCCAATCAAAGTTTCAAGGTGGCTGGTGTTATTGCTGGTTCTAACCGCGACCCCGGATGAAGCCTGGTCTTTTTCTTCAATCCGCCACAAGTTGCAAATTGAACTGGAACCCTCTACCCGCTTTGCCAGAATCGAAGACACGGTTCATTTTAAAGGTTCGCGTGGGAATTGTGAGCCCTTTTACCTTCATGCTGGCCTGAAACTGGACTCGGTTCCAGCGGGTTGGCAGGTGGGAACCTCACAGGGGCTCCTCAAGATAGAGTTTATCAAAAGCAGCTCCACAACCTGCCCTGAAGCAGTGACGTTGAATTATTCCGGTATTCTTCACGACCCTTCTCTTGGCCCAGATGACCCCGCAGATTCCAGTGACTTCTTTTTTTCCAGCGAGAGTTATTTTTATCCGCAGTCCAAAGCAAATCTCGTCATATTTGAAATGCGAGTTTCCCTCCCCGAACCATGGCAAGTCGTGAGTCAAGGGAAACGACTCGGCGATCAGCTTTCCGGAGAAAGGAGGATCCTGTCTTGGAAGTCTTCCAACCCTTCGGAAGAAATTTATTTGGTCGGTAGCAGGTTCCATGTTTATGAAGCGGAGCATAACGGACTCGACCTGTACGCGTTTTTACTGCAAAAAGAGGATGCTCTGGCCGATCGTTACCTTGAAACTGCTAAAGGCTATATTGATTTTTATTCCAAACTGATCGGGCCGTACCCTTATGAGAAGTTTGCCTTGGTGGAAAACTCTCGGCAGATCGGTTATGGCATGCCTTCTTTCACCTTGTTGGGATCGAGGATCATCCGCTTCCCGTTTATTCTGCACAGTTCTTATCCGCACGAAATTCTGCATAATTGGTGGGGCAATGGTGTGTTTCCCGATCTAAAGCAGGGCAACTGGTCAGAGGGGTTGACCGCCTACCTTGCCGATCATCTTCTTCTGGAATTGCAAGGCAAGGGTGCTCCCTATAGGTTTCAGGAGATGATGAAATTCCTGAACTATGTCAACGAAGAGAATGATTTCCCTCTGGGTGAATTTCGCTATCGGGATAGCATGGCCTCTCAGGCTATTGGCTATGCCAAGCTTCTGATGGTATTTCATATGCTACGCACAGAAATCGGCGATGAAAATTTTTTAAAAGGCTTACAGAAATTTTATGCGACCTGCAAGTACCGCTATGCGGGCTATGAGGAAATGAGGCAGATTTTTGAAAAGGTGTCGGGCCGGAACTTGAATAGATTCTTTGAGCAATGGGTTCATCGAAAAGGAGCACCGACAGTTAGCTTGCGGCAGGCGTCCTATGTTTTCGATAAGGGTCGGCATAATCTTAAATTGACGGTGGAGCAGTCCAATCCGGTTTTTAAGCTGAAACTTCCCGTGGCTATCTGGACCAGTGACGCAGAAGTTGCCGGGATTCATTATGTAGAACTTGTCGCAGACAAGCAGGATTTTGATTTTAAATTGTCAGCGGAGCCGGTAGCAGTTCGGCTCGATCCTTATAACGATGTGTTTCGCCGACTGGGGGCTGAGGAAGCTCCTGCCAGCCTGGGGCAGACTTACGGAGCCCAAACCGTGACGGCACTCCTGCCAGAAGAGCCCGGTTATCAAAAATTTGCGCAAATGGTCGCAAAACGGATTTTCACCGGTGATGAAAACGCCCCTGAAGGCAGTTTATGGGTTTTCGGGCGGGATCATCCAATGAGAAAAGCATTCGTCGAACAATTGCAGAAGTCCGGTGTTGTAGTGACTGAGAGGGGAATTCAAATTCATGACAAGTCCTACCCATGGGACAATCATAGCTTTGTCTTCACTTTATCCAGAACAGATCAGAAAAAAGGAGCCATGACCTGGGTCATTGCCGGAAGTGCCGAAAGTGTCCCCGGCTTGATACGCAAACTGCCGCATTACGGCAAATACGGATATTTGGTGTTTGAGGGGTCGGCCCCTGACAACCGCGATAAAGGCATTTGGCCTTCCAACCCGGCTGGACTGCAAAAGGTTTTTAAGGGCGGGCATCCGCGTCTTTTGCCCGAGCAAAAGCCTTTGGTTTCATTCAAGCCATCCCCTCAATAGTGGCTAGTTTAGGCATTTAGAAGGTTTTTTATGCTCTGTTAAAACGTTCTCCTTTCGGATGCCAATATCTATGGTTCCAGAAGGCGACTGCTACCTGATGGTATCTGGTAAAATCTGTGTGGCCCAAATATAGGTTTTGACTGAAAATGGCATCTACAATTGGAATGCTACGCTTCCCATAGCCATTTTCAATGCTAAATAATTGAAGGTTTAATTGTTCAAGTTTGGATTTTGATTTTCCTTCCTCATGTTTGGTAACGTTGGCAACTAGCCGAAGCTCATCAAGGCATTCATAGCACGGAACTTTTTTGAAAGTAATGCTGTATACACTTAAATAGGAGCTTATTTGTTTCCAGTACTCAATGGTAGGTTCTTCATTCATATGTTTGATTTTACACTTCAAGAAACCAATAATTTGCCTTTCTCATAAGTGGTAGGGGCCTACGATAGCAAACTCAAATAATATGCCTTGTGTTTCCTTTAAATTTTCATAATATTCGATGACTTTATCCTGAATATGTTCGGCGGTTTCTCCTGGGTCGATATCTGGCTCTAAAACGGGTAAGTCGTATAATCTTTCCCTCTCATTTTTTGCCTTTTCTTCAGTGTCAGAAAAGCTTTGAATGAGCCTTTCTACGATCCCTCTTTTATATAAATCGGTTTGTGGTTTAAATAGTTCACACCTTTGTTTATCAAACCAAAGAAAATCATTCATGATTTTTGCTGTTGTCTTTTGAGATTGGACTTCTCATGATCCACGTGTTTCAAGAGCATTATGCAGACATAAATGAACAGTGTTATTTAATCACCCTCGCTTCAATCCTCTCCCTCGAAGGGAGAGGATTAAGATGAGAGTGCTAGGTAGGGGGTAAGTCCATTGTAATGGTCTTTTTGACTTCATAATAACGAAGCGTTTTAGCTATAATAGAATCATGCTAATTTTAAACAGGAGGGTATGATGAGGATATTTCGATTAAGTTTTCTGGTAATGATTTTATTTTGTTTTTCTGCTGGAGGCATTGCCACAGCGGGGGATGCGGTTCCTTTCTCTGGAGTCGTCAAAAAAGTGATTGCGGATAAAAACAAGGTGGGGATTAAAGACCCGGATACCAAAAAGCGGTTCACGGTGATCGTGAACGCAGAAACGAAACCGGATGGCCTTAAGGCTTTAGCCAGCTTGAAAAAGAAAGATAAGGTTGAAGGCAAATATACCGTGACCGATGCCGGTTTGTATATTGCTTTGGAACTGGTGAAAAAATAGTTGCTACTTTAGTCAGCGCAACGGGTGTAAGACAGCCATCACATCCTGGAACATGGGTAGGGCCAATAGCCCATTGTTAAAAGGTGCGACCGATTTTGGTTCTCTATCTTCAATCTTTTCGAGAATGTCTTTAATAGAATCCTTGTTTGACACACCGGGATCAGTCTCCTGCAGACCTTTAAGTTGTTTTGGAATCTAGCCGCAGAGTTCGATTTGTCTCGGTGATTGCACGGCGGCTTCGCCGCTTCGCTTGGAGCCTGTGATCACGCCCTGGCATTGTTGAACACGACGGGCCACCTCTCCTAAGAGAGAGTCTTCGAGAGCAAGGTTTCTTAAAGGGTTTTCATAGTGCGCTTTTGCAAATCCGGCGGAAGGAAGTTCGACCTTTATGGATAATCACGGAGGTGCGGCAAAAGGATGGCCCTGCATATGTTCAAAGGTGCGTTGAAACAAGCCAAAGGCGAAGCTTTTGCCTTGTAGGTTTTTATAGGCTTTGTGACCTTTGCCATCCAGAGACGCGATCTGGTTTATGAGTTCTCCTGGAGCAGGCATGGCCGGGTATAGTGTCCCGCAAAACCTTGAGCCGAAACTCCTACAGGAAGGTAATTGCGGGCAATGTTGACGATATGGTTTCGGTATGGGAGGTGGACCGAATCTTTCCGGACCTGGCTCATAGCAAAAGGAAGGCGGGTTTTCAAAGTCCGCGAACCTTTGGCGGTACCATCGCCTTCTATAAAATGGTCGATAATAACCGCAGAAGCCCCGGCATTTTTCAAGCGTTTAAAAAAACGTTGTGGGTTTTCCAATGGATGTAAGGGTGACAGGCAGGCCATGGTTTTGAGGCCTTGGGCTGACAGTTGTTCCAGAGCGGAAATCCGTTTCTCAATACTACATGGAGGAGGCGGCAGTCCGGGTAGGCGATTTCTATCCCCTTCTATAGAGATGTGGATTCTGAGCGAGCAGAGTTGGGATAGTTCCAGCAGTATTTCTTGATCGTCCAGAATGCTTGTACTGTGGGTTTGCAGAATCAACGTGTCGGGTGGGTAGATCGTCATGGCCTTAAGGACAGCCCGGGTCACCCGGTATTTTTTTTCAGCGGGTTGCCATGGGTCGGTGGAACTGGACATGAAGATCGTGAAAGGAATGGAACGTTGATGGGCCTGGTTTTTTTCCCTTTGCGCCGATTGCATATACAACTCCGCGGCGTTGATTTTAACATCGACAAACTTCCCCCATTCGCGGCCTCGTGTCACCCACTGATTGAAACGGACATAGCAGCTTTCACCGCAGGAGGAAAGGCCGTAACCGCAGCCGCTATACGGATTCAGCGAGTGTGAGCAGACTTCCTTAAGGTAGCCGCTGGCGCGGGTCAACAGGGTTTTGCTTTGGATCAGGCTGATCTCTCTTCTCGAAGGAAGGTTGAGGTATGTTTGTGAGTCACGGGGTTTCATTCCACTTGACCGATTCCAGGTTCATTTTGAAATTGTGACCGACGCGATAAAACACTTCATAAGCCCCCATGTCTTTGTTGG
This sequence comes from Nitrospinales bacterium, assembly GCA_965205835.1. Classification (GTDB taxonomy): domain Bacteria; phylum Nitrospinota; class Nitrospinia; order Nitrospinales; family VA-1; genus LS-NOB. Next base: position 1,418,626 of record OZ242182.1, on the reverse strand, counting down.
CCTCTGAAACTGCCCATTTTCCGGTCGGGAAGGTCCTCCATGTACCATATCCAGACCTGTCGATGATCGGTCTTGGTCAAAGTCAAATAACCGCGATTTTCCCTGAAAAAAAACTGCCCGTACAGGGTGGCTGTGGTTCTGGGAGGGCCATTCAGGGCCAGAGAGTATTCGCCCTCACAGAAATAATTTGTTGCCTCCCGAAGGTCTTGGGGGTCTTCACCTTTTTTAATGTAAAAAATTCTTTACAGTTGCGACCTTGGCTGAATGAGGTTCCAGGATCCGGCATTCCCTTTAGTTGTATCAGTTTGGCTCTGGTTTCTTCTGCCAAATTGGTATTGGGAAAACCAAAAGTTACTATCATCAGAACCCAAAAGGTTTTTATAGTTATTGCGAAAATTTTTAAAGAATCCCCTAGTAATTACTAGGGCTTTATAAGCCACCACTCCTTAACCATTTTATCATTTTTTGCCAAACTGTGCTTGCCTCCTGTTTGTGTTTGGAGCCTGTATCGTCTCCGGTGCTGGCGGTCGATACCTCGAACCCGTATGTAGGTTTTTGGTATTGTGATGAACCCGCCACCTCTCAATCATGATTTCTCCTTCAATTGGGCGATTCATCATGCCCTGATGATTTTGCTTAATTTTTCCCAGCTAGTTTGTTACCCTTAGCCGTTTCTTGTACCCCTAGACAATGGAAGGTCTTTTTTTGAGAGAAAAAATGAGTGAACCCACCAAAGTTCGTTTTGCGCCCAGCCCAACCGGGTTTTTACATATCGGTGGGGTGAGGACGGCACTGTTCAACTGGTTGTTCGCCCGCCATCATGGTGGTCAGTTCGTGCTACGCATTGAAGACACGGACCATGAGCGCTCGACGGAAGAATCAATTACAGAAATTCTCGAGTCCATGCGGTGGCTGGGGCTGGACTGGGACGAAGGTCCGTATCGACAAACCGAGAGGCAGGAACTTTATTCTGAAAAGGTCGACCAGCTTTTCAAGGAAGGCAAAGCCTACCGTTGCACCTGCACGTCGGAAGAGTTAGACCATAAACGTAGCGAGGCTCAGAAAAAAGGGCTCAAACCCAAATATGACGGAACCTGCCGGGAGCGAACCGACCAGCCAGAAGGGGCTCCATCCGTGATCCGGTTCAAGGCCCCTCTTGAGGGTTCGGTGGTGGTGGAAGATATGTTGCGCGGTAAGGTGATATTTGACATTGCTGAACTGGACGACCTGATTCTGCAGAGGAGTGACGGTTCTCCCACCTATAACTTTGTTGTCGTGGTCGATGATGCTGATATGGGTATCACCCATGTGGTACGCGGGGATGACCATCTTTCCAATACGCCACGGCAATGTTTGTTGTATGATGCTTTGAGCTTTCCCCGGCCCCGGTTCGCCCATATTTCCATGATCCTGGGGCAAGACAAGGCTCGCCTGAGCAAGCGTCATGGGGCGACTTCTGCGCTGGCTTACCGGGACATGGGTTACCTGCCTGCTGCCATCATCAATTATCTGGCCAGGCTGGGCTGGTCGCATGGCGATCAGGAAATCTTTTCACGCGAAGAAATGATCCAGCATTTTTCCTTCGACTCGGTGCATACCTCGGCGGCGGTGTTTGATCGCGATAAGCTGTCCTGGCTGAATGAGCATTATATGAAGACCACCCCGCCAGAAGGACTGGCCCGGCATTTGGAGCCGTTTCTGATCCGCTCTGGAACCCTTGACGAAGGTCACGGTCTGGACTTTGCGGAAATTGCCAGGGTTATCCCGTCCTTGAACCAGCGGGCCAAAACTCTTGTGGAGATGGCAGAAAAGTCGGCATTCTATTTTAAAAAAGAAGTCGAGTTTGATGAAAAGGCGAAGGCCAAGTTTCTGACCGTTGAGGCAAAACCGTTGCTGGAAAGAGCTATTTCCGGGCTTTCCCGGTTAGACAACTTTTCTGCAGAAGAGATTGAGGGACTGTTCAAGAAAGTTGTGGAAGAAGAGGGGACGAAGCTCGGCAAGCTGGCGCAACCGGTTCGTGTGGCCCTCACCGGCACCACTGTAAGCCCTGGAATTTATGATATCATCCTGCTTCTGGGAAAAGAAGAGACCCTCAACCGGTTAAACGATGCTCTTACATAGACGAGCTTTGCATAACCTAGATTACCTCTTCGGGGCACAAAGGTTAAGGAAAAGTACCACGTCTTCATTGTTTTCGGCTCCTCGATGATGACGAACCGGCGTTTCGTGTTGTTCTGAACGCGGTGAAGAATCTCGTCTTCCCCCTTTTTTTAATTTAATGCTTTGCATGAATCGCTTTTTAAAATTTCTTTCGCTAGAGGCCAAAAGTGAGGCAATCCGGGGCAAATTCGGTAATAACTTTGAAATGAAAAACAATTTTTTTCTATCAGTTGAACTGTTCGAGAAGTTCTACGTTTAAATGGGAAGTCTCAGATAAACCTACCTCTTATTTGTATCCTAAAGAATGTGAGTTCAGGTTCAATCATCGAGGCGAAAACCTGAAAAAATTATTATTGAGAACCATCAAAAAACGGCTTCTTAACCAGTCATGAACTTATTTTTATTGCCAAATAAAAAAAATCTAACTTTATTCATATTATTACCAATAGTATTTAATACGCTATTTATAGGGTTTTACTTTTCTGGATCTTTTGCTTTGCAACAGCTCATATCTCCAATAATGCCAGATATGCCTAGTGCCTCTTGGCGTGAATTTGGCATAGTGGAACAAGGGCAGAACATCTTATTATTTATTACTACTGGATTATTGCTGAAGGAATCCATTGTTAGAACTCATATCTACGAAAAAATTATACTGGTGAGTGGATTTATAGTTTTTCTTTTTCTTTTTTTAGAAGAGATGGATTATGGCATACATTTTTACGAGTACTTTTTTGGGGAAACGGGCATTACCCATAGAAATTGGCACAATCAAAAAGAGAGCGGCGGACACCAGAATATTAGAAAATTCAAACAAATCACCGACTCTATTATCTTTCTTGCCTTTGTCGTATTACCACTATTAAAAAATAAAAATTTAGTCAAGCCAATTAAACACCTTATTCCATCTCGATGGTTCATTGCTGGTTTTGTGATTGCTATTATTGCTTCAAGAATTGCACATGGTTTAGAAGATTATAGTTTTAGTGTTATTAATGGTGCCGTTGGTGGTTTGACTAACAATATTTCGGAATTCAGGGAAACCAGCTGTTATTATTTCTTTATGTTGTATGCTCTGCATTTAACAAAAACTCAGATCATAAACAAAAAATGACAAATCTTGGGTTGTTGAGTCCCAACATGGAGGCCCCGTCTAAATGTGTTTTTGGGAGGTGAGCCTCTATGACAAACGCAATTCCATGTTTTGCCAAAAACTCTTGGGCACAAGTAAAATGGCCTCTTTTCGAAATAATTTACATGGCCGCCTCTTTCATGAACTCATCGTTTATTGAGTTTGGTGTATATTCTTTTTCATGCCCTTCTTTTTTTGTTCGATGAAAAGAATTTGAGCTATCCATGCTTGTAGTGCATTGTGACCCATTTTTTTATTTGAGCGCTTATGGCATGATTGGCGAAAATAAGTCTTTGTATTACTTTTTAGCTCTGGGAATGAGAAAAAATTCTGTATTATAAAACCTCCTTTTTCTTTGATTTCTTCCAAGTTTGCATCAATCCACTTTTTGTTTGCATCTCAAAGAATGCGAGTTTAGGTCCAATCATCGACGTGAAAACATGCATCAGTTGCTATTAAAAATCATCAAAAAATAGCCTATTAACTGGTCATGAACCTTTTTGATTATCTGGATTGCCACCGCACTTTTTTTATTCGCCTGATGTAATCAGAATGCTTTCTGATCCACTTGATAAGCGCAGTTTTGGTTTTATAGGCCACCTGTACTTTCCAATCTGTAGTGGTCTCTTTTTAGGTCCAATTAGAAGGTGTTTCCCGACAGAAAGCTGGCTATGGTGTATCTGTCTTTAATGTCTTGGGACGTACCCCATTCAAATCCCTCGACTTCGGCAATCCATCTTTCAATGGCTTTTTTCACATCGTTGTGTTTCCGGTAAAAATTGACCAGCTTGTCCTGTACTAATACTTTCATTGAGGCGTAAAATCCTCATGGGTAGCTCCAATCGTTCATAGGGAACAATAAAAAGTTCATAAACTGCGAACTTTTTGTAAAAATATTTAACTACTTGGTTTTTTTTGGAGTTGTGAGGGAGATTTCCGCGATATCTTTAACTTTAACTTTTTCCTCAAGGCCTTTGGCTTTCACTGCGTCTTCCAGCATCAATACACAGTAGGGGCAGGATACGGCAATGGTGTCAGGATGGGTGACCATCAACTCATCCAGTCTATGACGGCTCATTCGGGTGCCAATATTTTCCTCAAGCAGGAATCGGGCACCACCGGCCCCGCAGCAGGTGCCGGTTTCACGGCTTTGTTCTACCTCCTGAACTTTTGTTACTTCTGCGGTGAGAACATTGCGAGGTGCGTCGTACACCCCATTGTGTCGACCCAGGTAGCAGGAGTCATGCACCACCACATTGGTGTCGGTTTTTTCTCCGAGTGATAATTTTCCTTCGGCGATCAAGGTTTCCAGCAATTCAGAATGGTGGATCACTTCCAGATGAACTCCGAATTCGGGATACTCGTTTTTCAGTGAGTTGAGACAATGAGGGCAGTGGGTGATGACCTTCAGCACATTATTTTGCTGGAAGGTCTCGGCATTTTGTTTGGCCAGCATGTCGAATAAATATTCGTTGCCGGCTCTGCGGGCCGGGTCACCAGTGCAACCCTCACCGTTACCCAGAATGGAAAAGCTGACCCCCGCTTGTTTCAGAGCCTCGACCACTGCCTCGGAAATTTTTTTGCCGCGCGTATCGAAAGACCCGTTGCACCCGACGAAATACAAATATTCAGTGGGATGGGTACTATCCCAGATGGGGATGCTTAAAGCTTTGGCCCAGTCGGCACGTGAGTTTTTAGGGAATCCCCAAGGATTGGACTGGGTTTCCAGTGATTTGAAAGCCGGTTCCAGCTCTTTCGGGTAGCGGTCCTCAGTCAGTACCAGTCCGCGTCTTAGGTCGATCACTTTGTCGACGTATTCAATCATCACCGGGCAGGCGGATTCGCAGGCTCCACAAGTGGTACAGGCCCAGAGGGTTTTATCTTCGATCACACCGCCCAGCAAGGGGATATCGGAAGCGGAAGGCCCATTAAGATGGTCTCTCAAATCCACTGTGAGCTGTTGCGGCGAGAGAGGTTTGTCGGTTGCCAGTGCCGGGCAGACCCGATCGCACCGACCGCATTGGGTGCAGGTATGCAGATCCAGCATTTGCTTCCATGTGAAACTTTCAACCTCTGTGATGCCAAAAGTTTCTTTTTCTTCATCTCCAAAATCGATACGATGCAGGCCGCTTCCGGGATTCAAGTTGGACAGGAAAACATTTGGGATGGCTGTCACGATGTGAAAGTGCTTGCTGCGCGGAAGAAGTGTCAGGAAATAGAGGATGGCAGAAATATGAGTCCAGTAGGCCAGGCTGTGCAGGTGCCCCGCCAAATCTTTTCCCAATAGGTTGACGAGGGGAACGAAAAGGGCGGCCAACGGGCCGGATTTTTCAATATCCGGATTGAGAGCTAGAAAAGCAGTATCGAACAAAACGTCGCTGGCCACGATGATGAGTATCAGGTCGAGAATAATCAGACCTTCGGTGGAGAGGGTGAGACGGTTGGGTTTAATCACCAGCCTACGATATAGAGCATAGAGAATGGCGAGAGTGACCAGAAAGACCACGCCATCCTTAGCCCATAAATATGGCAGGATCAGGGGGGCGGTGGCGGAGAAATGAGACTCAATATTTGGCAAAAGGCCGATGAAAAAGAATTCTCCGGTACGTACGAGAAGGATCAGGAACCCCCAGAAGATTACGGCATGCATCCAGCCAGATTTAGGCTCCTTAAGAAGCCTGGCTTGTCCAAAGCCGATGCTAAGAGTCGTGAAAATTCGTTTTAAGGGCTGGTCGGTGCGGTTTTCTTTCCCGGCTTTTAGCAGGAGTCGCAGTTTAGGCCACGCGCTCACGGTGAAGGCGGTCAGTGATATCAGGATGAGAAAAACCAGAACCCAGGGTTGCAGGCTGGGAGGGATCCATTTGGACGCACGGTTGATATGTTGATCCATAAGCGATGTTGGGAAAGCGGTTGATATCCTTTGGGTTGACCGGCACCGGATTGCGGTCAGAATGTTAGATTATTGTTTTTATTCGCAGATTGCTATTTTATTCGTAGCTTGGGTAATATATAATTGAACGACTAGAGATTATCTCTCATTTCAATCAATCTGGCTTTGGAGGTTTTTGGCTTTGCTAAAGATTATTGGGATTCAGATGCGGATTCTGCTAATTTTGGTTTACGCGGGGGTGGTGTTCCCGATCACTGTGCTTGCTGTCCCTTTTCAGGATGAGTTTGACAGGAACCAGGCTGGGAACCATCCCGGGGTTTTCCCTAAATGGCAAGGGACACCTCCGGTGAATCAGGATCTTCGACCAACCTTGGCAAATGAGATCAACGAGCCGCACCCTTTGCCTTCTCATGTCAACCGTGATATTTACACTCAGTTGCTGAAAGTTGAGCCGGTGGATCAGGTGCAAAGCAAAGTGTTCAATTTGAGCAGGTTTGGCCGCCTCCAAAGGATCGGAGTTTTAGGCTTTGAAAACAAGACGTTTGCGCCTTTTGAAGACCGGTCCGCCGGGGATATCGTATCTCGACAGGCGTACCAGGAATTGAAAAGCAACAAGAGTTACTCCAGTATCATTCCTCCGCAGTTGATGGAGGATGTGCGGCTTAAAATTGTCAAATCCTCCAGCTCTGCTGTGGATCAAAGCTTCTTGAAGAGTGAGGAAACCGCGCCACTGGCTTCCGAGGACAGGGTTGACGTGGTGATGACTGGAGCGGTCTCAAAATATACCGATAGGTATGTAGACCGGCACGGAAAAATTCAGAAAAGCATAGCCAGCGGTTTGGAGTTCACGGCATTTTTAGTAGATCCTCGGACGCGGGAAGTCATATGGGGTGCCCGTTTTGTGGGACGGCAAAGGCCGGGAGTTCAGAACCTTGACCGACATAAGGGACGCTGGTTGAGTAAAGAGGACTTCACCCGCTCTGCTATGAAACTTGTGTTAAAAGAATTTAGAAACCGGGTTGATGAACAACCGCATAACAAAAATCTAGGACAATGAGTCAATCTTTCGATGGAACGCCCGTTCCGGAAATAGGTAAGAAAAGGAAGCTTTGGCGCAATCTTTTTTTGCTCAACCTCTGCGTTTCCTTGCTTTTGATCGGTATTTTCTGGTTACCTTCAAAGTTGGATCAGGTGGCCGGTTTTCTCAATTCTCCCAGCGTTAATGTGCGTGGAGAAGGCAAAATGACCGAGAAGCCTGTGGTGGAAAAAGAGGTGCCCGCGCCAAAGGCACCCGGCAACATGTTGACAACCTTGGTGACCACCGTGAATGCTTCCTCAGAAAAAGAGTATGTGTATTTTGATTTTTCCAGCGGGAAGCCGGTTCGCATTCTGGATGCCTCATCTCTGGAATGGGACCTGGCATTTAGAAGAGGCAAGGTGATATCCAACGGTGGTGCTTCCAGCAAGCTGGGGAATGCTGGCCTTATTGACATGGGTGTGGTCGACTTTGACATGGTGACGGAAGTACCCATGGATAATTATTCCCAGGATGTAGCCGCGAAAACTGAAACGGAAAACCCGATCTTGTTAAAGTGGTACAATTATAATTATTTTACCCACAAGCTGACCGCCAAGAAGAATAGTTATGCAGTGCGAACCGCAAATGGTAAATATGCCAAATTCCAGTTTCTGAGTTTCTATTGCGATAATAAGGAGGCGGGATGTATAAAAATTCGCTATGTGTATCAAGATAGCGGGTCCAATAGCTTTTTGAAGACAGGCGGCGCTTTCACGACAACCTCGACAGCTTCTTCCTCGCTGGAGACCACGAACCCATCTTGATGTCTAAAAGAAAATTGCTGAAGTTACCAAGGCCGGTCTTTTCTGTTAAAAATTTACTTCAGCGCACTATTCCGGGATAGAAGAAGCTGGTGGCCATCATTAATTTGGATCAAAATTTGGATTTGGAGAAAAACGAATGCCGACTTTAAAAGGTTTATTGTTCAACCAATATGCTGCTGAGGGGCTTACTGCACTGGTTGAAGAAATGCAGTCCAGTTATACCGCGAAAAAAGGGCGCCGATTTAACCATGATAATATTACCTACGAAATCAGCCGTCCTGCCCTGAAAAGTAATGCTATTGAATTTGAGATTAGCTCAAAAATCCCGGAGGATGAACTCAAATCGTCTAAAGATATGCAGTCTTATTTCCAGCAAATGAAAAAAAAACTGGAAAAGGGCAAGAACAAGCCTGAGTCGATTGAAATGGAAAATATAGTTTGGGATTCACAAAAAGAAACCGAAAAAAAACGCGACTATGTAAAGCTTCAATACCGGCACCCTCTGGATGACTTGTTTGACAATAAGCTGGTGGCTAAACGGCAGGAGAAAGTGATGAGTGGCCAGACCGACCCCTCTGTGCCGGATTCTCCAAGTGCTTTCACTAAGGCGGGGCGGGTTGTGCTAGGTGTTGTTCGGGAAACCATGCAGCAGCTAGGTAAGGAAAGTTTGACCCAGTTAATGGATGTTAACAAAAAGGTCAAAGCCTCGCTGAAAGGCTAAGTTTGTGATGGGTTCCGTAAAGTATTATCTGGGCAGGGCCTTGCAATTGATAGGTCTTGCCACCATCTCGGCAGTGGTGCTCATGTTTTTTACCCAGATGAGTATGGAGCCACTGTTGATCTGGTCGTTGATCGGTGCGTCCGAGTTTTACGGCGGAACCTGGTTGCTGGGCAAAAAGGAAAGGTGATCTGCCCTTTCCCGCCTAAAAGCAAAGCATAATATTTTCTCCCTTAAGCAATAATAATTATCCGTGAAAACCCTTCTTGAACAACCTGGCTTTTTGGCCCCATCGGGAACGATCGGGGCTGATTTCAGTTACCTGTTGGCACTTGTTTTTACCATTCTATTTCTTGCGGCCTGGAGAATGGCTAAAAAGGCCCAGGGAACCCGGCATCATAAATTGGTCATAGTCTCCATGGTGACGATGATGGTTTATTTCGTTGCCTACTATTACGCCCGAAGTCTGGGGGTTCTGTCCTTTGAAGGCCGGGAAGGCTTTGGCGGTCCCGATGGGATTTACAAGAACGTTTTTGTGCCAGTATTGACCCTCCATCTCATTCTGGTTACTTTGGGGATGGTTCTTGCTTTTTACATGATTCCGCAGGGATTCCGTGCCAGCGACAACACCAGCGGGGAATACCGCTTGAAATCCGAGGAACTGAGAATGAAACCCCGGACACTCAAGATAATCATGTTTAGCATTCTCGGATGCTGGGCTCTGGTTCAAGTCCTCTTATTAGCGACTCGGCAGAATCCGCTTGGAGCCAGTGTGGCCTATGGCCTGATTTTCTTGACTTTGGCTTTGGTGGTCAGCCTAGAGAAATTGATTGAAAAACTGCTTCCTGATGGGGCGAGACGGCACCGGATTATGGGTCGCGCCACCATGATTATCTACGCTTTGATCCTGGTGACCAGTACCGCGACCTATCTCATGCTCTATGTCATTTATCCGCTCAAACTTTGATTAGAGGATTAAAAGTCAGGTAGGCGGAATAAACCTCGGGCAGAGCGCACCGGAATGGAAATTTTTTTTTAAACTTTTAAACAAGGGGTTTTGCCCTTGACACCCCTTGTTTTAACTGATAAATTCTGCGGAATTAAATGACTTCGAAGTACATAAGGAGGAGATATAAGGCAGTCAGTCCGTTGACACCGAGACCGATGTAAACGATAGTATCGAAAATTTTTCCGTCTTTGCTGGCCATATTTTCCTCAAAAAAAGGTAATTTTTTTCTTTGAAATAAACGAAACATACCCTATCATTCAGATTTTGAGGCTGTCAAGAATAAACTTTTTTAAATAGAGAATTAACTTAATTTTCCTGGAGTAGAAAATGGATTTAGAAAAGGTTAAGGAGAAGGCAGGACCCCTGATTTATATCGGAACCATTATTTTCTCTTTATGGTTCTTCTATTGGTTTGCATCTGTTTGGCGGTAATCGATTGGAGGGTGAAATCCAATCATTAATTTTTTTGGGGGAGTTTAAGGAAATATGAACGATTTTTCGGCTAGCGAAAGCAAAAAGTTTGTCACTCCAAAATCCATTGTCTGGTTCGTCATTGCTTTGATTTGCATGAGCGGATATTATTTCCTCATCAACGTTGGGTTGATGAAGGTTCAGGGGCTTGATTTCTTCTACCTTTGGAGTTCAGGTAGTGGCGGTGGCGGTGGCCATTAACCCTGAATAACGGATATTGAAAAAATGACAGGCCCGATGGGCTTGTCATTTTTTTTGCCTGCTTCTCTTCAATAACCTCGAATTAATTTAAATCATGAATGAAAAACCCTCCTGCCGGGTCTACCTTTTTCGTCATGGCGAAACCGCAAACTCAAAAGAAGTGCACTTCAATGGTCATTTTGATGCAGAGCTTTCCGTGAATGGGGAAGATCAGTTCAAAGAATGGGCTCAGACTTTGAAAGACGAGCCTTTAAAAGCAATTTATTCCAGTGATCTTGAGCGAACCCGGCTGAGTGCCCGGTTATTGGGAGAACCGCACCAGCTTGAACCTGTGACCTTTCCTGAATTGAGGGAGCTGTGTTTTGGCGTCTGGGAGGGGTTGAGTGTTACCGAGGTGGAGAGGAAATTCCCTCGGCAACTCGAAAAACGTATGAAGAATATCGAGGCGTTTCAAGTAGAAGGAGGCGAAACGTTTGAGCAAGTTAAAGGACGAGTCGTGCCCTGCTTTGAGGAAATTATTGCCCGCCATCCCAACGAACAGATTGCTTTGGTTTGCCACGGGGGCGTGAACCGGGTGATTCTTTCCTATCTGCTTGAAGTGCCAATAAAAAGAATTTTTAGGATCAAGCAGGATTACGCGGCCCTCAATATTATTCAGTATTATGGCGATGAGCCTGTGGTGGAATTGGTGGGAGGGGCGACTCGCCGGGTCACGGGTGCCCAAGACAAAAAAATAGCTATTCAGTAAAAAGGCTCGTGGATGAAGAGTTTTCTGGTCCAGATCAGAAACGCGGATGTGTATGTGGGTGGCAATCCGGTTCTCAAGGCTTTAAGCTGGACCGTGAACGAAGGGGAAAGCTGATCTGTAGTGGGAGAAATAATGGTTCTGCAAGACCACTTTCATGAAATTGATCTTCGGCGAACTCATCTTCCGCGTTTTGGGATGACCCTTATCGGTAGAAAAACATTCTGATCCGTACTGGCTCCTCGGCGGAGGGCGGTTGCTATTCTATTTTGAACGGGGTAAAATTTTACTTCTTCATAAGTTCGAGGCAGGTCGCTAATGAGGGTGGGTTTTTTTCTAGCTCTGTTTTTGTTGCAAATTTCTACAGCCTGGGGGCTTAGTCCTGAACAATGGTTTCAGGAGGGTAACCGGTTCAGCTCAGCGGGGCAGTTTGAAGAGGCGGTGAAGGCCTATGAAAAATCCATTGTTGGTAATGCCTTGTCTCCGGTGGCGCATTACAATATAGGAATTGCCTACAAGAACCTGAGGCAGTTGGACAAGGCCGCCGCATCGATTGAAAAGTCCGTGGAATTGGAGCCGGTCAACATGGATGCCCGGATTACTCTTGGCAATATTTATAATCTTCAGGAACGGTGGGCCGATGCGATTGGGCAACTTAATATTGTTGTTCACCGTAAAAAAGGCGATGCCCAGGCTCATGGAAACCTAGGTTGGGCTTATTATAAATATAGAAAAGGCCCTTCCTTCAAGAGACTAGTGATTCTAAATCTGTCGCGTGCTGTGGAATTATTTAAAGAGCAAAACCAGCTTCAGGCCGCAAATGCCACACAAAAAATTCTTGATGAGGCTCGGAATAAATTCGGGTATTCGTTGATTCAGTAAGTGTAACCGGTTTTTTTGTAGAGGTTGTTATGAGCCAGAGTATTACTGTCATACCCACACGCAGTGAACACACCATCACCTTCAAGGTAAACAAGGCTTTGTTGCCGCATGGCAAAAGCCTGGCTTTTTCTGAAGCGGGTGCGGCAAAGCTTCATCCTATGGCGCAGGCTCTGCTGGCCATATCGGGGGTGAACAGCGGTTGGATGATGGCAGACGAAATCATGGTTACCAAAGATATTGATATCCGCTGGGCTACCGTAAAACCGAAAGTGATGGAAACCATCCGTAAGGTTCAGTCCGCCCGCTAGGCGTTGCCTTATTGCAATTTACTCCCGGTCGTTGGCCGAAAAAACTCTTTGAATGCGCGGATTAGCAGTTCATGATCTTTCGTTCCCGCCATTTCACGGATGGAATGCATGGACAGCATGGGGTTTCCCACATCGACGGTTCGGATTCCCAGATTGGCGGCAGTGATTGGGCCGATAGTACTCCCGCATCCCAAGTCAGACCGTGCCACAAATTTTTGCGTCGGCACTCCGGCTTTCCCGCATAGCGATTCAAACCGGGCACTTGATATCCCTTCCGTGGCATAGCGTTGTCCGGCGTTGCTTTTGATCACTGGTCCACCATTGATGATTGGCATATGGTGGCTATCATGTTTGTCCGAATAATTTGGGTGGACGGCATGGGCCATATCGGCGGATATGAAGAACGATTCTGCCAGAGCCCTTAAAAAATTTTCCCGGGAATTTTCTTCAGTCTGGGCGATTCGCTCCAATACATCTTTCAGGAAAGGAGAACCCGCTCCTTGTGCGGTTTCACTGCCGACTTCTTCGTGATCGTAAAACGCGATCACTCTTGTTGCCGAATCCTTTTTCGTAGATTCTACTAACGCATTCAGGGCGCAATGGCAACTGGCGAGATTATCCAGCCGACCAGAAAAAATAAATTCTCCATCAGCACCGGCGACGGTGCCCGGTTGCGTGTCATACAGTGACAGTTCCATCCCTATGATATCGGTTGATCGGCATTTCAGTTCGCGGGCGACCATTTTTTTAAGAACTTCATCGGGGACGGATTTTTTTTGCAAAGAAAAAAGAGGAGGCAAATGGTTTTGCTCGTTGAGAATCAGCCCTTTTTTATTGACGTCGCGGTTCAAATGAATGGCCAATTGCGGGATGCGCAATAAAGGCTGCTTAAACCGGATCAATTTATGCGAAGGCTTCTCCTTACCGTTTAATATCACACGTCCGGCCAGCGATAAATCCCGGTCCGTCCAAGTAGAAAGAAGTACTCCCCCATATACCTCCACTCCCAGTTGCAGATAACCATTTTTGGCATAACCCGCCTGAGGCTTCAGCCTGAGATTGGGACTGTCTGTGTGGGCACCGATAATTTTAAATCCAGGTTTTGATCCCACAGTAAATGCGATCAGAGATGAGTCGTTTCGGGTGAGGAAATATCTGGCATTAGGGGTCAGCTTCCAGGCATCGGCTTCTTTAAGTTCAATAAAACCTTTGTCTGAAAGAGTGTCGGTCATCTCCCTCACAGCATGGAAGGGCGTTGGAGATTGATCAATAAATTCCAGCAGGTTTTGAATGCGGTTGGTTTTCGAGTTCATGAATGAGGTTCTCAAATATACTCAACAATTACTGAGGGCAAGAGAACGGTAAATTCACTGCTGGTTTAACATCAAGTTGTTTTGGTTCGTAGCAAGTTCTGCGTGAGCCGGGCTGGAGCAATGAGCTAACCATTTATAAACTAATTTATTATGAGACTCTCCATGCATGAGGCAGTATTGCGCTTCTAATACCGGGTTCTTTGATTTTGGTATTTATCGGATTTCCTGTAAAGTGAAGCTTCCTTTTTGAGGAGTATTTTGTCATGGGTCTGTTGATCAAAGCTGATTTTAAAAAGAAGCTGGATATCAGGCTTTACCGGTTTGATCCCAAAAATCTCAATCCAGAATACCATGCCGAAATTTTTTGTGAAATGTTTTCCCGGTTTCCGCAGTTCAAGGCCCATGTTGCGGCCTATATTGAAAGAAACTATTGTTTCGTGGTCAACGACGAAGACCACTCCGACCCGAAATCCCTTCTCAACACTTTAAAGCCCGATGAAGTCAGGAAACTGAACGAATGGGTTTTGTTGCGTAACAAGCCCGGCATCGTAGAGCGGAAAAAATAGCTCAGCCTAGATTTTTTTGCGGCCTCAGATTCGATTTTTGAGGATAAGCCTTCCCTACGACGAACTGTCGCAAAATTTTAGAAATCAAAGGTTCAGATGTTAAGAGCTTGTTGGTGATATCCTATTTTTAATGGTATCTGCGGAAAGCCATGAAGAGCGGATCAACGAAGTCTTGGAGACCGGTGTGGATGGCTATATTCTGAAACCGGTGGATTTAAAAATACTCAGGGGTAAGATAGAAAAACTGCTTGATTCCGAAGAGCGATATGAAGAGACGCTAAATGCGTTCTGGCCACGTTGTTTGTTCAGAAACTTAGTGTAGCCTGCTTCTGGTCGCATGGCCAGTTAGCCGCCGATAGCGTGCATGGCGCGGGTGGGGCGTTCGAAATCTTCCAGATTGATTTTGTGGCCAGGTTCTTTGACCAGAACCGCTTGGTTGATGGCTTCGGCGATGGCGGAATCGGTCGCGCCGGATCGGATCAGATTTTTTAAATCGGTTTCGTCAGTCGAAAACAGGCAGGTCCGGAGTTTGCCGTCGGCGGTCATACGGATGCGGTTGCAATGATCACAGAACGGGTTGCTGACTGCTGTGATGATGCCGATTTTCCCCTTGCCGTCGGCGAAGTTGTATTCACTGGCCGGACCAACTTCCAGAGAGTTGTCGATCGGTACCAGTTCGTGTTTTTCCTTGATGAGATCAACAATCTCATGCCCGAACAGGACTTTATCGCGTTCCCACACTTTGTCTGAATCCAGGGGCATGAACTCGATGAAGCGTACCTCGAAGCCATCGGAGCGGCCATGCTCGATCAGACCCATGATCTCGGTTTCGGAAAAATTGCGCACTGCCACGGCGTTGATCTTGATCGACTTGAATCCGACCCTGCGAGCCGCATTCAAACCATCCAGAACCGCTTGCAGGCAATCCCTGCGATTAACATCGCGGAACTTATCTGGATCGAGCGAATCCAGGCTGACGTTCAGCCTTTTCAGTCCCGCGTCCAACAGACTTTGGGCCTGGTCTTTGAGAAAATAGGCGTTGGTGGTCATGGCGATATCGTTGATGCCTTCCACCTTATCGATCATTTTGATTAAGGTCGGCAGGTCTTTTCTCATCATTGGTTCCCCGCCAGTCAGGCGAATACGGTTGATTCCCAATTTGGAAACAACCGCTACCACGCGATGGATTTCCTCAAACGTCAGCAGGCTGCTTCGATCCATGAATTCTACGTTATCTGCTGGCATGCAATAGGTGCATCGAAAATTACAGCGATCAGTAACTGAAATCCTGAGGTTGACGATGGTTCGCCCCATACCATCGACAAGTTTTTTGGAATCGGTTTTGGTGCTCATTCAGTAATCCTCGTGGTCTATAGGTGCTTGCCAAGCCTGCTTTCAATACATGGAACCAAATAATGAGCCTGACATAGATTATAGCTTTTTTAGCCTGAGGATGTATAGGATTAGTTTGAAAGCCCTTGGCAAGGGGAATTGCGCAAAGACTTTCTTGCTCTGAGATGACTTTTTACTCGCCAGATAAAGCTATTGCACGCTAGCCCCCACGCCCAGTGACGGCAAAATGTCGAATTTAAAGAGCTTTGCTGACATGAATGTATTTAAAAATGGTGGTATTTGATACGTCGTAACCTTAAATCGTGGTATGATGTGCAGTCTGCATATGGATTCAATTTAGGCAGTTGGAAGACGAACCAAGGTTTTTAATCAGGTAAAGCATTTAAATTTAGGGGTTTAATTGTGTCCGTCGCTGAAGAAAAGTTTTCCGCAAAATTCGAGGGGATGGCCTCTGAGATCAAGCACCGAGGTGCTTATTATCAGGAGGATGCCAGTGAGAAGGGTATGGCGCTTCTTGAAGCCAAATTTAAAGATACAAAACTGTATTGGCTGGTGGATCTTGAGGAAGATCGCATTTTCAGCGCCCGGTTTTTCGCTTATGGAGGCAAGATTTCTCTGGTGATCGGCGAAGCTCTCTGTGCCATGGTTGAAGGGTTGACTGTGGAGGAAGCGGGTTCACTGCTGAAAACTGATGTGGAAGCCCGACTTCGTGATGAACCGGATGTGCCTTCGGTTCCCGAATCCAAAATGAAAGCTTTCGATAATGTTGAAGAGTTGTTGAAAATTATCATGGAGCAGTATCCCTCGGCGAAAGCGGTGGCTGTCGCCAGTACGTCCATCAATAAAGGAGATTTTCAATCCGCTGCTGAACTGAGCTTGGCGGCTCAGGCATGGCTAGGGTTGACAAAGGACGAGCAGAAGGAACAGATAGAGATTGTTTTGGATGAGCACATCCGCCCGGCTCTCATGAATGACGGGGGGAACGTCCAGGTTCTGGATGTAACAGACGGCGAGAAAATTTTAGTTCAATACCAGGGAGCGTGCGGCAGTTGCGGGTCTTCTTTAGGAGCCACTCTGTCGTTTATGGAATCGACCCTGCGCAAACATGTTTACAACGAACTAAATGTTGTTCCACAGATGTAATGAGTTGCATGGAGATCAATAATGAGTGATGAACAAAGTTCTGTCTCAGGTGTTCTGGAAGATAATACCTATAAGTATGGATTCACGACTGATGTTGAGTCGGAGACCTTTGCTAAAGGACTAGATGCGGATGTTGTCCGCCGCATCTCCATGAAGAAGAAAGAACCTCAGTTTATGCTCGATTTTCGGCTCAAGGCGTTTGCGAAATGGAGAACCATGAAAGCGCCCAAATGGCCGAACGTGCAATATCCGTCTATCGACTTCCAGGACATTTCCTATTACTCAGCGCCGAAGCAAAAGAAGGTATTGCAGAGCCTGGATGAGGTTGATCCGGAAGTCATGCGCACTTTCGAGAAACTTGGTATTCCGCTGGATGAACAAAAAAAGCTGGCTAATGTTGCGGTCGATGCTGTGTTCGACAGCGTCAGCGTGGCTACCACTCATAAGAAAAAACTAATGGAAGTGGGCATCCTTTTCTGTCCTATTTCTGAAGCCTTGCGGGAATATCCGGAACTGGTGGAACAATATCTCGGTACCGTGGTTCCCGTGGGTGATAATTATTACGCCGCGCTGAACAGTGCTGTGTTTACGGATGGTTCGTTTGTCTATATTCCACCGGACACCATCAGCCCCATGGAAATCTCGACCTATTTTCGCATCAATACCGAAGAGACGGGACAGTTTGAGAGGACGCTGATCATCTGTGCGGAAAACAGTTATGTTTCCTACCTGGAAGGATGTACCGCACCGCAATTCGACACCAATCAGTTGCACGCTGCGGTGGTTGAACTGGTGACTCTGGAAAATGCAGAAATCAAATACAGCACAGTGCAAAACTGGTATGCCGGGGACAAGGAAACGGGCAAGGGCGGCATCTACAATTTTGTCACTAAGCGAGGTAAATGTCAGGGCAACAATTCGAAAATTTCCTGGACGCAGGTAGAGACCGGGTCAGCCATCACATGGAAATACCCAAGTTGCATTCTTCAGGGCGACAACACCAGTGGAGAATTTTATTCAGTAGCGTTGACCAACGGCCATATGCAAGCCGATACTGGGACAAAGATGATCCATATTGGTAAAAACACCCGGTCAAGTATTATCTCCAAGGGAATTTCTGCCGACCATGCCAGCAATACCTATCGAGGCCAGGTGAAGGTGGGAAAGAACACTACCAACGCCAGAAATTACAGCCAGTGCGACAGTATGCTGGTTGGTGACAAATCCAGCGCGCATACATTCCCATATATAGAAACCGCCAATAGCTCGGTTCAGGTTGAGCATGAGGCCTCCACTTCAAAAATCAGCGAAGATCAACTCTTCTATTTTGAATCGAGAGGGATTTCCCGTGAAAACGCGATTGAAGCGGTCATTAGTGGGTTCTGCAAAGAAGTTTTCAAACAACTGCCGATGGAGTTTGCTGTTGAGGCGCAAAAACTGCTAACTCTGAAGCTTGAGGACAGTGTCGGTTAAACGATTTCGGTATCAGACCGGAGTGGTGGAAAATGTCGACATTGAATAATATTCGAATAGCCTCTGTGTTGGTTCTCGCCGACGTAAAATTGGTTTCAGGGAACTTGCGGGGCTTTTTTTATTTATTGAGAAGAGGTAAATAATTAATGCTTGAAATCAAAGATTTGCATGCGAGTGTTGAAGGGAATGAAATCCTGAAAGGCATTTCTCTTTTGGTTGAAAAAGGGCAAATTCACGCAGTGATGGGCCCCAATGGGTCCGGAAAAAGCACCCTGGCTAAAATTCTTTCAGGGCACCCTTCTTATGAGGCCACAGGCGGGGAGATTCTGTTCGAAGGGAAAAACCTTTTTGACATGGACGCGGAAGAACGCTCCCTGTCTGGAATTTTTATGGGTTTCCAGTATCCGGTGGAGGTGCCGGGAGTGAATAACGCCGAGTTTTTGCGCATGGCTTTTAATGCTCGAAGAGTCTGCGCTGATGAAGAGGAAATGGACCCCCTGGATTTTGATGAGCTTCTTTCTGATAAGATGAAAACGCTTAAAATGGAAAACAAGTACAAGGAAAGAAGCCTCAATGACGGTTTTTCCGGGGGTGAGAAAAAGAAAAACGAAATCTTGCAGATGGCGATTCTTGAGCCTAAACTTGCCATCCTGGATGAAACGGACTCCGGGCTTGATATTGACGCCCTGAGAATCGTCGCGGAAGGTGTAAACATTTTGCGCAACGAGGATAACGCGCTCATTCTCATCACGCATTACCAGCGTTTGCTGGATTATATTAAACCCGACTTTGTTCATGTTGTTCATAATGGGTTGATCGTTAAGTCAGGAGATAAGGCGCTGGCGCTTGAACTCGAATCCCAGGGGTATGACTGGGTGACAGCTGAGAATTGAGGAGAGAGTATGTCGGATACGCTCGTTGAATCCAGTGCTGAGTCGGCGTTTCTGGATTTACATAAAAGACTTTTAGAACAAGGACGTCCTGCCCTTGTGGGGCTTCAGGAAGCCGCGTTGAACCGTTTTGAGTTGCTCGGGTTTCCCCATTCAAAACACGAAATGTACACCTTTGTGAACACAAAGGGGCTAATGACAACCTCCTTTAATCTTCCCGATAGTGTCGCAGGCGTCTCTGAAGATTTTGTTGCCGGTCATATTTTTCCGGAGTGTAAAGACCAGTGCATGGTGTTTGTTGATGGGGTCTTCGACCGTAGCTTGTCACGGTTTGGGAGACTAAGCACCAACCTGATGCCTTTGTCAGAGGCTGACCATGAACTGAAAGAGTATTTGTCAAAAATGGCAGAGAATGAAAACGATGTATTTGCCTCTCTCAGTACGGCATTTTGCGGTGAAGGACTAATTTTCAAGGTAGACGACAACACACAAATCTCTGGCACGGTTCAAGTCCTTTTTGTTTCTACCGGCAGAACCGCCGGACCGGTCATGCATGCCCCCCGATTGGTTTGGCAGTTGGGTAAGTTTGCGGAAGTCAAAGTGATCGAAAAATTTGTTGGCATTGAAGGAGGCTATTTCACCAATTCGGTTCAGGACTGGTTGTTGGCGGAAGGTGCGGGGGTTTCATTCACACAGATACAGGCGGATGTTTTTGATTCCTGGCATTTTTCAAAAACCCGGGTTCATTTAAGTAGAAATTCCAGATTCTACTCCTCAAATGCTTCCTCCGGGACCCAGTTGGCTCGGCATCATTATGAGGGCTGGCTCAAGGAGGAGGGTTCTGAGTTGAGGTTGAACGGAGTCAGCGTGCTGGATGGTAAGGAGCAGGTTCATAATTTTATCCGCATCCATCACGAAGCGCCTCAATGTATCAGCCGTCAGTTCTTCAAAAATGTTATCAACGGCCAGGCTCGTTCCAGCTTTGATGGGACCGTGACCGTCAATCAGGGCGCGCAGTTGACCAGTTCCGACCAGTTGGTCAACAACCTCATGCTTTCCGATAATTGCCACGCGGATAATAAACCCAACCTGATGATTTTTGCCGATGATGTTAAATGTACGCACGGTGTGACCATTGGCCAAATTGATGAGGATCAATGGTTTTACCTGCAAACGCGCGGCTTGTCTGCCAAGGCGGCGAAAGAGCTTCTCACCCAAAGTTTTGCCAAAAGCATTATTCAAACCATTGAGTTTCCGGAAGTGGTGGAAGAACTGAATGGCACACTTCTTAAGAAACTGGAGGCGACGGATGTCTGAATCCAGTGCGAGTGTTACAGGAAATATTCTGGATGTAGAAAAAATCCGTGAGGATTTCCCCATTCTCTCTCAGACCGTTCGAGGAAAACCCCTGATCTATCTGGATAACGCCGCAACGACCCATAAACCGAATTCCGTTATAGAACGAGTCCGCAAATTTGATACGGAAGAATATGGCACCGTTCGGCGGGGGACTTATAAATTGAGCGAATATGCCACCCGGCTATATGAAGACGCACGCCAGAAAGTGTCTGACTTTATGGGTGCTGAAAAGAAAGGTGAAATCGTTTTCACCAGTGGAACCACCCAGTCCATCAATCTGGTGGCGCATAGTTTTGGCAAGCGGTTTGTCCATGAAGGTGATGAAATTATTATTTCGAACATTGAGCATCACGCCAACACGGTTCCCTGGCAGATGCTTTGCGAAGACCGCGGGGCCAGGCTCAAGGTCATTCCCGTTGATGATGACGGTGAACTGATGATGGAAGAATACGAAAAGTTATTGTCGCCTAAAACCCGTATGGTTGCCGTCAACCATGTTTCCAACGCTTTAGGAACGATCAACCCGGTTAAGGAGATCACCGCAAAGGCTCATGGAGTGGGAGCAAAGGTGCTGGTCGACGGAGCCCAAAGCACACCGCATATGAAAGTGGATGTGCGGGACATTGATTGCGACTTTTATACGTTTTCCGGTCACAAGATGTATGCTCCAAGTGGCATAGGCGGAGTTTATGGAAAGATGGATTTGTGGGAGGAAATGCCACCTTATGTGACCGGTGGCGACATGATTATGCAGGTGACGTTGGAAAAAACCACCTACGCCAAGCCACCCGCCCGTTTTGAAGCGGGGACGCCACCTATCACGCAGGTGATTGGTCTGGGTGAGGCCATTGACTATCTAAATCAAATCGGACTGGATAAAATTGCCGAATACGAAAACTCTCTCCTCGAATATGGTACCCGGTTATTTAAAGAGATTGAAGGGGTGCGAATTATTGGAAACGCGCGCCATAAAGCCAGCATCATTTCCTTTTTTAGTGACTCCGCGCATCCTCATGATATGGTTCACTTTCTGGATCAGGATGGTATTTCTTGTCGAGGCGGGCACCACTGCGCCCAGCCAACCATGATCCGCTATGCGGTGCCCGCCACAACCCGGGCCTCGATGGCTTTTTATAACAAACCGGAAGAACTGGACGCACTGGCTGAAAGCGTACGAAAATGCATCCGTTTTTTTTCGTGACCTACACTACTTTGGACAGTTGGTTGAAATTTGAATTGATATATCCTGGATTTTTAAACTAAGTATGGCGACCCATCTTCTTCCTATGCAACTTTAGCTTAGCCATTTTCAGCATTTCATCCAAGAGAACTCTCAAATATGGACATTTTTCGTATGCAATAGCTGGATCGAGTTTTTGAAAAAGGTCTTTTCCAGAAGTGGTTTTCTTGTACGTTTTTTTTTGTGCTTTGTAAATCTCATCAAGACGCTTTGCCGGTGGTTTTATGTTGTTAATTTCTTCAGGAAAGCTCGATATTTTCTGGATTGATGGTTGGATCGAATTAGGGAATATGGATGGATCAGAAAATAGCCACGTTTCTACTTCGTGAACTGCGAAGAATTGGAAAAAATTTGACTGATTAGCTTTACTTTCCAAAAATTCCTTTCCCCATTGGTATCGTTCTTTAGTGGTATTCCGATCACTTGGATAAATGTCGGGTCCATAGAGGTCGAGTAACGCAATGACAGCTATTACCTCAGGTTGCGATAAATGCAATTTGGCTTTAGTCGGAGAACCCTCAACCAGTTCCGCCCATCCCTGAAAACGTACAGGTTTTATCCCTACGGGTTTGGTAAGATGCTGGTCTAACCATTTTTTTAAGAATGGTGCAAGAGCCTCTTTTTCAGTGTAGCCCTCCACGAATAAGATGAATTTCACGTCAAGCCTGCCCTTAGGTATCGGAAAATAAAAAATTCTGAAGCTCACCAGAAAGGTGCAGAGACCCCAAAGAGTATTCTTTCAACCAATCGGCTAATAAGTCCTCTTCAAGACTTTTTAGGAAAGTTTGTCCTTCAGACCATTTGGTAACCGTAATCTTCGGCGAAAAACCTTTAAAAGCATCGAGAAATTGAGGTGAATGCGTTGTTAAAATGACTTGGGTTCTCTTTGCCGCATCCTCCGCATATTCGGCTACCAATCGCAACATAGATGGATGAAGACCGGTTTCCGGTTCATCAATCGCAATGAGGGGTGCGGGGTCCGGCGAAGCCAAGGCTGTAAGCAAAAACAGAAAACGAAGGGTTCCGTCTGATAAGTCAGCCGCTGATTGTTCATATTTTAGGGTTTTCCAACGAACCCTCAACTGAGTGCGCTGGTCAGAGGCAGGTGGAAAAACAAGTTCGTCAAAGTCCTCTCCGAAAGCGGCGCTCATTGCTGAATTTATGTCATCCTTGAAACCCCGGTCACTGGTATACAAGGTGTGGAGGACACTGATTAGATTCTGTCCATCCCTTTCAACCCTCTTTTCAAGGCGGGTTATGGCGGGTTGACGAATTGGCGCGTCACTATTTACATGTAGATCGCGGTAAATAGACCATTCTTTTAAATAGGCTTGGAAAGGAGGTATATCGCGATTTGGTGTTAGTATAGTAGAAAGGCTTAGGAAAGATTCTTCTTCTAATAAACTTTCTTCGGGGGCAACTAAACGGTGTTGATCGTTATCGAAAAAAACAGCACTTCGGGCATCACGCTCCAAGAGTTTAAATGGCTCTGAATGCTCCCCTGTCCTAACCCGACGGTAATTGGCAAGTAATTCATAGTTGACCTGATAGGCATTAGCTTTGCCTAAGCGCCGCAGGCCCATTTCGTAATTGAGACTGTCGTCCTTTAAATTTGTTTTGCCCCCAACAGGAGAGGTTTCGAGATTGAATTTGATGCCATCGGTCACGCCATCCCATAAAAGGGCACCCATACCGCCAGCTTTTTGGATATGTTTCCCAAGTTGGCCCTTGCTTGCAATAGAGACTAGTTCCAGAATGCGCAGGAGGTTTGATTTTCCAGAACCATTTGGACCAATGAGAATATTTAAATCATCGGGTTCCCAGTCAATATCTTTCAAGGAACGATACCCTTGTACTTTTAATTTTGATATTTTCATTACCTGTTAGCCTCTATCTTTTTTTATAACAGTTATGTATGGGCTTTGTCAAAATTTAGTTACCCTTCATACTTTATGGCAAGCTATAGCGATAAGCAACCGGCGGATTAAGGCTTTGAAGCATTGAAATTTTGACCACTTAAAAAAAGGGAGTTCCCCGAAGGTTGTGTTATATTTAACAAACAGAGGCTTGACAAATATAAGAAAACACTTACATGTCTTACGATAACGAGCTTTACCAGCAGGTCATTCTTGACCATAACCGAAAGCCGCGAAACTTCCATGTTATCGAGAACGCCAGTCACAATTGCCATGGCGTGAACCCGCTTTGCGGAGACGATATCACTGTTTACCTGAACGTAGATGAACAGAAGGGGAAGATTGATGAGGTCAGTTTCCAGGGTTCCGGTTGCGCGATCTGTAAAGCCAGCACTTCCCTGATGACCGCTTTCCTGAAAGGCAAATCGGTAGAGGAAGCCAGGCAGATCAAAGACGAGTTTCACAAAATGATCCTGGGAGAGATGGACCCGGAAAAGGATGAGCATCATCTGGGCAAGCTGGCCCTGTTTATGGGAATCCGCGAATACCCGTCACGCACGAAATGCGCCAGCCTGGCCTGGCATACTCTGGTTGGAGCACTGGATAAAAAGTTTGATGGCATCAGTACCGAATAATTCGGAGATTCGCACCGCCTTCCAAAACCATCCTGCATAACCCTCATAACCTTCATTTCCAAACCCCTCAGATGGTGAGCTTCGACAATGCTGGGTTGTGGTTTTCCGTTGCGCCTCTGTTTTGCCAGAAGGGGCACACCTCGCAATACTTGGGGGATGAGGCTTCAACGGTTCGTGCCCCACGATAGGTGAAATTTATAGTATACCTCGGCAGGAAGACTCTAAGGTGATGGTACCCTGGTTTTGTCGGTTGGTAAAACACGCACCACTTTTTCACCGTTCCAGATAACGGCATATTGCCTCAATCGCCTTTTTTCTCCGTGGCACTTTCTACACTATCCAACTCTATCCACTGCCATTTTTTATATTGTTGCTCATTTTTTAATGCCCTAAATGGTAATGGATGAATTCTAACCCAAGTTCCATCTTCTAAAAAACCAGCAGTGCAAACCAGTTCATTATATTTTTTTGATAAGGTTGGATAGGTTTTAACGCTAATAAGAACTTTGGTTAACACGATTATAAATGAATGGTTTGAATTTTATAATTATCAGAAAGATAATCACTGACGCAATGGCGATGGCACTCATGGTGGTGTTTTTCAAAACAAATCGGGGCAATTCTTCGATGTCTTTTTTGCAAGTCCAGCACCTTCTCCGGTGCTTCTTCTCTGGCAGACAATGTAGCTTTATATTCACCAAATAACTTTTTATAGTCCTCTTTATGATTTAAGTTTTTTCTTTTATTGGATTCAACACCCAGCTGTGGAATATGCACATAGTTAATACCGACTTTTTGCAAAATATTACTTAAAGTTTTATAACTAAAACCAAATTTGCGACTGAAAGGATTTTTTCTGACATCGCATAATAACTTTATGTTGTTCTGGATAAGCTTGTTAATATAAGTTTCCAAACTGATTCCCTCGTAACCGAGCGTATAAACAGCGGCAGAATTTTTTTTCTTTAGCTGTCGTTTTTCATTTTCAATTTTTCTTCTCTCTTGGTCTGAGCAAATTTTATCGATAATTTCGCTATTAATCGCATAATAAGGATAATTTTTATAAGTAAAGCCAATCAAATCATCTCCTCTTAACGTTTTATGTTCTTTGGGATACGCGGATAGGCTATCGCTATCTTTGGTTTTTAGCCAGGTTATTGGATTGTCTGTTTTAAGTTTTATCTTCTTACCAGGGCCTATAAAACCTTGCTCTGATAAGTCCGACAAATCCTTGTCCAGTTGAAAAGAATGACAGCCATATTGATAAGGAACGAGATCGTAACCCATAGGAGTTTGTCGCGAAAATAAAAAGCTGTGCTTGTGTAGCTCCGTTCTGGTTATTTCTGTATTGATAAAACGCAACAAGGACAGTAAAAATCGTTGACGATAGAATTTTGGCTTGTCTGAAATGTTCATGGGCGGCATTTCGCGATTCATTTTTTATCTTCGATAATATTTATTTCATCAGCGGTGAGGTTGTAGAACTGATAGACCCTCTTATCAATTTCGGCTTCCATGGCGGTGGTGTCTTTGCTAGATTTTTTGGCAATGGGGATGGATAGTCTCTGGCATTAATTGTTAATTTGCGCGCTCTATTTTTATCCCTATTTCAGGAACTGATACATAGCCTCTGTATGGAAGCCGCCCATACAGCGCCCGTGGATAAGGAGTGACAGGAGTCACCCCATCAATAGAGCGCCTTTGCGCAAGAAGCAGTCAGAACGATGATAACTTGATCAGGGACCTACCGGTTTTCCCTTCTGTCGTTGTTCGTCTTCCCATTGTAAAGCGGCTTCGCGGGTGGTGCGATTGCCAACCTGCTTGATATGGACAGCACCACCATAGTTTTGTTGGTGTTCGTGCTCACGGCGCCGTAAATCATTAGTAATGCCAGTGTGCAAAATTTTATTGCCTCGTTTGATATGGTATTTGTAAGTGTCTCTGTATGCTGTCATGGTCCTACCCTCCTTCCTCGATTCTACCGCTAAGTTCGACACAATGTTGTGTAAATTCTGTTAAATCCAATTCAGCACGCTCACTGCTTTTACCTCTGCCCCGGCGTTTATTTTGTCCTGTTATCATTATTTTACCTTGAAAATACCCCTTATCTTGTTGTGCGGGGCCGCTTTCATCTCCTTCTTCACGATAATAATACTCGCCCGTCTTCATCACAATATCTGTAGCATGAATAATCATATTGCAAGCCTTTCGAATATCTAAAGGTATACCATCGTCATCAGGATAATTGTACCAAAATTCACCACATTCTTTTCCCTCTATTGCTTTATATTTGTCATTAGCGTTATCCAAAATTTGGCGAGTTACTACTGCCGTTAATATCAATAAACGATTGACCTCGCTCTCGTCTGGAACGTCATTCCCGCTTCTCCTATTCGTCATTCCCGCGCAGGCGGGAATCCAGTCAAACCAAATCTTTATATAAATCCCTCCAATGTGGATTCTTATCTTCAATCAACCTCAGCTTCCATGCCCGCTTCCATTTCTTGATTTGCTTTTCACGCGTAATTGCAACATACATATCTGCATGCAATTCGAAATAGACCAAAAGGTCTACGTTATATTTTTGACTGAATCCTTTGACCAAATGATTTTTATGTTCCCAGACACGTTTGATTAAATCAGAAGTAACGCCAGTGTATAACGTACCATTAGGTTGGCTTGCCAAAATATAAACAGCAGGTTGTTTGTGGCTCATGGTGTTATTCGCTGGATTCCCGCCTGCGCGGGAATGACGGTTTTTTTCGGGAATGATGGTTTTTTTTTTGGAAGTGGCGGTGTTTTTCGGGAGTGACGTTGTTTTTTGTGTGCAGGAGTGACCTTGATTTCAATGATTTTGATTTCATCAGCGGTGAGGTTGTAGTGTTTATAGACCAGTTAGCTGATATTTTCAGGGTTTTGCTAAATGAGTAAATATGTTATCAAGCGTTTCTTTTAACTCATCATCCAACAGGTTCTTGTCAATATAATCAACTAATAGATAAAATTTTGATTTATCCATTGTGCCTCTGGGCTGACTGGTTTCATCTAAAAATTGCTCAAAAATTTTGGTGAGAAAATCGCTTATTTTAGTCTCCACCCAAAAGTCATCTTTTAAATTATCATAGGCAACAGGAGGTATGTTCTCTTTTAGAATACGCTCTAATCTTGATGGGTAAGTTTGAGAAAACAAATCTCCAGGTTGTGCGTTGACATGATTCATCAGTGTGCCGGGCACAGGAATATAGTTTTCTATTTCGTTACGTTGCCATTGACGCATTTTTAGATCTTTTGGAATGTCTCCAAAAGGCTCGTCCTGCTTTGGACCTTCTGGAATGTCTTTAAAATTATCCGTGTTCAGTTTATCAAATAAAGCAAAACCTTTTAGATTGGGCAGGTATTTCTTTAGGGCAGAAAAATGTTTTTTTGCTTTACCCGTATCATTACCATCAAGCGAAAAAGGATAGATAGCTGTATTTAATTGCTCAAGGTATTCCTGTTTGCCTAATTTTTTGCAAAATGCTCGTATAAAAGCCAAATCAGTAGTGCCTTCATAATATAAGATAAAAGGCTTTTGTTTGGCTAACAAGTATTGCTCATAAGGATAATCTTTTAAAAAAGCTTTAATATCCTTGGCGGATTCTTTTTCAAACTTACCCGACATAGATGAAATTATTAAGTCATCTTTAGCGGCATTAAGCACGCTTTCTGAATGGCTGGCAATAATTAGCTGGCTATTATTCCGTTTAGCAAAATCACTCAAACTATAATAAACATTAGCTTGTTTAATGACTTCAAGGTGGGCATCAGGCTCATCAAGTAAACTAATAGTATTTTTAAACGCACCTAGATAGGCAAATAGTAAAATGGCCTGTTTTGCACCACTACCGAGTGCGGAAAGCGACATTTTTTTATTAGTGGTTTCATTATAGTTGAGTTCCAACAAGCCACTATTCGGATAATACCTGGGCGTGTTTAACTCAATGGCAAATAAATCCTTAATACTTTTGACGAGACCATTCCAGCCTTGTTGGTTGTTTTCATATAAATGGTAACAAATATTCCTCAGCACCGTAGCAGTCTGCCCCTCACTAATACGGCGAAGAATAGAACCCATCTCTAATTTGTCTTCTTTAAGAGTAAGACCAGATATAGACGGCAAAAAACCAATACTTTCTCTCGTTAAAATAGTTTCAAACTGATAGCCATCAATGAGTTTGGTGTAAATAACACTATCTCGCTGATAACTAAATTCAAAACCTACTTCCCATGACTTTGTTTTTTGCTCTTGGTCATAGCTCTTTCCTTTGGCATGGATTTCTATCTTGATGGGCGTTGTACCTTTTTTAGTGGTATTGCCTTCTCTGGTTTTAGTATTTTGCCATAGCTCTTTAAACTCAGCGGCTGGTATATTTATATCGTTTAAATTAATCGCAATACCCGTGCGTTGATTTTGTTTGGTTGGATTATCAAGGCGTTTTTCAGCCCATACCTTGATTGCTATTGCTAATAGCGAAAATGCCTGCAATAGACTGGTCTTGCCGCTATTATTAGGTCCGACCAATACCACCACCGGTTCAAGATCGATGGTTTCATCAGAGATTTGCTTAAAGCGTTTAATACTGATTTTGGTAATCATTTTTTAGCCTCAATAATTTTGATTTCATCATCGGTGAGGTTGTAGAGCTGATAGACCTTCTTATCAATTTCGGTTTCCAGTGCGGTGGTGTCTTTGCCAGATTCTTTGGCGGTGAGGATTTGATCGACTAAATCTATAAAGGGCTGTTGCCTGGCTTTATCCAATAAGGGTACCGGTATTGTCTCAATATAGATTTTTTTCCAGCGCAACGTGCCCATTCCTGATGTAGGGGCAACTTGTGAAAGATACCAATGCGCTAAACTAGAATTTAGAATTGCGCATAGATATTTTGTACTACTTCCTGTCATTATGAAAGTGGTTGCCTCGCAATAAATTTCCTTATCGTCATGTGCAAAACGCCCCTTATCCACCAGTTCTATCCAAATCAATTTTTCTTTTTCAAATTCTGCCAGATAGGTATCACCCGGATTGTTATCTAATTCTAGCCAGTGGTGCTGCCCTTGATTGCCTTTGCCGCCGTATCTACATTGCCCTCTTTGTTTTAATTTTTCTTCATACTGACTTAGATGATTATAAATAATCGGATATTCTTGTTCTAAATATTGATTAGACTGGTATTTTGCTAAAATAACCCACTTTCCCGCCCACTTATACCCATACCGCCCTACATCCCTGCCGCGTAAAATGGGTTTAATAATCTCGGCAGATTTTGGGTCGGCGGCAACCAACTCATCCCTTTTAGCGGTATCAATAATAAAGGCTTCGTTCAAGCCTGTTAATACTCCACGATAAATACGAATATCCCAGTCTTTTAATGGGGTGCCCAACTGTTCAATCCTGGACTTTATCTTTTCCTCAACAGGAGGCAATATGCTCCAGGCCATATCACCAGCGGGCCGGATTTCCGACCAGTATCGTTCGGCAGGCGGGAACTGTTTTTCGGAAACAGAATCCATATCAACTGCCTTGAATTCTTGTTCCGCTCTGCCTGTGCTGACCAGTAATATATTGGTATCCACAATCGCCTCAAAAGCATCTTGACCCATGTCTATCAGGCGCAGGGGACTGTGCTTCGTGCTTAAAAATCCACGCAGTTTCTTGCCATATCTGGCACGCATCCAACTGTTGGAGGTGATAAACGCCAGTATGCCCTGCGCATCTGTTAGCAATTCCATACCCCGTTCATAGAACAGTTGATAGATGTCTCCCGATCTGGCAAAGGTCTTGAAATCTCGATTCTGATAAAGATTTCCCAACCGCCCGCCGTCTTTTTGCAATTGAATATAGGGCGGATTACCAATGACAATGTCAAAGCTATTTTTAACGCCAAACTGCCATTCGGGATTAAACCAGTCGGCGATGGTGTTTTGATTGTATAAATCCCAATTAACTATTTTTTGCATACTCTGTTCTATTTCTGGGGTAATACCAGATTCGATCGTTAATTCATCCCGCATTTGTTCGCGTAGGGTTTTGTCCTCTTTTCTGTACTTACGTTTGGTTGTTAAGGTCCTGGCACTAAAATGCCTATGCCTGACTTCAGCCAATTCTTTTTGCAGCTCTTTTATTTTTTCATCAAATAACCCTGTGTCCTTTGGCATCTCGCCCAAAGGCAGCAGGCTGTTTGCCACAATAAATTTGGTCTCCAGATTGGGCAGGGCTTTGATGTTGTAATCCTCGTTTTTGTCCCAATTTGGGCTTTGCTCAATGGTCAGGCTGATAAAGAACCGCAGTTTGCATATCTGGATGGCGACCGATTGAATATCCACGCCATAAATGGTGTTTTCAATAAGATAGAGTTTTTTGCCGTAAGCGTTATGTTGATTTTGTCGTGAAAAAACCTGTTCTATCGCCGCGATGGCGCTATCGCGGCTGGCTTCATCTTGAATTTGTTCAGCCTTGTTTATTTGTTGCTGTTTGAAGTGGGTGTTTTTTGGATCAATTTTTTCCAGGATAAACACCAGTCTTTGTAATATCCCCATCGGATAGGCACCGCTACCCACCGCCGGATCAAGAATTTTCAGATTATCAATGGCATGAATAATGGTTTTTATTCGTTCGTCATCCAACCTGCTTTCTTTTTCGATAAACAGGTTATTTATTTCGCTTTCATCTAAACCTGTGTTTTGTTTGAAGTATTGTTTCAGACTTTCATCCACCATATAGCTGACGATCTCCCGCGGTGTGTAAAAACTGCCGGTGGCTTTGCGGGCTTGTTGTCCTGTTTCCGGGTTATAGCTGGCAAGCAGGTTTTCAAACACTTTGCCCAATAACTCAGGGTCAAGGGCGACCTCTATATCCAAAGGGGTGCTTTCTTCAACGGTGAATTGATACTGTTTGAACAGGTTAATCAATCCATAATTCTGTTCATCGTCTCTAAAAAATAACTCATTGGGAAACTTTAGTTGGTTATCGGCGCGGTCAGAAAAGCCATCAACGCGAATGGCGCTTCTTGCGGGGCGAATGGTGCGGTCGCGATCATGGTTCTGCTGTTCTTCATCGCTTGCCTCGCGATCCAAGCATTCAAACAAGCCGCCATTCAAAAACGGGGTTTGTTCAAATAAGGCGATAATGTTGTCTTTGCTGGAGTTAGTGAAATAACTTTGATAGCGATAAATATTGGTAACGAGATAGTTGTTCTTGTTGGCTGTTTCGTTTGTGGTTGTGCGAAAACTACGCTCAGTTATCGGGCGGTTGAGGGTGGCGAAAAACAGGTTTTGCAGAATCGCTTTATAAAAACTGCTGGACTGGTCGTAATCAATCAGTTTTTGTAATTTGTCTTTATCAAACAAATCCGCGTTGATCAGCTTTTTCTCTTTTATGAACCAGATGAACAGCAGGCGGGTGAGCAGGCGGATCAGGCTGGTTTGGGCGTGGTTTTCTGCTTGCTCATCATTGGGGAATACAACCTGTTTTTGCGCTTTTTCATACCATCTATAAAGCTTGTCGTAAAATTCCTTGTTGAGTGGCTCAACGGCAAAGGCTTGTCTCAGGTCTTCGAGCGTTGGTTGTTCATCAATCGTTGCAAACCTGTCCCTTACTGTTTTGGTTTGGGTGTTTTCGCCTAAAAGATAGGTGAATCGTTTGCTGGCTGTTTGCTCTTCTTTAACGCCTTCATCGGTAAGTTTCCATTCTATGGCAATAAAACTAAACCGCCATTGATTGTTTTCCTCATCAACATAGACGGCCAAAGCTCCATCTTCGGTGGTTTGAATTTCTTTGGCAACCAGGTTGCGTAACCGCACGCGGTTTCTTTGTAACTGGGTATTGGGTTTTACATAAATCTCAAAAACAGACAGTGTTTTGTCGTCTTTGGTTTCGACTGCGCCTAGCCGCTTAAAACTCTTGACCTCGTTATTGTCTATGTTGATGGGCAATAAACTTTTTGAAAAAGTAAATTTGCCCGCTAAAAAATCCAGATATGCCTCTTGATTATAGGCTTTATCAAATAATTCCATCAGTCGCCTGTATATTCCTGTTGCAAGGTTGGAACAGCCCCAGCCATTCGTACAAAATCTTTATCGTTATGCAGCAGAATCAGATCATTCTCAATAGCACATTGGGCGACCAGGCAATCAGTGCTTGAACGAATGGTGATGCCTTTTTCACGGCAACTGCTATAGATAAATGCCGCGTTTTCATAGCTTTCCTTGTTTTTTATAAATGGATGGAAAGCATGTAAATTTAAACTTTCTTTTATATTATTACGCACTTTATTGTTACTGATGCCTTGTAACACTTCCATATAAATGTGATTGTTTATGCCTATTGTTGATTTTGATATGAGTATTTTTCGTAAAAAACCACTGGAAAGTGTTTGAGTGGTGTTGAAATAATCTATCCAAACAGAGGTATCAACCAAATACATAATCAGTCTTTTGGTAAATGTGGATTAACGCGCAGAGCCTTGTAATCATAATCATCAAAAAATGGTTTACAGCCTTGCAAGGCTAATAAGGCTTGATTAGGATTCGGTTTGTTATTTTGTTTGCGTTTGGCAACAAATTCTTTCAGGGCGGCATCTATTAAAGCCCGTTTAGTTTTTATGTTGCTGAGTTTGAGTGCTTCCTGCACGATATTTTCATCCAAAACAATGTTGGTTCTGTGGGCGGTATTACGCATTTTTTGATCTCCTTTTTAACTTCTATGCCGCTGGCGTGTGTATTGTAGCATATATTATGTGTATGACTGCGAGATCACAATGGTTGGGAGGGTACCTGCGGATTTTTTCTGATTGTTTTGGCTGTATTCCGTGTACTTGTTAATGTCATATTTTTTGATGATATTCAGGGCTTTTCCCAATACGGCGATTGGCTTAATGCCTTTGCTGTTTTTAATCAATTTGTTGATGTCTCTGGTTAGATTTTGAAAGCGTTTATGTTCAATTTGCTTGATTGCCAGCTTTAGTTTTTGCTGTTCACTGTCATTTGCATCAGGCAGGTTTATAAGGGACTTTAAAAATTTAATTGCCTTGTTTTCATGGGAAGATAATGGTTTGTTTTGAGTCTGATCGATAATGTTTTGTTCCATTTCCCGATTAAACTCGTTTAACGCCGAAACTACCTGCGGATAGTGCTGATCATGTAATGCTTCCGCTTTGGTATCTGGAGCACATTTTAGTAATTTAGCCGTTTTAATAAAGCTGTAGTTGTCAACCTTGTTATTGTTAGTGTTGCTTTTGTCGGCGCGATTTAACGCTTCGGCGTTTTGCGTTTCACTGGCTGTTGTGTTGGCTTTCACCATATAGAAACGACTACTGCCTGTTTCCTTGGTACGGGCGAAAACAATTGTGCCGCCTTTATGGGTAGGATTGTTGACCGCGTTTCTGACTTTGCCTGGTAACTCCTTGACGCGTTTATACGCTTCCGGGTCGTCTTTCCTGAACTGCCGTATCTCTTCTAAAAACGGGATGGTTTCATTGACTTCCTCTCTTATACTTTCATCGAATATGCCGAAGGTGTCTACCTGTTCATCGGTTGAGTAAATCTGGGAGTCCTCACCTAATGCCGAATGAAAGGCTTGTAATTTAATCAGTGCTTTTTTCTCCAATTCAATATCATTATTGATTTGCGCGGTCGGGTAGAAGTTATAGACAAAAATATGGCTCGCCGTTTGTCCGATACGATTAACCCGTCCGACGCGTTGCATCAGTTTGATGGCATTCCATGGCGTGTCATAATTGATAACCGTATTGGCGCGGTGCAGGTTCACGCCTTCGGCTAAAGCATTGGTGGTAAGGATAATTTGATAATCATTGTTTTTCGCGGCTTTTGTATTGGCATCAAAATTCTGTTCAATAATTTGTTTAATTTGATCGCGGTTCTTGGAATCCACGCTCAGGGTTGTTTCGCCATATTTGGTTTGTTTTATTTGCTCCGATAAATAACGCATGGTGTCGGTACTTTCGGTAAAAAGTACAATTTTTTGCTCTGGATTGTTTGCTTCGGCTAAAAATTCGGGCAATCGGGCCAAAAATTCATTCAGTTTTGGATCTCGTGTTATCGTGTCCCATTCAGATTTCAGGGTTTTTAATATTTCATAATCGTGTTTGATTCCCGCGATAAAACCCTTTTCAAAATCATCACAACTATAGATAGCAATGTCGGGGTCGGTTGGATTTTCAGTGGTAATCAGCTTGATTAGTTTCTCTTCTTCATCCTCTAAAATATAATTATTCACCTTAAGCTTCGGGGCAATAAAGATTTTATTGTTGTCAATCATCTTCAGCATGGCTCGCGAAGATTCTATAAAACGCTCCAAAGTCTGCTTAAAGGCATAAAAACTGCTGTCCATTCTTTTGAGCAACAGCGTTTTCATGATGGCTACCAAGCGCTCGGCAATAAAATCCGCACGTTTATATTGCTGTTTGAATTCTGGTTTTAAGTAGTGTAAGGCCCGGTAACGGGTGTGCAACAGACCGCACTTGTTTTGGTTTTTGTTGTCAATTTTTTGGATGGTGCTGTCGTATAATTTTTCCAGGTCCGGTTTTAATTGGTAGTAAACAGGTTTTGGCGGGGTTGTTTTTGGGAACGCGACGCCGTGGTCGGTTAAATCTTTTTTATAACGCTCATTCGCCAATAAATCAGTCCGGGTTCTGCGCACCACTAACGGAGTAATTACTTTTTCTCGAATTGTTTCGTAGAGTTTCGCCGTTCGCCGGCCGGCTTCACGTTTGTCAGGCATTCTCCGAGCTTCTTCATACTCTTTTTTTACTCTGGCAAAGAAACCGGACAGTGGAAAATCAAGGGTTGAGTTGTTGCCATCCTGAAATAATAAAATTTGATTATATAAATCACCGGGGCGATTATTCAGCGGCGTGGCTGAAATCAGCAGTACTTTTTTCTCCTTGCTATCAGAGGTTCTGGTTTTGCAAATACGCTGTAATTGGTTATAGGCCTCTGCGGTATCGTTGCGGAATTTATGCGCTTCATCAACAATCACCATATCGTATTTCTGGGCGTTGGTAACTTTGTGTAAACTACCGTTGTTGAAAATCTCAAAAGCGTCATTAATCTTGAAACTTGCCAAAGTATCTTCCCAGTTTTGTTTGAGTGCCGGTGGAATCACCAATAAAATTTTAGACCGATGATCAGGATAGCCGTTATGATAATAAAACTGGCGCGCGATCAAAGTGGCAATGACGGTTTTACCCAGACCCACTACATCAGCCAGGAAAAAGCCATTGTGTTTTTTAAGCATTTCCCAGCCTTCATTCACCGCGTCCATCTGATAAGACAGACGTTTGAAGTCATCGGGCAGGTCTTTAATGGAGTTGGGGTCAAATTCAATTTCAGAACCAAAATACTCAATCAGACATTTTAAATACAGCTCATACGGGGTAACGTTATCTGCCAGATGGGTTTTTTTGAGACTGTCCCTGGCGACCTCAGGCAATATTTCTACACCTTCCTGCCACAGCTCTTCAAACTCTTGGGTGGCAAATTGAATATCCTCATAATCATTTAACAACACGTTAAATTCATAATTGGGGCTGGTTTTTGTGCCTAAACCAGCATCGGTCAGGTTTGATGAGCCGGTAATAACGTTGCCTGCCTTATGCGGGTTAAAATTATCGGGGCGAAAAATGTATATTTTGGCGTGAATGCTTTGGCAGGGATGGGCTTTCAGTCGCACTTTTTGAGTTTGTATGTCATCAACAAACTGTTTGATGCCCCGCTCGGTGTGCTCGTCATAATGGGCTGTTTTAACATCCTCGATAAATTTATTCTGCCAGTCTTTAATGGTTTTTTCGGCATTGCCTTTGAATAAAGCCAGCCCGGCACGTTGCATTTCTCCGGTTACTTCATCCACGTCAATACCTACCAGAATACGAATATTGGCGATATTTTCCAGGAGTGGGCGCAGTTTGAAATAACCCGATGAGCGGAAATAGCCGACCAGGACATCAAAGTTATTGATGGTTTTATTGTGTTCAAAAATGCCTTCAAGTTTATTAAATAAGGTGTTTTCTTTTCTGTTTGTAAAAAATCTGGTATCCATTGGCGGCTTCCGTTGCAGAGTTAATCAGTTGCCCATTATTGTTCTGGTGCTGGAATGATGTCGGTTATTGTACTAAGTTTTTTATTGTTACGCAGAGTATCTGGTTACCCAAGTCCACGCGGGGAAGGGAGTTTCCGACTCCTGGTTTAGCGGGTTTGAAGAAACTTTTAGGGTCGAGTGGGTTGATTGCCAACTGGCATTGTTTGAAAAATGCTATGTTATCATCCCTGTGGCTCTGTTTAATATTGGAAATGGGAGAATATTGTGAAAAACAAGAAACAGGCGGGCAAGGCATTGGGCCGGGTTGTCAGTGGTCTTTATGTGGTTACCGCTAAATGTGAAGAAAAAGAAGATGCGGTTCTGGCAAGCTGGGTGAACCAATGTTCGTTCGATCCTCCCGCTTTAACCATTGCGTTGGCGACTTTGCGTTCGGCCCGGCTCCTGATTGAAGCGTCGGGGGCCTTTATTGTTAATGTTTTGCCTAAGGACGACATGACCCTTTTGAAACATTTCAGCCGTCCCCCTGAAGATATTTTCAAGGGTGTGAAAACCAAAAAAGGATCGGGGGCGATTCGTATTCTAAGCGACGCGGTAGCTTATTTGGAATGCGAAGTGGCTCAGGTGGTGCAGTCCGGGGACCATGTTCTTTATGTTGGTGAGATTGTAGGGGGGAAGACTCTCAGAGGTGGAGACCCCCATATCCACGTGCGGGATAACGGGTTTAATTATTGATCGAGACCGATCATTTTCAGGAAATCAGTTCGGGTGATTGCCCAGTAAGCACCGGTGACCAGAAACGCGATGGCACCGAGGATTATGGCGGCTAACTTGACCATTCGTTTTGGATCGGCCTCATAATACTCTTTCAGGTCGCCAGCCACACTTTCCACAACTCCCTCGTTGGCGGATTTGCGAAATGTTTTGTCGATGGCGTCGCGACCGTATATGATCCCGAAGATCACGGCGATAATAAGTATTTCAATGGCGCCTATCATGTCTCTAAGATAATGGGGAGGGCTACCCTTTGCTTTTGGGTGCCGTCAGGCTCGTTAATTTTTTCTCTTCGGAGCCTGGAGTGGCATTTTTAGCGCAACGAAATCCGTAGTCGTCCATGCGGCCTTCGGGGTTTCCATTATTGCGGAAGGATGAATAGATAAAGCCCTTCGTATCCCGCCATGACCCGCCACGAACAACTTTAAACTCCCCTCCAATGGGTCCTCTGGGGTTTGCGTATTCTGATTGTTCTTTATAATACTCGCGATCGTACCAGTCGTCCACCCATTCTTTGACGTTTCCTGCCATGTTATGCAATCCATATGGGCTTTGGCCTTCTGGCAGGGCTTGCACTGGTACCATGACTTTGTGTTTTTCTTCTTTTGTCCAATTTTTGAAATAGCGGGCGCGTTTATCGGAAGGGGCGGAACTGCCCCAGGGGTAAGTTTGGGCGGAGGTGCCACGAGCCGCCTTTTCCCACTCGGCTTCTGTGGGCAGGCGTTTTTCTTTCCATTTACAATACATGTCCGCCGCGGTCCAGGTGACATTGTTGATAGGGTAGTTTTCAAGACCCTGTCGGGGATGGAAGCGGCCGTCATAGAACAGCGTTCCAAATTTGTTATCGAGATAATATCCTTTTACATTGTCCACCGTGTTCAAAAACTCAGCGAATTGCTCTGCCGACACTTCGTATTTATCGATCAGGAACCCGTCAAGATAAACACGGTGCTCGGGGCTTTCATCGTCAAGAGTTTTGCTGGAACCCATTATGGAAAAGCCAGAGGGAACGAGAGCCATATTGTCTTCCTGTTCAACCGAATTTTTTCTGTCTACGGTTCTTTTCATCCTGCCGCTTTCAGGAGTCAGTTGTTTTAAGAGATTTCTGGATTCTTCACTGAAGGGACCGTTTTGTTCCATCCGCAGGTATGTTTGAAGACTGGTCTGTGATTTTTCGGATTGGCCGGACTTAAAATAAATCCATCCTTTAAAGAACCGTAAATCTGCTCTATGGGAGTGGCTGGCAGGGGCTTCATTAATATCCTGAATCATGCCTTGGGCAATTGCGGGCGGATTTTCCGAAAGAACCTTTCCATACCATTGTTTTGCCGCTTTATATTGTTTTTGCAGTAGAGAATAAAATCCCAGATTCATTTGCGCCAGCGCGTTGAGCTGGTCATCTGCCTTATTTTTCTTCATCCCGCGAAGCGTCCATGCCGAAGCCATGGGCAGATCGTCGAGTCGGTAATAAGTCCAGCCCAGTTGAATGTAATTTCGGAGATGGGTCTGGTCCTGATCGATGAGAAAACGGTATTGCTCTATGGCCCGTTGGAAATCTTCCATCCTGTAATAGGCTTCAGCAAGCCCTGCATGAATTTCCGGGGAGTTCGGGAATTGGTATTGAACCTTTCTGAGTGTTTCAAGAGCTAATGCTTGTTGTCCCATTTTTCCATAAGTTGAAGCGATATTGAGATGGTTTCGCGAATTCCCAGGTTGAATCCGAGCAAGAAGCTTAAGGTGTAATAGAGCGGATGTGAGTCGATTGTCTTGCAGATAAAGGTTGGCCAGCATTTTATGAGCCGGACCGAATCTAGGTTCTATTCGCGCGACTTGTAGAAAGGCGTTGACCGCTTTGGTTGATTTTCTGAATTCCATAAAGACCAGACCAAGGTTGAACAAGGTGGAAGCGTTATAGGGGTTGGCTTTTAAGGCCAGATTATAATGTTTGATGGCTTTATGAGGTTTCTTTAATTCTGAATAAATATTTGCCAGGTTGTTTTGCGCGTCTATCGATTGCGGATTGATGGAGGTGGATAATCTCAGATAAAACACGGCTCTTTCTGGTTTCTGATGCTGGTAATAAACCATTCCGACATTCGAGAAATAAGCACCCATGGTTTTTCGGCCATCCAGGTTTTCCATGATGTTTTTTATCGATACCCCGAAACGTCGCTGGTAAAAACTGTCCGGATAGGAAACCCCTCGCTCGGTGGTTTCGATATTGAACCGTGCTCCCTGATGCTCATATCGAACGAAAAAATGGTTTGGTAACGCGACTCCGAACAGGGGGAGCCCTAGTTTTTGTCCGACAATTAAATACAAAAGCGAAAGGTTCATACAATAACCTTTACCGGTGTTCAACAGACCATGAAGAAAAAGTTCGTCAGAGTTGATGGGAATTCCCTTTTCATCGACTTGATCGGTATAGCCATAACCCTTTGTGTCATGAATGAGGGTCCGCAGTATACGGATTATGTCTTCGGGCTTATCCTGTCCTTTCAGTTTTTGCCGGGCGGTGAAGGCCAGCTTTTCAACTTCTTCTTTTAACGGGGCTAAATCCAGGGAAGGTTGCCAATGTTTTGAAACCATTAGAAGGGTTTCCAACAGGTCGGGCTTTGTGTCATGATCCTTCTGGATTTGCGAAAGTTGTTTTTCTACATGCCCCTCAAACAAGGGGGTGCCGCAGGCGACTACCGGTTGCAGGGTGTATATGAACAGGAAAATAAGAACGGGGATGTCTATAAATCTCTTTGCGGGCATAAAAACCGGAAGCTCCAAGGTTTGTTGACCATTATATCAGAAGGTGAATTTAGAGTGCTAAAGAATCAGGAGTGGTTTTCATGGTTTTCTTTTTTTTTGGGAGACATTAGGGAAGATACGCATGAAAATCCTTTGCCAGGTATTGATTGATCAAAGCAGAGGATCGGGTGGATCCAATTTACGGAGCTATCATGTTTTCTTGTCATTCTGAGCGATAGCGAAGAATCTCGCTCTGGCGTTTCCTGTCATTTCGAGTAATCGTCTCTTGTCATTCTGAACGTAGTGAAGAATCTCGCTTTTCTGTTTTTTTTTCGACTTACGCAAAGGTCAAATATTGCTAGCTCAGCATGACAACCCCAACCCCCTTGATCCCCCTTGTCAGGGGGACAATCAATTCCCTCCCTTCACAGGGAGACCTTTAGATAACCCCTGATCCTTCGTCGCCTTCGGCTCCTCGAGGATGACAAACCAGCGGTTCCTGTCATTCCGAGCAATCGTTTCTTGTCATTCTGAACGTAGTGAAGAATCTCGCTTTTCTGTTTTTTTTTTCGACTTACGCAAAGGTCAAATATTGCTAGCTCAGCATGACAACCCCAACCCCCTTGATCCCCCTTGTCAGGGGGACAATCAATTCCCTCCCTTCACAGGGAGACCTTTGCACAGCCCGTGATTACCCCTTCGGGGCAAGGCTAAGGAGAAATATCACGTCTTCGTCGCCTTCGGCTCCTCAAGGATGACAAACCAAAGCTGACCGGGACGTTGTTTTTCCGGCTCCGCGACCGCATCTCTCAATCCGATATCGATTACGGGCCTATCATGTTTTCTTGTCATTCTGAACGTAGTGAAGAATCTTGTTGTCCGTCATTCCGGGAGAGATTCTTCGTCGCAAATGCTCCTCAGAATGACAAACATCGCCTTCGGCTCCTCGAGGATGACAAATCAAAGCTGGTCGAGATGTTGTTCTTCCGGCTCCGCGACCGCATCTCTCAATCCGATATCGATTACGGGCCTATCATGTTTTCTTGTCATTCTGAGCGATAGCGAAGAATCTCTCATACAAAGACTTAACTCTGTTTGCTTCTGTGTAACAGAGACAGGTGTAGGCTTTTTATTCTTTTCTTACCATCCATCCTTCAATAAGAAGCATTCCCGCAACCATTAAAAGAAAAGGTGTGGCCAGAGGCACCCTGTCGGAGGTTTGTGGCCGGGTAGTTTGAGTTTGTGGCTCCGGGAATTCTATTTTCAGTCCCGCAAGAAAATTTTCGATTTCTTTTTGTGATATCTTTCCCGGTTCTGATTCACGGGTATCAATATTTACGATGAAGGTTCCAGCAGACTCGGTTCCTTGAGGAAGTTTTGCCAACCCTTTTTGCTCCGCGGTACCCCGTGATGAAAAAAGGTGGTAGACCCCCGGCTGAAAGGTATTGCTAAAGATATT
This sequence comes from Nitrospinales bacterium, assembly GCA_965205835.1. Lineage (GTDB taxonomy): Bacteria > Nitrospinota > Nitrospinia > Nitrospinales > VA-1 > LS-NOB. The sequence continues at coordinate 1,377,314 of OZ242182.1, read as the reverse complement.
GTTTTCCAAAGGGTGCAGAGTTCCATCTGGTGCGCGAACGATCCATCCGCTTTCCTGAGCACTTTTGTGGAAAGGTTCTCCCACCACTAGGTTCTGCTGGGAGATATTTTCCAGTCCTCGGGCCGCATACTGGGTCCATCGCTGGATCCATGGTAAATAAGTCGGTTGAATCGGAAAATCGTTCCAATCCCTATCCAGTGAACTCAAAAACACAACAACAATCCCTTTTCCTGTCTCAGATTCAATCACCGCAGGATGCTGGTTTGAAAACCAGGTTCCTACTTTGATTTTTTTATCCTCCCTTGCCTGCACGGTATAAATGGAATAAAAATTGATTTCCCGCATTTCCTCAAGTGTTTTGGGTGAGAAAGCCCGCATGACCGGGTGAGTGTTATTTTTTAATAGGAGGCGCAGAGCCCTTTCATGGGTACGGTATTTGGAAACCAGTTTTACAGGAAGGAGGTTTCCCAGACGCTCATTGAAATACCTGGCATTTACCTGGTCTCCCATTCCGAACAACAGGGCACCGCCATTTAAAACAAATTTTTCCAGCTCTAGTTCATAGTCTGGGGGAAGTTCGCTCACGTTTGCTAGAATAACGACCGCAAAATCGGACAGATTTCGTAAGGGGAGTTCGCTAAGAGTGGAAACAGTAGGGTCGATATGTGACAGAGAAACCGAAAAAGGATTGAGGGCGCGTTCAAGATAAAAAGATTCGCTTTTATGCGAAATGGTCTCAGGGTCTCCATCGACCACCAGTACCTGTATGTTTTGACTGGGATGAAAAGGGAAGTATCTGGAGTTGTCAGTTGGTAATGCGTCGTCAGATATTTGCACTTTTCCATTCAGAGGCCGGTTCGTTCTCAGAGGATAAGAAAACTCCCGCACTAGAGTTTGCCCGGGTGGGATATCAATAAGCTCTTCCTTTACGAGTTTTCCTTCGAGAAAAAGAGAAAGAGGCATCCGGCTCACTGCGCTGGAAAAATTTTTGATCGCCGTTTTCACTCTCAGTAAACGGTTTTGGGTGAGAAACTCCTGAGTTGCATGGACGCTTTGAATCGTTCCATTATTGTTGTCAGAATTGTCATCAGACCGCGGTTGTGAAAAATTTAATACTTGAACCAGGTAGGGTGATAAATGCTCGACCTTTGGAAAGGATTTTTCCTTCCAACCGTTTTTATCCAGGTCGGTCAGCAAAAGAATTTTCTTTTTCTTTTGCTCGGCAGATTCAAGCAGCTTGATCGACTTGTCTATAGCGTTTCCGATATTGGTGGTGCGGTAGGAGGCTATTTGCGCTTTCAGTTTGTTTGAAAAAGCGGATTTGTCGGAAGTCCAGTCCTGCTCGACACGGGCTGGTGAAGATGCCAGAACCAAGCTGAATTCGCTGTTTTCCGGGGCCTGCTGGAGACCTTTAGAAAGATACTCCAACGCGCGATCAAAAAGTGTTTTATCTTTGGACCGGGTTCTCATACTATAGGAATCGTCCAGAATAAACACGATTGACGTTGGAGAGGTGGAAAGAAACGTTTCCGATTGTTTGAATGAAAATAACGGGTTGGCCAGGGCCAGGCTGAACAGGACGATGGCCAGACAACGGGCCAGAAGTAGTAGCAGCTTGTTGGGTCGAGACTTTCTAATCGATCGTTTTTGCGATTGCGCAAGCAGATGGACCGCTGAAAACCGGATTTGTTTTTGTTGTCTCCGGGTCAATAGATGGATCAGAACTGGAATGGATATTCCAAACAGGCCAAACAAAAACATTGGAGAGGAAAAATTGAGACTCATAATTTGATGAGGCTTTTACGTTTGAGCAAATAGTAACTCAAGGCCTGATCCAAAGGCTCGGAGGTGTCGAGAAAAACATAATCCATTCCAAGTCCATTGCAGTCTTTTTTGAAGGAGCCTATATGATCTTGAATCACATTCCGGTACTCCTCGCGGATGTCTCGCGGGTCGAGTTCTATCGTTGGGTCCCCTTCCAACGATTCGAACACCATATCCCCTTCAAAGGGCAGGTGAATTTCATCAGGATGCAAAACGTGGAATAAAATGACCTCAAGTCCTCTCGAGTAAAGCAGTTTTAAGCTTTTCTCAAGGTCCTGGCTCTGGATAAAAAAATCCGAAACCAGAATGAGCATGCTCCTTCTCGGTAGTTTTTCAGCCAGACCTTCCAGAACACCAGCGATCTGAGTTGTTCCCCGTGGTGAAATATTAGCCAAACCATGCAAAATATGCTGAAAATGAGAAGCTTTGGAACGAGGCGGAATATGCTCAACAACCTGGTCGTTAAACAGGGTCAGTCCCACAGCGTCAAATTGTTTCAAAAGCAGATAAGAAAGCGCGGCGACGAGGTTGCGGGTGTATTCCATTTTAGAGGCATGCCCATTTGGCGGAGATTGATAGTTCATCGACCCGCTCGCGTCCAGCAAAATCGTACATTTCAGATTGGTAGATTGCTCAAATTGCTTAACGTGATACTTATCAGTTTTGCCGACAACCTTCCAGTCGATATGGCGGATTTCATCCCCCGGTGAATAATCCTTATACTCCGCAAACTCTACCGAAGATCCTTTGTGGCGGCTACGGTGTCGCCCTGTCAGCAATCCTTCCACTAGATTCACCGCGGTCATTTTCAGGGTGGAAATACGGGAAAGGACTTGGGCGTCAAACTTCTGTGCTGAGTTTTCCATAAACTTTATTGTGATTATCAATAACTATCTTCACATAATTATCGCATAAAATTAAAGGCACCTCTAAAGTTTAACTTTTGCCTCTTGGTAATTAGAGCGAAGCCTTATAGAATGACCGTTTACTTTAAACATGGGCTGGTTAAGACGGTGGATCTGGTACGGCGTTTGGAAGGTGACAGTCGCGTGCCTGTTTGAACCGGCCAAAAGACCCGGCGAAATGAAGTTGATATGATTCGATCTTGATGACTTGTTGAAGGACGATAAATCTCTGCGTGATCGGGTGGATATCATGGAAAAACAGAAAGACGCTGGATAAAAATCCAAAAAGAAAAAAGGATAATGGAATGAACAAGCCCTTTAATGATGACCCGGTAGAAGTGCTGGTGAAAAAGTTTTTGGTTCAGGACGGAAAGGTTCTGGACTTGCGTTTGAAATATATTGGCGATGGAGGTCTGGAGTACCTGGCTCAGTGTCCGGAGTTGGTCGACTTGGAAGTGCTGAATTTGGAAAGAAACGAAATCACCGACAAGGGAGTCCATGCGTTGGCCGTCTCTTCTGTCATCACGAACCTGAAGGAATTACACTTGGAAAGAAACGGCATCGGCGATAGCGGAGCCAAAGCCATTGCCGGTTGCGCAAATTTTTCCTACCTGAACTTCTTGAACTTCTGGAAAAACAAAGTGGGGGCTGAAGGAGCGCGAGCCATTGCCAGCTCCACGATTCTGGTTAATTTGAAAAGCCTTGACCTGGCTCAAAATAATATTGGTGATGAGGGTGCCAAGGCCTTGGCCGAAAGTGATACTTTGGCTGGACTGGAGTTGCTCGAGGTATTTGGCAGCGGCCTGACCGATGGCGGCAAAAAACAAATTAAGGAATCCAATGCCTTCCCTAAACTTCAGACCCTTGTTCTGGAGTAAACGGGTTGGTTTCCAGAGGCCTTAAATTATTTCCAGCGATTCCATGTAGTTACCCATGAAGTTTTGCAGGACTTTACGCAACGGCTCGTGTTTTGGGTTTGTGATGTGGGGGTCCTGGTCGATGAGATGAAAGGCTTCTTTGCGAGCTACCTCCAGCACACGGATATCGCGGAGCAGGTTGGCGATTTTTAAAAGAGGCATCCCCGATTGCCGGGTGCCCATAAAATCTCCGGGACCGCGGATTTTTAAATCCTCTTCAGCGATTACGAACCCATCGCCGGAGGTTTGCATGGCTTTCATCCGAGCCTGTCCTTCTTTGGATACCGGATGGTGGGCCATCAGCAGACAATGGGAGGCGTGGTTTCCCCGACCTACACGTCCACGTAGTTGGTGCAGTTGGGCCAGACCGAACCGTTCGGCATGCTCAATAATCATAACCGTGGCGTTGGGAACGTCGATGCCCACCTCAATGACTGTTGTGGAAACCAGAACCTGAATTTCTTTTTTGAGGAACCGGGACATGATGCCCTGGCGTTCTTCTTTTTCAAGTTTTCCATGTATCAGGCAGGCCGTGAAATTTGGAAAGCGTTCCCGGATAAAATCAAAAACCGTGACAGCGGCTTTGAGGTCCATGACCTCTGACTCTTCGATTAAGGGACAAACCACAAACGCCTGTCTGCCTTGTTCTAACTGTTCTTCCATTATGCTGTAGGCTTTTTCCCGCCGGTTCTCAAAAAACAAGTCGGTGGCAATTTTTTGCCGCCCTGGTGGGCATTCATTTAAAATTGAAACATCCATATCTCCATAGAGGGTGAGCGCGAGGGATCTGGGGATGGGTGTGGCTGTCATGATGAGAAGATGCGGATGGTTGCCTTTTTTGCCGATGGCTTCTCTTTGCATGACTCCGAATCGATGTTGTTCGTCAATCACCGCCAACCCGAGTTTTTTAAATTGAATATCTTTTTGAATCAGGGAGTGGGTTCCAACAACAATATGTGTTTTCCCAGTCCGTACATCCTCAAAATGGCTTTGCCGTTCTTTGCCTTTGAGCGCGCTGGTCACCAAGCTGAGTTTGATGCCCAGTTTTTCACAAAAGGGGCGGATATTTAAATAATGTTGTTCGGCAAGAATTTCTGTTGGAACCATTAACGCCGATTGTGTTCCGTTATCCACAGCGGTCAACAGGGCGACAAGAGCGATAATGGTTTTGCCACTCCCGACATCCCCTTGAATCAGTCGGTTCATAGGTTTCTCTTTTTCCAGGTCTTCCATAATTTCACCGAGAACCCTTTTTTGTGCTCCTGTCAAGGTGAAGGGCAAAAGCTTTACAAACTTCTTGATGAGTTCTTTGCGGGTTTTAAAGGGAGTCCCTGTGCGTTCTTCTCCCACGTGGTTTTTTCTACAGGCCAGGGCTAACTGGGTCAGGAACAGTTCTTCAAAAACCAGACGCTTTTGCGCCGGGGTCTGAAAGGCGTCCAACTCTTTCAGAGAGGAACCTTGTGGTGGAAAATGAGATTGGGCGAGAGCCTCTGACCGGAGAGGAAAATTATGACGCCGAACCAGATCATCGGGAAGAAACTCTTCGATCAGATGCAGATATTTATCGAGCACATTTTTAATAATGGTTCGCATGGATTTAAGATGTAGCCCATCGGTGACATGGTAAACGGGGACAATCTTGCCGATTTCGAGAGAGCTGACATTTTCTCCTGATACTTGCTCGGTATCGGGGTGGATAATCTCCAATCCGGAACGTTTGTTGATATTGGGTTTTCCTGAAAGAATGATTTTTTGCCCCGTTTTAAACTTTTCTTTCATATAGGTTTCGTTAAAGCGGAACCATTTGGCTCGGACGACTCCTGTCTTATCCTGAATGATGACTTCAAATACCCTTTTCCGACGTCCCATGAACATTGTTCCGGCATTCAGGACTTCTCCGGTGAGCGTGGCATATTCACCGGGAACAGCTTGGGAGATTTTTTTGAATTGAGTCCGATCTTCAAACCGGAAAGGCAGGAAATAAAGACAGTCTTCAATACTTGCTAGACGCAATTTTTTAAGAAGAACCGCTTTTCTGAGGCCGACCCCTTTTATAAACTGTATGGGGTCGTCCAAGGAAGGTGCGTGCTTCATGCCCCCAATATTAACCTGCAAGTCGTGTGGGGGCAAGGAATTCTGTCGCGATTGGGCGTTGACAGAAAAATTTTGTGGAAGTATCCTTAACTCAAGAGTTTATCCTTTTTTCATCGACCTTTTTGCTGGCCTTTGGTTGAGTAGAAAAAAATGGAGGTTTCATTCCTGCTATGAAAGTTCAGGATCTTACAGACGCGTTATTGGAATACATGCCTGATGCCGATGTCGATATCATTCTGAACGCCTATATTTATTCCGCCAAGGCTCACCGGGGGCAGAGCCGAAGATCCGGGGAGGCTTATATTTCGCATCCCCTTGAAGTGGCCCATAACCTGGTGAAGTTAAAGCTGGACGCGACCGCCGTCGCCGCCGGCTTGTTGCACGACACCATAGAGGACACTCTTTCCACCCCGGAAGAAATCCAGGAATTATTTGGTGAAGAAATTTTCCAGCTTGTCGATGGGGTGACAAAGATCAGCCAGATCCATTTTTCCAGTCGTGAAGAGAGCCAGGCAGGAAACTACCGCAAGATGATCTTTGCCATGGCTCATGATATCCGTGTAGTTTTGATCAAGCTTGCTGACCGAGCCCACAACATGCAGACTCTGGGTTCCCTTTCAGAAGAGAGACAAAGAAGGATCGCACGGGAGACCCTGGAAATATATGCCCCCATTGCCAACCGTCTGGGCATCGGATGGTTAAAGACCGAGTTGGAGAATGATTCGTTCCGTTACCTTTATCCGGAAGAGTTTCGCGCAATTGAGGAAAAAGTGGCGAAGGGTAAGGACTATCGCGACAAGTATGTGGAAAAAGTTACCTCCCGTTTGGTGAAGGAGTTGGATCAGGCGGGAATCCCAGGAAAGGTTGCGGGACGGCCCAAACAGTTTTTCAGTATTTATAAAAAGATGGTGGACCAGAATATAAGTTTTGAAGATGTTTATGATCTGATTGGTGTACGGGTTTTGGTTGAATCCTTGCGCGACTGTTATTCGGTTTTAGGGCTGGCGCATTCTCTTTGGAAGCCCATACCTGGTAAGTTCAAGGACTATATTGCCATGCCCAAGCCCAATATGTATCAGTCTCTCCACACTACGGTGATCGGTCCGAGAGGGGAAAGGGTGGAGGTGCAGATTCGCTCTGAGGAAATGCATAAGGTTTGTCAGGGGGGCGTTGCGTCCCACTGGCACTACAAAGAAAAAACGGATGGTGATGAAAAGCCGATGAACCAGCAGTTGTTATGGGTCCGGCATCTTCTTGAAAATCAGAAGAACTTGAAAAATCCGAAAGAATTTCTCAACGCCTTCAAGGTGAATTTGTTTCCGGATGAGGTTTATGTTTTTACCCCCGGAGGGGATGTGATTGTCCTGCCGTATAACGCTACTCCAGTTGACTTCGCGTTCGAGGTTCATACCGATGTAGGGTGCCACTGCCAGTCTGCGAAGGTGAATGGGAAAGTGGTGCCTCTGCGTTATAAATTGCAAGATGGCGACCAAGTGGAAATCATTGCTTCCGAGGAGGCATCCCCAAATCGTGACTGGCTGGCCTTTATTAAAACCTCCAAGGCGCGCAGTCGGATTTCCAACTTCATAAACAACGAAGAGCGCGCAAGAAGTTTGAGCCTGGGAAAAGAACTCTTGCAAAAAAAAATACAGGAATGTGATCTGGATCCGGCAGTAGAAATGGCTAGCGAGGCTTTTGAAGAAGCCGCCCAAGCTTGTGGTTTTAATTCCACCGATGGCCTGCTGACGGGAATTGGAATCGGAAAGCTGTCGACCCATCATGTTATCGAAAAACTCATTCGGAGAGAAAAGCTGGAGGGCAAAGAGTTTCGTGAGAAGACATTGATCAAGCTAAAGGAAAGCGAGCCGCCGGAATCATCGCGTAACGCTATCAAGGTCCAGTGCTTCAATGAAAATATTTTCATCCGTATTGGCAAATGTTGTCATCCTCTCCCCGGGGAGCCGATCATCGGTTATATCACGAGAGGCAGAGGGGTCACGGTGCATCATATTGACTGTCCGAGCGTTGGGAACGTTATCAATGACCCTGAGAGGCTGGTGGGCGTCGAGTGGGACACGGGTATGAAAACCATTTATCAGGCTCATATCGCGATCGTCGCGGCTGACAAATCTGGAATTATGGCCACCATCAGTCAGGCTTTCGCGGAATGTGGAATCAATATTACCCGCGCCAATGTTCAACAGGGATCAAACAAAAGGGCTTACTTCGATTTGTCCATAGAGATTCAGGATATAGAGCACCTGAATCAAATTCTTGAAAAAATACGTCAGGTCGATGGTGTGATTTACCTGGAGCGGATCAAGGATTTTAACCAAAACTCGCCGATAAAAAGCAGATTGGAGGCCTTGGGTGAAAAACTGGGGGCACAGGGGGAACGTGAACTAAGTGCTACTTGATAGCCTTGGTTATTTTTCCTGACTTGATGCAACGGGTGCAGATTTTCATGGTCTTTATAGAACCTCTCATCACCACACGCAACTTTTTTATATTTGGTTTCCACTGTCGGCGGGTTTTATTATTCGCATGGCTGACATTATTGCCAAATTGTGGCTTTTTATCACAAATTTCACATTTTAGGGACATCAAATTCTCCGAAATAGATTGTCTTGAAGATGGCCAAATGCTAGCATACCCCTGTTAAAGGGGCAAGAGTGAATAATCAATTATGATTGTCGATAAAAATACCACGATCAACGAGATTCTCCATGCCTACCCTCAGGCCATGAAGTTTTTTGATGAAAAACAAATGGCCTGTGGCAGTTGCTTTGCTGTAAAGTTTGATACCTTGGAAAACGGAGCCTTAATGCATGGCATGGAGGTCAGCGTTCTGATTGGCCAGCTCGAACAATTTTTGCAAACTCTTCCTACCGGTATCGCCTCCGCCCAGCACAAATAGCTCGTTTCGCCTTAACTTCTTAATCTTTGTTTGGATTCGGGCTTGGTGTCCAACTCGATGAGTAGATGGGTTGTCTTTTTGCGGGAAAAATCAGGATAAGGGTGAGAAATCAGTCGAGAAACTGCGATTCAGTGATGATGTTTTCGAGGATTTTTTCAGCAGGCGCTTCAGCGGGAATATGGTAATTGCCATCCTCTTTGCCTTGCTAGAGTAAAGACCTTTATTTCTCACCCTCCAAGGTGAGATTTGATCTTCTGTTATAATTATCGGAATCCGTTTAGAATGCTTTAGCCGGGTTGTATAAAAAGAGGAGTTTTTGATCCCGCATCTCCTTTAAAATAAACGGTTTCTCGAACCTAATAGCCCGAAATCCGGATATTGTTTTTTGGTCTAGCTGGCGTTTTGGCTCTGAGAAGTAGCTAAAGCTTGGAGATTTTTTCCCTTATGGAATGGTTAAGACGGATTCGAAATTTTATGGCGGTTGGGAGCATGGTTTTTTTGCTTTTCTGGAGTTTGCCCGGTTTTGGCAATACCCTCGATTCTGGAAAATACTCCAGAGCTATTTGGAATTATCTGGAGACTCTTTGCGCTTTTGGTCCGAGAAACCCCGGCAGTAAAGGCTATCGCAAAACCTTGGATTTGATCCGAAAGGTAGGTGAGAAATATGCGGATCAGGTGATGGAACATCCATTTTCGGTTCGCACCTCCATGTCGACCTCTGTGGATATGGTCAATTTGGAGTTCAGGTTTCAAGGGACTCAGGGTGGTGCCCCGATTTTGATTGGAGCACATTTCGATACCCGGCCTTTTGCTGATGAGGACCCAGATCCTGCAAACTGGTCAGAACCGATATTGGGGGCTAACGATGGTGGTTCAGGTACCGCGATTCTGCTTGGACTCGCCCAATACCTCAATCAGCATCCTGTGGCCCGGCCTGTCCATCTGGTATTTTTTGATGGAGAGGATTTTGGTGCCAAGGGTTCAGGGTTGAAGTTGTTGGGGTCGACCTATTATGCCCAGCAGTTGGTCAAGGAGGAGAAGGAAAGATGGCCTTACTGGGTGCTGGTCATCGATATGGTCGGTGATAAGGATTTAGAGATATTTAAGGAGTCTCATTCTTTCAAGGGCAGTGCGAGCTTTCTGGACAGGATTTACCGTGTCGCCAAGGAGCAGGGTATTCAGTCCTTGAACGAGGAAATTAAATATACAATTTATGATGATCATTATCCTTTCCACCGCATGGGCATTCCATCGACGGTGCTGATTGATTTCGATTATCCCTACTGGCACACACTTCAAGACACGCTGGACAAATGTTCCATTGAAAGCATGTTTTCTGTTTTTTCTATCGTAGTGAAGGTGGTCGAGGATTTGTAACGTGAATAGGTCAGTCACACTGTACGGGGAGAATCGAAAGACACCAGCAAGCGCGGGAGTAGCAATACCACACTTTTTAGTATCAGCGTGCCAAAAATTCGTAATTGATCAATTAAGAACCATAAAATATAAATTGAAAGAGGGATGATTGATATGGATTTGGTCGATGATGGATGGCGTCAAAGACTTGATGACATGGCAAGTAAGGCTAATTCTGAAGTTTTGATTATTTCACCTTATGTAACAACAAATGTCGCATTACGTATATTCAATTCACTTTTAAAGAGAAGGGTAGACTGTAAGCTAATAACCCGACTCAAGGGAATGGATTTTCTCCAAGGTGCCTCTAGCATGGAAGCCATCTCCGGTTTAATTAGGGCCGGGGTTAAGGTGAAGGCACTCAAAGATCTTCATGCAAAAGTTTATCTTTTTGATTACAAGACGGGTGTTATTACCAGTGCTAACCTTACTTGTGGAGGCTTTCGAAATGTTGAATGGGGAATGTGTTTTACACATGATGAATGTCACGAGCCCTTCTATAAGGGCAGGTCAATGTGGCAGAAACTGAAAAATTTAGTGACTATTGCAAATCTTGAGGAGATCGAGGCAGCTATTAGGATACATAAGCCAAGCAAGGATGCACCTGAACAAATCCCGGCAGAATTGGGAGATTGGGGGGAGGAATTAAATAATTACCAGCAGGATAATGAGATTGATTTAATTGCCGACAGAGATCGAAATAGAATCCAAGATGCAATTAATGAATTAACAAGCTTTGATAAACGTTTTTCCAGAGGCAAAGATTACAAAAACCTGATGTCAGAGTTAGACGGAACTGACTTTAGAAGCATTAGTATTAAGTCATATTTATGGCTATTAGGTTGGTGCAACACTGGGGGATCTTATAAGAGTTCTGAAGAGCTTGCTAGAGACCTAGCTATTAAGATGTTTGCCCATTTCCCTCCGCAGTATCTGCATATTGATGGGAACAAATACGATTTAAAAAATTATAGATATGGAACAAGAGAAATACCCTTCAAGGATGAAATTATTGCGGCGCACCTTGACCGAATTAATAACCAGTGACAAGTGAAATATAAGAGGAAAAAAATATAATTGCTAGTCATTAGTTGCTGAAGCTATTGCGCCAAAAGCAGACTCAACCGACTAATTATTATCCAATATATGTACAGTGAGGGTATTTCGCCTAACAGAGGCCTCGGTTGGATGTTGAGATTAAATGGGTTGGGTCATGGCGATAAAGACCGGCAAAAGCTTGGTGGTGAGTCACCCCAACCCTTTTTAAAAAAGAGGAGGCATTGAAGCCCGCCCTCTGGGCAGGAGGTTTTTACTGCTCTTCCGGCGAAGAGTTAATGTGCTATGGGAAGTTCGGAAAGTCTTTTTTTCGCTTCTTCGTTGAAGGGATCGATTTCCAGAATGGTTTTCAATTCCTTTTCCGCGTCCTGGATTCTCTGGTCTTTTTTGTGGATTTCGTAAAGCTTCCAATGCATAGAAAGAAAATCGATGCCCTGTTTTTGGGAAAGCTCAAACACGTCGCGGGCTTCATCCATTCGATTGAGCGCGAACAGGGAATTGCCCAGATTGAAATTCGCGATGGCAAATTCCGGGTCCAAGGCCAAAGCTTTTTTCAAAAACCTGAGGGCTTCATCAGGGTGTCCCTGCTTGTTCAGGGCCGCACCTAAATTGGAAAGGGCTTGTATGAAGTTCGGGTAAACACGAACCGCTTTTTTAAATAATTCCACCGCTTCATCCAGTTTTCCCGATCGAAAATAGTACCCCCCAAGGTTCGACAGGGCTTCCGGAAAACCTGGATTCAATTCCAGAGTTTTTTCATATTGGTCGATGGCTTTTTCGACCATTCCCATATCTCGATAGGCAACAGCCAGATCGTAATGAGCCAGAATAAAGCTTGGATCTTTTACTAGTATTTTTTCAAACTCTGCGAGGGCTTTATTGGGGTCTCCCAACCCATACAGGAAATAATTTCCCCGATAATACATGGCCTCCAAGGAAGTTTGGTCTTCATTCAGAAGCTTCTGAAGTGAAAAAGTAGTTTTGGTGTCTAAAAACTCTTTAACAGGGTTTATAGGAAGCGCAAGATTAATAGATCGCCCCTCTACCGTGGCTAATCCAACAACCTTGTTAGATTTGTTGACCACCGGTCCGCCGCTGAAGCCTGGGCCAAATGCGGAGGTTGTATAAATAAAAGGTGTTTTGGGGTCGGCTTGGGGGTGAACCCCGAGAACAAAACCATAAGTTTGCACGATTTGGCCATTGTCCTCGGCTACCTGAGCGGAGAGGTATCCCAAAGCACTGGTGTAGTCATAAGGCTTCAGGGAGGAGGAGTCACCGATTTCCAGAGTGGAATAAAACCCTTCACTTAATTTTATAATCGCAAAATCTCTGGCTCGGTCAACCTTGAACACTCCTGTCACTTCGGAACGCGAACCATCGGGGAAACGCACATCAATACTATGGGCATCGACCAGAACGTGGTAATTGGTGACCATGGTTCCTTCGGGGCGGGCCACGAAACCCGATCCGGTTCCAACGGTTTTCCCGGCTCTGTCTTTTGCGATGAGCAAGGCTACTGCGTTTTTATTGACTTCATAAGCACTTGTGGGTCCCGAAAGGAATATCAAGCCGACGATGAAGCAATACACAACGGATAGGAATAAACGGTTTCGCATGTCTTATAGCTCACGCCTTTTTAAAAGGCCGTGATTAATTGAGAAAAACATTAATTTTGGTGGCGTGTCCATTCTATAAACTGACCGCAACGATTACAACTGAATTCAAATGAAATTAAGAGGAAGGGTGATCAAGGAAAAATCCGGGCCGACTTTGAGGCCGGTCCGGATTTTTCAGGGTTTTTACTTGACGTTAATCTTCACCGTTGCGGTCAAAGCCGGATCGTAGGGGACGTGATTGCCTTTGGCAAACAGGGTGTGGATGGTGTGCTCGCCCGCAGAAAGTTTAATTTCCTTACAGGTGGAACCATCACCCATATGGATGTGATTCGCGTCTTTTCCAATCGGCTTGCTCAGATCTTCTGGCAGGCTCATATCGACAATAATGTGATGATGGCCTTTGCCCTCGTTAACCCCTTTTTTAGCTGGTTGCACTTCAACCCCTTCTGTGGCCATGCAAACTTTTACCGGGTTTGAGACTGTAGCACCGTTGGGAGGATCGGTGATCATCACGGCGTTACCAGCGAAAGCACTGGTTGCCACAGTGATGAGAAGGAAGACAAACAGCATAATCAGCTTTGAGTAGATGGTTCTCATTTTTTCTGTGCTCCTTATATTACAGAGGTGATTTTTTTTTACTGCTTTGATTTGATGGGTCCGCAGGATACCTTAGAATCGGGTTTAATAAAAGCGAAAAAGTTTCAGAAAAAACTGAAATCTCTGGCAGGTATTAGTGTTTTTGCCTATTTCCCTTGACATCGTAATCCGAGTTCCATAACCTCTAGCATTCAGTTTCATAATCCCCATGGAGCTCGTTTGGAATAAGAGGCCGTGCGTCCAAATATGTTTTTTCAGGAGGTTTAGATGGTAGTTACAGGAGAATGTCGGCTCCTCCACACTTGTGAAATGTGTGAGTTCAATAATGAGACCGACTGCAAAGCCGATAAAAATGAACACAACCGCTGGCTTGTCAACCATCGGATGAATGACATCAAGCACAAGCTTATTGTAGGTAGCAACAAAGGCGGTGTCGGCAAAAGTACTGTAACCACCAATCTTGCTATTGCCTTGGTGGAACAAGGCTTTGCTGTGGGACTGGCAGATGCTGACCTTCACGGTCCCAACATTCCTAAATTATTGCAGGCCGAGGATGTTCGGTTGAAAGCCACGGATACAGGGATCGACCCTTACGAAACTAAGAATGGTCTAAAAGTGGCTTCATTAGGATTTCTCATTGAAGACCCCAATATGCATATTGCCTGGAGGGATGCCGTTAAGTATGACTTCATTATTGAGTTGCTGGGAAATATAAACTGGGGTCCGTTGGATTATCTCCTGTTCGACCTTCCTCCCGGTACCGGAAATGAGCAAATTACCATCATCGACTTTATTGGTGAGGTCGATGGTGCTGTGGTGGTCACAACCCCTCAGGATCTGGCGATTCTGGATGCTCGGAAAATGATCTCTTTCGCCCGCGACAGCAATGTCCCCATAGTGGGGGTGATTGAAAATATGAGCACGATGTCCTGCCCGCATTGTAATGAGAAAATCGATGTGTTCAAAAAAGGCGGAGGAAAAGAATTAGCCGAGGAACTGGTATTGCCCTATCTGGGCAGCATTCCCCTTGATGGGGAGATTGTCGCCAATTCCGATAGCGGGCAGCCTGTTGTTTTGTCTCGTCCGGATTCCGTAGCCGCTAAAGCCTTCTTGCAATTGGCTGAAAACTGCCATAAGTTCCTCAACCCTGAATAGTCAGGCAAAAATCAAAGAGCCGAACTTCGTCAGAGAGAAGACTCCCCCGAAACAGCTATTTATGTTTTTTCACCCCGCCTTGGCGAGAGGGTTGAGTCAGGCGGAAAAGCACTTTTTTAAGGTAACCCTGAACGCAAACAAATGGATTGCGTTTTTAGGTCGGATTGAGGAATAATAGCACTATACGGTCAGTTTCTGGATCATACAAACTGTCCATGACTCTTCGATAAGGGCTTTTCCTTTCTTTTATAAAATTCATATGTGTATTCTCTTTTCTGGCAAATTAGTAGTTAAGAAAATATTGGCAGTTTCCTTTTTGCTTTGTGTCGTCGGGGCTGCTGAAGTGTTTGCAGACTCAATCCAAAATCCTGTTTACTCGAATAACCCGATAGTTGCGGAAGTGGATGGGAAGCCTGTTTATCTCGATGACCTCAAGCATATCCGTATCCAGGAAGCCCTCAATCAACTGCATGAAATGCAGGCCCGCGCCTTGAAAGAAAAGATTCTCGATAAGCTTGCGGAAAAGCATCCTGATCTGGTTGCGGAAAAGCCCCCCGAGGTGACGGAAGCGGAAATCAAACAGTTCTATGAAAGCACTCCAGGCATTAAGGGAATAAGAAACCTTTCTCAGGTAAGTGCTGAAATCCGCGATTATCTAAAAAAAAGCTTCCGGCAGGTTCATGTCGAACAGCAATATCAGCATGCGGTGCGGCAGGGTTGGGTCAAGGTTTATTTGACGCCTCCCAATGATTTTCATTTGGTTGCAGGGCTCGGTACAGCCATGGTGTGGACGGAGGAAAAAACCCCTTCACCCCGGCGGGTTTTTGTGTTGGAATATTCTGACTTCCAATGTCCGTTCTGTAAGCGGGTACAAGGTACTCTGCAAAAACTTAGAAAACGCTACTCTAATGAGGTTCAGTTTGGCTACCGCCATTTTCCACTACCCTTTCATAAAGAAGCCCAAGGGATGGCCCAGGCTGTTGAATGTGCCAGGGACCAAAATAAATTCTGGGAGCTCCATGATCTTTTATATAAAAATATTTCCAACGCTGCGAAGGATAGGGAAGTTATAGGACTGGCTAGGCTTTCGGGAATCGAAGATATGCGGGATTTTGAGTTTTGCTGGCGAAACGGAAAATATGCAGAGCGAGTGCAAAACGATATCCGTGAAGGAGTTGAGTTGGGAATTCAGGGAACTCCGACTTTTATTTTGGGGGCCTACGATCCGGAAACCAGAACCGTTTCCGGCGAAATGTTTTCCGGCGCGGTGTCAGAAGAAAAGTTTGTCCATGTTATAGAAAAATATCTCTCCTCTACCCGAACCGAAGCTAAGTTGAACCGATAGCTTTTTATCCCCTTGCCATGATCAGGATACTAATTTTTATTCTGGCTGGAATGATTGTTCCGGTTTCTATATTCGCAGAATCCATTCCGTTTTCAGCCCCAAGTACCCCATCCGGCCCCAAGATAAGATTGTTCATTGTGACTGACAAAGACCCTGTCTACTCGGGTGACCGTTTCAAATTATATCTGTCTGCCCTGATTGAGGAGGGCTGGCATATTTATTCCCTGCAACCTTTGGATGGCAATGAGATGCTGGCAACTCAAATTATTCTTGAGGGTAATATTTTCGAAAGCCAGGAGCGCTGGCAGGAATCTCCAGCCCGCCTGATTCAGGATGAGGCACAAGAAAAACTGGTCAAAGGTCATGTTAGCACTGCGGAGTTTCATAACAGTTTTCGCGTGCCCAAAAATGCCAAGCCGGGAAACCACTCCATAAACGGGGAGCTGTTTTACCGAGCCTGCGACAACAATATTTGCACCCTTCCCCAAAGCCTTCCTTTTGCCAGCCAGATTCATGTGGGCACCTCAGATAGCAGGATCAAATTTAGCCAGTAGAATCGCCTTTCCTTATCCAGATGCAATAGGATAAACTCGTATTATGCGTGCTGATTAGAAAAGGAGATCAAGGGCGAATGAATAGCCTGATTAAAGAAAGGCTGGACGAGGATGTATTCCAGCTTCTTGAACGTATTGCCCAGACAGGAGATCGCCTGGGAGTATCTGTTTATGTGGTTGGAGGTTTCGTGAGAGACTTGCTTTTAAATATTCCTAGCCATGATATTGATATCGTTATTGAAGGGGATGGAATCCCTTTTGCGATCTGCCTGAGAGATGAATATGGTGGTAGTGTTAAATCGCATGAAAAATTTGGGACATCTGTTGTTATTTTTCCCGATGGCAATCGCATAGATGTAGCCACTGCACGTAAGGAATATTACGAATATCCTGGTGCCTTGCCCACAGTGAAAAAAAGTTCGGTCAAGTCAGATCTTTTCCGGCGTGACTTCACCATAAACAGTATGGCAGTTAAGCTGACTGATCCTGATTCGTTTTGTCTGATCGATTTTTTTAATGGCGAAAATGATTTAAGAAGCAGGGAAATCCATGTTCTACATAGTTTGAGTTTTATTGATGATTCCTGCAGGTTGTTCAGAGCCATACGGTTTGAACAGAGATTTGGTTTTAAAATAGGCAAGCAGGATGAGGTTTTAATGCAAAACGCCATTGAACAGCGTTCGATTGATTCTTTAAGCGGAACACGTTTGTTTAACGAGATCAAGCTATTGCTCAGTGAGCCAAGCCCGATGGATTGCATACGCAGGGCACGAGAGTTCGACCTGTTTCAGTTTGTTTCCCCGGAAATGTTGAAAGCCCCAAAAGACCTTGAGATCCTTGAAAGGCTGGAGTCGCTATTCCCTTTGGCGGATAGGATCATTGCTTCTGGAAAACCGGAAATCTGGTACGTCTATTTTCTGGGGCTGTTTTATTCTCTGAAGGAAGAAGCGTTTTTAAAAGCGGCAGACCGTCTACATTTGCCAACACGTATGAAAAACTCCCTGCAAGAGGATAGAACTCGTTGTCGAGAAAGTTTGGATCGGCTGGTGTCCCAAAATGAGTGGGGTCCGGAGGAGATTTACTATACCTTTGCTAACCTTTCTATTGAGGCGGTTATTTTTTTGATCGCATTGTCTTCCACGGATCGGCTCAATCAGTATGCGAGCATTTATTTTACCCGGTACGAGGGCAAGGCGGAGCTTGCATTGACAGGAGACGATCTAGTGAAAATGGGACTAAAACCCGGTCCGGTTTTCCAGTCTGTGCTCAATGCGCTTCGAGAAGCTCGGGTGATGGGCAGGGTGAACTCCAGAGAAGAAGAAGTTGCTCTGGTGGAGGAGCAATTCCTGAAATCCTGAACGCTGTCCTGTTCCGATATGTCATACTCGCTGGTTAAAGCCGGATAGGGATGTGCTACAATGAACATCTAAATCTCCCCTTTAAACATGTGAAGAGGTGGTGGCTTGTGGCAAGCGTTGAATACCTTATCAAGCAGTTTTTAACTTCAGATAAAAAATCTCTCGATTTGAGTAATCAGAATATTGGGGATAAAGGGGCCATCGCGTTGTCCACATCCAAGAGCCTTCGCCGACTGAAAAAATTAATTCTACCTAACAATAATATCAGCGACGAAGGAGCTACAGCGATTGCCGGCTCGGAAAACTTCAGACACCTGACGGATTTGGATATTTATGGCAATGTTATCAGCGATGATGGAGTCAAGGCGATAGCCGAATCTCCCCATATGAGCAACCTGAAAAAACTCAGTCTTTATGGTAATTTGGTTGAAGATGAAGGGGCCATCGCCATTGCTGAATCCCGGACGCTTTCAAAACTGAAACACTTGTTTATTACCTCAAACCGAATTCGGCGTGAAGGAATTGAATCGCTACAAAAAGCAAAATGCCGCACCCGACTTTGCCATCTTCATGTGGATGAACTGAAGGACTTTTATTACGAAGAGGTTACGGATGAGGATGACGAAGACTTGATCAATAGCTGGGAAGAACTCAAAGCCCGGGCTACCAGGGACATGGACTCAGAGGATTAATCTTTCCAATGCCGAAGCTAAAGTTTATTTTTCTGTTTATGTTCTTTTTCCTGCCAGTGAATTGGGGTGAGGCTCAAATCGATTTATCCGGGCCGGTGGATTATGAGAAACTCTTTACCGAAAACCTGTCGAGAGGAGGCAATGTTTTAAACCTCTCGAGGAAAAATGTAGGAGATGATGGCCTGAAAATTCTTCTCGAACAGGACCTCATAAAAAAACTTGAAAAGCTCGACCTGAGATACAATGACATCAGTCCCAAGGGAGCCAAAATTCTAGCTCAAGCCCCACCTTTACCGAAACTCAAAATATTGATCTTGAGACATAATTTTTTTTCAGATGAAGGCACATTGGCTTTCGCCAATTCTTCCAGCTTTCCTAATTTGGAGGCATTACAGTTGGGGTGGAATGAAGTCCGGGATGCGGGTGCTTTGGCCATGGCGAGTTCGAAAAACTTTCCTAAATTGAAGAAACTTGATTTAAGGGGAAACTTCTTGGCTGGAAAAACAAAAGAAACTCTCAGAGCCTCCTTGGCTCACCTGAAATCCTTACGCATATTCCAATCGGAATAATACTCTGGCGAGGAAGGAGTCTTTACTGTTTATCTGATTCTGTTTTGGTTTGAGGGATATCCTGATATGCTTTGGGAGAAAATCAAACCCTCCCTCAGTCCTCCTCCTATGAAGGGAGGGAAGTGATCTTCACCGGGCCTGGCTTGGTTAGACTTTGATGATGCCGCTGTCTTCATCATAAAAAAAGGTGTCACCGTTTGGTCCGCGGTAGTTTATTTCCTTAACTTCCCAGATTTGTTTCATTTTGACATCCGCTTCCGCGGCGTGAAATCGCCCGTTATCTTCCCGCTGCAAAAGGAGAAATTTGTTGTTGTTATTCGAAACAATTTTCCAATGGAAAAAATCACTTTGAACGGTTCCTTTTTCGTAGTCGATATTGATGATGTTCATTTCTGCGCCCTCTTAAATCTTAATGTTTGACTAATAGTTAATATTGGCGGCAATTTCACGGGCTTTTTCCATAGACCGTTTTTTGCTGATAACGGTAGTGTCTTTCAAAATACGGAGGGCCAGTTCCACGGTTGAATCGTGTTCCGCGCTCAAAGTAATACCCTGTTTTTCAAAAAACTTATTGAGACTGGATGCTTTTAAGGTCAGCGAAGATTTTATAAGGCTGGTCTTGTCCAGTCTCTGACCTTCTTTCTGAACCTCTTCCCCCGCGACATCATTGATGATATGAATTTCCGGAATAATACCATGTTTGGTAATGTCGATTCCCGAAGGTGTGTAATATTTGGAAGTGGTGAGGCGTAGCCCCGAACCATCGCTTAATCTGAAGATGGTTTGCACGGAACCTTTGCCGTAGGAATTTTCACCAATGATCAGGGCCTTTCCTGAATCCCGCAATGCCCCGGCGACAATTTCTGATGCGCTGGCGCTGTATTGATTAATGAGAATTGCAACCGGGACTTGATACAGACTGTCTTCGTATAAGCTGCGGTACTCGTGGTAATTGTCTCCCCCTCGGCCTTGGGTATAAAGAACCATTCGTCCCTTGAAAAGGAAATGACTGGCCACTTTTACCGATTGGGTAAGCAGTCCGCCCGGATTTTCACGCAAGTCCAGAATGAATCCTTTCGTGCTATTTTTTTCAGCTTGCTTCAAACCTGTTTTCAATTGTTTCTCTGTTTGCTTGGAAAAACTACTGATCTTTAAATAACCGATCTGGTTGTCGAGTGCTTTATATTCAACGGTGTTGATTAAAATGATTCTCCGAGTGAGGGTGTAGGTTCGGCCTCTTTTTTCGCTCGGCCGCAAAAGGGTGAGGGTGACCTTAGTTTCAGGGTATCCTCGAAGCAGATTGGCGAGTTCTTCAATATGTATCCCGGCGATTTCCTTACCGTTCACACTCACGAATGAATCATTGGCAAGAATTCCAGCTCTTTCAGCCGGTGAGTTTGCCATGGTTTTGGCCACAAACAGCTTGTTATCTTTCATGGTGATCACCATCCCCAAACCGCCATACTTTCCTTCTGTTTCGCGCATGGACTTTTTAAAGGAGTCCTTGTTCATAAATTGGGAATAGGTGTCAAGCGAACTCATAATTCCCGCAATAGCTGAGTTTTCCAGATTTTTCATGGGAATGGCTTTGTTAGACTGGCCGTGGAGAAAATAATAAACTTTCTGGAGTTCGTCCCAATTGTGGCTTTTATCATAAGTCAGTTTATATTGGGTGTCTTGATTCTTATACCTTACGGTATTGATGCTGGAGTTTTTGCGGAGTGTCACAAACTTGGAGTCCGCGTCCTTAATCATTCCTTCAATCGCGGCAGAAAATAGTTTTTTATGGTCAGGAGGGTAGACATACTTTTCTGAAACCAAATCCACGACCTCTTCAAATATTTCCAGATCGCTGTTAAAAAAACCTGCGTTAGCTGTTCTCTTAAAGCTAGCGGAGCCCAGAATATTGATATGAGGCAAGCATAGAAGAGCAAAAACCCCTGCCACTAGGCAAAATGAATATTTTCTCAAGGTTTTATTCGGGCGCATTTTTAGATTTTTAGAGCGGGGCTGAAGTTGTAGGCGAAGATAGCCTAAAAATCAACTATTATTCTTCAAAATGTCTGCGAAAATTATTTCCAGATTGTCGGTCATCTCGTCGGTGCTTCCATGGGTCATACTCGGTGCCACTTTCAGGACATTGTTAATGATAATCGTTGGTGTCTCATTGGCCTTGACCTGTTTGGCCAGTTCCAGCGAACGGTCGGTTTTAGCTTTTATGGAAGCAGATCGCATGCCTTCGTCCATCTCCTTGTCTATCTTAAAATCACGGGCCAGAAAGTTAATGACTTTGGGTTGGAAAATGTCGATACCCAATTTGAAACTGGTGTCAAACAATTCCTGGGTGAATTCTTCTTCGAGCCCCAGCTCGTCGGCGATATAAAATGCCATTGCTGGGTAAGCTGTTTGGTTGCCCCAGTAAATGGGAAACTTTTTATGATGAAGCTTGTCCTTGAACTTGGAGCGCAGGCGTTTGGAAGTTTCCAGGAACCGGTAGCAATGCCCGCAAGAATAATTGAAGAATTCGGCCATCTCGACCGTTTTAACATTTTTGAGCTTGCTGATGTCACCGATCACTTCATACTTGCCGCGGATTTTCTCATCAGCCTGAGCCCATCCGGGTAAAAAGAAAAAAATAGCCAGTAAAATGGCGGAAACCTTTTTCATGAACGACTCCTTGTATTTTTAAAACGGGTACTCAATTAATGTTTGATTTTTGGCCAATATTTCGCGTAATTAAAACGCGGGCTGTGATTTTTTACGTGGCACTGCTTGCAGGCTTCTGTGGCCTGGTTCCCAAAGCCCGGCTGCGGGGCCGATGCGTGTCCCCGCCCGGGACCGTGGCACACCTCGCATTGGACGTTTTTCAGATCAGGTGTGTCCAGTTCGCTGATAAAGCCTCCTGGAAGATTGAAGCCGACCACGTGGCAAACCAGACATTCGGGATCAAACGCCTTGTTGATTTTCCTTAAAGTGTTATAAGCCCGACCATGACGCGAACCCGACCACACTTTGTACTCCGCAGGGTGGCAGGTTTTGCATAAGGTGTCGCCAGCGTAAACGGATTTTTTTCTTTTGTTTCGCTTGTCGGCCAGAGTCTCGAAGAACATGGCTTCGATCTTTTCATTGTACCGTTTGTACAAAACTACCATTTCGGGATCAGATTTTACACTTGAATCCAGTTTTACCAGGTTATGACTCAAAGATTTATGGCCTTCAGGGTCAACCTGTACCCTCAATTCCCCCATCTTTTGTCCCCGAGACGAGGACTGAACGAAAAGCTTGCCGTTTTTCCTCACTGGTTTCATATCGATGACATCTGATTCGGTGGCAATATGTCCATTGATCACAATATCGACTCCATCAATATCCAGGTAATCCAGCGCGGCCTGTCGTTCCGCATGAGTGAGAAGAACAATGAGATCGAGATTTTCTATCTCGCGCATACGGGTGATCAGATCTAAAGCTGTCTGCTTTGGATCTTCAATGTTCAGGCCGACATGACCATAAAACAAGCTAGGATCGGCTACTGCCAGGATGCCCACTTTCAATCCGTTTGGCAGTGATTTTATCTTTGACCGGGCGGGTTCAAATTGATCGATCATCAGGTTTCCAGCTATCCAAGGAATTTGCGCTCGATCCTTTAAGAATTTGGAGCCATAGACCAGGTCCCGATCCCCCAGCGCGACCGCGTCGTATCGCATTTTCCCCGTCGCGATGAGAAGCGTTTCAGCTTTCAGTTTTCCCTGACGTGTGGGTTCTTTAAAATGGTCGCCGGTATCGACAAGTAAAAGGTGAGGGTGCTGGCCACGCATATCTTTGAGGTATTGCATTCGCCGCTCGATGCCGCCCTGGTCTTCTTCCTTGTCGCACCCGCAGGGCTTCAGTTCTGCCAGCAGATTGCCAGTAAAGATAATTAAAACCTCTCTGGGGTGTGCCAGTGAGGTTGCACTCTGACTTACTGAAAGACACCCTGCCGCAAATACCAGAAAAACCCACGCTGCCTGTTTCATGACCGTTAAGGTATCGGAAATTCCTTTTTAAATCAATCCTGGGAGCCGGAACACTTGTGCTTCAGGGGCCAGCAAACCAGTTTTTTAGAAGGCAAAAGCGTATTGGGTTGTTGAGGAAAACTGTATTTAGTTATGAAATTTTCGCAAAACCCGTTAATATATACGGAAAATGGGTGGTTAATCTATGCCAATGCGTAAATCTGAAATTCATATGCACTCCATCTTTTCCGATGGTGAATTTTCGCCTACAAATTTGGTTGGTATTGCGGAAAAAAATGAGGTGTCCATTCTATCCCTCACCGATCACGATACTTTCGATGGCATTCCTGAGTTTCTTGAATCTGCGGAGGAAACGGAGATCACGGCTTTTCCTGGCATTGAAATTACCGTCAAGTTTCATGATTTTAATATTCATATGCTGGCCTACTTCAAGGATTATAAATCAATCAATCTCGAATTTAAGGATCGGGTGGAACAAATGACTGAAACCCGGGAAAAACGTATGCGCCAGTTGATTGAGCGGGTTAACGATGCCACTCCTGAAAGGTTCCGTGGGATGATAGAGTTTGAGAATGTGAAAAGAGTAGCCGAAGGGGTTCTTGCCAGGCCGCATCTCGCACGCGAAATGGTGAGGCTTGGTATTGTGTCGAATACTGGTCAGGCCTTTGAGCGCTATCTGGTGAAATATAATGTCGAACGGGAAAACCTCGACGCGCCGACCGCAATCAGTATGGTGCGGGAAAGCGGCGGTGTTCCGGTGCTGGCTCATCCAGGAGAGCGTTCCTACTCCCTCATTTGCCCCGAAAAAGGACGACAACCTGAAAACGCGCCGGTTTTACTGGAAGAGTTGAAGGAGATGGGGCTTCTCGGCCTCGAATGTTATTACCCCTATCACGAAAGAATGGGGACAGTGGATTATTTTATCGACATGGCCAATAGTTTCAATTTGATCGTCACCGGTAGCCGCGACTTTCACGGATTCAACTCACACCAGAAAGTCAATATTTTTGGCAGCACCAAAATGGAACCTGTTTTTCTCGAACAGTTCCAGGAAGTCTGGTCTTCCTAGTAGTAGCTACTGCGGCTGAAAATTCACCAAAATCCCGCCCATCACATCCAGCGCAAAATCTATTTTAGGGCGAATGGGGGGTGCACCTCCACACTTTCCAGTCCGTTCTGTTCAAACTAGTTGGCAGGCGGGTTTTGCGGATTAATGGGATAAAGGCTGATCAAACGAAAGTCCAGTTCCAGTTGTTTGGACTTAATCTCTGTGGCATCTTTCAATAAGAACTGTGCTGGAAGCATGAGAGCGTTTTCACTTTTCCTCCCTCGAATCGGTTGACAACATGCCGGGCATATATTGTGTGGTCTAATTCCAGCATCGAGTGCACATAGTCCGCCACCATTTTCGGAGCCAAGTGGAACTTTTCATCGACATTTCTTTCTGCCCACTTGCCCAAAGGCAGGTCAATGATGATTCCCCCGATTACGTCGCCTTTTTTAAAGTATGTTTTGGGGTTGTTGGGGTGATTGTTGAGACAGATGGCGCAGGTTTCCGAAATAGCGACGTCCGGATAAATGGCCTCGAAATACCAAAGCCCTTCACGCGGAGCGATCTAAGTGAAAGGCTGGTCCGGGTTCTTCACGACTTATTCCAGTCCGAGTTTTTCGTTTTGCGGTTGTGGTGCGTTATGGTTATTGAGGGGCCAGAGGCTCATCAGTCGGCACTTCATGCTGATTCGGTGCGGGTTAGAAATTTTGAAAGACATCGAAAGAAACTGGGCCGGCAAAGGTAATGTCTTTTCCCGTCTCCAGTTTTCAGAAGGAGTGAGAGAGTTCTGTCGGGAACCACTTGCATGAAGTATGTGGTCTGTCTGGCTTCCACCACCGCGTGAATGAAGTCGACCGCCAGTTCGGCAGGGACTCCCTGCTCATGAATTTTTTGAGTCGGGGAGGGAATAAACAGGAAGGATAGAGCGATACAGAAAGCTAAAGATTTCACGGGCCTACCTCCCTAAAAGGTGCACTACCGTAAATATGGGTTCCAAAAGGTTAAAACTCAATACTGTCTAGAACGGAGAGAGAATAGAGTTTTCTACTCCCACATGGCATAAAGTGTGAGTGCTGCCATCATGGCGCCCATAATAATTCGAACCCAGATGTCTGTGTTCATTCGTCATGCCCCGAAGGGGTAGGCTTGGTGGGCTGGTTTGCCTTTCCAACGCTGGACGTCTCGCATGAACTTTCTACGGTCCATGTCTGCGTCCCAAGGGAAAATATCCATCAAAGGTTCTAGGGCATAGTTTGACTTGTCTTCAGGAGGGAGCTCAAATCCGCCATCGGTTACGCGGTAGATATTATTAAACGTTCGGTAATTGCCACACAGAGTGACATAATCCCAAGCCGTGCTTCCTTCTATCAGGGCGCAGAGTTCCGACGAAGAAATGCCTTCGTAAAGGCTGATCTTTCCGATGTCGCCTTTTTGAAGTTGGGGTTTTCCGGGTTGACCAAAATCTACGGTCCATGTCTGGGACCCGTCTTGCCCAAACACTTCCAGTTGATAAACGATCTGCCAATGTTGCCAGCCTTCCAGCAGTTCGCTGTTTGAAATCCGCTCAAGCAAACAGTCTTCAATGAAGTTACCCACCACTTTTATTTCCCTTTTATACTCTTCAGGATCGGTGGTTTGAGTGGTGATCACTGGAACGTATGCGTGTGGTTTGAATGTGATCAGGTGGCTGTTGTCTTCTTTGACACGCACAAAACCAGACGACTGCTTTTCAATTTTAACTTCTTCTTTTGAAATATGCGCCATGTCGCCGGGGAAAAACGGCGCGCTGGGAACTTCCGGGCAGAATGCTTTCAGATCGCGTAGAAACTGATCCTGCGTTATAGGAAACGAAACCTGGTTCATGAACAATAACTCGTCTCGATACCGGAACGCCGCAGAACCGGGCACAACAAAACGGGGATTCAGAGCCTTTACTACATTCAGGAAAGTGCAGTACTCGTCAACGGGCAGGGTGAGCGGTTTATTGTAGGAGAGGTTTCCTTCAATCAACGGAACAAAGCGGGAATGAAAAAAATCTATCTGACCGTATAATTCACCAATTCGTTGGATGATGTCAGGGTTCACCAGGGAATCCACCTGATTCCAGATCGTCACTTCTCCGTCATTTACCAGCAGCCCATGTTCAGGGAAAGGATCTTCAGCGGTGCTCAACTGGTTGCGTGATGGGGTCGGGGTGATGGTCACATCCTTGACTTGAATAGGTTCGAAATCTGCAACCACTTTTATATTTTTAAATTCCAGTTCATTAAGAATGCTGAGCAACAGATCGTCCTGAGGCGCGAAGATGAGTGTGTCGGGCGTGGTAATACTTTTATTTTGTACCAGATAAGCCAGGGTGCGAACATCGAAATGATCCTGATGTCGGTGCGAAATATTGAGGACATCCAACGGCGGTACTTTGTCTTTTTCCAGCACTATACTGGGACATAGCGTGTTGATTTCTTCCCAAAGATAATCGAACCAGACCGGATCGGTCAGGATGTTGGTCTCTTTCGATTGTATGAGCAGGCAGGCGTGCCCGACCAGAGTCGTTTTAATCATGCTTCAATTCTCTGTTTTATAAGGAAAACTGAGGTTAACCGATCAGAAGAGGTAATTCAAGTCCCACTCGGCTTTGGGGCCAGCGTGCAATGACTTTTGTTTTCTGGCAAACAGTGCTAGCGGCAAAATAAGGACATTGCTGGTTACCAGCGGAGGTACTCCGCTTGGCTGCTGAGGATTTTTTTAGGGTTTTATCGTAGATTTTTTTCACCTCCGATTCGAGGATGTTGAGTACCTGGAAAATTTCCGCTAAAGCCTCGAACTCCTTCTTCAACAAGCTAATTTGAGGGAATTCCCTTTCTCTTTGCCCTAAAGCCCGGTAAAATTGAGCTGCTAAAACTCTAAATCCTTATCAGGGGAACTAAAACTCTATGAAACGTTTTCTTCAATTGATCTGTCTTGCAATATTAAGTCTGGGGACTGTCGCCCATGCCGAGGTTGAAACTGAGGAGATTGAATATATCCACAACGGCACAACTTTAAAGGGTTTTCTTGCTCACGACTCTGCGATTAAGAGCAAAAGACCAGGAGTATTGGTCGTCCACGAATGGTGGGGGCATAACGAGCATGCCAGAGACCGTGCCCGCATGCTGGCCGAAATCGGTTACACGGCTTTAGCGGTGGATATGTACGGCAACGGAAAAACAGCCAACCACCCCAAAAAGGCCGGCGAGCTCATGAACGCCGCTTTCAAGGATTGGGAAACCTCTAAAGCCCGGTTCAATAAGGCGAAGGAAGTTCTGCAATCTCATAAAACTGTGGATGCCGAGCGGATTGGTGCGATAGGATTCTGCTTTGGCGGTGCGGTGTCGATTCGCATGGCACGAGGTGGTGCTGATCTGGACGGCATCGTTGCTTTTCACAGCTCCCTGCCTTTGGAACCAGCGGTCACGAATATGAAGGCTTCCATCATGGTCATTAACGGATCGCAAGATTCTTTTCTAAAGCCCGAAACGGTGGGTTCTTTTTCCAGTCAGATGGTGGCGGGCAATGTGGATTTTACTTACCTGAATTTACCCGGGGTGAAGCACAGCTTCACCAACAAGCAGGCGGACGAGTTTCGGAAAAAATTTGATATTGGAGCGCTGGAATATAACAAGCAGGCGGATGAGCGGTCCTGGTCGGCAATGCAGAAATTTTTCCAGCGTGTGTTTAGTCAGTGAGCGCATGGCAGATTTCCGTAAATAACCAGTCATTCACTCCTCAGCGGATTTTTTGCATTGGCAAAAATTATGACGAGCATGTGAAAGAACTGGGGGAACAGACGCCTGGGGAACCGGTAGTGTTTATGAAATCGGTTTTGAGTATTGTTTCTCCCGGTAAGACTCTGTGCATGCCCCGCCATGGCGAGCTTTTGCATCATGAAGTGGAGGTGGTGCTTTTGATTGGTCGAGAAGGGCGGAATATTTCTGAAACAGAAGCCTTGTCATATATTTCCGGTGTCACTTTGGGATTGGATTTAACCCTGCGGGATGTTCAGGGTCGGTTAAAAAAAGCTGGCCTGCCTTGGGAGCTTTCCAAGTCGTTTGAGCAGAGTGCGCCTTTAGGTCACTTTAAGGCTTATTCTCCGGATGCCATCAACCTGGAAAATTTATCGTTCACCTGTTCGGTCAACGGGAGCCTTCGTCAACAGGGCAATACTTGCGAGATGATTTTTCCTGTCAGGAATCTGATCCATATGCTGAGCGGGTGGTGGACGCTCAGGCCGGGAGATATTATTTTTACTGGCACCCCCTCGGGGGTAGGGCCGCTTGAGCTCGGTGACCAGATGGACATTGAAAGTCCTGTTGCAGGCCCATTTTCATGGACGCTCAGCACTTAAGCTTTCGTGCCTGAGATGGGCAATCTCGCCTTCCCTCTTTTTTGACTTACGCAAAAGTCTCCCTTGAAGGGAGGGGCAAGGCGTGGCTACGGTGAGGGTGGTTTAGTAATGTTTTCCAATCTTTTATACCGCTCCATTGGAGCCTGGGAAAAACGTACTAAAAAAGCAAGTCTTGGTTGCTCTGACTGGGCGGGAGTTTGTTGAAATGTTTGTAGGCCATGGGTGTGGCGACGCGGCCACGCGGGGTGCGTTGGATGAATCCGGTCTGGATGAGATAGGGTTCCAGCACATCTTCGATGGTATCTTTTTCTTCGTTGATGGATGCGGCGAGACTTTCGATGCCAACCGGTCCGCCGGAATATTTTTCGATCATCGCCAGTATAAGTTTGTGATCCATTTTGTCCAGTCCTTTACCATCCACTTCCATCATTTCGAGAGCGCTGGTGGCGACCTCGCGGGTGATCACGCCATCGGCTTTCACCTGAGCATAGTCGCGCACGCGTCTTAACAGCCGATTGGCAATTCTGGGTGTGCCGCGCGACCGGTGCGCGATTTCATTGGCTCCTTCGGGGACAATGGCGATCTCAAGGATTCCGGCTGAACGAGTGAGGATGATTTCTAGTTCCTTCTCGCTGTAATAGTCGAGCCGATGCACCACTCCAAACCGATCCCGTAAGGGAGAGGTGAGGAGTCCGGCCCGGGTTGTGGCTCCGACAAGGGTGAAGGGCGGCAGTTCCAGCCTGATGGAGCGGGCACTTGGTCCTTGGCCGATCATGATATCCAGTTTATAGTCTTCCATCGCCGAGTAGAGTATCTCTTCGATGACGTTGGAGAGCCGGTGGATCTCATCGATGAACAGCACATCGCCTTTTTTCAGGTTGGTCAGAAGTGCGGCAAGGTCGCCGGTCTTTTCAATGACCGGACCCGAGGTGCTCTTGATGTTTGCGCCCATTTCAGCCGCGATGATGTTTGCGAGGGTGGTCTTGCCCAGTCCGGGCGGACCGTAAAACAGCACATGGTCGAGGGACTCCTCCCGCATTTGTGCGGCGGATATGAAGATATTGAGATTCTCTTTGATCTTTTCTTGCCCGATATACTCGGTCAGGTGGCTGGGCCTGAGACTGTTATCGAATTGGATCTCTTCGTTGTCTGGCCCCGAACCTATAAGTCTGTCTTCTTCCATTAGTTTTTCCTGCGGGTGAGATACGCTATAAAATATTCAAACTTTCTTTAATAAGGTCTTCGAGGCCGGTATTCTTGCCGTTCTGGTTATAGACTGTTTTTAGCACTCTTTCCGCTTCCAGTTTTTTATAGCCCAGGTTACATAGGGCCGAGAGTGCGTCATCATAAAAACCTTCTCTCGGCGCGGTTTCAGGACGATGATCCATTTCCAGTGCCATGTCTGCCAGTTTGTCTTTCATTTCCAGAGTCAGGCGTTCGGCGGTTTTTTTGCCGACACCGGGGATAGTGCTCAGTTTGGTAACGTCATTGTTCATCACGGCGGACAATAAATCTACTGGAGACATGCCGGACAGGATACCCAAAGCCAGCCGGGGACCGACCTTGTTGATGGTGATGAGTTTTTGAAAAATGGTTTGTTCTTTTTCTGTCAGGAAGCCGAAGAGTTTGAGTTCGCCTTCCCGCATGCGGGTATGTATCCGGAGTGACACCGTCTGACCTGGATTGGGCAGGACGTAATAGGTTGATAGAGGTGTGAAAATCTGATAGCCCACGCCATTGACATCGACAATGGTATATTCGGGGGACTTGTAAGTCAGTTGTCCTTTAATGTGGGCGATCATATTTTGTTTATCCCTTGGCCTGTTTGATTTTCTGTTGCAATTCGGCATTATGAATATGGCAGATGGCGACAGCCAGCGCGTCGGAGGCGTCAAACGGTTCGGGTTTCTCTTTCAGGCGTAACAGGGTCGAAACCATGTCGCAGACTTGGTTTTTGTCGGCGCGCCCATAACCGACGACCGATTGCTTGACCTCCAGCGGACTGTATTCGGCAACTTCAATACCACAATTAACGGCGGCTAGCAGAGAGACACCGCGGGTTTGCCCGAGTTTTATTACTGTCTTTACATTGGTGGCGTAGAACAGGTCTTCCACTGCCACCACATTGGGCTGAAATTTTTCCATGGCGAAAACCAGTTCATCATAAATACGCTTAAGCCGTCTTGGAAAGGATTGTTTTGGCGAAGTGCGTACACTGCTCCAGTGCATCGCATGCAGGTCGCCTTTGATTTCTTCGACAATGCCGAGTCCAGTGCAGTTACTGCCGGGGTCGATTCCCATGACACGCATTTTTTTAGCCTTTTAGCCTTGGTGAAAGGATTAACTTTTGGGATGGGCCACCGCTACTTGTCGGAGTTCAGCTACCCTCTATGATAGCGGCCATGACATCATCCGAGATGTCGAAATTGGAGTAGGCTTTTTGGATGTCGTCGTGGTCTTCCAGAATATCCATCAGTTTGAGCAGTGCTTTGCCTTTTTTTTCATCAAAGGAAACAGTGTTTTGTGGAATGCGAGTGATTTCTGCTACTTCCATCGGTACTTCTGCGTCTTCGAGAGTTTTGCGCACCGTCTCGAAACTTTCAACACGAGTGATGATCTCGTAGTGATCGTCGACGGCCTGCATATCATCGGCACCGGCATCGATGGCCAGCTCCATCAGGTCGTCTTCGCTTTTAGCTTTTGTTTTAACGATGATGAGTCCTTTTTTTTCGAACATCCACCCGACACAGCCGTTTTCGCCCAGGTTTCCGCCAGCTTTACCGAAGGCGGCGCGAATTTCGCTGACAGTGCGGTTTTTGTTGTCGGTCATTGCTTCCAGAAAAATGGCTGCCCCGCCAGGACCGTATCCTTCATAGGTGTGCTCTTCATAGTGTACGCCTTCCAACTCGCCGGTGCCTTTTTTGATGGCGCGGGTGATGTTGTCCACTGGCATGTTCTTGCTTTTGGCGATCGAGATGGCGGTTCTAAGTCGCGGGTTGCCATCGGGGTCTCCACCACCGATGCGTGCGGCTACAGTGATTTCCTTAATGAGCTTGGTGAAAACTTTTCCGCGTTTGGCATCGGCCGCACCCTTTTTATGTTTTATACTGGCCCACTTGGAATGACCCGACATATTCGTCCCTCAATGTTCAAAAAAATTATACACTATGGGTAATCTAACATAATCTATGATTGTCTCTCAACTTCGTATGAGTTTATGATCGAGAAAACGGTAGAAATAAAAATTTCCGGGAAAACCATCCAGGCCAGGGTCGGAGAAACCCTCGTGCATGCTATTTGGGCGGCGGGAATGGCCGAAAGTATAAAGGTTGGTTGCGCCGGAGGGGTCTGCGGGGCCTGCACCGTCACTTTGCGTTATTCTGACGGTCGAACAGGAGGCACGGAACTAGCCTGCATGAAACCGGTAGAGGCCGGGATGGAAGTCTTCCCCTGTCCCGTTGAGCCCGATGTCCCTGTGGCACCGGTGGCCCAGCCGGAGCTTTCCCATCTGCAATTGGCGTTTGCCACGCTGGACCGGTGCACCAAATGTGGAAGTTGTACCACTGC
The DNA here is from genome assembly GCA_965205835.1 of Nitrospinales bacterium. GTDB lineage: Bacteria > Nitrospinota > Nitrospinia > Nitrospinales > VA-1 > LS-NOB. The sequence continues at coordinate 1,345,284 of OZ242182.1, read as the reverse complement.
TTGCCCCATGTCTATCCCGGTGATGGACTCGGTTTTACGCATGCAAAAGGGTGAGTTTCAAGCAGTGGCAGAAGATTTTACCACCTGCATCCATTGTGGGCTATGCCGGTTCGTGTGTGAAGACAAAGTCAAACCTCATAATATGGGGCTCTGGATACGCCGCTCTCTTGGCATGAGTCGGGATATTGCGATAGAAAAAACCGAGGCCAGTATTGAACAGGAATGGAAATATCTGCTGGATGAAAATAGCGAACAGAGGTTTCAAAGAGCCCGACAGTTTCGCCAGTCAGGGAGGATCGAGCCGTGATGGAATGGGCGGAAGAGTCCCTGGAAAAACTTGAAAATTCGCGTCCAGTCCGGCTCAATCAGCCTGCGCCCCTGCCTGAATCAACCCAGGCAGAGGGACTTCTCAAACAATACCATCCGGATTACCTGGGCCACGAGAGGCAGGTGACCGTTGGCCCCAACGCCAGAGGCCAGAAATTTCCTTTAGAGCTTGCCCGATTATTGGAGGGCGACAGCCCTGTCGAGTTGGGCTACGTTCCCAACCCTGATATAGAAACTGATGTTTTGATACTAGGCGGCGGCGGAGCCGGGGTAGTTGCGGCCCTGACCTTGGAGGGGTCGGGACTCACTGTTCATCTGGCCACAAAACTCAGGCTGGGTGACTCCAACACGGTGATGGCCGAAGGGGGCATTCAGTCTGCGCTCGGTCCTGACGACTCACCAAGGCGGCATTTTGCCGATGCTCTGGTTGGTGGGCATGGCAAAAATGATCCGGACCTGTTGCGGGTTCTTTGTGAACAGGGGCCCGAAAGTATTCGCTGGCTCAGTCAGCTCGGTTGTCTGTTTGACCAGAATGAGGACGGACAGTTTCGCTTGCGCGGTGGCGGCGGGACTTCGGTGCCGCGCGTTTTAGCTTGCCGGGATTATACGGGTCTTGAGATCATGCGCGTGTTGAAAGACGCGGTGCGCCTGACCAGCGCCCGGTTACTGGAAGAACATGTGGCGATGGAACTGGTCGATGACGGCAAGGGCCGGGTGACCGGTGCTATTTTGTTCGACCGCAATGCAGAAAGACCGGTCTGCGTTTCGGCGCGGGCAGTGATTCTGGCTACCGGTGGTAGCGGACAGATTCGCTTACAGGGGTTCCCCACCAGTAACCATGTTGGTGCGACCGGTGATGGCCTGGTGCTTGCTTATCGGCAAGGGTGTCGACTCATTGATCTCGACAGTTATCAGTATCATCCTTCAGGTGTCTGCTACCCGGAAGCCCTGGCCGGGCAATTGGTGACTGAGGCGATCCGGTCGACCGGAGCCCAGGTGGTCAATGCCGAGGGCATGCACTTTATTGGCGAGATGGCTTATCGCGATGTGCTGGCCGGGGCAATCATCAAGGAAACTGCTGAAGGAAGAGGCGTGAAAACTCCGCATGGCAAATCAGGAGTGTGGCTCGATACTCCGATGGTTGATTTGAAAAAAGGGGAGGGGACGCTGGCTCGCCAGTTTCCCGGATTGATACACCGTTTTGGGCGTTATGATATTTACCCGGCGAAAAAGCCGATTCTGATTTACCCCACACTGCATTATCAGAACGGCGGCATTCGGGTGGATTCGGAATGCAGGACCGATATTGCCGGGCTTTGGGCTGCGGGAGAAGTGACCGGTGGATTGCACGGTAAAAACCGCCTCATGGGAAACTCATTGCTCGATATCACTGTGTTCGGCCGAAGGTCGGCGCAATCGGTTCTCGACAATATTCCCGAACGAGGGGCTGTGACTCTCACCAACCTGCAACGATTTCGTGCAGAGCGAGGGAAGATAGAGAGTGAAACAGTATCTCCTGAATTTTTTCCGGATGTTTCCGGGATGAAACTGACTATAGACAAAGTGGAAGCGAAACCGGAGCAAGAAACCAACTCCAGTAATTTTGAGCCGCCGAACCCCTTTAACTTTTAACCGCTCTTATGATGGATTTCCTTTTTACCGCAGATGGACTTAAAATTTTCGTCTTCATGGCAGTGGTACTTGCCGTGGCTTATGCCTGGCGAAGCAGGCAACATCGGCTAGCCGGAGATCCCATGGTTGTGAAGGATCAGCTCAACCGATTGGGAGCTGACTATACCGTCCTATCTAATGTGGTGCTATCCGCCGAGCTGGGAATGATGGATATGAGTCATGTGGTGGTTTCGCCTTATGGGGTGTTTGTCCTGACCGTCAAAACCGAAGCGGGAAAAGTGACGGGAAGGGAAGGGGACCGGGAATGGAACATCAAATCGGCAAGGGATGTGTTGTACAATCCGTTATGGGAAAACCGCAAGCATGTCAATGCCTTGGAAAAAGTCATCGGTTCGGTCTACTTCGTCCCCATCGTGGTGTTTACCCGGGCCGTATTAAAGGGGGAGTTTGGCACTCATGTTATCCGACTCAAGGAGTTGATCCTTCATATCGAGAAAAGCAAAACACCCCGCTTGTCCGATGACAAACGGGATGAAATAATAGAAAAACTCCGTCGGCCAGTGGTCGGCGGCAGCTAGCCTTGACTGTATCTGGCTGGAAAAGAGTTGTCTTGGCTTAAATTTAAGAGGTGTCGGTCGAGGACGTTTGTCTGTAATCAAAAGCCATTGCAAGTTTGCCCTGTTGGGGCACAAAATTAATGTTGGAGATATCACGCCCACCGACCGCTGACCGGTTGGCCGGTGATGTCTGTATTGTGTTGCCTGTGCCTGAAGCTATTGAGTGCTCTGTAGCTTCTACGGCGGACTGAATGAGAGAAACGGTCGCTTCACCTTCCTGTTCTTGGACATCTTGCGCCGGTTTTAAGGCCGTAGCCTAAAACTGCGCTTACTCCTTGATTTGCACCTGAAGCACTTACTGGTCATCATAATACGATTCCTTTCAAACAAGGTCATCCCTGTAGGGCTTATCGGCAGAAAGTTGAGGAACTTTAGTGAAAAATAAATTTTTATTTTACGAAAAAATAATGGTTTTGTTGTGTACTCCCCGATTGTAGGGTGAATATTATAAATTTGTGTTTTTATAGACCTGCTTCAGTCAAAATATCCAAAATGATAAATTTAGATAGGTATTTTTTCGAAAAATCGAATAAATGCATTACAATGGCACTCATTTGTAGAATCAGAACCAAATGCAGGAGCAAAAATGAAACGGTTAATGATTTTGGCTGTAGGCTTATTGGGGTTTTGGGTTATGTTGAGCGGGTCTTCTTTGGCGGTATCCAAAGACTACCTGTTCCCGCCATCCACCTATAAACCCTCTTGTGATACTTCTAAAACAACGGTTTGCACGATAGAAATCTGGCTGGCACACAAACATAAAAAGCAGAAGAAGGAGATTCGGGGTTTTTTTAAAGCCCGGGCTATTAAGGTACTGAACCATACTATCCAGTTCTGGAGACCCAAGGGAGGGCACCCTCCAACAAATATTGCGATTGGCAGTGCTGTGAGCGCGGAGGACGCACGCATGGTGATTGACTTTGCATTGAAATATAACGATCGCGTGGACCTTCTGGTTTTGCGTCCGCTTAATCCACCGAATTATGTAGCGGTTGCCACCTCTGCTTGGGATGAGTTGTCGCAAATCCCCATCAACCCGGAGGACCTTGAAAAGTTGCGGGACCCCAAACTGACCACCGAAGAGTTCCATTCCCTTTACTATGAACTCACCAACGAAGGGAATGTCCAAAATAAATTCTATTAGCCACTCGGCGTGAGGCCAGTGTGCAGTATCTTTATTTGGCTGGTGAAAGAGTTCTCGGCGTAACTGAGCCAAGTTAACTTGTTGCTGGCTTGTTGACGCTATCGCCTGCTGGCCTCACGTCGAGTGGAGGGTTTGACAAACGCGGTGGGATTTGATAGAAGCTAAGCCTTTGAATTATAAAAAATTTCACTTTTCAGGAACATACTCATGCTTGACTTAGCATTTGCCATGGCCCCGCCGCAAGATGGAGCGGATCCGGGGGGAGGAAGTCTGCTGGCGTTATTGCCGCCGATGATCATAATGTTTATGATCTTCTACTTTGTGCTCATTCGTCCACAACAGAAAAAACAGCAGGAAGCGCGTAAAATGATCGATGAACTGAAAGAGGGTGACACGGTTGTGACCTTGAGCGGTATTCATGGAACGATTAAGAAACTAAAGGAGGATACGGTCATGTTGCAAATTGCCGACAATGTCCGAGTCAAGGTCAACCGCTCTTCCATCGGCACCAAAAAAGATTAAATTGAGGCATGAAGTCTTAGACAATGCATAGAGAACTTAAATGGAAAATTCCTTTGATACTCTTCGTAGTTTTGGGCGCGGTGTGGCTTGCCTATCCCCTGAAGGAAAAAATTTCCCTGGGGCTTGACCTGCAGGGAGGGATGCACCTCTTGCTCGAAGTCAAGGTCGAAAAGGCGGTCGAAGCCAGTCTGGAAAGGTTAGAGGATGATATCAAACAGGGTATTGCCAAAGAAGATTTGGAAGTGGACAGCGTCAAAGCCAGTTTTGCAGATCGGCGGGTCAATGTGTGGATGATGGATAAACTGGATTTGTCGCTAGTGAAAGAGATTATGCAAGGGTATCCTTTTCTCAGTCTGGTCAGTGAGGATTCCGATAGACTTGGGCTGGCCTATCGGATGAGTGCGGACCAGGTTAAGCAGATTGAACAAAACGCGGTGAGCCAAGGGTTGGAAACGATCCGCAACAGAGTAGACCAATTTGGGGTTTCGGAGCCGAGTATTCAGGCTCAGGGGGAAAAACGGATTCTGGTGCAGTTGCCTGGCGTGAAAGACCCAGAACGGGCCATCAGCCTGATTGGGAAAACTGCCCGCCTTGAATTCAAACTATTGGATGAAGAAAACAGTCTGGAACAGGCACTTCAAGGAAATGTTCCCGAAAAATCTGAAATTTTGTATCAAAGGGTAGAAAATAAGGAAACAGGAGGGGTCACCAAAGAGCCTTTCCTTATAAAGAAACGCACGGTTTTGACGGGTGAAACTTTGACGGGCGCAGAGATTCGATTCGATTCGGATTTTAATGAGCCTTATGTTTCTTTGACTTTCAATAGCGTTGGTGCCATGATTTTTCAGCAGGTGACACGCGAGAACATCAAAAAACGTTTAGCTATTGTTTTGGACGGCAATGTTTACTCGGCTCCGGTTATTCAGGATGAGATTGCTGGCGGGCGGGCACAGATCACGGGCCAGTTCACTTCAGAAGACGCAAGAGATCTCGCCATAGCTCTCAGAGCTGGCGCGCTTCCTGCACCGGTCGTCATTCTCGAAAACAGGACAGTAGGGCCCTCGTTAGGCCAGGATTCCATTAACAAGGGAATCACATCTATTATTTATGGAGGCCTTGTTGTTGTCGTGTTTATCGCTATTTATTACAGGTTGTCTGGTGTTATAGCGGTGACGGCGTTGTTCCTTAATATTGTTCTTCTGGCAGGTGCGCTGGCTTATTTTGGCGCGGCTCTGACATTGCCGGGCATCGCGGGAATCATTCTCACCGTGGGTATGGCTATTGATGCCAACGTGTTGGTGTTTGAGAGAATCCGTGAGGAATTAAAACTTGGCAAAACGGTGAGGGCCGCGGTCGAAGCGGGTTTTTCCAAAGCCTTTCGCACCATTGTTGATGCGAATATCACCACTTTCATTGCTGCGGTGGTTCTCTTTCAGTTTGGTACAGGTCCGATTAAAGGGTTCGCCATTACCTTATGCATAGGGATTACGGCCAGCATGTTCACCGCGGTTTTTGTGAGCCGGGCTATTTTTGACGGAACCATGAGCCATGTAAAACTGGATAAACTAAGCATCTAGATATATGAGAATCATTAGTAGTGAGACCAATTTCGACTTCATGGGTAAAACCAAAATAGCCTTGACCATTTCAGGGTTGGTGATCCTGATCGGTTTGGGGTCCATTGCTCTGTCTGGCGGATTGAAATTTGGCATCGATTTTTCCGGTGGAACCCTGATCCAACTTCAGTTTAAAACCCCGCCGGATATAGAAGTGATTCGCGATGGGTTGAAGACCATTGGTCTTGGCGAGAGCACGATCCAGGAGTTCGGAACGAAACGCGACATCCTCATTCGTGTACAACGTTCAGAGGAGAAACTGGAAGCGGTGGGCTCTCAGGTTCGCAACAGCTTGGCTGGAAAATTTAATAAGGCGGATATTACCGTTGAAAGGGTCGAAATGGTGGGGCCGAAGGTGGGCCGTGACTTGAGAGAAAAAGCTCTTCTTTCTATTTTGTACGCCATCATCGGTATTGTGATTTATATTTCTTGGCGCTTTGAGTTGCAGTATGCCGTTGCCGCGATCATTGCCCTTATTCATGATGTGTTGGTGACCATGGGTGCGTTTTCGATTTTGGATAAAGAGTTCACCCTCGTGATCGTTGCGGCATTTTTAACCATCATCGGATATTCTTTAAATGATACCATCGTCGTTTTTGACCGCATCCGGGAAAACCTTCGCCGAAGAGGAAAAAATACGCTTGCTCAAACTATCAATGTCAGCATTAACCAGACATTAAGCCGGACACTGCTTACTTCGGGAACAACTTTGCTGGTAGTGATGGCCCTGTTTTTCTTTGGAGGAGAGATCATTCATGACTTTTCTTTTGCTCTCCTGATAGGCGTTCTGATTGGAACCTACTCATCCATTTTTATTGCCAGCGGGTTTTTGGTTTACTGGGACTCCCGGTGCCGAGCGTAACCGGTGAGCCGCTGGTAGCAAAGTGCGATAGCTCGTTGAGCCGAGGGTATTGTTGCTGGTAATCGTGATACTCTTCCCAAGCTTTTATTCTTCCAGGGCATGAGGCAAATAAAGAAATATCACACGTGGCCCGCAGGGGTAAAATGATATTACCAGTTACCAATTGTTCAGCCTTAATAAGTCTTCTGTCAGCCTGAATTCAACTGTCCTCTGGAATCATTTGCAATCTTCTCTGAGCCCGTGCTACATTCAAATTTAAGCCTGCTAAAGAGAGTTTAACTAATGAATGGTTCCCAAAAAGTTCAGCAACTGATCCGTTTGCAGGACATGGATGATGAGATTGCCGAGCATAAAAAACGGCTCGCTGAAATTCCTGTTCAGTTAGATGCTTGTCGCTTGGAGTTGGAGGCTAAAAAGGAAATCCTTTCAATCGCTAAAGAAAAAATAGCCGCGTTACAAAAAAATAGTAAGGCTATTGAGTCGGAGGTTCAGAGGGAGAATGACCATATGGCGAAAGCCAAGACAAAACTAGCAGCGGTTAAAACCAATAAGGAATACACGGCTATTCTTTCAGAGGTGGATGCGGTTAAGGAAAAGGTTGAGGGACTGGAAGATGAAGAGCTGGAAATTATGGAGTCTCTTGAAGAAAAGCAAAAGGAGATACCTGGAGTCGAAAAAGATTGTAAGGAAGAGGATGCTCGCTTCCAGGAATACAAAGAGAAAAAGGATGCTGAACGGGACAGGACGAGGGAGGAGTTGGACGGCTTTATCGCTGGGCGTAAGAAGTTAGTGGAGCAGGTTGATAAAGTGATGCTACAACGCTATGAAAAAGTCGCGAATTCCCGTGAAGGAAGGGCAGTAGTTTTGTTGCGGGGAAATATTTGCCAAGGATGCTTCCAGCAGATTTTACCTCAGATGGTGATAGATGTTAAAGTCGGCGAATCCATCCAGCAATGCTCAAATTGCATACGATTTTTATATTGGGATGAAAAAACTGATAGTAACGACTTTCTAAAAAAGGAGATACCTAAACTTAAGACTGAAAAGATTTCAGGTTTTTGTTCCCCAATACAAGATTTGTTAACGAAAATTGAAAATAAGCTTAAGTCTGAATTTGGGTCTCAATGTGTTGTCAAAAGGCATAAAGGAAGTACTAGTATAGAGTTTTCAGTGTCTTCAGGAAAAGTTTGGGCCAAGTTGATCCCTCAAGGTGACCTAGGCGAGTGTATTATGATAGGAGTCTCGACTAAAATCTCAGATCAAAACTGGGGAAGCTATAAATTTTCAGAGTGTCGTCGGGTTGGCGGGGGAAACTATCAACCATTCTATTTCATGGATCTTCCGCAGGATCATCAAACTGCTATTGATGATTCAATCAAGATAATAAAGATGCTTCTCGAAAAGTTGAAGATCCAACTTTAGTTGGAGAAGGGGAGATGGTTGATTTGATCCATTATGGTATTTAGTTCTTTCTCTGTGACGTTATTTGGTGACTGTGATTTCGATAAATGAAGAAGTTTCAGAAGCCGCGACGCCGAAGTAAACCGGGTGACCGCTGTTTCGGCTTTATGGCCGGGAGAGAGGAAAGTCCGGGCTCCACAGGGCAGGATACTCCGTAACGCGGAGTGAGGGCGACCTTAAGGAAAGTGCCACAGAAAATACACGGCCTACCCGGCCTCGTGCTGGCGGCAAAGGTGAAAAGGCGAGGTAAGAGCTCACCAGTACCGTTGGTGACAACGGTAGCTTGGTAAACCCTATCCGGAGCAAGATCAAATAGGAAAGTGATTGAGGGCGGCCCGTCCGATACTTTCGGGTTGATTGCTTGAGCTTGTTGGTAACGGCAGGCCTAGATTAATGGTCACCACTTCACGCTTCATGAAGTACAAAACCCGGCTTATGGTTTACTTCGGCTACCCGGCTTGCTAGGCGCATGGCCAAAATACAACAGCTTTTGTTTGCTGGCAAAGAGTTGTTTCGGCTTGAGGAGCTATTGCCCAATTTACCCCGTTCGGGCATGAAGTTAATGACGGGACATCACAGCCCCCCCCCCCTCAGTAGAGAGGGCCCTTTCATTAAGAGGGTATTTCAGTAATTTTTATTAAACGGTGTTGAAGTTGAGAGTGAAACGTTATTGTTTGAGTAATATTCTTTGAGCCATATAGTTTTATTGCTATTCGCTTTGCCGTTTTCCATATTCCCCAGGTGCTCTCCTCTCTCAAGCGAGAGTTTCCCGTGTTCGCGCTAAAGCAAGACACCGTTTTATATTCATGGCCATGCAAACCAGGGTGATTTGGACCACTGTTCGCGTCAACCCGATATAGCGTGCCCTGTGCAACCGGTAATGGTTTTTAAGGATACCGAAGACATGTTTACAGGAGGGCGTAATTCAGTCATGTGTTTGTTGAATGCGGTCTGAGCAGGTTTCAGGGAATGGTGCTGATTAGGTCGATGCATGATACCAGAAAAAATATTGCGTTCCTGAAGTTCCTTGTGCCGGGAGTGCCTTGTCCGCGTAAACCGCTTTCTCATCACCATGTCATCGGTCGGTGTTGTGCCATTGACATTGGCCGGGGTGATGATTACACGGCGAACCAATCCAGACTTCCGACTTACTGCCGTATGCATCTTGTAACCACGGACATTGTCTTTTTTGCGGGAACCACAATTCCTTGTCCTGTTCACTAAATCATCCGCGAAGCTTAGCTGACCCAGCTGCTTTTGCACTCCATTCCTTCAGCAATCGTTTAAAAAACATCTCCACTGGTCGGCGTAGCCGCCGAGGGGAAACAGCCGTAACTTTTTATGCTTTCTGGAGTGCCCTTACGGCTGATAATAATACTCCTTCGTTTCTGTGCCTCGGAGCGTGTTATAAAAGTCGCGATGAATCCTGAATTTCCCCTAAAACTTGACAGAACCTACTCCTCAGCTCTAAGAGAAAAAACAGAGCGGAGTAGTTTGCGTGGCAAAATAAAACTGGATAGTAACTACCTCGAAGGTATTTTCACGGATACCGGTTATGATCTCTATCCTCGGGCTGATCCTAGAGGCGGCGGCTTGGTCATATCGACTCGTTTTTAAGACAGCTCTGATGAAATTTTAATTTGTGACAAGTGTTATTGGCTTTCGGCCCAGGCGGCCAGTTTTTCGCGGAAGATTTTTGCGTTATGCCTGACGTCCACCGGGAATTCCGGATAGAAAAGTATTTTCTTGATGGAACGCGTGTGCGCAGAGGCGGCCGCGATTTTCAACAATTCTTTGATGAAGGTTTCCTGGTCTTTAGCAACCCTATTCGCATTCTCCGGTTCTATAATTATAATAGGTTCGCGATTGCCTTCCAGTCCTTTGCCCACCAGCGCGGAACGCCTGACATCCGGGTGCTGGTTGAATAGGGCTTCGCAAGGAATGGTGAATAGAGTTTCCGAATTGGTGACGACACGATGGTTTTTTCTACCGCAGAACCAAAGCCGGTTTTGTTCGTCCCATTTACCAACATCTCCCATCCTGTGCCAGAAGGTTTCCCCATCCGGAATTTTTGCCAGACGGGTTTCGTCTTCCCGATTGAAATAGGTTTTAGTGACCCAGGGAGCCTTCACGATAATTTCCCCTGTTTGACCCTTGGGAATTTCCAGATCCTCTTCCCATTTCGGAATAGGTTCCTCTGAAATTCGTATGATTTTTATTTCAGATCCGGGTACCGGTTTGCCGACGCAGGTTCCTTCGCCTTTTTCTGACTGAGGCCATGTATCATTGACGATCTCTTGTCTCTCTATGGAAGTGACAGGGAGAGCTTCAGTGGCTCCATAGGGAGTGAGGATTTTGCAGTCCGGCTGTAAGATGGACTCGAAACGCTTGAGTAACATTCCGGAAACGGGAGCACCGGCAATCAGGATGTTCTGGAGGGAAGGAAGCTGTATCTCGTTTTTTTGGCAATGACGGCTGACCGTGTCCCAAAGGGCCGGGGAACCAAAACTGCTGGTGATGTCATAATTCTGGATGGGGTGGATAATGTTTTCAGGGTTCACTTTTGCCGGACAGGTACAATCCATATCTGGAATTACGCTGGTCATTCCCATTCCTGTACTGAACAAACCAAACAGGGGAAACGTGGGCAAATCTTTTTCTCTGGGAAGAATGCCGAAGTGCTCGCGTAGAATTTGGGTTTGCTGGTCGAACATGCCGTGAGTGTAAAGTACCCCTTTTGCCGGGCCGGTACTACCGCTGGTGAATAAAATAGCCGCTTCCTGATCTTCAGGAGTGTCGCCTATCTGGTAGTCGGTTTGTCCATTCCGCTTTACCTGATCCAATACTGGGCCGCGCCAGAACCACTTTTTTCCAACGGTTACGGAAAGTTGAATCGACTTGAATAGGGTCGGCATCAAGTTTTTTATGGCATGCGCCAAAGGGATGGCGATGATTCCCTGAGGCTTGGACTGCTTGATGCAATGCAGAACATTTTTTTTGCCCAGCCCCGGGTCAATCAGGACGGGAACCCCTCCGGCTTTAAACAATGCGAAGCTCAGTGTTACAAACTCCATTCCATAAGGAACCATTACCAGAACCCGGTCTCCCTTTTTCATTCCGTAATGAAGAAGGCCGGAAGCAATTAGATTACTCTCCTCTTCCAACTGCTTGAAAGTGATTTGGCTTTTGCTTCGCACTTCAATGATTGCAGATTGGTCCGGCATCTCTTTTGCCCAACGCGCCAGACTCGCGGAGATATTGCAGGATTTCATGGTGGGTCAGGGCAAGTCGAGTGCCATCTTGACCAGAGGCAGGGTCACTTTTTTCTTTTTGATATAAGATTCATGGTTGATGGTCGTGACCGCATTTTGAATGGAAATAAAATCTCTGGGAATGCGGGACAGCAGAAAATGAATGATGGGTTCTGGCAAGGCCAAGTTGATATCTTTTGCCAGCTTCATAATAATTCTGGCGGTGGTGGCATCATCAATCGGTTTAATTTCTGCCACCATTCCCCACTGAAACCGTGAGGTCAGGTAGCTTTGCATTGCAGAATTTTTGTCAGGAGGCAGATTCGCGGTGAATGCAAGTTTGCCACCCTTTTCCGCAATATGGTTGTAAATATAATAAAGCTTTTCCTGTGCTGTCGGGGAGCGGGCAATGCATTCGACATTATCCATCAGAAAAAAATCAACGTTCAAAAGTTGATTAAGAGATCGTTGGGTCTCGGGTGGGAGGCCGTCTCCTATCTTGTCAGAGAAATCATTTCCTTGAATGCAGACAGCGCACGACCCATCTTCTGTTGCTTGATTGCCTATGGACATGAGTAAATGGGTTTTCCCCAGGTTTTTTTGACCGAAAAGATAGAGGACTTGAAAGGCAATCGGATTCCCAGAGCAGAATTCTTTCGCCGTCTCAAAAGCGATGCGTGAACCGTCCGAAACCACAAAGTTGGAAAAACTATGCTCCGGATGAGAGGGAAAATTAAAAATTAGCTGTTGGTCGGGTTTGTTGGTCATGGCTTCCCCGCTTATTTCGGGCCAGCCTGAATTTCAACATAAGCTTTTCCCCAAGTGGTTTTTATCATCAGGGCGCAAACCCAGTCTTCTTTTTCGTAGTTCAGGATTATGGTCTCATGTTTGATGGAATTGACCATGCTCCAGCCTTTGTTGACCATTTCGTTCTGGTAAAAGCTGACGACATCATTCAGGTCACTCCAGCCGGAATAGAAAAGTCGACCCACCTTGATGGTTCCACCTCCCGACTCATAGACAAAAGATTTTGAATGGTCCCGTTCAAACCCATTGGGGATGGGAATGTCCGAAAAAGGATAGACTGTTTTAGGAGGAGGTGGCGGCGGTGGAGGTGTTGTGGCCGTCATTTCTTCCCACGTCGCACATCCGGTTAACCAAACCCCAAACAGTAAAAAGAGGAACAGTCGCTTAGCCATTTGCACCTCCTCCAAAATAGACCACTAGTAACCCTGTCATCATAAGGCAAAAACCGATAACTCTCAAGGTGCCATCGGGCATTTCCGGAACTTTACGAGCAAAGGATTTCACCTGCTCCGGAAAACAAAAATAAGGAATTCCTTCAAAGACCATCATCAAGCCGATAGCGGACAGGAACAGGCTCATGTTCCAAGCCGGATATAAATAGGGAAAAATATTCGCATAATTTCTATTTTGATGTTCCTAAATCTCAGGCAGACCATGGATGAGAAAGTGCTTTCTGTGAACGATGGTTTGTGGAGCCGAGCCAACCACTGCCCATTGCCTGTCGCGATTATCTTTTATCTCACAAATCGAGTCAATATATAATTATCCGCCACTTGTCGTGCCCGTAGGGGTGAAAAGCATATTGCGGTTGCCTGCCACGTTAGTGGGAGGTTACGCCGAGGGTTTTGAAGTTGTAAAGAACGGGGAAAGCATTATATAATTGCCACAATCAATTTTTTCTTCAAATGTCCACTTTTAGGCTCGGTCAGCCGACCTTTTGTTGATGAAACAATCATTCCGGCAGTAAACCGACTGGTTGTACCTTTTTTGCGTAGGCTGGGGATTTCAGATTAATTTTTTTTAACTGAAATATTTGTCGCTAAAGTATTAAGCTATGTTTAGTTTAACCGCTCTTTTATGAAAGCTTGGGTTGTATTGCCCGAGACTCCTTTTGCGGAATTTTATTTTTGTTATTTGTTAAATGAGGATTAAAAAAATGTTTAGATCTTTTGTCCATCGTGCCCGTGTAGCTTCATCGGTTTTTGTGTTTTTACTTGCGTTTGGGCTGGTTGTTTCTCCAGAGACCCTTTTTGCGCTAAGCAGCGATAACCAGCCGCTTGCGAGTAATATTTTTGTGGAAATCGCAAAAAAGCAAAACCCTGCTGTGGTTAATGTGAGCACCAAGGCGAAGGCTGCGCCGCAGAGGAACTCCCCAAGATCCCGTCCTGGACCAGGGCAGGACCGGTCTCCCGATCCCTTCCGTGATTTTTATGACCGTTTCTTTGGCGAGCGTCCGAACCAACGACCCAAAGGAGGCATGGGTTCTGGGTTCGTGATCGACAAAGAGGGTCATATCCTGACCAACTATCATGTGATAGAGGGGGCCGATGAAATTATGGTGATGCTCGAAGATAATGGAAGTGAAAAAGAATACACCGCTACCCTTATAGGGGCGGACTCAAAAACCGATATTGCCTTGATTAAAATCAACCGCGAACCGGGGGATAATAAGGATTTCCCTTTTCTGAAACTGGGAAGTTCCGAAAATCTTGAGGTTGGGGAATGGGTGGTAGCCATTGGTAATCCTTTTGGTCTCAGCCACACCGTTACAGTGGGTGTAGTGAGTGCTTTGGGCCGGAGTATTGGTGCCGGCCCCTATGATGAATTCATTCAGACCGACGCTTCGATTAACCCGGGTAACAGCGGGGGGCCGCTGATTAATATCGAAGGGGCAGTGATTGGGATCAACACCGCCATCATTTCGGGAAATGCCGGCGGAAATGTGGGGATCGGATTTGCTATTCCCATTAACATCGCCAAGGGAATATTGAGAGACCTGAAAGAAACGGGATCGGTAACCCGTGGCTGGTTGGGGGTTATGATCCAGAAAATTACTCCCGAGTTGGCAAAATCTTTCGGCCTTAACCAAAGTGAAGGAGCTCTTGTTGGCGATGTCATTCCTGATGGTCCTGCTGCTAAGGCTGGAATACAACGCGGGGATGTTATTATCCGGTTTAACAACCAGCCAGTAAAGCAAATGGAGGATCTTCCCAAAATCGTTGCCGCGACAACCCCGGGTCTGAGGGTCGATGTCGAGGTGATTCGTGACGGTTCCCGGAAAATACTCCAGGTAACCATAGAAGTGTTGAAAGATTCGCCGGAGACGGTGGTAGCCAAGGCCGATCCTCTAGGTCTCCAAGTTCAGGATATTAACGAGGAGTTGGCGAAAAACCTGCAATTACAGAGTAGGGAAGGGGTTCTGGTTTCCGATGTGACTGCCGGGAATGTAGCGTCAGAAGCGGGTATCCGCCGAGGAGATGTGATTTCGGAAATGAACCGCGCGAAAGTCAGGAATACGCAGGACTACCAGAGTCTGTTGGCCGCCGTCGAAAAGGGCTCGTCCGTTTTGTTTCTGATCAAGCGGGGAGGAGGTACCATATACATTGCTGTCAAAGTCGAGTAGAGCATCTTTTTACCTTTGATTAATTTTTTCACTTTTCACCCTGTCTAAGCGTGCGCGTCCCCTCAAGGTGGTTTTGGGTTTTTGTTGTGTTTGTCGTGATAGGGCCGGGGCGATCCCTGGTCTTTGCCGAAGAGCGCCATAACCGCAGAACCCCTCTTGTCCGGGCTAT
Organism: Nitrospinales bacterium; assembly: GCA_965205835.1. Taxonomy (GTDB): domain Bacteria; phylum Nitrospinota; class Nitrospinia; order Nitrospinales; family VA-1; genus LS-NOB. The sequence goes on along the minus strand of OZ242182.1, from coordinate 1,330,253 downwards.
AGAGAAAGTCAGCCCGGCTGTTGTGAATATTTACACGACGGAAATTTCCCGGTCTGCGCGCAATCCATTCAGAAGTTTTGGCAACAACCTGTTTGATCAGTTTTTCAAAGATTTCATTCCTCCTACTGAAAATCAAAGACGCAGTCTGGGTTCGGGTGTTCTTATCAATGGTGAAGGGTTTATTCTCACCAACGAGCATGTCATCGCCAAAGCTGCGAAGATCCATGTCAACTTGAGCGACAAGCAGGAGTTCGCTGCTAGTGTTATTGGCGCGGATATCAAATCTGACTTGGCGATCATCAAGATAGACTCAGGCAAGCCCCTGCCTTATGTAAAAATGGGGCGGTCTGATGATTTAATGATCGGTGAGCAGGTGCTGGCCATCGGTAACCCTTTTGGCCTGCAACACACGGTTACGACCGGAATCATCAGTGCCTTAAACCGCAATATCAGAGCCGGGAAAAACATGGTTTACAGTGACTTCATTCAGCTCGATGCTTCGATTAATCCGGGAAATAGTGGCGGGCCTTTACTGAATATTAATGGTTCTCTCATAGGCATCAATACAGCTATCTACCAAAAGGCTGAGGGCATTGGTTTTGCCATTCCCATTGACCACGCCAGGCGGATTGTCGATGAGCTGATCCGTTATGGAAAAGTTCGGCACGGCTGGCTGGGGGTTTCCGTCCAAGATTTGGACATCCATCTCTCACGCCATTTCCAGTTGGAAAGGAAAAGAGGGGTTCTGGTTGTTGGCATTGCCAAAAATAGCCCGGCCGGAAAAGCTGGTGTGAAGCGCGGGGATATCATCATGGCCATTGACGATCATGAGGTGAAGAGCAAGTCGGATTTTCGCGGACGTATGGCTTCCTATACTGTTAGCAGTTCGGTTCGGTTTTCTATTTTGCGGGACGGGAAAGTGCTGGAGTACAGAGTCCGTGTCACCTCCATTCCTAAAAGCTATGTTAAGGAGTTCACCCGAAACTGGTTGGGGCTACATGTTCAACAGAACAGCGAGCAGTTTGCCCGCGCCAAAAGGCTGACGACTTCCAAGGGAATGGTTGTTGTGGAGGTGGTTCCCAACAGTGCCGGCGGAAGAATCGGTATCAGTCCCGGTGATATTATCAGACAAATGAATCAGAAGCGTGTGGACGATGAAGAAGATTATAACAAGGCCGTCGCAGAAATAAATAACCCGGATCGCATTTTACTTTTGGTTCAACGTGGACGGCAGGGGTATTATGTGACGCTGGAACCTTAATAAATTATCCCTTTCTTTTTCCTTCATATGACGGCAAAGCAGGATATCGAGAATCTTAAACAGACGATCCATCGGCACGATCACCTCTATTACGTTAAAAACTCCCCATCGGTTTCTGACCAAGAGTATGACGGACTCCTCCGTCGTTTGCGCGAACTGGAAACCGCCTACCCTGAATACGTTACTTCCGATTCCCCCGCACAGAGAGTGAGCGGAAAGGTGGATGAGCGGTTTAAAGCGGTTGTGCACCCGGTTCCCATGCTCAGCCTTGACAACACCTACAATGTCGATGAGGTGCGTGCATTCCATCAGAGAGTGCTTAAAGGTCTGCCGGATATTCCTGAAAACTCTATCGAATATATGGTAGAGCTGAAGTTCGATGGTCTGGCTGTGGCGCTCACCTATGAAGACGGTCTTCTAGTGAGGGGAGCCACCCGGGGCGATGGCATGCAGGGTGAAGACATCACCGCGAACTTGAGAACTCTACGTTCCATTCCTTTGAAAATTGATGCGGAGTCCTTCAATCGGATAGAAGTTCGCGGTGAGGTTTATATGCCGAAGAAGGAGTTCGAACGTATCAATGCCAAGCGCAAGGCCGAAGGGGAGATGCCGTTCGCCAACCCCAGAAACGCTGCTGCCGGGGCTTTGCGACTTCTTGACCCGGCTATCACTGCCCAACGCAAACTCGATATATTTATCTATGCAGTGGGGTTTCTCGAACCCAATCCTTTTAAGACTCATTATGAGTTGCAGGAAAAACTTGATGCCTTGAGGTTCCAGGTCAACAAGCATAACCGGCTCTGTAAAAATTTCGAATCGGCTCTTGCCTTAATCGAAGAATTTCGCGACAAAAGAAAAGAGCTTGATTATGAAGTGGATGGTCTGGTCATTCAGTTAAATTCACTGGCTCACCGAAAAAATCTGGGTGAGACTTCCAAATTCCCTCGTTGGGCGGTGGCTTACAAGTATGAAGCAGAGCAGGCGGTGACTGAAATTATGGGTATTGTCTGCCAAGTGGGCAGAACCGGGTCTATCACGCCTGTCGCCGAGTTAAAGCCTGTTTTGATCTCGGGTTCTACTGTCAGCAGGGCGACCTTGCACAACGAGGATGAAATCAAACGCAAAGACATCCGTGTCGGCGATCAAGTGGTGATTGAGAAAGCTGGCGAAATCATTCCCCAAATCATCCGCGTTATCGAACCTTTCGAAGAACAGGCTCAGCCTGGAAAACGAGGTCGGCCTTTCAAGATGCCCGCGACTTGTCCCGAATGTCAGTCTTTAGTCCATCGCCCCGAAGACGAAGCAGTCTGGCGTTGTGTGAACAGTGCTTGCCCTGCACAGTTGAAAGAAAGGCTTAAACATTTCTCTTCTCGCAAAGCGATGGACATTGACCATCTTGGGCCGGCGGTCATTGAGCAGTTGGTCGATTCGGGACGTGTCAAAAACTTTTCCGACCTTTATATTCTTAAAGCGGATAAGGTTGCCTCTTTGGAACGTATGGCGGACAAATCCGCGCAGAATCTTATTTCAGCAATTGCAAAGAGTAAGTTGGCAGGACTTTCCCGTCTCTTGTATGCTTTTGGGGTGCGGCATGTGGGGCAGCGCACAGCTATCCTCCTAGCTAGACAGTTCAGGTCTCTTAAAATATTACAGGAGACCAGTTATGACGAACTGGAAAAGATTGATGAAATAGGGCCGGCCATTGCTGAAAGCCTGAAAGCATTCTTGGATCGAGATACCAATAGGCAGGAAATAGAGCGGTTGTTGGAACGGGGCGTTCTTATGGAAGAGCAGGGCGATGTTTCAGAAAGTGAGGGATTGTTCGAAGGCCGACAGTTTGTTCTCACTGGAACTTTGACTCGATTTACCCGTGAGGAGGCCAGAGGGAAAATACAATCTATGGGTGGGCGGGTGACTTCAACGATTTCCAAAAAAACTGATTATGTGGTGGCGGGTTCTTCAGCCGGGTCGAAACTGGGAAAAGCCCAGCAACTCGGCATCCCGGTATTGGATGAAGAAGCGTTGCAAAAATTAATGGAGAGCGGGCAAGTCAAACCCTTCAGTGGGTAGCGGATGAGTGGGCTCGTCGGCGAACTGGCCGTTTCGTGGGTCTTCGACCGCCAGGTTTTCCAGCTCTCGAAGGGGGACCACGCCGCTTTCGTAACGGAGGCTTGCCTTCCTTTTCTTCCAGAAACAATTCCTCTTCGGGCCAGGATACGGGAATTTTGTTTTTCAGGTAATCTTCGACCCGTTCCAAATGCTGGGCAAAATCTTCACAACAAAGTGTGATGGCGATGCCCTTATTTCCTGCCCGTGCGGTTCTGCCTATGCGATGCACATAGTCTTCCGCGTCCTGCGGTAAATCATAATTAATGACATGCGTGATATTGTCGATATGTAGTCCTCGCGATGCTACATCGGTGGCAATGAGGATATCGAGGGCACCCGCCTGAAACTTTTCCAGTACCCGAATTCGGGCCTTCTGGTGAAGGTCGCCGCTAATTTGCCCGGCGTTAAAGTGGTTGTGGTTCAATTTCCACTCAAGAAGTTCACATTCAATTTTAGTGTTGGAAAAAATCAGGACTTTTTCCCCGGCCTCTTTTTTCATCAAACCTAAAAGAAGGTTAAATTTTTCATGCTGGCCGACGTGATAGAGTATCTGGGTGATCTCGTCCACCACGGCTTTTTCCGGCTCGATGGCTACCCTGACCGGATTGTCCATGTGCTCGTAGCACAACTCCATAACCCGGTGATTTAGCGTTGCCGAAAACAGCATGGACTGACGTTTGTTATAGGGCGAACAGTTGCGGAATAAATAACGCAGGTCAGCAATGAACCCCATATCAAACATACGGTCAGCTTCGTCCACGACCAGAACTTCCACCTGTTTCAAACTGAAGAATTTTTGCTTGTAGAAATCGATCAACCGGCCCGGCGTGGCGATCAGTATGTCCACCCCATCCTTGATCTGGTTTTTCTGTTTATCATAATCCACCCCGCCGATAACACAAACTGTACGGAACGAGCAATGTTTGCCCAAGAGCAGGGCATCCCTTTCTATTTGCCTTGCCAGTTCGCGGGTCGGAGCGATGATCAATGCTCGAGGGCCGGCTTTTCCTTTAGGTACGAGGGGTGGGGTGTTTTCTAACAACCGGGCAAGCAGGGTGATCAAAAACGCTGCAGTTTTTCCCGTTCCGGTCTGTGCTTGCCCAGCCAAGTCCTTGCGCCCAAGAGTGATGGGCAGAGATTTGCTCTGGATCGGTGTACAGGTTTCAAATTTTGCGTCGCGAATACCCTTTAAGACCAGTTCTGGCAAGGGCAGAGATTCAAAGGTTAGTAGTTCCAAAAGATACTCCGGGTGGGCACTTCTCACAGGGACTCTTGAGAGTCAGAGGCTTGATTTTAAATTGGTTAATAACCCTTGTTGAAAACAAGGGTTATTATGAGGGGCTTACCTTTGATTTGCAACTCAAATTTCATTTTTCTTGACTTTGGAGGGGAGGAAATGTTTAAATCCCTCTTCAATTTTGATTCTGGTAGCTACCCCGATTCTTGGCTCGCCTGTACCTGACTTCAAAGAACTTTCCCTTCGATTCTCAATGGTTTTTTATTTCATTAGCGGGACGATTCGGAAAGTTGGAACAAGGCAGAAAAGTGGAGCAATTGTTGTCATTTTTTACCCGGTCTTTACCTGATGAACTTATCTTAGATGAGCCACGGGTTTTTCCGTTTTGAGGTGATTTTGTGATTCAACATGATGTGGTGGTTGTGGGTGCCGGTCTCGCCGGGATGCGTTGTGCCCTGGAAGCGTGTAAGGAGTTGGATGTCGCTGTGCTGACCAAGGTGTACCCTTCCAGGTCTCATTCTGGTGCGGCGCAGGGGGGTATTGCCGCTTCTCTGGGAAACTCGGAGCCGGACAGTTGGGAAGAGCATATGTACGACACCGTAAAAGGTGGCGACTTTCTCAGCGACCAAGATGCGGTGGAAGAGTATGTTAAAGCCGCTCCCAGGATTATCTATGAATTAGAGCATATGGGTTGTGTTTTTAGCCGTACGCCGGATGGGAAAATTGCCCAGCGCAGTTTCGGCGGGCATTCCAAACCGCGTGCCTGTTTTTCTGCCGACCGCACTGGCCATGCCATTCTACATGCCCTTCATGAACAACTCATGAAGAATGCGAAATCCGTTAAAGTTTATAACGAGTGGTACATGCACTCGCTGGTTGTTGATGGCGACCGTCGTTGTAACGGTGTGGTGGTCAGCAATATCCGGACCGGGGAAGTGGAAGTGATTCAGGCCAAGGCCGTGGTATTTTGTACCGGTGGATATGGCAGGGTATTCAAATTCACTTCCAACGCTTTTGCCAGCACGGCCGATGGAGTCATGGCCGCGTTCGACGCAGGGGTTCCCCTGGAAGATTTGGAGTTTGTTCAGTTTCATCCATCGGGTTTGTATCGCCAGGGAATTTTATTTTCTGAAGCGGCACGGGGAGAGGGAGCTTATCTCTTGAATGGGAAAGGCGAACGCTTTATGGAACAGTATGCCCCGTCGCGTATGGAACTGGCTCCCCGTGACATCGTAGCTCGGGCGGAGCAAAGCGAAATGGATGCCGGGCGTGGTGTGAACGGTGAAAACTGTATTCATCTTGACCTGCGCCATCTGGGTGAGGCGAGAATCATGGAACGCCTGCCGCAAATCAGGCAACTGGGCATTGATTTTTTGGGTGTGGACTGCATCAAAGAATGTCTGCCCATTCAGCCTACCGCACATTATTCGATGGGTGGTATCCCGACTGATAAATACTCCCACGTAATTCTTGATGAAAAAGGCACCCGCATGAACGGATTTTTTGCCGCCGGGGAATGTGCCTGTGTCTCCGTTCATGGTGGAAACCGGCTGGGAACAAATTCCCTTCTGGAAGCAACGGTGTTTGGAGAACGTGCGGGTAAATCCGTGCTCAAATATGCTGTGGGCATTGACTACGGAAACGTCAACGAAGGGCAGGAAAAAGCCCGGGTCCTGAAAAAGTTTGAGGATATTTTTCAAAGAGATGGCTCGGAAAGCTATAACGACATCCGTAATGAGATGAAAGAGATAATGATGAGCCATTGCGGGGTTTTTCGTGATGAGGAAAAACTTACAGTCTGTATTGAAACCTTGAAAGGACTGCAGAAAAGGTTCAAAAACGGTAGAGTGACCGATAAGGGCAAGCTGTTCAATACAGAGATTTATGAAATTTTGGAATTGAGAAACATGCTAGGGATTTCCCAACTGGTCGCCAACGGTGCCCTGCTGAGAAAGGAAAGCCGGGGTGGGCATTTCCGCACGGATTTTCCGAAACGTGATGACGAAAATTTTCTCCATCATTCAATGGCCTATGATTCCCCAGATGGACTGGTGGTAAAAAAGAAATCGGTCGTGATCACCAAATATCAACCTGCAGAAAGAACTTATTAATGGCGACTTTCAGGATCAAGCGGTTCAATCCGGAAAAACAACCAGAACCTTATTTCGAGGAATTCCAACTGGATATTCAACCGGGGGTTACCCTTCTGGATTGCATGAACCAAATCAAGTGGACATTGGATGGGAGTTTTACTTACCGCATGTCCTGCCGCAGTGCCATCTGCGGATCCTGTGCCGTCAAAGCCAACGGCCACGCCCTGCTGGCTTGCCAGCGTCAGGCGGAGCATGTCGTTGATAACGACGAGATCATTACGCTCGAACCTTTGGGCAATATGAAACCGATCAAAGACCTGGTGGTCGACTTCACCCCGTTCTGGGACAAGGTCAACAAGATCAAACCTTATCTGGAACCCAAAGAAGCCTCGCCGGAAAAAGAGCGGCATCAGAGCCAGGAAGATTTTTTGAAGATCGACGATTCAAGCACCTGTATCATGTGCGGGGCCTGCTATTCCGATTGCAATACCCTCGAGGTCGATGAGAGCTTTCTCGGGCCGGCGGCTCTCGCCAAGGCGCAAAGATTTGTCGGTGATTCTCGCGACTCCCAAACCCTCGAGCGGGTCAAAGAACTCAGTGAACCGGGTGGCATCTGGGACTGCACTCACTGCGGCGAATGTGTTGAGCGTTGCCCGAAACCGGCACGCCCGTTTGACCGCATCAAAGAAATCATGACCGTGGCCTTGGAGCAGGGCGTGCACAACAATAACGGAGCCCGGCACGCCATATCTTTTTTTAATTCCGTAAAAAGAAGCGGTAACCTGAATGAGAACAGGATTCCCGTTGAGTCGATGGGGTTTTTCAATATTTCTGGATTGTTGAGCCTGCTTCCTGTCGGGTTGCGCATGTTCCTCAAGGGCAAAGTTCCCCCGATTATTCATCATTCCATTGATGAAGTGGACGATGTTAAACGAATTTTCAAGGAGTTGGATCAATGAAGTTTGCCTTGTTTACCGGATGTGTTGCCAAAGGAGCAACCCGGGAACTGATGCTTTCCACCACCAAGGCCGCCGAAGGCCTCGGGTTTGAATTCGTAGAAATGAAAAGTGCTTCCTGCTGTGGTGCCGGAGTGGTTTCTGAAAAAAGCCCTCTGCTTGCCGATGCGCTCAACGCACGTTCGTTTTCCATCGCCGAAAAACAAGAACTCGATATCGTCACCATCTGTTCGACCTGCCAGGGTACTTTGAAAAAAACCGAAGCCCACCTCAATGAAGACGCCGAATATAAAAAGAAGGTCAACGACATCCTCGAGGAAGGCGGACACCAGTACAATGGCAAGACACGGATCAAACATTTCGCCAACATCCTTGCTACCGAAGAAGGCATGGCAAGATTGAAGGAACGCATCAAACGACCGCTGACCAGACTGAAAGTCGCCGCTTTTTACGGCTGCTATGTCCTACGGCCTTCAGAAAACTCAGACTTTGAGAATCCGGATAACCCCACAGGTATGGAAGATATTTTTGCGGCACTGGGCGCAACACCGGTTTATTATCCTAGTCGCATCAAATGTTGCGGGTTTCCCATTGTCATGATGAACAAACCAGCCTCTCTGGATATGTCGGGCAACGCCCTGCTGGATGCGATTGATCACGGTGCCGATGTTGTGGCGACTGGATGTCCGCTTTGTCATTTGAGCCTCGATTCCTATCAGCCCGAAATTAAAATTTTGCAAAAGAAAAACAACTCCATCCCTGTTCTGCATCTTCCCCAACTGGTTGCACTGGCCTTGGGTTATTCCCCCAGCGAACTTGGCATGGATAGACACATTGTCTCCACCCTCAAAATCAACGAAATCCTCGCTGCCACCTAGTCTTGGCGAATCGCCGTGTTCAGCGAACACTAGTTTGTGGCTCTTTTTGTCAGTAACTTTCAAAGCTACTTTCGAGGGATTTTTTATATTTTTTTGTGGTAGCAGGGCCGAAGGTTTCTCATAAAAAAAGGCTTGGCCATTTGGCCAAGCCTTTTTACATAGGTATGGGACGGACTCTGGCAGAGTCAAAGTTCCGCCGGGAGATAGGTTCTTATTTGGGTACCACTTGAGTAGCTTGTGGACCTTTCTGGCCCATACCTTCTTCGAACTCAACCGCTTGGCCTTCCGCAAGAGTCTTAAACCCATCCCCTTGAATTTCTGAGAAATGAACAAAAAGGTCTTTGCCGCTCTCGGACTCAATGAATCCATAACCCTTGCTCTCGTTAAACCATTTTACTGTTCCTACTGCCATAGTAAATACTCTCCTACAATTGGACGGGAACACATTCCCAGAAAATCCGGACAAAGGTTCCCCTGTTTTTTAATTGGGTTGGATTGATGTAAGAACTTTTAGAGAACCACTTCGACGAAAAAACCAATTCACCTCAATCTGTTAGATCAAGGTGTTTTTTCAAGTCTGTTCTAGGTGAGAAACCAGAAAGAACCAAAATACACTACAACTAAACAACCCTCTGTTTACTCGAAAAGGATAGCACGAATACGGAGAATGTCCTAATTTTTGTCTCAACCTAAGGGTTGAAATTAAAGGTAAATCAATGCGGCAGACCTCTTTCCCGCTCTATGACTGGCTTGACGGGAATATTAAAAAATTATAATTTTAATCTCCTTGTAATCTTGCTCACACATGATAGCCTGAAAATGTCTCTTCCAAGCGATTCTCCTTGAGGCCAGATATCAAAAAATCGTAGAGGATTTTGTATTCTTCCGCTCTTTTTTTGGGTGGTTTTTTTGCCAATTATGCCAGAGGATAAATAGATCAAACCGAGGTAATTTTGTGCATGAAGTTTAGGTGTACGACAGTTCCGGGAGTTTGAAAAAAGTGATCTCGGTGAAAAAATTGAATATCCGGTCAAAGAAGCAATTGGAATTTCCTGCTCTTTTCAAGAAAAATAAAAGGACCGGAAAACCACTGACAAAACCTGCTAAGATGTCGGTGAAGGTTAAAACATCGCAACTTTGAAAACAGGAGTTCCCTATTTTGCAAGTCACTGTTTATCAGAACCAGGTCGAACGGGCGTTAAAAGGTTTGAAGCGCCAACTTAATAAAGAGGGCTTGTTCAAAGAGCTCAAGCGCAGGCGATTTTATGAAAAGCCGTCGGTCAAGAAAAAACGCAAGATAAAAGAAGCCAAAAAAAAGCGCAAGGTGGCAATGCGACGGATGCGTTCTGCCTGGCACCAGATGTAGACGCCGCTGGGTGAACTTTGTTGCTGGTCTTCAGCCTCTTGTTCTACTGAATAAAACAAAAGGGCTCAGCGATTTTCGCTGAGCCCTTTTGTTTTGAAATTGCAGGGTGTTGTCCCGGTCTCGTTGTGCGAAAATACCAATTAACATTATTCAATCAACCATGAAGTAATATGCAGAGCCCATCTAATTGGTTGGAAAAATTTTATTCGGACCCACCAATATTCATGGGTTTTCTGGGAGTGTTGGATGGAAAAAACTTTCATGATGTTCCTGAAGATGGGTTGGTTGTTGTATCTGATATTAGGAGGCCGATTAAAGTGATCGAAGGTAGATGCCACAAGGATGTAAATCTTCTGAGAGCTTCTTCAATTATCGCTATTCTCAATTGCGTTCAGAACATTGAAATCCCCTTTTTTGGGGGCGAAGGTGCTTCATTCGTTGCTCTGGGGTTTCGCAGGGGGCCGGTAGAAAAAGCTTTCAACAATACATGGAGACTCGCTCGCTTTAGTTCTCATATGGAGCCTCTGGGGGATATGTTTTGACCGCAAAACAGATGAAGAGCCAAATCGTTGGGAATTAAAAATTTATATGGAAGATCATTAACGTTATGAAAAGTTTGTTATTGATGATGGTGTTGGTTTGGGCAATGCCTTCGTTGGCATGGGCCGGTTATCAGGAGGCTACAGACGCGTTTGATCGGGGCGACTCCCTGACAGCGTTGAAAGAGTTTCAGGCTCTTGCGGATAGTAACGATGCCAGAGGCCAATATGGCATGGGGGTCATGCATGACATGGGAGAGGGGGTCCCGCAAAGCTCAGAACAAGCGGCGAAGTGGTACCGACTTTCCGCCGAGCAGGGCTACGCAGACGCCCAGAATAACTTGGGAGTGATGTATGAAAATGGGGAAGGCGTCCCTAGGAATTATGATGCAGCTATGAAATGGTACCGAAAAGCGGCAGAACTGGGAAACAAGGATGCTCCCAATAACATCGGGATTATGTATATGACTGGAAGCGGCGTGCGGCGGGATTTCGTGAAAGCCCGTATGTGGTTCAGCATAGCGGGAAAGGGTGACCCTGACGCGACCAGCAACAAGAATTTTCTCTTGAAAAGAATGACCTCGGAAGAAATTGTGCAGTCTGAAAACATGGCACAGGAATGGTTGAAGATTCGAAGTCAGAAGAAAGCGGGAAAAATTGAAAGCAGAAAGCGGGGAGACGCCCGTTGAATCTTTTTAAGCATTTTTTGGAGGTTCCTGCATGTTTTTTATCGGCCAGCGGTGCGACCCATAAGGTGCCATTAGTAAAAAATTTCAAAGTACCTCTGAAGTAATTATAGGGATGCCCTTTCAGGTGTAGGCAGGATAATATAGTGAGGAATGGTTATTTAATTATTTGGGCGAAAAGAAACTTTGAAAAAAAGACCTTTCATAATTTTGCTATGGGCCTTTGCGGTTGGGTTGCTTTATCTTTGCCTGCAATCGATTGACCTAGATCTGGCGTGGAAGGAATTTGCCAGGACGGACCCTTTATGGTTGTTTCTTACTGTTTTTTTCAATGCCTGCATTTTGGGGATTTGGGCTTCGCTCTGGTACCTGCTCCTGCCGAAAAAAATTTCAGTTCTTTTTGCCAGGATTTTTCAAGCCAACGCTTTTATGTCTACATCTTGCAATACCGTTCCTTTTCCTGGGGGGCATGTGGTCGGGGTCATGGCTTTGGCTCGAAGGGCAGAGGTGGGGCACACTGTGGCTTTATCGGTATTGGCACTCGATCAAGTCATGGAAGGCTTCGCCAAAATTTTTGTTCTGGCTTTGGTGGCAATTTTTGTTCCTCTTCCAGAGCGCATGGAGCAGGGGATACTGATTTTTGTGGTTACTATAGGTCTTTTCGCTTCAATCATGCTTTACTTGGCTCATAAGAAACCGCACGTTCTTCGGGAGGGAGAAGAAACTATATCTTTTACGGGCAAGATCAGAGCTTTTGCGTCACGTTGGTCCGCTCACTTGGAAGTTTTAAGGGATGTGCGAACCTTCAGTTCAGGTCTTTTACTGGCTCTTTTAATGATGCTTGCGCAGACTCTGGGAATCTGGGCAGCACAAAAAAGCATGGGTTTGGATCTTCCTTTCTGGGTTCCTATTTTAGTCATGGGTGCCCTAAATATGGCGACGGTTTTACCGATCACTCCTGGAAACTTTGGCATCTATGAAGGAACCGTTTTTCTGGTTTATCAATTTTGTGGACTCGCTTCGGAGTCTGCTTTAAGTTTGGCTTTCCTGCAACACCTTTGTTTTCTGGTTCCCATGGTCGGGACAGGCTATCTGGTGCTTTTGTTCTTGACCTCTGCCCAAAAGCAGAGCTTTTCGAAAGAAGAGCGGGTCCCCGACGAAACTTAGCGGAGCTTTTTGGATCAGCGAAAATCATTGCTCCACTGGCTTTTTTTGTCTATTTTCATTCCATTTGTCAGGGAATGATCTGCCGCCAGGAAATCGAAGGCGGCGCGAAGCAGAAGTCAGTTTGAATAGAGTTGCTGGTTCAATAATAAATAACCTGGTAAATGTAAAAAGCATTGGCGATCAACTGCATTTTCCAACAGAGATCAGTCTGTGTATACTTGTGTTGGTTTCTTTTGATGTCTTCTATTAAGGTTTTGTGATTTTGCCTCGTTCGCCTTCAATGCTCCGAGTATGAGAACAGTTCTTAGCTGGTGTTTCAAAAAAATTACCCGCCGTTATCCCGGCACTCTGCTAATTCTGGCAATTCTTTTAAGTGGAATATCCATATATTGGATTAGTGGTTTAAGTTTCAACCCCAGGATGGATAATCTTCTTCCGCAGGATTTACCGTTAATCAAAGAATTTAGTGAAGTGGTTTCCAAAACAGGCGGGTCTGGTCCGCTTGTGGTTGTTCTAGAGCAGTTGAATCCAATTCAGGCTCCTGAAGTGATTGGTAAACTGGCACGGGCTCTGCAAAAAGTTCCCGGAACGCATTTTGTCGATTCGCAAGTGCCCGAAGAGTTTTTAAAAAACCGTCAGATCCTGTTAATTCCGAAGACAGAGTTGCTTCAGCTTGAATCACTGGTTGCGGAAGCGATTGACTATGCACGAGGCCAATTCGGGGGATTTTTTGGGGAAGATAAAGCTTTTAATCCGGCTAAGTTGCAAATGCTTGCCAACCGGTACGATATCTTTGAAAACATTGATCCGTATCATAAGGGGAAAAGGAAAAATAATTATTATATCTTTGTCAAACCAAATGGAACGGTTACCGATACAGATTTTACCAAGCAATATGTCCGGTCCGTTCAAGAGGCGATTGACCAGACCGAACTTGACAAAGATATTCCTGAACTGACTATTAATCTTACCGGTTCGCTGATTGTGCGGCTGGAAGAAAACCAGTTTATCCGGAATGATCTTAAGAAATCAGCGATGGTCGCGGCCTTGTTGGCGAGTTGTGTTGTCCTTATCTATACCCGATCATGGTTTTCCATACCGCTTATCATTTTCCCTCTATTGTTGTCGCTGTCTTATACCTTTGCCTTGACGCGTCTGTTCATCGGCCACCTGAATATAATCTCTGGTTTTCTGGTAGCTATATTGATGGGGCTGGGGATCGATTATGGCATTCACCTTTATATTCGTTTCAAGCAGGAACTGCTCAAAGGTAAGACCATTGCCGAAGCGACGGAACTGGTTGTGACTCAGGTGGGGAGGTCAGGGCTGATAGCGATGTTGACCACGATGAGTGTTTTTTCAATCTTAAGTTTCTCGGATTTTCGAGGATTTGCAGAGTTCGGAAAAATTGCCACGCTAGGTATCGTCTGTGCTTTTTTGAGCTACTATTTTATTTTTCCGGCGCAGGCTTTGTTTTATGACAAAATTCATTGGTTGAGAAAGCCCCGACCCAGGTTGTTCATCTTTAAAATTTCCAGATTGTATTTCACCACGCCCTATTTCCTTTCTGCCATGTTCCTTTTCTCAATGATTGCGAGTTTGTTTCTTCTTCCCGGACTCAGGTTCGAGTATGACTTTCAGAAACTGAGAGGAGAGTCACCTGCCAGCGAGTACGAGACGGTCACTACAGACGATTTCGGCTATGCTTTTTCACCCACCTTGATCCTGACAGAGGAAAAGGGGAGCCTGTTTGAAATCCATACAGCTCTGGAAGAAATCAAACACAAAGGTGAGGAGCAGACCATCATAGGTCTTCAGTATTCTTTAAATATGTTCAGTCGCGAGGAGTATGAATCGAAGAAGGATGCGATCATCCGGATTCGCAAAATGTTTTTGGATAATGCGGATATCATTAGGTTTTCGCTGGGGAATGATTGGTATAAAAATTTTGGAAAGCTGGTCAATGTCGAGCCGTTTGATGAAAACCGGGTACCCTCTAATTTACAGAAAAAACTCCGCGCTGGAGATGATTATCTGGTTTTGTTGCTTTCTCCTGCGGATAAAAACTTTTTTCGTGTTGAAAATATTTATCAGTTGAAAAAAGAAGTGGCAGAGTTAAAGCGTAGGATGGCTGAAAAAAATATCAAGATTTCTGTGTTGAATGAAAACCTGATCGCCGCTGAAATACTGGATTGGGTCAAGGACAAGGGTCCGGTGGCGATGGGTGCCGCTTTCGCGTTGGTTTTCCTCATTCTTTTAGCAGACCTTCAGAGTATTCGTTTAGCCGTTATCACTTTTCTGCCTCTTTTTACCGGTCTGGTTTTGACTGGTGCGCTCATGTCCGTTTTTGATGTGAAGTTGAACTTTATCAACATTGTCATGCTCCCTTCTATCGTGGGAATCATGATTGACCATTGCATATATCTCAGTCACCATATCCTGGATTATTCCAAAGGTGCTTCGCTCAAGTCGTTACAGGAAACGGGAAGCGCCATTATATTATCGGCCTTGACCAGCCTTGCGGGTTATGCCAGTTTGAATATTGCCCATCATCAAGGGATTAGGTCCATTGCTAAGGTGATGGAGTTAGGGATAATAACCTGCACGATTTGTGCCCTGTTCATGCTTCCGGCCTTGTTTGAGCTTCGTAAAAGCAGGTCGTCCTTTACCCGTTTTACAAGGGATTAAATGAAACGCCATTGAAATTTCAGATATTTATTAAAAAAAGGATGAATGATGCGCGTCAGAATTATTTTTGTATTTATTTTATTGGTCGGATGTGCTGAGGACCGCAAGTTCGAAGACTTTACCCATGAAGACAGCGGTAAGGCAGAGCAGGAATTTCTGGAAGATTCTGTAAAGTGTATGGCGGAAAAAGATAAGCATAGCCACAAAATTCAAGGCCGTGAATTCGGATTTGAAGGTGAGCATACGGGATACCTGGGTTGCCTCAAACTGAAGGGTTGGGACCAGAAAACGACCTCTTGATTTATGGGACGGTGCTCCCTCATACACCTTGAATTATGGCAACGGATTGATGGATCAGGTGGCACATTTTGCAGGGTTGCCTGGAGATGTGCCTTACCCTCTTCTGGAATAATTTTTGGTCGAGGGTTTCGGAAGTGAAAGATCGCTTGATTTCTTGAAGCGCAGCCATCATATCTTTGCCAACAAAAAAACCTTAACAGTTTTCGAATTTCTGGCCCATTCGGTAACATGGCATTTTGGGCAGGCTGACCTCAAACCTCCAGGCCTTTTTGTGTTGCGGGGCTTTATTTAAGTGGGTTTGATTCGATAAAAGCTGTCGCCTGATTGGAAAGGGCTCCCGTTTCTGATGACGCCGCAAAACCTGTGGGCCTGATCATCATCTAGGTTTTTCAAGACCTGCTCCAGTAACTCCTGATAGGAAATGTTTTCCCATGAAAAAAAATCTAACGACCGTTCCAGGGGAAATCCGGAGATGTCTTCCATTTCGATATTATACTTGTCTTTCATAGTTTTCAGGCTTCTACTTTGTTGCAAGCTAAAGCCAGCTTATCATATCTGAGGTTAGCTATTTCACGCAAACGATCTTTCGTGGTTGTTATCCCTTGCGGCCTCTGCTATTTTCGCGGGACAACTGAAAATATTGTCCAGGTCTTGTCATGCTATTAGTCATTGATGTCGGCAACTCCAATAATGTGATAGGCTTGTTTTCTGGCAAAAAGCTCCTGACCCATTGGCGAATTCGTACGGAGTGGAACCGGACGGCCGATGAGTACTGGGTTTTGATCAAGGAGTTTATCCTGTTGAACAATGTTGAGGCAGAAACAATCGATGATATTGTTATCGCTTGTGTGGTTCCTCCCTTGGTTCCCATTCTGCAGGACATGGCAAGAAAGTATTTTTCCTGCGAGCCTCTGGTGGTGGGGCCAGGTATTAAAACGGGAATTTCCATTCTTTACCGCAACCCTGCCGAAGTAGGCGCTGACCGGATTGTCAACTCGGTGGCGGCATTCGAGAAGTTTGGTGGACCATTGGTTATTGTGGATTTTGGCACCGCTACAACCTTTGATGTGGTGTCCAAAGAGGGGGAGTATCTGGGAGGCGCTATTTGCCCGGGGATTCAGATTTCTCTGGAGGCCCTGTCCAAACACACCGCCAAATTACCCCGAATCGATATGATGATTCCGGAAAATGTCATTGGAAAATCAACCGTAGAAAGTATTCGTTCTGGTGCGGTCTATGGTTTTACGGGAATGATTGAAGCTCTGGTTCGGCAAATTAAAAGTGAATTGGGGCAGAACGCGCATGTGGTGGCCACGGGGGGAATCGTCGACTGGATTGCCTCAAAAACAACGGTTATTGATACGCTGGATCCGTTTTTAACTTTGGAGGGTTTGCGGATCATTTATGAAAAAAATCATCAGGAGAAGCTGAACCAAGTGGGCAAACACAGGCTATAGCAGACTTAAGATTTGCAGTCAGAGGAGGAGGCTGAAACCTGGAAAGTCTGAAATAACCTATGTTTAAGGATTTTCGTCAGGCTTTTATAGATCGAGAGCCTTTGCGGATGAACAAGCGCACCATTCGGGGGTCGTCTTCGATATCCGAAATTTTATAGCCCCGGCCTTCAGCCCATTTGGAAAAGGCCTCAGTTAAATTTCTTTTTTTATCGATAATAAGTTCCAGGATTCCGTTTTTTTTAACACGGCTGAACTCTTTCGATGCTAATTGCAATGCGCTGAAAAATGAAAGTCCGCGTATATCGATTGTTTTGAATGTCTCCATCTATTGTTCTCCCATTTTCATCCCAAGCCTTGAGCTTGGACAGTCTTTAATCGTTAATAAAGACATTTTAGAAAACCAAGATTAAGGAATCGTTAATCTGGAATTAATTTTTTTTAATTTTTTGGGCAAAACCTCCTTGAAAGTGGGAGTGGATTTTGAAATTTAAAGAGTTATTGGATTTTAGAGGCTGGCAGGGAAAAGCGACAAATGGGTTTGCGAAAATGCGAGCTTTTCCGACCCGTTTTCTGTTGAGCTTCTGAAAGACAAGTTGTCAGCGTGAGTAGTGCTTCTCTCTAAGGGTAAGAGAGGCGGAATTTTTGATAGTCTTCTGGAGATAAAAATGGGCATAATTCGCGGTGGAGATTCGGAGTATGAGGAGTACGAACCTTCTTTTGATGAGAAAACTGAAAAATGGCAGAAAACCCTCCAGCCTATGTTGGAAGAAGAGCCGGACTCGCTCAAACTTTCAGGAAAATATATTTCCAATGATGATGTAAAAATCATTTGTGATTATAAGGGACTCAAAAAGGTCCGGATTCTTGATCTTGCCGACAATCAGATCAGTGACGAGGCGTTGCTTGTTTTGTTTGAGTCGGAAAACCTGGCTCAACTTGAGGAACTCTATTTGGGCATCAATTTTCTGACCGGTCAGGGGCTGAAGGATGTCGCCCAATCCAACAAGATCAAACTGAAAAACCTGAAAACACTGGTTATTTCCGATAACCGCCTTACCGACTCTTCCGTGGCAGATTTTTTCCGGTCTGAAAATTTCCCCAATTTGGAATCTTTGGATGTGGGATGGAATGAGGTCGGTAACGAAACGGCCAAAGCTCTTGGGGAGACAAGGTCCTTTTCCGGATTGAAGAAGCTGATACTTGAGCGCGGTTATATTGAGATCGAAGGCTTGAAGGAAATGGTTCAGGGAGACCTTATGGAGCAATTGCAAGAACTGAATTTTTCAGCGAATAAACTGAAGGACGAAGGGATTGAGGTTCTTGCCTTGGCTCCGAAATGGAAGGCTCTCAAGATTTTGTGGGTTTCGCAGAATATGTTTGGTGATAAAGGTGCCAAGGCCTTGGGGAAATCGGCTTCGCTGGCCGGGTTGACGCATCTTTATGCCGGAAGAAATTATTTTGGCAACGACGGGGCGCAAATGATTCATGAAAGTAAAACCCTGTCCAACCTCAAAACGCTGGTGCTAAAAGAAGGTGTGGAGGAAGATGCCGGGCTGGTTAATTACTCGCGTCCGGAACTGCTTCGCCCCGATGACCCCAACTCAATTTAAACGGACAGCCTTGCCGCCGGTTGTTCAGCTTTAATCATTGAAGTTTTGCTTTAGAAAACTTTAAGTTTTTCCAGCTTGGTGAGTTTTGGGGAATTTTTTAAAGCCGCTTTGGCTTCTTCAGATTTAACTCGGTTGCCTCCTAGATGCAGATAGGTCAGATTGCAGAGATTGTCTGAATTTGCGATGGCCAAAGCACCTCCATCTCCAGCTTGGTTGTCCACCAGATTGAGATATTTCACCTTTGTCAGCACAGAGGATTGGGCCAAGGCTTTAGTGCCTTCCGCAGTAATGCCGTTGCATTCCAAGTTCAGGGTCACCAGTTCTGAGAAAACTTCTGACTGGGCTATGATTTTAGCACCCTCATCTCCGAGGTTGTTGGAGCCCAAATGCAGGTCGACAATTTTGGGGAGAAAGGGGGACTCAGCGAGAATTTTCATCCCATCCGGTCCAAGCTGGTTGTGGGTAAGGATCATGCTGGAGATGGTTTTGATGAATGGGAAGTTGGCGATCATTTCGGCTAGGCTCTTACTGTGGTCTTCTTCAATTTTCCCGGTTTTGGAAAACAGGTAGGCATCTTGGACTTTAAGGACTTTTTTGTCCTTAATATTTTCAAAAAGGATTTTTTCCTTTGGCGAAAGGTTTTTTCCTTCGCCACCATAGTTTTCTCCGTCGTTACAGAGTTCCTCCCAGTTTTTGATCTTATCTTGCATATTATTTAGCGGGACAACCTCTTGTGTCTTGCGCAACCTGAATTATTGCCCATATCACAAGCCTTTAAATAAAACTGTAGTGCCTTTTTCTGACGTCCTTCCTTATAGTTTAGGCTACCCAAGTTGAAGCAGGCCGGATCTTCACCTGCGTCACAGGCCTTGGTATACATTTTTCGCGCTGCTTTGAACTCCTTGCTGTAGGGATTTCCTTTCATAGCCAAGAGATTGCCACCGTTGGTGCATCCGGTCATGTAGCCGGCATCACAGGATTTGATGTAAAATTCGAGGGCTGTCTTCAGGTCTTGTTCAATAATGCGATAGCGTTCCCCCATTTTAAAACACGCTGTTGAATTCCCCCTTTCGCAAAGGGTTCTTTTTTTTGCGGTTTCTTTATCATCGCCAGCCCAAACTCCAGGCGTCTGAATAAAAATAGCCAATATAATTAAAAATATAATTTTTTTCACGGTTTGTCCTTTCCCTGTTGAATGGTTGGTCCAAGAGAATGTGAAAAATTGGTTCCCCGAGAAACCCAATTGTACCATATGAGGTTTACATAAGAAGAAAAAGGCGGTTTTTGCCTAAATTAAGGTTTCGTTTGCATCGCTAGAAATATTGCTTTACTCTTTTTGCGTCATTGAAATCAAAGCTTTTTAGGTAGTTGGGTTTTGTCAGAGTTGCTGATCTATCAGGGCTAGTGATAAGGAGCTCTGAGAAGTTCGCACCCATTACAGGATATAGGTTGTTGAATATTGTCATGCTGGGCTACAGAGGAACCGGAAAATCGGTGATAGCAAAAATTCTTTCCGAAGAATTGCGGAGAAAACTGTACCGAGTGGATGATTTGATTGTCCGTACTGCCGGGAAATCCATTCCCGAAATTGTGGATCAGAAAGGTTGGCCGGGTTTTCGAAAGTTGGAATCAGAAGTTGTGAACCAGGTGGTCGGGGAGGCTCAAGAGAGTATAATCGATTGCGGCGGGGGAGTGGTGCTTGACGACAATAATATGATTCTTCTGAAAAGAGGGGGGAAATGCGTTTTGCTTACGGCGAGCCTGTCTACGATCATCCGCAGGACCAAAAAAGACCGCAATCGACCTGCTCTTAAAGAGGGTCTCAGTTTTGAGGAAGAACAAAAAAAAAATCTTGCTAACCGGCATGAAAAATATCATTCTGCCGCAGATTTTATTTGCGACACCAGCAGTCGAAGACCGGGAGAAACAGCTCATGACATCATCGCCTATTTTAAAGAGCAAGGATGGCTGAAATGATAAGTCCTCTTTTTGAAAGCCTGGTCAAAAACAGCTTAACAGTTCTGGCTGAGGAACCAGACGACTCCACCGCCATGGTCTGGAGCGAGGCCGAGGCTAATGACGAGATTGAAAACAGCGAAAATGCTATCTATAAGCTTAACCTCATTGACAAAGAAGTGCTCATAGAAGAGGTTGAGGACCTTTTGGCCTACGACACAATCCGCAAGGTTAAGGAATTATGGCTGGATAAAAATGAATTTGGCAATCAGGGGGTAGAGGTGCTGGCAAACTCGCCCCAGCTTAAAAAACTGATGGTTCTTTCGTTGGCTCATAATAAACTCACGAACTATTCAGCACAATCTATAGCCGCGTCGCCTTATCTGGGCCGTCTGCAGAAACTTTTTCTTCAGAGTAATCGGATCGGTCTTGAAGGCTTGAAAGCGTTGACGGAGTCAGAAGCTCTTTCCAACCTGCAATTGCTTTACCTCAATCTCAATCCGGTAGGGCCTGGGGGTGCGCAGCTTCTTGCGGGAGAATCTAAATTGCAAAACTTGCGCGAACTTTATTTGCAAAAAACGGGTTTGGGGTTGGGGGGTGTTAAGGTGTTATGTGAATCCAAAAACTTTCGGGAACTGACTCTGTTGTCCCTTGCGGCAAACGGATTGGAAGATAGTGCTGTGGATTTGCTTTGCTGTTCAGAGGCGTTCCCTCGTTTAATCACCCTTGACCTCTACCAAAACCGGATCAGTGATCGGGCCGTAAATCAACTTAAAGCCTCTCCCAACCTTAAAAGCGTTCGAGCGTTTCAGGTAGACTGGCGAGGGTGACTTAAATGCCGCTCCCCAGTAAAAAAATAATCCTGAAACATTTTGATGAGAGAGACGCTGTGATGGCTCGTGTGATACGCCGGGTGGGTCCCTTCAAGCTAAAACGGAACCGAAATTATTTTCACGTGTTATGTAAAGCCATTGTTGCGCAACAGATTTCGACGAAAGCGGCAGAATCCATCACCTATCGTTTTCAAAATCTTTTTACCGGTAGCCGGCCCACTCCGGAAAAAATACAGAGCTTGTCAGGAAAACAATTACGGGAAGTGGGCCTGTCGAGCCAGAAGGTCAAGTACATTAAAGACCTCAGTGCCAAATTTCTCGATGGCAGTGTTCGCCCTCGTCGTATGGCTTATCAGGACAATGAAGAAATTATCCGGCAGTTGACCGGTGTTTATGGCGTCGGACGGTGGACGGCGGAGATGTTCCTGATCTTTTCTCTGAATCGGCTGGATGTTTTGCCGGTTGGGGATTTGGGACTCCGGGCCGGAGTGAGACAACTCTATAACATGAAGGCATTGCCCACTCCTGATAGAGTGCGTACTTTGGGAAAAAAATGGCAGCCTTTTGAAACGGTGGGAACCTGGTATGCCTGGCGTATGCTGGATGAGGGGATTGTGGCGTACTAAGAGTGTATCTTTAAGGATTTTTTTGGGGGGGGTCATGGACTTCATTGATGAAAAGATAGAACGGTATGCCTTTGACCATACCAGTGAGGAAGGCGAGTTGTTAAGAAGGCTTGAAGAGGAAACTTACGAAAAACTGGAAATTCCTCAGATGACCACAGGCAGGTTGGAGGCCCGGCTTTTAAAACTGCTGGCCCGACTGATCGAGGCCCGGCGGATTCTGGAAATTGGTACCTTTGGTGGGTACAGCACTTTGTCGATGGCCGAAGCTTTGCCGGAGGATGGAGCTCTGGTGACCTGTGAAATGGACCCTGTGGCGATTGCCTTTGCACGGAAATATTTCGCTGAAAGTCCGCATGGAAAAAAAATAACCCTGCTGGAAGGCCCGGCGCTGGAATCGATCAAAACGCTGACCGGTCCGTTTGACATGGCCTTCATCGATGCGGACAAACAGAACTACAACAATTATTATGAAGCCATCTTTCCATTGATTCGTCAGGGCGGATTGATTGCCGTGGACAATGTTTTGTGGAGTGGCCGGGTGCTTGATCCGCAGGATGATTCGGACAAGGCGATCCATCAGTTCAATGAGCGGGTCATTAAAGACCAGCGGGTGGAATCGGTTCTGTTGACAGTGCGAGACGGCTTGAACTGCATCATAAAAAACTGAACTACCCGTTTTGGAAAGTCTGAAGATATGAAGGTAATATTGTTAGGAGCCAGTGGAATTATCGGCAGTAAAACTGCTCAAGCTTTACATTCAAACCATGAAATTATACGTGTGGGACGAAATGGAGATGTGAAGGTAGACTACACGGACACCCGGTCTGTGAAAGCAATGTTTGAACAGGTTGGAAAATTCGATGTTCTTATAGCTGTCGTTGGTTGTGATAGTGCATTTAAACCTTATGAAGACCTGATGGATGAGGACTTTGACTATGGGTTTCAAAGGAAATTTATGGCGCAAATCAATCTAGTGCGGATTGGAATACCGTATGCCAATGACTCTGGTTCATTTACCTTATCCAGTGGATACCTCAGTGACTACCCGAATCCCGCCAGTGCGGTCACTGGCCCCCCTTTAATGCGGCAGTCGATTCTTTTTTCGAACAGTAGGGCCAATGTTGCCTCGAGAGGTACGCCTCAACGTTGTCAGTCCGGCACCAGTTGTATTGCCTGAAGAATCAGGTCGTGGAGTAGTGGCAGCTACCCAAGCAGTAGCCGGATATGTTCAAAGTATTGAAGGAACAATGAATGGTGAGGTGCTCCGTATGTGGGGCGGTCTTGAAAATGAACCTTGCCGCCGTTAACTCATAAATTATTCATATTCAACCACGTAAGGTTATCTGTCAAGGTTGAACCCCTGCATGGGGTGTGCTAGTTTCAAAAAAAGGCGTTGCTCATTACTAGCGGAGGTACTCCGCCGTTAACTCAATTTTTAAATATTTTTTATGGCAGAAACTTTAGGCAGTCTGGTTGATAAACTTTCAATTAAAAACCTGCGCATCTGGCATCTGGATGAGGCGTTGGAAAATGCAGAGGCTTCGAAACGGCAGGAACTCCAGGCAAAACGGGATATGGCGGATAGGCAGAGGCAGGGTCTGATGAAAGAGGTGGACGGCTTTCTCGGAGCGGCACTCAGGGGGGAAGTGCGCATTCGCGATGAAAAAATCAAGATGTATACCAACACCAATGTCTCGTCTTCCGAGGTGATCAAAGAGTTGGGTAACGCGGTGAGCGAGTTGGCTTGCCGAAATATCAAGCTTTGGCATTTGGAAGATGAGGTCCGCAGAACAGATTTGCCGGATGCCACAATTGTTCAAACCAAAAGGAAGATCGACGCAACCAACCAAGAACGCAATGACCTTATGGATAAGGTCGATGAGATTCTTTTAAAATATTGCCAGCAGTAATAAGTGAGATTAAAGATAGGTGTTGAGTAGCTCTTTCTTTTTCTGATCATATTCTTTTTTATCGATTAGATCCTTCTCATGCAGGTCTTTGAGAAACTGAAGCTTCTCTTCCAAAGAGGTGTCAGGACTTTTTGCCGGTGAGTTGCTCTCATTTACGGGCACCCTTGATGGAGCTTTCGTTTTGTTTTTGGAAGGACGAGGGCTTTTTTGCCGGGGATTTCCTTTGATTTTTGAAGGAACCAACTCGGCAATGATCCAGTTTTCCTGAGCTTGGGTTCCCAGAAGTTTATGGACCGCATGATACTCCTGGCCTGGCTGCGGAACCATTCGCCAATTGGTATTTCCGAAACTGGTGTAAGATTGTCCGGAAAACCCTATTCCTTTTATAGAATCGAACCGCCAATGGATGTATTCCTTGCTGGCGAAAAGATCTCCCGCTGTAGTCCCTCGCGAGGTTTCAAGTTCATAGTGAATGATTTTATGATTCGGAACACGCTGAATGGCTTTTGTGATCAGACGTCCGATGCGGTCCATATCTTGCGGAAGAAACACGGGTTTTTTCTTGCCGAATAGAGACAGTTCTTCAAAAACCAGGGATTTTAAATATCCCCGAACATCAGTCTCCGATAATTTAACGGGATGGCTGAGTTGTATTTTGTTGACGAGGGAACCTGCTGAATTCTTGTCTCTATAGGAGAGCGTGAACCCTTTGGTTTCGAGCTTTTTTTCCGGGGTTGACGCGCAACCGGAAATAAGCCCTGAGCACAAAGCCAGGATGAAAATTAAAATTAGATGTCGGTGATGTTTCATGATTGTCAGTCAAAAAGCAAGTGCTTGCTCATGGTTTTTGCGCGACCAGCGAGGCGAATGCTTTGGGATTCTCATCCACTTCCCGGTATCTTAAAATATGAAAATCACTAAACGCTCGAAGCAATTCGTTAGCTTCCAAAACCCATTCCTTTTTGAAACTGCTGTATTTCAGGTAGTCGGTGGTAAAGGTTTCGTAAAAAAGCAAACCGCCTGACTTTAGTGTTTGGCGGACTCCCGAAAATAGATTGCGATCCAGAAAGTTGAAACAGAGAACCAGATCGTATTCATTCTCATTAAGAGAGTTATTATCCAGATCGGCGAGAACTATTGTAATCTTAGCATTTTTTTCCTGTGCCAGAGCCTGGGCTTTCCGCAACCCATTTTCTGATATGTCGAGGCAGGTAACTTCATAACCTTTGCTGGCGACAAAAACGGAATTCCTTCCTTCACCGCCGGCGATGTCCAAAGCTTTTCCGTTTCCGTTCAGAAGTCTCGCGTTTTCTTTAAGCCAGCCACTTGGTTCTTTGCCGGTTATGTATTCGTCGGCGTCGTATTTACTATCCCATTTTTCTTTATCTTTCAAAGACATACGCGTTTTCCTGGAGCTGGATTTGTCCTTGGAATCATTATGTTATGCGGTTTAATATTGAAAGTAAGCTTACAGGATATATTCCTTTGTGTCGATGGGCGTTTTCTTGACAAGAGGAGCTTTTTTGCCTATCATGGCTACTTTATCCAATGCTGGGACGGATGGGGAGTTCCTGAGTGGAGCCGCCCTTATTGTTTGATGTTAAAGGAGTGACTGGAAATGATAGCAGTGGTTAGAACGGGTGGCAAACAATACAAGATATCAGAAGGCGATGTCATCCAGGTTGAAAAGTTGGAAGGCAGTGTTGGGGAAACCATTAACCTCGATAAGGTTCTTATCTATGGGGAAGGTGGTTCGATCAAGGTTGGCAGTCCATACGTAAAGGGTTGCACTGTAGCGTGCGAGGTTACCGAGCAATTGAGAGGCAAGAAAGTTATTGTTTTCAAGAAACATCGGAGAAAAAATTACCGGCGCAAGAATGGCCATCGCCAGTCTTTGACACGCTTGAAAATTACCGGAATTACCGCTCCATAACCAGAGGAAATCATGGCACATAAAAAAGGACAAGGTAGTACCTCAAACGGTCGTGACAGCCGAGGTCAAAGGTTGGGTGTGAAGCGGTTTGGGGGTCAGGCCGTTAAAGCAGGGGAAATACTGGTTCGCCAGCATGGTACCCACTTTCACCCGGGAAGCAATGTGGGTTTGGGGAGTGATTATACGATTTTTTCTAAAACTGCAGGCGTGGTCAAATTTGAATATCGGGATCGCAAAACGCAAAAAATTAGCGTCTACCCACAGACACAAAACTGAACGCGTCTCAATTCTTGCCCACTCGATGTGGGGCTAACTAGCGATAGCTCTTGTTATCTGCCGTCCTGCCAGTAGAGGGTGATTCTTGAATTTTGGTATTCTTCCTCAACTGTAGTGTCCTTTTCCTTGGACTTTGTGCCTAGGGCTAGCCTGGGATTGTTCGTCACCGTGTTCCTCAGAATAACAAAGTGGCCCAGTACTGTAATGCTGAGCTTGTCGAAACATCTCGTTTCTTTGATTTTTCAACTTATGCAAAGGTCTCTCTCATAAGCAGGCATTCGAAATTTTTCAGATCCAAACCATTAAAAGGTTCTTGGGTTTTTTGTCATGTTTATTGATCAGGTGACCATAACCGTTCAGGCGGGGAATGGTGGAGACGGCTGTAGTAGTTTCCGCAGGGAGAAGTATGTTCCCATGGGAGGACCCGATGGTGGGGATGGAGGCCGGGGGGGAGATGTTGTGCTTGAGACCGACCCTAATCTTTCCACCCTGATCGATTTGCGCTACCAGAAGATTTATAAGGCGGAACATGGAAAACCGGGTCGGGGCCAACAGATGACCGGGAAAAGCGGACAATCCAGGGTCATACGCCTTCCGCCGGGAACTCTGGTCAAAGATAAGGATTCGGGGGAGTTGCTTGTCGATCTCAATCAGGCCCATCAGCAATTTGTCATTGCCGAAGGCGGTGATGGCGGGCGTGGAAACTTTCGCTTCAAGTCTTCCATTCAGCGTGCTCCGAAAAAGCTCGAAACAGGCTGGCCCGGTGCAAGCAGGACCCTTTTTTTCGAACTCAAGCTTCTGGCTGATGTGGGAATCATTGGATTTCCAAATGCTGGCAAGTCCACTCTTATCTCAAAAATCTCCAACGCCCGGCCCAGGATAGCAGACTATCCTTTTACCACCCTTGTGCCCAATTTAGGTGTGGTGAGGCTGGAAGAAGGGGAGTCTTTTGTTGCTGCCGATGTCCCGGGATTAATCGAAGGGGCACATACGGGGAAAGGGCTCGGGCACCAGTTTTTAAAGCATATCGAGCGTACCCGTCTGCTTCTTCACTTGATAGATTTTTCAGACCCGGACGGGGAAGCAGTTTTGAGCCGCTATCACAAGCTACAAGATGAGTTGAAACGTTTCAGTCCAGTATTATCCCAGAAGCCACAAATCCTGGTGGCCACCAAGGCAGATGACCCTCAGTCGCAAAAAAATATCGATGCTCTACAATCGTCTATGACCGAGTTGAACCCTGTGTTTTTTCTGATCTCGTCTTTGACCGGTGAAGGAATTCAGCCACTGCTGTGGAAAATCAAGGAAGGACTTACCAGGGAGGGGCCTTCTGATGAAGAACAAACCGCCATGTTATACGGGCGGAGGGAAACCTGAAGCCCGCTTTATACTACTCAAGGCAAAGAAGCTTCAGGGTCTATTGACGTGGCAGGCTTTGAAGAGGTAAAAAGAAAAAAGTAGTGTAGCAATCAAAAGCTGGATAGACAAGCAGTTAGAAGAGACATCCGTAACAGTCGTTTTAGCTGGCGAAAAGATTTACGATAGCCGATGGGCTATCGTAGGTATAGATATTAGAAAATAAAAGATTTCCAAGGCACCACGTCTGACAGATGCGAAAGGATATCAAAAGGTTATGATTTTTATCGGTGGAATGATGACGAAGGTTATAAAAACCTGTGACTGGATCAAAAAAGTAGCGAAAAATGCTAGCAGGTGATACGTACGCATAGCAAGGCACTTGTTTGGACGTTCACTCGCCACGCTTTGTTTATGCCGCACAGCTTGTTCGTTAGCCAACAAAATGAATGAAATAGAACACAAAAAATTGGTCGAAGCTGAGCAACAAGGGGGTGGTCCGGATCGGAGTAGATCGGGTGATGGCCCGAGAATTCTTTATGTATGTATCTATCTCAGAAATTGAAGAAGAGACAGGAGAAGCACTGTATTTAGAGAAAATGATTGTCTGGCTTGCCTTTTTGGTTGGGCCAGTCTCGCTAATCGCAAGTCTTGTGCTTGCATTTCTTTCTTTAAGCTGGTGGGGTGTCATTTGTGCTTTTCTCTGTCTATTTGTTTACATTACCTACTGGTCGCTCTCAGTAAAAGGCAGTTCAAGGATGATTGGAATTACCATATTCTTCATTGTTGTTGCTTGCGTCCATTTCTTAGGGATTTTTGATGTTTCTAGGGTTACAAAGTTTGCAACTGTTTTTCTTTTCTCATTGTGGTGTGTGCGATTTTTGTATTGTTCGTCGACATTTTTTCTTCGTTGTTTTGTTCTCCGCAGTGCCAGAGCTTTTCAATACTTATCGGGGTACCTACGTATTAGATATGTTGAATAAAATATTGGCTAAAGTGCTACACTTGGCCGTCAAAAACACTGCTCGTTCCTCGCTCTGCTTTTTGCTATTGGTGATGCGAAGAAGTCAGGGGCAGACAACATCTGAGTAATATTGGTGGTTGCGTTCGTTTTGGCGTTAGTTGCATAAAACATAACTACTGTAAATTACATGAAATTTAGGTAGAATCAGACGCATGAGAATAGATAGCAACATTAATGTTCCACACCCATTCCCTTACCAAGGCAGTAAGCGAGGCATAGCAAAGTATATACTCCCATATTTTCCTTCTGACGTTCGTTACCTCATTGAGCCATTTTGTGGAGCCAGTGCGGTTTCTGTTGCTGTTGCCGCTCATGGCTTTGCAAAGCGATTTATTCTGAATGATCTGAATAAACCCTTAATAGACTTATGGGCAGAAATTCTCGAACGACCAGAATTGTTGTGTGATGATTATGAAAAACTGTGGCATGAGCAACATCTAGATCGAAAGGCATACTTTTTTAAGATTCGTGAACAATTTAATAAAACTCATAAGCCATATCATCTACTTTACTTGCTTGCTCGAATCGTAAAGGGTTCAGTCAGGTATAGTTCTGAGGGTTTGTTTAATCAGAGTGCAGATAATCGACGTTCTGGAATGCGGCCTTATACTATGAGGCAAAATATTTTTGGGGTTTCTGCGCTACTTGCTAAGAAAACTTCTGTAAAAGCGGTGGACTTTCGTAAAGCGGTGAAGATCGCTAAAGAGAAAGATTTGGTTTATATGGATCCTCCTTATCAAGGAACGTCATTTACAAGAGACCATAGATATTACAATGGCCTGTCATATGATGATTTCATCAACGCTTTGTCAATTTTGAATGAAAGAAATATCTCATACATAATCAGCTACGATGGAATTACAGGTGAAAAGACTCATGGCAAATTATTGCCAAATAGCCTTTCATTGAAACATCTACATATACATGCTGGCAGATCAACTCAGGCAACTCTTTTAGGGAACAGCTACATAACTATTGAATCACTATATTTGTCCCCATCTTTAGTGCTTCGCCTGAAAAGAGACAAGTCCAGAGGAAAAGTCAACCCGGAGAATGAACAACAAGAGCTTGCCTTCGCATGATCGGCCAGGAATATCCTCCCGAGTTCTTAGAACTACTCAAGAGCGTTGAAGCCAAACGCCCCAGAACAGTCATCGATCATATTCTAAAACATGGCCAAAAATGGGACGAAGTGGAGGAATGGAGCGAGAAAAGTATCATTCATGTCATTCCCACAGAAGAAGGGGAAAAGAAAATTGTCAGCGCGATAGCTATTAACATGGATAGTCACTCTGTACAGAAATATTTGTCCAAAAACAATGCTAAAAGTGAAAGAGATATTGACTACCTAAGAAATCAATACATCGGCAAAATTTATTTACATGGATTATTTTTATACTCCATATTAGATAAATTAAAGTCGAAAAATAATTCGGAAGATAAATATTTGAATGATAGCCAGAATAGCGAAGATTTGCTGGCTCAAATATTTAAGGATTATAGTGATGTGCTTATCCACTTGGATATGAACAAGGAAGTTTTAGATTTTATTGATGGTGAATGAATGTTGCTATTTAATCATAATAAATCATTCCAGCGGACGGGCTTACGTTTCGCCCCAGCTGCCCCGCATTACGGCGGTATTGTGCTTGGTCAGACACCGTATAAGCTCCTCCTTCAATGGTCAGCATAATGCCCCCCATGCCTCAGGTAGGAGAGTCTCTAAATTGACAAAGTGCAACTATTCTAATACAATTAGGGTGAGGCTCGGGAGGGGTCCGGATGGCATCACCTGCCTGTATGAGCCTTTTTCATTCGTACCGCTTACGTCCCCAGGTTAAACTTATTTAGTTTAAAAAGCTCCAAGCCGTTAAAAAGAATATGACCTATTACAAAGCAAAACAAACCGCAATTTCGCTTTTTCTGGTTCTGGCGTCTACAGGGTTTTTTACGGGCAAAACCCCTCAATACGTTAGTGGATTATCGCCATTCTTTTCTGCGGTAAGCCAGGTGGAGGAGGGTGTGTTCCATAAGGTGCGAGAAGCACGCTTTCAAAATGAGATGGCCTACGATACCCGTATTCGGGAAAAGATACGCCTGATCATCTCTGATTATAACACGGGACTGGATGAAACCAGCTCTGTGCTGATTCCTGGATGGATTTTGGCGGAAAGCAGAAAATACGGATACGACCCACTTTTCCTCACTGCCTTGATCATTACCGAGAGCTCTTTTTACAATTGGGCGAAGTCAAACCGGGGCGCACATGGCTTGATGCAGTTGAAGCCGGCTACGGCGTTCGCGTTGGCATCCGAAACCCGTTTGAAATGGAAGGGAACCCCCACCCTGTATGACCCCAGAAAGAATATAACTTTAGGGGCTTATTACCTGAACAAGATGGCAGTCAGGTTTGGCGATCTAACCCTTGCCTTGGAGGCTTATAATCAGGGTCCGTCGCGGTTGAGCCGATTTCTCCGGAAAGGCCATCTTCCTCACCGTTATTCCAGAAAAGTTCTAAAGAACTACAGAAAAATCCTCTTCCAGCCCATTTAGGGCGGCTACGAACTGAATGTTTTGGCGGGGTTGCTCTCAATTTGGTTTGCTTATATGGATTCATTCAGGCAATTTACATATTCGAAAGCCTTTTCGAAGAGAACGATGTGTTTTGCAAAGCAAGGTCTTCTGGTTGCTTTGTTTCTTGTATTATTCTCTGGATGCACCAACAAGGATGTTGAAAAAGCGTTTAAGGGGGATCTTCGTCCGGGAAAAGCTAATAGGATAATAGGCGAGTACTGCCAAAGTTGCCATATCCACAAAGACTTTGATCCTCCCCTGCATGTTTCAAAAATCAGAGACCTTTATAATCGCCCGGTTTTTAAAAAAGCCCGGGAATGCCGATCCTGCCATTATATTGAAAAAAACTGGATGCATAACCAGCATGAACGTAAAACCCGAAGACCGAAAGACGCAAACCGGGGAAAGTTCAAGAAGTTTGAGAAAAAAGAACTGAGTCGAAAGCGCAGAGGTTGATCGCACTCCTGAAAAAAATCAAAATTCCTTTTTTGAAAACCAGAAAAACCCGATTAGTATGTAATCAGTGGGGAATGCCAGAAAGCGTAAATAAAGCCCTGAACGTTAATTTCCCAGCGTCAAGGCTGGTCCGGAAGAGAGAATGGGGTATTGGGTGGAGCTTTTTTTGAAGTGTGGAGTTTTGCTGGTCGGAATTCTTTGGGTTTTGGTGCTTGAAGTTTTTGCGTTTTCCATTGGCGAGTTTCAGGTTAAAAGCAAGTTTGGCGAAAAATTTAATGCGTCTTTAGAAGTCAATTTAGATTCCGACGAGCCTGTGGAAGTGAGCCTGGGGGATGTGAATGACTACAACAAGCTGGGGATTGACAGGCAGGATATTGTCGATGTTCTGATTCTGGACCCAGTTCAGCCCGGTAGTGGACTAAAAAATACCGTTCAAATCCGTTCCAAAAATCCCTTATTTTTTCCTTCGTTCAACCTTGTGATTCGGGCAACCCACAACGGGGGCACCTTGCTGGAAAATTTTCTGGTCACAGTGGATTTTTAGCAAAGCCTGGCCTTGAACGTCCAGGGAAAGAAAAAAAAGAGTTCTCTCGAGAGACTTCCCAAACCTGAACCTCATGAAGAACCTGCGGTAAATCAGGAAAAGACTCCACGACCTACGGAGACACAACAGTTTTTAAAGAATAAGCCAGCCGCCAAAAAAAACGCAGGAGGTGAATCCAGAAAGCCGAACTCCTGAGACTCCTGAAGATAAGGTTCCCTCGAAGGATGCGTATGTTTTGCAAAAAGGGGAGGGGTTATTTTCGATTGCCAGAAAACTCAAGGTTGGCAATCACCACCCGGCACAGATTGCAGCCGCTATCTGGATGAAGAATATTAATAAATTTATATTTAACAGTATCCACGGTATTCAGGAAGGGGTTCAATTGGATCTAAAAAACCTAGAAGAACATGTTTCCGGAATCGATCTTCAGACAGCAAGAAGTATTTTGAAGAACCAGGCCGTAGAATGGAAACTTGCAAAGAGTGCTACTCGGGCTGAGGTGAAGGTCTCAACGATTCCTGAAATACCGTTGCCTTCGGAAAGACTGGAAGACCTTGCCGATCTGTCTCAGAGTGGTTCGAATATTGAAAAAAAACCTTTCGGGGGCCACATACGACAGCGATTCCCTATCCCTATGCGTTATAGATCGGAGAAGTCACGTTTTTGCAAGAGGCGAGAATGTTATTGGAGTCTTTGCGGAAATCCGGGTTCTCGGGTTTGTTGCTGGTTTCCTATAATGAGCCGAACGGGGTCCATTTTCGCGTGGTAGCAGGGGCTTTTAAAAAGTCAGATAATGCGACGTGGATGCTTCAGCAACTGCAACAGTCTGGCTTTAACAGTGAACTGGTGTTCCCCTAAAAATGCGGGGGAAGGTTCTAATTAGACTGAATGAGGAAACAAAAAAACCGCCCACTGAAAAGTGAGCGGTTTTAATTTTGGGCCAAAAAGCTATAGGGAGTTTTTCAATGTAGGAGCAGGCTTAAAGCCAACCGTTTTACTGGCTTTAATTTTGATTTCCTCACCCGTTTGAGGATTCCGGCCTTTTCTTGCTTTCCGACTTCGAACCGTAAAGGTTCCAAAGCTGGGGTAGGCGAACCGTTTTTCTTTTTTGATCCCTTTAGAGATAGCTTCGAAGGTGGCATCAATCACATCTCCGGCCAGTCGCTTAGTCAGGCCATCGTCTTTACAACTTTTAATTACCGCATTGATTAATCCGTCTTTAGTCAAGATTCATCCCCTCCTCTTAAATCGTTATAAGACCCGATCATTATTGTGAAACCCGCATCGAATGTCAAACAAAAAAATGGAGTAGTATCCATTTTAGCCCTTTATTTGGGGAGCGAACTCGATCTCCGACCTTGAGTGTGATAAAATGAGGCTCGTGTTATCAGAGGTGTGGGACTATATTTTATTCTGACCGGTAATAAAAAAACTGGTATTTTAAATATGTGCTAAGGGAAACCACACATGAACTCATAGGTTGGATATGGCAGTGCTGAAAGTCGCTAAATTGGGCAACCCTGTTTTGAGACAGATCGCCAAGCAAGTAGATTTAAAAGAGTTGGCCGATCAGCAAGGCGAGTTGCAGAACTTGATAGATGATATGATCGGCACAATGCGTGAGGAGGGAGGTGTCGGTCTGGCTGCTCCGCAGGTCAACCGTTCCCTGCAAATTGTGGTGCTGGAATATGAGAGTAATAAGAGATATCCGGGAGAACCTCCCATCCCTTTAACCGCTCTGATCAATCCTGTATTGTCGGATTACAGTGAGGAAAATGCTTTGGGATGGGAAAGTTGTTTGAGTCTCATTGATTTCAGAGGGCTGGTTCGGAGATCCAAATCAGTGACGCTCAACGCTTATGATCGGAAAGGCAATAAGATAGAGAGACAGGCAACCGATTTCGAGGCGGTGGTTTTACAACATGAAATTGACCACCTGAACGGCAAGGTATTCATTGACCGTATGGAGGATATCACTCAATTGACTTATCAGGAAGAATTTGAAGAATTCTGGATTAAAAAAGACCCGGTTCTATGAAAGGAGAGATGGCATTGGACAAATCCTTGGAAGAAAAGATATTGCATTTGTATCAGGAGCCAGGGATTGGTGCTTCCTACAGCAATACCTACGGTGAAGAGAATATCCAAAACCTGGTCGGCAAGTACCGCAGTCTGAAAGATGAGAATATGCGGGAGATGCTGAAAATGCTGATCCGTTTCTCCCGGTCCAGCGATTTGGCGACCTGTTTTGTTTCGGTGGGGGTCCTGCACGCTTTGGGGGAAAATGAAGATGTTCAAGAAGCCTACCGATGGGCCGAAACCCAGGACGACCCGGCCCGGATCATCAGTCATTTCGATATTGGAAAGTCAGTCGCCGATTATTTCACCTCTGCCTGAATTTCGCCATCCCCTGCCCAGGGGGTTGGGTTGAACCCGCTTGGGTCAACGGGGCATATCGAGCCGACGCATTCCCCCTGTTTTAATCTGTTACGGAGAAAGATCAGAAACCCGGACCATAAAATCCCCGGTATGGTGACCAGCCCTGCCATCCACAAGGCAATCTGAGTGATATTCAAGCTCCATTCGTCCACGGCATAGCCCACGCCCCAATTACTAAAGCCCATCACCAGAGTTAACAGGGCGAGTTCAAAACTGAAGACCCGGCCCAGGTAGCGGTCCGGAACGGACAGGTGAATCAAAGCCGAACTGAAAACCCAGACGATGGAGCCAAACAAGGTGGAAAGAGCAACACCGAGGGAAAGCGTCCAAAGGCTGTGGGAGTGGGCGACGAATATCCATGCTCCAGCTTTTAGAAAGAATGCGCCGACAATGGCCCATCGTAAAACCGAAGCACTTTCCCCGAAGATATGTCTGACTAGAACGGGACCCAAGGCGGCACCCAATCCGCGCGCAGAATAGAGAAAACCGATTCCCAATGAGAGGGAACCAGATGACACCTGGCTGGCCATCAAGGGAATCAGAGTCATAATGCCTCCTGCCACTGCCAGTCCAGCCTTTAATAATGATAATACCAGAGACATCGGTTCCATCCATAAATAGCGCAGGCAATCGATGAACTCCTGGTAGCCGGTTTGTTTTGGTGAATCCTTTTTCTCCGATTTTCCCTGGCTGGGAATTTTCGAAATGAACCATGCCGAAAATAGAAATGTGCTTGCGTCCAAGATAAAGGTAGCTCTTATCCCAAGCAAATAGACGACCACGCCACCCAAAGCGGCACCAAAGGCCAGCATGACTGACCAGGTTGAACCGCTCAATGCGTTGGCGGTGACCAGATCTTTTTTCGGGACGAGCGAGGGAATGATTGCACTCCGGGCCGGTTCAAAAAATCCTGATAATGAAATCTCAACAATAACTAGGGCATAAACCAGCCATAAGGTGTCCTGATTTTCCACCAGAAGAAATCCTAGCACTACCCCGCAACGTAACAGATCGCTGATAATCATCACCGTTTTTCGGCTGACACGATCGACTACCACCCCGGCTATGGGGCTGACCAGAACAATGGGCAGGAGCTTTGCCATCATCGCTCCGGCCATGGCCATTCCAGAATCACTGAATTTAAGGATCAGCGCGTAAATAGCGATGCTGTTGAGCCAGTCTCCCAGTTCAGATACGACCTGGCCATACCACAGGTTGCGGAACGCGGGGTTCTGGCGTAACAGGCGAAAATACCCGACTGTGTTTTTGGTTTGCATTAAAAATTTCCAGGAAAAAACTGAAGGCGAGTGATATGGAGTCCATACTAGAGACCCTCGCATGAATCTGCAACTGGAATTCGTTTTTGCGGTCTGGTATCTTTAAATCACTAAAAATAGGTTTCAGGATAAAGGTGCCCCATGGAAGAAGAACAACCGGTATTGCAGGAGATAGAGGATAAAACAGAGAAATGGATCAGAAGGATTTCTCTGTGGGCCTCTCTACTTTTGACCACCGTTTTAGTGGCCTGGTATTACCAGGGAAATCCACCGGATTCGCCGGAAGTGGTTAAGATGCGAATATTTTTTAAGGAAAGAAGTATGGAAGTGGGGGAGTTCATTAAAATGGACAAAAATGAGCAAATCGCGTTCGCTTATAAAAACAAGCATCCTTTTTACAAGCGCTATGTCAAGGCTTCTACTGTAGAGCAGGAAAGCATTCGTTCGCTCGTCCATATATCCATGGATTATACGCCCAACCAGTACTGGCTCAACATCTTTTTCATGTGGGTGATGTGTTTCACCGCCTTCTGGTTTATCGGCCTGATGACCGAAGCTTGCATCACGCTCATGCGGCGCAACTCACAAGCACGCATAAAAAACTACCAAAAGGAAAAAGAAAGGGAGCACTCTGAAGAATAAACTCTTGCGCCAAGCACAAATTTCATAACAAACCCGGATTCCCCATCAAACTTAACCCGCCATTGAATTCCCCCAGGTTTCTACTTGGTTGAAATCAAATGATACCGCTCTCTCCGGCGGCGTAACAGCTCCAAAGCAATCAACAACCCAACTAGAAGCGTCATAAGAATTGTTGCTACAGCGAGAACCGAGGGGCTTAATTGTTCCCTCAGACCTGTCCACATTTGCATAGGAATAGTACGTTCTTCGACACCCGCGAGAAACATAACGATAACAAGTTCGTCCAGGGATGAGACAAAAGCAAGCATACCCCCATATATTATGCCGGGCATGATCAATGGCAGCGTGATTTTAAAAAACACATAAGTCGGAGATGCTCCAAGGCTTTGTCCAGCCCGGGTAATATTTGAATTAAATCCTGCCAAGGCCGCGTTCACGAAGATAATTACAAATGGAGTGCCGATTACTGTATGGGCGGTAATAATCCCCAGTAAATTTCCGGTCAAGTCATGTTTTGCGTAAAAGATATACATGCCGACCCCTGTAATTACCAGAGGGACTATCATGGGTGAAATCAAGATTCCGGTTGTCAATTTTTTAAAAGGGAGGCCAGGCTTGTTTAATCCCAGAGCTGTCAGAGTGCCTAGTAAAACGGAGAGTGCCGTGGAACCCAAACCAACGATGATACTATTCTTGGTCGATACTATCCACATCTCATTATCTAAAATATCTTGATACCAACGCAAGCTGAACCCATGCATCGGGTAAGTAAAATAAGGCTCGGAGTTGAATGATAGCGGAAGAACGATTAGCACAGGGAGAACTAAAAACATGAAGATGAGCCCGCAAAAAGCGAGAAAAGCATAATACCCCAATTTGCCTGGCAGGGTCGCATAAGGAGGAAGTTTCCACATGGTCAACTTAATTTTATCCTGTAATTTTTTGCTATTTTGTCATACAACCCATATGCGGAAAGAACTCCCAGGAGCAACAGGGTTCCAAGAGCGGAAGCTAGCCCCCAGTTCAGAGAATGGTTGGCATGATGAACGATAAATTGGCTTATCATTTGGTCTTGTGGTCCGCCCACCAATGCAGGGGTAATGTAATAACCCAAGGCCAGAATAAAAACAAACAGGGCTCCAGCACCCACACCTGGAAGGGTTTGGGGAAAATAAACCTTCCAAAAAGTTGTCCAGGGAGTAGCACCTAGTGACAGACCGGCACGGACATAGTCCTGTGGAATATTTTTCATAACACTGTAAATAGGGAGAATCATTAATGGCAACAATACATGTGTCATTGCCACGAGGACTCCAAAACTGTTATAGATGAGTTGAATGGGTTCGTCGATCAACCCTGAAAAAATTAAAAGATTATTAACGATTCCTTCTCTTTGCAGAATAACTACCCAAGAGGTTGTCCTGACCAGAAGTGATGTCCAGAATGGTAGTAGAACCATGATCATTAGCAAGTTGGCATGTTTGGGCTGAACCCTCGCAAGCAGGAAAGCTACTGGATAGCCTAGGATGAAACACAAGAAAGTAACCAGAGTGCTGACCCAAATGGTACGCCAAAAAACCGTTAAATAAATCTGTTTGTATTCGGGAGCCTGTACAATAGCCCCGTTTATATCCAGTTTTCTGTCAATGGCCGCCAGATAATACCCTGCGGTTATTGGCTTACTGGAGTTTTTGATTATTGCCCAATATCCCGGTTCGTCCCAGCGCGTGTCAATTTTCGCTAATGTTTTTTTCCATGTCCCCTCCGGGGGAACCGTATTGATAGGTATCCGCTTTACTTTTCTGGCTGTTTTCATTATCAGACTTCGCATCCCGCCACTATCATAGTTCAGGCGCGTGGCGATGCGGCCAACGCTTTTGTTTTCTGCGGCTTTTTTCAACTCAACAATGAATGTGGCGTAGGTTTTTTCATCGGGAACTCTTGATGTGTCCCATTGCTTCAGGGTCGCAATGGTATGGGGAAAATGTTTGGGTAATAGGGGGTTATCAATACTTCTGTAGACCATGCTTGTAATCGGAATCAGGAAGAAGATAAGAAAAAACACCCCAAACGGGAGGATAAGGGCGTAAGACTTGGCTTTACTCAAAAACTCCGCTTTGCGTAACTTTGTTTTTAACGGGATGTCACAGGATGTTTTCATTTTGACGCTGGCAACTGCAATCGTTTTCGCGGTCAGATTTTTATTTAACCAACCAGTTGTTAAAACGTTCTGTCAACTCGTCCATATGGTCTGCCCACCAGTCATTATTAAGTTGTAAGGCATTTTTCATGTTTTCCGGAGCTGTTGGCATATGTGGTGCCATGCGGGTTCCCGTCTTTTTATGGGTACCGATCAATTTGGCGGACGATTTACGAGCAGGTCCATAGGAAATATAGCTGGCTTGGTCCGCCAAACGCTGAGTGCCTGTTGCGAAAGCAATAAACTTCATGGCATTGCCCTTGTTAGGTGAACCTTTCGGGATGGCCCATGTGCCAGTTCCCCAGATTTGACCATTCCAGACTATTTCAAAGGGTTTTTTGTCTATGACCTGCGCATCGAAAATCCGACCGTTCCAGGCTGTCGTCATAACCACTTCACCGCTGGCCAGCCACTGCGCAGGCTGTGAACCCACATTCCACCAGATTGTATGGTCTTTGATCGAGTCAAGCATTTCAAAAGCACGCTTGATTCCCTCTTCTGTGGAAAGTATCGAATAGACTTGGGAAGGGGAAACGTCATCCGCCATCAACGCTATTTCCAGGGTTGCATAGGGTGATTTATACAACCCTCGTTTTCCTGGGAAATCCTTGATATTAAAAAAATCCGGAATCGTTGCGGGTACTTTGCCTGAAAGCTTGCTTTTATTGTAGGTAAAAATATTTGACCACACCACATTTCCAATACCACACTCTACCAAAGTACCCTTGATAAAGTCGGAACTTGCGGGAGTTCCATCTGGGGCGGGCGGCAATATGGAAGGGTCTAATTCTTCTAACAGTCCCTCATCACAGCCTCTGATGGCATCTGGAGTGCCCAGATCAACCAGGTCCCAGGTTACTTTTCCCGCTTCAACCTGTGTTTTTATCTGGGCCAATCCACCACTGTAGTTTTCCGATATCACTTTAATCCCGGTTTCTTGCGTGAAAGGCTTGTAATAGGCCTCAACTTGGCTTCTGGTATAAGCTCCTCCCCAAGACACCACTGTAATGGATTCAGCGAAAACGAGGTTTTGTATTGCCAGGCTAGCAATGATAAATGAAAATAACGCGGTTTTTAGTGTCTTGTTCATACTTCCTCCATGGATAAACTAGGAAAATTCCTAAATATTTCTGATTTCTGGCATCGGCAGTCTACCAGATATTTATTTTAAGAGGCTGGCTTTTGGCTGATCGCCATTGTTGGCAGGGTTTTAGAGGTGCGGACATTATTTCCTACTCATACCTGGCCGATATTGCGATCATTTAGATGGGACAAACGCTGTCAGAGCAATAGGGGTCTAGCGCACGACAGTCTTCTGCTCTCCAACCAATTTCCACCGTTTCTCCTGGCCACAGGTCGATTTTTTTTTCGTTGTTGGGAATTTTTATGACAAAATCTTCGTTTTCGCAAAGGGAGGTGTGAATTCGTATATGGTCTCCAAGATAAGTCAACTCCCGCACTTTTACCTCATAGATGTTAGGGCAACCATTATTACTATACCTGGGCTGAATAAATACCCGTTCCGGTCTGATAGCCAAGGTGGTTCTGGTTCCCGCCTCGTGGATATTGACAGCAAGAGCCTGAACATGGCTTCCGTCTTTTAATTCCACTTTGCAAATTTTACCATTCCCTTCGATCACCTTTCCGATCAACCTGTTATTGGCCCCAAAAAATTCTGCGACAAAGGCATTCGTAGGGGATTCATAGAGGTTGGCAGGAGTGGAGAGCTGTTGAATCACCCCGTTATTGAATACCGCCACACGGTCGGACATTGTCATCGCTTCATTTTGGTCGTGAGTTACATAGACAATGGTCGCTCCAATTTCTTTATGAATTTGCTTTATTTCGTGTTGCATTTGTTCACGGAGTTGCCTGTCCAAGGCACCGAGCGGCTCGTCCATTAAAATCAAATCCGGGTTAAAAACCAGAGCCCGCGCCACCGCGATTCGCTGTTGCTGACCGCCGGAAAGCTGACTGGGCCATCGATCGCCAAATTCACCCATCCATACGATCTCTAAAGCGTGTTGAACTTTTTTACGGGCATCTGCCAGGGGTGTTTTTCGTATTTTGAGGGGAAACATGAGGTTTTCAAAAACAGTCATGTGCGGAAACAAGGCATAATTTTGAAAAACCACTCCAAAATTACGTTTATGGGGAGCTATAGAGTTGATAGGTTTTTCATTCAGCTTGATCTCGCCGGAAGTTGTGGTTTCAAATCCTGCCAACATAGCCAGGCAAGTACTTTTCCCGGACCCCGATGGGCCGAGTATGGTCAAGAACTCCCCGGCAAAAATATCCAAGTTGAGTTTTTCCACAATCAGGGTGTTGCCGTCGTAGCTCTTCTCGACATCTATGAATTGGACATGTGGTTTATCTGTCAATATAAATCCAAACCAAGTTTAAGGTGAGTAATACATACGATCAAAAGAAATTTATCGTTCCTCTAAAACAGAGTAAATAAATCTCCACTGTATTGGGTTCTGCCTCAAATTACCACCGAAAACTGGCAGTCTTTTTGACGGGCACTTTGGGGGAACAGGAAAAGTGCCGATGGCCATGGCATTGCGGGATGGGACTTCAAAGGAAAAAACGCCAACTAAACGAGCCGGATTTTGGCCGGAATTAAAATTTAGTAACGTTTGGATGATGAAAAGCTAACGGGCAATCATTGCCTCATGCAAACCGATCTGGTTTAGAGTAATATAATGGGAGTCGCCATATGCCTGACGGGAACGGAGCGAAAACTTATCAGGCGAAGCGATTTTTTGCTCACTAGTAAGAATTTACCCACTGAGCCCGGCATCATGCTGGGCGCGGGAACTCCACAAAAAATTATGGACGCCAACCAGATTCGCTTTGCGATATTTATTTCGGTATTTTTATTGATGCTGGGCCTGGAGTCGGTTATTCAACGTCATCCCACCGTGGACTCTAAAAAACGTCGGCTAAAAATCAATTTGGCTTTAACGGGCATCGATATTCTGGTGGTGCGTATTTTTTTAGGGGCAGCGGCGATAGGGGCCGCCCAGTTTGCCGGGGAAAAGGGATGGGGCCTGTTCAACTACTTGCAATGGCCGGAAGGACTGGAAACCTTGCTTATTGTTGTCATCTTCGACCTGATGATTTATATCCAGCATGTGGTGGTGCATATGATCCCTTTTTTCTGGCGTTTTCATATTGTGCATCATTCTGACCTCGATTTGGACGTTTCATCCGGGTTACGCTTTCATCCTATAGAGATATTGGCATCCATGTTTTATAAGCTCGGTCTGGTCTTTGCTCTGGGTCCTTCGCCAATAGCGGTTTTGATTTTCGAGGCGGTTCTGAACGGAATGGCCCAGTTCTCCCACTCCAATATTACTTTGCCGGAAAAGCTTGACCGGTTGTTAAGGTATGTGATTGTCACGCCAGACATGCACCGCATTCATCATTCGGTGGAAAAAACAGAAACCAACTCCAACTTTGGTTTCAACCT
Organism: Nitrospinales bacterium; assembly: GCA_965205835.1. Taxonomy (GTDB): domain Bacteria; phylum Nitrospinota; class Nitrospinia; order Nitrospinales; family VA-1; genus LS-NOB. The sequence goes on along the minus strand of OZ242182.1, from coordinate 1,288,385 downwards.
GTCTATTTGGGACCGTGCTTTGGGAACATATCTTCATGATGCGTCAAAACCGCAGACTCGGATTATAATCGGGGTCAACGCGTTTCGCACCGGTGAGGAAGTGTCTTTGAAAAATTTACTGATGATGCCGTTCCGGGAGGTTCCTGAAAGCTACTCGCTTTTCCATGAAAAAAAATAAGGAGAGGGTACGGCTATCAGATTGACGAAAATCGTTACAACATTGGGACACCTGCCAGTGGCAGTAAAACGGTGATCTAGGTGGAAGAGATTTCCTAAATGGGATAAGCAACCAGCTTTCATCTTTAACTTTTTCCTGATAAGGTTCGGTATGTCTCCCCGATACTATATAGGCACCGCGATTCTGGTTGGGGTTCTCACGCTGGCGATCAGTTGGTGGAAGCAAAAACAGACCCGGCGTGAAATCCTTTGGGTTATGATCAAAGTTGTTTCTGCTTTGGCTGTAATTGTTGGCGGAGTTCTGGGTTTGGCTCAGCTCCTTGCTTTTTTTGGCGTAGCCCAATCCGGATTTTTTTTATGAGCCCTCAACCTTCAGACTTCTCAGGATTCATGGTTGTTTTCCTGAGTTTTTCCTTTTTGGCCATCTCTTATTTTATGGGTATGTTGGTTCATTCCGCGCTGATGTATGAAGATAAAAAAAATATTGGAAAAGACAGCCGCGGTGGTTGGGTGTTGAGCATGGTCGCCGGAACCGGCATAACAGGGTGGATGTTTTATTATGGGTACTACGTGAATTTTTTAAGATAAGGGTTGTTTTTAAAGAGACAGCAGGTCGACCAGTCTCTGGCAATCATTTTTATATCCCATGATTTCCTCGTTTTCCTCATCGCTAAAATCGCCTGTCAGGTTTTCCTCGATCAACTCAATTGCGTCATTCAGTCCGCCAGCAACGATATCGAGCTCGTTTTCGCTCAGCGCATACATTGACCCGCTTTGTCTGAGCTTATCAAATACCCGCGAATACCTGGCTTTGTAATTTTCAAGCCCGTTCTTTTTTTCAGGGGATAACTCCTGCTTGAGTTCGGTGTTCATATCCGATACCGAGTCATTCAAGGCCATTTTAATGGTCTCAATATCTTTGTCTGTGACGGATGCGAGTGATTTCATGCCTTTCCTGTTTCAAAATCCAAAATCAAGGCTGCTGGTTGGGTCAATACTTTATTCGATTTTTGACCAAATTCTCTCAGTGTTTTACCATAAGTTTATCTTAGGTCGCGTGAAAAATTAAAGAACGAGGCTGGTTTGTCGATTCCCTCGCTCCAAAAATAATCGACCGACTTGTAGCGAGGCTGTGCCCCGTACAAGTCGGCGGGTAATTTTCTTCTTTTTAGAGACTTAGGATTCGACCTTGATCTCTATTTTTTTCGGTTTTGCCTGCTCCTTTTTGGGCAGGGTTACCTTCAGGATCCCTTGCTCCATTTGAGCGATGACTTTTTCCGAGTCAACCTGATCGCTGAGCCTGAAGCTTCTGGAAAAACTTTGTTTGCTGAATTCACGAATGCGATAATCGTCTTTATCGGTTTGCGAATTTTGCTCCAGATCGCCCTTGAGAGTCAAAAGCCCGTCATGGAATTCAACCGAAACGTCCTTTTCTGTCATGCCAGGGGTTTCCGCTTCCAGGTGAAACGCTTCATCTTTTTCAATTACGTTGACCTTGGGCAGAACTGTTGGTTGATCCCATTCAGCTCTGGGGAACTCGAAAAACCGGTCTAAAGCCTGCTCTGGGTTAAAAGTTACGAGATTCATGATGTTCTCCTTCTGAATAAAGTTGATGATGTGGTTATCATGTCTCTCGGCCGAGAGGGTATTGCCTATTCTATGCTATGAATAAGATGGGGAATGAGGGTTGTCAAGATAGCTGAGGAAAATAAACTCTGCTAAAAAGTGCTGTAACTTATTGGGTGAACCCAAGGTGGCCCGCGGGACTAACGATTGCTCAGAATGACAGGAAACGATTGTTCGGAATGACGGGAAACGCCGGTTTGTCATCCTCATGACAGCGCAAGACCGGTTTGTCATCCTTGAGGAGCCGAAGGCGACGAAGGCGTGATATTTCTCCTTGGCCTTCGTGCCCCGAAGGGGTAATCCTTCTCGGAATGGTGGGCAGAGAGATTCTTCGCTATCGCTCAGAATGACAGGAACCGCTGATTTGTCATCCTTGAGGAGCCAGAGGCAATGTTTGTCATTCTGAGGAACCGAAGGTGACGAAGACGTGGTATTTCTCCTTAGCCTTCGTGCCCCGAAGGGGTAATCTCGGTTATGGAGTTCAACTTGTGGAAAGGCCTCATTATGAAACTTTTGCGTAACTTCGAGATTCTTCACTACGTTCAGAATGACAAGAGAGGGAGAGATAAGAAAACAATCGAACGCTAAAGGAACTCCGCCTGATCATGTTGCCATATGCTACTGACTACAACCCAGGTAACGAAGACCACTCTTCCGGGTTGACAGGCTCAATGTTGACAGGCTCAATCCACCGAGGCATTTATATTTAACGAACATTCCCTGTTGCTCCGCTTGTAATACCCGCTGCAACCAGATAAAGTCAGGAATTAAAACTGGAAAGCTTGCCCATGAAACAGAATAGCTAATGACACTTGTGCATATACTATTGCTTGGATTCCTGGCGGGTCTCAAGCATGCTTTGGAGGCCGATCATGTCGCCGCTGTTGCTTCTTTGGCTTCCAATACGACGTCCGTCAGGGAAGGCCTTGCGCTGGGAGCGACATGGGGCCTGGGGCACACGATTGCGTTATTTGTTTTCGGATCGGTCGTCTTAATGATTGATACGATGGTCCCCGAGCGGCTGGCTCTTACCCTGGAGTTTTTTGTTGGGTGCATGTTGGTGTTCATGGGCGGAGCGGTCATAAAGGAAATCATCAAGAAGCGAATCCATCTTCATGCGCACCGCCATGCGGATGGAGTCACTCATCTGCATTTTCACTCCCACGTGCAGGATAAAGTCGATCATCAGGGCAAGCCTCATCAGCACACCCACTCACGACAGTTCTCCAGGCGAGCTTTGATGGTAGGAATGATGCACGGAACAGCAGGCTCCGCCGCCTTGATATTATTAAGCCTCAATTCTGTTTCATCCACCGGAACAGGGCTTGTTTACATATTTTTGTTTGGAGTCGGGTCAATCATTGGTATGGCCCTGCTTTCCACCATGATGGTTATCCCTCTGCGGTATTCTGAATTTGCCGCAAACCACACTTACCATGTATTACAAGCTTTTATCGGATTGGCAACGCTGTTTCTTGGGGCGGGAATCGTGTTTGAGACCAGTGTTACCCAGGGCCTTTTCGTTTAGAGTTTGGCTTTCATCCGCCTAAAAATAATCTCTTCGCCAGCGGTTGATTCTCTCCCCCCAGGCCAGAGTGCGTTCTGAAACCTGATTCTTTTTCCAGTTACCGGCGGCGAATTTATTGGCTTCTGCCAGGGTGGGATAGATATGGATCGTGCCGAGGATTTTGTTCATGCCAAATCCGTTTTTCATCGCAGCGACATATTCCGAAATGATGTCTCCAGCATGCACTCCAGCAATAGTGACACCGATGATTTTGTCTTTTCCGGGAACCGTCAACACTTTAACAATTCCATGCGCCGCTTCATCGGCAATAGCACGGTCCAAGTCATCGATTCCATAAGTGGTGACCTCATAGGGGATCCCTTGCTCCTTGGCTTCCAGCTCATTCAATCCGGACCGAGCCACCTCCGGGTCGGTAAAAGTTGACCATGGGACAGTGCTGTAGTCGACTTTAAAGCCATAGAAGGGGCTTATCATCGAATTGACAGCACAATACCAGGCCTGATGAGACGCTGTATGGGTAAACTGATAGGGGCCCGCGACATCTCCACAGGCATAAATATTGGGGATATTGGTTTTCATGTATGCGTCAACCTTAATCGTTTTTTGGGGCGTTAGCTCAACACCCAGTTCTTCCAATCCGAAGCCGGTTGTGTTGGCTTTTCTTCCCAACGCGACCAGGAGAGTATCAAACTCGACCTCTACAGAGTTGCCATTGTTCTCACATTCCAGAAAATCTTTTCCATCGCGTTTAAAGAACCTTTTAGGACTGTGTGCTGTCAATACATTGATCCCTTCGCTTTGGAAACTGTCTAAAACCATTTGTGATATTTCGGGGTCTTCTTTAGGAATCAGCCGCTTGTTTCGCTGGACCTGGGTCACAGAGCATCCCAGCCGGGCAAACGCCTGAGTCAACTCGGAACCAATGGGTCCACCACCCAGCACCAGCAGTTTTCCGGGGTTTTCGCGAATATCCCAAACGGTGTCGGAGGTCAGGTAGGAGACATCTTCAATGCCCTCAATCGCGGGAATGGCAGGGCGGGCTCCGGTCCCAATAACAATATTTCTTGTGGTGAGAGTTTCCCCATTCACCGACACCTCATAAGGGGACAATATCCTGGCTTCGCCGGTGTGGCATTCGACCCCCAGAGAAGTATATCGTTCTATCGAGTCATGCGGCTCAACGGTTTTGATGACCCGTTGGACCCGCTCCATCACATCGGCAAAATTAAATTCAATCTGGGCGCTTTTGAATCCAAGTTTTTGGCACTTCCTGGCATCGGCCATGAATTTGGCAGACCGGATGAGTGCTTTACTGGGGACGCACCCGGTGTTCAGACAGTCCCCACCCATTTTGTGTTTCTCTACTAACGCGACTTTTCCCTTGGTTGCTGCCCCGATATAGCTGGTGACCAAACCAGCGGACCCAGCCCCAATCACTACCATGTTGTAATCGAAGGATTTTGGCTTTTTAAACTTGCTCATAATTTTTCTTCCCTTATAGAAGCTTATAAGTTTTTTGGCCAGCAACGGGAAAATCCCTAACAAGACAAATGAAAAGATGATTTCCGCGGAAAGAATGCCTCCGATAGATTCGATTTGAGCAAGTTGTGTTCCCGCGTTCACAAAAACAAGGGTGCCTGCCAGCATTCCGATCTGGCTCACCAGAAAAAATGATAACGTCTTCATGGGGGTCAGACCCATGACCAGGTTAATGACGAAGAAGGGAACAGCAGGAATCAATCTAAGTGTGAACAGGTAAAAAGCTCCGTCTTTTCGGATACCGTCATTAAATGATTTCAGGTGACTGCCAAATTTACCTTGAACCCAGTCTTGGAGTAGTAAACGTGAAACAAGAAAAGCGAGAGTCGCGCCGATGGTGCTGGAAAATGAGACCAGAATCGTTCCGGCGACCAACCCGAATAAAGCACCGCCAAGCAATGTCATAAGGGCAGCACCTGGAAGGGAAAGAGCTGTCACTACAATGTAAACCGCGCAATAAGCCCCAATCGCTAATAAAGTGTTTTCCTTGTAAAAAGCTGAGAAATTGGTTTGTTGCTCCTTTATATATTCAAGGGTTAAGTACTGACCGAGATCGAAGTGGGAAAAAGCCCATAAGAAACCAGCAATGAACCCCAGTATAATTATTTTTTTCATATCCCCTGGTTCTCCGGCTAATCTTTTTCTGAAACCGTTATATGGCTGGACAAAGCCGCTTTGATGAATATCAGTTTACTGCTAGTCGTGTGAAGGTACCAAAATATTACAAATAAGTGAAGGGGCCTTGTATTGTCATTCTGAGGAGCATTTGCGACGAAGACGTGATATTTCTCCTTAGCCTTCGTGCCCCGAAGGGGTAATCTCGTCTTGTATCGTCATTCTGTTGTATCGTCATTCTGAGCGTAGCGAAGAATCTTGTCTTGTATTGTCATTCTGAGCGATAGCGAAGACGTGATATTTCTCCTTAGCCTTCGTGCCCCGAAGGGGTAATCTTGTTTTGTGTTGTCATCCTTGAGGAGCCGGAGGCAATGTTTGTCATTCTGAACGTAGTGAAGAATCTTGTTTTGTGTTGTCATCCTCGAGGAGCCGAAGGCGACGAAGACGTGATATTTCTCCTTAGCCTTTGTGCCCCGAAGGGGTAATCTCGTCTTGTGTTGTCACTCTGAACGTCTTGTATTGTCATTCTGAACGTAGTGAAGAATCTTGTTTTGTGTTGTCATCCTTGAGGAACCGAAGGTGACGAAGACGTGATATTTCTCCTTGGCCTTCGTGCCCCGAAGGGGTAATCTCTTCTGGAATGACAGGAAACACCGGTTTGTCATTCTGAGCGATAGCGAAGAATCTTGTCTTTCCCCTGTTGTCATCCTCGAGGAGCCGAAGGCGACGAAGACGTGATATTTCTCCTTAGCTTTCGTGCCCCGAAGGGGTAATCTCTTCCGGAATGACAGGAAACACCGGTTTGTCATTCTGAGCGATAGCGAAGAATCTCGTCTTGTATTGTCATTCTGAGGAGCATTTGCGACGAAGGCGTGATATTTCTCCTTAGCCTTCGTGCCCCGAAGGGGTAATCTCTTCCGGAATGACAGGAAACACCGGTTTGTCATTCTGAGCGTAGCGAAGAATCTTGTCTTGTATTGTCATTCTGAGCGATAACGAAGAATCTCGTCTTGTGTTGTCATTCTGAGCGTAGCGAAGAATCTTGTTTTGTGTTGTCATCCTCGAGGAGCATTTGCGACGAAGGCGTGATATTTCTCCTTAGCTTTCGTGCCCCGAAGGGGTAATCTCTTCCGGAATGACAGGAAACACCGGTTTGTCATTCTGAGCGATAGCGAAGAATCTCGTCTTGTATTGTCATTCTGAACGTCTTGTATTGTCATTCTGAGGAGCATTTGCGACGAAGGCGTGATATTTCTCCTTAGCTTTCGTGCCCCGGAGGGGTAATCATGGGCTGTGCAAAGGCCTCTTAGTAGATTATGCGAGAAATTTGTTGCAATGAACCGGCTAAATGATGTATACGGGGATAGAGATTCTTCGTTATCGCTCAGAATGAGAGGAAACGATTGTTCGGAATGAAGAGACGATTGCCCAGAATGACAGAAACTGCTAGTTTGTCATCCTCGAGGCGACGAAGGCGTGATATTTCTCCTTAGCTTTCGTGCCCCGGAGGGGTAATCATGGGCTGTGCAAAGGCCTCTTAGTAGATTATGCGAGAAATTTGTTGCAATGAACCGGCTAAATGATGTATACGGGGATAGAGATTCTTCGTTATCGCTCAGAATGAGAGGAAACGATTGTTCGGAATGAAGAGACGATTGCCCAGAATGACAGAAACTGCTAGTTTGTCATCCTCGAGGCGACGAAGGCGTGATATTTCTCTTTAGCTTCCGTGCCCCGAAGGGGTAATCATGGGCTGTGCAAAGGCCTCTTGTTTTTATTTATAATCTGGCTGGGAGGGTGTGGATATGAGCATGAGGAGTATGATGGAAGCTGGGCATCGTGGTACCCCCCCCCCCCCCCCCCCCTCGAATTTCCATCTACTGGTTTCCACGGTAGCGGTTATGGGTCGGGAAGCTGCGACAAGGGTCGAGGAGAACGTAACAAGAACTGGAGAGTATTTATGTTGTCTACCTTAAAATCATATCCGTCGCCGGTTCATTTTTTGGGGACGGCATTCGTAGCCAGGGTGCGGTTTTGTGCGGTGGCGTTGCTTGCTTTGCTGTGGGTGGCGCAACCGGCTAATGCCCAAACGCCTGACCTGAGCGGTACCACAACGCCCCTTGCGGTCACGCCGGGGGGTGATGCGGTGGTGGTCTTTCCCGATTTGACGGTGAGCGATGCAGATGCAAACCCTGTAGTCATAAGAGTAAGAGTCGAGAACCCGGATGACTTGAATGCTGGCGATACCCTGGCCCTCAGCGGTACTCCGAATACGAGCGGGCTTCAGGTGCAGTTTTTTCCCGCCGCCGATATTATAGGTACTTCTGATGATACATTGTTTGGCGGTTTTGCGTCCGGGACACCCCCAGGCGCAGATAGATGGCAGGATTTGCTCAGGAACCTCGTCTTTGCGGCACCCGCCGGTAGTGGCCCACGCGAGATTCGATTATTCGTTCAGGTGCGATACAGTCTTGCTGGTTCCGACTCCCCCGACACCCTGACCCGAACCCTCAATATCGGCGCGGCGGCGCCGGTCAACAGCCCGGCGACGGGGCTTCCGAAGATCAGCGGCACGCCCCGGGTGGGGCAGACCCTGACGGCGGAGACCGGGGCGATTGCGGATACCAATGGCCTTGCGAACGCGACTTTCACCTATCAATGGCTGGGGAATGACGGGAACCTTAGCGGGCAGACCTTGCAGACTCTCGCCTTGACGAGTTTGAATTTAGGCACGGATATTAGTGTACGGGTCAGATTTACCGACGATGACGGTTTCAATGAAAGACTGACCAGCACCGAGGTCACCGTTGAAGCGGCGACGACCAACAGCCCGCCTACCGGAAGGCCTACTGTGCGTGGGCTGTTCGCCCAGGGACAGGAGTTGACGGCGGATACCGTCAATGTGGCTGATGCCGATGGCCTGCCTGCGGCGTCCACCTTCCAGTACCAATGGCATACCAACGACGGCACGGGAAGCGAGCCGGGTACGAACACGCCCATTACCGGCGCGACTATGCGCACTTATACCCTGACCGAGGACGAGGTCGGCCTGCGGATCGGCGTTACGGTGAGTTACACCGACCTCGGCACCCCTCCTGCGGATGAAAGCGTAACCAATACTTTCCTCCCGCTGGTGACCGGCCCCGCCGCTCCGCTGGTCGCCGATGCGGGGGCGGATCAGGTGGTCAGTGAGGGCGCTCTGATCACGCTGGATGCCAGCGGCAGTTCCAGCTCTGCCCCCGGGCCTTTGAGCTACCTTTGGGGTCAGGACGACAACAGTGGCCATGACGTCTTTCTGGCGAATCCCTTCGCCGCGCAACAGCTACTCCCGGCGCCAAGCGGGCTGAGTGAAGATGCCGAGTTGATATTTCTCTTGGTGGTGTCCGATACAAGCGGTGGATTTGCCTCGGACGAGGTTCGGGTTCGGGTTCGCGCCGCCGCATCGGCCTCCAACAATCCGCCCGCCGGTTCCCTGACCATCGAAGGCGACCCTCGCTCGGGCCAGACCCTGACGGCGAATACCAGCGCCATTGACGATGCCGATGGCCTGCCCGATGCGGGTACGGTGGGTGCATTCACCTATCAATGGTTTGCAGACGACGGAACCACTAATGCGGCCATTGACGGCGCGACCGGCTCCACCTACCTGCTGACCGATGCGCAGATCGACGCCAGGATTAGCCTGGTGCTGCGTTACACCGATGATCTGGGGGTGGCTGAGCGCGTGACCAGTTTGGCCGTGGGGCCGGTGGTGCCGGTGAACTCTGCGCCGGTCGCCGTGATAGCGCCTATTGATCCGGCGCTGTTGCTCACCGAAGGGAACCTGACCGGCCTGGACGGGGGAATCAGCACCACCCTGGACGGCAGCGGCAGCTCCGACCCCGATGGCGATGAGCTGACCTATCTATGGTCTTTTTCGAGCGCGGTCACCGCCAGCCCGGGGGGTACCGTGCCGGATAATAGCATCGCCACCCCCGTACTCACTACAAGCCAGCGGCAATCATTTGCGGATATTCTGACCATCTCTTTGACGGTGAGCGACCCTGACGGTGCGGAGAATACCGCGACGGTAGAGTATGTCCTCTTGCCTCAGGCGCCTATTCTCAATCGTGACCCGATTGCTGATCCCGAGCCTAACACCCAGACCGTCTTTTCGGGCGATAGGGTCACCCTGGACGGCAGCGGCAGTTCCGACCCCGATTTAGGCCAAACCGCGACCCTGATCTATCGCTGGCGGCATATATCAAATAGTTTCTTTGGCGAGATTCCCCTGGACGGAGCCGGCACGCCCATGGCCAGCTTCACGGCGCCGCCATCAACATCTGATAATAATATTAATACTAATAACGAGTTTGAACTGACGGTAACCGACACCTCCGGCGCTTCCCACTCGGCCGTGGTGCTTGTCAACATACAGCCAAACTCCCCGCCCACCGGCGAGGTGAGCATCACGGGCATCCCGCTCCTGGGCGCGACCTTGACGGCGAACACTGGCACCCTGCGCGATGCCGATGGTCTGCCCGCTGCCTCCACCTTCGACTATCAATGGCAGCGCAATCTCGTTGATATTTCCGGCGCCACCGAGCGCAGCTACCTCCTGACGGCGGACGATGCCGGCCAACTCATCACCGTCACGGTCAGCTACGAGGATGAGGCTACCCCCACTGGTGGCAGAAATGAAAGCCTGAGGAGCGACTCCGTCGGGCCGGTGATTGGCGAGCCGGTGGTCATCACTGGCACGCCGACCCAAGGCGCTTTCCTGATGGCGGATACCTCGGCCATTGACAGTAACCCGTTATCGGGGTCGGCATTCGAGTATCAGTGGTTCGCAAACGACGGCACCACCAACGCGGTAATCGCCGGCGCGACCAACCGTAGCTACCGCCTGCGCCAGGCCGAAGTGGGCCAGCGAATCACCGTGAGCGTGCGCTATACCAATGCGAATGGCATTAAAGCAGGGCCACTGATCAGCGCGCCCACGGCGGCGGTGGCCGATGCCAATGTTGGCCCCAGCGGCGTGGTGCGCATCGACGGCAGGCCGACCCAGGGCGAGACCCTGACGGCGGATACCTCGGACATTACCGATGATGATGGCCCTGCCAGCCTGCAATTCACCTATCAATGGAATACGCGGTCTGGATCCACCGACACGGCCATCAGCGGCGAGACCACTGCAACCTACACCCTGAGCGGGAACGATTTGGGTGAGCAGATCACCGTGTCCGTGCGCTATACCGATGCGGAGGGCAACGCCGAGGGGCCATTGACCAGCGCGCCCACGGCGGCGGTGGCCGGGCTTGGCCTGAGCGGCACCACAACGCCCCTTTCAGTCACGCCGGGGGGTGCTCCGGTGGCAATCTTTCCCGACCTGAGAATAGACAGAGGGCGGCCCAGTACCTTTAGGCTAAGAGTCGAGAGTACGGCTGACCTGAACCCTGGCGATACGGTGGCGCTCGCTGCTGATGCGGAGACGAGCAGTTATACCATTGTATTTGTACCCATCGCCAATATTGCTGGACCGCTAAACACAATAGTCGGCGTTAGTACCCCCGACAACGATGACGAAGCCCCAGAGCGGTGGCATAACCTGCTCCGGCACTTCACCTTTCAGGCACCCGCCGGTAGTGGCGGACGCGAGGTTCGATTCATCGCTGAGTTAACGATCCCGGACCTTGTTAACGGTACTGACGATGTCGTTGAAACCCTGACCCGAACCCTCAATATCGGGGTCAACAACGCGCCCACCTCAAGCGGGCTGAGTGCCACGCTGGACGAGGATGACAGCCATAGCTTTGCGGCCGAGCAGTTTGATTTTGACGATGCCGACACCGGCAATACCCTGCAAGAGGTGCGCATCGATAGCCTGCCCGCCGCTGGCAGTGGCAGCCTGACCCTGAGCGGCACAGCGGTCATCGCAGAGCAAGTGATTGCCGTTACCGATATTCCGAATCTGGTCTATACCCCGGCGACCAATGTCAATGGCGATGCGACCTTCACCTTCAGCGTCTCCGATGGCACTGATTTCAGTGACGATGTCGCCACGGCAACCCTGACCGTGGACGCGGTCAATGACCCGCCCACCGGCACGGTGACCATCTCCGGCACGCCGGTGCGGGGCCAGAACCTGATCGCCAATACCTTCGGTATCGAAGATGTTGAGGGCCCGAATGTCCTGCCATTCACCTATCAATGGAACCGGGACGACGGAACCACGACCGAGGCCATCAGCGGCGCGACCTCGGTAGTCTACACCCTGACCGCGGATGATGTGGGCAATCAAATCACCGTGTCCGTGGAATATACCGATGCCGGCGGCACCGACGAGGGGCCGCTGACCAGCGCGCCCACGGCGGCTATCCTCAATGAGTTCCATACGATATCCCTGACCGGGGAGAGCGGTACGGTGGACGAAGGCTCGGATGCCTTCTTCACCGTAACCCTGTCGGCCCGGCCGGAGCGCGCGTTCCAAATAGCCTATAGCACCTCCATTGAGAACGACGACAGCACCCAGGAGAATGATTTCACGCCGACCAGCGGCGTGCTGAACTTTAACAGCAACAGCAGTAGCAGCCTGACCGTGGGCATCACAGTGCCGATAACGGCGGATAACGAGACCGAGGGCAACGAGACCTTCACGCTAACCCTGACGGTGGCCGACGGTTCCACCCTGCCGCCAACTTTCATCCTCAACCCGTCCGCCACCAGCGCCAGGGCGACCATTCAGGGCGATGCTGGCAGTAATAGTGCGCCCACCACCAGCGGGCTGACGGTCAGCACAAACGAGGATATCGCCCACACTTTTGCGGCCGCCCAGTTTAATTTTGCCGATACCGACAGCGGCGATAGCCTGACAGCGGTGCGCATTGATACGCTACCCGACAGCGCCAACGGCAGCTTGGCGCTGGGCACGGGCGCTACGCCGGTTAACATTGGCCAAGTGATTGCCGTTGCAGATATTCCGAATCTGGTCTATACCCCGGTGACCAATGTCAACGGCGATGCGACCTTCACCTTCAGCGTCTCCGACGGTACTGACTTCAGCACCGCGCCCGCCACGGCCACCGTGACCGTGAACGCGGTCAATGACGCGCCCACCTCAACCGGGCTGACAGCCACCATTGCTGAGGACACCACCCATACCTTTGCGGTGGCGGACTTCACCTTTAACGATGTGGACAGCGGCGATACCCTGCAAGAGGTGCGCATCGATAGCCTGCCCGACAGCGCCGACGGCAGCCTGGCGCTGGGCACGGGCACAAGCGCTACGCCGGTTAATCCTGCCCAGGTGATTGCCGTTGCCGATATTCCGACTCTGGTCTATACCCCGGTGGACAATGTCAACGGCAATGCGACCTTCACCTTCAGCGTCTCCGATGGCACTGCCTTCAGTGCCGCGACCGGCACGGCAACCGTGACCGTGACTCCGGTCAATGACCCGCCCACCATCAGCGGCCTCCCCGACAAAACCGTGGTGCAAGGGGAGGACTATAGTTTCACGCCGCGCGGCGATGATGTGGATGGCGACACGCTGGAATACGCCATCACCAATATGCCAGGCTGGGCCAGTTTCGACGACGCGACCGGGGCTTTGACCGGCACGCCCGCCAGCGCCAATGTTGGCAACTACGAGAATATCGTGATCAGCGTCACCGATAACATCATCACCACGCCGGTAGCCCTTAGCCCCTTCGCCATCGCAGTCACCGCCACCGCTGGCACCAATATGCCGCCCATCGCCGATGCCGGTCCCAATCAGCGGGTGAGCAAGGGCACAGAAGTCACACTTGATGGCACGGGCAGTAGCGATCCTGACGGCGATAATTCGGCCCTGATCTATCTCTGGGAACGGACTGCCGGCCCCACCGAGGTGACTTTAAGCAGTGCGGCAGTCGCACAGCCAACCTTCACCATTCCAACCGTGATACCGACTGACCCGGCCTCGTACACTTTCAGGTTGACCGTTAATGACGGGCAGGAATCGTCCGCCGCCGCAACCGTCAGAATCTTTATCAGACCGCTGTTTCAGGCAACCATCGCCAATCAGACCTTCAGCGAGGGCAATGCAATTACTCCTATGACTTTGCCCGAGGCGCGGGGAGGGCCCGATTCATTGCCGAGTACCAATACCTATACGCTGGCTCCTCTGCCGGCTGGACTGGCCTTTAATGCTACCAGCCGAATACTGTCTGGTACGCCGACACAAGACGGGACCTTTAACCTGACCTACACCGCGACGAATGAGTTCAATGACACGGATTCACTGAGCTTTAGCATTGAAGTGACCAGCGCCGCCAATAACCCGCCCACCACCAGCGGGTTCATGGTCACCACAAATGAGGATATCAACTATGACTTTACGGTGGCCAACTTCCCCTTTACCGATGCCGACGGCGACACCCTGCAACAGGTGCGCATCGATAGCCTGCCCGCCGGCACCAGCGGCAGCCTGGCGCTGAACAACACAGCGGTCACCGTGACCCAAGTGATTGCCGTTGCAGATATTCCGACTCTGGTCTATACCCCGGCCACCAATGTCAACGGCGATGCGACCTTCACCTTCAGCGTCTCCGACGGCACTGACTTCAGTGCCGCGCCCGCCACGGCAACCGTGAGAGTTAATCCGGTCAATGATGATCCCAGCGGATTGCCGACCATTAGCGGCACGCCTCGGGTGGGGGAGACCCTGACGGCAAACACCAGCGGCATCAGCGATGCCGATGGCCTTGCCAACACGACTTTCACCTATCAATGGCTGGAGGATGGCGGGACCATTACCGGGGCGACCTCGCCGACCCTCGCCTTGGCGGCTACGAATTTAGGAGCGGATATTGAGGTACGGGTCAGCTTTGCCGACGATGCCGGCAACAATGAAAGGCTGACCAGCACCGCGGTCATCATTGGAGCGGCGGTTTCGGAGACGCTGTCCATCTCGGGCGGCGGCACTGTGAGAGAGGGTGGAGATGCCACCTTCACGGTGACTTTATCGGGCCCATCGCTCGCGGCGGCAGTGGTGGTGGACTATGCCACCGTGGCGGGCACGGCGACTGCGGGGAGTGATTTCACAGAAACCACCGGCACGCTGACTTTTGCGGCGAACTCGACCGATCTGACCCGGACCTTTACCGTGCCGGTGTTAACCGACGACTTCGTGGAAGGCGACGAGAGCTTCACCGTAACCCTGAGCGCCAACGCCACGACCCCGCTGCCGACAGTTTCAGCCTGGGCACGGCGACGGCGACGGCGACGATTGGGGCGGCGGGCACGGCGACGGTGTCGATTGCCGGGCCCACTGGCAACGTGAACGAGGGCGATGATGCCACCTTCACGGTGACTTTATCGGGCTCACCGGGTGCGGCAGTGGTGGTGGACTATGCCACCGCGGCGGGCACGGCGGCCGCAGGGAGTGATTTTACAACAACGAACGGCACGCTGACTTTTGCAGCTGGCGCGACCACTCTGAGCCAGACCTTCGACGTGCCGGTGTTAACCGACAGCTTGGTGGAAGGCGACGAGAGCTTCACCGCGACCCTGAGCGCCAACGCCACGACCCCGCTGCCGGCAGGTTTCAGCCTGGGCACGGCGACGGCGACGGCGACGATTGGGGCGGCGGGCACGGCGACGGTGTCGATTGCCGGGCCCACTGGCAACGTGAACGAGGGCGATGATGCCACCTTCACGGTGACTTTATCGGGCTCACCGGGTGCGGCAGTGGTGGTGGACTATGCCACCGCGGCGGGCACGGCGGCCGCAGGGAGTGATTTCACAACAACGAGCGGCACGCTGACCTTTGCGGCGAACACGACCACTCTGACCCAGACCTTTGACGTGCCGGTGCTTGACGATCCTCAGGTGGAAGGCAGCGAGAGCTTCACCGCAACCCTGAGCGCGAGCTCGCTGCCGACCGGGTTCACCCTGGGCACGACGAGCGCGCAGGCGGCGATTACCGCGGCGGGCACGGCGACGGTGTCGATCTCGGGCGGCGGCAATGTGAACGAGGGCGATGATGCCACCTTCACGGTGACTTTATCGGGCTCACCGGGCGCGGCAGTGGTGGTGGACTATGCCACCGCGGCGGGCACGGCCACAGCGGGGAGTGATTTCACAACAACGAGCGGCACGCTGACCTTTGCGGCGAACACGACCACTCTGACCCAGACCTTTGACGTGCCGGTGCTTGACGATCCTCAGGTGGAAGGCAGCGAGAGCTTCACCGCAACCCTGAGCGCGAGCTCGCTGCCGACCGGGTTCACCCTGGGCACGACGAGCGCGCAGGCGGCGATTACCGCGGCGGGCACGGCGACGGTGTCGATCTCGGGCGGCGGCAATGTGAACGAGGGCGAGAATGCCACCTTCACGGTGACTTTATCGGGCTCACCGGGCGCGGATTTGGAGATAGCCGCTCTCACCGTGCCGGGCACGGCGACTGCGGGGAGTGATTACACACAAGGGTTCAGCGTGCTGACCTTTAAGGCTGGCGCGACCGGGACAGATCTGATCCAGACCTTCGACGTGCCGGTGCTTGACGATCCTCAGGTGGAAGGCAGCGAGACCTTCACCGTAAGACTGAATAGGGCGAACGAGGGCACCCCGCTGCCGACAGGTTTCACCCGGGGCACGACGAGCGCGCAGGCGGCGATTATGGCGAATGGTTCGGCGACGGTGTCGATCTCGGGCGGCGGCAATGTGAACGAGGGCGATGATGCCACCTTCACGGTGACTTTGTCGGCCTCACCGGGTGCGGCAGTGGTGGTGGACTATGCCACCGCGGCGGGCACGGCCACAGCGGGGAGTGATTTCACAACAACGAGCGGCACGCTGACCTTTGCGGCGAACACGACCACTCTGACCCAGACCTTTGACGTGCCGGTGCTTGACGATCCTCAGGTGGAAGGCAGCGAGAGCTTCACCGCAACCCTGAGCGCGAGCTCGCTGCCGACCGGGTTCACCCTGGGCACGACGAGCGCGCAGGCGGCGATTACCGCGGCGGGCACGGCGACGGTATCCATCTCGGGCGGCGGCAACGTGGCCGAGGGCGATGATGCCACCTTCACGGTGACTTTATCGGGCTCACCGGGTGCGGCAGTGGTGGTGGACTATGCCACCGCGGCGGGCACGGCCACAGCGGGGAGTGATTTCACAGCAACGAACGGCACGCTGACCTTTGCGGCGAACACAAGCACTCTGACCCAGACCTTCACCGTGCCGGTGTTAACCGACAGCTTCGTGGAAGGCGACGAGAGCTTCACCGCAACCCTGAGCGCAAACTCCTCGAACCCGCTGCCGACAGGTTTCAGCCTGGGCACGGCGACGGCGACGGCGACGATTGAGGCAGAGGGTTCGGCGACGGTATCCATCTCGGGCGGCGGCAACGTGGCCGAGGGCGATGATGCCACCTTCACGGTGACTTTATCGGGCTCACCGGGCGCGGCAGTGGTGGTGGACTATGCCACCGCGGCGGGCACGGCCACAGCGGGGAGTGATTTCACAGCAACGAACGGCACGCTGACCTTTGCGGCGAACACGACCACTCTGACCCAGACCTTCGACGTGCCGGTGGAGAACGATAATCTGCTGGAAAGGGACGAGAGCTTCACCGCAACCCTGAGCGCAAACTCCTCGAACCCGCTGCCGGCAGGTTTCACCCTGGGCACGGCAACGGCAACGGTAACCATCGCGGAGAACGATGTGGAGGAGGGGCTTACCGATCTGAATAACACGGTTCTGCCGGAAGTGGCACGTGCCTTTACCGACCAGACAGTGGGAGCGATAACGGAACGTATTGGTCAGGCCAGGGATGGTACGACCCGTTCTGTCGCCATCGCCGGGCAGTCCACATTGGCCGGAGCGGCATCTGTCCACGGTCAGGCTATAGCCGATGGTACGCTGAGTTTGAAGGATGTACTGGGTAACTCCGACTTTGTACTGCCGCTGGATAATGTGGACGGCGGCATGGATGATGGAATCCTGTCCTCCCTGACTTTATGGGGCGGAGGCGGTTACCGTAATTTCGAAGGTTCCAGCGGAGATGTAAGCTTCGATGGAGACCTGTTCAGTGCCCATCTGGGACTGGATGCCCGACCCCGTGACGACCTGTTGATCGGTCTTGCCGCGTCCTGGGGCCAGAGCGATCTTGACTACAGAGGAGGCGGCTCTGACCTGAGCGGCGATCACAAGCTGAATATTACCGGCGTCCATCCTTACGCAAGTTGGGAGGCTCTGGCCGGACAATTGGACCTGTGGGTTACCGCGGGTTACGGTTGGGGTGATCTTGAGATCACCAATGACGGGATGGACCGTGTATCGAGCGATGTCGAGACGCGGACTGTGGGTGGCGGTGGTGATTATCAGTTGCCACAGATAGGGGCGACCAAGTTCAAGCTGAAGAGTTCAGCCTTGCTGACAGAGCTGGAAGTGGAAGGCGGCGATGATATAGAAGCCTTGGATGTGGAGTCCAGCCTGTTGCGGATGGTTCTGGAAGGGTCGCATAAGCTTATGTTGTCTGACGGGGCTTATATGGAGCCGAGCCTGGAGGCCGGAGTGCGGTATGACGGCGGGGACGGCGAGACCGGTTTCGGGGCTGAGCTGGGTGCCGGTTTCCGTTACACCGATCCGATCGCCGGCCTGACTTTGGAAGGCAGGGCGCGGACTCTTGTGGGACGGGACAATTATGAGGAATGGGGTGTTTCCGGCCTGATCCTCCTGGAGCAGGGCAGAAACGGGCGGGGACTGTCGTTCAGTCTGAGTCCCGGTTACGGCATTACAGACAGTAGCAGCACACAGGAACTATGGCGGGAGGGTCTGCGTAACGAGATCAGTGATGACCCGGATTACGGCGCACGATTGGACACTCGTCTTGGTTACGGTCTGACGGCTCCTGGTGGACAGGGGTTGCTGACTCCTTACAGTGAGATGACCTTCGGTGACTCTTCCAGGAGTTATCGTCTGGGAATGAGATGGGAGCTTGATTCGTTGTTTGACCTGAACCTGACCGGTGAGCGCAGTGAAAGCGACAGCAACGCCACTGACCACGCCATCATGCTGAAAGGCGATATCCAGTTTTAAAGATTGACCCTCAATTATCCAGCTCCCCTCCCTATAGGGAGGACCTTTGCGTAAATCGAAAAAAACAGAAAAGCGGGATTCTTCGCTATCGCTCAGAATGACAGGAAATGATTACTCAGAATGAGAGGAAACGATTGTTCGGAATGACAGGAAACGCCGGTTTGTCATCCTCATGACAGTGCAAGGCTGGTTTGTCATCCTTGAGGAGCCGGAGGCGACGAGGACGTGATATTTTCCCTTAGTCTTCGTGCCCCGAAGGGGTAATCTTGTCTTGTCTTGTGTTGTCATCCTTGAGGAGACGAAGACGTGATATTTCTCCTTGGCCTTCGTGCCCCGAAGGGGTAATCTCGTCTCGTCTTGTATTGTCATTCTGAGGAACCGAAGGTGACGAAGACGTGATATTTCTCCTTAGCCTTCGTGCCCCGAAGGGGTAATCTTGTTTTGTGTTGTCATCCTAGAGGAGCCGGAGGCAATGTTTGTCATTCTGAACGATAGCGAAGACGTGATATTTCTCCTTGGCCTTCGTGCCCCGAAGGGGTAATCTCGTCTTGTGTTGTCACTCTGAACGTCTTGTATTGTCATTCTGAACGTAGTGAAGACGTGATATTTCTCCTTAGCCTTCGTGCCCCGAAGGGGTAATCTTGTTTTGTGTTGTCATCCTAGAGGAGCCGGAGGCAATGTTTGTCATTCTGAGGAACCGAAGGTGACGAAGACGTGGTATTTCTCCTTAGCCTTCGTGCCCCGAAGGGGTAATCTTGTCTTGTATTGTCATTCTGAACGTAGTGAAGACGTGATATTTCTCCTTAGCCTTCGTGCCCCGAAGGGGTAATCTCGTCTTGTATTGTCATTCTGAGCGATAGCGAAGACGTGATATTTCTCCTTAGCCTTCGTGCCCCGAAGGGGTAATCTTGTCTTGTATTGTCATTCTGAGCGATAGCGAAGACGTGATATTTCTCCTTAGCCTTCGTGCCCCGAAGGGGTAATCTTGTCTTGTCTTGTGTTGTCATCCTTGAGGAGCCGAAGGCGACGAAGACGTGATATTTCTCCTTGGCCTTCGTGCCCCGAAGGGGTATCAGGGGTTATGCAAAGGCCTCTTGCCAGGAGGGAATTGATTGTCCCCTGACAAGGGGGATCGAGGGGGTTGGGGTTGTCATGCTGCGCCAGTGATATTTAATTAACCTCTGCGTAAGTCGAAAAAAACAGAAAAGCGGGATTCTTCACTACGTTCAGAATGACAAGAGACGGTTGCTCGGAATGACAAGAAACGCTGGTTTGTTATCCTTTTTTTACAGGATGAATGAGGGCGATAAGGTTGTCCAATTCTCCAATCAGGAGGGCCTATAATAACGAACCTTTCCTTTCCATTTATCAGGCAACCATATAAAGTCCAGTTTTTTTCTTCGGAGTATTCGCTCCATTGTATAAATCAGGCAGGATTTTTTTAATCATAGAAAACATCACCTTTGAATTCAGGTTTACTTGTTAAGAACACTTTTTCTTGCTCGTTGAATCAATGCATCTACAATCATATCATGATGATTGAGGCAGGGGGCTTTGAGAAATTCGATATCCGGGTGTTTTTCCTTAAAAGTGTCAGCGAGGGCCCGCACGCGTTTGACCCAGAGCCCAGTAAACAAAAAAAAGGGTAACAGGATGACACGGTGAAATTTTTGCGGGTTAAAATTTTGTCGCATGTATTCCAGAGAATGTTGAGAGGCTCCGGCAAAGCGGATAACGGTTTTGCCAAATCCCAGTTTTGTCCCCAACCTGGAAAGGTTTTTTTTGACTTGGGAGTTGAAGTCTGTGTCTCGGCTTCCATGTCCAACGACCATGAGCAATGTCTCTGAACGGAGAATGGGTTTGTTGGAAGATTTTTCCCCTTCTTCGATGCGTTCTTGGCAGACTTTCATAATCTCAGGTTGTGTACCCAGTGGCTCTGAAAAAATCAGGTTGATTTCAGGATGGTACTGGAATATTTCGCGGATTGCATTCGGGATATCCCTTTGCGTGTGTTCGCCGGAGAATAAAATACTCGGCAATATGATAATGTTTTTAATGCCGTTGCTCCGGCATGTGGATAAAGCTTCGGCGACAGTAGGTTTGGCAAACTCCAAAAATCCGGCTTCGGTGATCTGACAAAATTTTCTTTCGCGTAACTTTTGCCACAGGATCAGGAATTCCTCAATGCCGTCGGGGTCCCGACTTCCGTGGCCAAGAAGGCAGAGGGCGTATGAGTCGGGGAGTCTGTCATCCGTAAAAATATCCATGCGGGATTGTTTATTCGGTAGAATAAAGGCTCTTTTGATAATAACCATATTAACCCGTGAATAGAAAGTGAATATTATGGCCCCGTCTTGGCCTTTGCCCGAAAACGACCCATGGTCTACCCCTTTCGCGCAACTGCTAATGCATAAACTGAAACTGAAGCCGGGCGACTCGGTGCTGGATATTGCTGCCGGCGGAGGGATCCCTGCGTTTCATTTGGCGGAACAGGTAGGCCCTCAAGGAAGCGTTTTGGCTATTGATATCCATCAGGCTCAGGTGCTTCGTTCCCGGTCAATTCAAGGCCAGCATCTGCCTTGGTTGCGGTTTGAGGTGGGGGACATGCGTTTTTTGCCCTCGACGCTTCCCAGTTTTAACCGCATTACTGGCAACCTCTCTTTCATGTTTTTTCGCCCGAATCGTTTTGAGGCTCTTGGCAATCTGGTCCGATTCTTGAAACCGGGTGGGCAAATTGTGCTGACGTTTCCCTCGCTGGGAACGTTTGACTCTTTATGGAGCCTCGTAGACAAAAAGATGAAGCAAAGAAACCTGGTCAAGGAACGAAAGGCCCTGGCCAATTATGTAGAGGAACGTCCTTCCGCCAACCATGCAAAACAGTCGCTGGAGGAACTGGGTCTGGAACAGGTCGAGGTGACTGAATGGCCGCTGGAAATTTTTACCCGGTCGGGACGGGATTTTCTCAAACACCCACTTTTGCGCGGCGGATTCCTGGATGATGTTTACGAATGTTTTGAAGATCAGAATCTGGCCAATGAATTTATGGAAGAAATTTCCCATGGTACCGACCGTTTCACTCCATTGTTGGCGCAGAGGTGTGCCATGTCCGGGTTTCTTCTGGCCCAAAAGTAGCCCGGAATTTAAGCATTAATGACAGGATCGCGCATGGATGATAAAGGTAGAACGAAACTTAA
This sequence comes from Nitrospinales bacterium, assembly GCA_965205835.1. Lineage (GTDB taxonomy): Bacteria > Nitrospinota > Nitrospinia > Nitrospinales > VA-1 > LS-NOB. Next base: position 1,266,644 of record OZ242182.1, on the reverse strand, counting down.
AAAGAAAATTGTTGATGAGATCGAGGTGAAAAAATATATGCAAATGTCAGGAACCGCTGGTTTGTCATCCTAACGTTCAGCTTGTATTGTCATTCTGAACGTAGTGAAGACGTGATATTTCTCCTTAGCCTTCGTGCCCCGAAGGGGTAATCTCGTCTTTCCCCATAGTCTTGCATTGCCATTCTGTCTTGTATTGTCATTCTGAACGCAGTGAAGACGTGATATTTCTCCTTAGCCTTCGTGCCCCGAAGGGGTAATCTCGTCTTTCCCCATAGTCTTGCATTGCCATTCTGTCTTGTATTGTCATTCTGAACGCAGTGAAGACGTGATATTTCTCCTTAGCCTTCGTGCCCCGAAGGGGTAATCTCGTCTTTCTCCTATTGTCATCCTTGAGGAGCCGAAGGCAAGGACGTATCATGCTCATGCCGGAAAATATTCTGTGTGTATCCTGCGCGGAAAAAATTAGCAACCCGTCATTACGAACAGGACCACTGTGTTGATTCAACAAACCCGGGAAAATTTACAGCAAGAGCGAGAAAGTTTCCCGATGGGCCGGGCAAGAGAACTGGTGAAAGATCTCTTTCGGCCTAATCCGATTATTTACTGGTTGGATTTTTTGTTTAGTGTCATTCTCGGGTGGGGTGCTTTTGTTCTTGCCCTTATGTCCCCGGTTCTTTCCTTCCGGCAAGCCCTTTTTGTTGCTCTCTCCTGCCTGGCTTTGTATCGGGCGGCTTTATTTATCCATGAAATTGTCCATTTCAAAAAAGGCACTTTCAAGGTGTTCCGTTGGACCTGGAATATACTTTGTGGTTTCCCGCTTATGATTCCTGTTTTTCTTTATCAGTACGTTCATTTAGATCACCATAAGCAGAATTTTTATGGAACCCAAAAGGACGGAGAATATTTCTCCTTCGCTTTAAAGGGAAGGAAATGGATTGTCATTCATGTTCTTTTTTCTTTTCTGGTGCCAATTTTATTTTTGGCACGTTTTTCAGTTTTGACCCCACTATCCCTGGCCGATAAAAGGCTGAGATCATTCCTGATGGCCAGGATGTCGGCACTGATCATCGATCTGGGTTATCGGCGGCCGGAGTCTTCCTGGAAAAATATGGAAGATTGGAAAATTCAGGAGTTTTTGGCGTGTCTGTTTGCCTGGGCATTTCTAGGGGCTATCCTGCTGAAAATTATTCCTGTGATATCCCTGTTCCTGTGGTACTGTGTTGGAGCGTTGATTTTTATGGTTAATTCCATTAGAACCTTGGCGGCCCACCGCTATCAAAACCCTAAGGGAAACGCGATGAGCTACCTAAGTCAAATGCTGGACTCGGTCAATATCCCCGGAAATAGATGGATGACTTCTTTATGGGTGCCGGTGGGTCTTCGTTTTCACGCGACGCACCACCTTTTTCCCGACCTGCCTTATCACGCATTAGGGGAGGCACATCGCCGACTAATTCTCGATCAGGGCAGAAAATCCTTATACGGTCAAACCGTTTGCTCGGGATTGTTTCCGGCATTGAGTCAGCTGTGGAAGCATGCCGCCTGCTGAAACTGTAGGTCATGGTTTAAATTTTTGGTGAAAAACTTATGACAAAGCCTTTTACCCTGCTCAATGAACTTGAAAGTGATGACGAAGAACCTCCTCATTTAAAGAAGAGTAAAATCACCTCTTTTTTGAAAAAGAAGTTTGATTTTGAAAATTCTCACCTACGCCTTCCCAACGGTAAAGAAAAAGGGATTCTGGAAAAATGTTTTAGCTATTTTGCCCCGGAGCAGGCCAAGGAACTGGGGATTTATCCGTATTTCAGGGGAATCCAGGAGATTGACGGATGCCATGTTGTCGTTGACGGGAAGCAGGCCATTTCTGTTTCGACCAATAATTATCTTGGACTGGCCCAGGATCCTCGCGTGGTTTCAGCGGCTCGGGAGGCATTGGAGAAATTTGGCATTGGTTGTACTGGTAGCCGTTTTCTCAATGGTACTTTCGACCTGCATAAGACCCTGGAAAAGGAACTTTCCTCTTTTTTGAGCCGAGAAGATACCATTGTCATGTCCACGGGGTTCCAGGCAAATCAGGGAACTATTGCTTGTCTCCTGGGGAGAAAGGATGTGGCTTTTTCGGATCGGGAAAACCATGCCAGTATCTATGAAGGGTGTGGGGTGGCACCGGGGAAGACCGTTCGCTATCAGCATAATGATATGGATCATCTGGAATATTATTTAAAAAAATATTCGGATGTTGAAGGCAAGATAATTATTACCGATAGTATATTCAGTATGAGCGGTGATATTGCCAACCTTCCAGCTATTGTGAAACTCGCGAAAGACTACGAGGCCAACGTCATGGTTGATGAGGCTCACGGTCTGGGTGTCATAGGTGAGAGTGGCAGGGGTGTTGTCAACTACTACAATCTGGAAGACGAAATAGATATTTATATGGGAACGTTTTCCAAAAGCCTGGGGTCCATCGGCGGATTTATTTCCGCAAAATCCAAGATCACCGAATTCATTCGCCATAAAGCCTCGGCGTTTATTTTTACTGCGGCCCTGCCGCCTGCGTCGGTTGCCGGGGTCATTGCGGGTCTGGATATCATGATCAATGAGCCGGAACGCATAGAAAAGTTGCGGGAGAATACCGCTTATGTAAAAAGAGGGTTTTTTGATATGGGTTTTCAGGTGAATAATAATTCTATTCCTATAGTCCCCATAAAAATAGGAGAAGAAGCCCTCACGCTTTATTTGAACAGGCTGCTTTTTGATGACGGTGTTTTTGCCGGGGTTGCCGTGTCGCCGGTCGTGCCACCCCTCAATGCCATGATCCGGACCAGCTATACCTCTGCCCATGACCAAAAGGATATTGATAAAGTCCTTGGTTCTTTCAGGAAACTGGGGGCAAAGCTCGGCATCATCCCAATGTAATAATGGGTTTTAAACTCGTAAAGGTCGAAACCCGGCAAGACTTGGATCGGTTTGTCCGCCTTCCATGGAAAATTTATAAAGACCAGCCATGCTGGACTCCTCCCCTTATCCGGGAACGTAAAACGTTCCTGAATCACAACATCAACCCGTTTTTTGAACATGCGGAAGCCGATCTTTTTCTGGCGGTGGATGGCAACTCGTCACCAGCAGGGAGGATCGCTCTGGTTCATGATCGGAACTATCAGGATGTTCACTCAGAGTTTGTTGGTATGTTCGGCATGTTTGAGTCGGTAGATGACCCGAGTCTCTCCCGGCTTTTATTGGACAAGGCTTATCAATGGTGTCAGGAAAGAGGATATGCCCGTCTTATAGGGCCGATGAACTTGTCGACTAACCATGAGTGCGGTTTGCTGATAGAGGGGTTTGACTCTCCCACCATGTTTGGTATCCCCTATAATCCTGAATATTATGGAAAACTTTTTGAGGCGTGGGGCTTGCAAAAGGCAAAAGATCTTTTAACGTTGCGGTTGGATATTATTAAGGTTCCAGATTATCTGGAGCGTGCCGTGACAAAACTGAAAAAAAGGAAGGGCTTCAACGTTAGGCCATTGGATATGGGAAAGTTTGAAAAAGAAATTTCCATTCTTTGGGAAATCTATAATTCGGCATGGGAACTGAATTGGGGGTTCGTTCCGATGACTCGAAAAGAATTTGAATTTTCCGCAAAGGGAATGAAACCCTTCATACATCCTGAACTTTGCCTCGTTGCCGAAGTAAAGGGCGAACCGGCGGGTTTTTCCCTGGCCCTTCCCGATGCTAATCAGGTGCTCAAAGAAATGGATGGGAAGTTGTTTCCTTTTGGCTGGGCTCGGTTTTTATGGAAGAAAAATAAAATTGATGATTACAGGGTGCTGACCCTCGGTGTGAAGAAAAAATACCGTCGGTTGGGTATTGATGCATGGTTTTATTATGAGACCTACAGATTGTTTCTGGGAAAAAAGATAAAATGGTGTGAGATGTCCTGGTTTTTGGAGGATAACAAAAATATTCTTGAACCGATGTACCGGATAGGAGGAACTATTTATAAAAGACACCGCATCTATGAACGTCTTATCACACCTTAAAGGGACTACGGCACTGGTTACTGGCGCGAATGGTTTCATCGGCAGTCATCTGGTCGACCAGCTTTTGACTTCCGGCTGCACGGTTCATGGGCTGGTGAGGGAATCTTCTAACCTCAAATGGCTGGATGCTTCGAGGGTTCATCTTCACAGGGTGGATTTGGCGCGACCGGATTTTATAATCCCCTCTTTGGAGGAATTGGACTACATTTTCCATTGTGCGGGACTGACCAAGGCAAAATCCCGGTCCGGCTATTTTCAGGTCAATGCCACTCCCTGTTCAAACCTGTATGAGCAATGCCAGAAACGTGGAGGCCGGATTAAAAGCATTATTCATCTTAGCAGTCTGGCGGCAACCGGCCCCAGCCACCAAGGCAATCTCGTTGATGAAACGACCCCTTGCAGGCCCGTGACTTTTTACGGACAGTCCAAACTTGTGGGAGAAGAAATTGCTTTGCGGTACTCGAGGTCACTGCCTGTTACCGTTATACGCCCTCCGGTGGTGTATGGGCCACGAGAAGAAAACTTTTTTACGTTTATCAAATTGATCCAGAAAGGATGGGAACTCCAAATTGGCAAGGGGGGGAAAGAGCTTTCCTTGATTTATGTTGCCGATTTGGTTCAGGCCATGCTCATCGCTTCTGACCCCTCAAAACATCAAGCTCGTAGCTATTTTGTTGCAGATGGCCGGGTTTATCTCTGGGAGCAGGTCGCGAAAGAGTGTGCTCGTATAATGAATGTCAGATTGAAAACCCTGAAAATTCCCGAAAGGGTCCTGAATCCTGTTGCTCTGTTCTTTGAGCTATGGACCAGCTTCAGTTCCAAACCCGCGCTTTTTGACCGGCAGAGGATGGTTGATATCCGGCAAAGTTCATGGTCTGCGTCACCGGAAAAGTTTTTTAAAGCGTTTGACTTTGAGCCTCAGTATGAATTGAGTCGAGGACTGACCGAGACGATCAACTGGTATCAACAGGAAAAGTGGTTATAGGATATGAGTGATACATCGGGTCGCGCACTCGTAGATCTGGTGGAGCCGGTCAATCGTTATATTCAGGACCCGATGGCGAAACAGATTGTGGCCTTTTTGAAGGACACTCCGGCGACCCCTAATCAGGTGACTTATCTTTCTGTTCTGGTGGGGTTTGCTTCCGGTTACGCATTCAGCTTTGCCAGTCCGGCATCTATGGTTCTGGGAGGAGTTTTACTGGAAGTCACTTTGGTGCTGGATTGCGTAGACGGGCAATTGGCCAGGGCCAAGGGCATGGCCAGCGAATGGGGCAGGTTGATTGATGGCATCGCCGGTTATTTTGCCTACCTTGCGGTGGTGGTTGGGCTCATCGAAGGTTTTCCAGAACACGGACAAGTCCTGAAAATCATTGCGGGACTGATTATTGCGCGGGCCATCTCTTACGATTATTGCAAGCAGAGTCTGGTCACCTTGCTATTGCATGGCTATGATGGCATGGAACGAGAAATTCAAGGCACTCGTCAAAAGCTTCGGACTAAAATGTCAGGGGTGCTGGTGCTTTATTTTTATTATATGCAGGTGCAGCAATTATTTTTTCGAGGCCAATGGAGTTTTTTGTGTCTTGCGGAAACGCAGGATCGAGACTCGCGACCGGATTTGACCTTTGAGCAACGCCAGGCCTGCTACGAGAAAATAAAAACCCTGCTACTACTTTGGCGTTGGAATGGGCTCGATCTCCCACTTTTTCTGCTTGCTCTGTTCGCTGTTCTTGGAATCCTTTCAACCAGTTTGGTCTCTTTTGCTTGGGTTATGGCTGTTCAATATTTTTTAACTTTGATAGCGCACCATTATTTTATCCGTAGACTCCAAGATTAATAGTATAAGAAAACTAGTGTCTTTGGGGTGTATGTGCGGGGTTATGGTCAAATGCAGTGTATGGCGACATGATCAGGCGGTGCTTCTTAAATCGTAAGGCATTTTGTCATCCTCGAGGAAGCACATTGCTCAGAATGACAAAATAGTCTTGTATTGTCATTCTGTTGTATCGTCATTCTGAGCGTCTTGTATTGTCATTCTGAACGTAGTGAAGAATCTGGTCTTCCCCCTATTGTCATCCTCGAGGAGCCGAAGGCGATGTTTGTCATCCTCGAGGAGCCGAAGACGACGAAGACGTGAGCCTTCGTGCCCCGAAGGGGTAATCAGGGGTTATCTAAAGGTCTCCCTATGAAGGGAGGGGAAATTCCTGCTCTTTCGCGATGATGACTTATGCAAAGACCTCTTGCCAGGGGGGAATTGATTGTCCCCCGGGGTTGGAGTTGTCATGCTGAGCTAGTGATATTTGACCTTTGCATAAGTCAAGAAAACAGAAAAGCGAGATTCTTCACTACGTTCAGAATGACAGCGCAAGACCGGTTTGTTATTCTGAGGAGCCGTAGGCGACGAGGACGTGATATTTTTCCTTAGTCTTCGTGCCCCGAAGGGGTAATCTGGTCTTCCCTCTATTGTCATCCTCGAGGAGCCGAAGACGACGAAGACGTGATATTTTTCCTTAGCCTTCGTGCCCCGAAGGGGTAATCAGGGGTTATCTAAAGGTCTCCCTGTGAAGGTTTTAAGTTTGATCCAGAGTGCTCTCTTAAAACCGCACAGCCAGCCCTATCTGCGCTAAAACTGCGCTTGACCTCGACAATGTCCTGATATATTCCACATCCGCGTCTATGCTGGCATAGTCCGCGACTTTGTAGCGCAGGTTAATCCCCGCATAGCTGCCGGGGGTGGTCTCATCACCAGGCACCCGGTAAGAAATTGATGGGCCATCGCCCAGACGGGCTCCGACACTGTCCTCGCCGTAATGCGTAAGCGTTGCCCCACCACGCAACTCAATCTCTCCCTGAGCGTCAGAAAAAGATCGCGCGAGAGCCAGTTCCAAACGACCATCAAAAATATTCACGCTTCGGTCATCGAAGCTTATATTGGAGTTTGTCGTGCCACTCTCGGTGTAGTCGTCATAATAGCCATAGGTGTAGGAGACCTGTGCGCTGGGACGAAATTCCAGCCCACTCTCCAGTTCATGGGACCATCCAAGGGCCAGAGATGGACTAATATAGAAGCTGTTGTACTCCCCACCCGCTACTTCATAACCAGCCACGTTGTCCCGCACGGCGCGGTCGCTATCATGATTGGCGTAACCGAAAAGCACCGAGCCATCAAGACTGAGCCTGCTACCCATCGACTGGCGACCATAAACTCCAACAAAGATGTGAGTGGCAGAATCCTCGATGGAAGTGACTTCTGAGGTTTTCATCCGGTCCTTGCTGACCCCGCCAAACAGACCAACCCTCTGGCCGCTGTCCAAAAGAGCGTCGTAACCACCGGATACGCCATAAAGGTTATGCTCCCAGGCCAACGCCAAACCATCTTCACTGCGTTCGGATGGGGGGATGCCAAAAAACGTAGCCCAGCCACTACCTTCTTCCATCGATGCTGAGGCAGGAAAGCTATCAAGGCGCCGGAATACTTGCCGCTGTATCTGGCCTGTGATCGCACCTAGTATTACGCGCGTCGCGGACGAACCCGTCGGGTCGACCATAGCCACGCTATCGCCTGAGCTGCTCTCCAATCGGGGTAATTGAAATATCCGGGCGTTTGGATCCGCACTCATCAGGTTAATGGTCTCCGCGCCGCCGATGGCGACGGTCGACGAGGTGCTTGTAGTAGTATCCACCCAAACGTTGGCAACATCATTATCGCCTTCGCTGTCTCCCAGATTGAATTCCCCCTGTGTTTTCGCGCCAGCTAACAGGTTCAGCGTTTGATCCGTATCATCGCCACCGTGCACCACAAATGATTCCCCGCCGCTGACAGTGACCGTGCCACCGATGGTGATTTCCGCGCGCTCGCCGCTCGATCGAATGCCGTGCGCGCGCCTGCCGCCGGTCGTGATCGTGCCATCGATGGTGATATCTGCGTCATCGCCGGTCGACTGAATACCGGAAACGAAATTTCCGTTCATGGTAATCGTGCCATCGTTGGTATTGGTGATCGTCGTGTCATCGCCTGATGAGTTAATACCATGAGCGTTATCACCGGTCATGGTGATCGTGCCATCGTTGGTGATCGCAGTGTCAACACGTGATGAGCGAATACCATCAACATCGTTTTCGGTCGCGGTGATTATGCCATTGTTGGTGATTGTTGCGTTAGAACCGCTTGAGAATATCCCGCGCGCACGCGAGATGGTGCCGGGGGTCATACTACCGGTCATGGCGATTGTGCCATTGTTGATGATCCTCACATTAGCACCGTTCGAGAATATACCGTTTGCGTCCTCTCCGGTCATGGTGATCGTGCCATCGTTGGTGATCGTCGTGTCATCGCCTTGCGAACGAATACCGTCAGCGCTAATTCCGGCCGTGGTGATCGCGCCATCGTTGGTATTGGTGATCGTCGTGCCATCGCCTGATGAGAAAATACCAGACCCGGCCGAATTGATCGTGCCTGCGTTGGTGATATTGCCTGTGCCCGTTTTGAGGATACCACGAGCGTTACCAACGGTCGTAGTGATCGTGCCATCGTTGATGACATCACCATCGCCTGACGAGGAAATGCCCGAAGAGCCATTTCCGGTCGTGGTGATCGTGCCATCGTTGGTGATCGTCGTGTCATCGCCTTGCGAACGAATACCTTCCCTGCCCGATCTGATCGTGCCGGTATTGATGATCGTATCGGTATTCCCTCTGGAGTGAATCCCCCGTCCGGATGAGGTGATAGTGCTATTGTTGCTAATATCACCCGTGCCGGTCGAGAGAATACCGTCCGCCCTGAATCCGGCCGTGCTAATCACGCCACCGGCAGCATTGGTTATATCGCTCGTGCCGGTCGAGAAAATGCCGTGACCTTCACGCTCTTCCGTGGTGATCGTACCGGCATTGGTGATCGTGCCACTCGAGCCGAACAAGGCAATGCCGGTAGCCCCGCTCCCGGCCGTGCTAATCATGCCACCGGCAGCATTGGTTATATCGCCCGTGCCGGTCGAGGCAATACCGTGAGCATCCATTCCTTCTGTTCTAATCACGCCACTGGCAGCATTGGTTATATCGTCCGTGCCTGACGAGAAAATGCCGTAATTATTAAGCCCGCTCCTGTTGATCGTACCGGTATTGACGATTTGTGCAACCGCGGCCCATGGTAGGGTAAGGATGAAGACCATTGCCAAAAAATGAGATAACGACAGGTAAGATTTTGAGATGGTCATCAATCCTTTGACAACCCTGAATTTGTGGGGGGGGGGGGGGGTACCGCATGAATAGCTCTCCATTCTAGTCTTTTTTAGCCCCAATCAGGCCGGTCCACTCTAGCAGATTTAATTTTGATGTCAACCGCAAAACAAAAAAAATAGAGTGCGTCTGAAAACAATCGTTCACATCGGAACAACACGCATTCCGATCACTATCGATATCGGATTGAGAGATGCGGTCGCGGAGCCGGAAGAACAACGTCCCGGCCAGCTTTGGTTTGTCATCCTGGAGGAAGCACATTGCTCAGAATGACAAAATAGTCTTGTATCGTCATTCTGAACGTCTTGTATTGTCATTCTGAACGTCTTGTATTGTCATTCTGAACGTCTTGTATCGTCATTCTGAACGCCTTGTATTGTCATTCTGTTGTATCGTCATTCTGAACGTCTTGTATTGTCATTCTGTTGTATTGTCATTCTGAACGTCTTGTATTGTCATTCTGAACGTCTTGTATTGTCATTCTGTTGTATCGTCATTCTGAACGTCTTGTATTGTCATTCTGAGCGTAGTGAAGAATCTGGTCTTCCCTCTATTGTCATCCTCGAGGAGCCGAAGGCGATGTTTGTCATTCTGAGGAGCATTCGCGACGAAGACGTGATATTTCTCCTTAGCCTTCGTGCCCCGAAGGGGTAATCAGGGGTTATGCAAAGGTCTCTTGCCAGAGGAGGAAATTGATTGTCCCCCTGATAAGGGGGATCAAGGGGGTTGGGGTTGTTGTCATGCTGAGCTAGCAATATTTGACCTCTGTGTAAGTCGAAAAAAACAGAAAAGCGAGATTCTTCACTACGTTCAGAATGACAATACACTGAAACAGGATTCTTCACTGCGCTCAGAATGACAAGAGACGGTTGCTCGAAATGACAGGAAACGCTGATTTGTCATCCTGGAGGAGCCGAAGGCGATGTTTGTCATTCTGAGGAGCATTTGCGACGAAGACGTGATATTTTTCCTTAGCCTTCGTGCCCCGAAGGGGTAATCAGGGGTTATCTAAAGGTCTCCCTGTGAAGGGAGGGAATTGATTGTCCCCCTGACAAGGGGGATCGAGGGGGTTGGGGTTGTTGTCATGCTGAGCTAGCAATATTTGACCTCTGTGTAAGTCGAAAAAAACAGAAAAGCGAGATTCTTCACTACGTTCAGAATGACAAGAGACGGTTGCTCAGAATGACAGGAACCGCTGGTTTGTCATCCCCACGTTCAGAATGACAAAAGACGGTTGCTCGAAATGACAGGAAACGCCGGAGCGAGATTCTTCACTACGTTCAGAATGACAGCGCAAGACCGGTTTGTCATTCTGAGGAGCCGTAGGCGACGAGGACGTGATATTTTTCCTTAGCCTTCGGCCCCGAAGGGGTAATCTGGTCTTCCCTCTATTGTCGTCCTCGAGGAGCCGGAGGCGACGAAGACGTGATATTTCTCCTTAGCCTTCGTGCCCCGAAGGGGTAATCATGGGTTATGCAAATGTCAAATACACCTTATACGAGTGGGGTGTCAACCGCCAGCACTGGAGACTCTACAGGTTCCAAACACAAGTATGACTTGTGAAAACTGAGCCATGGATATGGTATAAATAACGAGGTTTAGTCAGCGTGAGCTTTATAAAAGCTACGACTTAAATCGGCAAAACTGCGGCGTCCTCCGGTATCTCTCTAATAACCCGAGAAAGATTTTTGTCAGCCAGAGAGGGTTACTGCTGGTTGCTACCGGGCGTTGCCCAGTGGTTAGCGGTTAGTTAGCAACAGGCACCGTTGCCGTTGGCTGAGGCGATGCCTTCCTGAGGCTGGGGTGTACTGCAGTCAAAAGGTCCGTAGTGGGTAGAGAAATCTCCAACAACATTAAAATGCTCGCCGAATCGGGTTTCACTCAGCATCTTGCTGGTATTGCCGCAAACCGGTACGGGAATTCCGGTCTGAAAATAATGATGGTCATCAAGGGTGAACCCGTGTGGAAATTCGGGAATGCTACCCTTATAGTAGGCGACATGACCGAAATTTTCGCAAATGTCTTCGAACTCACATTTGAAGCTACGCACGGTCATGGAATAAAAATCGACCATGCCAACCTTGCGTTGGATGTCTTCGTTGTTGAGAATGAGAGGGGTTTTGGAAACCACCCGATAATCGAGAGAGCCCGCGTTTCTCAACATACGCCTGAAGTCTTCCATGTATAGGGCACCACCTATGCATTCGCCGAGTAAAATCGGGTCAGTGGTCAGGGGTTCCGGTACCCGTCGTCCGGAGAAAATGTCTGAAAGATATAGCTCTCCGCCGGGTTTGAGAACCCGAAAAATTTCACGAAATACACTTTCCTTATCGGGAGACAGATTGATCACGCAGTTGGAGATAATTACATCTACAGAATTGTCCTCCAGGTTTGCCGAAGTGAGGTCTTCAATCCAGCCTTTGCGGAAATCGACGTTAGGTCTTTCAAGGTTAAAGTTTTGCGTGTGAAAACCAATATGTTTTCTTGCAACCGCCAGTTGTTCATCGGTCATGTCGATACCGATGACCATGCCATCGGAACCTACTACTTGAGCCAGCAAGTAACAATCGCGTCCGGAACCGCAGCCGAGATCCACTACTGTTTTTCCACGAAGGCTTGAAGGGAACGTGGAAGCGCAACCATAAAACTTGGATTGCACTTCCTCATGTATATTTTTCAGGTAAGGACGCAGGTAGGCAGGCATAGTGTCTGCTGCACAACAGGCACTGGTCTGAAGGTCATTTTTGGTTTTAAGAATTTTACCGTAATAGTTTTGAACGTCTTGAAGAATTTTGGAGCGGTTATTCACTATCTATCTCCTGAGAATTACTATGTGGCAACCCTTGCAGGGGCATGTTATTTTGAACCCATTTTATTGAACGATTCCACATAAAATCTTTCAGAATTTCCTACTAATGGGCAGTTGACATCTAGCCTCAATTAAGATATGATTGGTTCTATTGGAGATAGAACTAAAATCTTAACGAGGCCAGACATCATGAACATTGTAACAATTTTTAAGAAATTTCCTACACAAAAATCCTGCATCAAACATCTTGAACAAGTGCGGTGGGGGAATAACCCCATCTGCCCCTATTGCACTTCGCAAAACGTTAAATCAGTTATCAGTCAAGGCCGGGAACGGTATCATTGTAATCCCTGCAACAATTCATTCAGGGTAACAGTTAGAACAATTTTCCATAATACCCGACTTCCTCTCCAAAAATGGTTTCTAGGAATTTCCCTTATTCTGAACGCCAAGAAGGGGCTTTCGGCCCTCCAATTATCCAGAGATATTGAAGTGAATAAAAATACGGCATGGCGGATCGCTATGCAGATTCGCAAGGCTATGACCCAAGTGGATCACCGGAACCTGCTGACAGGAATTGTCGAAATGGACGAAACCTACGTTGGAGGCAAGCCCCGCAAGGGCGGTCATGAAAAGTTAAAGCGTGGACGCGGTACTAAAAAGGCTCCTGTGATAGGAGCCGTTGAACGTGGCGGACGGGTTTTGGCAAAGGCAGTGAAAAAGGGCAAAATGAAAGGGAAGAATCTCCGGGCTTTCGTTAAAGAAAGAGTTGATACTTCCCGTTCTCACCTCATGACAGACGAATACAAAGGCTATTTAGGAATGTCCATGATTGTCCCTCACAGCGTTATTAAGCACCAGAAATGGTATGTAGACGGGAACATACATACCAACACGATTGAGAGCTTTTGGGCATTGCTCAAGCGAGGGATGTTTGGCCAGTTCCATAGTGTCAGCAAGAAGCACCTGCAAAGATATGTCGATGAATTCTGCTACCGGTACAACCTTCGGGACGTTAGGAAAGCTGATGCTTTTGATATGACACTGAACTTGGCTTTGGGAGTATGAATATGACTAAGAAAATATTGAACGTTATAGCTGGAACACCTGACAACCCGCTAATAATTGGAAATATTGAAATTCCCTGCTATGTGCTGGAAGATGAAACAAGGGTTCTCGTCTCAAGGAGCGTGGTGGGGGGGCTTGGAATGTCCTCGTCTAGCGGTGGGCACCGTTTAACCAAATTTCTTGCATCAAACAGCATAAATCCTTTTATAAATAACGACCTAAAGGTGGGTATCAACAATCCAATTAAATTCAGGGCACCCGGTGGAACTGCCTTTGGCTATCCGGCAATAATTCTAGCTGATATTTGTGAAGCTGTTTTAGAAGCCAGGGCGCAAGGCGTTCTGCAAAAACAACAGCTTCATATTGCCGAACGATGCGAAATACTCACACGTGCTTTTTTCCGAATTGGCATCATTGGCATGATTGATGAAATTACCTGCTATCAGGAAATCCGGGCAAGGAATGCCCTCGCTAAAATCCTTGAAGATTTTATAGCAAGGGAATTACAGCCTTGGACAAAAACCTTCCCGTTGGAGTTCTATCAAGAAATTTTCAGACTGAAGAATTGGTCTTTCCCGCAGCTGGCGAACGGGAAAAAACCAAAGACCCCGCAAGTGATTGGAAAATATACAAATGATATTGTTTATGAGCGTCTTGCCCCTGGAGTCCTGAAAGAGCTAAAAGTTTTAAATCCAGTGGTTCCAGGCAGGGGCAGGAGAAACAGGCACACCCAATGGTTTACTCCTGATATTGGGCATCCAAAATTAAAGGAACACTTAGCGGCGGTTATGGCTATAATGCGAATCTCATCTAACTGGAGAGTTTTCCGGAACAACTTGCAAAAATCTTTCCCAATGAAAGGAGATCAGGAAGAGATAGAAACAGAAGAAAACAAGCATTAGTTTAGCATCTAAACAATCAACCAAAACATAGGCCCTGTTCGGGTCTTTCACTGAATACAAGACCCATTAAGCGTTTAAGGTCGCTCCTTGAGCGGGGGAATAGGTGAACGGCAGTCCTATGTTGCTGGTTGATGGCCCGATTCCTGGCTAAGGGTCAATAAAAACATAGGGGGAAGCATGAAACCTTTTCAAATAAAATTCGTTTTGATTTTATTCATACTTACTGGTAATACGGGCTGTTCGGTGGTAATGGCCTTGAGTGGAGAACCGGCCCCGGATTTTTACAGGCTCAATGAAGTGATCGACAGGGGAGATGCTTTCCGATGGGAAATGGAGTTTATTTTAGGGCATTCAGTTAAGACCGTTATGCATTGATAATGCTGCTGATGTCGAAAGTACTTCCATTAAACCATTCGTCCACGAAAATGGTGTTCGATTAGATCTCTATGAATATGAAGCAGGGAATGAGCCGAATATAATCCGGGCCTTTATATATTTGATGTTTAACATATTTTCTTTTGGGTTATGGGAAATAGCAGGGACCTTTATTGAGCTTGTTTGGTATAAAGGGCAAATATATACGGTAAACATAGTTTATGATGCAGAAGACAATGTTGTTACTATTTCACCGCCATTTGTAAAACCTTGAGGAATAAATGCTGCCCATTAGTAGGAAATTCCGAAATCTTTTATGTATGAAAATTTATTGAGTTTCACGGAAAACACTTACAGGGATACAGATTTTTTTAAGAGAGATGGCTAAATAACACATTGATATAAAAGGTTTTTCTTGATAACTTGCTCTGCGTACCTATTGCAACGGATTTTTAAATGGGAGCAGGGGTGTGTGAAGCCTGCCGAGGCTACCAGTGCCTTATGTTCTGCCACAAGCAACATCAAAACTCTACCGAGGCCTTATGTTCTACCATAAGCAACATCAAAACTTTTGCATCAATACCACAATTTGCATCAATACCACAAGATGAAAGGTTATCTCAAATAATCAGTGGCACGGTACTCGTCTGTTTTTTCCTGATTGGTCTCCTGTTTTTCGGAACTGACAATTAAAAAAGGAACTTTCTTTTGCGTGATATTGTTTTTTTTTCGCGAATTCCCTTGAGCAGGTCAGGTCCGATTGACAAGTTATTGATAAATAACGCTTTCTTGCTTTGAAAAGGCGTATCTATACTAATACTTGAGCAGGTCAGATCTGATTGACAAGTTATTAATAACTAATGCTTTCTTACTTTGAAAAGGCATATCCATACTAATACTTGAGCAGGTCAGATCCGATTGACAAGTTATTGACAACTAACGCTTTCTTGCTTTGAAAACGCGTATCCATACCAATAATTTTGGTCAAATATGGATTAAAGGCATCCGCTATTCCGCTTTAACCGTTACACCGTTTTAACTGTTACAATTATGTCAAGTTTTGCATAGGATGGGAAGATAATTTTTGCGGCAATTCTTTTTAATGGCCGAAGGTTTTTGAATAGGCGGAAAAATCCAATGCAAGCTTTTCCGGTCTTTGATTTACGGGTATTAAGTTCTGCTGTGTCCGAAATGCAGAAAAAAGGAGCGCGCGCTTATCCGTCGTCGGTCAATCAACCTCATCTTCTTCTAGAAGGTTTTCTGCGATTCCACGCTCTATAATTTCATCGGCGATATCCCCATACCCTCCTGGGTTATAGTCGTCTACGTTTTGTTCATCAAAATCATCAAAATAGACGGCATGGTCACCTTCGCACCACTCCCTTATGGAATTGCTGAATCGTAATACTTTTTGCACAGCTTCCAGTTTTTCCATGGGTCGGGGTTTTCAGATGTCAGTGAGCATTTGGTTTGTGGGTATGCAAGGGGATAGAGCTTTAGTTCAAGACCGGTATAATTTTTTTATTGTTGGCAGTTTTTTTGTATCTGGTAAGGTAGTATCTCGGGAGTTTCCTTTCTGGTAGCTGTGGCTGCTCGCCTAGCGGCTTTCTGGTTTGTGTGGGAAAAAGGGTGAGAGATGCCTTTCCACCCTATGATCAAGGTACTTCCATCCATCCGATACCATTTTGCTTCGGGGACATCGTCCAGAAACTTCACTCCCTCGGTCATGGATATTCCCGTGGAATTTGCAGAAGCAAAACTTAGAGACATTGAGAGGAATAAGCTGGCCAACAGGATGGATTTGAACATATTTTTTTAGGGTTTATTTAAAACTAACGAAAAGTACAGCCTGGAAACAAACGACTTTTGGCCAAGACTCAAAGCTAATTGTGCAAACTTTAGATATAAATTTTTGACAAAATTTTGGAATTATTTTTGAGTGAAATATTTGCGCCGCAGGATTATTTATTCAGGATAACCGATAAAGGCGGAAATATTTCAGGATCAGGGGGTTAAGCTTTAAACCCGATTGCTCCCTGAAACTGGGTGTCCGTGGTATCGGCGGAGTCCATTTTAGTTCCCGTCAGATCGGCTTCTATGAACAGGCCCTCACTCATTTTAGCCCCCGTAAAATTTGCCGAGTTCAGCTTTGCTTTGGAGAAGTCGGCGTATTCCAGATCAGCCCGCCGCAAATCTGCCTGCTTCAGGTTTGCGTTCTGTAAATTGGCTTTTCTCAATTTTGTTCCAGCCATATCTGTGCCTTCCAGATTGGCCCTTTCCAGATTCGCTTTTTGAAGATTAGCTCCGGTCAGGAAAGCATTTTTCAATTTGGCATCTATCAAAATCGCTTCCGTCAGGTTTGCCCTGCTAAGATCAGCCTCCTCCAGAACAGCTTCATTTAATTCTGCCCCGGTCAAGTTGGCCCCGCTCAAATCTGCTCCGGTCAAATCAACTTGCGTTAATTTGGCCTTGGTCATCCGTGCTCCATTCAATTGCGCGCCATTTAATTTGGCTTGGTTCAATTTAATGCGGTCTAAATTGGCGCCGGATAATTTTGTCCCAACCAGGTTGGCATCTGTCAGGTCCGCGATATTTAAATCCGCTTCGGACAAATCCGAATCCTTAAGGTCCGTCCTTCTTAATATGGCACCATTTAGTTTAGCGCGACTCAAATCTGCGTTGTGAAAGCTGGCACTGGTGAGATCTGCTCCGGTGATATCCGCACGGGTGAGTTGGGCATCGAAGAAATTTCCTCCCGCGAGTTTCGCTCCTTTTATCAAGGCTCGATTGAGGTTTGCGGTTTTAAAGTTTGCCTCAAAAAAGACTCCCATGCTCAACCGGGAATCGGTGAGATCGGCTCCCTCAAAGTCAGCACCATTGAACCGGGCCCGGCTTAGGTCGCTATCTGTAATTTTAGCGTCCTTCAGGTTTGCCCGCGAGAAGTCAGAGTTACTGAAATCGGTATCATTAACATTGCATTGGACCAGCTTGGTTCCCATGGATTTGGACCTTCTGAAATTTGCCTTTTCCAGATTAGATTTGCTAAAATCGGTTCCTAGGAGTTTGGTGCCTTGAAAGTTTGCGGCTTCCATATTGGCGTGGGTCATCACGCCTTCCAGGCAACTTATATTTTCCAAGTTTGCGTCGCTGAGGTTGGCCTGATCCAGATTGGCCTGGTCCAAATTCGATTCTGCGAGCGTACATTCGGATAGATTGGTATTTTTTAAATTGGTTTTTTTCAGACTGATGCCGAGGAAGTTAAGTCCTGAGAGATCCAGTCCGGACAGGTCCTTTTCCTCAAAAATAGTTTCCAAACAAGGTTCTTCCTTCTTGATGGCTTCGTCTTCTTGATTATCATCTGAGTCGGTATGTTCCTCTTGGTCAGAACCTTCCTCTTCCTCACTGACAGCTTCTTCATTTTCTTCATCGGGTTCATCATCTATGAACTCGTCTTTCCCTTCTCGGGATGCAAGCAGTTCGGAGTATTCTTGCAAACTCTCTTCAACTTCTTCGCGTGTGAAATCAGCCATTAAATCCTTCCTAAAACGATCAAAGGCACTTTAAGAGGTGCCTTTGATAATCTGACATTCTACATCTTAGCAATGGGTGAAGTACAGAAGCTATCTCAGCTTGGCCCGGAACGCAAGCCAGAACCGCCTATTTGTGAAAATTCTTTCAGAGAAATAGGGGGTTGCTGGGTTCATGGGCTGTTTTGTGGAGAAAATGAGCTTGGGATAAAGGCTATAATGTTAAGAAGACTCTTTGACAATGAAAAATTTTAGGGGTCCCAGTCCGAAAGCAGGGTTCATTTCTGGAAGCGCCTATGGAAAGTACAAACGATAAACCGGTTTTGATCTATGACGGCGATTGTGGGTTTTGTCGTTTATGGGTAGCGCGCTGGAGCCCTCTTACGAAAGGCACGGTGGTTTACCGTTCTTCTCAGGAGGCAGGTGAATCTTACGCACAAATTTCTCCCGAGCATTTTGCATCCTCTGTCTATTTCGTCGACCCTGATGGGAGTTTTTGCTCAGGAGCCAAAGCGGTATTCAAGACTCTGGCTTATGCCCCTAACGGGAAGTGGCTTCTCAGGGCTTATGAAAATATTCTAGGATTTGCCCCGGTTTCAGAGTGGGGTTACAGACAGGTTGCCGAAAATCGAAGCTTCTTCAGCACTTTCACTCGCTGGGTTTGGGGAGGTTCCACGGAAGCTCCCACATGGTTTCTGGCCCGGCGGGTGTTTCTCTTTCTTCTCGGCTTGGTTTATCTGCTGGCCTTTTTATCTCTTTGGACTCAAGTTGAAGGACTGATTGGACACGAAGGCATTCATCCGGTTGAGACGCATTTAAAAGACGCAATGGCACATTGGGGGCTGGGACGTTTTTGGAAAGTACCCACCTTGTTCTGGTTTCATGCCGGAGATGGGTTTTTGCGGGCGGTCTGCTTGTTTGGCGTAGGGGCCTCCATGTTGGTCATGGCCAATCGCCAAGTGGGCTGGGCCTTATTGGCGGCGTGGGGATTTTATCTTTCCTTTTTCCATGTGGCGCAACCCTTTTTAGGCTTCCAGTGGGACACTCTGCTCCTTGAAATGGGATTTCTGGCACTCTTCCTGGTTCCTTGGGTTAGAGGCGCATCTCCGCCCTCAGCGATGGCTCTTTTTCTCTTTCGGCTTCTATTGTTTCGCGTTGTTTTTTCTTCAGGGTTGGTCAAAATAATCAGTCAGGACCCCACATGGAGAGATTTCACCGCGCTCTATTACCATTATGAAACCCAACCGCTTCCAACTTGGATAGGTTGGTATGCGCATCAGCTACCTCATGGGTTCCAAGAGCTTTCGGTTGTCGGCAATTTCATCGTTCAGCTTGGGGTAGTATTTTTGATATTCGGTCCCCGACGTATCCGGTACACAGGTTGTGCCGTACTGGTTTTTCATCAGGTTTTGATTTTCCTGACTGGTAATTATTGTTTCTTTAACATATTGACCCTGGCCCTGTGCCTGCTTTTGTTGGATGATACGATTCTATCAAGATGGCTCCCGATGAAATCTTCGAGGCCGAAAGACACGATGCTGGTTTCTGTCCGAAAGAAAATATTTTTTGCGGGGACGGGAGCAGTAGCGTTGGCGATCTCCATCATGCTTTATACAGTTCCCTTACTCGTTACTTCCGGCAATTACCCTGCTATTTATACTTCCATCGCCAATGCGATTCGTCCTCTTCACCTGTTCAACTTCTACGGTCTGTTTGCGGTGATGACTACATCGAGGCCGGAAATTATTATTTTGGGAAGTGATGACCGCGAGAACTGGCTCCCTTATGAGTTCAAGTGGAAACCGGGCGATGTGGTAAAAAAACCGGAATTTGTCGCCCCGCATCAGCCTCGATTGGATTGGCAAATGTGGTTCGCCGCGCTCAGCAGTTATGAAAGAAATCCATGGTTGACCCAGTTCATGACCCGCCTTTTGCAAGGCTCACCTGCCGTGATTGGCTTGCTGGAGAAAAACCCATTTCCCGATAGTCCCCCAAAATACATGCAGGCGGTGGTCTACGATTACAGGTTTTCAGACTTTGAGACCCGGAACCGGGACGGTTCTTGGTGGACTCGGAAATTTCTGCGCCCCTACACCCCCATTCTACAATTGCCATAATAAACAGCATTCCCATGCATTCGAAGATGACGCGATTATCGCTGACTGGTTTTTTCACAATCAGGTGTTTGTGACACTCGGAAATATGGTGGGTGGGGAATTCATTGTGAGGATGGCTTATGTATTTTCCTCTGCGGGGCCAACTTCCTCAATTGAGGATACTCGGTGGGAGGAACTTAAGTCGGCTGAACAGAAAGAAGGTTGGTGGAAGCTTGTTTGATTTAGCAAAACTTCTAGTATAATTCCTCAATGGGAGGTTTTATGTCAGGAACTTTGGAAGATGAATTGGGAGACGTGCTGGAAAAGGCCAGAGATGGCAAAAGCTGGTGCCAGTCTGACTTGGCCCGTGCTTCGGGAGTCAGTGTGGGTGATATTTCCCGGATGGAGCGTTATGAGTTTGTTCCGGAAGAGGGTGTCTTAAAAAATCTTGCTGAAGCTCTGGACCTTCATGCTCCATCGTTGATCGCGGTCGCGAATGCGGCCTGGGCTCCCAAACCTATTGAGCCGGATCCCGCCCCTTTCGATACGGTCTGCCTGGATGTGTTCCTTGGAGCCTATCCTGTTAAATGTTATCTGGTAATTTGCAAGGCTACACAAACCTCTGCGGTAATTGATACGGGAGGGAATCCGGAGGCGATCATTAAGAAAGCCAAAGAGTTGAAACTTCAACCAGAAAAAATCTTTTTAACCCATGCCCACTTTGATCACGCTGGGGGACTGGAACTCCTGGACAAAACCTATAACTGTCCCGCCTGGATTGATAAAAAAGAGCCTCGCCCCTCAGGCAGCCGTGACTTTAAGTTTTTAAAGGATGGAAAATCAATAAAACTGGGCCAGTTAAATGTAGAAGTTCTTTTTACACCCGGTCACACCTCAGGCGGAGTGTCTTATAAAATCCATGACACGGTTTTCTCCGGTGATGCCATCTTCGCCGGTTCCATGGGACGTGCCAATTCCTCTTGGTCTGAGCTGCACGATTCCATCACCCAAAGACTTTTGACCTTGCCAGACCACACGCGCCTTTTCCCCGGCCATGGCCCCGCGACCACCGTTGGCGAAGAAAAACGCCACAACCCTTTTTTCTTCCGTCAAGTGCCAGCGTGACGCTGGATCCAGTGGGGAACACCCCTTCGGGCCGATCTAACCGATTGAAAGCAGTTTAAAGACATTGTAATTTACCATCAGAGGCTGGGCTGTGCCCGGTGAGAATAGGGCAGTGCCTTATTCAGTCGAGATAGCTCTTTGATTGCTTATTGGCCCGACACCGAGAGAGGGGCTTGCGAACTCGGCGGTGAGGGATATATTTCAGATATGGATCCGGAAAAAGTCAATTACCACTATTGTGATGATCTTAATACTTGCCCTTGGCCAGGAGGAACACGGGTTCTTGTTACTGGGGCTACTGGATATGTGGCGCACAGGTTAATTCCCGAACTGGTATCAAGAGGCTATGTTGTCCGGTGTATGTATAGGAATATCAGTTGCCCAACGCTATTGACGCATCCTCGCGTTGAACATGTTTATGCCGATTGCTTGGATAAGGAAGAGTTGCTCCCCGCCTTGAAGGATGTTGACTACGCGTATTATTTAATTCATAGCATGAGGTTAAAAAGGAAAGAGTTTATAATAAACGACCATGAGGCTGCAAAAAACTTCCGGGAATCAGCTGAACACCAAGGTGTAAAACGGGTCATCTACCTGGGTGGCCTGGGAGAAAAAGATGATCGCATGTCGCCGCACCTCAGAAGCAGAAGAGAGGTCGGGAATATATTATCAGAGAGCAGTGTTCCGACTATCCGGGTTCGGGCGGCCATTATCATTGGTGCCGGAAGCGCATCTTATGAATTGATGAAATCTCTGACTTTGAATAACCGGTTTATTCCTTTTTTACCAGAGTTCAATTCCGTCTGCCAGCCTGTCGCGATCAGAGATGTTGTCAAATATCTGGTCGGTGTTATGGAAACTCCGGGCCTGGAGTCACGTGTTTTCCAGATTGGGGGCAAGGATGTACTGCCCTATAAGGAAATGATTTTACGCTTTGCCAAAATCTTGAATCGCCGGATCCGTTTCATTGATGTTTCCTGGGTGCCCATTCCTGTTGACTGGATGTGCCGACTTTATGCTTACTGGCTTCATTGTTTTATTTCCATTCCGGTAAATATCACTTCGCTTTTACTGAGTAGTCTTAAAACTGATGTGGTGTGTGTGGACAACGAAATTTCAACAATTCTTCCCTTCGAACCGCTGGACTTTGTAACAGCCGTAAAATGGGCTCAAGAGAAAGAAAAAAGCTCAAGAGTATTTTCGCATTGGAGTGATGTTCCGCCTGAAAATATGAGTGACCTTTTGCCTTTGTGTCAGTTTGAGGCTTCCGAGTTCGTCATTGACGAACATGGAATAGATATTCCGGCGACTCCAGAGCAGGTATTCCCGGTGATTTGCCAGATCGGGGGCAAGCATGGCTGGAACCACGCCAACATTCTTTGGGAAATTCGTGGTCTCATTGACCGGCTCCTGGGGGGAGTGGGATTGCAACGAGGTCGGCGCGACCTGTCCAGTCTTCGCATTGGAGATTCGGTAGATTTCTGGAGAGTGGAAAAGCTGGAACTCAACCGCGAACTGTTGCTGAGAGCAGAAATGATCACTCCGGGCCAGTCCTGGCTCGAGTTCCAGCTCGATCCGGATCAGAACGGGGGGACCCGTTTGACGTTGAAGGCGCATTTCATTCCCAAACCTTTTTGGGGAAAAATTTACTGGATGGCTATGTCAACCTTCCACTCCTATATTTTCAAGGGAATGCTGGAGTTTTTCAGGAAAAAAGTCTGCAAACGATCCCGGATTAAAACAGGATAAAGACCTGATGCTCAATGAAATTGAAGGTTATTACCTGCATTCTGATTTGTTGGGCCTGGATTTGGTTGGGGAAGAGCATGGTCGGTTGACTTCTGTGAAATGTTCCAGGTTTGATGCCTTCATAATGGAGTTTCCCCAAAGGCCTTCGCTGACAACTTTTACCAGAACTGCCATGAACTGACCGCAGACCTCCCCTATGGACGCGCTGTACGGGTTTTGACCAATCTGGCGACACGATATCCAAGTTCATGGATCATAATATGACTACAGTGGCCGAATAAATATCCGACTTTATGAAAGCCATGTTCAGCGGTATTTCCAGACACAACCTGTATAAAGAGTCATAATGGGAACGGCGGGCCTGTCATTGGCTTTTACTTCTGGACAAAAGATTTTGGGGTATTTTGTCTTGCGCGAACAGGTTCATCTCTCCGTAAAAAGTACCAGACCAGTTGTGTAGCATTGTTTCCCCATGGTTCCCGTGGTACTCTTCGTTTTTTCAACGGAGCTTTATGAAAAAACATTATTCAATAATTGTGTTCCTGATGGTTTTTGTCCTGCTGGGGTGCCCGCCGCCCAAGGCTCGGAAAAAAATGCCTCGCATTTTTGCCTTGAGTTATTCCATGGATACGGGAAAAGAACCTTCTTTTCTCATTGCCGATGATTTTAACCGTGACAAAGTTCCGGATTTGGTTGTGACCAATACTGGCGGGAATTCTTTTTCATTTTTTAAGGGAATGGGCGATGGCACTTTCAGGGATCAGCTTGTTTATAAAACCGGTAGAGACCCGATTTGCCTGGTTTCTGGAGATTTCAATGAAGACGGTTACACAGATATTGCGGTGCTCAATTATGCTGACCAGACCATCCAGATATTTTTGAACACGCGGCTGGGTAGTTTCCAAAAAACAAGCCAAGTGCTTAAGCCAGGAAAAATCCCCATCAACATGTCATCCGGCGATTTTAATTCTGACGGGAGAATTGACATGGTGATCACCATGCGCTTTTCGAATGTGGTTGTGATGCAGGGGGAAGGTAATGGTTTTTTTTCTGATCCGTATTCCATCCCTGTCAAGGGGCAGCCAACAGGGGTTGTTGTCGACGATTACAATCAGGATGGAAAGGTAGATGTCGCGGTAGCTCTAGCGGGTAATGGGTTTACCGGTGTTCAAATTCTCTGGGGCAAGGGCGATGGAAAATTCGAAAGCTCAGATGTGTTTAAAGGCGGGAAACAGCCTCTCACCATTGTCAGCGTAGATGTGAACAATGACGGGTTGAAGGAACTTGTGACTTCCAGCAACTCTTTGCATGCTCTGACCGTGCTCATAAACAAAGGTGATAAGACTTTCGACTCATTGAAGGATTTTGCTTCGGGGAATTTCCCGAAATATGTCGTGGCTAGCGATTTTACCGGTGATGGTTTTGAGGATATAGCCGTCTCCAATGCCACCGATGACATGATTAGTGTTTCCCTTGGCAAAGGAAACGGAACCTTCACCTATCCTCCTATTTACCATCGAGTCGATGAGCATCCCCAGGGCATGGCGGTGGCGGATTTTAATGGCGATGGATTGATCGATATTGCCGTTGCCTGCCGGGATAAAAACCTCATCGACATTCTCAGTAAGAAAGATATGATCAATCCCAGACCCAATCTTCCTCGGATGGATTCCAAGTCGTCTTGACCTGGAATCGTTTACTAAGTTTAGCTTAGATTGACTCACTGAGCACTTTTGCCTTTTTGTCTATAATTTTGCTTTGCCAGTAAAATGGTAGTGATGGTGCTTGAATTCAATTAGTAAGTACAACAGCTAGTAAAGCTTGTTTTTTGAAGTGTTGCTGTAAGCCTCCCCTAAAGTAAGAGGAGCGAGCCGCTTCTTGACTTCATGTGCAAAAAAAGCTGTGTTCTCAGTTTTTTTTATTTACCAACTTCAACCGCCCAAACACCAAAAACCACGCTATTCGTAAACGATGTAAAGGTCAAGTAACTCGTTAATAGGAATTGTTATATTGTTTGTAACCATTCTGAGGGGCAACGATGCGAATAGATAGTCGAGATGAGATGTTAAAGAAGAACTGCATCCAAAAATATTGTTATTTGATTGAAGCATATGAGCTTGTAAAGAAAGGAGGTCACCCTCGTTTTACCCGTGTTGGAGGTTTTTATAAGGCGTATGGAATCTACCCTTAGACGTTTTTGAAATATTATGCTCGTTATCGTCAAAGTGGATGCGATGTATCGCAATTGCTGCCCGCCAAGCGCGGACCCAAGTATAGAGGCCGGTGTACCGATCTGGACATTGAAGCCATGGTCTTGCAAGACGAGATCGGGGGTGTAATAAACACGAGGTCAATAGCCTGTTGCGGTGCCAGTTAAAAGGCAGGACTCCCTCATTCACAATATTCTTAAACGTTATGGTAAAAACAGGCCGATGGGTGCTACAGGCTCTTTTCCCGACCCATTGATTTGTTGCGGGTTATATGTTTTTGGGAGAAGCGGGGCAACGTTTTTTTCCTTTTTGGATTCGTCTTGACAAAAGTTGGTGGACTTGTGAAGATGCCCACCCACCAATACCTCTCTGGAGCATGAAGACAATGGAGACTGGGATGTCTGACGAATCAGCGGCAAAAAACAACCCTGAGTCAGGGTTTTTTGTCCGACTGAAATCCGGGCTGGCAAAGACCCGCTCGAATTTGGCAGGGGGCTTTGACAATATTGTTCGCGGCGAGGCGAAAGTTGGGCCGGAGCTACTGGAAGAACTTGAAGAAACTCTCCTCATCGCCGATGTGGGCGTACAGATCACCTCCTTCATTCTGAAAGACTTAAAATGCGAAGTTTCCCGGAACCGGATTCGTGAAAACAAGGAAGTGTTTAAACAATTAAAACAACGCATGGTCCATGTCCTGTCGCAAAACCAGAAGCCGTTGTCGTTTTCCGAACACCAGCCCTTTGTGATACTGGTTGTAGGGGTGAATGGTTCGGGCAAAACCACCACTATTGGAAAGCTGGCCCGGCATTGGAAGCAGCAGGGCAAAAAGGTTTTGCTGGCGGCCGGAGACACGTTCAGGGCGGCTGCTATTGACCAGTTGCAGGTTTGGGCGGAGAGATCAGACATCCCTTGCATCAGCCAGAAGAGCGGCGCGGATCCTTCTGCAGTCGCGTACGATGCGGTTCAGGCCGGAGTGGCACGTGAGATGGATATGGTTATCATTGATACGGCAGGGCGGTTGCAAACCAATACCAACCTGATGGAAGAATTGAAAAAAGTCAAACGGGTGATTGGAAAAGTCTTGCCGGGAGCCCCTCATGAAACCTTGCTGGTTCTGGACGCGACCATTGGGCAAAACAGCATCTCGCAGGCGCGACTATTTAATGAAGCACTGGAAGTGGACGGGTTGGTGATGACCAAGTTGGATGGAACGGCAAAGGGTGGGGTGTTGCTCAATATAACGGGTGATTTGAAACTTCCGGTTCGATTTGTAGGAGTGGGTGAGAAGCCGGAAGATTTGCAGGAATTTATCGCGGAAAATTTTGTGGAGGCATTAATCCCCGGTTGAAGCCTCAGGGTAATCGTCGTAATATTGCATGAGGTTTTCCTGGTTTATTTTTTCCAAAGTCTCAAACTGTTTTTGCGCGATATACTGGTGAATCAGGTTGCGGTCCTCGTCTTTCATTTCTTCACAGAAGCGAAACCGAAAGATGTCACCTTCATCATCCCCTTTTTGGATCGAGACCAGAAAAACTTCGGATTACCCCGTCGAGGCACGAAGGGGTAACTTGAGGTTATGTAAAGGTCTCGCATTCAATAGGCTTGCATACCGATTTTAACTTTATGCTTAGGCCAAACTTGCTTGCTGTGAGCAACCTTCCTTTCGCCAAACGCAAGGTCACAAAAGACTTGTTTCAGTAAGTTTCGGCAATAGTTCTAAAGAGCTTAGCCTTGATTTCACAAAAAATTAGTATCTGATTAGAAAGAAGTGGAAGCTTTTTCGAAAGTTGGGAGAGAAAATGGAGGCGCCGGGCGGACTCGAACCGCCGATAGAGATTTTGCAGACCTCTGCCTTACCACTTGGCGACGGCGCCCTGCCTAGTCATAACGATGGAAAAATGGAGCGGGAGAAGGGGTTCGAACCCTCGACTTCAACCTTGGCAAGGTTGCACTCTACCACTGAGTTACTCCCGCATTTTATTTGTCTTGTATGGAACACCCGAAAGCCAATTATATTTCCTCAAACGTGATTGTCAAATTCTATTTGACAATAAACTTCGATTCGGTCCCCTCAATGAGGCGAAGAATATTGCCGTAATGCCTCTGCACGGTGAACAAACCGACAATGGCCGCAAGATAAATATAGGGCAGTGGCAACTTAAAAAATATGGCAAACAGAGGCAGGGAAATCGCCGCCATGATCGACCCCATGGAAACATAGCCTGAAATCCACAGGCATACGGAAAACACCCCGACCGCGCACAGGGTCGCCCAGGGCATGATATATGAAAACAGGCCGAGGCTGGTCGCGACCCCTTTACCGCCTTTGAACTTCAGGAAGGTGGAGTAGAGGTGGCCGAGAAAAACCATGAGTCCGGCGAGGGCAACCAGTATTGGTTTTTCGTACAGCGATCCGGCACCAAGAACAACGAGAAGTCCTTTCAGTACATCTCCTAGCAGGGTCAATAATCCGGCTTTTTTACCCATCACCCGGGCCACGTTGGTGGCACCAATATTGCCGCTACCGTGTTCACGAATGTCCATGTTCCTGGCTCGCGCAAACACGACGCCGAAGGGAATGGACCCGATCAAATATGAGACCAGACAAAGAGGTAAAATTTCAGTCAGCATAATAAAGGGTCATTCTTCCTCGCCGACCCATGATTCGTTTTGCAGTTTGGACTTCAGTTTTAATTTGGCCCTTTTTTCGATTTGCCGCACCCGCTCGCGGGAAAAGCCGATCTCTCTCCCGATTTCCTCCAATGTTTTTATTTTGCCAAAAAAACCGAAACGCATTTTGAGAATTCTGGCTTCTCTTTCCGAGAGGTCTTCCAGTAATTGATCCACCTTTTCGTTGAGCGATGCCTGCATGATCTGGTCATCGTAGGGGATGAGGTCATGGTTTTCCAAAATATCCAGATAGGGCGTGTCTTCACTTTCTTTTAAAGGAGAATCGAGAGAAAGGTGGGTCCGGTAGGCGCGCATGATGGAGTTGATTTCCTCATTCCTATATCCGAGGCTCTTTGCCAACTCAGACTGGGTCGGTTCGCGTTCGAGCTCCTGCGCCATCTGCTGGCTTTTTTTATTGATTTTGAGGACTTTCCCGACCTGCTTGACAGGAAGCTTGACCGTGCCGGACTGTTCGGCAAGGGAGTGCATGATAGCCTGCTTGATCCACCATACCGCATAGGTGATGAATTTGACATTCCTGCCAACGTCAAAACGTTTGGCGGCCTGGATCAACCCAATATTTCCTTCTTCAATCAAGTCCTGGAGAGAAATGCCCAGCCCTCGGTATTTATGGGCCACGGTCACGACATATTTTAAATTTCTACGTACCATTTCTTGAATGGCTTTAGGGTCTCCGGCTTTAATAGATTTTGCCAGTTTGATTTCTTCTTCCCGAGTGAGAATCTTGATCTTGCTGATCTCTTCCATGTACTGGGTGAGCGGGTCATGGCTGGTCCTCTTGCTCGTCGCCGTGGAAGCGTGTTTTGTTTTTGCCGGTTTGCGTTTGGCGGTCTTTGGCATAGTTTTTTGAGTTTAGCGCAGGGCTCTCAAGCGAAGTCGTGCTTCTTTCGCGAACTCGCTTCGAGGAGATTTTTTAATAACGTTTTTATAATAAGCGCGGGCTTCAGAAAAATTTTGTTCCTTATGATAGGACTCGCCTAACAAAAACTCTGCTTCGAGAATATAGGAATTTTTAGGATGTTCCACCTTTAAGCGTTTGAGCCTTTGGATCGCCGACTGATAGGATCCGGTGCGGTAATAAAACTTGCCGATCTCAAACATGTTTTGCGCCAGGACATCCAGACACTGGGTGATTTTTATAGTCGCCTTTTTTGCGTAAGAGCTTTTGGGGAAGTCTTGCGCAAAGCGCCGAAAACCTTCCAGTGCTGAATTAACCGGCGTTAAATCTCGGGAAGCCAAATCGATCAGCTTGAAATTGGACATGGTTTTATAATAATGTGCTCGGTCGACAAACTGGTGGGCAGGGTAGAGTTCTGTAAACTTCTGGTAGTGAAATTTCGCTTCTTCATACTCTTCCGCATCGAAATGAATGTCTGCGAGCAACATAGTGGCTGCTACCCGCTCTTTGCTGTCCGGATAATCCTCCAGTAACTCCTGGACTTTGGCTTTGGCCTCTTCGGTTTCCTTCTTTTTGGCAAGTCGCTTGCTTTGTTGCAATAACTGGCCTGCGGAATAGTTCTTCTCCTTTTTTGTGGTGGTGCAGCCCCAAAAAAGCACCAACACGGAAACCAAAGTGAAATAAGAAAAAAATTTAGAGGACAGGTTAAATGGTAACATTACGGTGTTTAATGGTTGCAGGTTGTCTCCGAATATATACTAAAAAACCTTATATTTAAAGAGCTTAATCATTTTTCTGGGTTTTAAAGCTCCTTGCCTATCGAGAAAACTTCATGCTATAACTCCGATGATATTTTCATTTCTTAGACGGAGAATTTCTTCAAAAAATTGCTATCACCCAGGTTATGAAGGAGTGGAGCCTATTGAACCTATTCCTCCATCTTCTTCTAGGTAATTTATTAACATATCTATTAAAGAACCTTCGGTTCAAGTAATCAATTTTTAAAGAGACCAACGTTCAAGTAACCGTATGAAGCGAATTTTTAAAATTGCACTGTTAAGCCTGTTTGGACTCCCTGGACTCGTTTTTGCCGCAGATCCGGCCTCCGCCGATTCGTGGAAATTGCTTTCCACCTTGGAAAAAGGTGGGTTCATGATGTATCCCATTCTTTTTGCCTCAGTACTCATGCTGGGGATTGCCGTCGAGCGTGTTTATAGCCTGAGAAGAAAAAATATCATCAACTCTAACTTTCTTCAAAATGTTCGGGACCAGTGGGACTGGGAGGACATACAAAAAACTCTGCAGTTGTGCAAGGCCTATGACAATTCGCTTTCACGGATTTTAAAGGTGGGGCTGTTGCGGGTAGGGGGCAGGCTTGATGAAATTGAACGAGCGATTGAAGGTGCTGGTCAGCACGAAGCGTCTCTGATGAATTCAAATCTCCGGGTGCTGGGCGCGGTGGCGAACATCACTCCGATGATGGGCCTTTTGGGAACCGTGTTCGGAATGATAAAGGCCTTCAATGTGATTTCTCTCAGTGGTACCGGAAACCCCGGCCTTGTCGCCAGTGGCATATCCGAAGCGTTGATCACAACTGCGGCGGGAATGGCGGTCGGTATCCCAGCTTTGGCCTTTTATCATTATTTCCGGGGAAAAATTGATCGCTATGTTTTCGAGATGGAAGAAATCTCATTCCAGCTCATTGAAGAGCTTTCTTACGACGGCATTCGAAAGGCCAAACCTGCCACCTCGGGGACCGTTCAGGGAAAAACCTGAAAAGAGACGTCAAGCGTTTGCTGACCTTTCAGGCATTGGTCTTTTTATTTAAAGGGATTACCATGCAGTTCAGAAAAAAAGAAGAAGAAGATAATTTTGCGTTGGATATGACCCCCCTGATTGATGTGGTGTTCCTGCTTATTATTTTCTTTATGGTATCCACAGTGTTTGTGGACTTCAGCCGAAAGATGGATATCAATTTACCGACTTCCAAGTCCTCCGTCCTTGATGAAAACCCCAAAACCTTGGAGGTTGAGATGTTGAAAGATAAAAAAATCTTTCTCGAAGGTAAATCGGTAACCCTTCTGGGGCTGGAAACAACCCTCGTAAAAATGCAATTCAAGGACAAAAAGCCAAGTGCCACCATCCGGGCCGATAAATCTCTTCCTTACGGTGATGTGATTCAGGTCATGGGCCTGTTACAAAAAAAAGGCATTTCTGATATCAGCGTAGCGGTAAAATAAGGTATAATCGTTCAATTCTCATACAAGTTTTTTATGGCTCGTAAGTTTACCCCGGGCCTTGGTCAGGCTCTTTTCGTTTTTAAGGAGATTTTGCATGGCGACCTACACGAAGAAAAAAGATGTCGAAACCACATTGGAAGATGATGTCGAGGCACGCAAAGCGATGCGGGAAGTATTTTCCAACACCGCCCGATGGCCGGTCGGGTTCAGTGGCTTCACCGCAGATGTGACGGCAAATATAAATGGTGATGAACAAAAGGGTACGGTGACGGTTAAAGGTCCCAAAGAAATCGAAACAGATATCAGCGAAGAAAAAGCCAAGGGCTTTCTCACGGGAAATCTGGCTTCGATTGCCATGCACCGGGGTCCGCTTTCTTTTGATGAGTCAGATGGCAAATACAAGCTTAGCTTCGGAGATGATGGCACGCACCCGTTGGGAAGAAAACTCGTCATGGGCGGAGACGCCATGAGTTCATTCTACCGCATCAAGGACGGCAGAATCCAGCAGATCAACCGGCAGACACCGCGCTTTTCTTTTTCCATCAATATTGAAGAGATCCGGAAAAATCAGGATGGCAAATACCTGACCCATAAATACTCCGTGTTCTATTTCAACCCGAAAACGAAAGGCTTAAAAGATGTGGAAAGTTACACGGATGAATATACAAGAGTGGGGGAAGCGGATCTTCCTGAATGGCGCCGCATCATCAACTGCGAAGAGGGCGCGATTTCAGTTTCTACCATGACGCTGAGTAACCACAAACTTCTGTAAACAACGAATAAAAAATAATCCTCCTCCCTTGTCTGCGGGAGGCCCCACCAAAAATCAGTTCCCCCTTGTAAGAGAGGCCGGGGGGAGCTTAATTTCGATCACATTCCCTATAACCAGTCGCTAAAAATCTGGGAGGAAGTTAAAACCAAAATCCAATCGCTCTTCTAAAGCGACTCATCTACCACTTGCGCGTTATTTTCTATAGTTGCTCCTTTGCCGATAATAGAATTTCTTATGGTGGTGCCGGAGCCGATGGTGGCACCCGCCCAGAGTATGGAATTTTCCACGACAGTGCCTGACCGCAAATGACACCCATCGCCCAGCACTGCATAGGGACCTGCTTGTGCGTCGTTAGAGATTTCGCAGTCTTTTCCGATATGAACCGGTGGCACTACCAGAGGGCCTTCGGGGTTTCTCGATGGCGAGGTTTTTAACGCCAACTTTTTTTCCAAGGCATCGGCCTGAGCCTGAATATAGGTTTCCCGCGTGCCCATGTCGATCCAGTATTTCTCATGCAGAGCTCCATAAACCGGTAGCCCCTCTTCGATCATTGCCGGGAACACGTCTTCTGCCGTACCATAGAATTTGCCTGCCGGTATGCGGGAAAATATTTCCGGTTCCATGATCTGTATTCCAGTGAACATGACCCGTTGGGTTGTCGCGGGAGGATTTTTAATGGAGGCATCCACAAAGCGTGTGATCCTCCCATCATCGGACAATTCGATGGGCTCATATTTTTCCGGCTTGACGTCCTTCCTCACAACCAGTGTCAGGCAGGAGTTTTTTTCTTTATGAAAACTGAGAACTGTATCCAGATCGATATCTGCGAGTACGTCGCTGTTCACCACCAAAAATGTTTCTTCTTCAAGGAATGACTGAGCCTTTTTGAGTCCGCCAGCAGTTCCGAGAATTTTTTCTTCCTTGGAAAACTGCAAGCGCACTCCGAAATCCGCACCATTGCTGAAATGCTCGACAATTTTCTCGGGCAGATGATGCACATTGATAATGATGTCTTGGATGCCATTGGAACTTAAAAAGTTCAGTGTGTGTTCCAGAAGGGGTCGGTTTAAAACCGGGAACATGGGCTTGGGAAGGCTCAGTGTGAGGGGCTTGAGGCGGGTACCGAAGCCTGCCGCCATGATCATGGCCCTCATTTCTTTTGCGCCATCGCCTTGAGCGACTCGGTGAAGGGTGGACGGGCAATGCCCTCTTCGGTGATGATGGCGGCGACCAGTTTATTTGGGGTGATATCGAACGCGGGATGTGCCACCTCGATGCCCTCGGGCGCAATTCTTGTTTTGTTGATATTCACCACTTCTTCAGCCGAGCGTTCTTCTATGGGGATTTCATCGCCGGACACTAGGGAAAGGTCTAGAGTGGAGACAGGCGCGGCGACATAAAACGGAATATTGTTTTCCTTGGCAAGCACCGCAACCATATAGGTGCCTATTTTGTTGGCAACATCGCCATTTCCCGCAATGCGGTCAGCCCCGACAACGACTAGATCGACCTCCTTATTTTTCATAAAGAAGCCGCACATACTATCGGTAATCAGTTTAACGGGAATATTATCTTCTTTGAGTTCCCACGCTGTCAGCCTTGCCCCTTGCAGGAAGGGCCGCGTCTCGTTAGCCAGTACGCGGACACTTTTCCCCGCGTTGATGGATGCGCGAATCACTCCCAGCGCGGTGCCGAAACCTGCTGTCGCTAAAGCCCCGGCGTTGCAGTGGGTCAGTACTACATTGTCGTTTTCAATCAGGGTCTGCCCGTGTTGTCCCATTGCCTTGTTGATGCTGATATCTTCGGTCAGGATGGTGAGTGCTTCTTCCTTCAACCGGGCTTTCAGCTCGGGGATAGACAGGTTTTTTGAATCTCTCGCAAGTTGTTTCATCTGGTTGATGGCCCAGGCGAGATTCACAGCGGTAGGCCGGGACTTGCCGAGGTGGTCGCATTGCCTTTCCATCGCGCTATAAAATTCATCGAAGTTGGAGGCGGTAATCGCATTGGTTCCGAGGCTGACCCCCATGGCTGCGGCGACACCGATGGCCGGTGCTCCCCGAATAATCATGGATTTAATGGCCTGCCCGACTTCCTCAACGGTTTTGCAGTCAACAAAAACTTTTTCCGCTGGAAGACGAGTCTGATCGATCATCCTCACCACTCCGTCTATATACTCGATGGTTTTGATCATGAGTTATTTTCTTTAAGGAAGTTGGGAGTTTTGGCGGTCAGTTTTTCTCGAAAATCAGATTCATCCATTCCGTTAATTTCGATGGTTTTGTCTTTGTCGTCGAGCCTCGCGACGATACAGGCCCTGGAAGGACGCACCCTCAGCCATTTGGCTAGGAACTTGACGCAGGTTTTGTTGGCGGCTCCGTCTACCGGTGGTGAGGCCAACCGGATTTTTAAGGAATTATTATGAATCCCCGAAACCTCGTTCTGGGATGACCTAGGCTGGATGACGGCTGAGAACCGGATCCCATTTTCGCAAGGATTAATCTTGATCTGAGTCTGCGGCATTGCAGTTTTTGGTTCCTGCTTTAAATTTGTTTAAATGCTCGACCGCAGTGGCCCGGATATTATTCATTAGCTGTTGTTTCTGTTTTTGTAGTTTCTGGATATCCTCCTGTATGGAGCCCATCTCTTTCGCGGCGTTTGCTTTATGTTGCTCAGCATGTTGCTTCGCGGTGTTGATGATTTTTTCTGCTTTTTCTTTCAACATCTCTGGCGTCAATTGCGAAAACACGCCATTGTCGCTTGATTTGCCTTCATTGGTTTTTTTCATTTCCTGAATCAGTTGGCCTTTTTCCCTCAAATCTTTTCTGAGAGTCCGTAACTCTTCTTCCACCTCGGGAGAGGTTCTGGTTTCGGGCTCTTGTCGGGAAAGCTTGTCCAGACTTTGTTTGAGTTCTTTAATTTCCTCAGTTTTTAAATCGATTTGCTGGCCCTTATCCTTGAGGTCTTCGGTCATGGATTTAAAATCATCGGCCACAAGGTGGAGGAAGGTGTCAACCTCCTGCTTGTTATAGCCACGGAGCTTGTCGTGGAAGCATTGCTCTAGAATGTCAAGGTAAGTCAGGCGCATGATAGATCATTGTAGTCTCAGTGCCAGGGCTCCCAGAGACTGGACCAAAAAGCTTTGAAGAAAAATAATTGCCAGAAGAACAATGATTGGTGAAAAATCGATTCCTATTCCGGACATGGGGATTAATTGCCGCACTCGAAGCAAAACCGGTTCTGTGATACTGTATAAAAACTGGACGATGGGATTATACGGATCCGGATTTACCCAGGATAATAGGGCGCGGATAATAATGATCCACATATAAAGCTGTAAAACAACGTTCAGGACTTGGGCGGTTGCTTGCAGTAAATTTCCTAGAATAAACACAAAATATAGGGTATAGGTTTTTCGGGTTAACTTCTTTGGAACGCCGGGAAAAATCGTTACTGACTGCTCTCCCTAAAATATCTTAAAGCACCTTTATTGTCAATGAGAAGAGCACTTGTCAGGGAGTATTTGAATGGGGGTAACTCGAGTTTATGAAACGGACAAAAATTAAAGACCTCCTTATGTGTGAGGAGAGAGACGTGCTGGTAAAAGGCTGGGTGAGAACCCGTCGCGATTCAAAGGGAGGTTTTTCATTCTTGGAAATCAACGATGGTTCTTGCTTCTCTAATATTCAAGTGGTGGCTGAACACACCCTTCAGGGTTATTCCTCCATTGAGAAACAGATGACCACCGGTAGTTGCGTGGCGGTGCGCGGCAACATAGTAACTTCACAGGGCAAGGGTCAGTCCAGGGAAGTTCAGGCTACAGAGATTCAGGTTTACGGCTCAGCCCTGGTCGACACTTACCCTTTGCAAAAGAAACGGCACTCCTTTGAGTTTTTGCGTGAGATCGCTCACCTTCGCCCGCGTACCAATACTTTTGGCGCGGTCATGCGGGTACGTAACCGTCTGGCTTTTGCCATTCACCAGTTTTTTCAGGAAAAAGGTTTTCTTTACCTGAACACGCCTATCGTAACCACCAGTGATTGCGAGGGTGCTGGGGAAATGTTTCAGGTGACAACTCTGGACCTTTCCAAACCTCCAAGTGTGGATGGCAAAATTGACTATACTCAGGATTTTTTTGGCGAGAAAACCGCACTCACTGTCAGCGGGCAACTGGAAGGGGAAATCTATGCTATGGCCCTTTCAGAAGTTTATACGTTTGGCCCCACCTTTCGCGCTGAAAACTCCAACACCAGTCGCCACCTCGCTGAATTCTGGATGGTGGAACCAGAAATGGCCTTTTATGACCTGGATGACGATATGGACATGGCGGAGGAATTCATCAAATACCTGTTGTCGGATGTGATGGAGCATTGCGCGGAAGATATGGGGTTTTTTAACAAGCACATTGACACCACCATTCTTGAGACCCTGAGAAAGATCACTGGCAGTAGTTTCGAGAGGTTGACCTATACTGAAGCTATTCATCAACTACAAAAATCATCTGAGAGTTTTACCTATCCAGTGGAATGGGGCTTTACCCTGCAGGCGGAGCATGAGCGTTTTCTCAGCGAGAAGGTTTTCAAGAAGCCGATCATCGTGTTCAACTACCCGGAGCAGATTAAATCTTTTTACATGAAACTCAATGAGGGCGGTGAAACCGTGCGGGCTATGGATGTGCTTCTGCCCAACCTTGGGGAAATTATCGGCGGTAGCCAGCGTGAAGAAAACTATGATGTGTTGTTACAACGGATGCGAGACAAAGACCTTGATCCGGAAGAATACTGGTGGTACCTCGATCTCAGAAAATTTGGCTCGGCGCCTCACTCTGGATTCGGGTTGGGGTTCGAACGGCTGGTCCAGTTCGTCACTGGCATGGAAAATATCCGCGACGTAATCCCCTTTCCCAGAACTCCCAAACACGCCAAATTCTAACTACCATATGTGAGGCCGACTGCGATAGCTGTTTTTGACTGGCAATAGTGGGCTTGGCTCAATAAACCTCTTCCCTTTGACAGAGGAAGACCGTTCAAAGGCATTATCGGGGAAAATCGCCAAGGCAAGCTCTGGTTTGAAACTGAAGTTGGGAAAGGAACCACCTTCGACTTTACCCTGAGCGGAGGCAAGATAGATGTTGGGGTCATTCGAAAAGGTGGAGGTATCAATTGCCGAGTCAGGCAGCTTGGCCGGGTGTTACTCTTTTTTCCCAAGGCGTTTCCGGGTGAGGCGGACAGCAGTTTCTACATGCTGGGTCTGGGGAAACATGTCGATCAATTGGATATCTCGAATTCTATACCCATCGAGACGCGCGAGATCCCGCGCCAGGGTGGATGGATTGCACGAAACATAAATAATCTGTTGGGGATGGGTATCGATCAAAGTTTGAATGACTGTTTCGGAGCAACCTTTAGAGGGAGGGTCAACGATGAAGGTGTGATGGGTTTCATCCAAAGCAGGTGTATGTTCTTCCACCGTTCCAATGAGGAAGCGGCAGTTTGACAGTCCATTGTTTTCGGCACTCAGTCTTGCATCTTCCACCGCGGGTGCAAACTTTTCAATTCCGATAATATTTTTACCCTGTTTTGCCAGCCACAGGGCGATGCCTCCCGACCCGCCATAGGCATCGACTACAGTTTGGCTTTTCTTGGTCCATTGGCTGATGAGGGTATAGAGTTTTTCCGCCTGTTCGGAATGTACCTGGAAAAACGAGCCCAGGGACAGATGAAAGTTTAACTCCCCAATGTTCTCCCTGTAACGGTTTTTGCCCCATAACACCCGCTCTTCGGAACCTAGTATGACATTGGTGTTTTGCATATTGATGTTCTGAATCAGCCCGACAATGCCCAGCTTTTTTAAATGATCTTCCTTGGTCAGTTCAGCGAGGAACCCTCTAGGGAACCGGCCCTTGCAGGTGACCAGTCCGACCAGGGTTTCGCCTGTAGATGTGGAATGCCGAATGATTAATTTGCGTAGCAGTCCCCGGTAATGGTGCTCGTTGTAAATAGAGATATCGTATTTTTCCAAAAGCTGGCGTAGCCATTCCTTTGTGTCGTTGATAGCTGGCAGGAGAATATCACAGGTGGTCGAATCGGCAATGTCATGAGAGCCTTCTGCGTAAAATCCGATCTGGAGTTTTCCTCCTTTTCTCTGCACCGCGAAACTACCTTTGTTGCGATATTGGTATTCGGTGCCTGCTGGGGTGATTTCAATATTTTTCGGGATTTCGATATGGGCAATGCGTTGCAGGCTGTCCCTGACTACATGGACTTTAAACTGCAGTTGTTTTTCATATTTTAGGTCCTGAAATTTGCAACCGCCGCATTTGAAGAAAACCGGGCAGGGCGGATCGACACGGTCTTTCGACAGCTCAATTCTTTTCAAGACATCGACCACGCCAAAACGTGGTGTGGTTTTGATAATTTTTCCCAAGACGCGGTCGCCGGGCAGTCCACCAGGCGTGAACAG
Source organism: Nitrospinales bacterium (assembly GCA_965205835.1). GTDB lineage: Bacteria > Nitrospinota > Nitrospinia > Nitrospinales > VA-1 > LS-NOB. The sequence continues at coordinate 1,228,442 of OZ242182.1, read as the reverse complement.
GGCGTACTCTTCATGCCGACAAAGGCCGTCACCGCTGGAGGCTAGCGTTTCGACGTCCAGTTCAAGCCGGTCCCCTCTTTTTACAGGAATATTCAGTTTTAGCTTTGCCATGAGTTAAAGATTTCTCCTGAGTAATGGGAAATTGGAAACACTTGAATCTGCAGAAAAAGAGATTTCTTCGTGGTGAACCATTTTGCCATGGACTCTATCATTTCTGAATCTGTTGTCGTTTTTTCCACGGTTTTTCTCCCTTTTCCCAAGTCCATGGAAATTATATCAAATCGAGCTTATTATGATGTTGCTTAAATTCAATTAGTAAGCGCAACTTTGATGGTCGATTAAAAGGTAAGCTGAGGTAAATAAACAACTCCGCCGCAAGTAGACGATTGCCTTAATAAAGTGTTATTTAGTAGGACGTGGCAAGCCGCAGAGAATAAAACCTGCTTATGGGATTTGAAATGCCGGGTTGAAGGAGGGTGGTATACTTCTGTTCTATGAATGATTGCATTGCCATATTTGGAGCGGTAAAAGAAGAAATTTCCGGTATCAAACGGATCATGAATATTTCGGATCATGTGCGTCTTGGTAAAGCTTCTGCCTGGCTTGGTAAGTGGGGGAAGCAGAATATTGTCATGGTTCAGTCTGGCGTTGGCAAGCAAAGGGCTGACGACGCAACTCTTCAAGTCATCGACCGTTTTCAACCTAGGGTACTGATCAGCACCGGCTATGCCGGCGCAGTTCAGCCGGAACTGAACGTTGGTGATCTGGTGATTGCCGACGCCATTCTGGAGGCAAAAGAAGAAGTGAAATATTTTCCCGACCAGGATTGGTTGGGTCGTGCCATGAACATTCCTTGTCCCGATGGAGTCAAGGCGATTGTGGGTGGACTGCTAACCGTCAATACTGTGATCCATGACTCAGCAACCAAGTGGGAACTAGGGAAAAGTTATAGCGTTCAAGCGGTGGAAATGGAAACTTCGGCGATCGCCAGAGTGGCTGAAGAACAGGGTTTGCCTTTACTATCTGTACGGGTGATCTCTGATAGGCTCAATCAGGAACTTCTGGACAGCTCCTCGTTTCTGGGAAGGGATGGAGAAATCTCGAACCTCAAGGCCGGATGGTATGTGTTGACACATCCGGGTTCGATCAAAAGTGCCCTGTCGCTTCGCGCACAAACTAAAATTGCGACTCAGGCACTCACAAGGTTTCTTTCTGACCTGTTGCGTTAAATTTAAAACTTGGTTCATGCGTCTTCCGGCACGACTTTGTTTCTGCCGAAATTTTTTGCGAGATAAAGCCTTCGATTGGCTTGGTCGATGGTTTTTTCGGCTTACTACGCAAAGCTCCCCTTGCTAAGGGGCATTTGTTCTTTGTTACGAACGATGTGATCCAGAGTGACCAATTGTTTCAGAAGTTCCGGGAGCAGGTCGAGTTTCAGCATATTGGGTCCATCTGATAATGCATGGTCGGGGTCTGGGTGGGTTTCCATAAACAGGGCATCACAACCCACTCCTACTGCTCCACGGGCGAGGTCGGGGATCATCTTCCTTTGTCCGCCACTCCTCGTCCCCTGGCCTCCAGGTTGTTGCAGGCTGTGGGTAGAATCGAAGATCACCGGATAGCCGTAGTCCCGCATCAAAACAAGGGACCGCATATCCACCACCAGATTGTTATAGCCAAAGGTTGCCCCTCGTTCGGTCAGCAGGATATTTTTATTGCCGCTCTCTTCAAGCTTGTTCACGACATTTTTCATATCCCATGGGGCCATGAACTGTCCTTTTTTAACATTGACCGGTTTGTTGGTGCTAGCGGCTTTCACCAGAAGATCTGTTTGTCGGCAAAGAAATGCCGGGATCTGTAAAACATCGATCACTTCCGCTACAGGTTCGACTTCTTCTTCCTTGTGAACATCGGACAAAACGGGAAGGTCCAAGTCGGTCTTGATTTTTTGCAGGATTTTTAGTCCTTCTTTCAATCCCGGGCCGCGAAACGATTGAATGGAGGACCGGTTGGCTTTATCGTAGGAAGCTTTGAAAATAAAGGGCACTCCCAGGTCTCCGGTAATACGTTTTAGTTTTTCGGCGATGTCTCGGGCAATTTTTTCAGATTCAATCACACAGGGGCCCGCGATCAAGGCCAGAGGATTCTTCCCACCTATGCTAAAGGCACCTGTAGAAATTGCTTGGGTGATTTTAGGCGTGTTGTTCATTCTGGTCTCGGTGAAAGGGCGTCCTGCACTTCCTGGGAAATGGGGACGGGGTGGGGCACTTCAGTCCGAGGGGGTAGTCCTTCCTCGGCAAGAAGGCCCAACATGATTTCCCGCACCTTTTCGTTATTGCCGGCCTTAAACACATTTGGAAACCCGTTTGCTGTTATTGCCGCAAGATTGATATCCAAAAAATCATCTGTGAGAAGAAAAATCACAGGAGTTTTCCGCAACCTCTTTTTTATACTCATCAGATGTTTAATCTCGTTTTTTTTCTTACGCGGTACAAACACCATTAGGTCGCAACTAATGAGTTCGGATTTCTTGAAACAGTCGTTGGGAGAAACGAACGTCATGACAGTAAAAACTTCCTCACTGAGAAATTTTGCCATTTGAATTCGCTCGCCCCTGACCGGATCAACGATGTAGATGGTTTTATAATCCATGAAGCTTCCCTAAGTTAAAATCATAGCCAATCAACCGATTTTACCATTAAAAGGAGCGTTGGTAACGTAAAATCAGGTCTGGCCCGGCCGCGGGGTTTGCTTTATTCGTCCCCCTGTGGAACAATAACGCGACACGTGCACGGAAAACTTTCGATACCTATCCTCAGGGCATCTCGATGAATAAACAAATTAGTTTCCTGTTACTGATTTTGTTTCTGGTCGTTCCTCCCGCTTACTCCAAAGACCGTGTGATTGTCGTTAAACTTTCAGGGTCGATCAATCCCGCGGTCGCCGAATATGTTTCCCATGAAATTAGCCAGGCCAACGCCGAGCAGGACGCGTTGATTGTGTTGCATATGGATACTCCCGGTGGACTAGATACTTCTATGCGGCAGATTATCAAGAAAATCCAGAGTTCCCAGGTTCCAGTGGCTTCGTTTGTTGCGCCGAGTGGGTCGCGTGCTGCCTCGGCGGGGACATTCATCACCATTGCGTCCCATATTGCTGCCATGGCCCCGGGCACCAATATTGGTGCTGCCAGCCCGGTGAATATGATGGGCGGGGGAGGCGAAGGCGAGCAAGCCAAAACCATGAAAAAGAAAGTGACCAACGACGCCGCTGCTTACATCCGTTCTCTGGCGGAACTTAGAAAACGCAATGCTCACTGGGCGGAGCTGGCGGTGGTTAACAGCGTTTCGATATCTGCGGAAGAGGCTAAGAAGCTCAATGTTATTGATCTCATTGCGGGGGATGTGACTGCACTGGTGCTTTCTATTGATGGGAGGGAAGTCCAAGTCGCCTCCGGCTCTGTCACGCTCAAGACAGCAAATCTCCAGATCGTTTATCACGAGATGAACCCTCGGCAGAAAATGCTGGATATTATTTCCAGCCCCAACGTGGCCTACATCCTTATGATGCTTGGGTTGGTGGGACTTTATTTTGAGTTGTCCAGCCCCGGGCTGGTTCTACCCGGTGTGATTGGTGCCATCAGTCTCATTCTCGCGCTCTATGCCATGCAGGCTTTGCCAATCAACTACGCCGGACTATTACTGATCATATTTGGCGTGATTTTGTTTATCGCTGAAATCAATTTCATGAGCTACGGCCTGTTGTCCGTATCTGGGGTGATATCGATTTTTCTAGGGTCCACCATGCTGATAGACAGTGACGACCCTGCCATGCAGATTTCCCGGGCCATCCTTTACCCGACGCTGGGTCTGACAGTTGTTCTGTCGTTAGGCACTGCTGTTCTTGCTACCCGAACCCGTAGCCTCAAAAAAATGGGAGGGATGGAGGGGATGGTTGGCGAAACCGGCATGGTGAAAGAAACCCTGAACCCAAAAGGCCGTGTCATGGTCCACGGGGAATTGTGGGAGGCGGAAGCAAAAATGCAGGTTGCCGAGGGGGAGAAGATTCGGGTTGATTCGGTGGAAGGCTTGGAAATTAAAGTTTCTCAAGTTGAAAACCCGAGCTAATAAGATGATGTGGGCTCAGTCTGCTAGCCTGCTGGCTTTCCTTGTATTGACCTATGCGGTTTTCCTGATCCTTTTTGAAAACAAAATTATTTTTCATCCATCTCGCTACCCAGAAGGGTTTTGGAATCCGGCATCTGTCGGAGTTCCGGCGCAGGACATTTTTTTCAAGGCGGAAGATGGAACAAAACTGCATGGTTGGTTTATTCCCAATCCCAGCGCGGTCGCGACCTTGCTATGGTTTCATGGCAACGCTGGTAACCTCAGCCACCGACTAGACAATATTCAACGTCTTAAGCCGCTCAACTTGAATATTTTTATTTTTGATTACCGTGGTTACGGAAGAAGTGAAGGCGAGCCCGATGAGCAGGGGATTTACAGAGATTCCCGTGCGGCTTACAAGAGGGTTCTTAATTTGGATGGCGTGTCCGTCGATTCGCTATTTCTTTTTGGCCGTTCTTTGGGTGGCATCTGCGCGGTGAGAACGGCCATGGACCATCCGGCCAAAGGGTTGATTCTGGAGTCGGTGTTCACCAACTCTGCCGATATGTCGAGAAAGGTTTTCCCGCTTTTTCCTCTGGGCTGGGCTATCCGATCGAAATTGGATGCTTTTGGGAAAGTCCCCCACCTGAAGCTTGCCAAACTGTTTCTACATGGCACGCGCGATGAGATTGTCCCTTATGACCTTGGACTTAAATTATTTGAACAGGCTGGAGACCCTAAAACGTTTTACCCTATCGAAGGGGCTGGGCATAATGACACATATATCATAGGAGGAGCCAGCTACTTTGCTGTCCTGAACCGGTTTATCACCGAAACTCTGAAAAACCCCAACAATAGAGGATGACCTTCGTGGAATTTTAGGTTACATTTTTCTCTGCATTTTTTTCTTCAATGAGATTTTGAACATCCCGAGAATATGACAGTACGTAGAGACATTCTAAAAAACATCAAAACGGTCGTGATCAAGATTGGTAGCAGTGTTATTTCCAATCGAGGAAAAGGCCGTTCGTCTCTAGAGTGCGGGTTGAGCAAGGACTGGGTGCGGCATTATGCGGTCAAAATAAAGGCTCTCCACGAAAAAGGCTATGATGTAGTGTTGGTTTCATCCGGTGCTATCATGGCGGGACGGGAACGCTTGGAATTTGGCCGCACTGATTTAACAATTCCTGAAAAGCAGGCCTGCGCTGCCATCGGCCAGAGTTTCCTAATGCATACTTATGAGAAAGCTTTTGAGAAAAAAGGACTGAAGGTTGCCCAGATTCTTCTGAGTCATGAGGATCTGGGAAACCGCACGCGTTACTTGAATGCCAAGCACACCATCGGAGCGCTTCTGGAAAGAGGCGTCGTTCCTATCATCAATGAAAACGATTCGGTCACGGTTGAAGAGATTAAAATCGGCGACAACGACACCCTTTCTGCAACCGTGGCCTGTTTGGTCGACGCGCAATTATTGATCATTCTTTCCGATGTTGAGGGGTTGTATGACCGGGACCCTTCTCTGAAAAACAGGCCTGGTGCTGAAAAAGCACAACTGATTTCCCATATTTTAAAAATCGACGAAGACATTGAGCGCATTGCAGGAAAAAGCAAGAATCGGTTGACGGTGGGGGGAATGCTCACTAAGGTTCTGGCAGCAAAAAAAACCATGAGTTTTGGCATTCCTGCGCTGGTGGTCAATGGATTGGATAAAAAGGTCGTCGAGAATGTTTTTGCCGGTAAAGAAGTGGGTACATTGTTCTGGTCAGGGAAAGGCAAGATCCGTGATCGCAAGCATTGGATTGCCCATACCCTGAAACCTGCCGGAACCCTGATTATCGATGAAGGAGCCCGGGAAGCTCTAGTGGAAAGAGGTAAAAGCCTTCTCCCCGCAGGACTGGTAAAAGTGAAAGGCAAATTTGAGTTTGGCAATGCCCTGAACCTCGCCGATGAAACGGGTGAAGAAATTGGCCGGGGACTGGTCAACTATAATTCACATGACCTTGAACAGATTAAGGGTATGAAAACTTCCGCTGTGCGCAGCTTGATGGGCGAATCCTATTACGAAGAAGTGATCCACCGTGATGACTTGGTAATTTTTTAACCCACTCCCGTGGGAGGGAATGAGTTGTAGCATGTTGAACCGAGAAACTATTTGTCCGCTTTCCAGTGGGGGAACCCCACATGGCTAAATGGTGGGAAAAATAATCGATTCGTTTTGAATGCCAATCGGATTGCTTCAAGTGTTGTATTAAACTGGATATCGTGCATTTTGACGGGGAAAGACATCCGTAGAGCCGCTAATTTTTTAAAAACCTTTCTGCTTAAATTCAGAAAAACTTGTCTCACTCGCGATGAGGGCGAGCCTTGCATTTTTTTGACCGATCAGGGATGCGGCATCCACGAGGGCAAACTGAAACAATACCGATCCTATGATATTTTCATTCAGCCTCTGTTCTCAAGGGGGACCTTTGCGCAACCCGATATTCTTCGTCACCTTGTTCCTTGGAATGACAAAACAGTCTTGTATTGTCATTCTGACCGCAGTGAAGAATCTCAAAGCTTATGCAAGGCGAGACTACGCGTTAGTTTCCGGCTGATCGTTGATTTATGAACAGAAAGTATTTTAGCGATCCTTATCTGTCCATCTTCCCTTAAAACTTGAAAACCTGCGCTGATTTTATTACATTGCGCCCTTCGTCCAGTAAAGGTATCTTTAATTATTCAATTTTTATAGACTGAGGGTGGTTTAGATTCTTCAGGAAGGATTGTTTTGAAGCAGGGGATTTTAATTGCTTTTGAGGGGATAGACGGAACAGGCAAAAGCACTCAGTGTGGATTGCTGGTAAAGTTTTTGAACGAAAGACGGGTACCCAATATTGCTTTGGCCGAACCCACTCGGGGAACATGGGGCACGAAAATTCGCAGGCTTCTCAGTGAAGGTCGTCAAGGCATCAGTCCGGAGGAAGAATTGAGATGGTTTGTGAGTGACCGGAAGGAGGACATTGAAATGAATATAATGCCAGCGTTACAGGGTAACAAGGTGGTGCTCATGGATCGGTATTATTTCTCGACGGCAGCTTACCAGGGTGCTTTAGGATTGGACCCCGAACAGATTCAGTTGGAAAATGAAAACTTTGCCCCAATTCCTGACCGGGTTTTGATCTTTCTGACTTCTCCTGAGACATGCCTGGAGAGAATTGAGTCGTCTCGCGATCAGAAAAGTGTTTTTGAAAAACTGGATTACTTGAAAAATGTTCAGAAAATATTTAAAAATTTTAAGGGACCAAATATAAGATTTATAGATAGTATCGGCTCGGCTGACGAAGTACATAAAATTGTTTTAGCTGAGACCAAAGACCTGTTTGATTTTGATGTCAGATGATGAAACGAATTGTACTGGCAATAACGGGAGCAAGCGGGGTTTGTTATGGCAAGCGACTTTTTGACTGCATAAAATCTCATGCAGAAGTTCATGTGATCATCTCGGAGCGGGGTGCTGAACTTTTGAAGCTGGAGTTGGACTTGTCGCCTTCTTATTTTTCAGGTGAGCAAGTGACTCTGCATAAAGCTTCCCGCATGAACAGTTCCATTGCCAGTGGTTCCTTTTGTGTTGATGCAATGGTGTTAGTGCCAGCAAGCATGGGGACGGTGGGAAGAATCTCCGCTGGAATATCAGGAACCCTGATTGAACGCGTCGCGGATGTCATGTTAAAAGAAAAACGTAAACTGATCCTTGTTCCGCGTGAAACTCCTTTCAGCACCATTCACCTGAAAAATCTTCTGACCCTCGATCAGGCGGGGGCTATGGTCCTGCCGGCATCGCCCGGGTTTTATCAGGGACAAAATAGCTTTGATAACCTGGTGGATTTTGTTGTCGCTCGAATTCTGGATCAGCTGGGAATGGAGCAGAACATTCTTAAACCCTATGAGCCTTAAAGCGTGATGGTTTATCTCGATAATGCCGCCACCACCCCTATGGGTGCGGAAGTTTTGGAGCGGATGCATGGAGCCATGCGCGATCTGTTCGCGAATAGCGGCACGCCTTACAAAATAGGGCTAGATGCCAAGGCCCTCATTGAAAAATCGGCGGAATCCATTGCCGAAACTCTTCGGATACCCTCAACGCATCGGATACTGTTTACCAGTGGTGGCACGGAGTCCAACAATCTTTTTATTAAGGGCTTATGTTTTCCAGATAAGAAAACTGCTTTCCTGGGGCTGGAGCACCCAAGCGTTACCGAGAGTCTGACATTTTTTAACCAGTTTGGGAATGAGCCGTTTTCTCTGCTTCCTTTTCAAAAGGAAGGTCGGCTCGACTTGGGTTCAATAGCCGTTTTGAAGGAAAACCGTGTGAAACTTCTCTGCCTTTCTCATGTGAATAATGAACTGGGCACGGTGAACGATCCTTTGCAAATCATTTCTGCTTTGGTAAAGGAATCTCCACAATCCAGATTATTTCTGGATGGGGTGCAGGCCGTCGGTAAGCTCAAGTTGAGCCCGAAGATGTGGAAAGGCCTCGGGGGTTATTCAATTTCAGGCCATAAAATTCATGGGCCAAAAGGCATTGGCCTACTGATCTATGATTCAAAGCTGGCTCTTAGTCCGCAAATGCATGGAGGAAAGCAGCAATTCGGAGTCCGTTCCGGTACGCTTCCATTACCGCTGATCATGGGACTGGAAACAGCCATAAAACATGCTGTGACCCAAATCGAACAAACTCAAACTCATCTTCAGTATCTCTTCCGACATTTAATTCAAGGACTGAAAAGCCTACAGGAACAACTACCGGAACTGAAGATTTGTTTTAACTCGCTGGTTGATGCGGATAGCACTCGCCAGTCGCCGGGGATGGTTAATTTTTCCTTTCCTCCTGTCGAGGGAGAAGTTATTCTACACCATTTAGAGACAGAAGATATTTTTGTCGGACTGGGGAGTGCCTGTAGTGCCCAGTCCAAGGAACCTTCCAGGATTCTCACGGGAATCGGGTTGAGCGAGGAGCAGGCGCGTTGTAGTTTGCGCATTTCTTTTTCCCGGAATAATACCCTGGAAGAAATTGACCAGTTTTTGGAAGTTTTTGGGAAAGCCTACCAAGCCCTTTATCCTACCTTTTTGAAAAAAGCTGAACACCGATGACGGAAAGAAGAACAGTCTTAATCCGTTATGACGAGATCGGACTCAAAGGACGAAACAGGAAGTTCTTTGAAAAATGTCTCCAGAAAAATATCAAACGTGTGTTTTCGGGCATAGATGATATTCATTACAGTTCGCCCCGTGGCAGGATTTTTTTGGATATCCCACTAGGTTTTGCTCCAGAATGCTCGATCAGGTTGAAGACTGTTCCTGGTATCGCCTCCTTCAGTATTGGGGTTTCAATGAGTCCTGACTTTGATGCGATTGCTACTTTAGGGGTTCAATGGATTGAACCTAAATTGGAGTCCACAGATTCCCTGAATTTTTGTGTCAGGACCCGGCGTTCCGAAAAATCATTTCCCAAAACCTCACCCGAAGTAAACTTTGAAGTAGGGTCGCGCATCATGAAACAATTAAGCCTAAGGGGATTAACGGTCAATATTACTGAGGCGGAATACGTTCTTGAGATAGAAATTGGACGTTCAGAAACGGTGGTCTTTGATAATCGTGAGCCGGGACTATGTGGGCTACCTGTCGGCAGTTCCGGGAATGTGCTTTGCCTGCTATCGGGTGGGATTGACAGCCCCGTTTCCGCTTTCATGATGGCATGCAGAGGATGCCGGGTTCATTTTGTATTCTTTGATAACCAACCTTTTCTTGGCAGGGGAGGTTATGACAAGGTTTTAAGCCTTGCAAAAAAAATCAATCGTTTTCAGGCGAGAGCAAGCCTGTATGTGGTCCCCTTCGAGGAGATGCAGGGGGCCATCCGAGATCATTGCAATGAGGAAAACAGGATCGTTCTTTATCGGCGAATGATGTATCGCATCGCAGGGAAAATCGCGATTAGCAAAGGCTGTATGGCACTGGTCACCGGCGAATCGCTGGGGCAGGTGGCTTCACAGACCCTGGAGAATCTCGCTGCCGTTTCTTGTGTCACTTCCTTAAGTGTGTTTCGGCCCTTAATCGGCATGAATAAAGAAAGTATTATCACGAGAGCAAAAGAAATTGGAACCTATGAAGTCAGTATTAAGCCACAGCCTGATTGTTGTTCGGTTTTTATGCCCCAAAATCCTGTCACCCGGAGTAAGATTCTTTTTCTGGAAAGAGATGAGGAAAAAATCCCATGGCAGGAGTTAAGTGGTGATGCTCTCGCCAGGATGGAAATCATCAAAGTTGATGACTTATGAAATCGATGACATTTTTCGGACCTGAGGATTTTCCGGAAGTTCTTTTAACAGACTGTGGATGGTTTTATTTTCTATCGGATGCAAATAATCTCCGGCAAATTCGCTGAGCGGTAAAAGGACAAAACGTCTTTTTGTCATTTCTGGGTGGGGAAGTGTGAGAGCCTCAGAGTGAAGCACGCGGCCCTCATAAGTTAGTAAATCCAAGTCGATGATTCTCGGCCCCCATTTTCCCCGCCGTTTTCTTCCGAAAGCCTTTTCAATTTTAAAAACCGCGTCAAGCAGTAGTTTCGGGGCCAGAGAAGTTTGTATGGCAACAGTAGTATTGACGAACCAGTTTTGGTCGGTATTGCCAACAGGTTCTGACTCGTAGAGGCTGGACCGGGCCAAGAGTTCAATTCCCGGCGAGGCACTGAGAAGGCGAATCGCTTTCTCACAGTTTTCTGCAGGGACCCCTAAGTTTGAACCGATTCCAATGAAGGCTTTATATTTCATAAAAACCACTAGCCGTGGCCGGGCGATGCTCGGCGGCAATAGGCAATAAATTTTATTCTCAAGCAAAGGAACTTGTTCATTATCCGTGGAGGTACTCCGCTAGAATTCAAACTCGACGGTGGAAAGGCGTTCTTTGACTTCTTTCATGATCCGGGTTTCTTCCTCTTCACCTTTAGTAGCGAACGTTGCTGAAAATCGAACGTAATGACCGACATCGTCCCAAGGGACTGTTGAAATTAACATTTCAGTAATCAGGAACTGGGAAAACTCTTCACCATTGGCAAACCGACGTCCACCCTTGATTCCTTTAGGTGCGCCAACATAGAGAAAGAACGAGCCTCCGGGCATTTTTGCCTTGAACCCTACTGAGTTGAGGGTTTCAACCAGCATGGCTAGTCGGCGTTTGTATTTGGCCACGGTTCGGTCCGTGATGTCCGGGTGTTCCAGAGCATAAATTCCCGCTTTCTGGATGCCCGCGAATTGGCCGGAGTCCACATTATCTTTAACATGGGAAAGGCCTTTGACAATGAGTTCATTGCCGACAATAAAGGCGATGCGCCACCCCGTCATGTTATACGCTTTGGAAAGGGAATGGAGCTCAACACCAACATCCATGGCTCTGGGTACCGAAAGAAAGCTTTCACATTTCCCGGAATAGGTCAGGGCCGCATAGGCCGCATCTTGGATGATGATAATATCATTCTGTTTGGCAAACTCAATGGCCTCTTCATAAAATTCGCGAGTGGCGTTTGCGCCTGTCGGGTTATTAGGATAGTTCAAATACAAAATTTTAGCCTTCTTGCGGGTGGTCGAATCGATGCCTTTTAAGTTGGGAAGAAAATGATTAGCCTCTGTAAGAGGAAGGTTTACAACCTCTCCTCCCAGATATTGGGTGTGGGTCCCCATAACAGGATAGCCGGGAACGGTCATCAGGGTGATGTCTCCGGGATTAATAAAGATTGCCGGGGTCATTGCCAGACCAGGTTTGGAGCCAATGGTATGATTGACATGCTTTCCCGGTTCCAGCCCCTTGACACCAAAAATATTTTTCATATATTCGCAGGCGGCGACTTTGAATTCTTCGATACCGTTATCGGTGTAACCTCGATTTTCCGATTTTTCCGCTTCCAGTTGCAGGGTTTTTACAACCCCTGGATCGGCCATTTCGTCCGGCTCTCCTACTCCCATATCGAATAATATTTTCCCTGGATTTGCATCCTGTGCCGCGCGTTTTGCTCTTTTTATTTTTTCAAATTTATAGATCTTGGTATCTTTGCCAAACCGACTGCCACCTAAGCGGTCTGCAAAGAGGGATTGAATATAGCTTTCATCTGACATCTGAAATTCCAAACTATGATGAAGAAAATTAAACCAAGGTTTAAAAGAAGGGGTATCAGTCTAGCCAAAAACCTGTTCCCTGTCAAGCGGTTCAAAGCCATTTTTTCGTAACTTGAAAATCAGGAAAGGGAATCTGATAAATTACTAGGATTCGGCACGGTCTGAAATACCGGCACTTTGGAAAGTGGCCATTTCAGAATAAATTTTCACAGCCGCTTCTATTAGGCTAAAAGCTAGTACCGCACCAGTTCCTTCCCCCAACCGCATTTTTAAATCAAAAAGTGGGGGTGCCTCAATGAGATCAAAAAATATTTTCTGCCCAGGCTCTACTGAACGGTGAGAAGGGAAAATATAATCCTTTACCGATGGACTCATCCCGATGGCCATGGATGCGCCGGTGCTGGCAACCAAGCCGTCAACGACGACAGGAATACTTTTTGAGGCGGCACCTAACAGAAGACCGATAATCCCGCCAATCTCGAAGCCACCCACTTTGGAGAGAATATCTATAGGATCTTCCCGATCGGGAGTATGCCTTTCAAGCGCCTGTTGAATCACAGAGATTTTTTTGTGCAGAGTTTTGTCATCGATGCCTGTTCCTCGACCAGTAACCTGACTTACGGGAAGCCCGCTCAATACAGATAATATTGCGGAACTGGCTGTGGTATTGCCGATTCCCATCTCCCCGGTAGCCAGAAGGTCGACACCTTTATCAGCCAGTTCTTTCGCCACCTGAATACCAATGGTGATGGACTCCTCGGCCTCGGCTCGGGTCATGGCGGGTTCTTTTGCCAGATTTCGGGTTCCGAAGGCTATTTTTCTATCCAGCAAAGCAGGATGCGGACTAAACCGATGGTTAACGCCAATATCTATCACTAACACTTCTGCATCATGCTGTCTTGCCAAAACGTTGATGGCGGCTCCCCCATCGAGAAAATTTTGAACCATTTGCGGAGTGACTTCGGCGGGATAAGCACTGATGCCCTCCTTAGTGACTCCATGATCTGCCGCAAATATAATGACCAATTTTCTGTCTATGGAAAGATGATCTGTGTCGCGGATAGCGGCATATTTTTTGGCCAGGTCTTCCAGGAGGCCGAGGCTTCCCGGCGGTTTTGTGAGGGAATCGAGATGAGCCTGAGCGTTCTTCAGTCGAAGTGGCGGGACGGGTTTTATCGATTCCAGGGTGTCACGAATAATATCAAGCATGGGTCACTCGGTTATTGAAAACTATCCACTCTCATTAGAAACGTGCTCTTCTTCCTCTTCCTCCGATTCGAGTCCTGCAGCTTTTTGTGAATAACGCAGGTATTTGATGATTTCGGTGATCTCCTCAGGTGTCACATTCTTTTTTTGTGAAGGCATTTTGTCGGTGCCGTTCAGCACTACCTCGTTGATATCCGCATTAGAGAAATTATCAGTGAGGTATTCTTCATCAATAAGTCTGGGAGCCTGAGTGTGTTTGCCCATCGCGTCTGAGCCGTGGCAATTGGAGCAGACTTCATGAAAATACTGTTGCCCTTTTTCATAAGGTTCTGGCACTTCCAGTGTGGGTTTCGGGGTGCATGAAAAAGTAAAAATAACAGAGATAAATATAAGAATAGGGAGTTGTTTCATGGCCGGGAATTATGGTCTCCTTTTAATAATATCCAAGTTTGCCGTCATAGTTGTCGCCTATTTCGACACGTCCCAATTTTCCGGGATTGTCAAAATATTCCCAACGATTTGGCTTGCCATCAAAATTTGTATCGTGTGCAACTTTTTGTAATTGCGTGGAATTTTTGAAATATTGCCACTGGTCCGGATTTCCGTCTTGGTTGGTATCGAAGCTGGCCGAATTCAGAGCCTCATTGGCCTTGAAAGTTTCTCATCGGTCAATTTGCCCGTCATGGGAAGTATCATACTCCACACGCTCCATGTACTCATCTTCAGAAAAATATTTCGAGACATCTATTTTACCGTTTTGGTTTTCGTCAGTTTCCAAGCGCGTCACTTTACTGTTCGGGCCATATACTTCACGCCAGTCCATCAGTCCAGAATATTTAGAGTCCTTTATAAAGGAAATAGAAGATTTAAATCTAATTGAATAGCGTTGTTTACCGCTAAAAAAGTTTGTTAAACATTTCAACCATAATTATCACTATCAATGCCAATATTGATGTTGTAAACATGATTTTATGACTTTGAGTGATGTCGGATAACTCCGGTTCCCGTAAATTGTCTCCGATGAACGGTTTTTCATTTAATTTACCCGAATAAAAGCTGGTTCCTCCAAGGCGGACGCCCAGAGCCCCTGCCATAGCCGCCTCTGGGAACCCGGAATTGGGACTGGGGTGCTTGGAACCATCTCGAATCGCTATCGCCATGGAGTTTTTCCCGCTCAACCCGCAAAAGTCCGCACCTACAGCAATGATAGGTAATGCAAGTCTGGCTGGGAACCAGTTCGCCAGATCATCAAGATGGGCAGGAGCCCAACCAAAGTCCCGGTAAGTTTCATTTTTATAGCCAAATAACGAATCCATGGTATTGATGGCCTTGTAAGCGATCGCCAATGGAGCTCCACCCAGCACAGCGAAAAATAAAGGGGCGATGACTCCATCGACAGTGCTTTCCGCAACTGTTTCCACAGTGGCTCTTACGATTTCGTGTTCTTCTAGATGGGTGGTGTCGCGGCCGACAATATTTGACAGGTTTTCCCGGGCCTTATTGAGATTGGCTTCCTTGAGATGTTGTAACACCGACCGGCTTTCATCAAAGAGGCTTCGGACGGACAGGGTGGTATAAATGAAAAAGATCGAAGCGGTCAAACCCAGCCATGGATGAATATAGTTCAATCCGCGAACAATCAGCCATATCGTTAAAAAAGAGGCTGCGACAACGGTAAGGACTGTGATAATCCCAGCCAATTTTGGACTGGACAAAAATTTACGAGAAACATCTTCGACACTGTGGGCCAGGCGCGCGATGACTTTTACTGGATGAGGATAGCCTTTAGGATCTCCAAGTATCAGGTCGGCGATGAAAGCGATGGCGATTTGAAACGTCAGGCTCATTTTTTTAAGTCTTGTGGGATGAGAAATACTCAGAAATTGAATCCACCAGTTTCTGGTTTTCTTTCCGCTCTCTTAATGAAATCCGAAAAAAACTTTCGTCAAGCCCTTTAAAATTACCACAGTTTCTTATAAGCAGAGACTGAGATAATAAATGCTGATATAGATCTGCAGGTGCGCTGTTGCCTCGAATGCGGAGTAAGAAAAAGTTGGCATCGGAAGGAAAAATTTCGATTTGGCGGATAGAGCTTAATGCCTGAAACATAAAATCTCTTTCACGGAGGGTCCAATTACATGTCTTTTCCTGAAAAACTCTATCTGAAATGACTTCAGCACCAACGGCTTGGGCCAAAGCGTTCACCGACCATGGGTATTGGTGGGGAGCTATTTTCAGGTTTTTTTTTGGATGCAGGATTCCGTAACCAATTCTAAGCCCAGGAAGAGAGTAAAACTTGGTCAGGGATCGAATTAGAATCAGGTTTGAGTTCTTCTTTAATAAACTCCAGGCAGAGTTACTGGGAGAAGAAAAATCGATAAAAGCTTCATCAATGATTAAAATAACATTGCGTCCCTCACAATATCTCTGCAGATGAGGTAGGAAGCCACTGTATAGTTTTCCTGTAGGACTGGCAGGATTTCCAAAAACAATGGCCCCGAGTTGCTGGATGCTATCCAGTTGAGAAAATAGTGAAGAAGGATCGGCTTGAAATCCTATATCGGCTTGCAATGGCAACGAACAGGGCTGAACGCCAAATGCCGCAAACGCTTTTTCATATTCTGAGAAACATGGGTCAAGGATGGCAACCTCCTGCCTTTTATTAAGCAAATGGGGCAGGAGATAAATCATTTCCGTGGAACCATTGGTCACACGGATCCAGTCTTCAGGGACTCCTGTGGTTACAGAAATATTTTTTGTAATTATGGAGCAGTGGGGGTCCGGATATTCTCGCAAGAGTCGTGGTGTTTCCAGTAATAATTGTGACACGCAACTGGGAGGGGATATAGGGTTAATGCTGGCACTGAAATCAATGAGCTTGTCCGGGTCAATCCCTGCAATTTGAGCCATAGCGCGCGGGTCTCCACCGTGTGCGGGGTAGGGGATATCTGGCACTTGTGATTTTTCCGGCTTTTTATTTTTAATCATTTTTTTCGGGGTCAGGAAAGTGAGCCTTAAAGTCTGTAGATGGTCCCTGCCATTTATTGTAGTAAATCAATTTCTCAACAGGCAGTCGCTGGGTCCAACCTGCTGTTTCCAACATGGGTTTGGGGTAAAATGACTCAGTATGGCCGACGCATAAATAAGCTACTGGCTGAATATGATCAGGAATATCTAAGTCTTCCTTTAACTGGTCATTGGATAAAATGCTTACCCAGCCTACCGCGAGCCCTTCTGCACGGGCTGCAAGCCAGAGGTTTTGCACCGCACAGCAGGTACTGAAAAGGTCTGTTTCAAAAACCGTATTTCTTCCCAAAACATTGGGTCCAAAACGTGTGCGGTCGCAGGTCACACAAATATTGACTGCGGCATCCAGGATGCCTTCCAGCTTGAGAGAGTTGTAAAGTTTTTGTTGGTCGCCACTGAATTTCTGTGCTGCCTCTCCATTTGCAGTCTTAAAATTCAGGGCGGTTTTATTTTTTATTGTCGGATCGGTGATCACCAGAAAGTTCCAAGGTTGCATATATCCTACGGAACCGGCGTGATGGGCTGCGTCCAAAACCCGGCCCAATTTTTCAGGGTCAACTGGTTTGGGGATGAAGTGGCGCACATCGCGGCGCTTGTATATGGCTTCATAGAGCCCCTGCTTTTTCCTTGGAGAAAACTCATGCTCAGGGTTTTTATCCTTAGCATGGTCTGTGTCGCGTGGTTTCTCGGATGTTTTTATAGTAATGGGAATTCCTGACACCATGCTGATCACTTCGTCGAATTTGGATGCGAGAATCTGGTTGGTTTCGCCTGCGATATCGCGAAAGGCTCTTGCGGAAGGTTCAAGAGGAACAATTCCTGAACCCAGCTCATTGGTGATGACAATGATATGGCTCGTGCAGTTTTTGCATACGCTGATAAACTCATGGACCTGTTGTAGTATGGTTTGCTGCGCCATGTTTTTCGTGGTCATATTACTCAACCATAAAGTGACGCAGTCGATAATTATAAAACCGGGCTGGTTTCCTTTATTCCTTAATACACTTGTCGGATCAAGCGGTTCTTCAATAGTGATCCATTCCTTGCCGCGCGCCTCTTGATGTTTTTGGATTCTTTCAGTCATTTCGTCGTCGAGAGGCTCTGCGGTTGCCAAAAATATTTTCGAGGCATTAGTATTTTTGGCTAATTGGAGAGCATAACGGCTTTTACCGCTCCGGCTTCCACCCGTGACTAAAATAGTTTTTCCAGACATAAAATCACCCTGTATTGGTAATGGTCTTCTTAAAATATCGAAGCACCCAATCCACCGATTAATAAAAACGCGGTTTCTATAATTTCTGTTGTGGCACCAAGAGTGTCTCCTGTAATGCCTCCAATCTTGCTTTTAAAAAATAATAGCAAGCCGACGAGCAGAATGGCAAACATGATCAGGCTTGCCAATGCCAAGGCCCAGCTTATATAAATCAAGATTGCGAAGGGGAGAGGACAAAAAATTAAAAGAGAAAGGCTTCCCCGTTGATAAAACTGCTCCGCCAGCATCTTTTCTGAGGGCACATGGCCAACAAAAACCAGCCCCATGACTTGAGCCGTTCGGCCCAGAGCCGGAGCCAGGATCAGCCATATTAATGATTCTGAATGGATTACCCCAGCTACACCTGCGAGTTTCAAGAGAATGCAAAAAAACAGCACTAGGACTCCCATTACTCCGATGTGGGGGTCCTTCATGATTCTCAGTATTTGTTCTCTGGACCGGTGGGAGAAAAGCCCGTCTGCGGTATCGGCCAACCCATCCAAATGCAAGGCACCGGATATAATGGCTAAGAATAACACATCTCCGATTATACGAACTTCAGAGTGGCCTGTCATACCCAGCAGTTGGTCTACACCGCAGAGCAGGCACCCTATGAAAAGGCCGACCAGAGGAAAGTATAGAACCTGCCTGCCATCGCTGTGGATCGCCCAGGCGGGTATGGGTATAGTGGTTAAAAAACCAATGGCGGATAAAAAATTCAAGTCGCACGCTTTTTGATAGATTAAAATTCAATGCCCTTTTGAGCAGGAACTCCCTGCTCTTTAAAAGGATGCTTGATCATCTTCATTTCTGTCACCAGGTCAGCCATTTCTATCAATTTTTCGGACGCATTTCTTCCTGAGCAAACAACATGAGCTGATTCAGGTTTGTTACGCAATGTTTCCAAAAACTCTTTTTCTGGAAAAAACTGATAGTGAAGAACGTAGTTGATTTCCTCAAAAATGACCATTTGATACTTGCCGCTGAGTAGTTTTTCTTTGGCGATTTCAAAGGCCTTGCGGGCGGTGGTTTTATCCTGCTCGATATTATTTGTGTCCCAGGTAAATCCATCTCCCATGGCGGCAAACTCAATATAAGGGGCCAGTTTTTCAAAAGATTTTCGTTCACCGGCTTTCCATTGACCTTTCATGAACTGCATGATGAACACATTCATTTTGTTCCCAGCAGCGCGTATGGCCAGTCCGAATGAGGCGGTGGACTTTCCCTTTCCATCTCCTGTGTTGACAATGATTAGTCCTTTGCGTTTTCTGGGGTCTGCCCCTGAAGGTTTTCTCATGTTTGTGGTTCCATTAGATGATTCAGCCACTTTTTATTGGACGCCCAGTAAATATGCGTGTAAAAAGAGTGGCAGTTTTTGGTGGTAAAGCCATCTTTTAAAACCACCTCATTTCCAGGATGAATGCTATTCCATTTTGGCCGTTCATTATTAATTGTGAAGGTGGAATAATGAAATTCATGTCCGTGGAGGATTAGTTTTTTGTTGCTGGGCGAGATTTTGGTTAGTTTTCGGTAGCCCAAAGACAATTTTCTGACTTTTAGAGATGTGGAAAAGTCGAACAAGCCCACCATTGGTATTTTCTTACCCGTGTCGTTGGTGAGATGCTTTCCCAGATACATGAGCCCGCCGCATTCTCCTATAATCATTTTCTCTGCTGATCCGGCCTCTTTGATGTCCCTTAAAAGCGAATGATTTTTGCTTAAATATTCCGCGTGTAATTCCGGATAGCCACCCGGAAAATAATAACCGTCCATATTTTCCGGCAAGTGGGGATCATGAATTGGAGAGAAAAAAGAAATGTTAAAACCCTGGTGGGTCAGAAAATCCAAAGTGTCTTGATAGATGAACTGAAATGCCTCGTCCCTGGCCACGGCAATATTAAATATGCAGGGCCTGGACTTTGTTCTCCAGCGCTTAGGCTCTGACCTGGTATTGGAGGCTGGCCGTGATGGTTTTTTTAATTTGAATAGTTTTAAAAATAGTTTTAAGTCGATATGAGACTCAACATGCTTTGCCCATTTTTGATAAATGTCCTGTTTTTGCTCAATACCCTGATGCAGTCCCAAGTGACGACTGGGTATGCTCAAGTCTGAAGAGGTTGGCAGGCAGGCAAGAAGCTTTGCGGACGTGTGGTACTCGATAGTATTTTTTATGACCTCCGTATGCCTGAGGCTGTTGATGTTGTTGGCGATGACACCGATTAGATTCAGCTTTGGGTCAAGGTTCATATACCCCATGACCAGAGCCGCTGAGGATCGGGCCATGGCTCTACCGTCAATGACAAGCAGGACGGGAAGATCAAGCAATTTAGCGACCTCTGCGGTAGAACCTTTTTCGGTTTTAGAAGATGCGCCGTCATGCAGCCCCATCACTCCTTCAACAATTGCGATATCTCCCTCATTCATAATATCGCCAAACAAGTCCTTGACGTATTTCGGAGTGCACATGATAGTATCCAAGTTATAACTCGGCTCGTCGCACGCTCTTTTATGGTGGCCGGGATCAATATAATCAGGGCCGACCTTAAACGGCCTTATTCTCCACCCTTTATTTTTTAATAACCACATTAAACCAATGGCTACCGAGGACTTCCCCACGGAGCTATGGGTTCCAGCTATTATTAAACCTGGTAAGAATCTGGGTTTGTTACGCAAAAGTTTCCTTTTATTAATTTTCTATTAAAGTTCTTGTTCGATATCCCCTTCCACGGAGGCAACAAGGGATTCAATGTCGAGCAATCTGTCGGGATCGGGGTTTTCCCATAAGCCTCGGTTGGCCGCTTCGAGTAATCTTTCTCCCATTGCTCGAATGGCCCACGGATTTTTTTCTCTTAGAAATTCCTGAGTATCAGGGTCAATGAGATACTTTTCCGAAATACCTTCATACATGTGGTCGTCAATGACATCCGTTGTTGCGTCGTAGCCGAACATGTAATCCAGGGTTGCCGTCATTTCCAGCCCTCCTTTGTAGCCATGTTGTTTCATGGCGTTAATCCATTTCGGATTCACGACACGAGCCCTGTAGACATGGCGGACTTCTTCTTTCAAACTTTTGATTTTCACTGCGGCAGGATTGGAGGAGTCGCCGAAATATTCCCGGACCTTTCCCTTACCCTGGCTGGATTTGATTTGGTTGACAGCATTGATCAATCCACCGTGAAACTGGAGGTAATCATCGGAATCAAAAATGTCATGCTCCCTGTTGTCCTGGTTTTGGGAGACAACATCCATTCGCGAGAGCTGTTGCTTGAAAGCCTCTTTTTTTTCTATACCATGTTCATTGGTTGTGTAAGCGAAGCCGCTCCAATTCATAAAGATGTCTGCCAGGTCCTGCTTGGTTTCCCAGTTTTTTGAATTGATAGCTTCAAGAACTCCCGTCCCATATCTTCCGGGTGCTGCGCCAAAAATACGAAAGATGTTTTTGGATTTGGATTCCAGATAATGCTTTCTCACAAAATTCATTTCTACAGGCTCGTCAAGCCGGGCAACCAAATTTATAGCTTTGTCCATCAATTCAATCAGGTTTGGAAACGCATCCCGGAAAAACCCACTGATACGAATGCATACATCCACTCTGGGTCGTTTCAATTCATCTAACGGAATGGGCTCGACCCCGATGACCCTTTTATTTTCCGGTTTCCAGACCGGTTTGACCCCCAACAAGTAAAAGATTTGTGCAATGTCATCGCCCTTGGTTCTCATATTGGATGTTCCCCAAAGAATCATCGCCACGGATTCAGGAAATTCCCCTGATTCTATTTCATATCGCTTCAACAGAGCTTCAGCCAGTTTTTCCCCCATGATCCACGAAGTCGTCGTGGGTAAGGAATGAATATCGACGGAATAAAAATTTCTCCCGGTCGGAAGAACGGTGGCCATTCCTCTTGTGGGGGCTCCCGAAGGTCCTGGTTCAACAAACTCTCCCTTTAATGCTTCCATGAGATGAATGATCTCCTCATCGACCTGTTTCAACTTTGGGTAGACATCTTTTAATAGAAAATGGATCGTGTTGGCCAGATTGGGAATTGGAGCGTTCAATAATGATTCGATCTCGGTGTCAATGAGTTCCTGCGTGTGGATATTATTTTTGAGGCAATGATCGATAATCGCGAAGGAGAGGATGTCGAACATCTGTAATAAATCACCCCGCGATTCAACAGGTTTTCCGTAAAACTTCAGAATGGCTACGGGGATTTTACAATTTAATTCCTCAGCCTGGTTGATGAAATAAGAGGTATCCTTTATGCCACAAATCTCCATAAAGCAAGACTGCGTGCCTTTGTGGGGAGGAGTATCAATACGTGCCAAACTGACAAACAGGTTGATGAGTTGATCCCCCTCCGGAATATAGCCCAGTATGTGCAGACCTTCCCGAATCTGGGTATTGCCAATTTCGCATAGAAAACCGTTAATGGCCTTTCGATATTCTTTGAAATGTTCAGGGGGAGAAACAAACCCAAGGTCATGATTGATGTGAGTGGACTCGCAAAGTTCCCATATCTGGTTTTGAACAATTTCGACCTTGTCAGGATCAACGCTTTGGATATACGTCCACTCTTCAATTAATTGTTCTATCCGCGCCAGATCACCATAAAGATCGGCCCTTGCCATAGGCGGGACCATGTGGTCGATCAGTACGGAATGTGTCCTACGTTTCGCCTGCGAGCCCTCACCGGGATTATTGATAATAAAATAATAAAAGAAGGGGAGGTCAAAAATGGCAAGGTCTGGATAACAGGTTTCCGCGAGGGCTACAGATTTTCCAGGCAACCATTCCAGGTTCCCATGTTTACCGATGTGAATGACAGCATCCGCATTAAAGCCCTCTTTAAGCCAGCGGTAAAAGGCCAGGTAATGGTGAGTGGGAACAATTTCAGGACTATGATAAATTGCAACAGGGTTCTCCCCGAATCCGCGTGGGGGCTGGATGCCTACAAACACGTTTTTAAAAAATAATCCTGGCAAATAAAATTTTCCTTTGTAGGTGTAGACATTACCGGGAGGTTGTCCCCAGTCATTTTCCATTTCCGATTGGTTTTTTTGGGGGAAATATTTGTGCCAATCTTTGTAGTCTTTTGAATCTACTTTCGCAGGAGCTGACTCAATTTGGGTTTCCGTTAGAAATTCAGTGTCGTAGGTAACCTGATCGATAAGAGAATGGATCAGCTCGTCACCGGTTTCAGGGATGCCGTCGATGTCGTACCCGTTATTTTTAAGCTCATTCAGGACACAGATCAGGGATGCGGGAGTATCTAGCCCGACTGCGTTGCCGATCCGGGCATTCTGAGTGGGATAATTTGTCAGGATAATAGCTATCCGTTTATCTTTATTGTCCTTAAAAGCTAGTTCAGCAAAGTTATTGGCTAGAGAAACCAATCGTTTAATGCGTTCAGAATTGCCTTTATATAAAGGTGCCGTTTTGCCATTTTTATGTGCTTGCTCAACAAATCCAATGGGATGGGCGATGATTTTGCCGTCAAATTCTGGTATGACCACCTTCATGGCCATATCACGAGGGCTCATCCCTTTGGGATTTTGGAGCCAAGTGCTTTCAGATTCTGAGCTGTAAAGGGCGTGAAGAACCGGACAATTTAATTTTACGAACAAGCCATCGGAATCTTTATCGCCCTTCACTATATTTCCGGTGGTAGATAAATCAGCTGTTGCATAGGAAAGACAATCGACCACTACATCTGCGATGCATCCCCCTTGTTCATCCCTTAGAATTTTTTCAATTGGGTGTGTCTCTTCGTCTGATTGCTTCATCATACTGCAGTAAATGGGCAAGGCCACGGATCCAGATTTTTCAATGGAGTCGATGGTCATTTGGATAGGCTCATAATCATCCGCAAGAAAATGGGCTCGGTAAAAAAGAATGGCTATTACTTTTTTCCTAGGTTTATCCGACTTTAACTCTGAAAGGATGTTCTCGTATCCAGGAAGCAGTCCAAATTCAGGACAAACCTCGGGTTCAACCCACCCCAAAGACGTTCCGAGATACAGGTCACTCAAATACTTCAGCGATTCCTTCAGGTTCGGAAACGAAAACGATTCGTAATAGGAAAGGAGCTGGTTGCAAATATCAAGAGGGACTGTGGATAGGGCGAGTACTGATGGATCATCACTCTTGAAACCGGGAAGGCAGAGAAAGGGGATGCGGTTCTTTTTGGCGGTGGAACTGATGCGCGTCAATATCTTGCCTTGAAAAGAAAGACCGCCATAATTTCTTGAGACAACGACATCTTTTGAACTCAACCGGGACTCATACTGGGAAAACTCTGAGAGATAGTTGACGTGGGCCTCAATTCCCAGAGCTTTAATCTCATCGATACTCTCGGAGAAGAGATGGAAATCCGATGAAACGGATACAAAAAAGTATATTGCCATTTTTTAAATATAAAGATTCAAAGAGAAATCTTTTCTTGAAGAAGGGTGTCTTCCATAACCATATATCGGCCATCAAAAATGCTGGCTATTTTTTGTAACAGAAAAGAACGGTTGAATTTTTGATTGGAATCGACAATGAAATTGTTTAGATCAAGTTTTTTGATACGCTTGCCCAGTCCTTGTAAATCTTCGCTGACTGATTTTTGGAAGGGGACGTTCAATTTCCCGTCGGATATAATTACAAGTAAATTTGTCAGAAACTTGTTTTGTCTGTGGAAGCTTTCAACAAGATTCAAGGCACTATCAATAGCATGTAGTAAGGGGGTTTTCCCTTTTGCCTTGATGGAATCCATGACCTGGTCTATCTGAAAAAAATTGCGTGAGGGCTTTAACACCACGTTGGCACGGTCCTTCAGAGTCCCGACAACAGCGACATAATTTTTCTTTTGATAATCATTCTTGAGGATCCTTTGCATAAGACCCTTTGCATAGGAAAGGCGTTGTAAGGTTCCCATGGATGCTGAGGTGTCCACAACAAGAACATGCAACTCTTTCTTACCTGAAATTCTTCGCTTGAAACGGAGATCGTCGGGAGCAATATCATAAAGTTTCTTTTTTCCTCTTCGGATTCCATTTAGAAAGGTGGGGAAAAAGGCGATTTCAGACAGGTTTGCTGTTTGTGTGTTCGAATCCACAGAGCCAATCACTTTACCCCGCCGAACCTTTTGTTTTCTATCCATGGTTCTCCCTGCTACATTATTTTGGGTAGCATTTGTAATGATATCTAGAGTCTCAAAATTTTGAGTGGCTGGGGATTGCTCGGTCTGGAACGATTGAGGTTTGTTGCCAGACCGGGTTTCGGTGCTCTCATCCTGAGCCGGGGTCTCCGTCTTCTTATCTGGGGATTCGCCTGATGGAGGAGTGGGAATAGAATCCGTGCGATGGTTCAGAGCATACTCGGCGGCGCGGTATATATCATTCTCATTGACTTCCAGTCTCCCCGCTAAGGCGGCCAGGGTTTTAGCTGTTTTGGATATAATAATGTCGGCCCGGTGGCCCTCCACATTGGCTTGCAACGTAAGGTTTATGGTCAACTCCAAATATTTTTCGCTCAAGATTACCTTGGGCAGAAGTTTCCTGGCTTTTTCAATTGACTCACCAATGCAGTTTTCATCTTGCTGCCATTTTTCTGTGAAGCCTTGCTTTTCTTCTTCCCATGCCAGTCTACGGCTAACAATTTCTTTCCTCATATCCGCCTCTGTTTCTGTTCTGATTTTTGCGGATATTCCGAACCGATCTAAAAGTTGCGGGCGCAATTCCCCTTCTTCAGGATTCATTGTTCCTATGAGGATGAAATTTGCCGGGTGTTCATGGCTGATTCCTTCTCTTTCAATTCTATTGACTCCCATTGCGGCAGCATCCAAAACCACATCCACCAGATGATCTTCCAGAAGATTTACCTCATCAATGTAAATGATTCCGTTATTTGCTTTATACAGTAGACCGTATTCAATCTGAGTTTGTTCGGATTTCAGGGTATTGGGTATGTTTATGGTCCCCACAATCATTTCTTCCGTGGCCGACAGGGGAAGTTCTACTAAAGGAACATCCTTCTTTTTGGATGAGATCAGTCCTAATATGTTTTTTAAACCCCGCACTGCTGTGGATTTTGCAGTTCCTTTTTGTCCAAAAATCAATACTCCGCCAATGGAAGGATTGACAGCGTTTAGCACAAGGGCTTCTTTTAATTTTTCCTGCCCAACGATAGCAGAAAACGGAAAACAAGGTGTAGTCATAGGCATCTGTTAGTTTTAGTTGTAATCATTTTGAGGGCCTTCAGGATTGAGTAGATTCAAGTTGTGTGTTTATATTGTGTGCTTATAGAAGAAATGACCATTATAGAAACGTCAGAGAATTTTTCTATACAATTCTCCAGAGTTCTACTATAGGCTTTTTCTTCGGGCCAGGTCAGATGCTCAAAAATATTCACTTTAGTCTGGGGCGGAATCCCTTGCTCGATTAGGTAGTGACTGATTTCTGCCGGCATAAAATCCCACGGCAGAGGGATAACGATTGCTGATTTGCCCAGCTTGAGCGCGGAAACTAAAAATTCCTTATCTTTGGAAATATCCCCCCGCTTATGAAATGTCAGGAACACGCTGGTTTCAAAGGCTGTCAAAGTCCTGGATGCTGCCATCTGGACAGAGCTGATACCCGGAATAATTACAGGGTTGGGCTCATGGCAATCATTATTTATTCTTTCCAGGTATTCATACCCGGAAAAATTCACATCACCCATAAAGCAAACCACACATGCTTTACATTCTCTAGACAACTTCCCCACCTGCGCAAGTTTTTCACTTTGGTCCTTGTAGCTCATCGATATCCGAGTCGCATTGGGATTAAAGTGTTTTTCAGCCAGGTTTAAAACTGTATCAAAGCCGGAAATAACATCCGCTCCTTGCAATAATAATATGGTCTTGTGGGGCAACATATCCGGGTCGCCTGGCCCGATCCCTACAGCATAAATCATTTTTAAGTTTCTGCCTTGCTAAGAGTTGTTGATATGTTTTACCACTTCATCCCTGTCACTAAATAATAAGGGATACTTTATTTCTGGTCGTTTAATAACAATAACGGGTACTCCCAGTTCCTTTGCGGCAGCAATTTTTTGAGGCACCCCGCCTTCTTTCCCCGAAGATTTGGTGACCAGGCAGTCGATGGAAAAATCAACCATCATCGCCCGGTTAATTGCAATGCTGAACGGACCCTGGATTGCGATAATTCTATCAGGAGGGACTCCTTTCGACAATAAATGTTGAATCAATTGTGGGTCAGGGAGCATTCTGATATAGATTCGACCTTGAAAGTTTTGGCTGAGAAAAGGTTCAATGTTTTTGGAGCCCACCGTCAATAAAATGTGTTTTCCCATGATTTTGGCCTTTTCCGATGCCTGTTCAATGTCGTTCACAATATGGATATTTTCTCTGTCCATAGGCTCTTCCGGTCGTTCATAGCGGATATAAGGGATTTGGCGGGCCCGACAGAACTCCATCAGGTTCTTGCTGATTTCCAATGCAAAGGGATGGGTCGCATCGATCACCTTTTCGGGCGTCCCCAGTTCTGCACGCTGAGAAATTTCACTCTCATTCATTCTTCCTGTTTCTATAACCTGTCGTGGTAAGGTTTCGGCGGCGGTTTTTCTTCCATATTGGGTAGCTACAAATACTTTTAGATAGCGTTTTTGGGAAATTAGATCCTGAGCGATTTTATTTCCGTCGGAGGTTCCAGAGAATAACCAGAGCATTTTATAGTCCCTAAGTATTTTTAAAAGTATAGCCTCGCTGTGTGAGCAGTTTATTTTTTACCACCCGTGTCGCATCATTTCCCAGAACAAGGGTTGTCAGCATGTCGAACCGCATCGAGAATAGGTCCTGAAAACCTACAATATTACTTTTTTCGTTCGACCGGAAAGCGTTTGAAACCACCCCGCAAGGTGTCTGGGCTGCCCGATGAGGTTTGAACTTATCCAGCACTTCATACACCAACTCTTTTCTTTTCGAGCTTTGAACATTATAAAGGACAGAAACAAAGCCTCCTTCTCCGGCATGTTCAGCCCTTTTCAGAATTGTTTCTTTTGGAACCAGCAAATCGGAAAGAGATAATGTTAGGAAATCATGGGCCAGAGGTGCTCCTAATATGGACGCACACGCATTTGCAGAGGTTACCCCTGGGATGATTTCATAGTCGATGGCCAGGTCATTTTCGCCAAGTTTTTCCAAAGCAGGGCCGCCCAGTCCATAGACTCCTGTGTCTCCGCTGGAAATAAGACTGACATTGTTTCCTTCGATGGTTTTTTGAATTGCGAGATCAACTCTTTCGATTTCGCTTCCCCATGGGGTTGCGATTTGGTTTTTACCCGGAATCAGAGTTTGAATTAAGTCCAGGTATAGTTGATGGCCAATTATTATTTGGCATTTTTTTAAGGCTTCAGAGGCGCGGGGAGTGATCATATCGAGTGCTCCCGGACCAATAGAAACCAAATAGAGTTTGCCCATTGGCTTATGGTCTCCGGCCTGTCATTTTCGGCTCCTGTACGAGAGCCACCGCACAACCGTTTGCTGTGGTTTTGGGAACGACCAACTCCCCAAAATGAGAAGCCATCAGGGCCGTTGGTTCACAGACACCGGGCACACCAATATTTTCTTCAACAAAACCAGAAGGTGAAACTTGAATTTTAGTGGTATTAATTTCATTTTTGGAAAAAACTAACAAGGGCCAGGCAAATTCATCTGATAACTCCAGAATGCAAGGTTCTTTCTCTTTCAGGTCAATGGTGGTGATTAGCCTGATTCGACCAGGAGAGACTTTGGCATTTTTAAGGACTTCGAGAACGAGTCCTTTTAGAGACCCATAACCCGCATTTTTCCTGCAACCCACGCCTAGAATATAGTTTTTCATGGATTCAGTTCCCGTAGTGATGGTGGGAACAGAACCTGTCTTGCCAGCCACTTCATGAGCCAATTCATTGGCACCGCCTTCATGCCCCCCAAGGAGGGATATTGCATGGCGGCCAAACTCATCACAAACCACTACTCCTGGCCCGGTACGTTTATCCGAAATTATTGTGCTCAATGCACGCACCACAATTCCGGCGGCCATGATGCAGATAAAACCTTTGTAGTTCTGAAAATTTTCGCTCAGCCAGTCTTTGAATTTTGAGTTATAGGCCTTCTCGCCCTGTTCGATGCTTGGTGTTTTCGGTGCCCACAGGTCCCAGGAAGGGCATGCCTGTCGAAGTTTTCGGGCAACTTCCAAACCTTCAGATCGAATGACAATAATCGCGATTTTATTACTTATTGGCATTTTTTTTTCGAAAGAGATGAGAATATTCCTTTGAGTATAAACGGGAACCTTCGAAATCTTTAGAGTTGAAAACCGCGCCCACCAGAATTAGGGCTGTTAAACGAATTCCTTCTTTTGCCACCTTGTCGGCAATGGTCTTGATATTTCCCTGTACAATTTTTTCATCCTCCCAGCTTGCTTTGTAGACCACGATGACCGGAGTTTCCGGTGGGTAGTGGATGGAGAGTTTTTTGACAACGTCTTTAATTTTGTGGATAGATAAGAAAAGGCACAAGGTGCATTTATGAGAGGCCAGTTTTTCAAGGTCCTCATCAGGGGGAACCTGGGTCCTTCCGCTGACCCTGGAGAGAATGACGGTTTGTGAAATCTCCGGAAGTGTCAGCTCACTTTTTAAAGTTGCAGCACTCGCGGCCACTGATGAGACACCGGGGATCACTTCATACCTAATGCCAAGGTTGTCAAGAGCCCGCATTTGTTCCGCAATCGCTCCATATACAGACAAGTCCCCACTTTGCAGTCGGGTGACATCTTGATTCGCGTCTTTGGCTTCCCTATAAATGGCTACTTGTTCCTCAAGGTTTAATTTTGAGGTGTCGTGAGTTCGTGTAGATTCTGGAAGACCAGATAAAATTTGCGGATTGATCAGCGAACCCGCATACATGACAGTGGGACAGGAATGCAACCGCCGGTTCCCTTTTATGGTCATTAGCTCAACATCCCCCGGGCCCGCTCCTATAAAATAGACCTTCATTGCTCGTTTCTCCCTGAGAGAGGAGTTTTTCGGATATGCATTACGGATAAATAACCGGGTTTGTCGTTTTCATTTAACCCTGTAAGGTCACGGGACAAGATTTCATTATCCAAGCCAATCCTTTTTCCCATGACACAATTTTTCAAGATATCCATTTCTTTCAATAATTCGCGAACCCAATCAAAGCGGTCCCCGATTTTCATCAAGACAATATTTTCGTTTCTCTCAATTTGCTCTTTTAACTCTGCCGGGGTTTCGGGGCAGGGGAGAATCAGAATTTTTTCCTTACCTTGAGCTAGGGGAAAATCGAGAGCGGCGGATAGTGCCTGAAAGGAGCTTATTCCGGGGTGGGTTGAAATGGAAATATCCGGTATCAATTCCTTCAAGGCATGGACAGTATAGGGGTAGGTTGAGTAAATATAAGGGTCCCCAATGGTGATATAAACGAGGTTTAGTTTTTTTTTCAGATCCGCAATTATCTTTTTGGCAATACCCCGGTAAATGGAACTGAGTAAATTCTCATCGTTCGACATGGGGTAGTTGAGAAATTCAATTTTATCGGGGGGGAGATCAATATCTTTTATACAGGCTAGAGCCACGGAGTCCCTGGCACCTTCGGCACGAGGAACCAAAACTTTGTCAGCTTTCATCAAAGCGTTGAGACTTTTAATGGTGATGTATTCCGCAGGCCCTGGGCCAACACCGATTCCGACAAATGTTCCACAATTATCAGTCATGAGTTGCCGCCTGCCCAATCAAGCTACCTTTAAAGTCTGCTAACAAAACCTCAACCTGCATGGTTTTCCCCAGATACATGGAAATGGCTCTCGATATTTTGTCGGCCACCGCTTGAAATAAAATATCGCTCATTTGATTGTTTCTACTGAGTTGTATCAAATGCTCCACCGTTCTCGATGGTTGTAATTTTTTTTGCATGTCCGTTGAAAAAATATTTTCCGCAATTTTTAATATTACTGGAAGTGCGGAGGGGGATTCGCTGGAGTGGGTATTCCAATGGCCTCCAATCACTTTTGCCAATTTCCCTGGATGACCAGCCATGATCAAGGTTTTTACCTGATTTTTTTCTGGGTGAAAATGTTGCTTTAAATGATCCAATGCGAATCCGATAAAATTTGAAACCAAGCATATGCGGTTCAGCGGGACACCTCTCTCCTGGTGAAAAAAATTCTGTCCCCATCGCCCTGGGCTGAATACAATAAATGCTGATTGCGTGGCCAGCGCGACATCAATATAAATTTCGACGGAGGCTTTCCAGGCACTGAGAGACATGGGTTCAACAATGCCCGTTGTTCCAAGGATGGAAATCCCACCTTCAATTCCTAACCTTGGATTAAAGGTTTTTAGAGCAATATCTTTTCCGCCGGGAACACTGATGACTATATCCAAGCCGCAATCTCTCAAGGTTTTAGGAGTTGCGGGGTCTTTAAGAATATGCCCCAGATTTTGGCGGATCATTCTTCTGGGAGTGGGGTTGATCGCCGGTTCCCCCTTGGGAATCTGGAGTCCGTCTTCGGTGACTGTTCCGACGCCATCTCCCGCATAAAAATGAACCCCATTATTCCTCTCACTAGGCTTCACCTCTACTTCCACTTTGCATTTATCCGTTACATCGGGGTCATCGCCTGCGTTCTTGGTCACCTGCGCCATTGCGCCTTGTTCTGTTTCGCGACAAAAATTTACGGGAACCAGTAGTTTTTCTCCCGAAGGTAAATCAATCGCTACCTGCTGTTTTTCAGATTTAAAAATCAAAAAATTGAGGGCCAATTTGGCCGCCGCTGCGGCACAGCTACCCGTTGTGATGCCTCGGACCATTCCATTTGAATCCGGGATGGTTAAATCAATGAAAGGGGCCGACATGCAAGTCTCCTCAAGCTTTTTCGTTGAGAGTACAGATCATCAAGGCATTAAAAATTGAGGCAGCAACCGTGGAGCCTCCACGGGTTCCCTCATTAGTAATGAATGGAATTTTATTCTGCTGGCTCAATGAATCCTTGCTGGCTTCTGTCCCCACAAAACCTACTGGAATTCCAATGATCAATTCAGCGTCAAGTTGGTTATTCAGGGCAAGGTCAACCGCCTCCTGAAGGGCCGTGGGCGCATCACCGATGATCAGGATTTTAGGGGAACCTACCTCTTGCTCAATGAAACGCCGCAAGCCTGCTACCGCTCTTGTGGTATTTTCAGCTTCAGCCTTCTTAAAGGTTTCCGGATCATGAATCATGCAACAGGTTTTCAAGTTCAGCTTTTTCAGAAGAGCCCTCTTCAAAGCCGTCTGCACCATGGTCACATCCGTCCATATCAAAGCATTATTGGAAATGGCCTGAAAGGCAGATTGAATGGCGCCTTCTGAAATTTTGAATCCCTTGATAAACTCGGTATCCCCGGTTGTGTGAATGACGCGTTTGAAAATTTCACTGTGCACCTCGGGGTAGCAGGAAAAATCCACCAACCCGTCTATGATCTCATAACTTTTTGCTTCAATAGGATGTGGTTGGTAGGCAGGCATAAAACCATTTTACTTTTTAATAGAACCGTTAGTGCTCATGGTCTGAATGACTATGATGTTCATGATCCAAACCATGATGGCCATCAACACCCCGGACATGGTGATGATGACCCGTCTGGGGTTGCCCCACCTGATCCTCGAAACCTATCACCTGCTCGCGGTATTTACACAGCTGGCAATTCATATCTTGCAGGCCAAAAGGAATTTCCCGGGCTCTTTCCATCAAAACATCGACGATCAAATCATCATAATTCAGATAAGGAGCTTTCAGGAATTCCATGCCAGGATATTTTTTTTGAAAATCATCGGTTATGGAAAAAATCCTTTTCACTAACACGCCTGTGAAAAGAAAAAAGGGAAAGATGATAATGCGCTTGAATCCTATTTTAAGGACTTTATCCAGGGCATCCGGCAACAGAGGCTGTGTGACCCCAATGAAGCTTGTTTCTGACCAGCCAAACCCCATTCCCTCCCACAACATCCGGGAGACTTTGGCGATATTGGAATTGGAATCCGGGTCGCTGCTACCGCGCCCCACTGTCATGAGCATTGTGTCGGAGCGCAGAGTTTTTTTTGAGGAAGAGTTCTCAGCCGATTTAATGCGGTCAGCGCAAACTTTTAAAACTTTTGGATGGATATCCAGAGGGCGACCATACTGAATATTCATGGCCGGAAATTTTCGAGCCATGAACAGGACTTCACTGGGCATATCATTCTTAGCGTGACCCGCAACCATCAATACCCCTGGAATCACAACAATATTATTGATCCCATCCTGGACGCATTTACCAATGGCTTCATCGATTGTAGGTTTTGCAAACTCCAGAAAACCGCATTCTACAATTCTATGAGGCTCTCTTTCCTTGAATTTTGAGGACAGGGTCAAAAATTCCTGTATGCCTTCCTTATCACGGCTTCCATGGCCTGCAATACAAATGGCGTAGTCGTCGGGCAGAGCCGCAGTTTCATTCATGTTCATTTTCCTGAATCGATAATTTCATATTGCCTCATCCGGCGATCACCCAAAAGCGGACCAGGCCAAAAAGACATCTCAATCAATGACAGTAATTCTGCCCCTTGTAGATGCTGACTCCCCAAGGAAAATTACCGACATCCCTGATCCTCTTGACACGATCCGACTCAACATCAATGACGTAAAGGGAATTGTCGGAGGAAGAGGCTATATAAATTTTGTTGCCAGCAGGGGAAGTACTTGCGGTTTCCAGCCGTGTGCTCTTACCCACATCCAGTTGACCCGTCTTTTTGAGCATCGAGAAATCGTAGACAAAAACCATGCTCGACCCTCGGCTGATCATATATCCTTTGTTGCTGGCAAAATTCACTCCTGTCATATCGACCGCTCCGGGGAGGGTGGCAACGAGTGTATGGGATTGCGCGTTAATGACTGAGACCGTTTGATCGCCGTTGTTGGGAACAACCATATATTTTCCATCCGGGGAAGCGTACGCCCTCCAAGGGTCCAAGCCGACAGAAATAGTGCGGACTATTTTATCCGTTGCGGTATCTAAAACCGTCACAGAATTTGCATCACCAGTGGCGATATAAGCGAATTTTTCATCCAGGGTCAGAGTGACATTCGCCACTCCATTTACCGGTACAGATCGTTCCCGATGCATGGCAGCTCCCGCTTGATCCCTGTCGAACGAAGCCAAACCGGTAAGAGCCCCGACGAGAATATCAGTGGTAGAAAATTGTTCAGACACATTTACCATCCCTATCAACTGAGCACCGCGGTTGGGAATATAAACTTTATTGCCAGAAGCCATGATGGTAGCGCCATGAGGTTCACGAAAACCTTTGAGGCGGGCTACTTCCCGGTTTTGATCCAAATCAATCGCTGAAACCGTTCCACCTTTAATGTTCCCGACATACAACCAACGATTATCTTTGCTGATGTCCATATGTTCGGGACCGGACCCTACACTAACTTCACTCATTTTGTTGGTATTCATATCGATGACTGCAACTTCATTGTTCGCGGTGGCTGCAATAGCCAACTTTTTCCCATCTGGAGAAAATGCTGCCATATGAGCCTGGCTGTTTAGTGCCACTTTTTGTTTGCCGAGTATCTCATCTGTTGTCATATCAACGATGGTTAATTCATCCGCATCGCGATTGGTGACCACCACGAGATGGGACAAATCGTGGTTCTTCCAATCAAAAGCAAAAAGGTTTACCGGGTTAAGAAAAACAATAAGGCAAAAAAGGGCTATTATTTTTTTCATGGCGAAACCTCGCATCAAGTTTTTAAATGAATTGGCCAAACCAGTATATGGGTAAACGGTTTATCTTAACTAAAAACGGTAAAAAAAACCTCATCCCTCTAAATTGAGGACTGAGGTTGACTGTACCCTAGTTTACTTAATCAACCAAATAGACTTCCCTTTTGAACCCAAAAGGGAATATTTATAACTCTAGGCAGGTCTTCTGACTTGCGTTCACCCTACTCTCTGCACCTTTCCAGCTAAACACCAGTGGCTTTTCGCAGATTTCGTCACGCTCACAGCGGCGGGACCGTGGTTGAATTTCACAACCTTCCCTTTTCATTCCCTAAAAACAGGAAACCTAAAACATATAAATTTCAAGTGCCATTATTGTAGAACTTCCAGGTATTTACAAGTAATAAATGCAATTTCAATCATTTCCTTGTTCATTGGTCTTTTGTGTACTTGAATGCGCGTTTCTCCCGGTTTCATGTCTTTTGAATTCAAGGTGTTACGGATATGTTTCGGCTCGGTAAATATACCTGTGAGTTCAGGGTGAGAAGGAGTCAGAGGGTCTGGTCAAACGAATTGTAAAGCAAGGTTTGTCTTCCCCTTCTCTCTTGAAAATCAGGGCTTTGGAGAGATGGGTTTTCGTGCGGGTGAGGAACTATTTGTTTTTATCGGAGCAGAGAAATTAAATGTTCCAGGTTACTAAGCTGTTGCAATAATGAGCAAGGTGTTTTTACAAATTACTTGGCGCATGATTTTTTTCATTGTATGGTAGCGGAAGTTTTCAGGTTTCTTGGGAGCAAAATTTAATTTTCTTTCAGGAAATAATAGGGAAGGTTGTGAAATTCAACCACGGTCCCGCCGCTGTGAGCGTGACGAAATCTGCGAAAAGCCACTGGTGTTTAGCTGGGAAGGTGCAGAGAGTAGGGTGAACGCAAGTCAGAAGACCTGCCTGGAATTGTAACGGTGTCGCTTTGCGTGCGAATGGGTGTATGCCGGACTAGTGTTGATAAAGTAAATCAGGGTGCAATCAACCTCGAACCTCCAAGAAGGAGGCGCGAGGTTTTTTTTTGGCCTTTAACCATGAAACTTTAGAAATTTCACGATTCAATCGAACTTGGAATATTTTTTGTGTCTCATCAATAGGAGAAATTGGGAGGAAGGTATATGTTCAGGAAACAGGTAGTATTTTTCTGGTTTTTATTTGTAATATTAATATTTTCATCAACATCAAATTTTGCAAGTGCAGGCAACAAAACGGGTTCGACAAAGGAAACTAAGAAAAAAACAATGAAGGAGGAAATTTTAGATGAGGTCCGATATTTAAGAGACAGGACCCAGGAGCTTGAAGAACGGTTGATGGATTTGGAGAGCAAGGCCGTTCTTTCTGAACCCGAGCTTATCGTCAAACAAAAAGATATCTGGGTCTGCGATGATGGTCAGGAGTTTGACCGCCTAGGCAGTATCAAATGTCCTGATGGCAAAGGTCTTCGTAAGAGCTTTACTTACCAAAGGGAGAAAGTATACAGAAGACAAACCATCAGCGAAAAAATTGAAGAGGCTCTTTCTGCAGAGGCGGAAAAGGGGATAGCAATTGATGTCAGCGGGACAGGGACTGTTCAGCAGGCGATCGGTATTGGAGACCATAAAAACAATGCGGAGGGGGATTTATATGGCATTGGGTCTGTGGACATTTTCCTGATTGGCAAACCAGCTTTGCACACCATGTTTTTTGTGGATATAGAAGCCATTGGAGGTTTCTCGCCCGATACCGAGATCATCAATGCATCCACTTTAAACAGTGATGCTACAAGACTTGATGATAATGACAGGGAATTAAATATACGGGAAGCATGGATAGGACTGGAATTTTTTGATCAAGAGCTTTCGCTGTACGGCGGAATGCTCGATTTGACCAATTATTTTGATGCCAACATGGTGGCAAATGATGAAACCTCTCAGTTCATCACAGATACTTTGGTCAATAACCCGCTTTTGGGTGCACCCGGAAACGGGGGAGGTATCGCGGCCATTTATGATCCTAAAACAGGTGCAAACTTTAGAGTGGGTATTCAGCGAAGTGATGGTGCCACAAATAGTTTTGAGGAAGACATTTATTCTGTCGTGGAATTAGGCTATCTGTCTCACTTCATTTCTATTCCAGAGGGCCACTACAGGGCCTGGTATAGATTCGATGAAGACCTGAATAAAAATAATTCCGCATATGGATTCAGCGTCGACCAGAAAATTATCGCATCTCTAACCTTGTTTGGAAGGTTCGGACATCGATTTACCGATGGTCAATTCAGTGATGACGACTTCTTCTACAGTGGAGGGTTTCAATATAAAGGAAAATACACTTTAGGACCTGAGAACTATTGGGCGGTTGGTTTTCAACACACTGACCTTGCCACAGGAATAGAGGAATCCCTTATTGAAGGATATTATAATTTTTTCCTGTCAGAGAGCTTCAAAACCTCTTTTCATCTGCAATACTTGATCGACTCAACCTCAGGTGGAAATGATAAAAGTTACTTGCTACCCGGCTTAAGAGTACAGTTTGATTTCTGACCGGTAACTGAATAATTTTGAAATAAGGAACTAAAAATGAAAATTATATATTTGATGATCTTAATATTTATATTTAGTTTCCCTCTGAATTCTTTTAGTGAGGAAATTATTATAAAAGACCCTCGGTCTGTTGCAGTGATCGTGAACAGGGATTCCAACGACCTTAGCTTTCTGGATTTAAAGACAAAGAAAATTATTGGCAAGGTTTTTCTTGGAAAATGGGTCAACCCCCATATGGCGGTGATGACACCGGATGGCCGACGGGTGATAACGAGAGGAACCCGAGCAAATAAAGCTTATATTATTGACGTTGCCACTTTAAAACTTATGAAGCCCATACCTGTCGACACGGCTCCAGAGCATCTGGCTATCACGCCTGACAGTCGTTATTACTACCAGGGAAACCCGGATGGCGATTCTGTATCAATCATTGACATGGTCTCTCTGAAACGATTGAAAAACCTGGAAGGTTTTGCTGAACCGCTGAATATAACCATGCTGCCCGATGGTTCAAAAGCTTACGTAGCTAATATGGGGGGCCATTGGGTGCGTGTTATAGATGTAAAGTGCCATGAGCTGTTAAAAAAAAATTAGGATTGGAGATGTCTCAGAAAGGAGCAAGCTTGCCCCTGGTAAGTTCCTGAGTGAAATCAACGGTATCTCCAATGCGACCATAACCAAAGACGGAAGATATCTTTATGCCGCCGATGGGGGCATGGGGCTTGTGGGTGTCATTGATACACGAGAAGATAAGTTGATAACAACCATTAAAGTGGGTGCAAACCCCTGGCGAGCCTATTCCAGCCCTGATGGTGCTAAAATGGTAGTTGTTAATAATGGAGATGAAACTGTTTCCATTATAGACATTAAAACCAATTCGGTGGTAGCCACCTTTGAAGCCGGCCCGGAAATGATAGGTGTCAATTTTTCCAACGACAAGGCTTTTGTCATAAGTAGAGCCAGTAGTTTTCTTTATGTCTATGACTTGAAATCTTTAAAACCTGCAGGACGTATTAAGATCGGAACAGGCCTGGAGTTGGAAACAGCCGCAATGGATCCACAGGGGAACAAACTCTACCTGGCTAGCTCTAGGGATCACTCCATTTATATTATTGACGGGAAAACCCATGCGATTGAAAGAGTTGCTGATGTGGGACTATACCCGTGGGGCGCCTTCATTCTGGAAGGTCAGGATAATTATTGTCATGAGGTAATGCATGAAGGGTACGTTGGCATTTGTTTTGATTCCAGTTGGCCTATTGATGGTGCCATTTAATATGGCGCCATTATATGGCGAACAACGTTTCAGCTCTGTGGTAGGAGTCCATATATCCGATGAACAGGAGAATGAGATTTCACTTATTGTTGCCGAAGCATCCATTCAGAAAATTGAGAAATGGGTGCGCACTTCAGGGTCTTTGGATACGGAAACAAAGATTGTCAGAGGGCGAGTTTATGGTAAAGATACACAACTAATTCGGCAGGGTCAAAAAGTCCATATTTATCCGCTTATCGCTAGGCAACCCGTTTTGCAGGGAAGGGTTGTCCGTACCATCCTTGATGGAGAAGAACTCGTCGTCGAAACCGATCTCCGACCCAAACTATATGAGGGTGTCCAATTGTATATAATGGAAATCATCGTTGATCTTGGCAGGCACCTTTCTGTTCCCAATGAAGCCATCATTGAGGAAAAAGGCCGGAAGGTGATCTATGTGCAACAGGAAAAGCATCTTTATTCCCCAAAGGAATTGGTCAGCGGCATCCGTAGGGAGTTATACACCCAGGTCATGGGTGGACCAGAGCTGGGTGAAAAAGTAGTTACCTTTGGCAGTTTTTTTATCGATGCGCACTATAAATTACTGCGTATGGGTGAATCCGGGAATACGTTAGATCCCAACCCAAAAAAAGAAGGTTCTTTTGCTCGTCACCATCATTAAGGGCGCAATAGCCTGCCGCAGATCATTTGTCGCTCTAATGGGGGCATTGACCCTGTAAGCATCTACGCTATCTTTAACTCCCCGCTCGATGCTATTCCTGATATTTCCGACCGGCAAATTATTGTTTATTCCAAATGGTCCCAGAGCCCGGGACAACTTGAAAGTAAAATCACTCAACCCATAATACGTTCTCTATCTGGAGTGCAGGGAGTGAGAACATTGCGAGGGATGTCCTATTTGGGCTACTCCTTTATTTATGTGATTTTGGAACACGATGCAGACAGAGGGAAACTAAAACCCCAAATTAAAGAGATCATTAATTCTATTCGGCCAAAGCTTCCCAAGGGGACTCAAATTGAAATTGGCCCAGATGCCGGCGGTATGGGGTGGGTTTATCAATATGCTCTTTTAAATGAGGATAGCAGTCTGGACCTGAGAGAAACCCGCCTCATTCAAGAAGAAAGAATCAAGCTGCCTCTCGAGACGGTAAAAGGGGTTGCGGAGGTTGCCACGGTTGGAGGATTAAAAAAGCAATACCAGTTAAAAATTTACCCGCAACTATTGTCCGAATCGGGGATATCACTAAAAGATCTGGTTGGTAAATTAGAAACTATTCTCGATGAAGTCGGCGGTAGGATTCTTGAAGTTAATAACAGAGACTATCAGATTAGAGGTTCCGCCAACGTGGACTCTGTCGACAAGGTTGAATCATTAGTAATCGGTCATACCCGGGAAGGACAACCGGTGCAGGTTAAAGACATCGGGTATGTCCAGGTAGGTTATGGCCAAAGGAGAGGCATCGCAGATTTAAATGGGGAAGGGGAGGTGGTTGGGGGAATCGTTATCATAGAACAGGATGAGAACGTTTTATTGGTAAAGGAAAGAATTGCTGAAAAGTTGAATCAAATACAAAGCACTCTCCCAAAGAATCTGAAGATCGTTACTGTTTATGACCGTTCCATAATAATTTGGAGTTCTATCACTACATTTTTTAAAACCCTGGGTTATGAGTTGGTGGTTGTAGTTTTGGTTATTCTGGCCTTTTTGAGGAACTTGAGAACGGTTTCTGCCCCTTTGCTGGTATTATTTTTTGGCACCTTGTTCACAGCCATCCCGCTTTATTTTTTCCATCAGACGCTTAATTTATTTTCTATTGCGGGTCTTTTTATTGCGATGGGGGAAATGGCTGATGCATCGATCGTGATGTTAGAAAATTGTGTCTCGGAACTAGCTTTAAATAGATCAAGTGACCGAAAACAACGCCAGGCAATAATATCAGGTGCTATTTTAAAAATGGCCCGGCCATTGTTTTTCTCTTTTCTTATTATTCTTGTTTCATTCCTGCCAATATTCTTCCTGGGACCTGTTGAAGGGAAAATTTTCAATCCTCTGGCATTTAGTAAAACCTTTGCCATGTTTGCATCCACGCTATTGACCTTCTTTTTTCTCCCGGCATTATTGTTGGCAATTTTAGGTGAAAACAACTCGATGGATAAAAATATCTCAAATGGGACTCTGACGAAAAACTATGAGCGAGCACTCCGGTTTGCTATTAATTACAAGCTCTCATTTATTTTGCTTAGCTTTTTAGTCTTGGTTTTTACTATTTCGATATTATTTCAATTTGATAAAAAATTCATGCCTGAACTGGATGAAAAAGCCATCCTCTACATGCCAACAACTCTCCCTAGATTGCCAGCAAAGGAGGCTGGCTGGATTCTACAGCAGATTGATAAAAAATTGAAAAAATTTCCTGAAGTTAAAACGGTGTTCGGAAAACTGGGGCGGGCAGAAACTGCCACCGATCTGGCTCCATTTACAATGATTGAGACCACTATTACATTGCATCCTAAACTGCAATGGCGACGGGGAATGACAAGAGAGAGGCTGGTAGAAGAAATGAACAGTGAGATGAGCCTTCCCGGATTTACCAATGCATGGACCCAGCCGATCCGAGGAAGGGTCGATATGCAATCGACAGGGATAGCCCCTCTCAGGTAGGGATAAAAGTTAAAGGCCAAAACCTTCAAAAGATCGAGTCAATTGCAAAGCAAGTAGAAATATTGCTGGCAGATATTCCAGGCACTCAAAGCGTGTTCGCAGAGAGAATTTCGGATGGGTATTTTATCGACACTCAATTTGATCTGGAAAAACTGGCTCAACGAGGAGTTCCTTTGGATGAAGCACTACTTTTTGTCAGGTACGCATTGGGCGGGGAAAATGTGGCTTCAATCAGACAAGGTGACCGGTTAGTCCCCCTAAACCTTCAATATGCGGTGGACTATATTGATACGGTTGAAAAAATTTTCAACCTCAGGGTTGTCTCGCCGGATAATGAACTCATTCCTATGTCCGAGGTTGCTGATGTCCAAGTGATAAAATTTCCAGAGATGGTTCGTAATGAAAATGGATTGTTGACAGGCTATTTATACATCGAAATCATGGGAATTAACGCGGGAGAATATGTCAAACAAGCCAAAAAATTACTCGGAGAAAAACTTGTTTTGGAAGAGGATTATCAAATTGAGTGGGCGGGGCAATTTTTGCGGGAAATTGAAGCTCGAAAACGGTTGTCGATTATTATCCCTATAACATTGCTACTGATTTTTGTATTGCTCAAGTGTACATTTAAATCCACCATCGATTCGATTTTGTTAATGTTGTCCATTCCATTTGCGATGATAGGAGGAATCTGGTTGCAATGGATTCTGGGATACCCTATGACAGTGGCCGTTTGGGTCGGCTATATAGCTCTCTTTGCCGTGGCAGTACAAACTGGAATAATAATGGTAATATTTATACATCAGGCGATGGAGCGAAATATTCAGAAAAACAGCAAACCGGTGGTAATTGAAAACGCCATCATCGAGGGTTCCGTATTAAGGTTGCGTCCTAAGCTCATGACTGTGGGTACCACCTTGTTTTCCCTCTTACCCATCATGATTTTTTCTGGTTCTGGACTGGAAATCATGAAGCCAATTGCCATGCCCACGGTAGGAGGAATTATAACCTCAACCTTCTATGTTCTATTCCTTATTCCCTGTTTATATGCTGCAAGGTTGGAATTGCTGAAAAGATTTTAATTTTTCTGGCTGGTGTGGTAAGTGCTGGGTTACCGAAGGCTTTTTTCAATTGCTTCCATGTCGATGGAAGGTTTAACTAAATCCGTAAGCTTGTTGAGTTCACGGTTTCTAAACTGCGTATAGTCGAATTGGTTCGCGGGTTCGGGCAACCCTTTTTCCTTTCTGATATAACGCAACATATTTTCCCGGAAGATATCTTTGTCTAAAAATCCGTGGAGATAAGTGCCGAAAACGGTTCCAGCCTGATTGGTAATTCCGAAGGTCATAGGGTTGTCTTCATCGGGAGCGGAGAAAAGGGCAGGGTAAGTGGTTTCGAACGCGGTTCGCCCCATATGAATTTCGTACCCTTCGCATGGGACTCCCTCAGCGAATATGCGGCTTTTTACAGTTTCAAGTTGTACCTGCCGGGTTAATTTTTCGGCCACGAGCGTGGTTTTAAAATCGAATAAGCCTAATCCTTCGGTTTCTTTTTCGAGGCTTTCCAAGTTTTCAGGGTCGCTGATAATTTTTCCCAGCATTTGGAAACCGCCACAAATCCCAAGGATCATGGCTCCGGCTTCATGGTGCTTGAGGATTTCCAGGGTCATGCATTGCTGGTTCAAAAAGTTCATATCGTCGATGGTATTTTTACTACCTGGGAGAATGATTAAATCGGGGTTTCCCATTTGTTTCGGGTGCTTGATATATCGAATTGAGATTGATGGATCATAAGAAAGTGGAGATAGATCAGTAAAATTGGAAATTCGTGGAAGTTCGATGACAACGACGTTCAAAACCCCTTCTGCATTGTGTGCCGCCGAATAAGATGCCTGCGGAAGGGAATCTTCTTCGTCAATAACCAGATCCTTGCAGTAAGGGACGACTCCTAAAACCGGCTTGGGCACTATTTCCTTAAACTGCTCGATACCCGGTTGCAAAAGATCAATATCCCCGCGGAATTTATTGATGATGAAGCCCAGTATCCGATCCTGCTCTTTACCGGTGAGCAGGTCATAGGTTCCCTTGAGCCACGCAAACACTCCTCCTCGGTCGATATCACCCACAAGGAGGACCGGTGCCTCGGCCTTTTCGGCAATGAACATATTGACTAGGTCGGTTTTTTTTAAATTGATTTCCGCCGGACTTCCTGCTCCTTCAATGATGATGATGTCAAACCTGCTCCGGAGTTCTTCCAGAGCCGATAATACGATTTGTTGGTGTTTTTTATATTGCGCATAATAATTTTTAGCATTCCGCGATCCATCAGGCTTTCCCATCAAAATGACATGGGAATTGTTGTCTCCGGAAGGTTTCAATAGAATAGGGTTCATGAGAGCTTCCGGTTTCAATCCACAAGCCTCTGCCTGATAAGCTTGGGCTCGCCCCATTTCTTCGCCACGCTCTGTCACGAAAGAATTTAAGGCCATATTCTGAGCCTTGAAAGGGGCCACCTTGTATCCTGCCTGAAAAAAATACCGGCAGAACGCTGCCGTCAAAAGGCTTTTCCCGACACCGGACCCAGTTCCTTGAATCATCAATGTTTTTGCTTTCACAAATTCATACCTGCCCTTTT
This sequence comes from Nitrospinales bacterium, assembly GCA_965205835.1. GTDB lineage: Bacteria > Nitrospinota > Nitrospinia > Nitrospinales > VA-1 > LS-NOB. Next base: position 1,184,778 of record OZ242182.1, on the reverse strand, counting down.
CAAGGATTGAAAAAGTCGCACAAATCCCGCAGATTTTCCGAATTTACTTCATGGGATTGAGCGGTTTCTTTGGGTATCACCAGATGACCATGGTTTTTCATTTCATCCAGGGTATGATTGGCGAGGAAAGCAGGTACCACTTCATCGTTACTGCCGAATATTCCGAGTATGGGAAGGGCTTCCTTCTTTTCTATTACCGGGTTTTGCATTTCTGGAAGGAAACCGCAAAGGGAGGCCACTTTGAACAGCGTGTGCTCTCCAAGTAGGGTATAAGTCAGGGACGCGGCTCCTCCTTGGGAAAATCCCCATAAGCAGGTTCTCAGTTCTCTTTCAGAATTAGTATTTAAAAAATGTTTGTAGGCGGAATCGATGATTTGCGAAGTATAGCTGACAAAACTTTTCACTGTTTCGCCTTGTCGGGGGCCGTCTTCCCACCAGCTCCAAATTCCATCCTCTGTGTTCACCGGGCCTTCTGGAAAAACCATCAGAGTGTTCTGGAGTTTTAAGCGGTTTCCCTGAACAAGCATATTTTCTGGAGTAGAGCTCGCGCCATGAAAACCAATTAAAAGGTTGGCCGGTTTTTCGGAATCGATTTCGCTGTCACCCAATATGACTTTTTTGTTATTCCATTCCGTGGTTGAGTATCGGATTGTCATCCGTCTGATTCTTTAATTTGTGTCTGAATAAGATCTCCGGCCAGCGTGATCGCATCTTCCCGGGTGGCTATGTCGCCCAGCACTTGCGCTTTTTGGACGCGGTTCAAGATTTTACCAAAAAGTGGAGAAGGAGAAAGGCTAAATTGATGAATAATATCCTCTCCGTTCAATAAGGGCTTCGTATTTATTGCTGGCAAAAACCTACCATAATAGAATTTAAGCATGTGGTTGCAGAAAAGAACTCTGTTTTCAGCGTCAGACTTGTCTAGTAAAGAGAAGTCCGTAATAAATAAGATTATCGAAGCCAGTAGCTCTTCATGAATCTTTGTGGTCAATTCATAGATTTCGTTTTGTCCGTGACTGCCTTCTAAATATAGTTCTGCTAAAGACCTGGCCCCGCTCAGGGTCTGATCCATGGACTGCGTTTCCGCATTGCTGGGCTTGAGGTTTAATTCATGGATGTCGGGAAAACCTTCTGTTGTCTCGGCTCCTGGTGTCGGGTTTTGATTCATTCCTTTCAGTAAGACCGAGAGCTTTAAGAGATAATGCATACTGAGAAATGTGCTAGCGTTGAACTCATCCGCATATTCGGGGAATATCCCCCCCGGGTCTTTTAAGAGCGACTCCAGTCTTTGATATTGGCTGATGGTTCCGACTTTATCAGATATTGGGAAAAGGCAGTCCAACAGCCCACAGTCGTGCATGATTTCCAGCAATGAAAGGGTGCTGGGGGATTTAAAAAATAGGGTCAGTTCGTGCCAGATTCGTTCCGGAGCGGATTCGTTCAATTTGGTTTTATGTAAAGAGATTTTGGTTAACGTGTCCTCATCAATTTCAAAACCCAGAGTTGCAGCGAAACGGAAAGCTCGAAGCATGCGTAAAGGATCGGACGAAAGAATAGGGCCTGGCAATACTCGAATTTTTCTATTTATCAAATCTTCCTGTCCGTTATGAGGGTCAATGGGGATTTTTCTGCCAGACAAAAATTCTGATAAGAGTAGCCCCATAGCATTAATGGTGAAATCCCTTTGCGATAGATCTTCCTCAATATTTCTTCCTTGCAGGTTGGTGAAGTCGAGATGTTGTTTTTGGTTCAAAACAACGCGGACCGTTTTTCGGCCGAGGTTTTTATTTAGAGACACGTAGGTGAAATTTAGGAAATGGGCAAAATCGGTTCCGAGGTCGGCCGCATTTTTCCCGATCAGATCGAGGTCTGAACAGGGTTTCCGGGAGAGGTAATCCCTCAATGCTCCTCCAACCACAAAAATTTTCTTATTTCGGGCGGAGGAAAAATTTAAAAGTTCTAGCAGAATGGACTGGGTCAAAGAATCCATGGTTTTAAAAATAAGTTGTTGGTTAGCAAGAATTTTATTGTACAGGAAAGTTGAGCGGGTAGGTTTTCTAAATCTGTCAGAGATACTTACGAAACAAGAGGAGGGGTTTATTAAAAGGGTCGGTATGATTTAATCAGGATTCCCAGCCGGATGAAAGGCGGACCTGTTTTGAGACAAATATTCTTCCGTCTCTTTTCGCAAACTGTAGGTCGGTGTTGGTCAAAGCCCTGATAATTTGTCGGAGGTTTTCCGAGGGCTTGCTTTGCGGGTCCTTGATTAAAAATGGAATCATTTCATCGACGGAATCCCGCACCCGGTCGCTTTCAATGATGTATCCGAGATAAGTGACATCAATCTCCAGAAATTTTTTGACCAGCTTGAGAAGGTTATCTCCGGCTATCAGGTCTTTGCGGTTTCTTACGCGGTTTACTACGAGGCCGGGATTGAACTCACTGATTAGTGTATCGAGTTGTTCGGAATAGTCGGGAAACTCTTCCTTGAACTTTGAACGCAACAATCCGGTGGTGTAGGCTTCGATATTGACGTTTCCTGGGTTGGAGTGATCCACCATCTTCTGTATTTCCGGATAAACCTGAAAGGTGAGCGATATTTTGCGAAACAAGGCAGACCGGATGAAGCTGAAAGTCTTCATAATAGAAGTCATTTCCGGTGTTGTGAGGACCACGCCTTGGGTGCTGATATTGAAAAAATCAATGACGTTGTAGTTGATTCCAGGACCCAGATCAATGAGGATGGTGTCTGCCTCCATGTTTCTTATCAAAGAAATTATGGTGCCTATACTTTCGGTATCAATGTTAGCACTTCCTGGGTTGTCTCCTGCGCCGCTGACAAATTTCAGGTTACTGATCCCGGTGTCAAGAAGTAGCGTTTTAGGGTCGATAATATCGTCATTGAAAAAATCCTGGAAGCCGTGATCGGGATTGCCGATGCCCAGCAGGGCGTGCAGATTGGACGCGCCAAAATCGGTGTCCACGAGAATAACTTTTTGACCACCCAAAGCCATTCCTGCCGCCAGATTAGTGCAGATAACGCTTTTCCCTATGCCGCCTTTTCCGCCTCCTACGGCGATTATGTTAATTGGGCTTGTCATTGTGTTTGTGTTTTGAATGAGCCGGGATCCATAGTCGGGTTATTTATGCTTTTTTTGGTTTTTTAGGAATATAAATGATTCCAATAAATCCATATACTTTTTGTTGCCCGAGGGCAGGCCTGCTGAAGCACTTGAGTAACTTCCGGGTTCTATAAAACTTGTGGAGGAATAGCTTTTTTCTGGAATGTCTTTTTCAATGGGTGATGAGGGTTGTTCTACCTGCTGGTGCTGGTTTTCAAAACGAGTCTGCAAAAAATTAAATCGGTCTATCAGGCTGTCTTTTTTCCATGGAGAAGCAAATTCATCAGTCAATGGTGGTAGTTTGGCATCCAATTCAGATTCAGGCTTTGCTTCAGCTTCTGATTTGAGCATTGATTCAAGATCAAGAGTATCCTTATCCTCCGGTTCCAAAGAGGCCGGAATTTCAGAGCCTGAAAGTTCGGAGATGGAAGGCGATTCTTCCTGAACATCCTTGATGGCTTGATCGTGTTCAGGGGCATCGAGGTGGAGTTCGATACCCTTTTCTATGTCAATATCATTTGACATAGACCCACTCGGGTCTTTTTCAAATTCGTTTTCCGTTAGCTGTGAACTGATAGTTTCTGTGTTTTCTTCAAGGTCGATAGCTTCTTCACTGTCAGACGAAGATGATTCCACTTCGGACTCAAAATCGTCCTTATCCACATCCTTTCCTGCCATTTCATCGAGAACTTTTATATAGGAGGGGGGGATATCTTGGTCATTTTCAAATAAGGGCTTTGCTTCCTCACCCCGTATTTCGGACTCAGGTTGGCCTAGCCTTCGAGGGTCATCTTCATCATGTTGTTCCTCTCCTATTTCTTCCATCAACTCATTGAGCTTGCGCTCACGTTCTCTGGAAATGCTCCTGAATTTTATCAGCGCATAGGGAACCATGAAGAGTGCGGCCAGGGGAATCCCCATATAGAGAGGGTTGTCCTGAAGCTGAGTGAGATAAGGCTTGAGGAATTTGAAAGTTTCCGTATTTTCCAGACCGAATCGGGAATCCAGTTGGAACCAGATCTCTTTAATAAACTCTAAGGCAGTCTGCAGGAACTGTTCGATCATTTTATTATTTTGGGGAGTTGGGGCTTACGAAAAGGAGCATGATGCAAGACACTTCTATCTGCTGAATAAGGAACACCGTCCTTTAAATTCAGGGTTGGGTTTGCCCGACCGGAGTCAAAAATCTCCCTTTCTGGCATTTTGGCCTCGATAAAATACAAGAAAACCTCAGGGTTGCGCCATGGTCGTATTCCGACTCTAATGTTAGCATAAAAATCCCAAAATGCAGTGAAGTTAATTACTTGGGAGGTTTTTGTGAAGCTACTTGGGTGTTATAATCAGGCGGCATTTTTAAAATATTTAGCTTATTGAGTAACAATTAATGGAAAAATTGTCGGTCACTATCATTACCCGGAATGAGGAGAAGAATATTGCAAGATGCCTTGAGAGTGTTAAGTGGGCCGATGAGATTGTTGTTCTGGATACGAACAGTACAGATCGTACGGTGGAAATTTGCCGGAAGTTCACCGACCAGATTTTTTGCGTGGACTGGCATGGGTACGGCAAGCAGAAAAATTTATGTGCGGACCGGACTAGCTATAATTGGGTCCTGAATATTGACTCAGATGAAGAGATCAGCCGGGAAGGTGCTGAAGAAATAAGGGAGGTTTTGCGGAACGGGCCAAAACATCCTGTTTATCAATTTCCGCGGAAAAACTTTTTTGCTCAGCGTTGGGTTCGCCATGGCGGATGGTACCCGGACCGAATCTCCCGACTCTATAACAAAACGCAGGTGAGTTTTACCGAACCGCAAGTGCACGAAAAACTGGTCCCGGATGGGAATGCGGGTTCTCTGCAAAATCCCATTCGGCATTATTCCTTTTCTGGGATGGAAGACTACATAGAACGACAAAATCATTATTCTTCTCTCTATGCCCTTGAAAAAATGAGCGATGGATTCTGTGCGAGCTGGTCTCATCTGGCACTACGTCCTCCAGTAGCATTTATTAAAAATTATATTGTTAGACAAGGATTCAGGGATGGTTTCCTGGGGTTATTTCTAGCTATAGCTTTTGCGTTTTATACTTTTCTAAAATATGCCAAGACCAAAAGTATCTGATATTTTTGATTCGGGTTTTCTCCCTCCTTTTCGCGTATTAAATATGACAGGGTTGGTGGGTTTGGGATAGAATAAACCTGCGTTTAGGTTTGGCCGTCTACAGGAACTATCCCCAAATCGGCATCCCTTGCGTTTACCGTTTCATCTTGATGAATCCATCAAGCCAACCCATGAATTCCAGAGGCTTTTTTCTTGAATAAAACGCAATTAATGTTATTAATGACACCGGTCATCTTGTTTTCTCTTACGGTGCACGAATATTCCCACAGCAGAATGGCTTTATTGCTCGGCGATGACACCGCTCAGCGCCTTGGCAGGCTTTCATTTAACCCTCTACGGCACTTGGATATTCTTGGGGTGCTTTTTTTCTATTTTGTTGGATTTGGCTGGGCGAAACCGGTTCCGGTGGATTGGCGGAACTTTGAAAACCCCCGCAAGGATATGATGTATGTGGCTATGGCGGGGCCCTTGTCCAATGTGGCCATGGCGGTGGTTTGTAGTTTTTTTATCCGGCTGATATCGCCTGCTGACCACCAATTGTTGTTCATTATTTTAGCGTATGGGGTTTTTATAAATGTAGCATTGGCGTTTTTTAATATGTTGCCCATGTATCCTTTGGATGGATCCAGTGTTCTCAAGGGAATGGTTTCCCATACTATGGCGGAAAAGCTGACCGGTATGGACCGATTCGGGGCGGTGTTGATTTTGGGTGTTTTTCTGCTCGACCATTTTGCGCATACCGGCATATTAGGAAAGGTGATTGGCCTGCCCATCAATTACTCGGTACTTTTTTTGACCCAGGAACAGTTCCCTGTTATCCAGCAGGTCTTAACGGCCACCTTTGCCAGATAACAAATAGAACAGATAGTTGAATGAAACGTAAGCGAATTCTAAGCGGAATGCAGCCTTCTGGAAAACTGCATCTGGGGAACTATTTTGGAGCATTGCAAAACTGGGTGAGTCTGCAGGATGAGTTTGAATGCTATTTTTTTATAGCGGATTGGCATGCGCTCAGCTCCCTTTATGAAGACCCGCACCGTATTAAAGAGTATTCTTTTGAAGTTGCGGTAGACTGGTTGAGTGCTGGGTTGGACCCAGAAAAAAGCACGCTGTTTATCCAGTCGGAAATTCCCGAACATGCCGAGCTCCACCTGATTCTATCCATGATGGTTCCTGTGCCGTGGTTGGAGAGGAACCCGACCTACAAGGAAAAGCGGGATGAAATTAAGAATGTGGATATGAGTTCTTACGGGTTTTTGGGCTATCCTGTTCTGCAAACTGCGGATATCGTCTTATATAAGGCGGACTACGTGCCCGTTGGCATAGACCAGGCACCGCATCTTGAAATATCCCGGGAAATCGTCCGTCGATTTAACAAGCTCTATAAGAAGAAGGTCTTCATCGAACCTGGCGCGAAAATTTCTGATATTCCCAGGTTGAGCGGTGTGGATGGGAGAAAAATGAGCAAAACCTATAACAATGCCATTTTTCTTTCAGATAGTGAAAAGGAGATCAGCAAAAAAGTTCAATCCATGCTTACAGATCCCACCCGTGCCCGGCGCGAGGATGCAGGTGATCCCGATGTGTGCAACCTGTATCTGTTTCATAAAATCTATTCTCCAAAAACGATGCGGGATGAAATAAACTCTGATTGCAGGACAGCAAAAATAGGCTGTGGAGACTGCAAAAAGATGCTTACACAAACCATGCTTGAAAGCATGAGGCCTATGATGGAAAAAAGGCGGGAGATTCTCACCCGTCCCGATGAGGTGAAAGAGATTCTGCGCGAAGGCACGCTCAAGGCCCATGTCGTAGCCAAGGCTACCTTGGAGCAGGCGAAACAAGCGATGAAGTTGAAGTAGAAATTTTTGTCCTTATGGAAATGAAAGACACACTTAATTTGCCCATCACGGACTTTCCTATGAAGGCCAGCCTGACCCAGCGTGAGCCGGAAATGTTGGCTCATTGGGAAAAGGAAGGGCTCTATAAGAAAATCCGCCAGTCGGCCAAAGGTAAACCCAAATTTGTTTTTCATGATGGGCCACCTTATGCCAACGGCCATATCCACATGGGTCACGCTTTAAACAAACTCTTGAAGGATTTTATTGTCAAAACCATGAACATGAAAGGGTTCGATTCGGGATTCATACCTGGATGGGATTGTCACGGCCTGCCTATTGAACACCATGTGAGCAAAAAGCTTAAAGAAAAAAAACTGAGTTTGGAAAAGTCAGAAATCCGAAAACAATGCAGGGTTTACGCGCAGGAATTTGTCGAGATTCAGAGGGAGGAATTTAAAAGACTGGGAGTGTTCGCAGATTGGGAGAATCCCTACCTAACGATGAACTACTCCTATGAAGCGACTATTGTGCGCGAGTTTGGAAAATTTGTCGAAAACGGATTGGTATACAAAGGTCTGAAACCGGTTCATTGGTGTACTTCCTGCCGGACTGCTTTGGCAGAAGCCGAGGTTGAACATGCCGACCACACTTCGCCATCGATTTATGTCAAATTCCCGGTTGATTCAGGAATTCCTAAAAGTATGGCAGGGGTGAGTCCAGAAAACCTTTATATGGTTATTTGGACCACGACTCCCTGGACCCTCCCGGCCAATTTTGCTATCTGTTTGCATCCCGAGTTTACTTATGTTGCGGTTAGTCACGCTGGTGATACTTATATTTTGGCGGAAGACCGCTTGTCGACTCTGGTCTCGGAGTGGGAATTGAAGGATTATAAAGTATTGGCATCCTGTGAAGGTGCGGACTGGGAAAATGCGGTTTGCCATCATCCTTTCATAGATCGGGAGTCTAAAGTCATTCTCGGTGAGCACGTTACTCTGGAGCAGGGCACAGGCTGTGTCCACACCGCGCCGGGGCATGGGCAGGACGATTATATCGTTGGGCTAAAATATGGACTGGAGCCTTATAATCCGGTGAATGATGGTGGTGTGTTTGTCTCGGAGGTGGAACATTTTGGTGGAATGTTTGTCAGGAAGGCCGATCCAGAGATTATAGAAAAACTCAGGAAGGATGGTTTTTTAATTCTCGGTGTGAAGATTAAACATTCCTATCCGCATTGCTGGCGTTGCCATCAGCCCATTATTTTCAGGGCAACGAATCAATGGTTCATTTCGATGGACAAAAAAGATTTACGTAAAAATGCCTTGGCAGGCATTGACCGTACCAAGTGGATCCCACAATGGGGCAGGGAGCGAATTTACAGCATGGTGGAAAACCGGCCCGACTGGTGTGTTTCCCGGCAAAGAGCCTGGGGAGTTCCAATTACTTTGTTTACCTGTAATGCCTGTGGGGAGTTTGTAAATTCCAGCGAATTGTTTGAACGTATTGCCGAAGGGGTGGAAAAGCACGGGGCGGACTTCTGGTTTGACGCTGATGAACTCCTGCCGAAAGGAACGGTCTGTCAATGCGGAGGGAAAGAGTTTTCCATGGAGAGCGATATTCTTGATGTTTGGTTCGATTCCGGCGTCAGCCATGTGGCGGTTATCGAGAACGACCCGGAACTTCACTGGCCAACCGATCTCTATCTTGAAGGCAGTGACCAGCACCGGGGATGGTTCCACAGTTCATTGTTGGAATCAATCGGGACAAGAGGCAAAGAGCCTTATAAAGCGGTGCTGACGCATGGTTATGTGGTGGATGGGAAGGGCAGGAAAATGTCCAAGTCTGCTGGCAATGTGATCGCCCCTGAAAAAATCATCGACCAGTATGGTGCGGAAATACTCCGGCTTTGGGTTGCCTCGGAAAATTACCGCGAAGATATCCGCATTTCCAATGAGATTTTAAAGCACTTGACGGAGTCATACAGGAAAATCCGCAATACCTTCCGGTATCTGTTGGGAAACCTTCATGACTTTGATTACAAGGAAGACAGGGTGCCCGTTGATGAAATGTTTGAGCTGGACAGGTATATTCTTTATCGCTTCAATATTTTGCGGGATAAAATATTAGCCGCTTATGAGAATTATGAGTTTCATGTGTTTTATCATTCGTTCTCAAACTTTTGTATTGTTGAGTTGAGCGCATTCTATCTGGATATTATTAAAGACAGGCTCTATACTTATCCGGTTAAGTCATATGGAAGGCGCTCGGGCCAAACTGCCCTGCATGTTCTTATGATGGGGATGGCGCGGTTGATGGCACCTATTCTGAGCTTCACCTCTGAGGAGATATGGTCATACCTTCCCAAGAAAAGCGTGGATGAAGAAAGTGTTCACCTTTCCCAATTTCCGGAACCTGAGAACGTGGGTTTTGATGATGCCTTTATTGGAAAGTGGGAGTTTCTCGTGGATTTGAAAGGAGAGGTGAGCAAAGCCTTGGAAGCGAGTCGAAGAGAAAAGGTGATCGGTCACTCTCTGGACTCTGTTGTTAAACTGGAGTTGCCGGCAAAATACAAAAGCATTGTTACAAGTTTTGCCGATGAATTGAAGTATATCCTTATCGTTTCCGAAGTGCAGTTGGTCGATAACTTGAGTGCGGAAGAGAATGTCTATGAGAGCAGTTCCTTACCTGGGGTAAAAGTTTTTTCGAAAAGGCATCCAGGGAAGAAGTGCGAACGCTGCTGGCATTACTTTGCATCTGATGTCCGTGCAGGCAATGCCAATGGTGAAATTTGTCCGCGTTGTGAGGATCACCTTCAGGCGGCAGGAGCTTGAGAGGCTTGAGAAATAAATATTTTGTGCTGTTTTTCGTATCTGGAGCCTTGATCGTGGTGGATCAATATACCAAGTTCATGGTTTCATTTCATATTCCACTCAATTATTCGATAAAGGTGATTGAAGATTTTTTTAACCTGACTCATATTCGAAATTCGGGGGTGGCGTTTGGGTTGTTTGCGAGCCAGCAATCTGAGTACAAAGCCCTGATGTTCATAGCCATATCTACTATTGTGATTATAGCGGTCCTCGTAATATTTCACCAGACCCCAAAAGAAAAGAAAATGGTGCAAACCGGGTTGGTTTTGATATTTAGCGGGGCGATTGGCAACCTGATTGATAGAATTCTTCACGGTGAAGTGATCGACTTTGCTGATTTTTTCATTAATGGTCATCACTTTCCAGCTTTTAATGTTGCCGATTCCTGCATAACTATTGGTGTAGCCTTAATGGTGGCCGACTTGTTTCGTGGAGAGTCACGCCCTGACTCCTCGGCTAATATTCTTTAATCCTATCTTTTAATTCTCTACTCATGCTTGCTAAACCTCTAAAAGTAGTGATGATTCGTCGAGGAAAAAGCGAAGTCTTAAATATACCCTCGGAGAACCTGATCACCTTCATCAAAAAAAATTCTGCTTGGGACCGGTGAGCTTTCCAGCTACGGGAAAAGCTGGATACGGGTTGACCGGCATTATCAGCTACGTGAATATTTTTTGGATATGGGACTGGGTGAAATGAACCTCTCTCTCGATCTCGAAGGCAACCTTGAAGAATTGACGGGCCTTCTAGGGATACTAATGATTGAGGTTCGTGTCGACCATATTGTATTCCTTACTGGGCCATTTTGTCATTCTGGGGAACGAGGTGACGAAGGATCTCGGGTTATGCAAAGCTCTCCTTGAGGAATAGAGGGTGATGCACGGATTACAGGACACAAATAAAAAAACGGGCAGAGTCCTCTATCGGATTATAGAGGAATTGTAGATTTACTTTTTCAGTCTGTGGACCTTTGGGGCCTGTGCCAATTTCAAACCTTACTTTCTGTCTCTAACCCAGAGTTTTGAACCCTTCTTCAGGTTGGATTGCGGAGAAATGCATAAATACATCTTCTTCTGCTGGTCTGGATGAAGCCATAACTCTTTTGGCTACTAAATCATTTTACTTTTCCATTTGACATGGTGTGCTCTTTCCAGAATGGTAGGCAACTGTTCTTTAGCATGGGTTTAAAAACCATGCCAAGACTCAACAACAATGCAGGCCCTGTCTTTTATATGATGACTCTGGTGAGCAGGCTTTATGATCAACCTTGATGTAATATCGTAAGTCCATGTAAATTAATTACTACGGTATGGATGAGGACTAAAATGGAAGCGGTGCATCCGGAATCCAGAATTATCTTGCTGGTTATTCCCCAGAATCGTTTTTGTGATCAGCAATTATTAGACTTAAAAGCTATTTTTGGAGAGATACCGCTGAAAACGGTTATCCTTTCAAAATCGGGAAATGCGGCTGTCGGGGAAATGAAAACAAGGTTGATTCCCGATGGGATTTTAGCGGATTGGGATAAAAGATATTTGCCGAATAAAAAATACGATGCTGTTGTGGTGGTGGGAGGGAAGGGTGCTAAAAATTCAATATGGAATGACCCGATTCTTCCGCAAATTTTAACCGATCATTATAGGGCTGGTAAAGTAGTGGGTGCCTTGGGCCTATCAGTAGTTTCTTTGGCTCGGGCTGGGTTGCTCGCCCGCCGGAGGGTATCGGCCCCGGCCCACGAAGGCTGTATCCGGGAACTGGAAGAGGCGGGGGCTTTTGTTGTTGAAGAACCCCTTACCTTTTCAAATCAAATTGTTACTACAGGAGATGATTCCGGTGGGGAGTTATTTGGCAAAAAAATCCTGGAACTTTCAGGTTTTGTTTGAACCGTGCTTTATCGGTAGTTTGTGAATGACATATCGATTCCGAAGTCTTTCTCCTTCAGCCTTGCTATGACCGATTGCAGGGCATCTTTATCTTTTCCAGACACACGAACCTGATCCTCTGCTATCTGGGCCTGTATTTTTTTCAAGCCCAGGCCTTTTATGAATTTCATGATTTCCTTTCCCTTATCCTGAGGGATTCCTTGCTGGATAGTAATGATCTGTCGGACGGTATCTCCTGAAGCGGGTTCAACATTTCCATATTCCAGCACTTTGATTGACACTTTTCTTTTGACCAGCTTACTCTGAAAAATATCGATGACGGATTTAAGTTTGTGTCCATCATCCGCGAGGATGGTGACCTGATCTTTTTTCAAGTCCAGCTCGATCTGACTTTTACTTCCCTTGAAATCAAACCGCTGCCTGATTTCCAGCATGGTCTGGTTGCAGGCGTTTTGAACCTCTGCCATATCGGTCGTAGAAACAATGTCAAAGGATGAACTTTTAGAGGCCATATTCTATAATCCTGCTTCGATGTTTAAAAAACCAGGATTTCCGTTTAAGTAATTCTAGATTACGCCATAAGCAACCATTGCTTTCGCAACCTTTACAAACCCCGCAAGGTTGGCTCCTTTAACATAATCGACTTGATCTTTTTCGGTTCCATAGTCAATGCACTGCTGGTGGATAGCATGCATGATAGTTTTCAACCGTTCTTCCAGTTCTTCCCTTTGCCATGCCAGGCGAATGCTGTTTTGCGTCATTTCGAGTCCAGATACTGCAACCCCCCCTGCGTTAGCGGCCTTTCCTGGCGCGAAGAGGATCCCGGCTTTTACCAAGGTACTGACCGCTTCATGAGTGGTGGGCATGTTCGCACCTTCGGAGAGGGCCTTTAACCCATTTTTTGCCAGATGTTTGGCATCCTCCAATTCAATTTCGTTTTGGGTGGCACAAGGGAATGCCAGGTCTCCTTTCAAGGACCAAGGTCTTTTATCCTTATGGAATTCGCATTTGAATTTTTCAGCGTATTCAGAGATTCTTCCTCGACGGTTGGTTTTTAAATCGATGATGTATTCGAGCTTTTCTTCATTGAGCCCATCGGGATCGTGAATGAACCCGGAAGAGTCGGAAAGGGTTACGACTTTTCCTCCCAATTGCGTTATTTTCTGGGCAGCAAATTGGGCGACATTGCCGGAGCCTGAGACCAGACAGGTTTTCCCCTCGATAGAGTCGCCCTGATGCTTCAGTATTTCTTCCATGAAATAGGCACAACCATAGCCCGTGGCTTCTTTTCGTATCAGGCTTCCTCCGAATTCAAGGGCCTTTCCGGTCAAAGTTCCTGTGAACTCATTTTGCAGACGCTTATATTGGCCAAACATGAAACTGATTTCCTTGGCACCCACCCCAATATCTCCGGCAGGAACATCCACGTTTTCACCGATATGTTTGGAAAGCTCTGTCATGAACGCCTGGCAAAAACGCATGATTTCCGGCCCGGACTTTCCCTTGGGGTTAAAATCCGCCCCACCTTTTCCGGAGCCCATGGGAAGGGTGGTCAGGCTATTCTTGAATGTTTGTTCAAAGCCTAGAAACTTGAGAATGCTTAAGTTGACCGAGGGGTGAAAGCGAAGGCCACCCTTATAAGGTCCAATGGCGTTGTTGAATTGCACGCGGTAACCTCGGTTGGTACGGATATGCCCTTCATCATCTTCCCAACAAACCCGGAAAATTATTGTCCGATCCGGCTCAGTCATTCGCTCGAGAATTTGATTTTTGATGTATTTGGGGTGTTCATTGATAAAAGGAATAACGCTGGCGGCAACTTCTTCAACTGCCTGATGGAATTCAATTTCTCCAGGATTTCTTTTGATCAATCCTTCCATGAATTCGTCGCGATCCAAAGTTTTGCTTCGTGCCGACATGTTTTTAGTCCTTTCAGTGAAATACAGGAAGACCCTGGAAATAAAAGTGCTCTATAATGATTTAAAGCTTTTTTTCCTGCGACTAAAGTCGAAGAGCACCTTGACTCACTACAACCCTCTACCTTGTGTATACCATGAATTCTCGAACGCATCCCATTTTAATTGAATTGTCACAACAATTGCCCAAAACCTCTACGACTTATAAATATATCCATGGGCCCGAAAGTTTTGCCGAGGTTGGCATTCAGGCCATGGAGGAATTTTTATGTCTGAGCGATCTTGAGGCTGATCAAGGGAAGGGACTCTCAGGCAAAATTCAGTTGGCCCAATATGGTTATGAAAACTGGCTGAAGAACATAGAGGATGATGACGATCGCGTGCGTCTTATAGGTTTTCTAAGGCTAATCATTGAGTTAGCGGAAGAGTTGGCAGAAGAATAGTAAAGCTGGTTTTTAGACGGAGGTGTCATGAATTATCTTTATACTTCTCTGACATTTTTTGTGGGGTTCCTGCTGCCGGTCCAAGTAGATATTAGCTCGGAACTGGCTTCAAGGACACCATGCCTTTGATTTTTTGTTCTGCCGAAGTAAAGAAATCAGCGAGATGGAATCTTCTTTCCCTTTACTAAAACCTCTTGTTCGGTCTCCAACCTATATGAATCCCCAAAAAAATGAATGATCCATAGCTTAAGTACGCGCCATGTATGTTGAGCAGAGGTTACATCGATATCCGGTCGCTCTAAAAGAAACTGATGTGCCTGTGAATCAGTAACGCCGGTTGATGCCAACCGGTCGATCTTGGAAATAAACGGCATCTGTTTAAGAATTCCGGAAACATAAGCTTCAAATAGTGCCTGATCGAGGCCATGAGGAGGAGAAAGAGCTGTGAGATCACTTTGCGCGGCCTCATAGGCACTCGTCACTATCGAGTCGGCTCCAGACCCCCGATAAACTTCCCAAAGCCGGTTTGGTACGGTGCAGGTTGGAACCCAAATTGTATTGGACTCTTCCGATTCCTCCACTTCGGGTGGATGGTAGGCAGGCTTCTGTATTCGGTTTGCCTCTGCAAGAATTTGATCTCTTAATTCTTTTGTTGCAGTAACCGATGATTCAAGCAAAGCTGCCTCCCAATCAGATATTCCTGGAAAATCACTCGGCAATGCAACAAGCAATTCCACGTTTGCCGGTGTATGCCATCCTAACCCACGGCCCGTGAGATTCACCGAACCTACAAGACATTGATCGATATTCGAATAAAATTTCGCATGCAGATGTGGATGCACTCGAAGCTCACCACCCCCAAGATTTGTAACATCCTCAAAAATTTCGATATCGCAGACGCCCGATGCAATGTCTTCGGGTAGCCAGCGCGTAATACAAACGAACTCCGTAATGCTTTCGGGAATGTGCGCAATCAAGGAACGAAGTGAATGCGACTTAATATAGGGAGCAGCAATGACTATTCTATTGTTGGATAAACGTACAAGATCGATAACACTTTTTCTGGGATCAACAACCGCCATGCTTTTAGTCTTCTTTTTCTGTTAGGAAAAACCGCGCCATTTTCCCCCATTCTTGACGTGTTTCAAAAAGGCGGGATTGGTGAGTGACTTCTTCCATTTCATACCGTGCCCAAGCAGCAAACAGTAATTTTAATGTATCGGCAGCTTTGTGAATTCGGTCGAGTAAGTCACTATCCGTTTCGGTTTTACCTATATCTGGATCCAAAGATTCCAGAAGCTGCTCATGAAACGGATGATTGGTGTTGAACACGATTTCAGTAAGCCCTCCTTGCTTATGTTCAACATTAAAAAAAGCATATCCTTCCATTGCTTTGGTTAAGAATACAACTTTTCGGTTACGACTGAGTATCGCATTCGCAATATCCTCGGCTGCATCTTCGAGGTAGCCCTTGTCGTTTTTTAAGTCTTCAGCAAAACTTTCTCGGGCTTCTTCGGTAAATTTCTCTGAATCTGCGTCTGTCTCATGACCCTGCTCGGCTCGTTCCTTAAACTTAGACGTTGCTAAATCTGCTACGTCCGGTTCGTCATGCCGACCACCTTTGGTTCGGCTTCCTTTTGTTTGTTCCTTTAGTCGAACTCGTGCTTCCCCGATCTGCTACCTGATATACTCAGCAATTGGTAAAAGCAATGCTCTAGAGTCGCCATCATGCTGGAGTCGCTCCCGAAACTCAGTGTGTGTCTCGCCATTTTCGGCTTCAGCTTTCCAATCAAACTGCGCCATGCCTGAGAAGTCCCTTGCGCTTTGTTTGGTATTCGTCACACCAAATACTTCGTCCAGAGCCGAAGGAAATTCGACTTCGGCCCCCCACCATCTTTCGGTCGGGTCATAACGGTTTGCCCAAGCCGGATCAAGATCAAGCTCTCTGCCTTCACGAACAATTGAAAGCCCAACATTCTTTGCTGCATGTTTACCATACGGCTTCGTACCTCTATCACTCTTGTCGTCAGGAACTGTTTCTGGTCTAGCCCAGCTCATACGGATGGTCACCTCGTGGCCTTGCCCGCCGTATTTAATACTGAATACTTCACGCTTCCCCTCTTCTCCCCAGGGTTGGAACATTGCTTCGTAATCAAACGGGGACGGTGTCGATGAATTAGTCATTAAATAGAGTGGGTCATTCACTCTGACGTTTTTATCAATTGGATGTTGGCCGTCAAGGACCGCAAGCAATCGAATGGAAATATGCCCATCGTCGATAAACTTCCGATACATCCGACCAACTATGGTCTCGGTGTTTTCAAGCGTTGCCCGAGCACGTTTCCAAGTCAATCGGTGTTGGTCAAACTTTGACCACAGAATCAATGTTCCTGTAGTTTCAATTAACTGTGAGCGTTTTCGCCATTCTCCAGGAAGCGGTTTGTGTGAAGGTGAAGGGACAGAGAAAAGATCTCCTCGTTCGATCTCGTCAACGTCAAGATAGGAGTACATCGCATTATCGGAGCCATTCTGCCATGTCCAAACTTCCAGGCGGCGACATTGTGAGATCGATGAATTTGGCAGGCCCATACCAAACCGGCCCATCCCTTTCCTATCATTAAGGTGGGTTCCATTGCCAAACTGCAATGCAAGACGTAGTACTTCGGGCGACATGCCATCACCGTTGTCTAGAACTCCAATTTCGCTGATCCGTTTCCGGTTTCTTTGGCTAACCTGTTCTTGGGATTCAACACAAATCAGCTCAATACAAGTTGCATTTGCCTGAACAGAATTATCTATAATCTCGGCCAGTGCGTAGGCAGTATTCTTATAACCACTATCACGCATGGCGCGAACCGCCAACTCAGGAGGAATAATTTCTCCCTCTGGTCTTGCATTTTCTACTACTTTAGTCTGACTCATTCCAAACGTCCTCCCAATTCTTAAAGGCCTCAGCAATGCTTCCGAAACCTGGTAAATGTGGATCAACAATAGTGATAATTTCGGCTTCAGTGTTTCCGCCAGCTTTGACCCCGCGTGTCGCCCGACCAACCATCTGGCTATACAAAACCAATGAGCGTGTAGGGCGCGCAATGATTGCCGCGCTCGTTGCCGGAGCATCAAATCCGGTTGTTAAAACACCGTAATTTATTAAAATCATAGCACGATTCGTGTTACTCCTAAAGCGTCTGATAACACGTTCACGCTCGGACTTGTTCGTTGTACCGGTAACCACGAACGCCTCGTGCCCTCGTAACGAGACGATTGCCGTAAGCATTCTTGTGTTTTGAACGGATGGGGCAAAAATAAGAATCCGCTTGTGACGTGTTACAAGGTCCTCAATTGCCGATATGATTTTGAGATTTCGCTGAGTGTCCCCGCCCAGCTTATTGAGCAAAGTTTCCGGCACATCTATTGCGGATGACAGGTTGCTAATATCGTCATCTGTCAGATATAAACCTGCATCAGAATTTAGGGTTCTGAATATGGGTTTAGCCAAGTATTGCTCTTCAATTAAAAAGCTAATAGGATCGTCATATCCTTCAACCTCCAATGTGACTTTTGAGGCATCAAAATAGTCGGACAACTTCTGATCTTCTTGGATATTCGACCAGCTTCTTCCCGGTGTTGCCGTTAAACCAAGTAATGCGTTTCGCGGACGCTTGGTATGTAACGCTGTCAGAATTGCCGCATAGGTTGGTGCAATCGCTTGATGCGCCTCATCAATGATGGTTAGCGTCACGCGATCAGCGATCTTTAGTAATGTAGCAGGATCGCGCTTGTCGAGCGCAGCCATTTTCCCAAGTCCCGCAACAATTAAGCCATCGGTTGTATTCAGGAGGGTAGGACTGCGATTACCCCAAAATCGTACCAGGCTCAAATCTCGATTTCCAAGAGAATGCCAAGCATTATTAAATTCGTCGGCGGCCTGTTCGAGAAGCTCAGCGTTTTGTGCAAGCCAGCAAACAACTGTCGGCTCGTTTCTTTTGAGGTAGGACGAAATGATGTGCATTGCAGTTCGCGTTTTGCCTGCCCCTGTTGGCATGTGCAAGACAACTTTTCTTGGATCGGACGACAGAATGCGCATAACCTTGTCACCGGCTTTTCGCTGATGATCAAATAGCGCGTAACCTGCTGTGACTTGCCCTATATCTGGTTGTCGATCTTCGGGTGCTCGTTGGTCTTCAACAATACCGAAGAAGGAGAACAAATCTGGCAATACACCTTTGTCAGCAACAATCCGGTTCAAATCGTTATAAAGGTCCTGATCCATCGAAGCGCCTAATTTTTCGCCAAGCTCTCGCGCCTTTGGAAGAGGTAACATACGTACGACTTTTTCTCTCAGTTGCGGATCGCGAAGTGTTTCGGAAGCGTCTATGAGACGAGTCGCTAGTTCACCAAGCCGCTGATCTGAAGCCAAATCCGGATCCAACCCCCGTAAAGTGTCGAAGATCGATGGACCAAGAAGTTCTCGCAATAATGCGGGTTTCGCGTTCCTTAACAAGACCTGAAATGCTAAACCCGGAGCCGTCGGTGTATTAGAAGAAGAATTCATAGATTATTTATGACAACGAAGTCACCTCTTCGTCAATGGTATAAGTCGCAAAATGCTTTGAGGGTTCGAAGCTACAACGATCAGGTTGTCTCATTATATGATTGGCAGGAAAAGCAAATACGGACATGCGCCTCGTATCAAACGACATGATCAGGTAGCTCCGCATTTTCATCTTCGGTATCCTTGCGGTATCGCGCAAGCAGTGTCTCATTTGAAAATTTTGAATTTTCAAGCATATAAAGAAGGACTTCTCGCAACGTCACTCTATGCGCATTTACAATTGTCGATGTATTTGTATTCCACATCAACCCCGCATAAGGAGGTTCGGACAGGTTCCGAGGCAATTTTGAAGCAAGCTTGACAGCTTGGATGAGCGAGTGATCACCGGTCAATTTTGCAATGATTTGGGCGAAAATATCTAGACCAATAGGACGAAACAACGCATTTCCTCCGTGGCTTCCACGGTATTTTACAACAACGTCGCTTGTGTCATCAGCAGCAAAGAATTCATCTAATTCTTCAAAATGTTTTCTCAGCAGGACAAAGAATTTCTTTGCGTAGTCAAAATATCCATCAAGGTCTTCGTCATTCGGACGCGCCCTTTGAAGCTCGACCTTCGTCCGTCGTTGCTCGAAATCCATCTTTGTGAAAAGAATAGTGAGGATATCGTAAAGGCTCACTATCGTTGTCAGGCTCGTCGTATTTGTAACCGGCATGTTGTTTGATGCTACAAATGCAATGCGCGTTCCTGCGAATAACTTTGTCTTTTCAATTGACAGGCGAACGCATATGGCCATAGCATCATCTTCATCTAGCGCAACAATGTCCCCTTTTGATACAGGCCTTGCGGTTTTATTGAGGGTGGTGAAAAGCCTCCTTGTTCGCTCAAGCCCTTTTTTGGTTGTCTGATGTGCCACGAATATCACAGACAAATCATCGTAAGGGTCTTGATCTATCCCATTTCTAATTGCTTTCTTAATACCGGCAAGCCGATGTTGGCCGTCTAATGCAAAAAGACTTTCATCCCCCCGAAGTGTCAGAAAACCAATTGATTCTATGGTTTCTTCGGACAATTCTCTGAGATCAGTTTTCTCAGTCTTATTTCGAACATCCGATAAAGCATGCCAGCTTGGCTCGCCTCCGTATGTAGCGATCACCAGAGAGTTAAAAAAGCGCTCTTTTTGTGTAATTAAGTATTGGGCAATTTGTTCGCTTCGACTGCGTTTGAGTTGCCGCTGAATCATACCAGAGAGCTGTTCATTGCTATGGACTTCTTTGGCATAGCGCACTCGATCATTGATCTCGCGCATATTCATGAGACACGAGTAGAAGACCCAATCACCCATAATTCCTCGAAGAGCAGGCAATGCAATTTGATTTAGTTTCTTTTTCGTCATTTGAACGCTCTTCTCTTCTTTTTAGCATCAGCTTCCAAATCCCCTTCAGAAAAAGTCGGCATCAAAGCGGTGTTGAGTTGCTCTTCAATTTCTTGCAAGTCCTCGGTTGATACATCGTCCTCAACAGGAGCAAAATAAAAACGCAATACATCATGCCATGTTCCAATCATCCTCGCTATCCTTTCGCGTTTCATAACTTTTTTCGTGTTTAGGTATTCCTTGTATCGTGCCCGAAGAGGTCTCTTAGAGTTTTTTCCTGCTATTCCGATGTAAAGTATATATCCGTGAGGTGGAAGCACTTGACTAGGATGGCAGATTGCAAATGCATACAAGCCCCTTCTGTCATTGGGTACCTTATCTAACTCATCAGCATCATCGTAGAGGATAGAATCCCAATTCAACACATCAAGGATATAGTCGTTTCTTTGAAGTTTGTCTGGCGATAGAATCACATCAAACTTGAATTTGCCGATTTCATCTTGTGCTTGGTTTACAAAATCTACTACTGAATTAATATCCAATTCTCCTGAGCCCTAATATCTTGTTATGTGTTCTCATCTATTTATGGCACGCAAGGCAAACCTTTGCTTTTCCATACAGATCATCAATATCCAAAGGTTCGCTATCTGATCTCAGAGGATTTGGTCGTTTTTTATCCCTCAAACGAATAAGGCGCCGTTCATGATCTTCTTTAATTTGTTTTATGCGCTCTGGTTTAGATAATTCGTCTAGGGACTCCCCTTGGCTCCAAGTGAACGGAGAGCCGTGATCTACTGCATTTTTTTCGTAGGCTTTCGCTTCTTCAAAAGCATCGGGGTGCTCTTGCTTCAAACGAACCCATTCTATTTTTTGCTGGAAGAAACAAAATGTGCATCCACTTCGTGTTCTCCAAGAGTAATATTTTGGTAAACCTAGCCCTGCACCATCAAGAATTTCAAGAACCCCTGCTTTATCTACCCCAACGTCTTTAAAGGGGAGCTTGACTTTAAGGTTTTCATGTTTGGATGTATAGCCTTCCCGATATTCCTCATCTCCGCGAATAGCCACATAGCTGAATACTTTAACTCCATCTTCAAGCATTGGGCGAAGCCATTCTTCAAAAGGACGAAGCTTTAATTGTCTTGTACACCATCGTGTCTGAGCCGAAGGAAGGAAGTCATTATATTGCTTCAACCAAAAATCAAAATCACGGTCTGGATTAAGACGTAGAATGGGCTGTCCAAGAAACCCTTCTAACCTCCCCAAATACTCATATACTTCCGGTAATTCTTTTCCAGTATCAGTGAAAAAATATTCTAATTCTAGCTCAGGATGGTGTTGTCGCATGTAAATGGCCAATGCAGCACTATCTCTACCACCAGACAATCCTAAAACATGTTTTTCTGTCGAGGACATCAGTAAACCGCCTCTCTTTTTTTTGGTTTATCTTGATCCGGCTTTTTCATATATCGCGTGCTAAGTTCAGCCAATGCAGCCAATATGATGCTTCGGCTATTTGAATCAACCTTCTCCAGCGTTATAGAAACGCGTTCAATAAGATCATTGATGGCCGCTCGGTCAGAGTCTATGACATGAAACTCTTCCAAAAATGGCGTGGGTCGACCTTCCATACCAATGACTACAGCCATCGCTTGGCGCTTTTCAGGTCTCCCTTTGATGCGGGTAAAAGTCTCGGCTCTTAAAAATTTTTGAGCTATATCTACGATTTCCATCGTGGCATGATCTATATCTGGGTCAACCCAGTCACGCGGGGGTTTGTTTGCAGAAAGGCTGGCAATACCTTCAAATCCAGTATCACTCCCATCGTATTGAGCGATTCGCCCAACAAAAGCGTCGAGGCGAAAATCACCTGCCAGTTCTTTAATGTTTAATGCTCTCTCTTAACTCAGAAAGAGCTTGCCGTGATAGGTTAGGTACCTGCAATTCAACCAGCATAATATCCCTCAAGCGATGAAGCATTGACGGATAAGCCTGAACAAGCTCTTGTAAACCCTCATTCACCACAGAAACTATTTTTTGAATATCTTTTGCATTCGAAGAATTTACTCTCTTGCCTTCTAGTTGTGTTGGAATGTCATCGAACAAGAACTTATTGGGGTCATGCGCACGTTTAAAAATATCACGCACTTTCACCGCATTTGCAGAAAGACGCATGGTTCGTTTAGTCCATTGAGGCAATTTTTCGTAGATTGCAACGAGACCACGAGCCACATCAATCGGCTCTAAATGTTTTAGTTCATTGTCTTTGTCGAGGTTACGGACGATTTCTGCCATATCAGATAATAATCGACGTGATATGTCATTGAGGTCCATCCAACGCAATTGAATTGTTTCAGCATCTTTAGCCATATACTCGACATCCACATCATCAAAATGGGAACGAAAAATGCCTTCACGGTAGATCGCTAAGTTTTCTCGCTGCGACAAGATAAACGCAACGGATAAGACAGGGACTAACCCTTCTTTAATACCGTAAGGCTGTTGAGACCAAACTTTGCCATATAGCTCTGATATAGATACGGACCGCTTTTTATTTTTTCTGATATACCGTATGGCCGCGCTCCATGCAGGAAACATCCGGCACATATCAGAATTATCTTTCATTGGTGCGACAAAGCCCCATCCATCACCATCCCTTGAATACAGGCCTGTTGCTTCGAGTATGGATGTGAACAAACCTCCCTCGGCGGGGAACCCCTCTATACCAAGACGCTCCTTACCATTATTACTGATCATGCGTCGTAATAAAGCGTTTTGAGCGGCAATGGCACTACCTGAAGGTTTTTGCCGATTCAGGAGTTCGTTATGAAGTTTAGGACCTTGATCAAAACACCTATCGGCAAGCTCGGATGCTAAACTATTTAAACCAACTTGACGATAGTGCTTTCGAGAGTGGTTTTTACGATGCCATTCAGCATGATCAAAAGATTTGCCCAATTCAGATTCAAGTTGAGCCTGCAAACCGGCAAGCCTTGCAGATACTTCACGGCGCGCTACAGGATCACCTGCTAACTCAGGATGATCGTTATTAACCTTATCTAATGCCAAAAGCTCCCGCGCGAGTGTCACAATTGTCCATGATCGTTGAGAAAACCCAACAACAATGTCCCATTGATCGCTTAACTTTGCTGCATCGCGACACAATTTATTAACTGTATCTTCATCTTCCTCTTCAGTAGGTATAACGAGCAGAAATTCACCAATAACACTGTCCTTCGGGTTAAAATGCGATGCGACTTCTACTACATCACGTGCAGTCGTGATATTCACATCAAACCGGCGCATAGCTCCTGTTTCATGATAGTGACGCTTGGCAAGAATCGGCTGAAGCCCGGCTAGCGACTTTAGTACAGAAAAATCAATTTCATTGATTTCCTCGAACGCTTTTCCAACAGCTAAGTCAATATCAAAGTCACTACCAGCAAATATTGCATGTGCGTCTTGGAATTTTTTGAATATTGTCAAAGACCATTTGTCGAGCTGTGCGAGCCCTTGCTTCAGCGATTTATCTATTTTTTCAGGAAAACATGATTTTAAAAGCTCGAAGCTAGGCACCAAGCCTGAACGCTCTTTAAATAGGTCAATTACAGCTATCGTTTTTAGTAAATTAGTGTGGAATGCATCTCCACCAATGGCTTCACATCGTTCCAAGGCTTCGGTTGCAAGAGCCCATCGGTGGCCGTCCGGTGAAGCTAGGATGGATGGTTCTAGATTTGTCCGTAAATAGTCCCAAAGCCTTTCTGGTCCATAGATATCGCTTTCTGCTGCAGAACTAAGATAGTCTTGAAAACCATGAGATTCAGATGAGCTGAGAAAACCGAAAATACTGCGCTGGTTTTGTCCAAAGCGTCTACGTGAAATAGGGCCAAGTAGGCACGTCACCACAGGATGCAAAGGCCAGCAATTTTCTAGAGTTTCTGCTAAGCGATCTATATCTGTCGCACGGTCGCGCCGCACTAGTCGCGCTATAGTCACTGACAATTTGCTTGTCTGGCCTCTATAGTGATCACTCTCAATAGCGCGAGAAATTAGGTCGATTTGTTCTTCACCAACTGTATTAACCGAAAGATCGATAAAGCGCCCTTGAATTTTTGCCCATTCATCCCGCATTTCATGAGACAGGCGATGCGCGTACTCTTCAAATGCCTGGTGTAACACGCCAACGAGAAGGAGCCGACCATCGCTTCGTGAAGCTGCTTCGGCGAGTCGCTGGAATGTATAAACATCCGTTCCATCTTGTGCGGCTGCTTCCAGAAATTTACCCATTTCGTCAACAAATAAAATTAAACCACCATGGGTTTTAGGTTTGCTAGTTGCAATTTTTATCAAGCTCGCAACGAGATGATCTTCAGTCCATCCACCGCGTGGGCGGCGCGAGACAAAACCCGTATCCTTCAAGGCATTCCCAATAACAGTAACAGGGTTGTCCCGTCGACCAACAACTGGCAAAACCCTCCAACCTCTTGAACCCGTGGGAAACGCTTTCCATATTGCATTGGCTAATTTTCTTCCAAAGACTTTGGCTGCTTGTTTTTGAAGGTCTGGATTGCCATTGAGAAGTGCGCTTAAAGCGATGGCAAGACTCGATTTTCCGCTTCCGTAAGGCCCCGTCCATGTAAACGCACCTTGGCCGGTGTCCGAAACATGTCTGGCCATGGACAACAATATGTTTGCTGATGACTGAGGACATATAAATCCTTCGAGCGCATTTTGCTCACCCCAATCGGTATCAATTCGTATTGACTTTTGAAAGTGCCGTGCAATGTGCACTCGATCAATTAATGCCATTACGCTGCCTCCATACAACTTGAATTACCGATAGTCACCCTTTATAAACTGAAGTGCAGTATCCATATCCAATTTAAAATCAGGTGTTCGTACGACTTGTTTCAAACCTGCTGTTTCTGACCATCGCAGGGTATCGTCGATTATGTCATTGATATTGGACAATCGATCAGCTACATCATTTTCGTCGAGGAGAAACACACGCCCCGGTGATCCGGGTTCGTGGGCAATCGCCTCGAATGAAAGTGTTGATGCGCTAGAAAACCCTAACCAAAAATTAAGAAGTGCATATATAAATGCTCCACCGCCCAATGTCGATTTAGGACCGTGCACAAATCTAAATTCATCGCGCTTGGAAACAGGCTTTATAAGACCCAACTCCGTTAAGGGTGATTCAAGCGAATCATCACGGCCTGCTTTTGTAGATGATGGTTGAACTGCATAGTTCCGAACAAAGCAGGTAACGTCATTTTTAACCGTAGTATGCGCTACCTGAGACCACCCTTGATCTGTAGCAAGCCGTACAAGTCTTTTAATCAATTGATCACGTTCGAAAGTTACAGCGGGATAATGGTTGAAAGCCCAATACCATGTGGTTTTCTTCTTCCATGCAGTTGCCAACTTCCAATGAATCAGCCATAAAGAAGTGGGGTGTTCCAGATATGGATCAATCCCATGGTCATCAAATAAAATTCGGCCAAACTCTGTTGTAATAACCTGGTTTGTGCTGAAAGGCTCTTCAATTATGCCCGCTACATTTGCCCAATGACGCATCGACGAAACCATATTCTTACCGACGCCAAAGTGTGCAATGGCATCATCTCCCCAACATAGGGCTTTATTATTGTTGTCATGCTCGGTTTCGGACACGCGGTCATATATTTTTTTCAGCCACCCATAGCGCAAAGGGAATGTTTCATGCCCTGAAAACTGTGGCCGATAGCCTTGTTGATATAGTGGTCCGCGTGCCATTGTCTTTTCTTCTCCTAGACGGTACACCTAGGTCGACTTTAATACATCGAGTATGCTAGGGTCAATGGCAATCGGGATATTGTCCCTGGATAGGGGAAGAAATCTGACCCATAACATATTGACATAAAATGAAAATATCAAATTCCCTGTATTTTGACCACCAAGCGAGCACACCGGTACCAGAGCATATTTCGAGCGAAATCCTCCCATATTGGGGGAATTTATGTGCGAATCCGCATTCAGCAGATCATGCTCTTGGATGGGAAAGTTTACGTGCAGTTGAAAAATCAGCTCAACAGATTGGACAACTGATAAGGGCTGATGCTGATGAGATAGTCTTTACATCTGGGGCAACCGAGTCCAACAACCTAGCCTTATTAGGTCTTGCCAAACACTCGTACGCAAGAGGCAATTATAAAAAGAGGATTATTGTCAGTTCAATCGAGCATAAATGCGTACTGACAATTGGGCGTGTTCTTGAAGAACAGTTCGGATTTCAGATCGAAAAGATTCCAGTAGACAATGAAGGCCTTATATCGCTTTCCGATTTAGAAACAGCACTTGGAGATGATGTACTCGCAGTTTCGATCATGGCTGTAAATAACGAAATAGGAACGATGCAGGATACTAAGCGTATAGCCGATCTAATTCGCTCTTATGGAGCCATTTTTCACTGCGATGCTGCTCAAGCCCCTCTTGCTATGGATATACGAAGCTTCGGACGCGATATTGACATGGTAAGCCTTTCAGGTCACAAGATGTATGCCACAAAAGGGATTGGCGCTCTTTATATACGCCGTGACCTGCAAGATCAAATTGAGCCCTTAGTCTATGGTGGTGGACAGCAAAACGGTTTACGTTCGGGTACTATTCCAACCCCATTATGTGTGGGAATGGGAGCAGCCGCTGAATTTCTAGGTTCTGGACAAGTTGTCGCCTTGCGCGAACAATTACGTCTACGTCGCGATCAATTTGTAGCAAAATTATCGAACCTAGAATGGCCAGTCACACTGAATGGTCCTTGTGGCGAGTATAGGCATCCTGGCAACGCCAGCATATGCTTTAAGGGATTCATAGCACATGACATTCTCAACGTACTTCAGCCTCACCTTGCCGCATCAACTGGTTCAGCATGTACTTCAGGCACTCCTGAACCTTCCCACGTTCTTAAAGCTATCGGTTTGACAAGTGATGAATCTGACGCTTCCGTTAGATTTAGTCTTGGATTTGATACTAGCGATGAAGATGTTGATGCAGCAGTTGATTTAATCAGCAACGCCCTAACTAAGCTATCTTCTACCTCCACTCCAAGGTGTGCCACAAGTGTCCATCCCAATGTCAGCGAAACCGGCATTGCCAGCTAGGCGATTATCCAAACCAAAGCTATACGAATCATGCGCCGCCCTCTTTAATTGAATACCATTTGTTGGAACGATTTTGGTTTAGGGGAGTTTATTCCCGTATAGTGAACTTTGGTGACCATTGCCTGATTGCGGGCCCTTCCCCCATTTTACAGATGAGATGAGAGCTTTGAAATTCTGATGGGCAAAGTAATAGGCAGAATATTTGCCACCTATTTCAGAGTCCACGGTTGTCCAGGTACCAGCAGGAAAATTTTCAAGATCGGTAATCTCTATAGCTTTATTGTCTTCCTTGACGACTACAAGGTATCCTCTTTCCGTTCGAAAATTACTCAAGCCAAACAAGGTTACCGCTGTACCTTTCAAGCCTTTCAGGTTGATGGTGTAGTAATCTGAATGCTGATCAAAGCTATATTCAGAAAAATCAGCTCGATCCTTATTTTCAGAAAAGCTTAAGAGTTCGGCGCAATGCCCGCATAAGCCATAGTAGAAAAGACTGCGCCTCCATAGATCCAGGTTGGCTTTGTCCGAGGCAAAGGCGGTCACCGGAATCATAAAGACAAAAAGCAATATGAAGAGTTTTTTATAGTTATTCATAGTGAGTCTTATTGAAAATTAAGAAAATCCTCCCATAGAGAGCAGTACAAATTTTGCGTCTGACCTTATAATAAACCAAAAAAGCATCTATGGGTTAATTCCCATAGATGCCTCTTAAAATTGGTAGCGGGGGCCAGATTTGAACTGACGACCTTTGGGTTATGAGCCCAACGAGCTACCAGGCTGCTCCACCCCGCAAAGATACTAAATCTTTATGAACTATTATGCGAGACGCGTCGTTAAGCACTAGAGGCTCAACACCGCGTCTTCCGGGGAAAAGAAATGGGACTGGGACTTGCCCAAGCCCAGAACCCGAATGTTTAAGAACTATAGGTTTGCGTTTTTCCGATCCGGATTGCGGAAAAGAGAAGTCTCGTTTGTTAACTCATCCACAGTCGGGAAAGTTTCATCGGGATGAATCTTCGTAGCTTTTTCCAGCAAATCTTCTTCTGTTTCTTTATGTTCCTCATTGGGGATGCAACAGTCAACCGGACAAACCTCCTGGCAGGCTTCTTCGCCATGAAACCCCACACATTCGGTACAAAGGTCCGCTTCGATTTCATAAAAATCTTCGCCTTCGCTGATCGCCGTGTTAGGACATTCCGGCTCGCATACGCCACAATTGATACATTCGTCAGTGATAAGTGTCGACATCTTGTTATTCCTTCTATGCGGTTAGTGATCTCAGAAGAACTGAATTACACAGCCAATCGCAAAATCACATTTTGAATTTAAAGAGCAGCCTCAAAGTGTTTCAAAGTATAGTCAATTTTAGGTCAAGTCAAGATTTTTTTTTGGGAAACAGCCCAATTTGGAAATGCCCTCGAAAAACCATAGGTTTGCCATCGTTCAATGAAGCTTTACAAGAAACCAGCCTGTCTTTTTTATCGGTGCTTTCCGGCGAAAATTAACCCTGTTTTCGCCACCGATTTGATATGATTTCACCATGATCGTCAAAAAAATTCTTATCTACCTCCCCATCGTGCTGGTCCTGTTTCTCCTGCAATCCTTTTTCTGGGTGCCCACTTACGATAAACAGGCGGTGGGCAACCCGGCCCGACTGGTCAAATATATCCAGGGCTCCAGCGGCGACGCGCATTTATTAAACCCGATTTTAAGTGCCGATACCTCCTCTAGCTCTATTAATGAGCTGATTTTTGACGGACTCGTCGACCTCGACCAGAACCTGAAATATCGCCCCCGGCTCGCCAAATCATGGACTCAATTCGAAGAAGCCACTCTGATACTCAACACATCCATCTTTTTGCCTGGGGGCAGGTTTGCCGACACCGTGGCAGATTGGCCTCACACCCTTCTTGCCGCACTTCAGCACAACAAGGCATGGACCAGAAACCTGCGCTCCATCGAAGTCATCCCCGGAAAAATTGTGCAGGGAGAAATTGAACTGCCTCAGTCGGACCCAAAAGCCGAGCCGAAGGGAATCCTCTACACCGTGCACCAGCCACCGCGACTAAAGTTCACCTTGGAAAAAATTGACCAGGATTTCTTCACCCCCATCCAGCAGTGGTTGGGCGAAGACTATTTCAATAAATTCCCTTACGATAAATTCATCCGCGCTGACGAACCGACCCGGCAGGAAAAACTGCAATCCTATTACAAAGAAATACTGCCGCTTATCGAACATAATCCCGTCGTTGTTTTCGAGCTTAGAAAAGATGTCACCTTTCACGATGGTCACCCGTTTGATTCCGGAGATGTGCTGTTCACCTATAATTCGATCATGAATCCAAAAGGAACCTCTCCACGGAAATCCGATTACGAACCAGTGAAAAATGCCACAGTGTTGGGGCCGCATAAAATCCGTTTCACTTACAAACGATTGTTCTCACCGGCGATCAGCTCATGGTCTATGGGCATCCTGCCCGAACATCTGCTCAATTCACAAAAACTCATCACCGAGGCCAGAGAAAGAGGGCGTGATGTCGAAGCCTTTATTATGCGAGACAGCAACTTCGGTCGCCATCCAATTGGAACCGGACCTTTCAAGTTTGCCGAGTGGAAGTCCGACGAGCAGATACGTCTGACCCGCAACGATAATTATTGGGATGGCTTGCCCGAATACGAAGAATATGTTATGCGCATCATTCCTGATAGTTTGACGTCTGAGATGGAGTTCTATGCCGGGGCGGTCGATAACTACTCCGTGCAACCGCATCAGGTGGCGCGGTTTTCCCAAGAAGACAAATACCAGAGCTTTTCCAGCCTCGGCTATTTCTATTCCTATATTGGCTATAACCTGCGCAATCCCTTGTTTGCCGACCGCGAGGTGCGTGTGGCCCTCGGCATGGCAATTGATATTGACCCGATTATACAGTACGTCCTCTACGGAGAAGGCGAGAGGGTGACCGGACCTTACCCGAAAATCACCGACTGGTATGATCCCGATGTTACACCCCTGCCGTATGACCCCAAGGGGGCGCTGTCCATCCTTGATAAAAAAGGATGGAAGAAGAATGCGGAAGGGTGGCTGGAAAAAGACGGCAAACTGTTCGAGTTCAATCTCATCGCCAACAGCGGTAACCCGGTGCGCAAAAATATCCTCACCATCGCGCAGGAAAGCTGGCGCAAGATCGGCATCCAATGCAACACCCAGCTTTTTGAATGGGCCGTGTTTCTGAAAGACTTCGTCAATACCCTCAAATTTGATGCGTTGGCTCTGGGATGGAGCATGGGCATCGATCCGGATTTATACCAGATATGGCATTCAAGCCAGGCGGGTCCGCGTCAGCTAAACTTTGTTGGTTATAAGAATGGGGAGGCGGATAGACTGATAACAAGAATCCGCCGGGAATATGACAGAGGGAAGCAGATCACCATGGCGCGGGAGCTACATCGTATTATCGCCCGCGATCAGCCTTACACTTTTCTCTTCGTTAGAAAATCCACACAGGTGCTGGATAAGAAGATTGTGATTGTCGAGAGAGAAGAGGGTGGACAGAAAAAATATGTGAAGATATACCCCACTAAAGCCGGCAACATCCGTTACTACTTCAATAAATGGAAAAAACTACCGCAGGTACCGACCTTTTCCCCAATGGGCTGACTCCTCAGTAGTATGACAGGAAAGGAAGCGTTCAGCATGACGGACAACGTCGGTTTGTCATTCCGAGGAGCCGAAGGCGACTAAGAACCCGGGGTTAATGCAAAGCTCTCCCTCGAGGGGTGGGGAATAGGGCTTTTATTTTCATGAACTTTTAGATATAATGTCGGATTCCGAAACCTATTTATATCGAGAATAAACTATGAGTATTGACGATAAAGAATTAGAAGAATTCATGCCTGAGTTGGATTTGGAGTGGACCGATGAGGCCCAGACCCGCATGAAGAATGTTCCGTTTTTTGTCCGCAAGAGTGTGGTGCGTGGTATCGAGCAGTATGCCAGGGATAAGGACATCGCGGTGGTGGATGATGGCGTGGTTTCGCGTGCCCGTCAGGAACGCGAAGGCGAAGCCATGGAAACCGCTCGCAAAAAGCGAGAAGAAGCGCAGAAAGCCAATGGTGGTGAACCGCCCGTCCAACGTCAATACGTTAGTTTCACGTTTTACAAGCTCGACCCCGTTTTTCGCAGATTGCCTCAGAAAGAGCGCGATAAAGGAGTGAAAGAGTTTATCGATGTTCTCGAGGAGTATGACAACAGTTCGGACATGATTCTACTGTGCTATTCCATGGTCGGAATTCGTGGTGATGTCGATATCATGATATGGCGCATCTGCTACAGCATGGAAGAGTTCCAGCAAATGACTACCCGGCTGTTGCAGACCGGATTGGGAAAATATTTAAATATTCCTTACAGCTATCTTTCCATGACCAAGCGATCGATGTATATGGACTTCATCAACCCGGAGCACGAGGAAGACCGTACGCATATCATTCCGGGCAAGGCAAAATATCTTTTTATCTATCCCTTCGTCAAGACGCGCGAGTGGTATCTGCTGACTCAGTTCACCCGTCAGGGAATCATGGACGAGCATATTTATATTGGCAACAAATATCCCTCTGTCAAATTAAACACAACCTACAGTTTTGGCATCGACGACTATGAGTTCGTGGTGGCTTTCGAGTCTGATTCGCCAGACGATTTCCTTGACTTGGTTCAGGAGTTGCGGGAAACGGAAGGAAGCCGGTACGTTAAAGAGGATACCCCCATCTTCACTTGTATCGCCATGTCGATTGAAGATACCATCAAAAGCCTTGGCGTCTAGCTATGAAACGCTGGTTTGTCATTCTGAGGAACCAAAGGTGACGATGAAGAATCTCTCTCAGCATGATAGAGAGCCAGATTCCTCACCGCGTTCGGAATGACAGGAAAGGAGCGTGGCGACTCAGCAAACCCCGTGTTTGACTTCCAGCCAGTCAGGCGCCCATCAGTTCAGGGGGTTTGGTGAGGGTGGGTTCTTCAGGCTCTCCGGTCGGATTGTTTTTCAACATCTTGAGCAATCGCGCGAGAGTGGATTTTAAGTCTTTACGGTGGATGACGTTGTCGATGAGACCGTGGTCCAGTAGAAACTCAGCGGTTTGGAATCCTTCAGGAAGTTTCTGTTTGATGGTTTGTTCGATGACACGCGGGCCGGCAAACCCGATCAGCGCGCCCGGTTCGGCGAGGATGATATCCCCCAGCATGGAAAAACTGGCCGAGACGCCGCCCATGGTGGGGTCTGTCAGAATGGAGATGTAAGGGATTTTCTGTTTACTCAGTTTGCTGAGAGCCGAAGAAGTTTTAGCCATTTGCATAAGAGAAAAAATACCCTCCTGCATTCTTGCGCCGCCGGAAGAGCTTGCGATGATCAGGGCTGAGTTATTTTCCGCGGCGCGTTCGATGGCGCGGGTGATTTTTTCTCCCACTACCGAACCCATGCTTCCCCCCATGAAACCGAAGTCGAATACGCAGAGTTCGATGGGCAGACCTTCTATAGTGCCAGACCCGGTGATCACCGCATCGCTGGACAGACCTTTTTTAGATGATAACTTGATACGGTCCTTGTATTTTCTTGTGTCTTTGAATTTTAACGGATCAGAGGCGGTCATCCTCTGATCGTGTTCTTTAAACGATTCATGGTCCATGATTTGATGGATTCTTTGCCGGGTTTCCATGCGAAAATGGTAATCGCAGTGGGGGCAGACCTTCAAGTTGGTTTCCAGTTCGGCAATATAGATCTGCTCTTTGCATTTTTTGCACTCGGCCCAGAGATCTTTGTCTTGGGCGGTTTTTTTTCCGCCGATCCCGGTTTTGATTTTATCTATCCACGACATATGCAAGTTTCTCCAGCCCACTCAGCGTGGGGCCAATGTGCAATATCTTTTACTGGCGGGCAGAAAGTCTTGGTGGCTTGATGGGCTTTTCTGCCAGTAGCTAATGATTATTCACTGGAGGAGGAGAAGTTTCACTGGACTCTGCCGCCAGTTTTCTATTTGTCAACAACAAGCTAATCGGGCCTATAACGGCGTAGCTGATACCAAGAATGAACAACGCAACCCGAGGTATGGTTGCCAGAACGTAAATGAATAAAATCACGAACAGGAAACGGGAAAACACCACTCGTTTTTTAAAGTCAAACTGTTTGAAGGCGGGGTATTTAATATTGCTGACCATAAGAAACGCCAGAGTATAAACCACCATCACCATGATGAATGGATTCATGCGTGTGGCAAACAGGTCTTCAAAAGCGATAACGATAGACGCGATCACCACCGCTGCCGCCGGACTTGGCAAGCCGATGAAATGATGACTGCGAACTTCGGGTGTGGTCACATTGAACCGGGCCAGTCTTAGAGCAGCACAAAGCAGAAACAGGAAAGCCGCCATCCAACCCAACCGGCCAAATGGTTTTAATACCCATGAATAGACGAGGAAGGCAGGGGCCATTCCAAAAGTGATAATATCCGCCAAAGAGTCGTATTGTTCGCCAAACGCGCTGGTGGTTTTAGTTAGCCGGGCGACGCGGCCATCGAGTCCGTCAAAAATCATTCCTACCGCGATGGCCCAAGCGGCGTAATAAAACTGCTCATTCAGTACTGCGACAAAAGCGTAGAACCCACAGAACACATTTCCTGTGGTGAACAAGCTGGGGAGGATATGAATGCCTTTTTTAGGTTCCATGCGTTTCCTGTTTTAAATATCCAATGACGGAGCTTCCACCGCTGACAATATCGCCAACCGTGACTTTAATATCAGTGCCTTCGGGTACAAAAACATCCATGCGTGAGCCGAAACGGATTAAGCCGTAGCGTTGTCCACGTTGATACTCATCACCCTCTTTGGCCCAGCATACAATCCTGCGGGCGATCAATCCGGCGATTTGCTTCACTAAAATCCTAACATGACCATTACTCAACAGGATAGCGCTTTGTTCGTTATCCATGGAGGCCTTGTGGCTGGCGGCGTTGAGAAACCTGCCTTTGTTATAGCGATAGGCTTGAATTTTCCCGGCGATAGGTATCCGATTGACATGAACGTTGAACACATTCAGAAAAACACTGATCCGCGTATAGCCGTCTTTCTCAAGCAGTGGGTCCTTTTCCGGCACAATTTCAACGATTCTGCCATCCCCCGGTGAAACGATGGCATCAGGAGTTTCGGGAATAGTCCTGTCAGGGTCACGAAAAAACCAAGTGACGAAGAGGAAGAGCCAACCGAAAAGTCCGGCGGCCCACAACCAGGACAAAGCCCAGAAAACACCCGTTAAAACAGCGAGGGGAAGGATGAACATATACCCTTCTTTAGCGACAGGAATGCGCACGGGTTTTTACCGCACCTTCTTGCCAACGAAAGGCATCATTTTCCTGAGCTTTTCTCCGACCTGCTCGATACGATGTTTTTTGTCCTGCGCCAGTCGCGCATCAAACAGTGGACGGTTGGCCAAGTTTTCCAGAATAAATTCTTTGGCGAAGGCTCCACTTTGGATCTCGCTGAGAATTTGTTTCATTTCCGCACGGGTTTCCTGAGTGATGATGCGGGGTCCGCGGGTCACGTCGCCATAGGCGGCGGTGGTGCTGATGGAATAACGCATATTGCCGATACCCCCTTCGTAGATAAGATCGACAATTAGTTTGAGTTCGTGAAGGCATTCAAAATAGGCGAGGTCCGGATTGTATCCAGCATCGACCAGAGTGTCATATCCGGCACGGATCAACTCAGAGACACCTCCGCACAATACTGCCTGTTCTCCAAACAGGTCGGTTTCGGTTTCTTCCCTGAAATCGGTTTCCAGAACACCCGCACGGGTCCCGCCGATGCCCTTGGCATAAGCGAGGGCTATCTTCCTCGCGTTTTTGGTAACGTTCTGGTGGACCGCCATCAGGCAGGGAACGCCTGCGCCCTGCTCAAAGGTTCTCCTGACCAGATGACCAGGACCTTTAGGGGCGATCATGAATACATCGACATCTTTCGGCGGAACAATTTGTCCAAAGTGGATATTGAATCCATGTCCCCATGCCAGAGCCATGCCCTTTCTCAAGCCAGGTTCAATATCTTTTTCATACATGGCCTTTTGTTTGTCATCGGGAATCAGGATCATCATGATATCGGCTTTTTTAGTAGCCTCGGCGACGGTCATGACATTCAGGCCATCCTTTTGGGCTCTCTTCCAGAAAGCACTGCCTTTTCTCAGGCCAACGACCACTTTCATTCCACTATCGTGAAGGTTTCTAGCATGGGCGTGTCCCTGACTGCCGTAACCAATGATGGCAATGGTTTTCTTTTTCAAGATTTTGATGTCTGCATCTTTGTTATAAAAAATCCTAGACAAAACGGTTCTCCTTATCTTGGTGCAAAATTAATTGATCGATTTGTTTCCGCGACCGATAGCAATTCTTCCGGACCGGACGATTTCTTTGATTCCCAAAGGACTCAACATATCCAGAAAGCCGGTTAGTTTTCCTTCGTCGCCGGTGATCTCAATGGTGTAGGTGCTGGGGCTCACATCGACAACTTTGGCTCGAAACAGATCCACGATTCTGAGGATGTCTTCCCTGACCCGGGTCTCCGCGTTCATCTTGATCAGCAATAGCTCCCGGTCAACAAAACTTTCCTCGGTCAGGTCAATGACCTTTATAACATCGACGAGTTTGTTAAGTTGTTTGGTGACCTGCTCAATCCCGGCATTATCACCGATGGTAACTATGGTCATGCGGGAAACTGTCGGATCGGAAGTTTCTGCGACATTCAGGCTTTCTATATTGAAACCACGGCTACTGAAAAGACCTGACACGCGAGACAAAACACCGAAACGGTTGTTCAATAACACAGAAATGGTATGTTGCATCTTCTTAAAGTCTGGGCTTAAAAGTTCACCCTGACCGCTTGTGGGAGGGGAATCGATTTTTTAAAACTCATTTATACTAGCAAAATCAACGCTTTTTTACTAATAAGAATTGCTTTTCAGGGCAAAAATAATGGGTCTGCGAGGATAATCATGGAATTCCCTATCAGCGAGGTTTTAGTCAGGGTGAAGAAGGCGGTTCGTGGTTTTCGAACTCCAAGCGTAACTGTCATCAGCCATAAAAAAGATCCCTTTGCGGTGCTGGTTAGTTGCATCATCAGCCTCAGAACCCGGGATGAGGTCACCGAACCCGCTTCGGCCCGGTTATTTAAACTAGCGAAAAACCCGGCCCAATTGATGAAGCTTTCCAACGCAAAAATAGAAAAGGCCATTTATCCGGCGGCATTTTTCCGTAACAAGTCCCAGTCGTTGAAAGAACTTTGTAAAGACCTGGTAGACAGTTATGAAGGAAAGGTTCCCGATAAACTGGAAGAGCTTTTAAAGCTGAAGGGGGTAGGGCGCAAAACCGCCAACCTGACTCTGATTCTGGGGCACAACAAACCGGGAATCTGCGTGGACATCCACGTCCACCGCATTTCCAATCGCTGGGGCTATGTTAAAACTAAATCCCCGGACGAAACGGAAATGGTGTTGAGGAACAAGCTACCCCGGCGCCACTGGAAAGGCTATAACGATTTGCTGGTGACCTTTGGCCAGAACATCTGCAAACCGGTCTCGCCATTTTGCGGGTCCTGTTCCATTGCCGAAACCTGCCCGAAACTGGGTGTTTCTAAATGCCGGCATTAACCCCAGCGTGGCACTGTACCCAAGGAGTAGAGCACGTTGGGTCAGGATAACTCTTGTCAGCTACCTGTTCCTGCGGAAGGGAACGGGCTTTACACTTTTTTGGTGGTTGCATAATCGTCACCGCCTTGTTGTCCCCGGTAGCTCGCTGGTAAGCCGAGATAACCCCTTTGCCTACAGTAAAAAGATATTGCGGTTAGCCTAGTGCTTAGCGAACGGTTTCTTCCTGCAGGGCGATGAGTTCTTTGATGCCTTTATCAGCAAGTTTGAGAAGTTCATCCAACTGTTTATCGTCGAATGGTTCTTGTTCAGCGGTTCCCTGAATTTCGACATATCCTCCGGACCCGGTTTTGACGATATTGAGGTCGACCTCAGCGGTGGAGTCTTCGGAGTAATCCAGGTCGAGCATTTTTTTATCACTGACGATGCCGACACTGACTGCGGCGACATAATCTTTGATGGGCAGTTCGTCGATCACCTTTTCCTTTTTTATTTTTTTCAAGGCTAGAACAGTTGCCATGAAGGCTCCTGTAATGGAAGCGCAACGGGTGCCGCCATCCGCCTGAATGACATCGCAATCGATCCAGATTGTGCGCTCGCCCAGTTTTTCAAGGTCGATGACCGTGCGCAGTGAGCGGCCGATGAGTCTTTGGATTTCCTGAGTCCTTCCTGACAGTTTACCGCGGGACGCTTCTCGGGGACTCCGAATATTAGTGGAAGATGGGAGCATGGAATATTCCGCAGTGACCCAGCCGCTGTTTTTGCCTCTGAGAAAGGAAGGAACTTTTTCTTCCACAGTGGCGGCACAAATGACTTTGGTGTTTCCCATTTGAATGAGAACAGAGCCCGCTGGGTGCATGATGTAGTTTTTTATGACTTTGGTTTCTCTGCATACATTGAAGGCTCTGCCTTGGTCTCTGGACATGATACTCCCTGAAAAAATAAGGATGATAAAATTTTTGAGTCTGAAAAATATAAAAAAAGACTCAAGCTAGCAGTTATAAATCGACTTTTCAACCATCACATGCGTTGCTAGCTTGTAACACATTCAATTATTTGGTATTATTTAGATCATTCCAGATTTTTAGAATTTTTCGGATTTTTCTCGCAAGCTTATGGACTCCTACTTTGAAAAGGGAATCAGGCTCAAAGGCACTTTGTGGGTGAAGGGTGCGGTTCATTTCGATGGGGATTTTGAGGGAGAAATATACTCCTCCGGCCATTTTGTTGTGGGGAAGTCGGGCAAAATCTCAGGCAATATTAAGACCCATAGTGTCACCAATATGGGGCTTATCCAAGGAAGCCTATTTGCGGAAAACAGGGTTGTCCTGATGAACGACAGCTGATTAGCGGGGGACATCTCGACTTACCATTTGACCATCGATGAAGGTTCCAACTTCGAGGGCCGTTGCAAGATGATCGATGAGGCTCCCAAAACCGTGGAATGGCCTGTTCCCAAAACGGCGAAAGCTTCCAAGTCCTCTAATGATCCAAAAGCATCTGACAGCAAGTCGTTTTTCCCGTTGAAAAAGGCCGCTAGAATAGCGGCTGTTGTTCTGGTCATTGCTGGGGTGATCCCGGCTTTACCCGAAAGGAGATAATGGACTGGGCCTCTGGTTGAAAGAGGCTACGAACTTGACGCTGAAAAACGTTTTATCGGCGCGAAAGCTATCTTAAAAAAGTCCTGACCATTTTACGAGTCAAGCCCAGAGTGTACGCCAGACTCGGGGATATTTATTTTGAGGACAAGCGTTACAACGATGCGCTGGCTTAGTTCCAGAGAGCTATTGATTTAAACCCCGCCAATGAGGAACACCGTGCCAAGCAGGCAGAAACTTATTCCCCCAAGGGATAATTGCAGGAAGCGGTGAAGTCCTATAAACAGACGATGGAAATTGATCCAAGAGTGGAGCCACTTTCTACAACCTTAAAACTTTTTTCGCGATTTGCAATGTTTATACGAAGAAAGGTTGTCTTACGGTTGCCATAGGGCATTGTGAAAAATCTTTTGAACTGAACAACAGTAATTATGAGACCATGAACCGCTTGGTCTGGTTGTACACAAAAAAAATCGTCAAGCTTGATAAGGCTTTTTCACTTTCAAGTCAGACTCTGAAAGCTTTTCCCAGTAAGCCAGAATTCATCGGCACACTTTTAGAAATTCTTTATGTCCATGGAAAGTCTGAAGGGGCTGAGGAAAAAAATCAAGAAGCCATTAAACTGGTGCCCAACGATTCTTATTACAATCAACAATTGTGAAAGTTTAAGAATGTAAAGCTGCCGCCCTGCCTGATAGAGTCTAAAGACTCCCCGTTGCTTTCAGTCCTATGTATATGAAATAAGCCAGAAGTAAGAGGGTGCCTTTTTGTTTTCCTAATGAATGGTTCCCATACCCTATCATTGCCAGTAAGAGTCCAGTGGTGGCGGTGGTGATGATCAAATCTGGCTGAATGGGTTCTTGGATATGCAAAGGATGAATGGTAGCGGTGAGGCCAAGAACCATTAGGATATTGAAGATATTGCTGCCAAAAATATTGCCGATTGCCATTTCTCCATGACCACGTTTTGCGGCGATCAGGGAGGAAACAATTTCGGGGAGGCTGGTTCCTATAGCGACGATGGTGATACCAATGAACCACTCGCTAACTCCCAGGTTACGGGCAATGCTCACGCCGCCTATGACCAGCAATTTGGCACCACCAACCAAAAGCACCAGCCCCGCGATGATCAGCAATGTTTGAAGGACGGGGCCTTTCCCCGCGAAAAGATGGGCTTCTTCCTCTGGCTCTTCGGCGAAATCCTCTTTATGTTTGAATGATCTCCATACGTAAACACCTAAAAGACAAACCATGAAAAGACCTTCATAGCGATTGATTTTCAGATTCCAGGCGACAATCAGAATGAGAAGGGAGGCCAACACCAGTGGAGGGGATTCCCGCTTGAGACGGTCCGGTGCGATCGACATGGAGCTAATGAGAGCGGTTAATCCGAGAACGAGGCCAATATTGGTGATATTGCTACCGATGATATTGCCCACAGCCAGTTCTGGGGTACCACCCAGAGCGGCGAGAAGGGCAACGGCCAGTTCAGGTGCGGAGGTTCCAAACGCGATGACGGTGGCACCAATTATGAAGGAACTGATTTTCAGGGAACGGGCAAGGCGAACACTGCCCGTTACCAGAAAGTTGCCTCCATAATATAAAAGTGCCAGCCCGGTAATGATCTGTATAAGGTCAAGCAATTTAAGCCTTAAGTGAAATATGATAATAGCGCGACATCATATCACGAGAACAGGAGGGGAGGTAACCGAGCAAGGGCTCTTTATGCCGAGAAAATTCTTGTCAGCCAGTATGCCATTGCAATTTACCAGCGGAGTTACTGCGCCTCTTAGCAGGAAGACATTTGCATAAGTCGGAAAACCGAGATGCTTTGACATGCCCTTTCGGGGCAAGAAGGCAAAGGTCGAGGATCACTGGTTCAGCATGACAATATTGGGCTATTTTATCATGCTGAGGAACAAGGTGACGAAGAATCTAGGGTTGTGCAAAGCTCTCTTTAGCAGGGGAGGTAGTTTGGAGGGAACCATTGGGCTACCAAAATTCTTTGCCAATAGTAGAAGCTTTTGCTAACTGCCATCGACGGCTCTCCGGTTAGCGGAGGAATGTTTTTGGATATCCTGCCCGTGCCATTTTTTCTTGGGCAAGCCGAGCTTTTTCGCGGCTGGGGAAAACTCCCAGTTGCACCATATAGGTTTTAACAGGTACATCCGTTTTGTGCGATTTGGATAAAAACCCCTTTATACTCAGGTGATTCTGCGCTTTCTGAGCATCTTGAAGGTTTTTGAATTGGCCGACTTCAAGACTAAAGGAGTTTTTGCTGTTTTTGTAATAGGAAGCACCGAATCCATTGCGGGTCAGCTCTTTTAACGTACCGCTTCCAGCCTTTTTGCTGGCAAAGCTTCCAACCGTCACGACATACCGACTTGATTTTTTCGAGTGCGTCTGGATAGAGGGTGAAAAACCCTTGTGCTTAAGTTGCTCCAACAGCAATTCAGCGTTTTTCCTGACGCTGAATGCGCCGGCCTGAATATAGAACCTTGAACTTTCATTTTTTGTTACCGAGGGTGTGTTTTTAGATATGAATTGTGGTTTAGCGTTTATAGATACTTTATCTACCTGAGTGGTTTTTTTTGTTTGCTGAATCTTTGCCGGAGACTTGGTGTTTTTAGCCAATGGTAGGGTACTTTTGGTTTTTGGCGGGGCGAGGAATGGGTTGGGTCCCACTATAGGCGTTGCCGGACCTAAAGATTGTGCAATTGGTATATTGGAGTCGCTTGACCCATCTTCTACCACAGGAACCTGCCTGGCCAAACTCTCTTCTGCGGCTCCAAGTTTCTTTGCCTGTTCGACAGGAGGAGCAACAGTGGTTTGATTGATCTGGAAATAAACCAGCCCTAATAGCCCGACACCGATCATGGAAATAGAAAACATACGCGAGTTTTTTGACCTGATATTTTTTTCCGCTTCCATTTCTGCTTCAATTTCTGCATCTTCAATGAGGTCATCAATTCGTTTGTTGTATTTATTTATTTCTTCTGGAGGCTGGTCGTTCTCTTCGAAAGGCAATGTTTCCTGCTCTTTAATTCCCAGCATGATCGGGGGCCTCTGTTAAATGGTTTTTTAAATTAAAATAGTTTGCTGTTTTAATTATTGGGGACAACTTCAGTTGCGAGTGTTAGGATATAAAAAAAACAGGGAATATTTAACCCCGTCCACCTTGCATATTGAAAAATATATCTGATAACTCCTTAACTGTCAATAAGATAAGGAAGAGTCCACCATGGATCTGTCGGTCGATTTAGGCAGTTTGCGTTTTAGCAATCCGGTCATCGCGGCTTCCGGGACCTTTGGCTATGGTTTGGAGTACCGCTCGCTCGTGGATTTGAATGCTCTGGGCGGGTTTTCCACAAAGGGGCTTTCTTTGAAACCGAAAACCGGCAACCCTGTACCGAGAGTGATTGAAACCTCTTTCGGCATGCTCAACGCAATTGGCTTGGAGAACATAGGGCTGGAGGTTTTCTTATCCGAGAAGCTCCCGCAGCTGGAAAATTTAAACACCCGTATTATTGTTAATTTTTTCGGCGACACTACCCATGAGTATGCAGAGATGGCCCGGGCCTTGTCGGGTGTAGAGCGGTTGGATGCCTTGGAGATGAATGTTTCCTGTCCTAATGTGGAAAAGGGGGGCTTGCAATTCAGTTCCGACCCAGAAGTTTTGGAAGACGTGGTCTCATCTGTTAGAAAGGTGACGGGAAAGTTTCTTATTGTCAAATTATCTCCCAACGTTACGGATATCACCTTGCTGGCCAAGGCCGCAGAAAATGCCGGAGCCGATGCCTTGTCGGTGTGCAATACTTTTGTGGGAATGTCGATTGATTTGAAAAGCAAAAAGCCTCACTTGGCCAACAGGACGGGTGGGCTTTCGGGACCTGCCATTAAACCTCTGGCCTTAAATCTGGTATATCAGACAGTGCGGGCGGTGAAAATTCCTGTTATTGGGATTGGTGGAATAACGAGTGGTGAAGATGCGGTGGAGTTTTTGCTGGCGGGGGCCAAAGCGGTGCAAATAGGAACCTCCAACTTCATCGACCCGACTTCCACCCTCCAAGTGATTGAGGGAATCCGCCGATATTGTTCGTCGAATGGAGTGAAGAATCTTTCCAAATTACAAATGGACTGATCATCTGTTGAGATGAACCCGAGGTACTCGTTTGCCGACATTGCAGAGAATTTCGTAAGGTATGGTGTTTCCCATGGTTGCAAGCTCCTCCACAGATATCATCTGGTCTTCCTGTTTGCCAAACAGAACCACTTCATCTCCTGCCTGAACGCCCGCAATTCCAGTAACATCAATGAGCGTCATATCCATGCAGATATTCCCGATTTGTGGCGCACGCTTGCCTCGGATAATGACTTCCATTTTGTTTGACAGGTTGCGGTGAAGCCCGTCTGCATAACCGATAGGCAGAGTGGCGATGAGGCTGTTTTTTTGAGTCGTGAAACTTCCTGAATAACTGACAGGTTGGTCTTTGGCAATCGATTTGACCAGAATTATTCGGCTTTTCCATTGCATGACTGGCTGAAACGGAGTTAGTTTTTTTTCCCGGTCGAGGACCGTCTGCAGGGACGAAGAGGGCAGAGCGCCATAAAGGATGAGCCCTGGGCGGACCATATTGGAACGGCTTTCGGTGGACTTGAACAAAGCGGAAGTGTTGGCACAATGGATCAATGGTGCGGACACGCCTCGTTTTTGCGCAATAGCAAGAGCGGTTTGAAATTTTTCGAGTTGTGCCTGAGTGATGGAAAGGTCTTCATTGTCGGCAGAGGAAAAATGGGTGGAGATGCCTTCAATTTTCAGATTTGGTAAGTTGCAAATTTGGTCCAGAAGTCCGAACAAATTTTCTGGAGAGACTCCCAGACGGTTCATTCCGGTATCCACCTTGATGTGAACCGATATTGTTTTGTCCTGTTTTCTGGCTTCCTTTGAAAGAGCTTGGGCCAAGGGCAGGGTGCAAAGTATGGTGGCAAGGTCGTGACGGACCAAATCCTCCACCTCATCTGGGAAAATACTACCCAGTATCAGGATAGGGGCATCGAGGCCGCTTTCCCTGAGCTCTATGCCTTCTTCAATCACTCCGGCTCCGAGATAGTCCGCACCGCTGTCAACCGCGATCCGCGCACAAGGTATGGAACCATGACCGTAGGCATCGGCTTTGACGATCGCCATAATTCGGATTTGAGGATCCAGATAGTTTCTCAGGTTTTGAAAGTTGTGCCGAAAGGCTTGCAGATCAATTTCAGCACGAGTCGCACGGTGGTGTGCCATGAATAGGTGTTATCAGAATGCAATGCTGGGTTATTATTCGGTTAAGGGGCTGGCGAAACATTAATGTGACAGCCAAAGGCGTAGAGCTTGTTCCCATCGGGCGTGGCCCGGTTACTCTCTTCGTGACCGTCCCGTGTTGGACAATCGGCCGCTCTTTTTCACCGCTGGCCCGGAGGTGCGGATAGCCCGGCAACACATGTTTTCCTCATCTTTTGCTTTTTTCCTCACCTGATAGGCCCGGTCGCTGTAAAAATTGTAGGCCATGGCGTTGGTTCCATGTTCTTCCTGGCACCAGTAAGTGGAGCCACAACCTTCAGGGAATTTATAGTCGAGATGAACAATGTCACCATTGAAATCGGTATTCTTGCATTCATGATCATACAGGTTTCTGCATTCCTGGCTTTTAGGCAGTCTCCAATCATCGAAGCCGGCGAATTTTTGTTCGTTGAGCCAGTCTATATAATTGTTGGCACCTTTCCAGGAGCACCACTTGTTGCGCATTTGATAGCTGTCTTTCTTGGCCC
The DNA here is from genome assembly GCA_965205835.1 of Nitrospinales bacterium. Taxonomy (GTDB): domain Bacteria; phylum Nitrospinota; class Nitrospinia; order Nitrospinales; family VA-1; genus LS-NOB. Next base: position 1,140,422 of record OZ242182.1, on the reverse strand, counting down.
ATGTCAAGTTATACTTGGTGTCGATCAGGGTGCCATTTTTGTTGTCTTTAAATCGGTCTTCGTCTGACATAAGCCTCTAAAAAATAATTAAAGCTGGAGATATTGCTATTTGCCCACGGAGGCACTCCGCTTATAATATCAGGGTTGTAAAATGTGTAAATGAAAAAGCGGAACGACCTTGCGCTTAGTGGGTCCTTTCTGGCGTCCTTTGTGTAAAGATGGGTTTGTATGTGTAACTCAGTTCAATATTTCAATTTGGGAATGTTATGCCAAAAATAGAAATTCAGAGCTTTTTTTACGACTTGATTCATTGCAAGAACAAAATTCTCAGTGTTTTTGAGAAATGGGATAAGAAATATGAAGAAGACGAGCGGGGTTCTCTGGTGGCAGGAATGCGCGAATGCAAGGATGCGGAATTGATAACTTTATTGGTCAATATCCAGAAGTTGGCAGCGGGTTATGAACAAATCAAGGCACTGATAGATGAGGCCGAGCAGGCCCAGGTGAATGAAGCCTTTGTGGAGGATGACCCTGATGATGAGGAGTTTTAATTGATATTTAGCGGTATCCCGGTTTCGGGATCAAGAATCATCCTGGTCAGCGAGCGGTTGTTGCCTACCCAGAGGGAATGGTCGGAGGCAGCTTCAATACTGAATATAAATTTTGATTTTAATCCGTTGATCGCTGAAAAATTTTGAAAAGTTTTTCCATCAAACCGGCTCAAACCGTCATGGGTGCCGATCCATAGTCCTCCTGCTCTGTCTGCTTCCAGCGAGAGGATGAAGTTTCCCGGTAGTCCATCCTTTGCGGTGAAATTGCGAAATGTCAGGGTGTCTGTATCCAGGAGGCTCAAGCCTCCGCCCCAGGTGCCGATCCACAAGTGGTTTTTCTGGTCGAGTAACATGGAAACCACATAATTGGGTTGATAGTCGGAGCTTCGCAAATTGGGAATGGAAGGGGAAGCTGAATGATGCTGGCCCTGAAAGTGCGGCATGGCCCCTTGGTTTTTTTGTCTCACCTTTTCGTAGGAGGCTCCGAGTCCATCTCGATGATTGAAGGTTTTCCATTTGCCGTTATGAAGCGAGGAGATGCCAGATTCGGTGCCGAACCAGACTTTTCCAGACGGTTCAATTTCGATGGCATAAACCCAGTTATCGATCAGGCCGCCCTCGGTGTTTTCCACCGTAAAACTTTGCCAGTTCTTTCTTGATGCAGGGTTTCCGGTTACTTGGTTCACGCCGCTCCAGGTCGCGAGCCACAGGGATTTTTTATCGAATTCGATATCGTAGACAAAGGCATCGTTCAACCCTTCGGGGGTGTTGTAATGATCCCATTCTTTCCCATCAAAGTGGCTGAGTCCTCCTCCATAGGTTCCGACCCAGGGTCGGTTTTCGGAATCAAAACTAATGGCGAAAATTCCATTGCTGAGTAAATGATTCTGATTGTCATAGACTTCATAGTCCTCGTTGGTGCCGGTGTCATAGCGGATGACTCCCAGCCCGGTTCCCATCCATAGATACCGGCCATGAGAAGTCAGCACTTTAATATTTCTGGCATTGAGGGAGAAGGTTTGTGTTTTTAGGATATGCGGATAGGGCCTCGCTGAAGTTTTTTCAGACACAGGGAAAGCGTCGCTAGTATCTGCCGGGATAAAGTTCGCGCCTACGATGAAAATGAATATAATGGTTTTTATTTTATTCATGAGCTTGAGAGGTTGCACGGTGAGGTGTTTTTGGTTTGGTTACTATACCCCGGCTATTTTTATATTGCTGTCATTTTTTCTTACAGGATGCGGGTCCTGCGACTGTGAAAATAAAGAGATGCCCTTATCTCCGATAAAAGTTTCTGAAAGGGATCAAAAAGAAATGGTTCTGATTCCTTCAGGTGAATTTATCATGGGAACGGACAAGGTTGATACGGAGGGCACACATAAAAAAATTGGCGCGGTTAAACCTCTTTATCTCGATCAACATCCAGAAAGGAAACTGTTTCTCGGTCCGTTTTATATGGACCGTTATGAGGTGACCAATGAGGAGTATCAAAGATTTCTAAAAGCCACCCGGCTCACCGATCAGCCTGCCCACTGGCTAGACGGAGTTTTTCCTGAAGAGCAGGCTTCACACCCTGTCACCCAGGTCACCTGGTGGGAGGGTTGGTCCTATTGCATGTGGGCGCGAAAACAGCTTCCCAGCGAAGCGCAATGGGAAAAGTCAGCACGAGGTACGAACGGTCTGCCGTATCCATGGGGGAAGGAGTTTGTTAAAGGCAAGGCGAACCTGGGCATTGATGGAGACCGCAAGACAGCACCAGTCACCGCCTGGCCCAAAGATGTTAGTCCTTATAAAATTTATGGTTTGTCCGGCAATGTTATGGAATGGACCCAGGACTGGTACCTTCCTTACCCGGGAAATTCGAAATCGGACCCTAGGTTTGGCAGAGAACTGAAAGTGCTAAGGGGAAACGGATTCCAGAAAGCCGGGCATTATTTTTTGCCTGCTTACCGCTATGCGTTTACTCGCACCGAGGCCAACCCGAATGATTTTTTTGAGAATGTCGGATTCCGGTGCGCGTCGGAAATTATATCGGAAAAAGGTGCCTCTGAAAATTTCGGGATCAAATAGATATCAATGTCCGGAAAGTATCAGCTGGATTAGCAACGAAAAGCATTTTTACAGATTTAACCATTTTCGATATTCCAGTGAAATATAACGTTGCAAATCATCGGTAGCAAAAGGCAGCGTGGCTGTAGCATAGCGGGAGTTGCGCCGTTTTTTTTACTGTCTGGGTGCATTTGCCTTGTTAAACGTTAATTCAGTCTTTTTGTGGTAAAGTTATCTAAATGCCCACCGCAATGGCCAACAACGATGATCTGCCGTTCCATGTCAGGGTAAAAATGAATTCGAATGATATTAGGGGACTTATTACCATCTTTTACATGGGGAGTTATATCGACTTTTTTGTCACGGTAAGTTACCCTCCTTAACTTCATGAAGGCTGAATCTTTTTTAGTTTGCTTTCCCTCTGTCATAGCTAGCTTGTACCCTGACTTGTTTCTAAATGTGTCTTCTATATCACATGGTTTGTCACTAAATATAATTTCATGGAGCGTAGTTGCCATATGCCAGAGTATTTCCCAAGCCTGATTAACAACTTCATCGCCATGTTCATATTTTTCGGTAGACTTGATTGCCTCATCGGCAAAAAACAGCTTAGAGAGGGGTATGATGATTTAAAAAACACTACCACGTCTGAAAGGCTTTTTGGAAGTTTATTTAGGAATTTAAACGCTTTGAGTTTGTTTTTTAACTCCATATTTTCATTCCTTAATACATCAGTTTGCAAAGACTTCCCGCGAAGATTGTAGTTTTCTTGCTTTAGCTCCTCGTTCTCTGTACCATAGGCGTTATTTAACTCCTCTGTATCGGAAAGCTTCTTGTCTAAGACCTCCATTTCCTCCCATAGCAGAGAAACTTCTTCACTCCGATCTTTTGGCTGACTTAGAAAAAGCTCTTTGATTTTGTGTCTTCTCTCCTCAGAAATCACATCCGAAATTGATGTGATTTCGTTTAGTATAAATGTTCGGGTATTTCTGGATAGTCCAATCGTAATCTCTGATGCTACTGAATCAAAATCATCCTCAAGCAATTGGCGTTCAGAATAATATCTATGTCGAAAAGAGTCTGTTTGTTTGTCCAATCGAACTTTTGGCATGTATATACGAAGCGAGCCAGAGAGACATTTAAAATCATCACCTAAAAAGTAGTTTAATTCCTTAACTGTCGGCTCACTATCCAATAGATAAATATTTCCATTACCTAATATTTTAGATTGCAAGTTGTCTGATGAGATTTGATATGTGTTTGTAGAAAGTGATTTTGCAATAACGATTATAGGAAGGAATCTATTGCTTGAGACAATTCGTTCATATAGCGACTTGCCTTCACCAACGTTTACAACTTTAGGTTTCGACTGAACTTTCTCATCACCCTTGCGACAAACAATACCTTCAGCTTCAACCATCGATTGTATGTAATTAGGTACAGAGAAAGGCGGGGTATCTGGTATTGATCCTATATATCCTTGGGTCATCCAATGCTTAGTTGTGGTAACAAACCTAATTAGAGAATCATCTTTCTGTGATAATGTTACCTCGATAGACCATCTCCGGTTTTTATTGGATGAGTCTGGATGAATAATCTCGAAAACCCAATTGGCAGGACTTTCTAAACTGTAATCATCAACATTAATCGCGGCTCTAAATAGAAAGCTACCGACCCTATGTTGATGTTGATCTCCTCTAAAGAACCATGCTGAGTGAAGATTTTCATTTGGAAAGCTTTTTGTCTTATTGAGCCCCCATTTCCTGATGATTTTTCTTATAGATGTCAAGCCATCAGCATCAGAACAATAGACATCTAGTGCGCATTTATAGTGTATAGACGCATTTACTGGTATGGATTCCACTATGTTTCCTATGACACCTAACGTTTGAGCTAACCTGCCGATATGGAGCGTAGCAGAACATCGGTCAGGTTGAGTAATTTGTTATGTGTTTTTTATTGCACTGATGATTTTACTCATGAGAGTTGATTGTGCATGGGCGGTCCTTTTCTGGTCATGTCCTATTTTCATGAGTGCTTCAATCTGGTATTATTGTCCCGCTGTGTGTAGCCGCTCACCGGTGTTCCTCTTACTTTTTGCGGTGAGAAAAACCGTAGTGTTATCGCAGTTTGCCCTTCTACCGACAAGTGAGTCGCACTCGCAAACTGAATCTTGGACAAGAATTTAAAATCATTGGCCAAGTTAAGATTGTATTTCCGCAAGCCAATTTTAGTTAATGATACTACCAGATGTCAATTGCCTATACTGGCAAAGCCAGTTCCTGCTTCCCAGGTAAAATACCTGGAACTCCTTAGCGTTAATGTTGTAAGAGGTTGAGTCGCAAAGATACAGCCTGGCTTTAACATAATGTTATATATTATGACCCTATACATAACTAGCTAATATATATAGATAATTATGGGTTCTATTTTAAATGCTAGGGTAGCGACTGTTTTGTTTTTAGGGTTTTCCTCGGGTCTGCCGTTGGCGTTATCAGGCGGAACTTTGCAGGCTTGGTTGACGGTGGAAGGGGTCGATATTGAGACTATTGGCCTGTTCACTTTAGTGGGTTTGCCGTATACCTTGAAGTTCCTCTGGTCTCCATTGCTTGACCGATTTACGGTTCCCTTATTCGGGCGGAGACGCGGTTGGATTTGGGTGTTTCAAACCTTATTGCTTATTTTGATTTTTGCCATAAGCATGATATCTCCTGCCAAGGTACCTTGGGTCCTCGCATTCCTTGCCTTTGGCTTGGCTTTTGCTTCGTCCTCCCAGGATATTGTCGTCGATGCTTACCGAACAGAAGTGCTGAGGGAAAAAGAACGAGGACTAGGGGCGGCAGTTTCGGTAACAGGTTACCGGATTGCGATGCTGGTTTCGGGGGCACTGGCTTTGATTCTGTCTGAAGTCTTAGGATGGCGTACAACGTATATGATTATGGCCGGGCTGATGTTTGTAGGTATGGTGGCGGTCTGGCTGGGCCCTGAACCGGAAGATACTGGAACTCCACCCAAGACAATGAGGGAAGCTGTTAGGGATCCTTTACTTGAATTCTTTTCCAGGGATGGTGCCTGGCTGATGCTGGCCCTGATCGTTCTCTATAAGTTGGGAGATGCTTTTGCGGGAAGCCTGACCACAAGTTTTTTGATCCGTGGCGTAGGATTTTCTGTCGGTGAAGTGGGCACCATCAACAAGGGGATGGGGCTTGCGGCAACAATAGTGGGGGCTCTGTTTGGAGGTGCGCTCATGACCCGCCTGGGTCTTTATCGTTCTCTTTTAATTTTTGGAATTTTACAGGCTGTTTCTAATTTGTCGTTCATGGTTTTGGCTATGATGGGGAAGAATTATGCCATGCTGATTTTCACTATTGCCTTTGAAAACCTGGCAGGCGGAATGGGAACCGCAGCCTTCGTGGCCTTCCTGATGACATTATGTCACCATAACTTTACCGCAACGCAATTCGCCCTGTTATCGGCTTTGGCCTCCCTTGGTCGGGTGTATGTCGGACCCGTTTCGGGGGAACTGGTGGCTGAGTTTGGCTGGATGCTGTTTTTCCTGGTGACCTTTTTAGCCGCTTTACCGGGGCTGGTACTCTTATGGAAGATGCGTGAAAAAGTCCAGGCTCTGGAAAAGGGAGAGGCCCTTCAAGGTAAGGTTGTTTTGTGATGACAGAATTCATTTACCTGCATGGATTTGCATCGGGTCCGGGGTCTCAAAAAGCTCGCGTGTTCAAAGATCGTTTCAAGAAAGCCCGACTTCCTCTGGCTATTCCCGATTTGCAGCAGGGCGATTTTGAAAACATGACACTGACAAAGCAGGTTTCACTGGTTCAGAGTATCATTGATGGGAAGTCTGGAACCTGCTTTGCTTTGATAGGGAGTAGCATGGGAGCCTATCTCGCGGCATTGCTTGCAGAAACCCGAAAAGAAATAAAAGCTCTTTACTTAATGGCCCCTGGCTTCAACTTTCTCAATCGCTGGATGGAAAACATGGGCTGGGACAAGAACTGTCTTGATTCGATTCAGGATTTGATCTCGGTGTTTCATTATGGCTACAATGCTGAAGTAAATTTAAAGACGGAATTGTTTCGTGATGCCATAAACTGGGATTCTCTGCCGCTAATCCGCAACATCCCAGTCCGTGTTGTTCACGGGCTTCATGATGAAACGGTCAATGTTCAGGAATCCAGAGATTTCGCCAGATTGCGCCCTTGGTGCCAATTAAAAGAATTGGATTCTGACCATAGTCTTTTGTCATGTATTGATTGGATCGTCGAAGACTGTATGGAATTTTTCCGGTCGAAGAACTTAATAGATGGCAATTTGTAGCACTAGCTAAACTTTTGATCTCGGGTAAAAGGTGACCCACCGAATCCTTTTGGTTGATTTTATTGGACCTAAAAGTGGACTTTGTAAAGTAGGCGGATTGGGAAAGAACATTGCGACGAATCGCTTTGGGGATGGGATAAAACGAGCTTTTGCAGAACTTAAGCTGAAACTAGAAAAAGTATATGGGGCTGGTAAACAACACGATTTCTTAAGATATGGAAGTCTTTGGGACGAACCGCAGTATTGGATGAAAGGACTAAAAGATCAAGAAAGAAGTTTGTGGGTGGATTGAGGAGGAAGGATCCACGCTGAAAGATAATTTGGAGGCAGTACGCCTTGAAGCCACTGCCTTAAATCGAAAAACTGGGTATCTTGAGTTACGATATGAATTTTCGAACTTTGATGACTGTCTGAAGGAGATGGATAATTTAGACGACGATGTTTTGTAATAATTTGATTTTTTAAAAACCAGTCAAAATGGTGTGGTGAGAAAGGCTAACGTATGAAGAATTTATTTTTTATCATTTTTTTGATAGGGGTTTTTGTTGGTGATTCAACGTTTGCGGAGGATGGAGCTTGTTTAAAAAAGGTTTTTAATACATTTTGCCTGGGAGGGCCTGCCAAAGATTTACCTCCTCTGAATGTACAACAGCCAGAGGAATTCATGGCAAAGTGGCAGAGAAAATTGGGGAAGGAAGTAACTGCCAAAATACCTTTATATGATGATGACTTTGCTTCTTTTTTATACGAAGGTAGGCGCGGTCATTCAATTCTGGTTGGTCTAAATTACGCTCGAATTATATCGGTCAACAAATATTATGATTTCCATTGGTCGAAATATTTAGAGCTAAGGGAAAAATTAGAAAAAAAGTATGGTAAGCCAAGTGACTCCAGTGGTTTCCCATTAAATAGCAAGACTCCGGAATCAGAAGTAAGGCTTACATGGTACCAAGAGGGATGGCGTATAGGTTTCGATTGGGATGACAGGGGGGAGCTTACATATAGTGTTAACGACATTTTCAACGAAATGTATAAGCCCGACGAAGGACTCTGAACACCTCGGTGATTGGAGAATACGCATGAGGCAATGCGGGGTAGAAAACGATGTGATGACAAAAATAGTGCTTGCGTTCCGTCTGTGAATGTCGTGTTTTTAAAAATAGAAGTTTAATTAGCGTTTGAAATGAAACGCAGGTTACGAAAAAATCAAAGTTTTGGCGTATCAGGTTCCCAGGGAGTTTTGCGGAACCCAGCCTTTTTGTTCATCATTAAGGCGAACTTCCAGCCAGTTGTCCTGTTTACTGGTGACGGTAACCAAGGCACCTTCGTGTAACTGAAATAGAGTAACCGCATCTCCAGCACGCCCAGATTTCACTTCGACATTTTCAGTCAGAACTACTCCCAGTCTTAAATCGGATTCATTGTTAATTTTGACTCCAACTGAAAGAAGTGACAGTAAAAGAAAGCCTAGAAGGGCGTTGCGAACGACTTTCAGGGAAGGAAAATACATCCACAGGGCCATGTTGACCCAGAAAATGAAATTCAAGCCAATGGTGAAAACCATCAGTTCGTTAAAATTTAAATCGTTGACCCAGAACAGCAGGATATTTAGCGTTCCAGGAGGCGGTATCTCTATTTTGTCCCGGGTTTGTTGAATGGCAAACTTTAAATTGGCTTTCAGATTCTCATCGCGCGGAATCCATCTTCGGGCACGGATATAATTTAAAATCGCAGACCCTGTTTTTCCCATCCTGATATAGGCGTTGCCCAAGTTGTAATACAGATATCCGTTCCGCACTCCTTTGTCAATTAAAGACTCGTAAGCCTGCGCAGACTCGGCATAATGTTTTTCAGCGTACAAGCCGTTGGCGCGAACAACCTCATTTAAATAGCCAGAGGCTTCTGTCGGCAGGCTGGTAGAGAGCGTCAGCACAAGAAATAAAAAGAGTGCTAAAGCGTGTTTCATGACTGTTTCTCCAATACTTTGATCATGTTTTCCGATTCGCCGAGTAATTCTTTTGTGCTGCCGCAGGTCATGGGGGCATATTGCAGGGTCTCGCATTTTTCAAGAAGTTTTCGCGTGCTCTCAGCTTGTTCGGATTTGTAATTCGATTCTTTCAGGCGAACCTCCACCTCTTCAGCGGTGATGGCTTTACCCTGCAGGTTGAGCTTGTCGCCGATATATTCCCGCAGAATTTCTGATAGCTCGCGGGCAAATTCTTTGGGAGCGGAAAGATGGGAATGCTCCGATATTTGTTTTAAGCGCTGGTTGGCGTTTTTACAGGCATTGCGGCGCCGATAAAAAACCATGTCATGCTTCATCCGATTTTGTCGTTTTATCAAGAACGCTGAAATGATGAAAATAATCACTGGTGATCCAAAACCAGCTCCAATGAATGCGGAAGAGTAAGAACCGTCATTTTGAAATTTATCCAGTTTGGTGTAGATGGGCAAAATATCTGTACCAAGAGTCTCAATTTCAGGTTTGATCATAGACAGGTTTTGTTGTCCAGACTGAACCAGGTTGAGTTCTTCTTTTATGGGAGAGGGTCTTATGGTTAAAGAAACAGGTCGGGTTTCAGCGATACTGTATTGGGCGTTTGCTGAATCAAAATAGGCTAGGGAAAATTTTGGCAGAGTTCTGCTTCCTGCCTTAAGAGGCACCAGGGCAAATTTAAAAACCTTTTCTCCCTTGATCTGGTTGTTCTGAACGGTTTGGCTGAACTCGGGTTTGTCCGGGTAAATTTTGAAATATTTTTTTAAATCCGGTTCCTCGAAGGATATATCCCGGACATTTCCTTTTCCTGAAACGGTCACCGTCAGAGTGGTGGTGTCCCCGACCTCAAGGTCCCTTTTCTCAAGTTCCGCTGAAATCCAAAATTGCCCGATCAAATTTTTAAACCCTTTTGGCGCTCCATCGGGCAGAGGCAGAACCTCAATCAAAATAGGTTGCGATCGCAGAACCTTATGTTCGGCCTGAGTACGCTGGCCAAAAAAACGGCTGAACGGGTCTTGTCTTGAGCGGTTTTGTGTCTTGTGCAAAAGATCCAGTTCAATAACGGCGGCCGGAATTTCTAGTCTTCCTTTTTTTAGAGGAAAGAGGGCTATTGATAGCTCTTGCACGCGATATTGAAGTCCGTTTACGACTTTGATGTATATGTTGGGTTCACCAAGCTCTTCCTTGTTGAACCATGTCTCATCAAAAGGCAGTTTTAAATCCAGATTTTTGGCTTCAACTCGATGAAATAATCGGAAAGTATAGACCAGTTGTTCTCCAAGATAGGCTTTCTCGCTCGATAGAGTGGCTTCAGCAAACGCAGCTTTGCTTTCAGCAGATTGACGCCTGGATGGTTTTAGTACTTCAACCGTTATGGTCTGGGTTGAGTAAGTTTTTCCGTTTACCCGCACCCGTGTCGGACCAATAAGGATAGTCCCAGTGTTCATGGGAGTCAGCCGGTAATTATAGGTGATGGAAACACTTCGTTGGGAATTGATGTATTGGGTGGAGGAAGATGTCCCTGTCGAAGTGACCCTGAAATCTGGCAAAGACGGCAGTTCGGGAGGGGGCGTATTCAAGGCTCCCTGAATGACTATGGAAAGTTCCAGGACGTCTTCCAGAGTCAAACGGTTCTTGTCAACCGTTGCTGTGACGGAGATGCCTTGGCCAAAGCTAACGGTGTCGAGCATGGGGATCAGGAAAAGCGAGAGCAACGCGACTGTTCTGAACTTGCACATTTTCATTTTTACCAGTCGTTTCCCTGATATTCGGGCTTCGTTTTTCCGGCCTGCATGCGGCTGATATTTTTTAAATCTTCGGTGAGTCCTTCCAACATCCGCTCGGCTTCGTGTCTAGAAAGTTCTGCTTCCATTGCGGATTCTTCGGGTGGGCCAGAATTTTCCTTGTTTTCAGAACCGACAGGGTTGAATGGGGGAGGCGGGTTCCCTTCTTGCTGGTCACTTTCTTGGTTTTCGGCCTGTTCTTTTTCAGAAGGATCGCCTTCTTGCTGGTTTTTCCTGGAATCCTGTTTCTGTTCTTCTTTATTTTTTAATTGCTGGCGGACGTATTCTAAATTGTACTTGGCATCCATATCACTGGGATCGAGTGCCAGAACTTTTTTATAAACCGACTCGGCTTCTTCCATTTTTCCCAGCTTCACCATGGCGTTGCCGGTATTGTAAATGGACTTTTTCTTAATATCCGGGTTCTTTTCGTCCAAAGCCGATTGGATGTAGGCCTGAAGTGCCTCTTGAAATTTTCCCTCCTTGTAGTACGCGTTACCCAGGTTATAGATGATGCGTGAATCTTCAGGGTGGTCGGTGCGCGCCGAAGAGAAATTCTCAACGGATTCCTTAAACCCCCCTTCGTGATATTGGGAAATACCTTCCCGCATTTTTGAGTTTACCGATTCGGCAAAACCAATCTCAGGTAGGGCGAGGGTAAGAAAAAAGACGGCGGGAATAAAGTTTTCGGTCGGAAGATTCCAAACCATGATTTTAGAAACTGGAGAATGGGTGCCCCCGACCCGAGGGGCCGGGAGCTTTCCAAGTTGAAGTGATCCGACTTACCTTCTGTCTCCCATAAGTCTGAGGAGCATAAGGAACAGGTTGATGAAGTCCAGGTATAGAGTTAATGCCCCTGATATAGCTTCCTTCGTGTCTTCATCGGTGCCTTCATTGCCGAGGATATTCATCTCTTTGATCTTCTGTGTGTCATAGGCAGTCAGTCCGACAAAGATTAACACTCCGGCATAGGTGATGATTGTGTGCATCATGGAGCTTTGCATGAAAATATTTACCACTGAAGCAATGATGATTCCGATTAATCCCATAAAGAGAAAGCTTCCCCACGAAGTCAGGTCTTTTTTAGTCGTGTAACCGTACAGGCTCATAGCACTAAAGGTACCTGCTGTGACCAAAAATGTGGAGGTAATGGATGAGGCCGTATAAACCACGAATATAGCGGAAAAAGTAATACCCGTCAGGCCCGCATAGAGCATGAAAACACCGGTCGCCTGGCTTGCGCTCATTCGCATGACTCTTGATGCCAGCCAGAAAACAAGTCCTATCTGTGCAATGATGAGAACAATCGGTATAATGGCATTGCCGAAAAGGATATTCATTATCGCCGGGCTGCTAGAAATATAAAAAGCCATGAAACCGGTTATAGCCAGTCCGGCAGCCATCCAGTTATAGACACGCACCATGAACCGCTGTTGCTCTGCCGCAATGGCATCCACGCTCATGGGTCTAGAAAAACTTTCCATTATTATTTTCCTTTCGTATTTATTGAAGGTTCATGATTAGTCATAGGCTATTTTTTGATGATTTTTAATAGCAATTGATACATGTTTTTACATCGATGATTGAGCCTAAACTCGCATTCTTTTGAGATGCAAATAAAAAGTGGGTTGAGAAAGTCCTCGGAACTTGGCCAATCGCATTTTGGCGATGCCTCAGAAGCTTTCGATTCCATTAAGTATGAGACTTACTATTTGCAAATTCGTTATTGCCATGTTGAAGCCGGTGATGTTTTTTATAGCCCAAGTCAACCAAGCCGTCATAGCCTTTCCACCCATCGGGAGTGGATCGTGCTTTTTTTAAAGTCCATCTTACCCCGGATCACCGCTTATAGCATGGCTTTGTAGCAATCTGGAACGATTTCTGTATAAACTTTTCCATGGCATTTGAGAACACCAAAACGATGGTTTTACCTGAAGCACCGCGGCCTCTTTTACCTTTAATCCGCCGGGCTCCGAAGTAATTTTCATCGACTTCGACTTCTCCGGAAAAAGGCGATTGCGATTCACAGAATTCCGCGATACGTTCACGGATTGCACGAAGATAACGATTGACCGAATTACGGTTAAGAGCAACAAGTTTAGTAATTTGAGAGGCGTCCAAATCCACGGCAAAATAGCGAATAATTTGCCGGAATTTGGCCTCGGAAATCTTTGAACGTTTTGCATAACGGTTTAATACCATCATGACAATAGGTTAGCATACTTTCTAACTCCATATTCTAGTCCATGACCCTCCTAATAGTAAATATTTGTTAAGCGTATTGCGATTTAAACCTGTTAATTAGGTAATTTTGGTCGCCTCAATATCCAGTGTAAAACACCTTAAAATCTGCCTAAATTTCTTCATCGAAATTCGGGCACGTTTTAAAATAGCGTAACGCTTTCTCATAACTGAAATTTAAACCATCGCAAATGATTTTATTTTCTACAAATAATTATAATTCTCTTTTGGCAATAACCGGATACCTCTTCCCCATCATCCCCTCATCTTAAAAAATTCAAGGCAGAAAATGTCATTAGTGGGCGGTTAACTAATGTTTTTTTTCCAAGGCCTCATGAGCTTCTTCCTTAGGATAAAAACCAACAGGGAAAACCTTTCCAGTAGTGTACTAGCCTCTCTGACTAGTCCCCCGTAACGGCTTCTGGGTTTAGTCCAAGTGAAAGGCGGAAATTCCTCGCTATCGCTTCCCTCGTGTTGTTGTAGCGGAGGTTATTCTGGAGGATTAGAAAATTGAACTCGGTATAAATGTCTTCCTCCGTCCAGCTGGGGTTCTCCTTTCTAATCTTGTTTTTAAGTATTTCTTCCGCGTTTCTAAAACGTACAATAAATTCTGGATATTTTTCTATGTAATCCGAAAAAACAGGCGACCAACTTGATGGTTTCAGCTCCTCATCAGTAACAGAAAAGTCCGGAGGTATTTTAAAGTCCTTACGATAATGGTACTCGTCTGCATACAATCTACAAGCATTGAGAAAATTAGTCTCACTCATGGTTACACAGTCCCCGACTTTTTTACTCATAAACCAAGTAAAAATAAAACCTAAAACTACTTCTGCAAACAAAGCAGAGATGATAGATGCTCCGATATGAATCATCACCCCATCTAATTCGTTAAAATAATAGGCAACTCCCCAATTTATTGCCAAAATAATTCCATAACTGTAAATATAATTATAGACGGTTGCCAATGACACTAGATATGGGATTAAAAATAAACCAAATGCTGTCATTATCCAGCCTATTGTATGGGCTAAAACCATTAATTTTATAATCAATACCGGATCAACATGATTATAAAAGCAAACTATTGCAACTATGTCTCTGCACAAAGGGGGAACACGTTCTAGCGCTTCGGTCCTTCTAAATATCTTAAAGGCATCAACTTTAGGATAAAGTTTTGCCATCATCGCAAAACACAGACCCACAGATAGTCTGAGCTTTAGTCCTTTATTGGTGAAAACCATAGGGGCATATCCATGAATATTTTGGGATATTGATCAAGAATTATTGGTCCTTAATAGTAACTTTTTCCTACATTGACAATAAACCTCCATAAACACAAGCTACCAAAACACAAGCTACCAAAACACAAGCTACCAAAACACAAGCTACCAAAACACAAGCTACCAAAACACAAGCTACCAAGATCGGAGGTTGTGAAGGCTGAGGATGAACATCACAGGCCAGAGATAACTCGTTGCTGACAGTAATGAGCCACGCCTACCCATTCTACCAAATCTGGCAGGGGAGAGCAGGCTAATTTTATGAATTTTTCAGAGGCTTTCTTTCTGACAAACAGGTTTCGATGACCATGCAAATGAGTGCTACGAAAATGAACCATTGAAAACGCTCCTGCCAGATTTTGCGACGTTCTGATTTCAATTCTTTTTTCTCGATATGCTTTTTGATCTGGTCTTGATAGATGGTTTTTAAATCGATGTCCCCAGTGACGGAGCGGACATAACTGCCGCCCGTCTCCAGAGCGATCTGCTGAAGGGTTGTCTCGTCCAGTTTTGAGAGAATGACCCCTCCCTGCTGATTTTTTCTGAATCCGCCATTGCCGGAAAGGTCGGGCAGAGGGGCACCTGTTTCCCCACCGATTCCAATGGCATATATTCTTACGCCCTTCTCACCTGCCAATTTTGCGGCTGCGTGGGCTTTTCCTGTTTGATCTTCTCCGTCAGTGATTAAAATCAAGGCTTTGGATTTTTTTTCCTGAGTGCGAAACGCTTTGACGGAGGTCTGGATTGCGTTGCCGATGGCGGTTCCCTGTACAGGAATCAACTGCGTGTCAATGGCGGAAAGGAATATTCTCGCGGCACCATAGTCGAGAGTCAGCGGGCATTGGACGAATGAAGTACCGGCAAAAGCAACCAGTCCGATTCGATCTCCCTCCATCATATCCAGAAGATCGGAGATTTTTCGTTTGGCCCTCTCCAAGCGATTGGGTTTAATGTCTTCAGCCAGCATGCTGCTGGAAACATCCAGAGCGACGATGATATCGACCCCGCGCTGATGCAGGTCTTCCCATTGGTAGCCCCACCGTGGTTGAGTGAGGGAAAATATAAGAAAAAGCACAGCCAGAACGGTGAAGATAGTTTTACTGTGATGTCGTTTTTCCACGCCGGGGTGGACCAACTTCGGTAGCAAAGGGTTGCCACAAAACTTCAGCGCAAGCTGGTGTTTCTTTCTCATGCCCCACACCATAAAAAAGATCAACGGGATCAGACCCCACAACAAATAAAAATAACCGGGTGCGCCAAATCGCATGATCTAAGGAATCCTTCTTAAAAGGGTATTGGAAAGACCGATTTCCAATAAAAGCAAGGCCAGTCCCGGCATCAGAAAATAATGGAACAGTTCTTTGTACTCCGAATGGTCGATCACTTTGACTTCCGACTTTTCCATTTCATCTATCTGCTTATAAATATCCTTAAGGGACTCCAGATCGGTAGCTCGGAAATATTGGCCGCCGGTAGTTTTTGATATTTCCTGAAGTGTGGTTTCATCGATATCCACTTCCTGGTAGACATAGCGCTGGCCGAAAATCGAGTTGACCAAGAAAGGAGCCTTGCCTTTAGTGCCGACACCAATGGTGTGGATTTTTATTCCAAAGGCCTTGGCCGTCTGGGTGGCTTGGAGCGGGGCCAGCGTCCCGGCATTGTTCCTGCCATCGGTCAATAGAATGATGACTTTGGATTCAGAGTCCAGATCTTTGAGCCGCTTCACAGCGATACCGATGGCGGAGCCAATGGCTGTGGAGTCTCCGGCCATGCCAATTTCCAGCTTGCTTAAAAATGATTGCAGGATGCCTTGATCAAGGGTCAACGGGCATTGCGTGTAGGCCTGCTCGCCAAACACCACCATGCCTATCCGGTCGTTGGACCGGTTGTCGATGAATTCAGAGACCACTCCTTTCACCACAGCGAGCCGGGTGATGCGCTTTTCCTCTACCATGAAGTCCAGCGCCCGCATGCTTCCCGATGTATCCAGGGCCAGCATGATATCAACTCCGACTGAAAGAATTTCTGTACTCTTGTGTCCTTCCTGTGGCCGGGCCAGGGCAATAGTTAAAAGCACCAGTGCTAAAAAGCGGATGATAGAGGGCAGTCCTGCATACAGATCGACTCGGGATGGGCGCAGGGCTTTCAGGGTAGCGAGAGATGAAAAGTTCACGGTTGCCCGGTGGCCTCTGCTCACTTGAAAGACAAGGGGCAATGCCAATAGGAATAGCAATAGCCATGGATTTTGAAACTGGAAAAAACTCATGGTTGATTTGCTGTTTGAGGAGGATCGGGTTGGGCCTCCCGGATGAAGTTGATGATGGGTTGCAACTCATCCTCCGCTTGTTCCACCTTGGCAAACTTGACACGGTCTGTTTGTGTCAGAATGGACCGCGCCCGAAGCTCCAGGTTTTTGCTGAGGCTGGGGAAATGTTTAAAGTGCGCCGTAATTTCTTCCGTGGTCCATTCCTGCGCTGGAAATTGGTAACGGTTTTCCAGATACCTGCGAAAGATTTCAGACAACTCAAAAAAATGATCTTGAATCCGTCCAAGCCGAAGCCATTCCTTATTTTTGAGTTCCTCAAGCTCTTTGAGAGCCAACTGTTCCGCGGTCAAGTCTGGAGGAGAAGAAGGGAGGGTTAGAGAGGCGGGCCGTAACTTCCATTTGCTCCAAAGAAAATAGAACAACCCTGAAAGTGTGAGCACTCCCAGGGTCTTCCAAAAATAATTCATCCAGGGCAGGGGATAGTCCTCCAGTGGTTTGATATCGTGAATCCCATCTTGGTTTCCCAGTACGTTAAGAAGAGACTGCACCTCCAAGCTCACTTCAGGGGCCAGAATGGTTCCCCGAATATTTTTTCCCGCTTCCTTTTTATCTGGAGCACTAAAAGATACCGGGACGGAAGGAAAGGTGAGTTTCCCAACGTCATCGACGCGATATTTGTACCAGTATTTATCGACGGTTTGTCTGTTTATTTCTTGAGGCAAATTCCCTCTCTTCTCGATAAACTCCAGGCCTTTTGGCGGTTGAATATCGGGAACGTCGGGATGAATGTCCGGATCATGCTGGATGGTAATGGTGTAAGTCACGATATCGCCAAGAGTAAAAGTGTCAGGAGTGATGCGGGTGGTGACGGAAATCGGGGCTTCGCTTGCGAGGGAAAATGAGCGAGAGCAAAATAAAATAGCAAGAAAGACGAAGAATCCAAACTTTACCAGAACGGTTGCTTTCATTATCGTTTTGAATGAACACTCCTGACTTTTGCAAGGCACGAGTCGATGATAGGCTGCAAAGGCAGGGTTGCATCCGAAACCTCAGCTCGAAACAGCCAGATCAGGGCTTCTTGGCAATTTCCGAGGTTTGCATATAAACCGCCGACCGTTTGGGCCGCTTTTGCCCTTTCCACGCTGCCGATTTTTTGCGTTTCCCAGACCTTTATGAACTGGTCGATGGCCTGCTCTATCAAACCGGAATTCATCAGGCGTGTTCCAACCTCTTTATACTCCTTGCTTAAATACTGGTCTAGTTCTTGAGCCGTCGAGCTGATTTCTGTCGAGCGACTCTGTTTGTTTGCAAGCTTGATGAACAACGCCACAAACGCAATAAGGGTGATTACTGTAAGGATCATGACAAACGCTTTCAGCTTTTTGCTGACCCCTCCGGTCGGGATTGTTTCAGGACTTTTGCCTGTCATTAATGTTTCTTTTCCCGCATTTTAAAATAGCAGATAATGGGTTCTGTTAAAGACCGGTTTGTGTGAATTTCGATGGTGTCTATACCTATGGAATGAAAATAATCTTTTCGTTTCCTTCTTTTTTTCTGAAACTGTTTGACGTATTGCCCTGTCATTTCGTTGTCGCTGGTATCCACCAACAAGGTTTCTCCTGACTCTGCGTCTTCAAGCTGGATCAAGCCAACATCGGGCAGGGTTTCCTCGCGTGGATCGGTGATGCTAACAGCGATCAGATCATGTTTCTGTTTTGCCAGTTTTAATGTTGTCTCATAGCCGTCATCCTGGAAATCAGAAATTAAAAAAGCGGTGGCTTTCCGTTTCTGGATATTCAAAAGATATTTCAGAGGCAGGGAAAGGTTTGTGCCTTTTCCTTCCGGTTTAAAATTCAGAATGGTTCGTATAATATTCCAGATATGGGCTTTGCCTTTTTTGGGTGGTATAGTATGTTCGACTTTGTCTGAGAACACAATCAGCCCGATCTTGTCGTTGTTTTTGATGGCGGCGAAAGCGAGGATAGAAGCGATCTCAGCAGAGACCTCGTTTTTAAGTTTCTCGGCGGAGCCGAAGCTGCCTGAAGAACTCACGTCGACTAGAAGCATAAAGGTCAATTCCCGTTCTTCCTTGAACTCCTTAATGAAGGGTTGATTCATTCTGGCGGTCACGTTCCAGTCGATCAGTCGGACATCGTCTCCAGGCTGATATTCCCGCACCTCGCTGAACTCCATTCCTCGTCCTTTAAAGGCAGAGACATATTCTCCGGCCATGATGTCATTGACCAGATAATTGGTTTTAACTTGAACGGCTTTGATGCGTTGCAATAATTCCGGGGGCAGGTTTTTGTCCTGTTCAGGCAAAAGGTCTGGCTCCTGAAACCAATCCCGAATTGTATGAGTCAGGGTTTTTAGCATGATTAAGGAACTTCGAGGGTGTCGAATATTTTCTTGATAATATCATCCGCCGTCACATTCTCCGCCTCGGCTTCGTATGAAAGGATGATTCGGTGTCTGAGCACATCCATTCCCACACTTTTAATGTCGTGCGGAACGACATACCCTCGGCGTTGCAAAAACGCATAGGCTTTTGCGGCTCGATTTAAAAAGATAGATGCTCTCGGGGAAGCACCAAACTGGATCATTCCTTTCAGGGAAGACAATTGGTGGCTTGCCGGGTCGCGTGTTGCTACAACGATGTTGATGATATAATCCTGCAGGTTTTCATCGATATATATTTCGTCAAACACTTTTCGGGCCTGTAAAATTTCCGCAGGCGACACCACCTGCTTGACTTGATAAATATTATTGCAGGCGGACATCCTTTGCATGATAAGCTTTTCCTCTTCCCGGGTGGGGTAATCGATATGGAGTTTCAGCATGAACCGGTCCACTTGGGCTTCGGGAAGGGGGTAGGTGCCCTCCTGCTCAATAGGATTTTGGGTGGCAATCACCATAAATGGTTCTTCGAGTTTGAAAGTTGTGCCAGCAATTGTGATCTGCCTTTCCTGCATGGCTTCGAGCAGCGCACTTTGAACCTTTGCCGGAGCCCGGTTGATCTCATCCGCGAGAATGATGTTGGCAAAAAGAGGACCTTTTTTAATATCAAACTCGCCGGTTTTGGGCTGATATACCTGGGTCCCCAGTAAATCGGCTGGTAACAAGTCGGGGGTGAACTGAATGCGCTTGAAATCGGCCTTCACCGATTGAGCCAGGGTTTTCACTGCCGTGGTCTTGGCCAGCCCCGGCACCCCTTCGAC
The DNA here is from genome assembly GCA_965205835.1 of Nitrospinales bacterium. Taxonomy (GTDB): domain Bacteria; phylum Nitrospinota; class Nitrospinia; order Nitrospinales; family VA-1; genus LS-NOB. Next base: position 1,120,705 of record OZ242182.1, on the reverse strand, counting down.
CAGAATATGCTCTCCAGTCAACAGCCCTAGTATCAACCGCTCGGTCAGATATTTTTGCCCGACCATGACTTGCTCCAACTCATGCAAAAGGGAGGGGATAAATATGCTGGCCTGGTTGACATGTTCCGTTATCTCATCGATCTTTTGCACCATTAGAAAAGCCTTTGATTTGCATGGGTGGGTGACAAGTAGAGGCGTAACAATGAAGAAAAACTCAAAAGAGTTTGTACAAAAGTACAATAAAACAAGTCAGAAAAAAAATTAAATTTTTTTAATTTATTTCCCTGTAACATGCTAAAAGGTATTAAAGCTGGTTCTATTACAATCGGGCATTTTCCGGGTTTGTGTGACGAGAATAGAATTCTTACTTCTTCTGAAGTTGCCCTGAAACCTTATTGAAGATTTCGAAGAAAATATGATTAAAAGCATCAAGGTTAAAGGTTTACTCTCCTTTCCTCCGAGAGAAAATATTGAAGAAATACCTAAAGAGGATGTATGGAGGGGATTGTGTAATGCTTCCAGAAATACTTCAAAAGGACCTTATCATAAAACTCGGCACGCATTTGATATTTTGGCATCTATCAATCCTGCAAAACTGGACAACATAAAAATCTCCAGACACGCCTTCAGGTTGTTTTCCTACCTCAAACAATTGACTAGTTGAGATCATCTCAATAAGCAGGGTAAAATTGGGCTAATGATGAGCAAAAGCTGGATTTTAAGCTTTACAAGTGCGGATACTGCCTTAGAATAGCGGACTACTCATATTTCCCAAAATATTGTTTTTATTTGGAGTGCGTACGGATGGCTGAAAAAGAAGTCAAGGATATTGATAGTCTCATTGACCAAGGACTGAGTGAAGATAGAAGTGAACTGGATTTGAGGGAAAAGGAACTGGATGATGAGGATTTGATAGAAGTCCTGGAATCCGACAAGGTTAAAGGAATCACCGCCCTGTTTCTGGAGTTTAACGAAATCGGTGATAAAGGCATCAAGGCTTTGGTGAACTCCGATAAATTGAAGTTTTTGACTGCTTTGAACCTGTTTAAAAATAAGGCGACTGATGAAAGTGTCCAGGCGTTGGCCAAGTCCAAAAACATGCTCAATCTTTCTGAGTTGATATTGGCTGACAATAAAGTTGGTGTTGAAGGTGCTAAAGCGGTGGCGAGCTCTAATATTCTTGGGAGTCTGGTTTCCTTATGGTTGGGCGACAAGATTGGCGATGAAGGTGTCGAGGCTCTGGCTACTTCTGAAACCCTCACCCATATTACGCAGCTTTCTTTATATCGGAACAATATAGGAAATGAGGGCGCGTTTGCGATTGCCAATTCTAAAAACTTGAGCAATCTGACGGAATTGAATCTGAATTGGAACTTCATTGAGGGTGAAGGGGTGGAGGCACTTGCGGGATCAGAGACTCTGAGTAACCTGACTCAATTGACACTGACCTTTAACCCTATTGGTTTCCGAGGTGCTGAGGCTATTGCGGGTTCTGCCAACTTCAGAGAACTTACTTTGATAGATTTGTATGAGGCGGAAGTGGGAGGTATGGGTGCCAGAGCCCTGGCTCAATCGACGTGTCTCCCCAACCTGCAAACACTGGTCTTGATTCACAATGATGTTGGTGACGGAGTGCAGGCCTTATTCAAGAATAATAAAAATTTTCCGAAGTTGAAGGATGTTTATTTTTATAAAACTAAGGCCGAAGAATAATTCGGTGCTGGTCTGATAAATCAGGGGTTCCCGGATTTTGAACCGAGAGCCCCCTCTGTTTTTTTGATGGCTTTTATTCTTTTCGGGTAGGTGGATAATAATTATAAAATGGCATTCCCCTTTTTAATTGATAGAGATTTTTGCGTAGGTCAAAAAAGGGGAAAGACGAACCCCTTCGAGGCGTGAAGGTTCAAGGAAGAGGGTATCACGTCTTCACCGCGTTCAGAATAACAACACAAAGCCTTCTTGTCATCCCCGATGAACCGAAGGCGGCGAAGAATCCAGGGTTATGCAAAGGTATTCTTTTAAGAGTGGACTCATAATATGTTTACAGGCGAAAAACCAGATCTACTCGATATCATGCCTTTCCGGGAGGACTATATTTATGTTGTAGGGAAGGATGGCATCCCTCAGCACTGGGATGGGCGGGAGTGGCTGCCCGTTCGTACCGAGAATACCAATCCGCTGATGGGTATTTGGGGTCCGCATGAGCAATGTGTGTATGCCGTGGGTATCGGCGGGGTCGTCCTTTTATATAATGGCAAGAGGTGGAAGCAGGTAGATACAGGGAGTTACGACTCGCTCAATTCCGTCTATGGCTTGGATGAGAACAACGTATTCCTTTATGGCGTCGGTGGCCGGATGCTCTACTGGAATGGTGAGAAATGGGACTACCGCGAACCCAATACCATTCATGACTTGTTTGGAATGTGGGGCGAGGACATGGAACATATCCACGCGGTAGGCGGTGAAGGGATTTATCGGTTTTATGATGGCAAAGAGTTTCATCGTCGTGAAGATTTGACGGACGAAGAAGTTTCTCTCTTCGGTATCTGGGGCACTCATAATGACAATATTTATATTTGTGGTTCCCATGGGACGATTTTGCATTTTGACGGAACGGACTGGAAACCGATGTCGTCGGGGACCGAAGAATACCTCCTGAGCATCTGGGGAACCTCGGCGGAGAATATCTATGTGGTCGGGGATAACGCGGCCATGCTTCATTACGATGGCAAAAAGTGGTCTTCCATTGAGCCGCTCAAGGGCGAGTATTTTACAAAAGTCAAAGGGCTTGGGCCGGATCAGGTATATGTAGCAGGTGAAAACGGAACGGTGATTAAATATGACGGCAGGGAATGGAGCGATATGTCGTTATGATTGTTAAATACCATTCAAAGAACAGCGATAACCTTGGGGAGCAATTATGTTTGCCTTGACCTCCAGTCACCTTTTATCTATTTTTGGGTTCAGCGAAAACGATATTTTTGTCGGAGGTGCCGAGGGCACCCTGCTACATTATGATGGCAGTCAATGGTCGGCCATGGAAACAGGGGGGCGTTGGACTTTCAAGAATATCTGGGGCACTGCGCCGGATAATGTTTTTGCGGTGGTGACTGATGGCAGGATCTTACACTATGACGGTAAATCCTGGTCGCCTGAGGATACGGAAAAACTTCCACCCATGACCGGGATTTTTGGTCTTGGCCCGGACGAAATCTACGCCTGCTCCAGATTGGGTAAAATCCTTCGCTACGATGGAAGTTCCTGGAAGTTTACCCAGACGGGAACGGATACTGACGTGACTCGGTTATGGGGCTGTAAAGAAGGCGGCATGCTGGCCGTGGGTTACGACGGCCTAGTACTCAAGCAGGATGGAGAACGCTGGACCCGCATGACCTTTAACTCGAATGCTGAGTTTTATGGGGTTTATGGGTTCGGTCCTGATGAGATTTATATGGTTGGGTCTGATGGTGCCATTTTTAAATTCAACGGAGTCGAGTTTACCGAAATGTCTTCCCAGACCATGGAGTTTTTTCTCGATGTCTGGGGTCCCTCCCGAGAAATGGTGTTTGCGATTGGGGATGAGGGAATGATCCTTTACCTTGATGACAATGAATGGACTCGGATAGAATCCAACACTAAAGAGTATCTCACCGCCATCTGGGGCAGTAGTGATGAAAATATCTATGCCGTTGGAGATAATGGGTTGATCCTGCACTGGAACGGTGAAGATTGGAAAGCTGTAGAAGGCTGATGGGTGCTGGCTCTCACCCCTAAAGCCCCCACCTAAACTGCTTGACACTGGCTTTGGCGTGGTGTTAAGGTCTGGCCTCTAAATGCTTGATATTAAAGGTGCCCTGGTATGTTTGTCGGGCTTTGTTTTTGGCAGATTTAATGAGCACAGGTCTCCTGTGCTTTTTTGTTATTGTGTAGTTTAATTTTGTTAAAGAGTCGATATGTTCAAACCTTCTTTGGAAGAGTTCAAGCAGAAAGCCAAATCGGGAAACCTGATTCCTGTTTATAAGGAAGTTCTGGCCGATCTCGATACTCCAGTATCCGCTTATATGAAAATTAGCGGAGGGGAATATTCTTTTCTACTGGAAAGCATTGAAGGCGGAGAAAAATGGGCTCGTTATTGTTTCCTGGGCTGTGATCCATCGGTGGTGGTCAGCACCAAGGGTCGAACTTTGACTTTAATTGAAAATGGCAAGCAGGAACAGCGGGAGATTAAGTCAGGAAGTCCTCTCTCAGCGGTGAAGAAAATCTTGGCCCGTTACCAGCCCGTGCCCTCTGCCGGGTTGCCTCGGTTTTCAGGGGGAGCGGTGGGGTTTGTTAGCTATGACATGGTACGATTTTTTGAGGACCTCCCCGAACAAACGGTGGATGACCTCGATGTCCCAGACTCGCAGTTTGTTATCACCGATACTATGCTGGTGTTCGATAATATTTCACAGACCATTAAGATTGTATCCAACGCGTTTATCGAGGGTGGTGATCTGACTACGGTGTATGAAAACACAATCCGAAAAATTTCCGCCTTGGAGGAAAAATTAAAAACACCTCTTGCCAGAGGACCATTGCCTGATGCGGAAGAAGATTCTGCATCGCCATTGAGTTTTGACTCCAATATGAAGGAGGAAGAGCACAAACAGGCGGTGACTCGGATCAAACAATATATTCAGGAGGGAGATGCCATTCAGGTGGTGTTTTCCCAGCGGTTGAAGTTTCTCATTAACCGTGGTTCATTTGATGTATACAGGGCTCTGCGAACCATTAACCCTTCTCCCTATATGTATTATCTGAAGTTCGGCGAGCTTCAAGTAGTCGGGTCTTCACCAGAAGTTCTTGTGCGGTTGGAGGATAATAAGGTAGAGGTCCGACCGATAGCCGGAACCCGTAAAAGAGGAAAAAACGAGAAAGAAGATTTGGAACTGGAGCAGGAATTGTTAGGCGATGAAAAAGAATTGGCGGAACACATCATGCTGGTGGATCTGGGCAGGAACGATATCGGACGGGTGGCTGAAATAAATACGGTGGAAGTAGATGAGCGGTTCACGATCGAGCGCTACTCCCACGTCATGCATATTGTTTCCAATGTAAAGGGAACCCTGAAAAAAGGCTTGGACTGTTTCGATGTTCTGGAAGCGGCGTTCCCCGCCGGAACTCTTTCCGGGGCTCCGAAAATAAGGGCTATGGAAATCATCGATGAGTTGGAGCCGACCCGGCGTGGACTTTATGGCGGAGCAGTCGGCTATATCAGTTTCAACGGAAATATGGATACTGCAATAGCCATCAGGACTTTGTTGGTTAAAGGGAAAACGGCCTATCTTGGAGTGGGGGGCGGGATTGTTGCCGACTCGGTTCCACAAAGTGAGTTTGAGGAGACCATGAACAAGGGGCGGGCTTTGCTGAAAGCCATAGAACTGGCTGAGAAGGGGTGGGTGGTATGATTCTGATGATCGATAATTATGATTCGTTCACCTACAACCTAGTGCAATACATGGGTGAGATCGGTGCTGAAGTACGTGTGGATCGAAATGATAAGATCAGTCTTCAGGAAATTGAGGTGTTGGGTCCAGAAAAGATTGTCATATCTCCCGGCCCCTGCACTCCGGATAAAGCAGGGATATCGGTGGAAGTGATCCAACATTTTGCCGGGAAAATCCCGATTTTGGGAGTTTGCCTGGGACACCAATCGGCGGGCCAGGCATTTGGCGGTGAAATCATCGAGGCCGGGCACTTGATGCATGGCAAAACTTCCATGATCCGCCACGATGGCAAAACAATATTTAAAGACCTCCCCAATCCGTTTGAGGCGACCCGTTACCACTCAATGGTTTTGAACCGAGATAATCTGCCGGATTGCTTTGAAATTTCCGCGGAGAGCGATGACAACGAGATCATGGGGATCCGTCATAAAAAATTTGACGTAGAAGGTGTTCAGTTTCATCCCGAATCTATTCTGACCGCATGTGGGAAGGAGTTATTAGGAAATTTTATAAAAGGAAATCACGCATGAGCTTCCAGATGGCCTTGGATTCGCTTGCTGGCGGCAACGATCTGACTGAGGATGAAATGGTTTCCTGCATGACTGCGATCATGCAAGGAGAAGTGACTGATCCTCAACTGGCCACGTTTTTGACAGCGTTGCATGTGAAAGGTGAAACCGTCTCTGAAATTGTTGGTGCGGCCAGGGTGATGCGGGCAAAAGCAGAGAAGCTCGATATCAAAGTGGCTCCTCTGGTAGACACTTGCGGAACAGGTGGGGACGGTGCGGACACCTTTAATATATCCACTGCTAGTGCTTTGGTTGCGGCGGGTGCGGCAGTAAATATAGCGAAACATGGCAACCGGGCTGTATCCAGCCGGTCTGGTAGTGCCGATGTCTTAAAATGTTTGGGAGTGAACCTCGATGCCAGCCTGCCGACTGTGAAACGTTGCGTGGAAGAGGCGGGTATCGGTTTTCTGTTTGCGCCTTTGATGCATAAAGCCATGAAACACGCCGCCGAGGTCCGGAAAGAACTGGGCTTTCGCACCATTTTTAATGTGTTGGGGCCTTTGACCAATCCAGCCAACGCCGAGGCCCAGGTGCTGGGTGTTTTTGATGAACAATGGGTTGAGCCTCTGGCAGAAGTTCTACGCGATTTGGGTTGCAGGCACGCACTGGTGGTTCATGGTTCCGATGGCCTCGACGAAATCACCCTGACAGGTAAAAGCCAGGTCGCAGAATTAAAAAATGGAAAGGTGTCGAGTTATAGCCTGAACCCTGAGAAACTTGGTTTTAACGTTTGCGCCTCTGATGATCTTAAAGGGGGAACCCCTGAGGAAAGTGCTGCAATGATCGAGAGTATCTTAAATGGAAAAAAAGGGCCGAGGCGAGACATCGTTTTGTTAAACTCCGCTGCGGCTATTTATGTGGCCGGGAAAGCGGATTCTCTCGAACTGGGTATCCAATCAGCTGTTGATTCTATCGAATCTGGTAAAGCGCGGAGAAAACTGGAAGATTTGTGTAAAATTACGCACTCTTAAAATGTCGGATATACTTGACAAGATTTTTGCGGATAAAAAAAAGGAACTGGCAGGCACCAAACGCGAGCTGCCATTGCCCGAGCTTAAAATACGCATGGGAGATCAGGCCCCCGTCCGGGATGTTTATAAGGCACTGAACGAAGGAAAAAATTCGAAAATTATCGCGGAGATCAAACGGCGTACACCGTTTAAAGGTGAGCTAAGAGAAAATTTTAACGCCGGCGAAATCGCTGGAGACTATGCCATGAATGGGGCCGCCACGCTTTCTATTTTGACCGAGAGCAATTATTTCGGCAGCCATATTGGTGTCCTGAAGGAAGTGAGGCTTATCGCCCCGATTCCATTGTTGCGCAAAGATTTTATTTGCGATGAGTATCAGGTTTATGAATCCAGAGCGCATGGAGCCGACTTGTTTCTGTTGATCGCTACATGGCTGGAGCAAAACCAATTGACCGATCTGCTTCATTTAGGCAGGGAATTAGGGCTTTCCGCATTAGTGGAAACTCATAACGAATATGATATGGAAAAAGCCTTCGAGGCCAAGGCGAGTTTGATTGGTATCAATAACCGTGATCTCACGAATGGCAAAACCGATTTGAACATTGCCAGACGCCTGATCCCCATGGCATCGCAGGAACCGGGTAATACTCTGGTCTGTGAGAGCGGAATTCATGGCAGGGAAGAGATCGAAGAATTTGAAAAAATAGGGGCGCATGCTTTTTTGATCGGTGAAAGTCTGATGACTTCAAAAGATATTCCTGAAAAACTGAAAGAACTTTTAGGCAATGGCGAATCCACGAGTAAAAATTAAAATCTGCGGAATGACACAGTTGAAGGATGCGCTGTTCGCTGTCGAACAGGGTGCTGATGCGGTCGGCTTTATTTTCTATAAAAAGAGTTTGCGGTCGGTTACGATGAAGGCAGTTCGGGAGATTATTTTAGAATTGCCGCCTTTTGTCGATACAGTGGGGGTTTTCGTCAATGAGTCCGCCGACCGAGTGAACAAAATCGCCGATCACTGCGGATTGGACTTGGTGCAATTGCACGGTGAAGAGTCTCCGGTGTTTTGCCGAAAAATTCACCGGCGTGTGATCAAGGCGTTTCGGGTTACAGACCTTCAATCGCTCAGGCAAATGGAAAAATATCCAGTGACCGGGTTTCTGCTGGACACGTTTTGTGAATATCTGCGCGGGGGTACGGGCAAAACTTTTGACTGGAACCTGGCACTTTCTGCAAAAACAAATGGGCCGGTTATCCTAGCGGGGGGATTGACACCGCGTAATATTGGACAGGCGGTCAGCCGGGTTCGCCCTTATGGGGTTGATGTGTGCTCGGGTGTCGAAAAATTGCCGGGAATCAAGGATCCTGAAAAGGTTCGCGCGTTTCTGGCCAATGTCAGGTCAGGGAGTAAATCATGAAGCCGCGTAAACTGCCTGACTCTAGTGGGCATTTTGGAAAATTTGGAGGTAAGTACGTCATTGAAACCTTGATGCCAGCTCTGAAAGAGTTGGAACGGGTTTATGAGGAAGCTCAAAACGACCCTCAATTTAAAAAGGATATCGACTATTATCTGAAACATTACGTTGGCCGTCCTACCGCACTTTATTTTGCTGAACGTCTTACAGAGCATTTGGGCGGCGCGAAAATTTATTTAAAACGGGAAGACCTGACTCATACCGGTGCGCATAAAATCAACAACACCATTGGTAGCACTTTATTGGCCCAAAGGATGGGTAAAAAACGAGTGATCGCTGAAACAGGAGCCGGACAACATGGTGTGGCAACGGCCACCGCCGCTTCTTTATTCGGCCTGAAATGCGATGTGTTCATGGGTGAGGAAGATATGCGAAGGCAGGCACTCAATGTTTTTCGTATGCGGCTTTTAGGTGCGACAGTCATTCCGGTAACAGGAGGAACACGAACGCTCAAGGATGCTACCAGCGAAGCCATCCGCAACTGGATCACCACTGTTGAGAGCACTCACTATATTATTGGTTCGGTAGTCGGTCCGCATCCTTATCCGATGATTGTCCGGGATTTTCAAAAAGTGATTGGCGAAGAAGCTACTAGCCAGATCATGGAAATGGAAGGCCGACTGCCCGATACCTGCGTGGCATGTGTGGGTGGTGGCAGTAACTCGATGGGATTGTTTTATCCATTCCTGGAAAGTAAAGAGGTCGGTTTGGTCGGTGTTGAAGCTGCCGGATTGGGACTGGACACGGATAAGCATGGTGCTTCCCTCACCGAGGGATCAGCAGGTGTTCTGCATGGCATGATGAGCTACCTCCTGCATGATGAGGACGGGCAAGTGACTGAGGCGCATTCGATCTCGGCGGGATTGGATTATCCGGGTGTGGGTTGCGAGCATAGTTATCTCAAGGAATCGGGCCGAGCGCAATATGTAACTATCACCGATGACGAGGCGATGAGAGGTTTTAAACTGCTTTCTCAATTGGAAGGCATTATTCCGGCTCTTGAATCGGCTCACGCCGTCGCTCATGTGATGAAAATGGCGCCAACCATGAAAAAAGATCAAGTTATTCTGGTTTGCCTCTCTGGTCGTGGCGACAAAGACGTGAACCAGGTAGCGGATATGATGGGAGTTTCGTTGTGAGCCGGATAGAGGACCGGTTCAAAAGTTTAAATGGCAATAAGGCCTTGGTGGTTTTTTTTACTGCTGGTGACCCCGAGTTGTCTGCGTCAAAAGAAATTTTTTCCGTGATTGAGAAAAGCGGTGCCGATATCATCGAAATCGGTGTCCCGTTTTCCGATCCACTTGCCGATGGTCCAGTCATTCAGGCCTCTTCACATCGTTCCCTGCAAAACGGTACCAGCCTGAAAAAGATTATCGAGCTGGTGAGAGATATCAGGGGTCAGTCTGACTTACCGATTGTTTTGATGAGCAGCTTCAATCCTGTTTTTGTCTATGGCCAGAAAGCGTTTGTCGAGGATGCGGTCAATGCGGGGGTGGATGGGGTGATCCTGCCCGACCTTCCTCTGGAAGAGGCGGAGAGGTTCCTGACGATCGCGAATGAAAAAGAACTCGATACGATATTTCTTTTAGCACCCACCAGTACCCCGGATCGGATTCAGCAGATCGGGAAGGTGAGTAAAGGCTTCATCTACTATATTTCTCTGACCGGAACAACAGGAACAAAAGAGGCGCTTTCCAAAAACCTAGAAGAGAGAGTCATTGCCATTAAAAGTAAGGTGAAACTCCCGGTGCTGGTCGGGTTTGGTATTTCCGGCCCGGAACAGGCTAGGGAAGCCGGGCAATGCTCGGATGGAGTCATCATAGGTAGTGCCATCGTCAAGTTGATTGAATCACATTCCGATCCAATCGCGCGTGATAAAAGCATCTCTGAGTTTATATCTGGCATTAAAACAGCCCTCACTAACAGTTCCTGATCTCGAGGAGTTGCTTCCATGCCTTCCCGCACTTCTGTCATCATTCCCGCTTTTAATGAGGAACAGTCTATTGGGCTGGTTCTGGATGCCCTGCCGCAAGATCAAATTCATGAAATCATTGTTGTTGACAACAACTCAACCGATAACACTGCCCGGTCTGCCATTGAAAAAGGCGCGCGGGTGGTTGTGGAAAAAAGAATAGGCTATGGTTCTGCCTGCCTGAAGGGAATTTCTGAACTGGACAACCCACAGATCGTGGTGTTTGTGGATGGGGATTTCAGCGATTACCCGGAAGAGATTGTGAAACTGGTTCAGCCAATAGAATCTGGAGAGATGGATTTTGTTCTGGGAAGCCGGATGATACTTCCCGAAAGCCGCTCAGCATTGTTACCGCAATCGCGGTATGGTAATCAATTGGCCGTGTTTTTAATGCGTCTGTTTTTCCATCACGGCTATACCGACTTGGGACCGTTCCGCGCCATTCGCTACGACTCGTTGAAGTCTATTGCTATGCAGGATACCAATTTTGGCTGGACGGTAGAGATGCAGATCAAGGCGGTTAAAAAAGGACTGCGTATCCTCGAGGTTCCGGTGAAATATCGGGAGCGGATCGGGGTTTCCAAGATCACCGGCACCTTTTCCGGCACGATCAAAGCCGGCACAAAAATCATTTATACTATTTTCAAATACTTAATAACCTGACTTCAAGTTTGGACACCATTTCGCACTTCATTTTAGGTGGTAGAAAAATGCGAAGACACCTACGATTAAAGCTAGAATTGAGATAATAATTGAAATTTTTGCAAGGAATCTGTCTTTAATCCAACGAGCAGAAACTCTTTGTTCGACTCTGTCTTCCTGCTCTCTTTTTACACAGTGTTTCGTGATCTTTTACAACCGGGCTAATCAAAGGATCGTCTTTGTCCTTTTTCCAAAGGTCACTTGATCGATTGATCACTATGCTTGCTGATAGGTTGCCTATTGCTATCCATCCTTCAAAGCCTGTAAAATTCAGGCCATGAAAACTTCTTTTGCTGCCACTTGCTTCCTGCTTTTCCTTCTGTCATCCCCCACATGGGGGTGGGGCGTGGATCTTTCCGCTTTGGTTGCCAAGCGCATCAGCCACGATGGCAAGACTCTCGACCTCAGCGGATTACATATTGGCACACCGGGGGCGAAGCAACTGGCGAGGATGGAATCCCTCAAAGGGATCACCACTCTTTTTCTGCAGGGAAACAATATCAAAGCTCGGGGTATGAAGGCCTTGGCGAAGTCTCCGCATCTGGCTGGATTGAAACATCTCGATCTCTGGGGCAACCTGTTGGGTGATTTGGGATTGAAAGCCATTTCAGAATCATCTTATCTGGGGCAATTGGAATCCTTAAAGCTTTGGAAAAACGAAATCAGTGATGACAGCATCGAAATGATGGTGGCTTCCGGCAATTTTACTCACCTAAAAACCCTTATGCTGAACGATAATTTGATCACCTCGTTGGGTGCTGAAATGCTGGCCTCGGCCACAGTATTTGGGCAGTTAACGACGTTGAATTTGTTCCGCAACGAAATCGGTGATGGTGGGGCACTGGCTTTTGCCAGTTCTGAGAAGTTTCAGAATCTGGGATCATTGTATATGGGACAAAATAATATCACCGATCAAGGGGCTGTTGCCTTGATTGAGTCGCAACACTTTCCTCAGCTAAAAGTTCTGGATCTGATCAAGAATCCGTTAGGGGAAGCCACTATGCTGGCGGCTTTCAAGGCCAACCACAAAGGAAAACTACAGATTATTTACCGTTAGCGACCGCTAGACGTGGGGTCGATTGAGAGGCTTTCGCCACGGTGAAGGTGTAAAATTAAATGACAGGGGTGTTATAATCCTATTGTGATAATGAAGTGAAAAGGGTTTTTGATTAGACATGAATATTACTGAGATAGCAAAAAATGCCAATGCTTCGGCGTTGGTTCTGGCACATCTTTCCACCGATTTAAAGAATCAAGCGTTGTCACTGATGGCCGATGCCTTGGAAGAGCATCGCTCTTCCATTTTGGCGGAGAACGAAAAAGACCTGGTATTTGCGAAAAATGAGGGAATTGGCAAGGTATTGACTGCCCGGTTAGCTTTGAATGAGGAGAAAGTTCGCGGAATGGCTAAGGGCATTCGCAGTGTGGCGGCATTGCCCGACCCGGTAGGCCAGGTTAATAGTGTTATGGAGATGGATAAAGACTTGGTGGTCGAGCGAGTGACCTGCCCGATTGGAGTGATCGGGGCGATATTTGAGTCCCGGCCCGATGCCGTTCCGCAAATCTCCTCCCTGTGTTTTAAATCGGGCAATGCGGTCATATTGAAGGGAGGAAAAGAGGCGCAGAACTCCAACAAGAAAATTGTTGAACTTTTGGTGGAAGCGATTGGCAAAGTGCCCGGTGTTCCTACATCAGCGGTGCAGATGATCGAGACGCGTTCGGAAGTGGCGGATATGCTCAAGGAAGATCAGCACATTCATTTAGTCATTCCCCGGGGCAGTAACGCCTTTGTGAGACGCATTCAGGAGAATACAAAAATACCTGTGCTGGGACATTCAGAAGGAGTTTGCCACGGTTTCATTGATAAGTTTGCAGATTTGGATAAGGCCATCCGGGTATGCCTGGATGCAAAGTTACAATATCCTGCGGTCTGCAATGCGATGGAGACTTTGCTGGTGCACAAAGACTTTGCTGAGAAGGTTTTGCCTGATTTAGTGGCGAAATTCCAGGAAAAACAGGTGGAAGTGGTGGGATGTGTGGAAACCTGTCAGGTGGCTCCCGGAGTTGGCCCAGCCAGTGAGTCAGATTGGAATACCGAATATAACGACCTGAAACTGTCTATTAAAATTGTGGATGACTTTTCGGAAGCGGTGAAATTCATCAATAAGCATGGTTCCGGTCATACGGATATGATCGTTACAGAAAACCGGGAACGGGCCGAGCAGTTTCTCAATGAGGTCAGCTCGGCCAGTGTCATGTGGAACGCGTCGACACGATTTGCTGATGGTTTTAAATATGGGCTCGGGGCTGAAATCGGCATTAGCACGAATAGAACACACGCCCGAGGACCAGTTGGATTGGAGGGAATGATTATCTATAAATATAAACTTCGTGGTAACGGTCAAATCGCTGGTGATTACTCCGGTGTCAATGCGCGTGAATTCACCCACAAACCTTTATAGGCGTGGAGTTGCGACATCCATTCCCAAAAACTTCATGCCCCGGAAAGGGGTACAGCTAGCAATGACTCGGTTTAGCGAGCAATACTTATCTCGGCGTAATGAGCCTTGCTGTTTGCTATTCTTGTGCGGGAGCACGAGGTGTGCCGGGCCACGCCCGATTAAAACAGGACAATATATTCTACTTACCGAATGAAATCTTTGCCAATCGAGCCAGACGTTACGCTGGCTAGCAGCAAACAGTCGTTGCAACCTACAGGTACTCCGCAAAACTGGTGGCTGTTTTCTTTGTTACTGGGAGGAACTTTAGTCACAACCTATTTATCTGGCGGCTTACTATTTTCAATCAGCCTGATCCTGATTTTGGGTGCCCATGAGTTCGGACATTACTGGGCCAGCAAAAGGAATGGGGTGCGTTCAACGCTACCTTATTTCATCCCCGCTCCTCCTGTTTTTATCGCCGGAACTTTTGGTGCCTTCATTCAGATCAAGCAGGCCATTCCTAATCGTAGAGTGCTGATGGAAATAGGTTCCTCAGGTCCCATAGCGGGTTTTGTAGTGGCTCTACCGACATTGATATACGGTCTGTCTCTTTCAAAAGTGTCGCCGGTACTGATGGGTATTGAAGGAATGAATTTCGGCAGTTCTCTGGTATTGAATATTTGCGCGGAATGGGTTTTGGGAGTAAATCCGCAGTCGCCAGACTTGAATATTCATTTGCATTCAATCGCGTTTGCGGGGTGGATAGGAATGTTGGTGACCGCGCTAAACCTGATACCCATCGGTCAATTAGACGGCGGACATATCGTTTTTGCGTTGTCCCCAAAACAACATGAGTGGGTAGGGCGTCTTTTTTTCGTCACATTATTTCCATTGGGATATTTTTGGACAGGTTGGTTTTTCTGGGCCGCAATGATAGCTTTGGCAGGTTTTAAAACCGCACCTTTGTTAAATGAAACGGAAGAATTAGGCACTCTGCATAGAGCACTGGGAGTGGCATCCATAGCCGTTTTTCTGGTAACATTCATACCCGTTCCTTTTTCATGGGCGCAAGGCTAATATATTGATAAATTGGGTATTATTCTTGATGGAGTGCCTTTTTTGGACCTTAGGGCGTGACAAAATATCAGGAACTGTATAAAAATTAGGGTCATGACTAGAACAGAGGCTGATTTTCAGGAAAAGTGACGACATATATTTAATTATATATAAATAAAGGATAATTTTGTCAAAATTATGGGACCAATTCAGAAGAAAAATTGACAGAGGCAGGGGGCTATGCTACATTTGACCCACATGAGGGGTACTGAGCTTCTGTCCTTATACAGGACGTTTTTCGATGAAAAGAACATTCTTGGTTGCCATCAAGGTTTCTTTTTAGAAGTTTAGTGCCCCTTTTTTCTGTTCTTTAACCTCTTTCCCATCCTCAATTGAAACAAAACTTAGTGGGTCGCGCTTTCATGTCTGAAAATACGTTAGAGGGTGTTATGAAGCCTCTGGTTACGTACTTGGTAGCATTATTGCTGGTTTTTACGCTTTTTCTTTCCAGTTCTATGGCAGGAGGGATGGAACCATTGCCTAGCCTGAAAAAAGCAGTTGAAGATATTCGGTTTCTTTATAGAGGCAAAGAGGCACCATTTTTAGCCGAGAAAGAATATCAAGTCCAAAAGTACTATTATCAGATCCAAAGCAAAATACAAAGACTGAAAATATTAGAGGAGGTGCGGGAACATTTTGAAAAGGCCGTCACAAAAGCCGAAGAAAAATTTGATATTGGTGAAGAGGATGTCAGTCAATCGGCTATTACAAAGCTTAAACTGGGCCTCGCTGGGACTTTGACTGATATCATCGGGTTGGACAGTGATATAGAGGTAGCGCGATTATCTCTGGCCGGAATGTTCAAAGAGTCCTATTCTCCGGATGCGAAAATGCAGGACTCTGAGATCAAGCCAGTCGATTTTAAATTTGATAATTATGAATCATGGTTTAATGAGTCCGCTCTTGTCACCGTTGAGAGTGAAGATTCTTCTGATGATGAACACGAACTCAGGATCGGTTATCTAAGGGCTGTGGAAAGCCGAGAGAAACTGAGTCTTGCCCGAAAAAACCGCAAAATCACGCGAGCTTTGTTGGTGAGTGAAGCAGCAAACTATGATTTTGGCATTGGGGATCCGAGAGACTTGTTTGAAGCACTCATTATATACACTCGGGTATTGAGTGGTTATTATGATTCGGTCTACAATTTTAATCTTGCTGTCGCGGAATTAAATCGGATAAAAGCCCCATGGACAGGGAAACCCTGAAGTATTGGTTGGCTTTAAATATGGTTGTCGGGGTAGGCCGAGCCCTATTTCATCGTCTCGTCCAGAGGCTGGGTTCGCCGCGTGGAGTCTTCTTGGCATCTATAAACGAACTGCTGAGAGTCCAGGGGGTTGGTGACAAAATAGCGGGAGAAATAAAGAAATTTGATGTCGATTCTACCGCAGAGCGCGAACTGAGGCTGGTTGAAAAAGAAGGTATACGGGTTTTAACACTCGAAAGCCCGGAATATCCATCTTTGCTGAAATCCATTTATGATCCTCCGCCAGTTTTATATGTACAGGGTAAGACCTTAAACACGATTTCCCTGCCTCTGGCGGTGGTGGGAACACGCACCCCTTCCGAATATGGAAAGCTGGTAGCGGAAAGACTTTGCTTGAAACTGGCTTCTGCCGGATTTAGCATAATCAGTGGCTTGGCCAGGGGGATTGATACATTGGCTCACAAGGCTGCGCTTTCCACTGGAGCGGATACGATTGCTGTTTTTGGTTGCGGATTGGGGCATACATATCCGCCTGAGAATATTAAGCTGAGAAAGCAAATTGTCGAACAGGGGGCCATATTGTCTGAGTTTCCTGTTTTCATGAGGCCGGACCGGAATAATTTCCCGGCAAGAAACCGGATACTAAGCGGTTTGGCTTTAGGAACGGTGGTTGTCGAGGCGGCTGAAAAAAGCGGGGCCTTGATCACGGCAGACTTTGCTTTAGAGCAGGGGAGAGAGGTTTTTGCGGTTCCGGGAAGTATTACGTCTCCAAAAAGCAGGGGAACGAATGACCTAATTAAGACAGGAGCAAAGTTGGTCGATGGCCCTGAATCTATTCTGGAAGAATTGTTGCCCGCATTGGGTGAAAGTTTGAAGGATAAAAAAGGAAGTGTTGAACTCAAAGTCAAACTTGATAATGATTGGGAAAAAAAGATTTTTTCTTTGTTATCTTTGGAAGGCAGGCATATAGATAATTTAATTGAAAACAGCAATTTGTCTCCCGCGCAAGTTTCCGCTACACTGTTACAACTCGAATTGAGAGATTTGGTCCGGCAGCTGAGTGGGAAGATGTATATTTCTAATTGTGGTGATGAACACAAATAGTGAGGAAATATGGGTAAATCGTTGCTGATCGTTGAGTCACCTACCAAAGTAAACACGCTGAAAAAAATCGTTGGCAAGGATTTTATTATTAAGGCATCGGTGGGACATCTTAAGGATCTTCCCAAGAAAATGCTTGGTGTTGATATTGATAATGACTTTGCTCCAGACTACATCACTATCAGGGGAAAAGGGAAAATTCTCCAAGAGCTGAAAACCGCCGCCAAGAAGTGTGACACGATCTATCTCGCTCCGGACCCGGATCGGGAAGGAGAGGCGATTGCCCACCATATTGGACATGAAGTAGCACGGTTTACCAAGGGCAAAACTTATCGGGTAGCTTTTAATGAAATCACTAAAAAAGCGGTTCTGGAAGCTATTAAAAACCCTACCGAACTTAATGCTAACCGGGTGAATGCGCAACAGGCTCGCAGAATTCTAGACCGGTTGGTGGGATATAAAATCAGTCCCATCTTATGGAAAAAAGTTCACCGTGGGCTGAGTGCAGGGCGAGTGCAGTCCGTTGCTTTACGGATTGTTTGTGAAAGAGAACGTGAAATTCTGGCCTTTAAGCCTCGCGAGTACTGGTCGATCACGCTTGAGTTGGAGGGCAGTCAGAAACCTCGGTTTCAGGCAAAACTATTTAAAGTTGAAGGGGAAAAAGCCGAGGTCGCCAATAAAGCCGAGGCAGATCAGATTCTCAAGGGATTGGAAGGGGCTAAGCCCATACTTGAGAATATTGTCAAAAAAGAAAGGAAAAGAAACCCGAGCGCCCCCTTTATCACCAGTACCCTCCAGCAGGAAGCATCCCGAAAACTTAACTTCTCTCCCAAAAAAACCATGATGCTTGCTCAACGGTTGTATGAGGGAATTGCCATAGGTAAAAAAGGGGCCGTGGGTCTCATCACGTATATGCGTACTGATTCAGTGAGGTTGTCGGACCAGGCTCTTGAAGAGGTTCGTGCTCTCATTCCTGAAAGATATGGCAAGGAGTACCTGCCCGGAAAACCCAACACGTATAAAAGTAAAAAGTCCGCTCAAGGGGCACATGAGGCGATTCGGCCCACCGATGTTCAACTGGAACCGAATACTATCAAAGAGAATATGGAAAAGGATATGTTTCGGCTTTACCAGTTAATCTGGTCGCGCTTTGTTTCTTGCCAGATGGTTCCGGCGGTTTTGGACACCACTCAGTTTGATATTCAGGCAGGGAGCTATTTGTTTCGCAGTAATGGTTCGATATTAAAGTTTGCCGGCTTCATGAAAGTCTATGTTGAAAGTCAGGACGATGATCAGACCGATGAGTCAAAACCAGAAGGAAAAGGTGACGACCGTCTACTCCCCCAATTAGAAAAGGGAGAAGCATTAAAAGCTCACGAAGTCCTTCCCGATCAACATTTTACTCAGCCTCCTGCCCGTTTCTCCGAGGCGATGCTGGTCAAGGAGCTCGAAGATAAAGGGGTCGGGCGGCCCAGTACTTATGCAGCGATCATTAGTGTGATTAAGGACAGAGACTATATTCAAAATGTAGAACGGCGTCTGCAACCTGTTGAGCTTGGTTTTATGATCAATGATCTTTTGGTTGAGAACTTCCCGGATATCATGACCACAGAATTCACCGCCAAAATGGAGAGTCAGTTAGACGATATTGAAGAAGGAAAGCTTAAGTGGGTCGACGCCCTGAAATCTTTTTATATTCCCTTCAAGGCGGACTTGGAACGAGCTGAAGAAAAGATGAAGAACTTCAAAGCACAAGTTGAAGAAACCGATGAGGTTTGTGAAAAATGTGACCAACCCATGATTATTAAATGGGGGCGATTTGGAAAATTCATGGCGTGTTCGGGATATCCGGAATGCAAAAACACCCGAGATTTGGGAGAAAAAGGTGAAGGGGCGAAGGCAGAGGAGGTTGAGGGTAATTGTGATTTATGCCAGTCGCCGCTGATTATCAAACGTGGGCGTTTTGGTAAATTTATTGCTTGTTCCACCTACCCGGATTGCAAGTTCACCAAGGCGATTGGCCTTGGTATTTCCTGTCCGGAGGAGTCCTGCGAGGGGGAGATTGCCTCGCGCCGCTCCAAAAAGGGGAGAACTTTTTATGGTTGCACGAAGTATCCCGACTGTAAGTTTACCTCATGGGACAAACCGATTGGGGAAGCTTGTCCGGAATGTAAGAATCCGTTTTTGATCGAGAAATGGAAAAAGAATGAAGATCCTTCTGTGCTTTGCCCAAAGTGCGGGTTCAAGAAAACCGACGCTACGCCTTGATCGACTGTGAAGGGTTTTTTAACAATTATCGGTGCGGGGCTTGCGGGGTCTGAAGCGGCATGGCAGGCGGCGGAACGGGGTGTGCGGGTTGTTTTGTATGAAATGCGGCCGGTAGTCCATAGCCCTGTTCATAAAACCGGGAATTGCGCTGAACTGGTTTGTAGTAACTCGCTGGGGAATAATCAGCCTCATTCTGCTTCGTTCATCCTTAAAGAAGAGCTTCGTAGCCTCAATTCCATCATTATCGCATCTGGCGATATAAACTCGGTTCCTGCTGGTTCCGCTCTGGCTGTTGACCGGGGTTTGTTTTCGCGGGAAATTACCGAAAAATTATTGAATCACCCAAATATTACTTTCAAGCGTGAAGAAGTACTGGGAATTCCTCAGGAGGGACCGGTTATTATTGCCACAGGTCCTTTGACCTCGCCTCACTTATCGGATCAAATTTTAAAATTAATTGGCCAGGAATATTTATACTTTTACGATGCGCTGTCGCCCATAGTAAACGCAGACTCGATAGATTATGACAAAGTGTTTTTTGCTTCGCGTTATGATAAAGGGGATGCTGACTACTTGAACTGCCCCATGACCGCGGAACAGTACTATGCGTTCGTTCGGGAATTGAAGGCTGCGGAGAAGGTTCAGTTGGCCTCTTTCGAAGAGCCGATTTATTTTGAAGGGTGCATGCCCATTGAGGTGCTGGCCGAGAGGGGTGACAGGACTTTGGCATTTGGTCCGTTAAAGCCCATGGGCTTGCCTGATCCAAAAACCGGGAAAATGGCCCATGCGGTGGTGCAATTGCGCCGGGAAAATCGGGATAGTTCTGCCTATAACCTGGTGGGATTCCAAACCAAGCTCACTTACCCGGAACAGAAGAGGATTTTTTCGATGATTCATGGTTTGGAAAATGCTGAGTTTTTCCGGTTGGGTGCTATTCATCGAAACACTTTTATTAATTCTCCCAGCCTTTTGACCAACGAACTGGAATTGAAGGATCGACCGGGAAATTATTTTGCCGGCCAGATCACCGGAGTGGAAGGATATGTCGAATCGTCTGCAATGGGACTTTTAGCGAGCTTGAGCGCAGTGGCAAAAATCACGGGAAGTTCCTATACTCCGCCTCCTGCTGATATCGCACTAGGTGCTTTGATAAATTATTTGACCACATCGAGGGATAAAGGATTTCAACCAATGAATGTTAACTTTGGCTTATTCTGGGTCCAGGAAATGCGGATTCGCGATAAAAAAGTCAGGAATCAGAAGATTGCAATGAACGCAATGCAAAAAATAAAGGAATGGAAGGAAGGACGGAAAGGTCTGATTCCCGCCCACTCTTAAGAACCATCTGGGATTTTTTAGACGATACAAATAGCCACAATTTGTTTGAGGTCGCCCCCCCTTTTTCCCATACTTTATTTTAATCTTTCCGTCCCGAGGCTACCGCTTTTCGGCAATATTCAACTTGGACATGATTTTGATTTTTGAAATGAGTGCCTGCTTGTAAATGGAAGAGGTTTCTTCATAAGCGGTCAGGTACCATCTTTTCGATAGCGGATCATTATAGTTGTTTTGCCGATACCCGGTTCAATATGAATATCTGAAGCACCAAAATGTGATGGCTTGACAACGCCAAACTTTCTTCATCTCGTCGGTCAGGTTGAAAATTAATGCGGCGATATTTTTGCTTGTTTGGCACTGAGCCAGGATTGACTCGAGTCTTGCACTATTTTCTGGAACGGGATTGGTCAAAGCACAAAGTTATGTTTTCTTCCCAAACTAAACGATACAAACAGAAAGAACTTGTCTTAAATCACAGTCGCCCTTTAATATTATGTAGATGCCGTCTTGTTTCAAAGTTGTCATGCCACCCTTAATGGCCTGCTTGGGCAGGTCTTCAACCATTGTTCTCTGCATGGTCATAGAGCCTCCCTCAAATAACCAATAATCTGCCCGGCTGAATACCTTTTCCTGGCCATTGTATTCTCCCCTCTAATCAACAGGTTTTTGACTCAAATCCTAACACACCAAATGGATCAGTTTTTGAGGCAGGCCAGTCCCTGCCTTCCGCTAAATAAGCTTTAAGGTGATATGGAGTGGAGTGTTGTACTACGGAGTCATGTAAAACTCGAGATGAGTCGGCCGATGACCGCTTCTAAAAACACTGAAAAAATTTCAGCTATGACTTTGGCGTGATCGCTCAGAACAAGGGTAATCGAAGGGGAAGTCGAAATCTGCTGAGAAAAAGATCGAAAAATTTCTAAAAAGGCGACCTAAACATCCAGGTCCTGAACGAACTCCGCTTTTTCTTTTATGAATTTGAAGCGTGACCCGGCGTTTTTTCCCATTAACTCGCAAACAGTCTTGCTGGCTTGCTCGGTAGACCTCAACACTACCCGGATCAAGGATCGGGATTTTTTACTCATGGTGGTTTCTTTCAAGTCCGAAGCGGGCATCTCTCCGAGTCCTTTAAAACGGCCTATTTCGTGGGAGGTGCCGTTTAATCCCTTGATGATTTCATTTTTTTCCTCTTCGGTTAAGGCGTAAAACAGTTTTTTGCCAACATCGATGCGATATAAAGGCGGCTGGGCTATGAACAGATGCCCTTTTTCGATGATTTCTGGAAGGTATCGGTAGAAAAAGGTAAGTAGCAGGGTACAAATATGTGCTCCGTCAACATCCGCGTCGGTCATGATGATGATTTTTCCATAGCGAAGCTTGTTGTAATCGAATTTGTGGCCAATGCCGGTCCCACAGGCAGAAATGAGGTTTTGAATTTCCGTATTGGCGAGAATCTTATCCATGGTTGCGGTTTCAACATTGAGTATTTTCCCTCGAATGGGAAGGATCGCCTGGGTTTTTCGATCCCTTGCCTGTTTGCTGGAGCCGCCGGCGGAGTCACCTTCGCAAATAAAGAGTTCGGCTTGATACTTATCCGTTGTGGCGCAGTCCGATAGTTTTCCTGGTAAGTTGAGTCGATGCGAAATATTGGTTTTTCGCTGAACCGCTTCCTTGGCTTGGCGGGATGCGATGCGAGCCTGCACCGAGAGGATGATGCGGTTGGCGAGGATGTTTCCCAGACTCTGATTTTCATTTAAATAATGTTCGAGGGTGTGTTTGACCACCGCTTCCACCTGGGAGGTGACTTCAGAATTCAATCGGCCCTTGGTTTGTCCTTGAAACTCGACCTCTCCCTGAAGATAAACATTGATAATAGCAACCAGCCCCTCCCGGACGTCATCGCCGGTAATTCCTGTTATACCTTTTGGAAGGAGTTTGCGTCTGTCAATGTAAGCCCGGACTGCTTTAGTGACACCGTTACGGAAGCCGGTCTCATGGGTGCCTCCGTCAATGGTTCGGATGGAGTTGGCAAAGGAAAGAATCTGGGTGTCGGTATTTGGAGTCCAGAGAAACGCGGTTTCCAACCTTAATAACTCGTCTTCCTTTTCTACATAAAATGGTTTGTTCATCAAAGTGGCTTTTTGACCAACAATCTTTTTGATGTAATCCTGAATCCCATCGGGATAGTAAAAAGTGTGTTTATTTTTATTTTCATGAACGATTATCTTCAGCCGCTTATTGAGGAAGGCTTTTGACTCTGCCCGTTCCAAAATAAGTTTGGGGTTGAATTCCGTTTTCGGAAAAATTTTACTGTCGGGTTTAAAATAAACCGTGGTGCCGTAGATTCGTGCGGCTTTACCTTTTTCAAGTTTTGTGGTGGGTTTGCCCCGGGAATAAGTCTGCCCCCATTCGAATCCGTCCCGGCGGGAAGACGCGACAAGCTTTTCCGACAGGGCGCAGACTACAGCCATTCCAACGCCATGAAGTCCACCGGACACTTTATAGTTGCCTTGACCAAATTTCCCTCCTGAATGCAGAGTGGTAAAGAGGATTTCCATCGCGCTCTTTTTGGTCTTGCGATACGTGTCCACAGGAATTCCCCGGCCGTTATCCTTGATGGTGATGCCATGATCCTTCTCCAGAGTCACTTCGATGGTGTCGCAATGTCCGTTGAGCGCTTCATCTACGGAGTTGTCCAGGATTTCCCAAAGCAAATGGTGCAGGCCCGTTGATGACGTAGAGCCAATGTACATTCCTGGACGTTTGCGAACCGGATCGAGGCCTTCCATGACTTCGATGTCTTCTGATCGGTATTTTGTCATGGGGCCTACTTTATTTTGAGAATGGTTTTGCGTTTGGAAACAATCACACCCTGGCTACCGCGGTTGCAAAGGCGAACACTTTTGACAGTGATTTCCTTGTCGTTGCCGGAATCGAATTCAAGTGTGACTTTATGTTTCAGTCCGACGAATTTAAATCCGACTAACCTGCTTTCCCCCGGTTTCATGAGGGTGACTCCTTTGCCCGATCCTTTCAGTCGCGTTATTTGGTCTGTGGGGATAACCACCGCCTTTCCCTTGGCGGTGGCTAGAAAAACGTGATCGTGTGTTACCGGAGCGAAGCCGATCATGCGATTATTAGTTTTTAAACTCATGATTTTTCTTCCCGAACGTGTAGTCTCGGCCAGGTTGGACAAAGGAAACCGAAAACCAAACCCATCAGTGCTGGCAACCATGAACTCGCTTTCTTCAGCTTGGCCCTTTTTGGTGAAGTACATTGAAACCACCTGGCTCTCAGGCGTATCTGATCCTTCATTCGGGGCGAGAAGGGGTATCATCCCGATCACCTTTTCCCCGTCACCAAATTTGTACAGGCTTTGCACAGGCTCGCCAAATCCGCTTCTTGTATAAGGCAGATTGTAAACCTTGGAGACATAAACGATTCCAAATGAGGTGAAAAGAGCCAGCAGGTTTCGCGTGTTGGTCCGCAGGGAGTCGAGCAATTGGTCATTTTCCTTAAATTTAAGCCCGGAAGGATCGTTCAGGTTTTTCAATTTCCGAATCCATCCGTTTTGGCTGAGGACGATATGCACGTCCTCGTGCTGGATAAAGTCCTCTGCGTTATATTCGATGCTTTCGGCAGTTTTGATCTGGGTGAGGCGTTTGTCAGCGTGTTTTTTCCTGATTTCTTCCAGCTCTTCCCGCACTTCCTTCCAGATTTTTTTGGATGACGCGAGAATGGACTTGATTCGTTTTTGCTCCTTGAGCTTTTCTTTTCGTTCTTCCAGAATCTTCTCCATCTCCATTGAGACCAGTCGATAGAGGGGGATTTCCAGAATGGCGCTGGTCTGCCCGTCATCAAGCTTGAAGTTTTTTTGCAGCTTATCATGAGCTTCTTTGCGGGACTCGGAAGATCGTATCAATTTCAGGGCCTTGTCCAGATTGCTAAAGATTGCCGCGAATCCTGCCAGAATGTGCAAGCGCGTTTCAAGAAGAGCGAGTTCGTAATTCAAGCGGCGCTTGACCACCTGCTTGCGGAATGCCAGGAATTCCTGACAAATTTGCAGAAGAGACAGGCGGGCAGGCTCCCCATTTGGTTTGAGGCAGTTAAAGTTTATTTGAAAATTATTTTCAAGTTCGGTGTGCTTGAACAGGTAGCTCATCAGTTTGTTCTCATCGGCCGTACTTTTGAACTCAAGGACCACCCGGACCTTCTCATCGCTCTCATCCCTCACATCGGTTAAATGAGGGAGTTTTTTGGCGATGATGATTTCCGCGATTTTTTCTATCAGCCGGGCTTTATTGACGCTATATGGAATTGCCGTGAGAATGATCTGCTTTTTGCCGCGAGACAGAGATTCGACCTTCCAGAGCCCGCGAATTCTTATCGCCCCCAAACCGGACTCGTAAGCCCTTCGCAACTCGATCTTGCTATTGAGAATGATTCCGCCGGTGGGAAAGTCCGGGCCTTTTATATATTTCATGAGGTTGACCACGGTCTGATTGGGAGAGTCGATCAAAGAAATTAAAGCAGACATGACTTCATTGAGATTGTGACTGGGGAATGAGCAGGCCATTCCCACCGCAATGCCCGACGCGCCGTTGACCAGCAAATTGGGAACGCGGGAAGGTAGCACCACAGGTTCTTTCAGGGTATTATCGTAATTGGCGCGGAAATCGATAGTATTCTTTTTGATGTCCTGCAACAAATACGAGGTGATGGGTGTCAATCGGCCTTCGGTATAACGGTAGGCGGCCGGTGAATCTCCATCCATGGAACCAAAGTTGCCTTTCCCGTCTACCAGAGGATAACGCATAGAAAAATCCTGTGCCATCCGCACCATTGATTCATAGGTAGACGTATCTCCATGAGGATGGTATTTACCGAGTACCTCACCGATGATCTTGGCGGATTTGACATGCTTGCTTGCGGAATTCATTCCCATGCTTTCCATGGCAAACAGGATCCTGCGATGTATCGGTTTCAAACCATCCCGTACATCAGGAAGAGACCGGGAGACGATGGTCGAAAGCGCATAGGTCAAAAACCTTTTCTCGAGTTCGTCTTGTAAGTCGGAAGTTTTTTCCTGCTCCATGAGGTGATCCCATGTTGTTACTGAAGTTTAAGAAAAGATGAGCGGTTCAGCTTGACGTTTGTGGTTTGCGGTCTTATACAGTTTGCTAAGCCGAAAGTTTTTGAACTTGGTCGGGAAGTTTTAGATTTTAAAAATAATTTCAATGAGTTAGGGTCTTTTTCTTTTTTAAACGTGTTATTTTCTGTTATTTTAATTAACCCTTATATGTCCATATATTGTAGGCCTGAATTCTCTATATACAATATGCGGAGTTATAAAGCAAGTGAAACCAAGAGGTAACCAAAGTCTCTCTGGTCACCTTCGAAAGTGTTAACGCGGCTCACTTCAGCGGGTTGAAATCTTTTTCAAGACAGTGCCATCCTAATTAGTGTCCGGCGGAGTGCTCAGGAGGGTTTTAGCTTTCGCCTCACAACTCTAAAGACTCGGTGTCCTCACCGGTTGGAAAAATATTTTAGTTTAAGGAGCGATTTATGCCCGACCCCAATTTGCAAGAGAAAATAATTGATGCGTTGAAGACAGTTCAAGATCCTGACCTGCATAAAGATATTGTCAGCCTTGGGTTTGTCAAGAATCTGAGCATAGATGAAGGAATTGTCAATTTCGATGTTGAGTTGACCACACCTGCCTGTCCGGTGAAAGAACAGTTACGCATGGAATGCGAAACCAAAGTCAAAGCCATTGATGGGGTTAAGCAGGTTGAAGTGAACATGACCGCCGTTGTCCGGTCTACCGAGCATTCACAACCGGTTTTGACCGGGGTGAAAAACATCGTCGCCGTGGCGAGCGGGAAGGGCGGTGTGGGAAAATCCACAGTCAGTACCAACCTGGCTATTGCCCTGTCAATGACTGGCGCCCGTGTTGGTTTGATGGATGCGGACATCTATGGTCCCAGCATACCGCAGATGATGGGTATTCCTATCTCTTCGCCAAAAGTAGGCACAGAGAATAAATTTTTCCCTCACGAAAAATATGGGTTGAAAGTGGTTTCCGCGGCCTTTTTAACCAAACAAGGGCAACCTCTGATGCTCCGTGGGCCCATGCTCGGCGGTATCATTCAGCAATTCCTACAAAATGTGGAATGGGGCGAACTGGATTATCTGGTGATTGATTTGCCACCGGGTACTGGTGATGTGCAACTGACCCTGACCCAGAAGGCGCCTATTTCTGGTGCGGTGGTTGTGACCACCCCACAGGAAGTCAGCCTGATAGATGCGGACAAGGGCGTGAAAATGTTCCAACAGGTCAAAGTCCCCCTTCTCGGTATTGTCGAGAACATGAGCTATTTCATCTGCGATGGTTGCGATAAGAAACATCATATCTTTAGACAGGGCGGCGGAAAAAACCTGGCTGACAATTTTAGCATCCCGCTTCTTGGAGAAGTACCAATCATCGAAGCAATCGCGGAAGGCGGAGACTCGGGTGTTCCCGTGGTCATAGCTGACGCTGAATCTCCTGCCGCTCAGGCTTATAAGGACTTGGCGGGGCAGGTGGCGGCACAACTCAGTATCAATCAGGCTAACAAAGGCGAAAAAGTTTCTGCTGATTTCGAACTATCTTGGAAAAGCTAGCCTGGCGTAACCGCCGGTGGGCAATGAGGCGGTGACGCTAACGCGACCGCCGGCCAGCGCGATGATGCCGGACTCAACAAAAATATCAGGCTGGAGAGGATTGAACAAGCGATTATGGTAGCTCCTGCACCTAAGAACATTAAACAGATTGATGGGTCCACTTTGGGTATTTCCTGGAACGATGGGCACGACTCGGTTTATTCGGTCAAAAATTTACGGGAAAGTTGCCCGTGTGCGAACTGCATTGATGAATGGAGCGGAAAAAAGCTGATCGTTCCAGGCTCTATAGCCGCCGACATCCGCCCTAAAAACCTTAAGGCAGTTGGACTTTATGCTATCCAGTTTTATTGGAATGACGGGCACGATACCGGACTCTACACACATGAACTCCTGCGGCAACTTTGTGAATGCTCGGCCTGCATAAGTAAGAGTATTGAAAATTAGGCTCTAAGCCATTGGTTTTTCTGACAGGTTGGGATATCTGCTATTAGCAGAACGGTCACACTTAAACAGGGGGAAGTCTGCGGATCTTTTTTATTTCTTGATAAGACATTCAGCACTACTCGAAAGTCATTCCATTGAAAGAACGCCATGGTTATGGCGGAGTTTTCTCTTACGGTGAAGCAGACAACGATTCCAATTCACCACTTGGAACGGGCGACCGAGAGCACTATATAACAATAGACGCATCCTGCCAAGTGCCCACTGCGAACGAAAACCGCCTGCGAAATGCTACGCTTCACTATTGTTATTAAACACTAATGCTCACACGAAAAATTAACAGAGTGTTGATAAGGTTTTTCGATGACGGCATTTAACGCCGGTTCCTAGACCAACGCCCAGATTTTTGTTGGCAAAAAAATACTGCCAATTTAGACCATGCTAAAATTATTGGCAGGTTTATTGGAGGTTATAAAATGTCAGCAACATTCAAGCAAGCAGTTGATGGTGCAGTTGTTTTAGCTAATCCATTAAATTTTACGGAAATGATTAAGAGTAGTGAAAGTAATGTATAACAAAAAAAATCCAGTGTGCGGCTAAAAGCTGTGCGGCTAAAAGTGCCAGGCCTGTTGCCTGCCCCACCGCTGCCTCCTACATGCCGACTTTTTCGCGGACTTCGTCCATCAGTTTGGCGTCAATGGTAGTGGCACCTTTTTCCATAGCGAAGTTGATAACCGTTTTCCTGGCCATGCCGCGCACAAAAAAGGGAACCTTTTGGATTCTTTTCAGAGCCTCTTCGGTCCAGGTCAGATCATCTTCCGGGTTTGCCTTTTGCAGTTCTTCTTTGGCCTGAGCCAGAGAAGAACCAACCGTCGCCATAGGCATTGTGCTGACACCTGTGGCACCGCCCAACTCGACACCCAGTTTGCTGACAAATTCGGTTTCAAATTTATTGGTGAGCATGGCGATGCTGTGTCCGCATTTTTTACATTTAAATTTCATGACAAGATTGGTCTTCTCCTCCGGCATGATGCCTTCGGTCTGCACTTCCATTTTGACGTCGCAAGGAACACAAAGGAATTTCATTGGGACTCCTGTTTGAACTATTTGGTGATAAAGTCTTGAATATTGTCTACGGCCTCAGCAAGGGCTTTGCTGGTAATAGAATCTTTAAATTTCGAATAAAAAAGGCTTCCCGCTTCGCTGGTCTGCGACACACGGGTGTCAAACGGGACCTTGCCGATATAGGGGATCTCTTTCCTTTCGGTTAGTTTGCGCACGTCTTCTCCTTCAAACAATTTTCCTTCCTGATCGCAATGAGGGCAGATATAGGTGGCCATGTTCTCGAT
This sequence comes from Nitrospinales bacterium, assembly GCA_965205835.1. GTDB lineage: Bacteria > Nitrospinota > Nitrospinia > Nitrospinales > VA-1 > LS-NOB. The sequence goes on along the minus strand of OZ242182.1, from coordinate 1,091,609 downwards.
CAATCCAATGATGGGTACTCCCATCTTATTGTTCTTGGTGATCGATTTGGTCACAATGTGTTGGGAAAGGGGAGACGGGATGGTGATCTCGACAACCCCGGCCAGTTCCGGAATCAAGGAACGGATGTTGTCAATGCGGTCACTCCCTGGTGGCATATCGATGAGAAGGTAATCCAGCTCGCCCCAGTTGGTATCTGCCATCAGCTCACGGGTGGCGGTGGACTCCATGATGCTGACCCAGGACGCCGTGGCGTCGTTCGCATCAGTCCACATTACTGGAGTGTCGGCGTTTTTCAAAAGCATATCCATCGACATGACACGGATTCCCTGATATCCAATACCCGGCTCCAGTCCACCGTCTTTCATGTCCAGTTGAATGTCATTGCCGACTCCCAAAAGGTGGCCGATGCTGGGTCCGTTCAGGTCAGCATCAAGGATTCCAACTTTATTGCCTCGATCAGCAAGACAGGAGGCAATATTGGCCGTGATGGAACTTTTGCCGACACCGCCTTTACCACTCATTAGCGCGACTTTATATTTGATTTTATCGAGGCGGGATCGCAGCTTTTCGCCTAATTGGACGACCTGCCCAACTATATTGGATCCGCCATCTCCTTCCAGATCCTCATATGTCTTCATGAAACACTCCTAAATATCCCAGCCTTAACGTCTATTGAAATTGAACACTTCATTTTAAATTAAAAACCTCATGTTTTAAAGGTTTTCTTGGGTCCTCAGTCAGGAAATATTTATGCGTGAATATTTTCCCCCATTTGGTGGTTTTTGGTTGACTGTTGGCGTTTGTCTCATTCATCCTTATAAGTTTAGCCCTTGCAGATGGCAAGGGTTTTTAAACTGGGGAAAGTAAAGCATGGGTTTAACGGAAGAAGACAAGCGGTTGATTGAAGAGGAAGAGAAGCTGCTTGAGGACACTTTGCGGTCGTTGTGTCAGCAGCTTCCCCTTGTTCAGGAATCGAAAATCAGTGCCAACTTGGCGGCCCGTGAATTGACCATGCAGGTAGTCAATGAATGGAATCATGAAGAAAGGCAACCTCTAGTATCGGATGAGGCTGTGGCCCATCGCGTTTCGGATATCCGCAAGAATAGTGACAAGGCCTTGCTCGCTTTGATCCAGGAACCCTATTTTGGCAGAGTTTGCACGAAGGAGGAAGACGGCAGTGAAGTGTCTTTCCTAATCGGGAAAAAAAGCAATATTGAGGCGGGCATCGTGGACTGGCGCAACGGTCCCATTGCGGGGCTATATTTCAATTACAAGCAGGAAGAAGAGTTTTACGAGGTCATCAACCAGAGGGAGCGGAGTGGCCACATTCAGTTGCGGCGGTCCTACCGGGTTGAGAATGGCCAACTGGCGCAGATAGACACCCCCGAAGGAGTATTCCGCAGAAACGAAGCGGGCTGGGAGAAACTGGATGTCGAAGATGAGATTGCCGCCCATCGATCAAGGGCTGTTCGATCGACAGAAAAACGCCTTCCGAGTATTCTTTCTCTAATCACCAAGGATCAATTTGAATTGATCACGAGTGATTCGGAACGACCTGTCATCATTCAGGGGTCAGCGGGTTCGGGCAAAACCACCGTTGCTTTGCATCGTCTGGCTTGGCTCTTGCACGAAGAAAACTCGTTTGCCAAGGCAAAGAACACCCGGGTGCTGGTGATGAACAAGTCATTGCAGATTTATGTCAGTGCCACCTTGCCGTCAATGGGTATTGAGGGCGTACAAACCTCAACCTTCAATAGTTGGGCGTTGTCCATCATCGGAAAAGTGGTTCGCGGGCACCACTTTTTCAAGTTCCTCAACGTTCCGTCATTTGTTGAGGAGATAAAGTTTTCTGAAGAAATCCTCAAAGCTCTTGAAGGGTGGGTGGATAAGCAATATCGATCTTTAAATGGAGAAATCGAGCGGACTTTTAAGGCGTGGCCCGGACTTTTAAAATCTTGGAAGAAGCCAGAGTGCACCGCCTTACTGCCCCGGCTTAAGGATTTTATTCATGAGGTCAAAGAGTCCAGCCTGCCGAAATATGACAAGGGCAAATGCCTGGAATTTTTGGAATGCAAAAGTTTCGACTTGGAAGATTATGTTCAGGATGTTTACAACTTGCTGGCAGATGCCGGACATTTAAAAGACTATCTGTCTCCTCACCCTAAGCTGGATTCTAACCTGGAGTATCTGCAAAGGCTGACGGATAAAAACAAGGCCAGGAATAACCTGGATTATTTCGACATGGCTCTGGTTCTGCGACTCATTCAGCTTAAAAACGGAGGGCTACCGGATGGATCGGGTGGAGTGGTTTCTCTGGATCACATGGTGATTGATGAGGCTCAGGATTTTGGCCCGGTTGAGTTTGCCATCATGATGTCTGTGGTCAACGATAAGCGTCAGATAACCATTGTCGGCGATGTGGCCCAGAAGATTCTGTCGGCGAGAAAATTCATCGGTTGGGACAAGGTGGTGGAAAATCTCGGAGTGGAAGAGGATTCCATTATTCGTCTTGAAGTTTCTTTCCGCTGTACGGCACCGATCATGGCTTTGGCGCACAAAGTGGCAGGCGACCCGAAAAAAGTTGAGGGTAGGGCAGGCCCTGACCCGGAATGGCACAAGACTAATGACAGGGAGAGCCTGCTGGAACATTTGGTGAATTGGAGCAATCGCCTGGCCCAGGCTGACCCTTATAAACTCATCGCCATCATTTGCCGCTATCCGAAACAGGCCATGGAATTAAAAGAGGAACTGGAAGAGTTTTTATCGGGAGAAGTTCGTCTGGGGCATCGCGATCAATTCTCTTTTGAGCCTGGTATAATAGTGACGAATATTCATCAGGTCAAAGGTCTGGAGTTCGATTCTGTCGCCATGGTGGAACCCGATGAAGAAAGTTATCCTATCAGAAGGGAAGAAAGCAGGAACATGATTTATGTGGGGATCACCCGAACTCAGGATGACCTGCTTTTGGCAACTATTAAACCTTTTTCAAGGGTCTTTCTATAACTAGCTTTAATACAAGGAAAATTTAAAAGTTTTATTTATATGTTGCGAAACCCAGTGGAGGGGTTATATTAGCCGGTAAGGGGTTTGAGACCAACCTTTAACTAAGAGGTCTTTATAGGAGCTGAGAGTCCACCTAAGGGATTGAGTAGAACAAAAAACGAAGGTTCGCATATAAATGTGAACGGACCCGTGTAGTCTGGAGAGCGGGCCAATAAAAAGAGGAAAATACGCGTTGACAAGTTCAACGCGTTTTTCATTTTTAATCATAGGGTGGAATGAAAAAGAAATATCTTCTCATTGTGGAGTATGAGGGCACTGCCTACCACGGTTGGCAGGTGCAAAAAAACGGCATCTCTATCCAGGAAGTTCTGGAAAAAGCTCTGAGTAAAATCACCAATACTCCGACAACTGTTTTAAGTTCCGGCCGAACAGATGCGGGCGTGCACGCCGAAGGGATGCCTGCCCACTTTGTGACCGAATCCAAAATGAAATCTTCCGAATTTCAGCTGGCCTTGAACAGTCTACTGCCGTGTGACATCACCTTAAGAGAAGTGCGCAGAGTTCCTATGGCCTTCAATGCCCGCGGCTCTGCTAAGCGCAAACTTTACCGTTACACGATTTTAAACAGAGATTATCCTTCCGCGCTCAACTTCCGCCGCTCCTGGTTCATTCCCCATGAACTGGACGTTGCGGCCATGCGACGTGCTGCTAAATATCTGCAAGGGCAGCACGATTTCACCTCATTCAGGGCGGGAAACTGCAATGCGAAATCCCCGGTGCGGACCATGGACCGTATTGAAATTTTAAAGCAGGACGGTTTTTTGATCTTTGAGTTTGAAGGCAAGGGGTTTCTGAAACATATGGTGCGTAATTTTATTGGGACTCTGGTTTATGTTGGACGAAAAAAATTTCCCGCAAGACAAGTTAAAACCATCCTTGAAGCCCGTAACCGAAAATTAGCGGGTCCTACCGCCCCGTCCCACGGCCTCTGCCTGATCAGGGTCGAGTATTAGAGTCTTATGGCGGTTGGCCGGGCAGTTTTTTGACGTTTGGGTTGGAGATTTTCAAATGTCCTACGCCCGTTTGACCGTAATATATTTCGCGGCGGTTTGTACCACTCTCCCAGTTTATAGATCACGCTACGGCGAAAGCTGATGGATGAGAGACCGTCAAAATAAAGTGCCAGGCACAGGATACTTCCCCCACATCAAAGCTAAAATACAGGGTCTGGCAAAGCATCGGGTTGTCGAATACGAAATCGTCGGAGTTTTCCAGCAGGGGTATGGTCTCCGGCGCTTTTCGGCTGAAGGCTCGGTATCCGGTGTGGTATCCGGAAAGTTTTTGCTGGGTGAGCAGGTTCTCGGCCGGAGTTAAAACACGGTTTGAAACATTTTATAAACAGGAATTCCGCCCATCATGGTTTTGCGGCTCAAAATTCTTGAGCCGACTACGGTATCAAAAATTCCTCGAAATGGTCGTTTGGCATTCTGTCGCGGTGTAGTCATAGAACGCGACATTCGAGCTATTGTTGATGTAGGAACAGGATAAGCCGGGCGTAAATCCTAAGTAATTGATGCGTGTGTTACGGATGCTGAATCTTATTCTATAAAAGGCATCGTCGCGCGGGGATGTGGTCAACGGGAAGTTTCCATCAAAGCCACGTATTCCAGCCTCAACACCAAAACCGGTATCAAACCCCCCTTCCCAGGCTTTGAATAAGCCCGCCAACAGTTTGTATGTGTCATACCGCAGGTGTGCGGCATCTGGAGTGCTGTGCTCTGCCCCAACCCCGCCATTCAGCGAAAAACTGGGATTTATCTGGTGGCGCAGATTGATCTGGGCAGATGTGAATCCACCGTCTCTATAGCTTTCCTCCGGGTAACGTCGGTATTCGTGGCTCAGAGAAAAGCCGATTCGGTTCTGATCTGAAACCCTTTGATCCAATGAAAAGCGAAGGCCCTTGGCGCCGCCTCCGGCATCATCTTCGCGCCATGTATAACGGGTATAGGGGGCAAGAGACCAACGGCCTTTATCTGTTACCCGTTCATAGGATACCGACAGGGACCCTGTTGTGCTGTTATACGACTTATCAGAATAGCGGATGCCCGACAGCCCCCCGTTTAAGACGAGGCGGCTTTTGGGGGTCATCAGATGTCGAAAATATCCCGAAACCCCCAGCCCCACACCGACACCGGAAGCTGCCCGTGAGTTCGGATCAATCACAAAGCGGCCAAGGGTTGTGTCGAAAACAGTATTGTTGGTGCCACGGTTGATGTTTGTCGACGGTAACAACGCAAAATATCCCCCAAGGCCTGCGGGCTTGTTTTGTGCAATGACATTCAGGAAACGGCGATATCCGCCGCGCATGGTTTCATTGGGATCAATTTCCAGAAGTTGATCAAAGTGAAATTTGGCGACATCGTATTGTCTCGCCGACAGCAGGGTATGTGCTAGCTCCCGGCGTGCGTTCAGATGCTGCGGATTTTGCCGCAGGACTTCGCGAAATACACCCACCGCCTGGGTAAAATTTCGCGCTGCTTTTAAGAGCTGACCTTGAAAGAAAAGCCGATCAATATCGGATGGGTTGGACTGTTCAAGTTGGCGTTGTGCCGCTTCGATCTGCCCTCGGTTGATCAGTTGCGAGATGGATTGCGCGGCTGAAATATCAGGTATAAAAAGGTATAAAAAGGTACAACCCCTCCCTGCCCAGAAAAGGGCAGGGAGAAATTTGATCATTAAGTGCAATGTTATTGCTCAATCGGAATTGGCAATGAAACCAGCAGCGATAGCTCTGTCCTCGCCAACGCTAAGCAAGCCACCCGCTACTTCATCAGGAACAGAGTTAGCGTCGTTCCACCCAAAGAAATTACCAGCCGCGGTGGTTGTGGTATTTGCCCCGGTTACACCTGCAGCATCTACTAGTATGCTAGAGCCATCCAATTGAGTATTGGACAGTGCCAAATCACCCCCGGAAAACGCGTTCCCGGAAATATCCATGCCTGTTATTTCGATGGTATTAAAAGGTGATGCTGTTCCGAAGCCACCATCATCGTCATTTGTTGTAAAATTACCCAGGGTGACATCCACGGTCCCCGCGCCAAAGTCTGCCTCTACCGTGCTGACCCCATTAAAATAATTAATATCCAGAGATCCATTACCTCCAGCAAAGGTTTCTAGCCTTGCCTCAGCTTCGCCTGTATATGTGGCCATTCCCGTTGTCGGCACCTCATCGGCACGGGTCACAATGCCGCCAACCCCAGCTGATTGATAAGTCACCCCACCAGATGTGTATTCAAACTCGTAAGTCTGGACATACTCATAGGTTCCACGGGTACCGCCGGGTCCAGGGATACCGCCGTCCGTGGGCTCGACGAAGCCAAGTGTTTCATTCGTCACTCTGTCGTCAGAAAGAGTCACTTCGGCGGTGGCATGGTTGAGCACCCCGGTTTGGCGCACAAGCTCAACGGTATCGTTGTCGTCATTGATCCGTAGCGCCACACCGGCAAGGGCACTGGCTCCCTCTGTGGTGTCGTCAAGGGTTTGGTAAACGCCCGGCACCCTTGGCGTTAGTTCCACTGACGACGCCGAGTTGTTGCTGGAACATGCGGTGAGGCCTACCATGGCGATAGCCAACGCGGCTATAATCAAAATCTGCTTTTGTTTCATGTTTATAGCTCCTTGTTTTGGGCCGACCTTATTAGGCCATGCATCGGGAATAATGGCCTAAGCCACTCGAGCGGCAACATAATGGTCCCAGTTGACTTGTATTGAAGCCAGCTTTGGCAACCATTGGCAACCAGAAGTGTATCACCCCCCCCCAGATATGTCCAGTGGCATTTTTCACGCGCCGTGGTGGGCTGTCCCGTCGCGGTTTTAGCTTTTATGTGAAGCGCAGGTCACTGATCAGCTTGTCCGGGGACTTCATCAAAGTGTCGATGGTGGGGACCCAGCCCTGTTTTCGTGCTGTGCTGGTGACATTGCAAACGGTCAGTGTCGGCATACCGGATGAAACCAAACACCAATATTCCGGAAGGGCAACCCGTCAAATTGAAAAACTCAAGGCGGGAAATTAGCCCGATGCAACACCAAAAGTCAGCTTCTTTTGAGCCTTATACCTGTCTCTGTTACACAGAGACAGGCAGTCTACTTTCTTCAACCCTGTGGCTTGCCTATTATTTTCTTCCACGCCTTGCTATTGTTGATGGCCTCAAAGGCTTCCCGGAGTCTATCAAAGCGGCCTCAAAACCGGAGTTTCATGCCGAGGAACCCCTTAAACTCTCGTTCTTCAACATTCGGGGACGACACGGTTGCCTCCAGGTCCACACCCCGCATGATCTCCGTGCCATACTGATAGCCCAGACCGGAGCGTGCGCCCGCCTCATCCGATCTGTCGTGATCAAGGCTAAAACGGTGGGCACCGTCTTTCGAGGTGTACTCCAGACCGTATGCTTGTGACAACCCGTCCTCGGATGTTTGTTGTGACAGCCCGTTCCCGGATGCGTGATCAAGCCTGACCCGCGGCGTCAGGGTGCCTGACTGCCCCTCCGCGCCCAGCGGGAAATCGTAGGACAGAGTGCCCACAAGGCGCTGTTGTTCAACGGATTCCCAGCCCAGTTCGCGCTGACCCTCCAGCGACAGGCTCAGTCCCGCGTCGGTCTCAAGCCGGATACCGCCGCCAAGGCTGTAGGTCATGTTGTCGTCATTCACCGTATCGAGCAAATCCAAGATCAAATCACCGCTTGCGAACGGGGTCACTGTTCCGCCCGTGAAGTCGAACCGGTAGCCGACTTCAAGGCCCGGCGTCAGGCGAAGCACTTTCGCCGTGGTCTCGCCAATCGTCCGCTTGGCACTGTCGGTATACCTGTCCAGTGTTTTGCGGCTGCCGAGCAGGGACACATTCGGGGTTACCTCCAGCGCCTGGTTCTCCATGAACGTCATCGTCCCCGAAATCCGCGCCGCGCCGAATAACAGACTGCTGTCGGTCGAGGCGGTAAACGGAGTGCCTGCCTGTCCAAACGTGCCTGTCAGGTCCACCTCTCCGGCCCCGTAGCTGCTGAACAACGATATATCGAGCCCCGACGGGCTCTCGTAGAGCAGGTAGGGCGAGATCGACAGCATCGTCTCATCATAGGTGCCGCCGTTATAGGTGGTGCTCAGGTCGCTGTCCAAATAGCCGATGGCCGCGCCCAGGGTCAGAACCTCGGAGGCGCGGTAATCCAGCCCCGTGTTATAGGCCCATACCGTGCCGTCATAGCGGTTGTCGCGATCGCCGGTATTGTAATCGTTATCCAGGCGTGTCTCGCCTGCGCCGCCCCACACGATGACCGTGCCCGGTTCAGACAGGCTGGCGCGCGGACCAAGCCCGACCGGGTTCCCGCCATCATCGGTTTTACCCACCGTGGGACCGATCTTCCGCCCGTTGTCATCGGACGCCATCAGGCTGTTCAGGGAGATATGGAACTCCAGCTGTGAAAACAGCTCACGGGTATCCCTGTATCCAACGGATGTGCTATCGCCCGGAAGGGCGTGGCCAATGCCGATATATCCGGTTGCCAGATCGCCAGTGCCGGAACCGGTTGTGCGGTCGTTCGCGGAAAAGCCGCCCGTCTGTCCATATGTCTGCCCGTTGCCCTGTCTGCCAGCCTGTGGGGGGGGGGGGGGGGGGTAGGGCCCCCTCACCCGGTTGCCGCCGTCCAGTGCCTTCAGATGGTTCTGTACCGTGCCCATCACCAAGTCGCTCTGAGCACTAGCGAGATGCGTCACCAGCGTTTTTCTACCCACCCGATCATGGTCTTCAGCGCCGTTGGCCTCGATGGTGGCTTGGGCCGTTGTCGTGCCGAGGGTGAACCCGGTCGGCAGCGGGTTGTCGGTGTTGACGCTCAGGGTTACGGTGAAGGTCTCGTTGCCTTCGACCTGATCATCCGGGAGCACCTTCACGTTGAAGGACTGGGTCAAGTCATCGCCGGTGGCGCCTGCGGTGAAGGTGAGCGTGCCGCTGGCCGCGGTGAAATCATCCGCTGTCGCGGTACCGGTTACGGTGGCGTAGTCCACCACCACGTCCTCGGTGGGAAGGCCGCCTGAGAGGGTGACGGTGAAGGTGGCATCATCGTCTTCGGCCACATTGCCGCCGCCAGAGATCGACACTGTCGCCGCGCCGTTGGCCTCGATGGTGGCTTGGGCCGTTGTCGTGCCGAGGGTGAACCCGGTCGGCAGCGGGTTGTCGGTGTTGACGCTCAGGGTTACGGTGAAGGTCTCGTTGCCTTCGACCTGATCATCCGGGAGCACCTTCACGTTGAAGGACTGGGTCAAGTCATCGCCGGTGGCGCCTGCGGTGAAGGTGAGCGTGCCGCTGGCCGCGGTGAAATCATCCGCTGTCGCGGTACCGGTTACGGTGGCGTAGTCCACCACCACGTCCTCGGTGGGAAGGCCGCCTGAGAGGGTGACGGTGAAGGTGGCATCATCGTCTTCGGCCACATTGCCGCCGCCAGAGATCGACACTGTCGCCGCGCCGTTGGCCTCGATGGTGGCTTGGGCCGTTGTCGTGCCGAGGGTGAACCCGGTCGGCAGCGGGTTGTCGGTGTTGACGCTCAGGGTTACGGTGAAGGTCTCGTTGCCTTCGACCTGATCATCCGGGAGCACCTTCACGTTGAAGGACTGGGTCAAGTCATCGCCGGTGGCGCCTGCGGTGAAGGTGAGCGTGCCGCTGGCCGCGGTGAAATCATCCGCTGTCGCGGTACCGGTTACGGTGGCGTAGTCCACCACCACGTCCTCGGTGGGAAGGCCGCCTGAGAGGGTGACGGTGAAGGTGGCATCATCGTCTTCGGCCACATTGCCGCCGCCAGAGATCGACACTGTCGCCTCAGGTCTGATCGGCCCAACGGGTTCACTGGTCAGACTTTCAGGCGTCCCCTGTCCATCAGTGTAGCTGGCGGTTACGGTGATTAACTTGCCAATTTCTGTTTCAGTCGAGGTGTAGGTGTTTGAGTCCGCGCCGCTGATGGCGGTATTCGTATCGCCGTCGTTGGTGTTCCATTGATAACTGAACGTACCCAGGCCATCTTCATCGCGAATGGTATTGATTGTCGCCGTTAGGCGCGCGCTCTGGAACAGGAGTCCGGTGATGACTGGACGACCTTCCGGAGTGTCATTGACATTAACTACGGTGATGTCAAAGGCTGGTAGGGACGCCTCCGCCCCGCTGGGTTCGGATACGCTGATCACGATGCCGGTTGTGATGCCGACATGTTCGTGCAGCGGCGTGCCGGTCAGGGCGCCTGTGGCGGTGTCAAAATCGGCCCAGGGGGGTTTGTTCACAATGGCATAGGTGAGGGGGTCGCCATCGGCATCCGCGCCGGTTGGCGCGAAGTTGTATAGGCTGTCTTCGTTCGCCGTGAGCGCCGGAGTGCCATCGATGGTCGGCGCTACTTTGACGTTGACGGATAAGGTGTGGGGCCTTGATAAGATGAGGCTACCACCCGATGTGCGGTGACCATCCGATGCGGCGATGTCGAAATCCACCCTCCCTCGCGCAAGCGGAGTAATGGTCAGGATGTCGCCATCGACGTCCACCGTTGCCACGCTGTCTCCACCAGCGCCGGATGGGGTCGCTGTGTAGGTCAGGTCATCGCCGTCATGATCGAAGAATTTGCTGTCGATATTAACCAGTTTCTGTGGGCCATCCCCCTGGTTCATTACCAGGGCCGGAACCCCACCCATCCTGCTCGGCGCAGAGTTGCCAACTTCGGCCTCGAATTCATGGGTGGACGTCCCGCCAAATGGATCGCTGGCGGTGATAGTGAAGCTCACAGGTCCTCCTCGTTTGAGGGGGGTGATGATTAGGTTGTCTGCTCTACCGATTCTGTCGGCGCGCACCATTGCATAATCGGACTCGATAGATTCCAATGCGTAGGATATGGAATCGTCATCAGGGTCGCTGAAGTAGTTGTCGAGATTAAGGGTCTGGGCCCCGAGAGAAAGTGTCACCTCGGGTTCAAATGGAGTGTCGTTTCTGACTGGATTGCCGTTGACGACTGCCACCGCGAAGGTCTGCGTGGCCTTGAGGCTGCTTATGATTCGATCAGTGGCGGTGACCGTGATGGTGGTGCCACACCTGGTCTGTCTGTCGGCGTGATGGTCAGGATGTTCCCGGAGAGGCTGGAATTCACAAAGAAAAAAGTATCTTGCGCTACCGTGTAGATCGGCTGCCCGCCGTCGGCATCGCTGAAGTAGCCGCTGAGATCAAGCCGCACCTGGTTGTCAGGGTCGGTACTATCACCGATACGCTGTAACAAGAAGCGCTGGCCCGGGTTCAAAATAGTGGCGGTGACGCTTGGGGCGGTGCCGCTGACAAGCACAACGAAGTCCCTCGTGACCGATGCGCCGAGTGGATCTCTGGCGGTAACTCTAATGCTTGCGATGCCGGCACCCTGAGCACGCAAAAGGGTCTCACCGGTGGCGGGAGAGATGGAGACAGAGACTATGTTAGTGTTATTGCTACGAGTGGTGTAGCTCAGGGGGTCGCCGTCAGGGTCAGTAAAATAAAGGCCATGGTTAGCAAAGGTTATCTGACCTGTATCAGTAAATCTAAGGATTATATTCCGTCCACTTGCGGTTGGAGTATTGTTGGGGACAGACACGTCAAACACATAGAAAAGAGAGGAGCTGAGCCCATTACTGGCGATGACGGTGATGCGGGTGGGCCCGCCGTCTGATCTGACCGGGGTGACGGTCAGGCTGCTGCCATCGATGCGCACCCTTACTGTGCTTGAATCAGCAGAGTTTGCCCTGTAACTCAGGGGAACGGAAGCTTCGAAGTAGTCGTCGAGATTAAATGTTTGAGGAGAATGAGCTGAAATACGGCTGGAGCTTCCGCCAATGTTCATACCAGGTTTTAGACGAGGTGGTTGTGGATCGACGACAGCAAGAAAAGACGTCTGTGTAGTGAATGCGGTCTCATTTGCTATTTTGCGGGCGGTGACCGTAAATTTGTCGACGCCTGCTCCTAACGGGTTGATGCCCAGGTCGCTACCTCCGAAAGTGGTCAACGTGACTCGCTGAGTGCCTACCGCCTCTATATCTACGTTGTATGCTAGGCTGTCGCCATCAGGATCGCTGAAGTAGTCGTTGAGATTGAGAGTTAGAGAGCGGCTGGAACCGGAAAGTGACAGGCTTTGATTTGGAATGCCGGTGGTGTGTGGGGTGCTGGGATTAACAAACGCTTGGACTGCCAGCGAGGCATTCTCAAGGCCATCACTGGCGGTGACGGTGATGTCGGCGGTACCTCTTTTGACCGGGGTGATGGTCAGGATGCTTTCGCTAATGCTCACCGTTGCGACGGCTTTATTATCGGAAACCGCCGTGTAGCTCAGGGCATGATCGGGAATCGAACTCGCATCCGGATCGCTGAAGAAGCCATCGAGATCAATGGTATCAGGCCCTCCAGCGACGGTCGTAGTACTCGTTGTAAAAGTGCAACAGCTGATTGGGGCCTGGTTGGTGGTCTCCACCTGGAATACCTGTGTGAGTGTCCCGCCGAATCTATCATTGGCGGTAACGCTGATGTCGGTGGTGCCCAGGACGCCGTTCGGGGTCGGGGTGATAAACAGGAAGTTCGTAGGATCACCTTTAAACACCGTGGCGACGGCCAGGTTAGAGGAAACCGCATCCGAGTAACGTAGTTTATCGCCCTCCGTATCGCTAAAGTAGTCGTTGAGATCAAGCAGCTTGGCAGGGCCGGCAAATACCAGTTGTTGATCTGGAATGCCGGAACTGCCGAGGCTGGTCGGGGGGAAGTTGGCGACCTGCACCCGGAAGTCCAGCGTGATCCCCGCATCGAGTGGGTTATTTCTGACGGTGATGGTGATGGTGGCGGTGCCCGGTGCGAGCGGGGTGATGGTCAGGATGTTGCCATCGACGCCCACTGTTGCGGCGGTCAAATCATTGGACGACGCTGTGAAGGACAGGGGGTTACCCTGCGGGCCGCTGTAGTCGCTGAGATCAAGGGTCCGAGGCTCGCCAGAGGCTGTCAGTTGTTGATCGGGGATACTGGTACCGGGTGAGATGAGGCTGATGGCGGTTACCCGGAACGTCTGCGCGACTTCCAAATCGGCGGCATCATCTCTGGCGGTGATGGTGATGTCGGTGGCACCTGCTGCGACCGGGGTGATGGTCAGAATGCTTTCGGTAATGCTCACCGTTGCGACCGTCGCCTCAGAGGAGGCCGCCGTGTAGATCAAGGAACCGCCGCCGGGATTATTGAACATTCCGGAGACCGGAAGAGATTGCGGGCCGTCGGTAATACGCAGTTCCAGCGCCGCAAATTTGCCAGTGGTGCTTAGCCCGGCGCCGGGATTGCCGGCGCTTTGGGCGGCTGCCGTGCGGGCGGCAGGTACTTCATACTGCGGAACAACCGGGGGAGCGTTTGCTCTCGCGGAATATGGGTAGATCGCAACAACGCTGGATAGGATGAATGCGAAAAGTTTTAGCATTGTGTGTAGTTGTGTAGTGCTGATCCCAGTTGAATCGTTCTCAGTATTCTGAGCATAGAGTGGTAGGCTAGACAGAACATAACTCCCTCCTTCGGGAGGCCTCCAATTCTATACTCAAAGCTGAATGTTATCTAGTAAAATTTTTTCGATAGGAAACCTATGGTGTTGATTTAGTGTTGATTTTTCAGGTTTTTGATGATTTATTCAAACTTATGTGGACACAGAAAAGCCTCATAATGCATTAAAATTACTGGCTTTAATTTTGTTACGAGGGCAGGATTTGAACCTAATATCTTCAGGTCATGAGCCTGAGGGTGTATTGGTAGCCGGGGTGCAGCACGATAAGAATGTGGATACATTATCCAGTGCTACCTGGTAATAGGTTTTCTGGTTGGCCTCGTATCCTCCGTTTTCGGTGTGTGCAAAGGTTTTGATCTCCAATTCTCAGGATAGCTTGACCGTTTCATCCTGGCTGACGTAATCCGTGAGAATGACATCATCGACAATATACTTGGGGATTTCGTCATAAGTTTTTTTGGTAGTTTTTTTTGGTGTTGTAGGCTGGCATGGCGACACAAACTTTTTTGCCATTGATCATACGTCCGGGAAGGATCAAGAGGTCTTAAGAGTTTTCAATGCTGGCGGTTATGGTAATTTTAAAATAGATATTTACAACGGGCCTAATGCCGATATACTTCCACTTGGCGCGAGACCAGTGGCTATTTTTTGCTCCATGCCAAAGGGAATCTTCCAGAAAAACCAAGGTTTATGAAGAGTTTGAGTTGCTCCATGAAAACTGAATTCAATATTGCAGTATTTCCCGGTGATGGAATCGGGCCGGAAGTGATCCAAGAAGCGTTGAAAATTCTGAAGACCATCGAGTCCAAATTCGATTTAAGGATGAATATCGATGAGGCACCGGTGGGAGGTGCGGGTTATGAAGCCACCGGGCACCCTTTGCCGGAAGCATCCTTGGAAGTAGCGCGAAACTCCGATGGGATATTGTTAGGTGCGGTCGGCGGCCCTAAGTGGGAGAACATTGACTTTTCTCTCAGACCAGAACGTGCCTTGTTGGGACTTCGGTCCAACTTGGGGCTTTATGCCAACCTTCGTCCGGCGCGTATTTTCCCGGCTTTGGTTGAGGCATCCACGTTAAAGCGTGAAGTGATCGAAGGTTTGGATCTTCTTGTGGTGCGTGAGTTGACTGGCGGGATATATTTCGGCCAGCCGCGCGGGATTGATATGCTCGAAGATGGCACCCGCAGAGGATTCAACACCCTGGTTTATACCGAGCCGGAAATTGAGCGCATTGCTCGCATTGCCTTTGATGTGGCCCGCAAGCGTAACAAATCTGTTTGCTCAGTGGATAAGGCTAATGTGTTGGAATCGACCGGTTTCTGGCGCGAGGTGGTGAGCAACTTGCATTCCGGTTACTCAGATGTGAACCTTTCGCATATGTATGTGGATAACTGCGCCATGCAATTGGTGAGAAATCCCAAACAATTTGATGTCATCCTGACGACCAATATGTTCGGTGATATTTTAAGTGATGAGGCATCCATGCTCACCGGATCAATAGGTATGTTGCCATCCGCGAGTCTTGGTGAAAAATATGCCATGTATGAACCTATACATGGGAGCGCGCCGGATATTGCGGGTCAGGATTTGGCCAATCCGCTGGCTACGATTTTATCCGCAGGTATGATGTTCAAGTATTCTCTGGAACGTGAGGAGCCGAATATTTGGATAGAACAGGCGGTTGAAGCAGTGTTGGCCAAAGGGGTCCGCACCCGTGACATTATGTCTCCAGGCATGAGAGAGGTGGGAACCCAGGCAATGGGTGATCTTATTGCTGAAGAGCTGGAGAAAAAGAATGCTGACTAAGAAGAAACAATACAATGTTGCGGTGGCTGGTGCTACTGGTGTGGTGGGAAGAGAAATGCTCAAAATTCTTGCAGAGCGGGACTTCCCTGTCGCTGACCTAAAGGCTCTGGCATCAGCGGGATCGGTGGGGCAAGCCCTTACCTTCAAAGGAAACCCTGTCACTGTTGAAGAGTTGAGCGAAAATTCGTTTACAGGGGTAGACATCGCTCTGTTTTCGGCGGGAGCCAGTGTGAGCCGTCAGTTTGCCCCTTTTGCCGTGAAATCCGGTTGCATCGTGATTGATAACAGTAGCGCGTTTCGTATGGAACCAGATACCCCGTTGGTGGTGCCGGAGGTGAACCCGGAAGCAATCGGCTCTGATCCCGGTATCATTGCCAATCCCAATTGTTCGACCACCCAAATGGTGGTGGTGTTAAAGCCGATCCATGACAAATTTAGAATAAAACGAGTTGTGGTTTCTACTTATCAGTCTGTTTCCGGTTCCGGCCAAAAGGCTATAGAAGAACTGCGAACCCAGACTAAAAATCTGCTGGAAGGCAAACCATCCAAACCTAATGTATATCCACATCAAATAGCATTTAACTGTTTGCCTCAAATAGATATTTTTTTAGATAATGGATACACCAAAGAGGAGATGAAGATGGTGTATGAGACTCGAAAGATTCTCGGCGACGCATCGATTCAGGTCTCACCCACCACGGTTCGAGTGCCGGTATTTTATAGTCATTCTGAATCCGTGAATGTGGAAAGCGAGGAATCTCTCAGTGCCACAGAGGTTAAGGAATTGTTGTCAGGGCAACCTGGCATTCGAGTGGTTGATAATCCTGAGACCAACGAATACCCGTTGGCGATTGATGGGGCTGGCAGGGATGCGGTATTTGTGGGCCGAATTCGCGATGATATTTCCTGCAAGAATGCCATCAATTTCTGGGTGGTGTCCGACAACTTGCGCAAGGGGGCGGCGCTCAATGCTGTTCAAATCGCAGAATGCCTGATTCGAAGATAGCCGGTTCCTTGCCAGAGGGAGCTTTGCGCAAGTGGAGATTACCCCTTCGGGGTACAAAGGCTAAGGAAAAATATCACGTCTTCGTCACCTTGTTCCTCAGAATAACAAAATGGCCCAGTATTGTCATGCTGAGCCTGTCGAAGCATCTCGATTCTTCGATTTTTTGACTTACGCAAAGAGGTCTTTGCCGGAGGAGAAAACCGGGTAAGAAATCGTCGCTTAGACGGCTCTTTGCTGGCAAACAGGGGTATTGCTCATTAGATCCAACGTCACGCTGGCTCCACGCTTGGCAGCTTGACATTTATTTTCCATAAGTATATAAAATATAGTATTTTATGGTATTTGCCTCTTCGCGAAAAAATATTTCTCCTTAATAACGGGACTTTTGTTATGACTGAAGATTTCAAACCTGAGATTCCGCAAGGTGCCACACCCTCAGGAAAAGCTGGTTTCGACCCCAAAGAATTTAAAGAACTTATTGAGGTTGCCTCACATGAGCGCAGAAACTTGCAATTGCTCGTAGAGTATTTTGAGCGGAAGTCAGGGGAACTGGAAGACAAAAAAAGGTCTTTTGACCGTGTCAGCGGACAGATGCCTGATGCGTTAAGGAAACTGGATTCGTTGGACGTGCGTTTTGAGGAGATTAAGAATTTTGATGTTCGGGTGCGTGACTTTCAGCGTGTTTCAAAAGAGGTGAACTCCAATTACAACACTCTGAAAAAGGATTTAGATGAACTGCATTTGCTTAACGAGCATATTGATAGCAAGATTAAAAGCCTGAGTCAGCAAAAACAGGTTGTTGAAAAAGCCAACGAAGATGCGGGCCGCCTGAATGTCCTGGTCTGGGACATGGATTCCAAAATTAAAAAACTGCGAGAGGAAAGTAAACTCCTCAAATCTGCTGATCGTAATGTTAACCGGCTTGAGCATATGCTCGATAGTGTTTCGAGTCAGGCGCAGGACGTTATCAGTATGAAAGAGTTGTTGAGAGCGGCCGCTGTGAAAGTCGGGGTTATGAAGGACACCTTGGGCGAGCTCGATAGCCGCTATGAACGGATCAAGCAGGATAAAGAAACCATAGAAAGTCATATTCGGGATACGGAAGAATTGAAACGTGTCCTTGCCAATGTACAGGGAGATTATGAAAAGTTCCTTGGGCAGAGCCATATGATTGTTGAGACTCAGGAAACCCTCCACAGCCTGATGCAACAAACCAGCGAGCTTAAAGTCGAGTCTAGGAATATTTCAGTTAAGAACGAAATGATCCGGAGCATCACTGGGCGTTTGCGGGACCTGGATGCTTTGTCCGTAGATGTAGAAGCCAAGATTGCCAGGATCCAGGATGAAAAGCCCATGATTGAAAAGACCGAGGAGAAAATACACAAGCTCAACTCTTTTCTTGTGGATAATCTCAGTAGCAAAATGAAGGTTCTGAAGGATGAGATGAAGGTCGTTGATGATGCCAATGAAAGGATGAGTCGCTTCAACGTTATGGCTGAGGAAGCAGAACAGAAGGTCCGGCGGTTGGATGAGGACCTCAAGAAAATGGATACGGTGTCCGGGGTTCTCAGGCAGATTGAGGTGATGAGCGAGTCCACCCAGCAACAAATGCAAGAGATCATTCACAGGCAACAGTTGGTGGATCAGGTAGATAAAAAAATTAACGATCTTAGCTCTATGGTCATCAGCCTTGACGTGAAGATGGAAACGCAGATGCAGAGAAAGGCCCTCATTGAGAAAATGGAAAAGAAGGTGGATGGGCTGGATTTCTTCATTGAAGAGGCAAACATCAAAATTGCTAAGGTTTCCAAGAAAATCGATTTTCTTGAGAAAGTGGACCAGAAGCTTGAGGATTTGAAGTCCATGGCAAACACCATCGAGGAAAAAACCCTCGATCTGGCAAAGGAAAAGGCGGCGATTGATGATCAGGAAAAAAGGATGAACAACATTTCATCGAGATTGAGTATTCAGGAAGTCGAATTGCGTACCCGGTTTAGGGAAGTTCAGGAAGCCAAAGACGAAATTTCCAAAATCGATCAGATTCGGGGGGAATTGGGACAGATAACCACCAACTTTGAAGGCAAAATGGACGAGTTGAATAAAGACTCGGCCCGGGTGGAAAAGACAGATTCAAAACTTCATGAACTTGATAATCTAATGAAGGATTTGCGCAACAGGCAGGATGTCTTGGATGAAAAGCAGGAGTTCATGCTGGATGTTGAAAAGAAAATGGATCAACTCAGCAATATGTTGGAGAGAACGGAAAACCGTATCAGCCAGATCCATGAGAGCGAGGAAAAAGTCAAGCGCACTCAGCAGGCTCTTGGCGAACTTGAGGTGGTTATCAACCGTACCAATACTGAGAAAGCCAGAATCGACAAGGAAAGAGACAACCTCGATAGAATCAACCTGAATATTGAAAAACTAACCAGCGTTACCGAAGACGCGGAATCGAAAATTGACCTGCTGAACAGCAAAATCAATACACTTGGTGAGGTGGAAAAACGATTGAGCTCACTGAATTTATTGGCGGAGGATGTGAATATCAAGGTCCAAAACCTCAAGAAAGAGGAAATGGTAATCAGCAAGGCTGGAGAACATATCTCGGAATTGAAATTTTTATTGGGTGAAGTAGAAAGAAAAAGAAAGGACTCGGCTTAGCCGGGTTGAACTAACGGGAGTGACCTCCCCTTTATGGGTTGCGATTTTGTTAATCGGATAGGCTTTCTGCTTGTCCAGCGTTTTTTCCTTATTCAAACTCAACGGTCTTTGAGCTGAATCCCTTTCAATAATTAGTGGAGTAAATTTTCATGGCGGAGAAATTGCCAGGTGTGATCGGCGGGAGCGGATTATACAAGATGAAGGGCCTTGAGGTGATCGAGAAGGTAGCGGTAGATACTCCGTTTGGTCCGCCTTCGGATAGCATTGTTATTGGGGAACTGGATGGGGTTAAATTGGCTTTTCTTCCCCGTCACGGGGTAGGGCATGTCATTCCACCCTCTGAGATAAATTTCAGGGCGAACATTTTTGCCATGAAAAAAATTGGCGTTGAGCGGATTATTTCCGTAAGCGCTGTGGGAGGCATGAAGGAAAATATGCCCCCTGGCCATTTTGTGGTACCGCATCAATTCATTGACCGGACGTATAAGCGCATCAATACATTTTTTACCCAAGGGATGGTCGGTCATGTCAGTCTGGCTGATCCGGTTTGCCTTTCTACTGCGGGAACTCTCTTTAAGGCCGCCCAAAAGGCTGGCGCAGAGGTTCATGAAGGAGGAACTTATGTTTGTATTGAAGGCCCTCAGTTTTCCACCCGAGCAGAGTCGCTGTTGTACCGCCAGTGGGATGTCGATGTTATAGGAATGACCAATGTCACCGAGGCCAAACTGGCTCGGGAAGCTGGGCTATGCTACTCAACACTGGCTTTAGTGACAGACTTTGATTGTTGGCATGTGGAAGAAGA
Source organism: Nitrospinales bacterium (assembly GCA_965205835.1). Taxonomy (GTDB): domain Bacteria; phylum Nitrospinota; class Nitrospinia; order Nitrospinales; family VA-1; genus LS-NOB. Next base: position 1,071,765 of record OZ242182.1, on the reverse strand, counting down.
GCCTGTCACTCTTGAGGCAGTGCTGGAAATCATGCATAAAAATGTGGAACAGGCGCAGAAAGTTTTGAGGGAGTTATTGCCCATGCTGGAAGGCATTGAACCTTGCTCCTGTCGTGATGCCGCCAAATTCGCTGTGGTCACTGATTCTGAAAAAATTCCACCAGCTCTAAGGGATGAGCTTTCAATTTTGTTCGGTTAATGCCCATGAACAGAAAAAACTCCAGTCGTCTTTTTCCCATAGCCAAGAGGGTTATGCCGGGAGGTGTGAATAGTCCGGTCAGAGCTTTTAATGCGGTAGGGGGATATCCCTTGTTTGTTAAGAGTGCTAAGGGATCACGGATGACGGATGTTGATGGCAACGAGTTTATCGATTATGTGGCATCATGGGGGCCGCTTATTTTTGGTCATGCTTATCCTGAAATCGTGTCTGCGATAACCCAACAGGCTCAGTTAGGTACCAGTTATGGTGCGTCTACCGAATTGGAAATCCAGTTGGCGGAAAAAGTTGTCGAGGCTGTGCCTTCTCTTGAGGTGGTGCGGATGGTGAATTCAGGTACCGAAGCGGTGATGAGTGCATTGCGGTTGGCTCGAGGAATCACCGGGCGTGACAAGATCGTAAAATTCGAGGGTTGTTATCACGGGCATGGAGATAGTCTTTTGGTTAAGGCCGGGTCGGGGCTTGCATCCTTTGGAATGCCGGACTGTCCCGGTATTGTTTCCAGTCTTGCCGAGAAAACTTTAAACCTTTCCTACAACAACATAAATCAGGTTCGTGAACTCTTTGAAAATGAGGGCAATGAGATTGCTGCGTTGATTGTAGAACCCATCGGCGGCAATATGGGTGTAGTTCCGCCAAAACCGGGTTTTCTTGAGGCCCTGCGTGAAGTGACCCAAAAGTCTGGGGCACTTTTGATTTTTGATGAAGTTATTACCGGGTTCCGAGTCTCATTGGGAGGGGCGCAAAAACTGTATGGAGTTAAACCGGATATCACCTGCATGGGAAAAATAATCGGTGGGGGACTGCCCGTAGGTGCCTATGGCGGATCACGCCAAGTGATGGATCATATCTCTCCGGTTGGGTCTGTCTACCAAGCGGGCACTTTGTCTGGCAACCCTCTGGCTATGGCGGCTGGAAACGTGATGCTCGACTTGCTCTCTAAAGGTGGAGTTTATGGAAGCCTGGAGCAGAAGTCCGCAAAGCTTTGTCAAGGTTTGAAGGACAATGTCGAAGCCCTCGGTATTGAGGCACAATTTACCAGGGTAGGTTCGATGTTCTCCATGTTCTTTACCGCTCAGGAAATTGTTGATTTTGAAACGGTCAAATCTTGTGATACGGATTTTTTTAAACGCTATTTTAATGGATTGTTGGAGGAGGGGGTCTATATTGCTCCCTCTCAATTTGAGGCTGGTTTCATGTCCGCGGTTCATACGGATGGGGATATCGACTTGACCATAGAAGCCAGCCGCAAGGCGTTGACCGCGGCCCGAGGATAATTGAGATTATGAGTGAAATCATTGGGGTGCAAAGTAGACAGATTTTGGATTCAAGGGGCAACCCTACTCTGGAAGTGGATATAACTTTAGAGAGTGGGGCGATGGGCAGAGCGGCTGTTCCATCTGGAGCATCCACTGGTTCCAGAGAGGCTGTTGAACTTCGCGATGAGGACGCCAAGGTTTTTCAGGGGAAGGGGGTTTCCAAAGCGATCAAAAACGTGAATACAAGAATTGCTCTGGAAATTATTGGGATTGAAGCTACGGAACAGATATTGATAGATCGGCTGATGATAGAAATGGACGGAACCGCTAATAAAAGCAAGCTGGGTGCCAATGCCATACTGGGGGTTTCCCTGGCAGTGGCTCAGGCGGCGGCCAGCGATCTTGACCTGCCTTTGTTTCAGTATTTAGGTGGCACAAACGCTAAAGAGCTTCCTGTACCCATGATGAACGTGCTGAACGGTGGCGCACATGCAGATAATAATGTGGATATCCAGGAGTTTATGATTGTGCCGGTTGGTGCAAAGTCTTTTTCGGCAGCGTTGAGAATGGGTGTCGAAATTTTTCACCATTTGAAGGTAGTTTTAAAAAAAGGTGGTTTCAACACCGCGGTCGGAGATGAAGGTGGTTTTGCTCCTGACCTGCAATCGAATGAGCAAGCGATCGAAGTTTTGATTAAAGCTGTCAAAAGCGCTGGCTATAAAATCGGCAAAGATATTTTGATCGCTCTGGATGTGGCCGCCAGCGAATTGTTTTCCAATAAAAAATATACCTTGGCAACAGAAGGAAATAGTAAATGGACTCCTAGTGAGATGGTGGATTATCTGGCCCGTTTGGCGGGGAAATACCCCATCATCAGTATTGAGGATGGCTTGGCGGAAAATGATTGGTCAGGCTGGAAAAAGTTGACAGATAAAATTGGTGACTCTGTTCAAATTGTCGGTGACGATCTGTTTGTTACCAATACGAAAATTCTGTCCAAGGGAATTCAGCAAGGGGTGGGAAACTCGATCCTGATAAAAGTCAACCAGATAGGAACCCTTACCGAAACGCTGGATGCGGTGGAGATGGCCAAAAGAGCCGGATACGCTACGGTCATATCGCATCGTTCCGGCGAGACAGAAGACACTAGTATTGCCGATATTTCTGTGGCGGTGAACGCTGGTCAAATTAAAACCGGGTCTTTGTGCCGAACCGATCGTACTGCCAAATACAACCAGCTCCTGCGCATTGAAGAAATTCTGGGAGATACCGCAATTTATCGGGGAAGAGATGTTTTTTACAACCTGGCCTGACTGCGGTGACTTTCGAGTTGTTATCTAAAAACAGATGCGGTTTTATGACTGAAAATTCACGATACCAGAAAATATTTTTGTTGACCCTAGGTTTTTTTTTGCTGTTGGGCATGATGGCGGTTTTGCATAAGAATGGTATTTTGAATGCTTACCGGTTGGAGCAGGAACAACTTAAAATGAAAAACGAGAATGAAACTTTGCGGGCTGGGAATGAAAAAATTAGATTGGAAATCACCGCTTTGAAGTCCGATCCTTACGAAATCGAAAAAATTGCCCGCGAAAAATTGAATCTGATCAAACCTGGTGACCAGATTTACCACATCGTACAAACGCAAAAATCCTCACCTTTGTCCCCATAGTTGTTTTTCCTGTTGATTTCTGATTGCTAATGCCCGTTAATTCGGCATTTCCATAACCCTTTTTAAAGAAAGGGTTATCCTGACCTCCTATTCTGGTCTTTTGGGAACTTTATCAAGTGCAAGATTTGAAAAACTTCAATGACAGGAAAATACTGCTAAATTCTTGAATTAATTATTGATATTTTAAATTTAAGTGATAAGATAATCCCACCGATTCAAGTATTGGGAGGTTATTTTATAGCTGTGGAGATTTCCGGTTTTGCCTTGGTGATGTTGCGGGCGGGATACGGATTTTTATCCAAAGTGCGAATATAGAGATTACTGTTTTTGCTAATTCAATTTTTTAAAATACCATTAGTTTGTTTCGTAGGAGGGAGTATGACTAAACAAGATATCATAAACCAGGTCTCATCTCGTGCTAGTTTATCAAGAGCTAAGGCTGAAGAGGCTGTGGAAACAGTGATCGAATTGATTAAAGAATCTCTGGGCCACGGAGAACCGGTTATCTTGCGTCGGTTTGGAACATTCCAGGTCCGTGCAAAAACCAAGCGTGTTGGTAGAAACCCCAAAACCGGGGAGGAAGCTGAAATTTCCGCGCGCAAGGTGGTTCGTTTTAAATCGGGAAAATTTTTCAAGCAAGTGGTGGATGAGGGTAAGGCTTGATCAAATCTTGGCCAAAGGCCTTATTTTCAAAGTATTAGCATGGCGTCACCGTAACTGAAAAAGCGATACTTTCGCTTAACAGCCTCGCTATAGGCGGTTTTCGCCATTCTATCGCCCATGAAAGCGCATACCAGTAAAAACAGCGTTGATTTGGGCAGATGGAAATTGGTGAGCAGATGGTCCACATTCCTGAATTTCCATCCCGGATAAATAAAGCAATTGCTCCAACCGGATACCGTTTTTTGGATAGTTTTTTCAAATCTCTGGGTTTCCAGTACCCTGGTTGATGTTGTTCCCACCGCCAAAATGGTTTGCCTCTTCTTCTTTGCCTGAGTAATCTTGTTCCAGTTTCCAGGCGAAACTCGAAAATACTCTTCCTGCATTTTGTGGTTAATAAAATTTTCATCACGAATGGGAACGAAAGTTCCTGGTCCCACATGCAGGGTCAGGCGGGCTGTGTTGACAGTTTTTTCCCGCAGACTTGCTAATTGTGACTGAGTGAAGTGTAGTCCTGCTGTCGGGGCGGCTATGGCCCCGGTGCGTGAGGCAAAGACGGTTTGGTATCGCTTTCGGTCCAGCCCCAGGGTTTGTGAAGTTGTGTTGGCGGGTCTATGAATATATGGAGGCAGGGGCATTTGCCCGTCTCTGTTTAAATGAGCTGAAAGCTCTTTTGCGGATGAGAAGCTTATAACAGCCCGGTCATCTCGTCGCCTGAGGAATTGGGCACTTAGATCGCTATCCCCAAATTTGAGCAAGGTTCCCGGTTTTATCCGGCCCAATCCCTTCATCATGACTTCCCATACTTCAGATTCCAACTCACGAATGAGCAAAATTTCTACTTGTTTAGATTCCAGCTGGGCCAGAAGTTTTGCCGGAATGACACGAGTATCATTAAGAATCATAAGAGGATGATTTTTAAGATGACTTTTTAGATTGGCAAAGGTGTCGTGCGTCAGGGTTTGCTTTTTCCGGTTCACCACCAGCAAACGTGATTGGCCTCGGCGTTGAGTTGGTTTTTGGGCAATCAGGTCGGCGGGTAAAGTAAAATCGTAATGAGAAAGCTTATGGTTCAAGGGGGTATGCCCGGATAGATTTGATATTGTCAGTCTACAAATAAAGGAGAGCAGGGTTTACGCAAGAAATTTATCCACTCCCGTGCGAGGATGTGATATCCCAACATTGATTTCATGCTCAAGGGTGAATATAGCAAGAGCCTGTCAAGCCGTCTATGCTTCTTTGTTTGGCGGGCAAGTAGTTTTGTAAGCTCAACGGGCTCTTACTGGTTAGCCTAATGCTAAATAGGCGGAGGTACTCCACTATTGACCCAGTAAAGGATTTATATTATCCTTCCTCTGTCGTGCGAGAGACATTGAGTTAATGCTTTTTCCCCGGCTAGGATTGTTGTGTAAACATAGCCTCAGGTACACGGAGGATTTGTGGAAAATGGGACGTATTGTGAAAGTTCTGAGTTTGGTTTTCTTGGTTCTGGTCTTGGGAACCGGTATTGAGGCGGACGCTAAAAAGAAGAAAAAGGAAATTGAATTGACGGAAGCAGAAACGGCCATGTTCGATAAATGGGAAGTCAAACCCAAAAAACGGGCCAGGGCGGTCAAGGATATGAGAAAAAAGCCAAAATTTGTCGGTTCCGTCAAGTGTAACGGCAGTTGTCATGACCCTTATTATCAGGCTTGGACAAAATCACCCCATGGTGGTACTTATGACCTGTTAAAACCGGGCGAACGTAAAGAGGCCAAATTACGGGCTAAACTGGATCCCGAAAAAGATTACACCACGACACCCCTTTGCTTGCGATGTCATACCACTGGTTATCGTCAAAAAGGCGGATTCAAACCGGCTGGCAGTAAGAATAAAAAAGGTAAAGACACGGCTACTAAGATAGACCCAGAGGAGCCGGACAAGGAACAGGTCGGTTGTGAAATGTGTCACTCGGTTGCCGGTGGCTCCCAGTTCCGGGCTGTAATGAAATCTTCTAAAGGAAATTTCACTAAAGCGGAGACGGAGCAATATGGACAGCGCTGGGATTATGCCAATGTCTGCACCCGATGTCACACGCATGAGAAGACTCCTTTTAAACCTGAGGTCCACGATAAGTACAAGTTCAATTTTGAAGAAAGGAAGTTGAAAGTCCATAAATTTGAGGATTACTGGAGCGAGGACAATGCGGACCAGAAACTAGAGAAAAAGGACGAACGTGCCAAAGAGGTCGGCCAGACGGAGAAAACCCCGTTGTTGATTGAAGACTTTGAAATCACTGATAAAGGTAAGCTGAAATTTACAAAGGGCACTAAGCCTTATAACAGCAAGAAAAAAACCTTTAACTATAAACAGTGATTTTTCCTGGCTCTTGAATAAAAAGGTCTGTCCCTTCTAGGGCCAGGCCTTTTTTTCTTCAGGCACTACTTCTCATTTACCGAAAAGTTCCTAATGGTATCAAAGAACTTCAAAAAAAAGATTCTATGTATTGGGGCAGGTTATGTCGGAGGACCGACCATGACTGTCATCGCTAACAAATGCCCCGATTATAAGGTGATGGTTGTTGATATTTCCGAGCAAAAGATCAATGCGTGGAACTCAGACAAACTGCCCATTTTTGAGCCGGGATTGCAGGAACGGGTGCTGAACGCTCGTGGGAAAAACCTGTTTTTCTCTACGGAAATTGACCCTTGTATTGATGAAGCGGACATCATTTTTGTCAGCGTCAACACTCCCACTAAAATGTTTGGGGAGGGAGCAGGAAAAGCTGTTGATCTCCAGTTTATTGAACAAACGGCAAGACGTATCAAAGAAAACTCCAAATCCAATAAAATCGTTGTGGAAAAAAGTACGCTTCCTGTTCGCGCTGCAGAGACTCTGAAAACCATTCTTCACTCCAGCAACAACTCGGTCCAGTTTGAAGTTTTGTCCAATCCTGAGTTCATGGCAGAGGGAACGGGAATCAGTGATATGGAAGACCCGGACAGGATTCTGATCGGCTCAATGGACACTCCGTCCGGAATCATAGCTCGTGATACTTTGATGGATATTTATCTTCATTGGGTTCCGAGAGAGCGATTGATCACCACCAATCTATGGAGTAGCGAACTCGCAAAATTGGTAGCCAACGCTTTTCTTGCTCAGCGAGTTTCTTCCATCAACAGCATTGCTTCCTTGTGTGAGGTGACAGAGGCCGACGTGACGGAGGTTTCCCATTCTATCGGGATGGATTCAAGGATCGGTTCCAGATTTCTGAATGCCGGGCCGGGGTTTGGTGGGTCATGCTTTCGTAAGGATATTTTGAGTCTGGTCTATTTGTGTGAGTATTATCAGTTGAATGAGGTTGCCGCCTTCTGGGAGCAGGTGGTCTCCATCAATGATTACCAGATGGAAAGATATGTCCGGCGTATTTTGCAGGCCATGTTCAATACGCTGGCTGGAAAGAAACTGGCGGTCTTTGGTTTTGCATTCAAGCCGGATACGGGAGATACCCGAGATGCTCCTGCGATTTATATTTGCAAACGGCTTCTTGATGAGAAGGCCTGTCTGAAAATTACCGACCCTCATGCTTTGGACAATGCCAGGAAAGACCTTCAAGGTATTGAAGAGAAAGTAGACTTTATTGAAGACCCCTATCAAGCGGCTGAGGGGGCACATGGAATCGCGTTAATCACCGAATGGTCTTTATACAAGGAACTGGACTACCAGAAAATTTTTGATACGATGGAAAAACCCGCTTTTATCTTTGACGGAAGAAATCACCTGGATCACCATGCACTCTACGAGACAGGGTTCAATGTTTATCCCGTAGGGAAACCTGCCCTGACACATCTGTAATCATCCGGCCTTGTATCAACGAGATAGTTCTTGTTTCCGTCCAGTGGGGATTTTTTCGCTCTATAGCTGTGTGCCGTTGTTCAAGTGAGACCTTTGCATAACCTCGGATCCTTCGTCGCCTTTGGCTCCTGGAGGATGACAGGCCGGCGGTTTCCTGTCATTCCGAACGCGATGAAGAATCTCGTCTTCCCTCTTTTTTGACTTACGCAAAGCTCTCTGTTCAAGCTGGTTCTCAGTATCCAACCTTTATCAAATGTCTGTAGGAGTGTGGCACATGGTGCAGGTTCCCATAGGGCGATGAGGCATGATGGGGATTTTTTTCTCCACCCCTTGTATGTGGCATTGCATGCATTGCGTTGCCGGAGTCGTAGCCTGATGATACTCCGATTTTTTAAAGTCTGGTGCGGCGCTCATGAATGAATAGCCCAAGCTACCGGTCACGGCAACCCCGATCAGCATCATAAATCGATAAAAATTTCTTGTTCCGTCTGATTTTTTTTCCACAATTATTTTTTTGGATTGGTGTGAATTGTTCTAGGAGTGAGCAATTGCGTCAATCTCTACTTTTGCTCCCTTAGGGAGTGCGGCAACTTGCACACAGGCTCGGGCAGGTTTGGTTTTTGCAAAAATTTTTTCATAAACCTGATTCATTCTGGAAAATTCACTGAGGTCGGTCAGGTAAACCGTGGTTTTGATAACATGGGCCAGGCTCATGCCGTCGGCTTCTAAAATCGCTTCTACATTTTTGAGAACCCATTCAGTCTCTTCCTCAATCTCGCCGTTCATCATCCTCATGTTTTCAGGATTAAGGGCAATCTGGCCGGAAGTGTACAAGAAGTCCCCAATACGAATGGCTTGCGAGTAGGGGCCTATTGCTGATGGGGCTTTAGATGTTTGAACCGGCTTCTTTCCCATAAGGATTTCCTAAAGCTCTGCCATATTTTTAATAAAAGGATAAGACTTCAACTCACGGCCTAAATGGGAAAGAACCAGGCGATGGGTCACCTTTTCGATTTCATCCATTTGGCCTTTAGGAAATTTTAACCTTTCACAGGTCTTGATTTCCACCTCCAATAATTTTTTTATGTAATTTCTTGTTCCCGTGCTGAATTGTATGTCACTCCTTGTCTTGTTGTGGCATGAATTGCAAAGAATTCCATTATGGGCATAGCTGAAAGAAATCAATCTGTTTTGGGGTGCCTTTCTACAAAGGACACAATGCTCTAGTTGTGGTTGATAGCCGGCTAATGAAAGCAGGCGAATTTCAAAAAGCCGACGCAGAGGTTCTAATTCGCTCTGTTGATTGAGTGCTGCCAGCGATTGGTAAAGCAGGCTGAAAACTTTTACTTCCCGATGGCCTTCAAGAATCACGGCGTCAATCAGGTCGAGAAAATAGACACCCGTATAGAGTTTGTCAAAGTCATCGCGGATTGCTTGAAAGGATTCTATGATGTCTGAGTGATTTAGCCGGAAAAGGCTCTGGTGCTCCTTGCCAAAATAAATTAGATGGATCAGGGACATGGGTTCCAAGGCACCCCAGAACTGGTTCTTGATTTTTCTGGCTCCTTTGGCAATGCATTTAACTTTACCGTGGTTCTCTGTCATGAAAGTGATTAACCGGTCTGATTCCGAAAGATTAATACTTTTAATCGCTACGGCTCTGGTTTTATAGAGGGCCATTAAATAGCCTTTTCCAGTTTCAGGAGGTAACGTTTTATCTCTACACCTCCTGTATATCCTCCCAATTCGCCATTTTGGCGGACCACCCTGTGGCATGGAATGATGATGGAAAGAGGATTCTGACCATTTGCGTTGCCAACGGCTCTGGCTGAATCAGGGTTTTTAATGGATTGGGCCAGCCATTTATAACTGCGGGTGAAACCATAAGGTATGGTGAGAAGATTTTTCCAGACTTTTTGCTGGAAGGGAGTCCCCAGCCGCAAATCCAAGGGAAATCGAAAGGATCTGAGTTCGCCTTCAAAATAATTTTGAAACTGTTCGATGAGGCTCTTGAAATGATCTGGATTCTTTATAATTTGAAATTCTAGTTCCTTAGCTAAAAGTTTTTTAAAATCTTCTTCGCTGGGAACCTTGTTTACAAGTCGGATCAGGCCTTTTTGTGTTGCCGCAAGACCCGTTAATCCAATAGGGCTCTTAAATACGGTGTAAGAAACCGTTTCATTCTTCAGACTATGGCCATATTTTTTTTTCATGTCATTTGATAGCTTGTAATCATTCTTGGCAGAATAACATAGGTGTTAATAAACAGAAATGGAATTACAGGGAAACCCAATCCACCAAAAAGAGGCTGATTGCAGGCACATAAGTTATCAGAATAAGACCGATTAGTCGTAATCCTAGAAACGGCAAAACGGCTTGGTATAATTTTAATACGGGCTTGTTAAAACGGGTGGCGGCTATAAAAAGGTTCATTCCTACCGGAGGTGTTGAATAACCAATTTCCAAGTTGGTCAGGAAAATGATTCCAAGATGTACCATATTTATGTCAAAACTTTGGGCAATCGGGATAATCAACGGGACGACCACGATGATTGCGGAAAATATATCCATCATACAACCTACGATGAGAAGGAAAATGTTTAACACTATCAAAAACGTTAGAGGATCATGGATGTATTGTTTCATGGTTGCCAGTAGGGTCATGGGTACTTGTTCATCTACAAGGTAGTTGGTGAATCCCATTGCGGTTCCCAGAATGATGAGGATGGTGCCGACTAGTATCATGCTTTCTTTCATCAAGCCTGGCAAATCTCTGAAAAGGTCGATATCTTTGTAGATGAGCGTTTCGACCAGAATCACATAGACCACGGTCACGGATGCGGCCTCGGTCACGGTGAAGAATCCTCCATATATTCCCACCAATATAAGGAAAGGCAGGGGCAGTTCCCAAATAGCGTCGATCAGGGCTGATTTGGCTTCGGGCCAGCTAAAGCTCTTGGATGATCGAGTGCTTCGAGTGATGGCGAAGGCCGATACGATCATAATCATGATTAGGCCGGGGACAATACCGGCAATGAATAGCTTGTCGATACTGACCTGGGCGACCAGACCATATAAAATAAGTGGCAGGGAAGGGGGGAATAAAAGCCCCAGACTCCCTGATGAGGTGATCATCCCTAAGGAAAAGTTTTCACCATACTTTTCCTTTAATAAAAGCGGATACAGCAAACCGCCCAAGGCGATGATTGTCACTCCAGAAGCTCCAGTAAGGGCCGTGAAGAATGCGCAGGCCATCAGGATAGCCAGAGGGATGCCTCCGGGAGCACCACTCAAGATGGTTTGTGAGACTCGCGTCAAACGCTCGGGAGCTTTCCCATGGGCGAGAATAAATCCGGAAAAGGTGAACAGTGGAATGGCGATAAGTGTCGGGTTACTGGCTACCCGGTAAAGCTCAACAAATATAGCTGCCGAATCTATCTCGGCATTGTAAAAAGAAGCGAGAGCTGAGAGGCCAATGACAGCAAACAGGGGGACACCCAGCAAGGCCAGTAGAATGATTCCTAAGGCGATCATTTGAGTGCTTGCCCGGAACTGTTTTCAAAAAAAACAGCACCACTTATTATAAAGCGTATGGCGATAACCATAAAGCTGTAGGGCAGAATGGCTTGAAAAATCCAGATGGGAATATTTAGGAAAAGAACAGACTCTGCATCTTTTTCAAACAGCATGAATGACCAGGCCGCCCAAGCCAGAAAGCCGCTGATAATGCCAGCTGAAAATCTCGTAAAAGTTTTAATAATCCGTTTCCAAAAAAGCGACGATAAACCGGAAAAAACCTCAATGGAAATATGCTTGTCATATCTGACTGCTATGGAGGCCCCTAAAAACCCCAGCCAGAGGACCCATTGACGGAGCAGGGTGTCTCCCCATACAATTCCCATATCAAAAAAATTTCTCAGTAACATTTGGCCGAACGAAAGTACAATCATAAGGCTCAGGATTAAGACAATCAGGTGGCTTTCAATTCTTTCCAGAAGCTGGTCAATTTGTTTTAAGATATGCATGAATCAAAAGATCGGGGGAAATGGAGGATTCGTGGGATCACTGCCTCCATGCTGTTATCCTATAGTAAACTCTTAAACTTCCAGGCTCAATAAATATCGGGTCTTGAGCATAAATAATCAGAGAATGGGACAGTTTTTATTCATTTGGGTCGTATTGATCGTGTTTTCCCGGGCTGAAGCCAACAACTTCTATCCTGAGATGGCTTATATCTCTGCAGGAGAATTTGAGATGGGCAGTCCTGAAGGAGAAGGAAAATCTAATGAGCACCCCGGTCACAAAGTTTATCTGGATGCTTTCTATATAGATAAATATGAAGTGACTTTTAAGGATTTTGAGGAATATTTGGCCGCCAACTCAAGACAATTTCCAACCATAACCGGCTGGATCGGTCGCAAGGCACGGCCTGATATGATAAACAAGCCTGTGTTTGGTTTTCAGTGGAAGCGTTGCAAAAAATATTGTGAATGGAAAGATAAGCGTTTGCCCACGGAAGCAGAATGGGAACGCTCCGCAAAAGGTATTGAGAATCGAACCTATCCTTGGGGTAATGAACCTCCCAATGGCAAACGGGCTAACTTTGGCAATTGTTGTTTTATACAAAAAGGTACCGTGCTTTCCCCGATCGGTAGTTTTGAGCAGGGCAAAAGCCCTGAAGGAGTGTTCGACCTTGGGGGCAATGTTGCTGAGTGGGTTTATGACTGGTATGATAAAAAATATTATGAGAAGAGTCCCTACAAAAACCCCAAAGGTCCGGAAAAAGGAAAATACCACGTTATTCGTGGGGGGGCCTGGAACAGTCTTCCCGTTTATCTCCGATCCTCCAGCCGCTATGGAGATAGTGACGCCAAGGATTATTATGGTATAGGGTGTCGTTGTGCCAAAAGCGCGGATTAATAATTCAACTCATTCCATTAACATCATTTCTGAAATTCAATTATGGAAGATCTGGATAAAACCCTGGACATTATGGAGCGGGATAAATGCACGTCCCTCTTGGCCGAAAATGCGGTTCGCTTAAAAAAGAACAATATTAAATTCACCAAATCCAACATGAAGCATTCACAGGAACACCTGGATGCCCAGTATATTTCTTATGAGCGATTGATACGCACGCTTATAAGGGGACTTATCACCATTGAAAGAAAGGTGAGGCTGAAATATCTTGTGCCTCTTGAAAGCTTGAGGGCTAATAAACTGATGGCCAGCTGGAATACAGAGGTTGAATGCATTTTGGAGGATTTTAAGAAAAAATATAGGGATGTTCACTCGCAGAGAAGGAGTGTGGAAGAATTTGATGAAAAGATTTCACAAACTCGTGAGGCGACTAAAATATCGGTAGACACGGAAATAGCAAACTTAAAAGATAAGCTGGAGAATGAGATTGGAGTCTCTGAAAAACTTCAACCGTCTGAGTTGAGTAAAATGTACGAGGTGGATGAGTCGGTATTGGTTGATTTGCAGGTTATTGATCCTCTGCAGAACCTGCATATCTTGTGCAAAAAACTGAAGGACTCCGGTTGTGATGGGGTGGCTTTAGTTGCTTTAAATGAGATCATCCAAATGTATGCAAAGGAAATTAAGGTTATGGAAAGTACAGTTTGGTCTGGTCGTTCGGCTGATCAGCGTAAAGAAATTAAAATGCGCGTTGCAAAATTGAATTTAAACCTTAAAGAGATCATTCTCTGCCTGTACGACTTGGTTAAGCAGGCCTTACTGGAAAAAGAAAAGCGCAACGAAGAAGTCATTTTGAAGGTTCGCCATAATCTTGATAAACTTTTTAGGTCACAGGCGGATTCCGAATCCTATCAGAATAAACTGGCACCTTTTTGGGGTGTTTTAACCTAGCTTTTATTTTTTTTGAAATATCTGAAAATGTTGAAAAGTACTGAATTTATCAAGCAAGGACGGATGCTGGTTCTTACTATTTTTTTTGGTACTGCCTGCGCGTCTATCCAGCTTGGCCCGACTATGGGGCCTCTTGAAGAAACCGTGCTGGAAGGGGAAGGGCCGGAAAAAGTACTTCTGATAGATTTGCGGGGTATGATCAATAACCAGAAAGATCACGCCTTCACAGGCGCCACAACAGCATTGGGCATGGTGGAACAGGTTCGCGAAATTATTGCCAAAGCGGAGAGGGATGATGATATCAGAGCCCTTTTAATTAAGATCAATAGTCCTGGTGGTACGGTGACCGCCAGCGATATCATCTTGCATGAGTTGGTGACTTATAAGAAGAAGCATGGGATTCCGGTTTACGTTCAGATTATGGACCTTGCCGCTTCCGGTGGGTATTATGTAGCCCTTGCCGGGGATGAAATTGTTGCGCATCCTACCTCATTGATTGGTAGCATTGGTGTGATAGCGTTAAAAGTAAACTTGGAAAACCTGATGGAAAAAATCGGTGTGAATTGGGAAATTGTGAAATCCGGCGATAAAAAAGATTTCATGTCCCCGTTTCGATCTTTCACCGATGAAGAGCGAAAACTTTTTCAAAATACCATTGACAATTTTCATACCCGATTTATTACCATTATCGCTGAAAACAGAACAGAACTTAATTTGGACGCGGTGAAACCTCTTGCCGATGGCCGTGTTTTTGACTCAAATCAAGCCATAGACCTCAAGCTTATTGACCGTATTGGTTATATCTCGGATACCATGGAGCGGATTAGGCTTAAACTTGAAAAACCTGATCTAAAAGTTGTCACCTATCAGCGCCAAGGGGATTATAAATCCAACCTTTATTCAATTTCTCCGCAACCTCCTGCTTTTAACCTGATCAATTTGAATCTCGGTCTGGATAAAAGCGCCTTGAGTCCTTGCTTCCTATATCTTTGGATGCCCTAGTTCCCGCATTGATATTCTCGGGGGCATGGACTATCGTGTCGTGATAGAATGAGCCGTCCTTGCCCGACTCTCGCCGGATGGAAAAGCGATAGTTTCGTTGAAAAGAAAATCTTCAATGCAATGGGATATTCTCCGTGAAGAAGTTCTGGCGGCAATGCTGGTATTTCATCTGAGAAATATTGCGGACTGCTACCCCAAGGGTCCGGAGATGCTGGGCTCGGCAGTTGTCAGCGATTGGGAAGTTCTCTATTTTGACCCGCAATCTCAAACTATCGGACACCTGTTTTTCATAACTGAGAGGTTGGAACTGATTTGAAGATTATTTCTATTAACATTGGCTCTCCTGCTCACGTTTCTCTTGATGATGGTCCCAGAAAGACCATGTCAGGAATTTTTAAGGTTCCCATTTTTCAACCGGTGTTTTTGGATGATTTTGGGTTTGAAGGGGATGGTGTTGGCGACACCCAAATTCATGGCGGGAAGGATAAGGCCGTATGCGCTTACTGTGTTGATCATTTTCCTTATTGGAGTGAGAAGCTACAGCGTAAAATTTTGCCAGGTGCTTTTGGAGAAAACCTGAGCTTGGCGGGTATGCCTGAAACATCTGTTAATATTGGTGATATTTTTGAGGTAGGGTCGGCTCAGGTTCAGGTTTCTCAACCCCGTCAGCCTTGCCATAAGCTGAATAAAGTGTTTAACGACCAGAGCATGGCCTGTAGTGTCCAAAAATCAGGTTTCAGCGGTTATTACTTAAGGGTTCTTAAATCAGATTTGATAGAACCCGGAGCTCCTGTAAAAAGAATTTATAAAGGCGATTTTTCTATTGAAAAGGCAAATGCTCTGTTGCGGAAAGGCGGGGCGAATATTCAACACATGAAAGAATTGGTTTCTCTTCCAGCTTTGTCAGACGAGTGGAGAAAAATGTTTCAAAAGCGTTTGAGTAAATATCAAGATATATAAAGAGTATCTGTAATCATGTTTGCCCAGCTATACAGCCATAAGGGACGGGTTTATGCAAAAAAATTATTCAGGCAGAATGAGTTTGGCTGATTGGACAAGTTTTTTTATTGAATTCATCGTTCCTGATGATTTGAGCGAGGAGATCGCTGAATCTTTCTTAAGACATCTCACCGATCTTGGAGCATTGGTTCCGCTTGATGGAGACATATGGCGGTGGAGTGGTTGCGATTCCCAGATAAACTCGAAAAGTTTGCTTGCCAAGGTTCAAAAGGATATTGAATCATTAAGTGATTCAGAATCTGGCTTCGCACTGGCTTATTTTATTAGATATAAAAACTTGAACAAGAAGTCGTTGGTTGCCGGTAGCGATAGCTTCGACTCTGATAACGTTGATCGAAAAGACGGTGAGCCTTCCTCTGCGGTTAAACCCGCTTCCGACCTCAGCAATCTTCAGATTGTGAAGAAAGTGGGAAAGCAACTGCAACCATTTTTACAAATAGAAGAGGCTATTGTCGCCAGGCTTGTTGGCAAATATGCTGGTAAGCAGGATGCGCAAAGACTTTTTCATTATATGTTTGGCAAGGTGGGTTCAAAAGCCGAGCCGCAGGTTTGGGAACAACTTAGTCGCAAAAGACATCGTTAGTTTTAGTTTGTGGTAATGATTTGATGCTATGAACAAAAAAAGGGTAATCGTTTTGGGTGCTGGCCCGGGAGGCTATAGTGCTGCTTTCCTGGCTGCTGACCGAGGAATGAGCGTTACTCTGATTGATGAGCATCCCAAGCCAGGTGGGGTGTGTCTGCATCGAGGCTGTATTCCGTCCAAATCTCTGCTTCACCTTTCACGATTGATAGAGGAAACCAGGAATGCAGAGGCCTGCGGCTTGAAGTTTCAGGCTCCTGAAATTGATTTGAACCGGGTCCGCGAGTGGAATTGTGAAGTCATCAAAAAAATGGCCAACGGCCTGAGCTCCCTTTGTAAACAGCGCGGGGTTGAATTCGTAAACGGGAGAGCCCGGTTTCTCGATGGTAACCATCTTGTTATCGATGATAAAGAGCCATTGACTTTCGATCATTGTATTCTTGCAACGGGTTCTCAGCCTGTTTGCCCGCCGTTATTTGCGGAAATCGGCGAGCGGACCCTGACCTCGACATCGGCACTGGAGTTGAGAGAAGTTCCAGAGAGTTTACTGGTGGTCGGGGGCGGGTATATAGGGTTGGAAATGGGAACGGTGTATGCCTCGCTGGGTAGCCGGGTAACAGTGGTGGAAATGACTGGTGACTTACTGCCGGGAGTGGATCGGGATTTGGTTGGTCCTTTGTATTCCAGGCTTAAATCTCAATTTCAGAATATTTATTTAGATACCCATGTTGTTTCTTGTGAGTTGAAGGAAAATCAGATCGCGGCAAAATTTAAGGGCAATGTAAAGACAGGTAGCTATGACCAGCTTCTGGTCGCTGTAGGCCGAAAACCCAACACCGTGGGCATTGGCCTGGAATCCACCGGCATCAAGACTGATGGCAATGGGTTCATTCAGGTGAATGAACAGTTTCAAACCGGTGAGCCTTCCATCTCTGCGATTGGGGATGTGATTGGTGGAGTGATGCTCGCTCACAAAGCGTCGGCGGAAGGCAAAGCGGTTATCGATATTTTGGCTGGCGGGAATTCCACTCAAAAAACACGCAGTGTTCCCGCTGTGGTTTTTACCGATCCGGAAATAGCCTGGTGTGGTTTGACGGAAACCGAAGCCCAAAACAGCAACAGGAAAGTTCAAGTGGTCAAATTCCCATGGGGGGTTTCAGGAAGAGCCAGGACACTGGGTCGACCGGATGGCGTGACCAAACTGATTCTTGATCCTGATACGGAACAGGTTCTGGGGATGGGAATATCCGGGGTTGGAGCCGGGGAGTTGATCGGGGAAGGTGTTTTGGCCATCGACAATGACTTAAACGCTAAAGACCTGGCACATTCCATTCACCCGCATCCGACTCTTTCTGAAACAATTATGGAATCCGCTGAATTATTCTACGGAGAGTCTACGCATATCTATAAAAAACCGAGGAGATAAGGCCAGACATCCCTTTTAATACTCGTTATTCGTCAGCGGAACGTTAAACTTCAACCAGCTTTCCTTTTTGGCAAATCATGTAGCGCAAGCCGGTATTTTGACCACCGCCTTTTCCTCCTTTACATCTTCCCGAGTTGCAAACTACATGAGTGCATGTATCGCATTTATACAGAGCGGCAACTGATTTGTCGCGGTGTGGACATTTTATATTATTCCCCTTTCAAATTATCAGAATCCCTAAAAATATTTTCAACATGTGGCTTGATACTTCAAACCCATACCCCCATTCCTAACTACTGTCATATCTCGAAATGACCCCTGCTTGTGAGTTGTTTGGTTTTGGGTTTGATTTGGGTTTTTAGTTTGGATGTTTTTGTTGGTGGGTGTTTGGTTTATGAAGGTGCAAAAAGAAAACCCTTAAACCACTTGGAGTGGTCCAGGGGGCATGCAAGTCAACTTCTATTTACAACCAGAGCTCTCTTCTCCCCAAGGCATAATGGTTTTGCATTGTATTGATTTATCCATATGTATATTTTTCATATTTGCCCCAATCAGGTTTGCCCCAGTCAGGTCTGCCCTATGCAGGTTTGCCCCAGTCAGGTTTGCCCAAACCAGGCTTGCCCTAGTCAGGCTTGCCCTAGTCAGGCTTGCCCCACTCAGGCCTGCTTTAGTCAGGTTTGCCCCAGTCAGGTTTGCCCCAGTCAGGTTTGCCCCAGTCAGGTTTGCCTCATTTAGATTACATCCTCTACATTCGCGAGTTGCTTTTAACTTCATTAGATTTTTTTCAAATTCCGCGCCTGCCTCACCACTCGCAGTCCCTCCCAGCACAAAAAGTCCACAAACAATAAGAATTTGTATTGGTTTTTTCATTTCCGATCCTCTCCGAGAGCAGTTTTATTGACAATACGTATTTACTGATTCTGTTTTATCAATTAAGTTTCACCTTAATATTTGAATTTTTCCTTAAATGGCTCACAACAAACCTGTAACAAGAATTATCAAGATTGGTATGAGAATTAACCCATCATGACCCGAACCCGTTATTTATATCAGATATAGAGGGTTCGGTTCAATATTTTTTGCCGGAGGAATGATTTTTTCGCGTTGACTGATATTTCAGTTTCTAGAGGATTATAAAGGAAAATAGACTGGCTGGTGCGCCATGCAAAGTTTATTAGATATCTATGACATCATCATCCTTGGTATGCCGAGAGTAGGGCCGAGTTTGGAAACCGGGGTTGGGGATGGAGCCCGTTCCCTTTTTTTTCTGGAACAGGCTGGCGGTGAATAAAACCAGACCCACTATCAAGGCGATTATAAAAATACTGAATGCAAAAAAAGACAACAGTGCCAAACTCAGTATGATCCAGAAAACCAAGGCCAATTTGGTTGTGAAAGGAATTTTCTGGCTTGAGCCGATTTGTTGGAAGAAAAACATATTAAAGAAAGATTGTAAGTACTCTTTTAATTTTCGACGTGGGTTTGTTATTATGAACCATGACTGATCCAAGTTTAGCCATCATACCTTGCCCGCAATGCGGAGTCAAAAATAGGATTCGCAATTATAATGCCAGCAAGATGCCGGTTTGTGCCCGCTGTCGGGCGAAATTGATGGATGAAAACGAACATGAGGCTTTCCGGAAATTTCAGGATAACCTCAATCAGTTTAAAGATTTTCCCGATGTGGGGCTCCGCTCCAAGACTCAAAACAAAACCTAATAACCTTTTAAATACTTTAGACTTATATGGATGCTGTTGGAATTATAAGTAACAACCTAAAGCAGAAAATTGCTGCCGAATATGTGGAGATCATTGATGAGAGCCACCTTCACCGTGGCCACAAAGCCGCTGGTGGCGGGGGTCATTATTCCATCGTTGTCGTTTCACCCCAATTCGAAAACCTGAATGTAATGGAACGAATCAGACTGGTCCACAAAGCACTCGATCAGGAAATGACAGGCACTCCAAAACTCATCCATGCGTTGCAGGTCAAGACCTTTGATAATTCCGAATGGAAGAACGATCAGGGCTGAAACCGGGCTAATCTCGATATACTTCCAGTTCTTCACAATTTTTCAGGTTTTCTGATTCGGTGAGGGCTTTATAACCGATCTCGGTATACTGGTTTTTATAGAGATCGAGTTTGACGTATTTCTTACTCTGGACCGAATTGGCGAAGGCCTGGGCTCCTGCATCCCCCACTACATTGCCGAACATGGACACGTCCTTCAATTTTGGCAGGTTTTCTGAGTTTGCCAGAGCGACTGCTCCATCATCCCCAATGTCATTGTGGTTAATGTTGAGGACTTCCAGGTTTCCCAAATGAGGGGATTCGGCAAGAGCCTCTAAACCTTCATCTGCGATCTGGTTTCCCGGAACAATCAGTTGCTTCACGTTTTTTAATTGTTCTTTTGCGGCAAGCTCCATGCAGCCGCGGATTCCTATGTATTTGTCACGAAGGTGAAGAATGCTTCCATCTTCCAGAAGGTTATCTTTTATCAAGTCATCAATTCTACTCATTGCAATCTCCAAAGGATCACAGGCTGTAACGATACAGTCATTCTAGCAAACCTGTACAGGGTTTGTCGATCAGGCAAAAATAAAGCCGATCCCGTCGTCAAAACAGGATCGGCTTTAAGAGTTTAAATTTATTTAGAGCAATGGGTCGAGGAACAGCTCTCTGGTTTTCCAGCTTTCGACCTCCTCTTTAGTGGGGATGGGTGGCACAGGCCGTTTGGCGGTGCGTTTGTCCAGAGGATCGTGGAATGTTCGGGCATAGGCTTCAGCCTTCCAAAGATAAAGATGCGGGAAAACCATACCCCATGGAGCCATAGGTGTATTGGGAACACCACGGGTAACCCGGCGATACCACAGGTCATCCGGCCAGTCTTTTAATAGTTTGTCTGTATGATCCCCTTCGATTTTTGTGGTGTCTTTATTGTTCGCATCTCTGAGATCAAGAGCCCCGGTCATCATGGGGGTGCCATCTTTGCCGTGACAAACTGCGCATGAGAGGCCTTCGGTTTCAGGTTGGGTACCTTCAAACACCTGCTGGCCTATGGCAATGGCATCCTTATCGTCCCACCAAGTCCATTGATTGGGGAATTTGCCTTCAACCGGCATATTGGTTGGGTCCCTCAAGGTCTTTAAATAAGAGACCATGGCGGACAGCTCGTCTTCACTCAAGTCATCGCCATAATAAGTCGGCATGGCCTTTTTTGATTTTGGGTCCTCAAAACCTGGGGATTGAATTTCTCGAGGATTGAGGACCTGCTCTCTAATATAATCCTCGGAATAAAGGCCAATTTGTTTGGTACCCAGGTTAGGACCACGATCAGAGTTGCCTTCCCAGAATACTTTATGACAGTTGAAACATTTATTGTTTTCGAACACTTCCCGACCAGCGGCGATGACTTCGGGACCCGCCAACCCGGTTAATACAATGGGAGGCTTGTTAAGCTTGGTAAGCTCAATCTCGGGATCAAACTGGGGCAGTTGTGCGGTTACTCCAATAAATATAACGGAAGCGAGGGCATAGGTAACCAGAATCCGTTTGACCCAGTCAAAATGTGATTTTTCCAGCCTGAAGGTTTTCCAGTCCAAGAGCATGAAGAAAGCAAAACCCACAAAGGCGAAGGCAACAAATTCTATTTGCCACCAGATGGGAAAATTGAACTTGCCCGCCAGCACCCAGATAGCTCCAGCTATAACGATAACTATAGGAATCTTGAAACGAACATTCTGGAAAAAGGTTTTTTCTTCTAATTTTTTAGGTTTGATTTTGAGAAGGAGAGCATAAGCCACTATCAACGCCAACCCGGAACCTGCTCCCAAAACCCCAAAAGTGCTGTAAAGTGCATACAAGCCACTTACCACAGCAATCAAGCCAATAATGATAAAATCAATTTTCATTATTCATTTGCTCCTGAAAAAACTCACTCGGCCATTTGCGGTGATGCCTGCGTTGGCTCGATTTCTTTCTTTTTGGTTTTAGGATATTTGATTCCAATCCAGATGATGGCTGTCATCAGGATGAAAAAGGTCCAGACAATTGTTGTGACATGAAAACCTGACTCAGCCAAAGTTGGCGCAAATTTCTCCGGTGTCACATCTTTGAATACTTTATACACATGCCAGTTCATTCGCGATAGTTCTCGAATAGTGCCCATCCAGCTCATAAGCCAGATGTCGGAGAACCCGAGGAAAATAAGAACGTAAGGTCCTAACGGGTTAACCTTGCCATAGTGGACTTTTCCAGTTTTAGTGGCGATGGTGTAAAAAATATAGTTGATGAAAGTTACGGTCACCAGACAGAACGCAGCCGTATTTTTTGAAATCATCAAAGCGAGAAAAGCTAAGTTATCCGGCAATACCATATCTGGGTTCATGCCGGGTTCAGGAAGCATGGTGGCGAAAAAGCGTCTGGGAGTGAACCAGATTGTGGCGGAAATAACAATCAATATGAAGCCGAATTTCATGGCCGGGAAAAACCTCTCGGCATTTTCAATCCGCTTCATGCTGACCCACATATAAATGTTACTGGCACTGAACATGGTCCCTACCAGTAGCCCCTGCACCAGCATGAACATTGACTCACGGTCGGACATGATGTACATGCCGATAGTGGCGTCATACTGATAAATTTCACGGACGAAGATATAACCCATTGCCGGCAGGGGAATCATGATGGCAACGCCGATGAGGTTGCCGATATACCCGACCCAGTCATAATATTCCCGTTCTTCTTCTTTGCTCGACCATAGGTACATGTAGGCACCAATGATACAAACCATATAGCCGCCAAAGGTCCCGTTGCCTACCAGTCGGTGATAATTCAACGGCATCCAGGTCATATTGGCAATTCTATCCCACTCACTGATATTGAGCAGTTGGTCAAGAGGCTTGGGTGGGGTCTGCATGAAAGTTGCCGGGCCGTCAAGGGCAACCAGAAGAGTGAGACCGAGAACATTCAGGATCACGCCGGTAACAATATGCCTTCCCTTTTTGTTGGACTTGTTTAGAGGGTCCCATGAATAAACGTAGATATACATGACCACCGTTTCCAGAATAAACAGGGTGGGGTAAGCCACCATGAAAAGGACGGGAAACGAGGATATGAGATAGGTGATGAAGTCCTGATAGGCCACCAGCATGACAAAGAGGAAGAGTCCTCCCGACAGTGCCGTAAAACTGTAACAAATGCCAATTACCTTGGTGATCTCATGAGCCAGACGCTCAAATTTGAAGTCTGCCTGAGCAAACATGATGCCATTGGAGATCAAGCCACCGACGGCCCCATTAACTGCAGCGAGAATAATTCCGGAAGTTTCATAATGCTCCACGGGTGTCAGTGCCATGGAGATTACAGTCCCAAACGCCGCTCCAACAAATGCGGATGCGCGGATATTCATTAAACGGTGGAAATAATTCAGGAAACTGATTATTAGTGCCCCGAACGCACAGGCCCACAGGCCATACAAGACGCCGTGATGGATCCCGATTATAATTTCTCCAGTGATCCCTATGACGACGCCTATAAGAACAGCTAAAAACACGTTTGAGAGGACTATCGCTTTACGAACCCCCTGTGTCCGTCGGGCACCCATGACCTCCATGATGACCACGAACATGGGGCACCCCAGAATGAATGAGGCGAACAGGATATGAAGCTGAGCCGCTGCCCAGGTGAACTTTCGGTTACTCAAACCCAGGAACGAGAATTCTTCAAACTCGTGGTCCGCAGCCGGCCCGATATCTGTTAAGTATGAGAGGTCTTCTTCTTCGTCTTCTCCGTCTTCTCCGTCTTCCTCGTCCTCATCATCCTCGTCTTCGTCCTCATCCTCTTCATCCTCCTCTTCGGCGTATGCCAGAGTCTGAAAACTCAGATTCGTAAAAATGGAACTGGAAGAAACGGGAAGGAAAGTGGTCAAATGCCCCAACATATAGACAAAAAGCAGGCAGACAAGTGTTCTAAAAAAGGCACTTCTAAAAGGATTTTGAGCTTGTTTCGTCATCACTTGAATGAATGGCCGGAAGAAGGCGGTAAGTACACGTTCCTCAACAGTGGAAAACCTCAATTCTTCAAAGCCTTCAACCTTTTTTAAGGCTAAAAGGACTTGAAGAAGGTAGAGGAATATCATATGGGTTTGGCAAAGTCAAGGACTTTCAAAACTGTTGCTAACTAAAGGCTTGTCTTGCTTTTTCAGCAGGAAAAATAAGGTGGTCTGTGAGAGGATTCAAAACAGAAATGAGAGGTTTAGTCTGGTGTGGGGCCGTCCTCATGTAAATCCAGCGGCATTGAGAAGGAGAGCTTTGCGTAAGTCAAAGAAGGGGTGATCCGGGGTTATGCAGAGGTCTTGTCTTTAAGAGGGATCGGGTTGTCTCTCTCATTAAACAGGGATAATAATTGATAGTTCTGGGTTTTGGGAGTCAAGATTGTGCAAGGAGTCTTGCAAAGCCAGGCAACGCTTGGGGATAATGAGCAATAGCTTTTGCTGGCTAGCAAAGAGTTGTCTCGGTTTTATGGGCCATTGCTTATTGGGTCCTGCGCCACGCTGGCCGCAAGTTGTCCGCAGGCACCGAGTATGTCTGTGGCTCGGTTTTGTCTTATAAAGGCGGAAAAATTCTGCTCGATCAAATAATTTTGAAACTCTAAAACTCTTTGTTCGGCGGGTGGCCTGTATTCAGATGGATCAAAACCGTTAAAAGGAATCAGGTTGATCTTGCAGGGAACATCCTTCAACCATTTTGCCAGCCTCCGCGCATCTTCATCCGAATCATTGATGCCTGCGAGTAGGACATATTCAATAGTATGCCTTCTTTGGGGTTTTAAAGGGTATTTCTCAAGGCAATCCATTAAAACTTCAATGGGGTATTTTTTATTGATAGGCATCAACCGGTCGCGGGTGGCGTTGTCGGAAGCGTTGAGAGAAATAGCCAGGTTTATCGGCAGGTTTTCCTCCTGAAACGTTTTTATTTTTTCAACCAGTCCCGATGTGGAAACGGTGACCTTTCTTGTCGAAATCTTCATGGCTTCTGGAGAGATCATGAGACGCAACGCATCGACAACCGGCCCATAGTTGTCCAGAGGTTCGCCCATTCCCATAAAAACGATATTAGTGATCTGGTCTCTCTCTTTGAGTTCCTGATTGATGACGATGTGCTGGCCGATGATTTCACCGGCCGTTAAATTTCGTTTCAGTCCCAGGCTTGCCGTTAAACAGAACGAGCAATTCAAACGACAACCCACTTGCGTGGAAAGGCATAAAGTTTTTCTGAATTCCGAAGGCATCCAGACACTTTCCACCACTGCGCCATCATCCATTTCCAATAAATATTTGATTGACCCATCCATGGAGTGGGTTCGGTTTTGAATTTTGGGAAGTGAAAAATGAAAATGCTCCGCCAATCGAGACCGCAAAGATTTAGAAAGATTACTCATCTCATTAAAATCCCGGCAATGAAAATGATAGACCCATGTGAAAACCTGGTGAACCCGGTAGGTCTCAACACTCCAATCAGAAAAAAGTTCTCTGAGCGCGATTTCCGGGGTGCCAAAGAAGTTTTGTGTGCTTAATTTGTGAGAGGGATTCATCTTCATACAAACGGTAAAAGTTTAAAACATTAACTGATGTTAACTGAATTTAAGTTGCAAGTGCAACTCTTCGTGCCGGTCGCAGGGTCATGACTTTGGATTCTTCAGAGGGACCTATCAAGTTCATACTTCCCACCAGCACCCATGATGGTCAGAGTTTTACCCTTCGGTCGCAATGGGTGAGAGAATCAGAAACTCTTCACATTCTTGCTCGCCTGGGCGGAATTCTTCAACCAAAGGTTTTGAGCATATACCCCATAGTTCCGGCGCTCAACAGGGATATGAGCAGTGTGCATATCAACAGGCTGATCAAGGGGGCAGGAGGGTTTTTATTTTTCATCAGCCAGCGACTTCCCAATGCAAAAGCCAATAAGGCTATTGCCATGCCTACCCAGGTGGCCTGGGCTATGGTGCTGGTGAACACGACATCGACTTCCATATTTCCCAGAAGGGCGACGGCCCAGCCCATGGTTGGCAAGCACAAAATATAGGCCCAGATAGCGGTGTTTTTTCCTGGAGATTGATAGCGGGCAAAAAAGCGCAACCCCAGAAACGCCATCCCCCCCATCAATAGCCAGCCGGTCAGTTCGTTTAGATCTTTTTTATGTTTTTCCTCGCGAATATGTCTCAATGCCCCGAGAACATATCGTGAAACCTCGTCCTCGGCCATTTCATAAAACCCGCCCTGATCGCTGTCATAAGCAAATACTCGTGCGGTTGTCGATTCGGCAGGAAGAGAAACAGCCCTGTATTTACCCTTTCCTGCTGACTCTATTTCAAGGTAGACGATACCGGAATGATATTTTAGATTGTATTTTTCTATTTCCGCATGGCCGGTAGCATATCTCTGGTTTTCCTGATAAAACTTACCCTGTATTTTCATCAGGTCTAGCAGGGCTTGCCGGGCTTGCACATCTGCGTTCACCTCAAAAATCTGGCCGCATGAAGTGAGGAATAATAGAAAAAATGAATACGTGAATAATTGCGGTTTCATCAGCCTTAGTTGTGGTGGAATAGAAGGAGGAAAGATCAATGTATAACAAATGCGCAATAACCCGTCAAGCCGCTCTCTCCTGAGATGATAAATTAAACCCTTGATTATAAATCATCTCAACCCTCTTTAAGAAAGAGGGAGTAAAGGCTCTTCAAGTCGAGAGCAGGTTTGTTAACCATAAAGAAATATTGCTAATTGAGTCCAGTTTCATGCTGGCGGAGATGTTCTGGGAGATGCTCTGTATGTTGAGCCAATTTAAATTTGTAACAGGAAACCCCAACAAGGTCCGGGAAGCAGGCGAAATTCTTCAGCTTACTCTTGAGCCTTTTCAGGTAGATGGTCTCTTTGAAATCCAGTCCCCGGATCTGGATGAAGTGGTTCGGCACAAAGCCCGACAAGCATACTCAGCATTACAGTGTCCGGTGATGGTGGAGGACTCCGGGTTGCTGTTTCATGCATGGAACGGGTTGCCCGGTGCCTTGGTCAAATGGTTTGAAGAAACAGTCGGTTGTCAGGGTATGTTGCAGATGGTCAATGGTTTTGATGACTGGAGGGCGACGGCAGTATGCTGTTTCGCTGTTTATGACGGACAAAATATGAAGATTGCCCGTGGTGAAGCGGACGGAACCTTGGCAGACAGTATCCGGGGAGGAAATGGTTTTGGCTGGGATGTAATCTTTATCCCGGAAGGTTATGATCAGACCTATGGGGAAATGTCTTCCAAGGAGAAAAATGCCATTTCCCATAGAAAAAGGGCGTTGGACGAGTTGAAGCAGCTATTCCTTAATGAATCAGAGGGACTATAAACGCTTTGTATTGCTGTCGTGGTTATCCGCCTTAGCATCGAAGTCCAACAGGTTACCGATTCAAGTCATCCAGCTTATCTAACACAGGTCAAATAAAATGTTTTTTTAGTTATGCTGTTGTACGTAATGGTGTACCACTCTGAGATTCATAATACTCTGGTATTCCCTCCATAGAATCAAGTTTTACCAAGAGATTGAGGCCTGTCGAATTCATCTGGTAAAAGGGAAATAATCTCCCCAGCCCCCGTACTGTATAAATCAAAATTTAATTCCAATTGCTGTATGACATCAATAAACCGAAGCAGCGAGCCACCTTTGGTTTTGGATAGTATCCCAGGTTTTGGTTTACTTTGATCTTTATCAAAATATAATGCGTTTGCCACTTCTATAAGTTTGGGACTAGTTATAAAATTTTGACGTCCAGCTAGTTCATGGTGAACCTGATTCTCCATGTGGACATCACCGTATAAAAGGAGTTGTGCCTTCTCTCCATATGTTTTGTATGTCTGAAATGGCCCTGCCAGCAAATGACGATGTCTACAGCGAAAACTAACATCTGGAATATGGCGGTACTCCATGCCGGGTTTTCTATCTCCATCCAAACTCTCCGGGCAAACCTGGTCAAAATAAAAAAGAGATAACCAACTCCATAATCCCATGTTTTTTTTGGTAATTGAGGTGTCCATGTTTCCCATTGCCTCAGACAAGTATTTGATGACATGGACTCGGTTCTGGAATTTCGTTTTTTCAACTTTAGCTTGACCCTGAAGTTCCTCTGAGTATTTTTGGTCGTACAAAATATTGAAAGGAGGCGGTTTTTCAGTTTCTTCCTTGAGGGCGTTCAGGTATTTTCTGAAATACTCCAACCCTTGGGAGTTCAACCTGCGGACACGAATCATTTGTCCTGCTCCTCGGCATATAGTTTTTTATATCTTTCCAAGAGATGCTTTTCGTTACAAAACCCGCGCACTGCATTTTCAATCCAGTAACTTTGCTCATTTGCAATGTTTGAATGTCCACCTGTAGGAGGAGAGCCTACACCGGGCAGGGAGCTTACAAACTTGACCCAATAGCTTGGCCAATCTTCCTCATCAATTTTCGGGTCCAGCTCATCCTTTTCAATGATGTTGTTTAGTATTTGTCGAACAACATCCGGATATACTAGAGCAGTAAACGCATCATCTGACTTTGCAATCTCCTTAATTGAGCTGATTTGATTATTGACTTGAATAACGGGCCAGTCTTCCGTCAAATCCAGTTTCCAGACTTGGCCTTCCAAGTCTTCTGAAAACTCAACATGTAACAAGCTAACATTTCTTTTATTGGTATTCTCAATTCCTTCGGGATGAAGCTTGTCAGCTATGGCTATGATTCGTCCATACTGAGAACTCTTGTCCACAATTTTCACTCGAAAGAGAGGAGTTGTCCCGGCTTCAATATCTTTGAGTTCTCGACATGCAGGAATCCTAAAGTCTCCTACCGTTCCATAATCGAATCGCATATAGGAGCTTCTTGTATAGGCTTCAACATAAACCAGTGCTCCTTTAGGTAGATTAAAGTCAGAGAGGTCAACCTCAATATCAAAAGAATAGGGGTGTTTATCTGCATTCAATAGAGTAACCCCTGTACACTTACGAGGAATTTTATTTCGGCCTGTAAAATTGAATTTTCGGATCATTTACCTTGTTCAGTCACTTCGGCTTTAATCCTTAAATCTCTATTGGAATCAAAACCAGTGATTTCCAGTTGAAAATCATTGTTATTCAATTGAATGGTCAACTGATTTCTTTGGCCTTTTTTTATTTGAACTCCATTACTCTTTATCGTGATAGGGGCTTTGTTTATTTCAAAATCAAAAGGGCTATATTTTGTGAAAGGATTACCTCTCCGCATTTCATAAGCCACAGTTATCTGAGCATAGTCGGGCAGGTGTGTGGCTTTAGGATTTTTTCGTATTAAAAAGCCACCTTTCCTATGAGATAGAAGAAATTCCATGGTTGAGCCAATGAGTTCACCGGGTGTAGAATTCCCTTGTCGAGACCTCTTATCGTTGCTGTTATCGACAGGGAGTGCCACTGAAAAAAAATCTTGTAAGAGATTTTTATCTACTCCGAGAGAAGGTTTGCTCAAAATCTTTACAATTTCCCTAGGGCTATTTTTGACGAACCGGAGACAGGATACTCCATGAGTGTACCGGTCTTTGAATTTTGGGGTGCGCTCTTGCCATTCTATATGAGCAGGGTTTTCGGAGTCGCCCAAAAGTGTTGAAAGAGCCTTATCTCTTATTGAAACTATTACCCGTACTCCTTTTTGTCTCAGAACACTCATTCCAGTAATGGTGATTCCCTCTCGAACATAATGATTTTCGGATCGATCCAAGCGGTCATCGCGTTCTATGAAGACATCAAAATAAGTTTTTTCGAACGCTTTATCTTTTGGTTTGATTGTTAAAGGCACCCGAATAGCAAGCCTCTCTTTTCGGTCAAATTGAGTCCGAAGTTTTGATAGAGTTTCTACGTCAATCAAGCTTTCCTTCCATTTAGGAGCATTATCTGGAGATGGTGAATTAATTTCTATCAGATTATCCGAATTCAGCGAGTGTATCCAGCGAGTAAAACTGAACAAATGCTGGAAAGCCTCTTCTGTCATCCGGGATATTGAGAAGTCAACAAACTTTAGCCACTGATCAATCTTTTGATCGTCAATGACGAGGTACTTTTTGTCCCTACACAACTTTACCACCAAGTTTCTCGATAAAATCGGAAAGAAATAATGGAGCAAAACTGAAGATAGAAGGGTTTCGAGTTTTATTGATGGGTCAGGATAGGGAACCACAACCGATAAGCCGGTTTCTTTCTGCCTCCTCAAACCAAAATTTTCTGAAAATCTTTTAATCTTAGATTGGTCCTCGATAGGCAGGACAAAGTCTTCGTCAAAGTCTTCCTCAAAAACTCCGTACCACCCATATGGAGAGTGCTTGTTACCATCGACTAAATGTGTTTTCAGGGTGGACTGACCCAACAGCATTGATTTGCCGTCACTTTTTCTAATCGTAACCCCAAAGTAAGTATTAATTTTTGATGTCGCTTGAAACACGGTTTTGCCTAACCCCCATCGACCACGGTCTGTAGCATCTTTTTTTGACCTGCCGATGTTGCGCCAAAAATAGAAAAAATCATTTTTGATATTTCCATTTTGAAGGTCATCGTCTTGAGCCGGGTCGCCTTCCAATCCTCGCGTCCCATAATCCTCTATTACCAAAAATTCCTCTGACATATTAAAGTGGGAAGTTCCTATTAGACCGTTTTGCTTGGCGGTCAAATGCGGAATAAGCTCCTTTATATATTGACCCATGACCTCGTTTTTATCTGATTCTTTCGTGAACAGACGAAAAGCCACTCGAACTGTCTGATCTGGTAAACCGGCATCAAGGGAATTTTGAATACATTCACGAACCAGGGCGTCCGCAATACTGTCTAGGTGCCCAGTGGAAAAAAATTCACTTTCTATTGGGTCAGAGTTCATTTCTCCCTTAACCATCATGCGGAATTTCCATTTTGGCTCAGACAATTTTGGCTCAGACATCTATCCTAATCCCCAAAAAGAGTATTATGTTAGCGGCTTAGAGGTGATAGCAAAAAATCTGTTATTTTTGCAAGAAAGCTGGCTTTCTGAAAGGACTGTCAAATGATCCATAATAGGTTAGATTAGATTTTGCAGTTGAGAATACAGGCTTTTAAAAGCTTGCTGGTAGCGAGGGAGCTTCTGGTATATAGTCTCCACTTCTTGTTTATTGGGCTTTTGATTGACGCGTTGATAGTCTTCGATCATTTCTGTCCATTGCGACGGGTCTTCAATCCATGAATTTTGTGTTGCTAATGCGATACATTGCTCATCATTAATTTCTCCTTCAACTTCTCCGTAACCCAGAATAGTTTTAATAGTCATGGTGTAGGCATGCCCAAACCGTTGTAGGGCGGTGCTCTTGAAATAGTCGGATCTTTCCTGTTTCAAGGCTTCATCCAACCTTTGCAGGTTCCAGTTGAGATGGGTCAGTAAAACTTTTTTCTGTGGTGGTGGGGTTTGAGACATGTTAAATTTTCTGCTCGGTTTGGTCAGTGTGGTGCTGCCCTCTCTTGCGATAGCTTTTGCAGGGGGGGAAGAGTTATCTCAGATCAACAAAATTGAGCCATTGTTATTTGCCCTCGGCGGCTACGCCAGTATTTTATCTTAATTTTTAAATCCAGGTCGAGTTTTATAATATTATGAGTTCCAGTAGCGTGAAAAATGTTTTTATTGATAATGGCGATGGTACCGTCACCTCCAAAGCGCATGATCTGATGTGGTGCAAGACAGACTCTATGATTGATTTGAAAAAATGGGTCAATTACCAAGACAGCGTTGATTATGTGCGGGAGATGAACGAAAATAAATACGCTGGGTATGATGACTGGCGGCTCCCGGGGAGAGATGAAATGTCTACCCTCTTTGATAAAAGTTTTGAAAATACGGATCAGTTTGGTAAGACTATACATATCAGCGATCAATTTGCCTCTGGCGGCGGGTTTTCTATGATCGCTCAACAGGTGCCCGGTCGTATGCGCACATTTGTGCTTAATATCCGCAATGGTGAGTTTAGCCAACCTGATGGACTCTGGACCCTGACCGAAGCGGTCAGGGCTGTCCGGTTTCTTTAAATATACACACGGCAACGGTTTGGTTGGAGAAAGTTATGAGTGAGGAAATTTACCATCCCTCCGAATCCATTTCCGCCAAGGTATTGATCCAAAGTATGGAGCAATACCGGGAAATGTATGAGCGTTCCATCAGTGACCCCGAAAAATTCTGGGCTGATGAGGCGGAAAAGTTCACATGGTTCGAGAAATGGGATCAGGTGCGTGACTACAACTACGACGTCCGTAACGGCAGGATACGCATCGAATGGTTCAAGGGGGCAAAAACCAATATAACGGTCAATTGCCTGGATCGTCACCTGGAAAAAAGAGGTGACCAGACTGCCATATTATGGGAAGGGAATGAACCCGGTGAAAACCTTCGCTTGACCTACCGGCAACTTCATGAAGAGATTTGCAAATTTGCCAATGTTCTGAAAAGTCATGGGGTGAAAAAGGGCGACCGGATTTCTATTTATATGCCCATGGTGGTGGAGTTGGCGATTGCAATGCTGGCTTGCGCAAGGGTAGGAGCGATTCATTCCATCGTTTTTGGTGGGTTTTCTCCTACCGCTCTGGCAGATCGGATTGTGGACTCGGCCTGCACGATTCTCATCACCACCGATGGTGGGTTTCGTGGTGCCAAACCGGTACCTTTAAAAACCAATGCCGATGAAGCCATGGAGCGGGCCGCGAAAGACGGGGTTGTGGTCAAAGCCTGCATTGTGTCTCGGCGGTTGGGCGATAAGGTTGCTGTGGAAATGCAGTCGGGCCGGGATACCTGGTGGCATGAAGAAATGCAAAATGCCAGCCCTGTTTGTGATGCGGAGGTTATGTCTGCGGAAGATCCTTTGTTTATTCTCTATACTTCCGGCTCAACGGGAAAACCCAAGGGAGTTCAGCATAGTGTCGGCGGATACATGATCTATACCGCGCTGACCCATAAGTATATTTTTGATTATCAGGACGGTGACATCTGGTGGTGCACGGCAGACATCGGCTGGGTCACGGGCCACTCTTATATCATCTATGGTCCTTTGGCCAACGGTGCGACAACGGTCATGTTTGAAGGCATCCCGACGTATCCGAATTGTGGGCGATTTTGGGATGTGGTGGATCGACTCAAAGTCACCCAGTTTTATACAGCTCCAACGGCGATTCGTGCACTCATGTCGCATGGGGAGGACACACCCGCTCAGTATGATCTTTCAACGTTACGGGTTTTGGGTTCAGTCGGCGAGCCGATCAACCCGGAAGCCTGGCGGTGGTACTACAAAAATGTCGGAAGGAGACGCTGCCCTATTGTCGATACCTGGTGGCAGACCGAGACCGGTGGCATTTTGATCACACCTCTACCCGGTTGTACTCCGGCAAAACCAGGCTCGGCAACTCTGCCTTTTTTTGGCGTGAAGCCCGTGGTGATCGAAGGGGAAACCGGCAAGGTGCTCGAAGGCAACGGGGTGGCAGGCGTGCTAGCGATATCCGAACCCTGGCCGGGGCAAATGAGAACGGTTTATGGCGACCATGAACGTTTTGAGGAAACTTATTTTAAACTTTACCCTGGTTATTATTTTACTGGAGATGGTTGCCGTCGTGATGAAGACGGTTATTACTGGGTCACCGGTAGAGTCGATGATGTTATAAACGTATCCGGGCACAGGATGGGAACCGCTGAAGTGGAGTCGGCTCTTGTGCTCCATGAAACCGTGGCCGAAGCCGCGGTTGTAGGGTTCCCGCATGAGATAAAGGGTCAAGGGATATATGCCTACGTTTCCCTGATGGATGGGGTGCAACCGGATGACGCGTTGAAGAAGACTCTGGCGCAGTTTGTCAGAAAGGAAATCGGGCCTATTGCCGCGCCGGATGTCATACACTGGGCTTCTGCGCTTCCCAAAACCCGTTCGGGGAAAATTATGCGGCGCATATTACGGAAAATTGCTGCCAATGAAGCCGATCAACTTGGGGATATCTCGACGTTAGCAGACCCTTCCGTTGTCGAAAACCTGAAGTCTTCCTATGCAGAAACGTTTTCTGGGAAGTAGCCCGTTATGGCTTTTGCAGGAGAGCAAAGGCCTGTCTTCGCTCAAGGTGCTTATTGATTCTACCACAGCGACTGGAATCGGGATCATGGAGTCGAATCAAGATCCAACTCCATGATTTCTCACCCTTACAGTGAAAAGAGAAAAGTATCCCTCCCTCCCCAAATGTTTGAGCGTCTTAATATCTAAACAAGCAACGGAGTAACAATACACCGTAAGCGAATTCCGACAAATGTCAATTGAAAGTTTTGTTTTTTCGCTAGTAAATCATTAATAAGCTAATTCGGACTTGTTCGAAGGAAATCAAATTGGCTTTCAGCCGCTCTTTGGTGACGGCATATTTGGCCTTAATCAGGCCTTTATGTGCTGAATTATTAGGCGGTTTCATACACCATGTATTGCGGTTGTGAAAGCGGTTCTAGTCTCCAAGGTACGGCCTTGTTTGAGGTAAGCCCACTCTGGCCCATCATAGACGTCAAGCTGACTGGGGTTATAAAGGACTTCCTCGTTATACACATTGATGGCCTCGATAATATTTTCCTTATAAAGGCGGGTCCTTTTCTCAGATATTTATCGGTATTGGTATTTGGACAAAAAAATTAAGCTATTTATTAAAAAATACGTGGAGGCGAGGGTATTTTTTAATCCATTTGAGGACTATTTCAAGAAAAACCACGGTAATTTCTTAAAATGCGGAATTTTTTTTGCAAAACCTCATTAAAATGGTACTATTTGCCTTTCCTCAACTCCTGTTAAAACAATGCGTTTTTGTAGAATATTCATCATCTTTAGTGTTTTTTTCCTGCTTTCGGCTTGTGCTGATAAAGCCGAGGACCAGGGCAGTGACGATATTCATCCCAGCTTTTCCGAGCTACCAGATGTGTCCGAAGAATCTACCCCTCTCTCTGACCAGCGGGTTGCACCGGTTCAGTTTTCTCCCGAAGATCAGGCAAAGGCCGACAAAGCTCCTGAAGGAATGGTGTTCATAAAGGGCGGGTGTTTTATCATGGGGAATGACTATGCCCAGGAAGATGAAAAGCCAGAGCATGAAGTGTGCGTGAATGATTTCTACATGGATGAATATGAAGTGACCCAGGCGCGTTGGGAAAAGCTGAGAGGCTATAACCCCTCCAGGTTTACCGGGGCAGACTTGCCCGTTGAACAAGTCAGTTTTCTGGATGTACAAAAATTTATCAAAAAATCACAAGGTGCTTGCCGTTTGCCTAGCGAGGCGGAATGGGAATATGCGGCGCGGGGAGGGGCGACGACTCGCTACTTCTGGGGCAATATGGTGAATGAATACTACACTTGGTATGAAGATAACTCAGCAGAGACCACGCATCCCGTTGGGAGTAAAGCCCCAAATCAGTACGGTCTTTATGACATGATGGGGAATGTCTGGGAG
Organism: Nitrospinales bacterium; assembly: GCA_965205835.1. GTDB lineage: Bacteria > Nitrospinota > Nitrospinia > Nitrospinales > VA-1 > LS-NOB. Next base: position 1,036,713 of record OZ242182.1, on the reverse strand, counting down.
TGGGTTAATGACTGGTATGAGCCCTATTATACAGTCCGCTCGAAAGACAACCCTCAGGGCCCAGAGGCGGGCGAGTTGAAAGTGGTACGAGGCGGTTCCTTCGACTCTTCAGCAGGCGCATTACGCATCACTAATCGGGTCTGGCTACATCCCAAAAATAAAGTTTTCCCGAAAGTGACTACCTATGGGCAAGTGATGAACGAAATTTTCAACTATATCGGATTTCGTTGTGCTCAATCTCTTCTCAAATAGGCTTGGAGCTAGCAGGCAAGAGCTTGATTGAGCCGAGGCACTAGTTGCTCGTCAACAACTACTGATTTTGCACCCCCCCCCCACTTTTTATCCCCTCTCGTCAGGAGGAGACCTTTGATAACCCAAGATTTCCCCTTCGGGGCACAAAGGTTAATGGAAAATATCACGCCCTCGTCACCTTGTTCCTCAGAATGGCAAAACAGCCTTGTGTTGTCATTCTGAATGTAATGAAGAATCTGGCTTTTTTATTTTTTTTTCGACTCATGCAAAGGTCTCTGTTAAGATGAGTCATTACAGTTTTGCGTTTGAGTGCTCAGTTTGCTCCAAGGGCAATGCGGTGCTGGCCTCACGCCAAGCGGGAGCCTAGCGGCACTCGTTACAAAGGCCAAACATATCCAGTTTGTGGGAGGTGATGGTGAACCCGTTTTGGCTGGCGACTTCTTCCTGGAATTTTTCAATGAGGGGATGGTTGAACTCGATGATTTTTCCGCACTCGGTGCAGATCATGTGGTCGTGATGTCCATGCATGTATTTATGTTCGTAGCGTTTTTGTCCGTCGCCAAAATCCAGCTCCGAGGCCAAGCCGCTTTGGGTTAGCAATGCCAGAGTGCGATAAATCGTTGCCAGCCCCACTTTTGGGTCGGTGGCGGTGACCTGATTATAAAGCTCCTCAGTGCTGATATGCTTTTCGCATTCTAGAAAAGCATTGAGAACAGCGCGTCTTTGCTTGGTGATCTTCAGCTTGTTTTGAACAATATAATCCTCAAGAACTTCTAATTCTTTGCTAGCCATATTTTTTAAGTAGCGGTTATATCGGGTTAACTTAGCACGATCATTAAGAGGGGGCAATCATTTTGCTTTCCCAGCCTCTGAAGTTAGGATGCTGAATTTTTGAAAAAGTTTTGCCCGACAAAAATAATCACGAACCGGCGGAGAGTTTGGCAATTTCTGTCGCCAGTTCCCTGGCAGGGCATTCTGTTTGCTCGCCGGTTTCCATATTTTTCAATATAAATTTACGGGAACGGATTTCGTTTTCTCCCAGGATAAGAGTCAATCCGCACTGGGTTTTGTTAGCTTTACGCATTTGGCTTTTCATGCTCCCCATTTCATAATCTCTCTCGACCCTGAACCCCTTCAAGCGTAGTTCGTGCGCAATTTTAAATCCGGTGGTTTTGGCCTCCTCTCCCAGGCAGACGATAAAAATATCAGGATTTTTCTTTAGCGTTTTTACGTCGTCAAACGGTACCAGTGAAACCAGGCGTTCGAGACCAAGGGCAAAACCGAAACAGGGTGTTGAGGGGCCATCTAGTGCTTCCACCAGAGTGTCGTAACGTCCGCCTCCGCAAATAGCATTTTGGGCACCCAGACTTTGTGAGGTAACTTCAAAAGCGGTGCGGTTGTAATAATCCAATCCTCGAACCAGGTTGGGATTGACGGAGCAGGAGCTTCCGGCAGAGTCCAGAAGTGAACGCACTTCCGAGAAATGTTCGGCACTGGTGGGGTCCAGGTGGTCGATGAGTTTTGGCAATCCTTCAGCAATCTTACCGCATTGCTCCGTCTTGCAATCGAGGACCCGCAGAGGGTTGCGCTGGTATCGGTTTTTGCAGTTGGAACAAAGCTGGTCCAGATGTTTTTCTATTTCTGTTTTTAATAGATCGCGGTATTGAGGGCGGCATTCCTGGCTACCCAGGCTGTTGATCTCAAGTTTGATGTTGGTGAGTCCCAGTGTTTTGAAAAATTCCATGAGCATGGTCATCACTTCTACATCCACAATCGGACTAGCCGAGCCCATGGCCTCGACTCCAATTTGATTGAATTGCCTTAACCGACCGGCTTGCGGTCTCTCATAGCGAAACATGGGGCCGATGTAAAACATCTTGAGCACGGAAGGGGGGTTGTACATCTTGTGCTCTACATAGGAGCGAACCACCGAGGCAGTTCCCTCGGGCCGAAGCGTAATGGAGCCGCCGCCTCGGTCTTGAAAGGTATACATTTCCTTTTCGACGATATCGGTAGTTTCACCAATACTGCTGGAAAACAGCCGGGTGTCTTCAAAAATGGGGAGGCGGATTTCCTTGAAGCCGTATCGTGGAAAAATATTATGGGCGATGGACTCAATGTACTGCCATTTCCAGATTTCATCGGGCAGGATGTCTTTAACACCGCGTATGCTTTGAATCTTCATAATAGTTATAGGCCGACGGTCATCCACTCAGCCATTTGAACCAACCGCCCTTTTTCACTGTGACTGCAAGGCGTTTTTCCGCCAGTTCGACATCCTTCTTGCTGCCGATGAAGAGAGGCAGACGATCATGAATGCTGGTGGGGGCAATATCCAGAATTCGTTGGTTTCCGGTAGATGCCTTTCCTCCGGCCTGCTCGACAATGAAAGCCAGAGGAGCAGCCTCAAAAGAAAATCTCAATTTTCCACCAGGGCTTTTCTTATCTTTGGGATACATGAAGAGTCCGCCTTTTAACAAAGTCCGGTGGAAATCAGCGACGAGAGAGCCGATATAGCGTAATTTATAGGGGCGCCTTGTTGCCGGAGCGTCTTTCTTCAAGTAAGCGACCAGACCCTTTTGAGGTTCATCCCAATTACCCCAGTTGCCTTCGTTGGTGCTGTAGGTAGAGCCCTGCTCAGGGATAACCAAGTCAGGATGGGATAGAAAAAATTCACCTAATGCCGGATCAAGCGTAAACCCATGAACACCTTGCCCGGTTGTGTAGACAAAAATTGTGCTGGAGCCATATACGATATAACCGGCGGCAATTTGTTCGCCTCCTTTTTGCAGGAGATCCTCGTCTGTTACTTTATCGCCCAGGCTTTTCTTGCGGTAAATGGAAAATATCGTTCCTATGCTGACATTGACATCAATGTTTGAAGACCCATCGAGAGGATCCATCATGAAAATATATTTTCCGGGATTGTCATCGATGATGAGAGCTTCTTCTCTTTCTTCGGAGGTGATGGCACATACCGTGCCTGACTGACCGATAATTGTAGTGAATGTGAGGTCAGAAAACTCATCCAGCTTTTTGACTTCTTCCCCTTGGATATTTATCTTTCCGGTAAGCCCAAAAATATCTTCTCCGATACCTGCGCTATTGACTTCGAGAGAAATGATCTTACCAGCTACCATGACTTCATTCATCAGGCTGGTGAACTCTCCAGTAGCTCCAGGATTGGCTTTTTCCTGCTGCCGGATGTGTTGGACGAGGGTTGTGCGTTGCATGTAAATCCCATTCCCGGATAAATCTTGATCCGGTTTATATTTTAAGGTGGACTTGTTTGTCGAAAAAGTCTCAGGGGCTTGAAAAACGGAATCATGTTTTTCAAAAATAATTCTCTTCCCCTGATTTATGAGAGGCTCCCGATTCTACAACATTTCAAATTTCAGGGCAATGAAAATGGAACAATCAGGATACAGAAACAGGAATGGTGTTCCGCGCTCTACCAAATCTTTTCCTGTCGTTTTCGTTCAGGATTTTTTTTCGCAAGCGTATGCTTTTCGGGGTGACCTCTGCCAACTCGTCTTCGTTTAGAAAACCAAGAATCTGTTCGAGACTCATTATTACTGGAGGTGTGAGAATGATATTCACATCGGACCCGGATGCGCGCATATTGCTCAGCTTTTTTTCCTTGCAGATATTGACCACAAGGTCATTATCTTTTTTGTTTACACCGACAAGCTGTCCGGTATAAATTTCTTCACCCGGCCCGAGAAACATAGAGCCTCTTTCTTGTAAATTGAACAGGGAGAAACCGGTCGTTTTTCCATTTCCCATGGCAATTAACGAACCATTGACGCGCTGGGCGATCTCACCGCAATGCGGGATGAAGTTATGGAAAATGCGGTTAATGATTCCCGTGCCTTTTGTCAACGTTAGAAATTCAGAACGAAACCCGAAAAGTCCGCGTGTGGGAATGACGAATTCAAGCCTCGCCGTGGTTTCTCCTTGGGTCATATTCTTCAGGGTGGCTTTGCGTTTTCCCATGGCTTCCATAACGGAGCCCATATGAGAGTCGTCAATATCGAGAATGACAAACTCTTCCGGCTCGTGTGGAGCTCCGTCAATGTCTTTGATCAAGACCTCAGGGCGGGAAATGGAAAACTCATAGCCCTCACGGCGCATGGTTTCTATTAAAATAGTTAAATGCAATTCACCGCGTCCAGAAACCCTGAAGGTATCCTGCGTGTCGGTTTCTTCCACTCGGAGAGAAACATTGGAGCGGATTTCCTTGAATAAACGATCCCGCACTTGCCTTGAGGTGACAAGGTCGCCTTCACGACCTGCAAAGGGTGAGGTATTGGAAGAAAAATGGATCGAGAGAGTAGGTTCATCAATCTCAATAACCGGGAGTGGTTCCGGGCGACTGGAGTCCGCAACGGTTTCGCCGATTTCCGCTTCTTTCATCCCAGCAATGCCGATAATATCTCCCGTGGTCGCTGAGGGAGACTCTACCTTCGTCAATCCTTGGAAAGTGTATAGCTTGGAAAGACTAAAGGTTTTCATATCTCCTTGACGATCGATCTGGGTATAGTTACTTTTTGCCTGTATATGCCCACGTGTGATTGTGCCGATAGCGATCCTTCCAACGTAGTCATCATAATCCACAGAGGAAACCAGCATTTGGAAAGGACCTTCGGCATCACCTTTGCCGGCCGGGACTTTTTCGATGACCATATCCAAAAGAGGGGTGATGTCATCGTTTGGGCCTGTGGGTGTTTGCCTGGAAATACCCTGCTTGGCTGATGTGTATATGACAGGAAAGTCCAATTGCTCATCATTTGCATTCAGTTCAACGAACAAATCAAAAACTTCATCGACAACCTTTTCCGTCCGTGCTGCAGGGCGGTCGATTTTGTTGATAACGACAATGGGCTCGAGTCCCAGTTCGAGGGATTTCTTCAAAACAAACCGGGTCTGCGGCATGGGGCCTTCGACAGCATCGGCCAGAAGCAGAACCCCGTTAACCAGTTTCAAAATCCGTTCGACCTCGCCGCCAAAATCAGCATGCCCGGGTGTGTCGACAATATTGATCTTGTACCCTTTGTAATTGATCGCTGCGTTTTTTGAGAATATGGTGATTCCCCGCTCTTTCTCCAGTTCGTTGCTGTCCATGATGCACGTCTCCGAGAGTTCGCTGTCTCGGAACATTCCACTCTGCTTAAGAAGACAATCGACCAAGGTCGTTTTCCCATGGTCAACATGAGCAATGATTCCAATATTTCTGATTAATTCCTGATTCAACATAGTCATCTGTAGTTATTAAAGTTTAGTTGTGAATGAATAAATGCGAAAAACCGCGACGACTCGGTCTGAAAAATAAGCAGATAGTGGAAAAGTGACCTGCCACGAGGGAGAGGTCAGGCGATCCGAAGCTTATGGAAGGGTAAAAACCAGTATGGAGCCAGTCTCATTGTGGTAATAATTCATCCTCTATGATTCGGCCTTCAAGCTTAACAGATTGATCAGGATATGCCTAACAAGAAAAATAATAATTGTAACTTATTGAACTTTAAGCCATAATTTTATTATGGATATATTAATTAGAGAGTTCTCCGAATATTTGCGTATTGAGAAAAGACATTCGCCGCACACAGTGGCAGGGTATTGCCGGGATTTACGGCGTTTTGCCCGGGTTTTTCCTGATACGGAAGTGGCTAACCTGACAACGGCGGATATTCGTGGTTCTCTTCTGATATTGCGTGATGAGGGCTTGTCGCCGTCTTCCATCGCGCGGAGCCTGTCTTCGATCAAATCCTTTTTTCGTTATCTGTGTCAGGACAAACAACTCGATGATAATCCGGCAGAGATTCTGGAAACCCCGCGGCGGTGGAGAAAGCTTCCTCATGTAATGTCGCCGGTCGATGTAGATAAACTTTTGAGTTGTCCGGATATGGGCACCGCTATTGGTTTGCGCAATCAGGCCATGCTGGAGGTTTTGTATGCCACCGGAATGCGGGTTTCTGAACTGATTTCGGTGAAGGGACATAACCTCGATCTGGTAGCCGGTTGCCTGAGAACTATGGGGAAAGGATCCAAAGAGCGCATCGTCCCGATAGGCATGGTTGCGAGAAATGTGTTGGAGGACTATTTGCTAAACTCTCGGCCTATTCTGGCCAAGAGGCAAAAGGTGGAAGAATTGTTCCTGAGCCGAAGAGCCAAAGCCATGACTCGGCAAGGATTCTGGAAGCTGTTAAAAGGATATGTGCGCCAATGTGGTATTAAAGCCAATGTGTCGCCGCATACCTTGAGACACGCTTTCGCCACGCATTTATTGGATAGGGGAGCCGATTTGAGATCGGTCCAGCAGATGCTGGGGCATGCCGATATCTCAACCACACAAATATATACTCATGTGCTTGAGAAAAGGATGCTCGAAGTCCACAGCCGGTTTCACCCGCGCCACTAGCCGCCACTCTGTGTGGGGCGAGTGAAATCTCTTTTAGCCACAGATAAACCCAGATAGACCCGGATGATGATCTTCCCCCTGATAAGGGGGACTGAGGGGGTTGAAGGTCAAAAATGGCTTGAAGAAAATGATTAAAAAAATCTAGAGAATTAAGAAAGGTCTCAATTGTTACCAGTGGATAAGGTTAATCGCCCACGGTATTATCTTTAACTATTCGCACTTTATTGGATCTTAAAATTAGAATCTTATCTCCAACAGCTAGGTTTTCCTCATTAGTTTGAACCACTGCAATTTTTTGTCCATTCTCCTGCTTGATGATAAACTCTACTGCCCCAGCCTTGGTTAAAGCTTCTTCGGTCACTGCGCCAGCCACCTCTCCTACGACCGCTCCTCCAATGGCCTCAAGGGCTGCTCCTGCCGCATCCCCTCCTGCGGCGGCGGCCCCAGCGGTGGCTCCAGCAACGGCCCCATATCCCGCCCCTACTCCAGATTTTGTCCCAGATATTTGAACATTCCTTAAAGCATTGTAGGGAGCAAGCCATTTTCTCAGTTCCTTGTTTTCCCAGCCAGGGCTTTTGCTCTTTGCCTCTGGCGGCTCGCTGGTTCTCACTGGCTCCACGCCGAGTGGGAATTATTTGCTTGACTGAAATTGCTGTAAAAGATAACATTCTCCCTCAACGCCCCTCCCTCTGATAGAGCTTCCGGAAATGCAAAGGGTTTGAATTCAAGGGTTTTTTCAAGCCATGGTTTTTGATATTGAGGAAATTTATGAAGAGGGTCTGAATTTTGATGTGCTTAAACCTAAAGAGTGCTTCAATATTAACTCTCCTGACTGTATTTTAACGGAAGATGTTAAAATACAAGGGAAGCTGGAAGAATCTGGTCAGGAAATCCTGTGCCGAGGCGGTCTTGAAACGGGACTCTCTGTTACCTGTGCCCGATGTTTGGGTGGTTTCAGTTTTGCGGTGAAAGCCAAGCTCAGTACTCATTTCATCCCCCGAGTTGAAAATGACAAGCTGGCCGGTGAAATTGAGCTCACGGGTCTGGATGTGGAACAGGAGTTTTATGAAGAGGGCCGAATTGACCTGTTCCCTCCTGTTCGGGATTTGATATTATTGAGCCTGCCACAAGTCATATTGTGTCGGGAAGACTGTGCAGGCTTATGCCCCCAGTGTGGGACAAACCTGAATCAGAATAAATGTGGTTGCAAAAGCGAAGAGCCTTGCGACCCAAGATTGGTAGCCTTACAACAATTAAAAGACAAGTTGAAATAGGGAGATATTATGGCTGTTCCAAAGAAGAAAACATCTAAATCCAAACAAGGAATGCGCCGGTCTCACGATAGCTTAAGCGTTCCTTCCTACGTTGAATGTCCTCAGTGCCATGAGATGACCCGCCCGCACCACATCTGCGCGCATTGCGGCTATTACAAGGGCAAAGAAGTGATGGAAGTCGAAGCGGTTTAGTACCTCGTCACTGTTTAGTTACTCGTATTCCTCTCGATAATCCCCAACGCTCTTTGGAAAGGAGCCAGACCCGGAAATGAAAATCGTGGTTGACGCCATGGGAGGCGATCATACTCCGGAAGCCGCTGTAGAAGGCGCGGTAATGGCGGCGAAGGAATATGAAACGGAAATCATTCTCACCGGTTTGTCCGAACCGATCCGGGCGGTCTTAGACCGGCTCGATCCTGAGCATAACCTTCCTATCAAGATCGTCCACGCCGATGAGGTGGTGGAAATGCACGACAGTCCTAGTAAAGTCCTGCGCTCCAAACGCAAGTCTTCCATGAAAATTGGTTTGGACTTGGTTAAAGAGGGGGCGGCATCGGCTTTTCTGAGTGCCGGAAATACCGGTGCGGTACTGGCTTATTCGACGGTTATATTACGACCGCTAAATGGTGTTGACCGGCCTGCTATTGCCATTCAACTACCGACTTTAAAGGGCAATGCTATTCTTCTGGATGCCGGTGCAAATGTCGATTGCAAAACTGACCAGTTGTTTCAGTTTGGCATTATGGGCCATGTTTTTGCGGAATATATTCTCGGCAAGGAAAATCCCCAGGTAGGTTTGCTCAGTATTGGCGAAGAAGATGGAAAGGGAAATGAGATCGTCAAGGAGGCTTTTCAAATGCTCAAATCCAGCCACATCAATTTTATCGGCAATATCGAAGGCAAGGAAGTCTATCGGGGTAATGCGGATGTGATTGTCTGTGACGGGTTCACCGGGAATATTGCGCTTAAAATAAGTGAGAGCCTAGCCGAAATGATTGGAACTAATCTCAAGCGTATGTTTCAAAGCAGTTGGCTGAGCAAACTGGGTTATTTGTTTTTAAAGCCGCAGTTGGACCAATTTAAGAAAAGAGTCGACTATTCAGAGACCGGCGGAGCCCCTCTATTGGGTGTAAACGGAGTCGTTATTATCGCGCATGGAAGCTCTTCGCCGAAAGCGATAAAAAATGCGATCAACCGTGCTCGTGAATTGAGCGAGAAGAACGTCAATGCACATATTCGGCAAGGCATTGAATCCAACCTGGCCGATATGGAAGCGTCCAAAGGGACGATTTGGAAACAGATCAAAGATATGGCTTTTGGCGGTGATTCCTCAGAGGCTGATAAGAAATATCCCGATAGACCGGCCAAAAAAAATACTGACGAAACCTGATAACTTCATATTTTAATGACCTTTCATAATACCTTCAGGGCTGTAGTCGCTGGAACTGGTGCTTATTTGCCGGAAAGAATTCTCACCAATCAGGATCTCGAAAAAACCCTTGATACCTCCGATGCGTGGATTACTGAGCGGACAGGAATCCGCGAACGTCGGATTGCTGCTGACGATGAGTCCGCCTCCACGATGGCGGCTAAGGCCGGGAAGCAGGCATTGGAAGAGGGCGGGATTGGTCCTAAGGATGTGGATTTGATCATTGTCTGCACTTCCAGTCCGGATGTACTGTTCCCCTCCACCGCCTGCTTTGTGCAAAACGAACTTCAGGCTTTCGGATCTGCCGCTTATGATATTTCCGCAGTGTGTTCCGGATTTGTTTTCGGCCTTTCCATTGCTGAGCAATATTTGAGAAATGGGCGTTACGAAAATATCATGGTCATCGGTAGTGAGGTCAATTCCAGAATCATCGATTGGACGGACAGGTCCACCTGTATTCTTTTCGGTGATGGGGCAGGGGCTTTATTGCTGAAACGAGTGGAGCATGAGCAACCTCTGGGAATTTTATCCACACATATCTATTCGGACGGACGCTTGTCTGACTTGATCAGTGTTCCGGGTGGAATTGGCAGGACGGGAATTAATAAACAAGATGTTGATGACAAAAAATATTTCATCAAAATGTCCGGCAATGCGACCTTCAAGGTCGCTGTTAAAAGAATGACGGACGTGATTCATGAGGCTTTGGAGTTTAATGGTTTGAGTATGGAGGAAGTGAGACTTTTGGTTCCGCACCAAGCCAACCAAAGGATTATCAGCGCGGTCGCTGAAAGGTTGAAATATCCCATGGAGAAAATATTCATGAACATCCACAAATATGGCAACACCTCTGGAGCTTCTATCCCGATTGGGATTGATGAAGCGAAACGAAGTGGACGTATTCAACCTGGTGACACCTCTGTGCTAGGGGTAGTTGGGGCGGGCCTGACTTGGGGATCGGCGGTGATCAAATGGTAAAGATTGCTTTTGTTTTTCCCGGCCAAGGTTCCCAGTTTGTAGGCATGGGCAAAGACTTGTATGACGGTGTCCCCTCGGCCCGCGAACTATTGGAGGAAGCCAATGAGGTTTTGGGGTATGATCTTGCAAATATTTGTTTTAATGGTCCTGAAGAAACGTTGAGGTTAACAGAAAATGCCCAGCCCGCACTGCTGGCGCATAGTATAATGGCCTTGAAAACATTAAGGGAAAATGGTATAGATTCGGTGATTGTGGCAGGTCACAGCCTGGGTGAATTTTCGGCCTTGGTTTCTGCGGGGGCTCTTCAGTTTAAGGATGCGGTAAGGTTGGTCCGATTGCGGGGCCGGTTTATGCAGGAAGCGGTCCCGATCGGAGTGGGGACAATGGCCGCCATTATAGGATTGCCGATTGATACGCTTCAGGAGTTGTGCGATCAGGTTTCTGAAGAGTCCTGTGTTGTTCAGCCTGCTAACTTAAACAGTCCTGTACAGACAGTCATTGCCGGTCATAAGGAGGCCGTTTTACAGGCTTCTGAAAAGGCGTTGCAGGCAGGCGCAAAAAAAGCCGTACCCTTGCCGGTAAGTGCTCCGTTTCACAGTGCTCTTATGAAACCGGCTGAGATCAAGCTTCAAAAAGAATTAGATCTGACCGAGTTTCACGACCTGTCCTTTCCTGTAATCACCAACATTGAGGCAAAACCCATAACTAAAGGAAGCGAAGCCAGATATGCCCTTGTTAAACAAGTTTGTTCTCCTGTGCGTTGGTCGGAGACGATGCAGGTGCTGATGGATGAGGATATTGATACAGTCATTGAGTTGGGGTCGGGAAAAGTTTTATCCGGCCTGATAAAAAGATTTAACAGAAACACCAATTGCTATCAGGTTGGAGACCGCAAAAGCTTGTCGCAAACTCTGGCTGCTTTAAAGGCCAATTGACTTGATCGTTCGAATAGGATTTTAATGGAACTGAAAGATAGAGTGGCCTTGGTCACTGGAGGGGCTCAGGGAATTGGCAGAGTCATTGGTGAGGAACTGACCCGGGCAGGAGCTCATGTAGTGCTGGGAGACGTGAACCTGGAAGGAGCCCAGGCTACGGCAGAAGTTATAAATAATAACGGCGGGTCGGCTTCCGCCGTTAAAATTGATGTCTCCAACGCTACCGAGGTAAAACAGATTTTTGATTTCATTCTGAAGGATAAAAAGCCGGTGGATATCGTGGTCAATAACGCGGGAATCACTCGCGACGGCTTGATGATTCGGATGAAAGAAAGTGATTGGAACCTGGTTCTGGATATTAACCTGAAAGGAAGTTTTCTTTGTAGCCAACAGGCGGCAAAGCAGATGATGAAACAAAAGAGTGGAGCGATTGTTAATATCGCTTCAATCGTTGGGGTAATGGGTAATTTTGGTCAGGCCAATTACTCGGCATCCAAGGCCGGGGTGATCGGCTTGACAAAAACCCTGGCCCGGGAAGTAGCATCCAGAGGGGTCAGAGTGAATGCGGTGGCACCCGGTTTTATTGATACAGAAATGACACGGATTTTGGATGAGACGGTGCGGCAAAAATTGATTGAGCAGATTCCCCTTGCTAGGCTGGGGCTGCCTGAAGATGTAGCGCGCTGTGTTGCTTTTTTGGTTTCCGATAAGTCCAGTTATATTACAGGGCAGGTCATTAATTTAAACGGTGGTATGTTGATGTGATTCCAAACAAGGAGTTTTAAAAATTATGTCAGTTGAAGAAAAAGTTAAAGAAATTATTGTTGATCAGTTAGGCGTTGATGAAAAACAGGTGACTGCAGAGGCGTCTTTTATGGATGACCTTGGGGCCGATTCTCTCGATACAGTGGAATTGGTGATGGCTCTTGAGGAGGAATTTGATATTGAAATTCCTGATGAGGAGGCTGAAAAAATAGCCACGGTTCAAGATGCTACAAATTATATAACAAGCCGAACCAACTGATTGATCATCATAATCCCTAGGGTGCATGCATGAAAAGACGCGTTGTTGTTACTGGATTGGGGATCGTTTCACCTTTGGGTCTTGGGGTGAATGAAAACGAAACGGCTTTGTTTGAAGGCCGTTCAGGAGTGGATTTTATTAAAACCTTCAATCCTGAAGAAAACTTTCCTATCAAAATCGCCGGAGAAGTCAGGGGATTTGATCCCGAACAGTATATAGACCACAAAGATGTAAAGAAGATGGACCGGTTTATCCACTACGCCGTGACCTGTAGTAAAATGGCACTGGATGATTCGGGGATCGAAATCAATGACCAGAATGCAGAACGGGTCGGCGTTATAGTCGGGGTCGGCTTGGGTGGTTTGCCTGCCATTGAAAGATATCACGATATTGCCAGAGAACGGGGAGTGAAAAAAATCACTCCCTTTTTTATTCCCATGCTGATTGCTAATCTGGCGTCCGGGCAGGTTTCTATCATGACGGGTGCCAAGGGGCCGAACTCATGTGTGGTTACGGCTTGCGCTACAGGAACACATTCTATTGGAGAAGCTGTCAGGCTTATTCAGTATGGCGATGCTGATGTCATGTTTGCCGGAGGCACCGAATCGGTCATAACCCCGCTTTGTATTGCTGGTTTCAACGCATCAAAAGCCTTATCACATCGCAATGATGATCCTCAAGGTGCTAGCCGACCCTTTGACAAGGATCGGGACGGTTTTGTTATTGGTGAAGGATGTGGAGTCCTTATGCTTGAAGAGTTGGAACCCGCCAAAAAACGCGGTGCTAAAATCTATGGCGAGGTTATCGGTTATGGTCTCAATGGTGATGCCTACCACATTACGGCAACTGCTCCCAGTGGCGAAGGGGCTGCACGTTGCCTGAGACTCGCTCTCAACAACGCAGGCATCAACAAAGAAGATGTGGACTATATCAATGCGCATGGGACCTCTACCGGTGCGGATGCAACAGAAACACAAGCTATCAAAACCACGTTTGGCGATCATGCTTATAAGCTGGCTGTCAGTTCTACCAAATCCATGACGGGTCATTTACTGGGGGCCGCAGGGGGAGTCGAAGCAATTTTTACCCTTCTGGCTATGCAAAAAGGGGTGATTCCACCGACTATTAATTACACCACTCCTGACCCGGACTGTGATTTAGATTATGTGCCTAATGATGCCCGTGAAAGAAATTTGAACGTTTGCGTTTCTAATTCGTTTGGTTTTGGTGGAACCAACGGGGTCCTTGTTTTTAAAAAATTTTTAAATTGATTTCAGCTATGATCGAAGTCCCTTCTGATCGCGCCAATGAAGTTGCTCCTCTTCAGGAAACGCTCGGGTATGCATTTTCCGACCTGAAACTTCTGAATAAAGCTTTGACTCATAAGTCCTACGTGAATGAAAGAAACGAGTTTCTCAAACATAATGAGAGATTCGAGTTTCTGGGCGACTCTGTTCTTGATATTCTGGTCAGCGATTATATTGTGGATAAATTCAGTGATTATGCCGAGGGGACCTTGTCGAAAATCCGCGCGGCGGTGGTCAATGAAAGTTGTTTAGCGGACCTTGCCCGGAAACTAGATTTAGGTAAATACCTGCTTCTCGGAAGAGGAGAAGATTTATCGGGAGGGAGAGACAAGTCTTCTATCTTGGCAGACGCTTTTGAAGCCGTTGCTGGAGCCTTGTTCAGGGATGGCGGACTGGAATCTGCATCCAAAGTATTTCTTCCGCTGTTGGAAGTGGAAATATCTAAATTCTCCCACTCTTGGTCTTTCAGGGATTTTAAAAGTGAACTTCAGGAGTACACACAGAGTAAGTGGGTCTGTACTCCCTCCTACAAAGTGGTCAATGAATTTGGGCCGGATCATGCAAAGGAATTTGAAGTCGCGGTGATGATCAGGAATAAAGTTAAAGGGCAGGGTTCAGGAAAAAGTAAAAAGGAAGCGGAACAGGCGGCGGCTAAAATGACCATGGACAGTTTTTCGGATATTTCCAAATAGTGTGGCCAGGATTCTTTTTTCTTGAACTGTTTTTATTGAAATAGCACCCTACGGCTAACAACCTCTTGGATATTATCGAGTATGCTGGAAGATTGGATTTTAAGGAAAAAGGAAATTGAGGCCTCCAAAGATAAGCTGAAGGGGGTAGACCTTAGCAATGCCAAGTTAATGGGGGCCAAACTCGATGAGGCGGATTTAACCCAAGCAGATTTAACAGCTGCTTATTTGATTAAAGCGGATCTCCGCAAAGCAACCTTGGTCGGGGCAGATTTGGCCCAGGCGGTTTTGAGCGAGGCTGACCTTTCAGATGCCGATTTGGAAGGTGCTGAGCTCATGGATTCCTTTTTACATGGAGCGAACCTTAAAGGGGTTGTCAACTTGACCTGCGGTCAGATAGAATTAGCAAACTTTGACAAAGAGACCATTTTCCCTTCCTATATAAATATTCTTTGGACTTCAGACGGGTATTGCGAGTGCCAGGAAAAATGAAGCTTATGAGGTAAAAACATTCTTCCTATATATCAATCCACCCTTTTAAGATAGTAACAGCGCGAAACCAGGACGTCTTAGAGCCCATAAAAGAATTTTTTTTTTAAACCCTTCACCGCAGGGGAGCTTTGCGTAAGTCGAAAAAAGACAGAAAAGCACGATTCCTCACTGCGTTTAGAATAACGATACTGGGCTATTTTGTCATTCTGAGGGGCAGGGTGACGAAGGCGTGATATTTTTCCTTAATCTTCGTGCCCCGAAGGGGGGTAATCAAGGGTTATGCGAAGGTCTCATTATGAAAAAAGGGATACTATTTTCTAGGATAAAGAGCCTATGCGCTTTGATCCGGAAACCAGCGCATCGAAAATTGTATTTGGTTTCAGCATGGTGTTGGGATGCTTTTTTTAGTCCTTGTAGTAATAGGTGTCAGGAAATCTTTTAACCAGTTTCTCTGCCACAAAGAGAGAGTCTTTCTGACATAAAAAATATTTTCGGATTGCATTCGATTAATTTGCAACGAGATGCCACGGAAGATCATCTGGAGCTTGTTGCCTGATAAATTTAATTATTAGTTTTTCACAAAGGAGAAAGAAGTGGTCACAATAGGAATGAACTATAAAATGATTCCGGGGAAAGAAAAGGTTTTTGAAGATGCTTTTGTCGCAGTCATAAAAGTGATGAATGAAATGGAAGGCCATTCCAAGTCTTTTTTATACAAAGATGTCAGCGATGCTCAGTCATACCTGATTGTGTCAGAGTGGAATTCTGAGGATGCATATAATGAATTTATACAATCTGACAAATTTAAAGGTGTGGTGAACTGGGGCAAGGAAAATATCCTTGCAGACCGTCCTTCTCATACCGTTTACAAACATTAAGAATTACTTTATTGGGTCCTGTGTTTTGGAGTATGTTCATAGTGTCCGTCCCGAACAGCTCTTTGAATCTTTTTGTAGAATAGTTCCGTATCATGGGGTAGTTCGCCCGGAATTCGCCAACGGACCTTGACCACCTTCCCCTCCGGGTGCTCGATGATGGAAGTGATCTCTCCAGTATTTCTGGAAAGCGGTTCGTAAAGATTATCTCCTGTTCTTAGTTTCATGATTCAGGTTGGGTTAAAAATCTACTCATTATACTGTGTAACATCCTGATAATGAATTATTTTTAGTACAGTCTTCACAAACATCTCTGAGTTGGAGGAAGTTTAATGGAGGATTATATTATCATGGCCGCCATGTACCCCACCATGACTTCGGGTAAGGTGGATAAATACCTGGTCCGAAAGGGGGATAAAGTGGCACCCGGCACTGCTGTGGCTGAAATTATTTCCGAGGGGTATTTCACCTTGTTATCGGAAGTGAAGGGAAGGGTGAAAGAATTTTATGTGATGGAAGGGGATTATGTTGAAGTGGACACTGTTTTAATCGAAGTGGAACTATCTGAGGAGTAGTTATAGGGTAGAGAAAAAATAAGCCGCGGTTGCAAGATAAATGGCCAACCCGACAATATCATTGATGACATTTATAACAGGGCCGGTACTAATGGCAGGATCAATGTCCAAGTTTATAAACAGGATTGGTGCTAAAGAACCCATCAGTGATGCGATGGAAACAGCGAGGATAATTCCTGCTCCAACCACCAGACCCAGAACCGGATTGGTGTGCAAAATGGATTCGGAAGCCAGATAGACAAGCCCTCCGCACAGTAATCCAAAAATTCCACCATTTAATATTCCAACAGATAGCTCACTTTTGACCACCGTGGCAAGATTGTCTTTTTGAATATCTCCCGTCGCCAAGCCTCTTACAATGACAGTGGCACCCTGAATTCCGACATTGCTCGCCAATCCAATTACAAATGGAATGAAAAATATGACCGCAGCAAAATCAACAAGGGTTGTCTGGTAAGACCCTAGTATCCAGGCGCTGACGAGCCCTCCCGCAAAAGTTGTGAACAACCAGGGTGCCCGAGCGATAATTTTGTTGCTTATTTTTTTTGCGAAAGGAGCCACCTTGGCGGTCCCGACCATTGTGTGTATGTCTTCACTGGCACTGTCCCGCATGGACCGAATGACATCATCGAAAGCGATGATTCCCTGTATCGTATTGTCATTGTCAACAACAGGCAAACTGCTTAAATGTTCCTGACTCATAATTTGGGCAACCTTTTCACAAGGATCATTCAGGTGTACTTGTGGAGTTTCGAGGCGGGTGAACTCTCTTGCCATTGCCGAGGTTTGAATATTCAGCAAATCCTTCAATTTAAAAAAGCCCATTAGTTGGCCAATTTCATTGACTACATAAAAATAAGGAAGGGTCTCTTTACTGACATCTTTCTTTATTTGAGCAAAGATATCTCCAGCTTTGTCATCAAAGCGGATTTTGTTGAATTCAGGAGTCATCAAACCGCCTGCGGTTTCCTCCCCATAATGAATCAGATTCTTAATGACCTTAGCGTCCTGAACCGCCATTTTGCTCAGGAGTTCTTCCCGATCAGCATCAGGGAGTTCCTGAATAATGTCTGTGGCTTCATCTTCCGGCATATTATCCAGAAGAACGGCTAAATAGTCTCGATCGAGCGTTTCCTGAATTTCAAGACGGCTATCCATGTCTGTTTCATAAAGGAGTTCTTGCCTTTTCTCATCATTCTCAAGAAGACGAAAAACCTGTGTCTTTTGCTCCAGATTCAATTCGTGGAGCCTCCGGGCAATTTCAAAATGATCCAGACCGGTAATGAGGGCACGCAACGAAGTTTCTTGAATATCTGAATCTTTGAAAACCTCCCTTAATTTTTCAATAGGTATAAAAATAGTTATAAAATCAGTTGAAAGTGAAGTATCCTGAGTCTTGATGGATCGATTCTACAATCTTGAAACGTTAATTTCAAACGGTGCAATATGATACTGAATATGTCCCATGAGGACAAAAAGAGATATCAACAAACGTTTGGCAAAAAGAAAACCCGCGTTCGAAAACAGAGGACTTCAATCCTATCAGGTAAAACCAAAGATATTCTATCAAAGAAATTCGATGCAGGTCATCCAGACGGTAAAGATCATGATGCTCCTCAAATCGATATCCATGTGAAAATGAACGACAACTACCTTCGAACCGGACCTTATAAATCCAAAAGTAAATAACGCATCCTGAAAAAATGGGAATGGAAAATTTCTTAGTTGTTTACCAAAGGGTAGGGGGGGAGCACTTGGATGGGATGAGAGTTAAAATCCTTGTTTTTCTTTGGAACCGTTCCCGTGTTTTTTCTGATAAATTTTGTAAACTTTCCGGTCGATGAATGAGTTAACCATGTTGAGGTTCAGTTCTTCTTTTTCGGCCATGGATATGAGGACTCGATAGACCGTTCAAGGGCATGGCTTTTTTTTATAAGGCCTATCGGATGCGATCAGGGCTTCGGCAATACCAGTGACAGCCATCAATCTTTCCTCAAAAGAAATTTCGTCCCCCTTCAGGCTTGGAGGACAGCCTTTTCTATAGAAAAATTGCGTTTACCCGACAGAAAACGAGGGTTACAGATAATCCTTGAGGAGCAGAGGTGTATCAGAAAGCCAGATTCGTTTGCCACAAACATTAACAAAGACAGGTTCTCTGGAATCGAATAGCTTCAAATGGGATTGATATAAGTCTTCAGCAGTTGTTCTGCAATCGCCATAGGCTTCTTTTTCTTCTTTAAAGATGCCTTCTTCAAATTCCCTGATGCCTTCCTTGGAGCTTTTTCCATCAAAATAGGACCGGAGCAGGGGGTCTCTCAGGTTTTCCGGATTTTTTGCGGTTTTTCTCAAAAGCAGTTTAATGCCTCGGGACGATTGCGATTCAAACAGCCCAGCTCGAATACAAATATGCCGGGCTTTGCCTTTCTCAACCGTCCATTTCTCAATAGCCTCTTTTGAATGGCCCATCGCTCCGTAAGTGGCAAGCTGATGTCTGATAACATAAAAGGTGGAATAGGCAACAATGGTTTTAGCATTCAGTTGTGCTTCCAATTTCAAGATAGGGTCAAATGAAAGCAGGTTCGACTGCGTGATCGATTCCGGGGTCGCCTCTGCAATGGGCACCCCAACCTGGCCCAGGGCGGTGGCGTAGAATAAAGTATCGAATTGTCCATTGTCATAAGCTCTGATTTTATCCAGAACCTGTGGGTTATTGATATCGCCAAACAAGGTCTCGTCAGCACCTTCAATAGTGAAACCGGGTACTTCCTTGCCATACCAGTTCGCTAGGATATTAGCTGTGTTGCCAAACTTTTCGCGAATAGCTTTAATCGCTGCGGTCCCCATCACACCTGTTCCACCTATGACCAGAAAATTGCTCATTGTTTCCTCTTCAGTTTAGTAAAAAATATTATTGGATCACAAGTTTTCCCGTCAGGAGCCACCGTAGTTTTCATCCCAATCCGCATAAGGGATCCTGGAATTTTCATGAAAAGCCTGTGATATATAGGGATCAGTTTTGAAAAAAATATCGATTTGGTTTGTCAGGTCTCGTGTTTCCTGAACCACTGAACCCATGTCCTTTTTGCGATTTATTCTTTCTGCAAGCACTAAATATTCCTTGATTAAGGGGCGCGCCACCTGAATAGTATGATAAATTTTTTGAGGGTCCAAAGCCCGATATCGATTTTCGTTAGCAAATCTGGAAAACTCAAACCAGACTTCGATTTGGCTCTCATTTTTTCCAAGAATGATTAATTCCTTCCTGAATTTTTCCTCCCCCTTTTCTACTAGGTTTGTTGAAACATAGTCCGCCAATTCATCAAAAGGAATTCCATCGATGGTATTGCATAGATATTCTAAATGAAAAAGGATTGAGTTGACCCTGTTATCCAGGCTAATTCCTTCGACAGAATTTTCTTGAAGTGCTACCTTTTTTTGGAACAGCCCCCAAATCCCATCCAAATCTGTCACCTGGTCCCTCTGGACTTTCAGCGGAGTCAATTGTTGCAGGCAGGATGTTATTTCTGCCGGATCTGCCCATGAAGATGAAGCCGAAACGAAAAATGCAAATACAGTTAAGAGCAAGGCTGGTTTCATAGTCTTACTGACCGCTCATGTGCTCAGAAGTTGAAAGGACTCCTGAAATAGGGATGCTGGGGCTATAGCTAATGAAGATAAGGGCGAGCCCTGCTTTCATAAATTTATTTCGCTATAGTTATAGTTGCTTGAATTTATACTTCAATATTTTTGGAGTCAATGGGAATTTCTTATGCATCCTGATCTTTGATATTTTGAAGTCAGATAGAAGTATTGCCTAGTTTTAAGATAATTTGGCTTTCCTTTTTTGTTAAAGGCAGAACGGACAAACGAGATTGTCGGACTAAAGCGATTTCTGAAAGGTCCTTATGGTTTTTAATCTCTTCAAGGCTGACAGGGTGCGTAAGGGCTTTAACAGGCTTTAGATTGACCACCACCCACTGCGGATCATCGATTGTGGGGTCGGGGTAAGCTTCGCGGCTAACTTTGGCAATGCCTCTGATGTCCTTGCCCGTGACGCTGTGATAAAAGAAAACCAAATCCCCTTTTTTCATGGACTGCAAGTTGTTGCGGGCCTGATAGTTTCGCACCCCATCCCAGTAGGTTTCTCCGTCTTTCACAAAAGTCTCCCAGCTGTATTTGGAGGGCTCCTGCTTGACGAGCCAAAAAGATATTTTATGAGCCATTGTTAAGTAAAGTTTCTTAGAGTTTGATTGAAGTACTTCCAAATACCTGCCCACAGATTTATACCTGTTCCACAAACCAAACGATTTTGATTATAGAACCATCGCAAACTAGAATCGATGAAAAGAATCTGTGTGAAGTGAAAAAAATCGCCTGTAGAGAAAAATTGACACTAATTCAATAACTTTCTTCTGAAATTGCCAATTTTAGGCCCTATGGCGTTTAAAGAAGCCGATTGAAATTATCTGATTGACCCTCACCTGCATTATAAATATAATAACCCCTTCCAATTTATTGAAACTTTTGCTTAAACTTATTTTTTTTTAGCGGAACCTATCGATTCCGCTTTGGGGGATTTTACAGTATGTACCGAAAAGAAATAAAAGTTTTGGATTGCACCATTCGTGATGGTGGATTGATGAACAATCACTTGTTCAGCGATGGCCTTGTTCGTAGGGTTTTTCAAGCGGTAAATAAATCAGGGGTCGACTACATCGAACTGGGTTATAAGGCAGACGAGAATCAGTTTAAGCGGGGTGAATATGGCCCTATGAAGTTTTGTTCCGAACAGGACCTGGAAAACATTGTCGGGGATACCGAGAAAAATTGCAAGATTTCTGTTATGGCCGATATAGGACGATTTGATCCCAAGATGCTGATCCCAAAATCGGAAAGTCATGTTGATATGATGCGGGTTGCCTCATACATCAAGGATATTGATAAGGCTATTGATATTGTCAACACGCTTAATGAAAAAGGTTATGAAACCACTATCAACATTATGGCGGTGTCGCACGCCAGGGAACGCGAATTGGATGAGGCACTGGAACAGATAGAAAAGGAAAGTGCTGTTGATGTCGTTTATCTGGTTGACAGTTTCGGAGCCTTATATTCAGAACAGATTTCTTATCTTGCCAAAAAGTATAAGGCTACACTCCCGACCCGAGAGGTCGGTATTCATGCGCATAACAATCAGCAATTGGCCTTTGCCAATACGATTGAATCGATCATCAATAACATCAATTATCTTGATGGAACCATTTTAGGGATCGGAAGAGCCGCAGGTAACTGCCCGCTGGAATTATTACTGGGCTTTTTGAAAAATCCGAAATTTGATATCCGACCGATTCTGAAAGTATTGGAATCAGACTTTGTGGATTTGCGAAAGAGTATTGAATGGGGATATACCATTCCCTATATGATTACCGGCATTCTGGATTTGCATCCCCGTGCGGGAATGAAAGTTAGAAATTCAGAGCAGAAGGATGAATATTTGAGTTTCTACGAAAAGCTCACTACAGAAGCCAACGTCTAAACCCCTCATGGCAAGATTCGATTTAACCCTCTTTGAAAAAGAACCCGTATGGGCATCGTACGTTGTGTTGATGGAGATTCCCTTTCTGGTGTACTGGAAGCAGCATACTCAGGGGGACTTCGTTTTCTGGAAATCACCCTCAATACTCCTAGCGCGTTTCTTCTTATCAAGAAGGCTGTCGAATTGTTTCCGGATTTCTGTATAGGAGCTGGAACAGTCTTATCCGATGTGTCTGCCCAGCAGGCTGCTGACGCGGGGGCATAATTTATTGTGGCACCAAACTCGAATGAGCGGGTCGCAGAATTTTGTATTAAGAACAATCTTGCCTATTTTCCTGGTGCTTTAACCCCGACAGAAATTGAAAAAGCATGGAGTTTTGGGGCAACAATGGTAAAGGTCTTTCCCGCCTCCCAGATGGGGCCAGATTACTTTAAGCTTGTAAAAGGACCCTTTGACCAGATCAAACTGATGGCTGTGGGCGGAATTGGCCTCAGAAATATCCCTGACTACTTTTCTGCCGGCGCCTCAGCCGTGGCACTGGGAGGGTCGATATTTTCCGTAAGGCGTATAGCAGATCGAGAGTTTTCCGCAATTCAAAAAGAAATCGAAGAATTTATGTTTGCAGTGAACAAAATTTATTCTAATATAAGTGTGTAGATGTTGTGAGTTACTCCAATAAAAGGGAGAAGATAGGCATGACCTTTGATTTCATGAAAGGCTTTATGATGTTTGAAGATGAAGAGCGGTTTGCCGGTCTTTGCGAACAGTTGGAAGATGTGATTCGTGAGGTGGATGGCGGCGAAGGGAAGGTTTCTGAATTCGAAATCATGCAAGCACTCGATTATGTTGGCTTCAACCTGTTTCGAGACAATTGGGAAGAATATAAAAAGATGGATATGCTCAACCGTGACCAGAACCTCGCTCCATATTCTCCAGGCAAGGAAAAGCGATATGTTCACTAATCGGTCTTTTCTAGTTCTCCCAGGTGTCGCATCAGCCGGTGCATTTTTTTGTCCAGAGTGTTGAGGTGTCGGCCAATTTCCTCGATTTCTTTTTTCTCCTGATCCATATAAACCAGTCGACATTTTTCAATGTGTTCGGTGATGTGTTCTATCATGTCATGGACTTCCTGACTCTCGGCTGAAAGCTCATCGGTGGTTTCTGTGAGTTCAATCACACGATCAGTCGCCAGATCTTCAACTAGTTTTTTCCGGTTCTTAACCTTGGCCCGGTAATAGGCAATTAGGAAGCCGGATATTGTCAGAAATACGATTCCCAGAGTCGCTAAATCCACAAGCATATAAAAATAGGAACCGAAAAAGCGACCCGTATGAATTTCGGTCACGAGTTTCACTACATCCATTTTCATTTCATCGGGAGGCAGTTGATTGACCGCACCACTTAAATTTATATTTTCCCAGTTTTCACCGGCATCCTCAGAAAAATAAAGTCCCGATGAGGTGCCTGCATAAAGTGACTTTTCATTCAGACTGGTAATTTCGTTAATTGTAATAGCAACCGAAGTTCCTAAATTCCCATTCATTTTTTGGGTGAAAGAGAAAGTGTTCCTCCATGAGTCGCCACCATTCGTGCTGGAATAAAGACTCGCCCCGCTTCCTACATATATTTGTGACAGGTTGGAAGGGCTTACAAAAATTGCGTTTATGGGTGCCTTCTTAAAGGCAGAATCGGCAACCCAGTTTCTGCCGCCATTGAAAGATTTGTACAGGCCGGTATCGGAGCCTGAATAGAGAAACTCTGGGTCGGTGTCTAAGGATATTAGCGCGTTTATGATAGATAGGGTATTTCCCCAAACGAGACTCCAATCATGCCCGCTGTTTTTGCTACGAAGGGTGATGCCTTTACCAGAGGCATACAGGGTGTTCAGATTCGATGCTGAAAATTTTATGATCTGGACAGGTTGATCGGTGTATACCGGCTCCCAACTCTCTCCAGCATCCAAAGATTGGAAAATACCCCCATTGGTCGCGGCAAATAAAATATCTGTGTTACCATGATGCAGGGTAAGATCATTAATTTTTGTATTGGTCAAACCCGTCGTCTCATCGAACCAGTCACTCCAGGTGTTCCCGGCATCCTCAGACTTGAAGATGCCTCGCTTGGTTGCGGCATAAACGATATCAGGTTCTTCCGGATTAATCGTTAGGGAATTAATGTGTAGATCAAACAATCCTTGATTGATTTGAAGCCAAGTTTTTCCTCCATCCATGGACCGGTAAACACCAATGTCTGTTCCCGCATAGAGTATCTGGTCGGAAACTGTGGCGAGTGACTGGACGCGGCGCCGGGCGTTATAAACCTGAAAATACTTTTCCGGTAGGTATTTGCCGCTGATCTGGGCTTGCTCTATGCCCAATTTTTCCGGATGCATTAAAAGAAAACCCGAAACAGATAGGATAAGAATGAATACCGCAATCAGGAGACCGACCCATTTGTGGATGACGCGTGTATTTTTGAAAAAGCTAATACTCAAGAGATCGCCTAATTTTGTTTGGATTGGAAGGCCTGCCTGGCTAGTTTCTCATATTCACCTTGAAGCTGGTTCTCAACGTATTTCACATGCCCGAACAGTTCGTGTATTTTGATATCAATCTCCTTTAAATGGCTTGAGAGCTCCCGCAAATCCTGATCCGGAGTGTCCTTTAGGAACACTTCACAACGCCTGGCATGATGGGATATATGTTCCACCAGATCGTGTACATGGGTGATGTCATTTTGCAGTTGAGAGGCTTCCTCTTGCAATTGGGTGGTGCCCAATTCAGCTTTAATAATAAAAGTGTAAATCAGCGCAAAGACAAAAGCCCCTAATAGCAATGCCTGTCCTATGAATGTTTCCCAAGTGGGGTACATGCCGAGCCAGGAAATGCCGGGTAGAAAATTCGCGGCAGTCATGGGAATCTGTTCGCCCATTTGTAACTCGTGAAGTCCTTTTCCCATGAAGGTGAATGCCATGTAATACAAAAGAACACTGGTGAAACCAAAAAACCATTTAATGGGAATCCTCGTACCCAAAGTATTGATTAAATAAAAGACCCCTGCCAAAACCACACAACCAACGAGAAATCCGGGAATGATTCCTGCAGTCGCACCTTCGGCATACAAATAAAGTGCCTTGTAAAAAAGAACGGTTTCGAATCCTTCCCGATAAACAGATATAAAAGCCACCGCACCCAGGGTAAAAGTGTTTCCCTTTGAAAGGGCACCACGCATTTTTTTGTTGATGTATTCCTGCCACTTCCTGGTTTCAATTTTTGAAACCAACCAATAGCTGACCCAAAACAAGACCGCAACGGCAACTAACATGATCCAGCCTTCGAGAAGTTCCTGGCTGGCCATGTTCAGGTGAAGGATTTCATGGATTACATAAGCTGTTGCAAAACTGGCAAGAATACCGATCACAACGCCAAAATGGATGGTTTTTATTCGCCCCTGATTGCGGGATTTCGTTAAAAACGCGACCAGCGCGGCGATGATGAGAATGGCCTCAAATCCTTCCCGAACGATGATGGAGAATGACTGAATGAACATTCCCGTAAAACCGACCTTACTTTTGAGCAGTTCCAGACCTTTTGCCAAGTCCAGATTGATTTCCTTGTTAAGGGACTCTACATGCTCAAAAGGCGCGCTACGCTTAATCTCACCCCGGTAGCGACTGAAGGCTGACTCCAGTCTCACACCCAAACTCTTGTCCTTGGTAATAAGGTTGGACTCAATTTTTTCATACGCAAGATACGCGTCAAAAGCGATTTCTGCCGCATTATCCACCTGACCGGACTTATAAATAGCTAAACTCTTTTCGAGAAGATCACGAACCTCGCTAACAACCTGTTCGGCTATGCCACTTGTGGAGTCTCCAGATGACTCCATTGCAGCCACTTGCAGATTTACCGGTGGCAGTTGCACATTGTTATTGGAGAAAGTTCTGATGTAATACGTGACATCCCAAATCTCGGTTTCCGAAAGCTCTCCAGCCCAGGCCATCATCGCGGTGTTGGCGATTCCGACATTAATCACCTCGAAATTGTCGTAAGCGGTGGTGTTTGTGTCTCCTGTCAGTTTTGGGTTGGATAAAACGGCAGGGGAGGGATCAAACTGGCTAGCCATCGGACCATCTCCATGACCCTTGAGGCCATGACAAACCGAGCAGTTATTCTCAAATATTTTTTTACCGTTCCCCAGAGATACTGGGGAGATCGGTGTTTTATTGATTTCAATATTGAAAGTTGCTAATAACTCTGAATTTATACTATTGACTTCCTTCCACACCATTTGTGAATCTACTTTATCCTTGACCATAGTCATCATATTGATGAGCCGTTTTTTAAGGTTCTCTGCTTTTTGTGGATCTGTGATTCCAGAAGAAATTCTTTTAAAACGTTCCAAAGCCTGTTGCAAAAACACCTGACTTTCTTCATATTCCGGCGGAACAACAATTTTCCCATCCACCACACCTTCTTCAAATTCCTTTGCGGCGATGTTTAGCATCATAACAATTTTTTTAGTTCTATCTATCGTCGCCTGATTGGTTGCTTGTGCCTTGGTTGGAATCCAAATACTCTGACTTAAAAACAAAACAAATATCAGGATGATTTTAAAAAAGTCAAGTTTTTGGGTCATTTCGGTTTTAGCGGATGGCATGATGGGTAAACCATTAAAATTGTTGATAATTTATGAGTTGTTACTGAGCCTTGAATCCTTTAAACTAATAATGATAATTATTATCAATAATAAAATAAGCCCTTTATATTGTCAAGTTTATGAAAGGGGTTTTAAATCATAAGACCAGCTTGGATATCTGGACCTGGAAATGGAATGATGTCAATTAAGTGCCTACATTGACTAAACTGAAAGCGATCTGGAGAGGGAGCTTGGCAATCTAGCCAGGATATGCGGCAATACCTAGAATTCTTTAAGCTTTTGTTCCCACTCCAAAATAAGCTCGCGGAAACGTTCCACATGCTTTTTTTCTTCTAGCATCAGGTCATGATACATCCTCCGCGTCCCAATATTAGCGTCTGCATCTTCAGGAGTTTTATCTATAAGAGTCTGATAATAATTGACGGAGTTTTCTTCACTGACAAGGCCTTTGCGTAAAACATCCAGTCGGGCCTGTACCGTTTCGGGATTTTCGTTATCGGATTTCATATATGCCTCAGGATTTGATACTATTGATGAGTAGGAAATTGATAAACCTCACTGGCGTCAACGTATGCATTGTCCTTTGCCGACGATACGCTTGTTGGGATTTCATAAAGTATATCAGAGTACCTTTTGTGGAGTGTGCCATGTATAAAAATTTCACGGTTTTTCTTTTGATGACTCTTCTCGTGGGAATTTTCGGTTGTTCCCTGCATTCCGGGTCTACCTATGAGCGTAGTGAAATGGGTTCGCCTCAATATTTTAAAAAAGGAGTTATTCTTTCCATAAGGGAGATTGAGATAAAGGGGACAGAGTCAGGAGCCGGGGCTGTGGTAGGAGCCACCGCAGGCGGGCTTGCCGGTTCCACTCTGGGGGGAGGCACGGCGACCCGTGCGCTTGGCGCTGTAGGTGGTGCCGTTATAGGTGGATTATTGGGCCATGCCACCGAGGACCTGATTACCAGTGGCGCTGCATCGGAATTCATCATCCAGCCGGATAAGGGAGAATCCTACGCCATCGTGCAAGTTAATGATGAGGAACTTAAAGCCGGAGAACGAGTCCTGATCATGGATTCGGAGAACATTCGTATTGTCCGTGACCAAAGTCAACAATAACCGATAGTTTTATACTATAAACTTATTTTATGTGTTGCTCTGTTCTTTCCTGGGAGAGTATTACGGCATGAACAAAGGTCCAAGAGAAGATTATTTTTCATTGGTTCATCTGTTGGAGGAGAACACTCGCTTAGGCGGGATCATGGGAATCCTACATTGGGATCAGGAGGTTATCATGCCCACGGGAGCCTCAGAATCCCGAGCCCAGCAGATCGGAGCTCTGGCTGGAGTTCTCCATGAAAGAACCATTCACTCTGAAATGGAAAGGTTGCTCGACCGTCTCCCCCATGCCGATGAAAGTGGATTCACTGCTTTTGAACGGTGCAATATCCGCGAAGCCCGCCGGGATTTCGACATGGCGATACGGATTCCTAAAGCACTGGTCACAGAGTTGGCGGAACTGTCTTCCCGATCTCATCAGGTCTGGGTGAAGGCCCGTGCTGAAAACAGGTTTTCCGATTTTGCCCCGGTTTTAAAACGCCTGGTGGACTTGAAAATAAAGTGGGCTGGCTATGTTTTTCCTGATATGCAAGCCTATGATGCCAATATTGATATTTATGAAAGAGGAACCACACAAAAAGATATCACTCCTGTATTCGACAAGCTTAAAGCGCAACTGATTCCATTGATAAAATCTATTCAAGAGTCAGACTATCAACCTGATACCAATTTTTTATCGGGCCAGTTCCCGATTGAAAAACAGGAAGCGTTAGGACGCAAGATCAGCGAAGAGATGGGGTTCCAATTTGACAGAGGTCGGATGGATGTTTCGGTGCATCCTTTTTGTGGGGGCAGTCATCCGACAGATGTCCGCATTACCACTCGCTACCGAACAGATAATTTTGTCGAATCGTTATATGCGGTCATTCATGAGACCGGTCACGGGCTTTATGAACAGGGGCGCATGCAGAATGGGCGTGACCTGCCTGTATCCGAAGCACTCACCATGGCCATTCATGAATCACAGTCACTGTTCTGGGAACGCATGATCGCGCAGGGAAGACCCTTTTGTACTCGCTATCTGCCACTGCTTGCCGAAACATTCCCACAAAATTTCGAAGACGTAACCCCTGAAAGGTTTTATGAGGCGGTCAATATCTGCCAACCCTCGCTAATACGGGTAGAAGCCGACGAGGTGACCTATCCCATGCATGTCATCCTGCGCTATGAACTGGAAAAAGGTTTGTTTGACGGGTCGGTTCAGGTTGAGGACTTGCCAGAGATATGGAATGCTGGAATGAAAGAATATTTGGGTGTAGAACCGCCAACGGACACACTTGGAGTTTTGCAGGACATGCATTGGAGCGGTGGGGCCTTTGGTTATTTCCCTTCCTATACATTAGGGGCAATTTATGCCAGCCAGTTTTATCGGGC
The DNA here is from genome assembly GCA_965205835.1 of Nitrospinales bacterium. Lineage (GTDB taxonomy): Bacteria > Nitrospinota > Nitrospinia > Nitrospinales > VA-1 > LS-NOB. The sequence goes on along the minus strand of OZ242182.1, from coordinate 1,007,781 downwards.
ATTGATTCAAGCCAAGCCTGATGTGGAAAAACAGGTTGAAGCGGGGAATCTGGCTCCTGTCCGGGATTGGCTGGGTATTCAGATTCACCAGCAAGGAAGGTTGTTATCGGTTCCCGCTCTGGTCAAGCAGGTCACCGGGGAAAATTTAAGTCCAGAATGTTTTCTCGATTATTTGAAAAATAAATACTGTCAAATTTACAGGATCAACTAAAAGATGAAGGATGAACCCGATTGTAAGTGAAACAACTTGTCCTACTGCCTGTCCCGGGCTTTTATTGCGTCCAATGCAAACCTCCTGTGCCCCTTCTGAACCCGACCCTGAAAAAGGCTTGAATGTTTCCCAGGCTTCTTTGCGTATTGTTTTGCTAGCCTTGGCTTTCATTGTGGTCGCTATATTCAAGCTAGAAATCAATCTGGAAAACCTGTTTCAGAAAGCGGTCGCTGCCAAGACTTCCTTTAAAGTGGCTGAAGATGAGGATTTTGAATTATTTTTCAAGGTTAGAGTGAGTTTCGCCAATTTACGCGACAAACCCAGCACAAAGAAAGGCAAAGTTCTTTTTGTACCGACTCAAGGTGCTCAGTTTGAAGTCATGGAGAAAAAAGGCAAGTGATCAAAAATTCGCTCAAAACCGAGAGCCAGAGAACAGGTTCGAACTGGATGGGTGGGCGACAAGCTTCTTGATTCAGAAATTAAATAATCTTTTTAACTCTCCAGCTTTTTACGGGCTTTTATAATTGCTGTTTTAAATTCTTCATAAGTTTGGGTTACCGGAAACTGGGGAAATTCTTCCACGACGTTATCGGGGGCCCTGAAAAAAATCCCAGCATCTGCTTCTTTCAACATTCCAGTATCGTTGTAAGAATCTCCGGCAGCGATGACTTTCAGATTGATCCCCTTCAATGCTGCCACCGCCTTGGCTTTTGCATCGGGAATCCGCAAACGGTAATCGACAATTCGTCCGGTCTCACCAACAATCAGGTCGTGGCAAAACAGGGTAGGGTAGTCAAGCTGTGCCATCAAAGGCCTGGCGAACTGGTTAAAGGTGTCAGAGAGGATGATGACCTGGAATTCGCTTTTCAACCAGGATAAGAATTCCTTTGCCCCCGGAAGAGGGGCAATACCCTTGATGACTTCCTCAATATCAGAAAGTTTAAGATTGTTTTCATCAAGAACTTTGAGTCGCCCCCGCATCAGTTCATTGTAATCGGGGATATCCCGGGTGGTGAGACGCAACTTTTCAATGCTAGTTTTTTCAGCGAAGGCGATCCAGATTTCAGGAACCAGAACTCCTTCTAAATCCAGGCAGGTGACGATCATAAGAGGGTTATCCTTTATCCCATGTTTGCAAAAGCTAGTTAAACAGGCATTTGTTTTTTCTTTCTCAAATCCAGAAGAAAACGCCATTCTTCGTTTCTGGTCAAATGAGAGATTAAGGCATATACCAGTATTCCGACAGATATGCAAGCAGTCAGGACAAACAGTCGGATATATAGGGGATCCCCGGTATGGAAAAAATTTTCCTTGCAAAGGAAAGTGATGACACCCATGGCTATTGCCGCCGAAGACACTTTAATAGTCGAACGCAGTATTTTCCTTCCACCCATCAGGCCCAGACGTTTTCTTAAGTAGTAGATCAACAATGCGACATTAAACAAGGCGGCTAGGGAAGTGGCCAGTGCCAGCCCTCCATGTTGCAAGGGGCCCATTAAAATGAGATTCAAAACCGTATTGAGAATCATGGAATAGATGCCAATTTTAGCCGGAGTTTTGGTGTCCTGAAGGGAATAAAAAGCCGGTGCGATGATTTTAATTCCTGAATAAGCACAAAGGCCAATGGAATAATAAAGTAGAGCAATGGCAGTGCCCTCGGTGGTGGAAGCGAGGAATTCACCTTGTTCCCACAAGGTATTGATGATGGGTTCACGCAGAATAATCAATCCTGCTGTAGCGGGTATGGTGATAAAAAGAATGAGGCGAATGCTAAAACCCAAGGTTTGGACCAGCTCTTTCAGGTCACCCTTTGCGGCCTGACCCGATAGCGTAGGAAGCAGGGCTATCCCTAAAGCTACCGCAAATACTCCCAGAGGAAGTTGCACCAGCCGGTTACCATAATAAAGGTATGAGATTGATCCGCCCGGAAGCAGGGAAGCAATGAGGGTATCGATCATGACATTAACTTCATAAACAGCCAGGCCCAATACAGCAGGCCCCATCAGCCGGGCGATTTTAACGACTTCTTTCTGCTTGAAACTAAGGGTTCTTCTAAAGCGCATGCCCCTTTTCAATACAGCGGGAAGCTGAACCAATAACTGCAGGATGCCTCCTACCACAACACCAATGGCCAGCCCCATGATCGGCTCATCCATTAACGGAGCAATGATGAGAACGGACATAATCATACTGACATTCTGCAAAATGGGGGTGGCGGCTGGAAGAGCGAAAACCTTCATAGTATTTAAAATCCCCATACAGAAGGAGGCAAGACCAATAAAGAAAAGATAAGGGGCCATCCAACGCGTCAGCTTAACCGTCATTTCAAACTTGCCGGGTTCGTCAAGAAACCCGGGGGCAAAGACCGTTATCACGGCCGGAGAAAATATCAGGATCAATAGGGATACTGCGGATAAAATAATAAAAAGAATATTGAATAAGTTAGCGGTTAATTTCCATGCGGCGGACTCACCTTTTTGAGTCAGTGTCTCGGTAAAAACAGGAATGAAAGCCGCAGTCACCGCACCTTCACCTAAAATTCTGCGTTGCATATTTGGGATCCGGAAAGCGACAAAAAAAGCATCAGCAGATGCCGAGGAGCCGAATGCCATGGCAATAACCATGTCACGCAGGAACCCAAAAACCCTGGACAACAGGGTCATCCCGCTTACAGCACCTGCCGCTTTACTTACCTTTTTTTTGCTTTCCATTCAGGGTTTCGGTTCAGGTGGGAATTGGTGAACGCGTGTATAAGAGGTTTTACCTTGAGCAGTATAGCAAAGCTGAAGTTAATGAATGCAAAATATTTCCACTCGGCTTGGGGCTGTGGTAGCCTCTCCCATAAACTCCATACAAGAGGTATATAAAGTTATTGCTAATTCCCTCCCACAGGAGTGGACATGTTATATTGACTTATACATCTTTTTATCAGGATCCTAAATGCCGAAAATTAAAGTCAGAACCAGCAATCAGAAAGTTTATGAAAAATTCGTTGAGGCTTACGAAAAAACCGTCATTATCCAAAAACAGAAACAGTTGACCTACGGGCATTGGGACTTTATAGTTTTTGGTCAGACAGACAAAAATGAAACGATTCTTCGTGAGGGCTACGCCGAACAGGCATCCATTAAAAGGGTCCCCATTTATATTGCATCTTTAGCACAACCGGGACTCGCTAATGTTGATGGCATCTCCATCGAAGAGTTTATCGAAGAGGATATTCCTGAGAAATACAAAGGACTGGAAATCATTCATGTCGATCCTCTTCGTCCGCTCACCATCAAAAACCGGGATACCCTCCCTGGAATCAGTCGGGCATCGGATCAAATTTGTAGAGACTATGGAGAGAAAAATATTGCCCTTATTCATTCCCCGCATGAATCAGACTGGATGATAGCGGTGATGAAATACCTTAGCGAATGCGACCGAGCTTTTCCTGATCCAGTTCAGGAGGCCTTTTCTCGTAACTCTCGGCATCATAGTGAATTTTTATCCTTGGAACCTCCTTTCCCAGATCAGATGAATTGAGCCAAACACTCCACCTCCTCTTAGGAGGATTGCCAACATGCGGGTTAACTTAGTCTTCTGGAACCTCTTTTCCCACTAAGATTAATCGAACTATTTCACCCCTAAGATTAAAATGGAGGTAAATGCTTTCGTGGCTGATCGAAATGCCTTGTTCCTTAAACAAACGGCCTGATATCTGTTTCGGACTCCGCTCCTGCTTGGTCAGAGGCCTTTGCATAATAACCCGAGATTACCCCTTCGGGGCACGAAGGCTAAGGAGAAATATCACGTCTTCGTCACTTTGTTCCTCAGAATGGCAAAACAGCCTTGTATTGTCATTCTGAACGCAGTGAATAATAATCCTCAAGCCCATGCAAGGCGTGATTACGTTTTGGCCCCTGGTTGATCGTTGATTTATGATTAGAAAGTACTCTAGCAGGTTGTTGAAAAACTCCTAAGCAAGGGGGTTAGATTGTAAAACAGGCGTGAGCACTATTTTATTGGAGGGGAGCCATGCGCGGTCAAGAAGAGAGTCAAGGTTTTATGTTTACGTATTTATCGCCGGAACAAAGGACGTCCGAGGGCCATCCTCTCTGCATGATCAAAGCGTGCCGACGCGGTCTTGAAAGAGATGAACCCAACGTTCCAGGTGATGTACGGCAACACAGGAGGACCTTCCGTTCCTCGGGAACGGTTGTTGAAAGCACAACTCTTGATGGCTTTGTTTACGGTGCGCTCGGTCCGGATGTTCCGCGAGCAATTGGATTACAACATTCTGTTTCCGTTGGTTCCTTGATATGAGCCTTGAGGAACCGTCATTCGATGCCACGAGTTTCACCAAGAACCGGGTAAACCGCCACAAGATGGTGGAAGTGACCCCAACGTGGATTTTCGTGGGGAGAAACGTTCGAACAAAACGCGCTGAAGTAGAACCGACCCCGAAGCACGGCTATTGTTTTCAGGGCATGCGTTTGGTCTCAAAGTCAACAAAGCCACGGGTTATGCGGAACAGGAAGCCGCCTTGGATATGCTTTCGTGCCAAGTCAGAAAGCGGGTGGAGGAAATCTTTGGCTGGTTCAAGACGGTGGGAGGCTTAAGGAAAACTCGTTTCAGAGAGGTCGAACGAACACAGGAATATGTCTTCATGCTCGGAGCCGCTTACAACTTGCTGAGAATGAGTAAGCTGATTCCAGATGGAGGGGGAACGTGACCACAGGGACACGGCAAAAGCTTCCAAATACGGTCAAAGAGTTAAAAGAACCAAAAACGTTCATGCTGAAACTATTAATCTTCAATGGGTTTTTAGCGAAACCGTTAAAACTTTATAAAATTATGGGTTTTTCAACACCCTGCTGGTTGTCATTGCCTAGTTATGACCCGTGTTCAAGAGTGCTTCAACCTGGTGTCGTTCTCCATGGGCAAGCTGTGCGTAACCGCTCACAGATGCGCTCTTACTTTATGTCGGTGAGAAAACCACGATGTTACCGCGGTTCATCTTTCTACCGACACGAAGAGTTGGCTTAAAACTTGAATTCAAGAGTAATATCAATATTAATTTTATGGGCCAAGGTCTGACCCGCCGCTTTATCAAACAATTCGATGAATTTGAGCATTTAACTGAGCCTTGGGTATCCCCAGAGAAAGAAAGCGCATATAGGGAAAGATATAAAATCAGAGGGGCAATAAATGGAGTCGGACCTTGCCTTTTTTTATGAAAAGCAATGGGTAACTGATCTTCTCCAGAATTAGTGGGCAGGTAGTCAAGGAGTATCTTGAACCCAGACTTCGCCCGTGGAGGTGGTTTCGCGTTTCCAGATCGGTGTGGTGCGTTTGAGTTCAGCAATGGCCCATTCGCAGGCCTTGAAGGTTTCTCCCCGGTGTTCCGCACCCGCGACGATCAAAACAATATTTTCACCGATCTCTATGGGGCCGATCCGATGAATGATGCTCATGTCGATGATTCCGAAATCCTTGATGGCCTTTTCCCGAATCTCTTCCAGCTTTTTTTCCGCCATCTTTGGGTAATGCTCGAAATTAAGCTGGGCGATGTTTTGACCTTTTGAAAGCTCTCTTCCTGTTCCCAGAAAGGTGGTGATACCGCCGATATTGCGTGAAACTTTTTTCATGGCTTCGATTTCATCGGTGATCGAGAAATCTTCTGATTGGATACGTATTTTAGAGTCGGTAGTGGTACTCATGATGTTGTCCTTCGTCTATTTAGTTCCGCCTGAGAATGGGGGGAGAAACGCCACCTCGTCTCCATCATGAACGATGGTGTTGGCAGAGGCCATTTCTTGATTGACTGAGATCATGACTTTTCTCTCCCGGATAATCGCTCCCATTTTCGGTGCTTTTTCGGAAATGATATCATTCAACTGGTCTATGGTGATTGGATCTTTAATATCCAAATAGTCTTCTTCTTTGCCGGCAATCGATCTCAGGCTGGCAAAAAATTTAAGGGTGATCATTTTCCATTGTTTCTTTATCGAAGGTTCCTGATTTGCCGCCGGATTTATGAACCAACCTGACCTGGTTGAAAACCAGTCCCCGGTCAACGGCTTTGCACATGTCATAAATGGTGAGCACTGTCATGGAAACAGCAGTCAGTGCTTCCATTTCCACACCGGTTTGCCCGGTTACTTTAACTGTGGCAGTCACGGTGATGGAACATAACCCTGTTTCCGGACTAGGGTCATGGTTCATCTGGAAACTAATATCCACACTGGTTAGTAGCAGGGGGTGACACATGGGAATGACCTCATGGGTCCGTTTGGCTCCCATGATACCTGCGACTTGCGCTACTGCCAGGACATCGCCTTTCTTGATCTGTCCTTCTTTAATCAGCTGTAAGGTTGCTGGTTGCATATGCACTTTTCCGGTGGCCACCGCTTTTCGGGAAGTATGGGTTTTATCGGATACATCGACCATGCGAGCACGGCCTTCCTCATTAAAATGCGTCAATGGATTTTTCATGTTGCCAAGGTTATTCATGCACGGGTTTTACTGTTATAAACATACGTCAAGGGATTGATTATTCAATAAGGCCAATTGTACATCATCAGTGGCATATGCTCAATGAGATTTCCGGTACTACCTGTTACTGGAGGATGCGGGTTCATAGAGACCCAGGATATTTCCGTCGGGGTCCTGAAACCGGGCCAGTTTTCCGTAGGAATGGATTTCTATGTTTACACCTAGTGTGACATCCAGCTCTTTCAATCGGAGTACAAAGCCTTCAATAGGCCGCGCAAGAAAATATACCGTGGCGCCAACTCCAGACGGGGAAGTAGACTTCTGCAAAGCCAGTCTTTGTCCATCCAGATCAAACTCCGCCCAATCCTTCCGGTGCAACAGAGGTTCTTTTCCCAGCACCTTCTGGTAAAATTCCACCGCCCTGTCTAAATCTGATACCGGGTAGGAAATGAACGCGATTTTTGTCTGCATGTTGAGAATCCCGCTTTATCAAATGACATGATTCGGAGCTTAACGCTTGTCACTATTTAATATCCAACTGGTTCTGTTATCTAGTCTTTTACATTCTGTCTGGAATATATTGACCCAGACCAGTAAAAATTCCCAGTACTTTTCTGGTTTAAAAGGGGCTTGCATCATAGTCATGGCCGGGATTGCCTACACCATGTTTGGAATGGCCCCATTGAACAGTGAGATTTGGATTTGGGGCATCCTTTCAGGAGTTTTGCATGGGGTGTATATACTCTGCCTTTCCCGGGCTTATTCGACTGCTGATATTTCTTATGTCTATCCTATTGCCCGGTCAGCACCGGTGTTCGTTCCGGTTTTTGCCTGGTTGTTGCTCGATGAAAGTTTGAGTATCTCCACCGTCCTCGCTATTGGGGTGATCCTGACAGCCATTTATATTCTGCATTTTGAAGACCAACTGATACGGGGATTCAAAAACCTGGTTTTAGCTTTACGTCATCATGATTTGCGGTGGGCTTTTTGCACTTTGGCGATGGTGGTCAGCTATAGTCTGGTCGATAAAAAGGGAATGGACTCCTTTTTAAAACATTTTCCAAGCCAGCCTTTCGCCAATGGCATCACCTTTTTTTTCATTGAGGCGACCATAGGCTTTACTCTCTGTAATGTCTATATTTTTTCCAGACACCCGGCAAAATATATTTTTCGGTCTTGGAGAGGAGAATGGAAAAAAGCCTTGCTTGCCGGGATTGCTACTCTAGGTTCTTATGGACTGATCTGTGTGGTACTTCAGTTCGAAGCCTTGAGCGCGGTTGTCTCCCTTCGACAGGTCAGCGTATTGATGGTGGTCTATTGGGGGTGCTGGAAACTTGGTGAGCCGTTTGGCCGACAACGTCTCTTGGCAGGAGGACTGATTGCGATCGGTATATTCCTCATTGGCAGTAATTCCTAGCCGTGGTGGCATGGGATTAACGAAGAATTTCATCTGCTTACTGTTCCCGGGCCGAGCGATTTATTAAAAAAATTTAACCCCATTTGCTATCAAGACCTCGATATAATAATGCGTTTGCGAATATTTCCTTACACTTTCAGGCTTCGAGCCTTTTGATCAAAGAAATTGGAGGTTGGCTGTGAATCGGATTCCAAAATTTCTAAAAACCGGGTTACTTCTGGTTTTATGGATTGTATTTTTAATTTCTTCCGTCGAAGCTGTCAAGGGAGATAAGCGTAAAACCCAGACGCTCTCACTAGAAAACGGACTAGATGTTCTTCTGGTCTCCGACCCGGATGTGCATCGTAGTGCCGCTGCCTTATCGGTCGGTGCTGGCTATTTGTATGACACTAAAGGCAAAGCCGGACTGGCCCATTATCTCGAACATATGTTGTTTCTGGGTACAAAAAAATATCCGGAAGTGGGGTCCTATAAAAAATTTCTGGACTCGCATTCAGGAAGGGCAAATGCCTACACCGGGGGAAGCATCACCAACTATTTTTTTCAGGTGTCGCATGATGGATTCAATGAAGCCCTCGATCGCTTCAGTGATTTTTTCAAGGCTCCCTTGTTTGATAAAGCCTATGCGGAGAGGGAAGTCAAAGCGGTTAACAACGAACACGAGAAAAACAAGCTCAACGATGGGTGGCGCGGGAATTATGTTTCCGGACTGATATCTGAGCCGGGGCATCCTATTGCTAATTTTGGAACTGGCAATCAGAAAACTCTGTCGGGCGACAACCGCCCTGCATTACTGGAATTTTATAAGCGCTATTATGCGGCTTCCAATATGAAGTTGGCCCTTATTTCGAGCATGCCGATGGAAATTCTTTCCAGCGTTGTACAGAAATATTTTTCCGGCATTCCCAATCGGCCCGTTAAGGTTCCGAAGTTGTCTCCTGAATTCAGGAAGCCGCTCAAAGGGCAGTATCGCTTGCTGACCATAAAAACCATCAAGGATGTTCGCTCATTGGAAATTGATTTTCCCACTATCCGTCTTAAAAATCATCAGGCCAGCAAACCCGCCTCCATTGTCGGCTCTGTGTTGGGCTATGAAGGCAAAGGTTCTCTGCTTTCCAAGTTAAAGGAAGAGGGGCTGGTTTTGAGCCTTAGCGCGGGTGGGGGAAGCAGTCACCCGGATATCAATTCGTTCGGCATTAATATTTCTCTGACCGAAAAAGGACTGAAAGACTATGAACGGATTCTTGAATTGATTTTTGCCTACATTGATATGGTGCGCGAACAGGGGATTGAGGAATACACTTTCAAGGAAAACCAGGCTATGGCCCAAATTAACTTTGATTGGAAAAATCCGAATGAGGGTATGGGATTTGTTGCAGGTAAAACCGCATTGATGCAGGATTACAAATTGGAAGATATAGAAACTTTGCCTTTTCTTCTTACCGAATACGAGCCTTCTGCCTACAAGGCAGTCCTAAATACATTAATTCCTGAAAACGCGATGGTGGTCTTGAGTCACAATTCAGCGAGAACCGATAGCAAAGCGCCATATTACGATGCCGAATATTCCCTCAAAAAAATAGGTGGGAAGGCTTTTAGTAAATTATCCAACTATGGAAAACTGGGTGGTATTTTTTATCCTAAAAAAAATGATTTCATCCCTTACAACTTGAATCTTGTGGAGGAATATCCTCATCTGGTTAAGGATGATGATTGGGCAAAAGTCTGGTTTAAATATGATCATCGTTTCAAGCAACCCAAAATAGCTCTGACCTTCAGAATCGAAACTGCAAAAGTTTACCGCAGTGCTAAAAATTTGGAACTCGCTAAACTTTATGAGGCCATGATGCGGGAAGGCTTGAATGAACTGGTTTATCCAATTCAAATGGCGGGGTTATCTTATGGTCTGTCTATTCAAAAAAAAGGAGTGCTCCTCAATTTTGGCGGTTATTCAGAGCGGATCGGTGATTTGATCAAGCTGGTGACTGAAAACCTGAAGGAAGTGAAAGTAGATGAACAGAAATTCGCAAATATCAAGGAGGCGATGATACGTGGATTGGAAAACAGCAAGCTCGGCCAGGCTTATTCACGCGGCGGTTATTACAACTGGTTGATGCTTCTCAAGGATCAATACACCGAGGAGGAAAAACTTGCGGCCCTGACTCCGATCACTTTGAGTGATGTCAAGGCTTACGCCAAAACGCTTTATGATAAGGTGTATATAACCGGAATGGTTCATGGGAACTGGTCGGATGATGAAGCACGACAAAGCGTGGACATTCTGCTGTCGGCTTTGGGAAGCCAGCCGCTACCCGAAAACGAACGCTTCAAGCAGATGGTGGAAGTCATGCCACAGAGGGGGCGGTTCCAGTTTAGTCAAGAGGTGGCGGATAATAATAATTCCCTGGCTTACGCCATTCAGGTGGGAGAGAAAGATTTCCCTCTCATGGCCAAGAGTTCACTGATCGCTTCTGTTGTAGAAAGCGATTTTTATACGCAGATGCGCACCAACCAGCAACTGGGATATATCGTGTGGAGTTTTCATCAGCGCGTTGAAGATCGAATCTTTTTCCGGCTGGTGATCCAGTCTTCCACCCACGGTCCTTTTGAAATGAGCAAGCGGGTCAACAGCTGGCTGGCGAGCACCGAAAAACTATTCTCTAATTTGACTGACCATGAATTTCAGGAGCATCAACAAAGCCTGATCGTCGCATTAGAAAAGGAAGGCGACAGCATAGGCGCGGTGGCGGGAGATCTTTACTCTCTTGCGACAGATGAAAAAGGAGACTTCCGGTTTAAAAAGAAATTGATTCAAGCGATTCGGGACCTCAAAAAATCAGAGGTTGCCCAAACGGCGAGCAAAATTTTTCAAGACCCGGGCACTCCCCGGCTTGAGGTATTAATGAGAGCCAAAGGAAGCCAGGAAAAAGTTCCTGATGGAGTTTTCGCGGAAGTTGGCCAGTTTAAAAAACAGTTGGGCCGATAGGGCCGCGATATTTTCCCTTAATCTTCGGGAGCCTGTGATATCCTCTCCGCTAAATTCATGCCCCGAAGAGGTGCATCGGTGGCTAGAAAAAGTTGTGTGGTTACTGGCAGGATGAAGTTTCGTTTTCCAGAGTAGGATAGATGGGTACGAGTTCTACAGTTTTGTTGACGCAGTCTTTGGTGTTTTGTACCGCTAGTTTGTCGAACAGGGAAGTTATTTTGTCTTCCAGTTCTTTGCCGATTCCCGCACGGATTTCATTGGACAACTCCCAGAATTCAGATTTGAACTCGCCGAACCCTTTTTTGCGGGTCTTGTAGATGAACTGCTCATCGGTTTCTCCGGATTTTTTCTCCCCTGCAAACTTTTTTCTCAGGTGAGTGTAAATATCTTCCTTAAAGTCGGCGGGGAATAGGTCGCTACTGTAGATCATATTTTGAAAGTCTGTAGCCAGATGAATTTCTGCTGTTTCCAGCTCCGGGAATCTGTTGAACAGGTTTTGCGGCAGGGTGGATGCGCCGTGTTGGACAGCTCCAGCCAGTCCATAATTCTCGCGTGAAATGCGCGACAGGTTTTCCAGCGTATCGAAATCGAGATTGACATCAGCCACAGTGCCATCGGGTAGAGGCACTCCGCCATGCGAGGTTCCGGTCTGGATGGAGATTTTGCTGATGGTGGTGGTGCTCTTCCGATTCTTTTTCAGCAGTTCATTGAAGTTGTCAAGATAGGCTTTCAACTCCTGCTCGTTGCTGTTTTCTTTTCCCACCTCGCCGATTTCACCACCCACAGAGATGGTGATGCCTTCCGGCTCAAATTCCCGAACGTGTTGGGTGAGATCCACACCAACTTCAAAGTTGGCCCGTTGTTGTTCCACGACGGTGGGTTTGCTAAGGTCGACCAGTGTCGAGGTGTCGATGTCGATATTGTAGAATCCGCCAGCAATACCGCTTCGGATCAATTCTTTGAGTCCGATGATCTCTCTTTCCGGGTCTTGGGCGTAGTTTTTGGCGTTGACCTGAAAATGGTCTCCTTGGATAAAAACGGGTCCTGTATAGCCTTCCTTGATGGCCGCGCCGAGAATGACGGTGGACAGTTCGTGCGGTTTCTGGAAGGTGTAGCTCATTTCCGATTTAGCCAGTTCAAAAATAAAGGCATTGGCGTTCACCTTTATAGCGGTGCGAAAAATGGCTCGGCACAGTTCATAGGGCAGGCCGCGGATGTTGAGAGCGGGAACAGTGAATCCTTTAACTTCGCCCCGGCCTCGGGCTTCATAGAGTCCTTGAATAGATGAACTGACAATACCCAGTTCCAGTGCCGCCGATTTGATGAGAAACCGGCTCATTCCTTTTATCTCTGGTGATGGGTTGAGAACAGCGTTCTGGACCAATTGATCCAGCACATGGCCCCTGAGTTTGTCCGCGTTTTCTATTTTCAGGCCACCGTTATTGAGAGTGGCAATATCTTTGAGTTGGTGGGTTATTTCGTCTTTACTATTAAAAAACATCGGACCCCCTTTGAAAGCTTAAAGTCCCTGATTGTAAGCGAGAATTATACATCGGAGTGTCGGTTCAGGAATTAGCCGGAACTAAAAAATAACTCTAAGTTTAAGCGTTGTTACATCTTCTGTTCGTATTTGGGACCGTGTAAGGATGAAGTTTTGACTGTCGAGTGCATTGTAGCGAAAAAGTTGCTTTCAGGCAAAATATCTTTATGAGGAAGAAAGAACTAAATTATTACTTTAAAAACAATTATTTAATTTTATTATCTTAATCTTAATTATCAGAGATGCCGGCTGGAATGATCTATTCGAAACTGAAAAACAGGTTATGGAATGCTTGAGGGTGCAAGCTGGAACGGTTTTTAGCGGAATCGACTCAAACTCTTAAAACGCCTACAATTACAACATTTTCTTGCCTTAATTATAATTGACACAGTTGAATAATTTGCTAGAATGTCCAGCGTCTGTATTGACGTTGATCGCGCTTGGTTCAGCTGTTGATCTGGTGAATTTATTTTAAGGTTCGTTAATTTTTGAATATTTGGACTCTAGTTTTTCAAAACTGTATTTTCCATGATTCTGGAACGGAGAAATTGACCCCATGTTTAAGAATATTTACATACCGGTAGACAATTCTGATTATTCCAACGCTTGTGTGGATCTAGCACTCGAGTTTGCTAAGGGATCAGAAACGACCATTACCGCAAGCCATGTTTATGCTGCGAAAATGCACGATGTCCGGTTTCGTCAAATGGAAAGCGGACTTCCTGAGGAATATCAGGATGAGCAAGAATTAGAAAAACAACGAAATATTCATGACCAGTTGATCACCAAGGGGATGGAAGTTATCAGTGACTCCTATTTGGATGTTCCCAAGGACAAATGTAAAACATTGGGCATTCCTTTTGTGGGTAAATCCCTCGAGGGGCGCAATTGGACGGAACTGGTGCGAGATATCAAGGAATCTCCATATGACTTGGTTATGATCGGTGCTTTAGGACTCGGTGCCATTAAAGACAGCTTGATTGGTACCGTCGCTGAGAGGGTGATCCGGCGCTCTACAAAGGATATGTTGGTGGTGAAATATTGTCCTGAAATTCATGATGACAGACCTTCAAGCGGAAAGATCGTCGTTGCGGTGGATGGAAGTGGTCATTCCTTTGGTGGATTGATGACGGGTATTGAAATGGCCAAAAAGTTGGATCGTCCGCTGGAAATTATTTCTACATTTGACCCTTATTTCCACTATGCCATGTTCAATAGCCTGACCGGCGTGTTGTCCCGCGAAGCTTCCAAAGTGTTCAAGTTTGAGCAACAGGAAAAGCTTCATGAAGATATCATTGATAAGGGGCTGGCAAAAATCTACCAAGCTCATCTGGAGATTTCCCGAAAAGTTTGTGAAGAAGAGGATATCGAATGCACCATCCGTCTCTTGGATGGAAAGGTTTTCGAGAAGGTTCTGCAATACGCTCGAGAGGAGAACCCCTATCTGCTGATTCTTGGAAGAATTGGGGTTCATAGTGCTCCAGATATGGACATTGGAGGCAATGCTGAGAACCTGTTGCGTCTAGTTCCGTGTAACGTGATGCTTTCCAGCAGAGTGTTCAAGCCGCCGATAGACTTGCAGGCGGAGGAAAGCATTGAATGGACTGCTGAGGCGAAAGAGCGCTTGAAGAAGATTCCGGGGTTTGTTCGCCCTATGGCGACTTCCGCGATTCTGCGTTATGCATTGGAGCGGGGACACAGCATGATCACATCTGGAGTTATCACCGAAGCGGTGCAGGAGATTCTACCTGCCGGTGCCATGCAGGCCATGTCTGCAATTGGTGAAAGGATGAAAAAAGAAGGGATGGACCCGAATAACCCTGAAGGCTTGGGCATGCTGAAGGAAGAAATGGCAGAGGCTCATGCTGGTAAACCTCCTGAAGAGATAACTTTGAAATGTACTAGTTGTAATACTTTTTACAAAGGTGATGTTGTTAAATGTACTGTTTGTAATGCGGGGCCGGAACGCTTGCTCCCCGTTAACAAGGAGGAGTATGAGGCAACGGAAGCAGAGGCTCAAGATTCCACTACCTTTACACCTCTGCCTGATGGTGTGCAAGTGTCTTGGACCCAGGAAGCCTTGGATCGACTTAACAGTTTTCCAAAGGGGCATTTGAGAAGAAAAGCCCATGCCCGAGTTGAGAAAAATGCGCGAGTGCAAAAAGTGAATACCGTCTCATTGGCGTTTCTCGATAAAATCCTGAGCGAAAAGATCGTCCGGGATGGCAATGGAAATGGGAAAAGCGAAGCAATTCCGGGAGACATCCTCAGCGTAGGAGAATCCTTGAGTGCAGATGATTTCAACTGGTCATCAGAAGCTTTGGAAAGGCTGGAACGCGTTCCTCAAGGGTTTATGAGGGACAATACCCAGAACCGGGTAATGGCTTGGTGTTCTCAAAATGATATCAAGGATATTTCACTGGATGTCTGTGAAGAAGGAATCCGGGAGTCTGTAAAGATGATGGAAGAGGCCATTAAGAATGGCGCGGGCTTGGAAGATTTTATCCCCAAAAAAGAAGTGAAGGCCTAGGTTTTTCCTCCGTTTAAGCGACAGTTTTCTCAGCCCCTGGATATTGAATTGATTTCAATGCCAGGGGCTTTTTCCTATCATTTTCTGTTCCACAGGTTCCTGGCTCGAAACCTCGATGCTAATGTCCTTCCAACTTTATAAGCGCTTATTCCGCAACTTAAAACCTTATTTTGGCCGTTTATGTCTGGCCATTTTCTTTTCGGTCACCGTTGGCATCATCGCCACTTCCCCTGTTCCGATTATTCAAAAAACCTTCGACCATATCTTTGTTGAGAAAGATTATTTCATGCTGAAGGCGATTCCCCTTGCCCTGGTCATTTTATACGTTGTCAAAGCAATACTGACCTATGCACAGAACCTCATCATTTTTGGTATCTCGTGGGAGTTGGTGGTGAGATTCAGGGAAAAGTTATTCACTCATATTCACAGGCTTCCTTCTGTGTTTTTTGAGAACCATGAAACCGGCGAGCTCATGTCTCGAATCAATAATGATGTTGTCATCATGCAGTCTGCCTTGACGCGACTATTGAAAGAGTTCATGCAAAACGGTGTGATGCTGATTGGTTTGCTGGGGTGGGTGTTTTACTTGAAATGGGACTGGGCGATAATGGCACTGATTATATTTCCCGCAACGGTCTTCCCGGTATCAAGAATTGCCCGGAAATTGCGGTACCTGTCCCGCAGAGGGCAGGAGATTCTGGGCAGTATGAACGCAACGATTCTGGAGTCTTTTTCAGGGATAAAAGTTGTCCGAGCCTTTGGTATGGAATCTCGTGAGATAGAAAAGTTTCGAGTTGACAACGATGGTTATCTTGCAGTGATGAAAAAAAATGTCAAGTATGTGGAAATCACTTCACCTTTGCTGGAGGTTTTGGGAATTGTTAGTGTGGCATTCATCCTGTGGTATGGAGGGAATCAGGTTTTGAATGGCGAAATCAGCCAGGGAACATTTCTGGCTTTCATCGTTGCCCTGTTCATGATGTATGCCCCTATTCGACTATTGTTCAAAATCTACACCAGTGTCCAGGCAGCATTGGCAGGAGCGGATAGGGTGTTCGATATTCTTGATCATGATGCAGAAATGCTTTGGGAAGGCCAGGATGAACTTCAAAATTTCAATGACGGAATTGAGTTTAAGAATGTTTCTTTTCGCTATCCGTCACGCAACGCGCTGGTTCTGAACAATATAAATCTTTCGGTTAAAAAATCAGAGATCATTGCCATTGTTGGGATGAGCGGGGCAGGCAAGACCACTCTGGTAGACCTGCTGTTTCGGTTCTTTGGTGCAACTTCCGGTTCCATCCTGATCGATGGGAAAAATATTCAGGATTATAAGCTGGCTTCTTTGCGGAGCCAATTGGCTTTGGTGACTCAGGAAACCTTTTTGTTTAACGATACTATTTTGAACAATATTGCGTTCGGATGTGAGAGGGAAGTCTCACACGAAGAAATTATGGCGGCTGCCCGAGCCGCCCATGTGGATTATTTTGCGTCGAAACTAGATGATGGCTACGAAACCATCATTGGAGAACGGGGAGTCAAGCTCTCCGGAGGACAACGTCAGAGGATCGCCATCGCCCGGGCAGTTTTAAGAAACGCTCCAATTCTGGTTCTGGATGAGGCCACGTCGGCTTTGGACTATGAGTCCGAAAAACTGGTTCAAGATGCCCTGCATAATCTCATGGAACACAGGACATCTTTTGTTATTGCACATCGTCTATCAACCATCAAGCACGCCAACCGGATCATTGTTATGGATAGAGGCCAAATCGTAGAGTCGGGGAGGCATGAGTCTCTTCTTGCCAGTGGTGGGTTGTACCAGAGATATTATGAAATGCAATTCATCGACCCGGAAGACAACAAAAATATCAAAGAAAATAGTTAAAATGCGTTTTGAAAAAGTTCATATTGAGGGGCTGGGCTACCAGCTTCCTGATAATATCGTGACTTCGGCTGAAATTGAAAAAAGACTGGCGCCTCTTTATGAGAGCCTCAGACTCCCTCAAGGCAGACTGGAATTGATGAGTGGTATTCAAGAACGCCGTTTCTGGGAGAAGGGGGTTTTCCCCAGCGAGGTGGCAACCGTTGCCGGACAAAAGGCCCTTGCCCAATCCGGTATGGATAGGGAGCAAATAGGCTGTTTGATTTCCGCATCGGTTTGCAGGGATTTTCTGGAGCCTTCCACCGCTTCGGTCATTCATCATAACCTTAAGCTTCCGGTTGAGGCTTTTGTGTTCGATGTTTCTAATGCCTGCCTGGGTGTGCTGAATGGGATGATGATCATTGCCAATATGATCGAACAAAATCAGATATTAGCGGGATTGGTGGTGGCCGGCGAAAATGGCGGCCCACTGGTGGACAACACGATCGAAACTTTGTTGAGCCGACAAGATATTACCCGCAGTAATATTAAATCCTCTTTTGCTTCATTAACCATTGGGTCTTGTGCCGTCGGTGTTGTTCTGGCCCATGAAAAGACCGCCAAGCAGAACCACCGCCTGATGGGTGGTGTTTCTCTGGCCGAAACCCAGTTCAATCATTTATGTCGCGGCAACGATGACAGTGGCGCCGGTAGCGGTTGGTCGCCTCTGATGGAAACCGATTCTGAAGCTTTGATGCAGGAGGGATGTCGACTTGCCGGTAAAACCTGGGCGCGTACGCGTGAAGAGCTTGGCTGGAGTAATGAAGAGATTAGCCGGGTCTTCTGCCATCAGGTAGGCAAAGCCCACCGAAAGCTCATGTATGAAAGTGTCGGGCTGGACCCTGAAAAAGATTTTTCCACTCTGGAATTTCTCGGCAATACCGGGTCAGCCTCGCTGCCAACGACCTTGGCCATAGGAACTGAAAAAAATGTTCTCAAGCCTGGCAACAAAGCTGCGTTGCTCGGCATTGGCAGCGGACTCAACTGCATGATGATGGGTGTTGAGTGGTGACAGAGCTTTATCCCTTTTCATCACATATCCTGCAACTCGAGAAGTTCCACTACCATTACTTGGATGAAGGGCATAACGAACCTCTTCTCATGTTGCATGGTAATCCGACCTGGTCCTTTTATTACCGAAACCTGATCTCGGGATTGAAAGACTCCTATCGCTGTGTGGCACCCGACCATATGGGGATGGGAAAGTCGGATAAGCCACAGGACTATCCTTACACGCTTTCCCAGCACATTGACAATCTTGAGAAACTGGTTGATCACCTCAAACTGGATGACATTACCCTAGTGGTTCATGATTGGGGTGGGGCGATCGGGATGGGCTTTGCGGTTCGTCATCCAGAACGAATCAAGAGGTTGGTAGTTTTTAATACTGCCGCATTTTTATCGCGTGAGATTCCATTGAGTCTGAGACTGTGCCGCTTGCCAGGGTTTGGGGCTGTCGCTATCCGTGGCTTCAATGCATTTGCAAAGGGGGCTATCCGTTGGGCTTGCCACAAACAGGAAAGAATGACGGAAGAAGTCCGGGCCGGCTATCTGCAACCTTATAACAACTTTGCTAATCGGATAGCGAATTTGCGCTTTGTGCAGGATATTCCCATGAGCCCTGATTTACCGAGCTATCAGGTGGTTCAGCACATTGAAGAGAATCTGAAGTTATTTCGAGATCATCCTGTTCAGATTATCTGGGGAGCGCATGATTTTGTTTTTAACGATCATTTTTTGGAACGCTGGCAGGAGATTTTCCCTCAGGCGGAGGTGCATCGGATTGAAGATGCCGGGCATTATGTGGTGGAAGATGCGCACGAGCGTATTCTTCCGATGATGAAAGAGTTCTTCGGAAAGAACCCAATCTGAAGTGAATATATTTTTAATGGCATAAAAAAACCGGTCTTCCAAAATGAGAAGCCGGTTTTATTTTGCAGTAATTACTTTAGTATCGGTAGTGTTCCGGCTTGTAAGGGCCTTCGACCGGTACGCTCAGGTATTTGGCCTGCTTGTCCGTGAGTGTTGTCAGTTTAACTCCCAGTTTATCCAGATGCAGACGTGCAACCTCTTCATCAAGTTTTTTCGGCAATGTGTAAATGCCGATCTCATATTTGGTTTTGTACAGTTCTATTTGGGCCAGCACCTGGTTGGTGAAGGAGTTGGACATCACGAAAGAAGGGTGCCCGGTGGCGCAACCTAGGTTAACCAGTCTTCCCTCTGCCAGCAGAAGGATACTGTGTCCATCAGGGAAGGTGTATTTATCGACTTGCGGTTTGATAACGGTTTTCTGAACTCCCGCAAAGTTGTTCAATGCCTCCACCTGAATTTCAATGTCAAAATGGCCGATATTACAAACAATGGCATCGTTTTTCATTCTTTCCATATGTTCGATACAGATAATGTCGGCACAGCCTGTGGTGGTGACGAAAATATCACCTTCCTTAACGGTTTCTTCCATGGTGTTGACTTCATAACCTTCCATTGCTGCCTGCAGAGCGCAGATGGGGTCGATCTCGGTAACGATCACCCGGGCACCCAAGCCTTTCATGGAGTCGGCGCAACCTTTGCCGACATCGCCAAACCCGGCAATGACCACCACTTTTCCGGCTATCATAATATCGGTAGCACGTTTGATACCATCAGCAAGAGACTCCCTGCAACCATAAAGGTTGTCGAACTTCGACTTGGTGACCGAATCGTTGACGTTCATCGCCGGGAGCCTTAAAGTTCCTTTTTCGACCATCTTGTAAAGGTTGTGCACTCCAGTGGTGGTTTCTTCTGTGACACCTTTGATGCCAGCCAGCAACTCAGGGTGTTTTTTGTGAACATAAGCGGTAAGATCTCCGCCATCATCAAGAATCATATTTGGGCCATCTTCAAAAAGCAAAGTTTGGGCGGTGCACCACCAGTATTCATCTTCAGTTTCTTCTTTCCATGCAAATGTGGGTATGCCTGCCTTGGCCATGGCGGCGGCGGCGTGGTCCTGCGTTGAAAAGATATTGCAGGAAGCCCAGCGAACGTTGGCCCCCAGTTCGACCAAGGTTTCCATAAGCACGGCTGTTTGAATGGTCATGTGCAGGGATCCGGCAATGCGTGCCCCTTTCAAAGGTTTGGATGTACCATATTTCTCGCGCAGGGCCATGAGTCCAGGCATTTCGTTCTGGGCAAGGATGATTTCCTTACGTCCCCAATCTGCCAGTGACAGATCTTTAACTTTGAAGTCTTCAGAGACGATGGTCGATGACATGAGCTACTCCTAAGAAAGGTTTTATTTGTAATTTAAATTCTCCATTTGAACCCCTTAACAACAAATAAGGATAATGTTATTTTCCTGTAAAATCCAGAGGAGAACAAAGATTTATCGACGAGTCTGCCAAGATCAGGAACCAAAGGTTTGACAACGAAAGCAGTCCGTATTGATTTGGCCGGGTTCCTGGTTCTGTAGAAGGTGTGACGGATAATCCGGGCAGAAGGCAAGTCGAAGTTATTGACCAGAGCGTCAAGCCATGGCCCATAAAAATTACTGATTTTTTATTGATATTATTGTAAGCTTTTGATTCTAAAATATTTATCACATAATTGTCAGAGTAAAACCATATTTTTATGACGCATCTATCCATGCTGAGCAAAAAGCTTCCTCTCACTTTCTCACTTATGGACTAATCCGCAATACCACTAGACAAAATAATTTTTAAGACTTCGGACTTCAATCGTTTTGGGCATCAGCGTTTATTTTGCTCCTTTGAACTGGCTTTTGACATCGAACGGTTAGCGTACTATCATATCCCTCTGCAAATTAAGCACTCAGGAGATAAGCCTATGATCCGGGTTCGAGCGAGCCAAATTTTCACCCATTCCAGGGAAGATGTTGTTGCGGCAAAGAAACAGTTAGATAGCGGTATTCCTTTTGAAGAAGTGGTGACAAAATTCAGCACCTGCCCCTCCAAAGAAAACGCTGGTGACCTGGGATGGATGCCAGAAGGGAATCTACAGTCCATTATGGGACAGGAAGTTTCTGAAGCCGATCTGGGAAATATTATCGGTCCGGTTCATTCCCAATACGGTTATCACATCCTTAAAATTTCTGAAATTGAAGTGGGGAAAATAGAAGGCCCATTCAATGCAGAGCTGTCTATGGAATCGGCCAACCAGATTTTTCCGGAGGTCCATACCGTACTCTTCAAAGAATTTCATATTGGTATGCCAGTGACTCCCTATAATAAGAGTGAAACCCTAGCTTCTCTATGCCAGACCCATGGGAAAAATGTACAAGAGGTCGTCAACTGCCTGAATAGGGAGCATATAGACAAAAACATTGCCGTTATGACCTGTGATGAACTGAAGCAAAAAATTGATTCTGGCAACAAGCCCACCCTGCTGGACATTCGCGAAAGCTGGGAAAGGGATATTTCCAAGATCGAGGGTTCACACATCATCAATGCCGAAAACAATGAGCATGTTTTGGGAACCTTTGCAAAGGATCGTGAAATAGTTTTGATCGACTGGAAACAGGATCGCAGTCCCAGCTTTCAGAAATGGCTGACCCAGAAAGGATTCACCAACATGAAGTGCCTGGAGGGTGGCATCGATTTGTGGTCGGAAAAAATTGATACCCGGCTGAATCGCTACGACATTGATGAGGATGATGAATACCGCTATGAAGATATCCTTGATGAAGACGGCGGGTACGACGAACATGAAGATCACGACGACCACGAAGATCATGACCATCCCTAGAACGTCTGACACCTTTTTGCCTTCAAAGATAACATGCTCGAAATCAAAGACCTGAGCACGTTTTTTCACACCGAAGAAAACATCGTTAAAGCCGTACACAATGTGAGCCTGACCCTCCACAAGGGCGAGACCTTAGCACTGGTGGGTGAATCCGGTTGCGGGAAATCTGTCACAGCTTTAAGTGTCATGCGCCTTATCCCCACTCCTCCGGGAAAATTCGAATCGGGCCGTATACTTTTTAAAGGACATGATCTTCTACAGGCTTCCGAAACGGAAATGCAGGACATCCGCGGTAACGAAATCAGCATGATTTTTCAGGAACCGATGACTTCTCTCAATCCGATATTCACCGTCGGAGATCAGATTATGGAGGCCATCCGCATGCATCAGAACAAAACAGAGTCCGAGGCTCATGAGTTGACGCTGGACGCTCTGCGCCAAGTGGCCATTCCTTCTCCCGAAAATAGGATCGACCAGTATCCGCATGAACTGTCTGGCGGCATGAAGCAACGCGTGATGATCGCCATGGCGATTGTTTGCAAGCCAGCTCTTCTCATTGCCGATGAACCCACCACTGCCTTGGATGTTACCATTCAGGCGCAGATTCTCGACCTGCTCGATCACTTGAGAAAAGAAACCCATATGTCTATTCTGCTCATCACTCATAACTTGGGTATCGTCGCCCAATATGCCGACCGGGTAGCCGTGATGTATGCGGGAAAGGTGGTTGAACTGGCCTCGGTTGAAGAGTTGTTTGCCTCACCGGCACATCCCTATACCCGCGGCCTGCTAAATTCATTACCCAAAGACGGCGCCAAACTGGAAACAATACCGGGAACAGTTCCCCACCCGGCATACCTGCCCAAGGGTTGTGCATTTCATCCCCGGTGCGCGGAAAAATTGGATCAGTGCATGAAGATGATTCCTTCATTGGAACCTGTTGACGGAAAAAATCCCCATAAGACTGCCTGCTGGCTATATGAAACCACGCCTGCCGCATGAAAAAATTATTGACTGTTCAGTCTTTGAAAAAATATTTTCCAGTATATGGAGGACTGTTCTCGCGAGTGGTCGGACAAGTTAAAGCTGTGGATGGCGTGTCGTTTGATATCCATGAAGGAGAAGTTTTGGGGCTTGTCGGGGAATCCGGCTGCGGCAAAACAACAGTGGGACGAATGAGTTTGCGCCTCATGCAACCGACATCAGGGAAGGTGTATTTTGAAGATGCCAATATTCTTAAACTGAACAGAAAGGAGCTGGAAAAATTCCGTCCCAAGATGCAGATCGTTTTCCAGGACCCATATAGCTCACTGAATCCCAGGTTTACGATCGAGCAAATTATCGGAGAGGCACTTTCCGTGCATTTCCATATCAACGGAAAAGAATTGCGAGCAAAGGTGGGGTCGCTCATGGAGAAGGTCGGACTTTCTTCCACGTATTTGAACCGGTATGCGCACGAGTTTTCTGGAGGGCAGAGGCAACGCATTGGTATTGCCAGAGCTATCGCGCTTGGCCCTCGTTATATTGTGTGCGATGAACCTGTTTCCGCGTTGGATGTATCTATCCAGGCTCAAATCATTAATTTACTGCAAACGCTTCAGCAGGAAGAAAACCTATCCATGCTTTTTATTTCGCACGACCTTAATGTTGTCAAGCATCTCTCCCAAAGAACTGCTGTCATGTATCTGGGGAAGATCGTGGAGCTGGCCCGCACAGAACAAATTGCCAACAGTCCAGCACATCCTTACACCCAGGCATTGCTCGCTTCTAAGCCATCCCTGAACCCCAAATCCCGCAACCGACCACAGCCTCTTCCAGGAGACGTCCCCTCTCCTCTAACCCCCCCATCCGGCTGCCATTTTCATCCGCGTTGTCCAAAAGTCATGGATCGTTGCAAAAATGAAGTCCCTCGTCAAATTCGGATTGAAGAAGACCATCAGGTGTGTTGCCACCTTTATGATGAATAACTGTTTCGTTATCCAAGCCAACAAAAACTCTTTTCCCTGATGTTTCCGAAACATCTTTCCAGCAGTTAAAAAAACCTGGGGAAAAAACTGATAAAATCTTAAATTCGCACTAATTATAGCCACGCAACTAATCGCTACGAGCAAAAATGGGTAGAAAGTCGCTGGAAACCTCAGTCTCTAAGTTTTGTCATCATTTTAAGGCCAATTTCCTGATAGGGCAAGTGTACAAAATATGGCGGGAATTTGAGCGAAGTGGCGCATCCTTAGACAGCAAGAGTCTCAGTTTGGGAGCGGCCTGCCTTAGGAAGTGGTTTTGCCACAGAGGAAAACTATTTAATGTTAAAATCGAAATCATCAAAAAACAGCCTATTAACTAGTCACGAACCAAATAAAAAATGGCCCAGAAGAAATATCGATCTCTCTAAAAAGGCTATCGTCGACACGCTTGCTTAATACCTTCTTTCTTGCCTGGTTTTTTTGTAACTACAAGGGAGATGTTGCTTTATAATAGATGTCGGCAGATAACCCCATATAATAGGATTGAGTATGATAAAAATAAAATTCTCCGAAGTAGGGGATGAAATAAAAGAAAGCCCTGGAATATACGAAATACACACGCACTCTGGCATCCCTCTTAAAGTTGGAGTTGCAGAAAATCTAAAAAAACGGTTATCATCGCAGCATGGACCATCGAGACAAAGTGGCTTGAAACCGAAGAATGGTAGTAAGCTTTCTAACTCATCTGACCCATCTGAAGTAGAATCAAAAGCATCTATTTTAGCAAAACACCTATTTTTTGATAAGTCCATTACTGAACAATATGATTTGAGAACCGAAGAAGGTAGGCGGTCGTTTCTTGAAAATGAATGTTATATTCGTTATGAATACCGACCGAATGGACGCAAGAGTCAGAAGCTCAAAGATGAAGAAAAGAAACGAGAAAAGTCTGGCAAGTTTCGCTATGTTGGTAAAGTAATTCGACGTTGAAACTCTGCTAACAAAAAAACGAACAAGAATTTTAACCCTGCGGTTTGAAACCTGTTGGTTTAGACGTTGTGTGTTTTAAGAAATTATAAAACTGCTGACAAGGTGCTCGTTCGGACGTTCACTGCGCTACGCTTCGTTCATGCCGTACAGCTTGGTCATTCCCCCCAAAATCATGCCTTATCAAAAATATGAGCATTGAAAACCCGGGAAATTCCTCATCCTCTTTTTCTCAAGACTGGCACGCCAAAGATCTGGAAATGATCAGCCATGTTGAAGTGTTCCAGAAGAAACCCGCCATACTCAAAAAGGTTGAAAGCCGTCTAAACAAACTTAGAGAAGCAATGGCTGTCGAGTTGCTGTCCTGCGTTCCTCAGTTACCACCGGGAACAGATATTGAAAAAGGACAAATTGCCAGAGGTGAGAACCATAACGGGTTCCCCTTTTTGTCTCTGGATATTCCACAGAACTTTTCCAAAACCGAAATGTATACCTATCGAACCCTATTCTGGTGGGGGCATTATCTTGGGCTTTCCTTGATCTTGAAAGGTGACAAGCTAAAAACCTATTTCCAACGCCTATCCACCGCTTGCAACGAACCCTCCTTTCAAGATGTCTACCTTTCCCTGGCCCCCACCCCGTGGGAGTGGCGCCAGGACAAGAAGTATTTCGCGCCAGTGAGCAACCAACATGCCTGGGCCGACCCATCAAACCTTTTAGATTATATGAAGATCATGCGGTTTTATTCTATTGCTGATGAATCGTTTGAAGAATTAGACTGGACAGAGGCTGGAATAAAATTCTGGAAGGACATGGCCCCTGTTTGTCTGGGCTGATTACACCCTCCTCTGTGACAAATATTTCAACCTTTTCATTTTTGCACGTATACCAATGGATGTTTCCAAAGGATTTTACTGGCGGGGATTACTCTGAGCCTTCGAGAACTTGAAAAATCCTTAAAGAGCAAGACATGGTGCAGGGACGGGGCTATGGGGGAAATCCGGCTATCCGGAATGTGTAGAGGAGTTGGAACCATGAACACTTTTCGCCTGTTGCTCCGGCTTTCTTCAGGAATTTCTTTTTGCATCCATTTTCCTAAAAATGGAAACTCTTCTTGAACTCTAACCGCATAAATATTTTCTAGTGCGGTCCCATCGGTTTTTGAAAAAACAGCCAGACAACCTGGCGGCAAAAAGGGAAGGTGACAGGTGTCTTCGATTCTCAACCCGTAGCATGAGTCCGGCAGTTCCATTGGCGGGGATATTTTGATATAACTGTCAGAAAGAAAAACCTTTTTCCCTCTCTCAGAGCCGGGCTCCCTCCTTTCCCTGTCGGAGGAAAATGAGACCATGGGAATGGAAATCTTGGAATCGTTCTTCATGGATTTTTTCTGTATGACCCCGCGCCTTTAATGTCCTCTGAATTATTTTCCGGGACAAAATAGGTTACAGAATTGCACAGTTTTATATTGC
Organism: Nitrospinales bacterium; assembly: GCA_965205835.1. Classification (GTDB taxonomy): domain Bacteria; phylum Nitrospinota; class Nitrospinia; order Nitrospinales; family VA-1; genus LS-NOB. The sequence goes on along the minus strand of OZ242182.1, from coordinate 981,533 downwards.
TTGGGCGATTAATATTTCATGGACTGTGTGCTTTTATACATTTCCCGGATGCCTGGTTTCGTTTGCAGAAGAGAGCATCAATAACTCTAATTAATTATTCCTGTTTTCACACATCACAATCTTTCATGAATGAACTTAATTATCAAGAGGCTCTGGACTACCTCTACAGCCTTACACAAAGCGGTATCAAACTTGGACTTAAAAATACCGCCCGACTTCTTCAACATTTCGGTGATCCTCAATTAAAAACGATCGCCATTCATATCGGTGGTACCAATGGTAAAGGATCTACCGCGGCGATGACAGAGTCAATTTTAAAAACATCGGGCTATAAGGTTGGACTTTATACCTCTCCACATTTGTTGGATTTTCGCGAGCGCGTTCAGATTAATCGCAGAATGATCGAAAAACAGCAGACTACGGACCTGATTTTAAGAATTAAATTTGCTGTAGAAAGCCTGAAAATCCCCATCACATTTTTTGAATTCGGAACTGTTTTAGCCTTTCTTTATTTTTATGAACAAAATACCGATATAAACATTATTGAAGTCGGCTTGGGAGGGCGACTGGATGCCACCAATCTTTGCAAAGCCGAAATATCCATTATCACTTCCATATCCGTGGACCATACTCAATATCTTGGAGAAGATCTGGAACAAATCACCTTCGAAAAGGCTTCAATTATAAAGGGAAACAGTACAGTTTTTGCTAATATCCCTGAAGAAGAACTGTTTCAAGTTGTCAAGAATTCGGCTAGAAAGTGTTTGGCCGAACTTTACCGGTCGGGAGCGGATTTCCATGTGGCTCCTGAAGCCAAAAATGAAGGGAAGAATCTCTTCAGTTACAAGTGGGGTTCTCAGGTTCTAAATAACCTGATTCTGCATCTTATGGGAGATTTTCAAAGGAATAACGCAGGGTTGGCCCTGTCGGCTTGTTTGGAGTTAAATAAACGCGGATTCAATATTGAAGAAAAACACATAAGGAAAGGACTCGAAACGGTTTCATGGGAAGGCCGATTGGAAACAGTTTTCTCACACCCAACAGTGGTGTTGGATTGTGCCCACAACGAAGCCAGTGCCAGAAATATGACACTGGAATTGCGCAAAAACTTTAAGTTTTCGCGCTGTTTTATTGTTTTGGGGCTGATGCGGGACAAAAAAACTGATGAAGTCATAAAAATTTTAAGCCAGCTGGGGGATCAGTTTTTCCTGTTACCGGTTAATCCTCCCCGGGGAGAAGCCCCAGAAAAACTGGCTGAGGAACTGAAAGCTTATAATAAACCGTCTCAGGTTTTCGGGACCGTTTTTGATGCGTTACAAGCTATAAAACAAATCGTCAATCAGGATGACCTGGTTTGTATCACGGGTTCCATTTTTCTGGTTGGCGCAGCCAAAAAAATTTTTAACGATGAAAACACTTTTTTTAGTTCTGGGAATACTCTTCACCCTGACGAGTGAATCTTTTTCCAGTGAAAAAGATGGGTTGGAAATGCCATTCTCCCAATTCGGTCAAGATGAAGCTCTTGATCTGTCTGAATCAGACGAGAGTGTATCAGGCTTTGACACTCTGACTCCGGATTGGCTGTGGGCAAATGGAAAACCTCTGACAACAAATGAAAGTTTGGCCACACCCCGGTCACTAACCTTCCCAAACTGGATCCAGAATGCTGGAAATCCCACCAACCGTACGCCAGAAAAAACAAAAGCTCAACCCGATGGGCAAGAAGTTTTTCTAACCGCCGACCACATGACGCATGACAATAACCGCAATCTCCTCTGGGCATGGGGGAAAGTGGTTATCCGGTTTGATGGCAGAGTTATTCAGGCAGATAAGGTCAAGGTGAACAATAAGACAGGAAACGGTAAGGCCACCGGCCATGTCATAATTACACAAGATGACGGAACCCGTCTCAAATCCAAAAAAGCCTTGTTTAATATCAATAACCAGCAAGGCAAAATTTTTGAAGTTCGGGGCAGGCTTGGCGAAAAGTACTATATCAAGGGAAAAGAAATCACTCGGTTCTCAAAAAATCATTATACATCTCAAAAAGGACATTTCACAACCTGCGAAGGTAAACTGCCGGATTGGCTTTTTGAAGCAGAATCAATGGATATTGTAATGGGCGACCGGGTACTTTTTACCGGTGGGGTCTTCAAAGTAATGGATTTCCCCATCTTTTACATCCCGATAGGCTACCTCCCTCTCAATCAGGAACGCAAAAGTGGGCTCCTAATCCCTTCTTTTGGAAGCGGTAGTGTTGAGGGAGCCTCCTTTAGCAATGCCTATTATTGGGCCATCGACGGGCACTCCGACGCTACATTTGGCCTGGGTTATTCGGAGCACCGCGGCTTCAAACCTTCAATTGAGTACAGGTACACCCCCAATAGTCATACTACGGGCTCCTTCAATGCTTCTTTTATTGATGACAAGGCTACTGACTCTACATTCTGGAAAGTGGATGCCATCCACAAACAAACTCTCCCTTATAATTTCAAGTTTAGTGGAAGACTTGACCTGGAAAGTGAGGAGTTCAATAGAAACTTCACCGATAGCACCAGCCAAAGGGCACGCCGCAATTCAGGTTCCCACGCTACCATCACAAAAAACTGGGGAAGCAGTTCCTTGGATATCCTGATCCGATATCGGGACAGTTCTGAATCAGGCAACGACCAAACCTTTGCGCAACTGCCTCAAATAACTTATAAAACACAAAAGCAACCCATTGGAGACACGGGTTTTTTCTTCAATCAAGATGCCAGCTTCGCGTCGTTTCTTACAGATATGGATTCAAGTCCTGATATGGATGATAATTTTTCCGTGCAGCGCTTCGATTTTCATCCTAGAATCTCCTACACGACGAAAATCACCCCGTGGCTTACTCTTACCCCTACCCTGGGGATCAGAGAAACCATTTACAGTAAAGGGTTGGACCCAAGAGATAATAATAAACGCCTGGACTTTTTCACCCGGGAATCCTTCGATGTCAGTGCCAGTCTTGAGGGCCCAAGATTTGAAAAGATTTTCGACCTCAAAAATAAATATACCCCCAAGGTCAAACATTTAATAGAGCCTCGCATCACCTATAATTACATTCCCGACCTGGATGAAACCGATCGTGGAAAAATAAAAGTATTTGATGGCATCGATACTGTGGATCGACAAAGCACGATCACTTATTCGTTAACTCAAAGGGTATTGCAAAAGGAACTTGGAAAAGAAGACAACTTTAATACCCGCGAAGTCCTTCGCTTTGATATCAGTCAGACGATTGATCTGATCGAGGCAACTGGATCGAAAACATCTGGGAACAAGCGCCCATTTTCTGCCCTTCGTTTTGACCTGGATAGCCGATTGCATGATAATTTGGAGTTCAATTTCGATTCCACTTTTGATGTTCATGAAAATACTTTCAAAAGTTTTAACGTTGAGCTGGGGGTTAAACCTCTTGACTCCTTATACTTTTTCTTTGAAAGGCGTTATACCAAAGACTCGGAGACCTTTATCGTGAGCACCGTGGACTGGAATCTTGGAGAGGGCTGGAGAATGCAAGGCACAACCCGCTTTGATGAAGAAAAGGGAGCAACTCGAGAAAACAACTTCAGCTTGCTGTACGATAATCCCTGCAAATGCTGGGGTTTTAAATTTGATATAATCGAAAGAGATAACCTTGTGCGAGGACTGGGAACCGATAGAGAGGTCAAATATCTTTTGGGTGTCACACTGAGAGGCCTCGGTTCCCTGAGTGCAGGAGCCAAAGAAAAATTGATCCACCGCAAGTTTGAATCGATAAAATGAGCATTGCAGAGAATATTGCCCATGTGGCGTTGGAAATCGGCGCAATCCAAATCAATGCCCAAGAGCCTTTTATCTGGGCTTCTGGTTATAAAATGCCCGTCTATAATGACAATCGTCTGCTTCTGGGAAACGCCAGGCATCGCGCCCTGATTACGAAAGGTTTTCAAGACCTGTTAAAAAAGTGTGCGGCTGAAGTGGAAGTCATAGCTGGCACTGCGACCGCCGGGATTCCTCATGCCACTGCCCTGGCCGACCTGCTTCAGGCCCCTTTGATTTATGTCAGGTCAACGGCCAAATCTCATGGCATGGGCAACAAAATTGAGGGAGTTCTTAAGCAAAATCAGCGGGTATTAGTCATCGAGGACCTGGTTTCAACGGGAGGGAGTGCGGTCGATGCCGTGACAGCCGTCCGGGAAGCCGGGGGCATTGTCGACCATTGTTGCAGTATTTTCAGCTATGGGTTTCCCGATGCTACAGAAAGGTTTAAAAGCATATCCTGTCAAATACATTCTATCCTTGTTTTTTCCGAGCTACTACAGATAGCCCAGTCCACCCAAAATATCCCTCAAAATGATATTGAAATATTGCGCTCTTGGCAAGAAGCCCCTTTCAAATGGGCAAAAAACAAGGGGTTTTAAGCTACTATAGCTTACCTTTAAGCCCACGTTGCTCTGGAGACCCGAGACCAGTAATAACTTTCTTTGGGCGAGCAAGGCAGGTCCGTTACGAGTTTGGGTCGCACCCCAGCGCCGAGAATCCAACTCTTTTGTTGGCAACGCCGAGAGTCGTGTCTATTGTCGTACGCTTTCGCTTATCACGCAATTGTCCTTCGGTAGGCAGTTACCAACGTTCCTTTGCAGGGTTTAAGCTTAACTTGTTTGTCCTGTTCGTTGGCATGGGCGAAAAAAAGGCATCATACCTCTTGTAATTGTAATGCCACCCCATCTGGCGTTGACCCAAAGGCCTTTGAAAGCTGAATCGTCATGTCCCCGGATAAAGCGGTTTTTTTATTGACCAGCGGGCTCAAGGTTTGCCGGGTAACGCCCGGAATTTTTGCGCCTTCCGTAATACGCAACCAATAGGGTTCAGGCAATCGATTTTCACCTCTAAACCGGGATGCGGCGGGTTTTTCTTTTTTTTCATTGTGGGCTTAAACGCTTTGAAATGAATTGAGTAGGAAAGATTCCCCGCTTAGTTTCCCTTCCCGGTTTGTCCTGCCTTTAAAGATGGCTTGAAATACCCCTTATATTTGTTAAATTAACGTTATATAAAGTTTTGACTTTTGCTACGAAACTTGGAATGTTTATAGTTCTTAACCACTAGGATTAGAAGTTCAATTATGGTGGCTCTTGTTTCATGGTTTGGGGAAATAGGAACTACTTTCCCGGTTGGCGAGTGTACTATTTATCGAACGAGGCGATATGAAGCAATATAAACTTCAAAATATCAGAAATATTGGATTGGTGGGCCACGGGGGATCAGGAAAAACATCTTTAGCCGAAGCGGTTTTGTATTTTTCTGGAGTCTCTGACCGGTTGGGTCAAGTGGGCGATGTCTCATCTGTTATGGACTATGACCCAGATGAAATAAAGCGCGGACATTCCATAGATGCCTCGGTCTCGTTTTGTGAAGTGGCCGGAACTAAATTAAACCTTATTGACATACCGGGGAGCAGTAACTTCATCGCTGATACGCCTGCCTGCCTCAGGGTGGTCGACGGTTTGATTTTCGTGATCAGCGCTGATGAAGGGGTGCAGTTTTATACGGAAAAAATATGGGACTGGGCCGATCTGTTGAACCTGCCCAGAGTTATTTTCCTGAATAAGCTGGACCATGAGCGGGCTAATATCGCCCCTATCCTGGAATCCATAAAAAAGAAATTCAAAAAAACCCCAGTTTTTATGCAACTTCCCAATGCCACCGGGGAAAATTTTTCAGGGCTTGTGGACCTTATTGACAATCATTATATTTCCTATGGCAAAGATGGTAAAGGGAATGGCAACGTAGGCGAAACACCTATTGATATTAAAGATGAAATGGAGCTCAGCCATGCTGATTTGATGGAAGCGGTGGCGGAAGTCGATGATGACCTGATTGAAATCTATCTGGAGCAAGGAGAATTGACCGAGGAGGAATTCTCCAAAGGACTAAAAAAAGGCACCCAAAATGGTCAGTTGATACCTGTGCTCGGTGGGTCGGCTCTGCACAATATAGGTGTGGACCTTTTGCTCAAGGCGGCTATTGAATATCTCCCTTCACCTGATTTGCGCGTTCCGGTGACAGCAAAACGATTGAAGGATGATTCGGAGATTACATGTTCCGCAAATGGCAGTAAATCGGCTTCGGGCTTGGTGTTCAAAACGATTGCCGACCCCTATGCCGGAAAACTAACTTTGTTTAGAATGTTTTCGGGTTCTCTCAAAGGGGACTCCACTGTTTACAATTCCACCCAGGATGCGAATGAACGTGTGGGGCAGTTGTATATGCTCCAGGGCAAAAAACAGATTCAGGTTTCTGAAATCTCCGAGGGGGATATGGGAACTGTGGCCAAACTGAAGTCGACGATAACCGGTGACACGTTTTCTGATGCAGAGGAGAAGGTGGTGTTCCCGCCCATTGAATTTCCATTGCCGGTTTTTTCCCGGGCATTGGAACCTAAAACAAGGGCCGACGAAGAAAAGATCAGTGCTGCCCTGCATAGGTTATTGGAAGAGGACCCAACCCTGAGGATGGAAAGGAACGCTCAAACCGGACAGTTGTTACTCTCTGGATTGGGCCAGGTTCACTTTGATGTGACGCTGGAGAGGATGAAACGACGTTTCGGGGTGGAGGTGGTTGTCAAGGCACCCAAGGTTCCTTATCGCGAAGCGATTAAAGGTTCCACAAAGGTGCAGGGAAAATATAAAAAACAAACGGGCGGGAAGGGTCAGTTTGGAGACACCTGGATAGAAATTTCTCCCTTGAAAAGGGGAGAAGGCTATATTTTTGAGGATAAAATTGTTGGAGGTGCTATCCCAAAGACTTATATCCCTGCTGTTGACAAGGGAATTCAGGAAGCAATGGCGAATGGCATCATCGCGCGTTACCCGATGGTCGACGTAAAGGTGAGTTTATATGACGGGTCTTACCATAACGTGGATTCATCAGAAATGGCGTTCAAAATCGCTGGTTCACTTGGGTTCAAGAAAGGAGTCATGGATTGTAAACCTATTCTTACCGAGCCGATTATGAATATGGAAATCGTGGTGTCCGGCGACCATGTTGGGGATATAATGGGTGACATCAATTCCAAACGCGGTAAAATTCAGGGAATTGATCCTGGGGATGGCACCCAGACCATCCGGGCGTATGTGCCGATGGCGGAAGTCTTGAATTATGCTGCTGACCTGACTTCCATGACGGGAGGGCAGGGCGTGTTTTTCATGGAATATGATCACTATGAAGATGTCCCGGAACATTTGATGAAAAAAATCATTGATGAAGCCAATCATGCCTATGAAGAAAAGTAGAAGGGGAGATATTTTAAAAGGCTATTATTTTTTGAGGGAACAGTTTTGAATAAAGCTGATTTAAATGGAACTCTGGTAAAGATGGATATTGTTGACCATGTTTATGAGAAAGTCGGGTTCACACGCCAGGAAGCTACCCAAGCTGTAGAAATTTTGTTTGACGAAATTAAATCTGAATTGGCCGATGGCAATAACGTCCGTATCTCAAGGTTTGCTAGTTTTATTTTGCGAGAGAAAAAGGCCCGCAATGCCCGCAACCCCAAAACTGGCGAAACGATTCGTATTCGCCCCCGGATGGTATTGACCTTTAAACCCAGTAAACAGTTGCTGGACTCCACCAACCAATCTTCCTCTGATGACAGCTCTGATTCCTGATAAGCTATTTTTTAAGATTGGCGAAGTTGCGTGCCTGGCTGGCGTGGAGCAGCATGTTTTGCGCTACTGGGAAGACGAAATCGACGCGCTGAAACCGACTAAAAATAAATCTGGGCAAAGGTTATATCAGAAAAGGGATGTCGAACTGGTCCTGGAAATCAAACACCTGCTTTATACGGAAAAATTCACCATCGCTGGTGCCAAAAACAAACTGAAAAGGTTTAAAAGAAAAGGCACCCAAATGGATTTTGCCTATGACCGCGAGTCTTTCCTGGAATGGAAAAGGGAGATGAGGAATGAGTTGGAGTCTATTTTAAAAAGCCTTGAATATCCTAAAGGTTGACCTCCCCCTATCTCTTTTGTAGGTAATAAAAAAACCTCCCGAAAGAAGCCGGGAGGTTTTTTATTGAGGGGCAGACTGTTTTTCAGGAGAACGCTTTTTTTGCCACCTCCACCAGGGCATCAACAGTTCTGCATTCTAGTAGCTCAGCATCTTCCCGGGCGATTTGCTCACCATCCGCATCCACCGCGATGACGGAGCGTTGCAGGTAACGGCTTTTGACCCCTTCCAGCGTCAGCTTGTTGGCATTACCAAACTCCTGACTCACATCATGGAACACATTGGGCAGACCTCTTCCTGCGTTACTCAAAATATCGGTTCCTACCACAACAATGATTTCATCAACGCCTACGGCTTTGAATTTGTCTTGGTTATCTTTGACAATGTCAAACTCCTGGTTGCAGAAACCACCAGCACCCGGAAGGGTGATAATGAGTCTCTTGCCTTTGAAATCGTCGATCGACAGTTCCTGTTCTAGTGGTGTGGAGGCGGCTTTTTCTACCGACCATTCCGGATTTAACCTGATTAATTTTACATTGTTGCCTGGCAGTTTTGCCATAGAAAAACCTCCTTTTTAGGTTGTTAAGAAACACCTTTAGGATGTCCGAACGTGCGGAAAGATGCAAAAATTGTACAAATATATTTCCAGCACTTTACCCAATGTAATATATTGATTTTGTATACCTACTCTGGCTATGGCGAAATAAAGTTTATTCTGCTAATCTACGAGCAATGATCAAGTTGGAACTTTTAAAGCCAATGAGTAAATGGGTGACGGATGGAGAGCCTTTGCTGGCGTGGTATTCTTCCTTGGTTTTCATGTCCCGCAAAGGTGCAAACTGTAATGGCTTTTTGCTGCGGCCAACCATGCTTTGGGTTCTACGATCTCTTACCCAGTTGTCCCCGAGACATTTGCACAACCCGGGGTTACCCCTTCGGGGCACGAGGGTTAAGGAAAAATATCACGTCTTCGCCCCCTTGTTCCTCAGAATGACAAAATGGCCTAGTACTGATGGCCCAGTACTGCCATGCTGAGCTTGTCGAATCATCTCGGTTTTTTGATTCATGCAAAGGTTTTGTTGTCCTCACTGCTCATGATGGGCTGTTTTTTGGTTCTTAATCTTCCAGCCGCTGATACCTCGTGGGCGCAAGAGCCTAAACGACCCTTCTACGAAGACCCTGGCGATTACCGGCAACAGATCAGTCAACTCAAAGATAATTTTAGAACCCAATTTGGTTACGAACTACTGGATTTAGAGTTGGGCTGGAAACCCGATGAAATCAAAGAGCTCACTTTGGCGTTTTCCAAGTTGCCGAAAACGTTTTTGCATATACCTGGGGTTAAGGGTTTTTATCATTTGAGTAAGCTTCGGATGGCTCCAGAGGGGATGCCCGTGGACGATGTGCCTGCCGCTACTTTTCCTAGTTTCCGAACAGTATACAGAAGTTCCAATCTTTCTTACCATGTCGAGGTAGATGATCAGGAGCCCCGCGTCGAGTTTTTCAATACCTTGTTTTATGAGGATAGGGGTAAGTTTCAGAATATTGTCCAGCATGAGATGGCACATGTTTTTGATATATTTCAACGTTACCTTTCTTTTTCCTCGGAGTGGCTGAAAATCTCTAAATTTAGTTTGATTCATCTTCCTGCTCTCGATGGTCGACCGGGGGATGATTATTTATTCACGGCTCTCAGTGACTCGAATGCAGGTCACTACGCTCCGGTGTCTACCCGCCAGCTTTCTACGTACTCCAGGCAGAGTCCTCAGGAAGATTTTGCCAATTCGGCTTCTGCCTACATCAATTACCCGTACTTTCGCTATAGTCATCCTAAGCGTTATCAATTTTTAAAAAACAGGGTGTTTGGAGGGAAGGAATATTTTCCTGAAACCAGAATGAATTATCAGGATAAAGTGGTTTTCGACTTTGAAACAGCGCTGACTAACAGGGATTGGGATGGTGTGATAAGTATTTTTAGGGAAGTGGGCCGGGATTATGCCTCCGAAATCGAATTTGAACTGATCGAAAGATTGAAAAAAAATCTAGCGGGTTCTCCCGACTCGGTGCGGGATGCCAAATTGGGTGTGGCGACCTGTTATTTGTACAGCCCTAATGCATTGGAAGTCCGTAGGAATTTGATCCGAAAAAAAAGGGTGCCATTACAAACGCTTCTAAAAGTTCGCCGTTGTGACCTCATGTCTCAGCGTTCTTTTGAGAAAGGCTTCGCTCTCTGGCCCATGCGGAGCATCTATTTCTTCAAGAACAAAGATCGAGCGCAAATCCAGTTTCTTGATCCGGCTTTGCCTCTGGCCGGGGCGCGGGGTTTTGAAACCCATTATTTATGGAGGATTTTTTATGAAGGAAGCAACGTCCATATGGCGGAAGGTGCTTACCGTGTGGAAGGGGTGAGACCCGGATCGATAAAAATTGATCTGGGAAAAAGTGTTGTGGGAACCCTGAACCTGCCAACCCGGAAACCCCTTGTTTTGGAGTTGGGAGCCCAGCGGGTACACCCCCGAGAATTTAAAAGGTTTAACAGCAATCCGGCAAAAATCCGGTTTGTCATCCAGCCGGGCTTTAATTATGAGGCTCACCGCAAGCTGGTAATAAAGATTATTTATCCCGATCGGCCTGAATTTGAAAAGTTAAACTGAGGCTACTTGATGGGTCGGACCATACGGTAGGCCATACTGAGATGAGTGTATTTTGAAGGCCATACTTTCATTCCGTCCTCATACTGAACAACCAGAGCTGAGGAGTCGCGTTCCTCCAGAGTCCAGGTGGTTCCAGCGCTACCGGATTCAAAGACGGAAGGAAGATAGATTTCATCCCCATACTTGTCAGTATTCTTATAGCTCAAGTCGAACAGCGACCAGGCTTCCTTCTCGGTCGGGAAACGCCAGTCTTCGTAACCAGCGAACCTTTCCATATTAGCGATTTCTACATAATCCTGGCCTTTAAGCCAGTTGAGCCATTTTTTAGTATCCTGAAAGGAGTCGACCTTTTTCCACATTACTTTCATTTGGTTATCGGTAACGGTGCCATTCCCGTTATCCACAAATCGATCATTTGCCATAAGTTTTGTTTTCTTAAATCCGGTACTGTTTCAGGTTGATTTTCCAGTTAGAAAAAATAAATGTTTTAAGGCTCAAGGTTTTCGGGGCTTCAAGCCAGAAATTCTCCTGCATATGACCGTATGGTTACCAACCCTGTCCTTTTATTCCATAGGTTCGACTTCCTGAAGAACCACTTTTCAAATAGCTTTCTAAGTCATCTTTCTTTTCCGGAAACGGGAGTGGATCCGTCAATTGCTTCCTGATAGCTTCAATAATAAACTGTTGCAACCTCTGTTCATCACCCTTGAATCGTTGTTCAAGATGCTGATAAAGGTCCGGGTCAATATTCAGGGTCACCCTTTTTGACATGAAAAATTCCAAAAATATTTCAGAGTGAGAACATTTTAGAACAAAAGTTTATGGAATGAAAGTAGCGGTTTAAGATTGGGCGGAAGTAATTTTGTGCGAATTCCGCGAGGAAGAACCTTCCGTCTCAAGGACAAAGGGCGAACAAGGAAGATCTATGACAAAAACGGTTCCCTTGGGAGAGTTATCCTTGGCTTGAATGGAACCGTTGTGATCAATGATGATCCGGTTGACAATGGCCAACCCCAAACCCGTACCACGTTTTTTGGTAGTGAAATGAGGAAGAAATAGTTTTTCCCTGTCAGCAGGACTGATCCCTGGCCCATCGTCTGAAAACTCAATGCGGACGAGTTTTTCCTTTTGTAGGATCCGTGTGCTGATTTGTATGGCTCCCTCATCATCAATGGCATCTGTGGCATTTTCAAAAAGATTGATGAATACGCGGCGAATTTGCTCCGGATCAATATGGATAGCTCCAAGATTAGGGTCAAAACTTTTTTTGATCTTTAAATGCTTATCATGTTCTGAATAGGATATCAGGATGTCATCAATGATTTTATGCAAAGAAGTGGGCCTTGGATTGGGAGTAGGCATTCTTGAAAACCGCAGAAACTCGTTGAGCAGTTCCTTCATTCCATCGACTTCCTGAATGATGATATTGATACTTTCACTAAAAACCCGGCCAAAGTCTTTATGGTTTTCGTAATATTTTTTTTTCAACCTTTGGGTGTTGAGCTGGATTGGAGTGAGAGGATTCTTGATTTCATGGGCAATTCCTTGGGCAACTTCTTTCCATGCGGCAATTTTCTGAGTTTTTATCAAATGGGTTAGATCTTCAAAGACGATAACCATTCCTCGGTATTTTCGGGTGGCTCCTCGAAGAATCTGAATATTGACTAAAAGGGTGAGGTGGTTTTTCTCTATGCGCAGATCAATTTGTTCCTCCATGGACTCTCTGTTCTGGCTGAGCATATGTAGAACGAGTTTTTTTATTGTCTGATGACAGGAAAATTCTAAGGCATCACGGTAGGAGGAGCCGAAAACACTTTCATTTTTAAGATTGAGAATTTTTTCGGCCGCTTTATTAAAGGTGGTGATATAGCCCATTTTATCGATCGAAACCACACCCGCGCCGATGTTGTCCAGAATAGTTTCTATATAGTTTTTTCTTCGGTCCAGTTCGATATTTGTTTTTTTAAGATCTTCATGGGCGCGCTGAATATTGATCTGGCTTTCGTTTAGTTGCCGGGTCATGGTGTTGAAAGAGTCTACAAGAATTGCTATTTCATCGGTTGCCCGGACTCCAATCTTAAAGCCGAGATCTCCTTCTGTGATACGTCGTGTTCCTTCTGCCAACTGCTGGATGGGTATAGTGATACCTCGCGCCATATAAAAACCCAGCCAGATGGCGGAAAAAAGTATCAGTAAAGTAATGAGCAGAAAGGTTGTGTAGTAGTTTGCACTGACCGCAATTTTTAGAAAGCTTTGTTGCTGGTAGTCTTCAAAGGTGTTTCGGATAGTTTCAATTTTCTTTAACGATCTTTTTAAAACAGGATTGAGGGTGAGGATATATCCCCATATGGAAATTTTACCTTCGAGACTCTCTGTAAGGGGACCCACCACGATCATCAGGCTTCCTCTATTGGTCATTTGAATTTCTGTCACACCTTCGCCATCAAGACTTTTCTTAATTAATTCGGAAAAATTCAACGAGGTCTGTAAAGAAAGCCGGGAGGAATCCAATTCATGGACAATAGGTTTTAAATTATTATCGTAAATGAGGATGCCGGCCAGATTATATTCGACTACTTTTTCCCGGGCCAGGGCATGCAATTTGTCCCGTTTCAGCTTTAAGTACAGTTCCTCATCATTGATAAAGCGCTCAATATTTTTAGTTTTTAAAAGGGCTCTCTTTTCAAGCTCTGAATAATAATTCCTGGCAATATCCATGGAATATTCCAGGGTCTGTTCTACCTGCAAATTAAACCAGTTGCCGATACTGAAGGCGAATAGTTTGCTGGCCACCGTGAAGAGAAGTATGGAAGGAACCAGTGCCAGGATCAAGAAGGCGACGATTAACTTGGTCTGAAACTTGGAGCCGATGATTTTGCTTTTACGCTCGTTATAAACTTTGATAAGGTTTCGTGTAATCAGAACGATCAGTAAAAAAAGCAGGATTAAAATGGCATTGAACACCGCGAGAACGGCAATATTGTTGCCGATGGTTGAAGTAGATTGGGCTTGTAGAAAATAGTTTTCCAGAAAGGTCATGCCGATGAGAGCGATAAAAACTCCCAGAGCGGCCAGAGTCGTACGCTTTCGCTTATCACGCAATTGTCCTTCGGTAGGTGAGATATTATAGGCCATGATTTTGCTGATGAGAGGATCGGACAGCACAATGGCTTCCGAAATATTGAGTGGTTTAAAAAATAGTTTAACACACAACCCTAAAAATGACCTTGGGGTTCTAATTTTAATGAGGATAGCCTCCTCTTTGTCAAAAAAGCCTAAGGCTACTATTTAATTGCGAGGAGGCGATGCTGTTTGCCTCGGATGAAGTTAAGTTTTAGCTGTTCATCAATTTCCAAGGAGAGGGTTCCCCTGAAATCCGGCTGAATGTATCCGTTAAAAGTATAGCAGGATTTGTGGTGGCTACGGGAAAGTCTCTTAACATCAAGAATGTGAAAAACCTTTGGAAACTTTCCCAATATCATGAAAAGCTTGCATACGATTCCAATTGGGATAAAGGACTGAATAAAAATACCACCTCAATGATCGTGGCACCGCTTCTACTTAATAAGGTGAGCTTTGCATAAGTCGAAAAAATCGAAGAATCGAGATGCTTCGACATACTCCTTCAGTACAAGAAGGCAAAGGTCGGGTATCACTAGCTCAGCATGACAATACTGGGCCACTTTGTCATTCTGATGAACAAGGTGACGAAAAATCTCGGGTTATGTAAAGGCTTCCTTAATAAGAAGCTAGTGAGGGTGATGGGGATTACCAATAAAGAGAGGGTAGAGGCTTGATAGTGAGGATTTTTTTAAGGCAAAAGCCATTTCACCGATTATAGGAATGGCACTCGCCAAATTGAAAGGAAATAAGGTTGAGTCCTCAAATAGAGGAAGTTACCATGAGTGTCAAATTCACACTCTTTCTCAGATGATTCATTCCTCGAATAAAATGAGGCCTACTGAAAAGGTTGAAAGAGCCACTTTTAAAGTACTTCGATGCCGAGCAGTTACGATTTACGGAGTAGATGAGAGCCTAAAAGAGATTTACCTCAAAGCCACTTATGGCAACAAGCTCGGAAAGATTCGGGTGTCCATCTCCACAAAAAGTGTTGCCGGTTACGTCGTGATGATCAAGAAAATGGTAAACATAGAAGGCCTTAAGGATATTGGGGAAATTAGATCCTTTTTGTTTACCAGTAAATTGACCCGCCCCAGGATGTCATCAAACTTTTAAAGGAAGTCGGGAATATTGATCTGGACCTTCCGCCTAAACTTCATAGAAAAAAAGACGATTTCAGGTGTTAATACAATAGTAAAAGAAATTTATTTAGCTGTGAGGAATATTTTGGAGAGAAGACTGTCTATTTGTTGAACGATCGGATGATGTCTGTGGAAACGCCGCCCTCTTTTTGGCGCGAACCGCTTGCCTGTTTTGATATATCCGTATCCAGACCAGGATCAATGGAAAGCGGGGAGGTTTGTGCCCATGAAGTTTTAAACTCGCTGAATGGAACAAAAAAGAAAATGTGGTTGAAGGGAAACCAGAATCGGTCTGTTTCTAAATCCGCCTTGACTCGGACATAGTATTTTTCGTTTGGGCTTAGTTTGTATATCGGAGCAATAGGAATATCTTTTAGGGTGAGCATTAGTTTCTGATAGCGGGATTCTTTTCGGGTGATTATTTTTCTTCTTACATTTTTCCCGAGTTCTGAGAATCGGTATATTTTTTTGAGCGAATCAAACTGGACTCGATGTCGGACCTTATTGGAACTGGCCAGGCTATCCATCCATATCGTATTTTCTTTGCGGAGTTCAATTTCGAAGGTAAAACCCATCGGCATTCCGTTTGCGATCGCTTCCTGTATTTTTTCCGTGAAACCATCCACTAGCCTGGCGTTCACCACCACATACTGGCCTTTTGCGCCAACGCCAATATTGACGACATGGGGCGATGCTGCTGACACAGGCGAAACCAGCCCCATCGTCAACAGAAAAAAGGTTGAGACCCATAAATAAATCAGGTCAGGCCGTTTGATTCTGGAAAAAATCGTACGTTTCAATTAACCCTTACTCCAAATGAGGGTTTTGATTTGGACCGAAAATATTGTTATAACAGAGTACGGAGGGTACTCATCCCATCCTGTTCGTGAAAAAACCTTAGATAGCTCTCCGCACACAGCTTTGAAATGTCGCAGGGACTCAATGGCTGAGACGGATGGTCTTCGCCTGCCGGAAAATAAATTTGCTCTTTATACATGACACCTCCAGTCGAAGCAAAAATGAATTTTTCGACTTTCAAAGATACCGCATTTTGGAGGGTTTTCAAAGTTCCAATAGCATTGGCGTTAGCGTCGAATAGAGAATTGGTGATTGATTCGGACACGGAAATTTAAGCGGCATGATGGTTGATGGCGCTGATTTTTTTACATTTTAAAGCCTCGGAGACCTTGAGGTTGATGATGTCCATTTCATAAAATTTTGCTTCAGAGTTCAGAAACCGCAACTCTCCCGATGAAAGGTCGTCGATCACGGTGACGTGATGGGCCGCTTCAATATAGGCATTGACGATATGGGAGCCGATGAACTCCGCACCTCCTGTAACTAAAATATTCACCTAAGATCGTCCTTTAATAGCCGGGTTAACTCGAATAGGACCTCCAGTGCTTCTCTTGGGGACAGTTGGTTGGGATCGATTTTCTTAATTTTATGGATCAATGGATTCTCCGGGGCCAGGAAAAGGCCAAGTTGGCCGGAGGAGTGCTTGTTTCCATGGCTTTCGGAACGGGAGATTTTTGGAACACCGACCTCATCAAACTCGCTTTGCTCCAGGTTGAATAAAACCTCATGAGCACGCTCCAGGACTTTTTTAGGCAACCCTGCCAGCCGTGCGACTTGAATGCCGTAGCTTTTGTCGGTTCCTCCTGGAATAATTTTTCTAAGAAAGATGATCTCATCATTCCATTCCTTGATCTGAACATTAAAATTTTTGACTCCCGGAAGGACACGGGATAGATCTGTCAGCTCGTGGTAATGGGTAGCGAAAAGTGTTTTGGGTCCGCCTCCTTGATTGGCTCCGTGAAGGAATTCGACAATGGCCCAAGCAATACTGATTCCATCAAAGGTGCTGGTTCCCCGACCAATTTCATCCAGAATGATTAGGCTATCCGGCGTGGCGTTGTTAAGGATGTTGGCGGTTTCGTTCATTTCCACCATAAAAGTGGATTGCCCTTTTATTAAATGATCTTGCGCGCCCACCCGTGAAAAAATGCGGTCCGTGATTCCCAAACTGGTCTTGTCAGCAGGAACAAAACTTCCTATTTGTGCCATGAGATTGATCAAGGCAACCTGCCTTAGATAAGTGGATTTTCCTGCCATATTGGGGCCGGTAATGATCATAATTTGTTGTTTCACCGAGTCCAGAAATGTGTCGTTAGAGATGAAACGAACCGAGGGATCTATTTGTTCTATGAGAGGGTGGCGACCGTTTTCAATAACGAGGCTGCGGTCATTGGTGAACTCCGGTCGGCAATAATTGTATCGGTGTGCGGTTTCGGCAAATGAGGATAACGCGTCAATTTCACTGATAATCCGTGCCATGCTCTGTATGCGGGAGCCAGCGAGGGCAATGGCCGATCGAACCTCCTCGAACAGTTTTTGTTCTATGGCGAATATTTTTTCTTCCGCAACGATGATTTCTTCTTCATATTCTTTCAGTTTGGGTGAAATATAACGCTCTGCATTGACCAGCGACTGCTTGCGAATATATTCAGCCGGTACGCGGTCGCTATGTTTCTTAGTGATTTCTATATAATATCCATAAATTTTATTGAAGCCAATTTTTAAGACCGGGATGCCGGTTTTCTCTTTTTCTTCCAATTCCAACGAGGCAATCCAGTTTTTCCCCTGCCGGGCAATATTTTTAAGGCGATCCAAATCCTCGTCGCAACCGTCTTTGATCAGGCTTCCTTCCTTGAGGCCAGAGGGTGGGTCGTCCAAGATATTCCTCTCAATCAAATCGTAAATATTATCGATGTTGTCCCAGCTTTCAAGGTAAGTGTGTAGAGGACTGGAGCCATAATTTTTAAGAGCTTTCGACAAGTCCGGGAAAACGCTCAGGGATGTTTTCAGCGCAATGATATCTCTTGCATTGCAGGCAGAAAGGGTGATTCTTCCCAGTAGCCTTTCCATGTCGAAGACATGCTTCAGAAGATTGCGCAGGTTTTTTCGCTCAGCAGGATTGTCCTTAAAGTCTTCAACGATGCTCAGGCGTTCGTGGATTTTTTCAGTGTCTATCAACGGTTTTAAAATCCATTCGCGAATTCGCCGTGCGCCCATTGGAGTCTGGGAAAGGTCGAGGAGGTTTAATAGAGAATTTTTTCGGGTGCCTTCGCTGGATTCGACCAGTTCCAGACTTGCCAGCGTGCACTGATCCAGGGCCATGTAGCCGCGAATGGGAAAGGGGGTGAGGGTAGTGATGTGTTCCATGGTTGATTTTTGCGTTTCCTGCAGATAATGGAGCAATGCACCAGCCGAAACAATTGCCACTTCCATATTTTCACAGCCGAACCCTTCCAAAGACTGGGTCCTAAAATGCTCAACCAGGTTTTTATAAGCCTCGCTGAAAGAAAAGGCCCAGTCTTCCCAGGTGTGGACAAACACCTCACCCGTGGGGAGCCAAGGCCGTGCCTCTTGTTTTTTTGAGTCGGGGATGATTATTTCTTTGGGGTCCAGTTTCTGCAGTTCATCGGCAAGAAGGAGGAGGGCGTTTTCTCCATCGATCTGTGTAGCTTTAAAGACCCCGGTCGATACATCAAGTACAGCGAGTCCTATTTTGCTTTTCCCGAAATAGACAGAGGCGATGAACTGGTCCTTTTTAGGGTCCAGCATATTATCATCCAGAATGGTTCCTGGGGTGATGACCCGGACCACTTCCCTTTTGACCAGCCCCTTAGCCTGTTTCGGATCTTCCGTTTGCTCGCAGATGGCGACCTTATTACCGGATTTAAGGAGTTTGCTGATGTAAAGGTTTGCTGAATGATGAGGAATCCCGCACATGGGTATGGGATTGGATTTTTTATTTCTGGATGTGAGAGCGATCTGTAAAATTCCGGACGCGGTTTTTGCGTCGTCATTGAACATTTCGTAAAAGTCTCCCATTCTGAAAAACAAAATGGAATCGGAGTATTCCTTTTTGATTTTCTGATACTGTTGCATCATGGGAGTGCTATCTTGAGTGACGTTAATACTTTTGGCCGAAACGCCCATAGGATTTATGCGTTACAAATTTTTAAAGTAAGGAAGAAGCTTGTTGTAGGTGGCTTTCAGGTGCTCCGGATGGACTTTGGTTTCCCCCAAGACAGGCATGAAATTAGTATCTCCGGTCCATCGGGGAACGATGTGGCAATGAATATGCTCATCATATCCAGCTCCAGCAGCTTTGCCGATATTATATCCAATATTAAAACCGTCAGGGTTCATCACAGCCCGCAATATCTCGATGCATTTACGGGTTAGTTGGCTCAGCTCATTGCTTTCGTTGGCATCCTGTTTGGTCAAACATCCTATGTGTCTAAAGGGCGATACCATCAAGTGGGCGGAATTATAGGGAAAAGTATTCATGATGATAAAAACTGACTGGCCTCGATAAAGGATATTGTTTTTCTCGTCATCACTTTCCTTGGGGAGCGAACAGAAAATACATTCGTCCGATTTTTCGCTCTTGACATATTCCATCCTCCAGGGTGCCCAGAGTTGCCTCATGGTTTTTCCTAAGCAAAGGGTTTTATCAAGTCAGAAGTTGCCTACGTCCGCAAGCTTTTTGCCAGGGTAAATTAGTTCGAATAATTCCCGGGTTTTTTTACGCATTCGCTCTTCCTCTCGATCAGACATTTCATGATCATAACCCAAGAGGTGGAGGATGCCGTGAATGAGCAATAAAGTTAATTCTTCTTCCAGAGACAATCCGTGTTCCTCGGATTGGCGACGGGCTGTTTCAAGGGAAATAGCCACATCACCTAGAACAGGTGCCCCGGGAATTTTTGGTTTCCCTTCCAAAATCTGGGGAAACGATAACACATCTGTTGGTCGGGCGACATCCCTGAACTGGTGATTTAGATCACGAATACCTTGGTCTCCGACAAATAATATGCTGATTTCATGCTCATTGCAAAGAAGGGAGTCGAGGACTGTGCCGATTTGCCGTTTTATCTCATGAGCATCCACTTTGATTTTGGGATAGTCATTTTTTATAAAAATTTCCATAAAGGCGCATAGAAAAATCAAAAACCAGTGGCTATCAAGAAGACCACGGAGTTGATGGAGTTATTCCTGATCCAAATCGGGTTTATCATAAGCTTTAATAATTTTTTTCGTCAGTTCATGACGGACGACATCTTTGATTGAGAAATAAACAAAGCTGATGCCATTAACCTTGTTCAAAAGGTTTTGAACATGGACGAGCCCCGAATCACTGTTTTTGGGAAGGTCGATTTGGGTGGTGTCCCCAGTGGCCACCATTTTCGACCGGAACCCCAAACGGGTCAGGAACATTTTCATCTGTTCACGGGTGGAGTTCTGGGCTTCATCAAGAATGATAAATGAATCACTCAATGTTCTTCCGCGCATATAGGCCAACGGGGCGATTTCTATAGTGCCTTCATCAATGAGGTGTCTCACATGATCGCTCTCCATCATATCACTTAACGCATCATAGAGGGGCATGAGGTAGGGGTTGATTTTTTCGGCGATATCTCCCGGCAGATAACCCAGCTTTTCACCGGCCTCGACGGCAGGGCGCACCAGCACAATTCGCTTAAACTTTTTCTTGAGCAGGCCCTCCACTGCCATTGCCACGGCCAGGTAGGTTTTTCCTGTTCCTGCAGGGCCAACGGAAAGAACGATATCGTCCTGCCTGATAGATTGGATAAACTGGTGTTGTGCAGGTCCTTTGGGGGTGATATAGCCCTTCTTTGGAGAAACAGCAATGCGTTCTGAAAAGATGGTATTGAGATCAGCTCGAGGGTCTTCCGCTATGAGTCGAATGGCAAATTTCACGTCTCCGTTTTCGACCAGAAGGTTGGCAACGTGTAATTTCTCCAGTTGCATGAAAAGGCTTTCGACTGTTTCGATATCTTCGGGATCACCTTTAAGCCGGATATGGTTTTCGCGGGTGGTGATGCGGACGTCGAATTTTTTCTCAATCAGTTTGAGGTTGAGGTCATGACTACCAAACAGTTGCGGAATGAGAACATTATTTTCGAGAATTATTTCTTTGGTATCCGGTTTCAAGCAGGGGTCTCTCTATTTTAAAAGTGTATTCCTATTCGATCACCGCCGTGTCCCTTGAGGGGGGATCAGGCTCAAAAATTCACTGCGGGTTCTGGCGTCTGACTTGAAGGTGCCCAGCATGGAACTAGTGGTGGTGTAGGAACTTTGTTTTGCTACTCCTCGCATGCACATGCAAAGGTGAAGAGCTTCAATCACCACCCCCACTCCAATGGGCTGAAGAATCTGGTTGAGGCAATCAGCGATTTGTTTGGTCAGGCGTTCCTGTACCTGCAGGCGGCGGCTGAATGCATCGATAATCCGAGGTACTTTGCTGAGCCCAATTATTTTTCCTTTCGGCAGATAGGCGACATGACACTTGCCAATGAAGGGAAGCATATGGTGCTCACACATGCTGAACAGGTCAATGTCTTTGACGATAACCATTTCGTCATAGTCTTCTTGGAATAATGCGCCATTGATGAGTTCTCCAATATTGACCCAGTAGCCACTGGTTAAAAATTTCAGCGATCTCTCCACCCGCTCGGGAGTATTCTGGAGCCCCTCCCGGGAAGGGTCTTCACCCACTTCCAGCAGTATTTGTTTAATGAGGTCTTTCAAGTTTGGTTCCACGGTAGATGACAAAATTGCGTTCGGACTCAAAAAGCTTGACCTCATGCAGAGCACCGTTCTTAATTTTGGGTTCAATGATATTCCAGAAATGGATGGCGATATTTTCTGCGGTGGGAATCACGTTTTTTAAAAACGCCACATCCACATTAAGATTTTTATGGTCGACCTTGTCGATGATTTCTTCGTTGATCAGTTTTTTAAGCGATTTGAGATCCAGTACCATCCCAGTTTCCGGGTCCACTTCCCCTCTAACGGTAACCTCCATGATGTAGTTGTGCCCGTGTCCGTTTGGGTTATTGCATAAACCAAAGATCGCGGCATTTTTTTCATCCGAAAAGGAAGGGTTGTATAATCTGTGGCTGGCACAAAATTCCAAGCGGCGTGTGATAAGAATCATGGATGATTATTTAAGGTATTTGCGTTTGTTGTCGGTTGAGTAAAAGCCCGGTCCGTACAAATGAAAGCTCATCTGATTGAACTGTTTGCTCAATTTGCCGTCACACTTTTCACATTTTTCGAGTGGGTTGGCACTAATTTTTTGTAGGACTTCTACGATGTCCTTGCACTTTTCACATTGATACTCATACATGGGCATTGGTTTCTCCAGGCCATCACATAGGTTGCGTTTTGAGGATACCGCTCATATTATATTATTTATTATATCCCGGCTGCGGGAAAAATTAACAAAAATGGGCCCTTCAGGACCGGGCTTTTCGGGGTATTGTATTCTTGTCTTACGCTGAGGATTGCTTCCACGAAACGCGTTCAGGGTCTTGGGAATGTTCTGTTTAAGGGCTTCCAGGCCGAAGAGGGAGGAAGGCAAAGTGAGACCCCATTCCGGGTCATAAATGCCTGCTAGCATTTCATGTTGGTTCAAGACCTGTACAACAATAAACTTTTCAATGGAATGCTTTTTTTGTACCTGCAACGGCATCATCAGGGTTTCATTTTCATTCCTGGAGCCCTGGCGCATGACCGCCTTGCCCGACTCGACCTCTGAAAACGATAACGAGGCGATATGGTCGCTCAATTCCTTAAAAATGAATTTTTTCGGGAAAACAACGATGCCATAATTTTCGTGATTCTTGTAGAGCTTATAATCATAACCGGACCCGGCCCAAGCCTGCATGGGGGCCAGGAACAGTGTCAAGGCTATTACTGTAGCGATAAATCTCATAGCAGTTGGATGTGATATATCCATTCCGGCGCGCCGTTAGTGGAAAAGTCTCCTTGTTTCGTTGACTAGAGGAGCACACCTCTGTGGGTAAGGATTAATGACTTTTTACCGCTAGTCACGCGATTTGTCTGGCCCATAAGCGCTATTGCCAGTCGCACTCACGGCAGTGGTGCTTAGTGGATTTCGGTCTGGCTGAAGAAATAAGACATTTCAAATGCCGCAGTTTCCAGAGCATCGGAGCCGTGTGAAGTGTTCCTTTCAATATTCTCAGCAAAATCTTTGCGAATGGTTCCTGCCTCGGCATCCGCCGGATTGGTAGCTCCCATCAATTTTCTCCAGTCGGCGATGGCATTTTCCTTTTCGAGGACGAGCAAGACAACGGGACTTGAACTCATGGCAGTGGTCATGCTATCGAAAAAATGCTGTTCCTTGTGGACATAATAAAATCCTTCAGCTTGAGCCTTGCTGAGCAGGGTTCGTTTCATGGCGACAATTTTAAATCCGTTAGACTCAATGCGCTCGAGGATTTTGCCTGTGAGGTTGCGTTCTACGCCGTCAGGCTTGATGATAGCAAAAGTTCTTTCCATTTCAGGGCTTTTCTTTTAGGGTTTAGGAATGAGCCCCACAAGAGCGGGTTTTATTCCTCGTGGCTCGCCACGTCGTGTAAATAAAAATCCTTGTCGGATGCCTTGCTTGCCAGTTGCGGGGTCGTTCATTAAAAAAAGGCATTTGAGCGGTGAAGCCCAAATACCTTTTGGTAAAAAATTTAATCAGCGTAGAACAATCCCGGTTTTTTTAATGACAAAACCTTCGTCCAGATCTTCAATCCATTTCATTTGAATGGCATCGTTCTTGGCGATATCTGTACAGATGTAAACACAAATTTCACAAGCCTTGCATCGATCCACAGAGACATATGCCGACTTATCTGCTTCGCTATAGTTGATACAGTTTGATTCTGGACAGTATTGTGTGCAGAGATGGCAATTCTTGGACGAGCATATTTCTTTGTTAACTTCAGCAATGTAGTACATATTTTCTCCAGTCTAAAACGTTATGCGGTGGCTTTAACAGGTTGTTCAGCTTCAGACCAGTTTTGATCAATGGCGTATTGGACAGCCGCGTCCAGTACCTTTTGGTTGGCTTCCAGCAGTTTTTGCTTCTTCGCGAATTTTTTCTCAATAGCACTGTCCAAAGCTGCTGTACCACCCGATACTACAATACCTTTCCCGACGAACCGGTCTTTAACAGATGCCGCCAAGGACTTCGCGTCAGGGAGACCGAAGATTCCAGAAATAGCACCGCACATGGCCATATTGGTGGCCAAGTCCGTTTTTGCCAACTCATTCGCCATTTCTGTGGCTGGCAGATAGTAAATGCGCGCCTCCTTCTCCTCCAACTCCCTTTCCTCATCCCGGGTAAATGGAATCGGTTTTTTGCTGTTGATGAGAATGATTCCATTTTGCTTCAAACCGGTATAAAACGGCATGGTGTAGGACTTGCCCAGCGTAATTACAGAAGGATGAAAAATCATGAGAACGTTCGGATAGATGATCTCCCCAATCTCAAAAATTTGATCGTTAGAGATGCGGACATAGCTTTCAACGGGTGCGTTTCGCTTTTCTGATCCGAAAAAAGGAACCAAGGAACTGAAACCACCAGATATAACCACACCGTTACTAACAATGTGGGATGCCGTCACCACACCTTGACCTCCAATTCCTGCCATGCGAATATTATAGCGCTTAACTCCTGCCATTTTTATTTTCTCCTTACTTGTCTGATTTTTTCTTTTTGGCTTTTTTCTCAATGTCATCCAGATACTCTTTTGCCCGGGGTGAAATGATTTCTTCGAAACCATAACGTTCTTTTTCTATTTCGAAGGCATCTTTCATGACATCCGGGGTGGGAATAGAGTATTCGATATTGCAGGAGGTATAAGCCTGAATGTAGCTATGTCCTACTTCTCGAGCTACCATAATCGCACGGCGAACAGTCCGAGCAACCCGAGCTGGGTTTGTGGGAGCCAGACGGGAAATATAATCCACTCCAGCTACCTTGGCCAGCCCTAGAGCATCAACTTTGTCTCCGAACTTTCCGCGGGGAGCCATTTTGAGAACTTTACCGTGATTGGTCATGCCGCTTTCCTGGCCACCGGTGTTTCCATAAACCTCATTGTCGAGCATGATGGTGACGAACTTTTCTTTGCGGAACCAAGAATGCATCAGCCCTTGGAATCCAATATCGATCAATCCGCCGTCACCCGCCATAACCACAACGTCTTTTTTCTGGTTGGGGAAACGAACTTCCAGACCGCGTTTCAGACCGGAAGCCACTGCGTTGGTATCGCCGTAGTTCCCGTAAATAAACGGTACGGAAGCCTGAGAAATCGCCAGTCGCCCACAACCGGCGGTGCCGACAACAATAGTGTGTTCGGGATTGGGCATTCCAATATAAACGAGACGGATGAATAAGGTCATCGCACAGCCCGCACACATGGGATGTTCTTCAATCACTTCCTTGAATTTTCCCATATCCGTTACTTTTACTGTTTGTTTGTCTTTACCATCGCGGTTATTGTAAGGACCATGTTCTACCAAGTCCCTGTATTCAACAGGCAAAAAGTCTTTAAATACCGGAGAGGGATATAAATTTTCAAGAGACATAGGATTTTATCCTTATATGAAAAAGTGTTTGAATATTGTTAACAGGCGGGCTTTCGCCCTGAGAGATTATACCTTTACTCAAAAAGCTAAACAACAAAAACGGGAAAACGGTTATTTGACCTCTTTGCGAAAATCTGCCAGTGCTTCCAGAACCATCTCGGTTGGCATGGTCATACCGCCATATACTCTGGGACCGTCTTTGATGACCGCGTTACTTTTGCCATAGAGTACGGAACACAGTTCTTTCTGAAGCCAGCCAGCCTGATTGAATTCAGGAACCAGGATCCGCTTGGCACCTTGAATTGCATCGATGATTTCTGCTGTTGGGAAAGGACGAATGGTTTTGATTTTAACTAGGCCTACGGTTCGTCCTTGTTCCCCTTCCTGTCGAACCGCTTCGCGGGCTTGAGAAACAGCGCAACCGGAAGCAATGATGACATCTTCAGCTCCGGGGTTGACCACCTCAATCAAACCGCCAAGATATTTACGGAAATATTTTGCAGAGCGCTGTACCGCCGCAAAAACTTCCTGTTGCCAGCTGGAGTGCATATGGTAACTAATGAAATTACTTTTCTGAATTGGGGCATCCCGCGAGATACGTGCAGGCGGGTTCTCGTTATCCATAGCAGGAACCGCAGACCGCCATCCATCCCGAGGGGGTAGTTTATACTCTTGCGGGGTGGTCAAAACGGGGCCACGTGCATGAGTTACGAAAAATCCATCCGTAGAGACACAAGCGGGCAATGTTACATCGACTTGCTCCGAGGCCATAATTGCCGCAAGCGGGTAATCATAAAAGTCCTGCTGGTTTTCTGCATGTAGTAGAATCATGCCGGTATTCAGCATGAATGACATTTCAATGTTATCCGGCTGAATGGCCAGAGGCGTATTGATAACACGACACATGTTAAGCATGATGATCGGGGTTCTTGCGCCTGGCCATGAGCTGATTGCCTCCATGCCACGCATTAGGCCAGGGCCTGAAGTTGCTGTCAAGGAGCGCACTCCCGCACGGGAAGCACCGGAAACGGCAGAGAAAGTCCCGATTTCCTCTTCGGCTCGGTAATACTCTTTGATATACCCCTCATCATAGAGATACCCGGCTTGTTGCATGGATTCACTCTGTGGAGTGATCGGGTAGGCAATCGCAATATCGATGTTTGCACGTCTCATAGACTCTCTTGCCGCCTCACTCCCTGTAATGAACTGTTTCTCACGGGGGAGTTTGTGAAACATTTCCATAGGGTCTACAACTTTTTGCCTGTCTGTCCCGGGGACCCAGTCAGCTTCTTTTCCTTCATCGGCAGCTGTTCTGTTGACTGCCGCACCTTGCACATTTGCCATGATTGACTCCTTATGATTTCGAAATATCAGCGCGCAGAACTTATCACAAATTCCGGTAAAAACTATAGCGAATGACTTAATCGGTCGGACTTCGCATGGAAAGCAACCCAATTGGAAAAGTCGACCAGCTTCCTCATGAAAAGGAGACACATATTAGAAATAAACCGCTCTTCTGTCAAGGCCTAAGCCCTGGTTATAGAGAGCTTTTCTCCACTCTTCAGAACTCACGACTTCTTAGGACTCCTGAGGCAGTATTTTCCCCAGGGAATCCAGCTCCTCAAAGTATTGAAAGGCCTGATGTAAAAACTCATTTAAGGACTTATCTGTGTAAAACTTAAGGGTTTTGTCTGCCAGTTCGGTAGAATGGCAAACCTCAAACTCCGCGGTCTCCCGGCTTGCGAACTTGACGATCTCTACCTCCCAGTGAATCATGGAAATTTCTTCCTGAGGGCCTGACAAAGCGGTGAGCCCATAGTCCTTCACCCTGTACAAAAACTGGGTTCCACCTTGACCGCTGGGATTTGAGCGGGTCAATAATAAATTATCTTGAATTAGCATGTCATATCTCTACAATATACAGGTTTAATGTTCAGGCACTGATGGAACACTTCACAAGTAACAATATACCTCAATAGGGGCTGAGAGTCCAAACTTTGGGCACCTTGACCTATTCGCTTAGCTATTGTAATGAATATTTTATTGTCGAATTCTTACCGGACGGATTATGCAACCCATTGAAATGAGTGATCCTGCAGATATAGAAGCGTTTTTAAGCAAAATTGAGCTGACCGGCAAAGGTTTTACGACCGATTGTCTCCTCATGGATGTTTATGATGCGGGTCTTGACTATCCAGATTATTTAAAGGCCGAGGGGGAGGACCCCAATGCCAGCTATGGCGGTAAGTCTCCGGCTTGGGCCAAATACCATATGCGCCAGGGAAAACGAGTTTTCATGGTTTATGGGGGTCCGGGAAAAGACCGTCGGACTCACTTTTCCGAAACTCCTTAACCTTTCAATGCATCTGAACCTTAAATACATGCATTATTCAAAACCTAATCGAATTTCGAGTCACTGACTTTATGAACTTTGATAAAGAAACACAAGTCCGGATATTAAGGGTTGCCTCTGACCGGCAACAGGGTCGGGGTATTGAAGAACTCGATGAACGAATCTCCTATGTCATGGATATGCATCCGGAGTTTGAAGAAATTTGGTCGATAGGTGAGATGGCGGCCTATCCTCAAGAGATCAATGGACAAGTTGTAAGTCCTTTCGTACACACAGTTTTGCATACTATAGTTGATAGCCAAATTAGAACCGAGCGGCCCGAATTTGTATTGCAGACTTTCAACAGATTGAGTGAACAAGGAATGGAAGAGCATGAAGCACTACATGCCATCATTGCTTGTTTCGCAGACCTGCATTTTTCTAGTTTTCGGCAAGGCAAGCCCTTCGATCAACTGGATTATGAAAGCCGGCTGGGTTATCTTTCTTATGAGGATGTGGAAGAAAACAAGTAACCGATTTGTCCGGTAGAGGGAGGAACGAATTTTACAAGGCTTTTTGGATGGTTTTACCGAGGTCGGCCGGACTTTTCACTACTTTGATTCCGCATCGCTTCATGATTTTCATTTTCCCCTCAGCGGTTCCCTGTCCTCCAGAGATGATAGCACCGGCATGACCCATGCGTCGGCCTGGAGGCGCGGTCTGGCCGGCGATGAATCCGACCACCGGTTTGGTCACGTGTTTCTTAATGTAGTAAGCTGCTTCATCTTCCGCGTTCCCGCCGATTTCACCGATCATGCAAATAGCTTTGGTACCTCGATCTTTCTGGAATAATTTTAGTACGTCGATGAACTGTGTGCCGATGACAGGGTCGCCGCCAATTCCTACACAGGTGGACTGGCCAATGCCCAGCACCGTCAACTGGCCAACAGTTTCGTAGGTCAGGGTTCCACTGCGGGAAATGATGCCGACGTTGCCCTTTTTATGGATGTGAGCGGGCATGATACCGATTTTCGCTTTACCAGGAGAAATGACGCCCGGACAATTAGGCCCGACCAACCGGCTTTCGGTGCCCTGCAAATATTTATAGACATTCACCATATCGCTGACGGGAATTCCCTCAGTGATGCAGATGATCAACGCAATACCGGCATTGGCTGCTTCCAAAATCGCATCGGCAGCAAAGGGTGGCGGAACAAAGATCATGGTCGCGTTAGCTTTTGTTTTGGTAACAGCATCTTGCACCGTATTGAAGACAGGGATCTTTCTTAATACTGTTTGTCCGCCTTTACCTGGGGTCACGCCACCTACAACACGAGTGCCATATTTCATCGACTGCTCAGTGTGGAACATACCCTCGCGGCCAGTGATGCCTTGGGTTATCAGTCTTGTGTTTTCATCAACAAGGATGCTCATTTTATCGCTTTGACCACCTTTTGGGCTCCGTCTTTCATTCCATCCCCGATGGCGAAGTTCAGGCCGGAGTCTTTGAGAATTTGATGCCCTTCTTCCATATTGGTGCCTTCCATCCGCACCACAACGGGAACTTTAATTTTAAGTTTTTTGGTTGCGGCAACCACCCCGCGAGCGAGAATGTCACAGCGAAGAATACCACCAAAAATGTTAATGAAGATTCCTTTCACGGCGGGATCAGAGAGGATGATGCGAAAACCATTTTCGATCGTTTCTTCATTGGCTCCACCGCCAACATCAAGAAAGTTGGCCGGTTCTCCTCCAGATAACTTAATAATATCCATCGTTGCCATCGCTAGACCGGCTCCGTTTACCATGCAACCAATATTCCCATCCAGCTTGATGTAGTTCAGGTGGAACTTGCTGGCTTCCACCTCCAAAGGGTCTTCTTCACCTGGATCGCGCAACTCTTGAGTATCCTTATGGCGGTACATGGCGTTGTCGTCAATGTCCAGTTTCGCGTCCAGAGCCAGCACACGTTCGTCAGAGGTGACGACGAGGGGATTGATCTCCAGTATAGAGCAATCTTCCTTAACAAACGCATCGTAGAGATTGATGATGAACGGAATGATGGCTTTCAAAGCCGCGCCTTTAATGTTTAAGGCGAAAGCGATTTTTCGCGCCAGATAAGGTTGAACACCAATCACCGGGTCCACCACTTCTTTAATGATTTTTTCCGGAGCGGCCTCTGCAACCTCTTCAATTTCCATTCCACCCGCTTCTGAGGCCATGATGAGGACCTGGCTGGTTTCCCGGTCTACCAGAATGCCCATATACAGCTCTTTGGCGATAGACATGCCTTCTTCGATCAACACTTTTTTAACCAGCCGACCTTCAGGGCCGGTTTGAGGGGTGACGAGAGTCATGCCCAGAATATCACTGGCATGTTTTTTAGCTTCCCGCGGACTCTTTGCCAGTTTGACGCCACCACCTTTTCCGCGTCCTCCTGCGTGAATCTGAGCCTTGACCACCACGACGTCGGTGCCAACTTGTTGGGTTGCTTGAACTGCTTCTGATTTTTTTGAAATCAGGACTCCGTTGGGCACGGTGACATTGTATTTCCTTAAAATTTCTTTGGCTTGATACTCGTGGATCTTCATGGAGCTTTGTTGAGTTATGGGGAAAATGAAGACCGACTTTTAGCATAGTAAAAGGCAGGTTGTCAAAAATATTCCCAGTTTTCTAAAGTGTGTTTAAGAACAAGGTTTAATCCGCCTTGAATTCAATTTGTAAGCGCAACTCTTTGTGTTAGTAGAGAGGTAAACCGCGGTAACATCGTGGTTTGCGGTAACATCGTGGTTTTCTGACTGATAAAAGTAAGAAAACACTTGTGAATGGTTACGCGCAACCTGCCCAGAGACAACACTACTAGATTGAAGCACTCGTGAAAACCGGTCATAATCAGACAATGACAGCTAAGGTACTTTCTGTTTATAAACTAACGATCAGACGAGAACTAAAACGTAATCTCGCCTTGCATAGGCTTGGGGGTTCTTCACTACGTTCAGAATGACAATGCAGTCGTTCAGAATGACAAGAAGTAGAAGTACTTTACTGACTGTCGCGCTTACGACCTGAATTCGTCACTGGTTAAATATTCCTTAAATCTACAGGTTTATAAAAAAGCATTGATTTGGGAGGCGAGAATGCTAAATTAAGGGTAATCATCCTTTAGGAATTGTCAGGAATATGTCGGAACAACTCGGGCTTTTCGGAGAAACAGAGGATCAGGAAGCTACGAAACCGGTGACGGCAGCCTCGGGTTCCCGGGTGCAGTATTTTGATCTGGAAACCCAGAAAAGTGCCGAAGATGTGGGTGGGTGGGGCAATATCCATAAAATGGGCCTGGCCGTCGGGGTGGTCTGGGACAGTCTGGACCGGGAATTCTTCATCTATGAAGAAAAAGACGCTCGTGAATTGGCGAAAAAACTCCGTACCGCTGATCTGGTAGTCGGGTTCAACGTCATTGGATTTGACTACACGGTTCTTCAGCCTTATTCCGATTTCGACCTGCAGGAAATAAACACCTTCGATATGCTGAAATACGTTAAGGAGAAACTGGGATTCCGCTTGAGTCTCAATCATTTGGCACAACACACACTCAACGCTAAAAAATCTGCAGATGGGTTGGTTTCTCTACAGTGGTACAAGGAAGGAAAGATCAACAAAATTATCCAGTATTGCAAGCAGGATGTAGAAATTACCCGGGATTTATATTTGTTTGGCGAACAACACGGTTTTGTGAAATACCAGAGTAGATCCGGGAATTCTCTCGAGCTTAAAGTCGATTGGAAAACCGCGAACCTTACCTGACTTCTTCCACTCTTAATGGCTTTAACTAATCATGGGCCTTTAAAAAGGTTTCTTCGTCGCATCAGGCTCTAACTGTTTTGAGCAGCTTCTCGATCATATCCGTAACTTTGACATTCTCCGCCTCGGCCTTGAAGTTGAGGATGATGCGGTGTTCCAGAACCTGATGGCAAATTGCCCGCACATCTTCAACGGTGGCGGCAACTCTGTTATCCAGTAGTGCTTTGGCCTTGGCACCCAGAATTAGATATTGTGATGCCCGTGGCCCGGCGCCCCAGTCTATCCAGTCTTTTACGAAATCTGGCGAGCTTTCATTCTGGCTTGGCCGGGTGCTTTGCACCAGTTCCACCGCGTATTTTGCGACATGCTCCGAGACCGGAACTTGTGGCACCAGGTCCTGAAACTCGATGACTTGCTTAGCGTTGAGTACTGGTTTTAAATTGGGTAATTTCCCGGAGGTGGTGGAGAGCGCAATTTTGATTTCCTCTTCCTTGCTGGGGTAGGAAACGTTGATGATGAACATGAACCGGTCGAGTTGGGCTTCGGGCAGGGGATAGGTTCCTTCATGCTCAATAGGATTCTGCGTGGCGAAAACTAGAAAAGGCTGGTCGAGACCGTAGGTATTTTCGCCAACTGTCACCTTTTTTTCCTGCATGGCTTGGAGCAGGGCGGCTTGGGTTTTGGGTGGAGTGCGATTGATTTCATCCGCAAGGATAATATTGGAAAAGACCGGCCCCTTGATAAATTGGAACATCCTTTTTCCGTTCGCCGGGTCGTCGTGCAGAATGTCGGTGCCGGTAATGTCGGAAGGCATCAGGTCCGGGGTGAATTGGATGCGGCTGAAGCCCAGACTGAGGGCTTGTGACAGAGTGCTCACCAAAAGGGTTTTTGCCAGACCCGGAACGCCGACAAACAGGCAGTGGCCCTTGCAGAATAAAGCGATCAAAAGATCCTCAATCACCTTGTCCTGACCCACAATGGCTTTGCGGATTTCCTGAACGACTTCGTTCTTCGCCTTTAAAAGTTCCTGTGCCAGTTCTAAATCTTTCATCGACAATCTCCCTGATCAATCTATATAACTGAGCTGCCGCGCTTGCAATTCTTTTTCTCTGGTTAACCCCAACTTATCGTAAGTATGGATCAGTCGCATGTGCCCGAAAGGGTTGAAAGGGTTGATGCGGACCGCTTTTTCAAAATAAACCCGGGCTGTTTCATAGCTTCTGTTTAAAAAATATAATTCTCCCATATTAGCAAGGCTGGTATGAAAATCCGGGAAAAATGTCAGACTTTTCTTTAACAGATCTTCGGCTTCATGGTATCTCTGGGTTTGCAGATAGGTCCCCGCAAGCTTGTTGAATAATATCGGGGAATGGGAAGGTGATTCGCCCACCGCCTTTTGGTACTCAACGATGGCGGCTTTAAAATGGTCTCTGGACTTAAGAATATCTCCCAGGTAGGCAAGGTCTCGCGCCCTGCGGGATTCCAATTCTTTGTGCTCTTTGTTTTCTGGTCCTTTTCTGTTTTTAAATTTGGTAGCCAGGGTTTTTATTCCCGGAATATTTTTAAGCTCCAGATTTTTTGCCCAGCTTTCCCAGCTTTTTTGAAACTCTGTTAAATCCTGGCCCACATGCTTTGTAAAGATGTCTTCAAATTTGGTTTCGGAGGCAAGGTCTTCCAATATCTGTGCAAAAGCGTCGAGACCTTCGGTCTTTGCCAAGTATTCCATCATGGAAGATACTTCAGCGTAAGCCAGTTGAACATCTTCTGCGGTTTTTAGTTTTGCAAGAGAGGGCATCATCGCTTCCAGCGGCACGCGGTAATCATTTTTCAAAGCGTTGGAAAGTACCGTCTCCATGATGGGAGAAAGATATTGCTTCTCGTCACGCCATTGAACCTCCAGATATTTTGCAATGCCTTCATGCATCCAGAGGGGCAGATGGTTGCGGCTCTTTTTGGTTAAAAGGTAATGAACGTATTCATGGCTCAGGGTGTCCATCCAGTTGAAACCTCGAACCAAAGAGCCTGGAGATATCATCATGATTCGGTTATATTTGCAGAGTGCCACTGTCCCGGAAGTGAGAATATCCTTGAGCGTTAACGGGGAAATTTCGGAAAACGGTTGCCGGTCCGGATAAATTTCCACTAGCACTTTCGCTTCCGGATAATAGTTTAAAATCTTGCCCAGAGCCTGATAAGACTTCTCCAAGACTTCCTCCGCATAGTGGATCAGTATTTCGTCAGGTCCTTCCTCAAAGCGAAAGATAAAATGTTCACTTTCCCTCGAAATAAAATTTTTTGAAGCCCTGCGGGTGGCATTAACATGGTCTTTGAATTCCTTGATCTCTTTAAAATTGTCCCCGACCTGGCGGAGAATTTTCCATGAGCGCTCATAATTGCCTTTCATGAACTCGATGCGGGCCTGAAGAAAATGGACATCTCCTGATTCTGGATACTTTTTCAAAAGCTGTCGCGAGAGTTTTTCAGCTGATGTGATATCCCACTCATGTACCAGTTGATATATCTTGTAAACCTCATTGGAAACCGGGAGTGAGGCAAAGCACTTTTCTGCCCCCAAAAGGAGCAGGGCGGGAACTAGTAGGTTTATAAGATAATTTTTCACCGTACCAGTTCCCTGTAATACTCGTTAACAAGGCGTTCGTAATTTTTTGGCGTTTGTTTCTTCATGGCGTCTAAAATATCTTCACGGAAAGCGCTGGGAACTTTGTACTGATCTTCAGATGGAAGCAGCACTTTTTCTTTTTGCATGCGAACAGAGCCTCCGCGTCTGGAGCCTCTCCTGTTCCCCGTTCCCAGTCTGAGTGAGGTCCCCTGCTTCCCTTGATTGGACATTTGGGTGCCGGAGTTTTTGATTTCCTCTAAAAGTTTCCGGGTTTCCTGAAGGGATTTCAAAGCCCTGTTCTCTGAATCCATGCTCCTTTCAACCTGCTGAGCCTTCAAACGTTCTTGGGCCTTTTTAAGATTCCTTTGTGCGTTGCCCATGTTCCGGGAAAGGGCAGGTGGAAGCAGGGGGTTCTCCTGATTCACCTTATTGAATAGATCTTTCATCTCCTTAGCTTGCTGACTCATTCTCTGTTCCTGCATGGATAATTGGCTTAGCTTGTTTTTATCCTTATCAGTAAGAAGTGCCTGACTGTTTTTTTCAATAGAGCGTTTGAGAGAACCCAGTTTTTTCGAAATTTCCGCATTCAGCCGGGTGACCTCTTTCAGGTCCTGATTCAGCCGGCCGCCAATATCCTCCCTTTGGTTACGGTTGGTCCGCATACTTCCCTGCCAGCGGACTACTTCAGGATAGGTGTTTTTGAAGAGTGCATTGAATTCGTTTAAATCTTTCAGCTCGGTCAACTTCTTCAAAGTTTCATATTTCTTCTTGATCTGGGGAAGGTTTTCCTTGAACTTCTGAAAACCTCGGGTTCGGAGGTTGTCCAGTTCAATGACAGATTTGGATAACTGTCTGCGAGTTTCGTTCAACGCTTTGAAGCTATCTCCTGAATCCTCATTCAGGTTAGAGTCGATGGTTTTTTGGTTCAGGGATTTTAATTTTTGCCTGATTTTTGTTTCCTCCCGCATCAACTCACGCGTTTTTATCATGGCCGTGTGTTCATCCAGATACGTTGAATCTTCTTCCAGAAGGTTCTGGATGGCGATCACATCTTTTTTTAGCTCATCGAAGAAATTCTTGATTAAAAAATCAAATTGTCTGGCTTGGTTTGCGCGCAATTTCTGGTTGATTTCCGAGGTGTTTTGGATGACCTCTTTTTGTTTTCTCTCCAGAGATTCGAGTTTCATCACAGACTCACTGATTTGCTCCATAATCTGGTTGTCCACCAGAGAGTCCATGGATGACTCCGCTTGGTCCAGCTGGTTTGCCAGCACCCTCAGATCTTTGGCGACTTTTTTCAGCAATTCCATAGCTTCGTCCATTTTGCCTTGGCTGGCAAGGTCCTTGATTTTCTCTAGCGAAGCCATAGTCTCTTCCATGTCCATACTTTTGTAAGCCTTGAGATTGAGAAATTCATCGGGTGCAGACTGATTTTGTCGGGACAGTTTATCCATCATTTTCTGTAGGGTTTGTTGAATTTCATTGAGCCGTGATTTGAGTTGATTAGAAGTTAAAGGAGATTTTTTATCGCGGATGTTTTCGAACTCTTCCTGCAAAGCCGCGGTTAATTTTGCCAACTGGTTTTCTAGATCCATGACCTGGTCCATTTTCTGACGGTTGGTCATCTTGATCAAGTGAAGGATGTCTTGTTCCAGATGAGTGATCATTCTATCATTGAGGTTTTCAACAGAAGCCCTATTGATGCTCACCGGCACGGGTTTCAAAGTCGTGCTTTGTATTTTATTGATGGCGTCGATTTGTTCTTTGCGGAGGGTGGTCAGCCCGCTAACGATGCTATCTAAAAGAGTGAGATAAGGCCGAGGAAAATAATCAAGGTACTTGGCCCGGTCTTTAATCCGCTGGGCAAGCCCAATAATGTCAATCAACGCATCGGCATGGGAGGCGAGAAGCTTTTTCCCATAAAGTGGATCGGTGATGGTGGTTTTAAGAACCTCCCCTTCAACGAGGCCATTTGCCAGGAGAGCAATCATTTTTTCCGATAACTCTTCTTGCAGGCGCACCAGGTTTTCCTGCTCTTTTCTGCTGTCAAAAATGATAAAACGATAAACTTCCGACTGTCCGGTATTAGGCCCTGTGACGTTATCGTTATCCTGGATTTCTAAAAAATACTGAACCTCATCTCCCGGTTGAAGGGCTTCCAGGGCAAGGCTCCACGTGAAATTCCCCGTTGAATCCTTTTCCGGCTGTTTGAAACGTTTGACGCGTTTTGTCAGGGTGGTTTCGTTGATCCGGGCGATGAGGTCGATCTGTCGGATGCCAAAATCATCGTGGGCTTCGTAAGACACTTGCACATTATCGGTCTCATAATAAACTGGCTTGGGATTTTCCGGAAATAAAATCACTTGAGGTGATTTATCTCGTTCAAGCTCGATGGAATATTTTTTTGCCAGAAGAAACTTTTCCCCTTCAGAGGGCTTCACTTTGAATTGGTAATGGCCTTTTTCTCGAATCATGAAAGAACCTTTCAGGTTATTTAAGCCATTCACATCCATTAAAAAGTGGTCACGGTTATTCACTACCAGCTCGGATTCGTCCACAGACAGGTTGCTGTTGCCGTTGACTTTTACTTCGGTTCCAGGCAAAGCTTTGACGGAGCCCCGCATAAGAACTTGTTTTTTCAATTGCGTGTATGCAGGAAACTCCAGCGTCAAAGTAAGGTTGTCAATTTGATAATCAGCCTGACTACTAGCAGGTTTGGGGACCTCTTGATTTTGTAGGGCTTGGGTCTGGGCCAGTTCCTCCGAGGTTGAAGGGAAGAAAGCTTGCTTCCAAAAATCGGGCAGTAGTGCGGTAGTTGTGGCTAACAAAAAAAGCGTGACCAGAAACACGTTGCGCGCGGGAATGGCCTTTTGGCCGCTCACCACCGAATCTGGGTCGAGATTCTGAATTTTAGATTGAGTGCGCTGAAGCTGTTCACGAATAAATGATAGGGAAAAGGGACTTCTTTGATGGTCCGCCAAGTGGCGCTCCAGTTGTGAGGCATTGATCAGGGAATTGTTCAGTTCCGTGTATTTCGTTTCGGCCAGAAGCGCGGCTTGGTCCCGGTTTATTCTGGCAAATCCGTGAGTGCTAGTGAGACCCCAACCCAGTAAAATTATGACCAGGCCGGACCACCCGTAACTCAATAACGGGGAATGAAAATAAGAATACAGACCGACTGCCAGAACGCACCCAGCTAAAACGGTTAAAATAAAATAGGTGATCTGAATAGCAAGAACCCGGTTCCATTTAGCCTGAACCCGGTCGAGAAAGTGGTGGATTTTTGAGTAGGATTCCATGAGTCACTGGGAATAATTCAACACCCTCCCATTTTATTACACCCGCGCTGTGAATCCCAATGAATAAACCGGTCTGAGGTTTTTACGAAATCCATTGGGTTTCTTATATTTCTGGGAATGCTGGTGATATTCCCATGATCAGGTAGTGCGCAGGAAACGCCATTTAAGTCAGTCCTCAAGAGCTATATAGACAAAGCTTTGGGAAAAAAACCTAAGATAAAAGCGTTTCAACATCAAATAAAAGCGGCTGAGAAAGTTTCTCCTCAAGTCAGTTTTCCGGATGACCTGATTCTGCAACTTCAGTTGAAAAATATGCCGGTTGACACACTTGATTTGTCTCAGGAGCCCGCGACCTCAAAATAGTTTACTCTATCATCAGGTGTCTTTCACTTTATTGCGCAGGGAATCGAACAGCTCAAGTGGAATGGGGAGATAAGTGTGCGTCCCTTCATTTGAAGAAAGATCCAGCAAAGTCTGAAAAAAGCGCAATTGCAGGGCAGGGGGGTGTGTGCCGATCAGGTCTGCGGCATCACAGGTTTTCTGTGCTGCTTCGAACTCACCCTGGGCGTTGATGACTTTAGCCCGTCTCTCGCGCTCGGCTTCTGCCTGTTTGGCCAAGGCGCGTTGCATCTCTTGCGGCAGGTCGACATTTTTGACTTCCACATTGGCAACCTTAACTCCCCATGGCTCGGTTTGCTCGTCAATGACTTGTTGTAGATGGGCGTTGATCTCTTCTCGATTGGATAATAGATCATCAAGCGTACTCTGGCCCAAAATACTGCGCAAAGTAGTTTGTGAGAGTTGGGAAGTTGCGTAAAGATAGTCTTCCACTTCGATAATAGCTTTTTTGGAATCGACCACACGGAAATAAATCACCGCGTTGACCTTCACCGTCACATTGTCCTTGGTGATTATGTCTTGGGGTGGAACATCCATGACCACGGTGCGCAAGCTGACCTTGACCATTTTCTGGACTCCAGGCACGACAATGATGATTCCCGGGCCTTTGACTCTCCAGAATCTTCCGAACAAAAAAATCACTCCCCTTTCGTATTCACGCAAAACTTTGAACATGCTGAAAACCAGCAGGGCGAGCAATACCAACAGGGTCAATAGAAAATCCATAGCGGTTCTCCTGATGTTATTCAACGGTTGACTTAATGATACCAATATTTGCAGGCTAAGTCCGAGTTTATATTGGGTTCGTGCAATGCTAAAATGGTTTCCATGTCCTGTTATCTAAAGCTTTCGATAATGCTTCTTGCCGTTTTGGCTGGGGCTGGATATGCTCATGCACAGCCGCTGGAGGTCTCCATCCAGAACCAAGTTGATGATGCCGGAAACGTAAAGTTGGCATTGACTCTGAAGAATTCGGGTTCCCAGCCAGTTTACCATGTCCACCCGATGTTCCACTTTCATCATTCGATGTCAATGATTTCG
Source organism: Nitrospinales bacterium (assembly GCA_965205835.1). Classification (GTDB taxonomy): domain Bacteria; phylum Nitrospinota; class Nitrospinia; order Nitrospinales; family VA-1; genus LS-NOB. The sequence goes on along the minus strand of OZ242182.1, from coordinate 942,627 downwards.
AAGATCATGCGTCTGGATCCGGGCCAAAGTATCATACTTGAAAATGACAAACACCCTCCTGTCATGCGGGTAGGCCGGTATCCCTTGACCGCCATGGTGGAATATTGGACGCATCCAAATAGTGGAACCCGACAATCGGTCCTGGCCACAGATTCTTTTTTCTTCAAGGAGCCTGTGGTGTCCAAAGTGGAGGGAAGCATGGAATCGGCGACTGATTCGGGTTCCTCCATCTTGAAGGTGTTTCTTCAGAACCGTTCTCAATCGCTTAAGAACATAAGAATGACGCTTTTACTGCCTCCTGGCATAGAAACCGAGGATTTTTCGAGTACGATGGGTTTTACCCTGTATGGAGGTGAAAAAAAGAATTTTGAAGTCCGTGTTTTTCGGCGGGAAGATCAAGGGCAGGATCGTTTTCCCGTCCGCTTGATGATAGAATATGGAGAAATGTTGAAGCATTATTCTGGTGAGATTAACGGCACAGTGCGTTTCTCTCCCACTTGGTATTCTGCGGAATACATGCAACATTTTACAGCTTTAGCGTTTATGGCCTTGATTCTTCTGGGCTATTATTACAGGGTTTATAATCGAAAATAGAAAGGATGTTTTTATGGCTCATGCGACAGCTCGACATATATGGTCAAATCTGAGGAAGTCTGTAAGGATTTGAAAAAGAAAATTGAAGAAGGGGCAGGCTTTGGCGAAATGGCTAAGGAGCATTCCGAATGTCCTTCCGGAAAAGAGGGCGGCAACCTCGGTTCCTTTGGTCCCGGCCAGATGGTGCCGGAATTTGACACGGTTGTGTTCAATGAGGAAGTGGGAGTCGTACATGGTCCTGTTAAAACTTCGTTTGGGTATCACCTGATCGAAATCACCAATCGCAGTTAGGAGGACGATATGGCAGTGGCTACTTTTGGTGCCGGATGTTTTTGGGGAGTGGAACTTGCTTTTCAAAAAACCAAAGGCGTTACAGCCACTTCGGTTGGCTATACGGGCGGGACAACTTTGAACCCGACCTATGAAGATGTTTGCACCGGGCAGACCATGCACGCTGAAGTGGTGCGGTTGGAGTATGACCCTGCCAAAGTTTCTTTTGATGCACTGCTAGATGTGTTTTGGGGGTGTCATGACCCGACAACTTTAAATAGGCAGGGACCGGACAGAGGCACCCAATACCGTTCGGTAATTTTTTATCATTCACCGGAACAGGAGGCATCGGCCAAAGACTCCAAGGAGAAGGTCGATCAATCCGGGCAACTCGGGTCAGCCATCGTCACGGAAATCAGTCCGGCCCCAGAGTATTACATTGCGGAAGATTACCACCAAAAATACCTGGAAAAAAGGGGTATGGGTAGTTGCCATTAGCATTTATTTTTTATAGGTGAGGTTATTAAAAAGGCTCGGTGCGAACCCGATCCTTTTTTATTTAGTATGAGGATTTTTCTTAAAAAGACTGTAAGCCGACGTGAACCAGCCGATCATGAAGCAGAGCCCACCCAGTGGAGTAATCAGCCCAAAAAAACGCGGCCCATCGAAGGTAAGTGCATAAAGGCTACCACTGAACAAAATAATGCCTATACTGATCCAGCGAGCCGACCGTTTTAATTTTGCTCGAATCTCGTCATCAAGAACCAGCATCAGGGTGCCGATGGCGATCAATGCCAGAGCATGGTAACCGAGGTAGTCAGTTGCGGTGTGGAAGGTGGCAAGTTTTTTTTCAGTCAGCCGGACTTTTAAATAATGCGCGCCAAACGCGCCGAGTAAAACGCTCAATCCTGCAAGCCCGGCACCGAGTGAAACCCAAGCCAAGCCACTGCGTGTCACTTTGTCAGTGACCAAAGCCGTGTCGTTATTTTCCATTACTTTTGTGTCCCCACCTTTAAGCTGAGATAACTCTTTGTCCGCCATATAAAGCCATTCCCAGTAGCCAAGGGCGGGACCGCTGCTTAGCCGACGATATTGTATCTTCGGGCCCGGTATTTCACGCCAAACTCTTTATTGACGATATCTTCACACTGGGCCTCATCGACATTTTTCTGGTGCGTGACGATGGTGGCCTGCACTTCGGGGATATGTTTTTTTGCTTCGGCGATGAATTCTTTAATCTTGTCGTAGATGCCGTTTCGGAACATGGGTAAAGGCTGGCAGATTTCGTCGTAGGCTTCAGAAGTATCGGTGTTGAGGCTCACGGAAACTTCATCGATCAGCCCTGACAGTTCAGGAAGAATATTGCGCTTGTTGATGACGTTGCCGTGACCATTGGTGTTGAGCCGTACACGCCCTCCGGCGTCTTTTATTTTTCGCGCCACCTTCTTGATAACATCCAGTCTCAATGTTGGCTCCCCAAACCCGCAGAAAACGATCTCGGCATAATTTTTAACATCGTCGATGGAGTCCCAGACTTCTTTCGCGGTTGGTTCCCGATCCAGTGCCAGGTTATAACCTTGGACGACCGGCTTGGTCAGACGGGTGCAGAACACGCAATCCGCTGTGCACCGTTGCGTTAGGTTCAAGTAAAGCGAGTTGCGGATTTTATAAGATACCGTTCCGGTTTTGGCGTTTTCCCCAACTCCAAACAGTTCAAAGAAGTTGAGGGCCATGGTGCGTTGTACATCTTCAATTTTTAGTCCGCGAATTTCCGCAAGTTTTTTGGCGGTGAAGTTCACGTAGGCGGGTTCGTTGCGTTTGCCTCGATGAGGAACGGGAGTCAGGTAAGGGCAGTCGGTTTCGGCGAACAGCCGATCTGCTGGGATGGTCTTTGCCACGTCCCTTAAGGCTTCGGCTTTTTTAAAAGTTACTGAACCAGAAAAGGAGATATAAAACCCCATCTTCAAGGCTTTGTCAGCCAGTTCTTGATCTCCGGAAAAGCAGTGGAAGATTCCCGAATGTGCGGCCGGGTCCTTCGTATAAAACTCTGAGAGGATAGCGATGATATCTTCTTTGGCGTCTCGGCTGTGTATGATGATGGGCTTGCCCATTTCTCGGGCAAGCTGGATCTGTTTGCGGAAATGGGCGCGCTGTTGATCCCGCGGAGAATAGTTTTTGAAGAAGTCGAGCCCGATCTCGCCCAAAGCGATGACCTTAGGGTGAAGCAACAGTTGTCGCAAGTGGGCGTAGGTGTCTGCATCGATGGATTTAACATCGTGCGGGTGGACGCCAGCAGTAGCGTAAATGAAATCATACTGCTCCGACAGTTCCATAGAGCGGTAGCTACTTTCGACATCGCAACCGATATTGAGCATATATTGAACACCGTTTTCGCGGGCGCGTTCGATCACCGCTTCGCGGTCTTCGTCGAAATTGGCAACATCAATATGTGCGTGGGTGTCAATGATCATTTTACTTGGATTCCCTGTCCTGGTTCCTGATCGAATCCGGCCAGCAGGATTTCTCCGTCATTGCTTGCTGCCAGCACCATGCCCTGCGACTCGATGCCCATGAGTTTGGCGGGCTTCAAGTTGGCAACGACGATCACTGTCCGGCCAACGAGGTCCTCCGGTTCATAACTTTCGGCAATGCCGGCGAGTATCTGTCGGGTCTCGGTGCCGATATCGACTTTGATCTGAATGAGTTTTTTGGATTTTTTAACTTTCTCCGCTTCGAGAATTTTACCAGTTTTCAGTTTCATTTTCATAAACTCGTCGATGGTGATCTGGCTGTCTTCATTACCTTCTTTGGGCTCGGAGAGTTCGGCGAGAATTTTTTTTGCTTGCTTGTCTTCGATTCTGGGGAATAATTGCTTGGCCTTTTGTGTTTGACTTCCCGGTTTCAGCCCACCCCATTCGTTGATGGATATCATGCCTTGATCTTCAATCGAAGTCTCTGCACCCAGTTGTTTCATCAAGGACTCGGTGCTCGTTGGCATAAAGGGATTCAATAAAACTCCTAGCACACGAAGCGATTCTGCCGAGTTATACATCACGGTTTTTAGTCGTTCCTTGCCCTTGTCAGTTTTGGCTAAATTCCAGGGCCCGGTTTTATCGATATATTGATTAGTGGTATCCACCAGCTCCCAGATATTTTGCAGGATTTTATTATAAGCCAGTTCGCCATAAAGCTTGCGCACTTCAACAATGGCTTCTCCGGCTTTGGTGGTTAAGGCCTCGTCTTCCGGACCGGCTGTAGCCGGAGTGGGAATGGTTCCACCACAATATTTTTTCATCATATTGACGGTTCGATTCAGTAAGTTGCCGAGATTGTTGGCCAGATCGCTGTTGAGCCTGCCTATGAGAGCTTTGTGCGAGAAGTCGCCATCCAGTCCGAAAGGGACTTCGCGAAGAAGAAAGTAGCGAATGACATCGACCCCGAACTGTTCGATCAACTGATTGGGCTCCACAACATTCTGTAATGACTTGGACATTTTCTGTCCGTTCACTGTCCACCAGCCATGCGCGAAAATATTTTTTGGCGGCTCCAGTCCGATGGCTTTCAGCATGGTGGACCAGTACACTGCATGGGTGGTGAGAATATCTTTGCCCACTATATTGTGATCGGCGGGCCAAAACCCGGATGCTTTGATGTCGTCCAGCGAGCCATGGATAGAGATATAGTTGATCAGTGCATCGAACCAGACATAGGTGACGTATTCCTCGTCGAAGGGTAGTGGGATACCCCAAGGTAACCGGGATTTGGGCCTTGATATACATAAATCTTCGAGCGGTTTATCGAGAAAACCGAGGACCTCATTTCTTCGGGAAACAGGCAGAATGAAACGCGGGTCGTTTTTAATTTGATCAATCAGCCATTCCCGATACTTTCCCATGCGAAAAAAATAATTATGTTCTTTAATCTTTTCCACCTTGCGCTGGCATTCCGGGCAGTTGCCTTCTGCGAGGTCTTTCTCGGTCCAGAACCGTTCGCAGGGTGTGCAGTACCAACCCTCATAGCTGTCCCGGTAAATTTCATCTTTGGAGTGGAGTTCCTGAAGAATGTTGCGGACTAACACCTTGTGCCGCTCTTCGGTGGTGCGGATGAAATCGCTGTTGGAAATATTGAGCCGCTCCCAGAGCTCCCTGAATCGCTGATGTAGATTGTCGACATGCTCCTGTGGGCTCACACTCAGGTTATTGGCGGCCTGTTGGACTTTTTGTCCATGCTCATCGGTGCCGGTCAGGAAAAAGACTTCATAGCCCTCCAGACGTTTGTAACGGGCCACCACATCTGCCGCGATGGTTGTGTAGGCATGGCCGATATGCGGAACATCGTTCACATAATAAATTGGGGTGGTGATATAAAACTTGTCTTGTGGCATGGAATGGTTTTTCAGCTTTAGGATTTTTTGGGCTTCTGAGAATCTTGAGGTTTTGGTAATTCAGCGATAGGATAGGTCATTATGCTTTCACCTTCCAGAAGAACCACGACACGCTGTTCCAGAATTTCATTTTTAAGCACTCGACCGAGGCCGTCCGGTGTTTGGATATGGCTGTTTACCCGAGGCAGGTTTTTGATGAGGGTTTTGTAGTTGTCATGCTCATATTGCAGGCAACACATGAGCCGTCCGCATACGCCGGAAATTTTGCTGGGGTTGAGTGCCATCCCCTGATTTTTGGCCATTTTTATGGTCACGGGTGTGAAGTCAGGAAGCCAGGTGGAACAGCAAAGTGTTTCTCCACATACTCCATAGCCTCCTATGACTTTGGCCTCGTCACGCACTCCCACCTGTTTCATCTCAATGCGATGGCGCAGGTTGGAAGCCAGGTCGCGGATCAATTGGCGAAAGTCCACCCGACCTTCGGCGGTGAAGAAAAAAATTGTTTTGTTCATATGTGGCTGGTGTACCACTCGGCTCAGGCTCATCGGCAGTTTCAGTTCTATAATTTTGTTGCCGCACAGGGTTTTGGCTTTTCCCTCGACCTGATACCGCCGATTTTCCGCCTGGAAATCGTTGTCATTGGCGATGCGCAATACCCGGCTCTGACGGTTCTTTTTAAAATTAAGGACTTTGTTTGAGGCCACTACCCCCATTTTCAAGCCCTGGTGAGTGTTGACCATCACCGTCATCCCGACCTTCAGCCTTAAGCCAGCCGGATCATATTGTTCTGATTTAACCTGCTCGAGGATTCGTACTCCGACCACAAACTTAGGTGGTTCCTTTGCAGAGGGGGCCCGGTTTTTTTTTTCAACAGCGGTATTCATAAGTTTTATGTGGCCTCACAAAATTCGATGAGCATGTTTTCAAGAAACAACTGGGCATTGGCATTGCCAGACAAAGCGATCTGGGTATTGCGTACGGTGGTGAATCGATCGAGCCAGGCTTTGAGACTACGGGTTTGGGCTATCGGTATCATTTTAGCGGATAAATCTCCGTTTTGGATATCAGATTGAGCACAACCAGAACGATAAAGAGCCAAGTCGCGAATCAAACCCAATAGTTCGTTCAACACGGATTGAAGCTGCTCGGTATGCCTTGCCCAGACTTTGGCAAAGGCGAACACGATATCCATGCGGTCGAAAGACACTTTTTCCAGAACCTCCAGCAATTGTTCTCTTAAACTTTCTATTTCGTCGATGTCTCCAGTCAGAGCCCGGTCCACGCTGCCCTGCGACCGGTGAACACGAAAATCAAGTTCTGATTCCGTCCACGGCTTTCCTTCCTCCTGAGGCTGGGATTGGATGATTGTCCGGATATCTGAGAAAGCGAGGCGGTGAAACTGGATTCCCTGACATCTCGAAAGCAGAGTCGGCAACATCCTGTTAGGATTGGAAGAGATTAGTAACAGCACTGTGGAAGAGGGTGGTTCTTCCAATGTCTTTAAGAAGGAGTTCATGGCTTGCGGGTTCATGAGTTCAGCAGAATCGATCACCACAACTTTTGTTTTCCCCTCATACGGCAGGTAGGCCAGTTTTTTTTGTAGCTCGCGAATTACTTCAATTTTAATGACTGCTTCGCGAGAGGTTGGAGTGCTTTTAACTGGTTCGAGATAGAAAAAATCAGGATGGATGCCGCGCTCAATTTTCCGGCAGGGTTCGCACTCATCACAGGCATCCAATGGGTCTGCCTCTTTGCAGTTGAGGGCTTTGGCCAAGGCAATGGCTAACTTTTTTTTGCCGACGCTCTCGGGCCCATAAAACAGGTAGGCGTGTGCGACACTACTGCTTTGGAGTGCGTTGGTCAGTATTTTTTTAGGCCGTGACTGGCCTAAAATCGATTTGAATGACATGGCAAAAACATCAGGTTCACCCATTCTTCCAATGACGGAAAGGAGCACAGGGAAGGGTTTCTTGTTTGAGAATCCGGTTTGTGGCCCGGTGTGGAAAAGCGGAACTGCCACAACCCCTTTAAGGAGACGAACTTATCGCGAATCCACCTTTATACTAATACAGAGGCTCTTGGGTGTAAATTAAAAAAGGCTGAGATTTTTTGTGCTACAGATATCCTTGATCCGTCTGCATAACTAGGTGGATAGGCTCCAAGACCCCTCTAGTTTTTATCCCTGAAAATATTGAAATGAGGGATAGATTAGGGTTATAATCCTCGACGGTTTTGTTAAAATTACTTGGAATGCCCCATTGAGCTGAATAGGATAGATTCATGGCCATCAAAGAGAAAGCCAAGCGAAGCGTACAGAGGAAACGAAAACCTAAATTAATGGCCGTTATCAACGAGGCCTGTACCGGTTGTGCTGGGTCACCCATCTGTATCACCGAGTGTCCGGTCGACAATTGTATGTATGAGGTGGAAAATGAACACGCACCAGCTTTTAACCTTGTTTATGTAGATCCTTTGCTGTGCATTGGTTGTAAAAAGTGTGTCAGTAAAGGGCCAATGGATACTTTCTTAGAAGGTTGCCCATGGGATGCTATTGAGATGATCCCAATTGAGACATATGAAACCGAATACGGAACCCTCCCTTATTAAGTTTAAGTATTAAAAAACCCATTTTAAAATTCAGTTGTGAAGGAGCCGGGTGGCGTCTACGCTGGTGATGAAGAGAATGCGTCCTGTGTTCTTGGTTTGATGATGGATTTATTGGCAGCTCAGGCTGGGTTTTCAAGTGTTTAGGTGGGTTTGGCCGTAAAAATATTTTTTTGGACAACCTTAGAACGTTGAGGTATGATAAGCTTGGTTTCTTGTTGCACGACTCCTCCCAAGCATTAAATTAATGAGTAAAAACAACGGCTTCCGGCAAGGTATGCAGATTGCGTTCAGAATGGGAACTGAACTCACGGTAGCCACCTTGATAGGTGCTTTGCTTGGTCATGGTTTGGATCGGTTTTTCGGCATACGGCCTTGGGGTTTGGCAGTCGGGGTTATCCTTGGCGGGGCCGCAGGCAGTTTGAATGTTTATCGGGCGGCCATGTTGCTAACCACAGAAAACGAGAATACAGAAGACTACGACGATAACAATCCTTGATTGGGATTAGGCTGAACAATGGAAAGTCCGTTACATCACTTTGAAGTTCACAATATCATCCCTATCCACATAGGAGGGCTGGATATTTCTATCAACAACGCGGTGGTGGCGATGTGGGTGGGTTTGGCCATCGTTGCCGGGAGCTTCATGCTGGTGGTCAGCCGGGGAGTTTCTCCCATACCGGGAAAACTGCAGAGCATTCTGGAAATTTCCCTGGAATTCATACGCGAAATGGTCTTTGAGTTTATCGGCGAAGAAGAGGGCAAAAAATATGTTCCATTCGTTGCTAGTCTGTTTCTGTTTATTCTGGCCTGCAACCTGATCGGACTTGTTCCTGGTTCTTATACCATTACCAGCCAGGTGGTAGTGACCGGAGCATTTGCTGTGGGAATCTTTATCCTGACTCTGGTGATCGGGTTCAGCAAACACGGCTTGGGTTTTTTTGGCATTCTTGTGCCGCCAGGGGTTCCCAAGATCATGATTCCATTAATGGTGCCTATTGAAATCATCAGTATGTTGGCGCGTCCTATTTCGCTTGCGGTTCGGTTGTTCGCCAATATGACGGCGGGGCATACCGTTCTTGCGGTGCTGTTCGGGCTTGCCATGACGTCGCCGCTATGGCTGGGCTGGATGCCTTTTGGGTTCACGATTATTATTAACGGACTGGAAATCGCCATTGCGTTTATTCAAGCTTATATTTTCACGACGCTGACTTGTGTTTATATTGGCGATGTGGTCAAGCTGCATTAATATTTTTTTGTCACAAACTTTTAGCAGGAGGGAAGAATGGGCTCAGAAGCTGCTGCATTAATTGGAATGGGATTGTGCGCCGCCGGTTTTTTTGGGGCTGCCTTGGGGATCGCCTACATTTTTGCGAAAACTATCGAGACGGTTGGACGCCAGCCTAATTGTGAGGCGCGGGTTGCCAAATACTGCTGGATCGGTTTCGCGCTGGTAGAGGCGATCGCGTTGTATGCGTTGGTTATTGCCTTTATCATCATGCCGTAAAAGGGGTGGTGACTGGGTGCCATTTTTCTGTTGGACGAACTTTTTTAAGGATTGGATATGCCTCAATTTGAACAGGTTTCTGTTTTTGGCTCGTTGATTTTCTGGTCGTTGATTTCTTTTGGGCTTTTGTTTTTTATCCTCAGGAAATTTGCCTTCCCTCCTGTTTTGGAGGCTCTGGAAATGCGCGAGAAAAAAATCCGCGATGATATTGAAGACTCCGAGAAGCTGAAAAACGAAGCGCAGCAAATCAAACAGGAGTTGGAAGAAACGTTGAATGCCGCGCATGATAAGGCTGAGACGATTGTGCAGTTGGCCCATGATGAGGCTAGGAAGAATCAGGAAAAAAGCCTTCAGGAAACCGAGGCAAAAGTCCGGCAGGTTCAAAAAGATGCAGAGCAGGAAATTCTAAGCTTGCGCAACAAGCTTCTTCAGGAAATCCGCAGTTACACGGCGGCTTTGACGGTTGCCTCGACAGAGAAGCTTTTGAAAAAGGTTCTGGGTGAGGAAGATAAGAAAAAGCTTGTGGAAGAGTCTATTGAGCAAGTGATTGAGGAACTGGAAAAACGCCAGAGAAATTGATGCGCTAAGTTAAGGCTGAACGATGCTTGAAAATCAGGTTGGAAAAAGATATGCCGAAGCCCTCTCCAAAAATATTCCGGATATGGCCATATTGGAAAAGGCTCTGGAAAATTTGAGATCCTTTGACGGGGTTATGAAAAGAGAGCAGGAGCTGGCGCGCTTTTTTGGGCATCCTTCCATTCCCTCAGAAAAGAAAAAGAATGTAGTTCAGGAAATATGTAGTCGGCTTGCGGTGGAAGGACATGTGTCTAATTTGATGGTTCTGCTCAATGATCGAGGCAGGATCGAGTATCTGGGAAAAATTGTCGAATATTTTGAGCAGGTGGTGGACCGCCGGTTAAACAGGATGCGGGTTCATGTCATTTCAGCCCATCCGTTGACCTCGGCCAACACGGACCGGTTGAAAGCCACGTTGAACAAGATTTTAGGAAAAACCATTTTGATCGATACCGAGGTGGACGAGTCATTGATTGGCGGCATCATGTTGCACATCGGGGACCAGGTGGCGGATGACACCATTCGCAACCGTTTGGATATCTTGAAACGAACAATAGAAAACGAGGAGGTAGCCTAAGTGAATTTACGAGCCGATGAAATCAGTTCCTTGATTCAAAAGCAGATTGAAGGCTTTGAGGAGGGGGTCGAGCTCAAGGAAACCGGGCGGGTAATTTCCGTGGGTGACGGAATCGCGCGGATTTATGGTCTTGGAGAAGCGATGTCGGGTGAACTTCTGGAATTTCCCGGCGGTCTTGCAGGCATGGTCTTGAACCTTGAAGAAGACAATGTCGGGGCGGTTCTGCTCGGGCGTGACGATGATATTAAAGAGGGCGACGAGGTCAAGCGGACCGGGCGCATCATGGAAGTTCCCATTGGCCCTGAATTGATCGGCAGAGTTGTGAATGGTATAGGTCATCCCATTGACGGTAAGGGGCCGATCAAAACAGAAAAATTTGGCCCGATTGAAAGAGTTGCGCCTGGCGTTATCGACCGGAAATCGGTTCATGAACCCATGCAGACGGGAATTAAAGCCATTGATGGGATGATTCCTATTGGACGAGGACAGAGAGAATTGATCATTGGTGATCGGCAAACCGGCAAAACCGCCGTTGCCATTGACGCGATCATCAATCAAAGAGGGCAGAACATGTTCTGCATTTACGTAGCGGTAGGGCAAAAACGGTCCACCGTTGCCCGAGTGGTTAAAACGCTGGAACAACATGGCGCGATGGAGTACACCATCGTTGTTTCGGCTTCGGCCAGTGACCCGGCACCGATGCAGTTTATCGCGCCTTATGCCGGATGCGCCATGGGTGAATATTTTCGTGATAATGGACAACATTGCCTGATTGTTTATGACGATCTGAGTAAACAAGCGGCGGCCTACAGACAGTTGTCTCTTTTGTTAAGACGACCTCCGGGGCGCGAAGCTTATCCGGGTGACGTTTTCTTTCTGCATTCCCGATTGCTGGAGCGATCCGCAAAAGTCAGTGACGAGTTGGGAGCAGGTTCCATGACGGCTTTACCGATCATTGAAACCCAGGCCGGTGACGTATCCGCCTACATTCCAACCAATGTGATTTCTATTACGGATGGACAGATATTTCTGGAAACCGATTTGTTTTATTCAGGTGTACGGCCTGCGATCAACGTCGGACTTTCAGTGTCCCGTGTTGGTGGTGCGGCTCAAATTAAGGGCATGAAGCAGGTGGCCGGTAAGCTGCGTTTGGATCTTGCGCAGTATCGTGAAATGGCGGCCTTTGCTCAGTTTGGTAGTGATCTGGATGCGGCCACGCAAGCACAGCTCCATCGCGGTGAACGTTTGGTGGAACTGCTCAAGCAGGGTCAATACAAACCTTTGAACGTGGTTGAACAGATCATTTCTGTCTTTTCTGGCGTACGAGGTCTGGTGGACGATATTCCTGTTGCTGATATACAAAAATTTGAAAGTGGCTTGCTCAATTTTATGGAGGACAAACATAAGCCTTTGGTAGATAAGATTGCGAAAGCCAGGAAATTTGATGATGAGACAGAAGACCATGTGCAGGCGGCTATTGAAGAATTCAAGAGTCTTTTCAAAAATTAAAATATGCCAAATTTAAAAGAAATTAAAAGACGCATTCAGAGCGTAAAAAATACACAGCAAATTACCAAAGCCATGAAGTTGGTTGCGGCATCGAAATTACGTAAGGCTCAGCTAGCTATTCTTGAAGCCCGGCCTTACGCGATTAAGATGATGGATGTTCTCAACCATTTGGCGGCGCGATGTAATAATGATTTGCATCCCTTGCTGGACGTGCGGGAAGGGGGCCGGACTTTGCTCCTCATTATCACTTCAGATAAAGGTTTGTGTGGCGGTTTCAACGGTAGCATCATCCGCAAAACGGCCCAATATCTTAAGGATAATGCGCAGAATGAAAACTCTCTGATCGTTGCCGGTAAAAAGGGGAATGATATTTTTCAGAATCGCCCGGTCGAGATCGGGCAAGATATCATTGGATGGACGAAGGGTTTCGACTACCCGAAAGCCCATGAAATTGGTGAAAACCTTGCCACTTTGTTTGCCGAAAAAAAAGTCGATAGGGTTTTCATGATTTACAACGAATTTAAGTCGGTGATGCAACAGGATATCGTGGTTGAACAATTGCTCCCCGTTGTTCCCGAAAAGATGGAGAAAAAAGACGATACGTTTGTCGTGGATTACATCTACGAACCGGATGAAGAAGCGATTCTGGGTCAACTGTTGAAACGTTATATGACGGTTGAGGTGTACCGTGCGTTTCTGGAGTCCAGTGCCAGTGAGCATGGAGCCCGTATGACAGCGATGGACAACGCCACCCGCAATGCCGGTGAGATGATCGATAGCCTGACACTGACTTATAATAAAGCCCGGCAGGCATACATCACCAAGGAATTAATAGAAATCGTAAATGGCGCCGAAGCCTTGAAAGGTTGATAGCGTTGAAGCTACTGAATCTAATGGAGACGAAGGAATGAACAAGGGGAAAATCATCCAAGTTATGGGGCCCGTCGTAGACGTGAGGTTTGAAGGCGGTGTTCTGCCGGCCCTGTATAACGCGATCAATATTGAGCGTGCCGGGGAAGGTGGAAAAATGGAAACTCTGGTCTGCGAAGTGGCACTACATCTAGGCGACAATGCGGTCCGTTCTGTGGCCATGCATTCAACCGATGGTTTGGTTCGTGGGATGGAAGCCGTTGATACAGGTGCTCCTATCACTGTACCTGTCGGGGAAGAAGTGCTTGGGCGAATTCTCAATGTCGTCGGCGACCCGGTTGATAAGAAGCCTCCAGTTGAATCCAAAATCAGATGGAGTATTCACCGTGACGCTCCCACGTTTGAAGATCAGGATACTAAAATGGAAATGCTAGAAACGGGCATTAAGGTTATTGACCTGCTAGAACCTTATCTCAAAGGTGGGAAGACTGGACTGTTTGGCGGTGCGGGTGTGGGCAAGACTGTTTTAATCATGGAGTTGATTCGTAACATCGGTGCTGAGCACGGTGGTTTTTCGGTGTTCGCAGGAGTAGGCGAACGAACCCGTGAAGGAAATGACCTCTATCACGAAATGGTGGAATCTGATGTAATCGACAAGACGGCCCTGATCTACGGGCAGATGACCGAACCTCCGGGCGCGCGCATGCGTGTTGGTCTCACAGGCCTCACTTGTGCGGAATATTTCCGCGATGAGGGTGGTAAAGACGTACTGCTGTTTATTGATAACGTTTTCCGATTTTCACAAGCGGGTTCTGAAGTGTCCGCGCTTCTGGGTCGTATTCCTTCTGCAGTAGGTTACCAGCCAACGCTGGCAACCGAAATGGGCAATATGCAGGAACGCATCACCTCAACTAAAAAAGGATCTATCACATCGGTTCAGGCTATTTATGTTCCTGCCGATGACTTGACGGACCCGGCTCCGGCAACCACCTTCTCGCATCTTGACGCGACCACCGTCTTGAACCGGCGTATTTCTGAGTTGGGCATTTACCCGGCGGTGGATCCACTGGATTCCACTTCACGGATTCTTGATCCCGAAGTTCTGGGGGAAGACCATTACAATACTGCTCGTGGAGTTCAGCGGGTTCTGCAACGTTATAAGGATTTGCAGGACATCATTGCCATTCTGGGTATGGATGAACTCTCGGAGGAGGATAAACAGGCCGTTTCTCGTGCCCGGAAAATTCAGAAATATCTCTCGCAACCATTCTTCGTGGCAGAGGTCTTCACCGGTTCACCAGGAAAATATGTCAAAGTGCAGGATACCATTGAAGGGTTCAAAGCCATCCTCGAAGGGCATGGGGATGATATCTCTGAGCAGGCGTTCTACATGACGGGAACCCTGGATGAAGTTCACGCAAAACAAAAAGAACTGGATAAAAAATCAGCATGCGCCAGAAACTGATACTCAACATTGTAACTCCCGAACAACAGATGGTCTCTGAAGAGGTTGATCAGGTCAACGCACCCGGTACTGAGGGCGACTTGGGCATTCTTTACGACCACGCTCCGATTTTAACCAACCTGCGCTCAGGACAGTTGTCCTATGAGATTGATGGCGAGACCATTGTTCTGGTTGTCAGTGGTGGTTATCTGGAAGTGACGGATAACCGTGTTACCGTGCTAGCTGAAACTGGAGAGTTCCTGCATGAGATCGACCGCGAGCGTGCCGAGCGTGCTCACGCCAAGGCAGAAAAACGGTTGAGCCAGACTGACCTTTCCGAAGAAGAATCCACCGAGGCCCAGAAAGAACTCTTCCGCGCCGTCGCCCGCCTTGAGAATTTAAGCAATGATTAATAGTTTCGAGGCTTGGAGTTATTAAGCTGGTTCCAAATAACTGCTTACCGCATATTTCATGGCCACCCCTGTACTTTTTTAGATTCATCTACCCAAAAAACTTTAACCTCTAGTTTCAACAGAGAACTTTTGATTTGCTCAATATATTTCCTGAAATTTGTAGTGTCTGGAAGAGCCAGATATACTTTTTCCGATCTCTTTATTTGATCTCTCAGTTTTCCGATGGCAAAAAATCCCTTGGAGACTCTGTCAAAAACTTGAGATTGAGTATACGGTTTGCCATACCGTTCGCTTCCTTTTCTAGAGCTAGCCCCTCATTTTGCTTCAATTAGAAGGCGTTGGCTTGTTATTTCATTTTCCGCGATGATATGTGTTCCTTTTTCTGTTGTATGGAGCCTTTGTACTATTTCCCAGTCTTGATTTTTTAAATGAGAGGATACTGTAGAAATGATATCGTTTTGATTAAGCAAAAGATATCCTCCTATACATCGAATCCATTTATATTCGATCGATTCAAGTTGTAAGCGGGACAGTTAGTAAAGTTTATTTTTTGAAGAATAATTCATAAGGTGTTTTATAGCCAAGCGATTTTCTGGGTCTATGATTGAGTTGACTCATGATGTGTTTTGGCTCCTTTTGTGTGACGTTGTCCAACCGTCTGGATTTAGGTAAATACTGTGGAATGAGTCCGTTGGTATTTTCATTCAGCCTGCGTTCAAGGAGACCTTTGCATAATCCCGGATCCTTCGTCGCCTGCGGCTCATCGAGGATGACAAGCCGATGTTTCCTGTCATTCTGAACGTAGGAAGAATCTCGCTTTTCTGTTTTTTTTAACTTACGCTACGCTCTCGTTCCCAATACGCATGGGGATGTGCCTCCTGCTGTCCTGTTTCCCATAGCGTTTGCAACGTTTTTTCTGAAAACGTAGATGTTTATGGAGACTGCCACCTTGGCATTTGTTCTGATAAATATCGAGGTGAATGCTTTCGTGGCCGATCGTTGATTTATGAACAGGAAGTACCTTAACTGCCATTGTCTGGTTATGACCGATTTTCAAAAGCACTTCAATCTGATGTCGTTGTCCTCAGGTAAGCCGTGCATAACCGCCCATAGGCGTGTTCTTACTTTTATCGGTAGGAAAACCACGATGTTATTACCACGGTTTACCGTTCTACCGACACGAAGAGTTGCACTTACAACTCGAACTCAAAAACCATTCCAGATACATACCCAAGTTTTATTGTGAAAGATATTTGAGGTCTCGATTGTTTAAAAACAGATCAAACCCAAGACCGTTTGTGACAAGCCTTGAGCTATTTACATTTCATCGGCAATATTAAGCAGGTTGGAGACTTGCGGTATCTTTGAGTTTTCAAAGTTGGCTTTTATTAAAAGAGGGTCTACGGTGTTGAACTTAACAATATCCTCGATGAGAGTCTTACCATCTTTAACAATGTTTTCGATATCGTTTGTGGTTTTCATTTTAACGGCCAGTGCCCTATAGCGCTCAAAATATAGCCGGGCATTATCTATGGTAGTTTTCGTCTGGTTAGGATCCAGTTTGCGTTTGTGGTTTGCTTTATACCATTCAGCATATTTTGCCCAGCCTTTAATTTCATTAAGCTCATGCGCAAGAACTAAATAATATTCAATAAAACCTTCCAGTCCCTTTTCTTCCAATGTGGGAACAACCTGAGCCGCTACACCGTTAAAGGGGATACCTTCCTGGCTTTCGCATAGATAGTCTATGGTGAATATGAGGGCGGTTATTTTTGAATCAACATGCAGTCCGACGATGGCGTGATCTCTAAAAATTTCCCGCTTCTCAAATAATTCCCAGGTTCCTCCACGACCTTTGATCTCCAGAGCCAAATTTTCAAGAGGACGAAAGTAGTCATAACAGGTTTGTGTGTTGTTGGCCTTGGCATATCCCGATAGCAAGGGTGCGACCATAATGATCTGGCTAATCAGTAAAAGTTTAAGGAGTTTCATGGGTTTTAAACCCCCGATTGTTTTTAATAAAAGCTAAGGGTTATGACCAGAACAGAGGCTGGTTTTTAATTATTTCGAACCGTATTTTTTAGAGATTCTGGCCGCTATTATTGAACCCGAACTCGCATTCTTTGAGACGCAAATAAAAAGCAAATTTTCTCATACCGCAAAACCTGGACGGACGGGCTTCGAGGAACCTCCAAAACCCTTCAATGCCAGCATTGTATCATAAAACATATTCCCTTTTTCTATATCTTCCAGGCCAAAGTGACAAAACAAATGCGTTTTTTTCGACAATATCTCTTGATTTCGAGTTATAAGCACAATCCTTCGTGTTGATAGAAAGGTAGGCTGCGGTAACATCGTGGTTTTTTCACTGATAAAAATAAGAGGGTGCCTGCAAGCGGTTACGCACAACCTACATAGGAGACCTTTGCATAACCCTGGATTTATCCATTCGAGGCATGAAGATTAAGGAGGAGAACATCACACACCTCTTCGGGACACAAAGAGGCAATCTTGTCCTTCCTCCCTATTTTTCGGCCTACGCAAAAGTCTCCTTTGGCAGTATTTACCCAAATCCAGACGACTGGACAATGTTACGCAAAAGGAACTAAAACACATCACGCGTCAACTCAGTCATAGACTTGGGAAATCGTCTGGGTTTAAGACACCCTATGGTCTATTTTTCCAAAAGAAAACTTTACTAACTGTTGCACTTGCGAATTGAATTCGTCTCGTCAATGAGGTAAATAATTTTTCGGAAAAAATTTCTCCTTCCTCATTGCCATACAGGTTAAGATCGTTCCGTTAATATTTTTAGGAGCGGTGGTTTCTTAGGTGGCGACTTCATTCAGAAAACAGGTGGTTGTTCTGGTTGTGGGTGGCGTCGTTTTTATGACACTCCTCGTTATGCCGACGCTTGAGGGCTTAACGGCTGAGGGACAACGCATGCTGGCGGTGACCGCCCTCATGGCGATCTGGTGGATCGGCGAGGGGACTTCCCTGGCCGTAACGGCCCTGTTGCCGTTGGTCTTATTTCCATTGTTGGGCATCCTGTCCAGCAAACAGGTGGCACCTAATTATGCCAATCATCTCATTTTTTTGTTTCTCGGCGGATTCATGATTGCTCTTGCCATGGAGAAATGGAGTTTTCATAAACGCCTCGCATTATGGATCATTTTCGCCGTTGGTTCCCGCCCCCAGCATCTGGTTTTAGGATTCATGACCGCCACCGCTTTTTTATCGATGTGGATATCTAACACCGCATCGACGATGATGATGTTCCCTGTTGCTATTGCGGTGGTGCGGCAAATTGCTCTCGATGCGTCTTTGAATGGTGTGAGAAACTCTGAATCGCAAAAGACTATTGAACAAGGATTAGGACTTATCCTCATGCTGGGTCTGGCTTATTCCGCCAGTATTGGCGGGGTAGGTACCCTCATTGGCACTGCACCTAATATTGTTTTTGCCGGATTTTATAGAGCACTATTTCCAGAGAACCCTGAAATAACCTTTTTTAAGTGGATGGTGATGGCGGTTCCAGTGGTGATAGTTTTTATTCCAATCGTGTGGTTGTATCTGTGCCGATTCGTGTCTCCCGTATCGTTAAAGAACATTTCAGCTGGGAGTCATGAAATTATTCAACGGGAACTCAATGAACTAGGCTTCATTAACCGTGCTGAAAAAATTGTGGCGACAGTGTTTTGTCTCACTGTTTTTTTGTGGATATTTCGCCAGCCTATCTCGTTGGGAGAATTTGTGATCCCCGGTTGGTCAGGACTGTTTGCCAACCCAAAATACCTGCACGATTCTACCGTGGCTATGGCAATGGGAGTGCTTCTCATGATCCTACCGGTTAATGGGAGAAAAGGGAAGGACTTAAACGGTAAGCAGGAATACTTCGCGCTCGACTGGAAAACCGTGCAGTCGAGAATTCCCTGGGGTATTTTGCTTTTGTTTGGAGGTGGGTTTGCATTGGCTGGAGGTTTTGGTGCGACTGGGCTCGATACATGGATCGGTGGCAAGCTTGCGGGTATTTCAGGATGGCCTTTATGGTGCGTGGTGGTCAGTATTTGTCTTGCCATTACTTTTTTAACGGAGTTGACCTCAAACACCGCCACCACCACGATGATCCTTCCCGTACTAGGTGTGTTGGCGGTGGCTACAAATATTCATCCTCTCTTTTTTATGGTGTCGGCAACGCTGGCGGCATCCTTCGCTTTCATGTTACCTGTTGCTACACCGCCGAATGCTATTGTGTTCGGCAGTAGCTGGGTGACGATTCCTCAAATGTCACGAGCTGGTTTTATTCTCAACTTTATCGGGGCAGGCATCGTGACCACCGCTGTTCTACTTTCGGTCAACTTCCTATTTCTCTAGCCACTTGCTGCGGCAACGTTTAAGGAAAAGCGATCCCGAATAGCCCATTCCTTAATCTGAGGCGGGGAGATGGATATCTGCTGTTTGATTAAGGATGGTATGGCCAATCAGGAGATATCTTCTCATCTTTTTATCAGTTCGCGTACTGTTATAAACCATGTCAAAAGTACTCATAAAAAGCTGAAAGTAAATACCCACGCCAAGCTGATGGCTTTATTCGATCAGAAAAAATTGGGGTGATTTATGGCTAGAGGAACGGTTAATTGGTTTGACATTGTCAAGGGACGCGGCCCTCTCATCGCGGATTATGGAGAAGAATTGGTTTTTCATATTACCGAAAAACCGGATGGAGGCTTCAAGCCTTTGAGTGAATATTAGCGTGTGGAGGCCTGAATGGGTTTAGTGTCCTTCAACGGAAGGTTGCTTTAAAGCAGGCAAACTGGTATTTAGTGTGTCATGAATCCTGCCAATTTCGTACATCTTCATCTCCATACTTCCTATAGCTTACTGGATTCTTCAATTCGTCATTCCGCCTTGTTTGAAAAGGCGGCGGAGTTTGGCATGCCTGCCGTGGCGATGACTGATCATGGCAATATGTTTGGGGCGGTCGAGTTTTATAATGCAGCCCGCAAACATGACATCAAGCCGATCATCGGGTGTGAGGTGTATGTTGCGCCTGAGAGCCGCTTGGAGAAAACCTCTAAAGATAATCTTCGCGATGCGTCTTATCATCTCATCCTTCTATCTGAAAATGAGACGGGCTATAAAAACCTTTTAAAACTTGTGACCATGGGATACTTGGAAGGGTTCTATTACAAGCCACGTATTGACAAAGAGCTGCTTGCAGGATATTCGGAAGGACTGATCGCTCTGAGTTCTTGTGTTCGTGGTGAAGTTGCCCATAACGTGAACCGGGAGAATGTTCCTCGCGCTATCAAGGTGGCCAGTCAGTATGCGGAGATCATGGGCGAGGGCAACTTTTTTCTCGAACTGCAAAATCACCAACTGGAAAACCAGGACCGGATCAACAAGGAAATCATCGGTATTGGTAAAAAGTTGGACCTCCCGGTGGTGGCCACCAACAATTGTCATTATATTGACCGGGAAGATTTTCGAGCGCATGAAATCTTATTATGCCTGCAAACGGGGAAAACCATTACCGACCCTTACCGTATGCAGTATCCCAAGGATGAATTCTATTTCAAATCACCTCAAGAGATGATCGCCCTGTTCAAAGAGACTCCCGATGCGATTGAGAATACTTTGAAAATTGCCGAGCGTTGTGAGCTGGAACTGGAATTTGACAAACTGAATTTGCCGGATTACCCGGTTCCGGAGTCTTATTCTCTTGAGACCTATCTTGAGGAGCGTTCTCACGAGGGGTTGACAAAAAGGTTTGAAGAGTTGGAGAAACGCAAGGTTGAGTTTGACCGGGAAGTCTATGAAGAAAGGCTGAACCAGGAACTGGGGATTATCAAGAAGATGGGCTATCCCGGTTATTTTCTCATCGTGTGGGATTTCATCCATTACGCCAGGGAAAACGGGATCCCAGTCGGACCTGGTCGGGGTTCCGCCGCAGGTAGTGTTGTGGCCTACGCCCTGCAGATTACCGATATCGATCCTATGCAATACGATTTGTTGTTTGAGCGGTTCTTGAATCCGGAACGTGTGAGCATGCCGGATATTGATATCGACTTCTGCATGGACGGGCGCGATGACGTGATCAAATATGTCACCGAGAAATATGGGGGCAACCAGAACGTGACTCAGATCATCACTTTTGGCAGCATGAACGCCAAGGGGGTCATCCGCGATGTCGGGCGGGCTCTGGATATGACCTATGGTGAGGTCGACAAGCTGGCGAAACTGGTTCCCAACAAGCTGAATGTCACGCTTAAGGATGCGTTTAAGGAAGAACCGCAATTTGGAAAACTGCGCAAGGAAAACCCGAAGGTTGCCAAACTATTGGATATCGCCAAAAACCTGGAAGGGCTGGTGCGCCACTGCTCAACCCATGCCGCCGGGGTGGTCATTTCATCGAAAGCTCTGACGGAGCTTTGTCCGCTTTATAAAGGCAGTAACGACGAGGTGGTGACTCAGTATGCCATGGACAGTGTGGAAAAACTCGGACTGTTGAAAATGGATTTTCTCGGGTTGAGAACGCTGACGGTGATCAGTAATGCCCGGAAGATGATCAAGCAATCGAAAGATATTGATCTGGATATCGGCGCTATTTCCTTGAATGATCCCGCCACCTACCAGCTTCTTTGCGATGCGAGAACGCTTGGGATTTTCCAGTTGGAAAGTTCGGGAATGCGCGACCTGCTTAAAAAATTAAAGCCGGACTGTTTTGAGGACATCATCGCGCTTTTAGCGATGTACCGACCGGGGCCCCTAGAAAGCGGCATGGTCGATGATTATGTTAAGCGCAAGCATGGCAAGATGGAGGAAAAATATGACCTGCCGCAGTTGGAGTCCATTCTTAAAGAAACTCACGGAGTCATTCTCTATCAGGAACAGGTGATGAAGATAGCCAGTGTGCTGGCCGGTTTCAGCTTAGGGGATGCTGACTTGTTGCGGAGAGCCATGGGTAAAAAGAAACCGGAAGAAATGGCTGCTCAGCGGGAAAAGTTTTTGAAGGGATCACAGGATAAAAGCATTAACGAAAAAAAATCAGAAAAAATTTTTACCCTGATGGAAAAGTTTGCCGGTTATGGATTCAATAAATCACATAGCGCGGCGTACGCACAAATTTCTTACCAGACCGCTTTCTTGAAAGCTCATTACCCGTTGGAATTTTTTGGTGCCTTGATCACCAGTGATATGGATAACACCGACAAGGTTTTGCGCTATATCCACGACTGCCGTGAAATGAATATCACCGTGCAACCTCCGGATGTGAACCTGAGCCAGCGGGACTTTTCGGTCTGTGAAAATATACTGGTTTTTGGTCTTGGAGCTATTAAAAATGTCGGGAGCAAGGCCCTCGATAATATTATCGAAGCCAGGCGGGAGTTGGGACGGTTTACATCGCTGGAGCAGTTGTGCGAGAACGTAGATATGCAGTTGGCCAATAAGCGGGTATTTGAAAGTTTGATTAAAAGTGGCGCCTGCGATTCTCTGGGGCAGAGCCGGGCTCAAATGATGAATGATTTGCAAGCTCATATGGAACAAGGACAGGTCAAGCAAAGGGACCGGGAGTTGGGACAGTTCAGCATGTTTGACTCGTTTGCTGCCGGTGCGGAGGAAGATAAGCCATCTGTCAGAAATGTGGAGGAGTGGAGCGATGCTGATCGGCTCAGACTGGAAAAAGAAAGCATCGGGTTTTATATCACCGGTCATCCACTGGATGGGTTTACCCGGGAACTGTCCTGGTTTACGGATGCAACTTCAGCCTCCATCGCGGAAGCGGGAAACGGGAAAACTGTAAGCTTGGCAGGAATCCCGATCAAACATCTTCCCAAAACTACCCGCAAGGGTGAGAAGATGGGGATCATCACCCTTGAGGATTTGCGAGGATCGATAGAGATCATCCTCTGGCCTGAAATATACAGCCAGGCTCAGCCGCTTTTAATGGATGAAGTGCCGCTTTTGGTGAAAGGTAAGGTGGATGCCGAAGGTAACCTCCCAAAAGTCATCGCCAGCGAAGTCTTTCCGCTTGCCCAGGCGAACCAGCATTTCCAGGGTAAGGTCATGATCCATTTCAGGACATTGGGTTTAGAGCGCGGGACCCTTGTAGCGGTGAAGGATATTCTTGCTTCCCATAAAGGCAACAACGATACCTGCTTGCATTTTATCTTTCCGGATAAGAATGAACGTGTGGTCACGGTGGCGGATGAGTTTCGTATTCAACCTTCCGATGATGTGATTGATAAGATCGAAGCCCTTCTAGGAGAAGATGCAATTTTGTTTGAATAGCGGGAATGGGCCACGAAAAGACCCTGAAACACATCGTGAGTTAGTCCAGGGTCTGTGTGATAATGCCGTCTCATTTCAAACCCTGAAGTTTTCGCGAAATTAGCCAAAAAAATATGGAAGTCAAGGAATTCGCCTTAAGATATTTTAAGGATGTGCTGGCCAACGGTTTGACTGTGGTAACGGTTGAGATGCCGCATATTCACACCATGGAAGTGTCGATGTTTGTCCGGGCTGGGTTACGATTTGAAAATGAAAAGAATAATGGAATCTCCCATTTTCTGGAACATATGATGTTCCGAGGGAACCGGAAATACCCCAACTCGATCTCCCTGAATATGGAATTCGAAAATATTGGTCGGGACCTTCGTGCTTCCACCCTTGGGGAATACACGCAATACGGGTTCAGTCCGCATACCTCGCAGTTAGATAGGGGAATGGAAATCTTCTCGGAGTTTTTTTATTCTCCGACGTTTCCTGAAATTGAACTGGAACGCGGAATCATTCTCGAGGAATATTATGAAGAACTCAACGAAGAAGGCGTGAATGTAGACATTAACAACCAGGCGTGCAAACTGCTTTATCCTGAAACACCAATATCCTGGCCCACCATTGGGACGGAAGAGACCATTAAAGCGATTACGGTGGAAATGTTGAAGGAGTATTACAACGCCCATTATGTTCCTGGAAATATGGTTTTGGCAATTTCAGGACCGCTTGAACATGACCTTAATCTTTTGCTGGCAGAAAAATATTTTTCCAATTTTTCTAACGGGGTGGCTCCGATTACAAAAAATTATTTTATCGGAAGCATCCCCGACGAGCAGGCCCGGCCCCAGTTTCTTTTTCAGCAAGACTCTGACAGCCAGATCGAGCTGCAAATATGTTTTCGTTCCTGTTCTTACAATCATGAAGATTTTCTGACAATGGGGTTGATCAGCCGAATCTTTGACGATGGCTTTACCTCCCGATTGCAGAGGGTACTCAGAGAAGAACGAGGCCTGGTTTATTCAGTCGAATGCCGCGCAACGAGTATGTCGGACATTGGCACGATGGACTTTGATATAGCGGTGCGACCGGAGAAACTCATTGAAGTGACCCAGGTACTACTTGAGGAAATTAAAACTTTTGCCAGCCATGGGCCCACTGATTATGAAGTAGCGCATGTGAAAAAACGTTATATGTTTGACCTGGATTCGGAATTGGATGATCCTTACAAGCAAGTGGTGCGCTATGCTTTCCCACACCTTTACTCTGAAGAACTCTCCGTGGAAGAAGAACGAAACCAGATTCAGATGATCCCGAAAGAAAAAATCACTGATGTTGCCAGAAAGACTTTTGTTCCGGAAGTGCTGAACCTGATTCTGGTCGGTCCTTATACCCTCGAATTGAAAGAAAACCTCGAAAAACTGATCTGTAATTATTGACCTCATGATCCAAAAAAGAGTGAAGCCATCCGGCTTGTGGACTGTGCTATTGGCGTTACTATTCTCGGCCTGCGGTTCAAATGTTGAGGATTGCTTGCAGGATGGAAGTTGTGGTCCCGTCATACAGGTAGCCAGCCATGACGGAGGCTTGCCAGTGGATCCTTATGATTCTTTTTGGGGTGCAGGGCCTGTTGCGGTCGAGGTGGAACTCGGGCCGCAAATGATCACCAATCCGAAATGGCCAAACCCTTCGACGAAGGAGGTTGCCGTGCGTGCTGTTAAAAATTCTAGTGGCATAGCTATCATGCTGGAATGGAGTGATCCAACTCGTGATAGCAATTTTGACCACTCGGTGTTATATGTTGATCGGGCGGCGGTGATGTTTCCCATCGTTGCCAAGAAGGAAGCCCCACTGATCACCATGGGCGAATCGGGAAAGCCTGTCAACATCTGGCAATGGAAGGCAGTGGGCGGGGAAAGAGGACAACCGGGAGTGAGAGGCAATCCTGATTCAGGACTCATTTACCAGACCATTGAGGATTTAAACGCGGAAGGATACAGCACCCTGACCGATCAGAACCAGCAGGATGTAAAGGGCTTCGCGGTGTGGAAAAATAATAAATGGCGTCTTGTTCTCCATCGGTCGTTAACCAATGACAACGCCAATGACGTTCAGTTTAAGAAGTCGGTCTTAATGGCCATTGCGGTTTGGAACGGTTCTAACAAAGAATTGAATGGGCAAAAGGGAATCGCCGGTTGGCTTCTCTTAAAACTGGGTTAGTGGGTTAGTGGTTAGCGACTTCCGCGCTGGATGGTTTTTCCAGATTGGTGTGAAATTTTTTCCAGGGAGCCTGCAAGGTGGGATTAGGTGGCAAGCAAGGACTCATCAAGCGACCGACACCTGTTGCTAGCCAGAGAAAGCCATTGTACGCTGGTTCCACGCCGAGTGACCACTATCCGTGATGGCAGTAGGCATTAACTCATTAAGTCGTCCATGCCGATTGCTGGACAAACAAAGATATTACAACTTACCAGCGGATGTTCTCCGCTAGTCGGTGACCGCACCTTTGCTAGCAGAACCGACAAGCTTTGCGTATTTAGCCAAAACACCCGATTGATATTTTATCTCTGGTGCGACGAACTCTTTTCTTCTTTGCTCAAGTACTTCGTCGGACAGCTTTACATTTAGCTGGTTGCTGTCTATATCGATGACAATAGTATCGTTATCCTTGATGAGGGCCAGCGTTCCACCCATTTGTGCTTCTGGCGCGATATGACCGATAACGATTCCATAGGTTCCCCCGGAAAACCGGCCATCGGTGATGAGGGCGACACTGTTCCCCAGACCCTTGCCGATAATGGCGGCGGTGGGTGCCAGCATTTCCCGCATTCCCGGCCCGCCTTTCGGACCTTCAAAACGAATGATCACGACATCGCCTGCTTGAATACGGTTATCGAGAATGGCATCCAGACATTCTTCTTCTGAGTTGAAGACACGCCCCGGACCCATGAAGTTCCGGCTTTGGCCATCGGAAACTTTTGCGACGGCGCCTTCTTGACAGAGGTTGCCATTGAGAACAACCAAATGGCCTTCGGTAGATTTTGGACGATCTAGCGGTAGAATGACATCCTGATCTCCTCTGGGCTGGTTGGGAACATCCTTCAGGTTTTCAGCGATTGTTTTTCCAGTCACGGTCATGCAGTTGCCGTGCAGGAGCCCGGCTTCCAACATCATCTTCATCACTTGCGGAATGCCACCAGCACGGTGCAGGTCGATGGCAACATATTTTCCTGACGGTTTCATATCGCAAAAGACAGGAACTTTTTTTCGGATTACCTCGAAATCATCCATGGACAGCGTCACTTCGGCAGAGTGGGCGATGGCCAGGAGATGCAAGACAGCGTTGGTAGAACCGCCAACGGCCATAACGATCGCAATGGCGTTTTCGAAGGCCTCTCGTGTCATGATGTCCCGAGGAAGGATATTTTTCTCGATCATGTTCAAAAGAGTCTCAGCGCTTTTCCCTGTACTGATTTCCTTGTCCTTGTCTTCATTGGCCATGGTGGAACTGTGAGGCAGGCTCATGCCCATCGCTTCAAAGGCAGAAGACATTGTGTTAGCGGTAAACATTCCCCCGCAAGAGCCAAAACCAGGGCATGCATTTTTTTCGATATCAGTGAGTTCATTTTGGTCAATAGTTCCGGCACCAAACTGTCCCACCGCTTCAAATACACTGACAACGGTCAGGTCTTTGCCGTCAAGGCGACCAGGTTTGATGGTACCGCCATAAACAAAGAGTCCGGGAATATTCAAACGGGCCATGGCGATCATGGCTCCCGGCATATTTTTATCACAACCGCCTATGCAAATGACCGCATCCATGCTGGCACCCCGGCAAACGGTCTCTATAGAGTCGGCAATCACCTCGCGGCTGACCAGGGAGCATTTCATGCCTTCCGTTCCCATGGAGATGCCGTCACTGATGGTGATGGTTCCGAACATTTGTGGCATGCCGCCGCTTTTTCGGATTTGCGCCGAAGCGATGTCGGCCAGTTTTCCGAGTCCTGCGTTACAAGGAGTGATCTCGCTTTGCCCATTGGCGATTCCCACGATGGGTTTATTGAAATCTTCATCCGCGAATCCGACCGCTCTTAGCATGGCGCGGTTGGGGGCCCGTCGGTCCCCTTGGGTGATGGATCGGCTTTTTGTGTTCAGAGTTTGGGATGTCATCTTTATTTTTTGGTTGTGTCTTTTATTAAGAGAACTTACAGCCCTGCTTTATTCAACGTTTAAAAATATAGGCTATATCTCCGACATTGAAATGGCGTTGACGGTAGGGCGGCGAAAATAGCCGTCCCTATTCTCAGGGTGCACGATGGCGTAGTATACAGGATTCGTGGCTACTTTTAAAATAGCTTGCGAGCCAGATATTTCAATTTCATGATCGAAGGGAACGACTGGTGTTTTTCGGTCTTTTTTCCATGTTTTGTATGGGGATTTTGAGGACAGAATTTTAGGCAGGCGAAACGACCTCTGGGCATAGAGATAGTCGAGCTTCAAGAGATCCTGCTCCATAGAAGTGGGGACTGAATAAAACGTGTCCCGGAAAATACGGTAATGCTCATCCAGAGAAGCAGGGTTCATCAATAGCCCGCGAGCATCATGATGTTCCAGCAGGCGGTTGAACAGGGTTACGGGGTCCATTTTTCCGAGTAGGTAGTGGATGGAAAAACGGAACCGTTTGGAATTGTAATAGCGGTCGAAAATGTCTTCGAATTGTTTCAAATACAGAACCTCTTCGGCCGATAAGTTCCGGTGCGAGATCAGTTCATAAGGGGGAGTGGACTGGTAACGGTAGTGTTCTTTCTCTATAAGGTTGTTGATGGGGGCACCAGGAAGGAATTTCAGAAAACCCAATTGCAATTCGTGAGGTCTCAGCGCCATCACTCGGGAGAAAGATTGCCGGATATCTTCCAGGGTTTCTCCTGGCAGTCCGAATATCAGGTCGCAGTGAAAATGAATGCGGTCTTGACCCATCAGTTGTTTGATGGTCTCAAAAAGTTTTTCGTTGTGCTGTTTTCTTTGAATGGTTTCCTGAACCGACCCTGTGGTTGTTTGAATGCCGATCTCAAATTGAAACATCCCCGATGGTACTGTTTTCAGAAAATCCAGAACTTCGGCAGTTAAAATATCCCCCACTACCTCAAAATGAAATTCATTGTCTTTGAATTGAGTTAACCACTGCATCAGCTTTTTCATGCGTCCGGGTTTGAGGTTAAACGTGCGATCGACGAATTTAATTTTTTGAATGCCAGAGGTTACAAGTTCTTTAATCTGGCTCTGGATGACTTTTTCATCGAAGTAGCGAACCGTTTTGTCCAACGCTGATAAACAGAACGAACAAAGGTAAGGACATCCTCTGGATGTTTCAAAATACACGATCCGGTTTTTTAGTTGCGGGAAATCTTCTTGCAGGTAAGCGGGGATGAGTTCTGGCAGGTCGGTGCCATAGGTTCGCCAGCGGGTAAGTACTTCTTTGGAGGGAGTCTTCTCGTTACAGATCAATTCCAGAAACTCCAGCCATTTCTTTTCTCCTTCGCCAGAAATTATCGGAAAGGGGAGGGAATTGTCTTTTTCAAACGATACCTCTGGTCCTCCCAGAGTAATTCTAAGGTGAGGCATTTGTTTTTGCAGGCGCTCGATCAACTCCAGGCTCTGGCTCCGGTTCCAGATATAAATGCCAACGCCCAATACCTCAGGCTCAAGCTTCTGAATCTCTGCGGCAATTTTCCAGACCGGCTGGTTGATGACAAACTCTCGGATCCATACATTCTGATAGCCTGCATTTCGGCTGGCATTTCTCAGATATCTTAAACTTAGTGAAGAGTGAATGAATTTTGCGTTGAGCGTTATGAGTCCAATAGAACGTTTCACGTCCGATCCTTGTTCTATGGTTTGGAAATATTGGGTATCATACTACTTGGTGCGAGGTCAAAGGTCAAAAACTAGCTGGGTGGTTGCGCCAAGGTCACCGCCACATTGTCATCGGCCATTGGCCGATTGGCATGTTTTGCAGAAAAAAGTGGAGCGGCCTGAATGAATCAGACGGGATATGAGGGTTTTGCATTTTGCGCAAGGCTTGCCCTCTTTGCCGTAAACAGATAGTTTCACCGCATAATATCCTGCTGAACCGCTGGGGTCGAAGAAATCGCGCAAAGTGGTTCCTCCCGCGGAAATGCTGTCTTCCAGAGTGGAACGTATACAGGAGATGAGCCGAGCCCATTCTGTGAGAGTGATTCTCCCGGCTTTCCGTTTAGGGTTAATGCCCGCCAGGTACAAGGATTCGCAGGCGTAAATATTGCCGATTCCGGCGATGCGTTGCGCATCCATGATGAAGGTTTTGATGGGTGACCGGCAATTTTTGGCGCGGTTTTTTAAGGCCTTGGCGTTGGTTTCTGGTGCGAAGGGGTCCGGTCCTATTTTGTCCAGCAAAGGGTGTTTTCTGTTTTCTGGAACCCAGAGTATACAGCCAAAACGCCTCGGGTCGATAAAGTGCAGAAAGGTTTCAGGCCCGAACTGGAAAATAGCGTGCGTGTGTTTTTCCCTAAGGTTCATTGCGGTCTGTAGGGCAATGCGCCCGCTCATACCCAGGTGCCAGAGCATTGCCCCTTTGGGAACTTTCAGGAGCAGGTATTTCCCGTTGCGTTGGATTTGGGAAACTGTCTGGTTCTCGAAATGTTTACGCAAAGTGGTCTGGGGAATGGGAAAGCGGATGTCTTTTCGGTAAAACTTGAGGGTGGTGCAAGTTCTGTTGACTATCAGGGGAAGTAGAGCCCGTCTCAGGCTTTCGACTTCAGGAAGTTCAGGCATGGATGCAAATGAGAATGAAGGCTCTACAAATATAGTGCAGGGTAAACATATTATTCCTCACCCTCAACATTTTCTTCTTTTGGAGTTGGTGTTTCTTTAGCGGGTTTTTTGGCGGTCACTACTTTTGCGGAACGAAGAATCCGTCCATTCAAAGTATAGCCTTTAGAATATTCTTGCATCACGGTGTTTTCGTCATGCTCTGCAGATTCCATCTGGGTCATGACCTCATGCAGGCTTGGGTCAAAAGGTTTTCCCATGGCTTCAATCGGTTCCACCTTCTGGTTCTTGAGAAACGTGGTGAACTGTTTCCGAATCATTTCCACGCCATCCTTTAAAGTTTGCAGGGAGGCATTGGGAGCGTTCAAAGCTCTCTCCAGATTATCGTCAATTTGCACCAAATCTTTCAGAAGTCGCTCGTTGGCAAACTGAACGGCATCTGTTTTTTCCTTGACCAGTCTTTTGCGGAAATTTTCAAGATCAGCTTTTTCTCTCAGGAAATCATTTTTTTGCTCGGCAAGTTCCATATCTTTTTTCTCTAGTTGTTCCTGTAGCTCTTTGATGAGGTCTTTGGCCTCTTCGGCAGGAGCATCTTCCTCAGGGTCGAGAACTTCTGGATCCAGTAATTCCGGGTTTTCTTCTTGTGTTGACTTTTCTTTAGATGTCACGTTTTCAAACTCCCTGCTTTTCAGAAATTAACCTGGAAACCATTTTTGCGGAATGGTTCACAATAGAAATAATACGTTTGTAGTCTATCCTTTTGGAACCAAAAACAGCCAGTGTGCCAACATTGTTTTGCCCCAACTTATAATTTTGCGCAATCAAACTACAATCCTCCATTTCTTCCTGCAGGTTTTCCTCGCCAATCAATATGGTCATTCCATCATGGTGCAGACAAAGGTCGAGTAGGTCGATCAGTTTGGTTTTCTCTTCTAGCGTCACCAGAAGAGCTTTGATCTTGCTGATATCTTCGGTGAACTCAGGCTGGTCGAGAAAATTCAAGGCACCTTCCACAATCAGTTCGTTATCTTCCTTTTGTTCCGCAAACAGGGTTGAGGAAAGGGCATGGGCTTTTCTGGCAAGGTTATTGTAGTGCTCTTTTTCAAGTTTCAACCGTTTCAGCAGTTCCTGCCGGATCCACTGGATCGGTTTTCCACTGAATTCACCATTCAGATAATTAGAAATAGAGGTCAGTTGATCTTGGGTCATATCAGAATCAATGGGTAGCACTTTGTTTTGCAGAATGCCTTGTTCGGAGAAAAAGACAGCCAACGCCGCCTGGGGACCCACTTTCGTGAATTCAATATGTTTGAAACAAGCACTCGAAAAACTGGGTAGCATGACCAGTCCCGTTTGCTGGGAAACTTTGGAAAGGTTTTCACAAGCTTGCTCAAGTAGCCTTTGAAGATTTTTTTTGCCGAGTGGGTATTCTAGCTCCTGGGTGTCCGATAGTACTTCGGCCTTCATCAAAAAGCTTTGCGGGCGCAGGAGGTGGTTCACATAAAACCGATAGCCTTCATCTGTGGGAATCCGGCCTGCCGACGTATGCGGTTGGCTTAGAAAACCTTTTTCCTCTAAATCTGCCATCACGTTTCGGAGTGTGGCAGGACTGAGGTGTTCAGGGTGAATCTTGGCCACAGTGCGGGAACCCACTGGCTCTGCGGACTCGATATATTTATCGATGACCGCTAAAAGAACGACTTTGCTTCGTTCATCCAATAAAGATGAGTTCATGGCATCAGGCGACATCGAAAGGTTTCCGGAATCCTACCCAACCCATAAGCTATCAATCAGCAAAAATTTTGTCAATATTAACCCACCGCTTGGGTTTCATTGCGATAGCGTTGACAGGCTGGCAACGTTCATTCGGCCTGTTATGACTTTCCTCATCTCTCATGCCTCTGAGAGGTATAACGGGCAGTTGCCAGTTGCCTCCATGCCCAGGAAACCTTTGCGTAAGTCGAAAAAAACAGAAAAGCGAGATTCTTCACTGCGTTGAGAACAAGAATACAAAGCTATCTTGTCATTCCAAGGAACAAGATGACGAAGAATCTGGGGTTATACAAAGGTCTTCACGGCTAGTGGGCAGGTATCAGGTCTTTGGCTTTTTCCACAATCTGAGTTCCAATGCCTTCCTCAGTGAAAATTTCCAGCAATAAGGCGTGCCGAACACGGCCGTCAATAATGTGGGTTTTGTGCACTCCGGACTTGAGAGCTTCCAGGCAACAATTGACTTTTGGCAGCATTCCATCGCGAATGACCTTGCTTCGGATCATATTGGAAGCCAGCTTTCGGGTAAGGCCGGATTGCGGTTTCCCAACTTTATTTTTGACTCCTTCGGTATCGGTCATCAAAACCAGTTTTTCGGCTTTCAGGGCTGAGGCGATCTGGGCGGCGACAAAGTCGGCATTGATATTGAGTGTCTCTCCATTTTCTCCTTTACCGATCGATGCAATAACAGGGATGAATTCATTTTGATCCAGGATTTCCAGAATATGCGGGTTCACTTTAGTGATCTCGCCGACCAGCCCGAGGTCAATAATTTCCGGGCGATCTGTCTCTGGAGAACGTTTCATCTTTCTATGTCGTTTTGCTAGAATCAGGTCGCCATCTTTGCCGGTTATGCCTACCGCGCTACCCCCATGATGGTTGATCAGGGAAACAATTTCCTTGTTCACTTTCCCTCCAAGAACCATTTCTACCACGTCAATGGCCTCCTTGTTGGTGACACGTTGCCCTTCGAAAAATTGTGATTTAATTCCCAGCGCCTTGAGGGTTTTGTCGATCTGCGGGCCGCCACCGTGAACCACGACCAGGTTGATGCCGATGTATTTCATCATGACGATATCGAGGGCAAAATTTTTCTTGAGATCGTCCGAAACCATGGCATTGCCGCCGTATTTGATGACGATGGTTTTACCGTAGAAGCTCTTGATGTAAGGCAGAGCTTCCAAAAGGATTTCTGCTTTATGGATGAGTTTTTTCATGGATAGTTTGTCTGCGGAGACTATCTGCTAAAGGATGTAACGGCTCAGGTCTTCGTCTTGAATAATGTCTTTCAGTTTTTCCTGGATATATTTGGCATCAATCGTTACATTTTTTTCTTCCATGTCGGGTGCATCGAAAGAGATTTCCTCAAGAAACTTTTCCATGATGGTTTGCAGTCGCCGGGCACCGATGTTTTCCATGCGCTGGTTAACCATGGCGGACATTTCAGCAATCTGGTCGATGGCATCTTCCAGAAAACTCAGGTTGACCTGTTCCGTTTTTAGCAAGGCGGTGTATTGCTTGATCAAAGCGTTGTTGGGCTCTGTGAGAATGCGGACAAAATCATTTTTAGTCAGGGAATCCAGTTCGACACGGATGGGAAAACGGCCCTGAAATTCAGGGATCAGGTCCGATGGCTTAGCGGAGTGAAACGCCCCCGCCGCAATGAAAAGGATGTGGTCGGTTTTCACGATGCCGTACTTGGTGTTCACCGATGAGCCTTCAACGATAGGCAGAAGGTCACGTTGTACCCCTTCGCGGGAGACATCGGGCCCGCTGGTTCCACCTGACTGGCGGCCGATAATTTTGTCTACTTCATCGATGAAGATGATTCCGTTTTGCTCGACACGCTTTAAGGTTTCCTGCATCACTATGTCTTGGTCGAGCAATTTTTCCGCTTCTTCCTGACAAAGAACCTTGAATGCATCCGGAACCTTCAATTTTTTGTTTTTGGTTTTCTGTGGCATAAGGGAGCCGAGCATGTCCTTAATATTGTTGCCCATCTCCTCCATTCCGACTCCGGAGTTCAGGTCAATGATTGACGGCGTTTTAGCCCGCACCTGAATTTCCACTTCGCGGTCATCGAGTTTGCCTTCCTTTAGCATCTGGGCAAACTTTTCGCGAGTTTGCTTGTAATGCAGTTTGCCATTTGTGTCGAGATTAAAGTCGGGTTTTCCCTGCAGTCCTGCAGGTGGAGGAAGAAGCAAATCCAGAAGCCTTTCTATGGCCTGCTCACGGGCTTCTGCACGAAAGGTGGTTTCCATTTCCTCTTTAACCATATTTTTCGACAATTCCACAAGGTCCCGGACCATGGACTCGACATCGCGCCCAACATAACCCACTTCGGTATATTTGGAAGCCTCGACTTTGATGAAAGGAGACTTGGAAAGCTTTGCCAGCCGCCGGGCGATTTCTGTCTTGCCTACTCCCGTCGGGCCGATCATGAGAATATTTTTGGGACCTACCTCATCGCGAAGAGAGTTGGGAAGCTGTAATCGACGCCAGCGATTGCGCAGGGCAATGCCCACCGCCCGCTTGGCGTTGGTTTGTCCGACAATAAACTTGTCCAGCTCCGCAACAATTTGTTTTGGAGTTAACGACGCCATAAACGTATCGTTGGCTTTCCGGGTTGTGGGTTCGGTTATTGCTACATCAGTCATGAACTACAATTCCTCAATCGTTACATTAGAGTTGGTATAAATACAGATCGTCTCGGTGATCTTCATCGCTTCTTCGACAATTTGCCGTGCCGAGAGATCGCTGTGCTGTACCAGTGCTTTGGCAGCGGCGGACGCGAACATGCCTCCTGAACCGATCGCTAAAACTCCGTCATCGGGTTCGATTACGTCTCCCGTTCCAGAAAGCAAGAGGGAGTGTTCCTTATCGACCACAATCAGCATGGCCTCAAGCCGCCTCAGCATTTTATCAGTGCGCCAGTCTTTAGCTAGTTCCACTGCCGAGCGGGGCAGACTGCCTTGAAATTTTTCAAGTTTTTCCTCAAACCGGGCAAACAGTGAAAACGCGTCTGCGGTGGACCCTGCAAAACCACCAACCACATTATCGTGGTACATACGCCGGACCTTGCTAGCGGAATGTTTCATGATTGTGTTGCCCAAGCTGACCTGACCATCACCGCCGATGACGACCTGACCCTTGTGGCGGACAGCGAGTATCGTGGTTGCGTGCATCATATCGAGTATACTGGTATCAGACAAAAAATGGAGGTTAATATTATTCCAATGCGGATTTTTCTTTAGCGCGGGGATGTGCCTTGTCATAGGTTTCGGACAATCGATCGAGCGTCAAATGGGTGTATTTCTGGGTGGTGGAGAGATTGGAATGACCTAACAACTCCTGAATGGACCGCAAATCTGCTCCGCCCTCCAACAGGTGGGTGGCAAAAGAATGCCGGATCGAATGTGGAGAAACTCCACCGGGGAAGTTCCCCTGCTTGATATATTTCTCCACCACTTTGCGCACTCCTCTAACAGAGATAGCACCGCCGCGATAATTCAAAAATATTTGCTCCGTTCCGGGGCCTAGTTTGCGAACTTTATCCATCCTAGCGTTGAGATAGCTTTTTAGCACCTTGGCACAATGGCGTCCCATCGGCAGGAGACGCTCCTTGTCGCCTTTTCCCAGCACTTTGACCATGTGGGAGTCCAGGTTGATGTCCTCCAGAGTCAGTCGAACCAGTTCGCTGATACGCAGGCCGCAACTGTAAAACAGTTCGAGCAGAGCCCGGTCACGGACTGGCAGGAACCCTTCGCCTTCGGGTAACCGCAAAAGGTGGAACATTTCATCAACGGAAAAACAGGATGGCAGTTTGTTCCGCATCCGGGGAGCGGGCACGGTTTTGGCGACATTGGTCTT
The DNA here is from genome assembly GCA_965205835.1 of Nitrospinales bacterium. Classification (GTDB taxonomy): domain Bacteria; phylum Nitrospinota; class Nitrospinia; order Nitrospinales; family VA-1; genus LS-NOB. The sequence goes on along the minus strand of OZ242182.1, from coordinate 907,155 downwards.
TAAATAGCTTTCGCGACACAGGAACCGGAAAAATGAGATCAATGTGGAAAGCTTGCGTCGTATGGTGGTGCTGGAATAACCCTTCCCATAGAGATGGCCTATGAATGAGCGTATCGCCAACCGGTCTATTTTTTCTATTTGTATGGAGCGGGACTCAACGGCGTGGCCGGATTGGATCAAAAATTCTTGAAACTGGGCGATATCATTGAGATAACTGTCCAGTGTGTTGGGAGAAGCACTTTTCTCCACCAGCAGATAATTTTTGAATTCTGTTATTGCCTTTTCCACTTTAATAACCCTTTACTTATTAGTAGTATCAAACTACCTGACCGCGTGGGGGAAGTCAAGTTGCGCCAGGCGATGTTTACCATTTGAAACTGCCAGAGATTGAGTTCATAATCCTTATAAACACATTTTGTCAACCACTGCCCTGAAACGGGTCGCTAAAATATAGATGGTCATTATGTCTGATTCAAAGAACCCGGAGTTTGAAAGAGAGCAGGCGCGTGAAGGATTCCAAACGGTGTCCGAAATCCGCCAGAAGCTGGACATCCTTACGGAACATGTGAAGTCCAGAAAAGAGGCATTAGAAGAAGAAATTCAGGAACATTTACACGAGTCGCTGGCTAATGCGCGAGGCTCGATGGAACGCATCGAGGAAAATATTGCGCCGAAAGTGGAAAAAGCCATCCGAACAAAGATGGAAGAAATCGACCGCAAGATGGTGCGCTTGAATGAAGAGGGACTCGAAGCGGTGCGGCAGGAACTGGTGAAAGCGACTCCGGAGATCACTGAAAAAATACTGCAAGACCTCGACAAGCTGGTGGCGGAAAACACCCGTTTTGCGAAAATGGAAATTTTAAATGAGGTCAAAGAGGAACTCAAGAAATCTGTTCAGTCGGCCGTAGAGCCGATCAACAAAAAACTGGAAAAGGATATGCTTGTGTCAAAAACTCTGGCAATTTCCGTGTTAGCCTTGGCAGGTGTGGCTTTATTGGGAGTGATCTGGTTAATGGTCAGGTGACCAGCCAGAACAGAAAAAAGAAAAGAATGCTGGAAAGAATCACCTGCCAGACGAAACTGAACCCTGGTCCGGTAAAAAGAATCAACGCAGAGCAGGCGCAGAGAATGATAAATGCCAGGATAAGCCGGGTGCGTTGTTTTAGGATCGGTTCTGGTTCCATAAATTTTTAATCGCTTTCATCTTGTAATAGCAGTTTCTTAATATCTTCAAGAGCCAGAATTTCTTCCGCCTCCAGTAGCAGATCGCCGCTCCAAAACTCACCTTCCAATTTTCCGGGTTCATCGGGGCCAGAGCCAATGCCAGGTGAAGATTCTAGATAGCTTTTAATTTCGTCCCGGCTGAACGTGTTAAGGATGGCCTTGGAGAAATCGCCCAAAAGAGACTCCAGATGTTTGACCTGCTCCAAAGGTCTGCTGTAATGCTCCTGGACCGTCAAGGCATAGCTCATTTTCAAGGCTCGCCCATTCTGGTTCAGAGGGTGGTCTTTAGACATATCATTACTGGAATACAGAAATTGAAGTTTCCGCCTTGCTTTTTTGAGCAGGCTGAGATTTAATCCGAACTTTTCCCCAATCAGAAAAGAAAGGCCTGCATGCGTTCCCGCACGCTCGGCAATTTGTGATGCTTCCCTGCAATATTCCTGAACCTGTTCTAACTCCATATCCTGATTCTAAGCGGCGATTGCCGACGGATGATACTATAGGCATTAATTTTGACCATTATTCTTGTAATCGTGGCAGAAGTAAACCCTTTAACTGCTATATAAGCGGGTTTTATTCCTGCCACTCGGCGTGCGTAGGGTCAATAGTTCGACGCCTGTATAGCAAGCGGGTGTTTTTGCCCAAGAGCTTACTTTGTAGTTTGCCGTCCATACATTTTGGCACATAGATAAGCCATGAACCGGGTTGCGGAGTGCAGGAAGGGCTCATTTCCTTTTACCGGCCGAACGTGGATAAAATGCATACCCGCATCAATGGCCCCGCCATCCGTCACATAATTATCCCCAATCATGCACACCTTGGCAGGGTCTTCCAGCTGCAGAAAAGCGGTCATAGCGATGTGGAATCCACGCGGGTCGGGTTTGGCAGGTACATTGGTGACTACTTTGACCCCCATTTTCTGAAACGCTTGAAACCGGTCTTCCCATGCGTTGGTATAAATGGCTATTTTAAATCCGTTATTCAGCATGGTGCGCACATGGTCTAGGACTGACAGGCTGAACTCTCTGGCGTGATGAGGAACAAGAGTGCCATCGGCATCGAGAAGAATCCCTTTCATATCTTGTTCTAGAAGCCGTTTAACGGAAACGTCCTCAAACCTTTTTACCTCCATAAAAGTATCCAACCGGGAAGGGCTGAAGGGCAGGCTAAGGAATCGGAATATTTTGGCCCAGGTTAGGCCTTCACGTTGAGGGTAGCCTCCGCTCATACTTTCGACTCCTTGGACATATTCAGAACTTCTAAATAACTTTCATTGCTAAATTTATACCCAGTTTTGCAAAGATACCTCAGTTCATAGTCATCAGGCATTATCAGAAATTTTTTCGACTCATTAGTTAATTGATTTTTAAAGCTATCTTTACTCAAAATATCCTTTCAAGGAACAAGTTTTCGGAGTTTCTCTGTAAGTTATTTCTTCTTTTTTCTTTTCAGAATTGGATATGTAAATCATTGTTGCTTGCGCTAATATCGCAAGAAAAATCCTTAACTCAATGTTATTGTTAAAGTTTAACAGTTGGTAATGTGGTTCATCTTTTGTATTCATAATTTTGTGTGGTACAGCCAGATATGATTCTTTGTTAACCGTTTTTTATTCCTTAACTTCAAGTATAGAGTAGACAGGCATAAGCCTGTAACTACGGCCATGAATAGTACTTCTGAGCGTTTCGTCTGCATGAATGATATGGCATATAAATTTATATTTGACCTTATGACTGGTAATTCAAGGGTGTTAGTACAATTAACTAGCTTTGATTGTGATAAATCTGCGGCTAGCTTTACGCTTAAAGGTGGTCAGTAAAGCCATACGAAGTATTTTAGGTGCCTGTAGTAGATAAGGTTTTTATTCTTTTTTGGGCCCCTTCCAACTCGTTGTCAAGTGTCGCGCGGGAGGTCTGGTTATCTGCGGGCTGAGCCTTGGTCCAGCCTGCGCTTAGGTGCATTGCGGTTAGAACCAGCTTTCGCGATCCAGGGAACGGTACTGGATGGCTTCGGCGACGTGCTCGGACTGTAGCGGTTCGCATTCGGCAAGGTCGGCGATGGTGCGGGCGACTTTTAAAATACGGTCATGCGCCCGGGCGCTGAGTCCCAGTTTGTCGATGGCCAGAGCCATAATCTTTTTCGACGTTTCATCAAGTTGGCAATGGGATTTCAGTTGATGTGCGTTCATGTTGGCGTTAAAACTGTTTTCTTCACTTTGATTAAAACGTTTTAACTGGACACCGCGTGCTTTTTCAACTCTGATCGAAATGGTTTTTGATTGTTCCCCTCCGGATTCGGATGAAAGGTCTTTGTATTCCAATGCCGGCACTTCGATATGGAGATCGATGCGGTCGAGCAGGGGCCCCGATATTTTTCCGACATATTTTTTAATCATCATCGGTGTGCAACCACATTCGCGTTTCGGGTCGAACCGGTATCCGCAGGGGCAAGGGTTCATCGCCGCTACCAGCATCAGGTTCGCCGGGTAGGTGATGGAAGCAGTGGCGCGGGAGATGGAGACTTCTCCTTCTTCCAGAGGTTGGCGCAGGACTTCGAGGACATTTCTTTTGAACTCGGGAAGCTCATCGAGAAACAACACGCCGTTATGCGCCATCGACACCTCACCCGGCATAGGCACCCGTCCTCCACCGATCAATCCGGCATCGGAGATGGTATGATGCGGGGATCTAAAGGGGCGTAGCTTTAAGAGTCCGCGCCCGTTTTTTAATTGACCAAGCACGCTATGGATTTTTGTGCTGGTGATGGCTTCTCCCTGTGTCATGGAAGGCAGAATGGTCGGGATGCGTTTTGCCAGCATGGATTTTCCGGAACCGGGGGGTCCGATAAGCAAAATATTATGTCTGCCTGAGGCGGCGATTTCCAATGCGCGTTTGACGTGATGCTGGCCCTTGACATCGGTGAAATCTAATTCGTATTCGTTCGAGTTGGAATTTTCGGTTTGAGGCTCGGGGCTCGCTGGCTGAAGTTCAAGCTTCCCGCATAAAAACTCCAGGGCCTGAGGCAAAGTTTCTATCGGGTAAATGGGGATGCCTTCGATCACTGAAACTTCGCTGGCGTTTTGTGCTGGCAAAAGAACACCTTCCATCCTGTTTGCACGAGCCATGGCGGTGATGGAGAGTCCGCCACGAATGGGTTTGACCCTGCCGTCGAGAGAGAGTTCGCCGAGAACCATCAGTTTTTTCAGCCGGTCGTTTTCGATCATTCCGCTGGCCGAAAGAATTCCCAGCGCAATGGGGAGGTCGAACGCCGAGCCTTCTTTGCGGATGTCGGCAGGAGCCAGGTTGACGGTGATCTTTCGTACCGGCAGGGCTAACTGGGTGTTGCGAATGGCGGCACTGACCCGATCACCGCTTTCCTTGACCGCCGTATCGGGCAGGCCAACGATGGACATGCCTGGCAGACCCTGTGAAAGATTAACTTCGACCTCGACAGGGTAGCCGTCTATGCCCAGAACCGCTCCACTGTGAACGAGTGCGACCAAATTCTCTCCAACCCAGTTTGATGGTTTTTCGCGCCTGGCACTCCGCTTTAGTGTGCCGATTAATGGCTCAACCTACACGAGTAGTCCGATTCGGTCAAGCCTGCGAGTCGTGAGTTGTTTTTTGGAGGTTCACGAGTTCCGAGGTTGGAATTTAAGAACCCTCAATGTCTTTGGTTTCCTTAAAATGGTGGGCGGCTTTTTCCAAATTATCTATTACAGACAGGGTGGTGGTACCCAGGTTGAAATGCGCATCGGCGTAATCAGGTTTAAGTTGCAAGGCTTTTTGCAATGGATAGCTACTTGGTTGAGGTCCTTCTTGGCAAAAAGAGCTTTGTGTAAGTCGAAAAAAACAGAAAAGCGAGATTACCCGTTCTGGACACGAAAGCTTGAGTGAAACATCGCGTCTTCACCGCGTTCAGAATGACCATACAAGGCTATTTTGTAATTCTGAGGGACAAGGTGACGAAGACGTGATGTTTTTCCTTAAACTTCATGTCCCCCCCCCCCCCAAAGGGGTATCTCAGGATATCATTGACAAAATACTGAAATGTCTTAAAATGCGTCCTTGCACTACCCCAAAATTAAGCGAGAATATGGATTTAGCTGGATTCCATTCCGTTGGAATTCTTTAAATTATTGATTACTTTAGACTCTCATACCCAAAACCCATTTTAATTTTTTATTTTGGAAGGCAGGAGAAAACGATGCAGTTAACTGGCATGCTTTGGGGGCGAAAATTGTTGGACCTCGTGGAATTTCCCCATTCAGAAGTCCGAGGTCCTGAACTCAGTGTCGACGACATCAAAGATATGATTAAGCGACACGGCCAGGTTTTTATCAAGCCGCTGTTCAAAGGCGGTGTTGGTAAAAAAGGCAAGGCTGGTCTGTTGGGCCGGGTTGACAACATTACCGATGCCCTTAAAGAAAAGGAACGCCTTTATTTTGTCGAACACGTTGATGGCTTCAACAAAGTGAAGTCTGATGGTGTGACCTATGAAGGGTCGGTACCTGCCGATTACGAAATCTATTTTTCCATTTCCGAAAGCACAGAGCACCGCTCTCCAGTGATGACCATTACTCATCATGGCGGGGTCGAAATCGAAGAACTGGGCGAGGATAAACTTAAAGTGGTGCCATTTGACGCCTTGACCGGACTGAAGGCATTTCATGTCTCCAACGCATTGATGGAACTGGGTGCCCCTCCTACGGTGATCAGCCCGCTGGTGCAAAACCTGCCCAAGCTCTGGGACCTTTATAACAACTATGGCATGTTGATGCTGGAGCTCAATCCCATTCGCATGCAACCGGGCAAGGGCGGACGCCTGGCTCCGATTGCTTGTGACTTTAAATGTGCGTTTGACCTCGATGATCCGGCATGGAAACGTCTGCACCTTCCGGCGCATTTGTTCGCTTCCGACTACTCTGAATTTGAACAGGAAATCAACCAACTTCGCACCTATCAAGGACAGAGTGATGTGTTCGTCATGAATGACAAGGGAGCGATCACCGCACCAACTTTCGGCGGCGGTGCCAACGCCATGGTCACGGAACTTCTGGGAGAGGATGCGACTATCTCTTCCGACTTTGGTGGCAATCCCCCGTATGAAAAAATGCATGATATTTCCAGAATCAGTTTTAAGTACTGGCTGCCGCAATCGAATGTGCTGTTCATCATTGGCGGCAAGGCGAATAACACAGATATTTATGAAACCTTCCGGGCTATGGGTGACGGATTGCGTGATTTTTTTCAGACGCACGGGCCGGTCCCTCTGTTTGTTGTGGTGGGGCGAGGTGGGCCCAATGTTATTCGCGGGATGAATTATTTGCAGGAAATTCTTGATTCTTTGGGAATTCCCTACCGTTTCTTCGGGCACGACAGCGCCATGTCGGAGGTGATCAACTACGCTCTGGCGATCAACGAGTGGATGAAGAACGGCGGTAAGGACGAAATTAAAGCTAAACTTAAAATATAGTGCCTTGTGGGAACAGGGCGATAGCTTGATGGGTCTTGTTAAATCCCTTGAGTGCTGATGACGATATTACTTGATTACCAGCGGCGGTTTGCCGCTGAAACCGTTTTCCGTTTTGGAGGTTTGAATGCATAAGCAAGGCGTGGGAGAATTCCCCTTTTACTGTGGCATCAACTCTTTGTCTGAACTGGCCACCAAAGATGACAGGGTAGTGGTCTTGAATATTTTGGGCAAAGAAAGCTCAGGGGTGACGCCCGTCAGCAACGATTATTCCGGTGGAAACATTGTGTTCGGCACTGGACCGGGTAAATCCGGTAAATCCCTGACAACCAAATCAGGGAAAATTCCGGTTTACAACTCTATTAAAGAAGGGCTTGAAGCTGGCCACAAATTCAACACCGTGGTGGTCTACTTGCCGCCTTCCGGTGTGAAGGATGGTATCGCTGAAGCGGTGCGCGAAAATCCGGACTTGGAAAAAGCCATCATCCTGACCGAGAAAGTGTCGGTCAAAGATTCCCGTATCATGCGTGCCATTTGTCAGGCCAACGGCGTTGACCTGTTTGGTGGCAACTGCCTCGGGCTTGCTGATGCTTGGAACCACGTCCGCCTCGGTGGTGCGCTGGGGGGCAACGCTCCGGAAGAATCTCTGGTCAAAGGAACGGTAGCCCTGTTCTCCAATTCCGGTAACTTCACCACCACTATTGCGGTTTATCTGACCACGGCTGGGTGGGGCACAACAACTTCCGTTTCCAGTGGCAAAGATGTTTATATTCAGTATGGGGCAAAAGAGTTCCTGCATGCTTTTGACAATGACGGTCGCTCAAAAGTGGCGGTGATGTACAGCGAGCCAGGTGGATATTATGAATACGGTTTGAAATCCGATAAACCGATTGTCGTCTGTGTGGTGGGTCGCTGGAAAGCCAGACTTACCAAAGCCTGCGGTCATGCCGGGTCGCTAGCCGGTTCTGGAGACGATGCCTTGGCCAAGGAACAGTGGTTCATGGATTATTTTGGCGTGGACGGTATTTACACCCCGCAAAAACCGATTTTTTCGAAAAAAGGCGCGTTGGTGACCAACATCGCTCACATCCCGGAAGCAGTAACCAAAGTCATGGAACTGAATGGACAAAAACCTGACTTCGAACCGAAAGGGAGCCTGGCCTTGAAGTGTTGGTTTGGCAATAATCAGGGTCTGTCGTTACCGCCTGAACTGGATGTTCCGGTTGTTGAGGCAGCCGAACCTTATAACCAGCAGATTGAAGCTCTGAACAAAACGGTTGGTGCCCAGTATCGGCGGGAAACTCTCAAGGATGCGAGTGGCGCTTCCATGATGGACCCGAAAACCCAGGTTTCAAAAATCCATGGCACATCGATTCTCGATGCTTCGGTGAGAACCTTTGAAGCTAATCTGGTGTTCGCGTTGACCCGGGTTTATACCTGTGACTATGGCGAAAAGATTGCCAACATCGTGCTGAACATGTATGTCAATCAGCACGGTCAGCCGACCTTGGCCGCGGCTCAAGCCGCGAGGGAGAACGGCAACTCCCCCAATACGGTAGTAGCTTCGGCGGTTGCTATTTGTGGCAAAAAAATGGTTCAAAAAGCCATGGACGCTTCCAACACGCTTCTGGAATTGTTCCAGCACACCAAGATGAACGACCCGCGCGAGGAATTCGATTATGCAGACCAGTTGAAAGAAGCCGAAAAGTACAAAGATGCGCTCCTTGCAGTTGGAGAAGATGCTTGCGCTAAAAAGCTGGCCGATTGTCTCAATAAAGCCGGTTATTCTGTTTTCGTCCAGTTTGTGCAGGACTTTGCAGAAGCCAACGGCGGCAAGCTTTCCACTGATGCGTTGTTCGCCGCTGTATGGACAACCTTGGGATGGTATGCCCTGCGGAACAAAAAAATTTCCAAAACCACCCTTGTGCGTATGCCTTGGTATTCACGCATCTATAGCACCATTGTCGGTGTTTCCGCGCCAGCATCCCGGCACGGCGAGGACAGCATCGCTGGAGTGAAACTGGAAGAGTTGATTCCCAATTACAGTTTCACCAAAACGGCATTCGTCACGCTTTTGGGTCGTCATCCTTCCGAGTCGGAGATCTATGAGTTTCAGGTTTTGCTCGGACTCATCATCACCAACGGGCCGGGCACCATCTCGGCACAGGGTTCCAAAGGTGCAGTCAGTGCTGATGGGCCGGAGCAGCCGCAACGGGTGCAGGTGAACAAAGCCTTCATCGGGTTTCTCACTCACACCGGATTCGCTCATGGCGGAAACGGTTACGAGGCCGCAGCCTTCCTGCTTGAAAATTTTAAAGATAAAGGTCTTAAAAATGCCGCCGATACAGGGCATGGACTCGACCTCGATGCCATGGCCATGGAAGTGGCGAGCAACTACTCAGACTATAAAAAGAAACAGAAAGCCATTGGCAACCTCGATTATGCCAAATTGCCCTGTATCAACCATCCGATCTTCAAAGGGAAAGACGTGAACTACGATCCTCGCGAAGTTTTCGTGCGAGACCTCTTTAAAGAAAAAGGCATCAACAATATTTTTCTTGATTTCTACCACAGCCTTGTTGAGGCTCTCTTCAAGACCAAGGTCAGTAAAAATGTTTACTGTGTTAATATTGATGCGGTCATCGCTGTTATCCTGCTCAAGGTTGTCTGGACTGATTTTAATGAAGGCAAGATGAAAGAAGAGGATATCGAGTCCGCCAGCTTCGCCACCTTCCTGTTCGGCAGGATGATCGGTTGCGCTGCGGAAATTGATGACCACACTTCACGCGGTAAAAATATGGATACCCGTACCCCAGCCAGTAAATGCAGTTACGTGGGGTGACACTTTTCATTTGTCCCTGAAATATCGGTAGTTAGTAAGGGGCGGCGATGAGGGAAAATATACGCGCTAAAAGCTGTGGTAAATTTTGTGACGTGATGATCGAGCCGAGCGACGAATACCGAATAGGTGCTCAGAACCTGGTCCAAGGTGATAAGCTGAAGAGAGACAGCTAATAGTCCAGCTATGGAGATGGGGGATACCCTGAACTTTACCAACGCTCCTGTAAATTCTTTTTGCGGGTTATATGTTCCGCGGATATAGTTGTCGCTAATTCCCAAAGAGGAAATCCATGCAGGCGCAACTGGGGGTGTTGAGTCCCCCAAAAAAACATTCGCTGATTCAGGTTTATAATTTTGAAGACCTGCCGTTGATCACTATGAACGTGGCGCGGATCGGTGCTCAAACTCCAGGTATGGCCTCCGAAATTGCGGGTAAGGAAAAACATTTTGCTGTGGTTGGGTTCGGGCCCATGGCTTGGATCTGGCTCACGCCGGATAAACCAGTGCCCGGCGGATTTCGTGTTTTTGATGAAACCGAAATACACGGGGAATACATCCCCGAAACCGAAGGAGATATCCTGCTTTACTTTTCTTCCGAAAATGCAGGTTTAAATCGGGAAATAGCCAATCAGGTCCGCGAACTATTTGGCAACGACGGGGAACTTGTTGAAGAAGTTTCGCTGGAAAATTTTGATCGGACGAATGACACACAAAACATTCTTATAGATAGATACACCAATCTTGACACCGAGAAGAGCAGTTTTGTTTTTATCCAGCGGTTTCAGGGTGAGGAGGATATTCCTTCAAAACACTATCAAAACAGCTTTCCCTGCAAGACCGACCGTTACACCATGACTTACAGCAATAGCCCGTCCGAGCTGGAAGCGTATGGTGAGTCCATCTCCCGTCCTCCGATTTCGCGCAGGGTATTTTTCATTCCTTCCCTCGATTTGTTGACCAGCCTAAGGATGGGCGGCATCCGCATGGGTTCCCTCGCCATCAACGCCAGATGGAAGCAGTAGCCTGCCAAGCAATTGGCGATCGTGGCGTGTCACCACTTTTTTTATTCCTGCCGGGCGTGGCCCGGCCAGCGGAGTTTGGGATTGCGGGCAGCTTGGGCTTCGTCCGGACGCGACACTTTTGACAGCCTCGGCGAGGCATGGAAGCTTTCAGGATATTCCTTGCCTTTTTTGGCGATGGATTTCATGGCTTCGATGAAATTGTCGAGCGTTTCTTTTGATTCTGTTTCCGTTGGTTCGATCATCAATGCTCCCTTAACGATCAGCGGGAAATAAACCGTCGGCGGATGAAAGCCGTGGTCGATGAGCACTTTGGCAAAATCCATCGTCGTGATGCCTTGTCCTTTGTCGTTGAAAACGCATTCATGCAGGCTGGCTCCGGTGAAAGGCAAGTGGAACGTGTCCTTCAGTCTGGCACGAATATAGTTGGCGTTCAGTACAGCAGATTGCGCCGCTTGCCGGATACCTTCAGGCCCGAGTGTGCGGATGTAGGCATAGGCACGTAACAACATGCCGAAATTACCGTTGAACGATTTCAGTCTTCCGATGCTTTTGGGCCGGTTCGTATTCAGCTGGTATTTTGATCCGACTTTCTCCACCACTGGCGCGGGCAGGTAGGGTTCGAGAATATCTTTGATGCAAACGGGACCGGCTCCAGGCCCCCCCCCGCCATGCGGAGTCGAGAAAGTTTTGTGCAGGTTGATGTGCGACACATCGATTCCCATATCTCCCATTTTGGCGATACCCATAATGGCGTTGAGGTTGGCACCATCGCAATAGACCATGCCGCCTTTTTTGTGGACGATCTCCGTAATTTTTAAAATATCTTTCTCGAACATTCCCAGCGTGTTGGGATTGGTCAGCATGATCGCCGCTGTTTCTTCATCCATCGTTGCTTCGAGTTTTGCGACATCGATCGTCCCTTCGGCGTTGGATGGTAGTTGAATGGACTTATATCCACATAACATAGCGCTGGCCGGATTTGTGCCGTGGGCCGAGTCAGGCAACAACACTTTTTTTCTGGGATTACCTTTTGCCGAATGATAGGCGTGGATCATCAGCATACCGGCGAATTCGCCCTGTGCTCCGGCGGCCGGGTGCAGGCTGGCGTGCTCCATACCGCTGATGGTTTTCAGGTATTCTTGTAATTCGTACATCAACTGAAGGCTCCCTTGCGAGTCTGCGTCCGGGGTCATTGGATGGTGCTGGGCGAAACCGGGTAACCGTGCCAGAGTTTCATTGATTTTCGGATTATATTTCATGGTGCATGATCCCAACGGATAAAAATTGGTGTCGATGCTGAAGTTCCATTGCGAAAGCCGGGTATAATGGCGGACCACATCGAGTTCTGTCAGTTCGGGGAGTTCATCAATGGTCTCGCGGATTTCTGCGGGTGGGAGGAGAGTCTCAATTCCCACTTCCGGTACATCACAGGAAGGCAGGGAATAGGCTTTTCGTCCCGGTGAGCCCATTTCAAAAATGATGGGTTCTTCAAAGGCCAATCCGGGTGTTCCAGGAGTTTTTGATCCCTGTGCCTGGCTCATGAGTTCCCCTTTATTTTAAGGAAAGGTTAATTGGTGTTCAACATTTTCAACAGGGTGTCGAGGACTGTGCCGGTGGACAGGGAGTCGTCGTCCCTTTCTTCGAGTACTACACTGGCTGAATTAAGGGGACCCCAACGTCCGATTTCCCCATGTTTAAAGATCACGCAGACCGGTTTGTCGACCGCTGAGGCGAGATGCATGATGCCAGTGTGGTTACAGAGTAAAACATCGCATTCCTGAATCAAAAGCGCAAGTTCTTTTGCTCTGAGCAAGGGAAGAAGTTGAGGTTTTTTCTGCATGCTGGCGATGGCTTTTTTAAGTTCAACCTCTTCTCCTGGCCCGTTGACCATCCAGACCTGTGTGGACTCCAGCAGTTGTTCGATCACCGTCCTGAACTTTTCCCACCGCCAGCCCCATTTCGCGATGCGGGTGCCGGACTTAATCAGCACCACCGGTCGATCCGGTGAGGAGCGGTACTCTCGGGTGATATTTGCAATTTTTTGCGTTTCATCAGGATTAAAATAAAGCCGGGGTTGGCTGTGAAGGCTCTCAATGCCCAAGGCGCGCAGAATTTCCAGATTGTTTTCGGTCTCGTGTCGTGGCGGACCTTGCATCGGCACCCGGATGTTATACACCCAGGCGTTTTCCTGATGTTCGTAGCCGATGCGTATTTTTGCACCGGAACAAAGGCTAAAAAATGTGGCAGTGGTGCTGAATGTTTTGTGGAGAGTCAGTGCTAGGTCGAAATGTTCGTCTCTCAGTTGCCGGAAGATGTTTAAAGGTTGCTTGGGGTCGAAGGCAAACACCCGGTTAATATTCGGGCTGTCGGCTAGAAGCCCTGCATGGGCACTGTTCACCAAAACGCTGATCCGCAAATGCGGGAATTCTTTTTTTAAAGTTTCGTAAACCGGGGTGGATAGCACGACATCGCCGAGCCTGTCAGGGCGTATGACTAAAACCGAATTGATGTTGCTGAATTCCAGTGGCAGGTCCGGTGGACTGGGGGTCTTACCGGCGCAGGCGCCGACCAGCTTCCATAATAGTTGCTTGGCTTTTTTTTTCATTGCGTGCAGGGCTTGGTTGGCCATGGACTAAGTGGAGCGCAGAAACTGGTGAGGGACATATTGTAACTTGTACCCATCCGATTACTTTATAGCGGCAGTGCTTCATCAATGAGCATGATGGGGATGTCATCTTTGACCGGATATTTCAAAGCGCAGGGCTTGCAATCCAGCCCGTCTTCTTTTTCCGTTAGTTCAAGGTCTCCCTTGCATTTGGGGCAGACCAGAATGTCCAATAATTCCTTATCGATTCCCATGCGTCTTATCCTTCGATGAATGAAGTTTTCAAGGGCATTGGTTTTTTGTTTGTTGCTTTACGGCCCGAAACACTTCATCGACGGTTACCTGATCCATGCATTCTTTAGTTCTCAGTGGGCAGGTTTTTTTCCAGCAAAAACTGCATGAGAGGATTTTGTAAACCGTTTCGTGATTCACGCCGTAAGCTCCGTTACGCACCGGATCGGTGGGGCCAAAAATAGAAACTGTCGGAATGCCCAACGCCGCGCCGAGGTGAAGTGGACCTGAGTCACAGCTTACCAGCAGTGCCATCCGTTTGTACAGGGCAATAGATTCTAAAATCGAAGTGGGAGGGGCGATCCAGTTTTTTTGTTGCATATGGCCGGAGATTTGCTGGGCTTTAAGTTCTTCTCCTGGTCCCCATGTCAGCATAATGGAGCAACTCAACTCTTCTGAGATGCGGTCGGCCAGTTGGGCGAAGCGTACTATTTGCCATTGTTTGCTTTCGAATCCGGCACCTGGATTGATGCCTATGATCGGACGGGTGCTCAGGTTCGGGTGTTGGTCAAAGAAGTGTGCTACTTTTCCGTCTGCTTCGTCAGGAACCTGGAGTGGAAAATTTTTTATCTCCGCAACCTTCCCCAGCGTAGCTTGCAAAAGCGTGAGGTACATATCGACAACATGGAGTCCACCTGCCATGCAAGGGCCTTTTTGGTTGGTGAACAGAGCACTGAATTTTTCCTTGCAGTCACTCCGGTGGAATCCAACACGGGTTGGGGCGCCGCTCAATTTGGCGATGATGCCACTTTTGATGAGCCCGTGCAGATCGAAGACAAGATCGAATTTGTGTCGGCGCAAAGTTTTGATTGTGTCTAGAATTTCTGCGAGCGATTTGGCGTTCCAGTTTTTGCGCCACACTTTAGCGCGCAGGGGAATGACCTCATCGATATCGGGGTTGCCGTACAGGATATCCCGAAAATGTTCTTCCACCATCCAAGCGATGTGGGCGTCGGGCAGAGCCTTTCTCAGTGTGGCGGCAACGGGAAGCGTGTGGACGACATCTCCCATAGCACTGAATTTAAGAATCAGTATTTTGCGTGGGTTCATCGGCTTGTTTTTCCTCGGCAGGGCTGATGAGTTTAAAAAAACGTAAAAAGATTTGTTGGTATCCGAGGTAGCCCATCAAGCTACCAAAGAGAGCTCCAGCGACAACATCGGATGGGTAGTGTACTTTTAGATAGACTCTTGAATAACAGACCAACAGCGCAAGGACAAAAACCAGCGGGGTGATTTTACGAAAGCAAAGGCTGGCGAGGGTTGCGGCCGCGAAAATATTACCGGCATGGTTTGAGGGAAAAGAAAAACTGGTTGTGCAATTCACCACATTGATAAGGTCTTGCAAAACATGACAGGGTCTGGGGCGGGCGATCGCTTCCTTGAGGATATAATGGCTAGTGGCATCGGTCAGGCCGATGGATGCGCCCATTGCCACTAGAAAGGCCAAACCATAACGTCTATAAAAAGCGAGAACCCCTACCACGCAGGCAATGCCAACGTAGAAAAAATTTTCTTTACCGGAAACGAACCGCATAACCCGTTCTATTACTGGGGATTGAAAATGCTGGTTGATCCAGTAGAATACTGAAACATCGAGATCGTATAGGATGGTGTTTCCTTTTTGCGGGGATTGCGATATTGGGGTTAATTCTATGGAGTTTGTGGATTTGAGTCAAACGATTTCTCTCGCTCTTCAGGAACCAAAATTTTAAAAGGAGCCGATTCCGAAATGGGGAGCATGATGGAATCGATCGCCGGAATCCCTCGGGAAAAATGAGAGAGAGCGAGGCATCTTAATGGAGTGCAGTTAGAAGGGCGCCCTTCCATGGGACTGCATTGTTGTTTTTTCCTTAGTGCGCCTGAGCCCATTTCCAACTTCGACTAGGTTTGAGACTTTTTCTCGAATGATAGTATGATTTATTCTGGCAAGTAGTCCAGCGAGAAAGGGGCCATAATCTTTTCAGTTCCAACTAGGCGGAATAGAAAATATGCGATGTGTATTATGTGAAAACGATGACTTTGAGGTTATCTCGACATGTGATTCAAAGTCATCCGACACGTTAATTGTATCCTTATGCAAAAAGTGTGGGTTAATACAGCAAACCCCTATCCCAACATCAAATGCGTTGAAAATATACTACTCTCATAATTACCGGGTCGAATATAAAAAAACATATACTCCGGAACCTAAGCATATTTTTCGTGCAGCAAAAACAGCAATGCATAGAATCAGTTTTCTGGGTGAGTCAAAAATTTCTACAGGAAATATACTTGATATTGGTGCGGGGGGAGGGGAATTCACCTATCTATCTCAGAAAGCGGGGTTCGAGTCTCAAGGAATTGAGCCAAACATAGGGTATTCTGGGTATGCGAAGAATGAATATGGCTGTGATATCAGGCCGGAAGAACTCGAAGACATAGAGGGGCAGTATGATGTAATTACTCTCTTTCATGTCTTGGAGCACTTACCCTCTCCAACAAAAGCATTTAAAAAGCTGTATTATTTATTGAAAGAGGGCAAGATATTGTTTGTTGAAGTGCCTTGGATTGAAACTAATGATGCCTCTCCTCGTAATATTTATTTCAAAGCGCATCTTTTCTATTTTAGTGTAGACACTTTAATTTCATGTGCCAGTCGGTACTTTGATGTGGTGAAGGTGGATACGACCTCAAATTTGAAAATATTATTTAGAGCAAAAAAAGTTCCTACATTTTTAGAGTTGCCCAGCCCAGCATCTGTGGAATCGACCAGAGTGCGGGTTAAAGAAAAGGGGTGGGTTGAATATTTGTTTAAGGGAAAAGGGTTAATAAAACCGATCAGAAAAATGGTTCAATTCTTCGCGGAAAGCAAAGCTAAAAATTTATCCGGCAAGCAAATAGTCGATATTGTTTTTCAAAAAACAACGAATTGATTGGATGCCTGACTTTCACCTTATAAGGCAGACGGTTCCGAAGTTTAGAAATCGGTTAAAATCGGGTCTTGAACTCAACTCGTAAGTGGAACAGTTGGCGAAGTTTTCTTTTTGAAGAATAGCTCATAGGGTGTTTTAAAGCCAAGGGTTTTTCTGGGTCGGTGATTAAGTCGGCCTATGATGTATTCCAGTTCTTTTGTTTTGCGTCCTACTAAGAGTGGTGATGACACCTTGGTGTCCATTGCCAATGATGGTATTGCCTTTCCAGTCGCCAATACGTGATTTGTTGTTGACGATAGCTGGGTGGTTGCTGGCGGTAAAGGGCTATTGTGCCCTTTTGGGGTGTGGAGTTAAGGAAAGAGTATCACACAAGTTACCAGCGAAGGTTCTCTGCTTGCCAAATGACTAAATCTTGTGACAATGCGTTGATCTTGTTTGCTCGTGACCCGGTTCTGGGTAAGGTGAAGACGAGATTGTCTCCCTTTCTGCGAGAAGATTCTATTCTCAAACTTTATACCTGCTTCCTTCAGGACAGCCTCGACAAGATTAGGCAAGTGGAAGACGTAGATCGCTTCGTTGGAGTCGCGCCCTCGAAAGAGTCCGGTTTTTTTTACGGAACATCTGGTTCCGATATCCGCCTTTTTGTTCAGGAGGGTAAGGAGTTGGGTGATAAAATGCGCCGGGCCATTCGAGACCGATTTGCCGAAGGGTACAAGAGAGTTGTTATCATTGGTTCGGACAGCCCTTCGTTGCCAGTTTCTTATATCAGCCGGGCTCTGGATTCCGATAAGGATATGGTTCTGGGGCCGAGCACCGATGGAGGCTATTACCTGATCGGCATGAAGGGAAAAGTGGTCGAAGTCTTCGATGGAGTGGCTTGGGGAACAGAGACGGTCTTAATGCAAACGTGTGAACGCTTGATGCGAAGCGAGGCAGACCTGGAACTATTGCCGGTCTGGTACGATATCGACAGCCCGGAAGATTTAATTTTTTTTAAGTCCCATTTGGACCTCATCGAACGGGCCGGACTGGGAAAATCCGGTGAGACAGGAAAACTACTCGACAAGATTTTAGCGTCCCGCTAAAAATTATTTTGGCCGGATTCTTTTGATTGAACGGAAAATATTATGAAGCTTTGCAAGTTTACAGATTCGGATTATCAGGAGGTGGTCGAGGCGTTGGAAAATCGTTCTGGCATGGATTTCTTCACCCACGATGAAACTGTTCGCAAGATATTGCGGGATGTGAAGGAAAGAGGCGACCTCGCCTTATTGGAGTACACGCATCGCTTTGACCGGCATAATTTTTCGGTAGAGTGGTTGCGGGTCATGCCGGATGAGATCCAGAAGGCCTATGACGGTGTGACTGAAGAAGAACTCGCGGCACTGAGGGAAGCGGCAGAACGTATCCGCAGTTTTCACGAGCGTCAGAAGCAGGAATCCTGGAGATATGAGGAAGAGGGCATCACTTTAGGCCAGGTGGTGAGGCCACTTGCCACCGCCGGGATCTACGTTCCAGGCGGCAAGGCGTCTTATCCTTCTTCGGTGCTGATGAACGCGATTCCGGCAAAAGTGGCAGGAGTAGACCGCATGGTCATGTGCTCTCCGTTTCCCGATGGGCAGACTCGCCCGCATGTTCTGGTCGCGGCGGATATTGCCGGGGTCACAGAAATCTATAAGGTCGGTGGAGCTCAGGCGGTCGCTGCTATGGCTTTTGGCACCGCAACCCTGCCACGGGTGGACAAGATAGTCGGGCCCGGTAATATATTTGTGGCGTTGGCCAAAAGGCTGGTTTTTGGAGTCGTGGACATCGACATGATAGCCGGCCCCAGTGAAATCCTGATTGTGGCCGATCACAGCGCAAACCCGGCTTATGTAGCGGCAGATCTGTTGTCGCAGGCCGAGCATGATCAAGAAGCGGTGCCAATTCTGGTGACTCCAGAGGAAGGATTGGCCCAAGAGGTGATGGCCGAACTGGGGAGGCAGAAGAACATGCTCAGCCGTCAGCCTACTATTGAAGCTTCCTTAAATGCCCAGTGTCGGCTACTGGTGACCGAGTCTCTTGAGGCTGCGGTCGACCTGGCCAACCGTTTGGCCCCGGAACACATGGAATTAGCTTTAGAAGACCCGGAATACTGGGCGGAAAAGATTCATAACGCGGGAGCGGTATTTTTGGGACATTACACGCCAGAGGCGGTCGGGGACTACTTGGCGGGGCCCAACCATGTATTGCCCACCAGTGGCACGGCCCGGTTTTCGTCGCCGCTTGGAGTGTATGATTTCGTGAAACGGACCAGCTTGATATCCTATTCCCGCACAGCTCTGGAAGAATGTAGTAAAACATTAACATTATTGGCTGAAATGGAGGATTTTGGGGGGCATGCAAATTCGGTCAAAATGCGTATTGAGGGAGGCAAAAAATACTTTTAAAGACACCATGTTTCATGCCTCGATTTTGTCTTGACACTTGAGAGAGGCTATGTTCTAATCGCAATCATTTTGGGTTCTTGTATGCCGAAAATGAGGTTGCGAGATAGGCTTGGAAAACCCCTGCAAGATAGCAGGTTACGGGTTTTTAAGGGGATTTCAGGTCGCGCTTTGGTGAGGAGTTAGCGGCGCATTCGGTGTTGCTACCGGGGCTGGGAAACTTGAGATTTTTTTTGGGAAGAATTATTTTGGATTCAACTCGTTTTAAAGGAGTGAGGTTTATACGTTAGGTACCTTATTGGAGTTCTGTATTACTAGCTACGGATCCTGATCAGATCCATAAGGAGGTTAAACCATGTTGGGGAAAAATAAACTTAGCATAAAGGCGTTTTCATTGGGACTGTTACTGGCCATGGCCATATACTTTGTTCCAGGTATGACCAGCGATGCGACTGCCAAGGAAGTGTCTGCGGAGCAGGTTTTTGCTGAAGAAGCGTTCGCCAAAGAAGTTCAGGCGGAAGAGGCCGTTGAAGGCGAAGGCGATGCAGAAGTTGAGTGGAGCCAGGACGTATTTTATAAGGACTGGGAAGGTAACCCGCTGAAGGGTCCTGTGAGTGGTTTTCCTGCTCCGGAACTGGGTGAGTCGGACTATAACAATTATGAGTTCGCTCCCAGCCGCATGCTTTTATGGGTTGCCAATCAGCAGCATCTTTATTTTGGTAGCTTTGTTCTGGCGGTTCCGATTTTTTGTATGCTCATCGAGTTTATTGGAGTTCGAACGAGGGAAGAGGATCCTGTTATGTCGGCCAAGTACGATCGGCTGGCGCATGACCTGATGAAGGTCAGCCTGACTGCTTATTCTTGGACAGCTATTCTTGGTGGTATCCTTCTTTTCACATTCATCACATTATTTCCGGGCTTTTTCAAGTATATGGCAAGCATTTTCCGTCCGGTTATGCATGTGTACGCGCTGATGTTTCTGGCTGAGTCTGGCATTCTCTACGTCTACTACTACGGCTGGGACAAAATGAAAGAAGACAAGTTCCTGAAGTGGGTTCACTGTAGTCTTTCGGTTCTTCTCAATCTTGTTGGTACGGTTTTGATGTATCTGGCCAATTCATGGGCGACCTTCATGCAGGCTCCCGGCGGAATTGATTCTGAAGGCCGTTTCCTGGGAAATATCTGGCACGTCATCCATTCTACTCTCTGGAACCCGGTCGGTGTTCACCGGATTCTTGGAAACATCGTGTTCGGAGGTGGAATCGTAGGTGCTTACGCCGCATACCACTACCTCACTGCTAAAAATGAGGAGGAGAAGGCGCATTACGACTGGGTATGTTATGTCGCCATGTTCATCTGTATCTTTGGTTTGATCCCGCTTCCTTTCGCCGGCTACTGGTTGATGAAGGAGGTGTATGCATTTCGTCAACAGATGGGTATTACCTTGATGGGCGGCATCATGGCTTGGTTGTTCATCATTCAGGCGGTAATGATTGGGCTTCTGTTCTTCGCTGCTAATTCCTATTTGCATAATGGGATGGCGCGGGTCAAGGGGTCGCATCGTTATATGAAGTATTGTAAATACATGGTTCTTCTCTTGATCGTATGTTTCACCATGTGGATGACTCCGCATACTATCGTTATGACTCCAGCGGAGTTAAAGGCAATGGGTGGTGCCCAGCATCCCATTGTGGGTCATTTTGGGGTTATGTCGGCCAAGAACACAGCGGTGAACCTGATGATTACCACTACGGTTCTCTGCTTTTTATTGTACCAGAGAGCCAACAAGAAGATTAACGTGCCTTGGGCCACGGTGGGTAACTGCTGGATCGCGGCTATTTTTGTTGGTGCGGCCGCCAACATCATCTTCCTGGGTGTTTATGGTTATTTCCTCCCTGCTAACCAGCGGGTTGGGCTTTCCGTACCGCAAGTGACCACTACGCTGACGACCCTTTTTGCTGGCACGGCGATCAATATCTCCATGTTTAAGGACTCTGAATCCTATGGGGATATTCAATGGGGTAGCCAGTCCAAAGTAGGAACTTACGCCATTTTCCTTCTGGCGATTTCCTTCACTTGGCTGATGGGCCTTATGGGTTACATCCGTTCTGCCGTTCGCTTGTTCTGGCACGTGACGGAGGTGGTTCGTGATAACTCTGTTGACGCTTATACGCTTACGATTGGTGAAGCGGGTAAGATGCTTACTTTCAACACTCTTTTTGTGTGGACACAATTTGTGGTTGTGTTCTGGGTAGGTAGTTTGACCGGTAAAAAAGTCGAAACAAAAGCTCCGAAAGGTGTTCCGGTACCGGCTCAACAACAGCAATAACTGCTAACAATTTGGCGGGGCTCCATTGTTTTGGAGCCCCCAACCAATTAAACTGAAGGCCCAGGAGAGAGAGGAGAACGATGTTACCAGAGCAACATGACATATTATTTTCATTTATTGCCATTGCGTTTGCCCTGTTCGGGATTTTTGTTTTCGCAAATGTGATCCAGGCATGCAGGGAAAGAGAAGGAATAAACACCACTTTGTGGGGCGGAATATTTGGTGCCTTTGCCATTACCAGCTTTTTGATGGCGGTCCATATGTTTGACCTTGTTCAAGCTGCTCAGTTGAAGTTTTTCTTCTCGACGTATCTTTGGCTTGTGGTTGTTTTGTTGATCACTTGGGGAGTGTTTTTTAAAAGCAACCAAATTGAAAGCCAGTCTCCTCCGATTATCAGAGGGTTTTTCTTCTGGACCACGGTTTCTCTTTTGCTGGCAGGCTATACCAACTGGTTGCCGCAACAGCGCAGTGACCCGCCGCCTAAAGAAGCGGCGGTCGTGGGTGACCTGACCATGGAAGAGTTTGCGGAGATGGGACGAGTAATTATTTTTGGTGCCAAGCAGGTGGCCGGTCAGAAATCAATCGGTAAGGGTCAGTGTCCCCTTTGTCACACCTTTGATCCGGCTGACCATATGGGTCGATGCCCGAACCTCTTTGGGGTCGAAAAGAGAAGTCATGAGCGGGTAAAGGAGGAGCGGTATGCGACCAGTCCTGTAGCCGTTGGCGAAGTAGAGCCCGCTTCGGGTATTGTGAAGGGTAAATATGACGAAGCGCCGGAAGAGCACAGAAGACAGCATGGTCCTGACGAGTTTACCGGCGAGGACTATCTCCGTGAATCTCTCACGTGTCCGACCTGTTACGTGGTGGAAGGCTTTGGTAGCGATGGCGATACAAAAAGTCCGATGCCGGTTATCATCAAGCCACCGATCAGTCTGAGTCGGGTTGAAGTGAACGCTGTCATCGCTTACCTGCAATCCAAGGACACACCGGGCGAGTTTGCGGCAGTGACTGTTCCATTACCTCAGGATGACGCAGGTAACACGGGTGGTGCGGTAGCTGAAGCTCCTGCTGAAGATGAGGATATGCCTGTATTTGTCACTGGCAAGGAAGATATTCAGACCATGATCAATACCCTGGGTTGTCCACTTTGCCATGCCATACCTGGTGTTGAGGGTGCTGTGGGTGAATTGGGGCCGAAGCTTCATGAGAAGGTCAACGCCCCGAAGCGCATCAAAGACCCTAACTATAAGGGTAAAGCAACCAATACAAAGGAGTATGTCAGGGAGTCTATCTTGGACCCTGGTGCCTATGTGGTTTTCAACGAAGCAGAGGGAGAGTTGTTCCCGGATGGTTTAATGCCTACAACCTTTTCAGAGATGCTTTCAGTTCAGGCTCTCGACAAGCTTGTGGATTTTATTAGTCAGACCGAAGCTCCGGCTGACGGTTAATAGGAGACAGGAATGAACAAAACATTAATCAGTTTTTTAGTTTTTGTTGTCGGCTTGGCGGTGTTTCATAACGCCGTTTTTCCTATCTTCACACCGAAGGAGGTCGGCTGGATATTGAATAGGTACGTCTACTTTTTATTATTCGTAGCCTATTTGCTCGTTACCAATCTGGTTCTCAGGCTCAAGCCGCCAGTTGCCATGATGGCCTTGTTTGTGTGGGCTCTGGGATTTTACTTTTACAAATGGATCTTGTATCCACCAATTCCGTGGACCCTGTTCATCACCTACATGGTGATGTGGTCGATCGGTACTTTCTTATACGTCAGCCAGGATCCGGAAACTTTCCGGGAATTCAGGAAGCCAATCGTTAAAACGATTGTTGGTGAATACAAATTTGCGCAGATTGTTATGTTGGTTGGTATGCCGATTCTCGTGGGATTTGCAACCTATAACACGATTTACCCGTCATACCAGGAACCGGTGGAATTGCGGACGGTTCACCCCGCACCTCCTGCTACCACGAAAGTGCATGGCAAGACCTATCCGCTGGAGTCTACCAACAACCCTTTCCGCATTGATGAACAGGACAACTACAAGGACAGCTTCCCGTTCCTGGATGCGGACAAGCAGGAGTACATGAAGTATGTTACGGAAGGCGGCACGATCTTCTTTCAGAACTGCCATTATTGTCATGGTGACCAGTTGAACGGACTGGGCATATTCTCGCATGTGTTTAACCCGACCCCGGCGAACTTCATCGACCCGGGTACCATTGCCATGTTGCAGGAGTCATTCCTGTTTTGGCGAGTATCAAAAGGCGGCCCTGGTTTGCCGAATGAGTCGACCCCATGGTCTTCAGCAATGCCTCCTTGGGAGGAGCATTTGAACACGGAAGAAATCTGGAAGGTTATCCTGTTTGAATACTGGTACACAGGGTGGCATCCAAGGACTTTTGGCACAGAAGGTTCCACCGCTGAGTGAGGGTGGAGAATAACTTGCTATGAACTTTCGGTTACTAAAACCTAAACATATGGTAATGACAATGACTAAGAACACTAACTATATCAAACGCATGGTCTTTTCCTTTCTGGTTGTGGCGTTGATCGCGGTACCTGGAACGGGAGTGGTGCTTGCCCAAACGGTGCCGGATGCGGTCAAGGAGGATATGCTGGAAACAGGGAAAAAAGTCTATTTTAAAAGATGCGTCTGGTGCCACGGGATTGAGGGGGGCGGAGATGGCCCTGCTTCGGACCGCCTGTTCACCCGGCCCAGAAACTTCATCCAAGGAACTTTCAAAATCCGCGTTACGGATTCTGGTGAACTCCCCATGGAAGCAGATTTGATCAAAACTGTTAGAAATGGACTCCAGGGTTCGGCAATGCCGGCTTGGGGTGAGTTTTTGTCGGAAAACGAGATTGTCTCCGTTGTGAACTTTGTTAAAACCTTGGTGCAGGATCGGGATTTTAATGATGTGGAAGATGAAGAAGTCACCGTTCAGGATTTTGGCGAGAACCCGTGGGGAACAACGGGTCCTTATCACTTGGGTGTGCCCCAGGCTGATATCGACGCGGGTAAGGAAATTTTTCTGAAGAATAAATGTTTTGAGTGTCACGGCGGCGAGGGTCGGGGTGATGGCAACCCGACGATGAAAGACGACTGGGGTTTCCCGATTGTCGCGGCAGACTGGCAGCAATGCTGGAACTTCCGTGGATCTCGCCGGGATCCTTTCAATCCCTTCAATACCGTTCGCGCGATTTCCACCGGATTGAACGGTACTCCGATGCCAAACTTCAAGGACCAGATCACGGTTGAGGATCGCTGGAAGCTTGCGGCGTTTGTTAACTCGCTCTGTCCGAGAAAGAATATCGATCCGTTGACCAACAAACCGATCCCAGACTTTCTCATTCAGTCTGTTTATTCGGAAGGTCCAGTCTCTCCGAAGATTGATGACCCAAGTTGGCAGTCTCCAGATACGGATGATCGGATTGTCGCTTTTCCTGAAGAGATCAAGGACAACCCGAAGAGGCATCATATTGCTATGGCGGGCCAGATCACTCGGGGTAAACGAAACTTTGATCCTAAAACCGACAATCTTTGGGTGACCACCCGTTGGAGTGCTGAAGAGCAGGCGGTTTATTATCTGGTTGAATACCACCTGCGGTTTATGTCGCAAGATCCGGAATACCCGGATTCAGTAGCCATTCAATGGCCGGCGAAACTTCAGGATCTGTTCGGTGCGGAAAAACCCTATTTCATCATGGGTGATTCCAAGAAACCGGTAGATATCTGGAAGGCAAATTTCCTGGCTAAAGACTACAGCGCGACCAATGCCCCGAATGACGAGGGTTATCAGTTGGACGTGAGCGTAGAAGAAATGGTAGGTTTTGGGTTTGATGCTCTGCAAGCCAAAGAATCTGAAGCTAAGGTCGAGGTTGTGGACTCCATTTACCACCAAGGTCGTGTCAAGATTTTGTTCAGAAGGGACTTGAAAACAGATGGGGAGTTTGATGTTCAGATTCCTACTGAAACTTTCATTCCTGTGGCTTTCATGCAATGGGCAGGACGGGATAAAGAGAAGGATGAGATTATGGCCATCTCTACCTGGTACTATACCATTCTGAAACCGGCATTGCCTCAGTCTCTGTACTACATGCCCCCGATCATGGCGGTTATTTTTGTCTGTTTCCAGGGTTGGATGGTATGGATGACCAAACGTACACGTAAAATGTATGATGAAGGGAAGGTTAAACGTGATGAGCTTCCTAAATAGTCATCATTAGTGCTTATAAGAAAGCCCGCCGATAATAAATCGGCGGGCTTTTTTTTATGTAAAGGGTAATCCTGGGTTATGTAAAGCTCTCGTATGCAATAAAGCGTAGCAAACCAAAAGACCTTTGGATTACAGCACGAAAGGTTGAGTTTGATTTCTGGGATAAGGGATAAAAGGAGGAGGGTTATTCTTCTTCAGTAATTTGTTCCAGATCCATATTTCCTTCAATAATTTCCCTGAGTGCCAGCTCAAAATAAGATTTTGGGAAAGAGTATCCTTCGGGATCCACATCGATAGTGGGTTGGGTGCCATTTTCCAGTTGATGGATTCTTTGTGATACCAGAATGCATAACAGGTAGCGGCTTTTTACTACATCCTGCGCTTGTCGCACCAGCTCCAGAGTGTCTTTCATTTCTAAGGCAACCATAGCTTTCCCCTGTAACGTTAGAGATCTCTCTATTCTAAGGCCAATTGCATTTACTGTCAACCCAGCTACATGGGCAGGCGGAAAAGACTCTTCAAGCGGGAGAACTTTTTACTCGCCAAATAAAGCTATTTACCCCTGCGATGAAGTTTGTGGAATAGGGCACCACAGCTACATGGCCTCACACTGAGTGGTGGTTAAAATGGATTGGATGGTTTGTGCTACGATTTTGACCTGCTCCCGGGAAACTTCGCGATGCAGGACGGCGCGGAAAACTCCCGGATCGGTCATGAGAATTTTGATGGATTTTGCTTCCAGCCTGCTTAAAAATGTGTCTCCATCGATTTTTGGATGGTTCAGCTTGAAAAAAATAATATTTGTTTTCACTCTGGTTTGATTCAGATCGATACCCCTTATGGCGGCCAGTTTTTCTGCCAGGAGCCTGGCGTTCTGATGATCGTCTTTTAAGCGTTCCACTAGGTTTTCCAGAGCAACCAGTCCGGCGGCGGCCAGATGCCCGGCCTGCCTCATCCCACCACCCACCATTTTCCTGATTTTTCTGGCGCGTTGGATAAAATCCCGGTTGCCGGAGACCAGAGACCCGACCGGAGCTGAGAGCCCTTTGGACAGGCAAAACATGACCGAGTCTGCCTGCTGGGTCAGAGCACCCACCTCAATATCGAGAGCCACAGCGGCGTTAAACAGCCTTGCGCCATCAAGGTGAATTTTAAGCCCGTATTTTTCCGCCAGAACGGCCACACTGTCCATGTATTCAGGGTTTAGCGGTGTTCCCTGGCAGAAATTATGGGTGTTCTCAAGGCAGATCAGCCGGGTAGAGGGATAATGGATATCTACCTGCCGTATAGATTGTTCTATTAATGGCAAGGGCAGGGTGCCATCTGCATTGTTGGGGATAATTCTTGGGTGAGCTCCACCCAGGGCGGCCATACCCCCTGCTTCGTACAAGAAAATATGGCTTCGGTCGCCCAGCAACACTTCATCTCCGCGCTGGCAGTGGCTGAGCACGCTGATGAGGTTTCCCATGGTGCCACTGGGCACAAAGAGAGCCGACTCTTTGCCAATTTTTTTCGCAGCCAAGGCCTCCAGTTTTTTAAGGGTCGGGTCTTCCTCGAAAACATCATCTCCGACTTCGGCATTGGCCATCGCCTGGCGCATGGCCGGGGTGGGCTGGGTTAAGGTGTCGCTTCTCAAGTCAATCGGTTTCATGAGTTTCCTTGCTGGTTTCCATTGGGGGCGGGCGGAGAACCTCCGCTGGTACGTTGCCGTATACTTATCTTGTGCTCAATAGGTGTCCCTGCTCTGTAAGCTATTGCTCGTTGGCCTCACGCCGGGTGGCTTTTTCTATTCGATTGCGTTTGACCCGGTAATAGGCCAACGAAATGAAAAAGACCGGAACGACGAATCCGCTCAACAGGAGGCCGGTTATTTTACCTGCCGGGTAGTCCAAGGCCGACAGTCCTTGGTACATCAGTTGAACCAAGTAGGCCAGCAGTCCGCAGGTGATGAATAAGTAACCGATTCGCTTGGAACCTTTAGATCCCGGAAAAACGAAGGAGTAGGCAATGAAATTCAAGCCCATGAAAAGGATTCCGTTTAAAAACATCAGGAAAATGATCTGGTTTTGGGCTTGTGTCAGCACGGATTTTTAAATTCAAAATAGTACTAAAGAGATTTCTAATAATTGGAACCTCTATAGCTTGCCATTCGCCACCTTCATCAAGTGAAGAGGAGGCTCATAAACATTATTTCCCAGTGGCACACTCAATATTTTATAAGGCAAGTTGGGAGGTAGAAACTTTTAATTTCACGTTCAAGGAGAAAGCCGAATAAAGAAAAAGCCTGGTGCGGACTGGTGTCCTACAACCGGGCTTGATAGCTCCATGAAAAACTAAAAACCTCGAGAAATTCCAAAGACAACTTCGCCGTCACAACCTATTGTACATTCAGCAACTGTCAGGTCCGTATCAATATAAGTCAAGCTGAGCTCGAAGCCGTGCGTGGCATAAGTCGCGCCGATGCTCCAGTCTAAAGTATCCGGTCTACCTGCCCCGGCATTATCCGTGATCCATTGGTATCCGAAATGGCCTGTCATGGCAAGGCGGCTGACCAGCGGCACTTCTGCGTCGTAGCTCACATAGGTTGCATTCCCGAATCCTCCTGTGAACTCGGGGGTGTGGTAAATGGCAACACCCATTGAGATCAAAGGAAACTCGGTAGACATGCCAAACATGTATTCAAAGTAGTCCAACCTTGCATTTTCAAGGGCGCCGGGATAAGTGAAGTAAATTCCGCCGATATCAAAGGTGACCCCCCAGTATTCCCTGGCGACTCCAGCATAAATGTCAACTTCCGATTGGGCCGAGTCGCCAATGTCTACATTGGAAGCCCATGCACCCAAATAAAATCCCATTTCATGGCTCCAGTCTAAGCTTCCCTGTAGGGAGAGGGCTTCATTATTTTGACTAATTCCACGAAATCTGTAATCGGAAAACAATCCGAAGGAACCTGAAAAGCTACCTGGAAGATTTATGAGTTCAGGCTCTTCTGCGGCTTGGGCGACTCGATTGTGATCCACAAAGATTAGGCTGGCCACAAGAAGCATTGCTAAGGCGATTTTAGAAACGAAAGAGTTCAACTTGCTCATATTAAAAGTCCTTTCTAAATATTGAAGTATGACAAAAACACTTCAAGCTTTTCAGTACAAGTTTAATGGGTAAATTAAGCTGGAATGGTTCTGAAAGTAGTAGTTTATAAGCCATTAAAAGTCAACCATATCAAAGGTTATCACGTCTACCATGGTATGACAATTTGAAAATAAAGGCCTGATCAAACCTATGATTTATACCAGATTGTATCCGGTTTCCCCATGCTGGGTGGTATCCAGGCCCATTTCCTCGTCTTCATCGTTAACCCTGAAGCCGATTGTTTTATCAATAATTATTACCAGAACATAGGTGACGACGAACGAGTACAATCCGGCGGCCAAGACACCTATTAACTGAACCCAGACTTGATTGAAGTTGCCAGCCAGTAGACCTGTTCCACCTACGGTGACAAATAGTCCAGTAGCGAGAGCACCCCAGGCACCACCCACAGCATGGATTCCAAAAACATCGAGGGAGTCATCGTAACCGACTCTGAGCTTCACCACAACGGCGAAGAAGCAGATTAGTCCAGCGAGAAAACCGATCACCATTGCCCAAAGAGGTTCGACAAATCCTGCGGCAGGGGTGATTGCGACCAGTCCGGCCACGATTCCGGAAGCCGCTCCGAGAGCACTGGCTTTTCCCCCTTTGATAAACTCGGCGAGAAGCCAGCCGAGGAGTCCGGCTCCCGTTGCGATTTGGGTGTTGGTGAATGCCAGTACGGCTGTTTCGTCTGCCGCCAGCGCACTGCCGGCATTAAAACCGAACCATCCGAACCATAAAAGTCCCGCCCCCAGAAGAGTGAGAGGCAGGCTGTGGGGGATCATGAGTTTCCCCGGGAAGCCTCGGCGCTTTTTAAGAACTATGGCGGCGGCCAGTGCGGCAGTGCCTGAAGCGATATGAACCACTGTGCCACCCGCAAAATCCAGAGCCCCGAGGTCGCTCAACCACCCACCACCCCAGACCCAATGGCAAATAGGATCGTAAACCACGGTGGACCAAATAAAAATGAAGGCGACATAAGCCTTAAAGTCGACCCGCTCGGCCATTCCTCCACTGATGAGTGCGACGGTGATGATGGCGAACATTAGCTGAAACATGCTGAACAAATATTCCGGGATGGTGCCGAAAAGGGCCTTATAATCAATACCTATAAAGAGAGCTTTGCTCAGGTCTCCGACAAAATGTCCGATATCGTTACCAAAAGCTAGCGAATAACCAAATAGCACCCATTGGATCGTGATGACTCCGAGCGGTATAAAGCTGTGCATCAATGTACCGAGAACATTCTTGCGTCGCACCATGCCACCATAAAATAATGCCAGGCCAGGAAGCATGAGCATCACTAACGCCGAAGAAATCAGTATCCAGGCGGTGTCAGGGTAGCTGATTTGAGAGGTCTCTTCAGCTGACGCGATCACAGGAAAGAGCATGAATAAAAAAGTCAGGGCGACTTTGTTCGCTTGAATTCTAATTTTCATAAACTCGATCTCCTGAATAAAGTAAAATAGGGGTAGCAGTTAGTAGCTTTCCATAGGAGGTTTTTCAATTTTTGTGCCAATCGGAAAAACCGTCTTCATGAAGCTGGAGAAAGCTGGTTAACCAGTTTAGATGCAATTATTTATAGATATGCTTTATGGTCAATGGGGTAAAATAAAAGTGTGGGCTGATAGAAGCGAATTGCTTGCTTGACAAGCACGGGTTTCTAGTAATTGCTATAAAATACATCAATTTTTTTATTGCCGTTTTTGAATGTGGTGAGGCAGTTGGCCGGCGACATCAAGCATAGCTGGGAAATGGTGGGGGACGAGGATATACTGGAAGAATTGGGAACGGCGGAAGTGGCCGGTGGCAGTTATTACGCCTGCATGAATTTTTTCCAGGAAAAGCCAGTCGAGGAAGTGCCTGCTGAAGAGGAGAAAGTTAAAGGTGAGGTACCGATGAAGGAAGATATCAACCCGGGTGTCATACTTTCGATGGACCCCATCGTGACCAACTTCTGAATCACTTTCGAGGTAAATTCTGGCCTATTATCTGATCGGATATGCATGGGCAACCCTTGTGTAATAAATAGCTCTGATAAAACTACCATCACATCCAACGGAGTAAATTTTCTTCTCACAACCTTGTCCAGGCTCTCACGAGTAAACGTATCTATGACCACAATCCTCGACATTCCCTCCGGTAGGTTTGGGTTTTAATTCCCGCAATTACGGTTTCATGTAATTTATTTTGGCAGGTAGAACATTTCATGATCTGAAGGCAGCTTAGTAGATTGGAGTCTCTTTTTCCTCTGGAGGTCGGGTTTTCCAGCGACGGTGACTGCACATCCAAGGTGCAGGGTTTTCCCCTATAATATTTTCTATGAATTGTTCGCAGTGGCGGGTCCAATTGAGAATATCATTATTCTTGCTGTCAGACTTAGTAAACTGGATTTCCGGTCCATACTCAATGCGATAGGTTCCCTTATCAGTAGGGTGGCAAAATAGAGGGAGGATAGGGATCCCGGCGCGATAGCTCAATAATGCCAGTGACCGAGGTGTTGCCGCTTTTTTACCAAAAAAGTCAACAAATATCCCGCCCTTGGCCGTGTTCTGATCCATCATTACCGCGACACTCTCATTGTTTTTAAGTTTTCTCACGATTTTTAAAGGAGATTCATCGCGATAAATAATCTTGTTCCCAGAAGCGGTACGAAATTTTTTTGTCACTCGGTTTAAATAAGGGTTGTCCAGTTGTCGTACAATGGAAGAAAGTGGACAGATGTCCAGATAACCGTGAAATAATCCCATTATTTCCCAGTTTCCATAATGGGCGGTTAGAAAAAGTATTCCTTTATTCTTTTTCAAGCACCGGCGCAACAGGTCTAGCCCGGCTGGTTCCCCTTCAATGAGATCTCTTACCCGTTTTTCGGTATGGGAGGCAGCCCAGAGGCATTGCAAAGCCGAAACCGTCAGGTATTGAAATGACTTCTTGATGATTTTATTTTTCTCGCCGGATGACTTTGAATCTTCAAAAACGATATCCAGATTAATTTTTGCCGACCGTTTACGCCTTCCGGAAAAGAGAAAAGCCAGACTGCCTATGCTTCTTCCTATTTTCACCACAGCTTGCTGGGGCAGGGGACGCACCAGCAATAGCAGCAAGATGAAAAAAACGTACTCCAAAAAGTGCCGGATCGATTTCAAAGGTTTGAGTTCACGGTTATTGTTCGGCAATGGCGTGGGCGATAGCGTAATGCTGGTCATGGGAAATGGAGATGTGGATTGACTTGAGGTTTAATTTTTCGAACAGTATTCTTCCTCGACCACTCATTTTGACGATGGGTTTTCCTGAATCCTGGTTGACGATTTCAATATCCTTGAATCCGACATCGCGATTGATGCCCGTTCCCAAGCTTTTGGATACTGCCTCTTTAACGGCAAATCGGGCTGCGAAATGTTTCCCAGGGTCTGCATGGGATTGGCAGTAGCCAATTTCCCTGTCAGTGAACACTTTATTTTCAAAGCGGGTGGAATATTTTTCCAGCGATTTTTTAATCCGATTTATTTCTATGATATCGAGACCGGTTCCAAAAATCATCGAAGTACCTCAGGGTGAACGAGCTTCTCATTAAGGCGAAGGGCCATTTCGATTTCGTTGAATGGAATAGCACCAGGCCGGACAAGCTGGATAGGTGTTTCCACTGGGTCAATAAGAGTTGAGGGTTCCCCGCCTGGGCATGGCCCTCCATCAAGAACCAAGTCGACATGGCTACCTAAAGACTGTTGTACTTGCCTCGCGGTGACGGGCGGTTCTTCGCCGGAAAGGTTGGCACTGGGCGCGGTGATGGGCTGGCCCAGGGCTGAAATTAAATTTCGTGTCATAGAGTTTCCGGGTTGCCGAATTCCGATTCGGTCTGCTGACACATTCTCGGGAATAATGGAACGAGGCTCAAAAAGCAGGGTTAATGGGCCCGGCCAGAATTTTTGCATCAAAACCAAATGAGTCGGGGTGATTTCCTTTACCAATGTCTCCAGTTGTTCTCTTGAACTTACCAATAGGAGCAGAGGTTTTTTTTTATCGCGGCCCTTAATTTTAAAGACTCGCTCAACAGCTTCCCGGTTGAAAGGGTCCACTCCCAGACCGTAAAAAGTGTCTGTGGGAAAGGCGATCACTCCGCCTTGGAGCAAAACTTTTTGCGCCTGAGCAGAAACAGCGTTTGAGTCAATCTTTAAAATTTGCGGCATGGCTGGTTTTCAGTTTTTTACTTTTCTGCGCAACGGCTCTGGCTTGGTCTTTTTTATATTTCGTGAGCTGTCCTGCTAGTTTATCATTGGACAGAGCAAGGATCTGTACGGCTAAAAGGCCTGCGTTTTTGGCGCCGGGTTTTCCAATGCTGACGGTGGCTACGGGAACGCCGCCGGGCATTTGTGCTGTTGACAAGAGAGAATCGAGACCGTTGAGCGGTGTGGAGTCAATAGGAACGCCAATAACCGGAAGTTGGGTTTCTGCCGCCACCACACCTGCCAGATGGGCCGCACCTCCTGCACCGGCGATCATCACCTGGATGCCACGGCGTTTGGCACCTTGCACATATTTCCGGGTTCTTTCCGGAGATCGGTGGGCCGAGGTGACCAGAACCTCATGAGCTACATTGAATTGATCCAGCACCTTGCTGGCTTCTTCCATGATCGTAAAGTCCGAATCACTTCCCATTATAATACCGATTAAAGGTTTGCTCAAAACAATGCCTCCCACCTGAGAGTTTCCAGTTCTTCCCGGGTTTCTCCCAACTCTTTGTGGGGCCGGGCGGTTTCTTTTACGGTTTGTTCTTTGGATCGCTGATTAAGTTTTTGTTTTTTGTCTCGCAGTTTTTGCGGACGAATGTGGGATTCCTCATTTTCCTCTTCAAGACGGACCTTATTTTCCTCCATTTCCTTTTCCCTCAGGCATCCCAGTTGTTGCTCGAACTCCAGCCTCAGGTCGTCTGGAATATTAAAGCTGATTTCAGATTCCCTGAATTTTCTTCTCTCTGAGGCGGCCTCAGGCTTGGTCTGTGGGTTCTCCAATATTTGGATGAATGTGTAGTTCGGTCCTACTATCAGTTCTGCCGGGTTTCTCTGACGGGAAATAATGTCGAAGAGTTCACGATTTAATTTTTCTCGAAGTGAATTCAGCCATGTCAGACTTTGTTCTTGATTTTCCGGAGGGAAACCGGATTTCTCAAGCTTTTTCAATATTTTGAGAGGATCTATGGCAACTCTGCCTTCGGGGTTTTGTCCTGGTGGGTAAAATGATTGGACCGTCTGAAATAAGGCTAAGGCTTCCGGATCACCAGCTTGGGAATATTGATCCGCCAGTAACCGGGTATCTTTCAGGCTGAATTTTCTCTTGGCCATGATTGGTCGCAGTGTGTAATTAAACGGTAAAAGTAAGTGAAAACTTTATCTTTATTATACCAAAGTAATACGAGAGGACAAAGAACTGCCCTCAGGTTGCTCTTCGCCTTCCGTATTTGATTTCTGGGATGAGCATCAAGGTCGCTAGAAGCATCATTGCGCAGGAAACCATGCCGATATATCTAGGACCGATCAAACCCACTGCCCAATAGCCAATCAGCGGACCTATGGTGCCGCGGATGCCGGTCAAATTGACATGCACTGACATATAGGCACCGGTTTTCCCGGGAGGGGCGTATTTGGTGACCCACAGGTTCCAAGCGATGCTACCCCCGGCAAAGGCAATCCCTATCAAGGCTGAGCCTGCCCCAATGACCCATGGATTGGAGGTGATGAAAAATAGCAGGATACCGATGCCAAACGACAGGTTTAGGATCATCCTGAGAACCACGAAGTTCATCCTGTCAAACAGCCTGGCCCAGAATGGAATGAGCAGCATTCTCAGTGTTTCGGG
The DNA here is from genome assembly GCA_965205835.1 of Nitrospinales bacterium. Lineage (GTDB taxonomy): Bacteria > Nitrospinota > Nitrospinia > Nitrospinales > VA-1 > LS-NOB. Next base: position 872,830 of record OZ242182.1, on the reverse strand, counting down.
AATGACCGTAATGATCATGGCCACAAAAACCGCCGACCCCTCAATACCCCATTGCGGTGAGGTGACATAATCCAGTCGCAAAGGTAGAGTCCATAAATTGGCAAACCCCATAATGAACCAGGTCAGCAAAACATAGCCGAACGAATGGTCCTGCCAGATGTATTTCATGTTCCCGAAAGGATTTTCATGAGGACTCTGATCCATCGTCTTTGACGGAATTTTATAGATGGCCACAGCCTTAAAAAAGGCGCAGAACCCGAGAAAGGTGAAGATCAGTGGGTAATACTTGATATCCTTTTCAAGGATGGTGGATCCGATATATCCGGAGAGGGCGGCCACGCCTACCGACAAGAGCAAAGGTTTCGAGAAAAATGCCGCACGGCGGTTGGGAGGATAATTGTCCCCATAAATATCGGTGATGAAAGGGAGGAGGGTGCTGCGACAAATATACGCGATGATTATAAAAACCGCGAACAGGCTTAAGGATGTGGCCCAAGCGGCAACCATAAGGCAGGCTCCCGTAATTATAGAGGGAAGCGCTCCCCATGTCGACTTTTCCCAGTTGGTGGCCGAAGCATAATGCAAGAGCACCATGGAAAGGAACATACCCATAAACGGAGCGGCTGCGATCAACGCCTTGACGGTTTCGCCAGCATTGAAATACCGAATGGCTATGAACAGGCAGAAAGTTTGCGCGCCGGAAGAAAGCACCCCTTCAAATCCACCCCGCCATAAATCACAGCTATAGGTTTTCTTTGTGATTTCATCAGAAGTCAGAGAGGAACGGTCCCGCTTGAATTTAGGAGTCATAGAATTAAAAATACTCAAATTGGAATAGATTTAGGGGCGCTAATTAAAAGGTCTGAAAAACCACTGAGTCTTAAAGTGTCTTTTCTTAAACCGGTGATGGGATAATATTTATCTCGTGTGTTTATATAAGGCATCTGCTACGATTTTCTGGCTGTCTCATTAAATGGTTTTCCCGAAAATATAACAATGAAAAAATTCTTTTTATTACAAATATTCTATGTTTATAGAGCCCGGAAGTCCTTGGGAGGATGAATACGATAAATCGTTCAATGGAAAGCTGAGAGATGGTTTGCTAAATAGGGAAAACTTCACATCATTGCTGGAAGCGCAGATGCTTATTGAAAACTAGAGGAGTGAATACAACCCATTTTTAGACCGCATAGTTCCTTCGGGTATAGGCCTCCAGCACCAGAGGCAAAACTACTATTCTAACTTAAAAAGTGCTAGAGTTAATTGGGGCGTGGTGTGCCCCCCCCAACTATTATCCCGTTGGACTCAGAGTCTGAGGCTGATTATTGTGTAAGTGCGCGATGAAAAACCTGCAGCAATGAAAAGTAATTGCAAGTTTGTCATGGTGAAGGAATTATTTAGTAATTGATTTGTCCGTAAACTTCTCAACCCTTCAGGCCCAAACCGTTGCCTGTTAGTCTCATCCAGAGATTAAGGTCACCTCGGCGCGGTACCACGCACGATCGGGACATCCGCTTTCGACCCATAACGGGCATTCATGGGGAAAATGCAAGGTCAAATCACAATGGCCGCAATATGAAAAAATTACTGCCTTAGAAAGGATAGGTAAAGGATGAAAATAATTTCGGTTTTCAACAATAAAGGAGGAGTAGGAAAAACCACCCTTACTTATCATGTTGCGCATGCTCTTTCAGAAATGGGGAAAAGGATTCTCATTATAGATGCAGATCCACAGTGTAATCTCACTATATATTCACTGGATCAAGAGTATATTCATGCTTTGTGGACTATAGAGGATCCGTTTATCGACGAAGGATTTGAATCATCAAAAAAACAACATACCGAAGACAATTACCATGAAATCGTATCAGAACCACGTAGCCTTCATTTTTTACTGAAGCCAACAGAAGAAGGTACTGGTGAACATACGAAGTTACCACCACCAAGAAAACTAACAACTAATTTGGATATTATCCCTGGCAGGCTGACGCTACATCTTTATGAAGATAAGGTCGCTAGTCGCTGGACTGACATCTATAGAGGCGAGCCTTTGGCAGTTAGAACAATCACAAGGATCAGAACTCTAGCGGAAGAATATTCAAAAACACATAAATATGACATTGTCTTGATTGATACCTCACCAAGCTTAGGCTCATTGAACAAAGTTATTATATCAATAGTTGATGGCTTTTTCGTTCCTGCATCCCCGGACCTTTTTAGCCTATATGGAATAAAAAATATTGGAAAAGCATTATCCGCGTGGAAAGAAGAGTTTAATATTATTTATAGGCTTATTTCTGAGGAGAAAAGGGATAAGTTTCCAGAGAACTTTGTAACATTTTTGGGGTACACGATATATAACGCCAAAAAATATTCAGGGAATAAGAATGAATGGGATTTGGCGAATGCACATTTAAATTATGCGAAGAAAATACCTCAAACCATCAAGGATAGTATCCCAAAAGACATCAGGCAACATCTATCAGATGATTTGATGGCAGCTCCTATTGGTAACACTGCTGTGATGCATACGCATAATACGTTTCCCTCAATGGCGCAGCACTACAATAACCCAATGTGGAAAGTACCTGACTTAGGGGATTTAGAGAGCACACATAGAAGCACCGTGAGAGGAGGGGCTGGTGATCAGTACAGAAAGACTAAAGAAAGCTATTCTGATTTCTGTAATGATCTTTTAAAGCGAATCGATTGGCTGGAGAAAATAGATGGATGAGCAGCAGATTAATCTAATAGTCCAAGCCTATAAAAAGGATCAGCATTTGTTTAAGCGCTTTATGAATGCTGTAGCCGAGACATTTTTACTTGAGCCAGAGCTAAATCAATATGGCAACCCTATTATATATACGCTCAAAAAGCGTCTTAAAGGTGTTGACCGCCTAAAGAATAAAATTCTTAGAAAATCAGAAGATGGTAATGCATTAACGCCAGAAAATCTTTTTGAACGTTTTACGGATTTGGCTGGCGTACGAGTCCTGCATCTTTACCAAGATCAATTTTCACATATAAATAGTCTAATAAGAAAGCAGGTTCGGGATGGTGATTGGTTTTTACATGAAAGGCCTATTGCATATTCATGGGACCCTGAGACTAGCAAGTTTTTTAAAGACTTTGATCTCGACACACGGATAAAAGACTCTTACTACACCAGTATACATTATGTGGTTAAGCCAAAAAAAGATTCAAACTTTTGTTGTGAGATACAAGTTCGAACTTTATTTGAAGAAATATGGGGGGAAATTGATCATTCAATAAACTATCCGCATCCTACAAAAAACAAATCTTGCAAAGAACAGCTTAGAGTTTTGTCTAAACTTGTATCTACAGGAACAAGGTTGGCTGACTCCATATTTAGGGCGCACAATAAAGAAAAGCTCTAATAAAGAGGTGCAGGGTGCTGTACTTGTTGTGTGTTTTATTATCAATGCCGAGTGTCCGCTAATGGCCGAATACGGATATTTCCGTTAACGACCCAAAGCGGACACATTAATCCAACTTGAACTCAAGGGATATGAACCTGACATATTCTTCTCCATTAAATTAGGAGTTAAAAGGTTGGTATCTTGCCTTAAAAATGAATGTTTTTCCCTACTGGGTAGGGCCTTTACCTTCTTGAAAGATTCACTCAACCGCAAAACTTCTAATCTATAAAACTTATCCGGCAGCCTAGTCGATAGTACATAGCGGGGATTAAATGTCAATCTCTCGGCCTTGCCACCATCTTCATTCTTGAAGGATTAGGAAATTTCGTTCTTTCCTACTTTTCTTTTGTTTGGCAATCAAGGGGGCTGTGAGTTGTTGGTATCGGTCGAATAAGAACTCAATGCGGGTGCGTTCGTCCTTGAACGGGGTTTTGCGATAGGAGGAATCAACGGCCCTGTCCAGCTCCCGATGCGCTTTCAGCAGAACGGGGGGCATGGTGTTCGGGTCATACAAATCTGCCAGTGAACTTTTAGAGAATTTTTCACGGACAGACAGAACGGCCTGAGCCTTTTCTTCTATTTTCTTCTTTTGTGGTCCGATTGGCTCCGGCCAGGGGAAATTATTATAAACAACCGTTTTTGAATAACGATAATCGCTTTTTAGCCGTCCACAAACATAGCGCACCCACGCCATGTGCATGGCAGATGTGAGAATTCCAAAATGATAACGCGTTGTATTGGGGACTATAAAAACAGCATCGCCGCAAAAAGTTTCCGGGCCTTTAAAGCCTATAGGGATGTAGTACCGTCTTTCAGACGATACTTTTGGGATGACTAGGAAATCCCCCTTTGGCATATTTTCAACGTGAAAGCGTGTGGGTGTGGTCGCAATTTTTCGAGTTGGAGCACTTTCGCTGTTTTCACGGATTTTTTTGACAGCTTCTATACGCTCCATTACTGTAGGCATTTTTCGTAGTTTCTGCGGCGGACAATCGCCAAGCCACAGGCACCAGCGCTCAGAGCCGTTTATAAACTCATCCGAGCCAAGCCAACGCTGAAAATATATTTTTGCAGAAGGTTCTTTTTTTAAAAATTTTTTACGCCCTTTCGCAGTGAAAAGATATTGTCCGCCGTCTATTGGTTTATTGCCTATTCCAATTTCTGGAACATCGCATAATGGTTTTCTGCGTTTGAAAATAAAAGTATTTGCCCCTTCCACCAAATAAGGGTTAAAACGTTTAGCCTCTATTTCATGTGGTTCAGAATTAACGGTTTCATATTCGTATAATTTTTTTTGTCCGTTTCAAAATCAGCAAAACCGATAATAACAACATAGACTGCGGCTATTTTCATGCCCATGGCTTTTTTAGCGTCAATCGTCCATTTGAATGTCCTGTGGGCAAAATGCAGATAAATACCGCGTTTGTTTATCAACTCGTTCCAGAGAATGCCTACCTGTTCTCCTTGTGTGATAGAGTTGGTGGACACAAAGGCGGCCTTTATTTTTGTGCCTCTCATATAGTCTGCGGCTTTGGCATACCAGCCGCAAACATAATCCAAAGTACCAACAAGACCAAAAAACAGGCTTTTAATTTCCTGCCTTTGTGCAATGAGTATAAATTTGGAACCAATGAAAGGCGGGTTCCCAATTATGTAGCTACATTGTGCGGGGTCCAGAACGTCTTTCCATTCGGTTGTCAGGGCGTTGCCGTGAATGATTCTGGCAGATTTTTTCAAAGGCAGACGGACAAAGGATTACCCAAAAGCTTGGGACAGTTTTATGTTCATCTGGTGATCGACCAGCCACATGGCGGTTTCGGCAATGCGCGCGGGAAACTCTTCGAGTTCGATGCCGTAAAATTGGTCCACGTCAATTTTACTGAAAAGGCTGACATCCAGCATAGCCTTCCCTTTGTAAAGCTTTCTCAGGATTTCGAGTTCCAGTTCCCGCAATTCACGGTAAGCCAGAATAAGAAAGTTGCCGCAACCGCAAGCTGGATCGAAAACGCGTATCTGGCTTAGTTTTTCATGAAATTTTTTCAGTTTCCTGTTATTGGTTTTGGTTTTTTCAAACTCCTGCTGGAGTTCATCCAGAAAAAGCGGCTTTATGACTTTCAGGATGTTTTTTTCCGATGTGTAATGCGCGCCTTTTTTCCGTTGCTCTTCTGGCAGTATGACAGTCTGGAACAAAGACCCGAACAAGGCGGGGGATACCTTGCTCCAGTCAAAATAACAGCACTGTAAAAGCGCGTCATACATCACCTTGTCGAAGGATACCGGATGTAACGGCCTCTCAAACAATGCGCCGTTCACATAAGGAAAACGGGCGAGGTCTTCATCCAGCGTTGTTTGCCGCTTTTCCTCCGGTGTATTGAGAACATTGAACAAAATAATAAGCTGTCCGCCTAAATCACCGCCGTCTTCTTTGGTGTGGTTTTCGAGATAAAAGAGAAAATGGTCTTTTTCAAATATCCCTGTATCATCCGCAAACAGGCAGAACATGAGCCGCACCAGTAGCATTTCAAGATCGTGTCCCTTATAGCCGCTCTGCTCCAGTTGCCTGTGCAGTTCGCCCATGAGTTCTGAGGCTTCGATATTAGCCGGGTCCTGGTCCCGATAGACCTGGGCCTTGTACCCAGCGATGAAAGCAAAATGCTGGACATTCTCATGCAGGGTTTTTAGAGAAAAGAAAACCTGTTTATCCTCTTCAAGATCAAGTAATGAGAAGTTCTGAAAGTCTGATAGCAGGATATAGCGTGGGAATTCGCTTTTGCTGATTGTTTGCAGGTATTCCATCGCCTGTTCCTTCGCTTTTTGTAAAGAACGTCCGGCAGATTTTTGTTCTACCAGCAAGGTTCCCGGCCAGAACAGGTCAATGAAGCCCCACTTGCTATTCAGTTTTTTTATGGACTGTTCGTAGAAACCGACCTTGCGCCTTGATATGCCGAAAACGTCAAAGAAATCGTTATAGAAAGACTGTGTTTCGCCTTTCTCATAACGAGCGTTTTCCCATTCTTTCGAGAAGCTCAAGGCACGACTTTTAATTTCATTCCAGCTAAGAGGCATAAGTTATCCACTTTTAAACAAATTTTCAATGTTGTTTATACCATACAGATATGAGGTGTATCCTTCGTCCTTCGACTATATCTCTTCGGGGCAAAGATGCGACCCTTCGAGAGTCTCAGGGTGACATTAAGGCTCTGGGTGGCATCATACGCCCTTATGCCGTTTATAGGGTGTGCAATAATGTACACAGCGCTTAACTTTTTTCTGCGTAACTCATTCTGTTTTAATGGGTTAAATTCATACATTGGCTTTCGCGCCATGTAGTAAGAGGGAATAAATTGGAAATACACCCTTCGAGGACTTCAGGATGATTGAGTTACCTCCTTTAAGGCATGAGGGCAAAGGTGCGACCCTTTTCGATTGTCCTACGGTGCATGAAGTTAATGTTCGGGACATCACAGGCTTAGGATGGCTCGGGTGGTAGGCAATATTTATTAAGGGTCATGGCCTTTTATTAATTTTACAAATTTCTCATATTTGAATGTCATGAGGGTAGAATATCTGGATAGATTCTTTTTCTCTAACTCAGGTATCTCATGATCTTTGGTGGTTCTAAAGTGCCGTGTGCTGAGTTGGTAGTGATTGGAGATGAAGTGGTCAGCGGCTTGATCCTCGATCGCAACTCGCAATATCTCGGGGAAAGGATCCACGAACTGGGAATAGAAGTCTCCCGCATAACTACTGTGGGGGATTCAGCTACTGTTATCGAGGATTCCGTAAAACTTGCTCTGAAACGCTCGGACTGGGTTGTGCTGACTGGGGGATTGGGGGCCACGCATGACGATATTACTAAATCCGTTTTACTTAAAGTGTTCGAGTGTGGTCTAAAAAAAGATTCCAAGGTGGCCAGCATGTTGGAAAAAATGTTCCGGGTCCGTGACCGGGAGATTCCTAAAATGGTGAGAAGCCAGTGTGAGGTGCCTGAGAAAGCGGAAATCCTCTATAACGAAAAAGGAACCGCCCCTGGATTCAAAATGCGGCAGGGGAAAACTGTCTTGTTTTCTTTGCCAGGAGTTCCTCTGGAGATGCGATTTTTGTTTGAGAAATATATTGCCCCGGAAATGGCTGCACAAAAAAGTAAAGCTTTCCTGCACCGGCTGATCAGAACTACAGGAATTTCCGAAGCAGACTTGTGGGCCAAGGTAGGACCGTTGGAAAGCTTACATGAAAAAGCGGCGATAGCTTCTTTGCCTTCGCATCTTGGCGTTCGGATTCGCATTTCTGTGTTGGCAGGGTCTAAAGGGGAGGGGGAGTCCTGCCTCGATGAGGTTGAAAGTGTCTTGACCCAGCGCTTGTCCCGTTATGTCTATGGGAAGGATGAAGAGGGGCTTGAGGAGAAAGTGGGTGCCTTGTTGAAGGAAAGATCATTGACTTTGGCGACGGCTGAGTCCTGCACGGGGGGGTTGGTCGGACATCGCCTGACACAGGTTTCCGGCAGTTCAGATTATTATGAGGAAGGTTTTATCGTCTACAGCAATGAAGCTAAAGTGGGTCGTCTGGGAGTAAAGTCAAAGTTGATCGAAGAGTTTGGCGCTGTGAGTGAGCCGGTAGCCCGGGCCATGGCCGAAGGGGTTTGCCGGGTGACCGGAGCCGACATAGGAGTTTCTGTAACCGGAATTGCCGGACCCTCTGGAGGCAGTGATCTAAAGCCTGTAGGTTTGACCTATATTGCGGTGCATGACCGATCTGGAACGGTTTGTGAAAAATTTATTTTTAGACATGACCGGGCTAAAAATAAAGAACGATCAGCGCAGGCCGCTTTAGATCTGGTGCGTTTAAAAATTCAAGAAGAGTCGAGAGCTTAAAAAAATGCAAACCTGCTCGAATTGTTCAAAAGAAATTTCCTCGCCCGCCTTGGCTTGTCCGCATTGTCACAAGCCTTTTCCACCGAATTACCCAAGTATGAGCCCCAAAGTGTTTGTAGTGATATGGATTTTTTTCGTAGCTCTGATAGTGGTAATGCTGGTTTCCATGCTTGGTCGCTAGAAAATCTAAAAGCTAACGAATATGTTTGAACAGCAGGATAAGAAGAATACCTGCAACGAACCCCCCGATGTGCGCGAACCAGGCTGTTCCTCCTGCACCTGCTCCTACGCTGTTCCAAATTTGCAGACCAATCCATATGAGCAGCAAAACGATGGCTGGAACTCTGGCGATGGTCCAGAAAATCCCAAGAAAAATAAAAGTTTTGATGCGAGCAAAAGGGAATAATATCAGATAAGCGCCAAGTATTCCTGATATAGCGCCACTGGCACCGACCATGGGGATTTGTGAGTCCATGTCGGTGGCGATGTGCCCCGCTGCCGCGACCGTTCCGCACACAAAATAAAACAGGATGAAGCGAAATTTCCCCAGGGTGTCCTCAATATTGTTGCCAAAAATCCAGAGGTAAAGCATGTTTCCTCCGAGATGCCCAATTCCCGCATGCAGAAACATTGAGGTGTAAAGGGTCGGGTAGGCGGCCACTGGATGGTGGACGAGCTGGTAGGGAATGAGAGCATAGTTTTCATAAAGCACACTGGAGTGGACTGGCAGACTGACCCCGTAAATAAACACGGTGATGTTCAGGACCATAAAAAGGAGCGTTAAAATCGGGAAGTTTCTAGTGGGATTTTCATCTTTTAACGGAATCATCGGTGGGGGCTTTGGCGGGCAGTATGATAGTATTGAAATAATATCTCGCGATAATAGCAGGTTTGCCATCGCCGGGCCAGCACCCCCCAGCGCCATGAATGCAATTGCAGAGATATAACACGTGTGCTGAACTCAATTAAAACATAGCAAGCCAATATTATGATTACCTATATAAACATAAATTTCAACTTTTGGGTGGTTATCCATGAGTGAGGCTGAAGGGCTGGTTCCCGGTTTTGACGGGGAAGAAGTTCCTGTTGCGCGGGAACGACCGGAAGAATCCATAGAATGGGTTGTAGATATCTACAGGAAGCACCAGTTGAAAAGGGTTTCTCATTGGCTGGATGAGACACTGGGTAAGGGGAAAAGAAGCAAAGTCCTTATTCCGTTGACCTTGCTCGATGTCAATCCGATTATGCACCGGCAAAGCCTGCTTGAACAGGTGTTCCCCGCTCCAAGAAGCATTAACGGAGATTTGCTGGAGGTCAACCGGCTGAAGATAATGCTGGATGCCGGATCGGGAATGGGCAAAACCACTTTCCTGAAACGTTATATGGAAATGCTTCTTCAGGGACCGGCGCATAAGGTTTATTCTCTTCCTGTTTATTTCCATTTTGGACATCTGCTGGAAGGGGAAAGGTTCGACCTGTTCCGTGAAGCGGTGAACCGCGAAATTATCGATGTGGTTCTGCTTGAACAGGAGGACGACCCGGATTTAATCTTAGATGAAGAGCTCCTTGAAAATACGGTTAACTCTATTTTTAACTACAGCAAGTGCCAATTCCTGTTAGATGGGTTTGACCAGCTCCATCCTCAGGACAGATTCCAGTTTTTTATGGAATCGTTTCTGGAAGATAACGCCTTTCGCAGTAATTTTGTTCTGCTTGCCAGCCGTGGGTTCAACTTTGGTTCTTTATCCACCGACGCGGTGGTTAAACGTGGAGAAAGTGCTGCGTTTCAAATTGCTTTCCAGAAAATTGACCCGAAGAAAAGTTCCATCTATCTGGGAGAGGCCTCTAAAAATAAAAAGGTCAAAGAATTGGCTCTTTTCACTCCGGAGCTTTTAGAAGTCCCGCTTTTATTGCGGATGATTCGCGAGCTTTCTGAAAACGAACTCCTGGACGGGTTGAAGAACAGGATGGAAATTTATTCAGACTGGTTTCGTCTTAAGCTGAAATCGGCCAACCCTTCTGCGGATGAGAGTTGGGTGGAAAACTGCCTCGACCAAATTGCCAAAATTTCTTACAGTTTGATGGCCCAGAACCGGCAACAACGTTTTCTTGATATGGAGCCGGGTTACGAAAAATCAATACTTGAAGGAAAGGAAATTCTTTTGCAGGAGGGCAGTCTTGCTCCTTGGTGGAAGGATATCTTACAGCAGACGGCTAAGCGTTGGGAATATTGCCATCCGTCGTTCCAGGAATATTTTACAAGTCGGTATATACAGAATAACGGTAGCTGGAAGGAAATAGTTCGGGAGAACTGTGGCAATGAGAAATGGCACGAGACCTTTAAGATTCTGGCTGGAGGTGTTTCTGGCAAAGAGTTGTTCGATATTTTGATTGCAGAAGGGGCGGTGATGCTGGCGGGAAACTCGCTGGCGGAGGTGGGTGACCTGCCGAAGGAGCAAGACCTGCTGATAAGACAGTTGTTGAAATACCAGTGCAAGGAAACCTTTCCACAATTTTCCCAGTGTCGGCAGGCGCGTGTCGAAGAAGTTATTCAGTGCAACGAAACCGAATATATGGATCTCCTGCTAAGCCGTTTATTAAAACGCCAGCATCGCGACAGTCGAATTTTATTTAGTGTGTTCGAGCTGATTCTGGTAAGACATGACCTGAGCTTTCATCGGCTTTTGGATACATTTGATCTAAAGCCTCTGGAGAATCTCGAGGAGTTTAAGGCGTTTTTTAATGAAGTGACTGACCCGAAGCAGGTGAACAAGGCAACACTCAAAAAATTTGGCGAAAGGGTTACCATCCCTGAAGGAAAATTTATTTATCAGGAAGAGAACGATGAAGAGGATAAGGTTTTCCTGAAAGAATTTTCGATTATGAAATTCCCGGTTACCAATATTTTATACCAGCAATTCGATCCGCAGCACCAAAACCGGTTTCCCCGGTATTCTTTTGATGGCGATCAACCTGTTATTGGTATCAATTATTATGAAGCGATTATTTTTGCTCTTTGGATGGGATTGAGGCTGCCCACAGAACAGGAATGGGAAAAGGCGGCCCGGGGAACGGATGGCCGGGTTTATCCTTGGGGCGAAGCGATGGGCTATGAAAAAGGCTTTGCTAATACCTGTGACTTTATGGCTTGCAAGACCAATCCGGTCATGGAACTGGAGCAGGGCATGTCTCCTTACGGGTGTTTTGATATGGCAGGCAACGTCTGGGAATGGTGCATGCAGAAAAATGCCTCCAAGCATACCACTCAAAGGATTGTTCGGGGTGGATCGTGGATGAATTATCTGGTGCACGCCAAATGTGTCTTCAGGAACTCCTTTGATCCTTCTGAACGGCACTTGGCTGTTGGGCTGCGGTGTGTCGAAGCTCCGCAGTTTACCGAGGTTGAGAGTGATGATCTGGATGAGTTATAAAGCTTTCATTCCTCAAAAAAATACGGCGGATTCAACTCGCAAGTGCAAATCTTCTTGCTCGCAAGGGAATTGCTGAAGAATGCGAAATAGAATCTCCATTTTCTGGAGATATCGAAGTAGATGAAAGCTTTTTCGGAGTCCGGTGGTTAAAGAAATAAGAGGTCGCGGAGCCAGTGCAAAACCATTGTCTTCGGGTTGCCAGCAGTAAGAACCCATTACAATTTACCAGCGGAGGTTCTCCGCTCACTCTTTGACAAAAGACAAACACATTCAATATATGAGAAGAGCGCTTGCGCTTGCCCAAAAGGCTCGGGGTAGAACCAGCCCAAATCCCATGGTGGGGGCGGTCGTGGTCAGGCGCGGTAAGATTGTGGGAGAAGGCTATCATTCCCGTGCAGGTCATCCTCATGCCGAGATAGAGGCTTTAAGGCGCGCAGGCGATGAGGCCCGATCCGCCGACCTTTACGTCAACTTGGAACCGTGTTGCCATTTTGGCCGGACACCTCCCTGCACCGATGCGATTATTCAGGCAAAAATTAAAAGAGTCTTTGTCGGCATGAAAGATCCTGATAGCCAAGTCAATGGGAAAGGTTTGCGCTTACTCAAGGCAAAAGGCATTGTCATTGTCTTGGGTGTATTGAAGGAAGAAAGCTTGAAGCTGAATGAATCGTTTATAAAGGTCATGAAGACGGGAATGCCCTTCGTGGTTTTGAAAACAGCCATGTCTTTGGATGGAAAAATTGCCACCCGCTCCGGAGACTCACGTTGGATTACCGGGAAGTTGGCGCGAAATCATGTCCATAATATCAGAAGCCAGGTGGATGCCATCATGGTGGGAACAGAAACCATTTTAAAAGACAACCCGCGTTTGACTTGCAGGCTTGGAACAGACACGGTTAAGCATCCTGTTCGTATTATCCTGGATCGAAGGAATAGAATTCCTCTCACTGCCAAGGTTTTTAGAAATAGTCGTTCTCAACAGATTATTTATGTGACCGGCTCTGATATTTCTTCTCGCCGTTTGAAAGCTCTGATTGACAGGAAGGTCGAAATTCTAAACGGTAAATACTCAAAGAGAGGATTCCACATCAAGCCTCTCCTGAAAGAATTGGCAAATAGGGATATGAACTCTATACTGATTGAAGGTGGTGCCGAGCTGAATGCCAGCGTTGTTAAAGCCGACGTGGTAGACCGGATTGTCGCGTTCATCAGTCCGGTATTAATAGGCGGGACCCATGCCCCTGGTTTTCTGGGCGGGCAGGGAGTGATGAAGATGGATGGTGCTATAAATTTAAAAGATATTGCGGTGACGAAAATTGGTGAGGATTTAATGGTGGAGGCAACCCCATGTTTAGCGGAATAGTGCAATCGGTAGGAACGATTGGTGAGTTTGTCCAGCAAAACGAAAGAGCCGTATTGATTGTGAATACCGAAAAGGACTTTTCCGGATTTGAGGATAGTGAGAGCATTGCTGTGAACGGAGTCTGCCTAACTGTTGTGGATTCCACTCAGACGGCTTTCAAACTAGACTTGAATACCGAAACCCTCAATCGGACCAACTTAAAAGATGTAAAAAGAGGAGACCGGGTTAACCTGGAACGATCCCTTACCCCTTCGACGAAAATCAGCGGACATTTTGTCAGCGGACATATTGACCGTGTTGGTAAGATTGTGGACATTGAGGAAAAACCGGGCGAGGTCTTATTTCGGTTTTCCCATCCTGAAGAACTCGGTTCTTTCATCATGGAAAAAGGGTCTATCGCCCTGGATGGTATCAGCCTGACTGTTTTCGATTGCAAGGACAATCGGTTCACGGTTTCCATTATTCCTTTTACTTTGGATCATACAAACTTGAATGCCAGAAAAATTGGCGATTTAATAAATATTGAATGTGATATGGTGGGTAAGTATGTGTTCAAAGCTTGTGAAACCTTGCTGAAATCGTGCGAGAAAAAGCCTTCCCTTGATTTACTCCAGCAACTGGGTTTCTCGCAATAGAGGAAAATATGCAAAAAGAATTCAGTACCATAGAAGAAGCCGTTGCGGATGCTCGACAGGGGAAAATGATTGTCATCGTGGATGACGAGGATCGGGAGAATGAAGGAGACCTGATGGTTGCTGCCGAGAAAGTCACTCCGGAGATCATAAATTTCATGGCTAAATTCGGTCGTGGTCTAATTTGTCTCACCCTGACAGAGAGTCGGACCCTTGAATTGGGATTGAGCATGATGGTTGATGATAACCAGTCTGCCTTTGAAACTCCGTTTACGGTTTCCATTGACGCGCGGCATGGCGTGAGCACAGGAATTTCAGCGGCGGACAGGTCTCATACAATCAAAGTCGCGATTGATCCGGATTCTTCTCGAAACGACTTGGTTAAGCCTGGACATATTTTTCCCTTGCGGGCCAAAAACGGAGGCGTGCTGGTCCGTATGGGACAGACCGAAGCGTCAGTGGATATCGCGCGTATTGGTGGTTTAAAACCGTATGGTGTGATTTGCGAAATCATGAATGATGACGGCACCATGGCCCGGGTTTCTCACCTGAAAAGATTTACAAAAAAGCATGGATTAAAAATGATCACCACCAAAGACCTTGCTGAATACAGGCTCAAGCAGGAAACGTTGGTGGAAGAGGTCACTTCCACCATTTTGCCAACTCATTCGGGTATGTTTCGTTCTGTAGTGTTTAAAAATATTTTAAATGACCAGACACATATTGCTTTGGTCAAGGGAGAGATTCAGGCTGATGAACCGACATTGGTGCGGGTTCATTCACAGTGTTTGACTGGAGATGTTTTTGGTTCATACCGATGCGATTGTGGGGAACAATTGAAAAAATCCATGGAAATGATTGAGCAAGAAGGCAAAGGCGTCCTGCTTTATTTGTATCAGGAAGGGCGGGGGATAGGAATCGTCAACAAGATGAAAGCCTATGCTTTGCAAGACGCAGGAAAAGATACCGTTCAGGCCAATGAGGAACTTGGATTCAAGCCTGATTTGCGAGACTACGGCATTGGTGCCCAGATCTTGCGCAAGTTGGGGCTGGGAAAGATTCGTATCATGACGAACAATCCCAGAAAGATCGTTGGACTTGAAGGTTATGGTCTGCATATGGTGGAAAGGGTGCCCATTGAAGTCCAGGCTAAAAAAGACAATATCAAATACCTTCAGACCAAGCGGGAAAAAATGGGCCATATGTTTCAAAATATCAAATGAACCATTTGCATGGCTAAACATATAGAGGGAGACCGTAACGCCGCAGGATTCCGTTTTGGAATCGTGGTGAGCCGTTTTAATGACTTGGTAACTGGCAAGCTTCTCAGCGGCGCGCTTTCAGCATTCAAGGAGCAGGGGGCCGATGAGGAAAACCTGGAAGTGGTTCGGGTTCCCGGAGCGTTTGAAATTCCTCAGGCGGCTAAAAAACTTTGTTCCACCCGAAATTTCGACGCCATCGTCTGCCTAGGCGCAGTAATTAAGGGAGAAACCCTGCACTTCGAATATGTTTCGGCTGAAACCAGCCGGGGGATTAATCAGGTAGGACTCGAGTTTAATATTCCTGTTTTATTTGGCGTGTTAACCACGAATGACCTTGAGCAGGCGGTCGCAAGGTCGGGCACCAATGGCTCTTCCAATAAGGGAAGAGAGACGGCACTGGCGGCGGTCGAAATGGCAAATTTATACAGAAAAATTTGAGATAACTTATGGGAAAGCGGCGCGGCGCCAGGGAAATGGCTTTAAAGTTTCTGTATCAGAGCGAGTTCAATCCGGATGACCTTGAAGCTCAGATGGAACAGTTTTGTGAAAGAGCCAATGCTCAGGCCGAAATTATCGAATTTACGAAAATCCTGGTCGAAAAGGTTTTTGCTCAGGCTGAAGAGATCGACATTATGCTTAAGAAATTTAGTGACCACTGGGCGCTGGAACGCATGTCTATGGTCGACCGCAATATTTTGCGTCTCGGTATTTGCGAGTTGATGTTTGAGGCTTCCACGCCACCCAAAGTAGTCATTAACGAGGCTGTTGAGATCGCCAAAAAATTTGGCACCGAAGACTCCTCTGTTTTTATCAATGGTATCCTTGATAAGGTTTTTAAAGAAACGGACACCTCAACCGTGAAGTAAATCGGCCTATGCGTTACATCATCTTCTCCGACTTGCATAGCAACCTTGAAGCTCTGAATCAATTCGAAAGAGAGATCGAAACAATTGCTCACGACAAAATGGTTTGCCTGGGGGATATTGTGGGGTATGGAGCTGATCCCAACCCTTGTGTTGAGTGGGTGATGGAAAATGTCGATTTGACTATAGCGGGAAACCACGACTTGGGTGCTGTCGAAAAGACCGACATTACTTATTTTAATTCATACGCCCTTGAATCGTGCTTGTGGACCCGGGAAAAACTGACAGAAAAAAATAAGGCTTTTCTCTGCTCACTTCCCTTTGATCATGAAGAAGGCGGGATATATTGGGTGCACGCCTCTCCCTATGAGCCGGAAGCCTGGCATTATGTAACTTCAAAGACCGAGGGCAAACGCAATTTCAAAAACTTTAAAACTCCCCTCTGTTTTGTAGGTCATTCTCACAAACCGATTATTCTTGAACAAACAGTGGAGGGAGAGGTGAACGACCATGTCTCGGATACCTGGGACATTGAACCGGAAAACCGTTATATTTTTAATGATGGAAGTTTGGGGCAACCCCGGGATGGAAACCCTGATCCTGCTTTCATGATTTATGACTCCGAAGAAAAAATGGTGGAAGTCCGCCGGTTTGAATATGACTTGAATTTGGCTCAGAACAAGATACACAATAACGGCCTGCCTTCGTACTTGGCCGAGCGCATGGCTGAAGGACGATGATGCCTCCTCACTTATAGTATAGACGAGTGCCATTGACCCTGACAGGGGGAAATGCTATGCTGTGAGATAAGATCAATGAAAATAAATAGTTAACGTGGTAAGGCTTTTTTAAGGTCTGGGTATGTCGGAGCATTTACTCTATCAAAAATTTAGAAACGCGGCGTTTGTGGCCGGTTTTGTGATTCTGTGGGCTTCTTCTACTTGGGCGGCGAAATCCTATTCCTCCGAGGAACTTTATTATCTGGCGCAGAAATCGTATTACCAGCTCAAGAGGATTCCCGATAAACAGCAATTCCGTCACCACTGGGAAAAGGTCATCCAAAAATTTTCTAGAGTGATGCAACGTTATCCCCAAAGCCCAGAGGCTTATAAGGCCACCTTCACCATAGCCGGGTTGTATCAGGGATTGAACGGGATTTCCAAAAACCCAAAGGATATGGATCGAGCGCTTCATTTTTATAAAAAAGTTTCCCGCGATTTTTCACCGGGTACGCTGACTGATGATGCGTTGTTCGAGTCGGCTGAAATCTATCGTGATAGAAAAGACTTCTCATCAGCCACGGGTATTTTTAAAACGATATTTGAAAAGTTCCCCAAAGGTGACCATGCCAGGAAGGCTCGCTTGCAATATCAGAAGCTGGCGTCTTTTGCTCAAGTTCCTGCAATAAAAAAACGACCCCAACCTGCCACCAAAAAACCTGTGATGTTGTCGCAAGAGAAAAAGCCGTTAGTCGAGAAGAAAACCGTTTCATTGTTGCCTACCAGAAAACCACCGAAAGTTGTGTCGCAGGCAAAAAAGTCCGTGCCTGTTAAACAGATTTTGTCGACAAAACCAGAAATACCAACGAAGAAAAAAATTATTCTCCAACCTCAAGTGACTCGGCAGGGAAAAACAGCCGTCCAGCGCCGTTCTGAGAAAAAGGCGATTGTAGCCAGCAAAGCCAAGTCGCCAGCACCGGCTAAAGAAGTATTTTTGAAGAAGAGTAAAAAGGGCAAAAAAGGCCATCTTTACGCCCCTCCTTCGAGTAAAGCGGGTACACCCTTGGTTGTTGTCGATGCGGGCCATGGTGGCAAAGACCACGGCGCGAAAAGCCATCATGGCAGGCTCCACGAAAAAGATGTCAACCTGACCATTGCCCGGCATGTAAAAACCATACTGGTTAACCGGTTCAAGTACCGGGTGGTGATGACCCGAAAGGACGATACGTTCATTCCGCTCAAAAAAAGAAGTGAGATTGCCAACAACAGAAATGCAAACTTGTTTGTATCCATTCATGCCAACGCGGCCAAAAGAAAATCAGCGCATGGTATCGAAACGTATTATTTGGGTGAGACTAATAATGATCGGGCTTTGGAAACCGCTGCCAGGGAGAATGGGGAACTGGTTCAATCTGTCAAGGATGACCAAGTTCAGGCAATTCTGGCGAGTCTCATTACCACCACCAAGATTAATGACTCTTCTCGTTTGGCAGGAACGGTGCAGGAAAACCTTTTTCGGTCCTCCACGAAAAAGTTTCGTGAGTCGAAGAACCTTGGAGTCAAGGAAGGCCCTTTTTACGTACTTCATGGTGCTGATATGCCCAGCATTCTGGTTGAGGTCGGTTTTTTGACCAACCGGAAGGAATCTCGCATGCTTTCCAAGCCCGCCTATCTTTATGGATTGGCTTCCTCCATAGCGGAAGGTATCCATAAATACCTACAGGACAAGGAACCATCTATTTAAGGGTGAGACTTCTGCGTAAGTCAAAAAAGGAGTGATCCTGGTTATGCAAAGGTCTCTCTAAGGAGGAGGCATGACAACCCCTATTATTGCTGTCGTTGGCAGAGCCAACGTTGGCAAGTCAACTTTATTCAATAAGCTCACACAAAGTCGTTCAGCGATTGTCAATGATACGCCGGGGGTGACTCGGGACAGAATGTACGGTGCCACGGAATTTGGCAACCGTCCTGTTCTAATCGTTGATACAGGTGGAGTTGATGTGGACACCACCAGTCAGATAGACCTACAAATCGTGGAACAGGCCCTGTGGGCTCGTGAGGAAGCAGACTGTGTGATCGTCGTTGTGGACAACCAGACAGGGCTGACCGGGCCGGACAGAGAAATAATTTCCCAGGTTCGTAAATCAGGAAAGCCTCTTTTTCTTGCTGTGAACAAGGTGGACTCACCTTCGCATCATTTTATTCTTCCTGAATTTTCTCAATTAGGATTGGCCAATACCTTTCCAATTTCAGCGGAACATGGGCCAGGTCTTTATGAGTTGATTGAAGCGATCTCCGAATCTCTTCCTGATATGAAACCGGAGTCCGGTTTCGATGGAGACAGCATTCGCATAGCGGTAATCGGGAGACCCAATGTGGGGAAGTCTTCTCTTATTAACAATTTGTTGAGCTCTGAGCGTTGCATTGTCTCCGATATGCCGGGAACGACTCGAGATGCGATCGACACTTCTCTGGAGTGGAACAGGCGCCGCTTTGTTTTGATCGACACTGCGGGTATCCGGCGCAAAGGAAAAACTCATCGGGTTCTGGATAAGTTTAGTGTGATTATGGCTCTTAAAGCTCTGGACCGCTGTGATGTTGCGGTGCTGGTGCTGGATGGCGCACAGCCAGTCACAGACCAGGACGCTGCGGTGGCGGGTTATGCTTTAGATCGTGGTAAGGCGTGTGTGGTTTTGGGGAATAAGTGGGACTTGTCCCGGGAAAAAAAGGTTTTATTTGAGGAGTTTGTCGACCGGGTGCACCACAAACTTAAGTTTATGGAATTTGCTCCCGTGCTTACAGTTTCGGCAAAATCGGGATTGCGAGTTGATAAGGTCTTGCCTCAGGTAGAGAAAGTTTACGAAGAGTATTCCCGCAACATATCCACCGCATCTCTTAATGAATGCTTTGAGAGTGCCATTCAGAAAAACCCCATGTCGAATTACCGAGGTAAATTTATGAAGCTGTTTTATGCCACTCAAGTGAAGAAGCGACCGCCGACGTTTAAATGCTTTTTGAATTTCCCGCAAGGGGTACATTTTTCCTATCGTCGTTATTTGATCAACAGCTTGCGAAAAACATTCGGGTTTGTCGGGACTCCCGTCCGGCTCATTTTATCTGGAAAAGGAAAAGGTTTTTGAATAGTCCACCGTTATCCAGGATTTATAGTCAATGTGGTGTGCGGCGATATGATCAGGCCGTGCTCCTTTGACTCGACCTGGCTTTTACCTGTCCGGTTAGACCACAATGATTGATCTGGTATACTTTTCTAGCGAAATTTTGGAAGGCAGTAAAGGTTCCGGTTAGACCACAATGATTGATCTGGTATACTCTATTGTATCAGTCTTAAGGTTTCAGTCAAGTTCCGGTTAGACCACAATGATTGATCTGGTATACTTTTAATTACATTTTGGACTTGACTTTGACAGTTCCGGTTAGACCACAATGATTGATCTGGTATACTTAGCGACTCAAAATTGAGGTAAGAAAATGAGTTCCGGTTAGACCACAATGATTGATCTGGTATACTTATTGTATCAGTTTTAAGTCCTTGATCAAGGTTCCGGTTAGACCACAATGATTGATCTGGTATACTAAGCGTCGAGACACACGTCCGACTTTTGCTGTTCCGGTTAGACCACAATGATTGATCTGGTATACTATCAGATTTGAGTACTAGTGCTTCATAGCTGTTCCGGTTAGACCACAATGATTGATCTGGTATACTAGGTTGCGAATAAGTGCCTCTTTTTAGAGGCCTTATTTGTTTTTAGCTTAAAAAAATTCATCATTTTCCCCTCAAAATAAAGTCAACTGGCTTGGATTTTCCTGCTTTTTCTGCCTTTTTTTGCCTTTGAACGTTTTCATGTTTTCGTATTGCTTATCCGTGAATGCAAGAATGTGTACTTTTCCATATTCTGGCAGGCTCTTTTCGATCCTTTTGATATAGTTCTCCACCATTTCTTTCCCCGAGCAGAACCTTTGATAAACAGAGTACTGTGCCATCTCAAAACCCAGATCCAATAGAAAGTACCTGAATTTGGAAGCCGCCTTCCGGGTTTTTTTTGTAGTGACTGGCAAATCAAACAGTACTTGTAACCACATAAGTCTGTATCCTGATAACGCTCTCATGACTCTTCGACGGCTACTGTCGATGGAATAACGGAATCAGGCAAATCCAGCCTGGGTTTTCGGTCTGTAAAACTGTTAACCAGTGATTGAGCCAGTTTGAGCAAACAATTGGAAACGGGACTACGACCACGGGATGTTTCAAGGTCCATTTTCAATATTCCCGCCAGCTTTTTTTTTGTTTCGGGAATCATTTCTATAGTTTTCTCATCGGCAAGCTGTTTCACAGTCCAATCAACCAGCGGTCGAAAAGGCTCCATTAAATCGTCAGCCAGGCAAAAGGAATTGGATTGATTGTGATGATGAATGCCAAGCGATGGGTGCAATCCGCTTCCTGCCAAGGCGCGTGCTGTTGCGGAGCGCAATACGGAATAACCGTAGTTGAGTAATGAGTTGATGCCTTCAATTCGAGGGTCTCTGTGAAATTCTTTTCCCATCAAGATGGGCCAATAACGTCGAGCCGCCTGGGCTTCGCAGTTTTTGGGGTCGCCTGAACCCACCCGCATGGTCAGAGGTATCAAGTCCACATCAGGCAGGCCAAAAAAGTTCAAAACCTCTGCCTGACATCCGATTTTGGCCTGCACCAGATTCTGCCATAATCTTTTTTTTAAGGGAACAGTTGCCTCAATCTGAAGTTGAAGCCGCTGGGTGTGCAGATGGTGTGGCGCAGTCGGCCAAACCATTCCTGCAGGCTGAAAATTAGGACCGCAAAAAACAATCATGGTATTTTTCGCAAGCAGGGCATGTATCAAGTTTGTGGATAGTGAATTCCCTTGGCTGGTGAGCATCAAGACCTCGATATCTGCGAGAGGAATCCGGCCCCGCTCTTCTTTGCCCTTATTAACCACCATGAACCCTCGATGCATGGAAAGGTATTGTCCACGGTCCGCTATTTCTATGATACGTCTATTCATAGGATGGCCCCTGGGTCTTTGGTGCGCCCGATCGCATCGACATGAATTAATCGGGCCTCATATTCTTTGAGCTTGGAAAAACCGAGAAAAATATATTCAAGTTTTCTCTCTTTATAGCGTTTAGTCAAATTGCCTCCTTCAAAATGTTCCACCAGCCAAATAGTTCTATTTTCCGGGCTCAGGCTGACTACCCGGACTATTTTCACTTTTTCTTTGTGCCGCAGGCGCATCATGTCGCCTTTGTGAATTTTAAGCACCAGTTTCGCGGCAGGGTGTGGACGTTTCATGGCCGGGTTATTTTTATTGGCTTCGAAAAAGTTGATCCCGACACCCTGAAGCGTTCCATCGGGGTTTTTCCAGAACTCCAAATGATGAACAGGTCCTGGAGCAAGCCCTTTTCTATGATCGCGATTTTGGCTTTGATGTATGACTTCTATAATGGGGTTTTCTTTTTTGAGTACTCTTATGCGTAATACACCGAGGTTTTTAGCAAAATCGGAAAGTGCCAATTTTAGCTCTTTGTCATTCTCGAATGTATTGGCAAAGTTCATAAACTTTTCTCGCAGGCTTGGGTCTCGGATAGCGCTAATTTCCCTCCTCGAAAGATCGCTTGAAGGTTTTCTGCGGACTACGTTATACCCGTTTTCTTCTTCCCAGCTGCTGGGGTGCTGAATGATTCCATAAGCGGTATCTTCGTGCAAAGGGCCTTGAATGCCGTGGTCAGGTTTATGGGAAACAACAATGCGGTTAATTTTTTCTTCCGCTTCCTTGTGGAACCCAGCCCAAGCCTCGGGCGCCTTGAGTCGAGGTTTTACCGGGTCTGAAAGCTCTTCGGACGGTTCCAACAGACCGGCACCGGTTAATTGCGAAACACGTTGCAACAAACCTTGATCAGTCAGGGCTGTTACCAGAGCATCGATAGCATGATGCCGGTGATCGTTGCGATCTTTTACCCTCTTTTCACCTAAAATATCATTCAAACCAAGTTTATGCCGAAGCATGGCGGTTAGAACTCCCGGAATGACCCGCACCGTTCGACAAATATGGGACAGATATTCCGCGGCAACCGTTGAAAGGTAACGTGTATCGTTAAGATGGCGTGCCAGAAACTGGTTTTCATCATCGAAACCTTCCATAGCTTCGGGAAGAAATCGCATAAACTTGCGTTTAGGTAATTGTTGTGCCCGGTCCAGAATATCTCCATAGTTGTCCTCATCTCCAAAAGCCTCAAATGGAGCGCGATCGCGTTTCAGACGATTAGCTTCCCTTGTCGCAAGCGTTTTATTATTCTGGGAGTCGTCCAGGGTTTTGGATAACGGCAAAATATGCTCAATTTCTATTTGAGGGCTGAACAGGTTGACAGGTGTTATTTTTTCACCTGAAAAAGGACACCGCCGGTCATTAGGATCCGAACTCAATTCTTCCCACAGTTTGTATTTAAGCCGGTTGAGTCCGTTGTTTCCCAAGCACAATATCTTTAATTTGTTCCCTATGCGCTCGTTATTTTTTTGGTTTTTTCTTTGTTCTTTTTCCAGATCGTCTTTGCGTTTTTTGCTTAGTTTGAGGTTGCGGGCCAGTTCGACCACGATTTCTTGCGGGGGACCATGCGTTGTGACAATATCGTTTACCACCTTTTGTAACTAGTTGAGGGCCACATGCACGGTGGGGTTGCCTATCTTGCCGTATTTTTTTTCAGGAGATGTTTCATCAGGGTCGCCAAAGGCCACGGCTTTGGGCAATATTTTTCCGTAATAGTCCAATTTCCCCACCAGTTCATCAGGGCGATTGTCGCTGTGGTGATAACCCAGTCTCTTCACCGCTTCATCATAACGAAGACCGTCATCCCGCATACAGCGAACCAGTTTTTGCAGAACGGTAATGCCGAACCGGCAATAGCCGTTTGGAAAATCTTCAGGTAGCAGGCGGGCAAGGTTGCGGGCCTGCTCTTCACTGACCTCCCATGTATTCATGGCTTTTTGAATGACGACTTTTTCATCTTCGATATGGAGGAGTTCCTCGACGATTTGGTCGCGGATTTCATCTGAGAAGTCGAACCATTTTCCACCAAAAAACTTTTTTTCGGAAAGAAGCTTTGCCGTGACATTGCCTTTGAGGTCTTTTCGTTTTTCATCTTCAAGGTTAAACGGAACCCCTTCGGATAATTCCAAGGTTGTGCGTATTTTGCCAAATGTGGCCGTCTTTTGTTTGTGAAGCAAATCCCACAATTTTTTTCTTTGTTCGGCAGTAAGAAAATGTTTTCCCCCTTTTTCATCGCTCCATGCGAGGTTGGTGATGTCCTGAGCGACACGAAATTTCTGAAAACTTGGTAAGGCGTTACGGGCACGGTATTCATTTGGCTCAAGCTGACATCGTCCGGGTTCGGGTGTTTTTAAATCCCGTTGGTGGAAGATAATTGTTTCTAAGGTTTGCCACTCATCTTCAGTGAGTTTTTGGAGTGGAAGTTGAGAATCTCTGATTTTGGTGAATTCATTCCGATACAGGTCACGGGTGGGGTAGAGTTTTTCATGAGTACGGGCTCTCACCCTTTGTTTATCTTTGGCTCGAAGCCAGAGATATTCACCTAAAGTTCTGGCAGGGGATGCACGGAGAGCTTCTTCAAGCCCGTCTATATCGGGTTTGATTTTGTTTCCTTCTTCTCTCGTAGCGGTTTTACGATTGCTCAGAAAACCACGACGTTGATTGAGGTGATACAGGGCGCGGCCCAGTTCATGAGGTGCAAGGGGGGAGTTTTTAATGGCTTTGGTCCGAAGTTCAAGAGGGTTCAATACCTCAAGCTCCTTGCGGTCCTTTTTACTTTTTGGCATGAGACCGAACTCAACCAGCTTTTGCATGAGAGCCCCTTTCCGTCCGAGAAAACGGTCTCGACGTCTGCGGGCACCTCGAGCCAGTCTGCGAGCTTCGGCGAGTGAAGAACCGCTTTTTGGATCTCGACCGTCCGAAAAAATTCGGGTTCCAGCCAAGAGTATTTCTTCAGGAATATTTTTATTGTTGAGCTTTAGCAGACACCAGCCCAGAGAGTTTGTGCCTAAATCTATGCCCAGCCTGTAATTGATTTTATCCACAGGTTTCCTCCATAAAAATCTTGACTAAATGATTGAATATGTTACTATAGCATGTATATTTTTAAATGGAATACCGATTATTGGTCTAACCGGTAACAAGTGCTTGCCTGCGGGTGAGCGCACAAAATTAAAAGGCAGGCTGTGGCCTGCCTTTTTTATTTGGAATGATCTTATTATAGGTGACCCATCCCTGTGTTTTGGTCGGGGTACTTTTTGTCCTGCGCCAGAACAGACAGGACCCTCTGAGCTCCTCTTAATCAGCGACCTTTGTAATAGTCATAGATTACCCCTTCGGAGCACGAGGGTTAAGGAAAAATACTACGTCCACTTAGCAAGGGGAAGCTTTACCTGCGGCTAAATTTTGAAGGGCAGCCACATGGGAGTTTGGGAGCGGTAGCTCTCATAGTCCTCATCAAATTGGTCTTTTAGAGCCAGTTCTTCAAAGTGGATTCTGAACTGGAAACCAAACCAAGCACAAAGTGTGCCGAGCGTTCCCCAAATCCATGAGTGGGTGGTAATGGCATAGGCGAGAACCACCAGCATCATCGTTGTGTAAGTGGGATGACGCATGAGACCGTGCAGTTGGTCAGTTTTCAGGGTCTGTTTTTCGCGAAAGGCAATGTTGAACTTGAACCGCAAAACCCCCAACTGAACTATCGCCCAGATACGAAATACCGAGCCGACCAGAAACAGGGTTGCGATCAGGACCCCCTCTCCAAAAGCTACGGGGGCTTCAGTGGCGCGAGAAACAAATGACATACCCACCAGAGCCATGCAAATGGGTAAGACATGTCCAAAGAGCTGTTGGAAATATGCCTTATTGAATGTACAGTCTTCCGGCCTCTCGGTCAGGACGAAAATAACCATCTCAATAATGCCAAAAATCAAATTGATGAAGGAAACGACCATGAATCGTTCAATATTGGTTTCGGTCATTCCTAGAGGAATGAGGGGTGCCAGATAGATGAGCCCGACTAGGATGATGTTGAAATTGAAGCTCTTGATCAAACAGGCGGCAAAAACCAAACAATAAACAGCAAAACTAATCCTTAATAGTAAAATGGCAGCATCCATCCCTACTCGCGAATCCCCTTTAAAATGAGCCCTGGCAGGGCATTATTGCCGAAACATCCAGAATTTGGTATTCTACTGTTCTTAAAGGTATTTTTATTATAAAATACTGCGATATTTAATGCGTACCCCTATTTGTGGCCATTTCTAACAGTTCCACAAATTGGGATTATACCTGACTCATTTTAGCGGGGTACCCCCGTTGGTAATGGGCAGAATCTTGTTAGCCGAGAAAACTTTTTGCTAACGGATGTGATATTAAACCTAAGCTTTCGTGCCCCCGCAGGGGTAATGAGGTCTTTGCGACTTACCACCGGCAATTTCAGTACTGAGGGAGATAATGGATACAAAAGCACTAAATATTCCGGACGAGGTCCGGCAGGAAATTGATGCCTTCGCCGCAGAGGTGGAGCGTTTGAACCGGGGCGAAGTCGGCGACGACGACTTCAAACGGTTCCGTCTGCAACAGGGAATTTATGGTCAGCGTCAGGACGGCGAGCAGATGGTGCGAACCAAACTGCCTGCAGGAAAAATGACCAGTGATCAATTGCACTGTCTGGCGGATTTTGCCGATAAATATTCTCACGGCATCCTGCACATCACCACACGTCAGGATATCCAGCTTCATTATGTAAACATTCAAAACGTTGCCCAGGGCCTTGAAGACCTTGCTCAGTCAGGTGTCACCACCCGGGAAGCTTGTGGCAACACCGTGCGTAACGTAACTGCCTGCCACAAAGCGGGAACCTGTCCCACGGAAGTGTTTGATGTCGCCCCTTATGCGTTGGCGGTTTCAAAATATCTTTTGCGTAAAGATTTAACGCAGAACTTGCCGCGAAAGTTCAAGATCAGCTTCGGCGGTTGTAACGGATGCGGACTGGCACCGATTCACGATATCGGGCTGAAAGCGGTTATTCAGAATGATGTACGCGGTTTCCGCGTTCTGATTGGTGGTGGGTTGGGCTCGTTCCCTCATGCCGCAAAACATTTGGTCGATTTCATTCCGCGAGACGATCTGTTGCAGTTGTGTGAGGCCATTGTCTCCGTCTTTGACAAATACGGCGACAAAAGAAACCGCAATAAAGCCAGATTGAAGTTTGTGGTCGATAAGCTTGGGATGGATAAAATCAAAGAGCTCTATGAAGAGGAATATGCGGCACTAAATGGAAAGACCTATCCGGCTATTGAGGATTTAGAGAGCGGCATTCCAGAAATCCCCGTATATGAGCCCAACAACCATCACGACTCTGACCCAGAGTTCCAACTCTGGAAAAGCCGGAATGTTGAGGCGCAGAAACAAGAAGGATTCAACAACGTCCAGATAAAATTGATACTCGGCGATTTCGATGTTTCACAGGCTAAAGCATTGGCAAGCATTGCCGAAAAATACGCGGGCGCAAGCATCATCTGCACAGTTAACCAGAACATGATGATCCCATGGGTGAAAGAAGATGCCTTCGGTTGTGTCTATCACGAACTCAAAAACATCGGGTTGCATAAAGTCGGCACCGAAGAGATCCGCGATATTACCTGTTGCCCGGGTTCAGAAACCTGTAACCTCGGCATCACGGCTTCGCGCGGATTGGTGCAGGAACTCAACAAGGAAATGGAAAACGGATTTGAGACCACCAAGGATCTTGACCATGTTTCCATCAAGGCGAGCGGTTGCCCGAACTCCTGCGGACAGCACCATATTGCTTCCATCGGTTTTCATGGAGGAGCAAAAAAATTGAATGGTATTCTAACTCCTCATTATGAAGTTTTTCTTGGTGGAAGAGTTTCGGAAGATGATGTGGTGTTTGGCACATCGGTCATTAAAATCCCTGCCAAAAATGCTCCAGCGGCCACAAAACTGACGCTCGAAGACTATAAGACAGGGAAGCAAGACGGCGAAATGTTCGGCGAATATTTTGACCGTAGAGGTAAAATTTATTTCCGCAACTTGCTCAATCAGCTTAAAGCTTTACCGGCGATCGAGAAGTCCCCGGAATCTTATATCGATTACGGATCTACAGAAAAATTCAGCCTCGAAGATCGTGGACAAGGCGAATGTGCCGGTGCTGTCACTGACATGATCACCGACCGCATCACCGAAGCCGAGCGGGCCCACTTCCAGGGCAAGCTCAGCTTGGAGAAAAAATCGTTCAAGGAAACATGTGAACACGCCAGGCGTTCGGTCATTGCTTCGGCCCGTGCCCTGTTGGTTACCGAGGGTATGGATTTCAATGATGACTGGGAGTGTCTGAAAAAATTTCAGTCTTTGGTCATCGATATGGAAATTGTATCGGCGAAATTTGCAAAGCTGATAGACAGCTTTGAGGCAACTCCTGAAGCCGCAGATGAAAAAGTGGCGGAATGGTGGTTGTCGGATGCCGGAGAATTGGTTGCGGAAAGTAAAAAGATTCAGGGCACCATGCAATCGGAAAAGACTTTAAGAATGCGTGTCGGTGGAGATGACCCGAAAGAAAAGGCGAAAACAGTAAACGGCGGCGGCAAACAGAGCATCGACCTTCTCGGAGTTAAATGTCCGTTCAATTATGTCAAAACAAAAATCAAGCTCGAGACAATGGCAACCGGAAGCGTGTTGGAAGTATTGCTGGATACCGGTGAACCTTCTGAGAATGTGCCTCGCAGTATTGAAAATGATGGACACAAGGTTGTTTCCCTGACTAAAGAAAATGGCCATTACAAACTGACCGTGGAAAAGAATTAATGCTGATCAGTATGACCGGATTTGGCCGGGCAGAGTGCCAGGATGGAGATTATTCCTACAAGGCTGAAATCCGATCGGTCAACAACCGTTTTATGGAAATCAATACACGTCTGCCTAAAGCTTTCCTGGGTATGGATCTCCCCCTGAAAAAGCTGATCAAGTCGCATTGTACCCGAGGTTCCATCAACATCACCATTTCGCTGTCCAATTCCAATGGCAATTCTGGAGAATGGGAAATTAAGCCCAATCTTCCCCTTGCCTCTCAATATGTAGAAGCAGTAAAAGAGATTCAAACTTCTCTAGGGCTCGAAGGCGAGTTGAGTATTGATTCTGTAATTGGGCTTAGGGATGTCTTAAAAGTAGAATCCATCGCCATCGACCCGGCTAAAGAAAGTCTGCTCCTGAACATGGCGGAATCTGCCCTTGCCTCGCTACAGAAAATGCGGGAAGAAGAGGGGCAGCATTTACAAAAGGACCTTTCAGAACGCCTTGACACCATCGAAAAACACGCAGAGCAGATAAAAAATCGGCAACCGGAAGTCATCCATGAATACAAGGCGCG
Source organism: Nitrospinales bacterium (assembly GCA_965205835.1). Lineage (GTDB taxonomy): Bacteria > Nitrospinota > Nitrospinia > Nitrospinales > VA-1 > LS-NOB. The sequence goes on along the minus strand of OZ242182.1, from coordinate 843,778 downwards.
GCTTAAAGAAAAAATTAAACTGCTTAATGACGGTATCGAGATTGACGAGAGCCGTCTAGCCCAGGAAACCGCTATTCTGGCAGACCGGTGCGACATTACCGAAGAAATCACGCGGTTGGGCAGCCATCTCAATCAATTCAGAAAATTATTTGACTCGTCAGAGCCTATAGGCAGGAAACTGGAATTCATCATTCAGGAAGCCAACCGGGAGGTCAACACAATGGGTTCAAAATCCAGCGATATCCAGTTGGCCAATCTGGTCATCGAGATAAAAAGCACACTTGAGAAGATACGGGAACAGTTGCAGAACATTGAGTGACTCGTTTTCTCAGCTTTCACCGCTAAACTTTATAAATTTTCGAGATCGTTACAATGCCTGAAGGGTTTGCCCTAATACTTTCCGCCCCTTCGGGGACAGGAAAAACCACGATCTGCAAACTTTTGCGTGAAAAACTGCCTGATTTAAAATTCGCGGTCTCTCACACCACCCGGGAAATTCGGAATGGCGAAAAGGATGGTGAGGATTATATCTTCGTATCCAAAAAAGAATTCGAATATAAAATCAAAAATAATGGTTTCCTCGAATGGGCTCAGGTTCACGGTTCTTATTATGGCACCTCTCTGGAGTCCGCTGGCGCAGTTCTAAAAAGCGGACACGACACTCTTCTGGAACTGGATGTTCAAGGCGTTGAATCATTGCGGAAAATGGAACACCATGGAATTTATATCCTTATCCTTCCGCCCTCGATCACGGAAATGGAAGCTCGGCTCAACAAACGAGGTACCGATTCAAAAGATCGCATCCAACAACGAGTAGAAACCGGAAAAGAGGAAATCAAAAAATATAAAATATACGATTACGTTATCACTAACCATATGGTCAAAGATACGGTGAATGCTGTCCTTTCTATCCTGCAGGCGGAAAAAGTCAAGGCCTGCCAGTACCGCCCCACCTCATCCGACATTGAAGTGTTATTAAAAGATGAGGTTGGTTGAATATGTCTCGCGTCGACCTTATGGCACTAGTCAGAAACAAGATTAAAAGATTGAAAGCCTATCAGGTGGAGAGTCTGGATGAGGGTACCAGGTTACACGCTAATGAGAATCCGTATCCTCCCTCCCCGGAATTGTTGAAAAAAATATTTCGACGGCTGGATAAGTTGGAACTTAATCGTTACCCCGACCCCGACTGCAAGAGCCTGAAACAAGCGATCGCCAAGACTACAGGTGCTCTGCCCGAACAAATCATCATTGGAAACGGTTCAGATGAATTGATTCAATATCTGATGCAAGTTCTATGCGATGAAGGCGACGCTATCGCCTTCCCGAATCCGACATTTGCCATGTACGGCATCACAGCACAATGCCTGGGATTGAACCCTGTTAGTTTCCCTCTCAATGATAGTTGGGATTTCGAAGCCCGATCAGCATTGAAAGTTCTCGCTGAACATAAGGCTCGTATTGTTTTCATTAGTTATCCTAACAACCCAACAGGAAATTGCTTTTCCGGGCAGGAAATTCAACAGGTCGTTGAACAGTTTGAAGGCATTGTGGTGCTGGATGAGGCCTATTATGACTTTTCAGAAAAAAGTTTTTTCAGTCAAATGGAAAAACATAACAACATGGTTATTCTGAGGAGTTTATCAAAAATTGGCCTGGCGGGACTCCGAATAGGTTATGGAATTTTTCCGATTATACTTGCAGAACAGGTTAACAAAGTTCGTTTACCTTATAACTCAAACTCAATATCACAATGGGTCGCGACCGAACTCCTCAATGATTTCAGCCATGTGAAAAATCAAATTCATTCCATTTTAGAGGAGCGTAATCGGCTGATGGATGAATTATCGAAACTGCCCGCCATTACCGTGTATCCTTCAAACTCCAATTTTATTTTGTTTCAGGTGCCCAAAGGTGGAGAAAAGTTATTTAATGACCTGAAAACAAATGGGACCTTGTTGCGGAACCTAAATTCTCACCCCAGATTAAAGAACTGTCTGCGCGTTACTATAGGAGCCAAACAGGAAAACGACCAGTTTCTGGATCAGTTACGAAAAATCTCATCATAAACCGCTTATGCAACGCTGGGTAAAAAGAATTCTCATCACTGGTTTCTGGGGTTTTTTTGTCTTAATATGGATCGTGGTAGGCGTATTCTACTATCAGGGCTCTCGCTCTGTCAGCGAGGATAGCCAGGCCAGTATCTTTGAAATCCAGCCGGGAATGACCTTGAAACAGGTGGCCCACAAACTTTCCCGCCAAGGGTTGATCCGCAGCCCTAAAGCCTTTCAAGCCATCGCCTATATTCAAGACAAAGAGACACAGGTCATGGTCGGGGAGTTCAGCTTGTCACCTTCCATGCTCCCGTCCGAGATTATTCTTCGGATCACCTCAGGAAAAACGGTCCTCTACTCTGTCACTATCCCGGAAGGTTACCGGATAGCAGAAATCGCCGCGCTTCTTCACTCGGTAGGTCTGGCAGACTCGGAAAACTTTATCCGCCAAACCCGGGATGAAAATTTAATCCGGTCCTTGGACATACCCACTGATACCTTGGAAGGTTATTTGTTCCCGGAAAGCTACCATTTTAGTAAATTCACACCTGAATCAAAAATTGTTCAGAAGATGGTGGACACGTTTAAGGAACAAGTTTCAAAGCCCCATATCTTAAAGGCCACCAGAAAAAGCCCTCTCTCCTGGCACGAAATCATTACCCTGGCTTCCCTGATAGAAAAGGAAACCGGCTTGGACTCGGAGCGTAAAATGATCTCATCCGTCTTTCACAACCGGTTAAGGAAAAATATGCGCCTGCAAACCGACCCCACCGTGATTTATGCGATAGAGAAGTTCGACGGCAATATCCGCAAACGCGATTTGAAAATCGATTCTCCCTACAATACCTATAGGTATAAAGGGTTGCCCCCTGGTCCTATCGCCAGCCCGGGAATCAAATCCATCGTAGCGGCGCTATCCCCCGTTGAGTCCGACCACTTGTATTTTGTTTCCCGAAAAAATGGAAGCCATCATTTTTCTTCGACCCTGACAGAACATAACCGGGCTGTGCAAAAATATCAGTTGAAAAAAATTAATTTCCCCTGATGGTCTTTTTATTCAAAAGCGCCGATTAATTGTTCTGATTCAAACATTTTTCGCCCAGCAACACCGGTATCCACATTTTTTCGTATTGTTCCTGTGGCCTGGCATATTTCTGATGCGGTTTATGAATTTTTTCACCAGCACTTCATTTGCTCCATCCCATTGGGGGTTTGATGGAACCGACCATCCGTCTTGGAGGCCTGCTCCTTGTCGACCGGAATAAGTCACAAATGAAGGAGGACGGAATCTATTTGATCAATCTGGAGGATGGGCCGATGGTCAAACGGGTAGGGTGGTTGCTGGACGGCTCGGCGGTAATTTGTGAGACAACGCTATCGTTTCCAAGGAGCAGACTCTGTCTTCGGGAAATATGGAAAAGCTCCACATCCTCGATCGGGTGGTGTGGGTAGGAAGCAAGATATAATATAGTTTTATACTGACGGTTCCTTTTGCAGAAATAGAATTTTGTTGCGGACAGTTTCATTGTAGGAAACATCTATCTCCAAATTTCACCCTTCCCGCGCAATCACTCCGTTGAGCACCTCAATCTCTGTCTTCCTCCCTGCCTGTTTCAACAAGGTTTGACGAAGCCGTCAATTGTTGTGGGGAAAAATAGGCCTGACCGAATATACCCTGCTGCTTCAAACCATTTCTCCAATATTCGTAGAACAACAACCTGGCACAGCTGAAGAGAATCGCCAAACCGCAGGATCAGCCATTGATAAAATAATCAAAGAGAGATAAAATGCTATCGCTGTTTAATTAGCCCTCTTTTCAGAAAGTCATCACCTCAGAAAGTCATCACCTCTTCGGAATCCTCGAAAGGAGAAAGTATTATGAATATGGAAAATCAGCAAGCACAGTTTAACCATGAAGACTGGCTGGAACATCTTTACCGTTTTATAGAAACGGCTCGCCAGTTTTTCAATGAATTCTTCAGAGGATTAAGAGCCTTATCACAAAAAGTTTTGTTAAGAGCTTGGAAAGATATTCGTTTTACAGTTTCCCGACTCACGCCCCAGGATTTTATCGTTACATCGTTGATAACTATTACCGGAGTATTTGGCATAATGGTCTTTATGATCGGACTCGGACTTTTCGGCTATCAGACCATACTCTGGTTGCAGAATGGTATCTGGACTGAGTTCCCGATTATTGTGGTTTTCAGCTTCCTGTTTGAGAATACAGCTCTTCATCAATGGATGGTTCACCCGGAGTCTTGGCTGGGCCTGCAACAAGTGTTTTCGTGGTTGCTGAAATCAGTTCCTTTATCCGCAGCGTTGATAATTCCCGGATTTTCCATTGCCCTGTTCATGGCAGGGGCTCTGGGGGTGGCTATGGTCTATCGTTTTTATCAATTAAGAAATAGGAATGACTGAAGACACCCCATCGCTAAAGGAAAAACTGGAGGGTTCCAAAAAATTCCTTCAAAACGCCGACCTTAAAGGAGCCGACCTGGAAGATGCCGATCTTCAAGGGGCGGAGTTGGGTGGTGCCGATATGCGTGGAGCCAACTTAAAAAAAATATTCCTCAGTGAAGCCAAAATCTCGAAAGCCAATCTATCCGAGGCAGACCTGTCTAACGCCAATCTCAGTGGAGCCGATTTAAATAAATCAAACCTGGGTGGAGCCAACCTTCAACACGCTTATATCCGGCGTGCCGACCTGCGCGGTGCTAATTTTAGCGGAGCCGACCTGACCAAAGCTAATCTCAGGGAATGTGCGCTATTTAAAGCCTGGATCAAAAAAGCCGATTGCAGTGAGGCCAATATGCAGAACATAAAAGGTGCGCAAATTCAAATGCAGGGATCAGTGTTGAAAAGAACCAGGCTGGAAGGAGCAGACCTTTCTGGAGCCCGACTGGATGACGTCAACTTTGAAGATGCGGGTCTGCAAACAACAAACCTGAGTCGAGCCAACTTAAAAGGAGCCAATTTCAACCGGGCCGATCTACGTGGAGCCAATTTGCGTCATGCAGTGGGCTTGACCCGGGAACAGGTCGAGCTTGCCCAGATTGATAAAAGAACCCTTTTACCCAGCTATATCAAAATCAAATGGGCCTCCGAAACCCAATTTAAAATTACTGATAATAAAAGTTAACCCATTTGGTTTCTCCGGTCAATTTCACCCAGCAGTTCCCCCACCGTTTGAATATTAACGAGGTCCCGATGGCCTGAAACCATACCAATAATTCCCACACTAAGAGGGAACGGCTCGTCTCGGTCACGCAGAATAATCGTCCCTGTTACATCCTTCTCGTTAAAATTTGGAATCTGCTCCACCTTTAGGGGAAGTTTTGCAACCTCCACCTCCACCGTGAAGGAATATTGTTTCTCCAGGTACAATTTCAGCTCGTCCACTTCCTCTTGCGATAAAAGATAGTTGGCCCGACGCTGTATCCACAACTTCTGCTTGCCGGTTTGCGGCAAATCCTCGAAGTTCTCAATCAACTGATCGTAGGGAATCAGTGGTTCATCACGCAAATAGCAGACCCAATCCACCTTCACGAAGCTTTCAGGATTCTCACCCGATAATAGCCGGGATGAATCTATCAATGAAAAGGCATAATACAGTGTCACTCCTAATATCTCCTGTCGATCTGGAATTCAAAATAATACCCATCTTGGAAAATTTTTATGTCCCCTCATGTTGGCAAAGGGTATGATGAGAATCGTTTAATTTTAAACGACACTCGCAGTTTTTCCATGGAGAAAAATGGACAACGATAGAAAACTAATCCGATTCTCTGCCTCAACGGCATTTTCCGTGGTTCTAGAGTTTGGGAATACTGAAGAAATGAAAGAATACGTAGAAAAAATCAAGGATGCCGGCCTGCAATGCGAAATTATAGCCGACTTTAATTTAAACTTCGACCAAGCCGACCTGTTCATGGATATGAGAAGCCTGGAGTGCAGGGAACAATTCGACCTCGATGACTGGATCTAACCGCGGCAAGTCTGCCGATGACAATGCAACGCTAACGCGACCTCCGAAAGCATGGAACCAGTAAAAACCGCTATCCATGAAGCAATCGCATATTGTTGCCCTTGCTGAAAAACTTTCATGGAGACATAGCCTTGCCACTTAGCCTCAATAGCGTGGGAGGCAATTCAGTGAAGGCCCGTCAAACCACCAACACTTTTGGCTAGTCAGAAAAACTATTGCGCATTGGGTCCAGAGCACCTCGCTGGCGCAATGTTTGCAGTCTGTCGGCCAAGGTCTGAGGCTTTTCCTTGCGGTCTTGTAAAAGGCGGGTGAACCAGTCCAATCCTTCCCCCAGCTTCGGGTCCATTTTTATGGCCCTGTCATAATCAGCAATGGCTTGAGGGTAAAGTCCCATCCGATCTTGCAAGATACCCCGATTGGCAAAAGAAACGGCAGAATCGGGATCGCGCTCCAGCACCCCGTTAAACGCCTCCAAAGCTTCCCGATCTTGGCCCAACTGCATCAGCGTCCGGGCCCTTCCCCTTTTGGCATGGATGAAATTCGGGTTCTCCCGGATGCTGGTTTCATAGTACTGCAGGGCCTCTTCATATTTCCCATCGGTATAAAACCCTACCGCACGACTGAAAGAGGGTCCACCATGGTGAGTTCCCGGTCCTGTTCCTTTATAAAAGGCCCAAGCCAATGAGACGAAGATAAGCACCACGCCGATATAACGGATTCTCTTGTAAATCGTGTTGGTTTTCATGGTAAAAGCCACCCCAAAACTTCCAAGCGTGGTAGAACACGGCTCCGAAGGAGCAACACGTCAATCCTGAAGTTTCCAATGGGCGAGGCGGATGCCTTCCTTCTGGGACCTACAGGCGAATCTTTCGACTTTTTCCGTAATGATTTTTTCATCTCGATAAACCGCATTGACGAATCTGGCGACAAGCTCAGGATGACCTTCACCAAATTTGGGAATTTTTTTTCCGACCCAGTCAAACGTAGATTCATCGGCCGTATAAAACTTTAAAAAAGTCGACAGATGCAAAATCAGACTACTGCGCCCAATATTTTGCGGTTTGCGTTTAGAACTGCCTTTTAAGGCGGAGATGGGGAGCTGAATGCCTCCTATTCTCCTTCGAGAATCCATCTGGTCCTTTTGGGGAAGGTATTTTGCGGCAAGAAAACAGGTAGACAACACACTGCTTTCCAGATTCCCATAGGGAAACTCGTTGTCGCCCTGTCGCAGTTTCTTCATTCTCTCTATCGCCGATTTGCCTTTCGGCGAATAACAAAAATGGGCACGCCATGCTTTAAATTCTTTAACCGTCTTAATCATCAAAAAACGACCTTCTGTTAATTTTTGCTGGCGGGGTCCGATTCCAGATTTTGTTCTGCCACATAGGTTTGGCTGCCTCTCTGGTGATGCAGAACATGGTACCATGGTTTGTCTTTAGGGGGCTTGCTCCGGGCCATCTCGTCATACCATTCATCTGACTGCTTGAACTCCATATCAACACCTAAAATGATTCCTCGGTAATCAAACAGTTTATGGCAAATAAGTTGTCCAATACAGAACTTTGCTTTTGTAGTGCTCATCTCATATTTTACAACTTAGGTGTTTTCGCTTTTATGGCCTGCTTCCTCTCATCGGCTCGAACTTTCAAGAGCGTCTTTAAACTTTTTTCCTGCATTCATAGGTATCTTCAGAGGTCCATTTCACTTCAATATAATCCGGAACCCGGGTTTTATCGTCTATCCTGGCCAATTCTAATTGTTCAGAGGAAATGTTTTTTACCGTCCTGAGGTCCACGCCTTGAAATTTTGCCTCAATGAGCTCTGCACCGGAAAAATCAGAATCCGTCAGGTCCGCGCCCCGAAAATCCGCATCTCCCAGTTTCGAGTTTGCGAAACAGGTGGAAATCAGGCAAGCCTGCTTTAAACTGGCTTCACTCAAATTAGCTCCCGAGAAGTCCACGTCACGGCAATCGGTTTCATTTAATTCTGCAGCGACCAAATCAGCTCGGACCATTTTCGCGCCGGCCAATTTTCCTTTGCCCAGGTTGGCACCACGGCTGAAATAGCCTTCCCGCTGGTATCGCCCAGAAAGTTTGGCCTCGGTCAAATCTGCGCCCGATAAATCTGCTTCAAGAAGGCTGGCTTCCACCAGACTGGTGCGTATCAGGTCACTTCCGGTCAGTATAGCTTGTGAAAGATTGGCTCCCATTAGGTCTGCGGAGTTCAAATTCGCCTCTTCGAAGTTTGCCCGGGTGAAATTGGCTTTTTGCAAATTAGCCCCGGAAAGGTTGGTGTTTTTGAAATTCACTCGCACGGCTTTTGCGGAGAAAAAATTGCCTCCCGAAAAATCCGAATTACTCAGATTTGTCGATACCAGATTGGCAGACATGAGATTGACATTTTTCAAATCCGTGCAGGACAAATCCAGACCTTTCAGGTTTGCGCCTTCAAGATTTTTTTTAGATTGCTTAACTTTTTCTCTATTCCAAGTCTCGATAGGGGAACCTCCTGAATATTTAAATATTTAATGGAAATCCAATCCCCTTGAAATCGGAGCAAAGAGGACCAATCTATTCATCTACCAACCCAAAGTCAAATAGTTCCTTCGAGAACCTGAGAAATCAGCCAAAACAGAGCAGTCTCACTTTGATAGAAACGTTAATCGTATAGCTATTACAGGCATTTTCGCCGGAACCGCCATCCTCCAGTATATTTTCTGTAGCTATAAAGTTTACTGGAGTGGTAATGGACCGAACAGCAATTGCGATGTTAGTGATGTAACTGGCGGTCCTTGTGATTTATGTCATCGTTTCTGGAACGGGAACAGAATCTAGTTTCAGCGCAACGGCCAGCCACGAGGGTGTAGTGGACACTTTTCACATAAACGCCGCAGGTGCCGCGCATCCTGACCCAATCAGGAGGGTAGAGGAGGCACCAGAAAAAATGCCCCCGAGGCGATTCGAACGCCTGACCTACGGATTAGGAATCCGTTGCTCTATCCTGCTGAGCTACGGAGGCTCATTTGATTTTAAATTATACTATAGTTACTTCTGGTGTATAGGGTGATTGAGATGGCGGCGCGCCGTTTGTCGTCAAACTGTTTCTCTTTTACACCAAAAGCAATTTAACAAAGGAATACACCAAACTAAAGAAGGATAATGTCATTTCCTTGGAAAGCCCAGAGAAGAACAAAGATTTATTGGCGAGTCTGCTCAGATCGGGAGTCAGAGAGTTGATAACGAAAGCAGTCTATATTGAATGTTGACCGGGGACATGATCCGATGGCCATTGCTGAAGGCCGTGAAGCCGCAAGATCGGTAGAGCTTTACCTCATGGGAGTTACCCCGTTTCCCTACAGTGAGTTCCTGAAGTAAAATCCAATCCACCGTACTAAGCCACCGATGAACGTGGACAAATAATCCATTCTGACAAGGGGGGCAGGGTGGTTGCCTTTTTTGCTCGCACTTTCTAAAAAACTCAAGTTTGATTACCTTAGGTTATCATTTCACAAAACAAAATATATTTGTTTACAAAGCCTTATAGATCATTATCAGCTCGGTAGTTCTGATTTTTATCTTTTGGTTTTAATTTCCTTAATTCCATGCCTCGAAGGGGTACGTCGGCGGCTGAATTAATTTTTTCATAAGGAAAAAGTTGGAAAGGGGACTGCCCTTGACAAAACAGTCCCCTTCCCGGAGGTCGGCCCTTACGGGCCAGGGGAGTCAGGCTGGCTTCTCTTCTTTCATTGGCTCGATCTTGATATCCAACGTCTTGACCTTACCATCGCGGATCACTTCGACCTTCACGGATTTTCCTGGCGTAATCGATGCGACTTGCTTGGGCAGCATTTCCATCGATGTGATTTTAACGCCGTCAAACAGGGTGATGATATCGCCGCGCTTCATGCCGTTACGGTCGGCGGGGCCGTTGGGAACGACATTATTGACCAGAGCACCCATTGGGTTTTTGAGCTTGAAAGATTCCTGCAACTCAGGCGTGATTCTCTGAATCATAACACCCAGCCAGCCGCGCGTGACTTTGCCTTTCTGTTTTAAATCGCTAAGAATGCCTTTGGCCATATTAATAGGCACGGCAAAACCAATGCCTACGTTTCCACCATTGCCGGAAAAAATCGCAGTGTTGATGCCTATGACATCTCCATTCATGTTCAGTAACGGTCCGCCGCTGTTTCCGGGATTGGTCGAGGCATCCGTCTGGATGAACTCATCGTAGGGGCCGGCACCAATGTTCCTGCCTTTAGCACTGACCACGCCTGCGGTCACGGTATGGGACAGGCCGAACGGGTTGCCAATGGCAATCACCCATTCACCGACTTCCAATTGTTTTGAATCGCCCATGGCCAAAAATGGGAAGGATGTATGTTCTTCATTTTTCTGGATGATTTTTATCAATGCGATGTCGGTCTTGGGGTCTGATCCGACAAGCCGGGCTTCGTACTCTTTTTCATTTTGTAAGGTCACTTTTATAATGTCGGCATCTTCCACGACATGGTTGTTGGTCAGAATATGTCCTTCATGGTCAATGATGAATCCAGTTCCGTTGCCGTTTCCTGGTGTGGGGGGAGGCGTAAAAGGTGCTCCCCTGGATGGCGGAGGGAACTGCCCGAAAGGTCTCGGAGTATTTCCTTTTGCCGGTTGAATTTTAGTTTTGGATGTGACGAATACGACAGCAGGATTCTTCTTTTTTGCGATTTCCACAATCAAGTTGCTGCCTACAGGATTGACCTTGCTGCTAAGGCCAAATGCGGAACCGGCAGTGAAAAAAATCGGAGTCCCCACTCCATAAGAAAGCGGAAGGACTATCAGAGTGAACAGGGCAATGGTGATTGGGAGCTTTAGTTTTTGAGACATGATGAGGATCCTCCAACTCGATTAAACTTTTGAAACCGTGTTTAAATAATTAATGCTGTTGAAATAATAATAAAACCTCAAAGTTAAAGATCTATTAATACAAAATTAAAAACCCTTAATGACAATTTGTTTAATAATAGTTTGTTTAATTTAAAGAAGAGGGGAGTTTGTTGGGTGTGGACTAACTCGCATTTATACAAGGGGTTGTAAATCACCCCAGCCCTTGTGGCATCTTTTCAATTGCGTTCATGCCTAGCGTGGGTACTTTAAAAAAAAGGGGTACATTAAAGCTCCCTCTTCCACGAAGAGAGGGGGTGGTTTTTCTGTTTTAGAACAGATAATGGTTTTTCAAAATCACATTTTTTTATTTACGTAATATGCAGAATAAACGTGAATTGAAATTACATTCTTAATTTTTGAAAAAATCCTTTTAACGTTTCTTTGATGGGGCTACCGTCTATCTCCGAAAGTTCCATGAACAACTCTTTTTGTCTCTTGCTCAGGCCTTTGGGTGTTTCTACGATGAAATGAATCATCAGGTCACCTCTGCCGTGTCCGCGTAATTGTGGAACCCCGGCACCAGGAATTCGATAGCTTTCATTCGTTTGCGCACCGACCGGAACAGATATGACTTGTGTCTTCCCTTCATCAAGCAGGGGAACTTGAATCTCGGCTCCAAGGGCAGCTTGGGAAAATGTCAGCTTCAACCTGCAATGGATATCGTGGCCCTCCCGGTGAAAAGACTCATGTGCGGCGACATGCATGATGACATAAAGGTCTCCGGATGGAAGGCCTTGCGGTCCTGGTTCTCCCTCACCTCTTAACCGAAGGCGGGATCCATCATCCACGCCTGCTGGAATATTGACGGAAAGTTTTTTATTTTTAAGAACCCGTCCATCTCCATGACATTTGGTGCAGAGATGAGTAATGGTTTGTCCGGCGCCCCGGCAATCGGGGCAGGTTGACTGGACGCTGAAAAATCCTTGCGCACGAATGACCTGGCCGGTGCCCCGGCAGGTTCGGCAGGGTTGGGGACTGTGACCGGGCTTGGCTCCGGACCCTTTGCAGGTTCCGCATGGATTATGCTTGCTAACTTCGACTTCTTTTTCAGTTCCAAAAACCGCTTCCTGAAAGGTGATGGAGATATCGAGGCGCAGGTCTGAGCCGGTTCTCTGTCTGCCACCTCCGCCAAAAAAATCACCAAAAATATCTCCAAACTGAGAGAAGATTTCATCGAATCCGCTAAATCCGCCAAAGCCGCGACCTTTAATGCCATCATGGCCGAACTGGTCATAGACTTGTCTTTTTTCCGGGTCTTTCAGGATATCGTAAGCTTCGGAAGCTTCCTTAAACTTATCTTCGGCCTGTTTATCGCCGGGGTTTTTGTCGGGATGATATTTGAGGGCTTGTTGCCGGTAGGCTTTTTTCAGTTCGTTTTCATTGGCGTTTTTAGAAACGCCGAGTACTTCATAATAATCACGTTGGCTCATGAGTCGTTATTTTCCAGAAGGAATCACCAAGCGTGGAGCCAGCTAGCAAAGCGGTAGCTCGACTTGATGGTCCTTGCCCAGTTGCCTCCCCTGCTAAGGGGTTTTTAAATGAGCCACTTTGACTTTGGTGGCCTTGATCAACTTTTCCTTAAAAACGTAGCCCGGTTCCAGCTCTTCAATAATCATGTTATCCTTTTTCGGGTCTGTGGTGTCTTCTGTCATGACGACCTCGTCTGTGCTCGGATTGAATTTTCTGTTCTGAGTATCGATTTTTTCCACTCCGTTGTTCTTTAGTTCCTTGGCGTATTGTTTGGCAACCAGTTCCACACCTTGCTGAAGCGCATCTATGTTTGAGCCAGTGGTTTGAATGGCCCGGTTCAAATTGTCAAGAATCGGGATCAAGCGTGCAAATAGATTGGCCTTGAACTGATCCAAGCGAATGTCGTTATCTTTTTCCAGACGCTTGCGAAAGTCATCATTTTCTCCGGATTTTTCTTTGTAGGCGGCAATGTATTCGCGAAGGCGTTTGTCTTTTTCTTCTGCCTCATGCTTGAGCTGTTCCACATAGGTGGGCAGGCGTTCGTCAATGTTCGCGCCCGCCTCATTATTGGCTTCTTCGTCAATCAGGGAAGATCTTCGGTCAACAATACTAATGACGGGTTCGTCTTTGGATTCAGCATCTGATTTTTTTTTGGCCATGGGGCTGTTCTTGTTTGTTGGGAAATAGATTCGCGCCCTCGAAGAATTTGAGGGCACGCGATTGGGTATTATTATTTTTTTCCGACATCCTCAAAGTCAGCATCAACAACGTCATCGTCCGACTTGTTTTCGCTGTTAGGGTCTGCACCTGCGTCACCCTCGGGGGGTGTTTCGCTACCTTGCTGTTCCTGGGATTGGGAATACATGGATTGAGCCAGTTTGTGGGCCACCTCATTGACTTTTTCTACTTGCTCTTTCATAGCCGGTACTTCGCCTTCAAGGTGTTTCTTGGCTTCTTCTATAGCTTCTTCAGCTTCTTTGATATCTTCCTCTTTGAGCTTCTCTTTATTTTCCTTAATAGTTTTTTCTGTGCTGTAAACGACAGAATCAAGCTGGTTTTTTACGTCAATTTTCTCCCGTCTTTCCTTATCCACTTCTGCATTGGTTTCAGCATCTTTCACCATTTGCTCGATATCGCTATCGCTCAGACCGGTTGAGTCGGTGATGGTGATTTTTTGTTCTTTGCCGGTACCTTTATCTTTAGCACCTACATGTAAAATGCCATTGGCATCAATGTCAAAGGTCACTTCAATTTGTGGTATACCCCGGGGTGCAGGTGGGATTCCGTCCAGATGGAATTTCCCGATAGACCGATTATCCTTTGCCATTTCGCGCTCACCCTGGATAACATTGATTTCCACCGAAGGCTGGCTGTCTGCGGCTGTCGAAAAGGTCTCCGCCTTGCGAGTGGGGATGGTGGTGTTACGCTCAATAAGTTTTGTGGTAACCCCGCCCAGTGTTTCAATTCCAAGGGAAAGCGGAGTAACATCAAGAAGAAGGATATCTTTCACGTCTCCGGAAAGGACACCTGCCTGAACCGCCGCGCCCAGCGCGACCACTTCGTCCGGGTTAACACCGCGATGAGGTTCCTTGCCAAAAAGAGTTTTAACCAGTTCCTGTGTTTTAGGGATCCGGGTGGAGCCGCCGACCAGAATCGCTTCATGAACCTGATCTGCTTTCACTCCAGCATCCTTCAATGCCTGGACACAGGGAGTCTTGGATTTTTCCAGCAGATCATCAATCATGCTTTCAAATTTTGCTCTGGAAAGTTTGATGTTGAGATGCTTGGGGCCTCCCGCGTCCGCAGTGATGAAGGGAAGGTTAATATCGGTTTCATTCGTGGTTGAAAGTTCCATTTTGGCTTTTTCAGCCGATTCTTTAAGTCTTTGCAGAGCCATATTGTCTTTGGAAAGATCAATGCCTTGTTCCTTTTTAAACTCGTCTACCAGCCAGTTGATAACACGTTGGTCGAGATTGTCACCACCCAGATGCGTATCTCCGTTTGTGGCTTTAACTTCGACGACATTGTCACCCACCTCAAGGATTGAAATATCAAAAGTACCGCCACCGAAGTCATAAACCGCAATGGTGTGGTCTTTTTTCTTATCCAGCCCATAAGCCAGCGCGGAGGCGGTGGGTTCGTTGATAATCCGTTTAACTTCCAGTCCCGCAATTTTTCCGGCATCTTTGGTGGCTTGGCGTTGAGCGTCATTGAAGTATGCCGGTACAGTGATAACGGCTTCGGTGACCGGTTGACCAAGATAGGCTTCTGCGGATTTCTTCAATTTTTGCAGAATCATGGCTGATATTTCGGGTGGAGTGTAAGACTTATCGCCAGCTTTTATCCGAACTTCCTTATTGGATCCTTGAATGACTTCGTAAGGAACCATTTTCATCTCTTCCGACACTTCATTCAGGGCTCGGCCCATGAAGCGTTTAATGGAGAAAATCGTGTTTTCCGGGTTAGCGATGGCCTGCCTTTTTGCCACTTGCCCCACCAGTATCTCGCCTTCTTTCGTGAATGCGACTACGGAAGGAGTGGTCCGGCTTCCTTCTTCATTGAGGATAACTTTAGGTTCGCTTCCTTCCATAACGGCAACCACGGAATTGGTGGTGCCCAAATCTATACCTACGATTTTTCCCATGAGCTTTGATCCTTTCCTTCGTTTTTATAAATACCATTTACGAGGTTAAGTAAATGGGTGATATCTTTTTGCAAATCTGTTGGTTAAATAAGACCCTAAGGCAGTTATGTCAAGCTGAGGAGAGGATTTTTTTGTTTGATTTCTGGTGGAATTCTGAGGCGGAAGGGAGGTTCTAAGTTATTCAAATTAAATGAACTGATCTGTTTTCGGCTCAAAGGCCCTGTATAAACAAGTTTACCTCATTTTTCTTTCTAAATGAGCTGCAACCAAACTTGACAGTAACTATAAGGTTTTTTTGATCCAAACCCTAACATGGCAAATGGATCATTCATGGAGAGGCAGGTCAAAGCAAAAAAAAGCCCGCTTGGTTTAAGCGGACTTTTTGAGGTTGTAAAACTATTTAGCTTAAAGCTGTGCTTACTCTGCGTTTTCGTCCAGCCCCTGTTCCAATTCCCCCATAAACAGAGTGGTATCTTCTTTTTCTGAAGATTTTGCAGCGGCTTTTCTGGCGGCGATTTCTTCCAGCTCCTCTTTTCCTCTCTTACTCAGACCCCAAGGCTCTATACCATCCTTTTTAGCTTGGCGAATCGCTTCCGTTACCTTTTGCAGTTTAAGATCAGCGACATCTCTTAAAGAGATAAGGGCATCTTCATGGCCATCGTAGGCACAAAATGCCATGGTGTAGCAATTGGTATTTGCCCGGATCATTTTCAAAGTTATATTTGCGAAATGGCAATGCACTCCGATAAGGATGCAGGTCTCAATTTTATTATGCTGAATGGTCAGGTTTGGATGGCAGGGGTTGATCACCCATTCGGGGTCAATTTTAGGATAAATGGGTCGGTAGTCAGGCATGGTAATTATGTTCATACCGGGGACCTCCTTAACCAGCTCCATTGCCAATTCCGCCTTATGTACGGTTTCCTTGGTCCAGCCCCAAACAATCATTGGTCCGGGAAAAAGGGTCGGGTTGCGACGGGTTAATATTTCGCGCGCGGCCTTTTTGATAGCTTCGTCAGTTGGAACATGTTCCCCTTCAACCAAGTCCATTCCTGAATCTTTCTCAGGCTGGAAAATACCCATCGTTGCGGCAGAATGGGGGAGTAAACCGATAGGACCTAACTCTAATTTGGGCATCTAAACAAACCTCCAATAAATACTCTGCAAATTGAAACCGGGCTCCCCTAAACGGGGGGTTACGGAATAACTTAATCGATAAAAGCCGAGAACCTGACTTATAACGGGCAATCGCTTTTTTTGGACTGGGGGCAAGCCCCATTAAGAAGCGGGCATACTATTATTAACCAAGAGATTTGTCAATGATATTCATCTCCAATCAAAATGAGAAGGACAAGGCTACTCCGTGCGGAATGGCAGTAGCGTGCTTTACGAATAAAATCGATCCGTTGCCCCAGCGTCCAGCCTACCCGCTATCCTTTGAGGCGTGCGTGATACCCTCCTTAACCCTGCCTTTATGCCTCGTGATTATTGATATTTTATCTTAGCCTTCGCGCCAAATGTGTCTCTAGCAGTCTGTCGAACTTAACCGCATCGTACTCCCTAACACCTGTGGCTTAAGAACACCGGGTACTGCCGGGCGCGGGATATTTATCTTATGCAGACCACTTTTTCTCTTCCGATGGCTTTTGCTTCATTAATGGCATCATTAATGACCTCAAAGTAGTTTCTTTGTTCCAAACGGTCCAAAACCTTCACATTTTCGAGCACTTTTATGACTTGCGGAGGGGCACTGCAGATCAGTACGTTTTTTCCTCTTTTTTCGGCAGTATCAATCAGGTCCTCAAGCGCATAGGCTCCAGAGAGGTCAATCATGCTGACTTCTTTTAATTTTATGATTAATGTATCGTGATCCCCTGCTTCTGAGTAAATTTCTTCCAAATGCTTAACCGCTCCGAAAAACAAAGGTCCGTGTGGCTGAAGAATTTTTACTTTGTTTTTCAATTCATCACTCAGAATACCCTCAACATCACTATCATCAAGATAGGTTAGATGAGCTTTATAAGTCCGGCTAATTTCCAAGATAAATCGGAAGAACGCCAGAACGATACCGACAGCCATGGCTACCAATAAGTCTTCAACGACCGTTACTATTAAAACTGCCCAAAAAACAATCATATCCGTCAAGGGCAAACGATGTAGAACCGGCATAATGCGATAGTCCAAGATGTCGATACCCACTTTGAATAAAATAGCTGCCAGGCAAGCCAGAGGAATCTGTTCCGCATAGGGGCCCAAACCCAAAACCAAAGCCAACAATATTAAGCCGTGAACTACGGATGATAAGGGTGTTTTCCCTCCAGCTTGTATATTTGCAACAGTTCGTATGGTTGCTGTAGCGGTGGTCAATCCACCAAATAGACCGGCGGCACAATTAGCGAGCCCCTGGCCAAACGATTCGCGATCGCTACTGTGCCTGGTGCCTGTCATATTATCGGCAACGATACATGTCAGCAAAGAGTCAAATACAGCCAGCCCTGCCAACGCCGCGGCAGGCCCTAGATACTCACCAAATTTCGACCAGTCAGGCCAATATAATTCAGGAACACCCGTTGGGATAGTTCCAATGTATGGGATGTTAAAGTTGCCGAAAATGGCAATTCCGGTTCCAACAAACAAGCCGAATAAAGGTGCTGGCATAAGGTCGAGCTTGGAATATTTTTTCGTGACCCTAGGCCAAAGAAATAAAATCGCCAAGGTGGGTACGGCGACCATGAGAGCTTGGGGGTTATAATTAGCAAGTGCGTTGGGAATGCCATAAAGGCCTTCCATGACCATGGTAGGTGCTTTCAGTCCGAAAAACGGATTAAACTGTAGAAGCATAACGATCACGCCGATGCCACACATAAATCCAGCAATGACCGAGTAGGGGACGTAATAGATCAGCTTGGAAATTCCTGCCAGAGAAATCCCTATAAGAATGACCCCGCTAAAAAATATAATGGCAAATGCCGCAGAGAGGTCAGGTTCGCCTGAAGCCAAGCGAAAGCCGACCATTACCATCGCCAGCTGAGCCATTTTTGGGCCAGTGGGTCCACTCACACCTACTTTACACCCGCCAAACAACCCGCCAATAATGCCTCCAGCAATCGCACCCCAAAGACCTGTGATGGCTCCAAGACCGGAGCCCACGCCAAACGCGAGAGCCAAGGGCAGCGCAATGACAGCGCAAACTACCCCCGCAAGAATGTCATGTCCTATATTGGTATGCATGACTTTAATATTGTGCCAGGGGTTGATCTCTTTTAAAGAGTCCTTCAGCGTATATGCTAAAAATGATAACGTTTCACTCAGTTCGCCTTGATGCTTGGAGTCTTTTTTATCCATAATCTTATAGCTAGTCTTTCCTGGTATCCCGTGCGATTAATTGGTTAATTTTATTTTCGACTTCATCGAGGATGTTGATACAAAGACATTATGATCTGCCTAAAGTCATTTATTAATTAGCCGGATCAGATCACTTATTCGCCAATGTTTCTCCATGCGATGTCGCAGAGGCTTGCGGCTAAAAACCATGTTTCTCCTTCCATCACGAATATGCTCTAAAAATCCGTCAGCCTCCAGCTCGACGATGGACATGTAATACCTCTGAAGCCTAGCCTGTGCCTCCAAAAACAGAAGGAACAAGGTACACGACATAACTTTCACTAGTCAATAAATTGTTTTGGTTCATCACATATGGAACTCGGGTTGATGTTGTAAGAGGAATTATGCAGGAGATTTTAGTGCGAGGCTATGATGCGCTCGATGATGGATACGTCCGGCAAGGCCAGTAGCTGCGGTTGACACCAAGGGCGCAACAATACATACAGCTTGGCCTTGCCGAGGTTGGGGAAGGTGTCACACGGGCGATGGGTTTCCCGGATCAGTGTGACGGCCCATTTGGGCTCTCGGGTTGTTTTAGGGGGCAGGGCGTCAGTGCTACCGGATT
Organism: Nitrospinales bacterium; assembly: GCA_965205835.1. Taxonomy (GTDB): domain Bacteria; phylum Nitrospinota; class Nitrospinia; order Nitrospinales; family VA-1; genus LS-NOB. Next base: position 824,742 of record OZ242182.1, on the reverse strand, counting down.
GTCGCCGGCTTGCTTGAGTGCGCACTGCCGGCGATAGAGGGCTCGGTCGCTGCCCTCGAAAGCACCACAGGCGGCGGCTTTGCTGTGGCGGATGAAGAACGCGAGGATTTTGAATCGTTGCTGAGCGTCTTTGGTAGTCATCTCCCAAAGATGCCCTAGAGAGGCTATCCGATAAAACCCCTTGATCCTGTATCCGATGTGTTGGAATTGCACGGCACTCCTCTTGGGTCGGAGTGCATATGTACCTGAACTTATGCATCACCCCAGCCCCTCTCTGTGAAAGAGAGGTTCATCTATTCGCCAAAGTCAAGGATAGGAATATAAATTGCCAAGGCCATCAGTAGAAAGATATAAGCGTAGCTTGCGGCAAAGAAAAGAGGAAGGTTTGGTTTGTGGTCTTTCCATTTCTCTGAAGTCTGCATGGCTCGTACACGATAAAAATTGGTCACACAAATTAGTGCTCCCAGTGCGAAGGGTTTGTAATGGAAGATCGCCATCAGCCCCGCCGCAGGAATAGCCGCTCCGAGCATCGCCGGGATTTTCAGCAGGCTGTTTTTAGTCAAGTCATCCAAAACATTGAGAGTGGCGAGATAGCAGACCATATAAAACAATCCGGATAATCCCAACCAGAGGAGGAAAGAAACCAGGGGTGTGCCTCCCGGTATGTCTTCGAGTCCAAGTATCATAAATGTTTAACACCTCTAGCCTCTCTGGATCGCCACGCTCCTACAGCTGTTCGCGATCTTAAAGGTCAAGTAATTCGTTGATAGGAATTTTCATACTGTACACCCGCGGAGGCTCTCCGTTCAAAAGTCAGGTGAACTGAACATTGATGGGAATCAAGTGAGACTTGATGCCTTTTTCCTTTTCCAGCTTTTCTAGAATTCCATAGAGAGCGCCTAATCCTTTTGAAACCGTGCCTTCGAGGTGGATGTAATAGGTGCCCGATTCTTCAGCTTCCCCGACATTAGACTCAAGGTGCAGGATATTTAATCCGGCTTGGGCCAGTGGTGTGGTGGCATCTTCCACAATTCCCATACGGTCTTCAGCAAATAGGCTGATTCTTACATCCGGCTCGCAATGATGCTGGGTTCCATCTTCCAACTCGACCAAATGGGCGTTGAGTTTCAGAGGTTCGCAAATGGAAGCAATGATGGATTCCAAGGACTTTCTTCCGCCTTCATGCTCAATCATAAGCATGATGGTGAAATAGTTTCCCAGGCGGACCATGGAAGAGTCGCCCAAGTTACAGCCATTTTTGCAGAGCCCGGCACTCAGGCGGGCAACCATGCTCGACTGGTCGAGTCCAATTAGAGACAGCATGAACCAGTTTTTCATGAATTTACCCCGTTTGTAGAAGGTTAAAGACGAGTCCGGAATTTTCTGTTATAATCCGAGACGATCAGAGTAGCATAATTGTTGAAAAGTATACAGTTAGGGAACCAGGGGAGTAAAGCAGAGGTGCAAGCATAATAATTTGGTGCAAAAAAAATCCCGATTTGTGTTTTATTTGTTAGGGTATTTATCGGCGGTAGAACTGATCTACTTTGAGACTTGGAGGAGAAAATGAAGGTAAAAATATTTTTGTGTGCATTGATGTTGATGTTTGCGGTTGGCGGTTGCGCTGGAGTTCAAACAGGTGGTTCAAGCAGTGATTCCGAAAGCTCCAAAGGATGGAGCGAAGAAGATCTCAAGAGAATGGGAGTGGACGAAACCAAAGGGGCTTATTAACCTCTCTTGTCCTATTACCATTAGCAGTAAAAACCCGGCTCGCTTGAGCGAGCCGGGTTTTTTGTTTTCCGTTCTTATTGAGACCGTTTCTGAGTTTCGCAAAAGTCTTAGGGATACCCGCAGAGTAATCATACCGATCAGCAACCCTTGTTATTCCCCAGTTGTACACATAATACGTGTTATAAACACACGTCAGTATGCGGCACTCACAACGAGACCTTTGCATGTCGAAAAAATAGAAAAGCGGGATTCTTCACTACGTTCAGAATGACAATAAAGGTGCGTTCAGGATGAGAATACTGGGACGTTCAGAATGACAATAAGGTGCGTTCAGGATGAGAATACTGGGACGTTCAGAATGACAATAAAGGTGCGTTCAGGATGAGAATGTTGGAACGTTCAGAATGACAATAAAGGTGCGTTCAGGATGAGAATGTTGGAACGTTCAGAACGACAATACTGAGTCATTTTGTCATTCTGGAGAATAATCAATTTTGCGAATGAGTTGCGAGATGAAGGAAGAGAACATCACATACCCCTTCGAGGCAAGAAGGCAAAAGTCTCGTTGAGAATATGGCGGGGGCTGTTCCAACCTTGCAACAGGAATATACAGGCGACTGATGGAATTATTTGATAAAGCCTATAATCAAGAGGCATATCTGGATTTTTTAGCGGGCAAATTTACTTTTTCAAAAAGTTTATTGCCCATCAACATAGACAATAACGAGGTCAAGAGTTTTAAGCGGCTAGGCGCAGTCGAAACCAAAGACGACAAAACACTGTCTGTTTTTGAGATTTATGTAAAACCCAATACCCAGTTACAAAGAAACCGCGTGCGGTTACGCAACCTGGTTGCCAAAGAAATTCAAACCACCGAAGATGGAGCTTTGGCCGTCTATGTTGATGAGGAAAACAATCAATGGCGGTTTAGTTTTATTGCCATAGAATGGAAGCTTACCGATGAAGGCTTTAAAGAAGAGCAAACTGCCAGCAAACGATTCACCTATCTTTTAGGCGAAAACACCCAAACCAGAACAGTAGGGGACAGGTTTGCGACGATTGATGAACAACCAACGCTCGAAGACCTGAGACAAGCCTTTGCCGTTGAGCCACTCAACAAGGAATTTTACGACAAGCTTTATAGATGGTATGAAAAAACGCAAAAACAGGTTGTATTCCCCAATGATGAGCAAGCAGAAAACCACGCCCAAACCAGCCTGATCCGCTTGCTCACCCGCCTACTGTTCATCTGGTTCATAAAAGAGAAAAAGCTGATCAACGCGGATTTGTTTGATAAAGACAAATTACAAAAGCTGATCCATTACGACCAGTCCAGCAGTTTTTATAAAGCGATTCTGCAAAACCTGTTTTTTGCCACCCTCAACCGCCCGATAACTGAGCGTAGTTTTCGCACGACCACAAACGAAACAGCCAACAAGAACAACTATCTCGTTACCAATATTTATCGCTATCAAAGTTATTTCACTAACTCCAGCAAAGACAACATTATCGCCTTATTTGAACAAACCCCGTTTTTGAATGGCGGCTTGTTTGAATGCCTGGATCGCGAGGCAAGCGATGAAGAACAGCAGAACCATGATCGCGACCGCACCATTCGCCCCGCAAGAAGTGCCATTCGCGTTGATGGCTTTTCTGACCGCGCCGATAACCAACTAAAGTTTCCCAATGAGTTATTTTTTAGAGACGATGAACAGAATTATGGATTGATTAACCTGTTCAAACAGTATCAATTCACCGTTGAAGAAAGCACCCCTTTGGATATAGAGGTCGCCCTTGACCCTGAGTTATTGGGCAAAGTGTTTGAAAACCTGCTTGCCAGCTATAACCCGGAAACAGGACAACAAGCCCGCAAAGCCACCGGCAGTTTTTACACACCGCGGGAGATTGTCAGCTATATGGTGGATGAAAGTCTGAAACAATACTTCAAACAAAACACAGGTTTGGATGAAAGCGAAATAAACGATCTGTTTATCGAAAAAGAAAGCAGGTTGGATGACGAACGAATAAAAACCATTATTCATGCCATTGACAATCTGAAAATTCTTGATCCGGCGGTGGGTAGCGGTGCCTATCCGATGGGGATATTACAAAGACTGGTGTTTATCCTGGAAAAAGTTGATCCAAAAAACATCCACTTCAAACAGCAACAAATAAACAAGGCTGAACAAATTCAAGATGAAGCCAGCCGCGATAGCGCCATCGCGGCGATAGAGCAGGTTTTTTCACGACAAAACCAACATAACGCTTACGGCAAAAAACTCTATCTTATTGAAAACGCCATTTATGGCGTGGATATTCAATCGGTCGCCATCCAGATATGCAAACTGCGGTTCTTTATCAGCCTGACCATTGAGCAAAGCCCAAATTGGGACAAAAACGAGGATTACAACATCAAAGCCCTGCCCAATCTGGAGACCAAATTTATTGTGGCAAACAGCCTGCTGCCTTTGGGCGAGATGCCAAAGGACGCAGGGTTATTTGATGAAAAAATAAAAGAGCTGCAAAAAGAATTGGCTGAAGTCAGGCATAGGCATTTTAGTGCCAGGACCTTAACAACCAAACGTAAGTACAGAAAAGAGGACAAAACCCTACGCGAACAAATGCGGGATGAATTAACGACCGAATCTGGTATTACCCCAGAAATAGAACAGAGTATGCAAAAAATAGTTAATTGGGATTTATACAATCAAAACACCATCGCCGACTGGTTTAATCCAGAATGGCAATTTGGCGTTAAAAATAGCTTTGACATTGTCATTGGTAATCCGCCCTATATTCAATTGCAAAAAGACGGCGGGCGGTTGGGAAATCTTTATCAGAATCGAGATTTCAAGACCTTTGCCAGATCGGGAGATATCTACCAACTGTTCTATGAACGGGGTATGGAATTGCTAACAGATGCTCAAGGTATACTGGCGTTTATCACCTCCAACAGTTGGATGCGTGCCAGATATGGCAAGAAACTGCGTGGATTTTTAAGCACGAAGCACATTCCCCTGCGCCTGATAGACATGGGTCAAGATGCTTTTGAGGCGATTGTGGATACCAATATATTACTGGTCAGCACAGGCAGAGCGGAACAAGAATTCAAGGCAGTTGATATGGATTCTCTTGCCGAAAAACAGTTCCCGCCTGCCGAACGACACTGGTCGGAAATCCGGCCCGCTGGTGATATGGCCTGGAGCATATTGCCTCCTGTTGAGGAAAAGATAAAGTCCAGGATTGAACAGTTGGGCACCCCATTAAAAGACTGGGATATTCGTATTTATCGTGGAGTATTAACAGGCTTGAACGAAGCCTTTATTATTGATACCGCTAAAAGGGATGAGTTGGTTGCCGCCGACCCAAAATCCGCCGAGATTATTAAACCCATTTTACGCGGCAGGGATGTAGGGCGGTATGGGTATAAGTGGGCGGGGAAGTGGTTAATCAATAGTCATAATGGCGATAAGAATAATGCACCAATCAATATTGATGATTATCCAGCCATTAAGAACCACTTAAATCAATATTATCCGTATCTGGAAAAACGACAAGACAAAGGCATTACTCCTTACAACTTGCGAAACTGTGCCTATCTGGCAGAATTTGAAAAAGAAAAATTGATTTGGATAGAACTGGTGGATAAGGGGCGTTTTGCATATGATGATAAGGCGATATATTGCGAGGCAACCACTTTCATAATGACAGGAAGTAGTACAAAATATCTATCCGCAATTCTAAATTCTAGTTTAGCGCATTGGTATCTTTCACAAGTTGCCCCTACATCCGGAATGGGCACGTTACGTTGGAAAAAAATCTATATTGAGACAATACCGTTACCCTTATTGGATAAAGCCAGGCAACAGCCCTTTATGGATATAGTCGACCAAATCCTCACCGCCAAACAAGACAACACCGACACCACCGCGCTGGAAGCGGAAATTGATAAGAGGGTCTATCAGCTCTACAACCTCACCGCTGATGAAATCAAAATTATTGAGGCTAAAAAATGAATAACGACGAAGCAAAAAAATTTCTTCATAAAGGCAATACTCATTTTGCAGCAGGTGAATTGGATCTGGCCATTCAAGATTTTGATCGGGCCATTACATTAGACCCTAAGTTTGCCGAAGCTTTTAACAATCGTGGCTTGGCTTATGAAAAGAAAGGTGAATTTGATCTGGCCATTAGAGATTACGACCAAGCCATTGCGTTAGACCCTAAGTTTGCCGAAGCTTTTAACAATCGTGGCTTGGCTTATTACAAGAAAGGTGAATTGGATCGGGCCATTCAAGATTTTGATCGGGCCATTGAATTAAACCCTGAACATGCCAAAGCTTTTAATAATCGTGGCACGGTTTATGACGAGAAAGGTGAATTTGATCGGGCCATTCAAGATTACGACCAAGCCATTGCGTTAGAGCCTGAACATGCCAAAGCTTTTAATAATCGTGGCTTGGTTTATGACGAGAAAGGTGAATTTGATCGGGCCATTCAAGATTACGACCAAGCCATTGCGTTAGAGCCTGAACATGCCGGTGCTTTTAACAATCGTGGCTTGGCTTATTACAAGAAAGGTGAATTTGATCTGGCCATTCAAGATTTTGATCGGGCCATTACATTAGACTCTAAGTTTGCCGAAGCTTTTTACAATCGTGGCTTGGCTTATTACAAGAAAGGTGAATTGGATCGGGCCATTCAAGATTTTGATCGGGCCATTGAATTAAACCCTGAACATGCCAAAGCTTTTAATAATCGTGGCTTGGCTTATGGCAAGAAAGGTGAATTTGATCGGGCCATTAGAGATTACGACCAAGCCATTGCGTTAGACCCTAAGCTTGCCGAAGCTTTTTACAATCGTGGCTTGGCTAAGCGAAAAATAGGCCAAGAAAAAGAGGCTATACAAGATTTTCAAGAGGCCAATAAATTAGACCCGACCGTTATTTCAAAAAAGGAAAGAGAAAAGATAGAAGAAAAAGTTGAAGAAACAGAGAAGGAAGTTAAAGAAGCTCAAGATTTTCAAAAAATCCTGGGTGAGTTACGAGACGAGTATAAAAAAGGAGAGAAGGGTTGGTTTTGGGCAAGCATTATTTTTGTTCCTCTTACTTTTATAGGTTTATTGCTTTTGACCCTCAAATTTTCTAACATGAACTATACAACCCTATACCCCCTCTATATTTTCTTATCAATCATCACTTTTATTGTCATTCGTCAATATACCAATGCCAAGGATTTGCGAATTGAAGCCAGCAACCGTTTGGCAATGGCAAAAATATTTGAAAAAATAGAACAAAATAAGGGTGATCAACGCTATCAAGATTTTATGCCCAAAATAGTTGAGAGCATTGCTTATTCGATGCATAAAAACCACAAAGAATCGACAATACAAATCGTTGAAGCCTTAAAATCAATATTCAAAAAATAAACCACAGTGGATTCAATAAACAAACTACCATCGACACCACCGTGCTGGAAACCGAAATTGATAAGAGGGTCTATCAGCTCTACAATCTCATTTCTGGTGAAATTGGAATCATTGAAATCAAGGTCACTCCTGCACACAAAAAACACCGCCACTCCCGAAAAACACCGCCACTTCCAAAAAAAAACCGTCATTCCCGCGCAGGCGGGAATCCAGCGAATAACACCATGAGCCGCAAACAACCTGCTGTTTATATTTTGGCAAGCCAACCTAATGGTACGTTATACACTAAAAAAACCGTCATTCCCGCGCAGGCGGGAATCCAGCGAATAACACCATGAGCCACAAACAACCTGCTGTTTATATTTTGGCAAGTCAACCCTAATGGTGCGTTATACACTGGCGTTACTTCTGATTTAATCAAACGTGTCTGGGGACATAAAAATCATTTGGTCAAAGGATTCAGTCAAAAATATAACGTAGACCTTTTGGTCTATTTCGAATTGCATAAAGATTTGGTTTGACTGGATTCCCGCCTGCGCGGGAATGACGAATAGAAGAAGCGGGAATGACGAATAGGAGAAGGGGAATGACGAATGGGAGAAGCGGGAATGACGTTCCAGGAGGTCTTGGCACCCACCGAGGCGGCCTGGGTTCCCGCCTGCGCGGGAATGACGAATAGGAGAAGCGGGCATGACGAATAGAAGAAGCGGGAATGACGTTCCAGGAGGTCTTGGCGCCCACTGAGGCGGCCTGGATTCCCGCCTGCGCGGGAATGACGAATAGGAGAAGGGGAATGACGGACGGGGAGCGGAGATGACAGACAGAGGGCAGAAACAACAGCCGTTTATAGAAACAGCCATTTATAGAACCAGTCGTTTCTAGAAGTAGCCAACAAAATCATCAAAGTCAAACAACAAGGCAAAGACACCACCGCACTGGAAACCGAAATTGATAAGAGGGTCTATCAGCTCTACAATCTCACCGCTGATGAAATTGGAATCATTGAAATCAAGGTCACTCTCGCACACAGAAAACAACGTCACTCCCGAAAAACACCGCCACTTCCAAAAAAAAACCGTCATTCCCGAAAAACACCGTCATTCCCGCGCAGGCGGGAATCCAGCGAATAACACCATGAGCCGCAAACAACCTGCTGTTTATATTTTGGCAAGCCAACCTAATGGTACGTTATACACTGGCGTTACTTCTGATTTAATCAAACGTGTCTGGGAACATAAAAATCATTTGGTCAAAGGATTTAGTCAAAAATATAACGTAGACCTTTTGGTCTATTTCGAATTGCATGCAGATATGTATGTTGCAATTACGCGTGAAAAGCAAATCAAGAAATGGAAGCGGGCATGGAAGCTGAGGTTGATTGAAGATAAGAATCCACATTGGAGGGATTTATATAAAGATTTGGTTTGACTGGATTCCCGCCTGCGCGGGAATGACGAATAGAAGAAGCGGGAATGACGTTCCAGGAGGTCTTGGCGCCCACCGAGGCGGCCTGGATTCCCGCCTGCGCGGGAATGACGAGTAGGAGAAGCGGGAATGACGAATAGAAGAAGCGGGAATGACGAATAGGAGAAGTGGGAATGACGAATAGGAGGTCTTGGCGCCCACTGAGGCGGCCTGGGTTCCCGCCTGCGCGGGAATGACGAATAGAAGAAGCGGGAATGACGAATAGAAGAAGCGGGAATGACGAATAGGAGAAGGGGAATGACGGACGGGGAGCGGAGATGACAGACAGAGGGCAGAAACAACAGCCGTTTATAGAAACAGCCATTTATAGAACCAGTCGTTTCTAGAAGTAGCCAACAAAATCATCAAAGTCAAACAACAAGCCCAAGATACACAGCCCTGGAAGCCAAAATCTACCGATAGTCTATCAGCTCTACAATCTCATTTCTGGTGAAATCAAAATCATTGAGGCTAAAAAATGAATAACGACGAAGCAAAAAAATTTCTTCATAAAGGCAATACTCATCTTGCAGCAGGTGAATTTGATCAGGCCATTCAAGATTTTGATCGGGCCATTACATTAGACCCTAAGTTTGCCGAAGCTTTTAACAATCGTGGCGCAACTTATGAAAAGAAAGGCGAATTTGATCGGGCCATTCAAGATTTAGACCAAGCCATTGCGTTAAACCCTAAGTTTGCCGGTGCTTTTATCAACCGTGGCTTGGCTTATGACAAGAAAGGTGAATTGGATCGGGCTATTAGAGATTACGACCAAGCCATCGCGTTAAACCCTGAGCTTGCCGGTGCTTTTTACAATCGTGGCACGGCTTATGACAAGAAAGGTGAATTTGATCAAGCCATTAGAGATTACGACCAAGCCATTGCGTTAAACCCTGAAGATGCCGAAGCTTTTAACGATCGTGGCTTGACTTATAACAATAAAGGTGAGTTTGATCGGGCCATTAGAGATTTTGATCATGCCATTGCATTAAACCCTGAGTTTGCCGAAGCTTTTAACAATCGTGGCGCGACTTATGGCAAAAAAGATGAATTTGATCGGGCCATTAGAGATTACGACCAAGCCATCGCGTTAAACCCTGAGTTTGCCGAAGCTTTTAACAATCGTGGCGCAACTTATGAAAAGAAAGGCGAATTTGATCGGGCCATTCAAGATTTTGACCGAGCCATCGCGTTAAACCATGAGCTTGCTACTACTTTTTACATTCGTGGCTTGGCTAAGCGAAAAATAGGCCAAGAAAAAGAGGCTATACAAGATTTTCAAGAGGCAAATAAATTAGACCCGACCGTTATTTCAAAAAAGGAAAGAGAAAAGATAGAAGAAAAAGTTGAAGAAACAGAGAAGAAAGTTAAAGAAGCTCAAGATTTTCAAAAAATCCTGGGTGAGTTACGAGACGAGTATAAAAAAGGAGAGAAGGGTTGGTTTTGGGCAAGCATTATTTTTGTTCCTCTTACTTTTATAGGTTTATTGCTTTTGACTCTTAAATTTTCTAACATGAACTATACAACCCTATACCCCTTCTATATTTTCTTATCAATCATCACTTTTATTGTCATTCGTCAATATACCAATGCCAAGCATTTGCGAATTGAAGCCAGCAACCGTTTGGCAATGGCAAAAATGTTTGAAAAAATAGAACAAAATAAGGGTGATCAACGCTATCAAGATTTTATGCCCAAAATAGTTGAGAGCATTGCTTATTCGATGCATAAAAACCACAAAGAATCGACAATACAAATCGTTGAAGCCTTAAAATCAATATTCAAAAAATAAACCACAATGGAAGCGGGCATGGAAGCTGAGGTTGATTGAAGATAAGAATCCACATTGGAGGGATTTATATAAAGATTTGGTTTGACTGGATTCCCGCCTGCGCGGGAATGACGAGTAGGAGAAGCGGGAATGACGAATAGGAGAAGGGGAATGACGTTCCAGACGAGAGGGAGGTCAATCGTTTATTGATATTAACGGCAGTAGTAACTCGCCAAATTTTGGATAACGCTAATGACAAATATAAAGCAATAGAGGGAAAAGAATGTGGTGAATTTTGGTGCAATTATCCTGATAACGATGGTATACCTTTAGATATTCGAAAGGCTTGCAATATGATTATTCATGCTACAGATATTGTGATGAAGACGGGCGAGTATTATTATCGTGAAGAAGGAGATGAAAGCGGCCCCGCACAACAAGATAAGGGGTATTTTCAAGGTAAAATAATGATAACAGGACAAAATAAACGCCGGGGCAGAGGTAAAAGCAGTGAGCGTGCTGAATTGGATTTAACAGAATTTACACAACATTGTGTCGAACTTAGCGGTAGAATCGAGGAAGGAGGGTAGGACCATGACAGCATACAGAGACACTTACAAATACCATATCAAACGAGGCAATAAAATTTTGCACACTGGCATTACTAATGATTTACGGCGCCGTGAGCACGAACACCAACAAAACTATGGTGGTGCTGTCCATATCAAGCAGGTTGGCAATCGCACCACCCGCGAAGCCGCTTTACAATGGGAAGACGAACAACGACAGAAGGGAAAACCGGTAGGTCCCTGATCAAGTTATCATCGTTCTGACTGCTTCTTGCGTAAAGGCGCTCTATTGATGGGGTGACTCCCGTCACTCCTTATCCAAGGGTGCTGTATGGGCAGCTTCCATACAGAGGCTATGTATCAGTTCCTGAAATAGGGATACGCGCAAATTAACAATTAATGCCAGAGACTATCCATCCCCATTGCCAAAAAATCTAGCAAAGACACCACCGCCATGGAAGCCGAAATTGATAAGAGGGTCTATCAGTTCTACAACCTCACCGCTGATGAAATTAAAATTATTGAGGCTAAAAAATGGATAACGACGAAGCAAAAAAATTTCTTCGTAAAGGCAATACTCATCTTGTAGCAGGTGAAGTTGATCTGCCATTGCGTTAAACCCTGTTTTTTTATAAGCCACTGGTAAAGCACTAATTTTTCTTTTGGCTACAATAGCCATAATGGAAAATGAAATAGTCCCCATTTTTACTTTCTGAAGGGTGTTGGTAGTAGTTTTGGGCCACCATGGCGAGTCAATAAGGTTTGCAAACGAGAGGTATTTGTAGCAGAATTTGACCGGTTCGGATCGGGGAAAGAATGGTTTCAGTCCTGAAAGATTATCACTCTCATAGATAAAGTTGCCAAAGGGAAAACTTTGTGGAGACACTGGGTTTCAGTCACGGTACCAGCTGGTTGATCGCGGGTGCTTTTTTTATTTTCCTGGAGATCGCGGTTCTGCAAGGGATAGGTTTTCTGTTTGCCGGCTTGGGCGCGATTAGCGTCGGGGCGGTTCTTGCCACAGGCAGGGTCATGGAGCCGACCCATCAATTTGTCCTGTTTTTTCTTCTTACCGCAGTTTGGACGGGTTTGTTGTGGAAGCCTCTGAAAAAATTTCTGAAGGGGAAAAATGGTGGTTATAACGATCTGGTGGGTTCAACAGCAATTGTTTATGGAAAAGATCTGACCAAAGGCAAAACGGGAAAAGTGAAATGGTCGGGAACAATCATGAAGTGCAAGGTCGATACAAATTATAGTTTGGAGGGACCCATTCCATTGGACACGGAAGTCGTCATCACCGAAGTATCCAATGGAATACTGATTGTTTGCCCATCATCGACAGAATAATATCAGAGGCCGTTAAAAATGAGAGCTTTGCGTAAATCAAAAAAAACAGGAAAGCGAGATTCTTCACTGCGTTCAGAATGACAATAAAGGGCGTTCAGAGTGACAATCAAGGGCATCAGAATGACAATAAAGGGCGTTCAGGGTGACAATCAAGGGCATCCAGAATGGCAATAAAGATGCGTTCAGGGTGACAATCAAGGGCACTCAGAATGACAATAAAGAGCTATTTTGTCATTCTGAAGAGCGTACGCGATGAAGAATCTTGGGTTATGCAAAGCTCTCCTTAATTAAGGAGAAGACACATTACTCATGAAACATGAGGATAAAGTTAATCTCGATGTTTGAATTGGTGGGAGAGCCTTGCGCAAGTCGATAAAGCAGAAAAGCGAGATTCTTCACTGCGTTCAGAATGACAATCAAGGACGTTCAGAATGACAATAAAGGGCGCTCAGAATGACAATAAAGGACACTCAGAATGACAATAAAGGGCGTTCAGAATGACAATCAAAGGGCATCAGAATGGCAATAAAGTATGCGCCCGTTCAGGGTGATAATCAAGGGCGCTCAGAATGACAATAAAGGGCGTTTTCAGAATGACAATAAAGGGCTGTTTTTGTCATTCTGTGAAACAAGGTGACGAAGACGTGATATTTTTCTTTAACCTTCGTGTCCCGAAAAGGGTAATCCAGGGTTGTATGCAAAAATCTCTTTAAAAGACGAACTTACAAACTCGCAGGCGAGTCTTCCAAACTTGAGAGGGGTCATGGAAATACCGAATTTATTTCTAGCTATTGCTTTTGTTGTATTTATCTTTGCTGTTAAAGGCATTAAATTAGTCCCCCAGCAGAAGGTCTGGATCGTAGAAAGGCTGGGAAGGTATAGTGGTTCATTAGTTGCTGGTTTGCACTTTATCATTCCTTTTGTGGATAAGATCACTTACCGGCATTCCTTGAAAGAAAATGCCGTCGATATTCCCAGTCAATCCGCTATCACCCGAGATAATGTGACGCTGGTTATCGATGGAATCCTGTATTTGAAAATCACCGATCCCAAGCAAGCCTCCTATGGAGTGCGCGATCCTCTCTATGCCATCAGCCAACTGGCGCAAACTACGATGCGGTCTGAGTTGGGCAAAATAACCTTAGATAAGACCTTTGAGGAACGGGAGATATTGAACACAAATATTGTCCAGTCCATCAACGAAGCATCCAATGTATGGGGCATTCAGTGTCTGCGTTATGAGATTAAAGATATAACTCCACCCACTAATGTGCGTACGGCCATGGAACTACAGGTTGCGGCGGAACGTCAAAAGCGGGCTGAGGTTTTGGATTCCGAAGGAAAACGACAAGCACAGATCAATATTGCCGAAGGGATGAAACAGGAAGTGGTATTAAAATCTGAAGCGGCCATGACTGACCAGGTCAACCGGGCAAAGGGAGAGGCCGAGGCGATACTAGCCGTAGCCAAGGCCACAGCAGAAGGAATCGAAATGGTCGCTGCTTCAATAGATAAAGCTGGTGGCGAAAAAGCAGTGGCCCTGAAATTAGCCGAACAGTATATCGCGGCCTTTTCCGATCTCGCCAAGGAGTCTAATACTATTTTGTTGCCGGCCCAAACGGGTGATGCAGGTTCCATGGTGGCGCAGGCCTTATCAGTGTTTAATGCCATCCAGGAAAAAACCGAATCTAGGGAGACTTGATCCTTCAAAAAAATAAGGGCTTACGGGGAAACCCTATAAGCCCTAATATGGAATGGTCGGGACGAGAGGATTTGAACCTCCGACCCCTTGACCCCCAGTCAAGTGCGCTAACCAGGCTGCGCTACGTCCCGAATTCTAATGGTCTTGGAATGTGTGCCAGGATGCGTTGATTGCCATCAGTCTGCATCGCCACCTACAGAATGTTTTTCAAAGTAGTGGATTGCGAAGGGGATGTCAATAAAATAGGGTCGTACAAAATCTGCGGAACCTGGTTTTTTAGCTTGATTCACATTCTATGTTATCATCTCTAACCTAGCTAAAATTTGAAGGTTTTTTTGTCCGCCAGCGATGGACGGCCTCTGGCAGGCTACGTATGACGGACAGAAATAAACCGGTTGGTAACTTGCAAAAATCCATTTAACGGAAATTTAGATATGGGAATGAAAGTGGTGGATATTCGGGATGTGTTTGAGTTTAGTCCTGAAAAGATGAAAAAAGTCAGCCTGTTTGACACGGACAATTTCTTTTGTGATGTATACTGTCTTGAGCCTGGTCAGTTCCAGAAAGTTCACTCCCATGAGGGGTCCGACAAGGTTTATTATGTGCTCGAAGGGCAGGGAAAGGTGACTGTGGGCGCGGAAGAAAAAGTGCTTTCGCAACACGGAATCACCTTGGCTCCATCGGGTGAGGATCACGGAGTGGTGAATCACACTAGTGATAAACTGGTCATGCTGGTTTTCATGGCTCCCAAACCTGCGTAGCCGCCGGTGGCAAGGTGCTCGCTTTATTTGGCGAACAAAGAACTGTATCGGCTTGGCTCATCATTGGCTGGCAGCAGCGAAGCAATTCAGACTTCTGGACCGCCGCGTTCCATTTGGTTGCCCGCGTTGCCCGCATGACGAATAGAGTAGTTTTTCATATTCCGGCAAGTTCGGAAAGAAATATATGTTGCCCAAATTAAAACATAGATAGGTTTTTTTGAAATGATATATCTGGTTTTTCCAACATCATGGCATCCATCACAACCCTATCTAAGTTTGCCCAGCTTGAAGGCGTTTCTTAATATGCATGGGGTACACGATGTTGTCCAACGCGATCTTGCGATTGAGTTGCTCAATGACCTGTGTACTTGGGAAAAAGCCAAACCGCTTTACGAGCGCATCATCCGCGAGTTGAATGAACTAAGTGCCAAGCCCCGGCTGATGCAGGAGGAAGCGGAAAAATTCAATAAGCTCCGCGAAGCGGAAGAGATCGTCATGGCCTTGAAAGATCAGATCGACTCTGCCGTGGCCTCGCAACGCAGTCAGGAGTTCTATGAGATCGACCAGTACATGGAAAATCTCAAGATCATGGATGTCTGGCTGGATAATATTCTTACGCCTTATTATCCATCGCAATTGACCGTCATTGGCAGTCAAATGAGATTTTCTCCGTACTCCTCTAAAGAGGTGATCGACTCTTTCAACCACCCGGAAGAAAACTTCTTTTACGACCTCTACGAGAAATGGTACCTGCCGGGAATTCTGAAAGAAGACATCGATATTTTTGGCATCTCCATCACCTCGGTGGAGCAAATCATTTCCGGCCTGACCCTGGCTTATCTGGTCAAACAGAACCGCCCTGAAATCCATATAACCATCGGTGGAAGCGTATTCACCAAGCTGGTGGATCGTTTGGAGAAGGACGGGTCACACCTTTTTGATTTTGTTGACAGCTTCATCGTGCACGAAGGGGAGACACCGCTCCTGATGCTGGTTGAGCACCTGCGCAGTGACGGTGATCTCACTAAAGTCCCCAACCTGATATACAAGCAGGGCGGTCAGGTGAAAGTGAACCGGCCTTTTGCTAAAGAAGAGTTGAACGCCTTGCCAACCCCGGACTTTGACGGCCTGCCGTTAGACCTTTATCTTTCGCCGGAGCGGGTGTTGCCGGTGATGGGTTCCCGCGGGTGTTATTGGGAGCAATGTGCGTTCTGCTCCATTCCTTTCGACCACATGACTTTTCATGTACGGTACGCCGAGAATGTGGTCAACGATTTTAAAACTTTGCAGGAGAAATATGACTGCAATCATTTCTTCTTCACCGATGAAGCTTTGCCGATCAATTTTCTCCGAACCTTTGCGGCCAAGATTATCGAGCAGAAGGTGGATGTTCAGTGGACGGGTGAACTCAAGTTCGAGAAGAGCCTGCTCAAAGACGATCGTATGGACCTGTTATATAAATCCGGTTGTCGGAAACTTATTTTTGGGCTGGAATCTTACAATCAGCGGGTTCTGGATTCTATGAAGAAAGGTGTAGAACTGAGCTGGGTGGATGAAACCGCAAAACGGTGCATGCAATTAGGGATCGCCATGCACTTTTACCTGATCTGCGGATTCCCGACCGAAACCCGCGAGGAGGTGATGGACTCGATCAACTTTATCCTCAATAACCAGTCCCTGCTGGACTCCCCTGGTTTTTCCGCCATCCTTTCCCAGTTTGACCTGGAGCGGGGCGCACCGATTGAAAAGAATCCGGAAGAATGGGGCATCACCAAACTATACACTCCGCCCGAACATGATTTGAGCCTGGGTTATTCTTTTGAGTCGACGATAGGCATGACTCCTGAGGAGACTAATGAGTTGTACCAGCAGCTGATCGAAAAACTGGGACGAGAGGTGATGACCTTTCCACATAATTATTCTTTGTCCGACGGCCTGCTTTATCTTGCTCACCATCAACACCATTCCTTGACAGAACGACTCGGTGCCCCAGCGTAATCCTCCCCACTGAGGGCTTTGCGTAAGTCGATAAAGCAGAAAAGCGAGATTCTTCACTGCGTTCAGAATGACAATCAAGGGCATCAGAATGACAATAAAGATGCGTTCAGGGTGATAATAAAGGGCGTTCAAAATGACAATAAAGAGCTATTTTGTCATTCTGAAGAGCGTACGCGATGAAGAATCTTGGGTTATGCAAAGCTCTCCTTAATTAAGGAGAAGACACATCACTCATGAAACATGAGGATAAAGTTAATGTTGATGTTTGAATTGGTGGGAGAGCTTTGCGTAAGTCGATAAAGCAGAAAAGCGAGATTCTTCACTGCGTTCAGAATGACAATAAAGGGCATCAGAATGACAATAAAGATGCGTTCAGGGTCATAATAAAGGGCGTTCAAAATAGCAATAAAGAGCTATTTTGTCATTCTGAAAAGCGTACGCGATGAAGAATCTTGGGTTATGCAAAGCTATCCTTAGTCAAAGAGAAGACATATCACTCATGAAACATGAGGATAAAGTTAATCTCGATGTTTGAATTGGTGGGAGGGCTTTGCGTAAATCAAAAAAAACAGGAAAGCGAGATTCTTCACTGCGTTCAGAATGACAATCAAGGGCATCAGAATGACAATAAAGATGCGTTCAGGGTGTGATAATAAAGGGGGCGGTTCAAAATGACAATAAAGGGCGTTCAGAATGACAATAAAGAGCTATTTTGTCATTCTGAAGAGCGTACGCGATGAAGAATCTTGGGTTATGCAAAGCTCTCCTTAATTAAGGAGAAGACATATCACTCATGAAACATGAGGATAAAGTTAATCTCGATGTTTGAAAAGGAAAAGACACATCACTCATGAAACATGAGGATAAAGTTAATCTCGATGTTTGAATTGGTGGGAGGGCTTTGCGTAAGTCGATAAAACAGGAAAGCGAGATTCTTCACTGCGTTCAGGGTGACAATCAAGGGCATCAGAATGACAATAAAGATGCGTTCAGGGTGACAATCAAGGGCATCAGAATGACAATAAAGATGCGTTCAGGGTGATAATAAAGGACGCTCAGAATGACAATAAAGGGCGTTCAAAATAGCAATAAAGAGCTATTTTGTCATTCTGAAGAGCGTACGCGATGAAGAATCTTGGGTTATGCAAAGCTCTCCTTAATTAAGGAGAAGACATATCACTCATGAAACATGAGGATAAAGTTAATCTCGATGTTTGAAAAGGAAAAGACACATCACTCATGAAACATGAGGATAAAGTTAATCTCGATGTTTGAATTGGTGGGAGAGCTTTGCGTAAGTCGATAAAACAAGAAAGCGAGATTCTTCACTGCGTTCAGAATGACAATAAAGGGCGTTCAGGGTGTGATAATAAAGGGGGCGGTTCAGAATGACAATAAAGAGCTATTTTGTCATTCTGAAGTACGCATTCTGTCATTATGAAGAGTATGCATTTTGTCATTCTGAAGTACACATTCTGTTATTATGAAGAGTATGCATTTTGTCATTCTGAAGTACACATTCTGTTATTCTGAAGAGCGTACGCGATGAAGAATCTCGGGTTATGCAAAGCTCTCCTTAATCAAGGAGAAGACACATCACTCATGAAACATGAGGATAAAGCTAATGTTGATGTTTGAATTGGTGGGAGAGCCTTGCGTAAGTCGATAAAACAAGAAAGCGAGATTCTTCACTGCGTTCAGAATGACAATCAAGGGCATCAGAATGACAATAAAGAGCTATTTTGTCATTCTGAAAAGCGTACGCGATGAAGAATCTTGGGTTATGCAAAGCTCTCCTTAATTAAGGAGAAGACATATCACTCATGAAACATGAGGATAAAGTTAATCTCGATGTTTGAATTGGTGGGAGAGCCTTGCGTAAGTCGATAAAACAAGAAAGCGAGATTCTTCACTGCGTTCAGAATGACAATCAAGGGCATCAGAATGACAATCAAGGGCATCAGAATGACAATAAAGTATGGCCTTCAGGGTGATAATAAAGGACGTTCAGAATGACAATAAAGAGCTATTTTGTCATTCTGAAGAGCGTACGCGATGAAGAATCTTGGGTTATGCAAAGCTCTCCTTAATCAAGGAGAAGACACATCACTCATGAAACATGAGGATAAAGTTAATCTCGATGTTTGAAAAGGAAAAGACACATCACTCATGAAACATGAGGATAAAGTTAATCTCGATGTTTGAAAAGGAAAAGACACATCACTCATGAAACATGAGGGTAAAGTTAATGTCGATGTTTAAAAAAGCCGCAGTTTTTAACTTGGAATATCATGAAAATATTAGGCATGAGCCACTTGCTTATTGGATGCCGTATCCTTCTGTTTGAAGCGAGAAATTAATATATCATTCAAAAGTTGCTTGTCATAAACATCCATGTTCTGAAACTCAAGTTTACTCTTCATTTCATTGCGTGAATATCTATTTGCCAGCATACCAAAAGCCTCGTCAATGAATGATACTGAGGCAATCTGAATATTTTTAAGGTCCAGAACAATCTTATCTTCTTTTCCCCAGGACTCAAAAATAATATCCCTTATTATTTCGCCATCATCCCTTGTGATAATATTCTTGCCACAAGTGCTTTTTATATTTATTTTCTTCATAATTATGCTCCTAGAATATTGGTTCTTCCTCAGAAGCTAAACAATATCCATGGTCTTTGCTTGTGTTTATAACCAGCTTTAATATTGTACCAGAAAAATAATGGTCCATGCTTTGATTCTTTTTTTCCCCTCGGTCAAATTTCCAGAAAACTTTACCATGCCCTGAAATTATACACATTTGCCCTCTGTTGACCTCTAAGAATTTCTTAATGTGGTGGAGGCCCAAACCGGCATGTTTTGACTTAGAGGTGATACCTTCCTGTGTGGCTAGGTTTATCGCCTCGTGATGGTCTGCAAGGTCCATAAACTTTGCAACAGGGGTTATCCGCACTTGTTCTTATCTATTGTAATCGAAAACAAGGGACGAAGCAGATAGATAGTTATTTCAAAAAGGTTTGTCCCAATAAAAAGGTAGGTAATCGGCCAGGCCTTTCCAGAAAATAGCTACAAATTGGCTACGGGGGTTATAAGATAATGATCCCGAAAACCCCACAACTCCTTGAATCAAAGTGGTTGGGATAAGAGGATTTGAATCTCTAATCCCTTGTCCTCCAGTCAAGTGCGCTAACCAGCACGGACAACACCTAGCTGCCGTGATTATTCTCTATTTCCAGTCGGGCATCTTTGAAAATGCCGAAAGAGGATTGCAGAATCAGTCCAGAGATAATCACCCCAACAGCCAGATCAGGCCAGTGGGAACTTGTCCAGGCCACCCCTCCCGCGGCCAGTAAAACTCCCAGGTTAGCCAGCACATCGTTACGCGAACATAACCAGGCCGAACGCATATTGATATCGTCATCTCTGAACCGCATAAGCAAATAAGCGCAAAACAGATTTGTGAGTAGTGCCAGCCCGCCAACAATGCCCATCGCCGAGACATTTGGAATCACATAATGATAAACTCGATAAATAGCAGAGCCCAATACACCAAGCGCAAAAAGGCTCATGATGACAGCCTTGAGAATTCCGGCTCGGGTTCTCCAAATGGGAGCGAGTTGAATGACGAAAAGAGAAAATCCGTAAATCGTAGCATCGCCTAGCATATCAAGGGCATCAGCCATTAAGGCGTTGGATTGTGCCAGCCACCCGGAAATCCCTTCGACAAAAAACATGATGAGGTTGAGAACAAGAACGATCCAGAGAACCTTGCGCTTGAGGCCGTGTGGCGAAGCAAGGTCCCTTTCTAACTCGGAACAAGCATCGCTCATCTCAGGCCTTTTTCCAGAATTGGGTGATGACCAAAGACATCAAATAGAAGGCTCCGGCTAGCAGAATGATGGTGGGGCCTGGTGGCAGATCAGGTTGATAAGACAATGCCAATCCTCCAGTGGTGAAAAAGACTCCAAGAACAGTGGCCAACAGCATCATCAGATTTAGCGAGCGGACATAATGACCGGAGACCGCCGCCGGAAGCGTCAACAATGCGATCACCAGAATCAGTCCGACAATTTGAATCAAAATGACGACGGTTAGCGCAACGAGAGAAAGAAAGAGCAAATAAAATCTCTCAACGGGAATGCCACGCAGGCGGGCAAACTCTTCGTCAAACGATAATGCGAGAAATTGTTTATAGAACAGAAAAACAACGACCAGAATCAAGGCATCCAATGCGGCGATCCAGAGCAGGTCATCGGATGAGATCATCAATATATTTCCGAACAGAAAACTCATGAGGTCGACGTTGTATCCGGGTGTTTGCGAGATGAACAATATTCCGATCGCCATACCTCCTGCCCACAGCGCACCGATGATGGTATCCTCCTGTTCTTGCATTTTCAGGCTCACCCAGCCGAGAATAACAGCAAAAACCAGTGCCGCGACCAAAGCACCCTCGACAGGAGGTCGGCCCAGGTAATAGGCAATACCCATTCCGCCAAGCACCGAATGAGCGATGCCGCCCGCTAGATAGCCAATGCGTTTCACCACGACATAAGAGCCCACTACGCCACAGGCCACACTGGCGAGAATGCCGCCAATAATGGCATTCTGCATAAATGCCTGGGATGAAACCGCATCGATAAAACCACTCATGGTTGTTTTCTTTCATCTTCGTGATGGTGGTGCACCATATGCATATGGGAGCCATACATATTTTCAATCGTTTCTCCGGTCAGTTCTGAAGTGGGATGGCAGATGAGGGTGCGGTTGATGCAGGCGACCCGGTGAATGTATTGCGAAATAAAACCGATGTCGTGAGTTACCACGATGATGGTGATTTTCTCATTCAACTGTTTAAGCAGATCGAATATATCCTTTTCAACTTTCATATCGACATTGGCAGTGGGTTCGTCGAGAATCATGATCTGTGGTTCGCAGGTGAGGGCTCGGGCGATCAGAACCCTTTGCAGTTGCCCTCCGGAGAGAGAGCCGATAACTCTTTTGCGAAGGTCCAGAACTTCGACATCGTTCATGGCTTTTTCGGCGGCACGTTTGTCGGCTTTATTAAAAAAACCAATGCTGGAAGTTTTCCCCAAGCGCCCCATCAATACGGTTTCTTCTACACTAATCGGAAAATCTCGGGAAAATGGAGCGAACTGCGGCATGTAGCCAATTTCTTTAACCGTCTGGGAAGGAGGATTACCGAGAACCTTGATGGAACCCTTGTCGGGAGCCAAAACACCCATGATAATTTTCAATAGAGTGGTTTTGCCGCTTCCGTTCGGGCCGACCATTCCGATAAACTCGTTGCGCTGGATATCTATCTCGATATTTTCAAGTATTTTGGGGCCGCCATAGCTGAAGTCGAGATTTTTTATTCTAATGACCGAGTCGGTAGTCACCGCAATGCTCCGGAAATGACTTTAGCCGTTCGCCGCATGTTTTCCAGATAGTCTTCTGCCAGAGGGTCCATTTCGTGGACGGTGGCGCCAATCATTTTGGCGATGTTCTCGGCGATGGAAAGACTGAATTGCTTCTGCACAAATATTACCTTAATCCCAAGACTTTTGCCCTTTTGGATTATTTTTTGCAATGCTCGAGGGCCAGGTTCTTTGCCTTCCTCCTCAATTGAAATCTGTTCCAGATCATAGTCCTTGGCAAAATAGGACCAGGCCGGATGAAAAACCATGAAGCGCCGATTCTCGTTTTTGGCGAGGATAGAGCGGATATCCCGGTCCAGCGCGTCCAGATCGTTGGAGAATACCTGAAGATTTGCTTTGAAATATTTTGCCTGTTCTGGCCGGATGCTGGAAAGGGTGTCTTTGATTTTTTGTGCCATGACCTTGACTCTTGCCGGACTGGTCCAGATATGTGGGTCGCGAGAGCTATGAGAATGATGTGAGTCATGCTCGGTCTCTGAGTTTTTATAGATGGTGTGCAAAGGAACGAGTTGCATGTTCGGGTGAATCGATTGAATCCTATCAATCCAGATCGTTTCAAAAGGCACACCAATGCTAAAATAGAGTTTTGCATGGGAGAGCAGACTCATTTTTTTTGGGTTGGGATTAAAAGTCGCCGGACTCTCACCCGGTTTCACCATGACTTCCACCTTCACATGGTCACCGCCAATTCGTTCGACAAAGTATTTTTGCGGCAAGATGCTTACGAAAACGGGTATGGGGTCGGCCCGGCATTTATCAGGAAAAGATAATAAATGGATCAGGCCAACGATAAAGATCCCTGTTTTGAAAAAACGACTCATAGTTAATTTATGCGGGTCTCTAATGAATAAAGGTTTTAGTCTGGCAAACCGTAGATATGATGCGGACTGGTTCAGGGATGGCCTGAAGGGCAAAGGTGTTGAGCCTTGCATTCCACCAAAAAAATTGCAGGGCGCAGACCGAATACGACAAAGTACTCTACAAACAGTGCCACAAAATCGAGAACATGTTCGCCAGACTTAAAGACTGGCAGAGTATCGCAACACGCTGTGCTCATACTTTCTTTTCAGCAATATGTATTGCCGCTATTGTCATTTTCCATTTGCAAGGGATCGGCACCCCTCTATCAACCCTTTGATTTTGGGTGCCTGTTCGTTTTTACACCTTTTAATCATTGTTAAGTTCAGTGGCGGGCGCTTCTCCAAAATCAGTTCTTTCTCAAGTTCCTTTTCTCTCTCAGTCCGGTAAATGGCATAGTTCAAGTTCATCTTCATCCAGTCAGTTAGTTTCGCCTCATCTTCATTAGAGAAACGATAGTATTTGCCACCATGAATTGGTGTCAGAGCCAGTTCCTTGCGCAAGATGGCACCAAGGCTTCGTCTAGGACTGTGGGTCCCGCTATTCCTGGCCTTGAAATGATTTCTTTTGGCCAAATTTTTGGCACGACCAATATAGACAAGATTTGTCTCTGGTAAATCAATACCTGGCAGAATGTTATCTTTCTTTGCAAAGATTGCGTAAACGCCTGGAACTTTATGATCTTTTACTTCCGCAGCGGGACCAGCCCTTTTCTGTAGAGTTAGAAATTCATCCATATACGATGATCCTCTATTTTTAATTATTTATGTCGATAAACGGCGCACAATACGATAGCGTCAATGTTTTGTCTAAGATGCCAATGGTTCAAATAAGGTTCGAAGAATTATATAAGCCAGAGCAAACTGAAGGGCAGGGCGAAGAAGAATAAACCGATAATAATATTAACGATCTGCAACAGGAAAAGGTTGTCGGTGATGGGGGCGATCATGACTTCCGTTCCGACTCTGCGTACAGCGTGTTCGATATCGGCGGAGGTGATCTCTTCTTTATCTTTTTTATGAAGCTCTTCCACTACTTCATCCAAGAAGAAAAAACGTAATGCTTTGAGTATAATTCCAAACAGGATGCTGGAAGAAAATCCCATTATGCCTCCTCGGTGTTTCAGTTTTTGGCGTAAATCATTGCCGATCTGGTCGTACTTTTGCGCCAGTTCATGTTTGGGGATGTTCTTCTGGAATTTTGGAAAACGTCCAATCACCTCACGCGTTAGCCAGTCCAGTAGCTCTTGGAGTCCTGACAGTGCTTCACGTATTTTTTTGCTTAGGATGTAGAGACTACAGGATATCCAACCGTGCACCAAACCGAGACCGAGGTAACCCACCCCCACTAAAACCAGAATTATTCCTTCCAGCCAAACGTTCCATTCAGCGGTGTCGAGCACGTTTAGGTCGAAGCCATAGGTCGCGAGAGCTCCCAGCGAAAAGCCTGAAATACCGAATAAAAATAACTTCTTGAAAGTGTCGACCAGAAGATCTTTGAAAAATCCGATCCAGAAATCGAGGACTTGTGGTTTGTTCATTTTTTCGCAGAATTTACTTTCGGATCAACATAAATGGAAAGGATCAAGTCGCCGCGTTTTTCCTCGTGGACTTTTCCTTTATCCCTGATGCGCAGTTTTCCGCCTGAGGAAAAGTTTGGAGGGATACGTACCATCAGTTCTTCAGTTTTCCCGCTGACCTGGTAGGAAATTTTTTTGCTCGTACCGCTTAGAGCCTCGACAGGCGCGATGGAAAGATAAAAATCCATATCCAGCTGGTTTTTGTTGGATTCTTTTTTTTCAAATACGCCCTTTATTCCGTTTATCAAAGGATTTTCATGTTTTGGAGGAACCGTCTGCCCCGGTTGATTCTGTTGCCTCATTTTGTGTAGCGCGTACAAGGATGAACCAACAACTTGAGCCAGCTTTAATCCCATGCCGATTTTTCCAATCGGACCCGGAACCATTCGGAGAATTCTCCCGAGCCCACCTACGGCACCGCCGAAGAACAGGGACTGGAAAAATGGATTGCCGGAACGAAATCCCGAGCGGCTGAACTCGCGATTGAGCTCTTCAAAAATTTCACGGGCATTTTCGCTACGGAACATGCTGGCAAAAATGTCTTCCTGGGAATAGCGAAAACCAGAAGAGCTGCTGGTACGTCCGGCAAAATGGTCGGCCCGAAACCGGTTATATTCCTTTTTCTTTAATGGATCGCTCAACACTCCATAGGCTTCCGTGACTTCCTTGAACCGTTCTTCACTTTCAGGATCATTGGGATTGTGGTCCGGGTGAAGCTCAAGAGCCAGTTGGCGAAATGATTTTTTCATCTCCTCTTGACTGGAATCCTGGGAAACCTTCAGGATGGAGTAGTAGTCCTTAAACTCTTTAGTTCGGCGGGTCATGGGCGGGTTTTCTACATTCCCAGTTTCTGGGGATAGGTGGCTTCTGCCACTTCAGGTCCTTCAAGTAGAGTTTTAAGTTTTAGGGTGTAAATATGGTAAGTTTCATCCGAATGCAGGCGTTGTTTTAAATTTTCAAAATAAACTCTTATTGGTTTCGCTGGAATATCTTCATCCAATTTCAGAGGGGCAATTATAAAATGTTTTTCCCCTAAAACATCGCGGTACTTGCGTTTCATATTCATTTTAAATGCTTGATAACCTGGGAGAGGGTCCGCCCCGGCATAAGGGGTTTCGTTCAAAACTTTGTAGTGCTCAGGAATATACACATTGGCGAAATAATCTGGGCCGAGGGAATGATGAACCGTGGTCTTGACTTTTAAAACTCGCAGGCTCTCCTTGGTCGGAATCATATTCATTCCGACCCGGTAGGTTCGGTCATGAAAATTCAGGTTTTCAAGAAATACGATTCCATACAGAGCGTTGAACTTGAATTGCAAAAAGATGCCCAAAAATATCCATCCAAAGACTTTCCAGAATTTTCTCACCGCCATAGACCTCATTCTTTTTTTATTCTTTACGAAAAAGCAGAATCTTTTTCTCTAACAAGCCTTTGAAAAATTATTATCCAGAAATCCCAAGGTAAAAGCAACTGCTTGCAATTATTTCCGCTGTTCAGAAGTTTTTAGTCGGAATTACAGGCTCTGGAAAACTTATTGTAAAAGTCTGTTGGCTTAATCTGATTGTAGCGAGTTATAGTTATTTCTGGTGTACAGAATAATTGAGGTAGCGGTGCACCGTTTGTTCTAAAATTGTTGTCTACGATAAAATTAATTAATGGGTATTGGCATTCCTGGGAATTGCCGTGTGTTGCTAGAAATCTTGAATAAAACGTTGCGCGTAAGGACGAATATTTTTTCCGTTTAGCACATGGAACCGCCTTATTTTTTCGATCGTCTGATTGGAAAATCGTTTCAGAGGAATATGAATGATTTTTTTACCGTATCTTCTGGCCAACCTGCGCCAGGTTATCCGCAGTGCACAGGGCGCGACAACGGTGACATGTTTTTCCCTGGAGTGAAAAAAAGCCGCTTCAAGAAGCTTTTCCTCCAAGGTCTCCGAAAAACGAATGCGGGGGTCCTGCCATATATCCGGAACAGAGCGGGGAGGATAAATCATCATGCATCCTCCATAAATGGATTGACCAATGCCTGGTCCGATCAAGTCATCCATGTATTGAGTGGCAAAGAAACATAGAGTGGACTCTTTGTCATGTTCGGCGTACCAAGTTTGGCACCAATTATACTTGTGCGGCTCAGGTTCTGGATCAAAAAGGAATACGATGATTTCAACCTGTCCTCGGGAAGGCGGAGTTTCTTTCACGTAAATATCTCCCTCATACCAGTGGCGCAGAGTATCCCTGATATCTATGCCATCCTTGACAGAGGAAGTGAATTTTTCGGTCCGAGCCAGATTGTGACTCAATAAAAGCTTGGTTTGTTCACGCACATGGATATTCAGGTTTTCTATTTTTTCATCTTCCGGAGGCCATGAGCATTGCCCATGAGGGTCCCATCGGTGTTGCCATTTTTCCTGCGATCTGATGTCCGGCTTGGGTTTTAAATTCAGAGTTCGCCATTCAAAATGGGTTTCCGACAGGCGGTTTTTCATGCTGAGCGGTTGGGCATCTTCTTCATCCGCTAAAGCTTGATCGATTCCCAGCGAAAGGGTCTCTGGTAAATTATCGGTAGGTTCGAAGGGATATTCTCTGGCCGCTTCCAAAACCGTAATGGCAAAAGGGTCCCCTCCGAATTGTTTGGCCGCGTTCACCAGTGTATAGAGATCGGGGAGGAGCCGAGACTCCATTAAAGCCAAGTTGCGAATATACTGCAAGAGTATCTGAAAAGTCTGAGAAGTCAGGTTGTGATAACGACTTTTGTGTTTTTTAATAAACAGTTCGCGAGCACGCAAAAGAATTTCTTTGACCCCATCAACCGGTGTATTATTGTCGGGCCTAAGTTCCAGCCGCTTTTTTTCATACAAATAAGTCACATAGGGCAATTCGGTGAGCGCAAAGAATAAGGTGTTTTTATCTACGCCAGATAGTGTCGGCAGAGCTCCAGTTTTTTGAGGAGGAATGACCTCCAACCGACCATCATAAGCCTCCTTGATCCAAGGCCAGTCCAAAATGGAACATAGGACGGTAATACTAGAATATTCCATTTCCAGTTGATGAAGCTGATAAGCCATCCACCGTGCCCGCCAGAAGTGTTGGCTTTTATTTCCCGGTCGCTTTTGGGTTAAAAGCAGGGTGCTAACAAATTTTTCGTAAGGCACCTTACTTAAAGCAAAACTGTCGGGAAAATCGACACTTCTTTTTTCATAATTTTCCGTACTCCAATCTATAAAATGGCGCGGTATTCCTTCCTGCATGGCAACACGTAGTCCCATGATTATAGGCTGGCTGGGATCGATAGGCACATAATTCATTCCGCCATCTTTTTCAACCTGGCAACTTAAGGAAATGCTTGGAAGAATTTCGATGCCTTCTTCAACGGTTTCCTTGAATTCAGAAGGAAGCGCAACCGCCAAACAATCGCCAGAAAGCGATAAGAGTTGATGACGTATTTCCCGCGCAAAGCTACCGCTACCATGGATCACAGGTAAAAATTGAACGCGATCACTAAGTTTGAGGGCCTGACTCATAGCTTTAAATCTTTATTGGTCACTGTCGGGATGTAAGGGGCTGCCATCATTGAAAAAGAAATCTCCCAGTCCCATAGGTAGTCTTTCTCCTCCCAGAGCCCTGCGGTTTCGGGCAGCCAGAGTATCCAAGTCAAGAGCTTCTTCGCCGAGAACTTTGCTGATGGCTTCTTGCCATATTGTGTCTTTAGCTAAAGGACTGTCTTTTTCCTGACTGACTCGCTTCAGCGCATATTGAAGGATATGAATCCCGTCGCGGGGAGAAAAGTCCAGATCCAGTTGATGTGATTTTTGCAGAAAATCCACAGTCATTTTTAAAAGCTCTTCTTCTGAAAAAGGAAGATGATACCGCAGTATGGCCAGCTCATCCTGATAACCGGGCATCGTCATCTGTAAGGTGGGTTGCAAACGCGACAGGATATAATCAGGTATTTCGAAGGTGGACTCGTCGTTATTCATGGTCACACAAGCGCGAAACTCACTATGGGCATGAATCTGGATTCCCGCAATGATGGATTCTACGTAGCGGCGGTGATCGAGAAGAGGAGCCAGTGAGGCCCAGCTTTTCTCATTCATACGGTTACCTTCATCAAGGATACAAATGCCTCCCTCAATCATGGCACATACCAGTGGAGATGCGTGGTAAGAAATTTTGCCTTGCTCTGAGAGAACCGGTGTGATCAAAAGATCCTCAGGGCGGGTGTCGCTGGTACACTGGAATATATATAGAGGCTGGTTTCTTCGATTTGCTGCTACCATTGCCACGGTGGTTTTCCCGGTTCCTGGCATTCCTGTGATTCTTGGTGATAGAGGGAAGTCTTTTTCAGAAATCACCATCCAGCAGGCCTGAATCTGTTTAAGGACTTCTTCCTGCCCAATCCACTCGGAACGAGTGGTATCAGGCTTACTTAAATGCAGGGTGACTCCATCGACTTCTATTGATTTTTTTGTCATCATATCCAATTATGATTGCGAGTTTGAATTTTAACAGGATACTTAGACTTCAGGGTAACTGTCAAGCTGGGCTCTCAGGGTTGGCTACTCTCCCACTTTCATGAATATCTTTGTATAAGTCAGAAAATCGAAGAATCGAGATGCTTCGACAAGCTCAGCATGACAATACTGGGTCATTTTACCATTCTGAGGAACAAGGTGACGAAGACGTGATATTTTTCCTTGACTTCAGGGTAACTGTCAAGCTGGGCTCTCAGGGTTGGCTACTCTCCCACTTTCATGAATATCTTTGTATAAGTCAGAAAATCGAAGAATCGAGATGCTTCGACAAGCTCAGCATGACAATACTGGATCATTTTACCATTCTGAGGAACAAGGTGACGAAGACGTGATATTTTTCCTTAACCTTCGTGCCTCGAAGAGGTCCCATCTCGGGTTACGCAAAGCTCCCGCTTTCATGGCCCTTGTCGTGGTGATACAATAGCGTACAACATTACTTACAGGAGGAGATGGAGTGGATGACCTGTTTTTAGCATTGGCGGCTTTGTTTTCTGTGGGGATGGTGGTTCTAATGGTTAAATACGCAAAATTCATCCACAATCAACCTAAAATAGCAGAAAAACGCCGACAGAATATAGATGAAGAAAACTCTCGGCCCGGCGATAACTCATAACTTGGGCTCATGCATACGGTGATCAATCTTTTGATCATGTTGCCATTTTGGTTGAGGAGATTGAGCACGCCATCGACAAAATGAATATCCATAGAATAGAGTTTGCCGGCAGGGTTGTGGGTGCCCTGGATACAGATCTACGGCAGGTTTTTACTCAGCCGGAAATTAAAAACGGCAAGGCCTTCACCGTTCTGGGACTGATAGGTCGACATAGCGGCTATCAGGGATTTCTATCTCCTCAGGCGGATGGCTTGATTAAATCCTCCTGTCTCTAAAAAAAACCAATGATCAGAAGAACAGAACCTGCATTCATAGCTCCTTATCTAAAGGATGCTTCAAATTTTTCCGGAGGGGTTGCTGAAGAGGTTGTCATTCCCGAAACTTCCGATGAGCTGGCTATTTTTTTGCAGAATGAAATCCGTCCAGTGACTATTGCCGGGGCAGGAACGGGACTGACCGCATCTCGTATTCCATCCGGAGGAATTATAGTTTCTTTGGAGCTGTTGAACAAAATTGGGAAAGTGAACGAGGGCAGAATACAGGTCGGCCCAGCGGTAACATTAAATAAGCTACAAAGTTTTCTGGTTCCTACCGGCTGGTTTTATCCGCCCAATCCCACTGAGACATGGGCATCTCTGGGAGGAACCCTGGCAACTAATGCTTCCGGATCACGGAGCTATAAATATGGCGTCACCCGTGATTTTGTTGAAGAGATTGATCTGGTTTTGCTAGATGGCAGAAAAGCTGCCCTCAAACGAGGGTTGAAAATTACTAAGCCGCTCAAGTTTGAGGATGGCAGTCAAATATTGTTCCCGGATATTTCCTACCAAAGCCCCGGATGCAAAAACGCTGCAGGATATTTTGTGCGCCCAGGCATGGACTGGCTGGATTTATTTATCGGATCAGACGGTACGCTTGCCATCTTCACGAAAATTGTACTGCGCTTGTTACCCTATCCGGCAGATTTTGTGAGCGGAATTTTGTTTTTTACAGAGGAACCTTCCTGCTGGAAATTGGTTTCCAAAATAAAATCTTTTAAAGGACAAACGATCGATCCCTGCTCCCTAGAATATTTTGATCATAACACTCTGGATAGATTGAGAAGTAAACATAAAAACATACCCAGTCGTTCAAAGGCAGCATTATTTTTTGAGCAGGATGTTCTTGAGTTGAAGGATTATGATTTGATAATGGAAGACTGGTATGAATTTTTGAGTGCAGAAAATATAATGCTTGATGATTCCTGGTTTGCTCAAGAGGCAAAGGATATTAAGAGGTTCCAAGATTTCAGACATGATGTCCCAGTCATCATAAATGAGGAAAACAGCCGATCTGGCAGGGTTAAGCTAGGTACGGATATGGCTGTTCCTGATAAATTTTTTATGTCAATGATGGAGTTTTATCAGGAAACCCTGGAAGTTAATGGCTTGGATTACGTCATGTTCGGGCATTTGGGGGATAACCACTTACATATAAATCTTTTGCCAGAGGAATCTCAAAGTGATAAGGCAAAAAAGGTTTGTGATCAAATGATAGATCAAATATTGGAATGGAAGGGGACGGTTTCTGCGGAACATGGTATTGGCAAGCTGAAAAAAAAATATTTTGAGAAAATGATCGGGGTAGATGGTTTGAATGATCTAAGAAAAATTAAAGCTTGCCTGGACCCGGATAATCGGCTAGGGACCGGAAATATCCTGTAAAATCTGTTTTTGTATCTCTTGCTTTTGTATCTCTTGCTTTTGTATCTCTTGCTATTGACAGGGTGATGACGTAGAGGGTAGAATTTTTCGGGTTGATGTGGGTTTGGTGAGACAAATCAAGTCATTCTAGCTTTCGGGGTTTGGAAACATGCTCGATTCGTTCAAAAGCTTGGTTTTGAATTATTCCTATGAGCCGCTTCAGTTCTGCAGTGCCCGTCATGCGATAACTATGGTTTTTGGTGGCAGGGCCGAAGAATTGGATAGTGCCGGGTATACTGTGCGTACTCCCTCGACCTGTTTCGAGCTTCCAACCGTGATACGTGTTTTAAAAATGGTTCGGCGCAATCGCAAAAAGGGCTTGGCATTTAGCAAAAAGAATATTCTAAGAAGGGACAATTACACCTGCCAGTATTGTGGAGCGTCTAGCCATCCTCTTACGGTGGACCATGTGGTTCCAAAGTCTCGAGGAGGAAAAACCAGCTGGACGAATATAGTTGTTGCCTGCAAAACCTGTAATCTTAAAAAAGGTGACCGAACCCCCTTGGAGGTGGACATGCGATTACGCCACCTTCCCAGAAAGCCAGATTACCAGTTTATTCCTTTTGTGATTCCATCCGGGCCGGATTCTCATATTGAAATCTGGCAAAAATACCTGCCTCAAAAATTTTCTATCAAATCTGTGGCCTTTTAACCCGTGCGTTATGCGGGTATACTATCGATTGTCGTTAGTATTTGACTAAGCCAAACCTTTCCAGTGAGTTGAAAAGTAGATGGAAGCCAAATCCCTTATTCAGATTATTTCTGAAGATGAGTTTTTACAGATTGTTCAGGAACCTTCCCAACTATTTTTCAAGGTCAGTGCTTTATTTTGTGAAAAGACAGAAAATGGGAAAGAAATTTCCCGCAAACTCTATTCCAGCCTGATCCAGGAAACGGAGTATCTTGAAAGCGTTCTTGATGAGCATGGTGCACGAGAAAATAAAACATGGTCCTTTTTTTCAGAATATGTCGCCTGCATACGCAATCTTACTATCGCCGCATTTTATATAAGGCATATTTTGGACCGGTACCCTTACTATAGCCTCGGGGAATCGGAAGAGAATTTTCGAGTCTTTAATGAAGCCGCAAATAAGGCTCTCGATTTTCTGAACACTTCCATTCAGGGTTTGAGGGCCGAGGTTGTCAAAGCAGGACAGTTAAACGGTTTGAAAGTTCCTGAAGACTTGTTTTCAATGAACGAGTTTTCTGATATAGAAAGCAATAAGTGCCTACCACGAACTATTCTTGAAGACGAGGTGAAGGGGGAACAAGAAAGAATATTAGACCTCTGCCAGAAATACCGGAAAGTTGCGAAGATGATCAATGAGACAGGGTTTGAAAAAAGTGACAAGCTTGAGACGTTTCGCCGCGCTACTCCTTCAAAACTAAATGAAAAGGTAGTACGTATGTTTAAGGAACTGGTCCATAGTGTTCAGTCCGAATACGATACCTATGTCAAGAATACACGGATGGAACAATCCCAAGCAGATTTAAAAAATTTAAGAGGGTATATCTCCATGCCCCTTCATCTTCTGGAGGTGGTCCTCTGGCTTTGTCATTTTTATGAGCGCCACGAAGATGACATTCGTCATGGAGAGTGTAAACAACAAATTTCAAGGATAGTGAATAAAGAGGCTCTGCTGGGACAAATTTTTAATTTTGGTTTCCATTACAGCAAATATTATCTCCAGGAAGGCGACGAGTTGGTAAAAGAGATTTTGAAGGAATTTATGGAAATCGTGAGAGCCGAAGTTCCCATCCCACAGCCATTGGGTTTTCATGCCAGACCTTCAACCTATATTTCCTTAATTGCCCGCCACCATGAGGGAGAATTGCACATGCTTGTTGATGAACAAAAATTTAACGCGAAGTCTGTTATGAGTCTTTTGCAGGCAGGAGGTCTTCTGGCTGACAAAGGTCATCAAAAAGTAATTCTGGAAGGTTCCCGGCAAGCTATTAATGATGCCAAGCTTTTAGCCCGGAACAATTATTGCGAAGAAGGTGAATTCCCTCGTCAATTGAGCTATCTGCGTCCCGACCAAACTTGATATTGAGTTTAATTTCCCATGAGTGTAGAGCAAGAAATTTATAACATTGTCGATGAAAATGACCGCATAACAGGGCAGGCCACCCGGAAGCATATTCATCAAAATAAATTATTGCACCGCTCCGTTCATGTCCTGGTTTTTAATTCCAGAAAAGAATTGTTTTTGCAAAAGCGGGCTCTCTGTAAGGACGAAAACCCGGGACTGTGGGACACCTCATCGGCCGGGCATGTCGATGCAGGAGAATCCTATGATGATTGTGCCCATCGCGAACTGTGGGAAGAGCTTAACTTAAAGGCTGTTTTGGAGCCTTCCATTAAAATATCAGCCTGTCAGGAGACTTACGGGGAGCATATTCAGGTTTATACTTGCGTTACGGATGACGCGATTCAAATTAATGCTGAAGAAATCAGTGAAGGGGCATTTTTTGACTTGCTCCGAATTCAGAAAGAGATGTCCATAAACCCCGCCAAATTCACCTCCTCATTTAAATTACTTTTTGAGCAGACTTTACTTAAAGAAAATATCTTAGTAAATGAAAATGAATCTTCGGTAAAATTCAAATGACCTTCTTTGATATTTTTGTTGCCGTTGTACTGGGTTTTTGCCTGCTTTCCTCCTTAATGAAAGGGCTTGTGCGTGAGATATTCTCTCTTTTAGCATATGCTGGGGGATATTTAATGGCTGTTAAATATCAAGGCAGTGTTTCCGAGATTTTGATCGAGAGTATTTCCAGCAAACCTATAGCCAAATTAATAGCCTTTGCGGCTATTTATATAGTTACCGCGATTATCATCTCTCTCATGGGCAAGATTGCCAAAGGAATACTTTGGTCCGGAACCGACCTTTCTACGCTCGACAGAGTTTTGGGTGGCATTGTAGGTCTAGCCAAAGGTGTGGTCATTCTGGTTGCCATTACTTTTCCGTTGCAGTTCTTTCCTGATGAGGCTGAAAAACTCACTAAAGATTCCTACACCGTTCTTTATTTGGAAAAGGTTGTAGATTTTGTAAGCCAAAATCTGGGTGCCTTGAATGTCAGAAAAAAGCTTTTGGACTTTGATATGAAAAGGGTCAAAGAAAAATTCAACGAACCAGATGATCCGAAGAAAAAACTGCCGGACAACGATAAACCCCAGGATCAGTATTCCCCCGAAGACCAGGAAAAATTAAATGATATCCTTAAATCTATTAGCAAAAATTAACCGTTTTGACGGATCGGACGAATTGAGACTCCACAGATAAGAGATGGCTACGAAAATTAACTTTAACGGAGAAATCCATGACCATCTGAATATTTCAGTCTTGGATCACGGTTTTTTATTTGGCGACAGTGTTTATGAAGTGGTTAGCACTCTAAACAACCAGCCCTGCTTTTTAGACAAACATCTTACTCGGCTTTATGCTTCAGCGCAGGCAATTTCATTAAAGATACCGCATGATAAGGAGTGGCTCCGGGAGCAATTAGAAAACACACTGGTCGCTTCGGGCAATGATGAATCTTATATAAGGATTATTGTCACCCGCGGAGTTGGTGAAATTAACATTGATCCCTCATCCTGTGAACACCCCAATATAGTTTTGATGGTGATGGATGTGACAGAGTACCCCAAATCCTTTTATGAAAAAGGAATTCGGGTTGCGTTGGTTTCTATTAAAAGGAACCCGCGCGATGCCTTGAATCCAAACATTAAAACCGGGAATTATTTGAACAATGTTCTAGCAAAAATGGAGGCGGACAGACTTGGGGCACAGGATGCCATCATGGTCAACCCATGGGGGTATTTGACCGAAGGAACCACTAGTAACCTGTTCTTTGTTTATGAGGAACATATCCTCACTCCTTCTGTGGATTGTGGAATTCTCTCAGGGATTACCCGAGAAATGGTGATTCAACTGGCTAAAGAAAACGGGTTTCATATGGAGGAAGGGAAATGGCCCGGCGAGGAACTTTATAAAGCCGATGAAATATTCCTGACGGGAACTCTTAAAAGGGTGATGCCGGTTTCACATCTGGATGGACGAGCTGTTGGATTAGGAAAACCCGGGCCGATCACTCTAAAACTCCTACGGCTTTATGACAACCTATTAACAAAGAAAGTATAATCCTTGTGTCTCTACTTATAGGCCTAACAGGGGGGATCGGTTCAGGAAAAAGCCTGGCCGCGAAATTTTTTGAGGAACTAGGTGCCCGCCTCATAGATGCTGATCAATTATGCAGAGATTTGGTCCGTCCGGGACACCCCGCGTTAAATGAAATTGTCAGTTTTTTTGGTGAACTCATTTTGAATTCTGCAGGGGACCTGGATCGGAAAAAACTGGCCGAAATCATATTTCAGGACCCTGAAAAAAAATCTGCTTTAGAGGCAATTCTTCACCCAAAAGTTTTTGAGAAAGAGCGAGAAATTTATTTAAAAATCAGGACCGCGGTCCCTTCTGCTATCGTCATCATTGAAGCGGCTCTCTTGATCGAATCTGGAAACCATAAGAATGTGGACAAGGTAATTGTCGTTAAATCCAGTAAGGAATCCCAAGTCCAACGTATTCTGAGTCGGGGTTCCTTGAGCTACGACCAGGCTGTCGCCCGAATCAAAAACCAGATGAGCCTTGAAGAAAAGAACAAATACGCGGACTTTATTCTGGAGAATGAATCGAAACCGGAGGATCTTGAGAAAAAGGTTCAAGAACTTTATGCCAAGCTTCTTGAAGTTTAATGAAAAACTAGTTTACCGCGTCTTTTAATGCCACCTCGTTTAATCTCAAACGACTGACCATCATTAACGCCTCTCCCTTGGTGGCATGAAACATCGGTGTACCTGGGCCTCGAGAAAACTGGAAAATTCTACAGAGAAAACCACACCGTAAGCTAAAAAAGATAAAGACCTGGAGCTTCTTGTGTGGGTCTACCACGTGAACAGTGAATATCCCAAAAAAACAATAAGCCTGATAAAGTCTGACGCTTTAGCGACAATATAGTTTTTGGGGATCAAACCGTGAAATACTGACAAAACCCTGAATTGTCTTGACCCGATGTTTTGGCTTTGATACCCTTTGGATTCAATGCGTTGCTGAGTTTTTTTACTGGGAACGCGAAAGCAAATAAATTTATCATCCGGTGTCTTTTTATTGGACACAAAACTATCTTACAAAACAGTTCTCTTAGAAGTGAAGGCCGGTAATTGCTAAAATCTATTAGAATCCTTGTTGTTTCCCTTGCCTTCTTGTCTGTCGCCTGGTTCCCTGGGAAATCCAGTGCCAGTCTCCCGCATGAAGTTCATACCCTGAGCAAATATCATTTCGCCACCCCCGCTGGTCTTCAAGGCAAAGTTGAATTTTGGAAGAATATCTACTCCGAGCACAGCACTAAACATGTGGTGATTCATGATATTAGAGACTTGGGTATTATTTATGAAGTTGTCTATCTAGGGGAAAAGCCATTGTCCCGAAGAGCGCGGGAGCGCAAGCTGAAGAAAATCAAAGCAAAATACAAGACTATTTTGCGCAAAATCGCGAAAACTAAAAATAAGGTCGGCTTGAAGGGTGAAGAAAAAAGAATTTTTAATCTGGTGAAAAATGACTTTTATAGATCCTCAAGAAATATCCGTGCCCAGCTCGGCCAAAAGGACCGTTTCCGAGAGGGTATTGAGCGATCAGGCCTGTATTTAAGCGAAATCAAAAGAATATTAAAGCAATACAAGCTCCCGGAGGAATTGAGTGTCCTTCCACATGTCGAGTCCTCATTTCAGATTGGGGCTTATTCAAGCGCGGGAGCGGCGGGAATGTGGCAATTCACCCGTGGCACAGGTCGCTTGTTTATGCGCATTGGGTACGATGTGGATGAGAGACGGGACCCGATAATTGCCACTCATGGCGCCGCAAAATTACTAAAAAGGAATTTTGAGAGTGTGCGTTCATGGCCTTTGGCAATTACGGCCTATAACCATGGTTTGCAGGGAATGAGGCGTGCCAAAAAAAAGTTTGGCAATAATTTTGTTAAAATAGTAAACAAGTATAAAAGCCGAACCTTTGGCTTTGCTTCACAGAATTTTTATGCGGAGTTCCTCGCGGCGCTACACGTGGTTACGAACCAGAATAAATATTTCCCCAACCTAGTTATAAAAAAACCAATCAACAAAGCTTCCTTCAGGTTGCCTGACTATATCAACATTCGATCTGCGATGAATCACTTTAAGATGTCGCGGGAAGAAATAGCTAGAGCAAACCCTGCTCTCAGGCACCCGGTCTTAAATGGGGAAAAACGGATTCCAAAAGGATTTGTTTTCCAGGCTCCCGCGGGGAAGGTGGGTGATATGGCCGCTCTCTATGGCAATATCCCACAAAAAGTGAAATATGACAGTCAATTACGATCCAAATGGTATACCGTCAGAAGGGGAGACACCCTTTCAGGAGTTGCTTTGCGTTTTGGAACAACGGTAAGTTCCTTGAAGAGCTTCAACAATATAGGAAGGCGCAATCGCATTTATGTTGGTCAGGTACTTCAATTGCCAAGAGGGAAGCTCCGACGTCAGCCTTCATTCCGTTCGGCTAAACTGGATTCCAGTAATGTTCGCGTAAAACTTGTGTCTTATAAAGTTCGAAGACACGACAATCTTTCCAAGATCGCAAAACGTTTTGATACTGATGTAAGATATCTTACCCGCATTAACCGATTTCGGAACCCTGACACCTTGTATCCAGGGCAAAGAATAAAAGTTCCACAAGAGATTATTGGCAAGAAAGTTCAGCTGGCATCCAAGACTGTAAAGTCCTCAAACCGTAAATTGACGGGAGACCGTTCACAGGTTGTAAAACCCTTAAGAATCGCAAAAAAACCAATGGAAGTAAAAACAGCCGTTTCATCCGGGACCCTTCAATTAGCACGAAACACCACTGAGAAGATCAATCGAAACCGTCCTGCTTTCAAACCGGTATCGTTTTCTCCTGATGGGAATTCTGACTCGCGGATGGGCACCATCACCGTTGACTTTGATGAAACACTCAGCCATTACGCCGAGTGGTCCTTGCTTTCCGTAAGGGAGTTGAGAAGAATCAACCGTATTGGGAAACGGGGTGATATATCGGTCAACGATAAGCTTCGCGTTAATTTTGCCAAGACTCTCCCCGACAAATTTGAAGAAAAAAGGCAGGAGTACCATAAGGCCATTCAAGAAGACTTTTTTAATAATTACGAAATCAGCAAATTGGCCATCCGAAGTGTTGAAAAGGGCGAGACCTTATGGGAGATGCGTAATGAGAATTACACCATTCCTCTTTGGCTGTTGAGTGGCTACAACTCTGATAAAGATATCAGAATGCTTTCTGTTGGCGAGTCCATTGTCGTTCCTGTCATTATCCCTAAAGATAAAAACGCCTGAGTTTTCTTTTTTTCTGTAAAAAATAATTCAACGCTATATCAATAGCTACTAAGCAGGCCTTTACCCGCGCACCCAAACCTTGGAGTCATCACCATGAATTCCTACTGAGATCGATGCTTCAAACCCATTTTCGAATCATTCAGCGGAAAATCCATGACTTTTTCTAAACGATCGTTTTTTCAGTAAAACCACATTCCTTTTCAATAATACATTTTGGGCAATCAAAATTCTTGGCCGTGCAGGTATATCTTCCATGGAGAATTAGATAACGATGGGCATTTTTCAACCATTTCTCAGGAGTAACCTCTAAAAGCTTTAATTCGGTCGCTAATACAGTTTTCCCAGGGGCTAGTCCCGTTCGGTTTGCAACCCGAAAAACATGAGTGTCTACAGCGATTGTAGGCCTGTCAAATCCCTCATTCAATACCACATTAGCCGTTTTGCGGCCTACACCTGGCAGATGCTCCAGCTCTTCCCGAGACCCAGGAACCTGCCCATCATGTTTCTCCATAAGAATTTTACAGGTGTTTATAATATTTTTAGATTTCGCAGGGGCCAGTCCTATGGGTTTGATGATTCTTGCAAGCATGGTCTTCCCCAGAGCCAACATTTCGAACGGTGTGGGGCATAAGGAAAAAAGGGTGGGCGTAACTTTATTGACCATTCGATCTGTCGATTGGGCACTTAAAATAACCGCAATCAGAAGCTCAAAATGATTTTTGAATACGAGTTCCGATTTTGCTTCTGAAAGACTTCTCGCAAGCTTTTGGTATAGGCGGTTTATATTAGACTTATTAATTTTTCAGCCTTTCAGGAAGACATCGCACACCGGACACCCACCCAATAGGAGTCAGTCGGGTCAGACATGCCCCGATGACGGGCCGTAACACGCAGATGTTGTTCTTCGCTCATCCATGAATTACCTCGAATAACCCTAAAACTTTGTTGGGTGGGGCCTGCTGGGTTCTTCGTCGGGCTATTTTGGTAATAACTGAGGGAGAACCAGTCCGCCACCCATTCCCAAACCCCTCCAACCATGTCATAAAGCCCCCAAGCATTGGGTTTTTTCTTGCCAACACTTGCAAGTTCCCTTGGTGAGTTTCCTGCATACCAAAGATAGTCATCGTCGATCTCGTTGCCCCATGGGAAACGAGCCTGGCTCCCGGCACGAGCAGAATACTCCCACTCCGCTTCTGTGGGGAGTCTTCGACCCGCTTTTTGGCAATATTCTTGCGCTTCCTGCCAGTTCATATGTGTAATAGGTTGTTCCGGATTGTGGAAAACAGAACGATTTGTTTCCATCACCGCATCCCATTTCTGTTGCGTGACCTCAAATCGATCCATGTAAAACGCATCCAAGCATACCTTGTGGGCGGGTTTTTCCCTCGTGTTGTCATCATCATCTTCATACAGGTAGTTGTCATTGGTACCCATCATGAAGCATCCAGCCTGAATTTGGACCATATCCGAGGGTCGTTCCACACCAAAAAGGAGATGAGGAAAGAAAAACATGCCAATCAATATAATTGTGGGAGCAATATTTTTCATTCGACGGATTGTACTGGTTGGAAAAGATCGGGTCAAGTAATGAGATAAGAAGTTCACATCGTCTCAGATTAAAAATTGCCGGAATATGGATATAGGTTTAGAGGAACCTGTCGATATATAATATAACTCAAGCTCTTGAATTCAGATTTTAAGCGCGACTCTTCGGGTCGGTAGAAAGCTAAACCGCGGTAGCGTCGTGGTTTTTTCACCGATAAAAATAAGAAGATAACCATGAGCTATTCTTCCAAGAAAACTCTATTAACCGTTGCGCTTGCGAGTTGTATCCGCCTTATACGGCAAGCGACCTGAGAAGGAACAGTAAAAACCAAGCCTTTGGCTGGAAAGAATTTTGAAACCGGATTTCTTGTCCGACCCATGACCGCTTTGAGGAAAAACAGTTTCTAATCAATAGAGCAGAAGGAAGAAAAGGTGCCTTAGCGGGGTTTTCATGGGATCCTCTCGATAAACCGGCAGAAGTAAATTCAGAATGTCGCCCCATATTCCTGTATAGAAGTAATCGTTAGATCATTCTCCTTGATACATTTCAAAGCACCTATCAGAGCTGACGCTCCCGCCATAGTCGTGCAATAGGGCAAACTCAGGTTTAGCGAGCTTCGCCGGAGAGAAAATGAGTCCTTTATCGATTGTTCGCCAAATACTGTGTTGATAACGATATGGATTTGTTTTGCCTCAAGGGCTTCTACAACATGCGGGGACCCTTCTTTGACTTTATTGATGGACGATACTTTAACCCCATTTTTTTCCAGATAATCAGCAGTGCCGCGTGTCGCGATTAAATGGTAGCCCAGCTTCTGAAAGCCTTTGCCAATGGCAATAGTTTTTGGTTTGTCTGAATCCTTAACACTGACAAAAGCAGTCCCCTTCAAGGGGAGTTTAACCCCCGTTGCCAATTGTGATTTCGCAAAAGCCCTGCCAAAATGAGTATCAATTCCCATAACCTCGCCGGTGGACTTCATTTCAGGACCCAACAAAACATCTACATCCCGAAATTTATTAAACGGAAAGACGGATTCTTTTACAGCGACATGGGGAAAGGAAATTTCCTCGGTAAAACCTGATTCCCGCAAGCTTTTCCCTGCCATTACTCTGGCAGCAATTTTTGCCAAAGGAACCCCAATGGTTTTACTCACAAAAGGAATTGTACGCGAGGCGCGCGGGTTCACTTCAATAACATAAACAGTTTCATCCTTAACCGCGAACTGAATATTTATCAGTCCAATGACCTTAAGTTCTCGTGCCAGCATACAGGTTTGCGTTTTTATTTCATCAATTGTTTTGGATGAAAGGGAAAACGCGGGCAGGGAACAAGCACTATCGCCAGAGTGTATTCCAGCCTCCTCGATATGCTCCATCACCCCGCCAATCACTACATCCTGTCCATCAGAAATGGCATCGACATCTATTTCGATGGCGTCTTCCAGGAAGTCGTCGACGAGCACTGGATACTCGGGAGATGCTTTGACCGCATGTTGCATATAACATTCCAGGCGATCCTGACTGTATACAATTTCCATAGCGCGGCCTCCCAATACATAAGAAGGGCGGACGACTACTGGATAGCCAATTTCTTCCGCGATTTCACGGGCCTCCTGATAAGAAACAGCGGTTCCATTTGCGGGTTGGCGGAGTCCCAGTTTTTCCAAAACTTCTGTGAATAGTTTTCTGTTTTCGGCGCGATCGATATCGATGGGATTTGTCCCGATAACAGGCACTCCAGCATTCATCAAATCCAATGCCAATTTCAGCGGAGTCTGGCCTCCAAGTTGAACAATCACACCATCCGGTTTTTCCACCCTTACGATATTCATAACATCTTCGAAGGTTACAGGCTCAAAATAAAGCCTGTCGGAGGTGTCGTAATCGGTACTCACGGTCTCCGGATTACAGTTGACCATAATCGTTTCATAACCATCTTCCTTAAGAGAAAAAGACGCATGAACACAGCAATAGTCAAATTCAATCCCCTGTCCAATTCTGTTCGGACCCCCGCCAAGAATCATGATTTTTTTTCTTTCGGTCACATTGGCTTCGCATTCCTCTTCATAGGTGGAGTATAAATAGGGCGTGAAAGCCTCGAACTCGGCTCCACAAGTATCCACTCGCTTAAAGACAGGGTATATCTCCGCCTCAGTTCGACGATGAAAAATATCCTTTTCATCACAATTTAAAAGCCTTGCCAGATAGATGTCAGAAAAACCCATTTTCTTTGCGCTTAAAAGAGTTTCGTCATCCAGGTTGGAAATTTCATCTAATTGCGTTATTTCTTTCTCAAAACTGATGAGGCAGTCGATATTATCGAGAAACCAGGGATCAATGCCCGTAATCTGATGGATTTGGTCGATAGAGATACCTCTTCGCAAAGCGGCAGCAACATGCCAAAGTCTATCTGAAAATGGCAGAGCCAGAACGGCTAGAAGTTTTTCTTTTTGTTGTTCCGGGGACAAACCAGTCTGGTTCAGACTGAAACGGAAATTCTCATTAAAGCCATAAAGCCCGGTTTCTATAGATCGGATAGCTTTCTGCAAGGCTTCTTTGAAAGTACGGCCAATGGACATGACCTCACCGACCGATTTCATTTGTGTCGACAAGACAGGTTCAGTTTGGAAAAATTTCTCAAATGTGAAACGGGGAATCTTAACCACACAATAATCCAAGGTCGGTTCAAAAGAAGCCGGAGTGACCCGTGTAATATCATTCTTGATTTCATCCAGAGAATAGCCCACCGCTAATTTTGCCGCGAATTTCGCGATAGGAAAACCGGTAGCCTTGGATGCCAAAGCTGAACTTCTGGATACCCTCGGATTCATCTCGATGACTATCATCTCTCCAGTCTCGGGATCGACTGCGAACTGGATATTGGAGCCACCCGTCTCAACACCAATTTCACGGATAATGTCAATCGCCGCGTTTCGCATCGTTTGATATTCTTTATCGGTAAGCGTCTGAGCGGGGGCCACTGTTATACTATCTCCGGTATGGATACCCATGGGATCCAGGTTTTCTATTGAGCAGATTATGACCACATTGTCTTTTAGATCCCGCATTACTTCCAATTCATACTCTTTCCATCCAATGAGAGCTTTTTCGATCAACACTTGAGTGACAGGACTTGCTTTAAGCGCGAAATCAACCAGCGGCCCAAAATCATCCTTGGAGTAGGCGACACTCCCTCCTGTTCCCCCTAATGTGAAGGACGGACGAATGATGGCGGGAAAGCCCGTATCCTTAACAACTTTCCAAGCCTCTTCTAACGATTCGGCATGTCCGCTGGGTGGAACTTTCTGCCCAATGCGAAACATGGCTTCTTTAAAAAGATTTCGATCCTCGGCTTTATTGATGGTATCAACATCAGCACCTATCAACTCCACATTGTGTTTTTCCAGAACTCCTTTTTCAGCAAGGGCTAAAGCCACATTCAAGG
The DNA here is from genome assembly GCA_965205835.1 of Nitrospinales bacterium. Classification (GTDB taxonomy): domain Bacteria; phylum Nitrospinota; class Nitrospinia; order Nitrospinales; family VA-1; genus LS-NOB. The sequence goes on along the minus strand of OZ242182.1, from coordinate 780,794 downwards.
CAGTTTGACCGCCCATTGTTGGAAGCAAAGCATCCGGCTTGTCACGTGCTATAATTTCTTCAACCACCTCGGGAGTAACCGGTTCTATATAAGTGCGGTCCGCAAATTCAGGGTCAGTCATAATGGTGGCAGGATTGCTATTTACCAGAATGATTTCATAACCCTCTTCTTTTAGGGATTTGCAGGCCTGGGTTCCTGAATAGTCAAATTCGCAAGCTTGACCGATAACAATGGGGCCAGCCCCAATGAGAAGAATTTTTTTTATATCCGTTCGTTTGGGCATTAGTTTTTATAAATATCAGAAATTTCTATTTGCCGGGATCGCTCCCACTTCAAATTCATATAAGCCAATCGATTGACCAATTCTGAAATCAACCTTCTTCCTTCAAGTTTTATTGTTTCAATTTTCAAATGCTCAATTTTCTTGTCTGTTTCCTGGGTGCTGGTTTCCATTTCTTTGTTTTTTTCTTCCAGAACCAATAGTTCCTTTATTAATCTTTCTCTTTTGGCATCAAAATTCCTGCGTTCGATTTTACTTTTGATTTTTTCAATACATTTGGAATTTTTTAAAGAGGCTTTTTGTTTTTTTAATAATTCTTTTTCAAGACCGGCAAGTTCTTTTTTCCATGATTGCTGGAGCAAAAAGATTTCTTTCACTTCATCTCTTATGTACCGGTGGGCTTTACTGGGGTGAAAACAGAAGTGTCCCGTAAAATGCCACTTGCCTTGATGAGGGACAATCCGGCCTTGAAAAATATCATTTTTTCTGAATAGTAGCTTCGAATCTTCCTCAACAATCATGTGCCTTTCATCTTTGAATAGATCTAAAACGATTACCGAGTTGTCGCGGACCTTTTTAACCTCAAAAAGTGCCTGAACATCATTGGAGATGTCTTTGCAAATTTCCAGGTGGTCAGAAGCCCATAAAGATTGGTTTTCCTCAATTATATTTTCCAGGATAGTGTTATGAGTTCCTGACACATAATTATCGAGCAGGTACCATTCCAGAAACAGAGCCATTCGCGTATTGTATGACTTGTCGTCCTCGTAGGTTTCCCCGGTTGTCTTCTGGTATTCTTTTTTTTCCTCCGTGATTCGTTCAGAAGGAACATGCAGGGCAATAAATTCAAAAATTTGCTCTAAATTTTTCTTGAGCATCAAACTCCCACTTTCATGAGTTGTGTGAATTGCTGAAAAAGATGGCTGGAATCATGTGGCCCCGGCGAGGCTTCAGGATGATACTGAACTGAGAAAACGGGCCACTCTTTATGGCGAATGCCTTCAATCGTTTGATCATTTAAATTGATGGATGTCACATCTATGAAAGATTCGACAGAATCATGGGTCACGGCAAACCCATGATTCTGGGAAGTGATTTCTACTTTTCCCGATGGAATATCCATTACAGGCTGATTTCCTCCATGATGCCCAAACCGAAGTTTGAATGTTTTTCCGTTTAAAGCCAGATTCAGGATTTGATGTCCCAGACAAATGCCAAAAATTGGAACTTTACCCAGGAGAAATTTAATATTGTTAATAGCATAGGGAACACCTGCGGGGTCGCCCGGCCCATTGGACAAAAATACGCCGTCCGGATTTAAAGCCAACACTTCTTTGGCCGGAGTGGATGCAGGAACAACACGAACACGGCAACCAGCATCCACAAGCTTTCTTAATATACTCCTTTTTATTCCGAAATCGTAGGCAACCACGAAGCTCTTTTTATCCGTCGCGGGCTTGAGAGAGGTTTTGCCGTTGCGAATTTCCCATTCTCCTTCCTCCCAGTCATAGGCTTCATGACAAGTTACTTCTTTCACCATATCCTTGCCCACCAATCCTGACGAGTTCCGTGCTTTACGAACCAGCTCTTTTGGGTCTTGGAATACCGTGGATAACACCGCCTGTTGAGCCCCTTTTTTACGAATACGCCGAGTCAAGGCACGCGTATCGATTCCCTGAATACCGATGATACCGAATTTTTTTAAGAAATCTTCCAGCGTTTCTCTTGATCTCCAATTACTGGTAATGCCACTCAATTCTTTAATAATGAAACCGGAAAGTTGAGGGCGGTCCGACTCAAAATCCTGAGGGTTGATGCCATAATTGCCAATAAGAGGGTAAGTCATCAGCACCATTTGACCACGATAGGAAGGGTCGGTGATTACTTCCTGATAACCGGACATGCTGGTATTGAACACAATTTCTGCGTCAACTTCACCCTCGGCTCCAAAATGGTCGCCCTCAAAGATTTTTCCATCGGCCAGAGCCAAATATGCTTTCTTCATTTTTCAGGAATTCGGTCTATGCTCATTCGCTATGGGCAGAATATACGGTTTTCCCCGCCACCAGGGTATGAAGAACTTTGCCTTTTACCCTCCATCCCTTGTAGGGTGAATTTTTACCGCGAGACTTAAACTTTGCGGGGTCTATCGTGTATTGGGTATCGGGATTAAAAATAACAATGTCCGCATCTTTTCCAATCCCCAGATTTCCTTTATCCAAATTGAAAACACGGCAAGGCTGTTGGGTGAGAAGACCCACTGCTTTTTGCAACGTGATTACTTTTTCATCGACTAATTTAAGCGTCAGGGGAAGGGCGGTCTCCAGACCAACAATTCCAAAACAGGCATTGCTGAATTCCACTTGTTTATCGACAAGGTCATGGGGAGCATGATCTGTAGCAATCATATCTATGGTTCCATCTCTCAAACCTTCCTTAATCAGTTCCACATCCTCATCGGTTCTCAGCGGAGGACTCATTTTTGTATTGGTATCATAATTGCGGCAGGCTTCTTCCGTGAGGGTGAAATGATGCGGAGCAACTTCGCAAGTAACAGGGAGACCCTTGGCCTTGGCCTGGCGGACCAAATCCACAGCCCCACCACTGCTTATGTGCGCCACATGAAGTCGCCCACCTGTTTTTGGAAGCAAGGAAATATCGCGAAACACCATGATGTCTTCTGCCTCAACCGGCATGCCTTTTAATCCCAACTCTGTAGAGACAATACCCTCATTGACGCAACCCCCGCGCGTCAGATCGAGGATTTCACTGTGCTGTATGCAGGGGAGGTCAAACATTCGGCTGTATTCTAATGCCCTTCGCATCAGTTCACTATCCATAACAGGCTTTCCATCATCAGAATAACCAATGCATCCGGATTTTTTCAACTCGCCCATGTCCGACAAGGTTTCACCTTTTAAACCTCTGGTGATCGCCCCAATAGGAAGAACATTGACCAAGCCTGTTTTCCTGGCTTGAGAGAGGATCAATTCTGTAACCGAGCGACTATCGTTGACGGGTGACGTATTGGGCATAACCGCTACGGTGGAAAACCCTCCAGCCGCCGCCGAGGCACTACCGGTTTCAATCGTCTCTTTATATTCATGACCCGGCTCCCTGAAATGCACGTGCATATCACAGAAACCCGGAGCAACCACACAATCTTTTGCGCCTATAACCTGCGCACCCTTTATTTTGCTTGCGGGAACTTTTCCCCGAGGCACAACAGCTTCGATTTTCCCATTGCTGACCAGAATATCAAAGGAACCGTCGATCTGGTTTTCAGGGTCAATGACCCGGCCATTTTTAATTAGGGTTTGCATTATTCTCCCCCAGTAATAAATAAAAAAGAGCCATTCTGACAGCAACCCCATTGGTAACCTGATTTAATATTAGAGAGCGGGGGCCCTCCATCACATCCATCGCAATTTCTACTCCTCTATTGACCGGCCCTGGATGAATTATGAGAATATCATCATGTGCTTTAGCCAGAGTTTCTGAAGTCAGACAGAAATAGTTTGAGTATTCCCGCAGGCTTGACAGGAGTCCATGGCTTTGCCGTTCCAACTGGATACGAAGAACCATGACCACATCCACATCCTTAATGGCTTCAGAAAGGTTGTGGCTCACCTCCACACCCAAACGCTCCAGACCGACAGGAAGAAGTGACGGAGGGGCAACAACGCGGACTTTCATGCCCATGGTTTGCATAGCCTTAATATTGGAACGGGCCACCCGGCTATGATTGATGTCACCAACAATCGCGACTTTGAGACCTTCTAAATCTCCTCTGTGAGAGCGGATTGTCAAAAGGTCCAGCAATGCCTGGCTGGGGTGTTCATGCGACCCATCACCGGCGTTGATGATCGGGCTGTTCACAAATTGTGACAGCAGTGCGGGAGCACCTGAACAATGATGCCGAACCACCAGTATATCCGGATTCATCGCTTCCAGGTTTCGAGCCGTATCAATCAAGTTTTCCCCTTTTACGATGCTGCTCGTAGAGCCGGATATATTTACCACATCAGCGCTCAAACGCTTTCCAGCAATCTCGAATGAAGTTCTGGTTCGAGTACTGGGCTCAAAAAATAGGTTGATGATGGTTTTGCCTCTAAGAGTGGGAACTTTTTTTATAGCACGAGTAGATATTTCTTTAAAAGATTCTGCGGTATCCAAAATTTTCCGGATATCCTGCTTCGTCAGTTCTTTCGTGCTCAATATGCTTTTGGTTGAAAGAAGCATCAGCCGGGTTGCTCCTGAATAACCACCTTATCTTCACCATCTTCCTCATTAAATAGAACCTGAACGCGTTTCGATTTGGCTGTAGGAATATTTTTACCTACATAATCTGGCCTGATCGGCAATTCCCGGTGGCCTCGGTCTATCAACACCGCTAATTGGACGGAAGAGGGACGCCCAAAATCCATGAGGGCATCAATAGCCGCGCGAATGGTTCTTCCGGTAAACAAAACATCATCACAGAGAATGATGTGCTTGTCTTCCAGAGCAAAAGAAATGTCAGTTTTTTTCAATTCCGGTTTTTGAGTTCCTTCTGCCAGATCATCCCTATAAAGCGTGATGTCCAGGACCCCATGGTTTACCGTGACCCTCTCTATTTCTTTTATTTTCTCTGTCAATCTCCGGGACATGACAACACCACGGGTTCGAATTCCCACCAAGGCTATGTTTCCGGCACCACTATTGCGCTCAAGAATTTCATGGGATATACGACTGACCGCGCGGGAAATATCTTTTGTATTTAAAAGTGTTGAACTCATAGTCGGAAACAGGCAAAAAAAAACCTCCCAAAGGCTAAATAAAGCCAAACCAGGAGGTGAACAAGACATTTTCTAGGACAAGCATCGCTTTTCCCCTTGATAGCCTCACAGGACTATCTTAAAGAGTGTAATAAGTAAACTGTAATGAATTCGAAGTAGTAAGTCAAGCTGTATATGCGGTTTCTTCCTCCAGAACGGCAAGAAACGATTGCCCGGAATGACAAGAAACGCCGGAGCGAGATTCTTCGCTATCGCTCAGAATGACAAAAAACGCTTCCCTGCTCGATATGCGGTGCTCACGGAAGCACCATATCCTGCACGCGGCAAACGCTACAGCTCGCCGAAATGTTGCCCAAACGATATTCGCACATCTGCGCCTTGGTTAGAGAGGTATTAATCGAGCACGAAACACGCTATCAAGCCGCTTCCGCCGAGCGTGTTGGTGTAGGCGTTCTGGTCGTCTTCCATCCAAGACAGACCAACATTGGGCCGGAGGGTCCATCGCCCCTGGGTGAAATCCCCGGATAGACTGATATCGGCCAGCCAGCGGGTGGTGGTGAAGTTGTCCGTATAGGTGCCCACCGGCGTGACATCATTGTCGGAGGTGCCCCCAGCCACACGGGCGTTCAAATAGAAGTTCTCTTGCAACCGCACCGTCACATACGGCCCGACCATCCAGCCCTCGCCTTCGGTCTTGGAGTTCTCGCTCCTGTTGATATCGCTCAAGCTGTCATATTGCAACACCGCACCCACCAGGCAGGTACGGGGAGACCAGATAGTCGGCTCCCAGATAGGCAACACGAAAATCGCCGTCAGCACCCGCGCTGTCGTTGAATTTGTGGAAACTACCCTCAATCCAGACATCAAAGTGACGCCGCTCATGGGTGGCCGTCCTCCCTTGCGCCACTTGCAGGTGATCGACGGCACGGGCGACCTGGTCCAAGCTGGTGGCGAAATTGTAATTACCCGTTCCGATGCTGTGCAGGTTAAACTTGACGGGCATGAGTTTGGTGATCTCGCCAGTGGCAAAACTCAGCTGTTCTGATCCAACACCGCTTCGCAACCGGTTAATCCGGCTCGACAAATCGGGCTGGTTGGCCAGAATGAGCCGGGTGCGCGCCTCCATAAACCGGTTGATCGTCTCAACCGTCTTTTGAACCGAGGCGTCCGTACTCACCGAGATGGCCACGGTATCGGTATCATCCGCCCCTGCCGCATCTCTCACGGTCAGGGAGAACACCAACTCTCTGTCATCCGCCGTCTGGCGGGTTGGCGCGGTGAAGGTGGCGATGGTGGGGTCGGTGTCCGATACGGTCAAGGAGACAGTGGTTCCACCGGTCTGGGTCCATGCGTAGGTCCGCCCGTCACCGGGAAGACCGGAACTGCCGCTGCCGTCAAGGGTGACTTCCTCGCCCTCGTCCACGGTCTGATCAGCACCAGCATTGGCCTCGGGGGGCAGGTTCGTCACGGAGATGGTCACCGTGACGGTGTTAGACCCGCCTGCCGCATCGGTCACGGTCAGGGAGAACACCAACTCTTCGTCATCCGCCGTCTGGCGCACTGGCGCAGTGAAGGTCGGGGAGATTGCCGTGGCGTCGTTCAGGGTGACATCCGTGCCGCTGGTCTGCGTCCAGAGGTAGGTCCGCCCGTCACCGGGAAGACCGGAACTGCCGCTGCCGTCAAGAGTGACTTCCGCGCCTTCGTCCACGGACGTGCCCCCGACGACGGTGGCGACAGCGATGGGCGGCAGGTTGGTCACCGAGATGGTCACTGTGGCGGTGGAAGTTTCATTTTCTGAATCGGTCACGGTCAGAGTGAACATCAGGTTTCCGTCAGTCATCGTCTGGCGCACTGGCGCGGTGAAGGTCGGGGAGACTGCAGACGTGTCATTCAGGGTGACAGTGGTTCCGCTGGTCTGTGTCTGTGCCCACAAATAGGTCAGTGTGTCGCCCGTGGCGATGTCCGGGTCTGTGGTGCCGCTGCCGTCAAGGGTTACGGTAGCGCCCTCGTTCACGGTTTGATTTGAACCGGCACTGGCCATGGGGGGTTCATTGGCCGCGCGCACCGCCGCCGTGGCGGCACTGGTTCGGCTTTCCTGCCTGCCACCGCCATCGGTGAAACTGGCCGTCACGGTGATCACTTTGCCGATCTCGGCCGTCGTCAGGGTGTAGGCACTGGAGGTCGCGCCGGAAATATCGGCGCCATCCGCCTGCCATTGGTAGGTGAACTCGGGGGGGACACCTTCGCTGATTATCTGGAACCCATTGGGATCGTTAATTCCAGAGGGGCCCGCCGTCAGTTCCTCATCCTCGATCAGGTCACCGAAGATGGTCGGGACACCGGTTGCCTCGGCGTTGGTCACGGTAATGCTAAAGAGCAGTGAATCCGTGTCTCCGTCCCCATTCGTCGCGGTGTAGGTCAGGTTAAACGTCCGGCTTCTCATGGTTCCTGTCGGCGTACCAGACAATATGCGGTTATTAAAGGACAGTCCAGGAGGCTCAGAACCGAGCGTATAGGCATTGGTACTCGGCACTGCCGCGGGCCCCGCCAGTGCCTCGGGCAAAGTCAGATTAGTAATGGGATTGCCCGCGCTGTAGGTCTGATTAGCAATGGTTTCACGAAACAGCGGTCTGACAAAGATGCGGACTTCATCAGTGTCCTCGGCGGTGGCCGGGTACGCTACATCACGAACACGCAAGCTGAAAGTCACCGAGGCCGGGCCAGATGCCGGTATCACGTCTGGAATGATGAACGTTGGCTGTGCTGCTGTCGTACTGCTTAAAGCCACCGTGGGGCCGGCAGTCTGCGTCCAGAGGTAATTCAGGTCCGAATTATCGCCATCGGGATCGTCACTGCCAGTGCCATCAAGGGTGACTGTGGTGCCCTTTCGGCCCTCTGATTATCCCCGGCGTCAGCGGTGGGCGACTCATTGTCGTTGCGAACAGTTATCGACGCGGAGTTGACAGCCAGACTGGTCGTATTTTCCCCAGAGACCTCAAGGCGAACGCCAAACGTAGTGCCATCTAGCACTGAAGGGCTCGCAGTGATGGTAAAAGTTGACCCGTTCCTAGCGGAAAAGGTAATCCCTGCCGGGGTACCCGCAGCGTTGGGAGGTTGCCATCGGTATGTTAAGTCGCCACTAAGGCCGGAGAGTGAAGTAGTGCCGAGAGTCAGAGACGATCCCGCATCAAATGTACGGACATTTGCGCCCCCGCTTCCGCCCGGAGTAATCGTAACACTCTGCGCACTGGCGCTGGTTGCCGAGAACGCCAGCACCAGCAGAACCGCCGCGGATGTGAAGCAGCGCATTAGTGCCCCCCCCCCGCAAATGAAAAAATGACAAGTAAGATTTTGATGCGCTCATTGCGTCCCTCTCAACGTTGTTCTTAGCCAAGCTAAGGATAAACTATTCGATTTCAGTGATTTGGTCAACCTTAATTTTCGGGGGGGGGAGATGATTAAACACTTTAGTATTAACGTGTTAGACCATTTCTATCGCGTCCAACCAAGGAACCGACTTCGAAGAGGATCAACCCCAATTAAACCGCGGCTTGCGCAATGAAGATAAGATTACAACTATTTTGCTTTCACTTTTTTCCAACTCAATGTCACGTCTCCTTTACGAATTTTGACCTGACAGCCCAGGCGCATTCCTTCTTCCATATCCTCCGGCAGTAAATAGTCTTTCTCCTCTTCCGTTATCCGAGACACATTTTCTCTTCCTTCGACTACCGTAACTTCGCAAACTCCGCAGGTTCCTTCAGTACAACCGAAAGATAGTGAAACCTCCACTTCGTCACAAAAGTCTATGAGGGGGGTCCCATCTTCTACTTCATGGGTTATATTGTCCGTTTTAAAATGAACACGCGCCACGAGTAACTCCAAAGTAATTGTTTAAAAGATGCGTGGAAACCTTTGCGAGGTTTGTCGGTCTGTAATAAAAATAATTTTTCTACCTATCAGATGCCAGTGTCTTGTAAAAACCGAATATGTGGAATTTGCTTATGGGTCAGTTTCTTGGGAATTTTAATGACAACTCGTACCAACTGATCGCCACGAGCTCCAGATTGGAACTGGATTCCGACCTCTTTCAACCTCAGCCTGGTATTATTTTGGGTTCCGGGAGGAATCTTGACAGACTTGATGCCATCCAAAGTTTCAACCTCGATCGTCGCCCCTAAAAGTGCATAAGTTAATTTTATTTCAGCATCCACCACCACATCCCGACCTTCCCTCCGAAAAAGAGGATGTGAAAGAACATTGATGAGGAGGTGCAAATCACCTCTCCGGTTTCCGACAGAAGAGGTATGCCCCTTACCCTGTAGACGCAGAATTTTCCCATGCGCGATTCCGGACGGAATTTTTACATTGGTTTCTTCACGAACTCCATTTCTGACAGTGGAAATGGTACGCTGACAGCCTGATGACGCTTCCTCAAAAGTGACCGAGAGCTCCTTCTTCAGGGGAGGAATCCTGGGTTCGTATTGTGAGGGTCGCCCTCGGGAAAATGGGTTGCCAAAACCACCTCCTTGACCCTGAAAAGGATTTCCCCCTCCACCCCCAGACCCAAAACCTTTAAGGATTTCATTGATGTCAAAGTCTCGAAAAATATCTTCCTGTGAAAACTTCTGGTGAAAGCCCTCAGAGCCAAACCGATCGTACTGGCCTCTCTTCTTTTTGTCACCTAAAACCGCATAGGCCTCGCTGACCTCCTTAAATTTCTCTTCCGCGTTGCCATCCTCCGCGTTACGATCGGGATGGTATTTCCTGGCTAATTTGCGATAAGACTTTTTAATTTCTCCGTCAGAAGCACCTTTGGGTACGCCTAGAACGGAATAGTAGTTTTTCATATGCTAATAGATTGATAAATAATGGGTAGTCGGATAGCTTATTACCGAATGAATTGTAAATTATTATATACGTCAGGCGATGAAAAGTGCAGTGGAAAATAATCTCATACACAGGAGAGGTCTCTTTCTTTTGAAGAGACAAATTGAAGATACAAAGGCAATGCCGGTCAATTTTCACAGGCTAAAGAAAAATAATACAACTCCCAGGTTGCGTAAACACCTTGGGTTGTCGAAAATCTAGCATCATAATCACGCATCAGTTTTCGGAGTTCCCCTGTTTTTATCATTTGGACTGGCGTGGCGCCAATTTGTTGCAGATTCTTTAAGAGTGTCCTGGTGCTTGGAAAAAACGTTTTTCGAATTTCCACATCACATAAATTGATGGAAAAACCCGAATCACGAATCATTCTCACCCAGACTTCTTTTGCGTAAAGGTTTACAGGGCTCGACAAGTTTGCGACCTGCCTGAACTCTACAAGTGTTTCGGGGCCAAATGTGCTAAAGACCAAATTCCCATTACTTGTCAAAGCCTGATTCAATTTCCCCAGCGTTTTCTTTGGGTTTAGAAACCATTGAAATACAGCATTCGCGCAAATCAAGTCTACCTTTTCAAAATGAATCCGCTCCGCGTTTCCAGAAGATATTTTTATATTTGAGGGCAACGTGATAGAGCCGCTCAAAATTTTCAGCATTCCCGGCGCGATATCATTAAGAACAAGTTGTTTTATGGATCGCGTTAGCAGATGTCTCGTGAAAAGTCCTGTTCCACATCCGATCTCAAGAACAGTGTCTGGCAATGGAACGGGGAGAAATGAGGCCAGCCTTTCCGCCATCGATTTCTGGAGTTGCGCATAACGATCATATGTTTTTGCGTGTTTGGAAAAACTACCTATTATTTTTTTTTCATCCAATAAATACCGGATATCCAAAGAACACTTCCTGGTTTTTAAAACTTAACTCTGACGCGGAATACGGTGGAATCAAAATAGGAAGAGACAGAATATTACCGGTCGTCGGCTCGCCGTCGAAGAGTCGCTCCGGGTGCAATCTTTAGCAGCGTTTCCATAGTGAAAACCAACCCTTCATCTCTTTAATCGGTTTGCCAGATGTCTTAACAAGTTTCCTGGAGCATGTCCAACGCCTTGAATAATATCCACATCAGGAATATGCTCCCTTAGCATGTCTCCGTTGGTGAAAATATCATTTTCTCCCACGATGGACAAAAAACTTTTGGCATCTTCTCCTTTTGCCTGGCAGGTTAGAAGAAATTCCAACCCTCTCAACAATACCTCTCGAGAGGGTATCCCTTCAACCATTTTTTCTGGAAACGGCAGATCACAATATACAAAAAAATTCCTTATAGCAATGGATTGATCCAAACCCCGCTTTAAACTTCTGGACAGGTATTTCAATTGTGTTTCCGCCGTGGTGCCTCCCAAGCCATCTCTTTCCAAGAATGACAGAACAGGGGCCAGTAAAGCCTTTACACAGGTATCAGGCAATAAATACTTGTATTTCAGCAACCACAGACTTCCGAGAGAATAGCCTATATAGAGATCGGCAGGATATCGGCATAACAAAACTTCTGCTTCTTCGGGCTTTCTCGGGGTTTCAGGATAAATTGTTTGGACTCGCGAGCCGGGAAAAGCATCAGCAACTTCTTCAGCAAACCATCTTGGTGGAAGTGCCCACCCCGAAACAGCTGTTATGGTCTTAGCCATGGTTCCAAAATTTTTCCCAATTCCTCCATGGTTTGCGGGGTGACCCCCGTGTGCAGAGATATCCTCAGTCGCGAAGTTTGAGGTGGAACGGTCGGTGGTCGGACTGCCCCCACCATAATGCCCTGTCGCAGAAGAGTATTTCTCAGTTCCAATGTCTTGACAGGATCGCCAATCACTACCGGGACAATAGGGGAGGGCGTTCCCTCCTGTTCCCTCAATTTCATGATTTTCCTGAAATTGGTGGACATCTCATGGAGGTGTTTTCGGTCAGCTTCCGCGGATTGTAATATTTTCAACGCGATTTCAGCAGAACCGACCTGAGGTGGGGATAAAAATGTAGAATAAATAAACTCCCCCGCCCGGTTAACAAGAAAATCAATGACGGTTGATGAGTTTGAAAGAACATACGCACCCATACTGGCCAATGATTTCCCCAACGTGCCGATTATAATATCCACCTGGTCCTGAACCCGCGTTTCTTCCGCAAGGCCTGCACCAGTTTCACCAAACACACCGGTCCCATGAGCTTCGTCTAAAATCAGTATGAATGGATAGTGTTTTTTCAATTCAACCAGTTTCTTTAAATCCGGGTAATCCCCATCCATGCTAAAAACACTTTCCGTAACCACAAAAATCGTCTCATAGTTCTTACAATGGGCATCCAGTAATTCCCGCAGATGGTTCAAATCCAAATGATGGTAACGTTTGAACCGCACCAAACCTTGTGTGAGAGCTTGGGCCGTGGAATGATGGATCAGCTTATCTACAAGAACAAGATCATCCTTGCGAGGCAAATGTTTTAGAACTGCTTGATTGGCCAGAAAGCCGGTATTAAAGAGCAGGCCGTAAGATTTTTGTTTCCATTTTTTGAGCTTGTCCAGCAAACTTTGATGGCAGGGAAGAAAACCCGAGAGGAGGGGGGAGGCACCGCTCCCCGTTCCAAATTTTTCGCAGGCCTCTTTAGCACCTGCTATAACTCGTGGGTCATGCCGTAGTTGGAAATAATCATTGGAACATAAGTTAATCCGGCATTCGGGGTAAAGCCGAACCTCCCGAAACAAATGCTTGTCCCGGCTAGAACTCAATTCATCTTCAAGACGATTAAAAAAGTGTTCGCTCAAGGAATTTCATACCTTGTTGGAAGGATCATCATTGCCAAAATTATGGTATAAATTGAGCCGCAAGTCAAAACCCCTCACTTGAAGGAGGGAGTCGGGTAGTAACTCATCAAGCCGAGATGGCTTTTTGCCAGCAAACAAGGCTGTTTATGGAAGAAATTCAGGATTCAGGAAAAGTCTGGTGCAAGGGCTCCACCCGTCCGGCCCACGCCGTGCGGACAGGAGATAAAATATTCGCCACTGGAAAAGACGAAGATCAAACCATTGAGTGCTGGATAGACAAAAATTTTCTGTGTGTTGATCTAAACGAGCCGTGCCGGAAAGTCAGATATGCCCGGAAGTTTCCTCTTGACCTTGAGCCTACGCTTCCTGGAACTTTATTCAATGGCTTTATCCTCACCAGGCACACAGATGTCCTCATTGTCAGGTCTGACCATGACAAGATCAAGGAAAAAACAATTTCCGGGGAAGCTTACAAAACGGGCAAATACGAAAACATGAATTCCAGGGAATTCTGGGGCAAAGTCTGGGGTCAATAGAAATGCCGCGGAGCCTGAGTTTTATGGTTTGATATCCCGCACCAGCCTTGCCGACTGGTGTTTCCGGGTATCGCGATCAACGAATTCCACCTTACCATCTCTCAAGTTGATCCGGCCGGCTTCCTGATTATCGTTGGTTTCCTGGATCCACATGAAATTGGCGCATTTTGTAACAAATAATGGGTCGACGTGGATAACTTCTTCCTCCCAGTCTATCTGGTTCAATTCTTCATCATAGAAATTCTCCGCATCTTGCTTTGTTGGAAGCCTCCAATCGCTGAATCCTCCCGCATAAACCTGATTCATCAACTGGACATATGCCAGTGCTTCGTCAAAAGTTCTCCACTGCCCCAAGTCTCCCCATGAATCTTTGGGAAGCCAATGCGTATTATAATCAGTGTCGGTAATCACCCCTGACGGGTTGTCATGAAAACGGTTTTGCTCACTCATAAACAGTATCCGAAATAAAGAAAATGGGAAGCTATCATGTCTAACGAACTTCTTCAACGCATTTTAAAAACTCATCCCGCAAAAAGCAGGTCAGGATTCCCGGTTTTCTGTTGCCAATGTATGTATCGTCCACCCGAATCACAGGAACGATATCAACCCCGGAATTGGTGATGAACGCCTCATCTGCGGCCAGAACATCTTCTGTAAGCAACAGACCTTCTTCAATAGGGATATTATGATCCTTGGCGATTTCAAGGACAACCCGGCGGGTGATTCCCTCCAGCACACTATTATTGACGGCTGGGGTTTTAAGCACCCCCTCTTTAACAATGAACAGGTTGCTGGCGGCACCTTCCGTCACGCCCAGAACAGGATCGACAATAATTCCCTCCATACTCCCGTGGCACTGGGAAATTTCCCGGATCAAAATATTGGAAAGAAAGTTGCAGGTCTTCAGTTTTTTTTTCACCCCAGGTAAAGCGGGTGCGGGCATAGTCAACAGAATGACATGAATCCCTTCGCGATAAATGGCTTTCGGCAGAGGTTCGTGAGGCCTGACATGCACAACTAAAGTGGGGGGAGATTCCGGGTTTATCTGAAAATTTGGTTCGTTGAGACCGCGAGTGACAATCACACGAATAATGGCATTTTTACACTTGTTCCGGTCTAAAGTTTCCCGCACCACAGCCTTGACCTCCTGCCGAGTCATGGGTAAATTGATAAAAATCAATGGTAGGGACTCAAAAAGTCTTTCCAAGTGCCGATCAGGTCTGAAGATGTTTCCCTTACAGGCGCGCATGGTTTCGAACAAGCCATCTCCATAACAGAACCCCCGGTCCAATACGGAAACATTTGCTTTTTCAAGCGGCATGAACAGCCCATTTATATAAACAATAGAGTTTTGCATCCACTTATCTCAATGTGCGGAGGACCCTCCGCTAATAACTTGCGACCGCTTTTTTACCTCTACAGGGTTAATAAGTTCTTGCTCATACCCGCACGGCTAGCAGTGCGATAAGGCTTCTATCATTGCCGCGGCCTTGTCCAAGGTTTCTTGGTACTCTTTTTGTGGATTAGAATCAGCCACAATGCCTGCCCCGACATGGAAGCTGGCCGTCTCATCACATATAACTATGGAGCGAATGATGATGTTCAAGTCCATGTAGGGACCAAAACCGATATACCCGAACGAACCGGAATAGGGGCCTCTCATAACCGGCTCTAATTCAGAAATGATTTCCATGCAACGAATCTTTGGACAACCTGTGATGGTCCCTCCGGGAAAGACAGATTTCAAAATATCATAAACACCGGTCTCCGGTTTAAGGTTTCCCGCTATGTTAGAGACGATATGGCTCACATGCGAATATTTTTCCAGAAGCATAAAATCGGTCACACAAACCGATCCGGTCTGGCAGATGCGTCCTAAATCATTGCGTTCCAAATCAACCAGCATCAAATGCTCGGCACGTTCCTTCGGATTCAACAACAATTCCAGCGAGAGAGCCTGGTCATCCTTATCTTCCAGCCCACGAGGCCGGGTGCCCGCTATAGGCCGTGTCTCAATCCGCTGTTCGTGAACTTTCACCAAACGCTCGGGAGACGAACTGACCAGTGACAAGTTCCGAAAATTTAGATAGCCTGAAAAGGGGGCAGGGTTGATCTGCCGGAGCTTCTCGTAAAGCTCAAAGGGATTGCCCTTGAAAGGTGTCGTAAATTTTTGCGCGAGATTGGCCTGATAAATATCTCCCTCGCGAATATAGTTTTTAGCCTTTCCCACCCGTTCGATATAATCCAGCTCACTTAAATTTGATCTCAGACCATTAGAGGAACGGAAGTCTGATGAAGAATCGAGACTTTCTGACTCCGATCTTTCATCAGTGTTTTCTAAAGCTCGATAAATGTCTTTCCAGACTCTTTGAATTTCTTGACAGAGATCATCATAGTCTTTCTCTGTTCCGCTTGTTGTTGGGGAAAGAATGAATTTTAGTTCTTCAGCAATATGGTCATATAAAAATAATCGCTCCACCTCCATGAACATCAGGTCAGGCAAACCGCGCGATTTTCCGGCAGGTAAAGACTCAAACCATGCGCCTGCTTCATAGCCAATGAACCCCACCCAGCCTCCCCAGAAATGGGGCAGGTGATCCACGGGACGCGCATTTTGTTTGAAATTTAACAGATCAATGGCGGGACCCGGCTGACCCCACTCTGAAACCAACTGGCCTTCCTGAAATAGTTTTGCCCGTTGCCCTGTAATCTCTAATATTTTTGAACAGCCCCCTCCCATTAAGGAGTATAGGGCTGTCTCCTTCGGTCCGTTTGCGCTTTCAAACAGGAAAGAGTTTTCAGTTTGAGGAAAAAGCTTCTGAAATAAAGTAGAAAGGTCCATGCTGGGAATTTTTTCCTGTCCGCAGACGGGGATACGCAATGAAGATGTCGCCAATCTCATAAATGTATTTTTATCGGGCAGGATATCCATGTTTAGCCAGCGTGGCGCAGGACTCAATGAGCAATGTTTTTATATTGTTGGCGAGCCCACAGTTGGGGAAACGCTTAAAGCCTTGCGCTTGAGTGCTTGATCCGCTTTGCGGAAATACGGTGCTACTCTCTCCCTGGAAGGTTATTCATATCTAAGCGCGTCAACAGGGTTCAAACTAGCCGCCTTATTGGCGGGGTAGTAACCGAAAAAAATACCAATCGCCACCGAAAAACCAAAGGCAAGGACAATGGACTGGGTAGAGACAATGGTCTCCCAATCTCCAATATCTGAAACAACACGAGAGATTCCTATCCCCAACAAAATACCGATGCCACCACCCAGAAAACTAATCAAAACGGATTCCATCAGAAATTGCTCCAAAATCTCTTTTTTTCTGGCGCCAATAGCTTTTCTGATGCCTATTTCCCGGGTGCGCTCGGTAACAGAAACCAGCATGATATTCATAATTCCGATGCCCCCCACCATGAGGGAAATAGCGGCAATGCCCCCCAACAGGTAGGTGAACGTTTTAGCCGCATCCCCCCAGCTGTTCAGCCACTGGGAAGAATTCTGCACATAAAAGTCGTCTTCTCTGCCTTCAGCAATATTATGCTTCTGCCGCAGAATCCGGGAGATGTCCTCTTTAACAATTTCCAGGTCATCAATTTGGCCAACCTGTACATCAATGGATTGGATATGGTTCATCCCGAAAACCCGTTTTTGCGCCGTTGTGACTGGAATAAAAATTTGATCGTCAGGGTCATACCAACTCAGTGCTCCTTTCGGCACCGTGGTGCCGATGACTAAAAAGTTCTTTCCATCCACCTTGATAGTTTTGCCCAGCGGATTCCGACCCTCAAAAAGACTCTTCACTACTGTAGAACCCACGATACAAATTCTTTTTGCAGACCTTATTTCTTCGTTGTTGAAATAACGCCCACGGTCCATTTCGAAATTGGCTAAACGCGCGTAACTGGCTCCTGTTCCCCTGACCGTGGTGTTGGTGTTCTTGTTCTCAAACTTAAGTTGGGCCGATCGGTAAACCTGCGCCGCGACACCCGTGATGAGAGGAACGCTTTCTTCGATAAAGTTTGCGTCATCCAGAGTGAGGGTGTCGACCCTGCCTGTTGTCACATGTCTGGATTTCTTGTGTCCCGGTTTGATGGTGATGATGTTTGTGCCGAACTTGGAAATCGTGTTCAAGGCCTGGCGCCTGGCCCCTTCGCCGATGGACATCATCGAAATCACCGATGCCACACCAATAATAATTCCCAGAGTGGTTAAAAACGTCCTGAGTTTGTGGATTACCAGGCTTCTAAGAGACATTTTGAATAAATCCCATATCAGCATGGTCTCGCTCCATTAGACGTGTCGGCTATGATCTTTCCATCTTTCATCTGCATGATTCTTTTCGCCTGCCTCGCAACTTCCTGCTCATGGGTCACCAGAATCAGGGTCACCGCTTCCTGGTTCAATTCATAGAAAAGGCCCAGAATCTCTTTGCCTGTTGCAGAATCGAGGTTTCCCGTTGGTTCATCCGCCAGAATAATAGCAGGCTTATTCACCATGGCTCTGGCAATGGCAACTCGCTGACGTTCCCCTCCGGACAATTCGGTGGGTTTATGCCTGGCGCGATGGGCCAGGCCAACACGTTCAAGGGCCTGTAGGGCAATTTCAGTGGCTTTGGGAACCCGGCCGTAGAGCAGAGGTAATTCGGTGTTTTCCAATGCTGTGGCACGAGGCAAAAGATTGAAATTCTGAAAAACAAAACCGATCCTGCGGTTGCGAACTTCTGCCAACTGGTTGGGGTTCAGATCTTGGATATCTAAACTTTCCAGACGATAACTACCGGAAGAGGGGGTATCCAGGCATCCTATAAGATTCATGAGAGTGGATTTACCACTGCCTGAAGACCCCATAATGGCGACGAACTCACCTTTTTCGACCTTGAAGGTGACCCCGGCCAGGGCTAGCACCTGTTGCTCCCCCATTTGGTAGGTTTTAGAGAGCTTTTCGACTTCAATCAAAGCAACCTCAATTCGAGCGAATCATCCATAGAATTTTTTTGAGAGAAGAACTTTTCTTCTCTTCAGATTCTTTGAGAATTTTTTCCCAATCTCCCAAGATCACCTCTTCACCCGTATTCAACCCGCTAATAATGCGGACATGGATCGGATTGCTAATTCCCGTCTTCACTCTGATTTTTTCCGGTTGACCATTCTTTAGTACCACCGCAAATTCCCCTTCGTCATCCTTGCGAATTCCGGCGCGACTGGCGTACACCGTATCCTTAACCTGATGGGTAACAATGTCTATATTGGCGGACATCATAGGTTTCAGCAGAGTCTTTCCGGTGCCCTTAACTTCAATTTTAGCTTTAAAAATGGTAATGCTGTTTTCGATAAGCCCCTGTGGCGCTATGCGGGTGACCTTGCCCTTAAAAACTTTGTCGGGGAAAGCATCTGCCGTAATCCGCACATCATGGCCTGTTTTAACAGACCCTATATCTGTTTCATCAATATCCGCAATGATGAATAATCGTGACATGTCGGCAACAGTCGCAATTGCCGTACCGCCACTCACATTCGAAATTCCCGAAGCGATGATCTGGCCCTCTTCGACGAATTTTTCAATGATAACTCCATCGATGGGGGCGAATATCTCCGTCTCATCCAACCTTTCTTCGGCCTCATCCACCGCAATCCCAGAGCGCCTGACTTCAGACTCGACCAGTTCAATCTCATTTTCCCTCAGCGTGATATCGTGAATCGAATCCTCGGCTGTTTGAAGCCGGGTTTGCGCTTGAACGAGATTTTCCTGGTTTACTTTAAAAAGGGTTGCGGCCGCATCCAAAGATTCCTGTGAGACAAACTTTTCCTCAAACAGTCCAATTTGGCGTTTCAGTTTGTCTTCCGCTTCCTTGAGGTTGGCAAGGGCAGCTTCAATTTCTGACTGGGAGGATTTTATATCGGTATTGTATTTGGTTTTTTGTAGCAGAAGCCCTGTTTTCGCTTTTTTATATTTTGCTGATGAGCTGGATAATTCTGTGCGGGCCTTGGCAACATTTCGTCGTTCATCGGATTTATCCAGTTGCAAGAGAAGTGCTCCCTTTTTAACCCGGTCACCTTCTTCAAAGGGAAAGGATAGTACCTCACCACTGGCTTTTGATTTAACTTCCACCTTAAAGTCAGGCTCAACAATGCCGGTAGCTGAAATTTTTACAGCCAGGTCGCCTTGCAGCACTCGGGAGGTTTTGAAAGCAGGCTTTGGGGTATCCTCTGAACTATTGGAATCATAGGGGAACAAATATATGCCGATCAGGAGAAGAGCCACCCCGACAAAAACCAGGGCTTTTTTCATGAGTTTTCACTTGACAGCAGCCTTATACCATGCGCCTCCAGAGTCCGGGCAATGGCTTGGTTCAACCGGCTAAGAGATTTGTTGTAATCAATAACAGCTTTAATCTCATTGCTCTGTTCTTCAGCTAGGTCTTCCTGGAACTCCAGCACATTGAAACTGGTTGACAATCCGACCTCAAACTTTTTCTCCTCGGCATTCAATTTTTTTTCAGCAAGTTTTCGCGCAACCCGGGTGGCTTGAACCCTTTTGATGTCTGTTTCAATTTGGCGGTGAGCTTCGCGGACTTCCACCACGATATTTTTTTCCAGATCTTTGATGTCCAGTAATAACTGAGCCACTTCCAACTTCTTTGCCGCCAACTGGCTTTTCGCTGCCCGGTTCCCAAGAGGATGACTCAGGTTTATGCCAAGCCCCCACAAACCAAACTTTGTCGAGAACGCCTCGAATAGAGCAGTATCGTAAGCACCATCAGTCGTTTTGGAATCTCCGCTCAAGCCGTTCAGGCCCAGGCTCCCAACCAGATCCAGCGTCGGGAGCATTTGGTTTTCATTATATTTGGCTTCAATATTTCTATTATCCAGTTCTTTTTTCTTGGCCAGCAAGTCAGGCCTGTGGACCAAAGCGGTTTTTAATGCTTCTTCCAAAGATTTTTTATTGCCCGGTTCAAAAACGGGACTGTCGGCGGGAATTATTTTTTTCAAACCCTCCTTTGAATCAAAGGATAAATTGAGGATACTTTTAAGATTGTCTTCGTTGTCTTCAATCAGGTTTTGCGCGTTCAAAAGTTCTTCTTCTCTCGAGGCCACCTCTGATTTAGCCTGAAGAATTTCCAACTCCGCAAGGGTTCCCACATCGACCTGGGCTTTGACCTGTTTCTCCAGATCCCGGGCTCTTTGCAGAGAAGTCTCCTTGACCTTCAGGTCTTCGATGCTGAAAACCATATCCCAGTAAATATTTTCAGCCTCGGTGAGGGTATCAATGACTTTTTCGGTGAATTGATGATCAGAAATCTTTTGATCGTTCTTGGCAATATAGATTTCCCATTTATTGATATCTATTCCAAAATCTTTGAGCAGAGGCTGGGTGACTGTCAGGCCCAAATCCGCCGAATACACGGGGTTAAATGAGGCGAAGGCCGAACTTGTCTCACTCTTGTTGCTGTCTATAGAAAATTCATAATCTCCACCAGTGATAAATTTTTGGGAAATAGATAAATCCCAGTCGTAATCTTTATTTCTGCTTTCCAAACTTGAAATAGAGGCAGCTCTTGCACTTTCCCGGGTTTCTTCGCCGACCCTGAACTCAAAATCAAGGGTCGGGTCAAAGTCCGCTTCCCTATCAAAAATAGATTGTTCGTTGATTTTAGAGTTATAACTTTGAACAGAAATGCTGATATTATTTTTTAAAACTCTCTCAACCGTTTCCTTTAACGTTAGAGACAAAGGCTCACCGGCATATGCCGGGAAAACAGGGATAAAAAAGAAGGCAAGTAGATAAACGGGGAGTTTGAGAAACAAGACATTCTTCATGAACTGCAGAGCCCTAAAAGGATGAAAGGATAAGACCATTATATTCAACGGGATCGCCAAAAGAAATACAATAAGTGTCCGTCTTCGGCTTTTCCAATGAATGAAGACATCAGGTGGCCCTATAAATTTCTGTATTGCCAACATTTTATCAGATTTTTGGAAGATCGGCTTTATAAGTTTCTGCCAACGAAATAACGATAGATACTTGCAATCACTACAAATTATTCCGAAGGAAATAAAGAAACCCTTAAGATTACCGTAATCCCTGGGGACTTGCGATATACCAAAACTGAAGTTCTTGGAGCCGAGGCCAATGCATTCTTCGCTAAACCGGTTAATTTTGAAAACCTCCTGTCGCTTTGCAGTGAGTTCCATGGAGAGCCCAAACTCCTATGACAGACCCACTGCATGCGGTTTTGTTCTTCCAAGTAAAAACCATTTCCTCTCTGAAAAATTATTCTTTTCAATTCGCAAAACTAAAAGGGTTATGATATAAGCAGGAACACAATTTTGTTCCTAGGCAAATAATTTTTATGAATGAAAGTCAATTGACCACCCCAGACACTACCGAGCTTGAGAGGATGGCCCTCGACTTAAGAAGGCTTGCCCTAAAGATCATTTTTCGGGCTGGGTCGGGGCACCCCGGAGGTAGTTTCTCCGCGGCAGATTTGATGGCTGCCCTGTTTTTTGGTGGAATCTTAAATCACGACTCAAAAAATCCTAATGACCCCGGAAGAGACCGGTTTCTGCTGAGCAAGGGTCATGCAACGGGAATTTATTATTCAGTGCTTGCTAAGGCAGGATATATTTCTGAGTCTGATCTGAACAGTTACCGGAAGATTAACAGCGAACGTTTTCTCTCTGGGCACCCTCACCCTAAAACTCCCGGAATTGAAATTGCTTCAGGAAGTTTGGGACAAGGATTGAGCGTGGCGCATGGAATAGCCCTCGGAACCAGGCTGGATGGTTATGACTCCAAAGTTTATGTCATTCTGGGGGATGGTGAGTTGCAAGAAGGACAAGTCTGGGAAGCGGCCATGTCTGCCGATAAATTTAAATCCAACAACCTGACTGCGATCGTCGACTACAACAAGGTTGCACAGGATAGTATTACCAAAAACCTGAAAGACTTGGAGCCTCTCGAAGATAAATGGAAATCCTTTAACTGGGACGTCCATAGAATTGACGGACACAATATGGAAGCTATTACTGAAGTGCTTCAATTTCCGCCTCATCCGGAAAAACCCCGTGTGGTCATCGCCGACACGATTAAAGGTAAGGGCGTCGGTTTCATGGAAGGCAAAACCGCTTGGCACGGTGTAGCTCCATCGCCGGAAGATTACGAAAAAGCTCTAGAGGAGCTGTTGTAAAAATGAAAGATGCTGCCACCCGCGATGCTTATGGACAAGCACTGGTAGAAATAGGTACTGATCCGCGGATTGTCGTTCTCGATGCAGGAGTGAGTGACAGTACCCGTTCGAAAAAGTTCGGCGAAAAATATCCGGAGCGGTTTTTTAATATGGGAATTGCCGAGGCAGATATGGTCTGCACCGCCGCAGGTCTCGCTACCACCGGTAAAATTCCGTTCGCGACTGGTTTCGCCTGTTTTCTTTTAGGCAGAGCCATGGATCAGGTCCTCGTCAGTATTGCTTATTCCAGGACTAATGTGAAGCTTGTGGGAACACATACCGGTCTCGCTGTCGGTGAAGACGGCCCAACCGCTCAAATGATTGTCGATATCGCCTACACAAGGGCCGTCCCCAATATGGTTGTCGTGCAACCGGCAGATTGGGAAGAAACCCTTCAGGCCACCCGCACTTTGGCTGAATATGATGGGCCGGTTTATTTCCGCCTAGGGAGACCGAAAGTCAAAGCGATTTTTGACAGTTCCTACAAGTTTGAGATCGGCAGGGGCAGGGTGGTCAAAAAAGGCTCTGATCTGGTTATTTTTGCCACCGGCATAATGGTGCAGGAAAGTTTGAAGGCCATGGAAATGCTGGATGGGAACAAGGTCACGCTGGTGAATATCTCAACGCTTAAACCCATTGACCGTGGCCTAATCATAGAAATGGCGTCCAGCCATGCAGCCGTCATCACGGCTGAGGACCATAACCTTATTGGCGGATTGGGTGATGCTGTTGGCAAAGTTTTACTCGACGCGCGGATTTCCAAACCCTTCAAACGCATCGCCGTGAGAGACCAGTTTGCCGAAACCGGGACCGGACCCGAACTCTTCGAGAAATACGGCCTGTCTGCCAACCACATCGCTCAAGCTGTCAAAGACCACCATGCAGGGAACCTCAACTAAAGCCTCTGACTTGCCATCCTGACAAGCCTTTAGCGAAGAAAGGTCTCACTTTTTCGGCCGATCAAGGTAGAGAAGTTCTTTGAACATTGTCTTTCCAGACCCAACCGTTTCTAGTTGACATAATAGTTATTATGGGAACCTGGAAAACCACTTGAGATATAGCCTTAAATATGTGTTGAAAACTCTTGATAAATAAAAATTTTTCTTAAAGCTGAGAACTTCCGCGGTTAATCGCATGGAAATCCATTTCTATCAGGTCGATGTTTTTACCGACCATGTTTTTGGTGGTAATCCTTTAGCCGTTTTTCCCAAGAGCCAAAGCTTGAAGGAAGAAAATTTGCAAAAAATAGCGAGAGAGATGAATTTATCCGAGACCACTTTTGTTTATCCCCCTTCGGCAGATGAGGCGGACTTCGACGTGCGCATCTTCACTCCCACACAGGAGATTCCTTTTGCTGGTCACCCTGCCCTCGGCACCGCATATGTTCTCAGGAAATATGAGGCTTTGGTTGCAAATCCGCTTTGTTTGAACTTCAAGGCTGGAATAACCCCTGTTTGGGAGGAAAAGGACAAGAGTTTCATGCAGCATCCACTTGCCGAAACCTTGCATGAATTGAATCTATCCGAAAAAATTGCCGCATCTTTGGGGCTCGCCCTCAATGACCTAGACGAAAAATTTCCAGCACAAGTCGTCTCAACAGGCTTTCCAGCTTTAATAGTTCCAGTAATTTCTATCAATAAAATTAAAGAGATAACTATTAATAACCAGATTTTAAGTGAAGTATTGGAGCCGTTGGGAGTCGGTATGATTTATCCTTTCTGCCGCGAAACCCTTGACAGGGAAAACACGGTTCATGTCCGTGCCTTCGCTCCGAGCCTGGGTATTTCAGAAGATCCTGCAACAGGAAGCGTAGCAGGGGCCATGGGAGCTTATTGGGCAAGTCTCGATGGTAACGAGGAGATCACTATGGTCATTGAGCAGGGGTATGAAATGCGACGTCCCTCATTGATATATGTGGAAGTGTCAAAACAGGGAATTCAAAAAATTCGTGTAGGTGGGCAATGCAAGTCGGTTTTTACTGGCTGTATGAATCTTGATCCATAGAGGATTTTCAGGCTCGCTTTTTTTCCTGCTCTTCGGGAGCATACAAACAATTTGAGCAAACGTGACCTTTTTCCCGACCGCACATCAGGCAGGTCTCAATTTCATCAGATCCTCTGAACGCACCACTACAATGATTGCAACGGCTTTTAGTCCCCACTTTTTTCTTCATCCGGCGTTTCATCCGCCTTTTGCTGGCTACAAGCTGACTGTAGAAAACATTCATCAAATTCAGCCTCAATCAAACTACAAGTATCTAAAGGGTTACGTACCATCCGCTCGCCCAATTGGATGGGGGTTTGGAAAAATGGTTTCAAAAAATCTCTCAGGATCAAAGGTTGCTCTCCCGGCAAAACAATCGGATCGAAGTCCTTTTCCACAGCCTTCCCCTGCACTTGGCAAGTCTTTCTTGTGCCTTATAGCCAATGATGCTAGACTACCGGTTCCATCTTCTATATAAATCAATAGGTTGGACATGACGCCTTCTCAAGTTAAACTTGGTGTTTCGGCTGACAGGACAAACCCGATTCAAGATATGTTCAACGCCGTTGCGCCGAGATACGATTTTCTAAACGGACTCTTGAGTGCGGGTTGCGACAGGTACTGGCGAAAAACAGCGGTCGATGAATTGGAACCTGTAGCAAACCGGCTTTTCCTTGATGTCGCAACAGGGACCGCTGACATTGCTTTAGAGCTGGCTCTTCGGGGCAAGGCCCGGGTTATTGGTGTCGATTTCAGCACCGCCATGCTCGAACTGGGAAAAAACAAGGTGAACTCCAGAAATATGCAATCGTCCGTTCAATTATTTCCGGGGGCGGCTGAAAGCCTGCCCTTGGAAAACGATAGCTTTGATGGTGCGATCTCTGCCTTTGGAGCCAGGAATTTCTCGGATATAGATCATGCCATTCATGAGATTCACCGAATTTTAAAACCCGACGGTAAAATAGTGATTTTGGAATTCTCCTTTCCTCGGAGCAGGTTTTTGCAATGGCTTTATCGTTTATATTTTGAGAAGATTTTACCTGTTATGGGAAGCTTGATTTCCGGTCACAGGGAAGCATATTCTTATCTGCCCGATTCGGTGGGGGCTTTCCCAAAGGGTGAAGCATTTGCTTCAATCTTGAAGGAGGCAGGATTTGGGTCAATCAGTTTCAAGGAATTGACTTTCGGAATCACAACCATCTATACCGGTTCCAAACATGTCTGACTCAAGACCCGCTCGTCGTTTTCGGAATCTTGCATGGGGTTGCTTGATTCTTGCCTTTGTGTTTATTAACACAAGTTTATTTCTAGACAGTTATACTCCATCCCATCCGAAGAAAGCCATTCCCAGTAGTCTGGAAGACAGTCAGGACTATAAAAGCCTGCTGGATTTGCAAAACGCGTTCATACGCAATGCAAAAAAAATTAAGCCCTCTGTGGTCAGCGTGAATAAGGTCAAGGAGTTGGCGGAGAAATCATCATGGTATCAGTCGCACGGCTCAGCACCTTGGTATGCCTCGATCAGAAACTGGTTCGCCCAAAACCTGAAGAGTCGAAAATATAGCGTTAAAAGTGTAGGATCAGGCATTATTCTGGATTCCAACGGCTATATTTTGACCAATTTCCATGTTATCGAAAAACTCGATAGGATCCTGATCAAATTGTCGGATGGAAAAGAATATTTCGCCAAGGTCATTGGTTATGACACCTATACCGACCTTGCAACCTTGAAAATTTCTACGTTGCGTAGGCTCCCGAAACCAGAATTTGGACAGTCCAAGACCTTGAGTACCGGTGAATGGGTAATGGCTATTGGAAATCCCTATGGGCTGGAAGGCACCGTCACCGTAGGCGTAATCAGTGGAACAGGCCGTACAGACCTGGGCATCAGCCACTTTGAAAGCTTTATCCAGACTGATGCTTCGATCAATCCGGGCAACAGCGGAGGCCCATTGATTAACCTAGATGGGCAAATTGTAGGTATCAATACGGCTGTGGCGGAAATCGGTGCCGGAGTGAGTTTTGCTATCCCTGTGGAGATGGCCCTGAAAGTGGCAAACCAACTGGTCGAAAATGGATCCGTTGAGAGAGGCTGGTTGGGAGTCGGAATTCAGGATTTGACTCCTGAACTGGCAGATACTTTCCGCTTGAATATTCCGGATGTCGGAGTTCTGGTCAACAGTATCGCAAACAAAACCCCCGCCCAGTCAGGGGGGATGCTTCGGGGCGATATTATCATCCAGTTCGATGGTAAAACCATTTCCAGCTTGAAATACCTGCAAAAACTGGTTGCCGACGCAGCCATTGGCAAATTGGTTGCCGTAAAAATATTCAGGAACGGACAGGAAAAGATGCTCCGAATCAAAATCGGGAAAATGAGTTCCTAAATCGCCCTTACCCTGCACAGTTCACCCCCCTTCCCCCGCAACAACTCTTTCGGCAGACAAAGAGTTATCCCAGCATAAGGGCGCATTGCTCATTACCGGCGGAGGGTGCTCCGAAGGGTGCTAATTTGTGACAATTTCAAACCCCGCTTCGACAATCTGAGTAGATATATCTTCGGCTCTGGTTTGTGATTCATCAAAGTCCACGATCACTTCTTTCTCTTCCAGACTGACCTCTACCCTTTGGATGCCTGCCATCTTGGTCACCGTTTCACTCACGGTTTGCACGCAATGCTGGCAAGTCATTCCCTCTACTTTCAAAACTTTTCGCATACTATTTACCCCTGATAATTCTGGTTAAACATGAGTCATGATTGGGGGCTTCCTATGAGGATAGAACAGCACTAAAAAAACTCAAGAATTTAGCAATGAGCCAAAACAAAATTCAGAAAGTTTGGAGACTGCGTCAATGAAGGGTTCTTACGAAGCGAAAGCCAATAAAATTGCCGACAAAATAGCTCAAAAAATCCGGGGAAACAAAACCTCATTTATTCCATAAAGTTTTTTGAACAACCCGAGGTCTATTGGCTCAAGCTGTTTTCAGCGAAGAGAGGTTTCGAAATATTCCAGTTAATTTAAGTTTGCTCTCCCATGCCTTCCCAAGCCTGTTTGACCTCAGGTCAAGTGCTTCCAACTTCCCCAGTTTTCCCGACTTCGCCAGAATTTCCATTCCTTTGCGGGTAATCTGATTGCTTCTCAAATCCAGTTTTCGAATATTACCTAGCTTGTCAGATGACAACAGAGCATCCAACCCCTCATCCCCCAATTGATTTTTTCTTAAATCCAGATCCTCGACATTTTCCAAACCCGGATATTGGCTCAAATAAACAGCTTCAAACCACGTTAACTCCAGTTCAATCAACCGGAGGACTTTTGGGTTAAGAGATAAACGGGCCCGCACAAACTTCTCAAATAACGTGATGCTCCGGGTTTGGGTGCCAAACAACCTGGCATCTATGGCCGCATTGATGTCATCAATATTTCCTTTAGTGTTATAAAATATATCAAGGATCATCTCTTTATTCAAAGCATCTTGATCCAACTCGTCCTGGTTCAATTCTTCTGAACTCATATTTATCCTTGTTTTCTTAATATGGATGAAAGTTTGATGGGGCAGTAATAACCGATTTCCGCATCAACCTTTCTTCAATGAGGTTCCGGCCCGGCTGTCCCAAATCACAGTGTCCGGACTCGACACATGCCCTGCCTCGGCGCGCCAATGATCAAATCCCGCCTGCACATTTAATATTCTGACGCACTCGTTCATACCCCCTGCTCCGCCGATATGGGAATAAATTTTTCTAAGATCACCGATATAGGTTCCCTGTTCTGATTTATATCTATCCTGGGCTTCGGCAATGTTAGCCAGCGTGGCCTCGGCCATGGCATTATAGTTGGAGGTTTCTTTTTTCAGGCTATTGTAGTCCACAAAAAAATTAACATAGGCCCAACCCGCAAAAGGAAGCACTGCCAATATCAACAAGACTTTCTTCCAGAGTTTGTGATCGAAAAGAATGCCCGGAACCATGAGGGCCAAAGCCAGCCATAACGCATATTGGGAAATTTGCTCGAAAATCCCCAAGGCGGGAATTTTCTCTCCGCAGGACATTTGCCCAAAAACAACACCCTGCACCGAAAGTAAAATAAATATCGACAAAACCGTTAGATTGGTTTTATTACTCGTCATATCCGAATTCAGTTATATTGAGAAAGCCACCTGTAATTAGCAGTCGTTGGGTTCTATCAGGGTTCTATCAAATTAGGGCCATAATTTCCAGCGGCAATTTAGTCGGACCCTGGTTTCTATCAAAACAGGGCTCCACAGAACAATTCAGCCGCGTTAAAATCTTCAGAGCTCTCTAATAATTCAAAGTTTTACTTGCAGGCCATTCATACGCCCTTGTAAAATAAGGGTCGCTCATAGCCAAATGCGATTTTTAGAGTGCTCCTTAACTTTCATCTTTTATAAATGTTCACGGACTCGTAAATTTTTGGAGTTTTTGTAAATGAATAAAACTAGCAGGTTTGAAGATAAAGGAGACGGAATCCTGTTAGACAACGAGTCCGGTTTAGTGTGGTCCAAAGAAGACTCATGGCCGGTTGCGCAGGATTGGTTGACTTTCCAAGAGGCACTTCAGTTTGTCGACGAGATGAATAAAAAAGACTATCTCGGGTACCACGACTGGCGTATCCCAGAAAGGGAAGAAATCGAAAAGATTTTTATTCCGGACAGCACCATAATAGCCCGCTCCAATAGCGAAATTCATCTCGACCCGTTATTTGCTACAGGTGGAGGAAACGCGTCGTGGTGCCTGCCTTTTGACCAGCAGGCAGCGTTCTATTTTTCCTATTCATCAGGCAACGCACAACAATTCGATCAGGACTATTCCCAGGGATACGTTCGTCTGGTTCGGCTTTACCCGGATGATTAGGGAGTTTTTTCTCCCACCCGTTTTCTACAGGGTATGAGCTTCGGCATTTCTTCCGGTGGCACTACCATTTGCCGGATTTCCACCTGATCGGATTCGTAGGCAATGATGGCGATTTGATATCGGTCTCGATCCACCTCGTGCCGACTGCCCTGATATTGATTGAGCGCGGCCCCCAAAGCATCCCATTCCAAATATAATAGAAATTGTTCTTCCGAACCAGTCAGCTTCAGACCGGCCGCCAGGTCGCTGAACTCCAAATTGATCACTTCACCAATGGGTTTACCACGGCAAAATTCCATAAAACCCGTCCTCCCTCCGACGGATTTTTGACAGGTTAATTTTGAAAAATCAAAACTGACCATGCAGTCATTCCCATCGAGGATGACCACCATACTGGATGTTGTATCTTTGCAAGGCATTTCTATCTAGCTTTCCCGTCCAAAGGGGTAACAATATTCATACTGATATCCACCGATGGAGCAGAATGCGTTAACGCTCCTACCGACACAAAATCGGCCCCGGTCCTGGATATCTCGCTCAAGCTTCCCAAATTTACGCCGCCGCTGATTTCAACTTTTGCCCGGCCATTGATGAGTTTCACTGCTTCACGGATACTGTCAATAGCCATATTGTCCAGCATGATGATGTCGACCCCTTGCCGCAGAGCCTCTTGAACCTCATCAAGGTTTTGGGTTTCGACTTCAACTTTATTTTGTTGACCCAATGCGTAGCGCAATTTCTCCACCGCTTGAGAAATGCTTCCTGCGGATTTTATATGATTATCTTTAATCATCACCGAGTCATACAGTCCGAATCGATGGTTAGAGCCGCCGCCGCAACGCACCGCGTATTTTTCAAAAACTCTCAGACCGGGAGTGGTTTTACGTGTATCCAAAACGATTACAGGGCATGCCGCATCGACAAACTTGCGAGTCAGCGTTGCGATTCCACTCAACCATTGCAGAATGTTCAACCCAGACCGTTCTCCCTCCAGCAGCTTAACGCCATTACAACGAAACTTAATAATCGTGGAACCCTTTGCGACAGAATCTCCATCCTTGAAGTGTTCCAAGAGAAACACGGTACCAGAGTCCAGTTTCAGAAACAGGGTCTTGAATATTCCTAATCCGGATAATACCAAATCATCTTTGGCAATCAGCTCCGCCTCGCAGAGATGCCCTGCAGATACAATATTTCGGGTGGTGATATCACCACTTTGAATATCCTCTTCCAAGGTGGTGATAATGAGGGACTCAATATCCGCGACCTTGAGAGGTTTATTCGGCATCGTGTTTTCGCGGTCAAAGTAGTATTAAAATTTTAGATTCATGACTAGTTAGTAGACCATAAAATCCGCCTAAATCTCTTCATCGAAATTCGAGCACGTTTCAAAACAGCGTAACTCTCTTTCATAACTGAATTTTAAACCATTATCAATAGCTCAACCAGTCATGAACCAAATTTTAACCATTTTATCAATTTAGGCTTACCAGAAGCACGGCTACGCTTCTCTCCCTTCTTGAGAGCTTCGCGGTCATCACCGCAAAAGAGCAAGAACTTCCCCTCCCTTCATAGAGAGGGGAATCGGACAAGCCCATCAACCCTCCCCCACCCCTCCCTTCACAGGGAGACCTTTGCATAACCCATGATTACCCCTTCGGGGCACGAAGGCTAAGGAAAAATATCACGTCTTTGTCGCCTCCGGCTCCTCAGAATGACAAACCAGCCTTGCGCTGTCATGAGGATGACAAACCGGCGTTTCCTGTCATTCCGAGCAATCGTTTCTTGTCATTCTGAACGTAGTGAAGAATCTCTCTATCCATCATTCCGAGAGGGATTACCCCTTCGGGGCACGAAGGCTAAGGAGAAATATCACGTCTTCGTCGCCTCCGTCTCCTCAGAATGACAAACCGGTCTTGCGTTGTCATGAGGATGACAAACCGGTGTTTCCTGTCATTCTGGGCAATCGTTTCTTGTCATTCTGAGCGATAGCGAAGAATCTCTCTGCCCACCATTCCGAGAGGGATTACCCCTTCGGGGCACGAAGGCTAAGGAGAAATATCACGTCTTCGTCGCCTCCGGCCCCTCAAGGATGACAAAAATGTCGCTCCAATGTCGTTCCTCAGAATGACAAGAGGAAGCCGCATGCTTGCCCTACACTATTTAGCCGGTTCATTGCAATAAATTTCTCGCATAATCTTATCGCCGCCCATATCCAGTAACGTACTACCCAACTCTCTTCCCATGGATTTAGCGTCGAGCTTGTGGCCTTGCAACCCGGTTTTATAGAGCGTCTTTCCGTCAAGGCTTGCGACCCGTCCACTTAACTTCATTGTTTCACCCTCTATGGTCGCAAACGCGCCGATGGGTACGTTGCAACCGCCCTCAAGCTGAGCGACAACAGCCCTTTCCGCGTCCAGAGCCAGATGCGTATCTTCATCATCCATATCGGCCAGAAGAATCTGGTTGTCTATATCATGTTTTCTCGCTTCAATCCCGACAGCACCCTGCCCCATTGCCGGCAATAAAATTTCCGGGCTAATAATTTCCGTAATTTTATCATCCCATCCCATGCGAACAAGACCCGCAACAGCAAGAATGATCGCATCCAACCCTTCAGTTTGAAGTTTTTTGATTCTCGTTTCAAGGTTGCCGCGAAGAGGAACCAAATTCAGATCGGGACGGTGGTATAACAGTTGCGATATCCTTCTTAAACTGCCTGTCCCTATCCTAGCACCCTTTGGAAGATCGTTCAGCTTGATGTTGTCTTTTGAAATCAAAGCGTCAAAAGGGTTCTCCCTTTTTGTAACCGCCGCGATACACAGGGAAAAAGGAAACTTGATCGGCATATCCTTCATGCTGTGGACAGCGAAATCGACCTCTTTTCTTAACATGGCTTCTTCGATCTCCTTAACGAACAAACCCTTGCCACCGATTTTAGCCAACGGGACATCCTGGATATTATCACCGGAAGTTTTAATGACGGTAATTTCTACCGAAACCTCAGGATGCAGAGATCCCAATTGGTCCTTGATCCAGTTGGCCTGCCACAATGCCAGGGGACTCCCCCTGCTACCTATCTTGATTGTTCGGGGTCCTTTCATCCGGCTAGCCGTCCAAGTGGAATAAGTGGCGAATGGCCTGTAGGTAGATATGGCCATCCTTGTCCCTGGACTGAATTTTCCTTTTAAGGTTTATGGTGGGCTTATGCAGAATTTTATTGATCAATGATTGGGTCAATTGATGGACGGCCTTCTGATCGTTGTTGGAAAGATGCGAGAGTTTTTTGAGTGTTTTCTCTAATTCAATCGCGCGCGTCTTCTCAGCCCGGTTTCGCATTTCAATAATGGTGGGGACCGCGTCGAGCGTGGAACACCAATTGTTGAATTTAGTGACTTCCTTCTGGATAATCTCCATGGCATTTTCAGCTTCTTTTTGCCGTTCTTCCATGTTCGCGTTCACCACATTCCGCAAGTCATCAATGTCATACAAATAGACATTTTCTAAACGGTTCACCTCCGGGGCAACATCCCGGGGAACCGCGATATCGATGAGAAATATGGGTTTGTTTTTTCTTTTATGGATGGCCTGTTCGATCATTTCCTTGTGGATAATAAATTTTGGCGCGGCAGTCGAGGTGATGACAATGTCTGCCCGATACAGTTCTTCCTTAAAGGCCTCAAAATCCAGAGCACAGCCATTCAAGGTCTGGGCAAGAGAAATTGCCCGCTCATAAGTTTTACTGGCCACGTACACGGTTTTAACGCCATAAGTTATAAGATGTTTCGCGGCAAGCTCGGCCATCTCACCTGTTCCCACCAGCATGACCGAGTGATTTTCCAGGTCCTCAAAGATTTTTTTAGCCAGCTCCACGGCGGCGGAGCTGATAGAAACCCCGCGCTCGGAAATCCCGGTTTCTTCTCTTACTTTTTTGGCAACATTAAAGGCTTTCTCAAAGAGCTGATTGAGAACCAGACCGGTAGAACTTAACGCGCGGGCGGTGCTGTAGGCATCCTTCACCTGCCCCAGAATTTGAGCCTCCCCCAGGATCATCGAGTCCAAACTCGCCGAAACTCTGAAGAGATGCTCAACGGCCTGATTATCCGTATAGCTGTAAAAATACTCATCCAGACTGCCCTGTGGTATTCCGTGGTAGTCACAAATAAAATCTTTAAGAAGCTGAATGCCTTGGTCGGCATTATTGACACGAGCATAAATTTCGACCCGGTTACAGGTTGAGAGAATTATATTCTCGGCAATTTCCGGGCAACGGACCAATTGTTCCAGTGAGGCTTCCAGCTTGACCTGATTAAAGGCGAGTTTCTCCCTGATTTCCACAGGAGTGGTCTTATGGTTCACCCCCACCAGAACAAGACTTGGGTCGGTTGGTGTCATAATATGTGTAGAAAAGAAGTTCCAATTACGGTTATAAATCCGAGAATCGCGCCCTGAGCGGCTTTCTTGCCTCGCATTCCCACCGTCATTCTTCCAAAAAACACCAGGGAGTAGATCAGCCACGTTATTACCAGCGGCAGGGTTCGGGTCATATTCCACGAGAAGAATGGCAGGTCCATTTGCGTGTTCCAAATGGAGCCGGTCATAAAACCCAGAGTGAACAGCGGGAACCCTATTGTGATCACCTTAAAATTCAAATCATCCAGAACTTCTAGGGACGGCATTCTGAAATACATCATTCCCAGTTTTTTCGTCTTGACCTGATGTTCCTGAATCAAATACATGATTCCGGCCGCGAAGGCGATGGAAAACGCCGCATACCCCGTGACCGACAGGGTTCTATGCATGGTCAACCAGAAACGCACCTCCGATTCGGGGACCAACGCCAACTCTTTTGAAAGAAAGGCTGAAAACAATAAAACGACGAAAACCAGAGGGATGACAAAAGCCCCCAGGTCCTTGATTTTATATTTCCACTCGGTTAGAAAATAAACCACCACCATCAACCAAGCCAGAAACAACGCCACCTCAAAAGAAGTGGTGTAAGGCCCGTGGCCAGTCTGGCTCGACCGGATTCCCATAGTGACAGTTTGGCAAAGCAGACCAAATGCCACCATCCACCCCGCTAACGTTACAACCAAAGGCCTCCTGTATGCCAGATAAACAAAATACCCCAAGGACGCCACGAGATAACTCAATAAAGACAGATTGAACGAAATTTTATACATGGCCGAGTGAGAAGAGCTTTGCAAAACCCGAGATTACCCCTTCGGGGCACGAAGACTAAGGAGAAATATCACGTCTTCGTCACAAATGCTCCCCGGAATGACAATGAAGCCCTATTTCGTCATACTGAGCCTGTCGAAGCATCTCGCTTTTACGCTTTTTTGACTTACACGAAGCTCTCCAGTTAAAAGTAAAAGTACGGGAAACCCTTGAAGCCGCGCGCATTGTAACATTTTATTTTCTGGGATTCAATCTCTCGCCACAGGGAGACCTTTGGATAACCCATGATTACCCCTTCGGGGCACGAAGGCTAGGGATTTGGGTGAATCAGCCAAAACTAAAAAATTGACAATCGTTGACAAATTTGTAAACGTATTGTGATGGTTAGAGACACAAGATCTATATCATGGGTGAAGGGAGCTTTAAAGGATTACTATAAGTTCCCTAAAGAGGCACAACTGAACATCATGCGAGCTCTTACTGTGGCCGCAGAAGGAACTAAAGCAGAAAACGCAAAAATCTTGAAAGGGCTTGGCGCAGGTGTTCTAGAAATAGCTCTCAAGTACAGGGCCGATGCTTACAGGGTTGTTTATGCCTTACAAATTGAGGAAACCATTTGGGTCGTCCATGCGTTCCAAAAAAAATCAAAAACAGGCATCAAAACACCGAAGCAAGATATAGACTTGATTAAAAGAAGGATTAAAGATTTAAAGGACTTTTTAAAATGAAGAAGAATGAAAAAATAGAAGTCGTACGGGGTAGTGGAAATGTCTTTCGGGATTTTGGCGATCCCAATGCCGACACGGAACAATTGAAATGTATTCTCGCCGCCAGGATCATTGACATTCTTGATAAAAAGAAATTCTCCATCCAGAAGGCTGAAGGGGTTACAGGGGTGAAAGCAAGCGAATTTTCCTGCATTCGCAATGTTAAGTTAGGACGCTTTACGGCGGATCGCCTCATTTCTATCTTGAACAAATTCGACAAGCAAGTGGATGTGAAAGTAAAAGTCCGCCCTCGTTCACGAAAACCTGTCAGGGAAGAAGCCGCATTGCACGTGTGAGCGGAGGATACGGTGCTGGTATTTTCCCTGATCGTAACCGATGCCAGCGACGCGGATGGCGCGAACAGGCTCTCCTCTCCGGCCGATACCGTCACCATCACCACCAACGCCGGGGCCAACGACGCCCCTACTGCTGATGCTGGTCCGGCCCAGACCGTAGCCGAGGGCGCGACCGTCACCTTGGACGGCAGTGGTAGTTCCGACCCCGAGAGCGAGACCCTGACCTGCGTCTGGACCCAGGACGTGGAGATTCCCAATTTCCAACGAGAAAACTGTCTGCACTTTGTCTACAAAGCTTTTCATGAAAAAGCGATTGCTTAAGAAGGACCAACCGCTTGAAACTTTATAATATAGCCAGCTGTGGAAACCTTACCGTAGCAATATTATTTAATCTCCCGGTCTCTCATGCGGGGAACCTTATCTTTTGGGACTGGATGGGTAATCGCAGAGGCAGCCAGATCACCGCAAATGGCTACCGGGGGGATTATTGCCTTCTTTACTCTTGAGAACTTCTTTCAGCTCCACCATGAACTCATTCACGTCTTTGAAGGAACGGTAAACGGAAGCGAAGCGCACATAGGCCACATCATCCAGGTTATAAATTTCGTTGATGACTTTTTCGCCCACCTTCACGGCAGAGACTTCCTTGTCACCCAGCTCCTGAATATATTGTTCCACACGGTCTACAAGGTCTTCAATATCTTTGACACTCACGGGTCTTTTCTGGCAGGCCTTCCTGACACCTTCAATAACTTTGTCGCGATCAAACTCTTCCCGCCGACCGTCCTTTTTAATCAGCATGGGGAGACTCCGCTCCAGCTTTTCGTAGGTGGTGAACCTGTCGGAGCAACTCAGGCATTCCCTTCGCCTTCGTATAACGGTCCCTTCCTTATTCAAACGGGAATCAATAACTTTGTTTTCCATGCCGGAGCAACCGGGGCATTTCATGGTCTACTTGTTGGTGAGTTCCAAATGAAGCGGAAACTGATCGCAGATCTCACGAACTTTTTTACGAGTTTGGGCGTGGCGATTATCATCTTCAATTTTTTCCAGTGTCCGGACAATCATTTCTCCGATTTGTCGCATTTCATTTTCTTTCATTCCCCGAGTGGTCAGCGCGGGGGTACCGATCCGAACCCCGGAAGTCACAAACGGGCTCCGGGTTTCAAAAGGCACGGTGTTTTTATTGACTGTGATGTCGGCTTTCTCGAGTGCCGCCTCGGCGTCTTTACCAGTTATACCCTGCGGACGCAAATCGACCAGAAGCAGGTGCGTGTCGGTTCCACCACTGACAATTTTATATCCTTGATCAATCAGCGATTGAGCCAGGCATTTAGCGTTGGCGATCACCTGCTTCTGGTAGGTCACAAAATCCGCACTCAACGCTTCCTTAAAAGCCACGGCTTTTGCGGCAATCACATGCATGAGGGGTCCGCCCTGAATGCCGGGAAAAATCTTTTTGTTGACCTCTTTGGCATATTCTTCCCGGCACAAAATCATTCCCCCACGAGGCCCTCTCAAGGTTTTATGCGTGGTGGTGGTGACAAAGTCTGAATGAGGCACTGGGGAGGGGTAAAGCCCTGCCGCAACCAGCCCCGCGGGATGGGCGATATCAGTCATAATTTTTGCCCCGACCTCATCAGCAATTTCCCGAAACTTAACCGGATCGATCACTCTTGGATAGGCACTCGCCCCCACTACGATCATTTTGGGTTTGCTCTCAACAGCCAGTTTTCGTACCTCGTCATAGTCAATAAGTTCCGTTTCCTGGCTGACTCCATAGGCCACAACGTTATAGGTGTATCCGGAAAAGTTCACCGGGCTGCCGTGGGTCAAGTGCCCGCCATGCGACAAATTCATTCCCAGGATGGTATCTCCCGGTTGAAGGACAGTATGATAAACTGCCATATTGGCCTGGGAGCCGGAGTGAGGCTGGACATTGGCGTGCTCCGCAGAGAATATTTTTTTGGCCCTCTCAATGGCGAGGCTTTCAGCAACATCAACAAATTCACAACCGCCGTAATAACGTTTGCCCGGGTAGCCTTCAGCATATTTATTGGTCATGACCGAGCCCTGGGCTTCTTGCACCTGTGGGCTGACAAAATTTTCAGAGGCGATCATTTCAAGGGTATTGTTTTCCCGCTCGGTTTCATCTTTAATGGATCGAGCGATCTCCGGATCAAAATCAGCAAGTGACAATTTAAATATCTCCTTGGGATTAAAGTTTTTCTTTGGATTTTATAGAAGCATCTATTTGGTTGATTTTATCGAGTCGCCTTTGATGGCGCCCTCCTTCAAAAGGCGTACTGAGCCAGGTATTGACAATTTCAGCGGCCAACCCCCTGCCGATCACCCCGCCTCCCATAATCAGGATATTTGAGTCATTATGTTCACGGCATAACTTAGCGGTGAAAACGTCTGAACACAAAGTCCCACGAATCCCCGGATAGCGATTGACCACAATGGACATGCCAATACCCGTGCCGCAGATCACGATCCCGCGTTCGACTTTTCTATCAGTGACCGCTTCGGCAAGTTTGACGCCGTAGTCCGGGTAATCTACAGAATCTCCGCTATATGGACCCAGGTCATCCACTTCCCAACCGGTATTTAACAGGTCGGCGATGACGCTTTTCTTTAGATCGAATCCTCCATGATCAGAGGCTATAGCAAGTTTTTTCATAATAATTTTTGCCCGAAAGACTGCCTTATGAATCGAGGAGAATGGTTGGCCCTGAATGATGAAACACGCTCCCGGGTAGGAGACCACGGTTAGCTTAACTCAACCAAGATACTAAATAAAGAAGCAGATTTTGTCAACCAGACAGGTGGCTATCAAGTATATAAGTTCAGATTACAACATCAGCCCGGGTTCCATATTTGAATGACAGGAACCGCCGGAGCGAGATTCTTCACTACGTTCAGAATGACAAGAAACGATTGCTCAGAATGACAAGAAACGATTGCTCGGAATGACAGGAACCGCTGATTTGTCATCATCGAGGAGCCGAAGGCGACGAAGACGTGATATTTCTCCTTAGCCTTCGTGCCCCGAAGGGGTAATCATGGGTTATGCAGTGGACCAAAACATCAAGTTGTAATTGTCGGTAAAACATTTTAGACTGGCCATGGTATAAACAATTTAACCAGCCTGTTATGTGGAAAAATGTATTCCTTGAGTCCAGCATACTTTCCGCCCTTATATTTGAGGGATTTTATCTCAACGCCACACTTTTGCAGGGTGAACTTTATTCTTTGGATGATTTTAAAAATGGATGATTTTAAAAAGAATGGGAGTTGGTAACGCGCCGCTTCATGAGTCTGCCGATTGAGAAAAACACTATGAAATATGTAGCAAAGACCGTGGCGATTATCGCAATCATCGGCTTGGTGGGGTGCTCAACAATATCGGTGGATTTGTCAGATACAATTTATTTTAGTGAAACTACCAATAAAGCTGCGAATAAAACGATTGCCCAGGTGCGAATAAAAAACCGGGTTGAACTTGGAGAAGTACCAACATCTCTCGGGGGACTGTCATTATTAAACACAGGCTCAGCTTTCATATTGGTTAACCGGCAACCACCTTTGCACACCACGGTGGAAGAAGACATACGGCGATATTTTGAACAACGACTACCTATTGATTTTGAAAATTCCGAACACGTAATTGTGGTGGAAATTGAAAGGGCGGCTGCATATCGGGAATGGAAATTTATCGAACGACTCCCACTTGTTGGTATTCTATCGATAGATCGTGATCGTGAAATCCGAATGAATTTCAAAGTATCAATCTCGCTTCAAGAGGTGGGAAAGAAATTGTGCTTTATTCGCACGATGCCCCCCATCAGCATTCAAGGCAAAGCAACCACGCAAGAGAAACTCACGGATTCTTACAAGCAATTGGTAGCAGCCTACCGTAAAAAAATCTTCGCTGAATTGGATGAACAATTCATCGGTAAATATCTTGCCAAATAGGATTAAAAAATGCCCGGCACAAAAGAAATCCGCACGCAGACCAACTCCATCGGTAGCACGCGAAAAATCACCAAAGCGATGGAGATGGTCGCCGCCAGCAAGATGCGCGCAAAATGCGTACCAATGACAACAAGAATTCTTTGGACCATATCAGTGGATTGGCCACCTCATACAACCCGGAAATGCATATCAGCGGTCCAAATCCTGGAAACAGAATTTTCGCCGCATATTTCTGGTTTGGTCACACCAGCAAAAACCCAGCCCTAAAATTTCCCGCAATGCGGAGAACCTCCGCTGGTGTGGTATTCTTCCTTAGCTTTCATGCCCTACAGAGGTACAACTAGCAATGATCTATCACGCGAACAACAATACTCTCGGCCCAATAGGCTATTATTCTTTGGGTCCAGCGCCACGCTGGCGCTTGGTGCGGAGAGCCTCCGCCCACTAGCCGTGGGGGCAACTAGCATGATCTATCACGCGAGCAACAATACTCTCGACTCAACAGGATACTACTCTTTGGGTTCAGCGTCATGCTGGCGGCAAGTGGTGTGAAGATTCTCACTCCCATTCTGGCCCTCTACTTTCTGTTTTTTTCCCCAGCGGTCCGCCTTGTTTTTTCCGGTAGCAGGTTTGTTTATGAATTCTGGCACATCTTTTATTTTGCCTCGGCACTGGCACTCGTTCTTGCCTTAAAGCGCGTCTCCCCGCAACAATTAGGCTTCAATAATATCAGCAAAACACTGGCAACAGGCGCTCTATTAGGAATGCTCCCTGTCGTGGGTGTAGTCTTAATGGACGGTTTACTCGTTCAAGCAGGATTGTCGCAGGCAGAAATATTTGCGGGAGCAGAATTAAGAGCTCCTGAAGAAATGGGGTTTGGCGCCTCTTTTGCTGGAAATATTTTCACCATCCTTACCGTTCCATTTTTCAGTCAGGTTTTTGTGACAGGTCTTGTTGTCAATAACTTATTGAAGAAACAAAACACCGGACAAGCTGTTATTGGTGGCGGCTTGCTCTACAGCCTGTTTCATTTTAAGCCGAGTTTGGGGAATTTATTTCTGGGGATGATATCGGCCGGATTATTAAGAGCTACAGGCTCAATAATAGTTCCGATTCTGACGCACACAGGTTTTACCGTCGCAGAAATTTTAATCGTGCTTCACTACCCACGATTAATTTCCGTCCTGGTATTTTTTGTTTGATGAGGGAATCAGAAAGTCAGGAGGCTTTGCGGGTTTTCTTTTTGGCTTTACTCGCCATCGCCGCCCTTTGAGCAGCTTCTTTGGCGGCTTTCTTTGCAGTAGCCTCCGCTTTCATTTGTTTGAATGCCAGTTCCCGGTTTTTGGGATCCTCGAAAAATCGGGATACGATCACACCAAATTCATACAACCCATAAAGCGGGAATGCCAACAACACCTGAGTGATGATGTCGGGTGGGGTTAGAACCGCGGACAGAGCAAACATCCCCAGAAATGCCCATTTGCGGTAGAGCTTCATCTTGATAGTATTGACCACCCCGAACTTGGTCAACAAAACCATGATGAGTGGAGTTTGAAACGCAAAGGCAAAAGCCAAAATCATCTTCACAACAAAGGAGAAATAAAAACCAATGGTGACCTGCATTTTCCACCAGGTTGTGCCGTAATTCAGTAAAAATTTCAATCCCAAAGGAACAACCAAAAAATAACAAAACAAGCCGCCAAATAAAAAGAACAAGGTTCCGAAGGCAACAAACAACGCGGTGATCTTTTTCTCTTTTACCTTTAAGCCCGGGGCGACAAAGCCCCAGACATGATATAAAATCCATGGCATGGAGATGAACATGGACCCCATGAAGGAGACCTTCATAGCGGTAAAAAAGGGCTCTGTGGGTGTTATAAAAGTAAGGTCGTTATATTGTTTCGGCAGAGGATCTTCCAGCCACAATAAGAGAAAGTCCACGAAAAAAAAGCAAATGCCAAAAAACAGCGCGACAACAATCCCTACATGCACCAGCCTGTTTTTAAGCTCTATCAGGTGATGGGTAACGGGTATTTTTTCCTTAAAATCTATTTCTTTAACCACAAATTCCCTCGTTGGAGCGTTTTTGAGCCTAAATCGAAACAAAAAGTGGGAACCCGGAAAATCGCCACGTCCCCGCAACTTTTTGTGTTTTGATGAGTTATTTTAATTTGCCATCCTACTCAATTGGTTGAATAATTTCAATAACCTTTCTCAAACAAAAATCTCACAATCACAATCAGCTAATTAATTTTATGGGATGCTGTCCCTCACTGAAAGAGTTACTTCTGTTTTTATGCAGGCTCCCCAATTAGTGTTGATTACAAGTGGAAAATAGTAGATAATGCCCAGAAATCTGGTCATATCGTATAGACTTGTTTCTCCTTTAGTTTCAAAGGGAAATGGTCTATGGACAGACAGACAACCGGGTCGGCTTTTAATTGAATGTCCCTTAACAACCAAACAGTCACAGGTATCAAAGTCCTTGATATTGCCGAGGAAGGTGCCGCGGCGATAGATAGTATGGTCAACAAGGCCATTCAGGAGGTGCGCCAGCAGAAAATTCCAATCATAGATATACAGGTGACCGATACAAACTGTTTTTTAATTCTGGGTGAAAAAAGCTCTGATTGATCAGGCGGGAGTAGCTCAGTTGGTAGAGTGTCAGCTTCCCAAGCTGAATGTCGCGGGTTCGAACCCCGTCTCCCGCTCTTTAATAAAATTAAAACCTAGACATCCAAGTAATGCGTATTCCCAAAGAGCTTACCGAACTTCTCGCTAAAAAAATTGTCATATCCTTGATCGATAAGGATATGATTGTCTGGGAGGAGTCGCCTGAAAAACTACAATCCGTAATCAATCAAATTATTACTGAAGACCTCATGGTTGAAGACCGGCTCAACGAAGAAGTAAAAACCTTGCTTGATTCCAAGACCGAAGAGTATGAAAGAAGTATGATGGACTACGGGCGGGTGTTCCAGATGGTGAAATCAAAATTAGTGCGTGAACGAGGGCTTATTCTTTAAACCCTATAAATTATGAAAATCAGCCGGGAAAAAATCAACCACATCAGCAGTCTCATCGTCCGCGATTTTGCCAAACGTGATGAGCTGGATTACAAAATCGAACTCAATGACATCCGTCTGGAAATCACCAGGGTGATGACTGACATTCTTCAACTCGATAATAAGGCCGATGCGGAATCCCGCCGAATATTAAACACCTATAGCAAAGAGCTTCGTGAAGGCTCACCAGAATGGGACATCATGTACCAGAAGCACTTTGATGAATACATGGACAAACAACAGAGCCGATAAGTTTCCAGGCACGCTCCCCCCGACTCCCGAGAACTCAAATCCGGTATCGCAGGAAGATTAAGTCAACTTGCAACCTGCCAGCCGCCAACTTAATTGGATTGCGAGGCTACGCTCTGAGGTGCCATTGGGTGAACTAAATATCTGAGCTTTTCCTCGATCAAATCCAGAGCTAGACCACCACCAACTATTTCATCCCCCACGATACCGTCTGGAGTAATAAGATAAGTTACAGGCAAACCTCGAACCCTGTAGTCTTGTGATGTATTCCCATAGCTATCCAATAAAACAGGAAAATTCAAATATTAAGGGGTGGATTTTATCTGATTGATTAATTCTATCGCTTGGGAGTGGGCTTCATCGTAGATATATTTAACAGGTATTTTCTTTTTGATAGAGAGTTTCTTACATTCTCCATACTCGGGAGAAGCTTGTATGATCTTTCCGTTTAACTTTCCGATCTTAACTTTGATGGAACCCCAAGAAGTTTTGACGGTTTTCATTTCACGCTCTAAAACCGTCCTTCCAACTTTGTAGTAACGAACTCCGAAGCTGGAGGTTTCCTGAAGAAGGATTTCAATCAATGCCTGCCTATCGCTCTCGGTGGATAGAACAGAAATTTTGTTAGCCGGACGGCTCTTCTTCATGATGACCGGGGTTAAAAAAACATCTAAAGCGCCGACTTTAAATAACGAGTCCATAGCACCTTCATAAAGCTCTGGGTTCATGTCATCAATATTGGTTTCGATCATTACAAGTTCTTCACCCGGCTCCCCATGGACCTCTCCCAAGACAGCCCGAAGCATATTGGGCATTTCCGGGATGACGTGGTCCCCTGCCCCATATCCATCGTCGATAATTTTCATGGTCGGCAGGGATCCAAAAGAATCGGCATAAAAACCGATCATAGCCGCGCCTGTCGGAGTGGTTAACTCTTTTTTAATCCCGCTGGAGAAAATGGGGACACCTTTCAGAAGCTTCAATGTGGCGGGAGCGGGAACAGGCAGATAACCATGAGCGCATTGAACAGAACCTTCACCCACATTGAGAGGAGAGGCACAAATCCTATCAAGCTTTAAGGACTCAATGGCGACCACGCCGCCAACAATATCTACAATCGAATCCACGGCTCCAACTTCATGAAAATGAATTTTTTCTATAGTTGTTTTATGAATTGCGGCTTCCACCCGGGCAATACGTTTAAAAATTTCCTGAGCATTTTTTTGGGACGCTGAAGACAGGTCCGAATTGGCAAGCAGTTTTTTGATATCAGAATACTTCCGGGTCTTTGGGTGGGAGGATTTTTCTACACTGACCTGGGCTTTGGTGCCTGATATGCGACCGCGCTGAACTTTACGGGTTTGGAGCTTGTATCCTTTCAGGTTAAGGGTCGCGAGGGCCTTGCGGATTTTCCCGGGATTCACCCCCAGATCGACCAAGGCCCCCAAAATCATGTCACCACTGATACCGGAATAACAATCAAAATAAACAGCGCGGAGGGATTTCACAGTGCTTTCAATGGGAGCTTCCACTTATATGGCAAATAATTTTTAGAGATGCCCTTATTTTTTGAAGGAGACTTCAAACAAGTCTTTGATGGCTTTTTTACCATCAGCATTCAGAAAGCGGGTCCCGGTTCCGGCAAAGTTTTTACATTTTATCTTAGGTTGTTTTTCTTTTTTCCAGGAATTCGCACTCCACTTGAACCATGATCTCTGCTCTTGATCAAAAACATGTAGTGTCTTGTTACACAGCTTGCTGAACTCCGCCCCCCAACCAGTACCGCCCTTGACGGTATTGTCTTCAAGAATTTTTCCCACCACAAATACCTCTTCGGCACAATTGATCTGGTGCCAAATACTCTGTAGAACTTTTTTGAACAGCTTGCCGGTATTAAATTTACGATTCATCAACCTGGCAATATAAGCCAGACTGACATCCCCTTTCAGCAGTTCGTCGGTGGTCAACACCCTCACTCCTCGTGACCGGAAAATTTTGTGCCCTTCAAAAGTCAGGGTTACTTCCTGCGCACCCACATTTTCTGCCTGTTTACCGAACTCA
The DNA here is from genome assembly GCA_965205835.1 of Nitrospinales bacterium. Taxonomy (GTDB): domain Bacteria; phylum Nitrospinota; class Nitrospinia; order Nitrospinales; family VA-1; genus LS-NOB. The sequence goes on along the minus strand of OZ242182.1, from coordinate 735,822 downwards.
GCCTCGGCACCTTGGGCACCACCACTGTATAAAACAAAATTTTCTGGTTTCATTTTGGTTGGAGGTTAAAGATTGTTAAAACTAGCGATCGTGGAATCCAAATTATCAAAAGGATCAGGGTTTGGAAAGAATAATCAAACGGAGAACCTCCGCTTGTAATGAGCCATGTCTTTTTGCCTCTGGAAACGGCACTGCCTTCGAGCTAATAGGTCATTGCTGTCTGCCTCACGGCTAGTGGGCAGTGAGCTTCAGGCGGAAACGTTCGCAGATCAAAACTTATTGAAGAAGCGGCTCAGAATACCCTTCTTTTTAACCTTCTGCCCATGGCCACGAACCAAGTCCTCCATGGTCGTGGTTTTTTCGTGATACTGGTCGATGAAGAGCTGAATGAGAATATGGCAGGAATGGCACCCGCCGCCGGCTTCGCAAGCCGTGGTGACAGAGTCAATATCTTTTAATTCACCTTTGGCCACGGTCTTACGAATGGTGCCCTCAGTGACCTGATAGCATTGGCAGATGATCTCATCGGCTTCAATTGTGGGCGGAAGATTCATAAGGTCAAACGATTACAGGACACATCTCTCACAATGATAACGATTCTCATTATATTAACCTGAATATCCAGCGATGTCCACGAATGAATGTTAAAAATGACCAAAAAAAGAACCTCCCATCAGAGCATCGCTTTAATACCCTCCACGATTTTGTCTTTCAAACCATCCCAATTCGCTTCCGGTTTTTTTGAGACGGTGATGAACGTCGTTTCCCCATCTGCCATTACAAACACGCTCCCCACATCGTCATTTTCAAAAATTTTCAAGACCAACGGGAAATCTTTTGCGTCTTCTGAACTATTAAAAGTCTTATAACCAGAATCAAGGATTTTTCTGTTAAGGTTGAACTTTAAGGCATGTTCATTGGGGGTGGTATCAATAGTTACTTCGACAGGCATGAGTATTAACCTCCTTAAAATTTGAAATTATTTAACCTCAAGTCGCTTTCAATTTGGTGGGTAGGCCATTTATCATTTACTTACATCCCCACCATAGGGTGTTTCACCTTCGTCATCAGTCCCAAGATGAACCCAAAGTTCTTCCAGCACTTCCTGCTGTTCAACAGAACCCATTAATCTTGTAGTAAGTCCACTCGGTGGTTCTAAGCCACTTGCTCGCAAATTCTTTCGCATTTGAGAATACTGGTGGTTGAGGGATGTTGTTTTTGCCGAACCTGGAAATTTGTGCGCAAATGCAATACCTTTATACTTCCATTTCATAACAAGGTATTTTGATTGTCGCTCTTCAAAAGTTCCTTCATCAGAAATACTCTCACCTAACTTTCTGGAAAGCTTGATAAGTGTATTGATGTCTTTTTTACTCATACATTCGCAAAGTTTATGGGTTGGTGTCGCTTCATCATACTGGACAGCCCTTCAACGGACAAATTCAGATAATCAACCCTTCCACAAAAAAAGGAATTGCGAGCAATTCCACAATTCCTTTTCTTCCTATATTAAAATGGTAGCGGTGGAGGGAGTTGAACCCCCGACACTACGGATATGAGCCGTATGCTCTAACCACCTGAGCTACACCGCCATGTATATAACTGCTTGTTATTTAGAGGATTAAGATTCTACCCCGCTTGCCCCTATCCTGTCAATGGCAATTCGAAAGGCTTCCTGCCCGGGTTCAAACGATTCCTTTCCAGCGTTTCACATCGCGCAGAAATTTTGCGCGGTCCATCTCCTTCCCCGCAGGGAATACTTCGGTCAAAGGCTGAGGAAATTTTTTGTCCGTCTTGGTCCAATGTTCAAATTCTCCCATTCGAACTCTGTAAATATCTTTAAATGTACGGTATTGACCGTTGAGGCCAACAAAGTCCCAACTGGTTTCATTTCGTATCAGACTGTAAAGTTCCGAGCAGGCGATCCCTTCATAGAGATTGATTTTCCCGATACGCCCTTTGATGATATCTGCGTGCTCGTTAGCAAAGTCCAGACACCATATTCCCGACCCGTCCTGACCAAACACTTCAAGTTGATAGGCCACTTTCCAGTCCACCCAGCTCTGTACAGCTTTCTTCGCAACCAGTAGTTCGACAAACCGGTTCTCGATAAAACCAATCACCTCCTGCCACTGTTTTTCGTGCTCCGCTTTATCCTTGGTCCGAGTCCGAATCGGCGGAACCTCGGCCACAGGTTTGAACTCCAGTTTATGCCCATCGTCCAGTTTAATTTTCACAAAGTCTGAAGCAGCTTGTTGAATTTCCACTCCCTCTTTGGTGATGACGGCCTGATCACCGGGATAAAACACGCTGCTCTTGATCTCTGGACAAAAATCTTTCAGATCCCTTAAAAACTGTTCCTGCGTGGTGGGAAAGGAATATTGATTGAGAAACCCGAACTCGTCACGGTATTTAAATCCGGCAGAACCGGGAACGGCAAACTTCGGCCTACAGGCAGCAGCGACTTTGAGGTAGGAACTGTACTCATCCATAGGCAGTTCCAATGCGTTGTGAAACGAAAAGTTCCCTTCTAAAAGCGGCAGGTAACGAACATGAGCAAAATCTAGCTGCCCATGCAAACGGTGCATGTACTTGATGATATCCGGCGACACAATGGTATCGACCTGGTTCCACAGTGTCACCTCCCCATCATGAACCAGCAGACCGTTTTCTGGGAAATAATCCTGATTATTCAATGAAGGTGTGGGCGTCAGCGTCAAGCCCTTGATCTCCAGGGTTTTGAAATCCTCCATCACAGTCACATTTTTGAATTCGAGTTCGCTCAAGACTTCAAGTAGAATCTCGTCACGCGGGGCTAGCACCACAGCGTCTGGAGCCAGAATGCCCGCGTCCCTTGTCAGATAAGACAGGGTGCGGATGTCAAAATGATCCTGATGTCGGTGCGAGATATTCAAAATATCCACTTTCGGGAGCCTGGCCAGATCAAGATCTATGCTGGGACATTGGATATTGCATTCCTCCCACAGGTAGTCAAAAAACACCGGGTCGGTCAACACCGTGGCGTCGCGCGATTGGATCAGCAGGCAGGCGTGGGAAATCAGGGTCGCAATCATGAAATTATGTGCTGTCTTATATAAGGATTTGAGCCGGTAAGCCTAGCCGAACCGACACGAGAACTCAACCACTTTGATGAACGGAAGTAGGTTGAAGCCTTTTTATTCCCAACGCATCATAAACCAAACCGTTAATGAACCCGAGATTCTTCACTCCGTTCAGAATGACAAAGAAACCCCATTTTGTCATGCTGAGCCTGTCGAAGCACCTCGCCTTTTTTCATTGTAAACCAACTTTTTAAGGATCACCTTGACAACGGCCTTCAACTTCAACAGAATGAGCTTTTCTTACCCTGCATCGAATTTTACTTATGAACGAAATGGATGAGACTGTAAGTTTTCGAGAAGGCCAGCCCTGCCCTTTACCCATTGCGGGTCACGGTGGCGGACTTTCCTTTTCTCCCAATGGCGAAATGCTCTTACTCGCCTCAGTGCCCCACCCTTCTGAAGCGCAAATCGAGGCCTTTGAAGGAAAATGGAAGGCCAAGCTGGTGGCGGAGTCGGAGTTTCCCTCTATTCCCATTTTTGCTATCGGTAGTGAAGACTGGTTGCTCGAGACCCCGTGTAATCCGGCTCAGCAGGAAAAGGAAGCACCCGGGTTCATCGAAGCACTGTATGCCAAAGATGAATATAGCATGGTAGCGATTCTCGTTGACTCTGAAACCAGCATCATCAAAAAGATCACCCACGTTCCGCTGGAAGAAATGTTCATCGAAAGGCTGGCCATGTCTTGGAACCCTTATAAAACCGCTGGGGATGAATACACCAAAGTTTTCGCCGATGAAAATTTCACAGAAAAGATCAACGAAATCTTCAAAATGAAATCTTCCCAGGAACTCTGGCGCACCTCCTGGTAGCGGGCACTCGGTATGAGGCCAACTGGTCAATACCCATGAAGCAGACAGATATCGCTGCGCCCTTAACTTTTATATTCCCTCCCTTCCTAGGGACTGAGGGAGGGTTGGCTGATTTTGAGCTTTCGTTCCAATATGAGCCAAGAAAAGACTTGCCCCTCTTCCTAACTTAACTATTGATCACTGATTTTGTACAGAATACCTCTGTCTGGAAATTTCTTAATTAAAAGTTTGATGGCCTCTTCGGTGCGTTGTCCCCCCCACTGTTGGTTGGTAAGAGCATAAGTTTTCCCATCCCAGTGAATCAAGAAGTGCTCTTTTTGACAAAAAAAGCGACAAGGATCAAAATGTTTGCCTTCACTGACCCTTCGCTCACCAACTGCCTTAATAAATGCCTCTGATCCTAGTGTCCCCTCCGCACTCTCAAATAACCTGCTCTTTGGCTCTGGAACGACCTCTCGTATTTGTTCTGGACTCACCCCCGATTTGCAGAGATGAGATACCACTTTGAAAATAGCATTTCTTTTGTACAGTCGGCTCTCAGTATTCCCATCGATAGTGATGTCGAATTTCGTGAAATCTTTGGACTGTACTCTTGCTATTTGTTCCCTTCGGGTCTTTTCCCGTACTTGAACTTGATATTGCTCGACCTCTGGCAACGGAATTATCTGTTGAACATCTAGAAGCAATCTATCTCCATCCGCATAAGGTTTTAGACGAATGCATCGAATGTCTATATCCCTGTCATTTAACCACATCACAGCCGTAGTTAGTTCTCTAGAAAATTCTGCCGAAGCCAGTACAATGCAAACGTCTTGAGCAAATTTATTCTCATTAATACCATCCTCTCCATCTATTTCATCTTCATCCCAACCTAAAAATTTCAAAATGATCTCTCTTGCAACACCTTTACTCCCTATTTTTTCAAGATAATCCCCATAGATTTCCACTATTTTTTCAAAAGTTAAAGTGGAAACCATTGCGGCATATCGAATTGCTTGTAATTCCATATGACCGCCATCTTCTGTGCGCTTAAGTTCGATAACCACCAGGTTGGCCTCTTTATCCAAGCCAAGCAGATCAATCCTTCGCCTAGAATCTTCCCATTCACCAAATTCTTCACTGATACCCAGAGTATCAGGTGATATAACATCAATCTGATTTCTTAGTAGAGGTTGCAAGTCTGTTCTTTCCTTTATTCCTGCCTTTGCAAAGGAAGTTTCATCTAATCTTTCAATTCGGTCAGATTTCATTTCGTATATTGGCATCAGACAACTTCCCTTCAAACCTAGTTATTGGTTTTCGTATTCGGTTTCGCCGAGGTCTTCCTCTTCCTCAATTTCTTCGATGTCTTCGACATCTTCGAACTCTTCTTCCTCTTCTTCCTCTTCCTCAATTACTTCTTCACGCTCGAATTCGGGGTATTCGAGCTGTTGCAGATGTTCGGGTTCGGCCAGCAGGTCGAGACCTTCCTCGGTGGTTTCGTTTTCCTCAATATAAAGACGAAGCAAATTCTTCATGCACTCTTCTTCACAAAGGACCTTAATACCCTCATCGGTGATGCCATTATTTTCCACCATTAACACCTGAAGGTTCTGCAGGGTTTCAGATTTAATGATGTGAATGAATCCTTCATCGCCGATTTTGTTGCGGTCGAGGGTCAGCGAGGTCAGGTTTTTCAAATATTTACTGTCAGCAAGAAGTTCGATGCCTTCAGCAGTGATCTTATTCAGCTCCAGGTAAAGGTGGGTCAGGTCTTTCAACTCCTCACATTCAGCAATACATTTGCATTCCACGTCGCCGATATTCAGATTGCTGAGGTCCAACTTGACACCCTCTTCACCGAGCCGGGCACGGATGAGATTAAAGATTTTAAATTCAGCCAGCGCATCGATGCCCTCCCCCGTTAAGGCATTACCGGAAAGGTCAATGGTTTGCAGTTTTGGCAGACATTTACTTTTGGCCAACGCCTTGGCCCCTTTGTCGGTGATCTGGTTTTTCCTTAGATCTATGATCTCCAGACTGTTCAAAGACCTGGCTTCAGCCAGATACTCCAACCCCTCATCGCCAATACGATTTTCCGACAGCACCAAAGAAGTCAACGCCTCAAAATGGGAAGATTCGGCTAAATGCCTGGCCCCCTCGGGTCCGATCTCATTCCATGCCAGTCGAAAGGATTTAAGGTGAGGAAGTTTGTCAGATTTGGCGAAATACTTCACACCCTCATCGCCAATTTTGTTTTTATACAACTTTAGGGATTCGAGGTTAGGCAATCTATCGGACTTCGCCAGTGCCTGAGCCGAAAGTGCGGTTAGTTTTTTCCCACTGATGGTCAACCTTCGCACCTGTTTGATGGATCGTGACTTAACCAGCTCCTGCATCGCGTCATCGCCGAATCTGGCATAACTAAAATCGAGGGTTTCATAGTCTCGGCTCAATTTAAACCCGTTACGGATCATTCCCTCGATGTTGTAATATTTTTTCACAATGAACTCCATGAATCGAAAAACTGTTTTAAGCTGGTGAAATAAGAACCTGCCATCATCATATCGTTGTGTCCCACCCCTTCCAGAATTTCCAGATGTTTCACCTTAGATCCGGCATTATCGTAATTTAATTTGGCCTCATGCGGAGCAATCAAAAAATCGTCAGCCCCATGCATGATTAGAAGCGGACACTTCACCGACCGGATCTTCTCGCTGTTATTAAAAACCGCGTCTTCTTCGGGTGTGGTTTGATCGATTTTCAATCCTCGTCGCTCCACCAGAGGAACCGGGTCAGCATAACCGCTTTCGAGAACGCAACCAACCACATCCGAACGTTTGGCACAAAGCTCAAGCGTCGGCGCACTGCCGAGAGACCGACCCATGATGCAGACTTTTTCCTTAAACTTACCGGCTAATTTCAGTTGTTCAAAAACTTTATGAGCATCTTCCAGTGAGGCTCTTAAAGTCGGGAACCCTGTGCTCCTGCCATAACCGCGAAAATCGGCGACGATCAACTCCGCCCCTATGACGCTGAAATGCCCGGCCAGATTATCGTAATCCGATACAATTTCTCCATTACCGTGAAAAAACAATAAACTGAATAAGGCTTCGGGTGATGGATGTCGCCGAACATGAACCATCGTTTCCGGTTCTACCTGCACCTGAATTTCATCTGAATCTACGGGTATGGGAGCTGTGTCCTGCCGGGGAAAAAACAGGTTCGTGTTAAAAGCCTGTGAATCAAAAATTGAAGACATAAACTTTACCATAAGGGGGTGTCAGCTAATTCTATAAATAGCAAAATTATTTTAAATACACCCTTTCCGGGCGTGATTTTGAAAAAAATTGAAATCCGTTTGAATCCATGCCAGAATATGCGCCTCTAAAGGTGGCTCTTTAAATTTAGAAATTTTGGCCAGGCAACGGGTTTGCCGGGTCTTTCATTTGTAACCCTATCTAAAATAAGGTGAAGTCAATGTTAATGGAATTAGCCCCGATTGAAAAGCTGTTTAAGTCCTATGCGAAAATTTGTGATGCCGCCCGCAAGAACCTGGGCCGTGATCTTACCATTGTTGAGAAAATTCTTTACACACATTTAGACCCTGCAACGGATTATTCAAAACTCGAGCGTGGGTCTTCCGACATTTATTTGCGTCCCGATAGGGTAGCCATGCAGGACGCAACCGCACAGATGGCTATTCTTCAGTTTATGTCGGCTAAAATGCCCAAGGTAGCTGTTTCCACGACTGTACACTGCGATCATTTAATCCAAGCCTATTCGGGAGCTATGGCAGACCTGAAAGTTGCCGAAGAAACCAACAAGGAGGTGTACGACTTTCTGCGTTCCGCTTCCATGAAATATGGCATGGGTTTCTGGAAACCGGGTTCCGGAATCATTCATCAAGTAGTTTATGAGAACTATGCCTGCCCCGGAACCTTGATGATTGGGACAGATTCACACACCCCTAACGCCGGCGGCATAGGTACCATTGCCATTGGAGTTGGCGGTGCGGACGCGGTGGATGTGATGACCGGTCAACCTTTCATGACCAAAATGCCCCGCCTCGTTGGTATTAAATTGACCGGAAACCTGAATGGCTGGACGGCATCCAAAGATGTCATCCTGAAAGTGGCCACGATGCTGACCGTTAAGGGCGGAACTGGAAAAATCCTTGAATATTTTGGTGAAGGAGCGCGAAGCATGAGTGCTACCAGCAAAGGCACCATCACCAATATGGGAGCGGAAATCGGTGCCACCACCTCCACCTTCGGCTACGACGACATGATGGATCCGTATCTACGTGCCACCGATCGTAGCCCCATTGCCGATCTGTGCAAGCAATACGCCGAGTATCTAAGGTCTGATGCTTCCGTGGAAGCAAATCCTGAAAAATACTACGATGAGTTTTATGAAATAGATTTAAACAGCCTGGAGCCTCATATTGTTGGGCCACATACACCGGACCTTGGTAGACCTGTATCCGCGATGAGCACTGAAGTCGATGAAAAAAGCTACCCGGAAAAAATTTCCGCCGCTTTAATCGGTTCCTGCACCAACTCCAGCTATGAAGATATGACCCGTGCGGTTAGCCTGGTTCGACAGGCTAAAACAGCCGGTCTGAAAGCTCAGACCAACCTAATGGTGACACCAGGTTCAGAAACCATTTACCAAACCATCAAGCGTGACGGCATCCTGCAGGAATTTGAAGATGTTGGAGGAACTGTTCTGGCCAATGCTTGTGGCCCTTGTATCGGGCAATGGAAACGGGATGATATGAAGAAAGGGGATAAAAACAGCATCCTCACCTCTTACAACCGTAACTTCGCCAAGCGTAACGATGGCAACCCGGAAACCCTGGGCTTCATCAGCAGTCCCGAACTGGTGGTAGCCATGGCGTTTAGCGGTTCCATGAAATTCAATCCGCTGACCGACTCCCTGAAAGACAAAGACGGCAACGACTTCAAATTCCAACCCCCGGCCGGAGAAGTTCTTCCGCCCAATGGTTATACCCCTCAGGACGCAGGTTTTGAGGCCCCGACCATGTCTGGAGAGGTTGTCATTAACCCGACCAGCGAAAGGCTGGCTTTTCTCGATCCTTTCCCAAAACAGGATCCGGTTAAAGATTATCAGAACCTTCCCGTATTATTTAAGGCCCAAGGCAAATGTACCACGGACCATATCTCTCAGGCTGGCCCATGGCTGAAGTTCCGTGGTCATCTGGATAATATCAGCAACAATATGTTCCTTGGGGCTACAAACTCTTTTCATCCCGAGACTGGACAAGGCAATAACCCGGTAACAGGAGAAGAAAACCAGGAACTCAACAAAATCGCCCGGAACCTGAAAGATTCGGGAATAGGTTGGGTCGCGTTTGCGGATGAAAACGTAGGCGAAGGTTCAAGCCGTGAGCATGCGGCCATGGAACCGCGTCATATGGGATGCCTTGTATTTGTCGCTAATTCCTACGCCAGAATCTTTGAAGCCAACCTGAAGAAACAGGCAGTCCTGCCTTTCACATTTGCCAATAAGGCCGATTACGGCAAGATTCAGGCTAAAGACAAAATCAGCTTTGCCGAACTGGATAGCATCGCTCCGGGACAACCGGTAACCATGACTGTCAAGCATGAAGACGGGTCGAGCGACAGCATTCAGGTCAACCACACCCTGAACGATGATCAGATCAAATGGTTCAACGCAGGTTCTGCGCTTAACTACGTGGGATCAAAGTAGTTCGCTAACTTCAAAAGCAAAGGAAACTATATACAGTCTTACCCAAATCAATCCAAAGGATGGGGGCTAAGGTTTCGGTTTTTTGCTCAAATAATAATCCCATTGTTTTTTGGGAGAGGACCGCATAACAGATTTGGCAAGCCGTTCGGGCGTATCCTTAATGGGTTGAATAATAATATTTTTGATAGGCCTCTGATGCAAGTAATCGTCTTATTCAAAACCAGGTTTTCTAGGGCAATTCTAGCCTCGTAGAAACGTTCCTCGCCTTTTTTTTCGGTTGCATTCTTTACCCCCCAAAGCCTTAAATCGGCCTGTACGCCTTCCAGTAGATCGTATCGCCGTACGATGTCGTCTCGGCTCAAATAGATCGCTCCGTCCTTCCATTGGTCGACTTTCTCTTAGGTTTTCTCCAATAAAACACAGTACAGAAATGAATTTAAGAGAAAATTAACAATTAACGTGCTGTTGCTGATTAGTTGTCCTTGCGAATTTTGTTCGCCTCTGCAACTATGTTTGCCAAGTGCTTTTTGATCCAACCGTATCGCTCTTGGCTGTTCGATCCGACAGGGTTATAGCAATGCACAATGGATGATAGTTTTTCAATCGAGGCGAACGGATTCTTTCCCTTTGTAGAAACTTGACCGTCCGAATTTTTCAGGCCGTGAATATAGAATGCTCTGTGTTTTGTCGTTGTTGTTACCCCTCTGCGATAATTGTTAAAACCATTACGACGATAATACGACGATAATCGCCAAAATCAGAACGCCGTGAAACGGGATAAGTGTTTTCGATAAAGTGGCCTTTATCCAAGTGGTTTTATCATCCATTTTGAGCGGTGTTGTGTTCATTGAAAAATCGATATCCTCATCTTTCAAAACGCGCACATGGTCATAGAGCTTCCGATATAGTTGCTCTTGCCAAAGGAAAAAACCATCCAGCCCTCAAAATATAGCTACAGGAATATAGGCGAGAAAAACAAAAGCTGGTCGGCTATTAGCCGCCGAAAGCGCAAACAAAGCAGAAACCAGAACCACGCTCCAACCCTTCAACAAAAACGAGTTTGTCGAAAGGCGATTGATTACGACTTGAATCAGTTCTAGGTGTTTGTGCTTTCGTTCCTCTGTCATTACGAACTACTCCGCTAAGGTTGGAATCGACTCTTGTCGGGACACCTGCGAGCTTCGGTTTATCATTTCTGAATCTTACCGCGCCTACCGCACTTTGAGTAAATCGGCAATTGCAAATGACGTAGACAGAATTAAGTGAACATCTGAGGTCACCCTATACCTATAACCCAATAGATCATCACACGTAACGACAACAATTAGGCTACAATCGCCTTTGTTTTTCGCTGCCTTTTTCAAGGATGCTACCGCTTGACCTATATTTTCGCCGTTACGTTGTACTCGAATGAACGCAGGGAGACCGCCAATCCGCTGTTTCAGCAATCCGTCTATGCCTTTGTTTCGATGTACTGGCATGTAGTCAATTCCAACCAAATGACTCGACGCATAGGCCGCATGTTGTCGATACGACTCCCTGCCCTTCGCAAGCAACGCTGATTCTGTAACAATAGGCCTTTCAAGCCTGCTCTTCGTCAATTCTATTGCTTCGTCCGCTATATCTATTCCTACCGAGTTGCGGTTCAAAAGCTGTGCCGCCACAAGCGTTGTCCCGCTACCACAGAAGGGATCTAGAACAACATCACCTTCTTCGGTCACAAGTTCGATAATCTTGTTCATCAAAAGAATAGGCTTCTGCGTAGGATAGCCAACTCGTTCCTTTGCCTTTGGGTTGAGAAACGGTATCTCCCAAACATCCGATAACGGCACACCCTTTTTCGACCCATTTCCGACCACCTTGCCGCTTTTATTACGAGCATAAACCGACTTGTTACGTTCATCTCGCACACGTTTTTGCATAATCTGGTCTACGTTAGTCGAGGGCGAATACTCCTGATAAAAAATGTTAAATTTGAATTTGTCGGTCTTCGAATAAAAGAATATGGTTTGGTGAGCGGGTAACAGCCCTTTCTTGGCATTTGACCATCGTTTGAAGTGCCAGATAATTTCAGATTGAAAATGATCTGGAGAGAAAATATTATCGAGCATCAGACGAACTATGTGTGAGGCTGACTTATCACAGTGGAAAAACAGACTACCAGAACTCTTTAGAACATCACGTGCACGAGCTATCCGCTGATAGATAAAATCGGTATAGGAACTGTCGCTATCCCAAATGTCTCTAAAGCTAAAACTTGCTGAACCATCACGCGTTACCAAATCATGTACTTTTTGTGTGAAAAACGGCGGGTCAACATAAATAAGATCGACCGATTCCTGCTCCATCTCTAGCAGGACATCAAGACAATCGCCTATATGCGTCTGTCCTTTAACTACCATCTGTTCGCTCTCTCGCTATGGTCTCTAGAATCCCCTTAAGATCAATTCCGGTGTATTGCTGGATGTAATTCCAAGCATCGTCGCCGTAATGATATTCCCCACCTGCACCTGCGTAGAGCGTCTCTAAAGTTTTTTGAATTCGTTGAGCTTGCGTGCGATTTGGGTAGTAAAACATCACGCGAATTGGTTTGTAGCCCGCATTTTTGACGTTCTGCATGCGGGTGTGTTCCTTGGTGATATGATCGCCGTCCGTTGTCGCATCACGCCATTTGATTTCAATTGCGTCGCGTTCTTCAACAAGGCAATCGATCTCGAAGATCTTTGGGCGTTGTCCAATTGTGTTTGGAATGCGTATCGAGCCGGAGTCTGGATATTTCCCCAAAAAACACGCTTTCGCCGCTTCTTCTAAAAATGATCCCGCTTATTTGTAGAGAAATCGACCTTTGTTCTGATAAACATCGATGAGCTTTCCTTCTTCATCGGTGACACCCAACACCCGATAAATCAGCTAATGGCTGTTGCCGTCTACTTCCATTTCCTTTACACGTTGGTCTACACGTTTTTTCAGATTATTCGCATATTTATCAGCCAAACGGCGTATTTCATTATCAATCGACATGGATAATTTTTTGTAAGGAAAATAATTCGCAGATTTGCCATGACTACTACAGATTTTTTTACATAGGTTTCACCGTTTCGCCATGTGATGTGAACCCAGTCATCTTTCCTTTTCAAAATTTTGACATGGGTTCCCTGCTTGAGGTGATTGCAGATTTCACCCTCTGGCTTCAGGCGCACGGTCTGTGATTTATCCAGTAACAAATCTTCCAATTTATTTCGGATTGGAATCCAATACGGGGTCAGGCTTGATAATGAGCATTTTATCTTTTTTAAATTTACCGCTGCGCACTATCTTCAATAACTCTCCGGGCTTGGGTTGACTGGATTCTTTTCGCCCATTCATGACAGATATATCGAGATCCTTGCGCTTATCCCCCAACTCCTTCGCCGCGATGCTCTGGAATGTATCTCCTTTCCGCACTTCATAGGTATCAATGTACTGGTCTTTGTAATGTTTTCTGTCCCTACCATGTTTTTGTCCTTCGTATTTCAAACCGCGAATTTGATTTAAATATCGCTCCCGGTAACTGCTCACACCCTCCGCCTCGCCGGTCATCTGGCTGGCCATAAGACCGGCTTTGACAATCCGTTCCCGGGTATCCGGATGAGTCGCTTGAAAAGAGTGATAGGACTGGCCGGACATAATTTCCTTTCGTCGCAGGCTTTTTAGAAATCTGGCCATCCCGAACGGACTGTACCCTGCCTCCTTACTGTTCAATATCCCATGCTCGTCCGATTCAATTTCTGCCTCCCGGCCATATCCCATGTTGATTTGCTGGAACATGGCGGTGCTGACAGCCAACCATTGTCCCGCATTCTTCGGGCTTGCAATAGCTCCTCCCAAGGCCAAAATCTGCGAGCCTATACTACGAACCACCTGCTTGGCACCGTGGTGAAATATAATATGCCCGATTTCATGACCTAAAACTCCGGCAAGTTCAGCCTCACTATTCACCATGGCCATGAGACCAAGAGTCACATAGACATAACCGCCGGGCAAAGCGAACGCATTGATATCCGAGCTGTCTACAATGCGAAAATAAAAACGTGAAAAAACTTTGTCAGAAAGTTGGGAGACGAGATTCTGACCAATTCCATTAACATATAGCTGGAGCTCTTTATCTTGATATATCCCGTATTGCTGGGTGATTTGCTGATCGGCACCCTTGCCCATAGCTATTTCTGCTTCATGGGAAATGAAGGGTACGGAATGGGTATCAACCGGATAAAATAAAACAAGGAAAGTCAGAAGAGGCAGGAGGACAGATATGAAGTTTTTAGATGTCTTCGGCATAAAATTAGCGGAGAACCCCGCTGGCGACTGGCAAATAGTTTTCTATCACCCAGAGCCTCTCTTCCGAACCTGACAAGTTCCTTGCTCATTGTTCTCACGGCGAGTGGGCCGTTAGACAATCAGGCAGAAAGCCGTTTGATGCGGCTCTCGATTTTATCCGCTTGTGGTCCCTCAGGAAATTTCATCCGCATTTCCCTTAAGACCAGCAATGCATTGGACACATCGTTATTCAACTCATGGCATCTTGAGAGACTCAAATATACCTGAAATAAAGGAGAATTTGAATTGGCTTCGATGACCGATTTAAACAAACCAATGGCCTTTTTATAATCTTTTTTGGCTTGATAACTGTGTGCCAAACCTATCTGCGCCAATTGGTGGTTGATTTGCCCTTTTGGAGAACTGCTCATCACCATTGAATAAAGCACTCCGGCTTTATCATTTTCCTGGTTTTGAAAATGGATATCGCCCAACAATAATGACGCTCGCTCTTTTTGAGAGCCATCCCCTATTTTTTCCCATATCAATTTCGCTCCAGAAGCAGAGGTGCTGGCGTTATCAACAAGCTTCATCATTTCAAAATAAAACGCCTCATTCTTCATCGCCCGCGCTTCCTGATAATATTTAAAACCTAAAAAAGAAGAACCAGCCACGATGATGGATACGACCCCGCCAATAACAGCAGCACGATTCTCCATAAAGAAAATCATGGCTTTCTCAGAAGCGGATAAAAACTGGTCAGGATCCTTCAACAAATGTTTCCGGCTTACTTTTAAACGCTTGGCCATGAGATGAACCTTGACTTAAATAGAGGAATATTTGGAAGCTAACGTTTGATCCAAGTTCTATGTTAACGACTTTATTTAATCACAAAGGCCCACCCCAAACAAGCCATTTCTCCATGCAATACAAAGCTGAATTCGCTATAATAGCCATTTTATAAAGAGAGTTTTGCATAAGTCAAAAAAACAGAAAAGCGCGATTCTTCACTTCTTTCAGAGTGACGATACGAGGCTGTTTTTGTCATCCTGAGGAACAAGGTGACGGAGACGTGATATTTCTCCTTGGCCTTCGTACCCCGAAGGGGTAATCTCGGGTTATGCAAAGCTCTCCTTACTAGAAGGCTCCATCCATGCATGAAAAAATTTCCATCATTGGTGCGGGGAGTTGGGGAACCGCACTAGCCCTTCATTTGGCCAACAATTTCCGCCAAATATCCCTTTGGGTGTATGAAAAAGAATTGTGTGATGCCATGACCCGCACCCGGGAAAATGCATGGTTTTTACCGGGACACTCGTTGCCGGAAAATATTCATCCCGCTTTCTCTCTACAATCTGCCACCGAAGGGCAGTCCTTGATTCTGCTAGTGGTTCCTACTCATGTGATCAGACAGACCCTGTCCCAAATCAAACCCTTTATTGCAAAAGGTTGTCTAGTCATCAGTGCCAGCAAGGGGTTAGAAAATGACACCCTTTTTACCAGCCACCAGATTATTCAGGATGTTTTGGGTAAAAATATTTCTACCGCTACTATTTCCGGCCCCACATTTGCCAAGGAGGTCGCCGAAGGAGTCCCTTCTGCCCTGTTGGCCTCGGCAGAAAACCTGGAAACGGCAAAACAGGTTCAGAAACTTTTTACCACGGATAAAATGAGAGTATTTGTCAACGACGACCTGATGGGGGTCGAAATTGGCGGGGCATTGAAAAATGTCATTGCGATCGCTACAGGAATTTGTGACGGGCTGGGTTTGGGATTCAACACACGGGCCGCTCTGATCACCTGCGGACTGGTCCAGATTAGCCGGATTGGAACGAAGCTCGGAGCCAGGCCGGAGACCTTTTATGGCCTGACGGGTCTTGGAGATCTTGTGCTCACCTGCACCGGAGACTTGAGCCGCAACCGTCAGTTGGGAATCCAACTGGGGAAAGGAAAATCCCTCAAAGAAATTACTAAAAACATGAAAATGGTCGCCGAGGGTGTCTTGACCGTGAAATCGGCTTATTCCCTGATAAAGAAATTCAATGTCCAGGCATCGATCATGGAAGAGACCTACCGCGTCCTCCACGAAAATAAATCACCTAGCCAGGCGTTGGAGGACTTAATGAAAGTTCAAATAACCACCGAGTTTGTCGGCATAAAGGTTTGGAATGAACCCAAAAGATTTAAAAAAATTATTGAATGACTTGCACAAGCAAAAATTAACTCCCCAGCAGGCCATTAAAAAGCTTGAGATCCTGCCTTTTGAAGACCTAGGATTCGCCAAGATTGACCATCATCGTGAACTCCGAAGCGGCATGCCCGAAGTCATTTACTGCCAAGGCAAAACCGTGGTCCAAATAAAAAAGATTATCCAGAGTATGAGTAGTGCGGGTCATTCTATTCTGGCGACCAGATTGTCCAAAGAAACCTTTCGTAAATTAAAATCTTTTCTGCCGAAAATTTCTGAATACAATGAAACGGCGCAGACTCTGGTCATTGAAAAAAATAAGTACAAGAAAAAAAGCGGCTTGATAATCATCATCACCGCCGGAAGCTCAGACATCCGGACCGCTGAAGAAGCTTCGGTCACAGCTCAATTACTGGGAAGCGAGACAGAAACCCTTTTTGATGTAGGAGTCGCGGGAATTCACCGTCTCTTTAATAATCTTGAGCAAATCAGGAAAGCGCGGGTAATCGTTGTCGTGGCAGGGATGGAAGGGGCGCTGGCGAGTGTGGTCGGGGGCTTGGTGGACAAACCCATCATAGCAGTACCCACCAGTATCGGTTATGGAACGTCTTTTGGTGGCATTTCCGCCCTCCTTACCATGCTAAACAGTTGCGCAACGGGGATAGCCGTCGTTAATATCGATAACGGATTTGGAGCTGGATGCATGGCCCACCGCATCAACATTCTTGGGGAGCCGAAAGAGACTGGATGAGTCGGCTCATTCCCTCTTCAGGTCTCACCACCGGCTCATATCCAAAATCATTTTTAGCTTGGGCAGTATTAAAGTAATGGGAGGTCGCCAACTGGGATGCCAGAAACCGTGTCATCGGAGGTTCTTTTTTAATCCTCCAGAAATTATATATTCCCTCCAACAAATAACCCAGCTTTGATGCGGTTTGGTAGGAGATGCTCCGGGTTGCGGGAAGCCTGCCTGTTTTTTTTAGCAGTTCATTGATCCAGTCCCACAAGTTCACTGGTTCGCCATCGCTGATAAAATAAACTTTACCGGCGGGAGGTTTTCCTACCCCTAGTGCGTCGCAGACTTTAAGATGCGCAGATACGGCATTGTCGATATAAATGATATCAACTTTGTTTTTTCCCGGCCCCACTCGCACCAATCGCCCCTTATCGGCTTTTGCCAAAATTCCAGGAACCAAATGTGGATCTCCCGGCCCCCAGATAAGATGCGGCCGGATGGATACCGTGGCCAAATCCCTGCCATTCGCTTCTATCACGAGTTTTTCAGCAATCGCCTTAGTGCGAGGATACTCACACAAATAATCCTCTGGATAGGGAGCCGTTTCATCCACCCCTTCAAGACTTGAGTCTCCATAAATAACACTAGGAGAACTGGTGAACACCAGCTTTTGTACCCCGTTAAGCAGGCAGGCTTTTATCACATTGCGGGTTCCATCAACATTGATGCTGTAAAAGTCCTCTGCCCGGCCCCAAATACGGGGAAAAGCTGCAGTGTGGAAGACAACCTCCACGCCCGAAAATATCTTGCAAAGAAAATCAAGGTCCCGAATATCGCCTTGGCATAATTTGATGCCTTTGGGGAGATGAGAATAATGACGTCGGCCCACAACTTTAACATCATTTTTTTTTTCGTAGAGAGATTGGACGATACCGCTCCCAAGAAATCCGCCTCCGCCTGTAACCATAGCCTGCATATTATTTCACTTATGACGCATGCTCATTCTATGGAAAGATTAGCTTTTGCATCCAACCTCATAAAATCAGTCGACGAACTTTGGTTTCGGATAAACTTGTAATGACCGGCACAAGCAATCATTGCAGCATTATCGGTACAAAATATCGGGTCTGGAAAAGAAGCTTCAAAGCCATGAGCTTGAGCCGCTTTTCCTACCGCCACACGTAAGGCGCCATTTGAGGCCACCCCACCAGTCACGACGATACGCGATAGATTTTCTTTCTTACAGGCACTGAAAAGTTTATCCACCAAGACATCAAGGACCGCGTCCTGAAAACCCGCTGAGATATCTTCATCAGTCAGGGTTAACCGGCTGTCCTTCTCTCTTTGGCTTAAAAAAGTTCGGACCGATGTTTTCAAGCCGCTGAAACTAAAATCCAGAGAACCTTTTTCAAGGTAGGCTCGTGGAAATTTATGAGCCTTTCCATTTCCATTCCGCGCCAATTTTTCAATGGCCGGTCCCCCTGGATAAGGAAGCCCAAGCATTTTTCCTGCTTTATCAAAAGATTCTCCCGCCGCATCATCACGAGTTCGACCCAACAGTTTATATCGCCCAAAATCAGAAACCCGGTACAGGTCGGTATGTCCACCGGAAACAACCAGTGCTACGAAAGGAAACTGTATTTTTTTCTGTAGAAAGATGGCCAGAAGATGGCCTTCTAAATGGTTCACCCCGATCATAGGAGTTTTCAAACCATATGAAAGTCCTTTAGCAGTGTTCAAACCTACCAACAATGAGCCGATCAGTCCGGGGCCTATCGTGACGGCGATGAGATCGATGTCTCTTAGCCGCACTCCAGCCTCGGCCACTGCTTCCTTAATAACCCAGTGTGCCCGTCCATTATGCGACCGTGCCGCCAATTCAGGGACGATTCCCCCGTATGGAGAATGAACGCCAATCTGGTCGTTGATGATGTTAGACAAAAGGGTGTCGCCGTCTTTCAAGACTGCGGCGGCAGTCTCATCGCAAGAAGTTTCTAGACCAAGAACAAGCATGGGCAGGCTGAGAATCTTTAAATGTAATTGTCAATAATCAGAGGAAGAAACAAATCTTATTTCATGCTGGTTCGGCTATCAAGGTCCTGAGTGGGGACCTGCAAGTTTTTAAACATCTTCTTCATGACCTCCCAGCCCGAAAGCAGGGAAACGGCCTGTTCAAGCTGATTGTCCTTTAGCAAGTCTTCGTGGATAGAGGCGGTTTCCTCATCCTTGTCAACACTTTCTACTTCGCCTTCTAATTCGACATCACCAATACTGCTCTTACCCTTCAAGTGCTTCTTTAAATCTTTTTCACGCAAAAACCTTCGAAGCCGGTTTTTTTCTTTCGGTTCAGTTTTATTTTCATCCTCCTCTTCTAAACTCTCGACAGGTGTTCTTTCAACGACAATATCAGGATCAATGCCATTTTCCTGAATCACCCGACCACTGGGAGTGTAGTAGCGGGCCGTCGTTAATCGCAAGGCAGACCCATCGCTTAGCGGTATGATGGTTTGAACGGACCCTTTGCCAAAAGTTTGCGTGCCCAGAATAACGGCCCGGTTTAAATCCTGCAAGGCACCAGCCACGATTTCCGAGGCACTTGCGCTTCCTCCATTAACCATAATGATCAAAGGGTAAGTAACACCCGCTACCTTATCACGGCTCGTGAAACGCGTATTTTGTTCGTCTGAGCGTCCTTTGGTATAGACAATCAGGTTTTCACGGTTCAAAAACCGATCCGTCACTTCAACAGCCTGACTCAACAGTCCTCCAGGATTATTCCTGAGATCAAGGATCAATTTGCTAATCCTCTCTTTACCGAGGTCAGCGAGGGCTTTATCCAGATCCGCGCTGGTATTTTTTGAAAAACTGCGGATTTTGATATAACCAATGTCCTTCTTATAAAGTTTTTTAACGACGCTCCGGACTTTAATAATGTCCCGGACAATGGTGAATTCTTTTGGAGCCTTGAAGGATTCCCTGAAAATCGTGATGGTCACAGGAGATCCCGTTTCACCCCTGAGTCGGGAGACCGCATCCTGAAGAGTCATATCAAGGGTTGATTCGTCTTCGATTTTTATAATTTTATCGCCCGGCTTAATTCCCACTCTAAAAGCCGGGGTTTCTTCAATCGGAGAAACAACAGTTAGCACATCATCGCGAATACTGATCTCAATGCCCAGCCCACCGAATTTCCCGGTTGTCTCCACCTGCATTTCTTTATAGGACGCGGGAGGCAAATAGCTAGTGTGAGGATCAAGGGATTTAACCATTCCCTTGATAGCTCCCTCGATTATAGTCTTGCTTCCCACCGGTTCAACATAATTGGATTCGATCAGGGAAAGTATCTCAGAGAACGCCTTGAGCTTATTATAGGTATCCGGTTTGGGTTCTTCAACATTCTCCTCCGCATAAAGAACTTGTGCGGAGAACACCCCCAATATAACCATGACCAGAAACCAAGCTAACCCAACCTTCATTTCTTTTCCCACCAGTGACAAATTCAAAATGTTATCTCCCTAACATGTAAAAGTGGAATTATATATCAATTACAGGCACTACGCACTCATAACATAAGCGTATTCTAGCACTATGATCCTCTATTTCTTACGAGCCGTCTTAAACCACCGGACGGGCTCAATAGGTTTCCCTTTTTCACGCATTTCCAAATAAAGAGTTTCCCCAACCAGAGATCCCGTATCCCCACTACGACCGATAACATCTCCGGTCTGAATCACTTGATTCGGCTTCACATCAATGCGATCCAAATGACCGTAAAGAGAATGATAGTCCTTTCCATGCCCAATAATTACCAAATTCCCATAACCCTCAAGTTCTCCTATATAAAGAACTTTACCATTAAAAACGGAGCGCACCGGTGTGCCGATTCGGGTTTTAATGTTAATACCATTACGCACAATGAACGAGCCGTACTGTCTATCTTTTTGCCTGCCAAATTTGTTGAGAATTTTGCCCTTTACTGGCAGAGCCAACCTGCCCCTTTTATCGGCAATATCAAGGCCTTCACCAGATTCCAGCTTCGACAATAATTTTCTAATCAGATTATTTAAATTATCGGAGGCCTTTTGAAGCTCCTTCCGGGTTTGGATTCCAAACCGTTTTTTCTCCTTAATCTTCTTTAAAAATTTCTTTTTGTCTTTCCTGGCATTTTCAAACTCTCCTCGCTTGCCCAAGGCACCTTTCTCCAACCGCACCAGCTTCGCCCTGGTAGATAGAAGAGATTGTTTTTCGGTTTTCATGCCCTCAGACTGATTCATATGATCGACCATCAGCTTTGCATCATGTTGGACGATCAATTCCATATATTTGAGGCTTTGCAAAAAGTCGCTTGCGTTTTCCGATGAAAAAGCCACCTTAAGAGGAAAAACAGGGCCTTCCTTATAAATCTGACGGAAACGTTTTCCCAATAGCAGCTTTTGATCTCTTAACTTCTGCTCATTGCTTCGAAGATTTGCTTCAAGCTTAATAAGTTTCTTTTTGTTAATCAGAAAATCCCATTGGTAAACCTTAAGCTCTCTCTCCTTCAATTTTATTTGATTGTCAAGCTTTCTTAGTTTACTTAGCAATTGTTCCTCTATCTTCCCTGCTGAAGAAATGAGTTTGTTCTGGCTGGCAATTTTTTTCTTTAGAAGGCTTAACTCTTTCTGCTCATCCTGCAATAGCGCATTAATCTTCCTGGTGCTTTTTTTCGCGGCCTCACCGGTTGACGCAAAAAGCAAACCCGCTAAAACAAAACCCGCTAAAAATATGGCTCTACACTTCATCTTCTATTTAAAACCTGCATATATTGACAGGTCGAGATATAGCTGGCAACCAACCCAATCAACACACTCGACCCAATAAGAATTAACAAAAACGGCTCTGGGACAAACTGAAAGTCCATTCCCCTCACAATGGACTCTATGGAAGTTTGGAGTTCGCTCCTTAAGTAATAATAAATAATCCCCATCAACCCTAGGGAAAGCAAGGATCCTGACAAGCCTTGCAACATTCCTTCCAGCAAAAAAGGGATTTTGACAAACTTGGGAGTCGCTCCGATTAACAGCATCAATTCAATCTCATCCTGCCGAGAGTGAATGGAAAGTCGAATGGTGTTAGAAATAATCAGTATCAGCCCAAAACTTAGCAAAGCCCCAGTCGCCATCAAAAAGATGCGGCAGAAAACCATAAACTTTTCAAAACGGCTGATCCAGCTTTTGCCATATTCCACGGATTCAACACCTGGCTCACTCTGGATTTTTTCCGCAAACTTGCTGATATGCGACAGGCGGTTATCAGACATCTTAAAACGAATTCTGTAAGAACCGGGTAACGGATTAAAACCCATGTCAAGTTCCAAACCTGATTTCTCCGCCTGGCTAAGCCTGAATTCCTGCCAGGCCTGATCTTTGGTAACTTCTTCCGTCGATTGAATTCTTGAATTGGTTTTAAACAGGTCTTCCAGGTTTCCTTTTTGGGTGCAGGATATATCGTCCTGCAAGTAAACGATTAATTGAACCTGCTGATTCCAGCTCGCCAAAAACCCGTTCAAGTTAAAAAATATAATAAGGAAAAGCCCAAAAATTCCTATCGAAATGGTAATGGTCATAACGGAAATCAGGAATGTTTGCACATTCGCACGAACATTCGCGATCATTGCCAGGAAACCGATTAACAATGCCTGAATTACTGAATTCATGATGAGATAACCTTCCCGCGATTGAGAACAACGGCTCGATGGTTTCCCAATTTCAAAATACCCTGACTGTGCGTTGCAAATACAATGGTCGCTCCATTGCGGTTCAACTCTTCAAAAAGCTTTAAAATCTCAAGAGAAATTTCCTGATCAAGGTTACCGGTGGGTTCATCGGCTAAAATGATCGGAGGGTCATTCACCATCGCTCGGGCAATAGCTACGCGTTGTTGCTCTCCTCCAGAAAGCTGAGGAGGAAAGAAATCCTTTTTGGAAGTCAGACCCACATTCTTTAGAGCTTCCCATGTTTTAAATTTAATTGTTTTTTGATTACGATTCGTGACTTCCTGGGCAAACGCGACATTTTCAAAGGCTGTCTTATTGGCCAGAAGCTTATAATCTTGAAAAATCACCCCGATGGATCGCCTTAGGGTATACATGTTTCCCGCATTCAGCTTCCCAACGTTGATTCCCTGCACCAAAACCTGACCTTTCTCAAAATGCTCCCATCCGAAAAGAATTTTCAGAATGGTCGTTTTTCCAGCTCCACTCGGACCCGTTAAAAATACGAACTCTCCTTTTTCAATTCTGAGAGAGATATCATCCAGCGCTGGGCTGTGACTGCCATACTTTTTAATGACATTGAATAACTGGATCATTCTATGAGTAAAATCGATATGAATATTTCAGGTGGTGAGAACATGAAGAAATAAAAAATGCGGCATCGGTCTAAAGGCTCTCATTACCAGGTTTTCCTGAAGACTCATAAGTGTTCATTTCCAAGAATAAAATCCGCGCCAAAGACATCTTCTGCAACGTATTTCCATAGGAAGCATTGAAATCATGCCAGAAATATAAAACTGCTTTATCTGGTCGCCAGACAAAAGGTCTAAATTAATATAGGTTTTTACAACCAGGCGTTCTTCAAATTAAATCATATGCAAAAACCCCATCGGGACAAGTCAGAAACCCATCATTTTCCTCATAAATGGATAGCAACTCATTGGAAAAAGCATCCGGCTTAATAACACAATTCTCATGGGATTGCGTTCTTTCGCTGGAACAATCAATGCGATGCGAGGTATAAAATACACAGGGGTGAGGAAGTGCCTGGATTGAAGATTCTAAAATACCACTGGAGAAAAGGATATAATCAGTTCTCCCTTTTCGATCGATTCTGTCTAGGCCGGGGAAACTACAGAACAACAACCATTTTTCGAGAATTCGATCAGCACCAACACATCTTTGCCAAACCGCCTGGCAATCTTGCGGGTCATCTCTCCTATAAATTCTATCTTTTTCGGGAGGGAATTTTTAGCACTACTATTTTTAGCACTACTTTTGATTTCTTTTAATTCCATCTTCTTAGATAATTCCATCTTTTTAAAATTCTCGATTTGCGCTTTTTAAAAAACCAAAATGTCTCTCGTCACCCACTTTCTGTCTTTTTGCACTCATAATTCCACAAGTATTATACATTAAAGGAAAAGACAGTAAAAGCAAAGGTTTTTACAAGTTATTGTATTTATTATAAATAACTGTATTATTCTGGCAGATAATTAATAATCGATAATATGCCCTAGCTTTCCGGATTTAACCGAAAATGCCGGAAAAAGGCTATGTTAAAATGAGCCTATGAACCCTACACCACGTATATTCTTAATGCTCCTCGGAGCGACCCTCTTGTTTCACACCACCCTGAATTATATGGAGGGCAACATAGAAGATTTTGAAACTGTTCCACTTCCTCCGAAAAAGATCAAAAAGATCAGCAGTGACAATCCCATCATCAAAGTTAACGCCAAAGAAAGAAACGCCTGGGTGTTGGTGGATTTCAGCTCTGGGGAAACTCTGAAAATTTCTGAAACCGAAGCGGAAACAAATAAATTGAATCAGATTGGTTGGGACCTGGGGTTCAGCCGGACAAAAATCATTTCCAATGGTGGAAAAACCAACCCGTCGGGGAAAACCGGAGTCATCAACCTCGGGCCCATCAGCTTTGACGATGTTAAAACCGCCCCTGAATCCGGCTATGTGCAAGACCACCGGTCACTGGGAAATTTAATCAACAAGGAATTGGCAGGCTGGTACAATTACCGCACAAGAACCCACAACATTGAATCCAGGAGGAACGTTTATGCGCTGAAACTAAACAATGGGATCTTCATGAAAATGAGGATACTGAATTACTACTGCGGCCAGAAAGATCAGGAATGCCGTTCCATGATGTGCACCCGCGAACAAGCGGCCTGCCTCACGATTGAATATATTTTAGCTGAACCCGGTTCTAAAATATTTCCTGATACCCGTATTGTAAAGAATATCCAATCTCCAGAAAAAATAATTGAATAAACTATTCCCCATTTTACTTGCTTTAATATTTCTTGTTTCCTGCGAGAGTGAGAAACATGCAGGGATGATTCTTATACCCGAAGGCAACTTCACTCTGGGGCTTAATTCTCAAAGCAATCTCCTTCAGTTCATGTCGGAAAAAACGGCCTCCCTCAACGCCCAACCCGAGCAACAGTATTTCTTAAAGGCCTTCTACATGGATCAATTTGAAGTGACCTATGAAAAGTTTATGAAGTTTAAGCCTCAGGCCAAATATCCAACCCGGCAAACGAATCTACCCGTCCGCAGAGTCAGCGGGCATGAGGCCGAAGCCTATTGTCTTTGGATCGGAAAACGCCTGCCTACAGAATACGAGTGGGAAAAGGCGGCTCGCGGCAGCGACAATCGACTTTTTGTATGGGGCAACGACTTCGAAAAAGGTGCCGCTAACTTCGGCAAACAAGTCCTGCCTGTAAATTCCCTTGAGGGAGATGTCAGCAGTTATCGTATTTGGGGAATGAACGGAAATGTCTCGGAATGGACTTCAAGCTGGTACCAGCCCTACCCCAAATCTAACCACCATGACAAAAATTACGGGAAAAAGTTCAAGGTCACCCGTGGGGGCTCGATTCATAAACGCAAACACGGCTTTATGAAAGAATTCACAATGCTTCCCTACCGGAATATTTCGCCCCCAGAAATGAGGTTCTGGGACACTGGTTTTCGTTGCGCAAAATCTGCCTGAGAAGGGTTCAGTCCCCTGCCACATCTTTTGGAGAAGCCGGCTCATTAGATACATGGAGCTCCGGATTTTCTCTCACAAAAGGTTTCGGCAATGGAGGCATTGGCGATTTGATGTCGCCGGGAATATCACTTTCTGAAAAATCATTGCTTCCTGAGCGGGCTTCATTCTTTGGTTCCGAGCTGGCATTATCGGCCGATGCTTCCTCGGTCTTTTCCCCTGCGTAGGGACGCCGATGCCTTCCCTTCTGAGGCCTTCCCCGCCGAGTGGAAGACCTTCGATTAGCATATTTTCTTCTCGTATTGGACTTGGCCTTGGCATCCGCGGCCTCCTCCTTTTCTGACTCCTCCGGCCCGCCTTCAACTTGCACCGCGGGCCCAGCCTTTTTGCTCGATTCGGGAGACTCGACTGGTTTTTCGGTAGATTTTTTATCCTGAACGCTATCAGCCTCCCAGACTTCGGACACTGTATATTTGAAATCGTCATAACCCAAACCATCTTTGATCTGAAATCGGAAAGTAACCAGGTGTTTCGCTTTTAAATCTTCCAGAACGTTGACTTTATGATTCAAGATGTAATTGGAAACCTCCGGGGATACTTCCAAGGTAAGGATTTTCACTTTCCCCGCGGCAATGGTCTCATGAATTTTCCGTAGAACATTCAGGATTACAGAGTCCACTGAACGCACCAACCCCGACCCCGCACAATGGCCGCATTGCGCAAAAACCCCTTCCTTGACAGGAGGTGAAATCCGTTGCCGGGACATTTCGAGTAAACCAAACTTGGAAATTCTGGCAAGGTTGATTCTTGCCTTATCCGTTTTGCACTCCTGCTTCATCAGTTTTTCAACAGCGACCTTGTTTTTTTTCTGGTACATATCGATAAAATCAATAACAATCAGCCCTCCCAGATCCCTCAACCTGAGTTGTCGGGCAGCTTCCCTGGCCGCTTCAAGATTCGTCGTCACTGCTGTTTCTTCCAGATCCAGACCGCCTTTGGTTTTACCGGAGTTGACGTCGATAGAAACCATCGCCTCTCCAATATCAATCACAATGGAACCACCAGAAGGCAATAAAACCGTACGCTGATAAATCGATTCAATCTGTTCCTCAACATTGTACTCGGAGAAAAGAGGCTTCGTCTCCTTGTAGAGCTGAACCAGGTTTCGGTTGCGAGGCATGACCAGCTTTATAAAATCCTTTAAAGCTTTATAAGAATCCGTGTTATCCACGATGATCTGGCTGGTGTCACTGCTGAAATGGTCCCGAACCGTCCTGACCACCAAACCCGGCTCCTGATAAATTAAAAACGGACCAGACGCAGATTCATTTTTCGGCGCGTTTTCCACTTTGTTCCAGATTTTCAGCAGCATCTGTAAATCTTTCTGTAATTCAACCTTGGTCTGTCCTACGCCGGCGGTACGAATGATCACTCCCAGGTACTCCGGCAATTCCAAACTGGCAACGATATCCTTGAGCTTTTTCCTTTCACT
Organism: Nitrospinales bacterium; assembly: GCA_965205835.1. Taxonomy (GTDB): domain Bacteria; phylum Nitrospinota; class Nitrospinia; order Nitrospinales; family VA-1; genus LS-NOB. The sequence continues at coordinate 708,702 of OZ242182.1, read as the reverse complement.
TTCATCCTCAATTTTGCGGGATACCGCACTTCCCTGCCCCTGCATCAAAACCAGAAACCTGCCAGCCAAACTTATCGCATTGGTCAGTGAGGGACCTTTGGCATCTCTGCTCTCTTTCGCAACCTGAACCACAATGCGCTGACCACGGATTAGAACATCCTGAATCCTGACTTTTGCCTTTTTTTCGCCAGTATGCACATAGGATTCTTTCAAGACATCCTTGAAGGGTAGAAAACCGTATTTCTTGTTGCCAAAATCGACAAAGGCCGCCTCAATCGAAGGCTCGACACGGTTGATCACCCCTGAATAAATATTCCCTTTAATTTGCTCCCGAGAGGAATGCTCGACGATATAATCATCGATAACATTATTGTTCAGAACAACAGCCCGGCACTCTTCAGGATGCTGGGCATTGATCAGCATTACTTTTTTCGCAGTTTTAGTTTTTCTCATTAGAAATTCTTTCTGACTTTATTCAGCAGGTACAACCAACGGCAGGTTTTTAAGACTGGGCAAGCACTCAAAGGTTGATATATAGAAAGCTAACCTTTATAATTGCACGCGTTGTGCCTTGTTTTTTTTCGGCGGGACCAAAGGCTGTCGGTCTCGGTAGAGGAACGAATAAGTCTGTGTTTCAAGGTTGGTTTTTCCCGTGGAAAAGTCTATAAAAATGTTATCCAAGCTCTTTTTAAATTTCGATAAAAACCATAGATCTTTTGTTGGTATAAATTTTCTTAGAAAGAGGAACAGTAGAAGCTTGCTTATGGCTAAAGCCGGTTGATTCCGACAGAAATTATTATCTCCAAATCAGAACGCTTGCACAACTCCAGCCTAATCATATCATTTTTATCCGAAAGAATGAAAATATTCTTGTTAAATTAGGGAATTATCTCGATAGAGACAATTAGGGTAAAATTGATGCGTTTATCGCCAAAAACAATCAATTTTTCAACCTTCCACCCTTCACTAAAGCAGAACACCAGGATGGTCAGCTCAAGTTCCAATAATTCGATAGGAATGACCCGGTTAAGCAAGCTGAAACCGGCTGATTTGAGGGGCAGGACTATTTTTATCCGATGCGATTTTAATGTTCCCCTGCGATCCACCGCAAAAGGATTATATCGGGTTGCGGACGATACCCGAATCCGGCGTTTTTTGGATCTCACATTCAGAAAGATCCACGAGTTGACGGAAGGAGACTGTCGAATCATCATCGGTTCACACCTTGGCCGGCCTCATAAGACAAAAGATCATTCCGGCTGGGATGGCATCTTCAACATCCAGTTTGTTTCCTCTCACTTCGATACTTTGATCCGAAGAGTTTATGGAGACACCTACACCATCTTCCCTCCTGAAACAATTGATTCGCATATGCAACATTCTCTGGAAATTGTTGCGCATAAACGTCTGCCACCAGGGGGAATCAAATTTCTTCCCAACCTGCGTTATCTTTTGGATCCGACAAATACAGACCTGTACCGCACCGAAACCATCACCAAATTAGCAGATATTGCCGATGTCTATGTGAATTGCGCGTTCGGTTGCAGTCATCGCGTTACAAAAAGCATCAAACTTTTGCCTCAACTAATGCGGCAAAAGGGGAAACTAGTGGTTGCCGGCGTTCTTCTCTACGAAGAAATCAATCGTATTGGAAAATTCGCTGGCAGAATACTGTCCCAACCAAAAAAAACTCTGGTTGTAGCAGGTGGAGCAAAAATATCTGACAAAATTGAGATTTTAAAACAATTTGTCTCGACCGGAGTCAAAAGTATTTTAATTGGGGGAAAAATGGCCAATGCTTTCCTCTTGGCGCAACAGCAAAAGGAATTGCTACAACCTTTTCAGAAAGACACATTGCCTTCAAAACTGTTAAGTCAGAAGGAAACCGAAGAACTCCTGAAAGAAATTAACCTGGCCGAAGAGATCATTGAACTTGCGGAAATCAACAAGGTCAATCTGCTCCTTCCCGAAGATTACAAAGTTGTTACCGATTATCAGAGCACTATTTTTGAAAATAAAGTAATCCCCGACTTTTCTAAAGAGCTCCAGCTTGATTTAGGCGAAAAGACCATCAACCAATTTGAAGACCTTTTTAAAGATATCAAAAATGTGTTTTGGAACGGGCCTCTGGGTGCCTACGATCACCCCGCATGCAACTATTACGCGGAAGGTTCTCTGGAATTAGCCAAACTGCTTTTTCAGATGTCCCTGAGCAACCCTAAGTTGTCCGTAGTTATTGGCGGGGGAGATTCCGCCGCGATCTTGAACAAAATAGGAATCACCGAATTAAAAAAAATAATCAAGATCCAGATTGAAAAACATTTTCCCTCGACCATCAATCGAAACCAGATATCCATCGACTTTCTCGAAAACGATTCTTATCAGCTGTGGAATTATTTTTCCAGCAATTTCTTTGTATCCACTGGCGGAGGGGCTTCTCTGGAGTTTCTTCAAGGATTTTTAAAAGGAAAAGCTAAAGGGGACATGGCTTCCTACCTGCCGGGAACCGCCACATTGATGGAGTTATGCGAAATTAATATGGGGGCTGACCCAAATAACTGAAAAGGGTAATTTTTGTGATTCCCTTCAAGCAGATCAATACCTCCTACGACGCCAGAGTCTTTTAGCAAGAGTCTGGCTCCCCGAATTAGCGGTTGACGTGGTTGATTTGAGCTACATACGACAGTCTTCTCTGTAGGCTTTTACAAAAAAGTGAGGAAGAGATAATAACGATAGCCATAAAATATAAAATGACATACAATACCTGCGCTGTGTGAATCAAACACCTCAGTTTATGAACAAATAATAAAAGAGAGATTATTTGCATGAGAAATTACAGAATGTTAAAAAGCCAGGACAACCTGCCACTGGTTTACCCCCCCCCCCCCCCCAGCAAATTCAGGGTTGAACAAGCTGTTAAAATTAGTCAGAATGCAGGGTTTAAAAAAAACAGGTTTAGTTAGAGAGTCGCACTATCACGCATTGTCAATGAAGGAGACTTGCATGGCCACCCCAAAATCTTACCTTCTTACCTGTTGTTATATCAATACCATTTTTTGGCAACGGCCTTCATAGCCTCGGCGCGGTTCTGCGTGCTGGCTCTCCTCTCGTTGTTGCTCTCGGCAACCGGGGTCAATGCGCAGGCCAACCAAGCGCCCCACCGCTAATGCCGGGCCGAATCAGACCGTCAAACAAGGCGCAGCCATCACCCTTGACGGCAGCGGTAGTTCCGATCCAGACGGCCATGAGTTGACTTACATATGGGAGCAGAAGAGCGGCACTGATCCCGATGGAAATGAGCATGACGTTTTTGCCGGGAACACTACCTTTGGATTTAACGTGAGTAATCCGACCTTCACCCCTCAGAGTGGCTTACCTGTCGGGACAGTGTTCGTGTTTAGACTGACCGTGCAAGAGCCCTTGGTATCGGGTGGAACCCCACAAGAACCTGATGGGCTATCAAGCAAAGACCTGGTGACGATCACCATCACGCGAAACCAGCCCCCCGCCGCTGATGCCGGCCTAGATCAGGCTGTAGAAGTGGGCGCGGCCTTCACCCTGGACGGCAGCGGTAGTTCCGATCCCGATGACCATGAGTTGACCTACACATGGCGGCAGAGCGGCGGTCCAGACGTTCTGGATTCCGAGGTGCTCACCTCCGCCGAGGCCAGCCCGACCATCACCCCGACCAATCCTGATCTGGTTGCAAGTGATGCACTGGTGTTTGAGCTAACCGTAACCGATTCCAATGGCAATACTTCCATGGCCACGGTGACGATCACCCTCATTGCGGCCCTGTCAGCAGGGGCTTTTACCGATCTGAATAACACGGTTCTGCCGGAAGTGGCACGTGCCTTTACCGACCAGACAGTGGGAGCGATAACGGAACGTATTGGTCAGGCCAGGGATGGTACGACCCGTTCTGTCGCCATCGCCGGGCAGTCCACATTGGCCGGAGCGGCATCTGTCCACGGTCAGGCTATAGCCGATGGTACGCTGAGTTTGAAGGATGTACTGGGTAACTCCGACTTTGTACTGCCGCTGGATAATGTGGACGACGGCATGGATGATGGAATCCTGTCCTCCCTGACTTTATGGGGCGGAGGCGGTTACCGTAATTTCGAAGGTTCCAGCGGAGATGTAAGCTTCGATGGAGACCTGTTCAGTGCCCATCTGGGACTGGATGCCCGACCCCGTGACGACCTGTTGATCGGTCTTGCCGCGTCCTGGGGCCAGAGCGATCTTGACTACAGAGGAGGAGGCTCTGACCTGAGCGGCGATCACAAGCTGAATATTACCGGCGTCCATCCTTACGCGAGTTGGGAGGCTCTGGCCGGGCAATTGGACCTGTGGGTTACCGCGGGTTACGGTTGGGGTGATCTTGAGATCACCAATGACGGGATGGACCGTGTATCGAGCGATGTCGAGACGCGGACTGTGGGTGGCGGTGGTGATTATCAGTTGCCACAGATAGGGGCGACCAAGTTCAAGCTGAAGAGTTCAGCCTTGCTGACAGAGCTGGAAGTGGAAGGCAGCGATGATATAGAAGCCTTGGATGTGGAGTCCAGCCTGTTGCGGATGGTTCTGGAAGGGTCGCATAAGCTTATGTTGTCTGACGGGGCTTATATGGAGCCGAGCCTGGAGGCCGGAGTGCGGTATGACGGCGGGGACGGCGAGACCGGTTTCGGGGCTGAGCTGGGTGCCGGTTTCCGTTACACCGATCCGATCGCCGGCCTGACTTTGGAAGGCAGGGCGCGGACTCTTGTGGGACGGGACAATTATGAGGAATGGGGTGTTTCCGGCCTGATCCTCCTGGAGCAGGGCAGAAACGGGCGGGGACTGTCGTTCAGTCTGAGTCCCGGTTACGGCATTACAGACAGTAGCAGCACACAGGAACTATGGCGGGAGGGTCTGCGTAACGAGATCAGTGATGACCCGGATTACGGCGCACGATTGGACACTCGTCTTGGTTACGGTCTGACGGCTCCCGGTGGACAGGGGTTGCTGACTCCTTACAGTGAGATGACCTTCGGTGACTCTTCCAGGAGTTATCGTCTGGGGATGAGATGGGAGCTTGATTCGTTGTTTGACCTGAACCTGACCGGTGAGCGCAGTGAAAGCGACAGCAACGCCACTGACCACGCCATCATGCTGAAAGGCGATATCCAGTTTTAAAGATTGACCCTCAATTATCCAGCTCCCCTCCCTATAGGGGGGACCTTTGCGTAAATCGAAAAAAGCAGAAAAGCGGGATTCTTCACTACGTTCAGAATGAGAGGAAACGATTGTTCGGAATGACAGGAAACGCCAGAGCGAGATTCTTCACTACGTTCAGAATAACAAGAAACGATTGCTTGGAATGATAAGAAACACTGGTTTGTCATTCTTTAAGGAACACCGTGACCAAGGCTTGATATTTTTCCTTTCTATTGCACTCTCTCACGTAATCCGCAAATTTTTCAAATTGGAAAATGCTTCAGATTCCGTAATCAATTTAGCCCCATCGTCCCTTATTCCTGTGTCGAACAACAAAAGGCTTTCTATATTGGTCAAGGTTTTAGTATTGGCCAGCAGTTTGGCCGACTCCAGATACAGATAATTTCGCGCCAGATTAAAATGTTTAACCCTTTGCAACACTTTCGATTTAGCTAAAACTTTAATACCTTTCGGGGTTATATCTGTTCGATAAAAGTTTAGCTTTCTCAGATTCGCGAAAGCAGAGGCTTTTGCCAGTGTTATCAAGGTTTCATCCCCGACAGGGTTTTCCTGAAAAATCAAAACTTGCAGTTTTCTAAACTTTTCTGATTGCACAACGGCCAACCCACCTTCGGGGCCAATATTGTTGTAGCGTAAATCGAGGAGCGAGAGGTTTCCCGCAAAACCCGCTGATGACAACTCCTTAATCCCTTTATCGGAAATATTGTTTTCCCCAAGATACAGCCGCTTCAAATTTTTAAACAGATGACAGTGAAACAAATGGTGGGCACCGCGCCAGGTCATTTTATTCCTGGAAAGATCCAGGTTCTCCACTTCAAAGACACGGTTTGTCTGGACCAAGGCTTCAACCCCCTCATCCCCAATAAATTTGCCATTCAATTCCAATGCCTCGCCGTCAAGACATTCATCAATAAGCCGATTAATATAATCCAGCTTGACTTGGGTGATCATATTTAATCTCTCTCGAATTTCAGGTTGAGGGCACAGCGAAAACCGATATCATTAAAGCCTCGCGACACGGGATAGCTCCAATCCCGGTAGCCCGATGCCATTGCCACCACCGAGTCTGACCACGAACCGCCTCTTCTAACCTTCATAACTCCTCGTGTCGGCCCTCTTGGGTTATGAAGGATATCGGTGTAATAAAACTTGACCGAAAACCAGTCTGCAACCCATTCCCAGACATTCCCAGCCATGTCATGAAGTCCGTTCGAATTGGCAGGGAAAGACCCGACTGGAGAAGCCTTATCGCTCAGCTTCAATCCTCCTCTGGCAGGAGGATTCATCAGATCGAATCCCTCACCCCAAGAAAATTGGCAACCATCGCCATTGCCCGCCGCTCTTTCCCATTGAGCTTCACTGGGGAGTGCCTTGCCAATCAGGTGGCAGTAGTCCGCTGCCTCATACCAACTGAGTTTTGAAACCGGACAGTTATCACAATCGGAAAAAATACTGCGACGCAGGTAATGTTCCTGAAATAATTTTTCAAAATTTTTATTGGTAACCTCAAACTTGTCGATCCAAAACGCATCCAAGTGAACCTTCTGTTCCGGAGCCCCATGTTGCGGTCCAAAACGGTCACAACCTCTTTTGAATGTGCCTCCTGGAATCAGAACCATATTTTCCGTAATAACGGGTTCTTGCCCAAAGGCAGGCTGAGCACAGATAATGAAAATGATGCCCACACACGAGCGCTTCAATAACCCAACAATAGCAGCATAAGTAAGCTTCGGGAAACTCACGCGAATTCTCTAAGTGCCCCCAATATAGCCAGTGTTGCCTTAGATCGATTTAGGGTATAAAAGTGAATACCACGAGCCTTGTTCTCCAACAATTCCCTGCACTGTCCAATGGCATGCTCAACACCTATTTGTCGAACCTTTTCTTTGTCATCCTGAACCCCTTTAAATTTGGCCATTAAGGATTGGGAAAGACTAGCTCCGCACATTTTGGTAAACCGCTGTATCTGTTTGAGGTTTAAGATAGGCATGATTCCAGGAATCACAGGAACATTGATATTTTCCTTTTGCATTCTATCCAAAAATTGAAAATAGCAACGATTATCAAAAAACAACTGGGTGACGAGGAAGTCCACCCCGCTATCAACTTTTCGCTTTAAATTCTCAATATCCTTGTCAAGGTCCTTACATTCAAGATGCCCTTCAGGGTAGCAGGCCGCACCAATGCAAAATGAAAAATTCTTTCTCATAAAGGCTACAAGCTCACTGCCATACTCAAAGCCTCCTTCTGTTTTTACAAATTTCTCCTGCCCCTGAGGAGGGTCTCCCCTTAGCGCAAGAACATTCTCAATATTTTGAACCTGCAAACTTTCAAGCACCGAACGGATTTCCTGCTGGTCATGCCCAACACAGGTCAGGTGGGCCATGCTCTCAATACCAATGTCGTTTTTTATCTTTCCAACCAGATTAACGGTTTTGGCACGCGTGCTCCCTCCTGCCCCGTATGTCACAGATACAAAACCCGGAGCAGAAGATTTTAACCGGCCAATCGTTTCAAATAATGCTGTAAAACCTTCGGAATCTTTAGGAGGGAAAAATTCAAAAGAAAAAACGGGGGATGATGAGTTTAGTTTTTCATTTATTTTCATGGCCCGATAATAGCACAAGGTACTTCCAGCGAAGCAGGCAAAAGCAATTACAATTTGCCCTCGGCGGTACGCCGGTCAGGATGGATCGGGTGAATATTCGTAAATATCAAACTTCTTCAGGTAGGATAAAAATGACACCAAATTTACCAGCTCAACAGGCTCATCCTCAATCAAATTAATCGCTTCATTGGAAAAGTATCCTGTGGTGATCAAGATTCCCCGCGACGCACCCTCCCCCTTCACCGTATCCAGAAAACCTTTAACCTTCATTGCATTGACCGTTTTACCATGGGGGTCAATAATACAAAGGGCGATATAACTACCGCCGACAACAGGCGTTTCATCGTTCATGGCAATTTCCAACTCATGATCATCTGCCCAAACAGAATGCACATATTCAAGATTGAATTTTTCCAAGAATTCAACGCATTTTGATTTGAACGCATCCCTATTGGTGAGATACAGAGGAACATCCGAGGGGCTGTCGAAATGGATTTGTTCCTGTGGAGTGGGAGGCGAGGTTTTCTTCAAGAAAAAAATCAGGACGATACCGATAAAAAACGCTAAGAATATAATCCCGAAAATGGCCACTTATTTTATCATTTCATCCCAAATTTTTTCTTTTTTACCTTCTTTTATCCAACGGTCATTTTTGATCATCTGACTGATAGCAACCCAGAATACCCATCCCACAAACAGCAACATGGTTCCGATGGGAATATTATCCGGTTTGGTCGCAATTAAAAGAAAGTTTTCGAGTCCTGAGTTTTCCATTTTACACGCTCAACTGATTGCTAATGGTTAATAATATGACATCTTTGGCAGGTGGAGGAAGTTTATTCTTCATCCTCATCATCTCCACCTTCCTCTTCCTCACCGCCTTCACCCAGACTCAAGTCAAAATCGAGTTCGGCGGTATTATAGGCAACTATCAAGTCTGCCATTGTATTCACTTGGGCGTCCACATCACCAACCGTTTCAATCTCGCTGTACTTGGTTGGGACCGTAAACTTATCCCCTTTTTCAACCCAATGCGAAGGCATCTTAGTCCAAGGGATCATTTTCCGGGTATTTTTGAGCCATTTTGGAATCCAGTCATAGCGAAGCCTTTGGCTGGCCAGTGAGAAATCAATGCCTTTTTCCCCTTCGTCATGGCAACGGCCACAATCCATGTAGTTGGCCATTTCGGCACCTTTCTGCGCCACCGTGTCATCTTTACTTTTATGAACACCGGCCTCATAGCCAGTAGCGGGAGATAACGCTTCAAAATAGGCCGTCAGATCCCTCACTTCTTTATCGGAAAAAGAGAAAGTGGGCATCTTTACTTTGACCCAGTTCCTAACTGGTGTCGGATCTCTCAGGAAAGAATATAGCCATGAACTTTTTAGCCGTTCTCCTACATGATAATCTCCCATATCCAATGGAGGAGGATACTGGGCTTTCGCTTTGAGATATTTCTGAATTCGGCCGCCTTCGCCTTCAACATTATGGCAAGCCTTACAATTGTACTTGGTGATCAGACGGCGACCTGTTTCAATTGTCTGCTCTTTATCAGAAAGTATCCTGCTGTATTGCTCAGGAACTTTAGTCCCATTGAAGCCTTTCAGGAGCACAACCAATGCGTCGATTTCATCTGGTGCAAGATGAAAATTGGGCATCTTGTCCAAAACCCGTTCGGTTTTGAAAGAATCCGGTTTTTTCAATTTGGTTCTAACCCATGAATCCCAGGTATGGGGAATATGCGAGTCTCCGAACTCAAGTTCCACAATCATTTTTCTGCCGAAGGAAGATAGCTCAGGCGCGATTCGGCCCTCACTTTCCATTCCCCTGATATCATGGCAGGCAAAACAACCCCTACGGCGAACTACTGTTTTCCCACGTTCGATCAACTCGGGATCTTTAAGTCTTGCTTCGAGCCCGGGAATCACTTCTTTTTTACCGAACTGGATTAAGTAAGAAGCTATATCGGAGGCATTCTCATCACCCAACCGAAGGTCAGGCATTTTACTCTTGGGGTTATAACTGTGAGGACTACTAATCCAAGTCACCAGCCAATCAGCACTGACCTTGCTACCAATACGACTTAGATCCGGCCCGTGGGTTTCTCCTTTACCATTGAGTTCATGGCACCCCTGGCAACCCACAGACTCAAATAATTTCTTGCCTTTTTCCGCGTCGCCCGATTCAAATTTCACACGCAAATTGTAATCTTTATCAGAAGACGCAAGAAGGTAAGCCGTAACTGCCATTGCGTCTTTCTCATCAAACTGAAATTCCGGCATTCGGGTTTTAGGCAGATAGTCCCTAGGTTTTTTTACCCAACGGTACAACCAACTCGGATCAACCTTGTTGGCGACTCTATATAACCTGGGACCTACTTTAGCCTCTTTGGCATAGCCATCTGCTAAATGGCAACCATGACATCCCAGTTTGATGAAGAGCCTTTTCCCCTTCGACAAGAGCGGAGCCCCTGCCAAATTGACCACTTCGGCATGACAATTCCTACATGTTGCCTGCTGATAGTCACCATTGAGAATAGGCTCATTGACTTCAACCGTTTGATCCGTTTCATGATGCGAGCCATGAGCGTCCTCAACCGGAGCCGTAACCGTTCCCTGCCCCAGATGACACCATGTGCAACCTGTTATTTCAGGGGGATGCTTTTTGATCAGAATATCAAGGTTTGGGTGGCTCTTTAAAGGTTGCTTAAAATCCTTGTAATGTTCGTCCTGATACGCAATATGACAGGTCATACACCGGTCTACCCGGTAAATAATTTCTTTAAAGGCATTTTTGCCAAAGCCCGGAATTACGGTTTGAAGGATTTCCGCAGGCTTCCAAAAAAAAGGAAACGGCTTGTAATAGTCCATGGTCAGTTCAAACCTACTTCGTTCCATGGTTAGCTGAGCCAAGTCTTTATCCAACTTGAGCTTATCAGCCTTGGCTTCCAACAGCTTGTTTTCCACCTCCTGCAACATCACCTGCTTTTCTACGATAATCGGGTTAAAAGATTCCACATCGGCTTGCCTAGAACGAAGAGAGGCCAATTGCACATCAAAGTTTTCTCCTTCATGCAAGGCTTTTTTATACCAGTAATAAGCTTCATCAACCATGCTAGCGGCAAACTTTTGCAATTCTTTCTGCTCATCCACCGCCACTTGTTTGAGCCGAACCTCCTCAACCAGATCCTGATAGGAATCCGAAGAATCCAGTTCGGCTTCTCTTTGAGCCAGGCTTTGTATAATCTGCTTCTCAGTCTCCTCAATTTCCGTGTTGAGCTTTTTCCAGTTTGCTTCCGCTAAGGCATATTGTTCCTTGAAAAATTGATCCTGATAAACCTTGTAGCCACGGCGGGCGTATTCATCATCCCAGAACGCCCAAAGCGTGACAAAAAGTGCTATCGCCGAAACCATAAAGAAGAGGAAGCTGTACGAGGTACGTTCGTCAAATTCTCCTTCTTTATGTTCCTGTTTTTGTTCTTCCTCAGCCAATGTATTTACCGATCCTGAAGCCGTTAAATATTAAACCAGGGTGTCACCCAAACATATTTTATATTAAAACCCAGCCTGAGAATAATTTTGATGACAATACCCATCATGATAAGGAAAAGTTCAATTTTCAGAAACATCCTCAAAAAACCAACACTCTTGAGTGCCTTACGTTCCATGAAAAAATAGACCGCTGTGCCTACGGCGAAATATCCCAGTACCACCACTCCACCAAACAGCATGGCCCCGTTGTAGGTTCGCACCCCGAACGCATAGGGGAGATCAACATTGACCAAAGCCACAACCTTATGCGGGTCCCAATACTGCCAAGGCATAAAAAGATTCCAACCCGGCCCCCTCAGGAACACCCCCATGATGATCAAAGCAATCCAGAGCACCAGAAAGCCAAAGCAGTAAACCCATATTGCGACTTTTCTCTCATGGTAGGTGTAATATCCGTTCCCTTTGGGATTTACATCCAGATACGGAATCAGCATCAGTCCAACGATGATGAGGATGGGAGCCACAACACCAGCAAACCAAGGGTCGAAATAAACCAAGACATCTTGAAGTCCCAGGAAATACCAAGGCGCTTTGGAAGGATTTGGAGTTTTGGTGGGATTCGCCGCTTCTTCCAGCGGTGCATCAATAATGATGGACCATACCGCAAGAGCCACAATAGTCAGAATAGCGCAAAGAAACTCCAACCGGACCAAGTAGGGCCAAACATGGAGCTTTTCCCCACCCAGCCCTTCTGCCCTTTTCTTTGGTACCGCCACTTGAGCCATATTTCTCTTTCGCCCTAATAAAAAATCCGCCCTTTAAAGGGGGCCGGAAATTCCACCATCCTTGCGGATTCGCCAGAAATGCACAATCATCAAGGCCCCAGCCACCAAAGGAATGAAAATACAATGCAATACGTAAAACCTTAATAGGGCAGGAGGCCCTACTATGCTCCCTCCAATCAACAAAGCACGGACATCATATCTGGGAGTCGCACCGACGAATTCCGCAAAGGGACCTTCATTGCCCAGAAACGGGGTGGCACGGGCCATATTGGTGCCTACGGTGACCGCCCACATCGCCAGTTGATCCCAAGGCAAGAGATAACCGGTAAAACTCAGCAACAGGGTGAACGTAACCAAGAGCACCCCAATGACCCAGTTAAACTCTCTCGGCGGTTTATACGAGCCTGTTAAAAAGACCCGAAACATATGCAACCACACGGTGATAACCATTGCATGCGCCGCCCAACGATGCATATTTCTCATGAGCATGCCGAAGGGGACATCGTATTGCAAATACTTCATATCGTAATAGGCGTATTCGCCAACAGGCCGGTAATAGAACATCAGGATCACCCCCGTCACTACCGTGGAAAGAAACAGGAGAAAAGTGATTCCCCCCATACACCATGTGAATTTTATTCGCAGGGCGTGACGCTGAATCTTCACTGGGTGAAGGTGCAACCAAACGTTACTCGCAATTTGTAGAACACGGTTTCGAGGTGTATCGGCGTAACCATGTCGAAAGCTCGATGTCCATATCTGCGATTCGGTAATTTCCTTGGCAATTTCACTGAAGATCCTGCCACTTTTAATTTTATCCATCAATTCCGCGATATTCGGAATCTTAGGTGAATTACTTGCCAAAACTCAAACCTCCATCAAAATGGGATACCACTATCTTGCACCCGATTCTTTTTCGGCTGAAAATATTTAAAAAAGTCTGCGAGCGGTTAGACAAAAAGTTTAGCACCCGGTTTTTTCCACTGGTCTTTTTCAAAAAGATATTTCTTACTTTTATCGATGATGATCTGTCCATCCGGAGCCAGAGCGATTTTTAACCGTTCCAGAGGCCTTGGTGCCGGACCTTCAAAATTCATCCCTTGCATGGTAAAACCACTACCGTGGCAGGGGCATTTATACTTACTCTCTGATTTCAACCAACGCGGAGTGCATCCCAAATGTGTGCATAACGCAAAAATCACATAGATACCCTCCTGGTCCCGGACAATCCAAACACGCTGATCTTTAACGTATTTAGTGCTGACCTCGCCCACCGTGTAGTCACTGGGGTTTCCCGCCTTGAAGATCGGGGAAGGTTCAAAGAGAACGCGAGGAAACAGTAATCGAGTAAAATATAAGGCTGATAGCCCCAAGGAGGCCAAAAACCCGGCCCAACCCGCCAGCGAGAAAAACTCCCGGCGCGACCAAATTGTTTCCAGTGCCTCATCCTTTCCCTTTGTCTCCCTGGATGCCAGTTTTTCTTTTGGTTTCTCTTCAGCCATAAAGCTCAATAATACCTAATTTATGTGGACTCAGTGACCTTCCAAGACCTAGTTGACAACCCAGAGCGGACTGTCAAAGTGTTGGTTTTTAACATAATTAAAATATCGAGTCAAGGTAAGAAGTCATTGGCCTGAAACCACCTTTTTTACGGGGACTTCAAAGCCCTTGCACAATTCCGTGCCGCCTCGCACAAGCCAGTAATTTTTGCCCCCTCAGAAGTGATGGAATTGGCCAGATTACCCACCGTGACGCCCTTTTTAATCAGCAGTAAAAGCATCGGAATCCAATCAGCGGCCCGATGTGAAATGATCTGCGCCCCAACAATCAGACGTGATCTTTTATCTGCTACTATTTTATATCTTCCCTCGGTTGAGGAGAAAGACATATTTTCAGCACCTGTGAAATCCTCCTCGAACAGGCCTTCGACAGGATGAAACCCTTGGTAAGGGGCTGTTTTCATGGAACATCCCACATAAGCCACATCAGGAATCAGACGGGCAACCTGTGAAACCCACTCTCGGTTCAGTATCCTTTTTTTTCCCATAGCATTTTCTGCGGCAATTTTACCTTCTTCCTGAGAAAGCGTGTCGCTGGTCAACTCGCCGCTTATACTTCCCACCGCATACACTCCAGGCAGACTGGTCATCATGGAATCATCTACAAAGACTTTTTGATGTTCACCCAAACGAATCCCCAGTTTTTCAGCAATGTCATTTTCTTTCAGCCCTACCCTGTCCCCGGTAATGATTATTTGGTGAACAGAGAACTTGATGCCCGTTTCCAAGGTAATTTCAAGTTCACCGCTATTTTTGTATATCGAAATCAACTTCTTCCCCGGAAGAATTTTAATTTTTTTCTCTTTGAACCGGGACTCTATAGCAGCATTAAGGTCTTCATCCAATTGTGGAAACAATTCTTTTTGTTCATAACAAAGAAAAACCTTGCATCCTCTTTTATGGAGACCGAGTGCCGTCTCACTTGCAAAAGGGCCAGCCCCGACAACAAGAACTCTTTCAGGAAGTGCGGCAAGTTGAGGAATCTCGTCGATGGATATTACCATGCCATCCTCATGGGGTAAGGTGGCCGAAAATCGAGGATCAGAACCATAAGCCAAAATCACCGACCTGCCCGTTAAGAGCAACTGTTCACCATCGCTTTTTTCAACGTTAATCTCCGTCGGACTCGCGAGCCTCCCCTCTCCTTCTATGATAGACACGCCCGCGACGTTTAGCTTTTCCCTCGCAGACTGGGAATATCGCTCAGTCTCAGAGTGTAAAATTTTTCTATATTCTTCCCAACTTATCGAAGGCGCGATGGAGCAACGGTTTTCAATAAAAAGCGAATTTCTTCTCTGGAAACCCGCTTTGCCTACATAGTTTCTTTCGATAAGGCAAACTCTTCCATCCAGTTCTGCCGCTCTAAGAGCGGCAGAAACCCCGGCCAAGCCTCCGCCCAACACCAACACATCAAATTCTTCCATGCAACTAGACCGACAAAAAATGAAGAAAAAATATTAAATATCTTTCACTCGCAAGGTTCATAACAGCAAATTTACACTGCCCTAGTTTAACTATATCAAGTTAATCGCCGCAACAGCCGTAATAAGGACCAAGCCTATGGAAGCAATGACAGCATGCAATGTCACGTTGAGCCTCCGAGTGAATGGAACAACAAGAAGGAGGTAGCCAAAAACAATATAGGCAAAAACAGACTCTCGTTCAATTTGATGAAGATGGAATAAAAACAAAGCATAACTTGTGATCACTGCCCCAAAAAGCAGACGATGAACCCGGTAGCCCTTTTGCCGTTTGTCGCTGGGAAGCATACTGACCCCAACAGTAATATTGGCAATAGTTAAAAGTAACGCAAAAAATATGGCCAGGAAACCAGGTGAAGAGAACAAATCTTCTAAGGTGGTGGGAGGCATTCAATATGAGGAAGAACAAAAAAACAGGTATAAAATAACAGGGTAAACTTTACAGGTCCATCACAATCTGGTCTCACCCATTATTTTTGGCTCTATACGTGGCTTTGTCGGCCCTTTCAAACAAGCTCAATTCCGTGTCATCTTTACCGACAAGCACCGCCTATACTAATCGTGACTTGTAGCTTTTTATCGCCATCAAAAAATAATCTATTTCAACCTCTAAAAAAATCATAGCACCCGAGTATTTAAAACTGGTGCCGATGGGGAGAGTCGAACTCCCACGGATTGCTCCATACGCCCCTCAAGCGCACGTGTCTACCAGTTCCACCACATCGGCATCTTGAGGTTTTAATCCGCAGAATTATCAGATGGGTCTTTGGACTCTGTGGCTTTATCAGGAATAGGTGTTTCAATGCCTTGGATAACAGAGTTTGATTTTTTCTTATTAGAAAAGGTCGCCAAGGTCAGAGAGGTGACCATAAACAAAATAGCGATTCCCGTTGTCAATTTGGTAAGAAAATTTCCAGCCCCACTACTGCCAAACATGGTTTGGCTACTACCCCCACCAAGTCCCGAGCCCATTGCTGCGCCCTTGCCCGCCTGTAAAAGCACGGTGAGGATCAAACAAAAAGCCGCAAGCACATGCAACACTGTTATTATTGTATTCATTAGTTTTTTTTAATTACTAATTCGCTACAGATTATCCATTCAGGGTTTTCGATTATGACGAAAAACCCGTCACGATTCAAGGGAGGATTTGATAATAGCACAAAATGACTCAAAATTTAGGCTCGCCCCGCCAACCAGCACCCCATCTATTTCTTCTTCACCTAATAGCTCTTTGCAATTTCCGGGAGTCACACTCCCACCGTAAAGGATTCTCGCACCAATCTCCTCAGAGAAACTCTGGTTCCCAAACAAAAATTTTCTGATAAATTCATGGATTTCAACCACCTGGTCAGGAGTGGCATTACTACCTGTTCCAATGGCCCAAACCGGTTCATAAGCGATTGCCAGAAGGGCTATGCTATCACTCGACAAATCAGTCAGGCCTTCTGATAATTGGGTTGCGATAACACTCAGAGTTTGCCCCGCCTTTCTCTGCTCCTGAGTCTCTCCGACGCAAACCACGGCGGTAATCCCCATCCGCGTGGCAAGGTGGACCTTTTTATTAACCTCTTCATCCGTTTCGCCGAACAACTGGCGCCTTTCTGAATGCCCTATCAACGCATAACTACATCCCACATCCTTTAGCATTTCAATCGAGACTTCTCCTGTATAGGCCCCCTTCTTTTCAGAGTAAAAATTTTGTCCTGCCAGGCCCAGTCTCGAGCCTTTTATAACCTGGCTAACAGGACACAACGATGTGAAAGGAGGGGCTACGACCACCTCAACTCCCTCGGCAACTGACAATCTACCCACAAGCGATCGAGCCATTTCACAGGCCTCGGAGGCCAACATATTCATTTTCCAATTGCCGATGACAAGCGGAATAGTCACACTTTTGCCCTGATGGGAAATGTAAAAATGAACCAAGTATAGAAGGTATCAGCCTATAAACTTCAAAAGATCCTTAACCCTGTTGGAGTAACCCCACTCATTGTCATACCAGGATAAAACCTTCACCATATTATCTTCAATGACTTTAGTGGAAACTCCGTCAATGATTGAAGAGCAGGAATCTCCATTAAAATCGATAGAAACCAGGGGCTTTTCTTCAAACCGCATTATTTTATTCAAGGATACTTGAGACGCTTTCTTCAAGGCTTGATTAACCTCCTCGACACTGGTATTTCTTTCCACCTCAACCACCAGGTCAATCAGAGACACATTAGGGGTCGGAACACGAATAGCCATACCATCAAGCTTGCCCTTAATCTCCGGCAACACTAATGCCACCGCTTCTGCGGCGCCGGTAGTGGTCGGAATCATTGAGAGGTTCGCCGCCCTTGCCCGCCTCAAGTCTGAATGAGGCAAATCCAGAATCTTCTGGTCGTTCGTATACGAATGAATGGTCGTCATCAGCCCCTTTTCAATACCGAAGCTTTCATGCAAAACCTTGGCGACTGGAGCCAAGCAGTTTGTAGTGCAGGAAGCGTTAGAAATAATCTGATGGTCGGAAGAAACATAAGACCCTTCGTTCACACCCAAAACAATGGTCACATCCGGATCTTTTGCCGGTGCTGAAATAATAACTTTTTTTGCGCCTGCGGCAATATGCTTACTAGCCGCCTCACGCTTGGTGAATAACCCAGTGGACTCAATAACAATATCCACTCCTGACTGTTTCCAAGGTAGTTTGCCGGGGTCGCACTCAGTAATAATTTTTATATGCCTGCCGTTTATGATCAATCCCTCAGAATCAAATTGCACTTCCTCAGAGCTAACCCCCTGGACAGAATCATATTTAAAAAGATGCGCCAACGTAGCAGAATCCGTCAAATCATTGATAGTCACGATTTGAAAATTCGAGCATTCCGGATCATTCAATATGCATTTCAATACCGCCCTACCTATGCGCCCAAACCCATTGATACCGACCTTCGTTGTCATTTTTATTAAACAGCCTTTTAAGAAAACTTATTGAAAATGCGTGAGTTAAACTCATCGAGGGTAGCAAAACAGCGGGAAAGCTCAATCACTCGGAAACCAAGGGGAGTATGCAAAATTTACAAATTCAAGTCAATATAAACCTGTAGGCAATCCTGAAGTCAAAAACAGGGAGTTGCTAATCTACCGTGGAGACTGGATTTCTTGAGAACCTATCCTTCGATTCGACTTTGGGAAGACTGGTTGACCTCTGTCACCAGCACATCCTTCAATATTTTGGTAAAATCAGCTCTGCTACCCCCTGCCCATTTTAATGGAGCGAATCATCTCGGTCACGGCATTTTCCATGCCCCCATAAACCGCCTGCCCGACTATGAAGTGGCCGATATTAAGTTCCTCAATTTCCGGGATCGCGGCAATAGCCTTTACATTCTCGTAATTCAAACCATGCCCGGCAAAAACCTTCAATCCCTTTTCGTCGCCCCTTTTAGCACTTTTCCGTATCCGTTCCAGTTCGACTTCAATTTCTTCAGCCGACTCAAGTTCCGTGTATTTACCGGTATTAATTTCTATACTATCCGCCTTTATTCTTTTTGAAGCGTCCACCTGCTTCGCATCAGGGTCAATGAACAGACTGAACAAAACCCCTCTATCGTGCATCTTTTCCCCGATTTCTGACAACATCTTTTCCTGTGAGCAAACATCAAGACCTCCTTCCGTTGTGATTTCCTGACGTTTTTCCGGGACCAGAGAAACCCGATACGGCTGAACCTCCAAAGCCAGTTTATCCATCTCTTGGGTGGGAGCCATTTCCAGATTAAGCGGGGTACTAATCCCTTTTCGAATGATTCGCACATCGTCATCCTGAATATGGCGGCGGTCTTCCCGCAAATGGATAGTGATCCCCTGAGCCCCGGCCTTTTCTGCCAACAAGGCCGCTTTTAGTGGACTCGGCTCGATGGTCCTTCTGGCTTCACGGATGGTGGCAACATGGTCCACATTTACAAATAAGCGGATCACCCCTCTTCCCTCATTATTGCTTCAGCGACCTTTACTGCTCTGCGGGTGGACTGAACATCATGAGTGCGAATTATGGACGCTCCCTGTGTCAATCCAAATACAGTCGCGGAGAGTGAGCCTTCCAATCTTTCTTTAACAGACACATTCAAAATATTTCCTATCAAGGACTTTCTTGAAACTCCCAAAAGTACTGGCTTACCCAATTTATTTAACAGATTCAGATTTTTCAATATTAGAAGATTATGGGAGTCTGTTTTACCAAACCCTATACCAGGGTCTATGGCAATTTTTTGCGGATCAACCCCGGCGGAAATAGCAATGGCAATACTCTGCTGTAAATACTCCGAAATTTCCGTCAACACATCCGCATATTGTGGGTTCTCCTGCATGGTTTCTGGCAACCCCCGCATATGCATCAAAATCACTCCCGCATGAAACCGGGAAATCGTTTGGGCCATTTCTTCTGACCGTTGCAGGCCCGTTATATCATTGATGATGCTGGCTCCGACTTGCAGTGCTTCATGGGCAACCGCGGGTTTATAGGTATCTACCGAAATCGGAACATTAGCAACCTCGACAAGTTTCATCAGTACAGGAAGCAAACGGTCTAACTCTTCCTGCTCCGAAATAGGGATAGAGCCTGGTCGCGAGCTTTCCGCTCCCAAGTCTAAAATGTCTGCGCCTTCGGCAGTCATTGTTTCTGCGACACTGAGCACCTGTCCAATCGTTCCACACTGACTCTCTCCGTAGAATGAATCGGGGGACAGGTTAATAATACCCATTACCAACGCTGCTTCACCTAGATTAGGAAACTTGAATGGAATCATGGCAGAAACCAAAAACTCCACACTCCGGAATCAAGCCGGACAAAATGTGGAGTTGATCGGAAACAAATTATTATTTAAAACAATGATCAGGCAGGCGTGGGATCAGGCATGCCACCGCCACTCAAGAGCTCTTCTTCTCCATGATCTGTTTTGGTTTTCGACTTCTCTGCAGAAACCTCAGGCTCTATTTCTTGTGGCTCCCCGCCGGGAGGATCAAGGTCAACATCGCTTCTTCCTTCGATAATGTTTTTAACCTCAGCCGCATTCAGGGTTTCTCTTTCCAGTAGAGCCTGAGCCAGGTTTTCGAGGATATCCCGGTTCTGTTTCAGTAGTTCAGTAGCGCAATTATATCCTCCCATAACCAACGTTTTGACTTCCTGATCTATCAACTTAGCCGTTTGGTCGCTGAAATTTTTCTGGGATGAAAAGTCCTTGCCTAAAAATACCTGCTCCTCCTTGGAGCCATAAGTAAGCGGACCCATTTTTTCGCTCATCCCCCATTCGCAGACCATTTTCCGGGCCATTTCTGTGGCTCGTTCAATATCGTTACCCGCACCGGTTGTCATTTCACCAAGGCAAGTTTCTTCTGCACACCTTCCACCCATCAAGATAGCAAGGCTATTATAGAGGTATTTTTTTTGATATGTGTGTTGCTCATCCATCGGCAACTGCATGGTCACTCCCAAGGCCCTCCCTCTCGGGATGATTGTAACTTTATGAATAGGGTCTGTACCGGGCAAAAGGGCGGCCACCAAGGCATGCCCCGCTTCATGATAGGCCGTGGTTTTTTTCTCTTTCTCAGAAATAACCATACTCCGACGCTCCACTCCCATCAGGACTTTGTCTTTGGCTTGCTCAAAGTCATCCATATCTACGGCTTTCCTATCATTTCGAGCGGCTAACAGGGCCGCCTCATTGACGAGGTTAGCCAGATCTGCACCGGTAAATCCAGGGGTTCCCCTGGCAATGATTTTCAGATCCACCTTATCAGTAAGCGGAACCGTAGAGGTATGAACTTTCAAAATTCCGTCCCGGCCTTTAACATCAGGACGACTGACCACAACCTGCCGGTCAAATCGCCCCGGCCTCAACAAAGCCGGGTCCAAAACATCAGGACGGTTGGTCGCGGCGATGAGGATGACTCCCTCATTGTTTTCGAAACCATCCATCTCGACCAGGAGCTGATTGAGAGTCTGTTCCCGCTCATCATGACCGCCGCCCAGACCAGCACCACGATGCCGACCGACAGCATCAATCTCATCAATAAAAATCAAACACGGGCTGTTCTTTTTACCTTGTTCGAACAGGTCACGGACCCGTGACGCACCAACCCCAACAAACATTTCAACAAAATCAGAACCACTGATACTGAAAAACGGGACGTTCGCTTCTCCGGAAATAGCCCGAGCTAAAAGAGTCTTTCCTGTACCAGGAGGGCCGACAAGCAATACCCCCTTGGGAATTTTACCTCCCAACTTACTGAACTTCTGGGGTTCCTTTAAAAACTCAATAATTTCATGAAGCTCTTCTTTCGCCTCATCAACACCCGCCACATCCTTAAAGGTGGTTTTATTTTTCGTATCATTTAAAAGCCGGGCACGGCTTTTCCCAAATGACATAGCTTTACCTCCGCCAGCCTGCATCTGGCGCATGAAAAATATCCAGATTCCCAATAATAAAATCATAGGAAACCAAGAAATAAGAATGCTCATATACCAGCTTGTTTGTTCAGGAGGCACCACGACAATACGAACACTTTTCTCCCTGAGCGATTTGATGATATCTGGGTCTTTTGGCGGAGCAGTGGTCTGGAAAGACTTACCATCCATATACTTACCGCTAATGCTATCACCACGAATAATCACTTCAGTGACTTGCCCCTGCTCAACCTGGTCCATAAAATCACTGAAAACCACTTCCGATTGAGGGGTTATGGGTTGATTAAATATATTGAATAAAGCAATCAGAACGATGCCGATCACCAACCAAAGCGCTAAATTTTTATAAAATTGATTCAAAGTTATCTCCTCACAGAGTCATTATCGCCAACAATGGTCACCCATAAGCCTACCACAAAAATACTTTCTGTCGCCTTCTTTAATACAAACATTTCAAAGCCCTTGTCCTTCTATAAAAAGCACCTTCTTAGTATTTTCGGCAACACAGAATTGATCAGAGGTCCGTTCTCCATATATCCAGATGATATCATCTTCACTATTCGTCAGTATTGGAATAGAAAATCTTTTTTCACGGGGAATCTTTTGGTCAATAAAATAGGACTTCACTTTTTTATGCCCCCGCATGCCCAACGGCATAAAACGATCGCCCGGCTGAAAAAACCGCACCCGAATGTCTTCACCAGTCTTGTCGAAGTCGAAATAAGCCTGTTTTTTATCAACCGGTTGCGGCAAATCTGCAGACGGTTCAACAAGCCGTGCATTCAGTTGAATTTCCAATCGGGCTAAACTCGTCACACCCGGAACTTCCAAACTTATCGTCTTCCTATCAGTTTCAGGAAGGCCATCACCTTCCGAATCTTTGGACAAGGAAAAACTCACTGTCCCATACCCACAGACCACCCGCACATTTCCTGGAAGTTTTAAGCCACTCCCTACTCTGGCACGGGCAAAAAGATCGAGAACCTGCCGGACATGCAAAGCTTTGATTTCACGTAAACTTCCCGTTAGTTGATAAAAAGCTTCGCGAATCAACCGCCTTCTCATTGCTTGAGGTTGCTCCTCAAATTCGGTCACCTCAAAGCATAGGACTCCGTTCCCGGTTTTCACAAGTTGCGAATAAATTTCACAGGTTTTTTCTGACATCCATTGCTCTTCTCCCCGAGCGATCTCTGCCAGACTCAAAAGGTTCCCGGAAATATCCTTATTGAATTTCCTTAAAAAAGGAATTACTTCGTGGCGGATTCTATTTCTCAGATATTTTTTTTCGCTATTCGAGGAATCCGTACGATAGGCCAGGTTTCGATCATTAAGAAACTGCTCTAATTCAGATCGGGCACAATGCAAAAGAGGTCGAATCACATGTCCCCTTGTTTCCGGTATCCCTGCAAGCCCTCTTAACCCTGTCCCCCTTAACAGGTTCATCAAAACCGTTTCAACCCGATCATCCGCGGTATGCCCCAAGGCGAGCTTGTTCCCTTTAATTGACACCATGGTTTTTTCCAAAAACCGGTACCTTAAGATACGGGCAGATTCCTGGAAAGAAGATTTTAGAACAAATTTCTCCATGGACACATCTATATTTTCGACAAAAACGGGAAGAGAAAGCTTACCTGCCTCTTTCTCAACAAACCTTGCGTCCTCATCAGATTCCTCGCCTCGGGTCAAATGGTTTAAATGCGCGACAAATAATTCATAGCGAAGTTCCTTCGAGAACTGTTGCAAAAGGTAAAGCAACGCCAGCGAATCAGCCCCGCCGGAAACAGCCACTAAAACCTTGTCCTCCGGCGCGACCAACTCAGTAATCGCTGACTTTATCCTTTTTAAAAATTCTGGCATGGATTTTTTATCAAATGAAGTAAGCCTTCACAATCCACTCCCTCTCTTAGAGACACTCAGCAATACGCCTTCTTAGCATAGGCTAATTATTTGCGTTTAACGCAAAACCAAAAGGAAAGCGGAGGCGGGAAATATAAAAGCAAGCTAAAATTAAAACCGGCTCTAGGAAATTAAAGACGATTCAAAATTTTTTCTTTGCGTTTTTGATATTCCTTTTCAGATATCTTTTTTTGATCTCGCAGTTTTTTAATATATTTGAGTTTTTTCTCCAGGGAATCAAGCTCCGAGTCTTCGTATTTCCCAGAGCCTCCGTTTGATTTCTCAACGGACTTGTACATTTCCTCCCATTTTTTCTGCAACGTTTCCTGCCGGGAATCGGCTCCCGAACTCAATTTTTTTTTTGCCTTCACTTCACTGTCAGGCTTCTTTTTATATGACCCTCTTGAAACCAGACTCTTGTTTTCGTCAGACTCATTAAATAAACTCACTTCAATAAAAGCTGACTTTTTTAATTCTTCCATCCAATCGCCATAACCCTGTTTTTGCTTTTGCATACGAAGAATCTGAGCAATACGATCCTTGGCATCTTTTAAAGCTAAAGTTTTACCAGGCAAAACCTCTTCCACCTTGATGA
Source organism: Nitrospinales bacterium (assembly GCA_965205835.1). Classification (GTDB taxonomy): domain Bacteria; phylum Nitrospinota; class Nitrospinia; order Nitrospinales; family VA-1; genus LS-NOB. Next base: position 684,625 of record OZ242182.1, on the reverse strand, counting down.
TATGGTAGCCATACTCCGTTTCCACAATGTCGCTGATCTGCCCCGGCTTTAAACTGAATACAGCCTCTTCGAACTCGCGAACCATTTTACCTCTCACAACAAAACCCACGTCCCCCCCATCACTGGCAGAGACATCTTCCGAGTATTTCGTGGCAAGCTCTGAAAAATCATCCCCCCCTCGAATTTCACGGAGGACTTTTTTTGCCTGCTGTAACTTCGCTTTTCTATTTATCTCGGAAGAACCGCGCTCAGCAATAAAAAGGATGTGGCGGGCTCGAGCCCGACCATCTTCCCAGAAATCCTTTTGGTGCTCCTTGTAATATTGATCAATGCTTTTATCGCTGACTTTCACCCGGTTGCTAATTTCAAACCGGGTAATTTTTGAAACCAGTATCTGATCACGAATATGGTCCCTATAGGAACTCAAGGTCCTTCCTTCCCGCTCGAGCATTTCCTGCAACTGCCCATCGGCAAGACCATTTTTATCTGAGATATCTTTAACTGCCGCATCAATGGCATCTTCATCGACGACAAAACCAAGTTTTTTCCCCTCCTGAAGCTGAAGCCTTTCATCAATTATCATGTTAAGTGCTTCTTTCAACAGTTCCTGCCCGGAAACAGTCACAGGAGACCGCTCATACTTTTGCCGCAAAAGCTCAGCCCGCTCTTCAACAGAGCTTAAGGTAATGATCTCTGTATTCACTTTTGCGGCCACCTTGTCAAACACCCTGGCATGAACCGGGAATAGGCCCAGCACCAGCACTAAAACCAAGGCAAAACCCGCTTCAGTTAATTTTTTCAAAGAAGTCATAGTTGATCTCAATTACTGATTTTTCTTTTAACTGGACCATCCATTTCTGGAAAGCCTTGTCCTGAAGGCCTTGGAGCAAAACTTGTTCAATCTGCTTTTTTGATTCATCAAAGCCCATTTTTCGATCTTCAACTTTATCGACAACCTTGAACAAATGAAAACCATAAGGAGAGCAAATGATGTCACTGATGCCATTAACTTTCAGTTTAAAAACAGTATCAAATTCTTCAGGCATTTGACCGGACTCGAAATAACCCAAATCCCCCCCCCGGGCTCCTTCCGGGCCCAGCGAATATTCTTTGGCCAGACCAGAGAAATCATTTTGCTTCGACTGCAATTCTTTTTGAATTTCACGGATATCTTCTTCGGTCTCCACCATAATGTGAAGAGCCCTCACCTGCTCGCGTTTATGAAACCTAGCTTCATTGGCCTTAAAGTAGCTAAGCATTTCATCATCGCTCACTGATACTTTACTATTGACAAAATTGTTAATCAATTTATTTATCAATAGGTTGTTTTCTATCGCGTTTTTCCATTCTTTACGGGACAACCCTTCAAACTTCAGTCGCCTGCCAAACGAGTCTTCAGGATATCCCACCTCATATCTCAATAGTGCCTCATCCAGCTCTTCCTGATTGATTTCGATATTATTTATTTTAGCTTCCTGTCTGAAAAGAGTAGTTTGTACTATCTGTTCCAAGGTCCTGTTTTTAAGCCAAATCAATTCTTCCGTTGTAACCTCTCCTGCCCCCTGAGTCCAGAATTTCTTCTTATGAGCTTTAAACTCGATCTTGAACCGATCCAAAAGAACTTCCTCATTGTTGATAGTTACAATGACAACACTATCATCGAATTGATCAGAGGATGGACCATTGGAACAAGAAACAAAACTCAAACACATTCCTAAAGCGATTCCTGCCAGCCATTCATTTTTAATCAATTTCCCACCTCGATGGGCCGTAACGAATGCGCCAGCTTTTGCAAATAATGACCGATAAGTTTTAAATCCGTTTTCCATCCCTTCCGATCCAAACGTATACTAACTTTATATTCCGACCGGATACTCAAACGTTCATCGAACATAGAAGTTAATGTTTGTGGATTAACAGGCGTTGAAGGCAACAGATGCAAAACAACTTCATTCTGTTTCATTTTGATCTTGGAAATATGTATCTGCCGACAAAATATGCGTATCTCCAAGAGAGCCAGAAGTTTTGCCATCGGGTCAGGGTGCGGACCATACCTGTCCGCCAGTTCACTCCCTATCGCCAAGCCTTCGTCATGCTCGCTGGCAACCTGTATCCTCCGGTAAAAATCCAAGCGCTGATTCAAGTCCGGGACATAATCCTTTGGAATAAATCCTTTTACCATCAAATCCAGCTCCGTCTCAATACGGGAATCGGTTTTTTCCCCACGGATATCTTTCACCATATCCTCAACCAGTTTGCAATAAAGATCAAAACCCACTGACGTGATGTGACCTGACTGGTTGTGTCCCAGCATATTACCCACTCCGCGGATTTCCATATCACGCGCCGAAAGCTGAAAACCCGCCCCAAGTTCGCTCGTTTCCTCAATCGCGCTAAGTCGTTTACAAGCCTCATCGCTCAACCCTCCCGTTCCAGGGATCAACAGATAGGCATAGGCTTGATGCTTGTACCGCCCTACCCTGCCGCGCAATTGATAAAGTTGAGCCAGTCCAAACTGGTCGGCACGATTAATAATGATAGTATTAGCGGAGGGAATATCAAGTCCAGACTCAACAATGGATGTACTTAGCAAAAGATCCACTTCCTTACCCATAAATTTTTTCATCACCGTTTCTAACTGGTGTTCCGGCAGTTGGCCGTGGGCGATCTCTGTTCTTACTCCGGGAGCCACCCTTCGAATCATTTCGGCGACAGAATGGATACTGCGAATTTTGTTATGCACGAAAAATACCTGCCCACCACGGTCTATTTCTCTCATGATTGCTTCACGGATCACTTTTTCATCAAACTTGCGAATAAAGGTTTTTACCGCAAGGCGGTCAACAGGAGGGGTTTCGATGACGCTCATATCACGCACCCCAATCAAGGAAAAATGCAGGGTGCGGGGAATCGGTGTCGCTGTGAGCGTAAGAATATCGACAGAGTTTCTGAGTCTCTTCAGTTTTTCTTTATGTTTGACGCCAAACCGTTGTTCCTCGTCGATAATGATCAAGCCGAGCGAAGCAAACTCTACATCCTTCGACAACAATCGATGCGTTCCTATAACAATATCAACATTACTTTTTTTCAGCTGCGCTAAAGTCTCCTTTTGCTCCTTCGGAGTACGGAACCTGTTGACCATGTCGATATTGACCGGGTATCCACGAAAACGTTCACGAAAGGTCTGCAAATGTTGCTGAGCGAGAATCGTGGTTGGCACCAATACGGCAACCTGTTTTTTATCCAGAACCACCTTGAAAGCCGCCCGCATGGCGACTTCCGTTTTACCATAGCCCACATCCCCGCAGATCAACCTGTCGGTGGGTTTGTCCTTTTCCAGATCTGCTTCCACATCCTCAATGGCTTTGGATTGATCCTCTGTTTCCTCATACTCGAACGTGTCGGCAAACTCTCGCATCATAAGAGTATTGTTTGAATAAGCATGACCATGAGCCAGTTCCCGGGAAGCATAAAGTTTCAGCAAATCCCCCGCCATCTCCTGAATCGAGTCTCTGACTTTTTTCTTCTGACGCTTCCAAGAAACTCCTCCCATTTTGCTCAAAGGCGGAGGAGTATCAGTCGACCCTGCATATTTTTGAACAAGCCCAAGTGTTTCCATTGGGAGATACAGTTTTTCGTCATCAGCATACATAATTTCCAAAAACTCTCCGCCGCCCACCCCGGTTTGCAGTTCCCGTGTCCCCTGATACAGGCCAATGCCATAATCAATATGCACCAAAAAGTCACCTTCTTTTAAATCCTTTAGTCCTCTCTGAAAAGCTTGCGAACGGGGCTTTCTGCAATGCCGATGCTCGCGGGTTCTGCCAAATATTTCATGCTCGGCGATGAAAATCTGATTGAATGATTTTAATTGAAAGCCTTCGCTGATTCGTCCAAGGTCCACATCAGTTTCCAGTCCCCAATCATGAAGCAGCTCATGAATGCGGCGAACCTGCCTCTTTGTAGGTGCCACAACCACAATCTTATTTTCATCTTCCCGCCATTTAAGGACTTGTTCGCTGAAAGCTTCAAACCTTCCGGCTAGAGAAGGAACAGGTTTCATCTCCAGACCAAGGGTGCGATCCGCTCCATCATCTGAAGTTTTCAGGCTATTCAAGATAATGCATCCATTAAATTCGGTCACATGGTTTTTGAACACATCCATTTTTAAATACAATTCTTCTGGAGAAGCGGCGATATCCCCATTTTCCATAGCCGCATGATACCCCATCTCAACGAGATCGTGAAACTGCTCAGATTTGCCCTGTAACCGATCCTCCTCCTCAAGCACAATCAGGGAATCCCGATGAAAATAGTCAAAAAGCGTTTCGCCAGTGGAATAGAAAAAAGGAGCCAGATATTCCATGCCGGAAAACACCCCGAGATGCTGAATTTTTTCCAGAAGCTCCTTCAGGGCCAGACGGTCGCTCTCATTTTTCCTGGCGAAATTACTGATGGCTTCCACGCCCTGTTTTTTTTCTGCATCGTTCAGGCAAAGCTCCCGCACAGGAAGAATATTCACGCTTTCCAATTCATTTATAGAGACTTGGGATAACACATCAAACTCTCGAATGGATTCCACTTCGTCGCCAAAAAATTCGATGCGGATCGGGTTCATCCTGCCGGGCTGGAAGAAATCAACAATATCTCCCCGCACACTGAACCCGCCCCTGTTTTCCACCAACGGAGAACGCGCAAAACCATTGTCGAACAGGCAGGCTTCCAAAAATTCCCGCTCCAGGCTCATTTTACGGTCAACCGGAAAAACCAGTTTTTCCAGAACCGAGCGAGGCATGACTCTTTGCAGACCTGCCTCCAAAGGTACGACCAGAATTAAAGGCTCTCCGGTTCGAAGCCGGTTGAGAATGTCCAACCTTGCTCCGGATATTTCGTTTAAAGGGGAAAGCGGTTCGTAGGGAAGAAACTCCCATGTAGGGAAAAAGCATGGCGAGCGCTTTATTTTATCGAGGCGGAAAAAATATTTAAGATCGTCTAGTAAAACCTCGCCCTGATTTTGATCTGCGGTAAAAACAACCACAGGCCGGTTTTTGAGCTTGATCAACCGCGACAGAAAAAAAGCCCGAGAGGCACCTTTCAAACCCTCAACAACAACAGGGCGACTTGATTCTTCAGTCCATTTTTGAACTTGATCGACTTGGAATGAAAAATCTCCACTCCCAATAATAGGGGTTGTCACCCTTTCGTTCATAAATTAAAGCTCAAGACTGTAGAATGGGTCAGGCTGGTCCTCTAACAAGAGACCTTTGCATAACCTCGGCGGTTACGCCGGTGTAGGATCAGAGCCGGCTTTTTCGGGAAGTAAGGGAATCCATCTGGGCTCTCCCTTAGGTTTAAAATTGACGCAAACAATAAAAGATGGGCCTTCATAGAAGTTTAGCTTGTAATTACCTCCGCCAAAACGCTCAAAAAGGTATTCTTCAGGGTGATCTCTGAAACCATCCAGTTCCTCTTTAGTGAATTTTGCGATCTCATAAAAATAGATGGCAACCCCTTCGAGGACTCCCGCAAGAAGAACGCAATTGACCTGGCTGTATATTTCTTCAAAACGCTTGTCCAGTTCCTCTTGGCTGGGCTCCCTCGCCAGTCTACGCCTTAATTTTGGTTTGTAGTAATCTCTGAACGCCTGCTTGATCCACATGGCTAATAATTTATTTAAGGATACCTAATTAAAAGCGGGGGCATTTCACCAGAAACTTCGGAGAATCTCCACGGTAATTGGGAGGAAAACCGCTATCATGCTATGATGATTTTATCATAACAGATTCCTTTATCATGCATAACTATTTAAATTTTCATGACTAACATAACAATATCAGTTGGCCTCGTTCAAATGGCCTGCTCTCCGGACGCAGGCAAAAACCTGGAAAACGCAGTGGATTCCATTCTTGCCGCATCAAAAAAAGGAGCGCAAATTATTTGCCTTCCCGAGCTTTTCCTGACTCAATATTTTTGCCAAACGGAAGCGACTGAAAATTTTTCCATGGCCGAATCTCTGCCAGGTCCGACGAGCAAAGCACTCTCCAAGCTGGCAAAAGAGTTGCAGGTCGTACTGGTTGTGCCTCTTTTTGAAAAACGGGCACAGGGCATTTACCACAACACCGCCATTATCATTGATGCGGATGGAAGCGTCGTCGGAACCTATCGCAAAATGCATGTTCCCGATGACCCCTGCTTCTTTGAAAAATTCTACTTCACTCCTGGAGATACGGGGTTCAAAAGTTTTGCTACCCGCTATGGAAAAGTTGGGGTCCTCATCTGCTGGGATCAGTGGTTTCCGGAAGCGGCCCGACTAACGTCCTTATCCGGAGCACAGTTTTTGTTTTATCCCACCGCCATAGGGTATCAAGATGAAGATGCCAAAGTCTCTGAACAGCAAATTTCCGCTTGGGAAACCATACAAAAATCTCACGCCATTTCCAATGGTGTTTTTTTAGGTTCGGTGAACCGGGTGGGTCGTGAAAAGGCCTTGACCTTTTGGGGTCGATCCTTCATCTGCAATCCATTTGGAAAAGTTATAAGTCAGGCCGAAAATGAACCGCAAATCGTGATCGCCCAATGCACCCTGTCGGAGATCGAGTCGACAAGGCAAAACTGGCCCTTCTTAAGAGACCGAAGGGTCGATGCTTATCGAGGTCTCTCAAAATTATATTTAGATACCGATGAATGAAATTTCCTTCCCCACCGGCTATCGTATGCCCGCCGAATGGGAACCTCACGCAGGAACCTGGCTGACATGGCCTCATAACCCGGAAACCTGGCCCGACCAGGACATGGAACAGGTCGAGTTCGACTACCTGCAAATCGTCAGAGCCCTCGCCGAAGGTGAAAAGACCCATATTCTGGTTCAGGATAAATCCGCCGAAGAAGACCTGCATAAGAAACTGCAAGCCAACGGCATAAATATGAACCAGGTTTTCCTCTATGACATCCCCACCAATGACTCATGGATTCGTGACTACGGCCCTAATTTTCTAATTCGAGAAGAAGATGGGGAGGTGGCCATCAACGATTGGGATTTTGACTCTTGGGGCCGAAAATATAAATGGGAGCTTGACGATCTTGCGTGCAGTATCATCGCCGAACAATTGCAGTTCTCAAGTTTCAAGCCGGGGATTGTTTTGGAAGGCGGAGCCATAGAGGTGAACGGTCGCGGAACATGCCTGACCACCGACTCCTGCATCCTCAACCCCAACCGCAATGACGGCATACGCCGTGAACGCATGGAAGGATTTTTAAAAAATTATCTGGGAGTTTCGAAAATCATCTGGTTGCATGGTGAGTTGGAGGGAGACGACACCGATGGGCATATCGATAATCTGGCCCGTTTCGTAAACCCCACCACCATTGTTTGTGCTTTGGAAGAAAATGAAAGAGACGTAAACTTTCTCAGATTAAAACAAAATTATGCGCGCTTAGGAGCGGCCAAAGACCTGGACGGCAACCCCTTCCATATTGTCCCCCTGCCTATGCCGGGTTATGTCGGCTCCGAGGAAGAACGTCTGCCCGCCAGCTACGCCAACTTTTATATTGGCAACCATGCGGTACTGGTCCCCAGCTATGATCATCCTAATGACCAGAGAGTCCTAAACCTGTTAACTCCTTTTTTTCCAGAACGCAAAATCATCCAGATTCAGTGCAAGACCCTCATATGGGGACTGGGGGGTGTCCATTGTCTTACCCAACAGCAACCCGATAGCCCTCAAAATGAATCCCCTTCAAAAGCCAGGCATCGAATTGACAAGAAGGTCATCTGACCCTAAATTCCAGGAAAGAAAATGGATTACCAACCACACCCTAATTTGGAGGTTGATCATGGCTCCAAAACACAAGCCTCACAGGTTCGCGAAAGACACAACCACCCGGACAGAAATATCTGATTACATGAGTCCCTACGTAATCAGCGTGGGCTCGGATACCACGACTCAAGAAGCTGCCAAGCTCATGCATGAAAAAAACATAGGCTCGGTTCTTATCAAGGAAAATGATCAATACGTCGGGATCGTAACAGAAACAGATTTATCACGCAAAATCCTGGGCGGAGGGTTGGATCCTAAAACCACAAGAGTAGATGCTGTCATGACCCCGCAACCGCTCTTCACTCTGGATTGCCATCAGCCAGTGACGGATGCCAATGCCTTTATGGCGCAAAAAAAGATCCGTCACCTCCCGGTGACGGAGAACGACAAGATTGTGGGCGTAATTTCGGTCAAAGATCTGGTTGCGTTTTTCGCAAATCCGCGACTGCGATAATCAAGAGTCGGCAGAAGATTCTACCTGGGTGGGAAACTGGGAAGTGCTTTTAAGCCTCTCCAACTCTTCTTCCATGGAAGAGATGGATCGGTTTTGCTGGCGGATGGTGGACTTCAATTTGAATCGGTCAAACATGCCCATGAACCAAGCCATTGAAAACCCCAGTATTAATGGGGTCACGAGCACCACCATCAATGGAAGTTCAATTGTATGGAGTTCCAGTTTCAGATCATAATAGCTGATCTCCACCGAATCCATATTTTGTACGGCGAACGAAGCAATAACGATCAGCAACAGGATGGATAAAACAAATTTTATGGCTGGCATGAGTTGAAGAGAACTAAAAGGTGAAAGTTAAGACCAAACTATTCGTCCTCATCTTCTTCATCGTCTTCGCTTTCTTCCCCATCCTCAGCCCCATCCTCGGAGCTTTCTTCCTCTGCGGGAACTTCTTCAGCAGGCTCAGGCGCGGATTCGGTAGCGGCATGAGTAGCCTCTTCAACCGGGGCAGGTTCTTCTGTCACAGGCTCCTCAACAGGAGCAGTCGGCTCTTCAGCAACTGCCGAAGCAGGAGCTTCCTCCAGACTTACGATTCCTGCAGGTAGGCTTTCCGTGGCGGTTGGTCCCGCTCCCAATTCTGTCAACAATGCCTCTATACCAGCTACCACTTCACCAGACTTGGCTTCAATATCGGCTGAGTTACCCATAGACATTTCCTGAACGGTGACCAATGCGCGCTTGAGTTCCATCACCGCCATCATGCGCTCATAGTTGCCAACCTTGTTTTTTAGTCCGGAAATATCTTTATTAATTTTGCTAAAGCTGTCGTTCACATGCCTTTTCAGAGGGATAATTTTTTCTTCAAGGCTGGTCACGGCACCGTCCATACCTACCACCCGGGTATCCAAATCGCGGACAAAAAACAGGATGAAAATAATCGCCAGAGCCGCCATTCCAAAACCCAGAAAGGCAACGGCCTTCAGCATATTCATTTCTTCCTGCTCCTGTTGAACCGGAACAACGGGCTTACTGTATTCGGCCTCTTCGCTCACGTTATCTTTTGAAGATCCCTGGGAATAATAACCGCTTGCGTCCTCTTTCTCTTCCTGCTTGATCTCTTCCAACCGTTTCTCCTTGCCCTGATCATCCGTTGTCATAGTTCAACCTTTAATTAAATAAATTTCTTATATGCCCGACAATTTCCCAGCCTAATTTGAATCAATCCAATCCTGCCTCACGACATCTAAACCATATACAATCATTAAGCTGACTGAGGACAAGGGCGTTAACCCTTAAATCTTTTTTCAGAGCCATTTTCACAAAAATGCCCCAGCTTTTAGCAAACGGAGAGAAAAAATGAAGCCTGATAGTACAAGTGGAGTCCATATTTTGTCAAGAAAAATCAGGGTCAATATCCTGCTCATTCTGGGCTTGTTTTTATCAATAATCCATACCTCTGAATGCCTTGCAAGCGAGGTCGAACTTCTTATGACCCCAGCCATGGTGAGCACCATTCCCACCGACCATAGGGTCATGGTCGATACCCGCCCGTCCTGGAAATTTCTGCTCGGTCATATTCCTGGGGCGGTTAACCTCAATGACTGGCGGGAGTTCACACATAAGCTAAATGGGGTCAAGGGATTACTCAAAGACGACAAAGCTTTCATCACTCAAAAACTGGGTCCGCTGGGTTTTTCTCCAGACAAAACCATCATCGTCTATGGCGAACCGGATGACCCATGGAGAACGGATGGCCGATTCTTCTGGATGCTCGAGCGTTATGGATTCGAGAAAGTAGCCCTTTTAGATGGCGGACTCTCCAGCTGGAAACGGGCTGGGAAAAATATCCAAAGAGGCCAACAAAACCCGTCTCCTTCACCGGATCCAGCCCTGAAAAGTATCAAATTAAATAATGAGGTTATTGCCACTAAATTACTAATAAATAATAACTTTTCTAAAAATAATTTTAGACTGATTGACAACAGGACACGCAGTGAATTCGAAGGTGCCACACCCTATGGTTCGCCAAGAGGAGGACATATCCCCAACGCCATCCATATCCACTGGCCGGAGTTTTTTCAAGGCAACGGAAACCTGAAATCCCTGTCGACTCTTAATTCCTTGTTGAAGCAAAACGGGATCCACCCAAATCAGGAAATCATCGTTTATTGCACCGGTGGGGTTCGCTCGGCCATGGCCTATTTTGTTTTCCGTTATCTGGGGTATAAAGTGAGGAACTACGATGGCTCTTGGTGGGACTGGAGTCGGTCTTCTCTACCTGTCGAGGTAAGCGGATGACAGAGTTTACCGAAGTGGCCAGACTTTGGGAAGTTCCTCCAGGGGGAAGAAAGCGCATCGAAGTCAACGGCGAACTCATCACCCTTTTTAATCTCGATGATGAGCTGTTCGCCATCTACGATCGCTGTCCACACAAAAAAACCACGCCGTTGGTACGCGGAACGTTAAGCGGCTTCGGTATAAAATGCCCCAACCATGGTTACCGGTTTGATCTCAAAACAGGCAAATGTGACCGCGGCAAAGAATGGGACACCAAGGTCTATCAAGTAAAAATAGATGACGGCAAAATTCTCGTAGGTCCCGCCATCACGGAGAACCTCCGCTAGTAAATTGCAACATATCTATCAGACGGAGAAAGAGTTATCCAAGCTCAAAAAAACTATTCCATCGCCCCCACGGCGAGTGGCTAGTGGGAACCTTCGTCATGGCTATGGGAAGAGCCTTCATCGCGGTAGCCAGGACCAGGACCGCCACCAGAACCCTCAGACATAGGCATTGAAGCCCGTCGACCCAGTGACTCCGAGCCATGTTTTAACGCTTCATTATAGTGTTTCAACGCTTCTTTAGCGTGTTGCAAAGCCATGGGACCATGCATTTTCAAATCCTCGCTGGCATCCGGCATTTTCAGACTATACTCCAGATGTTTGACCATTTCTTCCAGGTGAAGATAACCCTCTTCACCATGGCCCAACCCGACACTGGCATGCCCGCCCGATTGCGCCCAAGCAGGGTTCGCCACGAACATCAATAAAACCAACATTAACTTCTTCATACCAAAAAACCTCCATGATCTGTTAGATAGGAATATTGTACTCCTCTCAGAAGCAAAAATTCAGGAAAAACGCACACGGCGGTAACGCCATCGTTAGCCACGCCAAAAACAAGCCCGGGAAAAGGCGACAAAGAGCGTCTCCTGCCGGATGGGACAATATGAAAAATTTCAACCTCGAATCAACCCTTCCAGCAGGTTATTAGAAAATTCTCTGATCAAACAGTACCGATGTAACCGCGTAGCTCATTTTCGAAAAAAGGTCACCTCAGATGCGAAACTATAAAATCAGAAAACACACCAACCCAATGACGTAATATTATAACCGGGTATTACTCTTAATTTCGTTCGGCAGATGGAAAAAGCTAATTTAAACGGGGTTTAAAAACAGGATAACTTTCTTTTTCCCGCATACACCTCACAACCACCCGACCTAATTTAATGCAGGGTTTTTCAATGAGCTTTAGCATAAGAAAGCATATTACTAAAAGAACAAAAAGCACCTCAGTGTCTGGATGAAGAATAGATACTGATGGTTTCCCTAGCATTTCTTTAACAGGGTCCCACATCCCATTGTGAAGTAAATATACTGAATATGTCAGATCTGAAAAAAAGAGTACGGCTGGTGCTGCCTCCAGACGGGCTCGACAAGACCACAATAAAGCAAATACCATCAAACCCAATATTCCAAACTGGGACCCCACCAACCTTGGACTGTGAACTGGAATCAAAGAATAATATTGAAAGACGACTAAAAAAACAAATCCTATAAACAGGCTGAAACTAACCTGTTTTGCTTCTCTGAGATAAAAAAACACACCCAAGAACAAGAACGGACCAAAAATCAAAAAGAACCCCTGGCAAAAACCAGAGGACGGGAATGTTGGAAGAATCCCAAATAAAAAAGTTACACCTATTAAAACCCAAGGCAGTGCTTTTTTATACTCACTTAAAAGCTTCAAATACCGCAAAATACCCATAAAAAGATAAAATATTATTTCTACACGTAAAGTCCATTCCGCTCCATCCAATGCGTATGGGGTATCGAAAAAATCACCTATAAGAAGCAGTTGAATGAGTATAATTTCAACATCAAGAACATAGCCGACAGAGTAATATCTTTCTATAGCCTGAAATAACACAACCACCACATAAAGCGGGTAAATTCTAAAAATTCTTTTTATAAAAAATTCGGCTGGCTGTTCGGATTGCAGTACGTGGGTAATGATGTAGCCAGATACCAGAAAAAAAACAACAACACCAGCACCTCCCATATAGAAAAAAGGAAACAAAAATACCAAGAAAAAACGAGGCGCGGCGTAAAGGGTTTCATTACCCGCAAAATTTAAAGCGTGGCCAAAAAACTTATGTCCAGCAACGACACTGAAAATGGCAAAAATCCTCAAATAATCCAGAAAAACGATTCTTCGATTATCTATCATGTGATTATTTCTAGGGTCCTGACTAGAACAAAGACTGATTTTGGAGAACCCTCAAAATCCTTCAATGCCATTAACATGTATCAATCTCATGGCAAACTCATTGCGTCCATAATCGATAAAAAGATGTTTCCCATAACCCACATCAATAAACCCATTGTATCCACGCCGCCCATCTGGGGATAGGTGACACTGTTGAGAGTGGCTCTACCCCGAACAACCCGCTTGCAGTGTGGCTTTAGAACAATCCAGAGCGATCTCCGTGTAAACTTTTCCATGATGTCTGAGAACACCGAAAACAATGGTTTTACCCGAAACACCGCGACCTCTTTTCCCTTTAGCCCGCCGGGTCCCAAAGAAACTTTCACAAAAAAACGATTGCGTTTCACAAAATTCAGCGATACGTTCCGGGATGGCACGAGGACAGCGATTAACCGATGCACCAGAGCCGCCAACGTGACCTTTCCCCAATTTATGAACAAGTTAAAAGTAGAGACTTCTTTGTTGTAGCAAACTCTGTGGAGGCCGTGGGAAACGTGTACATAGTTAAGTTGATCAACTCATTGAATTTAAAAAGAGTTTAATTCCTCCCAAACACCGAAAGTTTAAAGATTTTCAATGCGGAATAGGCATAAACAGCAAGAGCCGTGCTCGAGGGAACCCCTTGGAATCAAAAGGCTTAAAAGAAATACCCTTAAAATAGATTAAGTAATATACATATTTTAGTATATGTTTTCTATAACTATTGTAGAATCTGCCGTTTGTGGTGCAAAACCCTTACGCTTTTCAATCCGACACGCAAATCTCAGAGGATTTCTCTCCCCTATTTATATAGTTGAAAACCTCGAAGAAGTGGCGGCTTTCCTTCACACTCACTTATGAAAAGAGCGTTCTAGCCTGTTTCGATTCGCAGAAATTTCGGTTTAATTAACTTGTTTTCATTTCTCAAATCGGCGTTATAATGGGGTGTTTCCTTTTCCCGTCCGGATCATAAAGTACCCTTTTTAAGCCATGTTGAAGGTGACCTTCCCCGGATTGGAGTTTTTTGATTTCTTTAAATCTCAAGAACGAAAGTGTCGTTCTCTTTCAATTATACTGGCAGATTGTTGTTTGTTTTTTATCTATTGAATTAGAGCTGCAACGATCACTGATGAAATAACGACCCACAAGGTCATCGCAATTAAATCCGGGGAGACCCTTTGTAAGGCGCAGGAGTTGATGATCAGGAATTCCGTCCGCCATTTTTACTGGTCACAAAAAAAGAACTTAAAAGGATCATCACAGAAAGCAATATCCGCAGAGCTTTCATTCAAAATAATATAGATTCATCGAGGGTAGCAACTCTCGACCCGAAAGAAATGAGAGTTGAGGGTTTCATGACCTGAAATCCTCAAACTGTAGACTGGACATCAATGTAGAAGATGTAGCTCTCCTGATTTACAAAAATACGATTGGGGCACTTCTGGTTTTAAATGGCGATAGTTTGGTGGACATCATCCCCATTCTCGATATGTCGGGATTGTTCATAGATTTAATGGGCATTATCCATTCAAGTTCCAGAGTACATGTCATCATGGACAAGGATCCAAAAAACTTTGAATCTGTTTCCAAAATTATCCACGACCAAGGCTTAAACGTCATCAGTTTGGCATCGCACCCCATGCCAAAAACAAAAAGAAACAGGTCTATTTCTTTCGACCGGCCTCACGCATGAGACAACCTCCTTGATCAGAAAGATCGAAAAGGCCGGGTTCAAGGTACTAAGTACCATCGACTGAGCTGCTCGCCGCAGGGGCAACTGGCAAGAATTCCTCGAACCAAAATCAACTCTTTGCTCCCTGGACGTGATATTTTTCTTCAGCTTTCACCCTTAAGGCAGAATGAAGAAATATCACACAGGCCTAGAGGGATAAATAGTTTTTGCTCGCTAGTCTCACTAGCAGGTTGCTGAAAAACTCCTAAGCAAGGGGGTTAGATTGTAAAACAGGCGTGAGTACTATTTTATTGGAGGGGAGCCATGCGCGGTCAAGAAGAGAGTCAAGGTTTTATGTTTACGTATTTATCGCCGGAACAAAGGACGTCCGAGGGCCATCCTCTCTGCATGATCAAAGCGTGCCGACGCGGTCTTGAAAGAGATGAACCCAACGTTCCAGGTGATGTACAGCAACACAGGAGGACCTTCTGTTTCTCGGAAACGGTTGTTGAAAGCGCAACTCTTGATGGCTTTGTTTACGGTGCGCTCGGTCCGGATGTTCCGCGAGCAATTGGATTACAACATTCTGTTCCGCTGGTTTCTTGATATGAGCCTTGAGGAACCGTCATTCGATGCCACGAGTTTCACCAAGAACCGGGTAAACCGCCACAAGATGGTGGAAGTGACCCCAACGTGGATTTTCGTGGGGAGAAACGTTCGAACAAAACGCGCTGAAGTAGAACCGACCCCGAAGCACGGCTATTGTTTTCAGGGCATGCGTTGGTCTCAAAGTCAACAAAGCCACGGGTTATGCGGAACAGGAAGCCGTCTTGGATATGCTTTCGTGCCAAGTCAGAAAGCGGGTGCACCCGAAAACACTGGGAAGGGATACCCTGCGTCGGATTTTGTGGATGGCTTGCGTAGCATGAATATTACTCCTCATATTGCCCAGGTTAAAGACAGGAACACGCTCGGATTGGACAGGCGAATCACAAGGCATGAGGGTTACGCTGTCAGCCAAAGAATCCGCAAGCGGGTGGAAGAAATCTTTGGCTGGTTCAAGACGGTGGGAGGCTTAAGGAAAACTCGTTTTAGAGAGGTCGAACGAACACAGGAATATGTCTTCATGCTCGGAGCCGCTTACAACTTGCTGAGAATGAGTAAGTTGGTTCCAGATGGAGGAGGAACGTGGCTACAGGGACACGGCAAAAGCTTCCAAATACGGTCAAAGAGTTAAAAGAACCAAAAACGTTCATGCTGAAACTATTAATCTTCAATGGGTTTTTAGCGAAACCGTTAAAACTTTATAAAATTATGGGTTTTTCAACACCCTGCTAGCACTCTCCGTAGAAGCAAGCAAGAGCCTCTTAAGTCGGGATAATATTTTTTAACCAGAGCAAGTTATTGCTCAATAGCCCCACACTTCGTGGATGAAAGGAAACTTTACAGTCATGCAACCCGAAAAACTCATTATCTTCGACACCACGTTGAGAGACGGAGAGCAATGCCCCGGTGCCAGCTTGAATATCAAGGAAAAACTTGAAATCGCACGGCAACTGGCTCTACTCAATGTGGATGTGATCGAAGCGGGTTTTCCGGTTGCTTCTCCAGGGGACTTCGAATCGGTCAAACAGATTGCGGAAGAAATCCGTAGCTCAAAAATTACTGGACTTTCACGCGCCTTGGAAAAAGATATTGAGGCAACAGCCCGTGCTTTGGAAAAAGCCGAGTCGCCGCGCATTCATATATTTCTGTCCACATCCAGGTTACATCGCGAACATATGGTCGAAAAAGCCAGGGAAGAAATTGTCGAAATGGGGGTCAAAGCCATCCAGTTCGCCCGCAAATATTGCGACGATGTGGAGTTCTCCCCCATGGACGCGACCCGGACAGAAAAAGATTTTCTCGCCGAGGTCACCCAAGAAGTAATCGACGCTGGAGCCACAACAATCAATATTCCTGACACTGTGGGATACACCGTTCCAGAAGAATTCGCCGAACTCATCCGGTACTTGAAGACAAATGTTTCCAATATTGATCAGGCGATCATCAGCGTACATTGCCATAACGACCTCGGACTCGCAGTTTCCAATTCCCTTTCTGCGGTACAAGCCGGAGCAAGGCAGGTCGAGTGCACCATCAACGGCATTGGTGAACGAGCCGGAAACGCCGCTATGGAAGAAGTGATCATGGCTATTAGAACCCGAAAAGATTTTTTTCACAGCGTGTACACGGGAATCGAGACCAAACATATCCATGCATGTAGCAAGCTGGTAAGTAGCTTGACCGGGTTCTTCGTGCAACGCAATAAAGCCATTGTGGGAAAAAACGCTTTCGCGCATGAGTCTGGCATTCATCAACATGGGTTTCTCAAACGCAAAGATACTTTTGAGATTATAAACCCTAAGGATATTGGCAGTGACGGGTCGGAACTGGTGATGGGCAAACATTCTGGGCGAAACGCGCTCATTCACAAGGTTCAAGAGTTGGGATACCACTTGGAACAGGATGAGCTGGACAAAGTGTTCCATGAATTCAAAATTCTTGCGGATGAGAAAAAGGAAATCTTCGAAGACGATATCCACACACTCTGCCAAAAACAGAAGTTTTCCGAGGAACAGCAAAACACCTACAAGCTGGGTTCTCTGCAATGCGGTTTCGAAACTGGAAAAATTCCCCATGCGACTGTAATTCTGGTTAGCCGTGATGGCAATGAACATTCTTCCAACGCCAACGGCGATGGCCCGGTGGACGCGATTTATAACTCCATCGATAAGATCACTGGCCTCAGATGCAAGCTTATCGACTATCAGGTGATGGCTAAAACCAAAGGACAGGATGCCCAGGGTGAAGTCACTGTTCGTGTTCAACACGAAAAGAGGGAAGTATTAGGAAAAGGTGCCGGGGTCAACACCATAGAGGCCAGCGGATTTGCGTATATCAACGCGATCAACAAACTTTTATTGAAGTCAAAATCCGGCCCGGTTGAAGGTAGCGAACTACCAGGACCGTAATCAGCCATAATCCCCGTCCAGTTTCTAGGGGGGGGTTCTTTAAAAAAATTTTGACAAATAGGGGCTCCATGCGGGACACATTATTCAATCGAGATACTGCCAGTGAGCCTTTCGAGTTTGATGAGTCAGTGGCAAATGTGTTCGAAGATATGCTGGAACGAAGTGTTCCGATGTATCAGGAATGTCAGTCGTTGGCGGTGCACTGGTGTGCCCAATTCGCCAAGGCAAACACTTCCGTTTACGACCTGGGTTGTTCCACCGGCACTCTGCTTCTTAAACTGGCCCAATCGATAGACAAAAACAAGGGGATATCCTTGTGTGGCATCGACAAGTCTTCAGCTATGTTGGAAAAATCCAGCAAAACGCTGAGAGAGTCACCGATCCCCTGCAAACTCTTTAAGACAGACTTGAACCAGAGACTTTCCATCCCAAATACGTCTGTGGTAGTGATGAACTATACTCTGCAGTTTGTCTTGCCGGAGCGCAGAATTCCCTTGTTAAAAAATATCTTTGAGGGCCTGATTCCCGGAGGGTCCCTCGTCCTCATTGAAAAAATTAAAAGCGGGATTCCGGAGCTGGACCAGACATTCATCGATTTTCACCATCAGTTTAAGCGAGACCGAGGATATTCCAACTTGGAGATTTCCAGAAAACGCGAAGCTCTGGAAAATGTGCTTATCCCTTGGACAGTAGAGGAAAATCAGGCTATCATCAAAAAGGTAGGCTTCCCGACAGTGGATCTATTTTTCAAATGGAACAACTTTGCCGGATTTATTGCTTTGAATTAGAAACTGTTGTATTCTCACCGGCTCATGAGGAACACTCATGTTTTTATGAAGTTTAGATGAATTGGAGGACTCGGTCATGCCCCATTACGATCATACCTGCGAAAAGTGCAAAAAAGATTTCGTGATCGAAATGAAGATGTCGGAAGTGGATAAAAAAAAGGTGTCTTGCCCTGAATGCGGGTCTAAAAAGGTTTCACGCAACGTGACCAACAACACATTTTGGAGCGAAAGCATAGACCGTTATAACTATTCGAAAACCAATAACGATTAATCCCTGCGACATAACTAAATCATGCTGACTCAGGTCCAACCCGGTACCCAGAAATTTCCCGGTCGCTTTGGCGAACTGGTACAGTTTCCCCTGCAACGTATTCATATTGAATTGACCAACGTCTGCAACTTTGACTGCACCTTCTGCCCCAAGCAGGAAATGACCCGCCGTTATGAGTATATGGAATTTGAAAGAGTCTGTGAAATCATTGACGAGATCGCCGAATATAATATGGCGGAAAAAATCACCTTCCATGTGATGGGTGAGCCATTCATGCACCCTCGCTTTTTCGAAATTCTTGAGTATGCGGCGCAGTTAGGCGTGAAGACCGGCATCACCACCAATGGGACTTATCTCGATGACGAGATGGCTATCAAGCTGGAACAAGTTACCGCCTCTCAAGTGAACATCTCCCTGCAAACTCCTGACGAGGAATCCTTTAAAACCCGGAAGTCCAGGCGGATGAAGTTCGATGAATATCACAACCGCGTTTTACAATTCATTGAAGGTTGCCTGAAACAAGAAAGGCCCCCTAAGATAAAGGTCCACTTTTTAAACACATCGATCAAAACCGAAGTACCCGGCGACGACTGGACGGTGGGAACGATGAGTGTCATCAACAACACCAAAGAATTACGCAAAACTTTTCGATACTGGGCCCAAGAGGTTCATAATATCTGTCCACCCCTCAGCGAAGAACAGAAAGCCGTAGTGGAAAAGAAGATAGACAAACTGTCCTCCTTCAAATGGAATGTGGTGGAAGTCGCGCCGAATATTTTTTTCGAGACCTACATTCTCAATACATGGGGTAACGCGTTTACCGAGGGTAGCCAAGTGGTCCCCTCCAAAACCGGTTATTGTAGTGCGCTGAGTGACCACTTTGCCATTCTGGTTAGCGGCGATTTAACTTACTGTTGCGTCGATTTTGACGGAAAGACAGTAGCCGGGAACGTGTTCGAAAATTCGATCACGGAAATCATGAATACCCGGCCGGTCATTGATGCAGTGGAAGGATTTCAAAAAAATAAAGTAGTCCACCCTCACTGCCAAAAATGTTTGGGAGGGAGCACCTGGCTTAAGTCGGTGCTGAATCGAGTAGGTTCAATCATTATTTGGAAATACCTCAAGAAATTCTTTTACAAAACAAGCTAAAACAGTCGGGATGTAGCGCAGCCTGGTAGCGCACCTGCTTCGGGAGTAGGGGGTCGGAAGTTCAAATCTTCTCATCCCGACCAGTTTTATTTTCCTTCCTGATTCACTCACCCTTTAAATCAAGAATTATTTTCCCCAGCCCATTTGCAAATTTAATTCCTATGATCATAGCTAGCAGTCTTGAAAAATCTTTTGGCCCTCAAGTTCTTTTTGAGGATGTGTCTTTTCTTATCAATAAAGGCGAACGCGTTGGGTTGGTCGGTAAAAATGGTACTGGGAAGTCCACCCTGTTCAGGATGATCATGGGACAGGAGAGGCAGGATTCGGGAACCCTTTCAACACCCAAAGGATACAGGATCGGTGCACTGGACCAGCATATTCGTTTCACCCAACCCACCGTTCTCAAGGAATGTATTGAAGCCCTACCCGTTGAAAAACAATGGGACCATTACAAAGCTGAGATCATCCTTGCCGGTCTGGGTTTTTCCGACCATGATTTTCAAAAAGACCGCACCACCTTCAGTGGTGGTTTCCATGTACGAATCAATCTTTGTAAAGCATTGTTGGCCGACCCCAATATGCTTCTGCTTGATGAACCCACCAACTATCTCGACATCATTTCACTCCGTTGGCTCAAGGACTATCTCAATAAATGGCCAGGAGAAATGATTCTCATCACGCATGACCGGGATTTCATGGATAAAGTTACCACCCACACATTGGGTCTGCATCGCAAACAGGCCCGAAAAGTCCGGGGAGGCACCATTAAATTCTACGAGCAAATGATCCAGGAAGAAGAGACTTACGAGTTAACCCGCAAAAATATGGAGAACAAGCGAAAAGAAATGCAATCCCTTATAGACCGGTTTCGCGCCAAGGCTTCCAAAGCAACAATGGCCCAGTCCCGGCTAAAGATGATGAAAAAAATGGGCGCGATGGAAAAACTGGACACCGAGAAGAATCTCGGATTCAGATTCAACCATCGCCCATGCCCAGGAAAAATAGTCATGAATATAAAGGATATTTCTTTCTCCTACGACGGCAATCCTGAAAATAATATTTTCACAGACCTATCATTCTCCATTGAGCGAAAGGATCGCATTGGAATCATCGGAGCCAACGGAAAAGGAAAATCGACTCTGTTAAATTGTCTGGCAGAGGAATTGACGCCCACTTCCGGCTCTATCATCCGGCATCCCTCTGCCTGTTTCGGCCATTTTGGTCAGACTAATATCGACCGGCTCGAACCCAAAAACAAGGTGCTGGATGAGATACTCCGTTCCAACCCCAACCTTTCCCTGCAAGCTGCTCACAGCGTATGTGGAGCCATGATGTTTGATGGAGACTTGAGTAAGAAAAAGGTGAGCGTGTTATCCGGAGGAGAAAGAAGCCGCGTTCTGTTGGGAAAAATTATTTCCCGCCCCACCAACCTCCTGCTTTTGGACGAACCTTCTCATCATCTGGATGTAGAATCCATTGAGGCCTTGATAGAAGAGTTGAACGATTATGTTGGAGCTCTGGTGATTGTGACTCACTCTGAACTCATCCTTAAAGCCCTGGCTAAAAACCTGATCGTTTTCCATCAGGGCCGGGCGGAATATTTTCATGGGGGGTATGAGGACTTTTTGGAAAAAGTGGGTTGGGAGGGAGAACCCATCACAGAGAAAAAGGTAAAAACCACAATAAACAAAAAGGAAGCCCGAAAATTGCGAGCCTTGAAGCGCCAGAAAACCCAAGCTGTTCAGAATTACCAATAAATTCTTTTTTCGAGTCCGGTAATGCTAAACCAATTCTTCAAAGTGACTAACAAGGGTTTTGATAATATGCTAAAGACGATACCCTCATCGGTAAAGGCCATCAAGGCGTTGTTGCCACTCTTGTGGGGCGCAAAACTCAATATGCGGTTCTCTGACCGCACCGAAAACCAAACAGGCTCCACAGGAACGCATCGAAACTGGGTTCACAGCACCATTTATGACAACGGCCTGGAGTTTGCCAAGCATCAAAAAATGGCTCAAACCTTCTCTGCCAATATCTATTTTGCCTACCCTTGCGCTTCCTGGGAACAAGGGCTGAATGAAAATATCAATGGATTCATTCGACAGTATTTACCCAAATCCAGACGACTCGACAACGTCACACAAAAGGAACAAAACACATCATGCGTCAACTCAATCATAGACCCCAGAGACCGCCTGGATTTAAAACGCCCTATGAGCTATTCTTCAATGAGAAAACTTCACTAACTGTCGCGCTTACTACTTGATGAGTCCGCCAGGTAAAAGAGTCGGCTCACAATAATCTAACGTTGTAAGTTTATTCTTTCGATCGAGGCATCGAACTCCTTCTCGCAATGGGGACACTGCAAGGGTCGCATTTTTTGTTTTTGCAACTCTTCGATAAATCCGTAGGCGATAATTCCGACAGGCAGACCAAATGTTCCCAAACCTAATATGGAAATGAAGCCTCCAAAGAATTTCCCCACCGTGGTGATCGGATAAACATCTCCATAGCCCACCGTAGTCATGGTGGAGACTGCCCACCACATCGCCGCAGGAATACTCGAAAAAGCCTCAGGCTGAGCTTTGTTCTCTATAAAATAAATAACTCCGGAAGCGAAAACCAGCATTCCCATCGTTACGGCTAAGACGATGAGCAACTCTTGCCGGGTATCCCTCAACACCATTTTAAATAGATGCAGGGATTTGGAATATCGCGCCATTTTGAACAGGGTGAAAAGCCGAAACAAACGAAGAACCCTGAGGAAACGCAAATCCAGATCAAAAAAGAATGGCAGATAAAAGGGAACCACCACCATCAAATCGATGACCGCGGAAGGTGTGAACATATAACGAAGCCGCCCCTTGATCGGAGCGGCGAATTTCGGCTTCAACGTACAAGTCCAGACACGCAGAACATATTCAATGGTAAACACCACTATAGAAAACCACTCAAAGACCCTGAATGGCCTTGCATATATCTCGGAAATTTCCTGTACAGTTTCCAAAGCAACCGCAAATACATTGAGAATAATCAAGGAAATAATAAAAATATTAAAACCACGAATGAGAAAATCGCTTTTAGATTCCGGCTCAAGAATTTCGCCAATCCTTTGTTTCATGAGCTATTCCTTTTAACGGGTAGGGTCTCGGTTTATCACAATGCATTGATAGTCATGCCGCCTTATACAATCGTAACAAACAGAATTGAATTCAAATTTCAAGTGCAACAGTTAGTGAAGTTTTCTCATTGAAGAATAGCTCATAGGGCGTTTTAAATCCAGGCGGTCTCTGGGGTCTATGATTGAGTGGGTGTATGATGTGTTTTAGTTCCCGGCTAAGCGTTGATTTATGAACAGAAAGTACTTCAGCGATCCTTGTCTGGTTATGACCGGTTTTCAAGAGTGCTTCAATCTGGTATCGTTGTCCATGGGTAAGCTGAGCGTAACCGCTCATAGGTGTCCTCTTACTTTTATCGCTGGGAAAACCACGATACTACCGCGGTTTATCTTTCTACCGACACGAAGAGTTGCGCTTACAACTTGAACTCAAGATTCCGTAAAGAAGATAAAATAAAGAAACCTTCAAAAGCAGAGATTCCCTTTCATGGCCCAACCCACAGCCCGAAATTATTACAAGATCCTTGGTATCACCCAGAAAACTTCCAAAATAGATATCAAAAAACGATATCGAGAGCTGGCGAGAAAATACCACCCCGACACCAACTCGGGAAGCAAAAAAGCCGAAGACAAATTCAAGCTCATCTCCGAGGCCTATGAAACACTCAGTAACGCTAAAAGAAGGAAAGAGTACGACCGCCAGCGGACCTATCAGCAAAAAACTCGGCGTCGGCCCAAAGGCCAACCCAATTGGAACACCCCTCACAGAGGCTTCGGAAGGGAGCCAGGGGGTAGCCAACAGGGGTTTGAAGAACCTTTTGCCCAGGAACCGGAGCCAATTGATCCAGATATGCCAACCAGCGGGTTTGACCTGCAATTCATGGTCGATGTCCCTCTCCCTGTCGCGGCATTAGGGGGAACTATTCCTTACTCCTATGAAAAATACGTGCAATGCGAAGAGTGTGAAGGAACCGGAGCTCAGGGAAGTGATGAATGCGCGGAATGCCAAGGCAAACAACTGGTCGTCCGCTCTGTCACCTTGGATGTAAAAATTCCTCCTGGCGTGGCTGACCAATACACTCTTGCCATCATCAAGGAAGGCGGGGCAGGCAGAAATGGAGGCCCCCCCGGAGACCTGTTTTTAAAAGTCTGTATACAGCCCCACCCAAAATTCAAACGGATCAAAAACGATATCATCCATGAAGTGACTATCCCTTCCATGTTGGCGGAAGAAGGCGGATCACTTCAGGTTGAAACACTGAATGCCACCACAACCATTCAAGTGGAAGAAGAGACCCTTGTTGGGGAAGAACTACGCGTGCCCGGGGAAGGCGTAGCTATAAACTGGGGAAAAAAGCGTGGCGACCTTATTATAAAATTTAATATTGAGGAAGATTAAGCATGGAGGTTATTTTATTCATGACCCGTTTCGCTTTGGCTCTCATATTAGTTCTCTGGCTGATTTTTCGACTCGGAAAATCCCGCCCAAAAAAACTCAAATCGCCGACGAAAAAAATATCGCAACGGAAAAAAACAGCAGAACTTTAAAGCCTGAGCCCGTCTCGCTCAACAGGTGAGTGGCTACGTGAAAACGCAAAGAAATTACTGAAAAAGAATTCCGAAGTGGTCAGCCAGGTGATACGACAATGGCTACACGATAAACAAGGTTTAACTCTTGCGGACTTTCACCTCTGCCGCATGAGCTTTAGCCCTTTTAAGCATTGCGGCTCTTTCCTCTGAGGAAAAGTCTCTTCTAGCAATAGGTTTGAGGGTTCCTCCTGAAACCTTGGGTGCAACCGTAGCGGGTGCCACTGGCACAACATCAGTCGAAGCTTCTGCCGGTTTTTCACTGACTGCTTCTGCTTTTGGGGCAGGTTCAGCCGCTCCTGCCTTAGCAGGCGGAGCCTCTCCCTCTTTACGGATTAATCGCATTGAAGACCAGACTTCTGCGGTGGGATAAGCCGTGTCGATCCCTATCTTCAAATCCATGCGGATAATTTTTTCATCGGAACACTCGGTGATCCAAGTATTGGACGCGCCACCGGGCGCAAATATTCCATCAATGGGATAACTTGTCCCGTTTTTATCAATCAGAGATTTGACACCGGTCTTATCAAAAAGTGTCAAGGCCTCGGCCTTGTTGGGGATCCGCCAATTATCGTAGCCACCAAACTTGTCTTTATTCGTGTTGACCCAGTCTACATATTCCTGATGATCGGCCCAGGTATAAAACTTTTTCACATCCAGCCAAGTATCAGTCTTCTTCCACATATAACCGGTATTAGGATCGGTGATGGTTCCATCACCGTTATCGACAAGAGGTTCTCCTACAGAACCAGCCTTTTTGGCCGCCTCGGCTTTCTTGGCAGCGGCAAGTTTGGCCTTTTCAGCAGGCGATAAAGCTACGGCTTCTGAAGAAGGGGGGGTATCTGACATACTTAACCTCTCTGAACCGAAGAAGATTCAATCTCTTCTAAAACATCATCCAAATCTCTTCCCGTGCCGGTGATATCTTTCAATATTTCACCCAGCCTAGATGCAGAAAGGGCCTCTAGCCGGGAGTGAAAATCCACTCTGTAGTCAGCGGCATTTTTACGGATCCAATCCACAGCGACCTGCTCCTGAGTCTCGCAACTCATATTGGCGCATTTTTTGTCCAGCAGACTCGTCTGAGATAACCGTATGATCTCACAAATCAAATCTTCTTTGATCCGGCTCATACTAGAATTCTAACACAAAATATGATGGAAAGTCAGCCCTTTGGCTGTGTAAAAGTGACGAAGAATCCAAGGCTATGCAAAGATCTTCTTAAAGGGCCGCTCTATAACGGTTTTTCAGACTTGTCAACGTGATATTTCTATAACCCTATGTATCTTTGATGCTTATAGAGTTATTGCTGTTTTTCCGGCCTGGGCTGGCAGTATTTCTTGGACACGGTTTATCGCCCTACTCCACAAACACGAAGTCTTTTTAACGGAGAGATGGAGAGCCACAACCTGCCCTGCTCAGTTCGAAGATCGAGGGTCGAAAACCTCGCGCAAACGATCCCCTAAAAAATTGAACGAAAGGATGGTTAAGAAGATTGCTATAGAGGGAAACAAAATAAGATGCGGATAAAACTTGATCGCCGTCCAACCATCATTGGCCAAGGTCCCCCAACTGCTGAACGGAGGGGCTATTCCTAACCCGATGAAACTCAATGTCGACTCGGCCAAAATCGCCATGGGTATGCGAAAACTCAAAGTCACCACCAGAATACCGAGGATATTGGGGAGAATTTCCCGTAGCAGAATCCTTACAGGGCTTGCGCCCAGTGCACGTGCCGCCGTCACATAAGGGAGCTCCTTGATCCGGAGAACCTCTCCGCGCACCAATCGGGCAACCGTGACCCAGCTCACCAGCGTCAACGCAACAAAAACCCCTGCCACCCCCCGCCCCATCAAAACGGTGATGAGAATAATCATTAACAAGTCGGGCAGAGCAAAAACCACATCCACCAGCCGCATCATCAGGTTGTCTGTCCTGCCGCCAACATAAGCCGAAATGGCTCCATAAACCGTTCCGATCAACAAGGCGAACAAAGTGGTGAATACACCGATAAACAATGACACCCGCGCTCCATAAATCATGCGCGAAAGAAGATCACGACCCAGACGATCGGTGCCCATCCAATGTTCCAGACTGGGAAAATTCAGAGTCTGCAACGTATCCTGCGTTTCATAGGAGTACGGAGCCACCCACGGAGCCAACACCGCAATCGCTGAAACAGTC
This sequence comes from Nitrospinales bacterium, assembly GCA_965205835.1. Classification (GTDB taxonomy): domain Bacteria; phylum Nitrospinota; class Nitrospinia; order Nitrospinales; family VA-1; genus LS-NOB. Next base: position 658,041 of record OZ242182.1, on the reverse strand, counting down.
AGCAGGAAACCGGTGCTCAATTTGGATGTCGAAAAGTATCTCACTTTAACGCCACACGCGGGTCCAGCCACCCATAAATCATGTCCACCACCAAATTCGCGATCACAATCAGCACCGCATAAACCAGTGTCACTCCCATAACTAACGGATAGTCTCGGTTGATCACAGCGGTGATGAAGAACCGTCCCATCCCCGGAATGGAAAAGATAAATTCAATCACAAATGATCCGGTGATCAGTCCGGCGGTCAGAGGACCCATCACCGAAACAATGGGGTAGATGGAGTTTATCAAACCATGTTTAAACATGATCACCGGTTCCGTCAGTCCCTTGGCCCGTGCAGTGCGGATGTAGTCGGAGGATAAAACATCCAGCATCGTGGTACGGGTCAGCCGAGCAACATACCCGGCAAAACCTGCCCCCAGAGCAAATGCCGGCAAAATCATGTGGCGAGGTCCTTCCCACAAGGCAGGGGGGAGCCAGTGCCAGTGATGCGAAAAGAGCCATACGGATATTGCTCCCAGCACAAAATTGGGCACAGAAATTCCCATCGCCGCCAAAAGCAGGACAGACCGGTCCAGCGGAGAGTTCTGCCAATACGCCGAGACCATCCCCGCAGGCACCCCCAACCCCAAAACAACCAGAACAGCGCAGAGCCCTAAAGTAAAAGAAACCGGAAACGTGTCCCGGATGATATCCGAAACATCGCGCCCCAGATATTTATAAGACGGCCCCAGATCGCCCTGCAACAATTGCTTCATGTATAAAAAATATTGCAGGGGAACAGGCTTATCGAGATGATACTTGGCTTCTATGTTGGCGATGATTTCAGGAGGAAGAGTTTTTTCCGTATCAAACGGTCCACCTGGAACCAAATGCATAATGAGAAAGGTGAGCGTCGCAACCGTGACTAGAACCGGTATTCCTAACAAAATCCGCCTAAGAACAAATCGCAACATAGGATTATTTTACCATACACCAAGGCCGAGCGAAAAAAGGACGATGGCAAGAAGTTTCAACCGAGATAACCTGTTGCTTGCCAGATAGGTCAATGCAACTGACCCCACACCTGGTGGGGGGAAATAATTTTCTTCCAAGCCTGGCCGGTAGGATATAATGCGAGGTCGTTTATTTTTTAACCGGAGGCTCCATGAATTACCCTTCTTTAAGAGAATTCATAGACCAGCTGGAGTTTGAGGGAGAGCTCCTGAGGATCAAAGAACGTGTTTCGCCTATTCTCGAAATTGCGGAAATTACCGACCGGGTCTCCAAACAACCCGATGGTGGGAAAGCCCTGCTATTCGAAAATGTTGAAGGCAGTTCCATGCCGGTACTGATCAATGCTTTTGGCAACACAAAACGCATGAACATAGCACTGGGTGTCCATAACATTGAAGACATCCCTAAAAGAATCGAACGCTATATAAAAGTTCCTCCTCCCACAACTCTATTGGAAAAAGCAAAGCTTTTGCCCATGCTATTGCAGGCGGCACAGTTTCCGCCCAAACTCTTGCACACGGCTCATCCTCCCTGCCAGGAAGTCGTCCATATAAACAACGATATCGATCTGGAAATGATTCCGGTTTTGCAGTGCTGGCCTCAAGACGCAGGGCGATTCATCACCTTTCCCATTGTGATCAACCGCAGTGCCGACAAAAAAATCAGGAATGTCGGACTATACCGCATGCAGGTATATGACAAAAAGACCACCGCCATGCACTGGCATATCCATAAGGACGGTGCACATTTTTTCCATGAATATAAAAAACAGAATAAGATGATGGAAGTCGCGGTTGCCCTCGGCGCCGACCCGGCATCCTGCTATTCCGCTTCCGCCCCCCTGCCCTATGGCATTGACGAATTCCTCCTCGCCGGTTTTATCCGCAAGCAAAGCGTACCGTTGGTGAAATGCAAAACGGTTGATCTGGAAGTTCCGGCCAATGCGGAAATTGTTCTGGAAGGGTTCATCGACCCCTCAGAAATGCGGCTGGAAGGTCCCTTCGGTGATCACACCGGCTATTACTCACAGGATGGAGATTACCCGGTCCTGCACCTCACCGCCATCACGCACCGCAAAGATCCAGTTTATCTGACCACCATCGTGGGCAAACCTCCTCAGGAGGATTTTTATCTGGGCCGGACCACCGAGCGCATCTTTCTGCCTCTACTCAAAACCCAGCTTCCTGAAATCGTGGACATGGATATGCCGATGGAGGGAGTCTTTCACAATTGCGTCATTGTTTCTATCGACAAACGTTACCCCATGCAATCTCGACGGCTGATGAGTGCTCTGTGGGGACTAGGCCAAATGAGTTTTGTCAAAACCATTGTCACCGTTGATGCCGAGGTCAATGTTCATGACTATGAAAAGGTGGCAAACCTTTTACTCAGTAAGGTGGATTTTCAAACAGACCTGTTTTTCTCTGAAGGAGTTCTCGATGTACTCAACCATGCTTCCGACCAAACACTATACGGCTCGAAGCTGGGCATAGATATTACTATAAAAATTGAGGGCGAGCCAGGTTACGGCAAAGAGGCTTCTGCCCTCACCAAAACCCACACGCTTCCAACACCTGGACAAGTGATAGAAGCATTTCAATATCTTAAAGCTTGCCGGATTTTAGAACTTCAAGCCCCCGTTCTGCTAGTAGCTCTCGATAAAACCGCTCCCAATCAGGGTGGGGAGTTCATCGATTCGTTTCTCGATCATCCTGACTTTTCTGCCATTGAAATTGTCATCGTGCTGGAAGGCCATGTCGATACCGAAAACATCTCAACCGTCATGTGGAAGCTTTTCAACAACCTGGATCCAAAACGGGACCTTCATTTTCAGGAGGAACGGCTAGGCGTTGATGTAACGCAAAAGTTCCCTGAAGAAGGTTATCAACAACACTGGCCAGAAGAGATTGAAATGACTTCGGAGATTAAAACCATGGTCGATAAGAAGTGGCCCACCCTGTTTAAGGAATAATTGGTACCCCAACATAATGGCACTGGAACACATCACTATAAAAGGCGCAAGAGAACACAACCTTAAAAACCTCAACCTCACTCTACCAAGAGAAAAACTTGTGGTGATAACGGGGTTAAGCGGTTCAGGAAAATCGTCCCTCGCTTTCGATACCATTTATGCCGAGGGTCAACGCCGATACGTTGAATCCCTCTCCGCCTATGCGCGGCAGTTTCTCCAATTGATGGAGAAACCCGATGTGGACTCCATTGATGGACTCTCCCCCGCCATCTCAATCGAGCAGAAAACGTCAAGCAAAAATCCCCGCTCCACCGTTGGCACGGTGACGGAAATTTACGACTATCTGCGCCTGCTCTACGCCAGGATCGGCAAGGTTTCCTGTTATGGTTGCGGACGGCAAATCACTTCACAAACCGTGCAACATATTGTGGGTCAGGTTCAGGCAATCCCTATCGGCAAGAAAGTGATGATCCTTTCTCCTATAGCCCGAAACAAAAAAGGCGAACTTAAAAGAGAAATTCTGGATATGAAACGAAACGGATTCGTGCGCGCACGGATCAACGGAGAAGTCCGCTCTCTGGAAGAGGAAATTGTTCTCAACAAAAAATTCAGGCATACTCTGGAAACAGTGGTGGACAGGCTGATCATCAAGGAAAAAATGGGCAAACGGCTAGCCGACTCGGTCGAAACCGCACTCAACCATGGAGAGGGTTCCCTGGTCGTTGCAATTCTTGAGGATGACAAGGAATCTCGGGAGTTATTATTCAGCGAAAAATTTGCCTGCAGTTATTGCAACATCAGTTATCCAGAACTGGAACCACGCCTGTTCTCCTTCAACAATCCGCAAGGAGCCTGTGCCCAATGTGATGGCCTGGGAATCAAGATGGTGATCGATCCTGAACTTGTTGTTCCGGATCCCAAGCTTTCGGTCCGCGATGGAGCTTTGAAACCTTGGGAAAAGCGTAGTTCTGTCTATTTTCACCAGATGCTGGATACGATCTCCATGCATTTCAAGTTCAAACTCAGCACTGCGTTTGAGAAACTTCCTAAGAAGATTCGCGATATTTTGTTGTACGGCTCCGGTGATAAACCGATAAAATATTATTTTGAAAAAGACGGCAAAAAAAAATTCTATACCGACACCTTCGATGGAGTGATTCCAGACTTGGAGAGGCGTTACAGGGAAACCGATTCTGCCTCCAGCCGCGAAGAGATTGCGCGCTACATGCGTCCTCTTTCCTGCCAAACCTGTGGCGGTGACCGGTTACGGAAAGAAGCCGTCTCGGTGAAGATCGCCGATCTGAATATCGTAGAACTCACGACATTCTCCATCGACCGTACCTATCAATTTTTTCAGGATCTGAAACTGAGTCGGCAGGAACACAATATCGCCCGCAGGATCGTTAAGGAAATCAGGGAACGTCTGAGGTTCCTCGCCAATGTCGGATTGGATTACCTTTCTCTCGACCGTTCCTCAGCCACCCTGTCGGGAGGAGAAAGTCAGCGCATCCGTCTCGCCACCCAGATCGGCTCCAGTTTGATGGGAGTTCTATACGTCCTCGATGAACCCAGCATTGGACTGCATCAGAGAGACAACGACCGTCTGCTCAACACCCTCGTCCGTCTGCGTGATCTCGGCAACACCGTCATCGTCGTCGAGCATGACGAGGCTACCATACGAGCCGCCGACTATGTTGTGGATCTCGGACCTGGAGCGGGAGTTCATGGCGGTGAAACTATTTTTGCTGGCACACCAAAAGCCCTGCTGAAATCAAAAGACTCTCTGACCGGACAATATCTATCGGGGAAAAAAAAGATGCCACTTCCCGAAAATCGGCGCAAGGGCAATGGTAAAATACTTGAGATTCAAGGAGCCCAGGAAAATAACCTAAAAGAAATATCGGTAAAAATTCCTCTCGGTTGTTTTGTCTGCGTAACCGGAGTATCCGGTTCTGGCAAAAGTACGCTCACCATTGACATTTTGTATAAAGCGCTGGCCCGACATTTCTGGAACTCCTTGGACAAGCCCGGAGAGTTTAAAAAAATCCAGGGCATTCAATGGCTCGACAAAGTCATCGATATTGATCAATCGCCGATAGGCAGAACACCCAGATCCAACCCTGCCACCTATACCGGCGTGTTCACCCTTGTGCGCGAATTGTTCAGCCAAGTCCCCGAATCCCGCGCCCGTGGCTACAAACCCGGCCGGTTCAGCTTTAACATTAAAGGGGGACGGTGCGAGACCTGCCAAGGCGATGGGGTCATTAAAGTGGAAATGCATTTTCTCCCCGACGTGTTCGTCACCTGCGAGGTTTGCCATGGCAAACGCTTCAACCGCGAAACCTTGGAAATTCTTTATAAAGGAAAAAATGTCGCCGATGTACTGAATATGACGGCGGAAGAAGCCATGGAGTTTTTCACCAACATTCCTCCCATAAAAACCAAACTGCAAACCATCACCGATGTCGGACTCGACTACATTCGCCTCGGCCAGCAGGCCACCACATTATCTGGCGGCGAGGCCCAGCGAGTAAAGTTATCCAAAGAGTTGAGCAAGCGCAGTACCGACAGAACCCTGTACATTCTGGATGAGCCGACAACAGGACTGCATTTTGCTGACATTGAGCATCTGCTGAAGGTTCTCGACAAACTGGTCGATGCTGGCAATACGGTCATCATTATTGAACATAATATGGATGTGATCAAAACCGCCGATCACATCATCGACCTGGGCCCTGAAGGCGGCGAAGGAGGAGGCCAGGTGCTTGCCGAAGGTCCACCAGAAAAGGTCGCAAAAGTTAAAGCATCCTACACTGGGAAATATTTAAAGAAATATCTTTAAAGTTTTACTTGAATTCAAGTTGTAAGCGCGACTCTTCGTGTCGGTAGAAAGGTAAACCGCGTTAACATCTTGGTTTTCTCACCGATAAAAGTAAGAGGGCACTTATGAGTGATTACGCTCAGCTTACCCAGGGACAACGATACCAGATTGAAGCACCCTTGAAAATCAGTCATAACCAGACAAGGGCCACTAAAGTACTTTCTGTTCATAAATCAACGATCGGCTGGGGATTAAAAGCTTAGGGATTCTTCACTGCGTTCAGAATGAATATAAGGCTGTTTTGTCATTCTAAGTAACAAGACGATGAAGGATCCGGGGTTATGCAAAGATCCTCTTGGGAATGGGGGCTGAATGAAAATACAAACGGACTCATTCGACAGTACCTGACAAAGTCCAGACGACTGAACAACGTCACACAAAAGGAAATAAAACACATCATGCATCAACTCAATCATAGACCCAGAAAAACACTTGGCTTCAAAACACCCTATGAGCTACTCTTCAATAAGAACACTTTACTAACTGTCGCGCTTACAAATTGAATTCAAGACTGGTTATAATCATAAGGACACCTCTAAAAATCAGAACCCCTAGGCTTTGACGATTTTTAGAGGCTTTTTGAATTATAGCAGTCCAAACGCTGGAAACATGAAATCCCTTGTAAGAGTACTGAGTTATTTAAAACCTTATAAAAAAAAGGTAGCGATGACGCTATTTTTAGCCATCGCCACCACCCTCCTGGATCTAGTCCCACCCTGGCTGATTAAACTGATTGTCGACAGCCTGGTCGAAGGTGGAGAATCCTTATGGATATACGGACCCATAGCCGGCTTGGCCGGTATTTATTTGACGCGAAACTTCACCAATCACCGGCGCATCATGATCAATAACAAGGTCGAGCAGAGTGTAGTGTTCGATTTAAGGTCAGACGTTTATCGTGCGTTGCAGAATTTATCCTTGAGCTATTTTGAAAACCGCTCCACCGGCGAGTTGATGTCCCGCGCCAACGATGATGTGACCTATGTCGAGCGAATTTTTATTGATGGCGTGGAACAGGTCGTGACAGCGATCCTGACCCTAATCGGGATTTCCATTATACTTTTTTATATGCATTGGAAGCTAGCCTTGGTGGCCCTGCTTCCCATCCCCTTCCTGGCTTATGGCGCATGGATCTATACCGCCAAGGCCCACGACCAGTATCATGTTGTGCGCAAGCGGGCCGCGAAAATGAATGCAAAGTTGCAGGACTCCATTTCAGGAATCCGCGAAACACTTTCTTTTAATCGCCAACTTCATGAAGTCAAACAATTTGAAAAACGCAGTCGGGATTACTGTGATGGGACCTTGAAAGTCATGCGGTTGTGGGCCTTCTATTCTCCGACCATGATGTTTTTGGGGTCCCTCGGCACAGTTCTGATTCTCCTGTATGGAGTGGGGCTGGTACAGGCTGGAGATATCACCGTCGGTTCCCTGATCGCTTTCGTGGGCTACCTAGCATTATTTTATACACCGATCAACCAGTTGCATTCGGTCAATCACATGCTTCAGCACGCATTGGCTTCCGGCGAACGGTTGTTTGATATCATCGACACCGTGCCCGAGGTGCAAGAGATGTCAAATGCGATTCTCCCCTCTACCAATGTCTTGGGCACGATTCAATTTAACCAGGTGGACTTTTCATACATCCTAGGTAAACCTGTCCTTCAAGAAGTTGACTTCACCATTGCCGCCGGAGAAAAGATAGCTTTGGTCGGTCATACTGGTAGTGGAAAATCCACCATGGTTAAACTGCTCATGCGGTTTTATGATGTCCAGCCAGGAGCCATTCTCATTGACGGGTACCGAATAAAAGACCTGAAGCTTTCTTATCTCCGCGAACAAATCGGGCTGGTCGCGCAAGATCCGTTCCTGTTTAATGGCACAGTGGCGGAAAACATCCTCTACGGGAACATCCAAGCCGACCTGGATCAGGTCATTTCAGCCGCTGTCTCAGCACACGCCGACCCCTTTATAAAAAACCTACCGGAGGGATACAACACCATGGTCGGAGAACGGGGAGTCAAACTTTCTGGAGGGGAAAAACACCGCATTGCCATCGCTCGGACTTTCCTGAAAAACCCGCCGATCCTAGTGCTGGACGAAGCCACCTCATCGATGGACACTGAAACCGAGAGCCATATTAAACAAGCTCTGGACACGTTGATGGCAGGGCGTACCACTCTGATTGTCGCGCATCGCCTGTCAACTTTGGAAGGGGTAGACCGTGTTCTGGTCATGAAAAAAGGAGAACTGGTTGAAACAGGAGTGCACGATATCCTGATCACCACCGAATCAGAATACGCACAACTGTTTCGCCAACAAGTCCACCTTTAAGCGGAAAGCCTCCACTGGTAACCAGCAATAGCTTTTCAAAACTGGCAACAAAATTCTCCTCGGCTTAAAATATTCTTGCTATCCGCCTTCTCTGAACTCACAACAACCTCTAGGAAGTGAAGCTAACCTGGGATCATCGTGGATCAGACCCTCAATGTCCGCACGGTAAAAATATTCTTGTTTTACGTCCAAAATATTAGGCCTTCACTTTCAGATGGCTCAACGAAAAACCAGAAAATATTTTTTTTGAATAATTTATGCTAATAAACACCGGAAAAATCATCTAACGCTACTTACCATTATTGGAAACATAATTTAAAAAGGCAGAAAAAATGCGGGTCCCTTATTCCTGAGATTTCTCGGATGTGAAATCAGGTTCCTTCCTCAATGACTTTTCCCATTTCACGGAACTTCTTCTCTCTCAACTGGGTCAACTCTCCCAAGGAAATCTGGGTCAAGCACTCAAGATTTTTTCTAAGGGATTTTTTCAAACGTATAGCGGCCTGTTTATGATTACGGTGGGCACCGCCAAGAGGTTCGCGAATAATTTCATCAATCACTTTAAATTTCAAGAGGTCGCTCGCGGTGATACACAGAGCATCAGCCGCCTGCGAGGTTTTTCCTTTGTCGCCCCAAAGAATGGAAGCACAACCTTCAGGGGAGATCACCGAATACACAGAATGTTCAAACATCATAATATGATCGCCAACCCCAATCGCTAAAGCACCGCCGGATCCTCCCTCTCCAATCACCACGCAGATGATGGGGATCTTCAATTGAATGATACTGAACATATTGGTGGCGATCGCTTCAGACTGCCCCTTTTCTTCAGCATCAACACCGGGATAAGCTCCCGGTGTGTCGATGAAGGTAATAACGGGTATATTGAATTTCTCCGCCATCCGCATTAATCGAAGAGCTTTTCTATATCCCGACGGCTGGGACATTCCAAAATTCCGTCTTATTTTTTCTTTGGTCTCTCTTCCCTTCTGATGCCCCACTACCATCACGGACTTTCCAGCAAACCTTGCCAGCCCCGCAACAATAGAGGGACCATAACCTCCGTGACGGTCACCATGAAGCTCAAAAAAATCCTCAAAGATCAGGTTCAAATAATCCAGAGTGTAAGGTCTGTCAGGATGTCTCGCCACCAAGGTTTTATCCCACCCTTTCAGGTTGGAATACACCTCATACTTCATTCGGCGTAGCTTTTTTTTGAGCTTGGCGATCTCATGAGTGATGTCGCCAACACTATCATACATATGAGACATGGAAACCAGATCGTGTATCTGGGTCTCCAAGGCAAAAATCTCGCGCTCAAACTCTAAAATCTGTACCATATCCGATATGAAGTTTTTTAAATAAGGATTTAGCTTTTAATATTTTAACATAAGGCCCAGTCTGCATCCATCCGCCGCTTCTTTCTTGGGAAGAGTATTCAGGGCACCGTGAACATATCAGTAAAAACCGAAGATAGGATGAATCAGGTTTTTGAGGTTTTCGGACTCATTCAACGCACGGGCTCCCTCGGCACCAATTTTATTCTGCCCCAGCTTTAAGGATTCTAGGTTTGCCAAACGCGTAGATTCGGCTATCGCACGAGCTCCTTCATCCCCGATCCGATTAAAGTTTAAATTCAGTTTCTTCAGCCTCTCAAAGTTTTTGGATCCTGCCAGCGCTTGGGCTCCCGCATCAGAAATATTATTTTTTGAAAGATCCAAAGAAACTAAATCTTTTAATTTTTTAGATTGCGAAAGGGCGATCACCGCCTCATCGTTCAAATCATTATTTCTCAAATTCAAAGTCTCCAACTCCGAGATAAAAGGGAAGTCCAGCAATACCATAACCCCAAAGTTCCCAATCAGCGCCTTACCCACTTGGTTTAACCGGTTATTGCGGTGAAGATCTTTAAACCATTCCATCAACTGGAAACGCTTCCAGGCCTGTTTGCCGCTTTTTTCAATTGGGTTATAGGCTAACTCGATATTATGAAGCTGGCGCAACTTTTTTGAACGCGTGAGATCAATAGCTCCGGCCCCCTTGATCTGATTATAGTTCAGGTTCAGCTCCATCAATTGAGTCAGGGTGTTCGAGTTCGCAATAGCCCTGGCACCCTCATCGGTAATCCGATTGTGATAAAGGTTGAGGATTTTCAGGTTTGAAAACGTCATGGAGCTCGCAATGACCTCCACTCCCTTATCGGTTATGAAATTATGCTCCAGATACAGAGCCTCCAGGTTTTTCAGATTGGGAGATTCGGCCAAGGCACGAATGCCTTCATCGCTGATATGGACTTTATACAAAACCAGAGTCCTGACAGAACGAACTAATGAAGATTGGGCCAAAATAGCCAAACCCGAATCACCCAGATTCTTCTCGTTAATTCGGAGGGTCTTGTCATTACGCTTGAGTTTTTTCTGGATGTACTTCTCGACAGCTGTTCCAGACATCGGTGGAAAAACAGCACCCAGGGTAAAAACAGACAAAAGGGCAAGAATCAAAGTACGCCCACAGAGTTTAAACATAATCTATAGCTTTAAATAAAAACAGTTTCTTAAGAGCAACGCGAATATAAGTATTTTAACGGGAGGACAGGTTATTTTCAATTTCGTTTAATCGCATTTCTAGGTCACGAATTTTACGGGCCAATTCCGGAAGTTTTGGCAAAACGGTCACATATTTTTTCCACTCGCCGAGGGGAACCGCAGGATATCCTCCATAAACCTTGTGGTTTTCAATATTACGGAACGTGCCCGACTGAGCCGTGAGCGTAACCTGGTCACCGAGCGTGACATGGTCGGCGACGCCCACCTGCCCCGCAAGCACCACATGATGGCCTAGGGTACAGCTTCCAGACAGCCCCACTTGGGCAACCAAAATGGAGTGTTCCCCCACCGTACAGTTATGAGCTACCTGAACAAGATTATCTATTTTGGTTCCCCGTTTGATGAGCGTGGTGCCCATTGCCGCCCGATCCACACAACTGTTTGCCCCAATCTCGACATCATCTTCAATCACCACCCGACCGATTTGGTTGATTTTATAATGCGCTCCTTTCTCATCGAGGGTATAGCCAAAACCATCAGCCCCGATCACCACCCCGGCATGAAGAATCACACGACTCCCCAATTCCGTATTGCGGTAAAGCGTGACATTCGGGTGAAGGATGGTATGGCTACCAATCCGACAACGGTCGCCGACAACCACTCCCGGATATAAATGGACATGATCCGCAATCTCCACATCATCCCCGATACACGCTCCAGCGGATAGAGTGACCTGCTCACCGAGTTTAACGTTTTTGCCGACCACTGCCCGGTCATGAACACCCGGTTTGGGTTGCGGCTCGGGATGAAACTCCCTCAGCAAATGCGCAAAGGCAAGCTCTGGACTGGCAACGATAACCTGGGAAACAGAAGTATCCACTGCCGCCTTCACCAGCACAGCCGAGGCTTGAGAACGATTCAATAACTCAAGGAATAATTTTTTACTGAGGAAGGTGATATGTCCTGCACCAGCGTGCTCGATACCTCGGACCCCAGATATATCAAGCGAGCCATCGCCTTTCAATTTTCCCCCAACCAATTCAGCGATCTTTTCCAGCTTCATGGCTTCCCCTTTTTTTAATTCAATCCGGCTTCTAAATGACCCTGTTCTGACTGGTGAAGCGGACCTTCCCATTGACCAGCTCCATCACTCGATCCAGTTTCCCGGCGACTCTCTGACTGTGTGTGACAATTACAAAAGTCTGGTTAAATTCCTGATTTAGTTTTCGGATCAACTCTATCAACTGATCACTGGCATGATAGTCCAGATTCCCCGTTGGTTCATCGGCTAAAAGCAGGTCAGGCTGATTGATAAGTCCTCTTGCAAGGGCCACGCGCTGGCTTTCTCCTCCCGACAGTTCACCGGGCTTATGGTGCATCCGATCCTTCATGCCCACTTCGCACAACAAGTATTCAGCCCTCTCTTTGGCCAAACGCCTGTCCTGATTGCGGATCAAAGCCGGAAACATAGCATTTTCCAATGCGGAAAAATCGGGCAATAAATTGAAAAACTGGAACACAAAACCAATATGGGCATTGCGGAAGTTTTCCAAATAACTGTTGGACTGTTTATAAATATCTTTTCCCTGAAATATGACGCTTCCCGTTAACGGTTTGTCGAGACCACCCAGGACATGGAGAAGGGTGCTCTTACCCACCCCTGATGCACCGACAATTCCCAACACTTCCCCCAGCAAAACCTGGAGGTTCGTCTGGTCAAGAACATGTATCACCTCGTGCGGAGTCGAATAGCTTTTATTGACATTAACCGCCTCAATCAAGAATTTTTGTTCTGTCTTGCCGGGACTCAAGTTACTCATAGCGCAAACCTTCCACAGGGTCCATCCGGGAAGCTCTCCAAGCCGGATACAACGAGGCCACGAAACAAATGATAATAGAGAAGATAACGATGAGAAACGAATCGATATACTGAATTTCTGAAGGAAGCTTATCCAGATAATACACATCACTGGGAAATGCAGTGAACCCAAAAACATTTTCGATGACACCAACAATCTCATTCAGATTCGGCACAACCGCAAAACCACCAACGCAACCAATTGCTGTCCCGACGATACCAATAATCAGGCCCTGATAACTGAAGATTTTCATAATGCTGGAGCGGGAAGCCCCCATGGATTTCAGAATGGCAATTTCCTTGCTCTTTTCCATAACCACCATAAACAAGGTGCTGACAATATTAAAAGCAGCGACCAGAATAATCAGGATCAAGATGATGAACATCACAATTTTTTCCAGGCGTAATGCGGAAAATAAATTTTTGTTCATCTTCATCCAGTCTCTTGCATAATAGGGAAACTCAAGGTTGTCCTGAATTTCCGCAGCCACCTGATCTGCCCTCTCAATATCTTTCACCTGAATCTCAATACCGCTGACCTTTCCTTTCATGGCGAAAAACTTTTGCGCCGAGCGCATGGAAATAAAAGCCAGGTTAGAATCGTATTCGAACATTCCTGACTCAAAAAATCCCACCACCTGAAATAATTTGACTTTAGGAATCAGGCCCATAGGCGTCACTCTAGATGCGGGAGAAACCATGGCCACGGCATCATCGCGTTGCACCGCCAGCCGGTGTGCCAATTCCTTACCGAGAATGATCCCATCCCGGCGGGGCTTTCCGGAAGAGCTTTCCGGACCTTCCAGCATTTTCAAGCTTCCTTGCACCAGGTTTTTTTCCAGATCAGAAACTTCGGCCTCCCGGTCTGGATCCACTCCGCGAACCACCACCCCCGCGCTATTGTTCCCATAGGTCAGCATCACCTGACTCAGGATGAACGGAGCGGCGGCATTCACACCTTCGATCCGCGCTATTTTTTCAATGATAACTTCGTAATCCTCTATGCCGGTTCGGCTAACATTGGTGACCACAACATGGCTGTTGGTTCCTAGGATTTTATCCCGCAAGTCTTTACCGAACCCGGACATGACAGCAATAACAATAATCAGCGCCATGACACCGAGTGCAACCCCGCCAACGGAAATCCAAGTGTTTAGCGAAATGAATTTTTGGGTACGCTTAGCCTTGAGATGGCGTAGGCTGATGAAAAGTTCGTAGGACATATCAGGAACGAATCAAAAAATGATCGGTTTGTTTTCCCGAGTCAGGATTCTTTTTTCAATTGCGGGAAAAGAATAACATCTCTTATCGACGAACTATCGGTCAAGAGCATGACCATGCGGTCGATCCCTATGCCTTCCCCGGCTGTAGGTGGCATACCATATTCAAGAGCGCGGATAAAGTCGTGATCCATCCAATGGGCCTCTTCATCGCCCGCTTGGCGTTCAGCAACTTGCTCTTCAAATCTTTGTTTCTGATCTGTCGGATCGTTCAACTCGGTATAGGCGTTAGCAATTTCTTTTCTGCCGATAAAGAGTTCAAACCGCTCTACCAAGCTCGGGTCACCTTCCTTTTTCATGGAGAGCGGTGACAGTTGAATGGGATAATCGGTGATAAATACCGGCTGAACAAGCTTCGGCTCGACAAAGTGGTCAAACAGTTTAGCCAAAATTTTCACATGGTAATCTTTCTTTTCAATAGATACCTTGTTCTCCAAAGCAAACGCGGTCGCTTTTTGCGGATCATCGAGAACTTCCTCCCTGACTCCACCGATTTCTATCAGCGATTGCCGAAAGGTGCAACGGTTGAACGGCCGGGAAAAATCTATTGTCACTTTCCGGGTTTCCCCCCCTCTCTGAGAAGTATACGGGAACTGGTAATTGTTTTCAGGAAAAACCCGGTCACAAATATAACGAAACAAATCTTCCGTCAGGTCCATCAAATCATTGTAGTCAGCGTAAGCGGTATAAAACTCCACCATGGTAAATTCAGGGTTGTGCTCGATGGAAATTCCCTCGTTTCTAAAGTTTCTATTGATCTCATATACCCTTTCAATACCACCTACCACCAGCTTTTTCAGGTACAATTCGGGAGCAACACGAAGAAACAAATCCATATCCAGAGCATTGTGGTGGGTCTTAAAGGGTTTTGCGGTGGCACCCCCTGGTATTGACTGCATCATCGGGGTCTCCACCTCCAGATACTGGCGTTCGTTCAGATAATCTCGTAACGCCTGAATCATGCGGCTTCTGGCAATGAAAACTTTTTTAACATCCGGATTAACGATCAGGTCCACATAACGTTGCCGATAGCGAAGCTCGATATCTTTAAGCCCATGCCACTTCTCAGGAAAGGGAAGAAGCGATTTAGAAAGCAGAGTCACCTTGCTAGCGAACAGAGTCAACTCACCGGTTTTGGTTTTTGAAATCCTGCCTTCGACGCCAATGATATCGCCGACATCAAACCTGCCAAATATTTCGTAAGCAGATTCACCCAGCGAATTCTTATTGATAAAGACCTGGATATCTCCAGATGCGTCTTTAATATTCACAAACGTGGTTTTGCCATGCTTGCGCCGACTCATCATACGTCCGGCGGTAATATATTCTGAATTCTTCTCATCCAGTTCTTCCTTGGACTTCTCGGAATACTTTTCAACCAAGGCAGACAGAGTGGTGTTCACATGAAACCGGTTAATGTATGGAGATATCCCCATCTCCCGGAACTCATCAAGTTTTTCGCGTCTGAGTTTAATCAGTCGTCCTGAATCTTCCATGTGATGCCAACTCTATTACATTTTGGAGAAGCTCTGGGAAACCCAGGGCGGTGAGCCCGGAAACTATTCCAGGCAAATTTTGGCAGGTTATACAAACACCTTCTTTACCGGGCGAACTCTGTAAAACGGGTTTCTCGAACAACGGTGATTCTGATTTCTCCCGGGTAGGTCACTTCCTTTTCAATTCTTTTGGCGACATCCATGGCCAGAATGCTGGCCTGTTGATCATCTGTACCCGTAGGCATGACGATGATTCTCACTTCACGGCCCGCCTGAATGGCAAAGGTTTTTTGAACCCCTTTGAACGAATCTCCAATTTCTTCCAGTTTCGTCATGCGTTTGATATAGGTTTCCAGCATTTCCCTCCGGGCTCCAGGCCGGGAAGCGGAAATGGTATCACCCGCCGACACCAGAACAGCATAAGGCGATTCCGCCTCTTCATCCTCATGGTGAGCGGCAATCGAATTGATAACAAAAGGATGCTCGTTGTAGCGTTTCGCAATATCAACTCCCAGCTGAGTGTGTGTTCCATCGGTCTGATGGTCGATGGCCTTCCCAATATCGTGCAACAGCCCTGCCCGTTTCGCCAGAGCCACATTCAAACCCAGTTCTCCGGCAATGGCACCGCACATAAAAGCTACTTCCTGCACATGCTCAAGAACGTTCTGGGTGTAGCTGGTTCGATATTTGAGCCGCCCCAACAATTTGACCATTTCAGGATTAAGATTATCGATGCCAACATTTATAACAGCCTGTTCACCAGCTTCTTCAATCTGCTGGGTGACTTCCTTTTTGCATTTATTGACCACATCTTCAATGCGGCCTGGGTGAATCCGCCCATCGAGGGTCAGTTGTTCCAAGGCGCGGCGAGCCACTTCCCGTCTGATGGGGTCAAACCCCGACAACACAACCGCACCAGGCGTATCATCTATAATCAAGTCGATTCCGGTGGCCTGCTCCAAAGCCCGGATATTTCTTCCTTCTCGACCAATAATTCGCCCTTTGATATCATCGCTGGGAAGTTCCACCACTGAAACAGTGGTTTCCGCTACATGGTCCGAGGCCAGCCTCTGGACAGCCATGGTAATTAATTTACGGGCTTCATCATCACCGCGCCTCTTTGCATCTTCCTCAATTTTTTTCACTTCGCGCGCCGCGTCCATCTTGGCTTCATCAATGACCTTATTTTTGACCTCTTCCCTCGCCTTGTCGGCGGTGTATGAACCAATCACCTCAAGTTTTTTCAGCTCTTCCTCAACCAATTTCTGGTACTCGATTTCTTGCTCGGCTATCTCTTTTTCCTTAGTCGCGATCTTACTATTCTTTTCTTCAAGTTCCTTGTTCATGGTCTGAAATTTTTGGTTTTCGACCTTGATCTCTCGTTCTTTTCTTTCCAGATCACCTTCCAGGTTTCGCAACCTGTCCCGCTCGCCTTTCATTTCCTTTTCAAGCTCAGCTTTCAATACCAAAGACTTTTCACGCGCTTCAATCTCCCCGGACTTCAGCCTGCTCTCCACTTCCTTTTCTGCGTCCTGGATAATTTTCTTTCTACGTTCTTCAGCATCCTTGATCTGGTATTCAGTAAACATTTTGCGCAAAAAATATCCAATGGCATAACCAATCACCAAAGCAAAAGCCATCCCTAGAATCAGGGTTATAAAATTAACTTTAATGACGGTAAAAATATGCATGGTAAAATCTCAATATTAAAAATAAACCGACCCAGCCGTCCGGTGCTCAGCAGTTTATCGTATCGTTATCAGTGAAAATCTTTTGCACCCTCTCATCCCATGGGTCATGGGGAATCGAGTCCATCACTTGAAACTGATAGGCCACTCCAAAATAGAGAGCCTCATCTCGCAATTGTTTAAAAAGCCAGTCAAAACAACCTCCGCCAAAACCAATTCTTCCTCCGGAACGATCAAACGCCAAGCCTGGCGCAATGACAGCATCAATGGTTGACGGAGAGACCACTTTGGAGCTTAGTCGGGACGGCTCACGAATATCGTAAGAGCCCAACTCAAACTCCTGGTCCATATCGGTAATTTCGCACACTTCCATCCGCCTTTCCCTTCGTACCAGACGCGGGACATAAACCCGCCTGTTATCTTTAAGGGAACGCATAATCATTTCATCGGTACGCACTTCGTTGCCAAATGAAAGAAAGTACATTATGCTTCGGCAATCCGAAAATTCCTTTCGGGCAAACAGCCTTTCTTCTATGGCCCGGCTCAAGTTTAAAACCTCATCCGGATTCATCGCATCCCGCCGACATCTCATTTCCTGACGGACCGCAAACTTATCCATCTTCATGGAGGTAAAAGTCATTTTCCGAACCCAGAATTGTTGTCAGAGCATCACTAGGCTACAACGCACAAAAAACACCCTACCCATTAAGCTTCCAAGAGGAACAAGACAAAAACTAACCGAAACCGGCAAAGGGGAGGCAAGGCAGAAACCAATACTAAAAAAGGCAGAACAAACCTTGTTGTGGATATTCAAAAAACGAAACAGACTTTCCCGTTTCGCTCATAATTTTACTCCCAATTGGGTCCGGCTACGACTATTCCAGTAGCCGGGTATATATTCAGGCTCGATCGGGTTGGACTCCAACCCTCCAAAGCTCTTAAACATTCAAGTAGTCCCCCCCGTTCATGCCGCACAAAAACTATTTTTTGAACCTGTCAAGGACAGGTGGGGCATCCGTGAACTGCTTCAGGCTTCCCTCCTGAGAGGGTCTGCACACCACAGTCGATCCAGCGACCCCTTTCACAAACTGTTGGCTCAAGAAATTAAATTCTTACCCGAACACAACAGGGGGGCACCACTTCAAAATCAATCGCATCGTAACATAAAGACCCATGTCTCTCAAGACCTATATAAAACATAAAAGTTCTTATTTTTCAACTCCTTGAAGCTCTTTATCGAGGGCCGCAACCAATTCCATGATTTTCTTTTCACCCAGCTCCTCTTTCGCTCCGGCCTGATTTTTCAATTCCAGCAATTCCTGTGCAATATTGAGTGCCGCAAGGACCGCCAGGTCCAAGGTGGAGGTTTTACTGCTGGCATTGCCCAACTCTTTCATCCTGGAATCCACATAACCCGCCACCTCTTCAGCATCCACTTCTGATAAAGAGCTTTTCAAGCTATAAGTTTTTCCATAAATCTGGATTTTTTTGGTACTCGCCATATTCAACCCAATCCAATCTTTCGGCAGATATTTTTTATCAAGCCAAATCAAATTTCTCCAGATTATCCAAAAGAGTCTGAACCTTCGTCCGTATGACCTTGCGGTCTTTCTCATTTTTTTGGCTTAAGGATTCCAATTTGGAAAGACGATTCCGTGTGCCCTGATTTGAGCTTTGTTCCTTTACCAAGTCCGCTTTTTCACGGTTCAGTCGATCAACATGGCGGGACAACCCATGATTCTCCTTCTTAAGACGGCGGAATTCTTCCATCAGAGCCAACACGCGTTCCTCCAATTGATGAATATCCAGTTTAGGCATAGCGGAATCGTAGCACCGGGGTGTTGGAGTGTCAATAGTCCCTCATTCCCTTAGTGAAGCGCCAAGCTCACTCTCTAAAGTTTGAACAATTTTTTCAAATAACGGATTGACCTCGTCATCAGAAAGTGTTCTCTCAGCGGATTGGAACGACAAAGCAAAAGTGAGGCTTTTTTTATCGGCCTGGATTTTCTTTCCCTCGAAATGGTCATACAGATCAACTTTTTGAATCAAAGGACTGCCAGTTTTTAGGATCAAATCTGCGGCCCTTTGGGAAGTGACCAGCCGATCCACAAGGATAGAAATATCGCGGTAAATCTCTGGAAATTTGGCAATCGGCTGAAACCGGAGAGAGGGTGAAAGTGAATTCTCCAGAGATCCCAAATCAAGTTCCAAGACATAAACATTTTGCCTCAACTCGCCAACCAGATTCTGCTGAGGTGCCATCTGCCCCAAGTAACCCAACGTTTCACCATTGCCTCGAATCCGCACAGATGTTTCCGGCGTCAGAAACGGTCTACTATCGTGAGAAATTTGCAATTTTAAATGCAGGTGCTCCATCAGCGTTTCCAGTACTCCCTTGAGATCATAGAAGTCATACTTTTGGCCTCTCGATTTCCATGGAGTGAGTTCATAAGGCCCCAGCACGATGGCTGACAGCACCGCTTTTTCCACACGTTCTCCAGAAGAGTTTGCAAAATAAACGCTCCCCACCTCAAACAATTTAATCGGTTTCTGACCCTTGCTCAAATTAAGCCCAGCGGTCTTCAACAGACCAGGAAGCAGGCTGGTGCGCATCGTATCGTTTTCGGAGCTCAATGGGTTTTTTAACGCTATCGCCTGATCCCGCTCTGAGGCAAAAGCGGTTTTGAATTCTTCGGCATAAGCGCGTTCGATAAAACTGAAATGAATCGTTTCGGCAAACCCGGCGTAACAGAAAACCTCCCTCACTTTTTTAATGATACTTTGCCGGACTGCTACCTTCACCGGTCTAACCCCCGCCATTGGGAAAACCTTGCTGACCTTGTCAAATCCATCAATGCGCGCAATCTCTTCGATCAGGTCAACCTCGCGCGAAAGATCGGGACGAAAACCAGGAATTTTCACCTGCATCGTTTCCGACGGCTTCGCAATCTCCATGCCCAATCGGGAAAGCAATTCCTGAACTTGCCCGGCGTTAAAACTTGCACCCAAAAGCTGATTCACTCGGCCCACTCTTAACAGAACACTTCTCGATTTCCCCGCACCAGGATAAATATCCACTTGACCAGAACAGATTTCTCCTCCCACTAACTCCCTCATCAGCAAAGCGGCTCTTGCCTGAGCGGAAACCACGCCACTTAAATCCACACCGCGTTCGAAGCGGTAAGAAGAATCCGAGCGCAACCCATATTTTTTTGAGCCTTTGCGAACCGTCGCCGGATCAAAGCAGGCGCTCTCCAGCACAACATGGCAGGTCGTTTCAGAAACCTGACTATTGGTCCCACCCATGATCCCCGCTAATGCCACGGGTTTTTCGCCATCGGCAACGACCAAGGTATCCGCGTCGAGCTTCAATTCGGTCCCATCCAGACTGGCGAAAGGTTCACCTTTTTTCGCCCGGCGAATAATAATTTTATGGTTAGCCAGAAGGTCTCGGTCAAACGCGTGCAAAGGCTGACCGTATTCCATCATCACGAAGTTGGTGATATCCACAATATTATTGATGGGACGAAGGCCGATGGCAACCAGCCGGTCTTTCAGCCATTTTGGTGAGTCGCCTACTTTCACATTTTCTATCACCAAGGCGCAATAACGAGGGCAAAGTTTCGGTTCTAGATTTTCAACCGATACGCGATCTTCCACCGCCACCGCTCCCGACTCGGCCTTCAGGGATTTAAGCGGGTCGGCCAGCTTCAAGGATTTGTTCAATAGCACCGAAATCTCACGCGCCACACCAATATGCGACAAACAATAACCCCGGTTGGGCGTAACATTCAGTTCCAGCACTTCGCTCTTTTCACCATCGGGCAACTCCACCACTTCATGGCTTTCGATTTCCAACCCGGCCATAGTCAGAACATGGCCCAACTCCTCTGTCGAGACATCAATTTCGGTATATTCTTTCAACCAGTCAATTTGTACTTTCATCAAGTTCCTTCAGGGTGCCTCTGATAATTGATATTTTTGGTTTTGATAGTTCTCGGACAGTTTTTCGAGAGCCTTTTAAATTGCAAAGCCACACTCGAGAGGATTATATGTGAACCTTTCTTAAAAATCCACCGGACACAAAAATACAAGGAAGCATGGCCGATATAGATTTGCTCAACAACACCAGGGCAAATGACAGTAGGCAAAAATAATAATAACTTTTACGAAAACGAAAGCTCACGACATGCCTCAAATAAAACCAGAGCGATAAAAAGATAAATAGAGACGAGAGCAGGTTTTTTCTTTCCACTATCCAGACCACCGACTCAACCTGCGCAGGGTGGAAAACAAAGATCAAGACGCTGAACCAACAGACTTTTTTAGGCACTTCCATCAGATGAAGAATGGGAAACAGCAGGCAGGCATTCAGCGAATGCAAAACTACCTGAACTAGGCGGTATCCAAAAGAGTTGAACCCCCACCAGGTAAAACCTCATGAGTAAGAAAGCAGGCTGACGGGAAGATAGTTGCCAAAATGAAGATTGGAAAAAATTGCCGCAGTATTCGCTATGGAAATCTTCTGGAGATACAGATTGCGGAAAATATATGCCAAATCATCAGAAAGAACCAGAAAATAGAAATCCAGCGATACGGAATAAACCACAAAGCAGGCAAGAAAAAGGGTCAGGAAAAGTATCGTCCAATCTTCGAGTTTAGAAGCTGTCAGCGAAGCATGTAATCCAGGTCGGTTATAAAACAGGCTCTGGATTACATATTAATATTGTCCATAAAAATATGCCGTGAGTTCCTTCCCAGTGCGGAATATTCCACCTCATGATAAAGTATACTAGGAATGGATGCGTTGAATAAATACAAAATCGCCCATGGAGTCCAACGTCACGCTGGGAGCCTCTATGAAACTCACAGAAGAAAAAATTCTATCGCTGATGAAAAAGAAAGTTGCGCGCCCCATGAAGGTCGCGGAACTTTCCCGCCAGTTGGATATACCTGAAACTCAGAAACGGGAGTTTCGCAACCTCATCAAAGAAATGACCGGCGAAGGCACCTTGATAAAAATCCGAGGAGGGCACTACGGGCTTCCTGATCAAATGAATCTGGTCATCGGAAAACTACACGGCCATCCAAACGGTTTTGGATTCGTCATCCCCGATCATCAACATGGAGAGAATGATGTTTACGTCAGCCGCCGTCACATGAAGGAAGCCATGCACAAAGATCATGTCGTGGTCCGAATCGAGTCAGAGCGGGAACCTGGAAAGCCTCAAGGGCGTGTCATACGAATTCTCCAGCGCAACACCACGCATATCGTTGGCACTTATGAGATTTTCGGCAGGGACGGCTGGGTCATCCCCACTGAATCGAAATATTTCCATGATGTTTTTATTCCCGGTAAAAATCGCAAGGGAGCCAAAAACAGGCAAATCGTCCACGTGGAAATTGAAACTTTCCCGACCCGGCACAAACCTCCCATCGGCAAAGTGGTCGAAGTACTGGGGATGTCCAACGACCCGAATGTCGAGGTACAGTCTATCTTCAGAAAGCACGGGGTCCGCCAGAGCTTTGCCCCGGAAGTTCTCGATGAAGCCCAACACGTTGGAGCAGAAGACCCTACCGGTTCTTTGAAAGAACGAAAAGATTTCACAAAACTCCTGACCTTTACCATTGACGGGGAACGAGCCAAGGATTTTGATGACGCAGTTTCGCTGGAACGCCTCGGAGAAGGATACAGGCTCGGCATCCATATTGCCGATATCAGCCATTTTGTGCGGGAAAATTCCCTGCTCGACCAAGAAGCCATGGAAAGGGCAACCAGCATCTATTACGCCGACGGTGTCATCCCCATGCTTCCCCTTTCCCTGTCCAACGAAGCCTGCAGTTTGAAACCGGATGAACCACGCTTGACAGTCAGCGCCATCATGGACTTTGATCACGAAGCAAACTTTATCGCCGGAACGCTTCATCCTTCGGTCATCAAAAGCCAGCGCCGATTCACCTATAACGAGGTTCATAGCTTGCTGGAAAAAGAAAAAGATGATCCATTTTTGCCGACCCTAACTAATATGTATCGACTCAGCCAACTTCTGCGGAAAAAGAGGTTCCAGAATGGCAGTGTCGATTTCCAGGTGCCCGAGCCGGAAATTCATATGGATTCTGCCGGCCATGTTGAGCGCATCGGCATCAGCGAACATAACCCGGCGCACGAATTAATTGAGGAGTTCATGCTGGCCGCCAACCAATTTGTTGCCCTCAGCTTGCACGAACGTGGCATACCATCCATCCACCGGATTCATGAAGCGCCCGACCCCGCCCGGCTCACCGGTTTCAACGAGTTCATCGACTCTTTCAAGCTGCGCCTTCCCTCACCAGCCCACTCAACAGATTTACAGACTCTGCTGAAACAAATTAGAGGACGCCCGGAAGAAAGAGTCGTCAACACCCTGCTTCTTCGCACCATGAAGAAAGCACGCTATTCTGAAACCGACCCCGGCCATTTCTGTCTCGGCTTTCCTCATTACGCCCATTTCACTTCGCCGATCCGCCGATATCCCGATCTTGTGCTACATCGGATCATCAAGAAATACCTGAAACGCAAATGCCCGCAAAGAGAAAAAAAAGCACTGTTGTCCCAACTCGCCGAAATCTCGGAACAGTCCACCCAAATGGAAATCCAAGCCATGTCGATAGAACGGGAAGTGACCGACCTGCGTCGGGCCCAGTTCATGGCAGATAAGATCGGTAAAACTTTTCATGGGATCATCACGGGTGTTATTGGGTTCGGATTTTTTGTCGAGTTGGAAGAGGTGTTCGTCGAAGGACTAGTTAAAATTTCCAGTATCGCAAACGACTATTACCTGTTTATCGAAACCGAACACCGGCTCATCGGGCAAAGACGCCATCGCAGTTTCCAAATCGGCGACCCAGTTAAAGTGCGGGTGGCGGCTGTGGATCCGGGCCAAAAACGTATCGACCTGACTGTTCTGTGACCACCACCAGGCGTGGGGCCAGTGGAAGGGGCGAAAAATGACCACAACTTCTTTGGCCCGGCAGACATTATCTCAGTTCAACAAGCTATTTTCAGATGGGTCCAGTGTTACACTGGCAGCAGCCCGGCGAGCCCCTCCCCTCCTGCCCTTTTTGCTCGCTTACATGAGCGGACTTTGTGGATTCTTTGCCACCACCCAACAATTCATTGCTCTCCGTTTTGTACCGCTTGGCTTGTTTCTCTTTACCCTGTTTCTCGTTCAACATAAAAAACGGGAATCCATGATTGTTCTTTTTCTGGCTGGCTTCGGATTCCTCGCCCCAAGCTTTGCGGATTTAACCCGGCCCTCGAACCATATTCTCAATCACATTGAGGAGGGACAAACCACGGCGGTAGAAGGCCGGTTAGTTTCAACACCGCGCGTTCTTGAAGATCGAACGTATTATCTACTCCAACTGGAATCCCTGGACACCAGGCCTATAACCGGAACCATGCGGGTAAGTGTTTATAAGCCGCATACCGTTTTTAAAGCTGGGGACCGAGTCCGGCTCAACAAAATACGTCTTAAAATTCCCCGCAACTTTAAAAATCCCGGTCGCTTCGATTACCACCTTTACCTGAAATCGAGAGGCATTGACGTCACCGGTAACATTTCCCGTCCAGAAACCATGGAACGAACAGGCCGGTTCAACCTACCCTTTCGGCATACAGGCCCCCAACAATTAAGAAGTCGACTCCTTGAAAGCCTGGAAAAACTTTTTCCCGGACAAGAAGGAGCCTTGCTCAAAGCCATGGTTTTGGGGATGAAAGACTCCCTGCCCGCTGAAGTGCAGGAAACTTATATCGCCACCGGACTGGCCCACCTGATGGCAGTGTCCGGACTGCACATCGGCTTTGTGGCGGGGGCCTCTTATTTTATCCTCTGGCCTGTGGTCTTTTATGGACTATTTCGACTGAAGCCGGACAGTGCCTGTGCCGGACACACCCGAAAGGTCACAGCTGTTCTCTGCCTGATCCCTGTTCTTTTCTATATGGTAGTGGTCGGTGCCAAAACATCTTCGCTCAGAGCTGGTATCATGGTGAGTGCTGTGTTGCTCGCGGTTTTGTTTGACCGGCAAAGCAGTCTCTTCAATGCCTTTCTGGGTGCTGGGTTCATCCTCCTCCTGTGGCAACCCGCATCTATATTGGATGTTGGTTTTCAACTTTCCTTTTTGGCAGTTGGGGGAATCCTGTTGGTCTTCACCCTGTTGTCCGAGATCAGCGGTGACCCAGTGGCCCGGATGGGAGAACCCGCATGGTCGCAAAAATTGGTGCGGGGTTATCCCACCGGCACCCTGAAACCTTTTTGGCAATCACTGAAATTGCGCTTTGAGAAAATTTTGATCGGTGGAGCCCTGGTATCGGTCACTGTCACCGCCGTCACCCTCCCGATTCTGATTTACCAATTCAACCGTATCAGCCTGGTCGGTGTTTTTTTAAACGTCCTCATGGTGCCTCTGGCCTCCCTTTTGATCCCCGCAGTACTGCTGACAACAATTGTGGGAACCATTTTCCCCACTTTGGCCGCCTTGCCTGCCCTACCCACGCTGGGTATCACCCAATTTTTTTTGTGGCTACCAAAGGTTTTTGCGCACTTTTCCTTTTCATCCCTCTATGTTCCAACGCCTCCTCCCTTGTGGCTGGCTTTCTATTTTCCAGCCCTCTTGACCGGACTGCTCGCTTTTCGAATCCGCACACTGAATCAGGAAGTGAGCGGCTGGCTAAAAAAAAGTTTTATCATTTTTACACTTGGCGCACTGGTTTTGTGTTCCTGGCCGCGTGCCTTTCAGTTTCCAGGCAATACCTTGTCTATAAGCATGCTGGATGTCGGGCAAGGAGAATCCCTTCTTGTCGAGTTTCCCAATGGTGAAACTCTTGTGATGGATGGCGGAGGGTTTTATAAAAACCGGCTCGATGTCGGAAGGCGGGTGGTTGCGCCTTTCTTGTGGAACCGGGGCATTCGAAAAATCGATTATATGGTCGCCACCCATTCCGACAACGATCATATTCGAGGGTTATATGCCCTGCTTGATCTTTTCCCAGTCAAACATTTTCTAACCTTGGGCGACAATTTTGTTGGCCGGCGACTCAGGAACCTGCAGAATCGGGCCCGAAGGAAGGGCGTGAAACTCTTACCCTTAAAGATGTACAAACCCATCAACATTGGCGAAGTCCGACTCATTCCTCTTCACCCTGAACCGGGTGGCCCCGCCGATTCAGGCCGAAGGATCGACAACGACCTTTCGCTGGTCATGCGTCTTGAATATAAAGATTTCAGTATGCTGTTCACCGGGGACATCAGCAATAAAGTGGAAAGAAAACTGGTGAACTCCCGGCATCAGCTTAAAGCAGATATTTTAAAAGCCCCACATCACGGTAGCCGGTTTTCCAATTCGCCGACATTTATCGAGGCCGTCAGACCTGGCACAGTGATATTTTCCAGTGGTTACCTCAACCGCATGCGCCACCCCCATCCGGAAACTCTGGAACGGTACCAGAAGGCAGGCGTCGATATCCGCCGCACCGATGCACATGGTGCGTTACAGGTCATCACCGATGGGATGTCCTACGAAATACGCACGCACGAATCCCTTTGAGAAACAAGACCTTTGCGTGAGTCAAAAAAAACAGAAAAGCGAGATTATCCCTTCGAGGCATGAAGGCTAATGATGCGGCTATCACAGCTACCGGCGGGTCACCATCACCTGGTGGTTGTGGTTTGAGGCATTATTTGGTATAAGGGTTGCTATCCTAAACCTTTAAACACTGACGCAAACTATTATGGCGAACGTAGAAAAATTACAGGAGCACCTTAAAAAGGCCAAATCCAAACTGGCAGAGTCCAAGGGAGATGCGGCGGAAATCCGCAAATTAAAAAAGAAAACCAAACGGCTGGCCAGAAAGTCCAACAAAATCACCGTTACCGAGAAAACGGCCGAACTGAAAAAGAAAAAGAAAAAAGACCGTAAAGAAGCTTCCTCGGATTCTTGATTGACAATCGGTAGCGGAACCACTTTGAACCTATCTCACTCCTGACAGGAGAACCTAGTGTCTTTTGGTATTGAACATATGGCCGTGCTCGCGCGGTTGAAGTTGACCCCCGATGAAAAAGTGCGGCTCTCGGACCAAATGAGGGCGATTCTCGAATACATCGAAAAACTCGATAGGCTCAATACCGATGATGTGGAACCAACAGCACATGTATCAGGACTCAATAACGTGTTCCGCGATGATGAACCGGCAACAAAACCTCTCGCCGACCACAACCCGATTTCCGATTCACCGGCACACAACAAAGGGCATTACGAAGTCCCGCAGATTATTTAAATCCTGTATGCACCGCACAACCATCACCCAGGCACGGGAACTTCTCAACAATAAAAAACTCAGCTCCGTGCAATTGACCGAGGCCATGTTCGCCCGCATCGACCAGGTGGAAGGCAAGGTCCATGCATTCGCACACCTAACCCGCGAGAAAGCTTTAGAGCAGGCCAGGAAGGCAGATGTCCGGATCGCCGCTGGGGAGGAAACCCCGCTTCTCGGTGTCCCTATCGCGCTTAAAGATTTGATCTGCACCAAAGGCAGTCGCACCACTTGTTCATCAAAAATTTTAGACCAATTTGTTTCTCCTTACAACGCCACCGTTACCGAGAGGTTGTACCAAGCCGGAGCCGTGATAGTAGGCAAGACCAATATGGACGAGTTTGCCATGGGGTCTTCCAACGAAAACTCGCATCACCACCCGACGATGAATCCCTGGAGTTTGGACCGGGTCCCCGGTGGTTCCAGCGGAGGTTCCTCCGCCGCTGTTTCGGCGCACGAATGCGTCGCCGCGCTCGGCAGTGACACCGGCGGCTCCATCCGTCAGCCGGCCAGCTTTTGCGGCGTGACCGGACTGAAACCTACTTACGGTCGGGTGTCGCGGTTTGGTCTCGTGGCCTTTGCCTCCTCTCTCGACCAAATCGGGCCGTTGACCAAAACCGTTGCCGATGCAGCGACTTTGATGAACGTGATCGGCGGTAAAGACCCGCACGATTCCACCTCTGCCGATGTCGCACTTCCCGATTTCACTCAGGCTCTGCAAAAAAATGTGAAGGGCATGAAGCTCGGCATTCCAAAAGAATACTTCACCACCGGCGGGATCAATCCTGAAGTTGAAAAACTAGTGCGGGAAGGCATCCGCACGCTTGAGTCATTGGGAATGCAAGTGATGGAAGTTTCCTTGCCGCATCTCGATTACGCCGTCGCCGCCTATTACATCATTGCTTGCGCCGAAGCCAGCACCAACCTCTCACGCTACGACGGTGTCAAATATGGTTATCGCACCGAGAAGTCCGACAACCTCGTCAATATGTATGAGAACACCCGCGAGGAAGGTTTTAGTGAAGAGGTTAAGCGGCGGATTATTCTTGGAACCTTCGTGCTCAGTTCCGGTTACTACGATGCCTATTATTTGAAAGGTCAGAAGGTGCGAACATTGATCAGGCAGGATTTTAAAAACGCGCTGAGGCAATGCGATGTCATCGCCTCACCGGTTACCCCCTACCCGGCTTTCAAACTCGGGGAAAAACTGGACGATCCACTACAGATGTATCTGGCAGATATTTATACCATCTCTGCTAACCTGGCGGGCATACCGGCGATGTCGATCCCATGCGGTTTTACCGAGGGACTCCCTGTCGGATTGCAGTTGATGGGCCGACATTTTGATGAAACCAGTCTGATCACGGTCGGGCATAAATTCCAGCAAGCCACCGATTTTCACTCCCAGGAAGTGCCACTATGACAGCCCATTTCGTCCGGAGATTTTTTTCAACTACCGATACGTCGCAAGCCCGGTTTTCATGCAGATAAAGAGTTTTGTGAATACGTTAATATTGTGCAGGTGCAAGAAGTCGAAGCGTTGACCCGCCGCCTTCAAACTCCAGAAAGCGTGCTCGGCGTTTTGGCCGGGTAGAACATACCCCTGCCGAACCTTGCTAGTCGTTCGCGAGGATTGTGGCATGACTGTGTTCAGGACACAACTCCTGATTTCAGGATGAATGTTTCTTCATTCAAGGAGTCTCAGCATGTCTGGAGGCACCTGTAGCAAATGTGGTGAAAAGAGCCTCCTCAAGAGGCGATATTAGCCTGAGAACCGACAAGGATGAAGACACCGATTGTGGCAACGTGCAAGGTCTGTGTTGGGGGGTATGCCCTGAAAATATCCCACTTACGGAGTCGATTGCCGATACTAGCCGCCAAACAACCTGGCAAGCGATAAAAAAACATCTCCACAAAATAGAGGTTTTTTTATTTGAAAGCCTGACGCGGTTTGTTATGATTCAGGCTGTTGGTTTGCGAATAAATTTAAGAATACATCCATAGAGGAACACATATAATGAAAGTCTCCCTTGCCAGCGCAATGGGCACCTGTTTTGGGGTTCGAGATGCTATCGATCTTGCCATGTCTCCGGAGTTTCATTCCGATCTGACCATCGTGGGCCAATTGGTCCATAACCCGCAAGTCAGTGAATCTTTAAGGCAGAATGGGGTCTCCCTTGTACCGGGAATCGAAGATATAGATAAAATCAAAACCAAGAAGGTCATGATTACCGCGCATGGAGCAGCTGAAAAAACCAAGCAAAGACTTCATGAATCCGGCTTCATTGTCTATGACGCAAGTTGTCCGCTGGTGATGAGGGTCCATCAAACCATTAGATCACTGGTGGCAAAAGGCTATTTCCCCATTGTGATCGGGCAGAAGGACCATGTGGAAGTTAAAGGAATCGTGGGGGACCTAGATGATCATGTGGTCATCAATAGCGAAGAGGACTTTGACAGGATCAGGGCTTCCGGCAAACACAAGCTTGGTATCGTCTCCCAGACCACCCAGCAAACTGATAAAGTTGAGGATCTTGTGGAAAAAATCAAGGCTCTCGATTTTGTGGACGATGTGACATTTGTCAACACCATCTGCCAGCCTACCCAGGACCGACAGGTGGCGGTGCATGAACTGGCCGACCAAGTCGATTTGATGATCGTCATAGGTGGTTTTAATTCTTCCAATACAAAAAAGCTGGTGCAGGTTTGCGAAGAGAAAGGTGTTGAGGCCCACCATATCGAATCGTTCCTCCAATTGAGTCAGGAGTGGTTCATTGGCAAACAACATGTGGGGATTACTGCGGGGACCAGCACCCCGGAGGATATCATCAATCAAGTGCATTCCGAGATTTTAGAGATTGCCAAAAAGGGTGAAGGCCTGGAAGAAAAAGCGTTCCATTCCTGATAGAAATCGACAAGCCCTGCCGGAGACCTCTGGAGTTACGGTTTTTGATGTCCCACTTTTTTCAAGCAACCCTCTTTTTCCTTTTATCCTGTAATCATTTTGAGTTTTTCTTGCCTTGGGTTTACCAAGAGAGAGGTTTCTTTTTCCAAGAATGGACGACTGGACCTATTGCATACAAACACTTCCCAAGGTTAGCAGAACCTTCGCGCTAAACATATCCGTTCTAAGGGGCGAGTTTCATCGAAGCGTTCTCACCGCCTATCTTTTTTGCCGGATCGTGGACACGGTGGAAGACTCGGCAAGACTGGACCCGAAAATAAAAACCAGACTCTTGATGGAGTTTTCAAGGTTGATCGAAAACCGAGATTACCGCGAAAAGAATCTCGCGACATGGCTTGAAGCATGCGCGGCAGTCGATGGAACCCCTTATGACCTGGATCTTCTCCATCAAGCTCTCCGGGTGTTCAACGTCTTTGACTCGCTTCCCAAAAACCATCAGGAGCAGATTATTCCTTCCGTTTCAAAAATGGCAAAAGGTATGGCCTTTTTCCAAAGCCGTTTTCAGTTCGGCAAAATCACTCCACTGGAAAACATACAGGACCTTGAAGAATATTGTTATTTTGTCGCGGGGGTCGTGGGGGAAATGCTGTGCAACATGTTTTTCCAAAAACTGCCGCATCTGTCAAAAACAGCACGAAATACCATGCGCCAAAATGCCGTATCGTTCGGGCTCGGACTGCAAATGACCAACATATCCAAAGATATTATTGCCGACCGTGACAGGGGCTGGTCGTATATTCCCCGAAGCATCATTTTTGAAAAAGGCTTGACCATAGACGAATTTCATTCAGGAACATCCATGGATAAAAACCTGCAAATACTGGAAGGTTTGCTTAGCAAAACCAATGGTCATCTGCATGACGCCTTGAAGTTTACCCTGGCCATCCCCAAAACCGAGATGACCCTGCGCCTGTTTTGTATCTGGCCTTTATGGATGGCCGCTAATACCGTGGCCGTGTTGCACAACAATCCTGAACTGCTGAACTCAAACGCCCAAGTGAAAATTTCGCGGAGCACGGTAAAGCGTATTTTATTCGGGACCCCATTTATCGCATGGTCCAATAATCTTCTGAAATATTCCTTCGCAAATATCATCAATGATAACGCGTTTCAAAATCCCCCTGCCTTCGACTTGGAGGGACTGAAGTCGCGCCTGGAAAAGATAGCACTGGGTACTGTTAACCCTGCCACTCAAAATTATAAATATCATGTCTAATCCGGACCGATTTATAGACAATCAAGACAGCACCGTAACCGACACCCAAACCACTCTTATATGGATTCGAGAAGACGGATGGCAACAGGAAGGTAGATGGTTCACATGGGATGAGGCTATGGATTGGGCAGTTAATATGAGTTACAAAAACTTTGGCGGCCTTCAAGACTGGAGACTACCTGTCGAGGAAGAAATCCAGACCTTGTATAATCCCGAAGCAATAAACCAGGATAAATATGGAAAGGATATTCATCTGGAAACCGTCTTCCCGCCCGGAGGTCAAGCGACCGTCTGGCTGAAAAGCGATTCAGGACACGAGGGAATTATATTCGATTTCAAAAACGGAGAATTCCGCCCCTTATATAAAAGCAAAACCGGCAGAATGTCTGTCCGGCTGGTGCAAGGCAATATTCCTGGATCCTGATATTACAGATGCAGATGAAACTTTTACCTGCTATTATCATCCAATCCTGAATAAACCTAACGAGGGTTCTTTTGAATAAAAACATCCTTATTCCCATCGTGGGTGGATTGTGGTGCATCATTGGTCTGTTCCTTTTTTTCCACGGCTTTGGCTTTTACCAACTCGCGGGCCAGGAGCAATACGCGACTCAAGTCGCTATCATTCTTTCTGTAATCACTGCCGTGGTGATCAGGTTGGTTACCGGAAAAATAAAGCCCGGATTTATGGACTGGAGGACCCAGTCCACATCCATCAAGTTTTCGCCAAACCGTTTTATATTTCGACTCCAATGATAATTGAGCCTTGGAGTTCTTTTGCGCTCCTATAATGAGTGCATGGGGAATATGTAGTCGTCACCACAATTTATTATGGAATAGGAATGGCCTTGATCGTTTCCAGCCGCACCTGTTGAGGAAAAGAGCCAGCTACTGTCTCGGATAACTCCTGACAAAAGGAATGTCTTAAATGAAAATTTTTTTTCTTACCCTCCACATGATATCCATGTGCTTGGTTATCGGAACCTTGTTTTTGCAATCCCTCTCCGTTGTCTTCCGATTGCGTTTGAAATCCACAAAGGAAGCAGAAGGTCTCAGAAAAACCCAGAACCGGATCCATAAATTTATCTACTATCCTATTTTGGCCGTGACTCTCATTTCCGGAACGGTGCTTGCCGTAAAGACCGGGGTTTTCGCCGAATCTCAATGGATTTACTGGAAGTTGGGGCTACTGGTGGTTCTAATCGCGCTCGGTATGCAAAACGGCAAACAAATAAAAGAAGATTCTTTACCCAAAAGATATGCGATGATGGTACACATCGCTATTTTTATTGTCGGTGCTTGCATGATCTACCTCGCCACCATCAAACCCGTTTAAAACTGCCATGGACATCCTGCTCACACTGGTCGCCAGCGTCCTTCTTATCATAGGCTTCTTTGTCATTTGCCAGGCCAGCGATGAGGAAGGTGATCAAGAACCCGACGATGAAACCGACCAAGCTACACCCAATGGTTAACTATCAGGCTCGGAGCTGTGATATTCTTCCTGAACTCTAATGCCTTGAAGAGCTACAGTGAGCGGTAGCCTTATCAGACGAGCAAAGTGAGCAATCGTTTTCACCGACTGGGAAAAAAAGCAGTCTCCTGCTGTCTATGTCCTTGCCTCGCAGATCAACCCGCTGTCTTGAGTTCCGCCAACGGCTCGTTGAACGCCAACATCGTTTTTGTCGCGGAGGCACCCGGCAGGTTTGGCGCCGGGCGCACAGGCGTTCCGTTTTAGGGCGACCGGTCCGGAGATAATTTTGAAATCTTGCTGAAACATATTGGGTTAACCCGGTCCGAGGTCTCTATCACCAACGCTGTTTTGTGCAATCCGCTTGCGGATGGTAATAATCGCAGGCCTAATACCGAAGAGACTAAAAACTGCTCAGCGTTTTTAAAAGAAACTCTTGGCATCATCCGTCCTGGAGTGGTGGTCACTCTTGGCACCGTTGCCCTTAACGCCTTTAACCTGATCCTCGGCACTCGGTTCCAATTGAACCAAAAGATTGCCCAACCGCTTGCCACTGCAGATTTCATGTTATTCCCGCTCTACCACCCTAGTCCGCGTGTCACCAACTGGAAACGTTCCCTGACGCAACAGAAAAAAGATTTTAAAAAAATACCGGTGAGCAGCCGGAGGCAATGAGCACGCTATAACCTTCCTCAGCTTTCTCACCTCAGAAGGGTTAGCCGGTTGTGCAACAAAGATATCTTTCCACTCAGAGAAAGTCAGATAGATGAGAAATCCTTTTTTCTTTTGTAGGTCGTGAGCATAGCGAGCGTCTGCCGCCCCTTGCCCCGGCAACGAACAGCTTGACAAGCCTGAAAACAGATTTTATGTATATAATGACCAAAGGAGGGTTTGCCATGAATTATAACAATTCTTTTTCCGATAAAAATTTTTCCCGAGGCCATAAAACGCTGACATGGAGAACGTTTTTTTTCGGCGGGACTCTGTTTCTCCTTGCCGTTCTTATTTTTGCCTATCCTGCACTGATCGCCTACTTCATTGCCGGGTTGATCCTTCTTGCCGGAATCTCCACACTGGCTGTGGCCTGGAAACTCTGGAAGTTTCAAAAAAATGTTTCCTATTCAGAGCAATGGGGAAAACCCGTTACTGAAAACGAAAGGCATTGGACCTGCGCCACCTATTTCAGGTGACTCTGGCTTGGGTGCTCACCATGGACAATATTTTCACCGCCATCGTGGGTACCAGAGAATCTGAACGGGTTGCAGGTTTTACGAAATCCGCCAAGCTGAAACTGAGTCCTAATCAGTTGCAACGCCTGGCGGCAGCCAACAATAAATTTTCTGGGGTCAAAAAAAGGCATTGAATGGGCGAACATTGGGAAGAACCAAAGGAAGAAGACGGTCTGACTCTGGGTCCCGAAGAAGCCCTGCAAAGGGAGATCGAAAAATCCAAAATCCTCAAAGTGGATCGTCTGCGCCTTCGGGATGAGATTGAAAAACT
The DNA here is from genome assembly GCA_965205835.1 of Nitrospinales bacterium. Lineage (GTDB taxonomy): Bacteria > Nitrospinota > Nitrospinia > Nitrospinales > VA-1 > LS-NOB. The sequence goes on along the minus strand of OZ242182.1, from coordinate 623,485 downwards.
GAAAGCCGAAAAGACCGACCTCGCCAAGAAAAACCAACTGCTCAAAGAAAGAATCACAAAACTTGGAAACCTGCCTGCCGACCACGAGAAAACGCATGCCTTTTCCCTAAACACTTTGGTTTTTGTTCTGATTTCCAGTTTGCTGGCCTTGCTTTGGTTCATGATCCGAAACTAAAACACATGCCCGAAGGAATGGAAAATGAAGGCAGTTTCTGTTAGAATCCTCCCAAAAATGAAGAAATATTGAATCTTTACCGTAATTGTCGCCATCCATACTAAATGGGAGCTTCCTCAATTGGGGGGCTGAAATTTCGCCTGATCCCTTAATTAAAGTGACACCAGAAAAATTTTCGCAAAACTGCCCGAAAATACTAACCAGCGTACTGAGAGGAAAACCAAATGTGGGTATTTGAATTTTTTCATGTAATTATCGGAATTTTGTGGATCGGATTATTGTACTTCTTCAATCTGGTTCAGGTCCAGTCCATGCCTAAGATGACAGAAGAAGGTGCCGCCAAACCCTATACCCAGATCATTCTACCCCGCGCCCTGTTTTTGTTCCGACATGCCGCGTTATGGACAGTCATCACTGGCATCGCCTATTACATGGCCGGTCGGGGAACAGTTCAAGGGATTCCCAGTGGTGAGATCATGATCGGCATGTTGCTGGGTATCATCATGGCAGGCAATGTCTGGCTCATCATCTGGCCGAACCAAAAAAAGATCATCGCCGGCGAGTTGGAAGGCGATGCCCTGGCCAAAGCTAAAAGAATGGCTTTTCTTGCCAGCAGAACCAACGCATGGCTTTCAATACCTATGTTAATTGGAATGATCGCTGCCAACCACGGCGGTATCATGTTCTAGCGGAGAACCTCCGATCGCAAACTGCAATGTCTGTTGCTTGCGCGGGCAACACTTCTCTCGGCTTTCGCAAGCCTTAGCCATCTGCCTCCACGGAAAGAAGTGGCGGAGAAAAACCTACGCTGGAAAGTTGTAATGCCTTTACCTTGCCCTTTCAGGGGAGAAGGCAGTTTTAATTGTTTTATCTAGTTTTTTACTCACAGCACAAGAAGAGGTTCGCCCAACTATCAAGGTGGCAAACCCTTTTTTTGTGGCCGGGCACGGCCCAGTGGTAGCTTAACTTCTCCCTGATAAGGAGACCTCTGCGTAACCGTAGATTTCGCGTTATTTTGTTTCTCAAAATCATCCTCCCCCTCTCATGAGAGAGCTTTGCATAGCCCGAGGTTCTTCATCGCGTGCGCTCTTCGGAATGACAGAATAGCTCTTTATTGTCATGCTAAGTTTGTCGAAGCACCTCGCCTTTCTGCTTTATCGACTTAGGCAAAGGTCTCTTTACGAAGGTATAGCATTTGGAGACAGGTTATAATGCGTTGAGGTGTTTTTTAACGATTGCTGAAGAAATGGGAATGCAAAAGCAACTGGGTCAGTTAAGCTTCGCGGATGATTTGGTGAACGGGACAACGAATTTTCTTTCAGAAGTGGATAAGGTTTTGGACTTCAGCCTTCTGGAAAAGAATTTGTCAGGGATTTATAGTTACAATGTGGGCCGCCCGTCTTATCCGCTGGCTCTTTTATTCAAAGCCCTTTTGCTACGACAATGGTACAACCTTTCCGATCTTGGCATAGAAAAAGCGTTGACGGACCAGATCAGCTTTCGCCGTTTTGCGGGTTTGAGTTTGTCCGATGCGGTTCCCGATCATTCGACGATCGGCCGGTTTCGTTCTCAACTGGGAGACCATTACGACAAGTTATTATCCTCGTTAAATATCCAGTTTGAATCGCAGGGCTTTGTGATCAAACAGGGAACGACGCTGAACGCATCGTTTGTTCACTCTTCCAGTCCGAAAAAAGCGGTAGACCCTGACCCTAAAGCAGGGACTTATGGTTCTCGCAAAAAAGACAATGTCCGTGGTTACAAGATGCATACGACAGCAGATCGGAAGTCTGGATTGGTTCGCCGTGTGATCATTACCCCGGCCAATGTCAATGAAACGAGACCGGCCGATGACGTGGTGACGAGTGATGAGCGGTTTACGCGGACAAGGCTTATGACAAACACTCCCGGCACAAGGAACTTCAGGAACGCAATATTTTTTCTGGTATCATGCATCGGCCTAATCAGTACCATTCCCTGAAACCTGCTCAGACCGCATTCAACAAACACATGACTGAATTACGCCCTCCTGTAGAACATGTCTTCGGTATCCTTAAAAACCATTACCGGTTGCGCAGGGCACGCTATATCGAGTTGACGCTAACAGCGGTTCAAATCACCCTGGTTTACATGGCCATGAATATAAAACGGTGTCTTGTTTTAGCGCAAACACGTTTTAGCGCGAACACGGGAAACTCTGGCTTGAGAAAGGAAAGCACCTAGGGAGCATAGAAAATGGCAAAGCGAATAGCAACAAAAACCATATGCCTCAAAGAATATTACTCAAACAATAGCGTTTCACTCTCAACTTCAACATCGTTTAATAAAAATTACTGAAATACCCTCTTATGCAAAGGTTTCCTCCCTTGAGAGGGGTATGGATTGTCTTTGACGATCCATACAGCCCTTCCCCCCCTATGAAGGGAGGGGGAGTTCACAATGACGATTTTATAAATTCATTCTTTTCCCTGCCCACCCCACTCCACGACTATTCTCCACATCTAACATTTTTGTTCAAGATGCAGTCGTTTAATATTTGACAGTTTCCGATTGCTGAATTAGACTATGCGCAATCAGAACTCTGACTTGAAAGGAAACGTTATCGAACAAAGTCCATTTTTTCTATTAATATATATATATAATTTCAATTTTATTTTTATCATCTTGTGCTAGCACTCCGACTAAAGAAGAACTTCAGAATGCGGATTACGGGAACCCACCGTCTAACCATCAGGAAACTATAAAAAACTATATGGGAAGCCGGCTAAAAGATCCGTTCTCTGCACAATATAATTTCCTGTCTGGGCCGGAACAACAATGGTCATCTTTTTTCGGTAGCATAAAATTTGGTTATGGTGTGTGCGTAACAATCAACGCAAAAAACTCATACGGAGGTTATACAGGCCAAAAACTTCATTACTTCTTAATTCACAACAGTAATATAGTGCAGCACTTCTACCAATCTGGAAGAGGCGATGACATTGACATTAAGGGAATAGCCGCTGAAAAGAGGTGCTCATAAATTATCCAAGCACTGCTGAAAAAAATATAACTTAAAACAGATTATTAAAGTAGATTATGAAATCCACGGCGACAGGTTTTATGGGTTATTCTGTGGTCAATGCTTCCATGGGGTCGAGCTTGGAAGCTTTGATGGCGGGGAACACGCCGAATAAAACCCCGATGCCTGCACAGGCCCAACTCGCCGTCCAGATGGAATTAGGGTCAAGAATCAGGGTCCAGTCACCCCAATGGGTAAGACCCAGCGTCACTCCAATTCCCAGAACAATACCCAATCCACCGCCAAGAAATCCGATGATCAAAGATTCATAGAGGAACTGGCGAGCGATGTCCCTGCGGGTTGCACCCATCGCTCTTCGGATTCCTATCTCGCATGTACGCTCTTTCACCGAGATCAACATCACCGCTAGAATTCCGATACCGCCCACCAGCAAAGATATGCCTGCTACGCCCACAATCAGTCTAGCAAACAGTTCGGTGGTTTCTTTTTTCAAGTCTTCCATATCTAGTTGACTGATGAGAGTGAAGTCGTCGTTGCGGTCATCGGTGAGTTTGTGGTTCTCTCTAAGAAGCTCGCGGATTTTTGCCGAAGCTTTAGCAATATTTTGCCTTGATGAAGCTTTAACAAAAATCCGGCTGATAAATTTCTGATTGACAATACGGCGCATGTAAGTCGAAAGCGGGATCAGCACCAGATCGTCCTGATCCAACCCGTTTGTATCCACACCCTTGGGTTCAAACACACCAACAATTTTAAAAGGCATGAAGTGTACCTTGATGACCTGCCCCACTGGGTCTTCTTCTCCAAAAAGATTTTTAACAGTGGTCACCCCAATAATAGCTACACGGTTGGCTGTTTTTGCATCCCTTTCAGAAAAAAAATCACCACTCTTCAGGCGGTAGCCACGGATAACGGAAAAGTCGGAGGTGGAACCGGCGATAGTGGTTTCTGTCGAGTTATTGCCAAACTTGGCCACCATTCTTTTTTCTTCAAAAGGTGCGACACTCTCTACCTCCCCGATTTCATCCATGATCCGATTGGCATCGCGAACGGTCAAGGTGGTCACATTCCCGGTAAGGCGTAAGCGCCCTCCGCGCCGTTTCATTTCCCCGGCGTTGACAGTGATCAGGTTTTCTCCCATCCCCGCGATGACGTCCATCACCTTCTGTTGCGAACCTTTGCCAATAGCTACCATGATGATCACTGAGGCGATACCAATCAGTATCCCGAGGGACGCAAGAAAAGTGCGGGTCTTATGGGCCAAGAGAGCTTTAAGCGCTATGCCAAGAGAAGGAAAAAAGTTCATCCGTCAAATCATTGAGATCGAATTGATTCTTCAGGACTCAAAAAGGCCGCCTTGCGGGCAGGATGAATCCCGAATATCAAACCGATCAGAGAACAAAATACGAATGACAGGATAAAAGGTTCGACCGTGATAAGAGTGGGGAGCACATCAAACCGTTTTAGCCCAAATGAAATAGTCAGTCCAAGCCCAACGCCCATGAGCCCACCCAATAGCGAAACCAAAATCGACTCGAATAAAAACTGAAAGGTGATGTCGGACCGACGTGCGCCGAAACATCGGCGGATGCCTATTTCTCTAACCCGTTCCCGGATGGAAACCAAAAGGATATTCATAATAACAATCCCGCCGACCAGAAGAGAAACGGTTGAGATCAGAATCAGCATGCGGTTTAAGGCCTGTTCCGATTCAGTCACCCATTGCATGATGCCTTCGGGAGTGATGAAACGGAAATCATCATCGGCGAGAACCGAAAGATTGTGGTTACGGCGCAAAATCCGGCGTACCGCTTCCATGGTCTCCGGCACCTGCGAAGAATCCAAAGAAACAACCTTGATGCTGTGAAGGTAGGTCTCGTGCGTCAAGCGCGACATCGAGGTGGTCAGTGGAATCAGGGCTCGGTCGTCAGGGTCATACCCGCTTTCGGTCAGTCCCTTTTCTTCGAGCAGACCTATCACTTGATAATAATTATTTTGCAGGCGCACCATTTTCCCAATGGAGTCTTTACCTTTAAAAAGTTTTCTGGCAGGAGTCGCACCCAGCACCACCACCCGCTTTCTTCGGTCAAGATCACTGTCAGACAAAAAATCACCATCTGTCATTTCCCATCCCCGCGCCAACTGCCAATCCGGCGTCACTCCATAAACCCGGGTGCTGGTGAACTCTTTTTTGTTGATGATCTGCATGCGCTTTCTCTGCCGGGGTACTACCAGTCGAACGGTGGGAAGCGCCAGCAAGTCTTCAGCATCCTCAAGGGTCATGCTGGTGGTGTTCTTAGAACGGGTAAAAAACATCCTTCCCGCGCCGGCGATTACCGAGAAAGATTCCGGACCAAACCCCATATTGGCAATGCGATTGAGAACCTTCACCTTGATGCCATCACCAATAGCCACAATCACCGTCAAAGACGCTATGCCGATCATCACACCCAAAGTCATGAGAAATGTGCTACCTCGGTTCAGTCTTAACCCTCTAAGAGCCTGTTCGAGGTTTTTAAAAATTCGCATACAATATCTCCGACTTAAACGGATCGGGTTTGTTCTTCATAACTCACCTCACTATCTGAGGCAATCTGCCCGTCCAGGATGGAGATGATTCGCCCGGCATGTCGCGCCACTTCCTGATCATGGGTAATGAGCACAATAGTCTTTCCTTCTTTGACCAGGTTGTCAAAAGTTTTCATGGTCTCGATACCGTTTTTTGAATCCAGATTTCCTGTGGGTTCGTCCGCAAGAATGATTCGAGGATTATTAATGAGAGACCGTGCGATGGTGACCCTCTGCTGTTCACCGCCTGATAACTGCCCTGGTGTGTGAAGCAGGCGGTGCTCCAGTCCTACCTTGGCAAGCAGTTCCCGGGCTCGCTCCTTGACATTACCCTGAGATCCTCTTGCGTAAACCAAAGGCAGGATAACGTTTTCCAGTGCCGTGACTCCCGGTAAAAGGTGAAAAGCCTGAAATACAAAACCTATTTTCTCGTTGCGGACGCGGGAAAGTTTGCGGTCGTTCAACTTGCCAACCGGCTCACCATCCAGAAGGTACTCACCCGTGGTGGGCTGGGCCAGGCATCCCATGATTGCCATGAGTGTACTTTTCCCCGCACCGGAAGGCCCGACAATGCCGAGGTAATCTCCTTCTTCGATATGAAGCGTCACATCCTCAAGCACCCGGGTCTCGAAACCAATATTCCGGTAGCTCTTGCAGACGGAGGTCATTTCAATGAGGTTCATCGCCGCCGCCTTCTACCTTCGCGTTTTTTCCCCAAGGGTTTATTAAGAATTCCCACATGGTCTCCCTCATTGAGACCCGAGACCACTTCGATATTTCGGCCATCACGCCAACCTAACTCAATAGGCTTGTCTATTAGCTCACTGCTTGCTTGCATGACAACGAAAGTTTTTTTACCTTCCCGTTTGATCGCTTCTTTCGGGAGAGTCAAAACATTTTTCCGAGTTCCAGTGGTAATCACGACATTCGCCGTCATCTCCGGCCTGAGTTTCGCGGCATTCTTTTTTTCAATATCAAGGATCACTTCATAGTTCACCACGTTATCCTTGATCACCGCCTTCGGATGAATTTCTCGAACCTTGCCACTGAAGAACTGCTTGGCGTAAGTATCGACGGTAAACTTCGCCATTTGCCCGACCTTGATTCGTCCTATATCCGTTTCGTCGACAAAAACCGTGACCTCCAGTTTGCGAAGGTCGATCAGGGTGACAAATGTCGGAGCGTTGAGGCTGGCCACCACCGTTTCCCCTTCTTGAGTGGAGACAAACGCAACAATGCCATCGATGGGCGCTGTGATCGAGGCATAAGTGAGCTGAATCTCTTCTTCATTAAGGTTCGCTCGGGCCTTGTCGACCATAGCTTCGGCCAGTCGGCTATCATTTCTCAACTGGCTTCGCTTGAGCTTCAACTCCTCGTTCGCCAGATTAACCCTGGCCCTCAACACTTCCAGTCTTTCTTGTGCTTCATCCAAAACGGTGGTGGAGACAAACCCTTTCCGACTCAGCTCATCGTTACGCTCCAACATTTTCTGCGCCAGCTTGGTCTGCACCCGCAGTTCATTGCGTTCCGCTATAGCCTTGTTAATTTCCAGCGGACCTTCTGCTCGGATTTTTGCCAGCCGGGAATTTTCCGCGTCCAGATCGGCTTGGAAACGTGCCACCCGGGAGAGCAGGTCCTCATGCTCAATAACGGCGATGGTTTCTCCTGCACGAATAAAGTCGCCGATTTTAACCAGCAGGCTTTTGACTTGTCCGGATATGCGGGCGCCGATTTTAACTTCCGCACCCGTTTTGAGTGTCACGGTTCCCGTAGCCAAAACTTTTTGATGAATATCCTGCCGAGTCACCGGTTTGAATTTAAAATCCTTTGCCGTAGGCTTTTGAGGAGGCTTCCCGAAAATTATTTCCCGGCCGGTTTTAATGACTGGGCCCATCTTCCCTTCTTGCCAGGCCCAGGCCAAACCGGTCGCAAGAATCATCAACAACAAAAGACTCCTGAGTTTTCCTGAAATCTTCATAATAGAACCATTAAATTACTCCTCATTAGTTTTATCATCCACTGAGTGTGGGAAGGTGTAATATCCTTGTCATTTAACTTTATGCCTTGCAGGGATAAACTTGCAGGAACTCCTCATGCCGAGATAGCTCTTCTATAATCAAATAATACCATGGCTCATTGTCCTCACGCTGAATGGGGGTAAATATGCTAAAATAATATAATTATCCGTCTATTCTGGGATCGACAAATGACCAGATAACTTGAGTATTACCATGGCCCTCACGTCGTCTAATAAGAGTATACCTCAGACACGGCCCAAGTCTTTCTTAAAACGCTGGATTTGGGTTCCTGTTGCCCTGATTCTTACCCTCGTCATTATCCTTTCACAAGTTGATCTGGAGTCGGCGAAAGAAAACCTGATTCAAAAAGTTTCCGATGAAACGGGCCTGAAAGTAGAGATAGATTCTATAGGGCTCGGCTTCTCCAGCGGCCTGGGACTGCAATGTAAAGGCGTGAAAGTGAGCACCCCTGAAGGTGATCACTACTCGGTGGATCGATTGGACTTGCTGGCGGCATGGAGCCCTCTTCTTAAAGGCGAGTTCAAAATAAAATCCGCTGCTTTGGAACACCCCGTAATAAAACTGGAACTTCCTGAACTTGCACCGGAACAACCGCCAACAAAAGAGGAAAAAAATCTGCCGGATAAATCTCAACCGTCAGATGGACTCATCGATTCTGAAACCCTTCAATCCACTACCGGCAAGATAAAAAACACACCACTATCCATCGACGAGTTCGCCATTTCCGATGGCAAAATCAGCCTGACTCGATCTGGCTCCACAAAACAACTTCTCTTAAACGTGAATGGAACTTTTGTCCTTAACCGAGACAAAGGTATGGATATTTCAGCAAAGTCCGTCAAAATCCAGACAGGGTCGATCCTACTCGAAGGAGACGGAAAAGTTTCAAACCTGACTCTGAACAATGCCAAGATTGATATGATCCTGCAATCCGATGATTTTTCATTGGAGAAATTAGAACCTGTAATGCAGTTCTTTGGTATTTCAGCAAAAGAAACACTGGCCCCTCTAGAAAGGATCGATGTTGATCACCTTTTATTGAAAGCCGCATTCCCTCTCAACTCTCTGACACAGGTGGACGAATTAAAAAAACAAATGGTCGGCGAAATTGAATTAAAAACCCGCAACACCATTTTAAAAGTGAAGGATCGTTTCACCATCGAATCGCTGGAGGGGAAAGGATCATGGAACAATGGGTTGCTCGACCACAGTTTTTCCGGCAGAGCACTGGAAAGTGATTTCAACATCAGCGGCAAATTGCCCTTTGCTGATCTGGAGAAAGATTTCAAATCTCGAGTGGAATGGAAAAATCTGGACATGAAAAAACTTCCTCTGGGAAAAGGAATGGGGTGGAAGCCCACCCAAGGCATTACTTCTGGCAGCGTTTCTCTTACCGGACCCCTCCCCAAAGAAATTAAAACAGATAAATTGAATGGCACTTTCAACATTCATATACAGAATCTGGTTCTAAAACCAGCCAGTGCAAAACAGGGAAACCCCATTGAGTTGAGCCAGCTGAAGGCCAAAGGCAATTTGAGAGAGGGTTTACTAAACCATGACATCCAGGTAATCCTTTGGGGCAGTGAGTTTGGCATTAAAGGAAATGTGCGTCTACCTCTTGCTAAATCAGTTCTCGATTCAAGCATAAGCTGGAAAAATCTGGCTGTGGCCCAACTTCCTTTACCCAAAGATATTGTCTGGCGCGCCACTGAGGGAATGGTTTCAGGAACCCTCAAACTGAAAGGTCCTGTCCCTGAAGAAGGGGAAAGTTTTCCCGGGCAAATCAAAACATCACTAAAGTTTGATGCGCAAAACTTAAAACTTCAGGGAAAGGACTCCCCTGCCATTTCGCTGGCCCGTCTGGAAGGAGATGGAAATATTGCAAACCACAAGGTCAACTACAAACTAAAAGCCAAGATATTCAACGGAACTATTAATTCGGACGGTAAGGTCTCTCTGGGGCCCACAAAACCGCTTCTCAATAATAGAATCGAACTCATCAATCTCGATTTGACCCAGCTTCCCCTGACAACCATCCCAGAAAAAGGAACCTTTTCAGGAGCAATAAAACTGATAGGCCCTTTGCCAGAGCCGGAAAATTTGCTGACCGGAAGACTGAATATCGAAACTAGCTTTAAAGTAGCGGACCTGAATATTTCTGCTGGCACACTTCCTTTAAATATTCAGCGCTTTGAAGGAAAAGTGAGCTTAAGACAAGGCAAGCTCACGCATAACTTGAACGGAACCTTGTTTAATGGAACCGTAAAGACAAAAGGTCGCTTGACTTTTCAAAAAAATAAAGCGCAAACCCTGATCGCCTCAGACTCGAACCTGTCGCTGGACAAAGTCAGCCTCAACTGGGTGCCTCTGATCCAGAAAAGCGAATGGGCCCCTTCTTCCGGTACGCTGACAGGAAACCTGAAGATAAAAGGACCGCTTCCTTCCGGCGGCGACGCCCCTCTGCAATTGAAACTTGCAGGAACCCTTTTGGGCGAAAAACTGACACTCGGAAAACCCAATAGAGTCATTGACAGTATAAAACTGAATTTCATAGAAAGTCCCTCAGCCCTGTTCAAGACAGAGGTCACTGCGGAAAAAATCCAACTGGAAGCCAGGAGCTTTAAAAAAGCCCAGGCATTGATAAATTTCAACCCGGAGAAAATCGGTCTCACCAGAGCTGAGATACGGCCCACGAACGGATGGATACAACTTGCCGGCAATCTCGAACCCAAATCCGGGAACTATCGCATGAAATTCAGAGGAAAAAAATTAAGGGTGGAGGAGCTTTCCCCTCCACATATTAAGGGTCATCTGGAGTTCTCGGGGACAATAGCAGGAGCACTTCCTAAAAATACCGATACGCCGGAGCTTCCCGATTTCGCCCGAGAGCTTTTTGGCAATATGAAAATCAATCTTGTTGAAGGAACGATTCCAGAGCTTGGTGTGCTGGAAAACCTGATCAATCTACTCAACCTCAATATATCCGGCTCTCAAAAGGCAGGGTTGGTCTATGACTATCTGCGAGGAGATTTTAAAATTAAGAAAGGGGTTGTTGATACCAGAAATTTGGAAATGAAAGGCCCACAAATCACGATGACCGTTAAAGGCCAAGCTGACCTGGTGAAAGACTCCGTCAATGCAGAAGTTAAGGCCGTGCCATTGCAAGTGGCAGAAAAAATTATTAAAGCCATTCCGCTGTTGGGCCAGATTTTAGGGGGAGGGGAAAAAGACGGTGTTCTCGAAATCTATATCAAGGCGGACGGCAAGCTTAGCGAACCAAGCTTCACCCCTCTACCACATAAATCCTTGACTGAAAAGCCGGGCAGTATTCTGGAAGGAGTCCTCAACCTACCCAACAACCTGAATCGAGGGAAATGAAAAGCAACGCTGAAAACCTACACCTTAAAAGAATTAATCTTCTGCCGTAAATTTAAATTCTATAGAATATTTTTTTAATTGCAGTCCGGGCACAACACGAGCTGCAGCTTTAGCACGTCTATCAAAATCATGGGCAACCAAAATGCCTCGCACAACCTTGCCTTCTTCTTCCTGTAAATCACCCATATACCCCAGTATTTGAGCTATAGCGCGACTGTCTGCTTTGCCAGCTTTAAGCTCCACAACAACTATACTGTTAGTATCTTCACAAGTGATGTCAATAAAACCTGAATCGACAGACCGTTCAGCACCATCATCTATAATTTCAAGATCAGGGCTTAAGTTTTTTATATTATGTCGCAGTGCTGCCTGCATATCGCGTTCCAAAGAAAATTTTTGGTTTGGATATCCATTATTAGACCGATCGTCAACTGTGCCTTCTGTGTCCTTTAAGGGTACAGCCCAGTTACCTTTCAGGAACTTCTGTATCTAACAACGGCATTTTTATATGATTGGAGGTTGTTTCTGATGTTCCCATTAAATTCAATTTTTGATGGGTTTGGCTTATCTGATCTTTCGTCCTGGGTTGAATATTCCAGTGAATTTATTATTTCTTGATAGGAGCCTTCCTCTAAATGCTCTTCAAGACCACCGTAATACTCTTCAACTTTTTTAACACGAGCAATCTGTGCTTTTTGTGTATTTTCAGCGTATCTTTGCTCAACAAGCCATTTTGAGTAATCTTGGCGCATCTAACATTCTCCTAGGTGTTTCGTACAAATTATTTTCAATAAAATTCTATTCCCTATCCGTGGGACGGGCTAAACCGACTTGACGATCAACTTGGGGTGCAACTGCTGGCGCAGCTGGGTCTGGATGTATTGTAGGGTTCCACTGGTCGAGGTCGGGCAACTGCCGCAGGCTCCCTGGTAATGAATGCTGACTTCGTCGCCTTCTATGCCTTTTAGTTCCACACCGCCGCCGTCCTGAGCAAGGTTGGTGCGAATCGAACGGTTGAGCACCATTTCAATTCCTTCAAGTTTTTTCTCGTTATCCAGCTTCACGAAGTTGATGACATCCACCTCACTCAATTGCACTTTCCCTTCAGCCTGATACACGGTCACCGTTTCGTCGATGGTTTTCCAAATCCGGTCTTTGAGTGGAACCCAGCTTGTTTTTTCGTCCTTCGTCACAGCGACAAAGTTACCCATTACAAAGACGTCCAAGATACCGGGTTTTTCGAACAGGGCTTCGGCCAGTTTATCCCCTTCCGCTTCTTTCTTGCTGGTGAAGGAAATACTACCATCATCAAGAATCACCGCATTGATGACGAACTGCAAGGCGTTAGGGTTTGGGGTTTCTTTCGTGCGCACCACTTTCAAGGCTTTTTTTATATTTGGACGCACTTTCGCCTTGGGCTTCGGCTTATTAGCAGTCGCGCTTTTTTCATTCATTTTTTCCTGGATGGCCAGGACTTCACTGATCTTCACAAAAATAGAAATCTCAAAGTTTAATGAATAGGTGCCATATATTAATATAATCAAATGCGGGAACCAAACATTATCTGGATCACTCAGCGCCGGACGGAATTTCCGCAGCCGGGCTCGCGACCATTCTTCGTCCTTTCAGGGACTGCATGGCCTCGTATCCGACAAAAACAGCGAGCCCGACGAGCACCACTGCCATCGTGCCTAAAAACACATTCGGTTCCGGCGCGACAAAAAACTGATAGGCCTGCCAGACCAACGCACCGATCGTGGTCACCGTCATGAAAAGAGCGGGATAAAGCACATAATGCGTCGGTCGCTTGACCGCCATCAACCACGTTGCCACCACAAACAGGGCCATCACCGCAATGAGCTGATTGGTCGCTCCAAAAATAGGCCAGATTTTTTGCCAGCCATCGGTCGCGCCAATCAGGTAGGCAACAAACACTACCGCAACCGTCACAGCATACTTATTGCGAAATACGGGTATTTGATTTCCCAATGCCTCCTGAATCAGGAACCGTGTGATACGCACCGCCGTATCAAGGGTGGTCAGCACAAATGCGTTCAAAGCCAGCACAGCGATCATGGAAGCAATCGTAAAACTCAAAACCGGCAGCATCTGATGCACCACGTTACCGAATCCATTACCAAATGCCAGTATCCATCCGCCGGATTGCAAGGTCTCGCGGAATCCCAACCGGGCCATATCAACTGCCCCCTCTTCCGGGGCCACCCAATAAAGTCCTCCACCCACCAGCAGGACGGTAATGACCGCGACCACCCCTTCGGTGAGCATGCCGCCATAAGCGATGGGTTTGCCCTGCATTTCATTAGCCAACTGTTTGGAAGTGGTGCCGCTCGCAACCAGAGAATGAAAACCTGATATCGCACCACAGGCCACCAGCACAAACAACATCGGCCAAACCGGCCCCTGCACATCCGACATCGCGCCTCTCCAGACCGGAGTGTTTAATCCCGGCGCAACCCATAACAGGGCAACAATAGCCAGTGACATGGAACCGAACAAAATGTATGTAGAAAGATAGTCACGCGGTTGCAAAAGCGTTTGCACCGGCAGGATCGAAGCCACCCCGGCATAAATCATCAATACAATAAACCAGAATGCTAGTGGAGAAAGCCCCATCACACCCTCTTCCGGCAAGGGCAGGGGCATTTTGAATCCGATATAAATATTCACAACGATCGCAAGCACCGCAATGAAAGAGGCGATCTGAAGGTTGAAGTTTTTTTTGTAAATGCACCAGCCGAGGACCATCGAAACGGGGATGATCGCAAACGTGGGGAACACCATCTCTGGTTGGGCAATAAGAGTTTTTGCTGCCACCACACCGAACACGGCTATCACCAACAACATAGCCAGAACGAGGAAAATAGCAAACACGGCTTTGGCCCGGTAGCCTATAGTCGATTCCGCAATATCAGCAATGGAGCTGCCACGATTGCGCACCGACATCATCAGTGTCAGGTAATCGTGAACCGCACCGATGAACACATTGCCCAGCAAAATCCAAACTAGCGTTATCGCCCAGCCAAAATGATGCATGGCAATGATTGGGCCAATAACCGGACCGGCACCGGCAATGGATGCAAAATTATGCCCGAACAACACCAGCGGTTTGCTGGGCACATAATCCACACCATCATTTTGCTCTATGGCAGGGGTCTCCCGGGAAGCATCAGGAAGAATCAATTCATGATCCAGCCGTTGGGCATAAGCCCGGTACCCCACAAAATAAAAAAACAGGCAAGCTGAAACCAGTATACCAATGGTCAACATGGCCACATCCTAAAAAGTTCACTATCGCTTTTCATTGTACCAAAGATGGGCAGTAAAATAGAAAGGTTTTGCCTCGTTCAGAACAAAGGCTCGCACTGGATGGTTTGTTCCCGGTCCGGGCCTGTGGAGATTATCATGAACGGTGTTTCAAGAAGTTCGCTCAACCGGTTGATATAACGCCTGGCGTTTTCGGGCAATCGGTCAAAATCCTGTATCCCAACAGTGCTTTCCGACCAGCCATCGAACTCGGTATAGATCGGTCGGCAGTTTTCCAGAACTTCGGCATCAGCCGGCATGTCGGGAAACGTTTTTCCTTTATACTCATAACCGGTACAAACCTTGATGGTTTTGAACCCATCCATGACATCAATTTTAGTGAGAATCAATGCGTCAATTCCATTAAGGTGAACACCATATTTTGCAACCACCACATCAAACCATCCACACCGTCGAGGCCTTCCGGTGGTCGCGCCAAACTCATGCCCGACTTTGCCAAGACGCTCGCCACCTGCATTTGATAACTCGGTGGGAAACGGACCTTCGCCAACCCGGGTAGTATAAGCCTTAATCACACCCAGTGCTCGATTTATCTTCGTTGGCGGAATACCCAGTCCGGTACAGGCACCCCCCGCAGTCGAATTGGAGGACGTCACAAACGGGTATGTGCCATGATCCACATCCAGCATGGTTCCCTGTGCGCCTTCACATAAAATGTTTTTCCCTTGAGCGATCTGGTCACGCATTAGAATATGGGTATTGGCAATGTATTTCAAAATGGTTTCCCGATAGCCCATCAACTCATCCAACAGATAATTGAACTCAGGCAACTCGGTACCGTACAGGCTTTTTAAAATCTTTTGTTTTTCATCGTAATTGGCTCGCAACCGTTCCTTCAGATAAGTTTCATCGCAAAGATCACAAGTCCGGATTCCTGCCCGAGCGATTTTATCAGCATAGGAGGGGCCGATCCCTCTTCCCGTCGTGCCAATTTTCTGAAACCCGCTTCCACTCTCACGGCCTTTATCGCTGGTGCCGTGATAGGGCATGATAATATTGGCCCGGTCACTGATGACCAACCTGTCCTCCATGTCAATCCCCGCCTCCTCTAACTGGCGCATTTCTTCCACCAAAGCCATAGGGTCCACCACCACTCCGTTACCAATCACGCATAATTTATTTTCATGGAAAATTCCGGATGGGATGAGATGCAGGACAAATTGTTTTTCATTAAAACAAATGGTATGCCCGGCGTTATGACCACCCTGATAGCGTGCGACCACATCAACATTTTCAGCAAGCAGGTCGATGATCTTACCTTTCCCTTCGTCGCCCCACTGCATTCCTACAACTACCGCAACCGGCATATCAATTTCCTCAAATAAACAACAAAAACAGATAAAATCTGCGCCCAGCAGGCCATTATCCTCACCCCTCTCCTTCTTGTCAACCCGGCGAATCGCCGAGGATAATGGGGCGGTGACATTATGCGACCGCCAAAGACGGCAAGCCCGACCAGTGGCCAGAGACAATCGGGCAGAGGCTTTCCAAGGCTTTCCTCTCCAGTTGTTCAAATGGACGCCTTTGAAATGAAACGACGTGTTTTTATCTCCCTCTTTGTCGTCCTGGCTATTCTGGCGTCAAAATAAGCGTATGCATCCACAAAGCCTTTTTCACTCCGTTCTCCGTAATACTTCACCTGGCATAAATTCAGACCTTGTAATTCACAAAGTTTTCATGATTTTCTAGTGGTCTTTCTTGATCTTATCCAGCATTTGTTTCACGGTCGCGGAGGGAGCCTTGGCCAAAAAGCTTTTTGGGGAATGCTAGAATGCTAAAGGTTGACCAAACCTACATAAGCCAAATCGAAATATCCAGGGTTAAGCCGTCGCTTGATTTCTTAATAGCTGTTACCGCAGTGTTTAATGTTAGGCAGATTCAAGTAGTAAGTGCGACAGTTATTAAAGTTTGTTTTTTGAAGCCAAGTGTTTTTCTGGGTCTATGATTGAGTTGGCGCATGATATGTTTTCGTTCCTTTTGTGTGACGTTAAAGGTCATGTTTGAATTTTGGATATCTGTAACGTATAAAATAAAAGGGTATATCAAAAATAAATACTTATCCTTTATATTAACCAAAGCGGAAAGGAAACCCTGTGGATACAAATTCTATGACTTTTATCGATGAATTGAAGGGCCTTTCTAAGGCAGTGTCGGATAAGTTATGGGAAATGACTGATGATGGCCCTGGCCGGCCTCATTTAATATTTCCTGAATATCGCGATAAAAGGATTCGGGTTAGTGAGCAGGAGTCAAAAATCATATTTACAAAGGTTCTTGATCAGTCCCACTGGTTTTATTCAGTGGAAACCCCAACAGTTCAAACCTATGTGCAATCAGGGGCTACCCCTTTAAGCGCACGAACTGACATTAGCTTATACGAGACCTCGTCACCGTCATCGAAGTTAGTAAATATTGAATTGAAAGCACACAATACGACAAAGGAAAACCTACGCAAGGATTTAGAAAAGCTACTCAGAGAAGAAATTGATGGTTTATGGTTTCACACTCTAGAGAACTGTAATAGTGCTACACTTCCAAGGATTTGTAAAAAATTCATGGATGCGTTCTATGATCTTAGGCAATACTTTGGCGGAAAACCCAGAATTATATTAGTCGTTTTTTGCGTATTAGAAACTAAAGAACTAATAAACAAATTAATTCACATTACGGGTTCAGAAAAAGAAGTCTGGGAGACTATTCAAAAAATATTTTCAGAACAATCTGAAATAAAATATACAAGGAAAAGTTCTCACCTTTCAAAGAGTAAAAAGCCTTCCTATTCAGGCTCAATTAGCTGGCCAAAACATAGATTCATATTCTGCAAAGAATTAAACAGTGGTTCCTTTTTGTTGGTTACTGTTAGAGGCAACAGTTATAAGCTTCGATCATTAGACAATGATACTTGGCTTAACGGTTTTAAACAAAGTGATGCGTCTACACTGAAAGAACTAGTAGACAAATATAATTTTTCTATAATCACTGAAATAAGCTCAGAAGATCGTAGTTATAGTGTCCAGCGGAACCCTGACTATTGGCAAGAAAGAATAAAGGTACTTAATGAAAAACTTCGTGATGCTAGACCTGGTTAATACGCGAAAAGAGCAAAATGTTTTTTCATTGGCCGGCAGAAGAAATCAAAATCGTTGAAGGACGCGTGACCCTCCGGTAAACTCAGGGTAACAATATAAGCGACCCTACTTGGGATAAATCACCTTGGCCCTCTTTAATAAAGGGAGGCCACGCCTCCCTTGTCAGGAGGATTCATTTAATTCATACTCCTCCTCCTAACACCCCCCTCATGAGAAAGGAAGAGTCTTTTATCCGCGTTCATCGGTAGCCTAAATGATTGGATTTTACTTCAGGAACTCACTGTGAGGAAGCTGGGTAACTCCCATGAGATAAAGGTCTACTGATCTTGCGGCTTCACGACCTTCAGCAATGGCCCAAACCACCAGCGACTGCCCCCGGGTCATGTCTCCGGCAACAAAAACTCCATCTACGCTGGTCATTTTCTTGTTGTCACAAGCTACGTTTCCATGCGCATCCAGTTCCATACCCAACTCTACAAGCATGCCTTCATGGATGGGATGAACAAAACCCATGGCCAGCAGAACCAGTTCAACGTCCAATTCAAATTCCGACCCAGGCACTTCTCGCATTTCTGGACGGCCCGTTTTAGGATCGAGATCGCCAAATTCTATCTTTACACCATGGATTTTAGAAACCTTACCCTCTTTGCCGGTAAACTTTTTAGTCAATACACAGAACTCCGTAATCTTTTCTTTTCCTTCACGTTCATTCGCTTCTGCATGGGAAGAGGAGACCCGAAATATTTTTGGCCATTGTGGCCAGGGGTTGTTGTCAGTTCTTTCCTGAGGAGGTTCCGGCAAGAGCTCAAACTGATAGACGTTTTTTGCGCCTTGCCTGAGTGAGGTTCCCAAGCAATCCGAACCGGTATCCCCGCCACCGATGATCAAAATATTCTTATCTTTGGCCGTAATAGAAATTTCTTCAGGGATGATATCCCCCTCATTGCGCTTATTTTGTTGTGGGAGAAAGTCCATGGCAAAATGGATACCATCCAGGTCGCGTCCTTCCACAGGAATATCACGAGGTTTCTGCGAACCCCCACAAAGCACCACGGCGTCAAACTCATTTTTTAATTCGTTGGCAGGTTTATTAACCCCAATATTGGTACCAGTCTTAAAAATCACACCGGATTCTTCCATCAACTTTATGCGGCGTTTAACAATTTTCTTGTCTAGCTTAAAGTTAGGGATGCCATACATCAGCAGTCCGCCGACACGATCATCTTTTTCAAAAACGGTGGCCTCGTGGCCCACCCCATTAAGCTGATCGGCACAAGCCAACCCCGCAGGCCCCGATCCTACAATCGCTATTTTTTTGCCTGTCCGGGACGCAGGTTTGCGGGGCTTAACAAATCCCATTTCAAACCCTTTTTCCGCAATCATCTCTTCGATTTTACAAATCGTAACTGCCGGTTCAGTGATACCCAGCACACAGGCGCCTTCGCAGGGAGCCGGACAAACACGCCCGGTGAATTCGGGGAAGTTATTGGTCTTCTGCATCAGTTCCACCGCCTCCCGGTACCGACCTCGATACACCATATCGTTCCAGTCGGGAATCAAGTTTCCCAGCGGACACCCGTCTTCACTCTGGCAGAACGGAACTCCACAGTCCATACAGCGAGCTCCCTGCTCTTTATATTTTTCTTCCGGAAAAGGAGCATAGCACTCCTTCTGATCCTTGAGCCTTTCCCCAATCGACCGACTTGGCGGTGTCTCCCGCCCATATTCCATGAATCCTTTTATCGCACCCATTTACGCTTTCTATATCCTTTCATTGCCTTCAGGCAACCAGCACTCCATCTTTTCTTTTACGTTCTTCCAAAACCCGGCGATAATCGGTTGGATAAACTTTGACAAATTTTGGCAGGGTCTCTTCCCACTCATCAAGCACCCTTTTGGCAACACTGCTTCGTGTGCTGTGAAAGTGTTCCTCAATCAATGCCTTTAATTGTTGAACGTCTTCGGGTTCTTCAACGGGAAGCAGATCGACAATACTTTGATTGCAATGGATGGGGAACGTATTATCTCGATCCAGAACATACGCCAGTCCACCACTCATTCCCGCAGCGAAGTTTCTACCTGTGGAACCGAGAACCACAACTACTCCTCCTGTCATGTACTCGCAGCCATGGTCCCCTACCCCTTCTACCACGGCTTGGGCTCCGCTGTTGCGTACAGCAAAACGCTCTCCCCCAACTCCTCGGAAAAATGCTTTTCCGGAAACGGCACCGTAGAGAACCGTATTCCCGATCAAAATATTATCTTCAGGAACGAGGGTGGAGTCCTTTGGCGGATAAATAATTAATCTACCGCCAGACAAACCTTTTCCCACATAGTCATTAGCATCGCCGGCAAGGCCAAAGGTTACCCCCGGCGCAAGAAATGCTCCAAAGCTTTGGCCCGCAGAGCCCGTAAAACCGAACTGGATCGTATCGGCTGACAACCCTTCTTCCCCGTGCAATTTAGAAATACGATAACTGAGCATCGCCCCGGTAGCGCGGTCCGTGTTAAGAATGGGGAGATCACCATAAACCTGGGTCTTTTTTTCGAGGGCTAACTGGCTCATTTCTATCAGCTTATGGTCCAGTGCATTGTCCATATCTCCACTCAAATCCTGTGTACAGATATTTCTCAACGCCACCTTTTCATCAACCTCGGGCTTAAATAAAATTTTACTCACATCCAGCCCGCTTGCTTTCCAGTGGTCGACCGCTTCTTTTCCTTCGAGCAGTTCTACTTTGCCAACCAGATCGTTGAATTTTCTAATACCTAATTGCGACATGATTTCCCTGGCTTCTTCTGCAATGAAACGAAAGAAGTTGACGACATAATCTGCCTTGGCGTTAAACTTTTTCCTGAGATCCGGGTTTTGAGTGGCAATCCCTACAGAACAGGTATTGAGGTGACATTTTCTCATCAAAATGCAACCCATAGTGATCAGGGCCGTGGTGGAGAACCCAAATTCATCGGCACCAAGGATTCCGCCGATCACAACATCGCGTCCTGTTTTGAGTTGCCCATCCACCTGAACGCGGATGCGCCCCCTAAGATCGTTGAGTATAAGAATCTGCTGTGTTTCA
Organism: Nitrospinales bacterium; assembly: GCA_965205835.1. Classification (GTDB taxonomy): domain Bacteria; phylum Nitrospinota; class Nitrospinia; order Nitrospinales; family VA-1; genus LS-NOB. Next base: position 602,789 of record OZ242182.1, on the reverse strand, counting down.
GATAGCCCCAGTTCCCAGGGAAGCCCAGCGTGTTTGATTGAGGTCTGAGGCGAGGCTCCGGTGCCACCATCGTGCCCGGCGATCAGTACCCCCTCCGCACGCGCCTTGGAAACTCCCGCCGCAATAGTACCCACCCCCGCTTCCGCAACCAATTTAACACTCACCCTGGCATCAGGGTTGGCATTATGAAGATCAAATATCAATTGTTGCAGATCTTCTATGGAGTAAATATCATGGTGGGGTGGAGGAGAAATCAAAGCCACACCTGGAGTCGAACTCCGGATTTTAGCGATGTACTCACTAACCTTATGCCCTGGCAATTGACCTCCTTCACCGGGCTTAGCACCTTGGGCAATCTTGATTTGCATTTCATCGGCATTGGCCAGGTAATAACTGTTCACCCCGAACCGTCCTGAGGCAACTTGTTTGATTTTACTGCGACGGTCATCCCCGTTCACATCCAAGGTATAACGGGCCGAATCCTCGCCGCCTTCACCAGTATTGCTTTTGCCACCCAGCCTGTTCATGGCGATGGCCAGTGTCTCATGGGCTTCGCGGGAAATCGAACCAATAGACATGGCACCGGTACAAAAACGTTTGGTGATCTCTTCTACAGGCTCTACCTCTTCAATGGGTATCGGCATGGTCTCTTTAAAATTTAAAAGTCCCCTTAAAGTGCATTGTCGGGTGCTTTCTTTATCGGCATGTTGGGAAAACTTTTTGAAGGTCGCATAATCATTAGAACGGGTGGCGTGTTGTAACAAGCCAATAGCATGCGGATTGAGCATATGTTTTTCTTCACCACGGCGCCAATGATAATCACCGCCAATATCCAGTTGCGAGAAAAGCTCATTACCGTAAGCCCTTCGATGCCTTGCTAGAGCCTCCTTGGCCAGCACATCAAGATTCGCTCCGCTCACTCTAGAAGGAGTTCCGGTAAAAAAACGTTTGATCACATCTTCGTTTAATCCAACGGCTTCAAAAATCTGGGCACCACGGTAGCTCTGGATCGTGGAGATTCCCATTTTCGCAATGATTTTGAACAGACCCTTTCTTGTTGCCTTGATAAAGTTATCGACTGCTTTGTCCATGTCCAGTTCTTCGATATACACCGCTTCACCCGCGATCTGCGCTGCCGTTTCATAAGCAAGGTATGGATAAAGAGCTCCCGCACCATAACCAATCAACAAGGCGAAGTGCATCATCTCCCGAGCTTCACCTGTTTCCACAACCAGCCCTGCACGAGTACGAGTCCTCTCACGCAAAAGATGATGGTGCACCCCAGCGGTAGCCAGAAGACTCGGCAAAGCAGCGTGATCAGCATCGATTCCTTTATCAGACAAAACCAGAATGGTGGCGCCTCCTTCTATAGCTTGCGAAGCTTTTTGACATAACGCATCCAAAGCCCGCTCCATACTCTTTTCTCCTCCAGAGACAGAAAACAAGGTTGAAAGTACAACGGTTTTGAAATATTTCTTATCGAGTTTGCGGATTTTATCCATTTCTATCCCTGTAAGAATGGGATGCTCGACTTTTAATTTGCGGCAATGTTCAGGGCTCTCTTCTAGAAGGTTTCGTTCTTTTCCAAGTGTCACTTCCATAGACATGACAAGTTCTTCTCGGATGGAGTCGATAGCCGGATTGGTTACTTGGGCAAAGATTTGTTTAAAATAACGGAACAACAGTTGCGGCTTTTGCGACAAAATCGCAAGCGGTGTGTCGTTACCCATCGAGCCGGTAGCTTCTTGTGCAATTCCAATCATGGGGGCCATAATAAACTTGATATCTTCAACGGTATATCCAAACGCTATCTGACGAGTCAAAAGGGAATCATAATCAGGCTCAAACTTGTGATCTGTCTCAGGCAAATCCTTGAGGTCCACTTGGTTTTCTGCCACCCATTTTTTATAGGGTTTTTGCGTTGTGATTTTTGCTTTCAATTCTTCATCAGAAATGATGCGGCCTTCATTAATATCGATAAGAAACATTTTTCCTGGTTGCAGCCTTCCTTTGTAAACAATATTTGCTTCATCCACCGGGAGGACCCCCACTTCCGAAGCCATGATGACCAGCCCGTCTTTGGTCACATAATAGCGGGACGGTCGCAAGCCGTTCCGGTCCAACACCGCACCACAGGTTTCCCCGTCAGTGAAAGCAATGGAGGCAGGACCATCCCAGGGTTCCATCATGGAAGCGTGAAATTCATAAAATCCGCGCTTGTCTTCGTTCATCGTCTCGTGTCCGCTCCACGGCTCGGGAATCATCATCATCATGGAATGGGCTAAAGACCGACCGGTCAGGAACAACATCTCCAATGCCTGGTCAAAGTCTGCCGAATCACTGCCACCCGGAGCAATGACAGGAAGGATCACATTGATATCTTTAAATAAAGGAGATTCAAACATCGACTCACGGGCACGCATCCAGTTCTGGTTTCCCCGCACTGTATTGATCTCGCCATTATGCGCGATGTAACGGAAAGGTTGAGATCGTCCCCAAGAGGGAAAGGTGTTGGTACTGTATCTGGAATGGGCTAACGCCAAAGCTGAAACCATGTTCGGGTCTTTGAGGTCTAGATAATAGGTCTCCAATTGCGGAGCCATTAGTTGACCCTTGTAAATTAGGGTCTTGCTGGAAAGACTGCATGCATAAAAGTTTTCGTTATTATCATTGAGTCCGGCCCGACGCACTCCCCACGCAGTACGTTTGCGAACACAATAAAGCCTTCTCTCAAAAGCCAACTGGTCTGACACATCCGCTCCCGCACCGACAAAAATCTGCTTGATCACCGGCTCGACAGAACGCGCCGTCACCCCGATCGTCGTACCATCCACCGGAACATCCCGCCAACCGAGAAGCTCAAGACCTTCCATCACAACCGCACGTTCCATGATTTCCTGGCCCTGTCTGGTATCTTTGCCGGTGGGAAGAAATATATTTCCCGCAGCATAACGCCCCGCCTCGGGTAACTTGATCCCTGCTTTTTCGCAGTGTTCCTGAAAAAACTTGTGGGGAATCTGGATGAGAATCCCGGCACCGTCTCCCGTAGCCGAGTCGGAACCGCAGGCCCCGCGATGTTCCAGTTTTTTAAGGATGTTCAACCCCTGTGAAATGATTTCATGAGACTTCTCCCCCTTCATATTCATGACAAACCCCACCCCACAACTGTCTTTTTCAAAGGCGGGATCACAGAGACCTTGTTTTTTGGGAAAAGCGTACATAGTTAACCAACTTATTGAATTTAAAAGGCGTCGAATTCCTCCCAGACATCGAAAATTTAAAGATTTTCAATGTGGAACGGGCATAAACGGCAAGAGTCGTGCCTGAGGGAACCTCTTAGGATCAAAAGGCTTAAAAGAAATACCCTTAAAATAGATTAAGTAATATACATATTTTAATGTACGTTTTCTATAAATATTGTAAAACCTGCCGTTTGCAGTGTACAACTGTCGCTGATTCCCAGAAGGCGGTTAGGTAAGTATTTTATAGATAACGATTTTCTTTCTCACTGCTACCCGCTGTTGCGGATGAGCGGAGACTTCCCCTTCCTCCGTCGCGGCAGGGGTTGCTTAGCGGTTTGGTTTTCCTCCCAGAGCATGGCAGACGCAGGGTATTATGAATAAGATGCCGAAAGCGTATGATATGTTCAGCCATTGATGACATCGGCGAGTCGCCGAAATCCTCGCGGTTTTCTCTAGCCTTTTTCAGTACTCAAACTCAGCCTAAAAACCATCTTGAATTCAAGCTTCAAATAAACCCTTCAAACACGGATAAAAGCTTTCCTCTCTGGCATCTCCAGCGGTAGCTATTTAAGTAGGGGCCTTCAAATAGTTTATTAATACCGATTTATTGTTCATTTCGTATCTCAAAATCTATCAAATTATTTGGCAATCGGATCAACGTTACAAGGAGGGCGTGGAAAAGTCAAACCAGGCCATGCAAAACCTACTGGTGGTCAATCACCCCGACATGTCGTCGCGAGCCACTGTGATAACTCATCATTAAACTTCATGCCCGACACGGGTAGAGGCGGCGTGGCAATCAGGTTCTGGGTTGCCGCATCGGCAAGCCTCCTCGGAAAGACGGCAACCCCAATGTAAATCATCCCAACTTCGCACCCCGAAGAAGCATATCCATAGCGTGATATTTTACCTTTGCCATCGTGCCTCGAAGCGGGTATACCTGTGGCTAGTAGATTACAATGGCTGGAGTTTTCCCTTTATATTATGACCCCTGCTGAAAACACTCTCACTCTGACCGTCAACAGTCGTCTGGCCCGCTGGCTCTTACTGGAGCAAGATGAGCAGAAGAAACAAGCCGGGGGGAAAGCCTGGCTGACTCCACAGATATTTGCCCTCTCATCCTGGTTGCGCAATGTCTGGCTGCAATCCTGGCCAACCCGGTATCTCCTCAGCGAATTACAATGTGAAAAAATCTGGGAACAAATCATAGCGCAGGACTCAGCCCGTCTTGGTATTCTTAACCTTCAAGGTGTCGCCTCTCAGACCAGTAAGGCTTTTGCCATGATTCATCAATACCGTCTGCCTCGGAATCCCAAACTTTATGAACTGACCGATGAGGCCAAAACGTTCCTGTGGTGGACAAAAAAATATGAAAAACGCCTTGCTTCACTAGATGCCTTGGATCCCTGTATGCTTATGGATGCGGTGAAAAGCTCCATGCGGGAGGGAGAAATAACCATTCCCTCCACTCTTCGTATTATGGGGTTTGAAGAACAAAGTCCGCAATTGAAAGTTTTTCTCGATTTTCTTCGCGAAAAAGGCACCCGTGTTGATTTCCTGTCACCGGTACCCAACCCGGAAACCCTGGAAAACAAATTGAATGATGAAACCACTCACGTCTGGGGATATGAAAATCAACAGAGGGAAGCAGAAGCTTGTGCCCGTTGGGTAAGATCAATATTTCAACCGGGGAAACGTGTCGGCATCGTTGTGCCAGAGCTAGAAAAATATCGCGCTCTTCTAAAACGCGAGTTGGCGGCAGAACTGGCTCCTGAATCTATTTTCACTCTGGACAAACAGATTCTGCCATTTAATATTTCGCTGGCTTCCCCGTTGTCTCAGGAACCCGTGATCAAACTGGCACTGAACCTGTTGAGCATGAAAACAGCCACTGTTCCTGTCGGCACATTCCTATCATTCATCCAGAGTCCCTTTTGGGGTTATACATTTCCTCCCACTCAGGAAATATACGATCTGGAACGCACGCTGAGAAGAAAAAGAATTCTCTCCATTCCCCTTGACCAACTCCACTCAATTTGTGGCGGCATTCCCCAAGTCAACCGGCTGGCAGAGGGTTTGAAGTCCTGGGCCCTGACCAACAAAAGATTGTTACCAGAAAAGTGGGCAGAGGAATTGTCGGAATTTTTAAAAACCACCGGTTGGCCGGGAAAATCGATGGCTTCTGCGGATCAGCAGCACGTTTTATCGAGACGGCATCAGGCTTTTGAAGCTTGGAAAGATTGTTTGAATGAGCTTTGCTCCCTGAACCAGATTCTCGGCCCCATTAACAGGCTGGAAGCCTTGCATCATCTCACCAATATAACTCAAAGCAAAGCTTTCCAGACCAAAACACCGGAGCATTCCATTCAGGTCATTGGCCTTCTCGAATCATCTGGAATGCAATTTGACCATTTATGGGTTATGGGTTGCCATAGCGAAGCTCTCCCCGCACACCCCGAGCCCAACCCTTTCATCCCCTATGAAATCCGCAGTAAATTTTCCATCCCGCGTTCCAACCCACAACGGGAATTAAAATTTGCCGAACAATCCCTGAGTCGCCTGCTGATGGCGGCACCAGAAGTTCATTTCAGTTTTCCCCACCACAAGGAAGATATGGATCTGGAAGTCAGTCCCCTATTAAAAGGATTCCTGAAAAGCGAGGAAGCACTTTATCCATCAAGCCGAATCAAAGATCAAATCCGGGCCTTGAACGATCTGGAGGAATTCACCGAGCCTACATTTTTGCCTGCCACCGATTCTGAAAAAAGTCTGTTTAAGACGCAGGGTGTTTCATCCGGATATGCCCTGCTTAAAGATCAGGTGGAATGCCCCTTTCGGGCTTTTGCCTGCCACCGTTTGAACAGCGACCGTTATCAGGTACCAGAAGTTGATTTTGACAATCTGGATCGCGGCAAGGTTGTCCATAAAGCCCTGGAACTGTTCTGGGAAAAAACGGTCAACATGGAAAACCTCTTGAAACTTTCTAAAAGCTCACTCCAACAACGACTTGATCAATACGTGCGGGAAGCCCTCAAGCTTTGTTCAGAGCGTACCACCAGCCAAACACAATTCAACCAGCTGGAAATAGAACGGAACGTGCGGGTCATCCACGACTGGCTGTGCGATGTAGAACTAAAACGACCCGACTTTAAGGTACTCAAAACCGAGGAAGGTGTCGAAATAAATCTGTCTGGAATAAAGTTTAAATTAAGAATTGATCGCATTGATGAAATTCCCGGCAAAGGCTTACTACTAATCGACTACAAGACAGGCAGAGAAGGAAAAACAGCAGACTGGTTTGCAGAAAAAATACGCGCACCACAGTTGCCCCTTTATGCGCTAACCAAATCTCCCGCAGGCTTGGCGTATGGCCATTTGGTGATTGGCAAACCCGAGTTCAGAGGCACCACTATTCCAGGCCTGCCTCTTGGAGAATTCAAAAACCATGATTTTACCAAAGCCAGCGGATATCCCTCTTGGGAAGAGTTGCTGGATTCTTGGAAGAATAATTTAAACGCTGTCGCCGATGGTTTTCTACAGGGAAGTCACCAGGTTTCGCCTATCAATAAGGGCGAACCCTGTCGGCATTGCGAGTTCGGTTCTCTTTGCAGAATTCAGGCCACCCGCCATCTGGAAACCCTAGAGGACGCCCCTTGATACTGGCCGATGAAAAAGTAAGAAGGGAAGCCTTGGAACCCGACCAGTCTTTTATCGTTCAGGCTCCTGCAGGATCAGGGAAAACTGAATTGCTCATCCAACGTTATCTGAAATTATTAGGACTGGCAAACTTTCCGGAAGAGATTCTTGCAATGACTTTTACCCGGAAGGCTGCCGCAGAAATGAAGGAAAGAATTTTTTCCTCCCTCACGGAAGCCCAAACTCAGCAATGCCCTCAGCAGCCCCACGCCCGATTCACTTGGGAACTGGCCCAAAAAGCTCTTAAGCAGGATCAAGCACGGGAATGGAAGTTGATGAATAACCCGGCTCGCCTGAGGATCGTGACTATTGACTCATTTTGTTCTTCTTTGACCCGGCGGATGCCTTTGCTATCCAGAATGGGCGCGGGTTCGGGCATCCAGGAAAATGCCAGAAACCTTTACAGGGAGACAGCCCGGAACATCTTGGGTCTAGCGGAAAACGAGACCAACCCATATGGGGTTTTGGTGCGAAATATTCTCCGACATATTGATAACTCCAAGGAAGATTTCATAAAAAAAATCGTCCAACTGCTGGAAAAAAGAGACCAATGGATGATCTCTTTTTTCGATCCGCGTGAAAACCTAGAAGCGTACCCATTAAATGAAAACGCCCGACAAGACCTAGAGCAAACGTTGGCAGGTTTGGTTCAATCCCAGCTGGCTGAGTTGGAGGGCTTGTTCAGTCCGAAAATCCAGGAAAATATCTTGCAGATCGCCACTTACTCGGGTGAAAATTTGAAAAATACCAATCCTTCCCATCCCTGCGCCTGCCTTGCAAACCTCTCAAGCTTTCCGGACACCATAATCGACAGTCTAGAAATCTGGAAAGGATTGGCCCATCTCTTTTTGACCCAGGAAAAAGTTCCTGCCTACAGAAAACAAGCAAGTGTTAAGTTAGGTTTCCCCCCAAGAAAAGATGATGACGCTAAAAGAATGAAAACTGAGTTTGTGGATCTGGTAGACTCCCTGCAAGAGAATCCTGCCATTCTGGTAACTCTAGCTAAAGTAAAAAAACTCCCACGAGGCCATTTCACAAATAAGGAATGGGGTTTGCTGAAATCCACCATTCGCCTTTTGGCAGAGATCAATAAAGGGCTGAAAGATGTTTTTTCATCCAGGCAGATCACAGACTTCACTGAAATTTCCCTGTCTGCCATCAGTGGACTGGTTCAGAAGGATGAAGATGGGGAGGAACATCCCACCGACTTGCTTTATTATCTCGACTGCAAAATCCATCATATTCTTGTGGATGAGTATCAAGACACCTCTTTCAAGCAGGAAATGCTGTTGCATAAGCTCACATCCGAGTGGAGCAATGAAGACGGCAGAACCCTGTTCATTGTTGGCGACCCCAAACAATCCATTTACCGATTCAGGGATGCCGAGGTGGGTTTATTCATCAAAACTCAAGAGAGAGGCCTTGGTACTCTACGCTTAAAACCCCTGTCTCTGGAGTCCAACTTCCGCTCACAAAAAAACCTGGTCGACTGGGTCAACACCTGCTTTCAAAAAATCTTTCCAGATCATAGCAACCCCGATCTTGGAGCCATCTCCTATACCCCGTCGTCAGCAGTAGTGAAGGAAAACATGTATCCCGGCGTGTTGTATCATCCCGTCCCACACCACGATGACAGCCATGCCATTTCTGAGGAAGAAGCACGGAAAATCACAGTGCTGGTCAAGGATCTGCAATTGCAATATCCGACAAGGAGCTTGGCCATTCTGGTCCGAGGGCGAATTCACCTCACTTCTATTGTCAGGCATTTTAACGAATCGAATATTGCGTTCAAGGCCGAGGCCATCGACTCTCTCGCAGACCGGTCGACGATTCTCGACCTGCTGTCCCTACTCCGAGCCTTGCGTTTTCCTGGCGACCGAACCGCCTGGCTATCGGTTTTAAGGGCCCCATGGTGTGGATTATCTTTGACCGATATCCATGCATTGGTGGAACTGGATGTGGCAACACCGGTCTGGTTCCTGCTCAACGATCCCTCCCGCATTGGGCTTCTTAGTGAAGGCGGACAAAAAAGAGCACAAAATCTTGTTCACAATATTCATCACTTTCTAAACGGTTTTGCTGACCAAAATTTCCGCGATGTGCTGGAAGCCTGCTGGATCAAGCTGGGCGGGCCTGCCTGCCTGCAGGGAACCAGCCCTGATGACATTGAAGTATTTTTTAATAAAGTTGAAGAAATCATCGCTTCCGGGCAGGAGGAGCAATTCGAAAATTTTGAGCAAATTCTGAAAAATCTGTATGCCAGTCCCTTGGCGGTTCCCGAAAATGCTGTACAGATCATGACCATACACAAAGCCAAAGGCCTGGAGTTTGATTTTGTCATTTTGCCTGGTCTTGGCAAACGCATCAAAGCAGATGAAAAGCACCTGGTTTACTGGATGCCGCATGACGATGGCCTGTTGCTCGCCCCTATTGAGGGAAAAGGCGGCGAAACTTCACCTATCTATGAGTTTTTGTCAGACCTGAATAAAGAAAAAGAGGACTATGAAACCTTAAGACTCCTCTATGTCGCTGCAACAAGAGCCAAGTCGCAGCTACACCTGTTTGGCCATTTGGAACCTTCCAAAGAAGAAAAATGGAAACCCCGTTCCAAATCCTTACTAAATAAACTATGGCCACATATAAAAGAAGAATGGCTGGATAAGCTGAATGAGACTATGGAACCAGATCCTGTTGAATCCAACCAATTGCTAACAGAAACGCATTCCATTCATCGCCTGCCCATTGACTTTTCATTTCCAATCGCGGCGGATTCTGTTATTGAAGGACAGGTGGTCGACATCGAAAATGAAAAATATAATGAGCCGGAATACTACTGGGCAGGAAATAAGGCGCGTTGCCTGGGAAACGTCTTGCACCGTTGCCTGCATGATATAGCCGTCGAAGGGATGGACACATGGTCTGAAGAAAGAATTGGAAATTTGAAACCCAATTTCAAATCAGCGCTTCTAGGTGAAGGGTTGCCCCTTGAGCAAGCAGAGGATGCGTTAGAATCAGGGCTTCTAGCTCTCTACAGAGTTTTTGAAGATGCGCGAGGAAAGTGGGTTTTAGCCTCACATGAAGACGCTCATTCCGAATATCCCCTGACGTTCTTTCAGGATAACCGATATATCCGAAATGTCATTGATCGCACTTTTGTGGATGATGGAATTCGATGGATCATTGACTACAAAACTGGAACCCATAAAGGTGAAGGGAAAAATCTTGAAAGCTTTTTGGATAGTGAAGTACAACGCTATAGACAACAATTGGACCGCTATGAAAGTGTGCTGAAAAAATATGGCGAAAAACTGCCTATTAAAAAAGCCTTATATTTCCCCTTACTCAAAGCCTGGCGGGAAATTAACTAATATTCAAGGAAATCCGAATTCAGTCAGACAGAAAAATATTATCAAAAAGCTTTTAGAGAATAACCAACCAGCGGATCCAAGTTACAACGAAGTTAATGTCCCGGAAAACCGCTAATATAGCTTCTTTATCCCTTTTTATCATTTCCTCAGGGTGTTCAAAAAATCATCGGATTCTCATCAACCCCTCCATTCCCATTCACGACTCCAATATTGGCAATAGACTGCCAGTAGCGGTTATAAAGTTGTTGATGTCCAATCCAGCAATGTCATTTCGGAATGGCAGGGCGGATTCAAAGTGCAGAAGCCGACTGTCATTTCTCAAGGAAATTTGAAGGATATTTTTACCACCCGAGTTCAACAGGGATTGAGCAAGTTGGGTTCCTCCCCCACTATTATATAACTTTTTGATTTATTTAAGATTATAGTTTATTTTCGTTACTTAGCCCACCGCTTTTCCAGAAAAATCAAAGTCTTAAAGTTTAATTCTGTTTATTTTGGAGGAGTGACTAGCTATAGTTTACCGGAATGCGCTCGTAATCAAAGTTTTTCCTTTTGTTTCGGGGCTGATAAGTCGATAAATCATTAGCTACTAATGTAACTCTGCACCCCAAAACGGGTCAGCCTCTTAGAAGGAAGAGATGATGGGCAATCAAATCCACAAATCCTGAAATGGGGAAAAATAATGGAAAAAGACTTTAGTTCGCTTGTAAGCAGTGGCGATGTTCTGTTCATGATACTTGGCGCGGTGATGGTTTTTGCCATGCACGGGGGATTTGCCTTTCTCGAAGTAGGGACGGTGAGAAAGAAAAACCAGGTCAATGCGCTGGTGAAGATTCTGGCAGATTTCGCCATTTCAACCCTGGTTTATTTCACTATTGGCTACGGAATTGCCTACGGAGTTTACATGTTTCAACCAGCGAGCGAATTGCTGGCGGATAATCAAGGTTACGAACTGGTCCATTTTTTCTTTTTGTTGACGTTTGCCGCCGCTGTCCCTGCCATCATTTCCGGCGGCATTGCCGAGCGCTCCAAGTTCTGGACCCAGGCTTTAGCAGCCGGTATTTTTGTCGGCATCGCCTACCCTTTGTTTGAAGGTATGGTCTGGGGGCAAATCACTTTCCTGGGCCAGGAGGGTTCCTGGCTAACTAACCTGACTGGAGGAGTGCCTTTTCATGATTATGCGGGATCCGTAGTTGTCCACTCCATGGGAGGATGGATCGCCTTGGCAGCAGTTATTGTGCTCGGGCCACGTTTGGGAAGATGGGATTCGCAGGGCCGTAGTCGCCCCATCCCAATCAGCAATGTTCCGTTCATGGCATTGGGAAGCTGGATGCTTTGCATAGGCTGGTTTGGTTTTAATGTCATGTCTGCTGCCACAATGGAGGGGATATCGGGTTTGGTAGCGATCAACTCGCTTTTTGCCATGGCAGGGGGAATTATCGCAGCCTTGCTGGTTTCAAAAAATGACCCGGGATTCATACACAATGGAGCCCTCGCAGGTCTCGTTGCCATTTGTGCCGGTTCCGATCAGGTTCACCCAATTGGCGCCGTGGTCATTGGAGCGATTGCAGGAATTATTTTTGTCAAAGGCTTCACATGGGAACAGGAAAAATTAAAGATCGATGATGTTCTGGGTGTTTGGCCTTTACACGGTCTCGCCGGTTCATGGGGTGGAATCGCCTGTGGAGTCTTTGGTCAGAAGGTGCTGGGAGGACTGGGCCAAGTCAGCTTTATTGCACAGCTAATCGGGACTCTTTTTGCCATAGTGGTAGCCTTGGTATTTGGTTTCACCGTCTACAAAGTATTGGATAAAACGGTCGGTATCCGTCTTGATAAGGAAGACGAACGAAGAGGGTCGGATCTTGCCATCCACAATATTGAAGCTTATCCAGAAGATGTTACCAGCAGGTTTTTATGAGTGACCATGCATTAAAAAAGCAAGATTGCCCATTCTGAGCACGAAAGCTTAAATGGAAACATCAAGTCCTCACTGCATTCAGAATGGCAATACAAGGCTATTTTGTCATTCTGAAGAACAAGGTAAGGTGACGAAGACTTAATATTTTTCCCTAAACTTCGTGCTCCAGGAGTAATCCAGGGTTATGCAAGGGTCGCTGTGACTTGCCCATCCCTCCCCTGCTGATAAAAATAGCTATGGATGATACCGCCACTAGATCGACCGTCTAGACCCATGGAACTAAAAGGGTTAACTAATCAAAGCCTTTATAAATAGTTGACAGTAAATCCGTTGAACTTATATACTTTGGTCTCCAAGTGGGATTCAGGGTGACAAGCGTAACCCATCGAAATATAAGAAATTGTTATATTTTTTTCTGAACTCCGCTATTTTTTTGATACATTGATGAGCGAAGTACGCTGATTTTATTAATTCAGTAAAGGTTCGTCCTATGGAAACCAACGAGACCACAACGGTAGCCGAAGACATCGAACAAAAAGAAATTGATCTTGCTCCGGCAGAAGAGATAATCAAAAATCTTCCGGACAATTCACGTAGCCATCTTATCCCGACTTTGGGGAAAATCCAGAATGCATACAGGTATCTGCCCTCACCCGCTATGGAGTTGCTATCAGAGTTTCTCAATCTTACCCGGGCGGAAATATATGGGGTGATCTCATTTTATCCTGTGCTACTCATTACCGAGCCAGGAAAATACATTATTAAGCTCTGTTATGGTACTGCCTGCTTTGTAAAGGGGGCACCCATAATCGGTGAGAAGATGCATGAACGTTATCATATGCGCCTTGGCGAAACAGATCCCACAAAACTGTTTACTTTGCAGACCGCTTCTTGCCTGGGCAACTGCGGGGCCGCCCCAATGGCCATCATTGGCGATGACACTTACGGAAACATAGACCCCGAAAAAACACTGGATATTCTGGGCGAATACAAGCTTGGTGATACCGAAACACCGGAAACCGAGGAGGCCATGGCCTAATGAGCACCGTCACAAAAAAAGACTGCAACGTAAATATCAATGGGAAAGCGATTTCGGTGCCTGAAGGTACGGTTATCCTTGAAGCCTGCAACCAGAATGAAGTGCCGGTCTCCAATCTCTGTTACAACAGAAAACTGAAACCTTTTGCCGCCTGCCGAACCTGCATGGTCGAAACAGTGGTTGATGGCAAAAAGGAGCTGGTTTATTCCTGCACTCAGCCCGTTTGCGATGGCATGGAAGTCAGCACTGGAACCGAAGAAACCGATCGCTACAACAAGGCCTGCCTTGAGATGCTGTTGGTTGAGCATCCCCTAGACTGCCCAATATGCGACAAATCTGGGGTTTGCCCCCTGCAGGACAACACAGACATGTTGCAACTATTTGATGGACGCTTTGAGATTCAGAGACGTAACGAACCCAGCATCAAAACCAATCCGATCATTGAGTTTTACCTCAACCGTTGCATCATGTGTGGATTGTGTGTTCGCGCCTGTGATGAAACTCAAGGGGTTCAAGCCCTCGACTATCATAAACGTGGAATGAGCGTTAGTATCGGCACTGCCAACGACGAGCCTCTCGACTGCGAATTTTGCGGACAATGCATCACAGTTTGTCCCACAGGGGCTTTGATGGATATGACTTCGCAAGCACGCGGTTTAGCAGCCATGTTCACCGAAACACACACGACCTGCAACTACTGTTCATGGGGATGCACCTTCAAACTCGAAAGTAAAAAGGGCCAGGTTGTCCGCATTGAGGCAGATGAAAGCTACAATGTTGGCATCAATGAGGGCAATCTCTGCGCCAAAGGTCGTTTGGGACACGGCATCATCCATAACGACCGGCGCATTGAGTCGCCTCTCATGAATGTGGGTGGAACGCATAAGGAAGTAACCTGGGAAGAAGCTTTGAAGGCCATTGCTGATCGCATGGAGACAACGGTGAACCGCAGTGGGCCTGACAGCCTTGCGGGAATTGGGTCAGAAAAATTGACCAATGAGGAGAACTACCTTTTTCAGAAATTGTTCCGCTGTCTGCTCGGTTCCAATCAGGTTACCAACCTTGTAAATTTAAGAGCACCTTATCTGAACCAGTTCATGCTGAACTGCTTTGAGAACGGGATTGAGTCACAGCCTATCACGAAACTGCAGGAAGCCGATGTCGTGCTGATTTTCAATTCCGACCTGCCCTCTGAATATCCTGTAGGTGGAAACTCTATCCGGTTCGGAACGGTCTTTACCAATACCGACATATTGATTGCCAATCCAAGAAAAGTTGTTTTCGACAGCAACGCCAAAGTCGATGTGCGGATGACTTACAAACATGGCTCTGATTTGGCCGTTGCTTCCCGGTTGGCTCGCATCATCATCGACAACAAACTGGTCGACACCGGAAAAGTACAATCTGCCATCCCAAATTATAAGGACTGGGTTCAGTCTTTAGCTTCATACACAGCTGAAACCGTTGAACAAACCACCGGAATGCCGGATGATGTTCTCACCCGCGCAGCGGAAAGGTTTGCCAGAGACGCGGACCGCTTCGTCATTATCGGCAACGATGTCCTTGATACAGGCCATGGTAAAGAAACCCTCAATGCCCTGCTCAACCTTTGCACCCTAGTTCAGCACGGTAACACAGGTAGCGTGAGTGTTTATCCCCCAAGAGAACATTGTAATTCGCAAGGGGTTAATGACATGGGCTGTACTCCTGATTTTTTACCGGGCTATCAATCAACCAAGGATTCTGCGGCTCTGAAAAAATTTGCTGATGAATGGGGTACCTGTTCTCTTGGCGATATCAATCTGGCCACTGATTTATTGCAAAATTGCATAAGTGGTGCCGTGAAATTCCTCTATATCGCGGGGGAAGATCCTGTTCAGTCTTATTACAAGCCACAATTGGTAAAAGAAGCTTTGCGCACCGTGCCGTTTCTGGTCGTCACCGATATTTTTATGACTGACACTGCAAGAATGGCGGATCTGGTTCTTCCTTCATCAACCTTCGCTGAGAAAGAAGGTAGCTACACCAATATGTCTCGGCATGTTCAACGGGTTGCCTCGGCAGTGCTTCCCCAAGGAGTTTCCAAACCGGATTTTGATATATTGATTGAATTGGCAGAGGTGCTGGGTAAACCCTTCCAAAACAAGGATATCACCAGTGTGCAACAGGAAATAGCAAACGTCACACCTGCCTACAAGAGAGTCTTTCCAGGAGACAAATCCGTTCAATGGAAACCAGATTCTACAAACGTGAAACCCAATTTTCGCATCAACGTCGATTCAACCGTACAAAATGGCAAAGCAGAAGGCTTCACCCTGCAAACCAATAACCATATGTTCCATATAGGAAGCTACACCCAATACTCCAAGGCATTAGTGGAAATCGGGCCCCAATGCGTTGCCGAGCTGCACCCTGAAGATGCCAAGGATTTAGGAATTGCTACCGGGGACCAGATCGTGGTTGAGTCTTCCTCAGGCAAGGTAGAGGTCAAAGTCAAGACCAGCAAAGTAACGAGCCGAGGAATGCTATATATTCCGAAAAACTGGACAGGCGTTCCTGTTACCGCGTTGCGAAACAGGGAAGAGGGTTTGATAAACGTTAAGATTTCTAAATCAGGTTAACATCATTCTATCCCGACAACGGGACTCCAAGCCGCTATGGCAGATTTAAAGGAAAATCTACACACCGATCATATGGTCCTGAATATGGGCCCTTCGCACCCGGCTACGCATGGGACGGTAAAGTTTCTCCTGACTCTCGATGGAGAAACAATCGTCAACTTGGAAACCGAAATTGGTTATCTGCACCGCGGCTTTGAAAAAATGTGCGAGAGCGTGACCTACGCAAACGTGTTTCCCTACACCGATCGTCTGAATTATTGCTCTGCCATCATGAACAATATTGGCTTTGCCCTTGCAGTGGAAAAACTCTGCGACATCGAAATAACCGAGCGGTGCTCATACATCCGGGTGGTCACTAATGAACTGGCACGAATTTCGGACCATTACACCAATGTTGCCGCTGCCGCTCTGGAGCTGGGCGCGTTAACGGCTTTTATTTATTTCGTGGAAGCCCGCGAAATTGTCTGGGATCTATTGGAAAAGGTTTGCGGTGCCCGGCTGACTTCAAACTACATCCGCATTGGTGGCCTGATGTGCGACTTGCCGCCGGGATTCGATGAAGATCTTAAAGTGGCCTATCCCAAACTCGACTCGCTTTTTGAAGATGTGGATAACCTGCTCACTAAAAACCGGATTTTTATAGACCGGATGCAGGACACCGGTGCCATCCCAGTAGAAAGTGCCATCTCTTGGGGGTTTACCGGTCCCTGCCTGCGTGCCAGCGGGGTCGATTACGATGTTCGCAAAAATCATCCTTATCTTTGCTACGATAAGATCGACTTTGATATCCCCATGGGTAAGACCGGCGACAATTTTGACCGTTACCTCGTCAGAATGGAAGAAATTAAACAAAGTTTCAGGATCATCAAACAGGCAATGCAGGATATGCCTGACGGCCCCATCAATGTTAAAAATCCCTACTTGCGGAGCCCGGCCAAACCGGATGTCTATGCCCGGATGGAAGAAATGATCGCGCATTTCAAAATGGTCATTGATGGCATCAAACCCCCCGTTGGAGAAGTTTATTTTCCGACTGAAGCGGCAAATGGGGAGTTGGGATTCTACCTGGTCAGTGATGGCTCCGGCAAGCCTTACAAATGCCGGGTTCGCCCACCCTCTTTCACACTGACCGCTGCGATGGGTGAAATGTGCAAGGGCGGAATGCTTGCCGACATCATCCCTACCTTTGATATGATCAATATGATCGGCGGAGAGTGCGACCGTTAGTTAAAAGCCTCTTGATAGGCTCCAATGGGACCCCGCCATTTAGCAGATAGCAAGCTCAAGCTCCAAAATTCCGGAACTGCTTGAATGATCCCCAAGATATCCCCGCTTCTTTAATCATCCTGCCAGTATCACATCATCTAAATCATCGATAATAGGAATTGACACCCGGGATCATTTAAGGTTGAGCGGTTAGATGGACTAGTAATGGACGAACATTTTGAAACTATTGCAATGTACATCGCTAATCGCCCGGAAATTGAAAAAGCCCTTAAAGAACCTGGGAGTAAAGCTCGAAATATAAGGAGGCATTGGCAATAAACCAGTTTATGGTAAATCCATCTCCATATAGTTAAAGTAAAACTCTCAAAAAGTGGTGAAAAAAAGTTTAGAGCAAAAAATATTGAAAGGGGAAGTGAGGCAGACTATTGATTTGATTTCATTAGTGACCTAAAATAAGTGACCTAAAATAACGAAAAATGTGTGGATCGATGAGGCAGTTGACCCAATGACCCCTCTTTTCTAATCAGTACAAACTTGCACGATACCCTCAATATACATGATGCTCCACTACTCCGATAACTCAAGGGTACTTGCTAACTCGCATAGGTAAACTCTTAGAATGCCGTCTAAAGAAAGTGTCTTAGAAAGTCTGGGAACCAGTAAAGATATCAACACTCCAAGTGTAATTGAGGCTTTGGATTCGGCGTTGGAAGCGCAATATTCAGATATTTTAGAGAAAAATACGGACTTAAATCGCTCAATTGTTAGTTTTCAAGCTAATAAAAAAAATTCCTTCTACAGATGGTACAAATATAAAGAAGCCTTCTCATCAGATATTGTAAAATATCTTTTTAATAAATATCAACCAAATGGAAAAATTTTTGATCCCTTTGCGGGGTATAGGAACGACTTTATTTACAAGCGCTGAGTGTGGCTTGAATTCCGAGGGCATCGAACTACTTCCCATTGGGCAGTTCATAGTATCTGCGAGAAAAACGATTGAATATGATTTAACACCAAAAGATGTTAATCAAATAAAAAAATGGATTAAAGAAATACCGTGGAAAACTTTTAAATCAGATTACCAGCTTAACGAATTAAGAATAACAAAAGAGGCATATCCCAAAAACACAAAGAAATCTATAGAACGCTATATATCTTTTTCTAATTCACTTTCCAAACGTCTTAGAGAGGTGGCAGTTTTTGCCCTTTTATGTGTATTGGAATCTATTAGCTATACAAGAAAAGATGGTCAATATTTAAGATGGGATCATAGGTCTGGAAGAAGAGCTGGAGAAAATACTTTTAATAAGGGCGCCATTTTAGAATTTGATGAAGCAATTACAAAGAAATTGTCTGATATTTTTGAAGACAAAACAGGACAAGGAGAACAAAGGAGTTTATTCGAAATCACTAATCAAAAAAGATCGAGTGGAGGAAACATTCTTCTCCGTAAAGGTTCTTGTCTATCAATTCTCCCCAAATTGAAGTCAGAGTCTTATTCCTTTGCAATAACTTCCCCTCCGTATTGCAACAGATATGATTATACACGCACTTATGCATTGGAACTCGCTTTGCTTGGATTCAATGAATCTCAAGTTATTAACCTAAGGCAAGAAATGCTTAGTTGTACAGTGGAGAATAGAGAAAAGGATTTGATGGTGTTCTCCCCTTCTTGGGCCCTTCCCATAAATATTTGTGAAACAAATGAATTAATAAGTTCAATAGTCTCATATTTATATGAACTAAAAGAAGTAGGGGAGTTAAACAATAATGGTATTCCTAGAATGATTAAAGGATATTTTCTAGAGATGGCTTGTGTTATCTATGAAATGAATAGGATTTTGGAACCTGGGGGAAGATTTATCATGGTAAATGACAATGTAAGGTATGCGGGAATCCCTGTTTCTGTCGATTTAATTTTATCTAATTTTGCAGAGCAATGTGGTTTCGTTGTTGAAGATATAATGGTCTTACCGAATGGTAAAGGTAATAGTAGTCAACAAATGGGATCCCACGGACGGACCCCTCTTCGCAAATGTGTCTATGTTTGGAGAAAAAATTAATTGCCTCCATCTTATTTAACGCATATTACTAAATCAAAACAACTAGTAACAACCTATGAAGAAACTCGGGCCGGCTTCGTACAAATGGCTCTGGAAAAAAACCGTAGAGCTGTTCCCTGTATTGAAGAAGCTAGGGCATTGAAGGCGGATGCTTTAACTGCCCAAAAACCTATGGATTTAATAGATATTGATAAAATAGTTCCAGCATTATTAACTGCCTCTGGATTGTCCGATAAAGCACTTAATCATTTGCAAGAAGAAGATCAAAGAAACGCAATTAAAGGTTTAATTGAAGAATTCCTAGAACCAGCGGGAAACAATTTTGTCGATGAACTTGTTTATAGGTTTCTATTAATAAAAGGCGATAGCCTTGGAGGAAAAATGAGAAACCTAGCTGGAGCAATTGCCGAAACTAAACTAAAACGAGCCATAATTGCTTCGTTTAATCTTTATAACATTAGTTTTAAAGCACTTCATGCGCCTTCAAAAAAATGGATCTCTGGGAAAAATCTTGCTGATGATGTTGATAGCATATCTGGTTTTTCATGGAAAATTGACGATAAAGATAAGATTCTAGTTTTTAATAAGACCGTTCCGTTAGTTCGAAATAATATTGATGTTTGCGTCTTAGAGTCAACACCAAAGTCAATCAACAAAGACTTCAAAAATCCGAAAAAATATATCATGTTGGGAGAATTAAAAGGTGGTATTGATCCTGCTGGTGCAGATGAGCATTGGAAAACAGCAAGAACAGCTATCACAAGGATATATGATTCGTTTAAAAAACAAGATCTTTCACCCAAAACTTTTTTTATTGGTGCTGCTATAGAAAATAGAATGACAGAGGAAATATGGGACCTTTTGGAAAATAAACAATTAACCAATGCGGAAAACCTAACTGATTCTAATCATGTTGCCTCTATTTGCAATTGGATGGCTATGGTTTAGGACCTAATAAATTTAGGGTCATGACCCTAAATTTAAAATCGTTTTTAAAATCTAATTTTTTGACTGGTTGAAATAAAAAAATGTGTGGATCGGTGGGGTAATTGACCCAATGACCCCTCTTTTCTAATCAGTACAAACTTGAACGATACTCTCAAAATATACATGATGCTCCACTACCCCGATAACTCAAGACCCATACGTTATCAGAAGGAAGCTGAACATCTTGGGACTCGGTGAGACACGCTGGGTAATATATCAGAAGCATGCAGTAGTGTGCCTCGGCAGCATCATTACGACATCAAGTCCGCTATCAGGGAGGACCGTGATGGGATCATCGAAAGGTCCCGGAAGGTTCCACGGATAGATAATCAAGTTGCCCCGGAAATTGAGCAGAAGGTTTTAGATTACGCGCTGGAATTTCCCATTCAAGGCCAGAACCAGGTGTCTAATGAATTCAGAAAGCAAGGGATTCTGATCAGTGACGGTGGTATCCGCAGTATCTGGCTTCACCACAACCCGCAAACCAACGAATCGACTGAACAGTTTAACCAGATTGTTCAAAACGAGTTCTATAAAGCCGCCTTCGGCAAAAAAATATACAAATCCATTGAGGAAATTCAAAGAGACCTGAACAACTATACGCAGTACTATAGCGACGAAGGAACCAACCAAGGGAAACATTGCCAAAGCAGAACGCCCAAGCAGGCCTTCCACGATGGAAGGACTCTTTATCAACAATATGCTTTTAAAAACTCGGAGGAGGAAAATCAAGCCGCTTAAAATCGTGTAGAATGTCTTCCTGTCAACGCAAATCGTTACTATCGCAGTTAATCTCCTACAAAATGTTATCGTGGTGCGAGCGTAAAAAGGTGGGATATATTGTTGGACTCGCCAAGACATGGAGCCGCAAACGGCGTGTAATCGTCAAGGCCGAGCGTACGGCAAAAGGTTCCAACTACACTACATCGTTACCAATCTCAAAGGCGATCCACTGCAATGCGTATGGATAGACATAACTGTTTAAATTAATATCCTTCAAATAAGGTTGAGATTAAATGGATGCAATAGATTACTACGTGCTAGCATGTGTTGCGATTGTGGGGATTGTTATTGCCAAAGATGCAAGTAGCAGAGGGATGAATGGTTTTGGGTGGGGAATATTCGTATCCTCCGTTTGCATAGTGGCTCTTCCCTTATATTTGATCGTCAGAAAGCCAAGGCTAGATGAGTAATTCGACCATTCAACAGAAGCCTCACTTGATGTGGAGACTTATCTTAATTTTCGGGTTAGTAGCTTTTGCCCTTATTGAAAACAATCCAATTGTAAAATTAGAAGCCCTTATAGGGCTATCCCCTTCGCTCACAGAGCGCATCTTTGGAGTGAAAAGCCTATTTAGCGGTATGACCGCAGGAGTCCATTATTTTGTTAATTTGGATTTGATTTCTTCAGTTAAAGCTAATGTGTTTGCACCGTTAATTATACCTATTTTATCATATTACCTGGCATCTTGGAGCGTTCCTAAAATTGATTCTAGGGAAAAGGAATTTATGTTCTTTTCGATCTTTGTTGGTCTTTCGGTGATTGTTAATATTGTTAATTGAAAGCATGCTATCGAAGTGTTAAGAATATATTCCTGTGCCCACTTGGAAAATGAATGACCAAAGGAGAAAAAGAACAGTGGACTGAGGCTTCAATATGAATCATATTCTTTCAGGTTTAGCTTTTACTTTATTTTTTGTATTAGGTTTTTTTACATTGCCGCCATCACTTAATGCTGAAGAGCGGCATGTTTTTGGAAGGTGGTGCGATTCGATATTACCTGGTACTAATAAATTTAACCGTGTCATCACTATTACTTTGTCTAAGAAAGGTGCTCCACAAGCTGAAGTAGAATACTTTGATGGCTCCGTAGGTAACGAGCAACTGACAGATTTTGGGAATGGCATGTTCAGGATAGATGGAAGAGATTCGGGAGATAAATATAGAATAGTACCAAACAATGGTGAACTTCAGATGCTGGACAATGACGGCTTTATAAGAGCCGCCAGGCGACTGGAAACATCTCCCCAATCAGGTGATTGTTTGCCTTAAATTTATAGAATTCTATTAAACAGTGTGAGTGATGAGAATGTGGTGCTGATTAAATGTGGTGGGTGTGAAAGAGATATTTCAGACAAATCAGCAAGTTGCCCTAGTCGTGGAAACCCCATAGGGATCTGTAAACCTAAGGCCAGTGCAAAATGAGAATGCGGAACAAAAGAAAAAGCCATGGTACTTCAGCCGTTTGGTATTAATATAGCATTCATCATACAGGGTTTTTTGTCCTCACGTTAGGTTATAGCTATCAACCGACTACCAAGCTGGGGTCAGGATTAAAATTGCCCAGCTTTAGCGCAACAAATTGTAACATTCAACGAGTTTCAATCGACTCAACATGGCATGTCATACGGACAGATGGTTTCTCTAATTGATGCTGAGGGGGAAGAAATTTCAAGCAATAGAATTGAAGATGTTCCTGGAGTTATGTCCGCTATTGAAACGATAATGTATCAATGGGTGAATACCAATGGTAGTAACATGAATGCAATGTTTCAAAATGGTAAGCTTATGCAAAAAGATCAATTTGGTTTAAGGTGAGTGGATTTCTGTTGACGGTGAACCAATTCACTGACTCTTATCTGCTAAGTTTCACTGTAGACCTATAAAGTGTCTTCCCTTAAAAGGTGTCTCGACTAACCCCTCGATCACGCCCTTTTCCACCTGGAGTGCGGCCCAAGGAGGTGGTAAAGACATCTCCCTGCTGAACCAGACCGTCATGCTTGGTCCGAATCGTTCCAATGCGGTTTTCTCTGATCTCTTTCGCGGCTTCTTCAATCAGATCCTCTTCTTTTTTAGCGGCTTTCTTTACCTCTTTACTGGGCTCAGTGGCCCCTTTAGCCTCGTCGGTACTTTCGCTTGTCCCTTCCGCCGCTACGGGTGCCTCAGCGGCTTCAGTAACGGACTCTGTTTCCAGTTCTTCGGCTTCGGCCTCTTTCATGGAGCTTTTAAAGTTTTTTATGCTTCTTCCAAATGCCGAACCAATCTCTGGGAGCTTTCCGGCTCCAAAAATGATCATGATAATGACCATGATTACCATTAGCTCTGGAAAACCTATTCCCATCATAAGCTTTTTCTCCTTTTAGCTGATCTGATTTGGAAACCACTCTAGCAAAATAACCACTGAATTGACAGGAATTTAGTACCCCAACGCTAATCCTGCTTCTTATCAAATGCCCGCTTTTAAAAGCTCACCCAAAGTTCAAAAATAAAATGGGAACCTGGAAATACCAGGTTCCCAAATTGAAAATACTACAAGCCACCTTACAGCTAGCGCAAATGCCCATTTAATATGGGAGAGTCCAGAATCGCTTTATTCCCTTTGGCGTGTTTTTTTGCTGCCTTAAAATGCATAGTCGCCGCACCATGATCGCCCAGCTTATCCAAAGACACCGCTTCATTAAAATGTGTTTCTGCCAAGGAGCCATCTTCCGCACTGGCTTCCTGAAAATGTTTTAATGCTCCCTTAATATTGCCCTCATTCCAATTCTTAATTCCAGCCTTGTTGTGCATATCAGCACTAGGATTAGACCCAGCCGGAAGCGACATAGGCCCTTCGTCAGCAAAAGCTGTGAGAGGTGCAGAAATCAAAAACAAGGTAAATACAACTGAAAACATAGTTCGCATATCAAAACTCCCTTAATTTTAAATTTTCAATCACTTCAAAAAACACCAGCAAGTTATAATTCAGTTTAGCACATTTATCGGTCCGAATTAAATCGCATAGTTTACTATTGTTCTATATTGACCCAACCTGGCAATAAGTTTATGATGAACTGCTTATAGCAAAGCATTGTATTTAATGAATATTTCTGCCTGATTTGTTTCATGTCTGAAGAAAAAACTATTGATTTAAACAAGCTGGTTTCCGATAAAATAGAGCGGGGAGTTGCCAATGTCAGCCTTGGTCTGGAAAATAAAAAACTGGGCGATGATGAGGTCATTCGCCTGGCAGAAATGGAAGTTCTAGCCGAAGTGACCCATCTGGATCTTGGGGAAAACAATATCAGCAACAAAGGCTTGGCAGTGCTCTGCCAATCCCCTTACACAAAAAACCTGAAATCACTAAATTTAAAATCTAACAATATTACGGAAGCAGGAGCACGGTCCTTAGCCCAGGCAAGCAACCTGGCCAAACTAGAACAATTAATTTTAAAATTCAACCGTATAGGCGAACAGGGAGCACAATACCTGGCGCAATCAGACACTCTTATAAACCTGACCACATTAGATCTCTTTCGCAACCGGATTGGAGAAGTTGGCTCTAAAGCCATCAAATCCTCAAAAAACTTTAGGAGAGTGAGCCGTCTCAGACTCGACTAAATTGTAAAATGGATCTATCAAGAGTCTATCCACGCAACCCAAAAGAAAAAATAGCCGGGCTGGTGCAATTAGCACGAATGATCGATAAAGCCCGGTCCTTTAAAGAAAACCAGATCGCAGACTATATTTATCCCTGCCCACTCGACAAAGTTATCTTCAATTTCCTGCGTATCGACTCTGACGTATTTGCCACAAAGGCCATGGATTGTGGAGATGAGGGAATCAGCAAATGGTCTAAAGAAACATTAAAAAAAAGCCTCAGAGTTTAATTTATCAATGATCAGATTCTTGAGCGAAGACCTGACTCTGAGGATCGACTAAAATATTTTTATGAAACCCGTGACAAGATTGATCCATCGAGAACAGACGTCAACGCATGGGTAGATCTTCTGGCCCTGGAAGAAGGCCGCTTGCCGCCAAAATAATTTTTTCTACACTTTTAGCTCATGCAGCGACCGCCCGTTTTTGTCGACCTGCTTCCCGCTTGACGTTATAACGATTGACCATGAAAAAATCACTAAAAAATCAGCAACCCACCAAATTAAAAAAGGAAAAAGAACGTTCCAGGTTTGGAAAGATTTTCTTTATAGCGTTTTACTCCATCACTCTTTTTTGTTTGGTTACAAGCTTTGTCGGAGCAGGCTTTATATATTTCCACTATTCTCAGGACCTTCCCGATGTCCGTGAATTGAAAAATTATCACCCCAGCACCATTACCCGAATTTATTCAAATGAGGATGAAAAAATCGCCGAGTTTTATATAGAAAAACGTATCATGATCCCGCTTGATGATATTCCCCTGGCCTTGAAGCAGGCCTCTCTAGCGGTTGAGGACTCTAACTTCTACTATCACTTTGGCGTTGACCCTAAAGCTATTTTCAGAGCTTTTATCACAAACCTGAAAGCCGGACACGTGGTTGAAGGTGGAAGCACCATCACCCAGCAATTATCCAAAACACTATTTTTATCTCGCGAACGCACATTACCCCGAAAAATCAAGGAAGCCATTCTAGCTGTCAGGCTGGAACTGGTTTTCACCAAGGATCAGATACTTGAAATGTATCTCAACCAGATTTATTACGGCCATGGCAGTTACGGTGTGGAAGCCGCCGCCCACACCTATTTTGGGAAAGGTGTTGCCGATCTAACCATAGCGGAGTGCGCCCTGATTGCTAGTCTTCCTAAAGCCCCCAATCACTACTCACCTTATAAGGATCCGGAGCGTGGTCGAAAAAGAAGAGACCATACTATCGACAGAATGGCCTACCTCTCCTTCATCACTATGGAAGAAAAAAAACAGGCCTTGAATGAAGAGTTTCACCTGGGTGAAATCACCACCATGCTCAACAAGGCTCCTTATTTTGTGGAACATATACGGCAATTTCTTGAAGAGAAGTATGGCAGCACCAAACTTTATCGCGGCGGTTTAAAAGTCTATACCACTCTCGATATTAATTTACAGAAATCCGCTCAGAGAGCTATCAAAGAAAATTTAAGAATCGCAGACAAGCGATATGGATATCGAGGCCCATTAGGCAGCCTGTATTTATCCAAAGGAGAATTGGCCATCCAGGAAGCTCTTATCAAAATGAACCAATTTAAAGCAGGTGAAAGCATCACGGAAGGCAATATTGTCAAAGGTGTTGTTTGGTCGGTGAGTGAAAAACAGGTAGAAGTTCTTTTAGGTACCGATTTTGGAACTATTGATATTCTCGATATGAATTGGGCACGGCCTCCCAACACCCGGATCGATGGAAGGTGGGAAAAAATCAGAAGGCCGAGCCAGGCTCTTGCTCCGGGAGATTTGATTTTAGTAAAAACACTCAGGATTAAAAATGGTGGCTGGTCGCTGGCTCTCGAACAAGAGCCGGATGTGGAAGGCAGTCTGGTAAGCCTGAATCCTAAAACCGGCCATTTAAAGGCAATGGTCGGAGGCTATAACTTCTCCAAGAGCCAGTTTAACCGGGCCGTACAAGCCATTCGACAACCCGGCTCCGCCTTCAAACCCATCATTTATGCTGCGGCCATCAAAGAAGGTTTTTCCCCTGCTAGCATTATCATAGACTCGCCAATAATATTTAAAGAAAAGGAAGACGCTTTTGACAAATGGAAACCGGTGAATTTCGAGGAGAAATTTTATGGGCCCACATCACTGAGAACCGCCCTCACCCACTCCCGCAATGTGGTAACGGTCAAACTCATGCAAAGTATTGGAATAAAGGGAACCATCAGGCTGGCAGAGAGCTTGGGAATCTCGAGTAGCCTGGAACCCAACCTGTCCATTTCTCTGGGATCATCGGGTTTAACACTTTTCCAACTCACTTCCGCCTATTCGGCATTTGCCAATAACGGAACCCTAATCAAACCCAACGCAATCAGAAATATTCAAAACCGTAAAGGAGAAACTCTATACAGCTCCACTCCCAAAGTCACCCAACCGATTGCACCAGGCGTCGCTTATACCATCACAAGTTTATTGCAAAGTGCCGTAGAACACGGTACCGGAAAAAAAGTCAGGGTGCTTAATCGACCTGTAGCAGGAAAAACAGGCACCACTAATAATTATATAGATGCCTGGTTCGTAGGCTACACACCCGATTTGGTAACCGGGGTTTGGGTCGGTAAGGACAAAGATGAATCTTTAGGAAGAAATGAAACGGGCTCCCGTACTGCCATACCCATCTGGCTACAATTCATGCAGGAAGCCCTTGCAAATAAGCCCATCACTAATTTTCAAGCTCCAAGGGATATTCAGTATTTAAGAATCCAGCCAGAAGCAGGAGAGCCGGCCACGTTCGACGAACCCGGCTCCACGTTCGAAATTTTCTTACAGGATCATCTCCCGGACAATGAGAAACCTTTTCTGGGAGATTCCTTTGAAGACACCTTTTGATTCAGTTGGCTACTAGTTTTGTTGAACAATTTTTTTTCTTTTTACCGTCAACGCAAAAATATTTTTTTCAGAATCTCCGGATGGAAGCAAAGTGGTCTTTCCTGTAACACCCGGAAAGTTTTTAACGGTTTTTAAGCTTTCCTTCAATTTGATTCGGTTATCCACACCTGCAAGAATATTTTTTATGACTATGTTTGCCGCATCAAAAGCCTGGGCTGACAAATAGGCAGGCTCTTCACCAAAATTGGTTTTAAAATCCTCAACAAATTTTCTTACCTCTATCTGGTGAGAATCGGGATAGTAACCATCAACAAAATAAACTGTATTCAGATACTTTCCCCCTATCTTGACCAATTCGGGGGAGTTCCAGCCATTTGCTCCCAGCAAGGTAATATTGTCGACATTATAAAAAGCCAATTGTGGAATGATCAGACCCACTTTATCGTAGACCCCGGGAATAAAAATCGCGTCATAACTCAACTCCAGCGACACTTTTAACTTTTCGATATCATTCTCCGACCAGTGCCCCATGTTAAGCATTGGCCGAGATACAACAGATGTATCACTAAAATCCTGTGTCACACCCTCGCTCAACAATAATTCACGGGCAACCTTTTCCAAGGCATCATCTTCGACGCCCCCTAGTTCCAAAATCTGTTTTTTAAAATCGTTTTGAGCGCGTTCATATCCAGCAACTGCAACCACCTCTCCACCCAAGGACTTGACTTCGCTGATGAAAATATCTTTCAATTCCAATCCGAAAGGTTCAAAGGGATGGAGAACAGCAAATCTTCTCAACTGGAGAGTGTTGACAGAATACTGCGCTAGAAATTTAGCCTGAATCTCCCGAGTCAAGGCATTACGGAATATGAATGGATTCATATCCACCAGTCCCTGAGTTGAGGCTGTGGGTGAAAATATGGGGATTCGATAATGCCGGGCAACCTCACCAGCAGCTTTGACCTCATCGCTTAACAAGGGCCCAATGATGCCTATAACATTAGGCAGGCCAGACAATTCAGCTATAATTTCGTTCATCGGCGACTGGTGGCCCGAATCCCTCACCTCCAGCGCCAGTTTTTCACGAATCTGGAAAGGAATTTGATTCACTGCCAATTGAATTCCTTGTAGCACTCTTTGCCCTGTCAGAGCAAATTTACCAGTCAAGGGAAGAACCACGCCTATTTTAATTTTCGATCCAGTATCTGCCTTAATCTGGTTTAACCAATTCTCCACTTCAGCTTTACGAGAATGGGTGGGAAAAGTTGCGAGGAACTTCTCAAGGCTTATCATGTAGTCGGCAATCTCCCTGGCTTCCCTCAAAGAAGAAATTTTTCTCAACAATAAAAGATCTACCGGAAAACCATTACCTAACTTCCGAATAAATGCTGAGACCTGGGCCGTCCCAAGCTTTTTATTAATCAGATTTTCAGCTACCTCGACCGCGTGTTGACGAATTTCTTTGTTCTCAATCTGACCATGGACTTGTTTCAACCTGGTAAAAGCTTTTTCATAATCCATCCGACCGCCGTCAATCTTGGCCAAGTTAACCATAATCTCCCATTTACGCTTTTTATCCGGAGATGATCGTAAAACCATTTTAAACAAGGATTCCGCACCGTCATAATTCGCCAATTCGTAATGGCAGACGGCCATGTTGAATCTCGCTGAATTTGCGAAAAGGGAACCCGAAAAACTCTGCAAAAGAATTTGATAAAAACGGATGGCCGTGGAATAAGAGCGGCTTGACTGATCTATACGACCGAGACGAAATAACGCCTGATGACTTCTTTTTCCTGATGGATTTTGCGATAAATAGTCGTGGTAAAATGGCTTAGCACCGAGAAAATCTCCCGAATGAAACAGGTACTCGGCCTGCAAAAAAGGATCCTCTTGAAAATCAGGAATGGTCTGCTCTACTCTGCCATTTCCGGAAATATTTTCTTCAGGTCCCGCATCGGCCAGTCCACAAATAATAAGCAGACAAAGTAAAATAAAATTAATTCTAACTGCTCTCATCAATCGATTTTCGAATTCCTGTTAATCATCATTTTTTGATTTATCTTTTAATTTATGTTTTTCAGTCCGATATCTCATATCTCATTGGGCGGAAACCAAGATTCAGTTTTTCCGCCGCCTTGTTAATGAGACCTTTGCATAAGTCGAAAAAGGAGGGAGATGAGCTTACCTCTTCAGGGCACGAAAGGTTGCTATTATATTAGTCGCCGCAATGACTCTCAAATCCATGGAAACAGACTGAGTGCTACCCAATCGCATCTCATGCAGAACACTCAACAGTTTGACATAAGTCGACAAAGGAGCCTCGCCCGCTTCATTAAAAAAGAATGAACCCTTATTGGCAGATTCCATCAACCCCAACTTCAGTCAATCGTCGCTGGTGAACACTCCTTTTTTATGCCCGAGCAATTCACTTTCAAGAAGGTTTTCTGGCATGGCACCACAATTGATGGAGACAAAGTGATAATTTCTTCTATTGCCACTAAAGTGGATGGCTTTCGCGATGCGCCTCTTACCCGTACCATTTTCATCGGTGATCAATACGATTTGCTTTGCTCTGGATAATCTTTTCCATCAGACCAAAGATTTTCTGTATCGAACCGGACTTTTCTATGACATTTGAAACCTGAAAACGGTCATTCAATGCGGTTTTTAAAAACCAGTTTTCCATTGGAGCGCCTCATACAGATATCGGTCAGAACCAGGTCAAATTTTTTTCACGAATCAGCTTAATGGTTTCTTCAACACTGAGAGCGGTGACAACTGATAACCTTTCTCTTCAAGCATAATGGCGAAGTCCCACAAGCTTTTTTCATAGTCCGCAACCAGAATGGAGATCATACTAGGATTTTATCGCCATTCTTACCTGTAAATCAATAAAGGTTCGTGAAAACCTTTGTAAAGTAAGGGTTGGCTTGGAGTGAGCCACATCAACGATTAAAGGTTTCCGCATAGAGTTTTAAACGCAGGGCGTTGAGTTTTATGAACCCCTCCGCATCATCCTGGCTGTAACCATGACTCTCTTCGAAACTGGCAATATTCTGGTTGTACAACGATTTTTCAGCCTTTCGGCCTATGACAATGCAGTTGCCCTTATACAGCTTTAGCCTGACTTCACCAGTAACATTGGCCTGAGCATGGTCCATGGTTTGCTGGAGTAGCTCCCTTTCGGGAGAAAACCAGAAACCGTTGTAGATCATCTTGGCATAGGAGGGAATCAAAGAATCGCGGAAAAAAGCGACTTCCCGGTCCAGGGTGACAGATTCAACTGCACGATGAGCCTCGTGCAGAATCGTTCCACCCGGGGTTTCATAGACCCCGCGTGACTTCATCCCGACAAAGCGGTTCTCCACAATATCAATACGACCTATTCCGTTTTCCCCACCATACTGGTTTAGACGCTCGAGCAAAGATGCCGGACTCATTTTTTCTCCGTTTATGGCAACAGGATTTCCCCGCTTGTAGGCAATCTCTATAATAGTGGGCTTATTGGGGGCCGCTTCAGGAGTCACTGACAACAAAAACATATCATCATGTGGCTCATACCAAGGATCCTCCAACACTCCTCCCTCATAGCTAATATGAAACAAATTACGATCCGTACTATAGGGCTTGGCCTTGGTGACGGGAACGGAAATTCCGTGCGTCACCGCATAGTCAATCAATGCCGTCCTGGAGTTAAGATCCCATTCACGCCAAGGGGAAATAATCTTTATTTCTGGGTTGAGCGTGTGGTAAGCCAGCTCAAAGCGAACTTGGTCGTTGCCCTTGCCCGTCGAACCGTGCGACACCCCATCTGCCCCCTCCAGATTGGCAATTCGTATCTGCTCTTTGGAAATCAAAGGCCGGGCAATCGAGGTTCCCAAAAGATAATTGTGTTCATAAAACGCATTGGCCCGAAGCATAGGAAAGACAAAATCCTTGATAAACTCTTCCCGCAAGTCCTCAATATAAACCTTGCTGGCTCCGGTTGCCAAGGCCTTCTCCCTGACCGGTTCCAATTCATGGCCCTGCCCTACATCAGCAGCAAAAGCGATGATTTCACAATCATATTTCTCCCTAAGCCATTTGATAATAACGGAGGTATCCAATCCACCTGAGTAGGCCAATACAATTTTCTTGAATTTAGTCATCATAACTGCTTTCTTTTCCAGGTTAAAGAATTCCGGTAGTAACCCCGAATTCAAACAATGATCAATTCACGGAACAAGGACATATTGGGTAGCCTCCAGCAAAGGGGCAAATTCATCCATCACCACTTTCACAGGAGTTTCCAAAAGATACTTTTTGAACCTGTCCTTGGAAAGAAACACTTTCAGTTCATTCCGGGGAGGAAAATCACAATGTCCTCCCTCGGGATCCATAACAATATATTTGCTATTTTTCTCAGGCACCAGGAAGGCCTGCCCCAAACCCGTGCCCGCTGAAACCACCGACATTCTTGCTTCACCTACAGGAGTTTCGGCTTGAATCACCTCAAAGGATCAGAACCCAACAAAGGAATCGCATATGCCATCGCGGACAAATCATTCAACCAAGCCGAATTCACGTCTAAGTTTTCCCTTAAGTGCTCTCTGTCTCAACCTGTTAAAAAAGGTTGGTCAACCAGCATTTTCCGTCTATGACACGACCGGCTAAGCCAAAGCAGGCTTTCTCAACCTTTGAATCGTTGTTCTTTAAAAAATCGTCCAGTACCTTCTCAGTACTGGAAAAGTCCCGGCTCTCATAACACTTTTCCGTTATCTGGGTTTTCTGCCATCAAAAAGAGCCAGGTTGACCTTAGTTCCCTCGATATCCCCCGCCAGTATCATCTGAGAAACGAACAGATGCGCCCGTCCAGCGCATTCTGGTCTTTGGTAAAAGACTGTAACGCCGACTGGGTCATCAAGTCATCCAGCGCAACAGATTCGGGCCAAACCGACAAGTCAGGAATTTTCCCATGATCCTGGATTTTCTTTAAATCGTCCTCGCTGAAAGGATGAAACAGGTTAACTCCTCGACCACGCGCAATTCCAGCCAGTTCCTTTCCCTGCATAGAATCCAGTTCGGGTGTATTAATCAGAGCATTCACAAAATCTCTAAACTCGTCAGACAGCTGCCAAAGCTCTGGAAAACGCTTTGCAAGGACGTGTTGCGGGTCAATCCCCGGCTCAACAGGGTCATTAATATGAGACTCCACCTGCTCAGAGGATTTCCCGGATTCCTGAAACTCCTTCATAGCCTTGGGAGGAATGGTCAACACATCGAGCCCGGCCAGAAAAGCCACCTGTTCGCCGTTTCTTATACTGGCGGCAATCAATCGTGACCCCACATCTTTGTGGTTATCCCGCACTGACCGCAACACCTGTTGGGTCGCCAACGTCACTTTTTCACCCACCAGTTCTCCCGTTCCGGCTTTATGATCCATCACCAATTGATTCAACCTGCCCAAAAACACGTTCACAAAATCAGGATTGGCCAAACGCGCTGCCAAATAGTTCTGTCGGACCGAAAACCCCAAAGTGAAATTAATGGGAACTCCTCCCTGCCTTAAAGTGCGAACCGCCAGATACCCTTCAGGAGTCAGGGGCACTTTAACAGTAAAATATTCCGGGCAAACCTTGTAATATCGGCGACCAAAATGAAGGGTGCGCTCCATATTTCGGGAGATGGTCGGGTGCAATTCGACACTGACTTTCACCTTGAAAGCCTGGACCAGACGCAGGGCAATCTTGCAATTGATCACAAAACCCACCTCCAAAACCATTTCCTCTTCAGGCAAATCCAACCCTTCCTGCCGAATTTTTTGGATAGTGTCTTTAATCTCCCTATCCATGATCCCACTTTGCACCACTTGGTTTGCCAAGGTGTTATTGGTGGTCAAAGCCGTGAGTTCGTTTTTCCATATCTCTTGGGCTTTCTCCAATTCACCGGTATCAATCCAAACCTCACTACCAAGGGCTTTCAATCTGGCTAATAAAGGATCAGATTCGCTCCAGGGTGACTTCCCTTCAATCTTTTCAAAAGCTAGCCCATGCAAAACCTCTTCCAGCTTTTGGCTCACGGCGTCCACATGTAGTTATCCTTTCTAAAAAAAGAGATCTTCACACAATTGAGATGACATCGAAGAAAGCAGAAAAGCGAGATTACCCGTTCCAGGCACGAAGGGGTAATTCCGAGGTTATGCAAAGGTCTCTCTAAAACCCGGGTTTCCCTAAAAGCTTGAACATATTTTTCTTATAAAACTCAACACCCGGCTGATCAAAAGGATTCACTCCATTCAGATAGCCGGTCATTGCCACCGCCCTTTCAAAGAAATAAAAAACCTGGCCCAAAGAGTATGGCGAACGATCTTTAATTTTAAGGGTCATGTTGGGAACGCCTCCCTTCTTATGAGCACTTGCCGTTCCCAACCATGCTTTCTCATTAACCGTATCGAGCGTTTTACCAGCGAGGTAGTTTAAACCGTCCGCATCATTTTTAAAAGTGGGTATTTTCAGCTGTCGCCGGGAGGACTCGAGGATTAAAAAAGTCTCAAAAATATTACGATTGCCCTCTTGAATCCATTGACCCATAGAATGAAGGTCGGAGGTAAATTCCACCGACGAGGGGAAAATCCCCTTCAGATCCTTGCCCTCACTTTCACCAGCCAATTGTTTCCACCAATCCGCAAGATAATGAAAAGCGGGTTGGAAGGTTGCAAAAATTTCAGTGGTTTTTCCCTTCTGGTAGAGCAACTGACGCATCACAGCATAATAGTAAGCATCGTTTTGATCCAGAGAGGGCTTGGAATATAATTCTTCACCTCGACGGGCCCCCCTCATCAATTCCTTAATATTGATCCCCGCCACCGCCATGGGGAAGAGCCCCACAGGTGTTAATACTGAATATCGGCCTCCTACATCATCAGGAATCACAAAAGTCTTATACCCCAATTCATCAGCAAGATTTTTAAGGACTCCCCGACTGGAATCAGTGGTAACGACTATCCGGTCCCGAGCCTCTTCAGCTCCATATTTATTTTCCATTATCTGCTTTAGCAGGCGGAAGGCAATGGCCGGTTCGGTAGTGGTGCCCGACTTGGAGATCACGTTGAGACAAACATCGCGGCCCTCTATCAAGTCGAAAAGGTCGGCGTGGTAATCGGAACTGATATTCTGTCCGGCAAAATATATTTCCGGCCCACCCTGCAACTGATTAGAAAAAGAAGAGCTCAGGTAGGAAATCCCGGCCCGGGCTCCCAGATAAGACCCGCCGATCCCCACAACGATAAAAACATCACATGACTTGCGAGTGGTGTTTGCTACGGAATCAATCTCAGCCGAATCGGAAAAGCAAGAAGGCAGGCGCATCCAGCCCAGACAGTCCGAACCCTGACCAGAGCCCTCCAACTCATCGTGGCATAGAGTAACTTGTGACTGGAGGTCATTGACCTCCATGTTGGAGATCAAGGTCTGAAGGTTTTCACAATCAAGAGAAAGGTTTGACATGCTGGACGTATGAAATCCTGTTTATCTTTCCAGTTCACTGAACTTAGACCCTTCCAAGGTCAAACTATACATCAGACCTTTCTGGCCAAATATAAATGCTACGACAGGGTCCTCAACATTGATGGTGTCCAGGGAACCCCCCATACCCAGAGAAATCAATGCCGGTTCATCCACCCCTGTCTTCTAGACATCACTGTTTCTAAACTGCTTTAAAGCACCCTATTTGGTAAATACCAAAACGATGGATTTTGCCTAGGCACCCAGTCGAAAACCTATCGAAGCCGCCATGGTACTGTAATAGTCAGCGATTTTACCGCTAATTCGCAAAGCCCCTTCACCATATTCTTCGCCAATGCCAATTCCTATTTCTATGACCTGCGGGAAAACAAGAACGCCTTTGGCTTTTTTTATACAGCTGTCAGTGCCTAGAATTTCCTTATTAGAACACTCCAGAGTGATATCCACGCTCACATCTATTTCCTTTGTCTGGGGTAACAGCCATTATGAGAACTGTTATTCATAATAACCCAAAAATGGCATGGGAAGAATTTATGCGGAGACTCCAAAGAGCATACCCGAAGAAAAATACAAACTTTGCTCTTGATTTTGACATGTAATATATCAAGACCATTAGTGTTCTTTTTCAAAAGATAGTGGATTCAATAAAAGCTTAAAAAAAGCTCTGGAATACAATCCTAAAGGTTAGATAAAAAATGGTATTACATACTTGATTTCTCTAACTAACCCTCTATCAATTTAGGGAACCCAGGATGATTTATAATTTTATGAATCAACCATTGTACAGCAGGAGCAAAAGCATCCGCAACGTTTGGGCATGCTTGGACAGCTGCAAAACTTGAGGAGAAAGGATATTTTGCATGTACCAAATATCCTTTTGATTTATTTGAGGATATTCTGAAGTAAAATTCCCAGTGGGCTGGAGACATTGAGCTAAAAGTTACTAAATCCAATTTGCCGTCTAATATAATCCCCCTCTTTGCTGAATACCTATTCGATGCAAGCAGTTCAGCCAGCATCGCTGATTTTATATATTCGACTACGGATTTCCCCCGGGGGATGTTAATAAGTCCTCCTACACGGCATTGTGGCAATTCCTTATCTATTGTGTGAAATTGCCAAGTTTTATTTGGATATTTAATTCCTGGAGTTTTACTACATTTTCAGGTGAAGACTTATAGGTTTTTGATGAAAATGATGCGCAACCAGATAGAATTGTCAGGCAAAGGATAGCAGTCATTATTCCTAATCTTTTCGCAACCATACATACGTCTCCCTTTTGAAGTGGCTATGATGATAGCATGTAGAATGGGGTAAAATTACTAAATAGAACTTAAATATATAGTTACCTTATTTAATTTCATTATTCCCCCATGATTTCATGATAGTTTAAATATTTTTAAACTGAAAGGCAATTATTCACAGGATACATAAGACCTTAAACTAGGAAATTCCGCAAGCTTATACCAGACTTACGGCGATCACTTCAAGTTCCGGATACCAAGGATAAAGAGGGGGTTTTTATGAGGTTCAATTTGGCACCGCGCTTTTCTGTTTCTGACAGCACGGTGTTTATCAGCTCGATCAGTGGATCATCTTCTGGTTGATCAATCCTCAGCGAATAGTCCCGGCACTCAATGACCTTTTCAAGGATTTTTTAAATTCGCTCCGTATTCAAAGATCCTACCCCGTCAATCCCTTTTCTGTGAGCCAACGCTCAGCCTCCAAAGATGCGGCACAACCAGTACCTGCGGCGGTAATGGCCTGCCTGTATTTATGGTCATGCACATCACCAGCGGCAAAGACGCCTTCTATGTTGGTTTCCTGGGTTCCCAGTTTCAATTTAATGTAACCAGCATCGTCCAGATCTAACTGCCCGTTGAATATGGACGTGTTAGGAGTGTGACCAATGGCATAAAAAAGACCTGCGACTTCCATCTCTCGCACCTCATGGGTCTTAACATTTTTCAGGCGAGCCCCGGTCAAATAATCCTCGCCGATGGCATCTTCGAGCACTGTATCCCAGAGGATTTCCAGTTTGGGATGTTTAAGAGCTCTCTCCTGCATGATCTTGGAAGCTCTGAGTTGGTCACGCCGGTGCACCAGATGAACCACCGAACCGAACTTGGCCAGATAGGTGGCTTCTTCTACCGCAGTATCCCCTCCCCCGATAACCATCAGCGGCTGGTTGCGGAACATGGGAAGGGCACCATCACAAACCGCACAGGCCGACATACCGTTGTTCCACATTTTTTCTTCATTGGGAACACCCATCCTTTTTGCTGTCGCGCCGGTGGAAATGATCACCGAATGCGTTAGTACTTCACGGTTCTCGGATTTCAAAACAAAGGGCCGTTTGCTGAAATCGACCGAGATAACATCCTCCTGAACCATTTGGGTACCGAAACGTTCGGATTGCTTGCGGAACAACCGCATCAGTTCCGGCCCTTCGACTCCTTCGGGAAATCCAGGATAGTTTTCGACATCCGTGGTGGTTGTCAACTGTCCCCCAGCTGAGCCCCCCGTGACATAACCTTCAAACATAAAAGGGCTGAGATTGGCCCTAGCAGAATAAATTGCGGCGGTATGCCCGGCAGGCCCCGAACCGACGATGACAACACTCTTAACATCTGACATAACTCCCTTTCTACCGGGTCATGCCCGGTGAGAATATAGCAACGACCCATCGAGCCGCCAAAACTCTTTGCTCGTCTGAAACAGTTATTTCTTATTGCTCCCACGCCGAGCGGGCTTCACACAGCGAAATCCAACATCACTGTATCTCAAATCGGGATCTTTTTTAACCCGATCAGAGGTTCTTAAAAAATGGCCGGGAGAGCCCCACGATCCACCACGCACCACTCTGTTTTTTTCGGACCCTTGACTGTACCAGCCCAAAGTCCATTCATAGGCATTGCCCATCATATCGTAGAGACCATAAGAGTTGGCCTCAAACTTTCCAATTTTTTCTGGAGCACCCGTTCCATAAGGTTGGCCATAATGGGCACCACCCAGCCTTTTGCCTCCAGCCGCCGCCTCCCATTGTGCCTCGGTCGGGAGGTTTCCTCCACGCCATGAACAATAGGTTCTGGCTTCTTCCCAATTCACAAACAACGCCGGTTGGCGAGGGTTATTAAAATCTTGCGGGCGGTCCTCATGCAATACCGATAGTTCGCAAACTCCGGCAATGAAGCATTCCCGGTAATCAGCATTAGTAACCTCATATTTATCGATCCAAAAAACATCGAGTGTCACTTTGTGGGGAACCTCATCGCTACACCAGTCGGCGTTAGCCTGCTCTTCTTCGCAGTAAAGGCTCCCTAAATTGTATTCACCGGCCGGAATCAAAGCCTGCATAGCCACAGGCTCCACATCAACGGGGAAATGCGCCATTAAAACGATCAGAAACAAAACCCGCTTAAAGTGAGGAAAGATCATACTTCTATTTTATCCAAAATCGCTTTTTTAATCTGTTCATAGTCTGCATCCAGTTCAATCGGAGAGAAGACGTGCTCCGACTGAATTTCCTTCAATTGATCCGTGTGGTACTTGGAAAGGAAATCGGCAAACTTCAACCCGTTCGCGGTGGAGATCACCACTACCTTATCCTTCTTCTTAATTTCCCCGCACTGAGCCAGTTTCTCAAGAACGGCGAGAGCCACCCCGGTATGCGGACAGCAGAGCAACCCTGTTTTATTGGCCTTACCCACTGCATAAGCCAACTCACTTTCGGTCGCCTCTTCGACGATACCATCAAAAGCTTGGAGAGCACGAATGGCTTTCTTATAGCTGACCGGATCTCCAATTTGAATGGCACTTGCCAAGGTCGTTTTCGCATGGACAGACTCAAATGACTCGAATCCTTTTATATAACTACGGTAAAGAGGGTCGGCCTGTTGTGCCTGGGCACAAACCAGACGCGGGAGCTTATCAATCAGCCCCAGGTCGTGGAACATCTGGAATCCTTTGCCGATGGCACTGACATTCCCCAGATTACCACCAGGGACGATTACAAAATTTGGCACTTCCCAGTTGAACTGCTGAACCAGCTCGAAGCTGATGGTTTTTTGACCTTCGATTCTCAGGGAATTCATTGAGTTTGCCAAATAGATATCGTTTTTCTGGCAAACCTCCTGAACCAGTTTCATGCATCCATCGAAATCAGTATCCAAAGACAACGTGAGCACGCCGTGCGTTATCGGTTGAATCAACTGTGTCAGCGAGACTTTATCTTTGGGTAAAAATACAATCGCGGGAATTCCAGCTACGGCGCAATAAGCAGCCAGCGCGGCCGAGGTGTCCCCAGTTGAGGCGCAGGCCACCGCCCTGATATTTTTTCCGGAAGAAATCATTTGCTTGACCATGGAGACTAGCACGGTCATCCCCAAATCCTTGAAGGATCCCGTGTGCGCCATACCACACTGTTTCACCCATAGATCATCGAGGCCAACTTGTCGACCCAACCGTTCGGCCCAAAACAGGTTTGTGCCCCCTTCATAAGTGGAGACAATATTTTCGTCTTCCATATTCGGGCACACCAGCTCCCTTTTACCCCATACGGAGCTGCCATAAGGCCATTCGTTGCGCCGGTACCGGCTCTCAAGCAGGGTCCTCCATTCTTCAGGAGATCGTTTTTTTAGCTTCTCCATATCGTGTTGCACTTCCAGAAGTTCATTACACTCCCTGCAGCGATAGATGATATCGGTCAGCTCATACCGACTTTGGCAATCCAGGTTGATGCATTGAAACCAAGCTTTAAATCCCATTATCGTCTTCCCACACGAATCAAGTTAGGCTTTTCACACACCACATCCAGTTCTTCTATTTCCTTTAAAGCAGACTGAATATTTCTCTCACTGGCTTTGTGACACATCATTACCAGTGGCACCCCTTCGCCACGGTCTCCCCGTCCCCTCTGGATCATGGACTCAATGCTGATGGAATGTTTGCCCAGTATCCCGGATATTTTTGAAAGCACACCTGGGTGATCCAGCACACTGAAGCGCAGAAAATATTCAGACTCGACTTCACTGATGTCCTTCAGAGGGATGCTTTTCATCTCTTCACTCTGGAAAGACCCAGCAGGCAACCTTTCTCCCATACCCGAGATGATGTTGCGGGCAATTTCGACGACATCGCCCACCACCGCACTGCCAGTAGGCAGAGCACCTGCCCCATGACCAATCAGTACATTTTCATCCATCATATCATCACAGACGCGAATGGCGTTTAACACTCCGTTGACATTGGCCATCGGATGCGTAACTGGAATCATGGCTGGATGGACACGAATATCAATCTTCTTACCATCGTATTTGGATATGGCGAGCAGCTTGATGCGGTAGCCAAACTCCCGTGCGCATTCGATGTCCTCCGAGGTGATGCCTGAAATACCAGAAACGGTTATATCGTCAAACGATACAGAGGTCCCATAAGCCAGACGAGTCAATACCGCTATCTTGTGGGCAGAATCGATTCCTTCAATATCAAAAGTCGGGTCCGCTTCAGCAAAACCTTTTTCCTGTGCTTCCTTCAAGGCAGTATTGAAATCGCAATTCTCATCCGACATTTTACTGAGAATATAATTTGCGGTGCCATTGACGATGCCTTCAATGGTCTGAGTACGGTTGGCGACGAACGCCTCCCGAATCGATCGAATTATAGGAATGGCCCCTCCTGTAGAAGCTTCGAATCCAATCGACAGGCCTTTTTCAGTAACCGCTGAAAAAATTTCGTCTCCATGTCTGGCCAACAGAGCTTTGTTGGCCGTCACCACATGTTTTCCCTGGCCAATGGCCTGGAGAATAAATTTTTTGGCCGGTTCGTATCCGCCAATCAATTCGATAACCACGTCAACGTCAGGGTGATTGATCACCTCATCGGCACAAGTCGTCAACACATTGGAGGCCAGTTTGACATCTCGGTCTGTGGTTATATCCAGATCCGCGACTTTAATCAGCCTCACCTCGGCTCCCAACCTTTTCTGGATAATTTCACTGTTTTGCGTGAGGATTTTAGCCACGCCGACACCTATGGTGCCAAAACCAATCATGCCCACCCTTACCGTTTTCATCGTCTTCCCTTAAAAAATCTCTTTAATTCCCCGGACGGCCTGCCTGATCCTGTGTTCGTTTTCGACCAGCGAAAAACGTACAAAATGGTCACCACCCTCTCCAAATCCGATGCCAGGTGCAACCGCCACCTTGGCTTTTTCCAGAAGCATTTTGGAAAACTCCAGAGATCCCAGTTTCTTGAAGCATTCTGGAATTTCCGCCCAGACCATCATTGTTGCTTTCGGCGGTGTCACTTCCCAACCAATTCGATTCAACGACTCGCACAAGACATCCCGTCGGCTTCGGTACCTTTCCCGGGTTTCTTCTACACAGTCACGCGGACCATTCAGAGCCACCGTGGCCGCGATCTGGATCGGCTGAAACATACCATAATCCTGATAACTTTTGATACGCGCCAGAGCATGAATAATCT
Organism: Nitrospinales bacterium; assembly: GCA_965205835.1. Taxonomy (GTDB): domain Bacteria; phylum Nitrospinota; class Nitrospinia; order Nitrospinales; family VA-1; genus LS-NOB. Next base: position 561,360 of record OZ242182.1, on the reverse strand, counting down.
CAGCACTTCCTACCGCAAAGCCAACCCGCCACCCAGGCATATTATAACTTTTTGACAAACTAAAAAACTCTATTCCCACCTCTCTTGCCCCCTTAACTTGCATAAAACTGGGAGCCCGATAATCGTCAAAAACAATGTCCCCATAAGCAAAATCGTGGATCACAATTAGGTCATGTCCTTTGGCAAAATCCACCACCTTCTCAAAAAAATCTATACCCACCACCTGGGTCGTGGGGTTATGCGGGAAATTGATGACCATCACCTTCGGTCTCGGCCAGTTTCTTTTAAAGGCTTCAAGCAGAGCATCAAAAAAATCTATCCCGGCACTAAGCGGCACATGAATGACATCGCCGTTGGCTAAAATGAACGCGTAAGTGTGAATGGGATAAGTCGGCGTTGGCACCAGAACCGAGTCGCCTGGAGTGGTGATCGCCAGAGCCAAGTGGGCGATGCCTTCTTTTGAGCCAATCGTCGCAATGGCTTCGGAATCCGGGTCCAGGTCCACACCATGGTTACGCTTGTACCAGTCAGTGATAGCAAGACGTAGCTTGTATATGCCCTTGGATGCGGAATAGCGGTGGTTGCTTTCCTTGTTCGCAGCTTCCATTAGTTTATCCACAATATGCTTGGGGGTTGGCATATCAGGATTCCCCAAGCCAAAGTCGATAATATCTTCCCCGCGTCGACGGGCGTCATATTTAAGCTCGTTAACGATCCCTAAAACATAGGGAGGGAGGCGCTGAATTCTGGAAAATTCTCTCACGGCTTCAAAATGTTATAGGTGACAACGACCGATCACGTTCCGATGATTGATAACCGGAAATAGGAATCTTAAACACTAATGGTGCCCTTAAAATAAGACAGGCCAAACCGCAAAAAAAGTCCTGGTCAGTCAGGGTTTGTAAGGAAACAACCTGTTAATTTCCAAGGGAATCCGGTCGAATGCCCGCGTAACATAACATAATTAGCGAAACCCGGCAAACCCAAAGGCTTCCGACAGTAAGCCCTCGAAGTGTTTGCCCGCAGCAGTACGGTGATGCGTATACGCGACGGGCCGCGCCGCTTCCTGTTCACCTTCATCAACCCACTCAACCGTTTTGCCATCGACTTCACCGCGCCACCACCCCGTCCAGCCAACAAACCGCCACATCGCCCTCGACGCGCTCTGTCAACTCCTACCACAACCCTCAAGCTTCATCCTCTCGGACAACAGCACGGAATTCACGGATCATTTCCAGCAACGGCTTCACGAACGTGGTATATAACTCATTGGTGAACCTAACCTCAATGCCCAAAAATGAACGCCTATGCTGAGCACTTCAACTGCACCGTGTGGGAGCAGTTCGTCAACTATCACTGAGGATCTGCTATTCACCAACATGGCCAAACTCAACCGCAAACTAGCCCAGCCGCTACTCGATTACAACACCCTCCTGCCCACGTCATAGCCTCGCACTAAAATTTCCTGTATAATTCCTCACAACATCAACCCGAGCTCCATATGTAGTGGACCAAAAAAAATTCTAGCCTTTTACAGGAAGCAGTATTTGCCCTTGAGATGGTCAACAATTATCTTGTTGGTTCCAGCTTATAGGTCTCTTTTCGGATTGAGCCGAGGATGGCGGACAAAATCCACTCATGATGATCTTCCGGGCTTAGACAGATCACCTTCTTCCAATTGCACATGGGATTTTTTCAAATAATTTTATTGAGCATTATTCAGGGGCTCACTGAGTTTCTGCCCATCTCCAGTTCCGGACATCTGATATTGGCTCCTCTGATCTTCAATTTTGAAGATCAGGGACTTGCTCTGGATGCCATTTTGCATTTAGGCACCCTTCTGGCTATCATAGTCTTCTTCCGCAAAGAACTTATGTATTTAACCAAGGGATTGTTTGACCGCCAAGGTTCTCCGGAGACTCACCACCTTGCATGGTGTATTATCATTGCTTCGTTCCCGGCTGGACTGATAGGACTGTTTGGCGGAAGATGGATTGAAGCTAACTTGAGAAACCCTGGTTTTGTCGGGTACAATCTTTTTTTCTGGTCTCTCGTATTCTTGGTGGCAGACCGGTACGGCTCAAAAAGCAGCAACCCAAATACAGAGTTAAACCGGTTGAGCCTCCGGCAAATTTTGTTTATCGGATGCGCCCAGGCTATTGCCATGTTACCGGGAACCTCACGATCTGGAATCACCATCGCCGCAGGGCTCTTCAGCAACCTCTCGCACACTTCAGCGACCCGGTTTTCTTTTCTCATGGGAACTCCAATTATTTTTGTAGCAGGCATGCACAAGCTGACGCAGTCTATTTCACACCCGGTTGCAGAGCAAACCTACTCCAACCTCCATCTCGTAACAGGGCTGGGGATAAGCTTTCTGGTTGGTTTACTCGCTATTCAACTTCTTCTCAAGATCGTTGAGAGAGTGGGTCTTTTACCCTTTATCGTATACAGGATGACTCTCGCAGGCGGGGTTCTTCTCTATTATTGAGAAGGTGGTGGCAATAAAAAAGCCGACCTGTAAAACAGGCCGGCTTAGTTTTAAAACTTGAAGATTTTAATTACAGGTTATACTGAGATTAGTTGTGCCTGTGTTAGTGAGTCTAACTTCGCCACTGATATCTCCCAAGGAATCGCCGCGGCTAAAGTTATCTTGCTTCATCAATGTTATTGATTTTTGTCCCATGGAATGCTTGCTACCCATCTTCACTGAGGCATTACCTGCAGCTCCGCCACCGTCCGTGGGAAAACCCTGATGCGCGTTCGGACTCAGGCTTATAGGAACCGTAGCAAAAGTTGAAGACTTCCATACCGAAAGATTTGCCTCACCCTGATCTTCCGCACCGCCACCCGTATTTTCAATCGTGATGGATTTAGCGTCGTTGCATTTGGCCATCTGACCCGGTCCCACTGACCCTGCAAGTGCGGAACTGGCGAGACAGAAAGACGCAATGGTAACAAGTAAAACAATAGCGAGTTTTTTCATGATAAATTCTCCCTTACCCTAGTTAACAAACGTTCACCTACCAATATCCTAAACGAGGCAGACCTTAAGGAATTAGCCCTCTCCCGTTAAAACCAAAAGCAATTTTCCAAAGAGCACGGCAACACCGTCACCCTCTCCGACGACTACGGTGATTCTCGGCATTCCCCCCAAGACTGGCGGCAGGAGACACCCTGCTTCAAGAAACCCAGCCATCAGAGTCTGAACAAAGTATACTTATGCGCTAAAACATGTCAACGTTTATTTCCAGAACGAGATAAAACTACTTTATATACAACAAGTTATATAAATAATCCTGGCCACCCTCAAACAACCCACGACGAAGACTCAGAACATCCGGTAATACATCAAGCATTTATCACAATTCATGAGGGGCTTAGTATTGTATCGAGGCACATATTTCCACTATCCGCCCATCAACCTTGCCGGCTTTCATCGGTAAGCACCGCTCCCGAAGGCAAGACTAAATTCTTTTTCAATCCCTGCAAACGAACCTTACCTCTGAGGCAAGCCGCCCCTTCAAATCGAACATCGCCAGTTATCTTCAGTTCCTTCAAATCTACAAGGTCCGGAATGATGGAGAAAGCGTTTTGAAAATTTTCTATACCTTGCAGGAAGTCCCCCAGCTCTATCAGGGGTAATGGATGAGACTTTCGGTCTCTCGTCAACTTTCCATCGCTCAAGCTAAAAAGGTTGGAACGGACCAACAGCAAATCATCCGTCTTTTTAACCGGGAAAAAACGCTCTCGCGAAACAATGAGGCCTACTGCCCCCTCGAAGCATTCCAAACCCGAACCGATAGCCGTTTCAAGTTGAACAACAGGAATTTCTTCAACATTTTTTCGGTTCACCATCACACTTAATTCCAAAGGGCCTTTTTTCAGCCTGTTGTTCAGAGCCACCAAGTTTATCCAAATATTATTGGTATTGAAAACCTTGAATTTTTTCTGGTCACAAAACTCATCAACCTTATCATCGGGAATGTCGGCAATCTCCAACAACTTAAGCTTTCCATTCTGCTGGTAAAGAGTACCGCCCTTAACATCCGCTGAGGTTTTAGCTGTCGTTTCCATTAAAAAGGGAATATTAAATTCATCCATATAATTCAGGATGACCGGGTCTACAACCGCGCCAAGGTTATCGGCATTGGAAATAAAAAGAATCTCCCTGCCCACATCTATCAGGTTTTGTAAAATTCCCTGTCGCCAGACACATTGATAAAAATCTCCATGCCCGGGAGGATAGTATGCCTGCCCCCCCCACTTATCAGGGGTTAGAGGACTCAAACCTTCTAAATGCAGGCGGGGAAATTTGCTTTGTTGAAAACTTATTATTTTCGAAGAAAACTTCAAGGTACTCAAATAGGCTTGGGTTTCCTCATGCGTGTAGAAACTGTTCATCAAGAGGAGAGGAACTTTTTGATCCCATTCCTGATTCAGGCTCTCGATTTGTTCCAATATCAAATCCAGAAAAGATTTACTGTCCCGCACCTCAACCAGAGACTTTGGTCCCACACAGCCCATGCTGGTACCCATGCCACCATTGAGCTTGCCCACAACAAGCTTTGATAATTGGCGCGCGGTCTGGGAATGTTCCGGAGATGGCAGACTGGAAAAATCCAGCAGATTGCTGGAGTCAGGGGTCATTATCGAACTCCAGTCCTGAACCTTGGACGGTCTATGGAGGAACTTGGTGATCATCCCCCAATAATTGGTCAATTGAGAACTTTCAAGTAATTCGCCCAGCTCATTCCATAAAGAATCTTTACTATCTAACATACTGGAATCCTAAAGCTATGTTTTCATGATAAACTCGCAGACACTTGTTGCTTTTTTGCAAGTTGCTCCTATTGAGGCCTGTCCATGCTGGTATTTAAAAAAAATATCCACAATACCTCTCACTCCCATCATCCTGAAAATGAGACTCGGCAAAACTTGGATCCCTTTGCTTTTATTTTCAGGTCGCTGACCACCGACCGAGAAATCTTTTACGGGCTACAACAGCTTCCTCTGGCGGAAGGTCAGGATCGCTTCAAGACTTTATTCCCTCATGTATCCAGATTTGGGTCCATTTCTCTGATCAACAGTTTCTCCCGGTCTCTCCTGGAAGGACTGATCGACAAAAACCAGTGGTACTCCATGAATGCATATCATATGACGTATCTGTTCGACAGTCTGCATGGTACTTTTGAGGACTACAGTTACTCGGAACCGGCACAAAGGAAGGAAATATTTCCCGAGCTTTGCGGAGATGCTATCAAATTTGATCACTTCCTGGAAAATTATTTTTTTGGGACCACATTTTTAATGGATGCCGAACGATTCAACAATATGCCGCCGGAGAAAAAGAAAGACCTGAAACTCAACGATCCCTGCCTGTTCGGAGTGATCAACAGGCTGATCCCCGCTGAAGAAGAAGTTGTGCTCAAAAAAAGCCCACAAACCCCCTACTCCCCTGAATAAACCATGCCGATAAGAAATGCTTTATTTCCCTAGCTCCTCTTTCAATTTCTGAATCAAAAGGTTGGAGTCCGGTGCCACCTCACTCAAAAAACTAGCCACAGGTATTCCATTTTTCCCAATCAGAAATTTATGGAAATTCCATTGCGCTTCATTTTTTCTCGGCACCCGCTTTCCTTTTAACCGGTATAATACCCATTTTACCAATCCAAATATTCGCGATCGAAGTCCTCCCCCACCTTGATGCTTCAGGCCGCAATTATATAGATATTGGTAAAGATCAAGTTTTGGCGGGCCTAGAACAGACACCTTACTGAAAAGATCAAACGTTAAGTTAAAATTCTTCTGGCAAAAGTTCTTGATCTCCGCGTCGGAACCGGGCTCCTGCGCGCCAAAGTCGTTAGAAGGAAAAGCCAGAATACTCAATCCCCGTTCTCGGTATTGCTCGTAGAGTTTTTGTAGCCCCAAATACTGAGGGGTGAACCCGCATTGAGAGGCCACATTAACAATCAGCAAAACCCTCCCCTGATATTTACCAAGCCCAGACACCTCCCCTGCAATGGATCGAACTTCAAAGTCATAGATGTTTTTATCTAAAAAGTTCATATTCCAAGCTTGGGATTAGAAACCAAATTGGGTCTGCGATTCAGGTATAATACAGGGTGGTGGGAGCCGTAGAAACAGGGCTCCTTTAACAAATATAGCAGATTACTGAAAAACCCAAATAGTAAATTCGTCAAATGCTCGTTTTCAAAAATAATATTTATGACACCTCATCCCTTGGCAAACTGATTCCTTGCCCCGACTCGGACTACAATTCCTATTTCGATCCCCGCCATTTTGTTGAAGTGGCATTAAATCAGGAAGAAGAGGTCCTGTCATTCATTGAACACCAGCCCCAAATGTATCGGAAAGAGGATTTCAAACAGTTTTACCCCCACGCAGGAAGAATCAATTCTTTGCGCTCGCTTAAAGAGATACTGAGAATACTGCGGCTCGGATTAATCCAAGCTTCATGCTGGCAGCATATGAATACTTACCATTTTTGTTTTTTGTATGACGTTTTGGTACGCTTTTCTTTTGACTACAACCATGACAGTTTGCAAGAAAAGCCATCGCCCCTTCCCGAGTTAAAAGGCAAGCCCGTATATCTTGGCAATTTTGTCAGCAACTATTTCTTCAATAAATCATTCCTGGTCGATCCCGAGCATTTCAATTCGCTTAAATCCGAGGATAAAGCGGTGTACGACTGCCCCTTCCTGTTTGGTGTCGTCAATGGCCTAATCCCGACACGGGAAGAAATGGCCCTTAAAGAATCCGATGATTATCCTTACACGGTTTTCGTGTAATACTAATCATCCATGTAGACTAAATACAATGCTATTAAGGCGTAGGCAGAAAAATAATAGGGAAGCATATGAAGGAAGGGTTGTTTGAAGTTCAACCGTGTTGTGTATGAAGCAAGTGATTGTATGACCATTGACCATGCCGGTTGCCTGCATGAAGGCATAGCAGATAGTGGAACCTACGAATTTGAAACCGCGTTTTTTTAAGTCCCTGCTTACCGTATCTGATTCATTTGTAGTGGCAGAGATTTTTTTCAACGATTTTCAGCTATTTTGTATGGTTTTGTTGTCAACAAACTCCCAAATGTATTTACCAAAGCTGTCAAACTCTTTTTGTACTTCTAAAAATACCTTGGCATTGGTAGCTGAAGCCGCCACGTTTTATTGACTTGCTGAATTAGGAGAAATTCGTTGCTCCCGGTCGTCACAACAAAACAGATGCGGGCCATCGATCGGCAGGCGATTGATGGGTTTGCCATTCCCGGTATCACCCTCATGGAAAACGCCGGTATTGGAGTTGTCCATGAATTGCAAAAGCGTTTTTCTGACCTGCCTCAAAAAAGGATATTCATATTTTGTGGCAAGGGCAATAACGGGGGAGATGGATTCGTCATTGCCCGGCATCTGGCTAACCTAGGCTCAGAGGTAACGGTCCTCTCGACCGGAAAATTGTCGGAACTTAAAAGAGACGCTGGAACCAACGCCAACTCCGCCCGAAATATCGGCATCCAAGTTGATGAGTTGACACCGGATAATCTGAACCTCCACGATCATAAGCTACGCCATTGCGATATCATCATCGATGCCGTGTTCGGGACTGGATTAAACAAGCCTGTCTCGGGATTCATGGAAAAAGCCATCAATAAAATCAACCAATTCGAGAAGTTTGTGGTCTCGGTGGATGTCAATTCTGGAGTGGACTCCGATAGCGATCAGTTAATGGGACCGCATGTCAAGTCTGACCTAACCCTTGCCCTAGCCTGCTACAAGCAAAGCCATTTGCTCCATCCGTCAGCTGGGGTCATGAAAGAAGTCCGGCTCATCAATATTGGAATCCCGGCAAAGGCCTATGAAAGTCAGAATATCCAGGTTCATCAGTCCAGAGAGAAGGACATAAAATCTTATTTCCAAAAACGCGACCCTAATTCCCACAAAGGCGATTATGGTCATGTTCTGGTGCTTGCCGGGTCCAGAGGCAAAAGCGGTGCCGCAGGGTTGACGGCTCTCGCTGTTCTACGGGCCGGAGCCGGTTTATGCACACTCGCGCTTCCAGACTCCGGCCAAAAGGCGGTTCATCCTATGGAAGTGATGACCGCCCCACTACCTGAAACTATCAGCGGCACATTATCCTTGAAAGCAAAAGAATCCATTCTGAATCTTCTCAAAGGCAAGTCAGCGGCGGCTGTCGGGCCAGGAATCTCCACCGATCCGGAAACGGTTGCTTTGATCGGTGAGATACTGCCGCAGATTCAGTGCCCGTTGGTGCTGGATGCGGATGCTCTTAACGCGTTATCGTTGCATAAGGATTGGCTGGGAAAGTTGAAACCCGAAACCGTTCTCACCCCACACCCGAAAGAAATGTCCCGTTTGACTGGAATGCCAACGGAAGAAATTCAAAAAAACCGTATTACCACGGCCTCTAAATTTTCCAGCAGTCATTCCTTGACCCTTGTCTTAAAAGGTTCTCCAAGCTTGATTGCATTGGCCGATGGATCACTGGTCATCAACCCCACAGGCAATGCTGGCATGGCGACCGGTGGGTCGGGAGACGTTTTGACCGGAATCATTGCAGGGTTAATGGCTCAGGGTTTTCCCGCCGCACAGGCTTCCATTACGGGAACTTATATACACGGCGAGGCAGGAGATTATTTTGCCGAAAGTGAAAGCCAAACCACTCTGATCGCAGGAGATCTATTAAGATGCCTGCCGGAAACCCTGAAACGCATACTTCCCTAACATCAAAAATGAAAAAAATATCCCGCAGTCCTGAAGAAACTCTACAGTTGGGAAAATCTCTCGGCAGTTCATTGGTCGCCGGCGACATTGTTCTTCTATTCGGAGACCTCGGCGCAGGCAAAACCCACCTGACCCAGGGAATCTGTTACGGTTTGGAACGGGACAAGGATTCCTATGTTCGCAGTCCAACATTCACATTGATTAACGAATATCTGGGCCGGCTTCCCATTTACCATATCGACCTATACCGAATCGAAAACCATGAAGAAATCTATTCTCTAGGCCTTGAGGAAGTCTTATTTAACCAAGGAGTGGCCATCATTGAATGGGCAGAAAAACTGCGCTCGCCCAAAAATCCTGAAGGTCTCATCCTGAACATCCAAGATCGAATAGAAGTTAATATAAAAATTATCAGCGACTCCGAACGTGAATTTACCTTCCATTCGTTTTTCCCGGAACCCCGCCCTCCTCCTGTTTTCACTTTACTTTAAAGACCCCCTATGTCACGATTGGTATTATGGTATGTCATTTGCATAAAATTTTAATGTGTTATAAATTAAATATTTAAATGATTAATACGGTCAGAAGAGCTTTACTGTTAGTGGCCTTCGGCGTAATTGGAATGGCAGGATTTTACTTTTTCAAAACCCCGGGCACCTCTGTTCAGATGGAGAACATCAAAATCAAGGCGATGGAAAAGGGAGTCGATGTCGAAATTGAGAATTTCAAGATAATCCACGAAAAAAAAGGGGTTAAGGAGTGGGAACTCAAAGCAGATTTAGCTCAAATCGACAATCGGGAAAATATGACAAATTTACAGAATGTGGAAATGATTCTCCACAGGGGAGAAAACAGGCAGTACATCATTTCCGCTGATTCTGGCATCTATAGACGTAAAGCCGATGATGTGAGTCTGGACGGCAATGTAAAGCTTGTGAGTTCCTCAGAAGGGTTAAAGCAAAGACTCAGCATCAATTCCGAGAAAAACAACTGATAACAAATAGAACCGCATGAAGAATAAAGACATAGAAACCGGACTTATTTTTCTTGTCACTTGGGTATTGATAACTATACCTAACGTGGCTCAAAGCCAGAACTCGCAAAAACCCAGGCAGGATAAGGAGCCTATAGAAATCACCTCCGACCGAATGCGGTCTGAAGGTGGGGGTGTGAAAATCATATTTTCCGGGAATGTCGTGAGTTACAAGGGTGACTTGAAAATCACTTCGGACGTCATGGAGCTCTACAATTCCCCAGATAAAAAAAAAACAGATGAAATTGTAGCCATCGGCAATGTTTTTATTACCCGGGAGAGAAAAAGAGCTTCGGGGGACCGGGCAGTTTATTTGGATAAATTGCAAAAAATCATTTTAACGGGTACTCCCAAGGCCACCGCATGGGAAGATGGAAATATGATTGAAGGTCGGGAAATGATTTTTCTTTTGGATAAAGACCGATTTGTGGTCAATGAAAGAGTGCGCATGAGGATTTATCCAAAAGATCAAAAAATAAAGAAAACCCAGAAGAAAAAGCCTGCGCTAACCAATAAAAACCAACTTTCCTCTCCTGAATAAAAAAGTGGCTGGCCTGAGAACTGAAAACCTTGTCAAGTCATACCGGACTCGAAAAGTAGTCAACAATATAGGCATTGAGGTCAACCAGGGCGAAATTGTCGGCCTCTTGGGTCCAAATGGTGCCGGAAAAACGACTACTTTTTACATAGTCGTGGGGCTGACTCGCCCGGATGACGGTAAAGTTTTATTAAACGAGGAAGATGTCACCTGTTTTCCCATGCATCAGCGCGCTAAAAAAGGGGTGAGTTATTTGCCGCAGGAGCCTTCGGTGTTCAGAAAGTTGACGGTAGAAGAGAATATCATAGCAGTACTGGAATCTCAAAAGCTCTCAAGTTTTGACCGCAAAAAAAAGGCTCGCGCGCTACTTCGGGAACTCAACATCCTCCATATAAAAGATTCCAAAGCTTATTCGCTTTCAGGTGGAGAACGAAGACGGGTGGAGATCAGTCGATCTTTGGCAACGTCTCCAGTGTTTATTCTCATGGACGAACCCTTTGCCGGCATCGACCCTATCGCTGTGGCAGATATTCAATCCATAATACTGCAATTGAAAAAAAAGGGTATTGGAGTTTTGGTCACCGATCACAATGTGCGGGAAACTTTAAGCATTACCGATCGTGCTTATATTATCAACGAAGGCAAAATCATCGCGTCGGGTAAACCGATGGATATCGCCCATGATGAAAAAGTGAAACAGATTTATCTGGGCAACCAGTTTTCATTTTGAGCCAGAGGTAAACACATACGGCAATGGAAATGAAGATGAATTTAAACCTGAAGATGAGCCAGAAGCTGGTCATGACCCCCATGCTTCAAGAGGCCATCAAGCTCCTGCCATTGGCACGCCTGGAACTCGCCCAATTAGTAAGACAGGAAATTATAGAAAACCCAGTCCTGGAAGAATCGCTCGAAGATGAAAACAAGCAGGAAGATAACCAGGAAGAAGAACGACCGATTGAAGAATCTACCACCTCCGACACGGAGCAGAATACAAGTTCTCAGGATCAGGAAATCGACTGGGATAATTATTTCCAAGACAACATTGATCGAGGGATGTCGATCGAAAGCTATGCCGAAAAACCTTCCATTGAGGCCATCTACGAAAAAGAAGCTACTTTGGCAGACCACCTCATGTGGCAACTGGATTTGTCTGTTGACTCTGAAGAAGACAAGTTTATTGGCTCCTGCATTATCGGCAACATCCAGAACGATGGGTATCTTTGCGCGGACCTGCAGGAAATTGCTAGCATCAGCCAATCCGATGAAGAAAGTGTACTGAGGGTTTTAAAAATCATGCAGACCTTTGAGCCTACTGGGGTTGTCGCCCGGTCCTTGAAAGAATGCCTGATGATTCAGGCCTACGCCCTTTCCGACAAAAATGCCTGCGTCGAGATGCTTATTGAAAATTATCTCGAGCGACTTGAGGACAGGTTTCTGCAAAAGGTTGCCTATGAATTAAAAATTGATTTAGAAGAAGTTTTAGTAGCCCTGGAAATCATCAAAGGTTTTTGTCCGAAACCAGGGCTTTTATTCAGTTCCGAAGGGGTCGATTATGTGATTCCCGACCTCGTGGTAGTAAAGACGGATAAGGGTTACGATGTGGCCTTGAACGATGAAGGGATTCCCAACCTGAGGATCAGCTCTTATTATCACAACCTGTTAAAAACCACAAAGGAAGGGCAAACCAAAGAATTTCTGGAAGACAAATACCGATCTGCTTTATGGCTGATTAAAAGCATCGACCAGAGAAGACAGACCATTTACAAGGTTGGAAAAAGCATCGTAAAACTGCAAAAGAATTTTTTGGACAGCGGCTTGTCCCATTTACAACCCATGGTTCTAAAAGATGTGGCTAGGGATATTGAAATGCATGAATCGACGGTGAGCAGAATTACCACTAACAAATATATAGATACACCGCAGGGAATTTTTGAGCTGAAATTCTTTTTCCATAGCGGTATCAAGTCCTTTATGGGAAGCTCCATGTCCTCCATCCGTGTAAAAAACATGATCAAGGAAATTATCAACGAGGAGGACAAAAACAATCCATTGACAGATGAGCAGATGGTGGAGGAATTAATGAGAAAAAATGCTAAAATAGCGAGAAGAACAATCACCAAATACCGAAAAGAGCTGAATATTCCACCTGCGCGCAAAAGAAAAAAGTTGTTTTAGTTTCCCCTGCCTTTTAATAATTTATGCACCTTTAGCGTGCTTTAATTATCATATACCGTTGACGTTTTTTTGGAGAGATTGATGAAACTGACTGTAGCTGGACGAAACATTGAAATCACGGATGGCATCCGGGAGCACTTGCAAAACAAAATGGATAAGACCATCAATGAACTGGGCGAGAAAGCAGACATCCACGTGGCGCTGTCTGTAGAAAAGCATCGGCATTTCGCAGAGGTCACCGTAAAAACAAAGGGGTTTACGGTACACAGCACAGAGGAGACTGACGACCTCTATGCTTCGATGGATAATGCTCTGACAAAAATGGAAAAGCAATTAAGAAAACACAAGGAAAAGGCCCAAGCACTTAGAAACAAAAAAGGCTCGCGGTCCAAACTGAGAAATCAGGACTGACCCAACATTATCCATAATTTGCTCCCATTAAAATGAAAATTGACGATATTTTAAAAAAAGGCTCCATCATTGCCAATCTGGCTGGAACCAATAAGAAAGAAGTCCTCCGAGAAATCACCGATTTCTTGCAGGAGCAGGGCCTTATCAAGGACAAGGAGACCTTACTCAATACCTTGATGGAGAGGGAAAAACTGGGAAGCACTGGAATTGGTGAAAATGTGGCTATTCCACACGGAAAATCCGATGAACTTTCCCAAATAATTACGGTCTTTGCACGTTCACTAAATGGGGTGGATTTTGAATCTCTTGATCAAAAGCCCGTTCATTTTGTATGCATGGTTATCGCCCCCTCTAATTCTACAGGGCAACATTTAAAAGCACTGGCTCGCATATCAAGAATTTTTAAAAACCAGGATTTGTGCGATGGTATTCTGAAGCTACAGGACGCAAATCAAATCTATTCACTTCTTCTTGAAGAAGACTCAAAGTTTATTTAATTGGCCATGAAAGGTATCGCCGTATCAAAAGGTGTTGCGATCGGAAAAGCGTACCTGCTTGATTCAACCAAATTCTGCATCATCAAGCACCAGATCAGCGAACTTGAAGCAGAAAAAGAGGTTGAGCGCTTTCGCGAAGCCATTGAGAAAACAAAACTCCAAATGGCGGAAATAAAAAAGCGTGCTGAAAAAATTGCCGATAAATATGCGGTTATTTTGGATACCTACACCCTGCTCCTAGATGATGACATCTTGGTTAACGATACCATTGAAAATATCAAAAAATATAAAACTAATGCAGAGTGGTCCCTCACCCAAACCTTAAATAATTTTTTAAAACTGTTTGACAATATCAACGATGACTATTTGAAGGGTAAAAAAGACGACCTCGACCTGCTGGTTCAGACTATTTTGAAAAACCTCGTTGGCCATTCCCAAGAATCTCTTTCTGATATTCAGGAGCCAGTTATTATTGCGACCCATTCCTTGAGCCCCTCCGACACCATAATGATGCCAAAAAACTTCGTCAAAGGTCTGATCACCGAGGCAGGAGGGAAAACATCCCATGTGGGCATATTTGCCGCAGCACTGGGAATCCCTGCTATCACCGGCGTCAAAGAGATCACTTCAAAAATAAATTCCGAGGATCAGATCATTGTTGACGGCATTGATGGCAAGGTCATCATCAACCCTTCCAGTGAAACGGTACAACAGTACTCAAAGAAAAAGGAAAACTACCGCAAATATGAAGAAAGGTTATTGGCCAATATCCATCAACCGGCAGAAACACTCGACGGACATCATATTAAACTGCTGGCCAATATCGAGTCCAATCAGGAAGTCAAAAGTCTGCATAAGTTTGGGGTCGAGGGCGTAGGACTTTACCGCACAGAGTTTCTTTATTTGGCGGCAACTGCCCTGCCAGGAGAAAGAGAACTCTATGAAAATTTTAAGCAGGTTGTCCAGGAAATGGGCACCCGGCCCGTTGTTATTCGCACCTTGGATATCGGAATGGACAAACAATTCAGCAATGCCAGAAGTAGCGATGAAGACAATCCCGCCCTCGGCTTAAGAGGTATTCGCTTGTCCCTCGCCCAACCTCAGCTATTAACAGGCCAGTTAAAAGGCATATTGAGGGCGAGCTTATACGGAAATGTAAAAATTCTTTATCCCATGATCTCTTCGACAACGGAAATTATTCAAGCCAACAAAATCCTGGAGGATGCAAAAGACCAATTGCGGCAAGAGCAAATTCCATTTGACGAAGAAATAGAAGTCGGCGCCATGATAGAAACCCCGGCAGCGGCCATTTGCATTGATCATATCCTCAAAGAAGTGGACTTCATCAGTATTGGCACCAATGATTTAATCCAATATCTTCTGGCAGTAGACCGAGTCAATGAGAGCGTCGCCCATCTGTATCAGCCCTTTCATCCCTCAGTGTTAAGATCGTTAAAAAATATTATGCAGTCTGCGAAAAATGTCGGCAAAAGGGTTTCCATTTGTGGTGAGCTTGGGGGAGACCCAATGGCAACCATGCTGTTATTAGGCTTGGGAAAAATTGATGATTTGAGCATGGATCCTCATTCAGTTCCAAAAGTAAAAAAGATCATTCGCACCATTCGGCTTGAAGAAGCACGCCAATTAGCTGATGATGTCTTGGAAATGCGTTGCCCCAACGAAATAGCATCCTTCATCACCAATGCAATGAGAACCCGATTTCCAGAAGATTTTGACCGGGACCTCAGCTTTGAGGAAAAGTTGAATCCCGCCTGACATTACTGAAACAATAAACAAACTATTTATCTAAATTTAATTTTCAACCTTCCCAAAATAAGGAAATTTTGAATGCGATCAGGAAATTATTTATTCACCTCAGAGTCTGTATCGGAAGGACACCCCGACAAAATAGCGGATCAGGTTTCCGACTCCATTCTGGACGCAATATTAGAGCAAGACCCTAAAGCAAGAGTTGCTTGTGAAGCGATGATCACCACTGGCTTCGTTGTAATTGCCGGAGAAATCTCGACCAACTGTTATGTGGAAATTCCTAAAATTGTTAGGAACACCATAAAAAATATAGGGTTCTCTCACTCTGATATGGGTTTTGATTTTGAAACCTGCGGCGTGATGGTTGCGCTCGACGAACAATCCAAAGATATCGCCCAAGGAGTGGACGATGACAAGCGCGAACAAGGTGCCGGGGACCAGGGAATGGTGTTCGGCTATGCCAGCGATGAAACTCCGGAACTAATGCCAGCGCCGATTATGTATTCCCATAAACTGATGCGTAAGCTTGCTGAATTGAGAAAAAAGAGAGTGCTCCCCTATTTGAGACCTGACAGCAAATCTCAAGTCTCGGTCAGGTATAAGGATAATAAACCTGTCAGCATTGAGACGGTCGTCATTTCAACCCAGCATGATCCCGGCGTCTCCAACAAACAATTACGCTCCGAAATAACGGAACTAGTGATTCAAAAAATCGTCCCAAAAAAACTGCAACATAAAAAGATGAAAGTCCATATTAATCCAACAGGACGCTTTGTTATTGGCGGCCCCCACGGCGATTGCGGTTTAACGGGCAGAAAAATTATAGTGGATACCTATGGTGGATTCGCCCGGCATGGTGGAGGTGCCTTTTCAGGAAAAGATCCGTCCAAGGTCGACCGCTCTGCCGCCTATATGGCCCGCTACATCGCTAAAAATCTGGTTGCGGCCAAAGTGGCCCACCGATGCGAAGTCCAGCTCGCCTACGCCATTGGGGTTGCCGACCCCGTTTCAGTTTGCGTGGAAGCTTTTGGAACTCATAACGTCAACCCGGATATCATGGAGGACCTGGTCCGGTCCCATTTCAACCTCAAGCCCGCAGGCATTGTTAAAACGCTGGACCTCTTAAAACCCCGTTACCTATCAACTGCGGCTTATGGACATTTTGGCAGAAAGGAAAATTCTTTCACGTGGGAGAAAACAGATAAAGCCAAAGCCATCAAAAAGGATGCAGGATTGTAAAAAAAAATCACGGACATGGTTTCGAACAAGAGTGCTGATGGCCGGTCAGCCGTCCGTCAAATGAGTATAATTAGGATTGTAACCAAACAAAGCAACTCGATGGCAAAAAAACCTTTTATCAATAAGCACGGGTTTGTGGAATACCCGTTTCTCCATGACACCCGCAAACAGAAAAACTGGTGGTTTTATAACCTGATGGAGGACTACCTCAAACGCCGAGCCCGACAAAAGATCGGTCCTAATTATACCCGGGACGATTGCGAGAATGATTTTAAAAGAATCCTGGCTGAAACCAACCTGAAGTTTTATGTCCTGCTCCCTTCAGGGATGGGAATGGAATTCAAGCTGATCGGGAAATATAAGACACCCGAACTCATCGAAATTGAAGACCCCGTACCTTATATCACCGAAAAATATGGTGGTGGAAAATTCAAGGTCAACATTTATCACGACGGAACATTTTGTGGCACTGAAAACTATAAAGCCCATGGCGATCCCAAGTGGGTCGAAATTGAAGATGACAATCCCACAGGCTGAAAAATTCCCATATGCCTGTGGATAGCAACAAGCTTATATACTTTAAGGGCTGTCCTAATTACAAAAAAGTGTGTGGAATTATAAGAAGTTTAATCCAGCTCTTCGTCGGGATTGCGCGGCTTCTGAATGGTGGGAACGTTGAACTTAAGGCTCGATGGCAAGGTGGAGGCTTTTTTTCCGTAGGCAATATTCCCGCTTTCCCCTTCTAGTCCAATATAGATATTTTCGTTTCTGACCTTTACCGGATAAGTCGGTATAAACAGTTCCGGGTTTTGCATATTCGCCCCATTCTCCAGTTTGAAACGCCATTCATGATTCGGGCAGATCACAATGCCTTCTTCAATACGCCCTTCTCCTAAAGGCGCGCCTTTATGCGGGCACTTGTTGGCAACGGCATAATATTCCCCCTTATAGTTAAAAAGAGCGATCTCATCCTCACCCGCTGATATGATGGCAGACTTGCCAATAGGAAGATCCTCCTCGGTCATGACTTTGACGTATTTCATAAAGTTTTAGCTTTCCTTCACTGGCTCTTCGCCTTCTTTATAATACTCAATCTCGCAGTTTGAGTAAATAAAGTTCATGGTTTTCTGCCCCAGCAACTTGGTCGTGGTCTGGCTCAACGAATCGGGGCTGGACATGATGCGTTTTTGGATATCTTCCACCTTCTGCTTCGTCTGTTTGGCCAGTAGCTCATATTCGCCTTCCATGTCCTGTTGAGTTAGATGAATATTTTCGGCAGCGGCAACGGACTCCAACATCATATAACCAGTGGTGTTAAAGATGGCTTTTTCTCGCCATTCCTTCACCGCTTTTTCGGGCTCAAATCCTGAGTCCTCCAACTTCATTCCTGACTGAGCAATTTGAAACTTCATGCCTTCTATCATGAATTTCAATTCCCTCTCTATCACCGATTCCGGCGGACCTGTCTCGGCATCTTTGACCAGCATATTAAAAATATCCTCTTTGATTCTTAGCTCTTCATGTTGCTCTTTATGGCTTTGCAGGTCAATCTTGATGGCCCGGCGAAGTTCAAGGACGGTGTCAAAACCTTCCCGCCGGGCAATTTCATCGGTTAATTCCGGCAAGTGTAGTTTTCTTATTTTTTTAATTTTAACTTTAAAGATGGCCCGATCATCTGCCTGCTTTTCGTCGACCCCCGGAATGGGAAAACTGATCCGGCGCATTTTCTGGTTCCAGTCAGCGGGGAGGACGGCCCTTACCTCAAACTCCTCATCCTGAACATGCCCGATCAACTGGTCCTCGAAACCAGGAATCATTTTCTTTTCACCCACCCGCATTTCATGATCGTTCGCGCTACCATTTTCCAACGGTTCCCCATTCATCTCGCCTTTGAAGTCCAGACTCAGGATGTCTCCATCCTGAACCGCATGACCCGCAGGCATGTCTTCCAGTGAACCTTGGCGACTGAGAACCTTTATGAGGGTTTCTTCAACATCCTCGTCCTTGACGACCGCTTCCTTCTTTCTAAATTTAAGCCCTTTGTAATTCTTAACTTTTAATCCCGGTTTGATATCAAAAATCACGGCAAACTTCAAAGGCTCATCGCGTTTCATATTTTGCATCCCAGAGTGGTCGATCTCCGGCTGGCCCGCAGGTTTGAGTCCAGACTTATGAAGTGCCTCCTCATAATATTCCTGCATCAACTTCTGAAACATCTCCGTTAAAGACTGCATCGGAACCTGTTTCTCAAGGATTTGTCGAGGAATCTTTCCCGGTCGAAACCCCGAAATCTTAACCTGCTTGTTCAACACTTTATAAGCGTCTTTCACCCTCTTCGATACCACATCCTCCGGGATGATGATATTGATCTTTCGCTTCAAACCTTCTAGTTCTTCAACATCAAATTTCATATTCAAACCTTTCCACCAGGCGTAGCCGACGAATCGCTGGGGATAACTAGCAAATACACATTTCTCTGTGAAAGCTGCGTTTCGGTACAACAAGTCATTTCTCAGTTGCCTCCACGGCTGGTGGAAATTTTTCCAAGATCATCTGGTCGATTTCCTTTTTCAGCTGATCCAGTACCTCTTCATAGGAAAAAGACCCCAGAGTTTCTGTTCCCTTTTTCAGATTCACCCGTGTGGGTCCGCACCAGAGCCCCAGGTCCGCGTCATCGGTTTCTCCCGGACCGTTCACCCGACATCCCATCACCGCAATGGTCAGCTTATATTTTTCAGCATACTCGGTCATCTTCCGCACATCCTGAGCCAGATCGATAAACTTATCATTCTCCACCCTCGAACAACTCGGGCAAGCAATGATATTCAATCCTTCAAGAAAATTTTCAGGAACAGAGCGGAAACGGCCTTCCTCAATATCTTTCAGGATTTCCCGGCCAACCTCAATTTCCTGGCCTTTTTCATCGTTGGGCAAGGTTAGGGAAACGCGAATCGTATCGCCAATCCCGGCGGATATCAACTGCTCAAAAGCGATCCGGGTCTTAATGATACCTTCAGGGGGAAGTCCCGCTTCGGTCACTCCCAGATGCAAAGGAACATCCGGGCATTCTCTAGAAAACCGGCGATTGGCTTCAATAACTTTCTGAGATTCTGAATCTTTGAGTGAAACACAATAATTTTCAAAACCCATCTCATCGAGCATCTGGGAATGATCGACCGCAGACCGGACCATGGCCTCTACCGAATCGTCTTTATAGCGTTCCTTGTAGTCCGGGTCCACCGAACCGCAGTTGACACCGATGCGAATGGCACAATCGTTTTTCTTCGCCGCGTTAACGATAAACTCCACTTTTTCACGAATGGACTTTTCTTTTTCCAAATGAAACAAGTGCCCTGGATTGTAACGAATCTTGTTCACTAAAGGAGCAACGACAGATGCCAGCTTGTAATTTTCCTGCAGGTCCACCGACCACACACTTTCGGGGAATTTTTGTCGCAGGATTCGAAGAGCCTCCACATCCTTTTCGCTGTCCACGGCGATACGAATAATATCGGCTTGAGCCGCTTCCAGAACCTCAATCTGTCTGGCCGTGGCTTCCAGATTCTGAGTTTGGGTCGCCGCCATGCTTTGCACTGCAATAGGGGCATCGCCACCAACCTTAACTTTGCCAATACGTATTTTTCGTGTTTTTCTCGGTTTCATATATATCGCGTTCCTGCAAGGTCCTCTGAGCCAAAAGGAGAGACTAACAAATAAAGAGTTCGAGAACAAGGAAGCTCTTATCCCGAAGGTTGGCCCGCCCTGGAATTTTTCTGGTTATGGGCGCGGTCCAAAGGGAAGGGATTTTCCGTATCGTTAAAATCCGGCAAATTATGCACGGTCGCTTCCATGGATTGAAGGTACAAATTTTCAAATCCCAGTTCCTGGGCCATAGTGATGGCACTTTCATATTCCTCTTGGTTGATTTCCCGGTTTAAAAAAGAACGGGCCTTATGAACAGGTCGGTATTGGCTCATCAGGCTCAAAGGAACGCTCGGCGACAGTTCAAGGACAACGAAGCACAGGGTCTCCCAGGTTCCGGCATGGTCTTCGGGCAAGATCAGATGCCGAACCAGCAATCCACGTTGGGCCAGACCATCCTCCCCTATTTCCAGAGGCCCAACCTGCCGATACATTTCCAACATCGCCTGCCGGGAAAATTCCGGGTATTCCTGAATATGTGAAATCTTCCTGGCTGTAGCGGAATGGGCATATTTCAAATCCGGCAGATAAATATCCACCACCCCATCCAGGAGTTTTAAAGTGGGCAGGGCATCATAACCATTGGTGTTATAAATGATCGGAATTTTCAGACCCATCTCCCTGGCAAGTGTCAGGCTTTTCAAAAGTCCCGGAACGACATGGGAGGGAGAAACCCAACCAATGAAATGCACCCCCTCCTCCTGCAAGCGTAGCATTTGCTGAGCGGTAGACAACCAGGATTGCTCCAGACTGACTGCATCCGTCGGATTCTGCCAGAGCTGGGAAATCTGAAAGTTCTGGCAATAATCACAACGCATATTGCACGCCGTGACAAACAGATTGCCTACCCCACCCGTGCCAACCAGAGGCGGTTCTTCGCCAAAATGTCGAACGCTGGAAGAAACTCGTAGAAGATCAGTTTGACCACAATAGCCGGTTTGACCCTGAGTACGATCCACCCCGCAAGCATGCGGGCACACCCGGCATTGCCGGTAAATTTCACAGGCCTGTTGAGCTTTTGACTCCAACTCAGACCAGCTTAATTCCAGATAACGTGCAGACAATTTATTTTATTTCCACTTTAGTTGTGAAACTCACTCATCATGCCGTCATTGTATCAGAAAGGAGTTCCTGGCCGATTACAAAAGCCGATGTGAAACGCTCCAGCCCATGACTACCACCATTGACCAACCTTCGAGCTCCTTTCAGGTCTCCCTCCAGCAATTCCTTTTTGATTCTTATTTCTTTAGTTGCTAGAAAGCTGGCCAGCAAGCGGGAGGCAATATCGGACTCATTGGCCAGGTCCGGCTGCTCCAGTAAGTCCTCTTCAACAACATTGCCGTGAACCACGTAATTACTTCGCCCAGTCAACTGGATAAAGCCACGGCCTTTAAACCGCTCACCATCTGGAGGGCCTTGGTTACCAAGGTCTTCACGGAAATCGTACAGGTCGAAAGGGTGCCCATCGGGCGAGGTATTAAATCGGGAACGAAATTCGCTGATAGGACGAAACCCTTCGGTTTCCGCTCGAATGGTTGCCAAAGCCACCAGAACCATCCCTTGATCCACCAACCCTTGCCGTTCGAGACCATTCAGCACAAAGGGGAGATATGTTTCTATATTCGCAACGGGCGTATGAGGAAACATTCGGGCCACAATCGAAACCGTGACCGCTAGAAGAATAGAAACCACCTCAACCGGATCTTCAGGGACCAAGTCAGAAAGAGTGCGTGGCCCGGCTATGCCATCACCCAGCAGGCCTTTACTTTTTTGGAAAGCCATCAAAGCCGATTCGGTTCCCGGCCCGAACTCACCGTCAATCGGCCCTGGATTAAAACCACCCTCCTTCAGCATTTTTTGCAATGTCTCGACTTCCGGCCCGGATGAATGCAATCTTAAAGTTTTCATGGCAACGCTCAGGGATGCTAATATAAGGAAAAACCTAAATAACTTTACGATTCTTACAACATGACAAATTTTCTATTATCCACCACCCTCATACTGGCTCTGACCCAACAAGCTTGGGCAATGCCCCAGCACGGGCTTTCATTATATGGCCCTCAAGACCTGAAATACAAACCCGGACAGAATTATGAACACGCCAATCCCAGTGCCCCAAAAGGCGGTAATCTCGTGCTATCAGATTTTGGCGCGTTCACCAAACTGAACCCAGCCTCGCTCAAAGGTGTGACCGCCCCCGGTATCGGGCAGTTGGTCTTTCAATCTGCCATGGACAGTTCCACCGATGACAACGAGGCCTTTTCGCTATACGGCAACCTGGTGGAAAAGGTCGATCTGGCCGAAGACCGGCTCTCCATGACCTATACGATCTATAAACAGGCACGATTTTCCGATGGGCATCCACTGACGGCTGATGATTTTGTTTTCTCGTTCAACCTTATTAAAGATCCGGAATACCATCCCTTCTTTAAGGAATATTTCAAGGACATCAAGTCTATTGAAAAAATCGATACCCACACTGTCCGGTATCACTTCGCACTCTACAATCAGGAGCTCCCATTGATAACAGGCCAGATGACAATTTTCCCACAACATATTTATGATGTTAAAGAAAAATCTTTCGGCGCGGATTTCGATGACATTGCCATCGCCAGCGGACCCTACACAGTCGAAAAATATGAATACGGCAAATACATTACGTTCAAGCGTGATCCAGATTGGTGGGGCGACGATGTCGCCGTCAACCGGGGGCGCTATAATTTTGATCGGGTCACTTACAGAATATACCTCGACCCTGTAGCCCAACGGGAAGCGTTCAAGGGCGGTGAATTCGACATGCAGTTGGTCAATAGTTCCCGCGACTGGGCCCTCGATTATAAAGGCGATTTTGTTAAAAAAGGATATTACATCCGCGGCGAGTTTCCTCACACCCGCGTTGCAGGCATGCAGGGATTCGCCATGAATATGAGGAATGAATTCTTCCAGTCCCGCAAAGTCCGGGCCGCCATCGCCATGGCTTTCGACTTCGAATGGAGTAATAAAAATCTGTTTTATGGACAGTACACCCGGAACGAATGCTATTTTGATAACAACCCTGAAATGAAAGCCCATGGAATTGCCCAGGGTGAGGTCAAGTCCCTTCTCCTTGAGTTGCGTAAAAAGTATAAAAACCATGTTCCTAAAACGGCAATCACCAAACCAGTGGGCGCACCGGGACAAGGTCAGTCGGTCGCCAAAAATATCCAGGTCGCCAATGCTTTGCTGGATTCCGCCGGATGGGAAATCAGTTCTGATGGTATTCGCGCAAAGGGCAAGCAGCGATTGCGGTTTGAACTTCTTTTGGTCGGACCCGGGTTTCAGCGCATCGCCGAACCCTATAAGAATAATTTAAGAAAGATCGGCGTACATCTGGATATCAAGGTCGTGCAGGCCGCCGAATATGAAGAACGCCTGCGCAATTTTAAATTCGAGATGATCGTGGCAAACTATTTCCAAAGCCGGTCGCCGGGTAATGAACAACGCTCCATGTGGGGAAGTGAAGCGGCGGAAACTCCAGGAACCAGAAACTATATGGGCATTAAAAATCCTGCACTCGATGAATTGATCGATGGGATCATCAAAGCAAAAACCCGCAAGGACCTGATCATTCACCTCCATGCCCTCGACCGGATTCTCACGCATCAGTTTTATATGGTTCCACATTGGTATATTGCCTATGACCGAGCAGTCTACTGGAACAAGTTTAGCCGCCCCAAAATCAATCCTTCACAAAGCTCTATACTTAACAACCTCCTGCAATGGTGGTGGTGGGACGAACAGAAAGCGCAAAAACTGAAAGACGCAAGATCAAAAGGAACGTCTCTCCAATAATAAACATGCACTTCCCTGAATAATTCCATGACCGCTTACATCATACGTCGGCTTCTATTGATGCTTCCCACTCTGATCGGTATCATCACCATCACCTTTATCGCCGCGCAATTCGTTCCCGGGGGTCCGATCGACCAGATGAAATCGCTTTTAAGAGGCCATGCTGGTGCCCTGACCGAGGCAGGCGGCGGAGCCATGACAGACTCTGGAAAAAAATTCGGCGAGATAGACCCCAAACATATGGAGCAATTAAAAAAAATCTATCATCTCGACCGACCGCTCTGGGAAAGATATCTGCGTACCTTTTTATGGTACTCACCGCAAAACAAAAATGCCTCCTTCGTTGAAAGTTTTTTCAACCGTGATAACTGGGAAGGGTTTCTCGTCTTTAAATTCGGCAACTCGTTTTACCGCAATAAATCCGTTCTTGAACTCATCAAGGAAAAGTTGCCGGTTTCCGCGTCGTTGGGCATCACCAGCTTTTTTTTGACCTACACCATCTGCATCATTCTGGGCATCGCCAAAGCCGTGAAACATGGAACCCGCTTTGACACCTTGACCAGCTTGATCGTACTCATCGGTTATAGTGTCCCCGGATTCGTTCTGGCAATATTTATCATTGTCCTGTTTGGTCCGGGAGATGGAGCCATCGCTAATCTTGTACCAATCTCCGGCCTGACATCGGCTGGAACTCCCGGTTACGAGTCGTGGACAGCATGGAAGAAGCTGACCGATTACCTACATCATCTGGCCGCCCCCTTGTTGTGCTACGTACTCGGTGGGTTTGCCACGCTGACTCTGTTGACCAAAAACGCATTCCTGGAAGAAATGCGCAAACAATATGTTTTGACGGCCCGAGCCAAAGGCCTGCCTGAAAAGCGCGTCCTGTTCAAGCATGTGCTAAAAAACTCGCTCATTCCACTGGTGACGGGGTTCCCCATTGCCTTTCTCGCGATGTTTTTTTCCGGTTCGTTATTGCTGGAACAAATTTTTACTTTGGACGGACTGGGACTTCTTTCCTACCAGGCGGTGATCCAGAGAGATTACCCCATTGTCCTCGGCACTCTGTTTATCTTCTCACTCATGGCCCTGGTCGGCCAGTTATTGACCGACCTGTCTTACGTTTTAATTGATAGAAGAATTTCTTTTGATGAATCTCAGGGCTGAACATGCTGAAGCTGAATAAAGAACTGAAAGTTAAACTAGAGGCTTACAAAAAAGACAAGCGAGCCTACTACAGTTTTTTGATCTTGGCTTTCCTTTTTTTAACGACCCTGCCAGCCGAACTGATTTGTAATGTGCGTCCGCTTGTGATCGTTGTGGAAGGGAAAGCTTTTTTCCCCATCTTCTTCACCTACAGCGAAAAAGATTTTGGTAGCATCCTACCGAGCGAACCAGATTATAAGTCCGCCAGGTTCCAAAGGATTTTAAGCGGGGCGCCCTCTATCTCGACAGAAGAAAAGAGCTCTTTCGGCGTACAATTGAATGACTTCGAAGAAGAAGGTTCCATTGAGGAACCGACGTTTAACATCGGGCTCGATGATTTTGAGGACAGTGAAGAACCCGCAACCCCGCCTGCCCCGGCTACCGAAGCCGCATCTTCTTTCCCTCCCAGAGACTACTGGATACTCTGGCCACCAGTGCGTTACGACTATAAATATATTCCGACCGAATCAAAGACCGGCAATGTTGTGCTGGCCGCTCCTTACCGCACTCCCGCGCGCAATGGTGAAGGGTTTATCGAGTCTTCGTGGAAAGACGGGCATTACCTCGGCACCGACGACCGGGGCCGGGACGTGCTAGCACGTTTGTTTTACGGCTTCCGCATTTCAATGCTCTTTGGAGCTTCGCTGGCGATCACCGGCACCCTGACCGGATGCCTGATTGGAGGGACTCAAGGGTTTCTGGGAGGTTGGGTGGACCTTGTCGGCCAGCGATTGACGGAAATTTGGGGATCAATCCCGCGCCTCTATATTTTAATAATTTTGAGTTCCTTTCTGGTTCCCTCGGCATTACTGCTATTTCTTATTTTAAATCTCACCGCATGGATGGGGATTGCCGCCTATATCCGTGCGGAATTTTTAAAAGTCCGCAACTTTGAATTTGTCAAAGCAGCCAAAGGATTGGGGGTTTCAAATTTCACCATCATGCGTCGGCATATCCTACCCAACGCCTTAACTCCGGTGGTCACATTTTTCCCCTTTGAAGTCACAGCAGGAATTCTTGCCTTGGTGAGTCTGGACTACCTGAACCTGGGAGTACCCAGCCCCGCACCCAGCATGGGCGAGTTGCTGGCACAGGGTAAAAACAACCTTCAGGCATTGTGGATATTACTGCCCGCCTTCGCTTCGCTCACTTTGACGATCACGCTATTAACTTTTGTTGGGGAGGGTATCCGCAATGCCTTCGACCCAAGAAAGACTCTATAAAACTATGCTGCTATCCATAAAAAATTTGGCCACCCATTTCCATGCCGACCCCGGGAAAGTTGCCAAGGCGGTGGATGGCATCTCTTTTGATCTTGAGCAGGGTGAAACCCTGGCTCTGGTGGGGGAATCCGGTTGTGGCAAAACCCAGACCGCGTTTTCGATCATGCGGCTGATTGCCGAGAACGGTTACCATCCAGCGGGAGAAATCCGCTTTCAAGGACAAAACCTATTCGGATTGAATCCTGAAGAAATGCGAGGCTTGAGAGGAAATGATATCGCCATGATTTTTCAGGAACCGATGACCTCCCTCAATCCTTTGTTCCGTATCGGTGACCAGTTGGAAGAACCTTTAAGACAACATTTGAAAGTTGCAAAAGGGGATTCCCGAAAACGGGCTCTGGAGCTTCTCGAACGCGTGGGAATTCCCGACCCCCATAAACGCGTTGATGATTTTCCGCACCAGCTTTCAGGAGGCATGAAGCAAAGAGTCATGATCGCCATGTCTCTGGCCTGTGAGCCAAAACTGCTCATCGCCGATGAACCCACCACCGCTCTCGATGTCACTATTCAGGCGCAGGTGTTAAGCCTGATGAGTGATTTACAGAAGCAAACCGGTATGGCGATTTTGTTGATCACCCACGACATGGGCATCGTCAACCAGATGGCCGATGATTTGTGCGTCATGTACGGAGGCAGGATGGCAGAGTATGGAAGCCGGGAGCAAATCTTTAACAATATGACCCACCCCTACACGCAAAGGCTTTTCAGTTCCATTCCCAAGCTTGAGAAAAGCGATACTTTGCTGGACACCATTCCCGGTCTGGTTCCTTCCGCCACCGAATATGGAGAAGGTTGCAGGTTTGCCGACCGCTGTTCCGAAGCCATGGACATTTGCCATGAACGGGAAAGCAAAGCGCACCCCATTACCAGCAACCATCAAACGGTTTGTCACTTAATGGATAAAGGCGCGGGTAGCACCCGCGAGCAAAGTAGAAAAACTAATCCCATACCGGTTCGCAAACTTGAGAACACGCGGCTTATCAAGATACGTAATTTAAAAACCCACTTCCCTGTCCGTAAGGGAGTGTTTCTGCGCGCCGTCGATCATATCCGGGCAGTAGACAATATCACCTTGGATATCCCCAAAGGCTCAACCGTAGCTCTGGTAGGAGAATCCGGTTGCGGAAAAACCACCTTAGGCGAATCCATTCTGCGATTAGTTCCCGACGCACGTGGAGAAGTCTTCTTCGACAACCAGAATATCATGAGCCTGAAAAGCGAAGCTTTGAAACAATTTCGCAAGCATATGCAGATTGTGTTCCAGGATCCTTTCGGTTCCCTCCAACCTCGCATGACCATCGAAAGAATTGTAGGGGAAGGGCTGGAGGTTCACCAGCCCATGCTTTCACCGGATGAACGGTCTCAAAAAATTGCCCAAGTTTTAGAGGAGGTGGGATTGAGTTCATCCATCCTGGAACGCTACCCACATCAGTTTTCCGGCGGTCAGCGGCAACGCATCGCTATTGCTCGCGCTTTAATTCTGGAACCAGAGTTTCTGGTGCTGGATGAACCCACAAGTGCTTTGGATGTATCGGTGCAGGCCCAGGTTCTCAACCTGCTTAAAGAGTTGCAATCAAGGCATATACTTACCTATCTATTCATCAGCCATAATTTAAGTGTCGTCCGCTATATGGCAGACACGGTAGCCATCATGTATCTGGGAAGAATTGTGGAGCAGGCACCTGTTGAAGAATTTTTCAGGAATCCCCGTCACCCATACACAAAATCGCTTCTCGAGTCGGTGCCCGATCTGGAAATCCGCAAACCATTCAAGCCTTTGGTGGGAGATGTGCCCTCCCCTCTTAATCCGCCGTCAGGTTGCCATTTTCATCCTCGTTGTCCCATTTATCTGAACGAGGAACAGGGTTCCGCATTGGCAAAAAATTGCGCTAGGCAATATCCTGAAAAGATAGGAGAAGCCCACTCGTTCGTTTCCTGCCACCATGCCGCGCCTTACGCAAAAACCCATGAATAAAAACCCGCAATAATTTCTCCCGCAACTTTTTGCTATGCAAGGCGAGATTCTTCGTCACGTTGTTCCTCAGAATGACAAAACACAGAGATTCTTCGTCGCGCTATTCCTCAGAATAACAAAATAGCTTTGTATCGTCATTCTGAACGCAGTGAAGAATCCCGCCTTTTCCCTTTTTTGATTTGCGCAAAGGTCCCCCTGACAAGGGGGATTGAGGGGGTTTGCTTAGATTGTCATTGCGGACGTAATGAAGCAATCCAAAATCTGGATCGCCACGCTCCTTTCAATCGCTTGCGATGGCGGGAGTCAGGACTGCTAAGTTATTTTCCCGACCTCGGAAATTGGTAAGTGGGTATAGGCAACTATCATTCCGAATGCTGCGAAGAATCCTCGAGCCTATGCAAGGCTTATATTAAACTTGTTTTCCGCTCCCGGTAGTAACTACCGACCGGCCCTGTTGTTCCCTCCATCTGACTTTGCCAATCAAAACCCCCAAAACCTCGCGAAGCAACCTCAGCTCCTTGTGGGACAAAACCCTTAACAGACTAATCAGCTTGGCAATCTCCCTTTCAAAGGCCGGGTGTTTGACAGGAACCTCTTCAAAATCAAAAAATATTCCAAGAGAAACATTTAACTTTTCCGCGAGAAATTCAAGGGTTCTTAACGAGGGAACGCTTACGCCGCGTTCCAGGCGGGAAACCGTTTCCACGCTCACATTGATCTTTTCGGCTACCTGAAACTGGGTCAATCTGCGAGAAAGGCGGATTTCGGTAATTCTCGCGCCGATCCTCTTCTCGATACCAGACATGATTCATCACCTCTTTAGCAAGAATAGACAAATTAATATCTATAGAAAGGAATTAATTTATCATTATAAAAAATTTATTGACAAATTATGCCTTATCCCTCAATATAAGCCTGTTGATGACGTTAAGGAGAAAAACAGGCATAAAAGTCATGGTCAAAATTTAAAACGTTGAAAGATCACCCCGGCCTAACCCGCCATTATTGGAGGAGAAAGAAAAATGAAAAGAGTATTATCTGTTTTCGCTTGTATCTTACTGCTGTGTCCATCGCTCGTTTTCGCTGACAACATGAAAAAAGACGACTCTGTCTATTTCAGCTTGTCAGGAATGGTTGCGGTCGCGGAAGATTCCACACTTAAGCTTGGCGGCTCGGAAGCAGAGCTGGAACTGGATACCGGCTTTGGAGTTTCCGTAGCCGCAGGTAAAAAATTTGGCAACGGCTGGCGCGGGGAAGTTGAATACGCTTACCAGAATAACGGCGTGGGCAGGGGAAAAGTTAAAATTGGAGACATTAGTGGCGAAGAAAGGAATGAAATTGCAATGGCTTTGGGCTTTTCCCTTTCCGACGCAGAACTTGAAGAACTTAACGAAAACATTAATGATCTTGGATTAAGCTACCCTGGCGAGCTGAGTGGGCTCGAAGATCCAGACCTTCACTTTTTCATGGTTAACGGCGTTTATGACATTACCAACAGCGGCCCGGTCACACCCTATCTGGGCGCGGGCATTGGTATTGGCTGGGAAGAAGAGGCCGAGGGAACGGAGTTCGCTTACCAGTTCCTGGCCGGCATAAGTTATGAAGTGTCCAGCCGGAACGAATTGATTCTTGGCTACCGCTACAGAGGCATGACCGATCTCGATTTTAAAATTACAGGCACCGACATCGAATATACGGCGACTGCTGACTCCCATAACTTTGAAATCGGGTTCAGGCATTCGTTTTAAGAACACCAAAACGGGCGGTAGCAGACCATTCTGGTAATCTGTTTTCTGGTGTTGTCTCCTCCAGGCCGTCCGTTTTGGTTTTTTCCGTTTCGTCACGCTATTCCTCAGAATGACAAAACACAGGGATTCTTCGTCACGCTATTCCTCAGAATGACAAAATAGTCTTGTATCGTCATTCTGAACGCAGTGAAGAATCCCGCTTTTCTGTTTTTTTTCACTTACGCAGAGGTCTCTTCACGACAGCCAGAGATGATACGCGCCAGAATAATTTCCACAGTTCATTGAAAAAAAGATCGTCTAAACGGTCAAAAAGAGCTACAATGAGCATCCATCCTGATTTAGCACAAAATGAATCTCAAAACTCATTGCGCCGGAACCCGGCGTTTATCAACCTTTTCCTAAACTAAACACCCTTCGCAGACAACCTTCTGTAAGCTTTTTGAAATACCCACGACTCACTTACAATTATCTACTAATATGAATTTGCTATCATGTTAAACCAACATTGAATGAGTACACATTGCGAGGATACTTATTATGAATAAATTCTATGCGGTCCTTTTAATATTTTTGGGTTATTTCCTTTTCGTAACTTTTTCACCAGAGAGTGTCAGCAGTGCTTCAAAGCAATCTGCTGACCTCACTGAGATATCTGAAAGTCCCGGGAAAACCGAAATGGCTGTTTTTGCGGGAGGTTGTTTCTGGTGCATGGAGCATCCATATGAAGACCTGCCGGGAATTTCAAAGGTCATTTCCGGATATACCGGTGGAAAAAAGAAAAACCCAACCTATAAGGAAGTCGCTTCAGGTTCCACCTCGCATGTTGAGGCTGTGGAGGTCCATTACGATCCGGAAAAAATTTCCTACAATGATCTTTTAGAGATTTTCTGGAGAAATATCAACCCAACCGATGCAGGCGGACAATTTGTGGACCGGGGGAAACAGTACACAACAGGGATTTTTTATACGAGCGAACAGCAAAAACAAGTCGCGGAACAATCAAAAAAAAGACTGGAGGATAGCAACCGGTTCAGTAAAAAAATTATTACAAAAATTGTTCAGGCAGGGCGGTTTTACCCCGCAGAAGAATACCATCAAGATTTTTTCAAGAAAAATTATATCCGTTACAAAGTATACCGGGCCGGTTCGGGAAGAGATGAGTTTATAACCCGTGTCTGGGGAGAAGACAAAGAATACAAAATTTCCAAAACAGGGTTTGATGAGGAGAAAGCACCTCATTACACCTTGATTGGCAACAAGACAATATCTAAAAGCCACTTGACTAAAATGCAATATAACGTCACCCAGAAAAATGGTACAGAACCTCCATTCAGGAATGAATATTGGGATAATAAACAACCCGGAATTTATGTCGATATTGTTTCAGGCGAACCCCTGTTCAGCTCTAAAGACAAATTCAAATCCGGAACGGGCTGGCCTTCTTTCACCCGCCCGATGGTGCAGGAAAATATAGTTCAGGAAAGGGACACCTCCTTCGGCGTAGTTCGAATTGAGCTACGCTCAAAATCTGCCGACTCGCATTTGGGACATTTGTTTCATGATGGTCCCAAGCCGACAGGATTACGATATTGCATCAACTCGGCATCCATGAGGTTTATTACAGTTGAGAAACTAAAAGAGGAAGGTTATGAAGAGTTTTTGCCTTTATTCAAGGATGTATGATTAACCAGACCGTGGATTCTGGATCTAAAAACCCGATCTGGCACCTGTATATGGTGAGGTGCAACCATGGCCAGCTTTACACTGGAATCACTCAGGATGTCACCCGGCGTTTCTTGGAACATCAGGAAAGCGGCAAAAAAGCGGCGAAATATCTCCGGGGAAAAGGTCCGCTTAAACTGGTGTTTCAGCAAGAAATAGGGAGCCGGTCTTCCGCATTAAAAGCAGAAACCGCACTCAAAAAACTTCCCAAGCAGCAAAAAGAAAGCCTGGCAGAAAACTCAGGCAGGTTAATTCTCGATAATCTGAAATCCATCCATGAAAAGTAAATAAGACTTAATAAGACTTACTGAACAGGCTTATTTTTGAATGCGTAGCTAGTGATTTGTGCATTATTCTTCAAGAGGTACCTTTGCGAAAATTATCCAGCCTGTTTCGTCCAACATGCGAATGTTTGCGGGAATTAGACCCGGCAACTCTCGAAATTCTTCCGGCTCTATATATGGAAATTTCGATTTACTCTGCGTTCCACTCGGTCAAAAAATAATAAACCAGTGTGATCGCAACAACGCCCGCCAAACCAACAGTTACAATACAACTCAGATTCATCGTAGTCCCCTCTCAGAAAACCTGTTGACGATGTTTATATTTTATTAAATTCTATGCCAAAAATGAAAATTTCTCTTATATATAACGGCTAAAATATTTTAATTGATGTTCCATGAGAAAGTGTTGCCACCCAGCCTCAGGCAGAATCTGCAAAATAGGGAGTATGGGATAGAATCCAACTTCCTGAGCAAATAAAGCTCTCTGATTTAAGAAAAAAATTCAAAAAGCCTGCGATGAAGTAGTCAATCTAATCCGACTGCCTGGGCCTGCTGGTCTGCCAGATAGGAGCTCCGCACAAGAGGCCCTGCTTCCACATGATTCAGGCCTAATGATTCGCCAATCTCCCTATATTCTGCAAAACGGTCAGGGTGAATGAACTCGACGACCTCCATATGAGCCAGGGAAGGACGGAGATATTGCCCGATTGAAAGAATTTGGCAACCTGCCTCTACAAGGTCACGCATTGCTTGAACTACCTCTTCTCTTTTTTCTCCCAGACCCAGCATAAGTCCGCTCTTTACGATAACCCCCTTGGTTTCTGCTGCTATTTTTAAGGTTTTCAGGGACCATTCGTAACGGCATTGGGGACGTGCAGACCTTTGCAAAGATTCGACCGTTTCAAGATTGTGGGCCAGCACATCAGGACGGGCTTCGCATACCTGGCGGATGAAATTCGTGTTCCCCTGAAAATCTGGAACCAACGCCTCAATTTTTATCCCCGGGCACTGACTCCTAATCGCCACGATGGTTTTAACCCACTGCCCTGCCCCGCCGTCCGGCAAATCATCGCGGTCAACCGAAGTTATGACTGCAAATTTTAAATTTAATTGTGAGAGCGATAGAGCAACCTTACCAGGCTCATCAGGGTCAGGACGATTCAGGTGCCCTGTGGGGACATCACAAAAACGACAGGCCCGGGTACAGGACTCTCCCAGAATCATGAAGGTCAGGGTGCCTGCATCCCAGCAGGTGCCTATATTAGGGCACGATGCCAATTCGCAAACCGTGTTCAACCCACTTTCTTTTAAGAGGGTTTTTAACTGAAAAAAATTTCGCGTTTTAGGAAGCCGGGTCTTCAACCAGTGAGGCAACCTTTTATGCTGATATTTTGTGGCCGGGTTGCTCATTTAAAATTAAAAGGGTGCGGTGTAATCCAGAAGTTGGGGTGTAGTATAATGTGAGGGCTTGTAAAAAGGAACCCTTCGTTTCTTTATCCATAATTCCAGCCGGTTTTCAGATCATTCAAAAACAACTCTATGTTTTTCAAGACCATTGATAGATATATTTTCAGAGAGTTATTAAAGGTATTTCTGATCAGTATCTTCGCCATGACAATGATCCTCTATCTGGACAAGTTCTTGTTCATGGCTGAAATGATCGTCAATCGCGGCGTTTCTTTCATAGAAATGATAATGATAATGGCATATATATCTCCTGCTTTTCTTGCCATCACTATTCCCATGGCAGTCCTCATGGCATCTGTAGTCACATTCAACCAATTTTCAGTCCATAATGAATGGGTGGCTATGAAGTCCTGTAGCTGGAGTTTTATGGAGTTGATGAGACCCGTTCTATTTTTTTCATTGTTCACGTATTTTCTGGCCAATATCGTGATGTTCTGGGCTGTCCCCTGGGGTAACCAATCCTACAAAGTCCTGATGTATGACATCATCAGAAACCGGGCTAATATAGACATTCAACCTAACGTCTTCAACCGAGACTTTAAAAACCTGACTCTTCTGGTTAAAGAGCGTCATCAAAATTCGCAGCTCAAAGGCGTGTTCACCGCTGATACCAGTAATAGTGGAGCCCCGCAAATTATCACTTCTGAACGGGGGGTCATATTTCCTAATCCGAAAACCCTGAAGATTCAACTCAAACTCAATAATGGAACCATTCATAAATTGAGCAATGAAAGAGGCGACTACCAGACTTTAAATTTTGACCGTTATGATATCAACCTCAGCCTCCCGGATACAGAAAAGCTGGAGAGAAAGGCCCTTATCGGGAACAGAGAGCTATCGCTCTCAAAAGTTAAAGAAAAAATTGAGGACAGAAAAAAAAAGGGGCTCTCGACCTCGGGCCCAGAGGTGGAACTGAGTAAAAAATTCTCCATTCCCTTCACCTGCCTGCTTTTTGCGTTCCTGGGGGCTCCACTAGGTATCAAATCAAGCCGCTCAGGTAAATCAGGTAGTTTTGGCGTCACCGTGGCTGTTATCATGGTTTATTATATGGGACTCATTGTAACCCAGAACCTGGGAAGAGTTGGCGAAATCCACGCCTACACCTCTGTATGGATACCCAATATAATCCTGATTGGTGTGGTTTTTTATGTGCTCTACAAAATGCAAAAGGATTTACCCTTTAAATTCATGGAAAGCTTCATCGATTTCCTGATAGCAATTGTTGAGTTCTTCAAAAACTTGTTTGGCAAGCCCCATAAGGGACCCATCAGAAAAATTAAAGGCACCCGGAAACCCATTCGTCCATCTCTGGAAGGAATAGACCGGCTATGCAAAGTATCTAATCCAAAGAAGCAGGACTGAATTCTACTGAAACGGAGAGTCAAATGAAAACGGCACGCGATATCATGACCCATGATGTGGTGACGGTGACAAAGGACCAGCCCATCAGCGACCTTTCCAAACTATTTATAGAAAACCATTTTAATGGCGTTCCCGTTCTCGATGGTACCGGGAAAGTGATCGGTGTAGTCACCCAAGGAGATTTGATTGAGCAAAATAAAAACCTGCACATCCCCACCGTCATAGCTCTCTTTGACGCCGTCTTATTTCTGGAAAGTGAAAAAAAGTTTGAGTCCGATGTAAAAAAACTGACCGGATCTAAAATTGAAGACATTTATCGCAAAAACCCAGTCACCGTTTCCCCCGACACAGACCTCAATGAAATCACCACATTGATGGCCGAGAAAGATGTCCACACCCTCCCCGTTCTGGACAATAATGAATTAATTGGCATCATCGGCAAGAAGGATGTCATCCGTGCCATGGCTTAAACCTCTCCCCACCTTTGATTAAGCACTTGGAGGGGGTAAGCAATACACCGAAATCTATCTCAATAGAGAATAATTAACCCTACGAACAAATAATGCAGGCGCACTAAATAATAAATTTAGTTTCTGGAGGTCTTAAAATGGACACACGATTAGCCGTTTTCATCGTTCATGGTATAGGAGACCAGAAAAAAGGATTCAGCCATGATATGCAGGAGAACCTGATATCCAACTTCAAAAGAGCTCTCCAACATATGGGGCAAGGGGATCGCGAGGGCCAGGATGACGCGTTGATTTTCCGGGAAGGCCTCTGGGCAGACATCACCCAGAAAGGCCAAGACACTCTCAAGAATAGAATGTTCAACCATCCTGATACCAATGTCGATTGGATTAAAGCCCGAAAATTCTTTGTGGATTGTCTCGGCGATGCCATCTCCTATTTTAAAGGAACGACTTCAGACATTTACTCACAGTACAATGCTATCCAAGGCAGAATTGATGGTCTGATCCAAAACCTCTCAAACAAAACCAACCCAAATCAAAATACCCTGCTGACTGTTGTTTCACACAGCCTTGGGACGGTTGTTCTGTCAGATTATCTCTACGATAAGAGAGATGTTTTAAAATCCGGTTACCAACTCATCTTCTCCAACTTTTTCACTCTGGGCAGTCCGATCGCCTTGTATGCCAACCGGTTTTACAACCATAGTTCCCCCAGCAACCCCTTCTCCAAATTCAAGCCTCAAAAGGTCCAAGACAAAAATGGGGTCTGGGTCAACATGTTTGATGAGGATGATATTGTCGGCTATCCCATCCGCCCCGTAAACTCACACTGCAAAAAAGTGGTGGAGGCTGATTTAAATGTTTCTGTCGGCCCTATGCTCATGGGCTGGAATCCGGCAAGCCATACGGGTTACTGGAAAGACAAAGAGGTCGGAAAAATAATCGCGGAGAAACTTGCCATTGACTGGCTCAGAGTAAACAAGTGGGATAAAAAAGAAAAGACGCTCACACGAACTAAAAAATATAAAGAACGTTACGAAATGCCACTGGGTTTAAATACCCTAAGAACTAGAACCATTATTATTCCGGTGCTTCAGGGATGAGGAGATAAAGTCCCTGAACAAGGGGTGAGGGCTCATTGGGGAGGATTTAAATTCGGGATGAAACTGGCCGGCCAGGAACCATGGATGGTCTTTCAATTCGATGATCTCCACAAGGTTGCCATTGGGCGACAAACCACTGAAAACCAGACCGGCCTCTTCCATTTCGATGCGATACATATTGTTAAATTCATATCTATGCCGGTGCCGTTCTTCGATTTCCCTTTTTCCATAGGCCCTATAGGCATTGGAATTTTTCCTCAATTGGCAGGGGTATTCTCCCAGCCGCATGGTTCCGCCCTTATTTCCTTTGGAGTCCTGATCGGGAAGAAGGTCTATAACCAGATAAGGTGATGTCGTCGAAAACTCAGAGCTGTTAGCGTTTTTAAGATGAACCACATGTCGGGCAAACTCAATTGCGGCGCAATGCATACCAAGGCAAATCCCGAAATAAGGCACCTTGTTTTCGCGTGAATATTGAGCCGCCTTGATCTTACCTTCGATTCCCCGGTCGCCAAACCCTCCGGGAACCAGAACCCCGTCGCACTCTTTCAGCAAATCCGCCCCACCTTCTTTTTCAAGGTCTCCAGCATCCACCCAGTCAATAATGACACTGGCATTATTGCCAATCCCGCCATGAATCAATGCCTCGGTCAGGCTTTTATAGGACTCCTTTAAGTCCACATATTTCCCCACAATAGCAATCTTGGCCTCGCTCTCGGGTTTTTTCAAAATTTGGTTGACCTTTTGCCACCGTTCCAGATCCGGCTGCTTCGCCTTCAGTCCCAATTTTTCCATGATGATTTCGCAAAGCCCCTCTTTTTCCAAACTGAGCGGAACTTCATAAATGGAGGCAACATCTATGGCGGTGATAACAGATTTGGCCTCGACACTGCAAAACAAGGCTATTTTATCTTTAATGGCTTTAGAAAGTTTTCGTTCAGTACGGCATAACAGGATATCCGGTTGAATACCAATTTCCCGCAATTTCTGAACGCTGTGCTGGGTGGGTTTGGTCTTCAATTCATCCGAGGTTTTAATGTAGGGCACGAGAGTCAGGTGAACATAAAGCACATCTTCAGGTTTAACATCAAAACGAAACTGGCGAATGGCCTCCAGAAAAGGCAGGCTTTCAATATCACCAACCGTACCCCCGATTTCGCAAATCACAACATCCATCCCACCGATGCCGACCGAGCGGATATGATTTTTGATCTCATCAGTAATATGGGGAATCACTTGAACCGTGGTGCCTAAATAATCCCCTTTGCGTTCCTTCTGAATCACATTATGGTAAATACGACCAGCGGTGATATTGTTGGCCCGGCGCATTTTTGCGTGGGTGAATCGTTCGTAATGTCCAAGGTCCAAGTCGGTTTCCGCGCCGTCATCAGTAACATAAACCTCACCATGCTGAAACGGGTTCATCGTCCCTGGATCCACGTTGATGTATGGGTCCAGTTTGAGAATGGTTATTTTAAGGTCGGAACATTCCAGCAAACTGCCTATGGATGATGCCGCAATCCCCTTGCCTAAGGATGACAGAACCCCGCCAGTGACGAAGATGTATTTTACCTTTTTTCCGTTCTTTCGTTTTTTCACTCAATGTCCCTCAACAACTTCAGATTCAGGGTAAAATTGTCTGTTCGGCCAAACGTTTTTCTATCATCGCTAAATCTGCTTCACAATCCACGCCAATCGAGTCCATATCCGTTTCAATAACTTTAATGTTGAAACCGTTCTCAAGGATGCGCAACTGCTCAAGCTTTTCAGTTTTTTCAAGACCTGACTCGGACAAACTGCCAAACTCCATCAAGAACTTTTTCCTGTAGGCATACAAGCCAATATGTTTATACCAGAAAGGTTTCAAAGGATCGACCGACGAATATTCAATGGTATCATCCTTATCCCAGGGTATAGGAGCTTTTGAGAAGTACAAGGCCGAATCAGATTTATCGACCACAACCTTGGTGATATTGCGATCCATCAACTCATCGCGCGATTTAATCAATATCCTTAACGTGACGGTCGACTCGGAAGTTCCTTCCAGTAAGGATTGTACGATAAGATCAATATTCGCAGGAGGAATCAACGGCTCGTCGCCTTGCACATTCACAACGATCTCACATTTTCTATCGCGAACCACCTCGGCAATGCGGTCGGTCCCAGACTCATGATCAGGTGAGGTCATGACGGAATTTCCGCCAAACCCACTCACAACCTCCAGAATACGGGAGTCATCGGTGGCGACAATCACTTCCGAGACACTTTTCGCTTTATTCGCCTGTTCAAAAACCCGCTGGATCATCGGCTTGCCTTTGATCAGGGCAAGAGGTTTTCCGGGAAACCGGGAGGAAGCCCACCGGGCGGGGATAACGGCTATCACTTTTAGGTCAGCAGACATGAACCAACCCTCTCATTAAGTTTATCGCAAGAACTTTCAAATTATACAAATCCGAATTCTTATCATCCTAGAAATATACAAAACGTGAAAAAACAGGACTCTGACTAGAAGAAAGGGAAACTCAAATCACAGGGAAGGCTTTCAGTCGGGCAGTCAGGTTATTGATAACAGGGAAAAACCATCCAGCCTCTACGAAAAGGGAGAGTAACCCAAAACTCAACCGGCTTCAACCGCTAAGTGGGGAGGAAAAGCTAATTGGTTTGTAAGACGACTGGCTACTGAATCTGGTTCAATTGGGCAAGAATTTTTCCACGCACTTCAGAAGGAGGATTCTTCTTCAAAGCATCCTCTAAAACTTCAACCGCACGATTGATTTCACCTTTTTTCGAATAGGTCAGACCCAACATATATCGGGAGTCGTGTGCCTTGTTTCCTCTAGGGTATTTGCTTAAAACCGTCTCAAACTGGAAGATCGCATCATCATACATCTCCAGAGCCACGTAATTGGCACCAACCCAGAAGGTGATATTATCCTCGAGTTTATTTGGCGGGTTGCTTAGCGCCAAGTCCTGGAACAGTAAAATGGATTCGTCATAATCCCTGCTTCGATAAGCGTTCAAAGCCTTGTCATATTCTGGGGGAGTCTTAGCCTGTGCCCTGTGCATGCGCTTTTTGCGGGCGGGCGCCTGAGGAGCCATTCGCGTTTTAATTTTGGTAATCTCTTCATTGAGGTAGGTCACCTGCGCCCTCAAATCCTCAACTTCCGGTTCTAGAAAATCAGAAAAATCTGTAGCCGAAGAGACGCTACCTTCCAGCCTTTCGCTGGCGGCATCAATCTTAGGCTCCAACATACTCAAAACCTCTTCCAGTTCCCGAACCTTACTGATTAAGGCCTCCTGCTGGCTTTGCAGGTTTTCGACATCGCCTTTCAACTCAACGTTGCCTTGCAACTCATCGCCTGCGCCTATATCCGAGAATCCGCTATCGTCAGCAAAAAAATCATCCCCATCGGAACCCGCTCCTTCACCCCCTCCATCACGGTCCACGGTTCTTTCATCTTCGAAAGGAAAATCTTCCTCAAAAGCCAAGTCATCTTCATCATCTTCATCCACCCAAGGAAGATAACTACAACCAGCAAAAGCAAACGAAAAGAAAAGCACTAAAATTAAGGTGAGGCGGGTAAAAATGTTGGCGGGCGGCATAACTGACTCCATCGAATTCCAAAAAGGATATCTAACCCTTAATAATCAAAGAATTATACGAGGTTGACCCAATAATGTCAACCTCATTATAAAGGTTTACTCTGCTAGGCATACTTAATACTTTAAAGAGTTTCATTATGTGTTCCAGTCCTGTTCACTGACACAGCTTCAGCTAAAATCGTTGTGGCTTTTTCAATTTCTGCCATGGTATTACTCAAGCCCAAGCTGAAGCGAATAGATGAGTTGATTTTATCAATGGGAATACCCATTGCTGTCAGCACGGGGGAAGGAAGCCCAGACCCCGAGCTGCAGGCCGATCCCGTAGAAACAGCAACTCCTGCCATATCCAGGCTAATCAGCAAGGTATCGCCTTCGACCCCTTCAAATGCAAGGTTTAAGGTGTTAGGAAGTCTGTTCTCTAAATTACCAAAAACTTCAACCCCTGCAATCAGATTGGATGCCATTTGCAGAAACTGATCGCGCAGGGAGGAAAGGTTGAGGGATTTCTGGGAAGACAAACTTGCCAGTTCACAAGCCTTACCAAAACCTGCTATTCCCGCCACGTTCTCCGTCCCCCCTCTTCTTTTTTTCTCCTGACTTCCCCCGCACACAGGTGAAAACAAATCCGGGCTCCCCTTCCTCAAATAGAGGGCGCCGACACCCTTCGGGCCACTCAACTTATGTGCTGAAATGGATAACATGTCTACAGGCAAATCTTGCACCCGCAGTGGGATTTTGCCCGCACTCTGTACCGCATCAGTGTGAAACAAGACCCCCTTTTTCATGGCTATTTCCCCAGCCCTTTCAATGTCCTGCAAAACACCTGTCTCACTGTTGGCGTGTTGCAGGGAAACCAACAGAGTCGATTCTGTCAGGCAGTTTTCCAATTCTTTAAAGTCAATGCGACCCAACTCATCGACCTTTAATCGGTCTACCCTGAAACCCAGGCTTTCCAGTTGTCGGCAGGGGTTTAAAACTGAAGGGTGTTCCACCTGGCTGGTAACAATGTGGCCACCGGTTTTACCCAACCTCAGAGCCGCTCCCAAGAGGGCGAAGTTATTTGCTTCGGTTCCTCCACTTGTGAAAACGATTTCCGAAGGAGAAACACCAAGGAGAGAAGCCACCTGTTCCCGGGCTTCGTCAATAAGAACCCGGGCCGACCTGCCGATAGAGTGCGCACTAGAAGGATTGCCCATCTGGTCTCGCAAAACAGAGGTGATGACATCCAGCACTTCCGGAGCCACAGGCGTGGTGGCATTATGATCAAGATAAATCTTATCCATCAACTTACCCAAAACACAAAAATCAGATTAAACAAAATGTGCGGGCTTTAACAGGAAACGGCAAGCTATTTGCCATACAAATCTCCTGCTATCAGGATTCGGACTGGTGCTGTTTTACAGTGGCAGAATCTGTTACAACCTCAGGGTCTATCCCTTCTTTCTTCAGAGTTTCCTTCAGGTGGCGGATTTCTTTTTCCATTTGTGGCAACCTGTCGAGCATGCATTCGATGGCCCGCGCCACAGGATCAGGGAAAGATTCCAGGCCATCATCATCTTCCATATCCGAAGAGATGCCAGAAAAAACCACCCTCCCAGGAACTCCGATGACAGTGGAATACTCAGGGACATCCTGAATAACCACCGACCCGGAACCAATTTTCGTGTTTCGACCAACGTGGACCGGGCCTAAAATCTGAGCCCCGGCACCGATAACGACATTTTCAGCGATGGTGGGATGGCGTTTGGCCTTCTTGGTCACAAGGCCTCCCAATGTCACCCCGTGGTAAATGAATACATTATCCCCCACCTCCGACGTTTCCCCAATAACCACGCCCATGCCATGATCGATAAAAAATCGACGGCCAATTTTCGCGGCAGGATGAATTTCTATACCCGTTATCCATCGGGAAAACTGCGACAAGGCCCTGGCTATGAAATTAAATCCCATATCCCATAACGCATGAGTCAGCCGATAGCTTATCAGGGCATGCACACCGGGATACAAAAGCAATACCTCGATAAAGCCCCTCGCCGCAGGGTCTTTTTCCATGGCAACTCGGACATCTTCTGTAATTTGACGGAGCATAATTAAGACGTAAACTGTTGTTTATTTTTATATTGTATCCCACCCGAGGCCATACGGAAAGCCCCAAATAGTTTCAGGCAGTGCACAGGCATGTTACGAGACTTTTTCTCAAGTCAAAAAAGGGGAAAGGCGAGATTCTTCACTGCGTTCAGAATGACACGAAACGCCGGTTTTTCATCCTCGAGAGGCTGAAGGCAAAGAAGGCGTGGTATTTATCCTCAACCTTCGTTCTCAAAAGGGGTAATCCAAGGTTATGCAAAGGTCTCTATTGATACAGAAAGGAAACCCGTTGCGTACTGACTCCACTCATGATGACACTTCTAACAATACTACTCCATGGCAGGATTCAGGATTCAGAGGATTCGGAGTCCATAGATTGCTGGTATTCTTCCAGAATCGCATCCTGGGTTTGCTGGTCTGCGGACTTGTAAATTCGAATGGTTTCAAAGTGGCGGGTCTGTTGAACGCGCAATAATTTAAGGCGCATTAATTCCAGAATAGCAAGAAATGTCACGACAACCTCCTGCTTGCTGTTTAAAACTGTAAACAGAGATTCAAAGGTAACACTTTCTGAGGCATTAAGAATTTCCATAATATGCTGAATCCGGTCGGTGACCGACATTTCGGTGATTTCAATTTCGTAACCCTTTTCAAACGATTTGGTATCCAGGATTTTCTGGTAGGCCTTGAGTAAATCGAAAACCGATGCATCCACCAACTCCTTCCCTTCAAAGCTTTCCTCAATTTCAATCTGCCCACCCCGCGCAAAAACCTGCTGCCGGTCGTGCTCCTTTAATCTCAACTCAAACGCCGCATCCCGATAGCGCTGGTACTCCCGCAACCTGCGCATCAGTTCCGCGCGCGGGTCTTCCCCGCCTCCCGCATCAAATGCGTCATCGGTTTCAGGAGCAGGTAACAAAATTTTTGACTTGATCCGCGTCAACTCAGCAGCCATGACCAAATACTCCCCGACCATTTCAAGGTTCAACTCCTGCAACATTTCCAGATACTCCATATACTGGCGAGTAATTTGGGCGATGGGAATATCGTAGATATCCATCTTTTCTTCTTTAACAAGATGGAGAAGTAGGTCTAAGGGGCCCTCAAAAATATCCAGCTTGCATTGATAGGTCATGGTCGACTCATAGATTCAAGGTTTCCAACATAAACTCAATAATAACCATGTTTTTACTATTGAGTATGGTTTTTTATGGGAATTATATACAATCTTACCCATCGTCCTTTTTCATGTTTGTGTTTGCTACAACCCTGCTTAAAACCCGATCTATAAACACTGCAATTTCCTCCATTCCCATTTTGCGGGCTAGCGGAACCAGAACTAATAGTTCAAGAATAAGGAGGGCTATAGGGCCGGTGAAGCTATCAATGACAGAAAAGAACACGACATCCAACAGGACTATAAGAATAACTATTCCAATGAATCGATCTTCTTTTCGCTCATCTTTTTCAGCAGATAGTTTTTTTTTCAAGTTCCTCAAGGGCAACGGTGTCTTGTTGTTCCGTAATATTACTAGTCAGGCTTCTTATTTCATCGTTATCATCCATCGTTTTTCTTAAACCGTTTCTTATACTCAGAACGTATATCTGCATTAGGTATAACGCTAAACTTTATGCCGGGCTTATAATTCTTCGCCCAAGCCCCGCCTTCCCAATGAGTAATTGCAACTAATTTGCTTGGGTTTTCCTTTCCAAGCCCATCCAGAACCTTATCAATTTTTTCTTTTGCGGTCGTTGCTTCCATGTCTGGTGTGGTTCTAAAAATATTTTGGATAGGACTCGCCCCAAAGATATTTGTTTTTCTATAAACATCAGGATGAACAGGTCCATAATCCCAAGCCTCAAATTGACCTGTAATTAACGGCGTACCCTTATTTCCCAAATGCAGCATATGGGCAATATATAATAATTTTTGTAGTACAAGATTTGATACCTTCCAACTAGATTCTTGGCAAATTCTCTTGGCAGCACTCAATGGTGAATCTATCATTTAATATACCTCCTAATAGTACATATAGGACATTATATGAATCAACAATCAGTGTTTGACCATAGGTAAGACTTTATAGAGTTCCATTTTTTATAGATCGCCCCAAAGTGACTGCAAAAGAGCCAACGCCACTACAGGGGCCGTTTCCGCCCGAAAAATCCGGGGACCCAGGCTCACCGCCTGAAATCCGTATTCCAAGGCCTTCTCAATCTCTAGCAGACTGAAACCCCCTTCAGGGCCAATTAAGACAGCGACAGAGCGCGGTTTTCGATCCGGCTTCAAATCTTTAAGAAAATTTTTTTCCTCCATTTCCCAAAAGACTAGTTTAATATCCTGATCGCTATTTTTGCGGCAAAAAATTTCCAGAGTTTCAATATTTTCTGCCACTTGAAGGACTCGAGTGCGACCGCATTGTTTGGAACTTTCCAACGCGATTTTCTTCCAGCGCTCGATTTTCTTTTCCGCCTGATGCGTTTTTACCACGCATCGCTCAGTAGTTAAAGCGGTAATGGAACGCGCTCCCAGTTCCGCAGACTTTCTTAAAATCACATCAAATTTTTTACCTTTGGTCAATGCCTGCCCCAAATCAACCGCCAGGGGAGACTCCA
Organism: Nitrospinales bacterium; assembly: GCA_965205835.1. Taxonomy (GTDB): domain Bacteria; phylum Nitrospinota; class Nitrospinia; order Nitrospinales; family VA-1; genus LS-NOB. The sequence goes on along the minus strand of OZ242182.1, from coordinate 516,469 downwards.
CATTGAGCTTTTCAGAAGCAATCACTTCCCCCCGAATCTCCTTCGCCTTAACCTCAACCAACTGAACCGTGAACAATTTATCCGAATCACTAATGACCTGAATGGATTCCCCCACCTTCAACCTTAATACAGTTCTGATATGCGAGACATCCGATCCGGTAAGAGTCACCCTGTCATCAACAATTTGTTTTCCACGAACAAAAAATTTATGGCTCATACTTGCGCCCGATGAATTCGCAACAAATCTTCCAGAGAAGCTAACTCATAATCGGGACAGATATCAGCCTGTTCTCCCCTGCGGTTCAGCCAGGCCGTCCTCATCCCAACCCTGCGAGATCCAAAAATATCTACGGAAAGGCTGTCGCCGACAAAAAGAATTTCAGCAGGTGGAAACGGGAAACGGCTTATCGCAAGTTGAAAAATGGAGGGATGCGGCTTACGAAATGGAACTTCCGATGAATAAATGGTGAAGTCAAAAAACTTCTTCAAACCTGAGTCCTCCAGTTCTAATTCCTTCATAAAAACCGGATTGGTAGTATTGGAAACGATTCCCATGGAAACGCCCCACTGGTTCAATTGTTCGAGGACAGCGACCACCTCAGGGAAAACCACTCTCTCCTTATAGACCTCTTGATAATAAACTCGCAGAAGCTCCTGAAGCGAGACCTTTCCTTCACATGGAACTCTAAAATAAAAAAGCAAATATTTTAAAACTTCCTCATAACGAGCCTCCCGGTGGGTCGTCCGGGATAACTCGATCATCGGTCTAAACAATTCCCGCGATTTTCTCAGACATACTTCAAAGTCAGGCAAGGCAATTTGTTTTTCCTGAAGACAGGCAAAAACTTTTTCGAGAGGGCGCCGGTCATCTTCTTCTCCCAAGTCCACCAGAGTATGGGCCCAGTCAAAACCAATTGCTTTAAAGGGAAATTCCATTTCTCACCCGTTGCTACTGTATTCCAGTCCGTAAGATATGAGAGGTCAACATTAATAAGTTAAAAACAATAACCTCTTATTAATCAATATTTAAATTGATAAACTCAAATTAAATTGCTTCCCAAAAATTTTCCATGACCACTTCACTGAATATGTTCTTGACCCTCAGCCTTATCCACTAAATAATACCAGTACAAAGAGAATAGAGGAACTGCGGAAGAACCCATGACTCCTAAAAACATAAAAGCCCTGCCCGAAAACATTCGCTCGAATCAAGAGTTGATTCAGGAAGCGATCCGCTTGGGTTGTACCAAAGCAAAAGTGATCTTAACAAAAACCATATCGATGGCCCATTGGATGAAACTGCAATGCCAATATGGTTGCTCTCATTACGGATCACTACTTACCTGTCCTCCCTACACTCCCAATGCGGAGGAAATGTCAGAAGTCCTTGTCGAATATGACAAGGCCCTGCTCATCAATGCCAGCCCGGAAACAAATGTCAGAGAAATTGTCGTCCAGTTGGAAAACCTCCTAAAGGAGAAAGGTTTTAACAAAGCTTTCGCTCTATGCGGTCAGCCTTGCGACCTGTGTGAACCCTGCACGGTTGCTACGCATTGCCAGTTCCCCGATAAAGCCCGGCCCACCATGCAATCCTGCGGCATCGATGTGAATGAAACCATTCACAATAACGGATGGGATGACCTCGGCCCACAGGCCCCCTGCACTCCAACCCATGCCATTGGCATGGTGCTTATAGACTGAGAACCACCTCAACACTTTAACTGTTTCCCAAAGGCCAGGCTTGCGCTCGACTCCTGCCCACAATCTCATCTAGCTCCTGAAGCTCTTGGCCGCTAATACCCAAAAAATAAAGGATTAGCTTTAAGTCTGGCTGATTAATACTGGCCCGTGCCTGGCGTTGCACAATAGGCTTGGCGTTGAAGGCGATTCCCAGCCCCGCCCGTGCCAGCATTTTAATATCGTTGGCACCATCCCCCACAGCCACCACTTGACGCAGGGAGAATCCTTCCTTTTCTGCCAGAGAAACCAGAGTTTTTTCCTTGGCCTCGGCATCGATGATTTGACCTTCCAGTTCCCCCGAAACTTTGCCATTTTCTATCTTCAGCTGGTTGGCGATGCCATAATCCAAGTTGTAGCTATCACGAATTTTGTCGATAAAAAACTGGAACCCCCCACTGACCATGGCAATTTTATATCCCATATAGTTCAAAATATTGACCAGGGATTCCGCCCCCGGTGTCAGGGGTAAAGAATTGGACAATTGGTGCAAGCTCTCTACCGGGAGACCTTTAAAAAGTTTCACCCTTTTCAATAAAGCCGATTCGAAGTCGATTTCCCCATTCATCGCCTGACCGGTGATCATTGCCATTTCCTCCCCCACTCCGGCAAGCTTTCCCAATTCATCAATGACTTCACATTGCAGAAAGGTCATATCCGCGTCCAGCACAATCAACCTTTTATTGCGCCGGAAATAAGTTTCCTCCTCCACGGCGATGTCAACCCCATAATTTTCCTTGAACTTCACCAGAGCGTTCAATACTTCCTCTAATGAGTGGGCCTCACGGGTTCCGATAACAAACTCCAAGGCATGGACATCCCCCGAATCCAATTGTTCAATGTGCAGAATGTTAATATCGAGTTCGGCAAATATCCGGGTGATTTCCAGAAATCCAGAGGATGGCATGGAGTCACAAAGCAGGGTCACCACCGAACGGTGACCATAAGGAGCATCCGGTCGTGTCGCCGTCTCCCATGGATAGACGGCAACCTTGAAATTCATTTTCTCCGCATAGGCGGATAATGCCTCACGAAAAGGCAAAACCTCGCTCTCATCACAACCATCAAGTAGAATGGAAAGATTGAGCAATTCGTTAAAAACAAATTGCTTGATATCCACCACATTCCAACCAGCCTGAACAATGAACTCCAGGAATTCAGCCAGAATTCCAGGTCGGTCCTGCGCTGAAATATGAATGTGTAATTGGCTGGAAGAAGGAGACATGAGTCAGACTTGCGGCTTGTAACGCCACCCTTCCTTTTTTTTGCAGGTCCAACCTTCATGAACTTGAAAGGTGGTCAGATTCACCAGCGTTTCAGAGTTTAACAAATAAATAATCCCCTCTCCATCAACAGGGTTCCCTTTCAAATGCAAGCGTTTGAGCTTACCCAGATGATTGGAGTTGGCGAGAAATTTTAACCCTTCATCGCTGACGCTGTTCTGATTGAGATTTAAATACTGGACACTTTCCAAAAACGCGCATTTGGCCAAAGCCTGAACTCCACCATCGCCCAGGTTGTTATCATCCAAATCCAGCCAACTGACTTCCCGCATTCTCGGCGTCTGCCACAGTAGCCGCGCCTCCTCAGCACTAAGCCCCTTGCCGCTCAGCATCAGCTGATTGCCACGCAAGCGACCCTCAAAAATCTCATCAACACTCTTAAACCTGCAATTCTCGTTCATCATCCTTCCTTAAATTAAAGCTGTAGGTGCCTTCTATATCATGAAGGACACAGCCTACCAATTCATTTTTTTCCTGTACCCGGTAGGTATTTTCGATCCTTTAAGGGCTTTGGCAGGTATTCCTGCTCCACAATGGCATCAGGAAAATCGTGCGGATACTTGTAGCCCACACCATATCCATATTTGGATTTGGCATCTTTATAATGCGTGTCTTTCAAATGGTCTGGAACGGGATAAGACAACCCCTTTTTCTGGATATCGTCCAACGCCTGATCGATGGCCACAATCGCCGAGTTATCCTTGGGTGCCCGAGCCACATAAATCACCGCCTGGGCAAGGGGAATCCGGGATTCAGGAAACCCCAGTTTTTCCACAGCCGCCGCGACCGCTTGCACCAGTATAAAGGCTTGCGGGTCGGCATTGCCCACATCCTCAGCCGCCGTAACCAGCAGTCGCCGCGCAATAAAACGCGGATCCTCCCCGCCGGCAATCAGTTTTGCCAGCCAATATATCGCCGCATCGGCATCGGAACCACGCAGGCTTTTCTGGAACGCCGAGGCATGATCGTAATGCTCAGTCCCCTTTTTATCGTAGAGGGTGGCGGCCTGTTGAATGATCCCCTCAATAATTTTTAAATTGACCTGCTTTCTTTCCCGCTGGGCGGCCACATCATGCGCCGCCTCCAGTACATTGAGAGCGCGGCGGGCGTCACCATTGGCATGGCTGACCACCATATCCATCGCCTCTACAGAAATTTCAAGCCCGGATTCTCCCAATCCTTTTTCTTTGTCCGCTAAGGCCTGCTCCAGAATATCCCTGATCTGTTCGCGCTCTAAAGACTCCAGACGAAAAGTCTGGCATCGCGAACGAAGTGCTGGGATCACCTCAAAAGAAGGGTTTTCCGTGGTACTGCCAATCAGGCGAACCGTTCCATTCTCGATATGAGGCAGAACCGCATCCTGCTGGGCCTTGTTGAACCGGTGAATCTCATCAATGAATAATACCGTTCCCATTTGCCTGGATTTCCAGGCTTGACGTGCGCCTTCAATGATATTGCGGATATCGGCCACCCCGGCATTCACCGCGCTGACCTCATGAAACTCACTCTCGGTCAACCGCGCCGCAATCCGCGCCAAGGTTGTTTTACCCGTACCCGGCGGCCCCCACAAGATAAAGGACAACTTTGACCTCGATTCCACCAGGTCCCTCAAAGGCAGACCTTCCCCGACCAAATGTTTCTGCCCCGCAAACCTTTCCCAGCTTTCAGGGCGAAGGCGGTCCGCCAATGGCGGGACTGGCATTATTTCATACTCCGGAAACAATTCCATGATCACTCTTTAGTTAAAAATCCCTGGATTTCGGGAACGGACTCCCAACCTAGCATCAAGCCGCTATAACTCAACGCCAAAATCATGAACAGCGCGCCTTCCGTGCTGAACCAAGTTTAAGAATAATCTGGCACTCCGAATCCTAAAAATCAATTGGATTAAAACATCCTGTGGGTTATTCTTAAAAAACGACACTTTACCAACTGTCGCGCTTCAGAGTCGAGCCTGCTAACCACCCAACCAGTGTTTTATACTTCCTGATACCTTTTAACAAAACAAAATGATGACAAACCCCGAAGAAAACAAAGTCAAACTGGAAAACCGGCTTTTCGAGGCTGCGGACAGGTTACGCAATAACATTGACGCGGCAGAGTACAAGCATATCGTGCTGGGTTTGGTATTTCTTAAATATATTTCTGATTCTTTTGAGACGCTCCACACCAAGCTATCAGAAAAAACAGGAGATCATAAATATTCAGATCCGGAAGACCCGGACGAATATAAAGCGAAGAATGTCTTTTGGGTTCCACAAAAAGCACGCTGGTCTTATATCCATGATCGCGCCAAACTGCCCGCTATCGGCAAAGACCTGGACGTAGCAATGGAAAAAATCGAAAAGGAAAACCCCACCCTCAAAGGTATTTTACCAAAAGTCTATGAAAGACCAAACCTTGCCCACACCACTTTGAGTGGTTTGATTGATTCAATCGGCAATATCGCGCTCGGCAGTGAAGCGGCGAAATCAAAAGACATTCTTGGCAAAGTCTATGAATATTTTCTCGGCCAGTTTGCTTTGCAGGAGGGACAAAGAGGCGGCCAGTTTTATACCCCCACGTCCATCGTAAAACTTTTGGTGGAAATGCTTGAGCCGTATCAAGGCAGGGTCTTTGATCCCTGTTGCGGTAGCAGCGGTATGTTTGTCATGAGTGAAAAATTTATTGAAAAACATCAGGGAAAACTTACTGATGTCTCTATTTATGGGCAGGAGAGCAACCAAACAACCTACCGCCTCGCTCGCATGAATCTTGCCATCAGGGGTATTGACGGCTCGCAGGTGAAATGGAACAACGAAGGATCGTTTTTGCGTAACGCGCACCCTGATTTGAAAGCCGATTTTGTGATCGCCAACCCACCCTTCAACGACAGTGACTGGGATGGTCCGTTGCTGCAAAATGACGCACGCTGGAAATACGGCGTACCGCCCGCGGGCAACGCGAACTTTGCCTGGGTGCAGCATTTTTTGTATCACCTGTCACCGGAAGGCGTTGCCGGTTTTGTTCTTTCCAAAGGCTCGCTCACTTCCAAAACCTCCAACGAAGATGTTATCCGTAAAAATATGGTAGAAGCGGGCCTGGTGGATTGTATTGTCAACCTGCCGGCAAAACTTTTCCTGAATACGCAAATTCCGGCCTGCCTGTGGTTTGTCTCCAACAAACGCCACGGCTACAATGGCGATCGCAAACGCGATGACGAAATTCTTTTTATAGACGCGGGCAACCTGGGGCACTTGATCAATCGCCGTACCCGCGAGTTTTCAGATGAGGACATTGCCAGAGTTTCTGACACCTACCACCAATGGCGGGGCAAAGACGGCGGCTATCAGGATCAACCCGGTTTCTGCGCTTCTGTATTGATTGAAAAAATAAAAGAACTGGATTATGTCCTGAGTCCGGGGCGTTATGTCGGACTGGCTGAAGTGGAAGACGACTTCGACTTTGCGGAAAAGTTTAGCGCGTTAAAAGCGGAGTTTGAAGAGCAGTTGCGGGAGGAGAAAAAATTGAATAAGCGGATACAAGAAAACTTGAATAAAATAAATATCTTTTGAATGAGAACTCATCCATCAACAACGCCTAGTGGTGAAAAATGAATACCGAAAAACAACGCTGGAAGTATCGCTTTAATAACTTCAGAAGAGCTTATATCTTGTTACAGGAAGCCGCCGACTTGAGTCATGAAAACAAATTGGATCAACTCGGTAAAGAGGGCATGATACAAAGGTTTGAATACACTACAGAACTTGCGTGGAAGACCATAAAAGATTATTTGGAAAGTCAAAATATCGTGTTTGATTTGATCACTCCCAGAACCGTCATCAAAGAAGCGGTCGCCACAAAGTTTATTGAACGAGGCGAAGATTGGATGAACCTGATCGACGCGCGCAACAAGATGAGCCATACTTACGATTTCAAAAATTTTGAAGTCGCGATAGAACAAATAAAAGACTCTTATCTTGTTTGTTTCGGTGAACTCTACGAAAAATTAGCAGAAAAGTATAACGATGAATCAGACTTTTGAGCACGGACTCAGCATATCTCAGTTAGAAACACTAAAAACCATTCTCAACCAATGCCCATTCGTTATAGAAAAAGTATCCATTTTCGGTTCCAGAGCAACCGCGACATACAAAAGCTACTCTGATATTGATTTGGTGCTGTACGGCAGTATCAGCGAAAGTGGCATTGATAGGTTATGGACACTTTTTAACGAAAGCAACCTGCCTTATAAAGTGGATATCAATGCTTACCACCTGATCCATTATCCGCCATTGAAACGACACATTGACCAATTCGGCAAAGTATTGTTCACGCAGGATGAACTTAACAGCACAAATGAAAACACCGAAACCCGCACCTAATCAGTCAACACAAACCCTGCCAAAGGGCGGTGCCCTAAGCCTGCCGAAAGGCTGGCGGGAAATGAGGTTGGGGGATGTGATTAAAATTATAGGTGGCGGCACACCAAAAACATCTGTATCTGAATATTGGAATGGACAAATACCTTGGATAACTCCAAGAGATTTAACTGGATATACCAAAACTTATATCTCAAAAGGCGAAAGAAACATAACAAAAATTGGTTTAAACAATTCTTCCGCAAGACTTATGCCTAAAGGCTCTATATTACTCAGTTCAAGGGCACCAATAGGTTATTTGGCAATTGCTGAAAATGAGGTTTGTACTAATCAAGGATTTAAGAGTTTAGTTGTTAAAGAGGAAATAGCAGATAATGTTTTCATTTATTATTGGTTAAAAGATAATATTGGCTATTTAAAACAAAATGGTTCAGGTTCAACTTTTGCTGAAATTTCTGGCTCAGTGATTAAACAATTAAATATAACCCTCCCCCCACTCTCCGAACAAAAAGCCATAGCCGAAGTATTATCCAGCCTTGACGACAAAATAGACCTGCTCCACCGCCAAAACAAAACCCTGGAAGACATGGCACAAACCCTGTTTAGGCAGTGGTTTGTAAAAGAAGCAGATGCTGCCTGTGCGTTGCACACAGACAGGGAGAGTTGGGAAGTTTTGCCATTATCAGATATTGCAGAAGTAAAGAATGGTTTTGCTTTTAGCAGTAAAAGTTATATCGAATCCTCTTCAAATAGTTTAGAAGTATTTAAAATGGGTCATATAGAAAGAGGTGGTGGTTTAAGGTCAAATCCAAAAAGGGATTTTGTACCAAGGAGTGAAAAATTGGAAAAATATATTTTAGATAAAGATGATATTGTAATGGCTATGACTGACATGAAAGATAATGTCGTTATTTTAGGAGTCCCTGCTATGATTGATAAAAGTGATCACTATGTTTTAAATCAAAGGGTTGCAAGAATATATTTAAATTCTAATGATAAGCTGTTAAGCCAGTATTTCTTATATATCCAATTAAATGACAAGGACAACATTGTTATTCTTCAACGTAAAGCTAATAGTGGTGTACAAGTAAATTTATCTACTCAAGCAATTAGAAGTATTGAAATAATAATTCCTCCTCTCGAAATCCAAAAAGAAAAAGGACAATCAATAGTCGATTTATTTCAGAAGAAAAATAAAAATGCTATTCAAATTCTAACCCTTGAAAACTTGCGCGACACTTTATTGCCAAAGCTGATGAGTGGGAAAGTCAGGATAAGCCCCAAAAAGATAGGACTGCAATGAAAACTCCACAAGAAAAAATTCAAGAGATATTAAATCAATGCTCAACAGAAAATTATATCTTTCGGGGTGAAAGCCAAAAACACGACAAAGTTTCTTCGGGCTTATATCGACAGTATTGCCAGCCCGATAATAATTCTGACAGCAACACCCATCCCAAAATTGTTTCCAAGTATTTTTCTGTTTTTACTGTCGAAAAAGATATTGTCGAAAAAATAAAACAACACATCCGCCTCGACGCCCCCAATATAGAGGTTCTAACCGAATTACAACACTATGGCGGAAAAACCGCTTTGCTTGATTTTAGCAAAAACGTGCATGTCGCTTTATTTTTTGCCTGTGATGGTAATTTTGAAGAAGACGGCAGGGTTATTCTCTCCAAAACTTCTGAATTACCCGAACACAAAGATATTGATTATAAAAATCTGAGCGAGAATAAGAGCAAGAATATTTACACTCTCATATCGCCAACCGGGAAAAGCTCCAGAGCTATTTTTCAAAGCAGTATTTTTATTCATGCCTCTCAAGGGTATTTAGAAGAGGACACCTATGAGATTATTACAATTGAAAAGGATCTTAAAAAACCACTATTGGAATACCTGCGTAAAAACTTCAACATAAGAACAGAAACCATCTATAACGATATCCAAGGTTTTGTCCGGAACCAACATAATTACGCTACCGCAGAAATAGAATTTTATCGTGGTACCCAAGAAAAAAATCCTGAGAAGGCGATTAAACATTACAACAAGGCGATTGGTCTTAACCCCCAACTTGCCGAAGCATATAACAACCGAGGCGTTGCATACGATGCTTTAAAACAACACCAAAAAGCAATAAATGACTACGATAAGGCGATTGATCTTAACCCTCAATCTGCCGAAGCATATAACAACCGAGGTGCTGCATACTCTGATTTAAAACAACACCAAAAAGCAATAAATGACTGCGATAAGGCGATTGATCTTAACCCTCAAGATGCCGACGCATATAACAATCGAGGCAATGCGTACCGTGCTTTAGGAGAATACCCAGAAGCGATAAATGACTACAACGAGACAATTAAACTTGATCCTCAAAGTGCCGAAGCATATTACAACCGAGGCATTGCATACTCTGATTTAAAAAAATACCCAGAAGCAATAAATGACTACAGCGATGCCAAAACACTATTTGAAAAAGCAGGGAACATTGCCATGGTCGAAAGCTGTGAAAGAGAAATCACGAAATTAAAAGGATTATTATAAGCAATATCAACGCATACGACTCTAAAGTATGAATGACGACAACCCAATTGACGTTGACTCCCTGAGTACGTTTCTGAATGAGATTTCACAGCTTAAGGGTGAGTATGAGGAAATCATATATCGGGGACAATCCGATAAAGACTGGGAGGTAACGTCCAGTGCTTATAGACGACTCAAAAAAACCCTCAAAGAACCTGGTAGCAAAGAATTATTGGACTACAACATAGAACTCGTCAAGAGAGCACGTCGTTACCCTAAAAAATTCAGAGAAACTACTGCTGACATTAATATGCTGGCAGAACTACAACATCACGGTGCGGCAACCAGTCTGATTGACTTCACCAAGTCCGCCTTAACCGCTCTGTGGTTTGCCTGTCAGGACAAGAAAACGAATGGCAAAGTATTCTGTTTAAACATAGGATCTTTTGATGGTTTTTTAGAAGTATCGGAAAAGGAGGAAAAAGAAAATCTTAAAAAGATACTTACACTAAAGTTTAGAAAAGACGAGAGCAGTGACAGGTCGCCCGATAATGTTAGCCGATCAGGAAACCGTATTGGAAAGGGCGATAAAATCGCCAAATGGGAGCCGCCAATAACAGATAACAGGATTCTCAAACAAGATAGTTTTTTTATCTTTAATAAAACAGGAAAATTGGACAAATTCGCCAAAGAATTGACCATCCTCAATAAAAATAAAACAGACATACTGAATGAGTTAAAACAAATAAGTAACCTTTCAGAAGAAACCATGTTTCCTGACTTTTACGGTTTTTCTCAAAACAACAGTGCCGATAAACCGTATGAACCGCAGGATGCTAAAGCATATTTCCAACGCGGTAATAAAAGCTTTAATGCAGGTGAATACCAGGAAGCAATAGATGACTACAACAAGGCAATTGAGCTTGATCTTCAAGATACCAAAACATATTACAACCGAGGCAATGCGTACCGTGCTTTAGGAGAATACCAAAAAGCAATAAATGACTACGATAAGGCGATTGCTCTTAGCCCTCACCGAGTCAATGCACACCATGCTTTAGGAGAATACCAAGAAGCAATAAATGACTACGATAAGGCGATTGCTCTTGATCCTCAAGATGCCGGAGCATATTACAATCGAGGCAATGCGTACCGTGCTTTAGGAGAATACCAAAAAGCAATAAATGACTACATCAGTACCAAAAAACTATTTAAAAAAGCAGGGAAGATTGACATGTTCGAAAGCTTTGAAAGAGAAATCACAGAGTTAAAAGGATTATTATGAGCAGAATCACCGAATCCGACCTGGAAAACCTGCTTGACACTTTATTGCTAAAGCTAATGAATGGTGCTGTGAAGACCGTAAATATTTTATAATTAATACTTTATAGTGATATTTAGTATTAATTATTGGATTGACTGTATTTAGTATATCTAGTATATTTACTATTAATACTATATTTACAGAATCTACTAATGATTGATTTCAAGAACCCGTTTCGCCCTGGTGCGGGACATACCCCGCCTTACCTTGCTGGACGACAGAACGAGCGTAAAGAGTTTCTACGTCTACTAACCCAGGAACGCATACTTGAAAATATGGTGCTTACCGGGTTACGAGGCGTAGGTAAAACAGTACTGCTGGAAACCTTTAAGCCCTTGGCAATGAGTCAGGGCTGGTCGTGGGTTGGAACCGATCTTTCTGAGTCAGCGAGTGTAGGTGAAAACAATATTGCCGTTCGACTTTGTACAGATATTTCCATTATCACGTCCGACCTGGTGATAGATGCCAGGGAGGTCCAAAGACTGGGATTTAGTGGGGATATAGAAAAAATCGAGCGTACCCTGGATTACCAAACATTGTTTGAAATTTATAATTCCACGCCCGGTCTTACCTTGGATAAGCTCAAAAGAGTTCTGGAGGTTACCTGGCGCGCTCTTTCTGATTCCGATCGGCCTACCAAAGGCATCATTTTTGCCTATGATGAAGCTCAAAACCTATCTGACCAAGCACAAAAGGAACAATTTCCACTCTCATTGCTGCTGGATACGTTTCAATCATTGCAAAGGATGGAGATGCCTCTGATGTTGGTTCTCACGGGGTTGCCAACATTGTTTCCAAAGCTTGTTGAAGCCAGAACATTTTCGGAGAGAATGTTTCGCGTTGTATTCCTGCAAAGTTTAAAGCCTGAGGAAAGCAGGGACGCGGTTCACAAGCCAATTGAAGATGAGAATTGCCCTGTGAAATTAAATGATGAGTCGGTTCAGACAATAATTGATATGTCTGGAGGATATCCATATTTCATCCAATTTATTTGTCGAGAAGTATACGATGCTTTTATACAGAAGATTAATAAAGGAAGCCATGCATCAGTGCCAGTGAAAGAAATAGAACAAAAATTGGATACAGACTTTTTTGCCGGGCGTTGGTCCCGTGTTACAGATAGACAGAGAGAATTATTAACCGTAATTGCTACTATAGATAATTGCGAAGATGAATTCACGGTTCAAGAAGCTGTGGATGCGTCAAAAAAAATGCCTTCAAAACAGTTTAGCAATAGTCATATCCATCAGATGCTTGCCGCGCTGACAGGACAAGGGCTCATTTTTAAAAACAGGCATGGGAAATACTCTTTTGCCGTCCCCTTAATGGGCAGGTTTATTTCTCGGCAAGGTCCGGTCGCGTAGGCAAAGTGCTTATGCCAGTGGTTGTCGTAGATATTATTTTGTCTGCTAAAAGTAGTGATTAAAAAAATCTTGGCTTTGATTGTTTTACGATACAACATAAAATAGTGGGGTGAACAGGCAATATAAAAGCACCCTTGTTTCCCATTTTGCCAACCATCCTCAAACAGCCATGGTAGGTGCAGTAACCGAATAATGTCCTGAAAAAACCCGGAATCATAACGAACGAATATGCCCAGAATCACCGAATCCGACCTGGAAAACCTTGCCATTGATCTACTCGAAGAGCAGGGCTATCGCTATCTGGAAGCCCAGGATAGAACAGACTCTGCCAATGTGGTTTTGCGGCCGCGCCTGGAAGCCGCGGTGGATAAACTCAACCCCGATATTCCCGCCAACGCAAAACAACATGCCTTGCGCGAAGTATTAAATTTACCCGATCAAAACCTGATTGAAAGCAATCGGGCATTTCATCAGATGCTGAGCGATGGCGTTGGGGTAGAGTATCAAAAAAACGGCAATACGGTCGGCGGTAAAGTGCGGCTGGTTGATTTTGAAAATCCATTCAATAACGATTTGCTGGTTTGCAATCAGTTTAGCGTTACCGGGAACAATACCACCCGCCGTCCCGATATTGTGTTGCTGGTCAACGGCTTGCCTGTGGTGGTGATCGAGCTTAAAAATCCGGCGGATGAAAACGCCACAGTTAAAAAAGCCTTCACCCAACTGCAAAACTATAAAACCGGGATTCCCGCTTTGTTTTGTTACAACGGCGTTTTGGTCGCCTCGGATGGACTGGACGCAAAAATGGGTTCGCTGACTGCCGACTGGTCGCGCTTTGTTGCCTGGAAAACCGTTGACGGTATCAAAAACGACTCACACAACACGCCGCAGATAGAGACATTGATAAAAGGTATGCTGCGTCCCGATGTGTTGCTTGATCTGATCAAACAGTTTTCCGTGTTTGATAAAGTCAGCAGCGAAGACGCGGAAAGCGGATTGACCCATGTTGAAACAATCAAAAAAATTGCCGCCTATCATCAATATCACGCCGTCAACAAGGCAGTGGAATCGACGATCCGCGCCATCGCCGAAACAACACCAACAGACAGGGTGAATGAAGAACCAACCCGCTATGGTCTGCCAACGGTTGACAATCAGCCAGAAGGCGATAGAAAAGCGGGCATTGTCTGGCATACGCAAGGCAGCGGGAAATCGCTTTCAATGGTTTTTTACGCGGGAAAATTGATTGTCAACGAACAATTAGGCAATCCGACCATCGTCGTTATTACCGACCGCAACGATCTTGATGACCAGTTATTTGATACCTTCGCAGCCAGCAAACAATTGTTACGGCAAACACCGGTGCAGGCAGACAGTCGCTCGCACTTGAAAACACTTTTGAAGACCGCGGGCGGCGGCATTGTGTTCACCACCATTCAGAAATTTTCACCTGACCTGCCTGAAAAACCTCAGGCAGATAAGCCATCGGCAAGAGGTACAAGCGAAAATTTTGAATTGCTTTCCGAGCGAAGAAATATCGTTGTCATCGCTGACGAGGCGCACCGTTCTCAATACGGTTTTGGCGCAAAGACTTTAGAGAAAAATGGCGGAGCACTTACGAGATACGGTTTTGCGAAATACTTACGGGACGCGCTGCCCAACGCTTCTTTTGTTGGTTTTACCGGAACACCGGTTGAAAAAGAAGACGCGTCAACACCTGCCGTTTTTGGCAATTATATTGACGTCTACGATATTGAACAAGCAGTAAAAGACGGCGCAACGGTTCGTATTTATTATGAATCACGCCTCACTAAAGTACATCTGAAAAATGAAGACAAGGAAAAGCTGGATGCCGAAGTTGAGCAGATAACCGAAAACACAGAATCGACCGGCACAGAAAGAGCAAAGGCGAAATCGACGCAACTTGAGGCAATCGTCGGGCATAAAGACCGCTTGAAAATGGTTGCGCGGGATATTACCAGCCATTTTGAGGCGCGGCGCGAAGCCTTCGCCGGCAAGGCGATGATTGTCTGCATGAGCCGCCGCATCGCCGTTGAACTATATGCGGAAATTATTAAACTGCATCCCGATTGGCCCGACGATGACAAAAGCAAAGGCAAGATAAAGGTGATTATGACTTCCAGCGCAAGCGACCCGCAAAGCTGGCAAGCGCACAACACCAACAAGCAGGACAGAAAAGTGCTTGGCGAAAGATTCAAAAACCCGGGCGACCCTTTGCAACTCGTCATCGTGCGCGATATGTGGCTGACTGGCTTTGACGTGCCGTGTTTGCATACCATGTATATTGACAAATCCATGAACGGACATAACCTCATGCAGGCAATTTCCCGCGTCAACCGGGTTTATAAGGACAAAGTCGGAGGGCTGGTCGTTGACTACATCGGCATTGCCTCAGACTTAAAACAAGCACTCAATACCTATACCGAAAGCGGCGGTAAAGGTGCGCCTGTGCTCAGCCAATCAGAAGCCATTGCAGCCATGATGGAAAAATACGAAATCGTTGTGCAAATGTTTCATGGCTTTGATTACAGACGCTATTTTTCCGCTGAGACCAAAGAGAAGATGGCCATTATCCTCGAAGCACAAGAGCATATTCTGGGTTTGCAAGACGGCAAAAACAGATTCGCGAAACAAGTGGTTTTACTGGGAAAATTATTCGCGCTTTCTGTGCCCGCGCTCGCGGCACTGAAAATTAAAGACGAATTAGGATTTTTTCAGGCGGTCAAAGCGCGATTGATGAAGTTTGAACCTAACGGAAATGGGAACGGAAAAAGTGATGCCGAGATAGAAACCGCCGTGCGGCAGATTGTCGATCAGGCCATCGTTGTTGACGGCGTTATTGATATTTTTGACGCGGCAGGCATCAAAAAACCGGACATCTCTATTCTTTCCGATGAGTTTCTGGAAGAAATACGCAATATGAAACAAAGAAATCTGGCCTTTGAACTGCTCAATAAAATCCTCGGCGATGAAATAAAAATCAAGACAAAAAAGAATTTCATTCAGAGTAAAAAACTTTCCGATATGCTGGCTACCGCGATTAAAAAATATCACAATAATTTGTTGACAACAGCTCAGGTGATTGATGAGTTGATCAACATTGCCAAAGAAATAAAAGCAGCCGATGCGCGTGGCGAAGATTTGGGATTAACGGAAGACGAGATTGCTTTCTACGACGCTTTGGCGGTGAGCAAAAGCGCGCAAGAAGTGCTCGGCGATGATACTTTACGAGAACTTGCCAGAATATTGGTAGAACAAGTCAAAGCCAACACCAGCATTGACTGGACCATAAAAGAAAATGTTCAGGCAAGACTGCGCGTTATCGTCAAAAGAATTTTACGCGAACACGGTTATCCTCCTGATCAGGAAAGGCTGGCGACAAAAAATATTTTGCAACAAGCAGAGCTTTTTGCCAGTGAGTGGAGTTCAAAACCTGTCATGTAAAACCAGATGGATAGTGTGCCATATTAGCCTGCGCCAACAAGCTTAAAAGGTGCCGGATTCAGCGAGAAGCAAGCTGAACCAGAGCTGAAGCTCTGGCTGTGCCGTGGTCGATAAAAACCTCGCCGCCAAACAGGAGGCCTCAGTGAAAACTATTACATCCCTTAAAAAATATAGCCTGAGTTTCATCGTTGTCGGCCTGACCTTGTCACTGGCCTGTCCAACGATTTTTGCGGATCCAAACGATAAGGAAGCAAAAGTCCACTATCAAAAAGCAATGGAACTGAGCCAGAAAAAGGAGTGGGACGATGCCATAGCTGAATTCATGAAAGCTGCCGAACTTGCTCCGCAGGATAGCCTGATTCACGCAAACCTTGGCGTCGCCTTCAGCCGGACGGGAAGCCACAAGGAAGCCCTCCTCTCCTTTGAAAAGGCTTTAAGACTGGGATACGACTCTCCCGGCCTGCGCTACAATCGAGGCGTTTCCTTTGCCCGTGTTGAATTGCTCGATGAAGCCATCGAAGAGCTGAAAAAGGCCCTGAGCATGGATCGCAGAATGGTGAAAGCCGAGTATGACATGGGGGTTTTGTACAATTTGCAGGGAAAAAACAGGAAAGCTCTGGAAAAAGTCGACACCTTATTCAAACGAAACAACAAGCTCGCAAAAAAACTGTTCGACCAGATTGGCTCCTCTTACACCGTCATTGCTGTAGACAATGGAGGAACACTAACAGGCCGTGTCACACTTTCCGGCCAGGTTCCCAAGGCCCGCTCTTTCCACCTGATCCATGCCCCGAATATCGAGTTTTGCTCAAGAATATCGGATGGAAAAGGTCACCGCCTGCTGTTCGATTTCACCGTTTCAAAAAGCCGGGGATTGAAAGACACCATCATCCATCTGGCAAAGGTTGAAAAGGGGAAACCGTTTTCGCCCAGGATGCAAACCTTTCACATCGACCGTTGTCGGGCTAACAAATATGTCATCGGCGCGAAAAACGGTGAAAACATAATGGTGGAAAACACAGACCCCATCCAGCATGAAATCGCCACCTATGAAGTCCGCAATGTTTATTTAGACCAGACCAGCAACCGACCGGTACCACCTAAATCCAGTCAGGTTCGCAATATTTTTGTACGCAAAGACGCAGAGAACTTCATCATAAAATGCAATCTCCATCCGTTCCTTCAGACCCATGCGTATCTGGTACAAAACCCTTATTACACTGTGTCCGATTCAGAAGGCAAATTCAGCATCGAGAACATCCCGCCCGGCACCTATGAGGTGGTCGCATGGCATCCTTTTATTGCAACGCAAAGGGGGACCGTCACCATTCCCGAAAAGGGTGAAGCCAGTTTGGATTTCGAATTTAAAGGGGAAGATGAAAGAAGGAAGCTCTATCAGGACGATATTGAAGGCTATCGCTTCAACACCTGGTTCGACAGCAAAGAAAAATTTTATGGGGGAAAAAGAGTTGATGACCCTGTAGAAGAGTTACAGGCCTTCTGTGATGACGACCATCTTTGCTGACATTTATAAAAAAACCTAGTTGGTCTTACGCACCACAACCGCGTTCAAATGATACTCACTTCGTGCCAGGTGGGCCGCTTCCTGTGCTTTCTGCCCATCCACATACCTGCCCAAAAAAACCCGGTACCAGGTTCCGCCATGATCGACAAGCTCTGTTTGCGTTAAAAACGCGTCGAATCCGTTTTTCCACAGATGCGTTTTCAAAGCTCCCGCACGCGCTTCATCCCGGAACGAGCTCACTTGAACAACATAGCGAGACGACTCTTTAATTTCAGGGATGACACTTGTTGTGCTTTTCAGGTTCTGTTTGATTTTAGGTTTTGCGACAAGTTCTAATTTCGCCGTTTCTTCTTCTGAAGGCGTGGACGCTTTTATTTTGGCAGGAACCACCGCGCTTTTCTCAGGTGAAAGCACGACCGACATCACCCTGCCTTTGAGGTCCACATATTGGCTCATTGTCGGGTCATTCAAGGTCTTGAAAAACGTATAACCCAATTTAGGGGTTACAGGCTCTTCGGTTTTTTTACTAATGAACTCAGGCTTAACGGCTCTTATTTTTTTAGGAGATTCCGCGTTTTTCTGGAGTTCACTGATGATCCCCGGAAAATACAATCCCGCCGTAGAAGCCACCCCAAGTATTACTATAAAGAGAAGTCTCATAAACAAATTGATTTAGAGAATAAAACCTCTTTAAGCCAAGCCAAATTTTTGCCTGTCCAAAAACGCTATTGCAACAGCTTCCCACGCCAGTGGGATTACATTTTTTCCGGAGACGAAATACCCATCAATTCGAAACCATTACGAATAGTGGTTCTCAAAGCGTCCAGCAAAAACAATCGCGCCAGCGTGAGCGACTTATCATCAGAGATGATCCGATACCTGCTGTAATAACCATGAAATCGGGAAACCAGGTCAAGCAGGCAATGAGAAATCCGATGCACCTCCAAAGCCTGGGCGCTTTTTTCCACCACTTCCGGGAAAGCCAGAATCGCCCGAATAATCGCGAACTCCTCTTCTTCCACCAGAGGAGAAAGGTCCACATCGGCAGACCTGTTCCACACCACATTTTTTTCTTCGGCGGTGCGGAAGATACTGCATATTCGGGCATGTGCGTATTGAATATAAAAAACCGGATTATCCGGGGTTTCCTTTTTAGCCAGCTCCAGATCAAAATCCAGATGTGTGTCAGAACTGCGCATCAGAAAATAATAACGTGCCGCATCGACCCCGACCTCCCTCACCACATCCGCCAGTGTTTCAAATTCACCGGACCGGGTAGACATGGACACTTTTTCGCCTGCCCGCAATAGACTGACAAACTGAACCAAAAGAATCTTGAAGATATTTTTGTCATAGCCCATCGCTTCCAAAACCGCCGCCATGCGCGGCACATAACCGTGATGATCGGCACCCATCAAGTTGATGAGCTTTTTAAAACCTCGGTTGATCTTGTTCTGATGATAAGCGATGTCTGAGCAGAAATAGGTTCGCTCCCCGGTTTGTTTGACAATGACCCGATCTTTATCATCATCGAATGCCGAAGACTTCAGCCAGACAGCCCCGTCTTTTTCATAAACATGGCCTTCGCCATCCAACCAATCAACAGCCTTCTCTATCGATTTATCTTCATAAAGCGATTGCTCACTGAACCAGTTGTGAAAAGTCACACGAAATTCGGAAAGGTCCTTTGCAATACCTTTAAGAATATTATCCTTCGCGAATTTCCTGAAAAAAGGAATGCATTCTTCCTCAGGCTTGTTTAAAAACTCCTCCCCTTTCTGGTCAACAATTTCGCCAGCGATATCTTTAATATATTCCCCTTGGTAATGGTCTTCGGGAAACTCAATCGCTTCACCCAGTAGTTCCCGGTACCGGAGCCAGGTGGACCGACCGAGAAAGTTCATCTGGTTGCCCACATCATTGATGTAGTATTCAGTGCTCAAGTCGTACCCGGCTTTTTTCAAAATCCTTGCCAGTGCATCACCAACGGCCGCTCCCCTCCCATGCCCAACATGTAAAGGCCCTGTGGGATTCGCGCTGACAAACTCGATCAAAACTTTGGTGCCCTGCCCAAAATCAGACCTGCCAAAGTCTTCTCCCTGCGTAACAGCATTTCTGAGCCGTTCCAGGAAAAACTCCTGAGACATTTTAATATTGATGAACCCCGGCCCGGCGATTTCTGCCTGGTTCAATTCACCATTTTTGAGGTGACGGGTAACGCTCTCAGCAATCACTTTCGGGTTCTTGCGCTCACTCCGCGCCAGCGTCATGGCAACATTGGTTGAAAAATCTCCTAGTTTTTCGTCCTTGGGCTTTTCCACCACAATCTCAGGAAACGAGGAAAGCTCCAGCTCACCGGCCTGCTGGGCTTTTTCCAGGGCATCATGAATAATTTTTCTAATTGCGGTTTTCATTCAGGCTTTATCTTAAAAAAGTAATGAATAATAGTTACAAGAAAAACAGGGGTTGGTGCCAGCAGGGTCAATTTTCCCGGCTACGGACAGCTTCCACTTCTTTTTCCATCTCTTCTTCCAGAGCTTTCTTATCCGTTCGAAACTGTTCCTCCAGTTCTGCCTTTCTGGCTTCAATTTCTTCAGGTGGAACCCGATCCGGCAATTTTCGGATTTTGTCAATGGAGGTCAAATCCCGATCAGCAATCTTCGCGGTATATTCTCTCCGAATCTCAGCAATTTCCTGTTTTTGTTTTTTGGTCAGCTCTTTCCGGTTTTTCAACTCTGGAGCCAACTTGCCAGAGCGTTCCAAGCTCAATTCCCAAGTGCTTTTTAATTCCGACATACCTATCCTCAAAAAAAGTTTAACTGCTTAATTATAAAGGTATTATTGAACAGACTCAATAGACATATCAGGCTGGTTGGGAATAAAACAGGCAGGTTCGTTTGCTAGTCTGAGGACAAAACGGGTTTAAAATCAGTCAATCTTAAAACATAGGTCTGTAAAATATGATCTTCCTGCTTAAAGACATGGTCGATGCGGTACACCCACCAAATCCCCAAAAAATTTTTATACTTGTAGCTCGTGACTTTCTTGTATTCTTGCTCATCTATCTCAAAACGGATACGACTTTCAGAGATCGCAGGATTCCCATCAATCTTAATATAGCGGAACTCACCCTCAATCCTTTGCGGAGTTTGGGATTGTTCAAACCGCAACTTTCTGATGACCCAGTCTCTACTATCGATCAGAAGCTTATAGCTTTGTTTCGAGTCTACTTTAGAAGTCAGCTTAACAAAAAGCTTACCTTCATCCATTTCATCAACCCGGCCGTTAAAGTCTGAAAACTGCTGTTTTAATGTCAATGGAATGATCGATTCACGGAAAGGTCTGATCTTTTCAACCATATCCTTAAACCGGCCTCCTGAAATATGTTCCTGTCTTTCAGCCAATTCAAAGTTACCCAACCCAAAGGAATCAGACCGCCATGAGTAAATAAAGTCCGGGTTACGAAGGAACTTCCCGGAACCGGAAGCTGCGTCCAGTTGTTTCCATTGAACTCGTGCGGAAAAGCTTTTTAATCCCTGTTTCTGAGGGTAATAATAATTCTGGTCCAGTTTAGAAAGGACAGAGTTGAGGGACTCGCCCCAGGCGGAACTTACAAGCAAGCCCACAAGCAACAGAACAAAAAGAAAAGCGGAGAACCCCCGCTTGCCGACAATACCTTTATCTTGCAGGCAAATGCTCTCTCGGCCCAATGAGTTATTGTTCATTTGCCCTCACGACTAGTGATCATGGAAAAATGATCGACCGACGGCAATTTCTCGGTGGAGTCATCACCCTTCAAGGATAAGAACAAACTCTGCGAATCCAGGCTGTCCCAGGTTCTGGCTCCGGAAGCATAGCCCCGAATTTTACCCTCGCCGTCAATCAGGTAGCTGGTAGGCACACCCATGACATGATATTGCTTCCTGACTTTCTGATCTTGATCCAAAAGCACCGTGAAGGTCAAATTATTTTTCTTCACATATTCCTCAATCCTGTCCTCGTTCCACCGGTCAATGGAAATGGCAAGCACTTCCACTCCATCAATCCGAAGAGACGAGTAAAGGTTTTGCATGGAAACCATTTCTTCTATGCACGCACCACACCAAGTGGCCCAGAAATTCAGCAAGAGGACCTTCCCTTTAAAGTCAGAAAGTTTGACGGCTTGTCCTTTTAAATTCTTCGCCACAAAATCAGGTGCCGGTTGGGAAATTTTTGAAGCTATCACTCCCATCTTCCCAAAGGAGGACTGTTCCGCATAACCTGGAACCCATGCCAGCACCAATACCCAAACCAGCCAAACAACCTTTGTGATCGGTTTCATGATAAATTCCTCACTTTGCGTTTCTGTATAAATAATCCCGAATCATTTTTTTTTCCTGAGCCGGAAATTCGATGTTCTTTTCTCGCATAAAACCTTCCATCATTGCCAGAAGATGGTTCCATTGCTCCGGTGTATGCCTTTTAGTCCCTGGCAACCCGTGGCATTGGGTACATCGCTCCTGATACAACCTGGCGCCGGGGCTTTCCGGTTCGGGAATCGTTTGCGTCCTGGCACAAGCCGCTAAAAACAGCACCATCAAGATGACCGTTTTAGTTACGAATCGCATCAACTAAAACCCCAGTTCTTTGGGTGGACTGAACCCTTTATAGCGTCTGCTCTTTTTCGTCGGAACCTCCATATAGTAAGAGAACTGAAGCATCCAGTTATCTCTCAGCTGTGGCCCGTTGAGATCCTGATACACCGGTATTGTCGCAGTCACTTCCATGACGTGCAGGGGGATCGGTTGGAATTGAACTCCAAATGAAAGAGCCAGTTTATGTCCGCCGTAATTATCCGGATCGAACAGTGGGCTGATAATATTATTAGCCGGGTTCTTCATAAAATGTCCTGCGCCCTGAAACCTTTGGTCTTCGGGCTCATCGCTGAAAGCGTCTTCATACCAGCCATTCAACTGCGTATGAACTACCACACGGTCATGAACCTGTTTCATGGCATAGAAGTCATAACGAAACTCATTTGCCCGATGATAACCCTGACTATTGTCATATAGATGCGTTTCCAGCCGAGCATTAGCGCCCCACCAGAAAGGATCGCGCGAACCCTGATAAGTCAAACCAAAAATAGGATCCACAGTTCCACTGCCCAACTGCATCTTGAAGGGCAGGAGCGTGCCATTAAACGCAGCAATTGTGTTATTGGTAAACTTTTTATCAATAGATCCTGTGGGCAGGGACAAACCCATCAAAAAAGACACCTGATTGGTGGGAACCAAATTGTCGTTGGCATAGGCGCGGTATTTACCCAGCACGGTGATATCCCCTATCCCGTCTGAGGTCATGGTAAAGTTAGCTGCCGGGCCAACTTCCATCGGCATTTCGTTCCGTGTGTAATTGGTCATCGCCATCAAGGCAAAATCATCGGTGAACGAATAAGCCGCACCAAACATAGTCATATACTGCCGCATGGAACGAGGAACAGCAGGAAAAGTACTTCCGTCAGCGGGTCCGACGAGTGTTGTGCTCAAAATATCATCGGTACCATCGCGGAGCGGACCCATCTCCATAATCATCTGGCTGATCTTGAAGCGGAACTCCTTGGGCTCCGGGATGCCTCCGCCAAAAACATTGAGCGGCATATTGCCCCCGCAATGCGCACAACACAACCCTATATAAGCCTGTGCCACAGACACCCAAGCCAACATGACCAAACTGAAAAACAATACAATTTTGCCCTTAAGCATAAAACTTCTCCTGAACAGAGTTTAAAATAGAGAGTGAAACCGATCAGGATTGACAGACAAACTGGAATCCAGGCTCCGTTGGAACGCGGTACAGCTTTATTTCAGCCTGTCAAAAATGCTCAGGCAAATCGAGGAGGATGATCAATAGATCGGGGAAGGTATTGGTTTTTGAAGCTAAAGGGGAACCTTATCTGCGAAAAGAGCTGCAATGACGTTAAATTTTCATGCGTCGCGCCTTTGAAAAAATCTTTGGCAAACGATGGACTTGAAGAATTTGCGGAACCAGGTTGGGTTCCACAGTCCGGGCGGAGAACCGTGTTGTCATTATTTCCGCTCCTTTTTTTATGCGGGCATAGGGTATTCTTTAAATGCTGGTACAAATCTAAAATACAATGTAACGACTTATCTTTATGGGTTTTATCAAAGGGAGAAGCCGCATCCGCATGGTGATGCGAGGTCCCAGCCTGTGCCACCGACGCCGCGAAAAAAATAACGCCGACCAGAAGCAGAACCTGGAAAAACCCGATCTTAAACCCAAAGTTCATAAACTTCTCCACAACCCAAAACCCTAGTGTAATTCCATTGGCATGGTCGATTTAACCTCATTTCAATGGGGAATTCAACTGTAATATTTCAATTGTCATTCTGGACGCCTTCTATTGTCATTCTGAACGCCTTCTATTGTCATTCTGAACGCAGTGAAGACGTGATATTTCTCCTTAGCCTTCGTGCCCCGAAGGGGTAATCTCCCCGCATTGTCATTCTGAACGTAGTGAAGACGTGATATTTCTCCTTAGCCTTCGTGCCCCGAAGGGGTAATCTCGCTGCATTGTCATTCTGAACGCCTTCTATTGTCATTCTAAACGCAGTGAAGACGTGATATTTCTCCTTAGCCTTCGTGCCCCGAAGGGGTAATCTCGCTGCATTGTCATTCTGAACGCCTTCTATTGTCATTCTGAACGCAGTGAAGACGTGATATTTCTCCTTAGCCTTCGTGCCCCGAAGGGGTAATCTCGCTGAAAACAAATTTCAGAGAACTTTTAATTCCGATAGAGAGTATTTAAGCCTATAGTGAATGTAAGTAGGTTTCTGGAGATTTTGAATACGACACCGAATCCAAGGAGGAGTGGTTGCTGGGCGGAGAATACGCTCTATCAAAAAACATTGCCCTGACTGGCCAGTACCATTCAGATTTTGGCGCGGGCACCGGACTGGAATTCCGCTACTGAAGCCAGCTCCTGACCGTTCCAGCAAGACAGTTCTTATGGTTTGTTTTATTTATACCCGTTTGCTATTCTGGGCCTTGATATGGAAACACCAAAACGAGAGCCTCTTTTAAGGGAATTAAAAAATTATCTCACCCATTTGAAGGACGTGGGTTATACCGAAATCCCATGCGAAGCAGAATTATCTGCAAATGTCCAGCAACAGGCAACCCAACCCACTTTATCATCCAACGAGATGGCCAATAATAAATCCCTTACCGCAGTGCAAAAAGAGTTGGGCGACTGCACCCGGTGCAAACTTTCAGAAGGAAGAAAGAATATCGTCTTCGGCTCGGGAAATCCCAAAGCAGACCTTGTCTTTGTTGGAGAAGGACCAGGCGCCGATGAGGACGAGCAAGGACTTCCCTTCGTAGGCCGGGCAGGAAAAAAGCTGACAGAAATTATTGAAAAGGGTATGGGGCTGGATCGTGAAAAAGACACCTATATCTGCAATATCGTCAAATGCCGACCACCAGGCAACCGGGATCCCGAAGCGGAGGAAATTGCTGCCTGCAATCCCTTCCTGATCCAGCAATTAAAAGTCATCAAACCCAAAGTCATTGTAGCACTGGGCAAACCTGCATCCTCAACACTTTTGGGAAGGACCGTGTTCATCACCAAGGAGCGCGGCACCTGGCATGAATATGCTGGCATCAAGTTAATGCTCACTCTCCACCCATCCTATCTGATTCGCTTTTATACTTTGGAAAACCGCAGGGCCGTCCATGAGGATATGAAAAAAGTGTTGAAGGAATTGTCATTCTGAACGCCTTCTATTGTCATTCTGAACGCCTTCTATTGTCATTCTGAACGCAGTGAAGACGTGATATTTCTCCTTAGCCTTCGTGCCCCGAAGGGGTAATCTCGCCACATTGTCATTCTGAACGCCTTCTATTGTCATTCTGAACGCAGTGAAGACGTGATATTTCTCCTTAGCCTTCGTGCCCCGAAGGGGTAATCTCGTCTTTCCCCATAGTCTTGCATTGTCATTCTGAACGCAGTGAAGAACTCGCCACATTGTCATTCTGAACGCAGTGAAGACGTGATATTTCTCCTTAGCCTTCGTGCCCCGAAGGGGTAATCTCGTTGCATTGTCATTCTGAACGCCTTCTATTGTCATTCTGAACGTAGTGAAGACGTGATATTTCTCCTTAGCCTTCGTGCCCCGAAGGGGTAATCTCGTTGCATTGTCATTCTGAACGCCTTCTATTGTCATTCTGAACGTAGTGAAGACGTGATATTTCTCCTTAGCCTTCGTGCCCCGAAGGGGTAATCTCGCTACATTGTCATTCTGAACGCCTTCTATTGTCAGTCTGAACGCCTTCTATTGTCATTCTGAACGCAGTGAAGACGTGATATTTCTCCTTAGCCTTCGTGCCCCGAAGGGGTAATCTCGCTTTTCTGTTTCTTTTTGGCTTACGCAAAGCTCTCCCGTGGGAGGAGGAGTTTTAATAAGGGAATTATATACTTAAATCTGCAATTCCATAATACAGTCATTTAAATTTTTTAGTAAACTTAAATTTCTGCTTCAACTGTTTAGCCGTTGGGTATTTGGTGCAAGGCTTTAAAGGCTTATCCGGTTTTCTCGATAGAATACCTTCGTTAATAACTGGGCTCTGTCATAGTGAATCCCGCTATACTCATAAGTTCCTGCATACCCTTAGTTGGTTTTTTCATGAAAATAAAACCGGCTAATTCGGCATTGTCTTCCCGATCCAGAACACTACGGAAGTCTCGAGTATCTGTGAGGCTGATGCCGCCTCCTCTTACTGAAAGCACCATATCAACCAGTCCCTTCACTGTTTCAAAATGCCTGGAGCCGTTTCTGCATCCCGACCATATTGTCGTGGATTTTATCAACGCTCCTTGGTATTATTCCACGCCAAACTTAAGTTGACGATAGAATCAAAATGTGCAAGCTCGCCATGTCCGTCTTCGACAATTATGAGCAGACCGCCTACAGATGTTGCGAAGCGTGGAACTTCTTTGCAAACGCCGAAACCGCACTCACTGGCCAGTAATGGGCTAAAACAGACAACGTCTAGGGTCGTTGGCATAACTAATGAAAAATTTTATACTACAGGCAGTTACCTCCCAAAATCATATTGAGGCAGTGAGTAATCTTCTGACCGACGATGCTTCGACGCGTGTTATAATCAGCACGGCATTCATGAGCGAGTCTGGCCTTCTTTCCATTGAGAAGGCGGTGCGCAAAGTTGCTGACAAGACTGAAATGTACGTTGGAATACGAAATGGTATCACGACAGCGCAAGCACTCGAAAAAGCGTTGTCCACCGGGTGCAAACTCTACGCTGTTGATACAGGATCACGCACAAGAATTTTTCATCCAAAGATGTATTTCAGCGTTGGGAAGGATACCGGACAGATCATCATTGGAAGTGCGAACCTTACGCTGGGTGGATTAAACTCGAATATTGAGGCTAGTATTTTTGAGGCACTCAATTTGGCGAATTCAGATGACGCAGGCTTGGTGGCGCAAATTACAGATCGTTTTGATACTATGCTCTCTGACTACCCAAAACACGTTTTTGCGGTCACTGCCCAAGCTCAGATTGATGACCTTTTAGCAGCTGGCAGAGTAATTGATGAAGGGTGCATCACACGACCTCTTGCTGTTGGAGCGTCTAAAAGCCGCGACCGCGATGATATTCCTAAAATGGCCTTCCGGACAAAGACGTTGTGGAGAGCTGTGGCTAGAAAACCCAAAGTACCAAAGCCACTGGCCCCGAAAACGGATAGCGGAAAACCCATCAAGGCTAGTTCCAGTGGGTTAGAGTTGGCTTGGGAAAGTTCGCCGCTCACCCGCCGCGATCTCGGTATTCCTATTAAGGAAGGTACGCATGCAACGGGATCAATGCTTTGGAAAAAAGGCAGCAACGAGATAAATCAACGAACGTATTTCCGAAGTGAGGTTTTTGACAAACTGAATTGGCGACCTGATCTGAATACGAAAGGAAAAGAGCTAGCAGAAGGCATGTTTCAAATTGTAATCAGAGGCATTGACTACGGTTTACACAAATTGATCGTGACAAACGATAATCGAACACACACGGTGAGCTATAAGCAGCGTCAACCCATGAGTGCCGTACGTTGGGGTGAAGCCCGTTCCTTGATCGCTCGGGACGACTTGCTCGAGAGAACCATGCGGCTGTATCGCGATCCCGATGACGAAGGTGTCTTTGTTATCGACATTGACTAGGCCACTGTTGTGGACACCCGTTGCCGCCTGTTGCGGAGTTTGTGCCAACCACCCAAGATATCGGCTTGTTTGTTTTTTGAGAGACCGAGCGCTCCTAGGATCTTCTTTGATTGCATCTCTAAAACATCATCCATGCTTGAGTTGCGAATGGCGTGGTCGAGTTGCTCGACTTCTGGCTCAGTTATGCTCAAGGTAGGCACCAAAAGCCTTTCAATCTCGGATGGCACCAGCTCCAGAACCCCGCCACCGTAGTGACGCCCTTCAAGCTCGGCACTTAGAGCGGTCAATGGGTTGATGAATGAGTAAACCAATTGATCTGCCGACCCCTCCAACATGCGAATGCGATATGCGGTATCGGTTGTCAAAGCTTGGATGCGGTTCAAGATTAGCCGAGGCGCATTGTGGGTGCGCTTGAGCATACCGACTTCTGTCGCATAGACAGAAGGAACAGTGTACCACGGCTTTCTAATTCTGCATTTGTAACGAGTATGGAGACTTTCACCTTCACCATGGCGAATATACTTTTTGACCTTTGGGTTCTGCTCGACATCATAATCTTTGAACCAGATAAAGTTTGTCGGGTTTCCTTTGACAGCATTCGTCGTGTGCTGCGCTTTATCATAAATAATTCCTGGGCAATGCTCGCTCCGACCAAACATCGGATGTGCCCATTTCGAAAGATCAAACTCATCGACTGTGCGATCATCCACTAGAAAGAACTTGTTGGCTCCTGTTACTATGCCGACATCGACTCTTGCGATGTCGTTAAATTTCCTCACTTTTGAGTGGCGTTCAAGGTCATCAATAATGTCTCTCGTGGATTTATTGAGAATAGCACGTGTCCACTTTCCGGCGACTGTTTTGCCGTTGATGAATGCGCCACCTTCAAAAATCCTCGTAGGATCGTCGTCTAAGAATTTGCGGCCACTTACGGGATGAATTACTAGCCCGTTGCCTGCTTCAGATGGTGTTCCCTTCTTTTCGGCCATTAGAAGGACTGCACCCTGAAGTGTTCCTTCGAACCAGAGTTCTTCGGGGTCGATGATAACAACTCTACGGCATTGCAGCCCAAGAAACGTACGCAGTGATTGAGCGTGTGCGACGTGTAGAATTTCAGCAGGCGCAACCATGGCAAGCCTGCCGCTAGGCCGAAGCATTGCTATCGAAGCGAGGATGAACGGCACCCAAGCGTTTGTGTGTTTGGTAAACTTGCAGTCGAGTTCGCCAAAAATTTGCTCTGCGCGATCTTGAAAAACTGGAGGAAGGTATTGGTATCGGATGAAAGGTGGGTTGCCTAAGACAGCGTCAAATTTCTCTTTTTTGCTGGCAAGACGCGATACTGCCCATCCAAGGAAGTCTTCATTGCGAACAGAGAGGTTTTCTAAGCCGCATTCTTTCCCAGTTCTGAAGGCCTTCTTTGCTTCGACAGGGTCTAATTCGAATCCATTTACGTTTACGTCCTGTAGTTGCTTTGCCGCTCTGATGAAGAAGGCTCCATCCCCACAGCTAGGTTCCAAAACACGGGTAGGCTCGATGTTGCTGATCCAACGCACCAAGAATGCTGCGAGATCGAGTGGGGTATAGTACCCTCCGCGTAGCTTTTGCTTGGTCTGATCCTCTTTGAAGTTCATTTCAAATCTACCCTGCCTTCCTTTGTGCTTCAGGGGAGGCACATAAACCGACATTTGTTGTTTTACTCATTTTCAGGTTATACCTGCTTCATCCTCAAGTTGTTTTGTTTTTTGCAGATTTAAGTATATAATTCCTTTTTTTTTTCAATCTGTTTTATGTGTGGAACGGGGTTTAGATTTTCTGGCATAGTACCTCCAATCCGTTGAATGGTATCCCGTACCATTCGGCCTACTTCATGGTGCGTGTTTATGGCATTTTGTTGGCCTTGAATTTCTTCACGCACAAGTTTTTCTTCGCATTGGGTGATACGGAATTCGTTAGCGGCCAGTTCCACTCTTCCAGCCCTATCCAGCAAAGTCTCATTCTTCGGGATGTCTTTTGTTCTTTTAATAGCCCTTTGACTCATATTATATAAGCCACGATAACCTGCATCATAGAACAGGGCATAATTCTGAACTCCAGCTTGCTTAGCGGCGATATTGAGATCTTTGTTGGCGCCCCTTACTCTTTGGCGTAACTCTAACCGCCTTTCTTCTTCACTCAAAGCCTCTAATGTTTCCATTCGACGAGCTTGAATTGCGAAATAGGTTTGAGCGAATCCAATTTCCGGTTTACTCGAATCACCATTCATGGCAACCAAATAACAGGCATAGCGAGACAAGAAATAATCTACCCGTTCTCTTCGCGCACCACTTCCAACCACAACCATGTTAGCGGCTTGGATAATATGGTTTGAGGTGTCACAACCAGAGCTTTCGCATGCCATACAGGCCTTCTTGACCACTCCCTTAAATTTTTGCCATTCTGAGTACCCCAATATTGGTTGAATATCACGGGCCATCCAATACTCTTTGCCGTGATCTGAGTGTCTTTTTATTCTATCTAACCTCTTTTGAATTAATAAGTTACGGTCATTCATGGCAACTTCCTTTAGCTGTGTGACTATGCGTTGTTACGTGTGGTTAAACTCTATTGACACAATACAGTGCGTGGCTTATGATTGCAACCACATATTTTCGGAGCCTATATGATTAGTGCGAGAAGAAAAATCGAACAAAAAATCGACAAAAAAAAAGAGGAAATCATTGAGTACCAGTCTAAAATCCGAGAGGCCGATGTGTCTATTCAGGCCTTTCAGGAGGCACTGAAGGTTCTGCCCAAAGAGAACGGCATTGCTGATGATTCCCCTTCTATCCGTGAAGGCAGTTTAGCAGGGAAAGCCAGAAAAGTCCTTAGACTGAATGGGAGCCCTATGCACATAAATAATCTTATGGATGCCTGCGGTGTTCCCAAGAATAAGCGTCAATCATTGTCCGGAACGTTGGCACACTACGTAAGAAGAGAGGAAATCTTTACCCGTCCTTCACCCGGCACTTATGGATTGACTGAGTTTGAAAATAATGATGGAAAAGGACCACCAGAAAATTTCGGGATGGAATCAGAATACCAATAAAGAATTATGCGGGTATGGTGGAAGGTAGACGCACCTGTCTTTAAGGAGATGTGTGGGTTCAAATCTGAGGTGGTCCCAGGAAATCGGACAGTTGTTTAAGATGTATTCCACCGACTAACGGAGGAATACGGAATGACAACACGACGCGGGTTCACGGCAGACTTTAAATCCCACGTTGCGCTTGAAGCGTTGCGTGACGACAAGACGATCCAAGAGATCGCTGCGAAGCACAAGGTGCATCCAAACCGGGTTAGTACGTGGAAGCGGCAGGCGGTGGAAAGACCTACCTGGGTGCGGTATTTTCCAATGGCGGCGACAAGGCCCGCGTGGAGCAGGAAGAGGAGATTCACGATCTTCACGCCAAGATCGGTCAATTGACGGTGGAACGGGATTTTTTGGCGCAAGGGCTCAAGCGATGAGCTAGCGCGACCGACCGGGACTCAGTTTGAGCCGTCAATGTGAGATTCTTTCGATCGGCCGGTCGTCATTCTATTACGCGCCGAAGGGCGAAAGTGCGGAGAACCTGCCGCTGATGCGCCGGATCGACGAGCTGTTTCTGAAGTATCCGTTTTACGGTTCCCGCCAGATGGCGCGCCAGTTGCGGCGGGACGACGTTTATATCTGTCGTCATCGTGTTCGCCGTTTTGATGCGATTAATGGGGTTGGAGGCGATCTATCAGGCACCAAAGACCAGTATCCGGCGCACCGGATTTATCCCTATCTTCTCAGTGGAAATCGAACTCTCCTACATACCGTTTTAAATGTTTTCAGTCTACATGCTGGTAAACCCCAGATAATCCGCGCTTAAGGATACTGAAATATCCTTCAATGGTATTTGTATGAATAGGCCTCCAGACGACCTATTCACCACGACTATGGCGGACAACGCTTGTAAAATTCACTCCCCATATCCTTAGCTTCCATGTTCATCGGCCATAAGGTGAGTCTCTTTTTCAACTTGCTCCCTGATAATAGGCTTTAAGGAAGATTATTTATCAGTTCCTGGTTGAAATAATTAACAACCTCCTAAAGCATTTTTTTTATGTAGGGCACCAATTGGTCAGTGCCAACGCCCTGAGTCCGGGTATTTAAAACGCCCTTTTGATCAATAATTAACACCGTTGGCATATCCCTTTGCGAATAGGACTGATAAACTTCCTTCGCGGGATCGATCAAGTAAGGAAACCGTACTTTTTCCGGGAACTTGCTGAGGTAGTTCGCCACCGCTTCCTTGGAATCACCATTGGTATTAATCCCCAACACCACCACCTGATCTTCATTAAGCTGGTCTCTAACTTTATTAAATTCCATGGCTTGGTTCATGCAAGGAACACAAATATGGAACATACCTATTATAACCACCTTGCCTTTAAAATCTGACAATGCCACCTGTTTACCACCCATGGATTTCAAGGAAAATTCAGGAGCCTGATCCCCCGGTGAGGGTGCCCCCGCAAAAGCAGGAACCACCCCTAAAATTATGACAACAAATGAAAGAAATATTTTCCGCATGATACACCCCATTTCATGGAATATTTTATTATGAAATCCGCTCCCAAGAGAAGATAGTTTCGCCTCTAACTCCATTTTAAATCAAAGCAAATTGATTTGAAAGGGGTTTCAAAGAGATCGAAAATAGTAGCTTTCGGAAGCCAAAACTCTCCCTGCATAAGTTCAGGGTACATATGGCACTCCGACCCAGAAAGAATGCCATGCAATTCCAATCCCTACGCTTCATCCTCTCGGGCAACGGCACGGAATTCATGGACTATTTCCAGCAACGATCTCATGAACGTGGCATAACTCATTGGTGGACCTAACCCAAATGCCCGAAAATGAACGCCCATGCTGAGCACTTCAACTGCACTATGCGGGAGTAATTCGTCAACTACCACTGAGAGGATCTGCTATTCACCAACATGGCCGAATTCAACCGCAAACCACCGGCCCAATGGTTACTCGACTACAACGCCCTCCTGCCTCATCATAGAGCATCACACTAAAACCCCCTGTATAATTCCTTTTACGACATCAACCGAAGTCCCATATGGAGTAGGCCAAAACAATTCATTGACTTGATGAGAATTTTATACTAAAAACCAAGTGTAATCCTTTAATTATCTTAGGCTTTACGCTGAGGTTCGGACCCAACTCGCAAGATAGTGATTTTTGTCTCAAGAGGCCTCATCCTTTGGGGTGCATCCTTGGGAATGTCTTTTTTTCAATAGGTTAACTTGATAACAGGTCGTCAAACAACAAATTGAGAACATCCATTGAAAATATAGTTATGAACGCTGGTTTTTATCAGACCTCGCAAATTTCTCAAAGAAAAAATCGGAAAACAACGGTTACCCCCCTTTCAAGTTTCTAACTTTTGGTACGAGGGTTTTAAGAATGAAAAAAATATTGCTCCTCCCTAAAGTCTTGTTTGTTCTCGCCGCACTGTTGACCTTCTCCCTTCCAGCTTTTGCCTACCAGGAAATCAATGTTCAGAACGGGGGGACCATCAAGGGAAATGCTAAAATGATCGGCGGTATGCCTTTTCCCCGCCATTACCATCTGGTATTGTTTCCCAATATTGATATGTGTGCGGAAGTGGATACCGATGATGAAATGAACCGGGTTCTCGATGACTTTAAAATTTCGCGGGATGGGGGACTTAAAGATGTGGTCATCACCCTGGAGCATGTTCAAGCCGGAAAGCCTTTTAACAAGGAACCTGTTATTATCACTTCTGAAGACTGTAAATTTTTTCCAGATGTTAATGTCATCCGACAGGGCGAAGCTTTCAAGGTAGACAATCTTGATGCGGTCATGCATAACAGCCAAGTCTACCAAAAGGAAAGAGGGAAAATCCTCTTAAACATTCCCATACCCGCCGAAGAGGTTTCTGAAGGAAGTGTCAATTTCAAAAAACATTACAAGATCATGCAAATGATTTGTGGGATGCACGAGTTCATGCAGACTTGGGGTTATCGGGTGCAAAATCCTTACTACTTCAAAACCGAACTGGATGGAAACTTTAATATCGGAGATATTCCGCCGGGGGAATATGAGGTTAACGCCTGGCACTATTTGATGAAACCACAAAAAAGGAAAATTAAAATTGCCGCAGGTGAAACGATCAACCTGAGTTTTGAGTTTAACGGAGACAAGGTTGTTCGGCCTTTCTACGAAACCATCAAATCCGGAAGAATCAAGAAAGATGCGGTCTATCCGGGAACCGCCAAAGGAAAAGAACTGGGGCGCTAGCTTGAAGCCACTCATAAAGCCCGGTATTTTCCATGAGCATGGAGTCATTCCCCTGCTCCTTTTCTGTTTTCTCGCAACACCTGCCCCTCTATGGGGCTTCACCCCGCCTCCATCTGAAGATGTCCCTAAAACCTTTATCTTTAAAGATAAACAGATCGCTCTAAAAAGCCTGAGCAATCCTTTCAAAAAGAATCCAAAGGTTATCAAAAAAGGGGGAACCTTATACACCAAACATTGCCTTTTCTGCCACGGTGACTTACTGGACGGCAACGGACTGTTCGGAAAAAGTTTTTTTCCTCCTCCGGCAGATTTTACCCGCCTCGACTCAATTCTTGCCCGGCCACAGGCCTATACCTTCTGGCGCATTATGAAAGGAGGCCAAGGGCTCCCGGAAAAATATGAGCCTTGGAACTCGGCTATGCCCGCTTGGGAAGACACCCTGAGTGTAAAAGACGTTTGGAAAATCATCACCTATATCTATGAAGTTGCTGGACAACGACACACCAAGCCCGGCAGACAGGAACCCCATTCTCTGGAAAGGGGAAAGCAGGTTTATCTGGAAAAATGCGCCTATTGCCACGGAGACAAGGGCAATGGCGATGGCCCTGCGGCAGATTACTCCATGCCGCAACCAAGAAACCTGACCAAAGGCCATATAAAAATCCGATCTACATCGTTTGGCAAAATCCCAACCGATAAAGACTTGCTAAACGTCATCAACAACGGGTCACGCAGCACCACCATGCCCGGCTGGAAACACCTGCCGGAAAATGACCGCAAGAGTCTGCTTATATTCATAAAGTCTTTATCCAAAAAATTTGAAAAGTTTGAAAAGAGAGGCAAAAGCCATAAAGTGCTACAGGTCGGCAAAGAACCTGCCCTGTCTGCGGAAAGTATAAAACGAGGCAAACCCCTTTTTCTGACTCAGTGCTCCGGATGCCACGGAGTTAAGGGGCGAGGAGACGGCGCGACCTCTCAACGCATTGTGGATTATTCATCTAATGCCATCTGGCCGAGAAACCTGAGCCAGCCTTGGACCTTTCGCCGAGGCAGTACCCGCAGGGACGTCTTCAAGACCTTGCGCACAGGACTCTCCACAACCGCCATGCCCAAGTTTTCACCGAGAGTGTTCAAAGATGAACAGATTTGGGATATCGTCAACTACGTCAGCACTCTGGCTCCTCCGACTCAACCCAAAATGCAAAGTCCCATTCACGCTAAAAAAGTGGAAGGAGAAATATCGGACGACCCTGGTGCTCCTGTGTGGCAAGAAGCACAAGCCAGCTTTGTTCCTTTAGGAGGCCAGCTTCAGGCAAAACCCAAATCCTATTTCCCGACAGTGCGCAACCTGACCATCAAGGCCGCCCATAACAAAAAAGAAATTGCCCTTTATATTCATTGGGACGATCCCTCTCTCGACCCCGCACTTAAAAAGTTCACCGATGTTAAAGAATCCCCGGCCCCACCTCTCCCCGAGCATATGAAGGGAAAGGATGAAGAACCTCTGGAACCAACTATCCCCGAATATCCAGATGCCATTGCGGTGCAGTTTCCCGTCAACCTCCATACCCACAAACCCTACTTCCTCAATGGCGATGCCGATCACCCTGTCAATTTATGGAAGTGGACATCTTCCACCAACCAAGCGACAGAGATACACGCCTATGGATTAGAAAACTGGTTTGAAGAGAAAAAAGAAGGAGTCAAAGCTAAAGGAAGTTTCAACTATGGCAGGTATTCAGTAATTCTAAAACGCTCCTTCAAAGCAGATGACGATGACATCCAGTTCCAGACTGGCAGACCCATCCCCATCGCCTTCAACGTCTGGGATGGATACCACGAGGAAACCGGCAACAAAAAATCCATCTCAAGCTGGTTCACCCTCTGGCTGGACAAGTAGTCTCTCGCCCCAGGGGCAAAACTCGACTCCCTTGCATTTTCTCTTGCTAAACGGGTAAAATCCTGTATCGCAAGTCGGAGTTTGGAGTGCAGTCAAGAGTGGACTTACCCTCTCCACTATGGCCAATTGAAGGAGCAGCTTTATTTGGTGTGCTGCCAATCTCATCGAAAAACGAAAGAAGACTCAATCACTGATTTAACTGACAATAGGTTAGAGATGGAAGAGACAATCGACCAATTTATAAAAGATAAGATCGAAGAGCTAAGGATGAAGCTACTCGACCTGACTAACCGCAACGCGTTGCTTAACTTTAAGCACTCTGAAAAAGCCCTTACACATATCCGCATCATTGATGAACTTCCGGATTTTCTGTTCCATTCACTGCTTGATGGTCAAAAATTTACCTTCCGACCCCTGCCCGAACCGGATGATGAGCCACACGATGAGAAAACCGAAGAATTCCAAACATATTTCGATGAAGCAACGCTGACAGATGAGCAATATTTAGAGGAAATTAACGAACTTATAGACAAGGAAGACAGCTTTGATGATTTGGCTGTTATCGAAAGAAACCTCAAAAACAGGGTACGAGAGCGCCTTGGAATGCCGCCAGCAGATGATCTTAAGCCTTTATCTAATGCAAAGTGGGCGCGACAAAATAATCTAGAACCAACATACGATGTACCCGATGTACCTGTAGCCCCTCCCAATGAAGATTGCAAGCCGGACAAGCATTCTGATAACGATATCCAGACGCTTTTGAAACCCAAAGAACTACAGCACAAGCTGTCTGGTCTCCGGCGGTACATCAACACGGATATTAACGAAACAGGTGTGAATACATTTTATGCTGCCTTCGGATTCCTGGAGAGGTACGAAAATGAGAATTCAGAAAAGCCGTTTTTTGCCCCGCTTGTGCTGTTACAGTTAGACCCGCCCATCGACGATAAAACAGCAGATGGAGAGGTCTTTGTCAGCGTATCAGGATCAGGCGAAAACCCGGAGTATAATCTTTCTCTGGCTGAAAAACTCAAAGAGTTTGGATTGGAGTTACCGAAGCTTTCCGAGAATGACACACCTGAAGCTTATATGAGGAAGGTCGAACGCCTGATTAAAAACCAAAAAAAATGGCGTGTTCGGCGTTTCATTACACTAGGGCGATTCCAATTTGCTCGCCTTGTCATGTATCACGATCTTGATTCAAATCGATGGCCTGACAGTGGTCTTGCCGGGAATAAGATTATTGGCAGCCTAATAGCGGGAGCCAGGGAAAGTACTGGAAACTCTGTTAATAAAGAGGCCCAAATTTACGACATAGACACAGGCCCTGAAACTGAAAGATATGCCCCTGTACTGATTATGGATGCTGACTCTTCACAGCACAGCGCAATTGTGGATGCCATGAAAGGCAATAACATTGTGATTAAAGGGCCGCCAGGGACTGGTAAATCTCAGACGATCACAAACTTGGTTGCCAACGCTCTAGCCAAGAATAAAAAGGTTCTTTTTGTTGCTGAAAAAATGGCGGCCTTGAACATAGTGTACAGCCGATTGCAGAATGCGGGCCTTGGTGATTATTGTTTTGAACTGCATTCCACCAAAGCAAAACTTAAAGACATTAAGACTGGCCTTGCGACAACAATTGAGAACAGAAAATCCATGATATTTGTGAAGCTGTTTTAGAAGCCAGGGCACAAGGCGTTCTCCAAAAACAACAGTTTCATATTGCTGAAAGATGTGAAATTCTTACACGATCTTTTGCGCGTATTGGAATAACCGCTCTTGTCGACGAAGCAACAGGTTTTATTGAAGATAAAGAGAGGTTCGAATATAGAGAATTATTTAAAGAATTTATACGAGAAGAAGTTGCTCAATATGAAAAGCGGTTCCCTGATGAGTTTTATGATATTTTCTACAAAATATATGGACTACCGAGACTTTCAAAGAAAAATCAGCACCCACAATTTTTTGCAAAATTAACACTCAAGTATGTTTATAATCCTCTAGCAGGGAGTAATGGTGTTGTCCTCGAAATGTTGGACGAAAAAAATCCTGTATTAATTTCAAATACCGGGATAAAAAAGAGAAAATACAAACTCCATCAGTTCCTGAAAAAAGTAGGGAAAGCCGCCCTTCAACAACATATGTGGCAATTAATTGGAATTGGGAAAGCCTCACCTAACAAACTCGTTTTTGATAGAAATTTTAACAGGACTTTTTCTAAAAAAATTTCAAATGGAAATGTTTGAAGAATAAATAACTCACAAAGGAGAAGGAAATGGGAAAAACTGTTATTTTTAGCATGGTTTCGCTGTGCGTGTTTCTTTTTGCATCATCTGCTTTTTCACAAACATACTTGGGTAATCTGAATGGGAGCGAGTATGATTCTAATTCATTATCTAATCCTTATGGTGCGGGGAGTCCCTATAAGTCTAACTCTCCAAACAATCCGTATGGTAAGTATGGGAGCCCCTATAGCAACAAGTCCGCCAATAATCCTTATGCTACGGACGCACCAAAAATCTACGACCGAAACGGCAATTACAAAGGACGGTTGAGCACCAACCCCTATGATCCAGATTCGACAAGCAACCCATATGGTAGATACGGAAATCCTTATTCACCGGATAGCCTGAATAACCCGTATGGATTGGGGAGTACCTATAGCAGAGAGGAATTAAATGTTATTGGTCAATAATATTGTAATATAAAAATACCTTAAACTAGGAAATTCCGAAAGATAAAGATATGGATGCTACAACTACGGAATTTATCACTCAACTACGAGAGCTTGGAGAAACGCTAACCGAGTACGTCTCAACGAACGGTGGCGGCTGATCGATCAAAGGCTTCATTGATGTCGACCAAAATATCTACACCATATCTGCTGACACAAAGATCATCTCCAAAATCTTAGAAATTCAGTTGTTTCCTAAGTTCCTAGAGTTTGCGGAGAACGCCGGATACGAAATTGTTCTGGCTGAGCACCAAAATTGGTATCCTGATATATCTTTTGTCAAAAAATCAGACCCAACAGTAAAGTTCGCAGTCGATATAAAAACCACCTATCGTCTTCCTGAGTACGAAGATTTTTGCAACGGCTTTACGCTCGGATCGCACGGTGCATACTTTCGAGACCGCACCAGCACAAAGAATATTCAATTTCCGTACAGCGAGTACAACGCTCATATTTCATTGGGCATCCTTTACACTAGAGCATTGTCAGACGACATCGACGAAATAGAAATACATGATCTTTCCTCACTTACCTCAATCACCTCTGTCATCACAGATTTAACGTTTTTTGTTGAAGAAAAATGGAAAATTGCCAGCGACCGTAGCGGTAGTGGCAACACCGCGAACATTGGCAGCATCAGCTATATTTCAGATATTCTCACAGGCAACGGTGCGTTCGCAAAACTAGGTGAGGCTGTCTTTGATGAATACTGGATCAACCAAAACGTCCTACAAGTGCCAGACCCAAAGAACCCAGATAAATTTAAGAAGTTAACTAAGTTATCTGAGTACTTAGACTTTAAGGGAATGTCCGCAGAGCTAATCAACAAGCCGAAACCTCGGCGGAAAGCGAAAAAAGCATGGCTGTAATTCCTCCAATCAAGTCCCAAGGTATCAAAACAAAGCTCGCAGGATGGATACAAGAAACAA
This sequence comes from Nitrospinales bacterium, assembly GCA_965205835.1. GTDB lineage: Bacteria > Nitrospinota > Nitrospinia > Nitrospinales > VA-1 > LS-NOB. The sequence goes on along the minus strand of OZ242182.1, from coordinate 476,755 downwards.
GCCGTTCTCAGGACTATGACAGATGGGTCGAGCCGTTCATGGGAACGGGTGTTGTCGCATTTAACGTCCAACCTAAACGAGCCTTGTTATGTGATAGTAACCCCCACCTCATAAGCTTTTATAAAGCCCTGCAAGCTGGTGAAATTACTGCTGACAAGGCCCGAAAATTTTTGGTCGAAGAAGGTGCTAAGTTGCTAGAAACGGAAGGGGCGCATTACTAACACCGTCAGGGAACGATTTAACACCGATGGGAACCCTCTCGATTTCATGTTCCTAAGTCGCTCATGCTTCAATGGGATGATGCGCTTCAATAAGAAAGGTGGCTTTAACGTCCCCTTCTGCCGAAAGCCTAACCGCTACGCTCAAGCCCTTGTTACCAAAATATGCAACCAACTCTGCCGTATCGCATGTTATCAGTCAGAGGGATTTTGAGTTCAAACATCAAGAATTTAGAGACACATTATCCGAAGTCGCACCAAGTCACTTGGTGTACTGTGACCCCCCATACCTAGGCCGTCATGTCGATTATTTTGATTCATGGTCAGAAGAAGAAGAGCACGACTTGCACAGCCTAGTCACGGCGAGCGGCGCACCCTTCATCATGTCTACATGGCTTAAGAACAAGTACCGTGTGAACGACTACGTTTTCTCCCTGTGGGGCGAATACTCAATTCTAATGAAAGAGCACTTCTACCATGTTGGCGCGAAGGAAAGTAATCGAAACGCGGTATATGAGGCTCTGCTACTCAACTTCAAAAGCGGCATGTCACAGCCAATTAAAGACTTGGAGATCGAGACCTTAGAAATGCCCGTGTCAGGCGAAGTCGCAGAAATTGAGGAACAACTGCCCCTAGCCGTCTAGTTTTGGCTTTGTGCATAATCTTGATCAGTACTCGGGGTCTACGCAGATGAAGATTAAGGTAGCTCCCCTTGTATGTTTGTTGAGCGATGTTTTTGTTGAAGAAGCATAGCTTTCCGGGTGGAGTTGCACCTCCACCCGGAAACTCGGTCTGGGTCGGTGCCCCCTTGGCTTATCGGAGCCGCAGGGTAGCTTGACCGGGCCGAGATATGGAAAACTGATCTGAACAGATGAAAGGGAATTTCAGATGTCCCGTATGCAAGGAAAGACCTCTTCCATCCCTGTCACAAGCATTCGCCCGTCGCCGGGTTTTGCGTTGCGGTGATGAATCCATATCGCACCCGCAAGTTTGCAGACATGATGGGACAACTGGCAAAGACCGATGAGATTGATGCCAGAACACTGGCTTTGTTCGCTGCCATGGTGAAGCCTGAGACCACCCCTCCCCCTGCACCCGAGGTTGGAAAGCTTTCAGAATTGTTGACGGCAAGGCGACAGGTGGGAACTGAAATGACCACTCTGAAAGTTCAGGAGGATCAGTGCGAAAGCAAGCTGGTTGCGCGCCAAATACGGGCGCGACTGAAAATGTGTGGGCGGCATCAAAAGGCTCTGGAGACAGAAATTCGTGCCTTGATCCAACAGCACCCCGAACTTAAACGACGGTTTGATATTCTGAAATGTTTTGTTCACCCGAGCAAAACACAATCTCGTGTTGTTCACCTCTCTAAAGCCAGACGACATCAAAGCCACAGAGACCAGTGCCTTAGGATTAAGAGCGTTTAAAGGCTATCTGGAATATGCCTATGAAGGCAAACTAGACGCAGGAACCGTAACCGGAAAAGAGCCTGACAGCAATTTTGAAATTGAAGTGAAGGAGAAGCTGGAAAGCATTGGCTGCGAAGTTATCCCACAGGTAGGCGTTGCCGGATATTTCATTGATCTTGGCGTCAAACATCCCGATTATCCTTACGGTTTTCTCATGGGTATTGAATGTGATGGAGCTATGTACCATTCCAGCAAGTCAGCCCGTGACCGTGACAGAATCAGGCAGGAAGTTCTTGAGGGACTTGGCTGGGAGATTTACCGGATATGGTCAACAGATTGGTACCACAATCCTCCTGCTGAGTTTGAGAAACTCAAAAAACACATAGAGCAGACCTTGGAGCGCAAGGCTGCTGGTCGAGAACAACAAGAAAAAGATCGACTTTCAAATGTCGCAGATTTGCAACAGAGAATACAGGAAGATCTGTTCGCCCAGCGTGAAGATGAAGAACCGCAGGTATACACGCAAGCTACAATGTCAGAAGCCGCAGATCAAGCAAAATTAAACAAAGATAATGTTGTTGAACTTTACGACACTGTGTCATTTAAATTTATAGACGAGCAGGAACAGTCTATCAAAAAATTTACCATTGTTCCATCTCAAGCCGATGCTGAGAAGGGTGATATCAGTCAGCATTCGCCAGTAGGCCGCGCCTTGGTCGGCAGTGAGATCGACGAGAAAGTGAAAGTAAACCTTCCTGATGGAAGCAAAACCCTCCAAATAATTAAAATTGATAAACATGCCAGTTAAGAGTTAACGTGTTTTTTGGATTTGGGTCAAGAGGGCAAATCATTTGGAAGCTTTTGCCGTGTCCCTGTGGTCACGTTCCCCCTCCATCTGGAACCAACTTACTCATTCTCAGCAAGTTGTAGGCGGCTCCGAGCATGAAAACATATTTCTGTGTTCGCTCGACCCCTCTGAAACGAGTTTTCCTTAAACCTCCGACCGTCTTGAACCGGCCAAAGATTTCTTCCGCCCGCTTGCGGATTCTTTGGCCAGTAGCGTAACCCGCATGCCTTGTGGTTCGCCCGTCCAATCCGGGCGTGTTCCCGTTTTTAGCTTGGGCAATATCTTGACTCTCTTCTTGACCGCGCATGGATCCTCTCCAATAAAATAGTGCCCACGCCTGTTTTACAATCTAACCCCCTTGCTTAGGAGTTTTCCAACAACCTGCTAGTGGGCACAAAAAAACAGCACCGGAACCAAAGTCCCGATGCTGCTTTTTTCAAGAACGTCTCGAAAAATTCGATACCTCCCTTAACCTAAAGGGCGTACCCAATGCCTCGAATATTTTCCAGCAATTCTCTTTAAACTTTCCTTAATTGGAGGTCAGCGTAAAATCAGCTTTCGCTGCACCATCTGCTACGGTAACTTCCATAGTAGACTCGCCAACATAAGGTTGCCATGCAGTTACTTTGTACGTACCAGCAGGAACTCCCTCAATCTTGAAAGACCCGTCAGCACCCGTGATTGCGTAATAAGGGTTCCACACGATTCGCGCATCGGCTTCCATGAAGTTGTGCTGGTCGCATTGCAGGAAGAAATGTTTATCCTTTTTCTGCTTGAAGCGAGCCAGGTTCTTGGTCACGTCCGCAACATCACCCTTACTTGGCAGAGGCTTGTTGAACAGCGTTTTTCGGTTAGCACCTGCTACAGAGTATCCATGCGGGTTGTGCAAAATATCCAGGTCCTGATTCGTGATTGTCACCAAGCCACCTGTTTTTTTCTCTGCTTTGGTAGCCTTGCGAACAACACCTATTTTCTGTTTGATATCGCATTTTTCGAAATCGAAAGCCATTTTGCCCCCATCACCCCAAGGCTTGCCAGCTTTAATATTTTCGATAAATACCACCGCGTCTTTCAATTTACCATCCGCAGCTGAAACTTTAATACGAGGTCGGATTCCACCCTCTTTGGTATCAGGGTGCTTGACACAAAACTCAACGTTTTTACCTTTGCTCAAGTCTTCCATGATCGGAGCCATGGGAGCACCTTTCAGCGACACCATGCCTGTGATGGAGCCTGCACCTGCTGCACCTTCTGCGTACTTAGGCTTCTTTGCCGCAAAACTGGTGGACGCACCCAATGCCAATGACAGGGAAGCCACCATTACACCTAACACAATCTTCTTCATTTCTTTCGTCCCTCCTTCGATTGGAAATCAAAAAATATACACCGCACACAATAATACGCGTCTCTCTACAAATCCACGAAACCGCCAGCTTTTGAGAATGTCAAAATTGTAGCATAAAGAATCTGCAGTTATAACGTTAAAAAGGGGGCCCATCAAGGGCCCCCTTTCACTTTCTTTTAAAAATTGCCAAAAACCCGGCAATTATCTCATGGAAAGCTTATCGTCCTCAGCTTTGGAAGCGGATTTCTTCTCTTCTTTCGGCTGAGATGCGGTTTTTACGCCCTTCACTGTCGCTTTACCCAGCGGCAAGATGGAACGATCACCGACAGGCAATACCTTGAAATAACCCCATTGGCCTGCCTGTTGGTATGGCGTTCGGGCATTCAACCACAAGTAAGTGCCAGGGTTGTTGTAAGTTCCACCAGCATTAGTGTAGGCCTGAATGTACTCGCCCGCACCGAACTGCTCGGCATCAATCATGTCAGAACCATTCTGATCCATATGGCGCCGCCACTGGTGGCCATCCATATTGAACACCTGGTTCTGCTCATTATGAGCCCCAAAAATGTTGATCATTATCTGATCTCCTGCATGGGCTTTCAGAGTCGGTGTTGCCGGATCAGAATCCGCCGCAACACAAGCCGTGAACATATTACCCAGCTCACAACCCTCGTCTTCACGATAGAGCCATGGCTCAAGGCGGTAGTTCACGCCGGTCAACCCTGCCACGTTCTGCAAGTAAGGCATGAAAGATGTGCCGATGATGTTGTCTTCATCTTGGAAGTACAACGCAAAGTCACGGTAGTTATCGATGCCCGCGTTCTCAGGATAGGACTTATCGATGATGACATCCGCTTTCCAGGAATTACCGAGAGAGATATCTTTCCCGGTCTCTGGGTCACGGTACACCGAACCACGCGGCCCGATGATAATACCGCCATACAAACCGTCGCGAATATTTGTCGTCAAGTTACCGAAATCCCATAACAACGAACCATTGATTTTGAACTCAGGGTGCGCATAGAACGTATAGGTTTTCGATTTGCCCGGAGCCACTGTCTGGTCACCCGGATTGTTCCCGACGTTGATCCCTTGAGAATCCATGGGATCGAACGCAACGTTGTTGGCATGAATAGATGCGTTGCCTTTTTTCAGGCGGTTGGTCAGCTTGACCTTGACGCAATCACCGATATTGGCACGCAAGGTCAACGGATGCGGCATGTGGCCATCGTCAGCAGCCTGCTTGACTTCGTCTTCCAGAGCATAAATTTTCGCACTGGCATTAGCAAGAATCAGTTTGCGTTCAAAGTCGACCTCTATTTCATCTTCAGCACTGGGATGAAACTTCAGTGCTTTGTTGATAGCAACAACACTGAAGTTTTTAACCGGAGCATCCTTCGGGCACAAAGTCTTCCTAACTTTTTTCCTAAAGTCTGCGTTACCAGGAAGGATTTTCAGATCTTCCTGAACTTCATCATGCACGCGGATAATCCCCCAGCTACCTTCGGACAGCTTGGAAGTTCGTCCGTTGTAGTACAGATAATCACCCGCCATTTGCTGAAAACCGCCCGCTTTGCTGGGCAGGTCATAACGCTCAGCAATTCCGACATGGATGGTATTTGTCACGCGGGAGTCCTGGTCATACCTCTCCGGTCGGTAACCATGCCCTGATACGACAAAAGTATGGGTCTCATTCTGCATACCCGCCAAAAGCCTGAAGACAATATTGTCCCCTACATAAGCTCTTAACATGGGCGTAGAAGGATCACCATGTACCTTACTGCTGAACAGTTTGGAAGGGTCTCTGTTGCTTGCAAGCCTTGAGGCCAAAGAGGCAGCCCTGAAATTGAAGGCACCACCCGTTGTATGGGTTCCACCATTCAACAAGGGAAAGGCAACTTCCAGCATGTCAGTAGGCATCTGGAATGAAATCGATTGTCCCGCAGCGATCGCGTTTTCACGCGACAGTCCCGGTGGATTTCCTGCGGTCACCAACTGAGCAGTATGAGGAACGGTATCACTCACCTGGGCCACCAACTCGCGGAAACTTCCCTGAGTATTGTAGCCAACAAGTTCAGTACTATGAATATCAGCCACCGGTCCACTGCGAATCAGTTCACCGGTTTTCGGATCATGATATGTAGACCCCCAAGGCTCAGCAATGGTAGACCCGATTCCACCGTGCGGCCAAGTGGTCGCACCGAACGCATGGTCATGCCAGAACACCAGACCCAGATCAACATCCACCCACCAGCGATAACGCACATATTCAGTCGTGACGATATGACCTGCTTCATGCGCGTGCGTCATTCCTTCAGAGAACTCGATGGTGTATTTGCCATCTTTAGCTGGGCCTTTATTTGGGTCAGGCGTGATGTTTGTGATCCAGCGTGCGTCCTTGCCATTGGGAACTTCAATACCGACAATGATATCGGCTCCAACATGGTAGGTGGGCGAACCCTTTGCCATCTGAATCTGGATCGTAGTGTCGCCCGGCTTCGTCGCCTTCAGCAATCTAGCGTTCATCGGAACCGGCATGCCAACATGATGTCCGTCTTTCATCTTCTTGGTGAACTGCTTGTAAGACCTCATAGACTGGTCATAAGAAAACCCAGTGATTACGCCGTCTGAGGCCTGGTTGTCGAACTGAAAGAAATGTGGATGAATATTAACTTTGGACATCTGGAAATTAGTAAAGTCATCATCATCCCATTCACTTGAAAGCAGGACATCCACGCAGTCATAAACATTTGCGCGAATGACCAATGGAATGGCTTTTTTAGGATCTGCTTTTTTCTCAGCCATTTCTTCATCAATCACATAGATCAAACCATATTTATCAATGACCGGCGGAGTTTTCCCAACCTGTCCGGTAAGCTCGATCGGAGTGTTGATGAAGTGCAAGTTGTACTGTTTGCGTCCAGCACCTCGGGGGCAAAGGCTCCATCGACCCTGTTCACCCGGTTTGGCACCACCAGTATTCTCCATATCAGGACCACTTCGCGAACTACCCGATTCCGTCCTGGTAATAACCTCCGGGTCGGTTTGCATATGAAATGGCTCCAGCCAAGGAGCACCACCGTGGTTTCGCGCAAAAGGAACACGCTTACCAAAATGCGGTGTCAGGTGAGGCCACGCCAGTTTGCCATGTTGGTCAAACTGAATCGGATGGCGTTTACCAGGATGCGGAGTTTTAAATTTCGGCCATTTAGTAATCGTTTCCCGCTCAGACAGGGCCTGATTACCTTTCCAGCCATAATCCAATACGGAGCCGTCATAGGCTTTGACCTGTTTGATCTGATCATCATGATGACCAGGTTGACCCTTGGGAGGAAGCATGTACTTCACCCAGTCCTTGATATTGACGACCGGGATTTCTTTCGACCAGTCACTTTTTCCTTTTCCTACAATTTTAAATTTCTTGCCAAACCAGTCCATGGTTTTACCGACTAGCTTGTCTGAAGTCTGTCCTTTGGGAATTCTTCCCGCACGATCAGGAAGTTCTTCCAATGGACGCATGATATCGGTACTGTCAAACGGATAGTTGCCAGTCTGCAGGGTATTGTAAACCCGCCAATAGCCCCACATACCCGCGACATAGTGATGCGCAACATGACAATGGAACAGGAAGTCCCCCGCCAATCGCTGGCAAAGCCCGGACCCGCATTCAGTTTCCAGATCCATAACCTCCGAAGGGCCAATAACCTGAACATCAACACGGGCTGAAGTCGTTCGAACAACAGGATACTTAACAGGACCATCATAGGCCGCTGTGGTCAGGTTCAGTAACTGCTGAGCTTCGCGTTGCGGAGAACGGGTCCAACGAATAGTTCCGCCATGAGGATGATGGGAGTGGAAAACTTCACCACCGCCATGCACCAGTCGAAATTTAGCGGGATCACCTAAATAGGAACGAGGAATCGTAGTCGGAGCATCTCCAAAGGTATAAGAGCTGTAAGCCAGAGATTCGTCTTCAAAGTGAAATTTCTTTTCCTGGACAGCCAGGTTGTTAATCCCAAATGGCTCGGAGCGGAAGTTCAAAGCGCGTGCAGAAGGACGGTATGCGTCTGTCTGCGGATCGCGTTGGGGAATCATTTCACCATGACGGTTGAGAGGACGAAAAGATTCATCACCCACTTCGTGGTACATCAGAGTAAATTCACGAAAATCCTTGGCATTGTCATTGGTAATCATGGCCATCCAGCCGCTTTCCAGTGGACCACCGGTCCATGGATCCAAGTAACGAGAACCTCTCGGCTCAACGATGAACGTTCCGATCAACCCCAGAGAGGAAGGATCACGACCCGCATGATTCTGGATCATGTGACCACCTTCCTGCTCATCAATAGGGATGTACCACTCATAGTCCTGTGTCTCTTCGGCCGCCACAATGGAGCCCAGAGTGGCGGCTGTGTTGGGCTCGCCAGAGGAGCTGATGATCATTGCGGAACCATTTATCTGAAAACCAGCATCCTCATCTTCCAGCTGATTCGTGAATTTTACGCGGACACATTCTCCCTGATTACCTCTGATAACCAAGGGTTGAATGGCATCACCCTGAAGGCCGTTGGAAACCGCGCCAGGATCCAGTTCGTCTTCACGAGCAACCGCATTTTTTTCCTCTTCAGCGCGGACTTTATCAATATCCTTATCCAGGACATACATGTAGCCCGGGTAATAATCGCCCCATTGATTGAGAGTGACTTCCACATTGATCGCGGAAATATTATATTGTTTTACGGGAACGTTGCTGGGGCAGTGGGCACCTTTATATATCTTGGCTGCCGCTTCCGTTGGCCCGAGGAGATAGCTTTGTCCCAACTGATGGGCGGCCCAAGAGTCGTGAAAACCGCCACCGGATGAAGCTGGGCTGGCGTGTTCCTTGAGCTTGGATTTTAACTGGTCCATGATTCTCATCATCGTGTTGTCCAATTTGCCCTGACTGCCTTCCATACCGGACATTAGGTCTTCATGCTCAAGTTGGTTTTCGAGCTTTTCCAACCATGCGGGTTTGTCTACCGCAACGTTGCCGAGATTGCGAGCATCATGCGAATGGTCCGTCGAGACAGCACCTGCCGGGACAGAAAGTCCCAGGGCCATAAGAATGACCGCACACGAATGCCAGTTTTTCCACCCCTTTTTGACACCAAACATTTGCTACCTCCTGAGTAGTGCGTCTAAAAATGGCTAAACAAAAACCGTTGAATATTGTTCTCTTTTTGAACCTGTTTTCCTTAATTAACCTATTTTTTGTTTTCTCAATACTTCACGGGTTTTGAGCATGATCGCATCGATGAGATACTTTGTCCGTGTTAAATTTGGAGCGTATGGGTCATCGTTTAAAATTTTGACAGCTTCATCGACCATTTCTTTTTATCTTAAGCTTTTGTAAAAAAAAGTCGTTGCAAGCTTATTTCTTTCTTTCGCATCTTCCATAATTTTGCCTTTTTTTAATTAATTGTTAAAGTGATTTTAATAATTTTAAATTACAATGTCAATATTTTTTCAGTTACATATTTTGAGATTCAAGCTGTTTTTTCTTTACTGAACCTATTTTCTTTCTGAACTTGCTTTCTTTCTGAATCAATCGGCTATCATTAACCGGGGAGTTATCGCAACGGATAGTAGCACTGACCCGAAAAAATTAGTGCCATCCACTAAAAATTTTTCAATCATTATTCCTCACCTTCAAATTTTTTGATTTCTCCCCACTCAAAATCAAAAATTAGTTGCACAAATCGAGCAAATCGATCTTCGTCCCCATAGCGGCCCCTTCCACCCCTCAAACGGGAGAACCTTACCACCACTAGATATCTATTGTTCTGATGCTGATGGCCCTTTCCAACCCTCAAACAGGAGAACCTTGCATAAGTCGGAAAAAAAAAGCGAGATTCATCATTGTGCTCAGAGTGACAGGACAAGACCATCTTGTCATTCTGAGGAACGGGGTGATGAAGAATCAAGTATTATTCATGTCATTCAAAGGTCCTTTGAATGAAAATGATAATATCTTATCAATAATTTCATTTGAATTATGCATGTCATTCAAAGGTCCTTTGAATGGAAGGCCGAAAAGCTTAACCTTTTATTTCAAAGGGTTTATAAGATTTTTTTTAATTTAAAATAAAGAATTCCCATAGATAAAATTATTAAGTTCTGAGCTTCTAAACTTAACAAATTTATTTTTCCCTTACAAGCTCCAAATGAAACTTTTTATCATTTCTCCAAACCAACAAAAAAATCGGGCTTCCTTTATCAATTTTGCCTAATAATCGGTCAAAATCGGGTTGGTTTTCAACGACCCATCCATTGACCGCTGTGATCAGGTCCCCAGGCTGCAACCCCTTCAAACCAGCAGGACTCTCCGGGTTGACGCTGGATACCAGAGCCCCAGCAGGCAGATTCGTACTCTTTCCCGGATTCTCTAAGCTGAACCCCAGTCCCGATGGACTTAAAGGCGGCAAGGTGGCCAATTGGTTGGTGTTTGCCTTCCTCGATTCCAGTTTGACCGGCACCATTCGGGGTTTGCCGTCTCGCAGAATATCCAGGTTGATGGTCTGCCCCGGGGTGATCGCCCCGATCACTCGAATCATTTTATTCGGGGAATCAATGTGCAATCCGCCAATCTTCAGGATGATATCGCCTATTTTGAGTCCCGCTCGATCAGCCGGGTCGCCCTCAAAAATAGAATTGATGATGACCCCTTCCCCTTCCTGCGCGCTAGCTCGTTTGGCAACCTCCTCAGTAACAGGGTCGATACCAACCCCCAGCCAGCCGCGATGCACCTCGCCATGTGCTACCAATTGTTCCACTACATGCTTGACCATATTGGACGGAATAGAAAATCCGATACTCTGGGCGTAATTAATGATTGCCGTGTTGATGCCAATCACTTCCCCTTTGATATTCAAAAGCGGCCCACCGCTATTGCCCGGATTGATGGAAGCATCGGTCTGCAGGAAATCTTCATAACGGGAGAGATTGACGTTTTCCCTCTTCAGTCCGCTGATAATGCCAAAAGTGGTGGTGTCATTAAGTCCATACGGATTGCCCACCGCAACCACCAGCTGACCGACGCGAACTTTACTGGAGTCCCCAAACTTGACTTCGGTCAACGGCTTGTCGGATGAAACATGAACGACGGCAAGATCGGTGTCTTCATCGGCCCCCAGCACTTCACCAACGATCTCCCGGCCATCCTTAAAGGTCACCTTGATTTTATTAACATTGCGCACTACATGGCTATTGGTGACGATAAGGCCCTTCTCAGCATTGTAGACAACCCCTGCTCCGGCATTTGCGGGCCTGCTTCTTCTGGGCAACCCCTGACCAATGGTGCCTTGGGCAACATAGGGAGACAGGCTGACGACTGCAGGACGCACCTGATCCGCGAGTTCCACCAATTCGTTGTCCACCTGCTCCAAAATTCCCGCTTCGCGAGGAAAAGGAGTCGCAAAGAACAAAGCGGTAAAAAACAAAACAAATATCACCTGCATATTTTGCAGTAAGCACTGAAAGAAATTTCTGGTTTTATAAAAAAAATATTTCACCATTGACCCGTATCAAAGAAAAACAACAGAAAGTACATTTTGAGTGGAAAGAGCTTTAATATTTTTTCGCTCCCAGAGCTTGATTTCTCGGCACAGGCATGAAAAGGTAAGGGGGTCGCCGTCTAATGTGACTTCGATTTATATAGACTGTCCATTCTTCTGTCAAGTGGAAGCCCATTATGACATTACCATCTATTGATTTCGAAGCTAAATCTGCGGAAGAACTGTTGTGTTGGAGTATGGACCAATATGGCGTTAAAGCTGGACTGGCCTCCAGCTTCGGCATGGAAGACATGGTGCTGATCGACATGATCGCCAAACTCGATGGTTCCCTCACCCTCTTCACCCTCGATACCGGTCGACTTCATGAAGAAACTTATGAAGTCATGGCCCGGGTGCGATCCAAATATGGACTCGAAATCAAAACCTATTTTCCCGACCACAATGAAGTCGAGCGCCTGGTTCGGGAAAAAGGGTTTTTCTCGTTCCGTGAAAGCGTGGACAACCGCAAGGAGTGTTGCTACATCCGCAAAGTGGCACCGCTGAATAGGGCATTGGGAGAATTGAAAGCCTGGGTGACGGGATTAAGACGGGGCCAAGGGGTCACACGGACAGATACCCCCAAAGTCATGGAAGATCCGGATCATCCCCCATTAATTAAAATAAACCCTCTTGCGGAATGGACCGAGGAACAGGTAATGACCTATATTACGAAGCACAACGTGCCCATCAACGCCCTGCATGGAAGAAATTACCCTAGCATTGGTTGCGCGCCTTGCACACGCCCGGTAGAACCCGGTGAAAACATCCGCGCCGGACGTTGGTGGTGGGAAAACCCGGAACATAAAGAATGCGGCCTGCACCAGCGTAACGCTGGCCCCAGTTTGTAATAGCTTCACCTGACTACCAACAGGTTAGCTGGACTCAATGAAGGCTTTATCTCTGCCCATCTGTGTTCGTCTGTGCTTCAAGAAGGTTTTCGCGGGTTGCACGTCTGGTAAAGCGATCTATATCGGAAAATATCCAGGCGATGAATTGCAGGACAGAGTGACACACAAAACGTAATTTTTTATAGCCCTGGTCACTCTCATTCCTGTGAATATCCGCGAAATATTCTTCGGTCTCAGCAAATATCATCGGCAAAAACTTCACCGCCATTACCGAAACAGCAAGCAGGTCGCGGATGACCGGAAAACGATATGTCATGGGACTGAGCAGCTTATCCAGTCCTCCCATCCAGTCCGCAGTCGTGCGTACCAGCACCAGAGAGACGAGGAGAATGTTCAACAATCGTACGGAGGATTCCAGTCCTGATGCCAGGCCTTCACGCGAAACGGTGATGGGAATCCATGCAGGCAGGTCAATATAAAACCCTGGAGTGAACAGCACAGGAAAAATCGCAATGGCAAGAAAAAACCAAGTCATGCGCCGGATGACATAAAAAATTTCTTTAACAGGCACCCGGACTGCAAGGACCCCAAATACTGACAGCAAGCCGACCACGGCAAGAGTCCATCTATCACCTATCCCCGACCCTATTAACAGGAATAAAGCGGCGATGATTTTAGTTTCCGGGTTTAAATTATGGAGAACAGTGTCGCCTTTTACATAACCGCCATTTTTAGTGCTGTGGGTTTTCAATTGTTCATTGATCCTGAAATCGGGATATGAAATGATACCGCTCTTCATGACCTTTAAATTATCAGACCATGCCCATTATAGATAAAACCTGTCACTTTGTGGAGCAGAAGCTCGCAGGCGACGGGTCCGGCCATGACTGGTGGCATATCTACCGGGTGTGGAATCTGGCAAAAAATATCGCCGAACAGGAGAGGGCCAATTTGCTCGTCGTTGAGCTGTCAGCCCTGCTCCACGACATTGCCGACTGGAAGTTTCACAACGGAGACGACAGTAAAGGCCCGCAAATGGCAGAACAGTTCCTCATAGACAATCAGATGGAGCGTGAAACGATCGACCCTGTCATTGAAATCGTCGCCAACATCTCTTACAAAGGTGCAGGGGTTGCCACTCCCATGAAAACCCTGGAGGGGGAAGTGGTGCAGGATGCCGACCGGCTTGACGCCATTGGGGCAATGGGTATCGCCCGCGCTTTCGCCTATGGCGGAAACAAAAACCGTTTGATGTATCACCCTGATGAGGGACCAGTCATGCATCAGAGTTTTGCGGACTACAAAAAAAGTACCGGACACACCATCAACCATTTTTATGAAAAACTGCTTTTACTGAAAGACAGGATGAACACGGCCTCGGCCAAAAAGATGGCAGAAGGTAGACACCAGTTCATGCAGACGTATCTCGATCAGTTTTATAAGGAGTGGGATGGAAAAGCTTGAAATTCTGCACGAAGCCTCGGACCTGATTAAAAAGTCCAAGCGCACACTGTTCTTAACCAGTGCCGGCATGAGCGCCGACTCCAATATCCCGACATTCAGGGACAAGGACGGTTATTGGAGAAATTTTCCTCCCTTCAAAGACAAAAATCTGGGAGCGCAGGATCTGGCCAGCCCTTGGGCGTTTCGTAATGAATTGCCGCACGCTTGGGCTTTTTATGAATGGCGACGTCGTAACGCTCAGGAAAACCAGCCGCATGAGGGTTATCGGATCATCAACAAATGGCTTGAGGCTCAAGACGGATTCATCCATACCACCAATACCGATGGTTTGCATTTGCGATCAGGTTGCCCCGAAGACCGCATTCTTGAAGTTCACGGCTCCATGTGGCGACTGCAATGCCTCGATACCTGCACCTCCCAATTCTGGGAAGAACTTGCGGTCCCGCTTTGCGATCTCGACACGGGTACGATGAAAGCCTCCAATTTCCCAACTTGCAAAAATTGCCGGGGAATCGCCCGCCCTCATATCCTGATGTTCGGAGATGGGGAATACACAGGGCACCCTGAACAGGAAGGAAGTTTTAAGAGATTTGTGCAGGAACCTATTGACCTGACGATTCTGGTCGGCAGTTCGGGAGCCGTTCCCACTAATGATTATATTGCTGTTCATTTCATGGAACGGGGAGCCCCGGTCATCAATATTAATCTGGATCCATCCAGCAATCGCATCGTCAACACGGATTTGTTTATTGAAATGAAAGGCAAAGAGGCTTTCGCCGAGCTGGATCGAATCATTTTCGGAAGTCACAATTAACCCCTGCCCTTTCTGCGGCATAGATTAGTGGCTAGATTTTATGTTTCCGTGAGTTTGAAATTATAGTATCCTCACTCTCAGGCTGGCGGAAATGAGATAGGTATTTCTTTGTCCAGAAAAACTTTTCCAAAACCAGGAGTTTAATATGCGGATCGTGTTTTTGACGTTAATGGTTTTATTGGTCCAGCCTATTCCTTCCTTCGCCAAATGTAAGCAGGCCGACATTTGCGAAATGATAAAGAAAATGGATCACTTCTCCATTCTCAACACATGCCCAGGTTCGGGGCCTTTGCTTAAAGAATGTCGGAAAGTCAGCGAAGTCGAACTTGAAAAGCTTGCTGAACCGACATTTGTGGACAACGGTGACGGAACAGTGACCGATACCGTGAACAAACTGCGTTGGATTAAAAAGGGCATTACCAACAAATTAAAATTAAAAGATGCCAAGGCTTTTGCGGAAGCAGAAAACTTTGCTGGAAGTTCCGATTGGCGCCTGCCTACCTTGGCAGAATTGAAAACTCTTATTTCCTCCAAGCGGATCATCAACGCCAGCGGGAAAAAGGCCTGGATCAACCCTATTTTTGATGATGGTCTCGGGCATTATTACTGGACCACCACTACCTGCGACCAGTTATCGGTCATAGAAGACCGCTATCAGCGAAAAATATGTCAACAAGGAGAAAGCGCCGCATGGCTGGTGCATTTCAATATCAATGCCATCTTCTGGTTTCAAACCAGCGAAGAAAGACCTCATAGTTGGCTGGTGCAGAATGTAGAATAAGCATAATTCCCATAGGAACGTGTGATATCCCCATCATTATCCTCAGGCCCCGAAAAGGGGTATGGGTTGCGGCGGTACCGGTTTTCAGGAAACTTCTCCCGCTATTGGACTGAAATTCAAGGAAAAAAAAGAATCTTCACCCCTCTTCTCTCCATCCTCATACTGGACTGTTTTTATTCCCTGAAATCGAAGCTTTCATCCTTTGACTAACTACCTTAATTTAAACTTTCGAAACCGCTTTATCGAGCTGGGACCAGAGTTTTATCAGGCCAAGGCTCCAGATCCCGTGACCGACCCTTATTTGGTCGATTTTTCCCCTTTGGCCGGGCAATTGATAGACCTGCCACCTGAAGCCGGCCCAAACAAGGATTTCATAGATCGCTTTAGCGGGAATACCCCTATGCAAGGTGCCCAGCCCTTGGCCATGGCTTATTCAGGCCACCAGTTCGGTTCTTACAATCCCAAGCTGGGAGATGGGCGCGGACTCTTGCTGGGCGAGGTACAAAACCAAAACCAAGAAATCTGGGAGATTCACCTGAAGGGTGCCGGTCCTACCCGGTTTGCCCGAGGCTTTGACGGAAGGGCAACCCTCAAATCTTCTATCCGCGAACACCTCGCAAGTGAAGCTTTAAATGGACTGGGAATTCCCACCACCCGTTCATTAGCCGTCATTGGAATTCGTGAACTGATCTACCGACAAAAACCGGAGTTGGCGGCAATACTGGTCAGGATCGCCGATTCACATATCCGCTTTGGTAGTTTCGAGTTTTTTCACTATACCGGACAGGGAAAAAATGTGGAGCGGCTGTTGGAATTTTCTATTCAAAATTATTATCCAGATATTATCGAAGAGTCCGACCGCTATCGAATATTTTTTCAACGTACCGTCCAGCGCACCGCAAAACTTGTCGCAAAATGGCAGACAGTGGGATTCATCCATGGCGTGATGAACACCGACAATATGTGCATCACTGGGACCACTTTTGACTACGGCCCTTACGGATTTATGGACCGTTTTGTTCCTAACCATACCCCCAATCATTCTGACACGCATGGTCGATATGCCTACAACCAGCAACCTGAGATCGGTTTCTGGAATCTCAACAAATTAGCAGAGACCCTCGTTGCTCTGGTTGGAGCGAAGAATCTGGAAGAAGAAATGAAACAATACCAGCCGCTTTTCAACCGTTTCTATCGCGAAGAAATCGGTAAAAAACTAGGGCTGGCTATTCTGGACTCGGAGTTCACACAACTGGTTCAGAGAATGTTCCAACTGCTTCATGAGCATCAATTTGATTACACCAACTTCTTCAGGTTTCTCGCGGACCACCCAGCGAACAGCAACAATGGCGAGTTAAAATCGTGGCTGAGTCAATACCTTGCCCTGGCTCAACGGGAAGGCATAAGCCATGAAAAACGAAAAGCACAAATGGACTCCATTAATCCCAAGTTTGTTTTAAGAAACCATTTGCTACAAATGGCTCTGGATAAAGCGCTCAAAGAATCGGACTTTTCTGAAATCGCACGCCTTAGAATCCTTTTGGAAGATCCATTCCAGGATCGACCAGAAGTTTTTGAGAAATACGGAATCGACTCTGAACACTATGCCCAGGACACTCCGGAAGCATTTCTATGCCAACAAACCAGTTGTTCAGCATAACAAGGCAATCTTATAGATTGCGGAAAGGAAGCAATGATTCTGTTAGATGGAGAAATCACCGAGATCAACACTCCCCCCAATAAGGCCGACCAGTTTCGGGAACTCACCATCTGGGTTCCTGAAACAGGAGAACATGTGGAGTTGACGTGCTATGTTCATGATCTCCAAAAGTCGGGCTTGGAAGAAGGCAACAAGATTTCCATTAAAATTGAAAAGAAATTCGATGTTGACTCCCTGACCCGCGACTTGCTGAAACCACAATAGGTTCGAGAAAGCATCTGGAAACATCAGAAAACGCCAGCGTGGCTTTTAGTTTTTCTTCTTGGTAGTATGGTCGCTAAATAAACTGAAAACTCAACCCATATCATATGAGCGAAATAAAAGAACTCGGCGAATTTGGGCTCATCCGCCACCTCTCTTCACGCTTGAAGTTCCGCGCATCCGATTCTGTTCTGGGTATCGGCGATGACTGTGCGGTTTACCCGGTTAAATCCGGGGCCTATGAAGTCATCTCCACTGATGCCATGGTTCAGGGCATCCATTTCAAACTTTCCACTACAACTCCCGATGCTCTGGGCCGAAAAGCATTGTCTGTCAGCCTCAGTGACATCGCGGCCATGGGGGGAACTCCCAAAAGGGCACTGGTGACATTGGGAGTTGCAAAAAAGATTTCAGTGTCGTTTCTTGACAGGCTATATACCGGATTCAACGAAATATGCAATCAGTTCAAGGTGGAAATCGTCGGCGGAGATACCGTCTCCTCTCCAAAATGTTTCTTCATAAATGTTTCGGTCATCGGTGAAGCAAAACGCGTTTTCACTCGCCGGGGTGCGAAACCCGGTGACCTCATTTTCGTGACAGGGACATTGGGCGACTCAAGTCTGGGGTTAAAACTGCTCAACAAAAAGAAAAAAGACGGTTATAAATTTCTGATTGGGAGACACCTGGACCCGACACCAAGAGTCCATGAAGCCGGCATCCTAGCCCGTTCCGGAATAAATATTACCTCAATGATAGATGTCAGTGACGGCTTGGTCCAAGACCTTTACCATATTTGCAAAGCCTCCAAAGTAGGTGCGCGGATTTACGAAAACCGGTTGCCAAAATCCTCGGAGTTTTCACGTATCTGTAGCGGGAGCTCGATCTCCCCTCTTCCGCTCCTTTTGAATGGCGGAGAGGATTATGAATTACTGTTTACTTTATCTCCTAATGGTGTTAAAAATTTAAACAGGCAGTTTTTAAAGGCTAAAGTGCTTGTTACGCAAATCGGGGAGATTACTCTCAAACCTAGGAAAGTGTCACTGGAAATGAGAGATGGGACGACAAAGACCCTTCCACAGTCAGAGGGCTTCAATCATTTTTGAGTTTAACAACGATGGTTTACCCTTCCCAGATGCGCAAATTGCCAAATCGAGTTATCGTGCAATTCGGTTCACAAACGCCAGCCAAGCTTGAGGTTTCTTAAAAACTTTGGACGATTCATTATTATCCCGTTCACTGCTATTATTATCTCTACTTCTGTGTTCGGCCTTTTTTTCAGCCTGTGAGGTCGCCTATTTTTCTCTAAACTCTCTTCAACTGAATGAGATGTCAGAGAAAAAAGGACGCATGGGCCAAATTGTAAATTCCCTCCTGGCAAAACCACGCGAACTGCTCATCACCATTTATATTGGTAATGAGTTCGTAAATATCGCTATTTCCGTCGTGGTCACCTCCATAGCGGTCAACCTTTTTGGAAGCATCGGTGTGGGCATCGCCATTGGGCTCGGCACTTTGCTCCTGCTGATTTTTGGCGATATCATCCCAAAGAGCATTTCAATAAAATTTGCCCAACCCTACGCCTTGTTTTCAGCATATCCTTTAAAGGCCTTTGCCGGGCTTGTTCAGCCTGCCCAGAAACTCTTTTCTATTTGGACAGAAAAGATCATCAGATCGATAGGAATCCTGCCACATAGCCTTAAAGAATCCTCCATCACCGATGAGGAGTTCCGGGCTATGGTCCAGGTGGGCGAAGGGGAAGGTGTTATCGATTCGGATGAAAGAGAGTTAATCCAGAATGTTATCGAGTTTGGTGAAACCACTGTGTCAGAAATCATGACCCCGAAAATAGATATGTTCACCGTAAACATTGACGACAGTCTGAATGATATTCTGCCCCGGATCATTGAAAATTTTTATTCCCGTGTTCCTGTATATGGAGTGGACGAAGAAGGTATTCTGGGAATCTTGTTTACCAAAGACCTGACACGGCACAAACATGTGCCTAGGGAAAAAATAAACTTGAAAAGTATTCTGCATCCCACCCTTTCGGTCCCACAGTCAAAAAAAATCAAAGAAATGCTGGAAGAATTCAGGAAACTAAAAAGGCATATGGCCATCGTTCTGGATGAATACGGAAGCGTCTGCGGACTGGTCACGCTGGAAGATATCATCGAGGAACTGGTTGGAGAAATTGACAGCGAAATGCGGCAGGAAGAACTCCCACTAAAGAAACTAAGCGAAAACCATTATCGCATTGCCGGCACTTATAGCCTGGCAGAATTCAATGAAAGTTTTCAGAGCGAACTACCTGAGAACGATTACGACACAGTGGGTGGCTATGTTTTCGGACTCTTTGGCCGAATCCCCCGATCAGGCGAATCAACCACCGTAGACAGGTTCAAATTCCGTGTCCAAAAAATGAAGGGATCAAGAATCCTGAATCTTTACCTCACACTTCTGAGTCCCCGTTCATTGCCGGATAAAGAGCAAGCTGAGTTTCACGAAGATTAATGGACTTTGCAACAACACTCATACTGGTATTGCTGGGAATACTGCTGGAAGCATTTTTTTCCGGCTCAGAAATCGGCATGGTTTCTGTAAACCGGATAAAAATGAAGCAACTTGCCGAAGATGGGAATTCAGCCGCTCGATCCGTCTTAAAACTACTCGACAATCCTGAGCGGCTCTTCGCCACAACCTCACTTGGGACCAACTTAGCGATGGTGACCAGCACCGTTGTATTCACCACATTCATGGTCACACATTTTGAGGATTCCGGGGAATGGATGGCCATACTGATTATTTCGCCTCTGATATTTTTTGTGGGTGAAATCATTCCCAAAGTTATTTTTCAGCACCGCGCCGATTCCTTCATGTTGTTTATGGTTTATCCGCTTATTTTTTTCTATAAAGTACTGTCCCCATTTACATCATGGTTATCAAAAACATCGGCGAAAGTCACCAGTCGCGTGCATACGGAAGAACATAAGACCTTCAGCCGGGATCAGCTTCGGGGGGTATTGGTCCTGGAGTCGCAGACCGTTGATTTAGGAGTGACGGAAAAGAAAATTATTCACAATATTTTCAACTTCGGAGAACTTCGGGCTGAACATTGCATGGTTCCTCTGATTCAAATGGTCGCCATAAGGGATACCGCTACGATGCAGGAGGCACATGATGTCGCAAACGATTCCGGTTTTTCGCGCGTCCCCGTTTTTCATGAAAGAATGTATAACCTTATTGGAATTTTAAATACCTTCGACCTTTTGGACCAACCTGTTGATAACACCCCTATCACCAGTCTCATCCGGCCTGCCTATTATATCCCTCCGATCAAAAAAATTGATGATCTTCTCAAGGAACTTCAGCAAAGGGGTTTGCACATGGCCATCGTAGTGGATGAATATGGAGGATGTATCGGCTTGATAACGATCGAGGATCTGCTGGAAAAAATTGTCGGCGAAATCGAAGATGAATATGACAAGCCCGAGAAAACCTACGAGCCCTATGCAGACGGAGGATATCTTGTGGATGGAAGCACAGAAATAAGCGTTCTCAACGATACCCTTAATTGGGATCTTCCCGGTGGGGACTTCGAGACTCTTGCGGGTTTGGCCATTGACCGGTTGGAAAAAATCCCCAACTCCGGCGACCAGGTCGTAGCGGGTTCCTACCGAATAACCGTTAAAGAATCCAGTAAGCGAAAAATTCAATCCCTGATCATCCGCAAACTGGATCCATCACGGAAAACCAGCACGAACGGAAAAACTCCGGCCTCTTAAAGTTTTCTAGCCATTTCCAGCTCTTTATAAGCCGACTGAATCTCAAGAAACTTCTGATGGGCCTCGTGAACTGTCTTTTCATCCTCCGTGGCAACCCGGTCAGGATGGCACTGGCTGGCCAGTTTTCGGTAGGCTTTTTTGATTTCATCATCCGAAGCGTCAGAAGAAAGTCCCAATATGTGGTAGGGGGTTCTAAAAAGTTCCAGTGAATACTTCTCTCTGATTTCGTTATGTTGGTCATAAGACAGTCCCAACTGCAACCCAACTTTTTTTATTAGGAATTGGGTTTCTTCACCTACGGTATTCTCTATTAAAGTAATTTGGTAGCATAGGGCAAGGAGCAAAAGATTGTAGTTATTCTGACAAGATTTTTTATACCCATCTATAAACCGGTCAATATCCGGTTTTTTGGACTGAACTTCCTTGATCAATCGGCCCAGTGATTTTAAGTCCAAGGGGGTATAGCCCAGGTTTTTCATAAAAAATTTATGAATCACCTCCACCTGTTTCGGGCTTAATGCTCCCGCCTCCATAGCCACCCGCGTTAAAATGACGACCAGAGATGTTATAAATTCACCCTCACGGATAATGCCGGGCAAATTTTCCTGTAGTTTTTTCTGGATTTTTTTACCTAAAAAATATTCAATGGTGCCGCCAATGACTGCACCCAAAGGGCCACCACGTAAAAAACCCAAACCTGCACCCATCCACCATGGCATATAAAATATTCCACTCACAAAATGGAAACGGGCACTATAGCACAAACAAGGCCTCGCACCCCCTCACGTCAGAAAGCTTAAAGAAGTGCAAGGCGAGCACAAAACAACCCACTGAAGGAAGCAATTAATGGTCAAACACATTGTTATGTTCAAACTGGCAGAAAAGAATCAGGAAAACCTGGACCAAGCCATCACCGCCCTCAACACCCTGAAGGGAAATATTGAAACTTTGAAATTTTTAGAGCTGGGAACTGATTTTTCGAGCTCCGAAAGAAGCTATGATATCGTTCTTACCGCTTTTTTTGACGATCATGAGGGTTTGAAAGTATATGCAAGCCACAAGAACCATTTACCCGTTGTTGAGAAAATGCGTTCACTCTGCTCCTCATCCATTGTCGTTGACTATGAAACGGAATAACGTTGGTTTTCCCAGTAGAAAGCAGTTTTTTATGCCATCTGGGTGAATAAATTGTTGTACTTTATTTTCCCAAATGCTAAGGTTCGGAGAATTTTTATCCAGCCATGGGTAAAATAAAAATATTTTTGAGTTACCTGCCCGAATGTATTCAGTATAGGGTTCCCTGATATAGGAGATTCGGCAATGGCAACGAAAAAGGCAAAAAAAAAGACGGCAAAAAAGAAGACTTCCGCAAAGAAGAAAGTTACGAAAAAAACTGCGGCAAAAAAAGCATCGCCCAAAAAGAAGACCAAAGGCTCAAAAACCAACATTAAACCAAGCAAGTTACGCTTGGTCAAACAAGAACACCCTCAAATAGGCCCTGCGGTTCTCAAAATCCGTGAACGGCTTATTGACAACCGGGGAGAATTATTAAAATTGATTCGAGCTTCACAATCTGTGGAGCGCGATGCTGGAGATTTGACATTCAGCAACGAAATTGACCTTGCCTCAAGTCTTGAGGGGAGAGAAATGATTTTTCAATTGACCAGCAGGGACCGCAATGAACTTAAGTTGATTGAAGAAGCGCTATTCAGAATAAACAACGGTAGTTACGGGGAATGTGAATCCTGCGAAAAGAAAATCACCTTGAAGCGTCTGCAAATTATGCCATTGACCACTTTGTGTATTGAGTGCCAGGAGGCCGCCGAGAATCTTTAACCGCACCTTTACTTCCCATGGCACTTTTTGTATTTCTTACCGCTGCCACACGGGCAAGGGTCGTTCCGACCAACCTTCTCTTCATCGCGCCGAACCGTCACCTGTTTTTTTGAGGCCTCTGATACTCCTCGATGTTCTACAATTCCCCGAGGCTTACTAATCAGTTCCTCTGGCATCTCCACTTCCTGATTAACCTGAACCTTGAACAAATACTCCGTAGTTTCTTCTTTTATACGTGCCATCAGGTTGCTAAACAGATCAAATCCTTCCTTCTTGTATTCTGTCAGAGGGTTTTTCTGGGCATAACCCCGCAAACCAATCCCTTCCTTGAGGTGGTCCATTCCCAACAGATGATCTTTCCAGAGTGCGTCCAGAATCTGAAGCATAATGACTTTTTCAACGTGCCGCAGGAATTCGGCCTCAATGCCCACTTCTTTTGCTTCATAGGCCTGGGTCACCACCTCCATGACGGCATCATGAAGCTTTTCTCTGTTGCAGTCTTCCAATTCCAACTTTACACTTCCAAGAAGGAGTGGTCCATGTTCGCTCTGTTTTTCAATGTGAACCGCAAAATGCCTTTCCAGCAACTTGTTCAGAGCTCCAATGTCCCACTCTTCCGGATATATCTTTTCATGGGCGATACCAACCAGTGCGTCATCCACCAAATCATCCGCCATATCCAACAGGATTTTTTTTCCATTTTCCGTATTGATGATTTCCCGGCGCAATGCATAAAGAACTTCCCTTTGGCGATTCATGACATCGTCATATTCCAGGAGGTGTTTGCGTATATCAAAGTTATGGGCTTCTACTTTTTTCTGGGCGTTGGCGACTGCTTTCGAGATCATGGCATGCTCAACAGGTTGCCCGTCTTCCATTCCTAATCGGCCCATCAAAGGGGAAATTTTATCGGACCCGAAAATACGCAGCAAATCATCCTCAAGGCTGAGATAAAAACGAGAAGACCCCTTATCCCCCTGCCTCCCAGAGCGACCTCGCAACTGGTTGTCAATGCGTCGACTTTCATGACGTTCGGTTCCGAGAATGTGGAGGCCACCAAGTTCCGGGATTCCCTCACCCAAAACAATATCCGTACCCCTTCCGGCCATATTCGTCGCAATGGTCACAGCCCCGGGTTGCCCGGCTTCCGCAATGATCTCGGCCTCTTGTTCATGATGCTTGGCATTCAAAACACTATGTTTGATGCCGGATTTTTTCAGCTTCTTGCTCAAAAGCTCTGATCTTTCGATGGATATCGTACCTACTAGGACGGGCCTTTTAATTACATTCAACTCCTTTATTTCTTCGATAGCGGCATCAAATTTTTCCATTTCTGTTCTGTAAATCACGTCCGGATAATCTTCCCGAATCATAGGTTGGTTTGTGGGAACGACAACGACTTCGAGTTTATAAATCGAACTGAATTCTTCCGCTTCCGTATCTGCTGTTCCAGTCATGCCCGCCAGTTTTTCATACATACGAAAATAGTTTTGAAAGGTAATGCTTGCAAGGGTCTGGTTTTCGTTTTCAATTTTCACCCCCTCTTTCGCCTCCAAAGCCTGATGCAGTCCATCGCTGTAACGCCTTCCCTGCATCATGCGACCGGTGAATTCGTCAATAATGACGACTTCCCCATCCTTCACCACATAGTCCACTTCATTTTTGAACAACCCATGTGCTTTAACCGCATGGTTTAGACAGTGAAGTGTTTCAATATTGGCTGGATCGTACAGGTTCTCTATATCCAACAATTTTTCCATGAGAACAATTCCCTCATCCGTCAAGGAAGCGGTCCTGGCCTTTTCATCAACCATATAATGCTCTTCTTTTTTCAGTTTGGGGACAATCTGGTTCACTCTATAGTATTTGTCCGTCGATTCTTCCGCCGGACCGGAGATGATCAGAGGAGTCCGGGCCTCATCAATTAAAATACTATCGACCTCATCCACAATGGCAAAATTCAGTTCCCGCTGGACCATTTGTTCTTCCGAGAACTTCATATTGTCCCGCAGAAAATCGAACCCAAATTCATTATTGGTGCCATAAAGCACATCTGCCGAATAGGCCGCCTTTCTTTTCTCCTCAGGAATACCTTGATAGACCATACCCACGGACAGGCCTAGAAACTTGTATATCTCTCCCATCCACCCGCTGTCACGGGTAGCCAGGTAATCATTGACCGTTACAACATGCACACCTTTTCCTGTCAAGGCGTTCAAGTAAACTGGCAAGGTCGCCATCAGGGTTTTTCCTTCACCGGTTTTCATTTCCGCTATTTTCCCTTCATGCAGAACCACTCCGCCTACAATTTGCACATCAAAATGACGCATTTCAAGCGTCCTGCAACTGGCTTCGCGAACCACCGCAAACGCCTCGGGTAGGATATCTTCCAATGTAGAACCGTTAGCCAGCTTGTCTTTCAATTCTGGCGTTTTGGCTTTAAGCTGACCGTCAGAGAGTGCCTTGATCTCATCTTCCAATGCGTTCACGGCGTTCACATAACTCTGTATCCGCTTAACCTCGCGGTCATTGCGGGTACCCACTAGTTTTCTAATTAAATCAAGCATCATCTTAAATCCTGAATATTGACTTATAGTTTGAAACTTAGAACAATAGCAACACAGGGGAATCCTGGACCCTGGCCATCAAGGATGCATACAGAAAAAATCGAGGTATCGGTAGGGAAAAAAGGTGACTCGAAACCTGGCGATTCAATGATCGCCGAAGGACGGCCTATTCTTCTAAAATATAGTTCTTGGGAGTAACTGGCATACCGTTGAGCAACACTTCATAGTGGAGATGAGGCCCAGTGCTCCGCCCGGTATTCCCAACCAGAGAAACCACCTGTCCTCGCTTGACACGGTCTCCCACTTTAACCAGATGTTTAGAGTTGTGACCATAGCGGGTCACAACGCCATAACCGTGGTCGATCTCAATCATGTTTCCATATCCATATTCTCTTCCTTCCACGACCACAACACCATCCGCCGTAGCAAGCACTGGAGCCCCGGTTCGAGCCGCAATATCCCAGCCCTCATGTTTTTCCCTTAAACCTGTAAAAGGAGATTTTCGAAAACCAAAACTGGAGGTCACCCAACCGCGAGTCGGCCAGATCGAAGGGGTTGAAGAAAGAAAAGATTTCTGATTCTTAAAAAAATCATCCAGCTCCTGAAAGCTGATAGTCTGGATTTTAGCCTGCCTGCTTAAATGATCAAGTCCATTAGATAAACGATCCACCATACTGGCCGCACCTCGGCCCATAGCCGTTGTGAAGCTGTTAGCGCTCAACCCATAAGGCCCGCCGACGCCCCAGTTTTTCTCAACCGATTTGGGCGAATTTTCCAGGGCCGTAATAACCCGAAGCTTTTTCTCAAATCGTTCCAGCCGGGCCATCTCTGTCTCAAAGTTTTTTACCTGCTGGGCAAATTTTTCTACCTGGATTTTGCGGATTTTTGAGTCCCGACGAAGTTTAACCAACTCGGTTTCACTACCTTGCAACTGCAAATATTGCTGGGCAAAATAAAACGTAGACCCCAGAAACCCTGTCAAAACAACAAAAGACACCAAAACGCTAAATTTCACAAAACGTTTTTGCAGACGCAATTTTTTAGGGGAACCCGCTGTTCCAGGAAAAACTACTATGGTTACCTCATCTTTGCCCACTTTGCCTCCTTGGCAACAGTTAGAAACACGCGCAAACTCTCGGATAGTATCGCTTAAACCTCTTATTTGTCAATACTTGATCCAGCCTCAGCCAAAAAAGGAATAAACACAAAAGCTCTGCCTTTTGATGCCTGTAAAAGCGGCTCAAAACGGAGTCCTCAAATCTAGTCTATAGATTTTATTTTCTCTCTGGCCTGAATATGATCCGGGTTGATCGACAACACCTGTCTGAAAAATTCATGGCCTTTTTGGACATCTCCATTTTCTTCATGGAGCAGACCAAGGCTGAATAAAGCGGGGACCTGCCCATTGACATCACCAATTTCTCGGTAAATATTCAGCATTTTTTCAAAACCGGCAATCGCTTTGGTTAAATTTCCTTTATTGTAGTCACGAAACGCATTCTGCCGAATCGATCGAGCAAGGACCTTTCCATAGCCCCAGGCCAAAGGCTGCGCCCTCTCTTTTAAAAAGCCATTATATTCCGATTCAAACCGTTGTTCTTCACCCATCTCTTCAAAGATTTTCTTCAGGTTGAAAAAAAACATCAACTCTTTCGGGTTGGTTCGAATCGCGGTTCGCACTTTTTCCAACGCTTCCTGAAATTGTTCATCATTAACAAGAGAAGCCGCCCAATTATTCCAGGCCAGGCCATTCTCCGGGTCCAATTCTGTCGCCTGCTTAAATAACTCCTCGGCCTTTTGATCTTCACCCTTTGCATAATGTAGATAACCCAACGCATACCAGGCTGAGGACGAGTTTTCGTGAGACCGGCGGTACTCGCCCAAAAATTCCTCTGCTTCGTCAAGAGCCTCCATAGCATTCCAAGCCTTCACCATATTGCGGAAAATATAACCGGGATTGGTCTCATCGTCTAAGACCGATTTATAAATTTCAAGAGCCTCTTTAAACTTTCCCTGAGAAAAATAAAAATCGGCTTTGACTTTTGCGGACAACTGAAAACCATCAGGATGAGGTTGGGCCTCTACATACATGGGCCAAAGCATCAATAATAAAAACATCGGCAGAAAACAGACTATAGACTTCATCGAAGCCCTTCTGTTTTGCGAAGAAAGCTTGCGATTAAAAGGCTGGGTTAAAATTTGAAGAGTCGTCTTCGGGTGGACCATCTATGCGGGGGCTACTGTTATAGAAGCGCGTGAACTTGTTTTCAAATTGCAAAAATATTTCCCCAATGGGACCATTTCGTTGCTTACGAACCAAGATTTCCGTTCTACCCGGATCGTCTGCTTCAGGATTATACACAACATCTCGATAAATAAACATAACCACATCTGCATCCTGCTCAATAGAACCCGATTCCCTAAGGTCCGACAAGAGCGGTCGCTTGTCCGTCCGGCTCTCAACCGCTCGGCTCAACTGGGAAAGCGCCAGTATCGGGGCATTTACCTCTTTGGCCAAGGCTTTGAGTCCTCTCGATATTTCTGAGACTTCCAATTGCCGACTTTCGCTCTTCCCCCGTCCCTGCATCAATTGCATATAGTCCACAATAATCAGTCCGATAGGTTGTTCGGCGGCGAGCCTGCGGGAGCGGGCACGTATATCCAAGACCGACAAAGCCGAACTGTCGTCGATGAACAATTGCGCCTCCGCAAGTTCCCTACCGGCGTCATGTACTTTAGGCCAATCACTCTTAGCTAGATAACCGGTACGAACTTTAGAAGAGTCCACCTGTGCCTTGGAGCACAAGAGTCGCATTCCCAGTTGTTCCTTGGACATTTCGAGGCTGAAAAAAGCTGTGGATTTTTTTTCTTTCAAGGACACATAACGAGCGATATCCAGAGCAAAACTGGTTTTACCCATACTGGGCCGCGCCGCCAGAACGATCAGGTCAGATTTTTGAAACCCCGCTGTCATGTTATCCAAATCGGTAAATCCCGAAGGCACGCCGGTAACCATTCCCGGTTCCTGGGCAAGCTTTTCCATATCCGACAAACCTTTTTTAACAATCTCTGGGAGTTTGTAAAAGCTTGGTCTGGTTCTTTTTTCGGAGATTTCGAAAATGGACTGCTCGGCTTTATCAAGCAGGGTGTCCACGTCATCGCTGTCGCTGTAACCACTAGAAACAATTTCTGTTGCGGTTTGAATCAAGTCTCTAAGGGTTTTTTTTTCGCGGAGGATTTTAGCGTGATGGACTACTGCTGTAGAGGTGGGTACAAAATCTTCAAGAAGGGTCAGGTATTCGATGCCTCCCACCTCTTCCAGCTCATTTTTTCTTTTGAGCTTATCTGCCAACGCAAGAACGTCTATCGGCTCATTGCCTTCAAACTGTTCCCGCATTACAGAAAATATTTTTTTGTGGGTGGATTTGTAGAAGTCCTCCACGCTCAAAATTTCAAGAGCTTTAGCGATCGCATCTTCTGAGAGCAGGCAGGCACCCAGAACACTCTGCTCCGCCTCCCTATTATAAGGAGGCAATTTATTCAGAGAAATATCGGTCAGGGCATCAGCCATAATTCTTTCAGGGTAAAGGCCTCTTTACTACTCTTTAGCTTCTACTCTTCAGCCTTCCCTTTTTCTTTAACTTCCAGGACAGGTTCAGCAGGTTCTGTGGGCTCTACAACTTCCCGCTCCCCTTCAACAACAAGTTTGATTTCCGCTGTCACTTCCGAATGAAGCTTTACAGGAATTTTATATTCTCCAGATTTTTTAATAGGCTCGGCAATTTGAATTTTACGCCGATCAATATCCACACCCTGGTCTTTTAGCAAATCAGCAACTTCCTGTGCTGTCACCGAACCAAACATCTTCCCTGTATCGCCGATCTTTTTCTTGACCGAGCAGGTCACCTTTGCAATTTCATCAGCAATGGTCTGAGCCGCAACAATCACCTTTGTCATTTTGCTCTGGACTACACGTTTCTGGTGATTAAAAGCTTTAAGGTTATTAGGAGTGGCTAACAAGGCCTTGCCCTTAGGGATCAGGAAGTTCCTCCCATATCCGTCTTTAACCTCTACCTCATCACCACAAAATCCGAGGCCATCCACATCTTCTTTCAACAACAGCTTCATAAGTTTTCCTTTCCTGAGGATCAGAGTGTTTTCAATCTATATCTTCAACGGTTCTCAGTTTTCTAAAATCTACCCAGATATCAAACACGCCCAACCCAGCCACCAATCCAATTAGAAGAGGTTGCACAAAAATTAATATAAAAAGAACAAACCAAAAAAAAGTCGGAACCCTCCTGACTTTCAAAAAATGAACAACAATGCTGAGTCCGTGGACAAAATAGACGCAAAGTGTCACCAGAAAGATATTAAGTCCGGCATCTGCCACCATGCCCTGCCCCAAGAACAAAGCCAATCCCGACAATATGAAACCCCAGACCAGGTTTTCCGGACAAGTCCATTGGGAGAATGCTCCCTCCGAAAACAAGCCTGGCCCATAAAGTCGCCTCCAAGCGATTCGCACCAATGCATAATTGACCGCCGCGCCAACCAAAGACCCTATCAACAAAAAGGCCGGATAAGACGCCGCAAAACCCTCAGTAGCCCGTTCTGCGAATGCCTTCATCTCCGCAACCTCGGCTTTGTCCTCGCCCATGGACTCGAAGGCCTCCATCGACTGGGAAAAATGAGCGCGAACCTGCGTCTCAAAAAACTCTTTCATCGATGTGTCCTGATCGCCGAACAAGGACATTAATAGAACGATCGACACAAAACCCGATACCAAAGCACTGATACCGATGCACCGGTCCGCCGGTAACTGGATTCGGATCATTTCCCCCAGCACCAGAGCCATCAGCGCATACTCAGCTAAAAACAACATGGCCTGGTTAATCCCAATCAGCAACAGGAGCACCACAAAAACCAAAGCTACAAGAGCAATGCCAACCTGCCTGCCTCTCTGTAGGTAAATAAAGACGAGAGGAAAAGGGGATAAAACCCCGACTAATGCCCCTAATGGTGGAAACACCATCAAAGCAAAAAAGAGAGTAAAAACCAGGACTACAGGTACCAGCAGGTTTTTGGATGGGGATGACTCAGCCAAGTCTAATGCTCAACAGCAAACGGTAATAAAGCAATGTTCCTGGCTTTTTTAATCGCCCGGGTCAAAATTCTCTGACACTTGGCACAATTCCCCGAGATTCGTGAGGGCACGATCTTGCCTCTTTCAGAAATCAGCGGTTTCAATGCCTTAATATCGAAAAAATCAATATAAACCTTGCTCTGGTCGTCGTTGCAAAACCGGCAAATTTTTTGCGAAAAAAATGAACGTTTTTTTGTTTCTGGCATAACATCCTTCTTCTTTTAGTAGTTTTATTAAAATGGGATATCGTCAGCGGCCGGGACAGAAGTCGAGTCAGTATTCATGCTCACTTTATCTCCCCGGCGGGTCAAGAACTGCACATTATTAGCAACCACTTCAAGCTTGCTTCGCTTCTGTCCACCATCTGCTTCCCAAGTCTGATAGTTCAGTCGGCCTTCAAGAAAAACTAGACTGCCCTTATTCAGGTATTGCGCGCAATTCTCACCTTGCTTGGCCCAAACCGTGATATCGACAAAACAGACCTCATCTTTCCATTCCTCGCCCTGCTTGAACTTGCGATTGACCGCAAGGCCAAAACTGGCAACGGCCGCACCACTTGCGGTATAACGCAGTTCAGGATCCCGTGTCAGGTTGCCCATCAGAAGTACCTTGTTGAACGAAGCCATATCAAATCCTTATTGTTACTTTGTTAGTCAGAAGCCTTCTTTCTTTTCAGTTTTATCGTCATCATTGGCAGAAGCCTCATCCCCGGTTTCAGTTTCCTTGCCGAGGGCTCTTTCCAACTCATCATCCTCCAACCGGACCACCATATATTTTATGATCAAGTCGTACAGCTTGTATTTATTTTCCAGATCAGAGACTTTAACGGATTCAAGGGTGCAATAAAGGTTCAGGTATATCCCGAATCTGTTTTTCTTTACCCGGTAGGCGAGGCGTTTTTTACCCCAGTTTTCGATTTTAAGACACGCACCTCCGTTGCTCTTGATGAACTCGCCTATTTTTTCCAAGGCCTCAGCAACATGCGCCTCGTCAATATCGGGTTTGAGAATCAGGACACTCTGGTAAGATCGCAATGAATACCTCCTCATGGGTTAAGAACAGCCCCAGCCTAAATCTGGAGCGAGGGGTTAAAACGCGTAAAGAACGGGATTTAACTAAATTTAATAATTCGCTATATAATGAGTACATGCGAAGGGCGAATTTTTGCACAGCCGCCCAACAAAATCAAGAGATTTTAAGCAACCTAAGCGGACAAATATAGTGAAAAAGCCACCCACTTTCAAGATGAAACCCGGCTCCGCCTTTTTCCGACACCTGTTGTGGGCCGGTTTATACGGCGCGGTTTTACTGCTGTCGGCCTGCGATCTGCCACAACCGCCGCCGGACTTGTTCTACAAATTCGATGTCATGCCGGTGGGCCAGGGTCCGGCCCATCTATTGACTGCAGATTTGAATCAGGACGGAGAGCCGGATCTGGTTTCGACCAACGCCAAAAACAGCACTCTCACCCTCCTCTTTGGAAAAGGCGACGGCAGTTTTCATGCAGGCTCAATTATAAACGCCGCCGCCGAACCTACTATGTCAGCAGTGGGAGACTTTAACCGAGATGGAGTCCCTGATATTGCAACCAACTCCCGAGGAACAGAAAGATTTTTGGTTTTTCTCGGCAGAGGAAACGGCAAATTCATGAAACCCGTTTTTACCCGAACCGGCAAGGTCCCTTTAAACATTATTCTCGGGGATTACAACCAAGACGACAACCTAGATGCCGCTGTCACCCTGACCTTTGACCGAATGGAATTGTACATGGGTATCGGAAACGGTCATTTTAAAAAAGGCGAAACCTATCTGACCGGTTCCCGGTCCTTTTCCGGGGTAACAGAAGACTTCAATGAAGACGGGCACCTCGACATTGCCCTCGCAGCCAGCAGTTCCAGTGCCAGTTCTGTACGGTTGTTTATCGGGAACGGTGATGGAACTTTTCAGAAACCTAAACGGCTGGCAGAAAAGCTGGTACCACTAGCCATCGTGGCCAGTGACATGAATGATGATGGTAAAACCGACCTGGTGTTTACCGCCGGCCAGGGGGACAATTTATACTTGCTCACTTCAAACGGTGACGGCAGCTTCAAAGAACCCATTGCCTTTTCCGGCGGGGGCGGACCTTTTGCTCTGACAACCGGACATTTTAATCCAGACAAGTTGAAGGATGTCGCGGTCGCCAATTCCCGATCCAGTACTTTCTCGATTGTTGTCCGCAATGCCAACGGAACATTTAAATTCCCCACCCGTGATTATGTGATCGAAGGCGGCACCGTATTAGCCATCACCAGCGGCGATTACAACCACAGTGGCATGAGCGATATCATCGTGGCCAGCAACGCCAAGCACACCATCGAAATTTATTTACAGAGAAGGGTTTTTACCCGCTGAAGTGGGAGACAACGGGGTTCACGAGATATAGGATAATGGCTCACTTTAAAAGGGACAAGATGTCGATTTTAAGAACCCACAACCTTCAATCAAACCCTCCCCTCTTTTCATAGGGAGAGACCCCGGGGGAGAGTTGGCTGAGTTTGCAAATGGATTGTGACCTCACCAAAGCGACTTAAGGAGCACAAAAAATATCAAAGTAAAAAGCCCGTGTGTGTATAGCAATGTTGCTGTGCTCATCAACGCCAAAACCGCTCTCCTAATAGATAAATTTCTAAATCACCCCTCAAGCAGGCTCAGAA
Organism: Nitrospinales bacterium; assembly: GCA_965205835.1. Lineage (GTDB taxonomy): Bacteria > Nitrospinota > Nitrospinia > Nitrospinales > VA-1 > LS-NOB. The sequence goes on along the minus strand of OZ242182.1, from coordinate 443,492 downwards.
AATCCATCATCAAATTATTTGATTTTTAATATATTACAAGCTTAAAAGACTTTTTATAAAAATAAGGCTTGCACATTGGGCTCTATGCATTATGCCGTAGCCCTTTTCAACGATGGCAAAAAGGGGTGGCTCAAATAATAAGGCGCACTGAAAAATGTGACTCCAAAAAAATTATTTATAACCCTTGATGAAGAAAAAAGGCTGTCATGAAAATAACTAAACACGCAAAGGTTAGAATGACTCAACGGGGAATTCCACAAAGTGTTATAGATTATATTGAGTGCTTTCTTCCCTCAATATATGAAAACAAAGGCAACAAAATATTATTACCGAAAAAGACCGCCAAGGCTGAAGCAAAAAAGCTCAGAAAGTTTGCAGACACTTTAGAAAAGCATGCAGAGGTGGAACTATTAATTGACCCCTCAGGGTCAGACTTAATAACTGTATACAGAAGATAAACAAACCAGCAGTGGCTTAAATAATCCGCAAATCAGATTGGAGAATTTTGTGATGAATAAAGACAGAATAATTTAAATTGCATTGGTGCTTGGCGTTTGAGCTTTGATAGCAACTGTTTGGTTAAAACCCTCTGATAGTTTTGCTCACGCGGCCGGGCATATGCATAGCTCTTTTAAAGTTTCAGGTGTTACGGAGGAAGGACATAGTCATAGTTTAAGTTATTCAGATATACGTAGTTTTGAAAAAGGCGTGACAGACGTGGTCAATGGCTGTCGTATCGATAGTGGTGTGGTTCTGTGTTAAGGCTTACTTGAGTTCACCTTTTCCCCTTACCATAAGCTGGGTTGCTTTATCGTTTATAGCTCTCTGCAAAGACGGGCAATGCAAACCCCTGCTACAAATCATCCTGGCCCTCTTAAAAAGAGAGAGTAAATGGGGAATGCCGCGATAAACTCAGCATGACATTACCGGGTCCAGTGCCACACTGGCTATTTGCCTCTTCGAGGAACGAAAGCCAAGGAAGAATATCACGGCTATTTGCCACCCCCGCCAGGGGGTTTCTGGATGCCGATTTGTTGGAAGATATTCCCCATCACACCCATGAAGTTGGCCTGCTCCTTCTCCAGTATCTGGGCGTTCTTTTTTTCCTGATTAAAAATGTTCAGCCTTATCTCCTGAGGCCTTTCGAGAAGTTTGTTGAGAGCCGTGCCGGTTTGAACCGGAGCATGGCAGGTGGTGTTCTGGCAAAGATAAACAGTCGGCTCGCCTTTTTCTGCGACCTTGCCTGTAGCAAGCGGCAACAAGTCACCAGTCGTTTCGTTTTCATTCCACAGGATAACTTTGTTGGGACGGTAATCGGTGTGCAGAACTTTCAACATTTCATCGAAAGACGCATGCTCTCGAGGCCCGGCAAAAACAATCTCTGTCGGCGGAAGATCCGATGCACTCATTGCCGATAAGAGCCCGGTAAAACCTGCCGGACTTCTCTCCATCATGGCGCGAAAAGCCTCTAAAGTTTGTTCTGTTTTACGGATATAAGATTCCTCTCCCGTGAGCCGCCCCAGATGCAACAGAGCCTGAGCCGCCACGGCGTTGGCAGAAGGCAGAGCCTCATCGGCAGGATTTTTTAACGGGGAAATCAAAGATTCCCCCGACCGACCGGCAAGAAAGAACCCGCCCTCTCCTTCATCCCAGAACTCCGCAATCATGGCGTCTGCCAGTTTCCGCGCTCGCACGATCCACCGGCCATCGAGTCCAGCCTGGTAAATAGCGATCAAGCCTTCGAGAAAATAGGCATAGTCATCAAGACAACCGTTGATCTTACTTTGGCCGTCTTTATAGACGCGCAACAATTTTCCTGCCTGCCATTGTTTGGACCAGATAAAACCGGCACAACGAGAGGCCGACTCCAGATAACTCGAATCGCCCAGCACCGAAGAGCCATGTGCAAGAGCCGTGATCATGAGTCCATTCCAGGCGGTAATTATTTTTTCATCGCGTTCCGGTTTCGGTCTTTTCTCACGTACTTGAAAAAGAGTTTCCTTTGCCTTTTTCAAAGTATGGTCCGCCTCAAAAATGGGGATGCTTTCGGCTTCGGCTAATTGTTCAACCCGCTCGCTGATATGCAGAACATTACGTCCATTAAGATGCCCACGAGGAATCAATCCATAAGCCCGGGCAAAAACCTTGGCGTGTTTTGGTCCCAACAGGTTCAGTACCTCTTTCAATTCCCAAGTGTACCAAGTGCCTTCCTTGCCTTCTGAATCTGCGTCCTGACTGGCATAAAAGGCTCCCTCACCAGACGACATTTCACGCAAAAGCCAACTAAACGTTTCTCTTGCGGTGACCTGATAAATATCCTGCTTGGTGGCCTGAAACATATCAAGAAAAAGTTTTGCCAGCAGCCCATTGTCGTAGAGCATTTTTTCAAAATGGGGAATCCGCCACCTGCGGTCGGTCGAATAACGGTGAAAGCCGCCACCCAACTGGTCGAACAATCCACCTTCCGCCATGGCCGTCAAGCTTTTGTCAAGAATATTGAGGACATCACCCGTCTGAGCCCAATGCCGCAACAAAAGGGTGTAGTGCATGGGCTCCGGAAATTTCATGCCTGAGCCGAATCCGCCATGATCCTCATCGAAACGGCCTGACAAAATGTCCACAGCTCCTCGAATCATCTCATCGTTGGGGACCCCCCGCGCCTTGCCAGCCCGGTTCTGTCGGGAAATCTTTTGCAGGATATTTTGTGACCGGGCATCCAGTTGGCCCTTATCTACAGTGAACAAGTCGTGCGCTTGTTGCAGGACTTCGGCAAACCCGGGACGGTTATATTTAGGGAAAGGAGGGTAATAGGTTCCGCCTAAATAAGGTTTCTGGTCGGCAGTGAGAAACATGCTGAGCGGCCATCCACCGTGACCGGTCATTTCAACTAGAGCTTTCATGTATAAAGCATCCACATCCGGTCGCTCTTCCCGATCCACCTTGATGTTGACAAACTTTTCATTCATAATTTTCGCAATATCTTCATTCTCAAAAGACTCATGGGCCATGACATGGCACCAGTGGCAGGCGGAGTAACCAATACTGAGGAAGATGGGCTTATTTTCCGCCTTGGCTTTGTTCAGAGCTTCCGGCCCCCAAGGGTACCATTCAACTGGATTGCTGGCGTGCTGAAGTAAATAGGGACTGGTTTCTTTTTTTAAACTGTTGAAAATTCTTGAATCGGCCACAGCAAAAACACCTTTCTGTTAGAAGGGGAGTGGCTTTAAGGATACAAGAAAAACAGGCAGGAACAAACGAGAAAACCAGAAAACTAATGGAAGGAGAAAACGCCGTCTATTTTTTTACCAGCCCGTGCCGGTACTGGTGATAGAAATCCCGAACACTTTCATATTCGTCGAGAGCACTGTCTTCTAACTGCTTTTTGTCATCGACGATGAATGAAGCGTCATTAATGTTTTTCTCAGTAGAAACACCGACGCTGACAGCGGTACTGGGAGCGAAGAAAAAGGTGGGGTTCATAAAGGAATCCGCCGTTCTTCCAACAATGTTTCGAACCGTAGAAGATCCGAAAATTGGCAGGACGATATAGGGGCCTGTGGGAATACCATGATAGCCCATGGCTTGGTCAAAATCCTCATTAACATCTTCAATTTGATATTCTTCGCCCGCTACATCGGCTATTCCGCCAATCCCGAATGTCGTGTTGATCAGGGTTCGCATAATAATCCGACCAAACTTCTCAAAATCCAACTGAATCAAACTGCTGACAAGCTTGATGGGAGCCATGGCATTGGAAGAAAGATTTTTAAGACCAATGCGAAGGTTCTCATGCACCGTGTCCCGGTAACCCCTGACCACCGGCTCCAACACGTTGTCGTAAATGGTTTCATTAACGTCAAACATCCAGCGATTATAGCCTTCAAGAGGGTCTGTCAAAATGGGGATATCTTCTTCGTTCACGGCAAAAGGGTCTTCCAGGTCCTCGTAAGCATCCGGGTCCTGAGAAGATATTGCGGTTCCCTGTGCCGTTTCGACAGATGATGAGCTAGTGCTCCGGGGAATGCTCTTTTCAAGTTTTATGGTTACCTCTGAGGTTTGCACAAAAATATCGTCGCCCACATCGGCAACAAAATCCGGCATTCGAGGCTCACTAGCCGTGACCCCGGCCCATGAAAAAGAGGAAAACAGAGAAAACAAGAATAAGCCAGTGACCAAAAAACTCCTTCCTGATTTTATAAATTCCATAATCCGCATATCGTGTGAAACCTGAAATTTTAGAGACTTCTCCGTCAACAAAAATGGGAAGCTACTACCACCAGCAACCCATACATTAAACGCTAACTCACTAAAACTCAACCTGTATCTTGAGAGTTTACATATCTAACGCAAATCCCATTATTCGCAGGTTTACATTTTCCACACTTAATTATTGGTCAGTCGCTTTAAAACTCGAAATATTTCAAGGTTTTTGAGTAGGTTCTGGAAAAACCTTGGATAATCGGTCTACAAAACTCTGTTGCAGGGAAACATTATCGGCACGAGCTTTATGAATCATTTGCCAGGCACGCTCATAGTTCCGTTGTTTATATAAAACGTCAATTATGATTCCATAGGCCTGACTGTTAAACCGGTTCAACACCAGGCTCTCTTCCAGTTTGGCAACAGCTTCTTCCAACTTTCCCAAGGCGCTCAGGGAAGCCCCCCAGTAGGCATAAGCGTTACTGTGCTCAGGGTTGATCTCCAGCACTATCCGGTAATGACCTATGGCATCATTGAATTTTTTATCCATTGCCAATGTCAGTCCCCAATACAGATGGGCCTTCTCATCGGTGGGATCCTTTTTTGCAGCAAGGATAAAATGGTCGATGGCCTCTGCCCTCTTGTCCAGCTTAACCAGGGAAATCCCCCACCAGGTCTGGATTTTGGCCTGATCTGGGTTTCTTTCGGCAGCTTTTCGAGCTATATCCACAGCTTCCCGGTATTTACCCAGCGCGTTCAGTTCACGAACTAACTTAATCGGATCTATTTGAATCGTTTTCTTGTCTATTTCCTTTTGTTGTTCAACCGCTATCTCAGATGCTGATTCTGCCTGGTCGCGCACTTCATCCATCTTGCCTTTGGCGGCAAGTACCAAAAAGCCAGCAACAATGGTGACAATACAAAAGTACCACAGAGCTTTAATTTTTCCGGGCATTAGGCCTTCAATTCTAGTTACTGGGAAATTTTTCCGGCAGGGTCATGGACCAAGAGGATAATTCGCCGTTGATTATACCAGTTTTCCATTTAAAGTTTGTTTAATATTTTTTCCGCACCAGACTGAAGTTTCTCATAACCTGACCGCAATGGAGCCAGCCTCAAAAATGTCTGTAAATGCTGTTTGGCCAATCCTGGGTTCCAACCTTGATACTGGACTCCCAGATAATAATGAGCCGGCGGAAAAGTTGGATCCCATTCTAATGATTTTTTAAACTCTTGAATGGCCCTTTCAGGTTCCTTTTTGAAAGCATACGCCAATCCAAGATATAGGCTGACTTCCTGATCTCCCCTATACCAGGTTAACGTATCACGTAAAACCTCGACAGCTTTTTCAGGTTGTCCGGAAAGTATATGGAGTCGAGCCAGACCAGTCGAGCCAAACACATAAAACGGATTGATCTCAAGTGTTCTCCGGTAGGCAGACTCGGCCTGATCCATCAACTTGAGTTCAAGAAAAATATTCGCCATATTGTAATGGGTCATCACATGTTCGGGGTCCAATTCCAGAATCTCCTGGTAGCTTTTAAGAGCACCACTGATGTCGCCAACATTGAACGCCTCCATGGCTTGGTCCAAAAGCCTCTCCAGCCCGGCCTTCTTCTTGATATCTTCAATCTGGCTCTCAGACCTTTGCAGTTTTTCAAGCTTTTCCACCACCTTGTCACGGACACTGGCATCGGTTTCTGAAAAGGTCACAAACTCAGGAAGCAGTTTGATAAAGGGTGTCAATTGCCTGACTAAAAATGCCCGCTCATCTTTATAAACATATTTTGGGGCGTTGAACTCGAGTAGGGAGTTATCGTCGGTATGCAAGGGGGCCGAAGCGCTGAACTTCAGCAATTTTTCCCGCGACATAATCATCAAGCTCAAAAGGTCCGGGACATTATTGATGCCGATCCGGCGCAAATCGCGTCCCACAACTTCGTTCGACAAATATTGACGGGCCTTCTCATAAGACAAGCCATATTCATTTTCAGACCCAATCAGCAGGTAATCGTCCCCGGCTATGGACTCCCACATACTCACAAAATGAAATTCTTCGCTGAAGGACCGGATAATGGATTTAAAACTATCTGGTGACATATTGGTATGAACCCAGATGCAGGCCACCCCGCCCGGATTCAACCGCTTCTTCAGCAATTCGAAAAAGTTCACGGTGAATAAAGCTCCCACTCCCGAAATCCAGGGATTGGAAGGCTCAGAGATAATCACGTCATAAGTATCACCAGACAGGGCTACATGATTGCGGCCATCCTCGAGCTTGAGAGCCACTCTCTTGTCATCCAGAGCGTGATGATTGAAGGGATCAAAAAAGCGCGAACCCTCAATGACCGAAGGGGAAATCTCGACAAGCTTGATCTCTTTAACGGGAAACTGCTCCACAGCCCCCAAGGTAATTCCGCTACCCTGCCCAATCACCAGAGCCGATTGGGGATCAGGATGAAACAACATGGGAAGATAGCCCGAAAGCAATTGCGTCCTCATATCAAGAGCCAGAGAGGCATCGGTCTTTCCATTCACACGCAGAAAAATATTTCCAGATACGGAGAGCTCGGTAGTCACCGTGGTATGCATCCCCTCTTTAAAGAAGAGGATTTTATTTTTCTTCAACTCCGCTTCTTTAAGGTCCGTAATGCGATAAGGCATGAAGGAGCCACTGGAGATGATAGATTTGTCCCAGGGGCCGATCGATTGTGCCGCCAGTATGGAAAACATCAAAACCGCAGGCAGAGCGTATATCTTCATGCTAAAGCTGAATCGGACCCCAAATACAAGTATCGCTATTCCCAGCAGAACATTCAGAAACACCGCGCTTAGGAGTGTGGTCTGTAGCCCCAACCCCGGTATCAAAATGAACCCCGCCAAGAAGGACCCGACAATCGCACCGATCGTGTTGCAGGCATAGGCTCGACCCACGTGGCGGCCCAGGTTCTCCAGCTTTCGCGCCATCAGTTTGATGACCAGAGGAAACTGGGCTCCCATAAAAAAGGTGGGCACAAAAATCAAGGCAAAAATGATCCCGAAATTTGCCAGTTGAACGAACTCAAACCGCAATCCCCAATTTTCATAAATCCAACGATTGGCAAAAGGGATATGACCAAATAACGGGATAATTAAAAGTGAAAACAGACCTATTATTATTTGAGTTATTCCATATATCCTCATGCATTCACTAAATCTTGAAAGGAGTCGGGAAAAGCTCGCCGTTCCCAAAGCCAGCCCCAATATGAAGACGGTCAGGATCAGGCTAAAGGCGTAAACGGAGGAACCCAGCAAAAGTGATAAAATACGGTTCCATGCGACCTGATAAACCAGAGCCACCATCCCCGAAAACCCGAAACTCAAGAGAATTAATTTTTCCCTTTTATCTAAAGGCGGGAGAGAGTGTTGCGGTTCATTGTGGTATTTTTCTTTTAACGGAGGTCGAAAGACCAGAAAAATAACAGTAGCTATGGCGAGGTTCAACAGGGCCGCCATCCAAATGGTAGACTGGACCCCCCAAAACCGCATGAAAATAAACGCCGAGGCCCAGGCTCCAAAAACCGCACCAAAGGTATTTATGGAGTACAAAGTGCCCACATCTTTTCCGATAAGAGCTTCATCCTTTGAAACGAATTTGCTGAGCACCGGGAGGGTCGCGCCCATGAACGTGGCGGGAATGATTAAAATGGCGACACAAACCAGAAATCGGGCCAGACTAGCCTGGGTATAAGAATCTCCCAGATTGAGGTATATCCATTTGAAGACCGGAAAAGCCACATCAATCAGGTTGGGAATGAGCAGACAATACAAGCCGATCCCCGCTTCCAGAAAGGCATAAGCGGTTAAGGGATTGAACCTCCTGTCAATCATTTTGCCTCCGGAATAGCTACCTAGAGCCAGCCCCCCCATGAACGCAGCCAGGACAGTGGAAATAGAATAGTGAGTGTTGCCCATCACCAGGGTGAGCAAGCGCGTCCACACTACTTCATAGATCAGACCGGTGGCACCGGAAACGAAGAAAAACAGGAAAATCCAGATACGGGGCGGAGAACCTCCGCTAGCCAGCGTGACGTTGGACCCAAAATTCAATATCTTTTTACCGCTAGCCCACATTTTGCATGAAGCTTGAGGGACAAGAGTTGAGGCAAGGGTGGTTTAAGAGTGCCTTATAAATGCACAGGAACACTCATGCAGTATATTCTTATCGCTGGCAACGATGCTCTCAGCTAACTAAGTAGGCCATTGCTACCGGCCTCCTAAGCTAGTGGTCTTTTGAGCGGCCACAGCGAAAACCCAGAATACCATCCTTTCTTCCGGGTGATGCGGCAAAACGTTTGGAGGTACGGATATCCACACTTCGGGCATCCCACGAGCCACCACGGAATACGCGGTTTTTTTTGTTTTCAGGGCCAGTGGGATTCATCATTGGTGCAGTTTTATAATAGAACTGGTCATAGAAATCATCGACCCACTCCGAAACGTTGCCCGCCATATCGTAAATTCCATAAACGCTACGTCCCATAGGATATTTTCCCACCGGAGCCATATAGGGGTAGCCATCACCAGTGCCAGCAAAGTTAGCACGCTTGGGCAGGACTTTGTTGCCCCATGGGTATTTCAGTCCGTGAGTGCCTCGCGCCGCCTTTTCCCACTCCGCTTCCGTCAAAAGTCGCTTATTGGCCCAGGTGCAGTAATTAACCGCGTCATGCCAGGAAACCCCGACGACCGCATGGCTGGGAACCTTCATCACCTCGCTGTCCCCTTGAAAAAACGGAACCGAAGGCTCCGCGTATTTAGCCAACTTGCGGTACTTGTTGTACGCCTCCACGCTCACCTCAAACTTATCCACATAAAATGCATCGAGATAAATTTCCTGCATAGGTTTTTCGTCAAAGCCTCCGGAATCGGACCCGCGAGAGAAAATACCTTCCGGCACTAAAACCATTTCTCGTCCATCCTCCCCAACAAGGGTTTCATAGATACTAAAATCCCGGTTGTCAGCCACTTCCACATCGTTGGCTTTTTTGGATTTTTGCTGTACTCTTTCATCGTGGTCAATAGATTTTTTTATTTCCCAAACGATGACCCCCAAAAATATAACGGTGATCGCAAAACAACCTATAATCGCGATCATTAGATTCTTTTCACGCATGTTTTTTTGGTCCCGGTAATATAAAGCAATAAATTTTTCAAAGAGATAATTATAATTTAAACAGTGACTAAAGCAACGTTATTTTCTCTGCCCTCTAGCGAGGAAAGCAAATAGCGATGGCTCATTAAGCCGAAAGGAGCCGAAAGCCGAGAAAAATGTTTGCCCGCATGATAAAGCTATTGCAAGTTACCTATGGAGGTACTCCACCCCCTACCCGAAAGTTTTTTTAGCCATAAGGTCATTACAACCATGAATTTACTGGAAGTTAAAGATGCGGCATTGTCCTTCATGAAGCCCGCAAAGGCAGAAGTTTTAAAGTGGTATCGTGGGCAATTTTCCGTCGGTCTGAAGGAGGATCAGAGTCCTGTTACCATCGCGGACCGCAAGGCCGAAGAGATTCTGCGCAAAAAAATTTCCCAACACTTTCCCGAGCACGGGATCATTGGCGAGGAGCTCGGTAGCAGCAACCCGGACGCCGAATGGGTCTGGACCATTGACCCTGTAGACGGGACCCGATCATTCGTGAGAGGACTACCTCTCTTCGCCTCAATGGTCGCACTCCTGCACAAGGGGGAGCCAGTGCTCGGTGTCATCGAACTACCAGCCCTGGGTGAAACCGCTTGGGCCGTAAAAGGAAAAGGCGCCTTCGCAAATGGAAAACCTCTCAAGGTTTCTTCGCAACCTTGTCTGAAAGGAGCTTTTGTCGCGGTCGCCGACCATTATTGCTTTCGCAATGAAAAATGTGCCTTCCTCTATGACCGGCTGAACCAGGAAGCCGGAATCATGAGGACCTACCCGGATGCCTTTGGCCACCTAATGGCAATACGCGGTGTCGTGGATGTGATGGTCGACCCTCTCGCCAAAATATGGGACTACGCCCCCTGTAAAATACTGGTTCAGGAAGCTAACGGTCAGTTCGCAAATTTTTCTGGTAACAGAGCCAGTATTGAAGAAGGAACCGCCGTGGTGGGAAACTCTAAAATTGTTCAGCAGGTCAGAAAAATAGTCACGGAGCACCTCCACGAATAATTTACAATACCTTTACTTTGCAGACAACGATTTCATCTCGGCTCAACAAACTATTGCCCATCGGGTCCACGCCGAGTTGCTAAATAGGCTGGCGTCCAGCAAACCCGGCATCCAAGCCGTGCCAGAAGCGGATCTCTTTTTCGGGCATTCTCCAGCAAAGATAAACTTCACGGCCTTCCCTGATAGATGGGAAATCCACCAGGCCTTCGCGAACCCCCTTGATCTCGCAGCCAACCAGTTCGATTTCCCGGATCAAATGGTTATATTTCAAAACCACATTCAGATAACCTGTCCCTTGCGCACTTCCACCATTCCATTTGGCCTTTTCCCGTGCGTTGCGGATATCGGGGAAGTCTCGACTCATGGAACCAGATAATTTTTGAATTTCAGGAACCCAGTCCAGCAATTTCGGAACAAGGGCATTGGCTTCTTCCAACGTAAAAAGTTTTTTTGAAGTCATGAAAAAGTTTTTGATTTGATTGGTTAGTCGGTCGTTGCGTCACTTTTTTCATTATACGAACTTGAAACCATTAATCCAGCTTTCCATTACAATAAAGAAAATCTACCGCAAACCCTGTACCCCAACAAAGCAAAACTAAAATGCGATAATTTCAAAGAACAAATCAAAGAACAAAAAACCAAAAGGCAGAAACCTTTAAAAACCTTTAAATTCAATATATTATCAGCAATAAAATCCTCATTTTAAAACTGCCTCAAGCGTTGCTTGATCCAGTTTGCGAGGAGGGTCGATTTTTTATTGACAAACGGGCCACAAGGTTATAGATTCTGGGAACCACTGAAGCTTTGTCCTACTTTAACAGCGGGGTAGAGCCCGTGATTGTTGGATTTTCTGAGTTTGTTTACCCATTGGTTTCTTGAAGTAAGAGACCGGTTCGTTTTGTCAGACGGTGTTGTTTAGTTTAAAGGTTTTATTTCCAATCATCAGTTGGGAGGCAAGTAATGAAAAAGGCAATTTTTTTCGTAGCGGTAAGCGCATTTGTGGGGTTTATGGCAATGGGTTCCATTGCTGTGGCCGACGACGTAGTCCCTGGATCTTATGGGCAGGCTGACCAGAGTGTTATGGGTGTTGGACAAACCATAATGCAAATGGGAGCCAAAGCCAGAACTCTGACCAACGCGGTCAACTTGGCTTCTGGAGCCGGTAGGTCAAGAGCTAATTCAAACACGGGAGCTTCCGGTGGTGACTTTCAGTTCGGCTCTTCACAGACCGAGCAAAGCTGGAAGGCCGCTAAAACAGTTGAAGAAGCTGAGGTTCACGGATTGGTTGCAGGCGACTGTCAGGGTGAAAATTCCGATGATATGTATCGCAGGCAAATGAACCAGAGCCGCGATGGTTTCATGAAAGAGATGTTGGTTTCTAACGCTCAATGTGGTGAGTATCACCCTACTTTGCGATAATCGCGCCAAGTCTATAGGGTTAAGCTAAACTCCCTTTGAAGTAAAAAGCCGGTCGGGCAGGTGCCTTGCCGGCTTTTTTTGCATTTCAACTGCTGGTTCGGTTAAAATCCGGGGTCACTACCGTTCCGGCCTCTCCTATGCCCAATGAAAGTAGCTCCCTCCCGCTAAAACAATCCCTCATCATCATTTTTTTGTTACCCACTTTACTCAACATATTTCCATTCGGCTTATCAGCCTTTGAAAGGATTTCCCTTAAAACCCACCCCGATATCGGGGTCGTCGTTTCTAATCCCATGGAAATCGCAAAACTCCCCGACAGGAAAACCTATCAGGTCAACCACGAGGCATTCATCCTGCAGTTTTTTTTCAACGAAAAGGACATATTCGGCATTATTCTTAAACGAGATAAGAGGCTCCCCATCCATTTCCGCTGGTGCTTGTTCAGAGCCTGCGAGGAAAGCCAGCATGATTATAAAAAAGTAATCGCTGAGGCTTTCGACCCTCCTTTCGAGCAGGACTTCTTCTCCATACCATACCCCTTTTACTTGCCTTATGGCTTTCAGGGAATAGAATTCTCCTCCCCAAACTAACGGCAAAACAAAATATTCAGGCTTTTGACTATAGCTCCAGAGGTAAAAAGCCGATAGGACAAAGTTCTATCGGCTTTTTTTTACGATTGCGCCCGCCACTCAAAAGAGAGACCTTTGCATAACTCCAGATTACCCTTTCGAGGCATGAAGTTTAAGAAAAAAATATCACGCTTTCGTCACTTGTTCCTGAGAATGAAAAAATAGTCTTGCACTGCCATTCCGAACGATTGCGTTGTTATTCTGAGAGTAGTGAAGAATCTCGCTTTTCTATTTTTTTTCGACTTACGCGAAGGCATCCTCAGAAGAAGCCTCCTCTCTGTCCAACAGAATTCTGTTATAATTATTCTACAACAATCGTAAACTTTCACGAGGTTCACCATGTCCAGATTCATAGACAATGGAAACGATACCATCACGGATAGTCAAACTGGCCTCACTTGGTTCAAGAAGGATTCGCGGCAAATGATGGAAAAATGGATTAACCTGGAAAAAGCCATGAAATTTGCCGAAGAAAAAAACACGGAAAACTTCGGTGGTTTTAACGACTGGAGGGTTCCGAAACTGGAAGATGTTAAAACTATTTTCGACAAAAGTTTCAGCCAGCGGGACTTTGGAAATAATGAAATTCATATCCCCGCCGAGTTCGAGTCCAAAGGTGCCGATTGCACCTGGACTGACACCATTAATGGCGATCGCGCCATGATGTTCAGCCTGGTTAAAGGCCGTTCCAGTTGGATCAATAAATTTGGGGAAGGCCCCTTTGCCGTCCGGCTGGTACGCGGTTCCTGATCTATCCTTTAGAGCTCGTGAAGGTGCTGGCGAAAAGCCAAGCCGCCGTGAGCACCAAAAGCACGGAAAATATACGCTTGTAATTCTGATCGGACAAGTGTTGTAGCAAGTGCGGTCCGATTTGTGCGCCGATAACACCACCCAAAGCCATAACCAGTCCTGTTTTAATATCGATATTTCCTAACCTGTAATGCGCTAGAACAGAAGATATCGCCACCATTAAAATAAAAATAAAGGATGTACCTACCGCTAGTTTAGCCTCCCGACCCAGAAAAATCAGCAAAGGAACCACCAGAAACCCTCCACCCAATCCGGACCCCGAAGAAAGAATACCTACGATGATTCCCGCCAACGCCAATGGGATCAAGTCTTTCCCCCTATCTCTACCCACTTTTCTTCCAAAGTGTCTACCACGCCGGCACCAATAGAGTCGCCCCAAACATTAATGGTGGTCCGGCAACGGTCCAGAAACCAATCCACCGAAAGAAGCATGCCGATCCCCTCAAGAGGAAGCCCGACAGACTGAAGTACCATCACCATGGTGACCAGTCCAGCTTCCGGAATTCCTGCCGCTCCGATAGCGGCCAGTGTTGCCGTAAGAAATACAATCATCTGGTCTCCCAGTCCAAGCTCAATCCCTAACATTTGCGCTATGAACAAGGCAGCAACCGACTCATAAAGAGCCGTGCCATCCATATTTACCGTAGCACCCAACGGCAGGACAAAAAGGCAGGACTTCCGGGAAACCCGGTTGTTTTCCTCGACGCACTCGATAGTGACCGGCAAGGTGGCGGAACTGCTCGCTGTTGAAAAAGCCGTGGTGAGTGCTGCCATCATGTTTTGAAAATAAGCGACAGGATTCCTTCGGGTTACTATATAAAGAACAAGCGGCAAAACGATAAGTCCGTGAATCAAAAGCGCGGAGATGACAGTTATGACATATTTCCCGATTTTTGCCAGCTCTGCGAAAAACAGGTCCCCACCTCCAGCAGCGCCCAATTTGGACGCAATCAATGCGAAAACCCCGAGCGGGGCAAAATACATCAGCAGGTGAACAATCTTCATAATCGAGGCGTTGACCGTATCAAAAAAATCGATCACCCGTTTGCCCGGTTCACCCAGCGTGGTCAAAATCCCGCCAAACACCAAGGAGAATATGATAAGCGGAAGAATTTCCATATTCGCCATCGATTGCACCAAGTTGGGAGAAACAAAACTTTTAAAAATATCGGTGACACCAACAGATTCCTTGCCCACAACTTTCTCAGGGACTCCTTCCACAGTCATCTTAACCGCGACCCCCGGTTCGATGATGTTGACCATCACTAATCCGATACAAACAGCAATGCAAGAGGTAAGCATGAAAAACGAGAGTGCAATCAGGCCGGTTTTTCCTACTTTTCTGATATCCCCCAAACCCGCAATACCAACGATCATCGAAGAAATGATCAAGGGCACCACTAACATTTTTAGGGCATCCAGAAACATCTCGCCAATCCACTCCACCGCCAGCATTGTGGTTCCGTACATCCATCCAGAAAAAATCCCCAGAACGATACCAGCAATCATCAGATATAAAAGTCCGTTTTGTTTCATCTCGAATCACCTAAAAAAATAAAATTCTGCCAAACCGATAAACGGGGTTTATAATACAGAGTAACAGCAACTTTTGCAATTCATAGACCCCCTAAACCCGATCTAAGTGGAGGATATCCATGGCGGAAACTGTCAAGCTCACCTATGAGGGAAAAATTTATGAGTTCCCGGTTCTGGAAGGGACCTGCGGAGAGAAAGCCATAGACATTTCCACTCTGAGGAATACCACAGGACTGATCACTTTTGATCCTGGATTTATGAGTACTGGCTCCTGCCAGAGCCAGATCACCTATCTCGATGGTGAGAAAGGGGTTCTGCTATACAGGGGCTATCCCATCGAACAGATCGCTGAGAAAAGTTCCTTCATCGAAACCGCTTGTCTTCTCATATATGGTGATCTCCCAACCCGCGAGCAACTTGACTACTTCCAATACCACTTAGTACACCATTCCATGGTTCATGAATCTATCAAGAATCTATACGATGGATTTCCTAATAACCCACATCCCATGGCAGTGTGCAGTGCGGTCGTCGGTTCCCTGGCAACGTTTTACCAAAATGAATTGGACGTAAGAAACGAGCGGGAGGTGGAAATCGCCATACACAGACTGATGGCAAAACTTCCTACCATTGCGGCATACAGCTATAAAAAATCCATTGGCCAACCCTTTCAATATCCTGATAATACTCTGAGTTATTCCGCAAACTTTTTGAAAATGATGTTTTCCCTTCCTTGCGAACCCTATGAAATTGATGAAGACGCCGCAAAAGTTCTGGATGTTTTGTTGATTCTGCACGCCGACCATGAGCAAAATTGCTCCACCAGTACCGTCCGCCTGGTCGGAAGTTCGATGTGCAACCTTTTTGCGTCGGTATCTTCTGCTATTTATGCCTTGTGGGGGCCTCTCCACGGTGGGGCTAACCAAGCCGTTATTGAAATGCTTCAAAACATCCATAATGATGGTGGAGATGTTAACAAGTATGTGCAAAAGGCCAAAGATCCTAACGACTCTTTTCGGCTAATGGGGTTCGGGCACCGGGTTTATAAAAACTTTGACCCCCGTAGTCGAATAATCAAAAAACTGGCCGATAAAATCTTCAGCAAACAGGGAACTAATGAGCCGCTTCTTGAAATTGCGCTAAAACTGGAAAAGATCGCCAGCAAGGACGATTACTTTATCGAGAAAAAACTATACCCAAATGTTGATTTTTATTCGGGCTTGATCTATAGAACTCTAAACATTCCCCTCAATATGTTTCCGGTGATGTTCGCGATAGGACGCTTACCAGGTTGGATTGCACAATGGAAAGAGCTTCATGAAGACAAACAGTTCAGAATTGGTCGTCCGCGACAGGTGTATACAGGTTCCGCTGAAAGGGATTATGTTCCCATGGAAAAAAGAAACGGGTGAAATAAAGACGCCTTGATCAGGCAGGTTCGATAGTGCAGGTGAAAGGAAATTCTTCCATCGCGGCTGCGGTGTGCACTTGCTCCACTTTAAACTCAGCCTGTTCCAGAGGCAAGGTGGCAACATGACCAGTGCCCTGAAGATGAATTTCATACATCAATTTTTCTGCGGTCGAATAATCTTTGCTGAACAGTTTGACCAGTACCCGAATAACGAATTCCATGGTCGTGACATTATCGTCCCACATTATGATCTTATATAATGGGAGATAGGCCTGACAGGTTTCACCCTCAGACTCCTCGGTAACTCCCGGCGATAAAGGTAAGGTTTCTACTGGCATAACGGCTAAATTGCACCAAAAGGGCTAGTGGCTTGAAAAACTGATCATCCATGGTATCAAAATACTATCCAATATCAATATTAAATATTATATAAAAAAAGTAATTCTTTCATTTTTCTGTCAGAAACCCTTGAGTCTCAGATGTCTACAGTCTCAGTCTCTTCTGCTGGTTTTCATTGCCGGCCTGATATTCCTTTCCCTCACCGTCCACGCCTTGGAAACAAAGTTTGCAAAACCGATAGCACTGGGCAAGTACAATAACTTCCTCCCGACTGGGGAAATAACCCGGTTTTCAGGAGAAACCCTGTACTACGACATCAGTTTCCTGTGGTTTGAAAACGCCGCCTCTGCAAAAGTGAGTTTTTTTGAGAAACATGGAAAGTATTTTTCAGTTCTGGAAGCCAGCACCAAAGGCTTTGTTGGTTTTTTCACGGCGTACCGCAAACACTTGTATAAAACAGAATTCGAAATCATTAATAACGGCAAAAAACTTCGGCCCAAAACTTTCCTGCGGAAGGTGACGATCGCAAGCAACGCGGAAATCACACGGCACCAATTCGATTACTCCCGTCGATTGCATACTTGGGAAAAACTTGTGAATGAGGAAATAGCCGAAACCGGGCAAGGGGAAATTCCTGCTGACGGTGCTTTCAATGACATTCTCACCTCCTTCTACAATATACGAAACAGAGTTTACGGAAAACTAGAAAAGGGAAGGAAGTTTATCATCCGAACCATCCCGGAAAAGGGACATGACGAAATTTTCATTCACATCTTGTCGGAGAAGGATCAGGAACGTTTCAGAGCCGAAGAGGGACGGGAAAAAAGAGACGAGATATTGCTCAATATCATTGTGCCAAAAGAAATTTTCGAAACCGAAGCTGGGGAACTGATGGTCTGGTCCTCCAAACACTATATTCCGGTTGAAACCACCGTCAAAGATTATATCTTACTGGGCGATCTGCACGCCCGTTTCACTCACAGGGAAATGGGTCAACCAGCTTCAGAGGGGTAAAGCAAACCATTTACCCCTACCATGTACGAAACACCCGTATCGGGCATGGAGAACCATGGAGAACTGAAGAGGCACAGCTACGAAAAATTATCACGGCCACCAAGCCCATGCCCGGTGATTTTAAACATCAAAAGCCAGAACAGGCGGGTCCTGCCAGATATTCACTTCCGTCGCCTCATCCAAATTGACCGCGCCAAAATGGACCGTGTAAGGTTTTCCGTTTTCACAATCATACTCGACGGTAATTTTTTCAATCTCCCACTTTCCGGACTCCGGCCCGACCAGAGTTAAACTGTGGGCAAAACTATTCACTTCGAAGCTCCCTTCAAAAGTCTTTCCGGACTCCGCCGACCCCACCACATTTTCAAATGGTAGCTTATGATTATTGAAATTGAAATGGATAGGTTCAGATATCCCCTGCTGACCGGTTTGCACTTTGACTTGAAACGTGTTGACTTTCGGCATGCTTCACCTCAGGAAAAAAACGGATTTAAACCCGCAGTGTGGTCGGTTTCATCAAAGATCGCGCCCACTTTGGGTACGGCCTTTCTGAACGAAGTATGAATTCCCTGCTTGAGGGTCAAATCGGCGGCACTACACCCTTGGCACCCGCCCCCCATTTGTATAGTGACCGAATTCCCCCTAACGGCCATCAGCGTAATGTTGCCACCATGTCCGGCTACCCCTGGGTTCACTTCGACATCAATCACCTTTTGAATGCCTTTGCGAATTTCATCCTCTGATGGGAGGCCTGCAATAATTTTTTCAGCGATAAGACCTTCACCCGCGTCTAACGCCCCACGGATCACCACACCAACTTCCCTAGCCAAAGGAACCCAGTCAACCAGGGTTTTATCTTTGCGGGTGACTGTTACGGTGTATTCACACACCAGCACGGTTTCAACATCTTCCAAGCAAAAAAGGCCTTCTGCAAGGGACGACCCTTCAGCACTTTCAAAATCCGAGAAATACCATGAATGCCCGTCCATTAAGGGACGGTTAACCGTAAAAAGGCATTGATCTCCAGTTGGCGAAGGTTGTGCCTTGATTAAAACTGCATCGGAATTTTCAGGAAAAATACTCTCTGAAATAGCGGGGATATGGAGAACCCTGCGAACATCAGGAAAACTCGGCGCAGGCTCTGGCTGAGGCTGAGAAACTTCTTCAGTCACTGGACTATGCCCTTCAGCCACTGAGCTACCCATCGTCGCTGGTGAACCCTTCTCCTGTTTCATGCCCGTAAAAAAACGCTTTATAAAGTTCACTGGATTATCTCCTATCCAAATCGGTTGTCACACTGACACAACAATAATGCTCCGTCGTCTTGAGATGCTAGAATTACCAAAAAGTCGCAAATTTTACGGCGGATTTTCCTCCGAATTTGCTAGCCCACCCTTTAACCTTGCTTCTCTATAGTCTTTGGCCTCAAAAAAAAATCTCTTTCCCGCAGTTTTTCCGATATGCCGGTGCGGGTGTTCAAACCTGAAAAGCATTTTCGAGCAATTCAACTTCCCATGAACCGTGCGGGTCCGATGTCAAGGCCACCACATCGAATCGCATAGGTTTTTCCGCGATTCTCTTTCGAGCCAAGAAGCTTTGGGCGGTCTGGATAATCTTTTTCTGTTTAATGGGAGTCAAAGCATCAAATGGATGACCAAATTCGTGGTTCGAACGCGCCTTGACTTCAATAAAAACAACCACCCCGGCCTGCTCGGCAATGATATCTATCTCTCCCACTTTCGAGCGAAAGTTTTTTTCAAGAACCCGGTAACCCTTCTTCTTCAAAAAAGCTATTGCGGCAGACTCGCCTTCATGGCCAAACTGTAATCTCTCCTGGGTCAATGCAAAGAACCTCCGGCGGTTAGTAGCTAGTGGGCGGTGTTCCAGTTTTCCCCCCATCCTATATCTACAACTAGAGGAACTTTAAGGGGAACCACCTCTTCCATTTCTTTTTTAACCAAGCTCCGCATTTCCCGCTCCTCTTCTTCCGGACATTCAAATACCAGCTCATCATGGACTTGCAGGATCATGCGAGATTTTAATTTTTTCTTGCTGATTTTTTTTGCCAATTGAATCATCGCCAGCTTGATCAGGTCTGCCGCGCTTCCCTGTACCGGCGAGTTAATCGCAACCCTCTCTGCCGACTCACGCACCTGTCTGTTCTGGCTTTTGAGGTCCGGCAGATAGCGTTTCCGGTTCATCAGGGTCATGGTATAACCGACTTCTCTAGCTTGCTCCACGGTCTCTTCCATATAAACTTTAACATTTTTATAAAGCGCAAAGTATTGATCAATGAATTTCTTGGCGTCCTTGGGAAAAATTTTCAACTGCCGAGACAAACCAAAAGCACTCAAGCCATAAACGATACCAAAGTTCACCGCTTTGGCCATTCTTCGGGCTTCCGCATCCAGACGATCCGGGGAAGCCCCGAATATTTCGCAAGCTGTACGGGTGTGAATGTCTTCACCCATTTGAAACGCGTCCATCAAAGCCTCATCCTCGGAAAGGTGCGCAAGAACCCGCAACTCCACCTGCGAATAGTCAGCCGAAAGCAGGTGATTATTACCTTGGGCAATGAACGCCTTCCTTATTTCACGTCCCATTTCGGTACGAATCGGAATATTCTGCAGGTTGGGGTTACTGCTGCTCAACCTGCCGGTCGCCGCTACCGTCTGGTTAAATGACGTATGAACCCTTCCTGTTTTGCTAAATATCTCCCCCTCTAAAGCATCGACATAAGTGGACTTGAGCTTGCCCAATTGCCGATAAGCCAGTATCACATCAGGAAGATCGTGCTCGGCCGCCAATTGCTCCAACACCGAGACATCGGTGGAATAACCGCTCTTGGTTTTCTTGATAGTCGGCAACCCTAGTTTTTCGAACAGAATCACCGAAAGCTGCTTAGGAGAGTTAATATTAAATTCTTCCCCGGCCAGGGAATAGATTTTCTTTTTATGCTCCTCAATCTTTTTCTGTATAGTTTTGGAAAGCTTTTGCAGATGCTTTTGGTCGAGTTTCATCCCATGTATTTCCATCTCTGCCAAAACTTCTACAAGAGGCAGCTCCAGCCCCAGAAAAAGCTTCAGGTCGCCGTCTTTTAAAAAGGGTAAAAGTTTTTCATACAAACGCCAAGTGACATCCGCGTCCTCCGCTGCGTACTCGGTGGCGCGCTCAACATCCACTTCATCAAACCCGATTTCTTTGGATGCGGCACCCACCACCTCTTTATATTTGATGGTGGTGCGGCCCAAATAATCCCGGGCCAAGTCGTCCATATTGTGCCTCCTGCCAGAAGGATTCAAAGTATAGGAGGCCAGCATGGTGTCGAAGGCAACTCCTTGCAGAATGATCCCTTCATTCCTCAGCACAATTAAATCGTATTTGATATTCTGACCCACTTTTTTAAGTTTCGGGTCTTCGAGTAAAGGTTTGAGTTTCTTGAAAACCCAATCACGGTTCAACTGATCAGGAACACCCAGATAGTGATGCCCTAATGGAATGTAGCAGGCTACCCCTTCCTCACAGGATAACGAGATTCCCACGACCCGAGCCTGTACTGGATGCAGGCTGGTGGTTTCCAAGTCAAGCGCAAAAATTTTTAATTCTTTTAGTTGTTTGATCCATCTCTTAAAATCAGCCTCAGTGAGGATAGTTTCATAACGACTCTCAATCTTTGGTGAACTCTCGCCAGGGTCAGAGCTATCTTCCAAATCCCCGAGCAAGGAAGAAAACTCAAATTCGGAAAATAGTTTTTTCAGTTCCGCGTTATTGGAGGGCCTGACTCTAAGCTCCTCAAATTCACCTTCCAGTTCCATCGACGTATCGATGGTCACCAGTTGGCGGCTGAGCAAAGCCATCTCCTTGTCCTGAACCAGTTTGTCCTTGAGTTTTACCTTATCCACCTCATCTATCCGCTCATACAACTCCTTGATCGAACCGAATTTACGGATGAGTTCCGAGGCGGTTTTCGGTCCGACCCCTTTAACCCCTGGAATATGATCGCTGGAGTCGCCCATCAATCCCATCACATCGATCACCCGCTCTGGAGTCACTCCAAATTTTTCCTTCACTTCCTCCACGCCAAACCATTTATTTTTCATAGTATCGAGCATTCGGATATCAGAGCCAATCAACTGCATCATATCCTTATCTCCACTGACAATGACCACCCGAAAGCCCGCCTTCGCCGCCTTTTTTGCCAAGGTTCCGATGATATCATCGGCCTCATAGCCGGGAACCCGGACGCCATGAATGTTATAGGCTTGTACCAGAGGTTCGAAATAAGGAAATTGTTTCGCTAGGTCTTCAGGAGGTGCTTCCCGGTTGACCTTGTAATCCGCATACACCTCATGACGGAACGTCTTTTCCTTACTGTCGAAAGCGATCGCCAGATAGTCCGGCTGCTCGTCCTTCACCACTTTCTGCAACATATTGATGAACCCGTACAGGGCATTAGTGGGAAACCCTTTCGATGTGGACAAAAATTGTCGGATACCAAAATAAGCCCGGAAAATATAGGAAGAACCGTCTATCAGATAGAGGGATTTAGCTTTGCTCATAACGACCTCTTAGGTGTAAAAATGCTGACCAATTATAAAGTCGCGGCTTTACCGTGTCTAATTAATTGTGGTACCATGGGATTCCATTCTGATTATGAAATAGTTGAATTAAAAGGCTTAAGTTGGAGTCTCTCACAAAAATGTGCGCCATCAAAGGTACTGCAGAAAAGCAGGATGCCCAAACCCTATCGATCATTAAAACCGCCCGCGAAGTTCTGAGCATCGAAAGCCAAGCTGTAGCGGGGCTGGAAAGCCGGATAGACTCCCAATTCGTCGATGTCGTGCGCCATTTGAACAAATGCAAGCATCTTGTTGTTACAGGGGTTGGAAAATCCGGACTGATCGGGAAAAAAATTGCATCCACGTTTTCAAGCATCGGACTGCCCTCTCTTTTCCTGCACGCAGCCGAAGCCAGCCACGGAGACTTGGGAATGATTTCTGAAGGGGATACAGTAATTGCCATCTCCAACAGCGGGGAAACCGAAGAGGTCGTTAAGCTGCTCCCGATTTTCAATCGAATCCATTGCACACTGGTGGGGATGACCGGCAATAAGCAATCCAGCCTGGCCAAAAGAAGCGATTATGTTCTCGACGTCAGCGTTGCAGAAGAGGCCTGCTCTAAAGACCTTGTTCCCACAGCCAGCACAACGGCCACCTTGGCGATGGGTGACGCGCTTGCCATGGCATTCATGGAGCTTCGCGGGGTCCGGGAAGAAGATTTCGCGTTCAACCACCCAGGAGGTAGCCTCGGTCGAAAACTGCTCACCTTGGTTAGTGACCTGATGCATTCTGGAGAAGATATCCCCAGAATAAAAGAAAATGCCGACATCTACCAGGTGCTCAAAGAGATATCACAAAAAAGGTTGGGAGTGACACTGGTGGTCGGGGATCAGGATCAGCTTCTCGGCATCATCACCGATGGAGATTTAAGACGCCTGATTGAAAAGCAAAAAGACATTTCTCAAACTTGCGCCAAGGATATGGCGGGCAGCCATCCTAAAACTATCACAGGGGATGCTCTGGCGGCAAAAGCAGTTAGAATCATGCAGGACCACTCCATCACCTCCCTGGCAGTGCTCAGCGATAACCAGAAAATAGAAGGTATCATTCATCTGCACGATATTCTCAAGGCAGGGATCGTTTAACCTCGATTACTCCCGATTGAAATTATGACCGGCGACGAACTTAGAAAAAAATTCCTGCAATATTTTGAAGACCGGGGACACACGATCGTGTCCAGTTATCCTCTGATTCCCAAAAATGACCCAACTCTTATGTTCACCAACGCGGGAATGGTGCAGTTTAAAGACGTTTTCCTAGGGAAAGAGAAAAGAAGCTATAACCGCGCCGTATCGGTGCAAAAATGCGTTCGCGCCGGCGGAAAACACAACGATCTGGAAATGGTCGGGCGCACGGCCCGGCACCACACTTTTTTTGAGATGCTGGGCAACTTTTCATTCGGTGATTATTTTAAAAAGGACGCTATTCAGTTTGGCTGGGAATTCTTAACAGATGTGATTGGCATGCCCCGGGACCGTTTATACATTTCTGTCTACGAGAAGGATGACGAAACTTTTAACCTGTGGGCCGATGAGGTGAAAATGCCGCGCGAGCGGATATACAAGATGGGAGAAAAGGATAACTTCTGGGCCATGGGACCCACCGGCCCCTGCGGCCCCTGCTCGGAAATATTTATCGATCAAGGTAAAGCAGTCGGTTGCGGGAAACCTTCCTGCGAGCTCGGTTGCGATTGCGACCGGTTCCTGGAGATATGGAATCTGGTTTTCATGCAATATGACCGCGATGCCAAGGGCGAACTCACTCCGCTTCCCAACCCTTGCATTGATACTGGCATGGGACTGGAAAGGCTAGCTGCGGTTGTTCAAGGGCGCACCACCAATTACGACACCGATCTCATGATGTCCATCATCACTGAGGCGGCCCTCATCATGGGCAAAAAATACGGCAGGCGGGATGAGGTGGATGTCTCTCTTCGAGTGCTGACCGACCACGCTCGTGCCTCGGTATTTCTGATCAACGATGGCATCATTCCCTCCAACGAAGGCCGGGGTTATGTCTTGCGTAAAATCATGCGGCGGGCTCTTCGCCACGGAAAACTTCTTGAACAGAAAGGCCCTTTCTTTCACCGTATCACCAGCAAGGTGGTCGATAATTTTAAAGAAACCTACCCTGAATTATTCATCAACAAGGACTTCATTCAAAAAGTTGTCCTTAATGAGGAAGAAAGTTTCGGCAACACCCTGCATTATGGAACTCAGCGTCTGGAAGAAATTCTGGAAAAGGTACGCGAGGAAAGACTCACCACCATACCCGGAGAAGAAATTTTTAAACTCTATGACACTTACGGTTTCCCCACCGATCTGGTGGAAGAAACCGCCAAGGATGCCGGGCTGACGCTCGACATGGAAGGCTACACCCGCGCTATGGATGAGCAGAAAACCAAAGCCATGGCCTCCTGGAAAGGATCGGGAGAAAAAGAAGTTGCACCCTTTTATAAAGAATTTTTGCGATCCTCGTCCCCCACTGTCTTTGAGGGTTATGGAACCACTCAGGGCGAGGGCCATGTATTGGCGATTTTAAAGGACCAGACACCTGTAGGCTCCGCCAAGACAGGAGACGAAATAGAATTTTTAACCGACAAGACTCCCTTTTATGGAGAGTCCGGGGGGCAGATCGGTGACTCCGGCAGGGCTTTTAATAAAAATGTTCAACTCGAACTTGGTAACACGACCATGCCCCTGCCCGGTCTGACCGTTCATAAAGCAAAAATTATTCAGGGAACCCTGCAAACTGGGGACGGCCTGACTTTAGAAGTGAGCGCAAAAATCCGGAGTGACACCGCCCTCAATCATTCTGCCACCCACCTTTTGCATGCGGCACTCACGGAAGTTCTGGGCGAACACATCAAACAGGCGGGCTCGCTGGTGGCACCCGACCGGTTGCGTTTTGATTACACACATTTTTCGCCCCTTACAGACAAAGAAAGAGTTCGAATCGAATCGCGCGTGAATGAAAAAATCCGCGATAATATCCAAGTCGCAACACAGGAAATGGACATCGACACTGCTATC
This sequence comes from Nitrospinales bacterium, assembly GCA_965205835.1. Lineage (GTDB taxonomy): Bacteria > Nitrospinota > Nitrospinia > Nitrospinales > VA-1 > LS-NOB. Next base: position 418,302 of record OZ242182.1, on the reverse strand, counting down.
AAAGAAGGCGCGGTGGCCCTGTTCGGAGAAAAATATGGCGACACAGTTCGTGTTGTCAATATACCCGGTTTCAGCAAAGAATTATGCGGCGGTACTCATGTTACCGCAACCGGCGATATCGGCTTGTTCCGCATCACATCTGAAGGAGGCATCGCGTCTGGCGTACGGCGCATCGAGGCTGTCACCGGTGCTACGGCTTACAGCACTATCCGAGCCGAGCAGGAATCTTTATCTGCGCTACGCGGACTGTTAAAAGCTCCGCCCAACGAAGAAATTTCCAAGCTGAAAAAATTGTTGGCGAAAAACCGGCAACTGGAAAAAGAGACCACCCTGCTCAAAGAAAAAATGGTCAACAGTCAGGAGTCTTCCGGCATCGACGAGGTGCAAAAAGTCGGCGAGATTTCACTGCTGATTAAAAAACTGGAAGGCATGGATGCAAAAACTCTGCGCGCCTTTATCGACAATGCCAAGAACCAGTTAAAATCCGGGGTCGTGGTCGTGGGCTCCGTTGCCGATGGAAAAGTTTCCATGGCGGCAGGTGTCACCAAAGACCTGACCGATAAATACCATGCGGGAAATATCATCAAGAGTATAGCGGTGATCGTGGGAGGAAACGGCGGCGGTCGACCAGACATGGCACAGGCCGGTGGTTCCCAGATAGAAAAACTTGATGAAGCCCTCAAAAAAGCTGAAGAGTTGATCCGCGCTACCTGATAGCCTCCTATATTTGAAAGTTCTATAGAAATGGGTCGGGGAATCCTGTATTATCCCCTATCATCCATTGGTTTAGCCGGTTGAAATTTTCCCGGAAAGGATCATATATGAGCGAAATACTAGGTTCCGCAGGCACCACTTCCCCGATTAATCCCATCAGAAAAAAAGAATTGGATGATAATTGGCGGGCCGTCGCGGCAAAAGCGGTCACCAATGAATCATTCAAAAAAAGCCTTGCCGCAGACCCCATCAAAGTTCTGGAAGAACATGGGCTGAAAGTGACCGCAGGAATAAAAATCAATTTTGATGAAACCAACAAAGAGTATAACTTCAACATTCCTAAAGACGCCTCGGAAGAAATACAAGCAGAAGCCCAGTGGTGGACCTGGCGTTTAAAAATGATTAAAGAGTTCGCTCAGGAATTGGATCGTCAGGTGGGGAACGTAGCGGGCTTCGATAACAGTTTTTGATCCCTTAGAAATACGCGCCCGTAGCTCAGCTGGATAGAGTATCGGTTTCCGGTACCGAGGGTCGGAGGTTCGAATCCTCTCGGGCGTACCATTAGGAAGGGGTACTTGGCTCATGTTGAGCCAGGTGCTTCTTTGTTTATGGCCTTGGTTTGTTGCCTGTGCGGCAGTGAACAACCCATTAGATAGTCATAATGACCTTAGCCATTTCTAAGCTGCCTGTGCGGCAGTGAACAGCTCATCTACTACCATTTCGAATTTTCTTAATTTCTAAGCTGCCTGTGCGGCAGTGAACGAAACGCCGCAATGTGCGGCGTCTGTGACAACTTTCTAAGCTGCCTGTGCGGCAGTGAACGCTTACAACTCGCTGTATCAGTACAGTGAGAATTTCTAAGCTGCCTGTGCGGCAGTGAACGCTTACAACTCGCTGTATCAGTACAGTGAAAATTTCTAAGCTGCCTGTGCGGCAGTGAACCGAGCAAGAAGATATCGAAAATGATGACGAGTTTTCTAAGCTGCCTGTGCGGCAGTGAACTAGCCTCTCAAGAACGCTTGGACTGTCTCTGCTTTCTAAGCTGCCTGTGCGGCAGTGAACGCATAGCACAGAGTACCTAAAATGCAACACATGCTTTCTAAGCTGCCTGTGCGGCAGTGAACACCTGCAACCCGCCGCTCCTGCCGGCCGGTGATTTCTAAGCTGCCTGTGCGGCAGTGAACGACAAATTTGTAAATCTTCTCCCAATCCCAGATTTCTAAGCTGCCTGTGCGGCAGTGAACTGATTGAAAGTGTTTTTGGTGTTCCTGTTAGATTTCTAAGCTGCCTGTGCGGCAGTGAACAATCCACCGGGCGCGTCATCAGAGACGCTGAATTTCTAAGCTGCCTGTGCGGCAGTGAACTTAGTTGCTGTAGCTCTTTTGAGCTTTAAGGTTTTCTAAGCTGCCTGTGCGGCAGTGAACGAAATTTTGGAGGGTACGAAAGACGGGATTTTTTTCTAAGCTACCTGTGCGGCAGTGAACAACCCATTAGATAGTCATAATGACCTTAGCCATTTCTAAGCTGCCTGTGCGGCAGTGAACGAAATTTTGGAGGGAAATAAGGGCGAAATTTTTTTCTAAGCTGCCTGTGCGGCAGTGAACAAAAACGAGCAAAAGAAAGCAGTAGCACCTGCTTTCTAAGCTGCCTGTGCGGCAGTGAACGCACAACGCAGCTGGCAACGTTAAGACTACAATTTCTAAGCTGCCTGTGCGGCAGTGAACGCATAACGCTCCAGGCAACGTTAAGACTACAATTTCTAAGCTGCCTGTGCGGCAGTGAACTCTTGCAGTATTTTGATTTTTGCGTTGTTGAGTTTCTAAGCTGCCTGTGCGGCAGTGAACTCTTGCAGTATTTTGATTTTTGCGTTGTTGAGTTTCTAAGCTGCCTGTGCGGCAGTGAACAGGGTCGAGGATGCGGCTACGGTGTCGATTCATTTCTAAGCTGCCTGTGCGGCAGTGAACTTCTTTTTGGCCTGTAAGTACTTATAAAATAATTTCTAAGCTGCCTGTGCGGCAGTGAACTTTCGTACCCTCCAAAATTTCATCAGAATTTCTTTCTAAGCTGCCTGTGCGGCAGTGAACGAGTCCGCGCTTCTCATCTTCAAAAATCACATTTTCTAAGCTGCCTGTGCGGCAGTGAACTTTCGTGCCCTCCAAAATTTCGTCAGAATTTCTTTCTAAGCTGCCTGTGCGGCAGTGAACCCTGACTTCTGCTCTTGTCAGCATGTTGAATTTTTCTAAGCTGCCTGTGCGGCAGTGAACCATTTTCAGAAGCAGGAAAAGAGGAAGTGGATTTTCTAAGCTGCCTGTGCGGCAGTGAACATAAGTAAAGCGCCGCTTGAGGGGTTGGCGACTTTCTAAGCTGCCTGTGCGGCAGTGAACCAGTATTTCGAGTTTTGCGCCGCGGCTGGCGATTTCTAAGCTGCCTGTGCGGCAGTGAACCAGCAGGAAATGTCAAGACTACTCGAAATTCTTTTCTAAGCTGCCTGTGCGGCAGTGAACACCGACTTTTGCTCGTAAATTTGATTAGAGGATTTCTAAGCTGCCTGTGCGGCAGTGAACCCGGCGGCTGATGTGATGTCGATTGCATAGCTTTTCTAAGCTGCCTGTGCGGCAGTGAACCCGCCGCTGCTAGCTTAGCATACTTGCTAAGATTTCTAAGCTGCCTGTGCGGCAGTGAACTGAAAGTCAATATTCATTACGGCACAATCCCATTTCTAAGCTGCCTGTGCGGCAGTGAACTCTCAGACTATTCCAAATGGCCGAAAGCACGATTTCTAAGCTGCCTGTGCGGCAGTGAACAAGACCCATCACCGATTCTAGAATCTATGGAATTTCTAAGCTGCCTGTGCGGCAGTGAACAAAATTATTGATAACACAAATAAAAAGTATTATTTCTAAGCTGCCTGTGCGGCAGTGAACAGTTAAACATTAACAATTTTGTTAATAAGCCATTTCTAAGCTGCCTGTGCGGCAGTGAACGTAGGACGGGGAAAACCGAAAAAGAAGGGAGATTTCTAAGCTGCCTGTGCGGCAGTGAACTTGTGAGGCATCTGCAAGGTAAGCCCGCAGGCTTTCTAAGCTGCCTGTGCGGCAGTGAACTTTTGCAGTACTTCGAGTTTTGTACAGTTGACTTTCTAAGCTGCCTGTGCGGCAGTGAACAATTGCAGGTTGACCCTGACTTCCTCTCTTCTTTTCTAAGCTGCCTGTGCGGCAGTGAACTACGGCCGGTTCTGTAAGTCATTGATTTTAAATTTCTAAGCTGCCTGTGCGGCAGTGAACAGAAATTGAAGGAAAATATGGCGTGAACGAGTTTTCTAAGCTGCCTGTGCGGCAGTGAACGCTTAGTCGGCACAGCATTTCTCCAATCTTTATTTCTAAGCTGCCTGTGCGGCAGTGAACCCGGGGCATCTTATCGAAAAAGTAATAGAAACTTTCTAAGCTGCCTGTGCGGCAGTGAACTCCCTTTCATTTGCGTTCTGTTGCGTTTTGTTTTTCTAAGCTGCCTGTGGTGCGGCAGTGAACTGGTTCCTGTCGCCGCCGGCCGCTGGTGATGTTTTCTAAGCTGCCTGTGCGGCAGTGAACTCTGCTGACAGAAAAAGAGAAGACTGATTTTTTTTCTAAGCTGCCTGTGCGGCAGTGAACGGAGGGAAACAACATGGCTCTGCATAAAGAATTTTCTAAGCTGCCTGTGCGGCAGTGAACTGAACGTGCATCAATTCCCACGTGTTGCGAGTTTTCTAAGCTGCCTGTGCGGCAGTGAACGAATGAATCCCTGATCTACCCAGACATTGTGATTTCTAAGCTGCCTGTGCGGCAGTGAACCGGGTCGAGAAGCATCAGATCATACATGGTTATTTCTAAGCTGCCTGTGCGGCAGTGAACAACAGCGCGGTGAAACACAGAAACCTGCTGATTTTCTAAGCTGCCTGTGCGGCAGTGAACCGGTGCCCTGCCATCCCTTCGCCGGCGATATCTTTCTAAGCTGCCTGTGCGGCAGTGAACTATCGGGCATGCGCCGCGCCAGTTTAATTTGATTTCTAAGCTGCCTGTGCGGCAGTGAACTGGCCTCCGGGCCGGGGGGACAACTTAAAAATTTTCTAAGCTGCCTGTGCGGCAGTGAACTGACCTGGCCGCTGATGCGGCCGGTGACCGGTTTTCTAAGCTGCCTGTGCGGCAGTGAACAAAATGTAAAATATGTGGAGAATCGAGTTGTGTTTCTAAGCTGCCTGTGCGGCAGTGAACGAGGGGTCGTAGGACTGGACTTTGTGGTTAAGTTTCTAAGCTGCCTGTGCGGCAGTGAACTCCTTCAAATCGTGGTACCATCTTTTATAATATTTCTAAGCTGCCTGTGCGGCAGTGAACGTTAAGACCACCAGAATTTCAGCCGAAATTTTTTTCTAAGCTGCCTGTGCGGCAGTGAACACTAATATAAAGTGTAAAAAGATAGGTACAACAGACATTTATGGTCCAATTGACTAGAAAATCAATAAAAACAACGATACCGTAACTAATTGATTCCAAACAAATTATTATAGGGTAAGTATTTTTGGTAAGATTATCGGTAATTTGACGCCGTATTTATGCAACCTGCACGGGCTAGTTTGGGTAACCTCTGGCAAAATCTAGGCGCGGTACCTTGAAAACAAGCGATATTCCGGTATTTTATAGCAATTGAAGGCGGTTTCATTTTTGCGTATTTACCCTATTAAAACCAAGGAACGGTTGCTTGGTTACTCAAACCAAATTGATCAAAGTTACCTGCGGTTGCGTCTTTTTGTAAGTCTCCAAAAGACAGATACCGGCGATGCTTGTAGCCATTTGATGTGCTATCCAGTTCAAGAAAGGGATTATCGATTCCTTGCTGGAACATTCTGGCTTTATAGCGTTTAATCTCATCAGGTTTTATGGAGCCACGCTTAATTAAACGCCTGAGTTTTGCGGCTGTCATGTTGGTTTGTTTGCGGGAAATAGTGCGGTAGCTGACCTGGTTAGGTATTTGCTGTATTTCTGATATATCACAATACCCCTTGAGACCGCCCAGCCAATTTTCACTTTGCAGTACTTGCAAGCATTGACTTGTTCCATGAATACGCAAAATTCTACCCAGTTTTATCTGGTATTCTGGGAAACTTACACCCAAAGCATGTGATTTCAAATCATACAGGCGTTTATGGAGTTTGGCATAGACTTTATTAAGCAACACATTTTCACGCATTTCAGCATCGGGATTAATTTTTATATCAATGTAGTGATTCATAGGTGCTTACGCCTCTCTCGTGTCAATAACAGTCACATAGGCCAAGCCTTTCTTGCCCAGATAAAAACTGGAAACTCCAGCATTTTCAATCATAGTTTTTATTTCTTTAGCCTTATCGCGGTCAACCTTTATATGGATTTCAAGCGTGCCACTGGCTTTGGTCATCATATAGACAACTTCCCCTTCGCCCTTTATTCTATCTTTTAGAATATACGGATTACCCCATATTTTCTTTTTCCTACCCGTGGTAAAACGATTCATAAAATCTTTTTTGGTAAAGCCTATTTTGGAAATACCACTAATACAATCTCTCTCAGTTTTTGCAGAATCCACATCAAATCGACTGGATAGTCTATCTAATTGCAAATAAAGCGCAGAACAATAAACGGCTCTTGGAACAATCTCTCCTTTCTTATTGAGGTAATTAGTTCCCGAAAACTCCATGTTCAAATATTTTGTTGCTTTTTCAGCCATTCCTTGTGCTTTAATTGGTTTAATTTTGTTTAAATCTTCAAACTTGTCACAAATTGAAATTGGATCAAGGTCAATCGATGCTTTCACTTCGTTATTATCGACAATATAGGAGTAAAGATCATCAGTACTTAATGCAAGCACGCCCCATAATTCTTGTGAATAATCAGATCGAAAAATTACATCATTAGTTTTGATTGTGCCTGTAAAAGAGTTTTGATCTTCACTGCCTGTAATATTTCTAATAAAAGTTATTTCGTTGGTAATTTGCGGCGAATCCGTAAATAACTCGACACCAGTATCAATATCTTTAAAAAAATAATTTTCATCTTTCCTCGACTGATAAAGTTTTCGTTGATCGCCAATCAGCCTATTTAAAACACCCATAACCGTATCATTAGTTATCGCTTGGGTTTTAAAATTTCCTTCTTTTTTTAATTCAATCATGGAACCGATAAATTTACGCCCTTTCTTAGGTAGTGGCTCATTATTATTTCCTGCTAAAAAAGAATTACGCCAACAAGAATCATAGGAAATTTCTATTCTCATGACTCCCCCTGTTTAGCATAAAAGTAAATAGCATATTTTGATTTTGACTGTCCTACTACCTGGTCAGGATAATGCTTAATACGCATCATTTTTGAGCTGTCGTTATAATCAACCGATACCTCATCAACAAACATATAAGATTTTGCCTGCCGGATAGATAGGTCCTTAATTTTTTGAATGGTCGTTTCCACCAAAATTTGTATGGCATCATTATTCAAAAGAATGCCATTTTCACCCTCTTCAAATATAGTCCCATTGCGAACATAATTTTCGTAAAAGGTAGCTTCTGGCGATAGTTGCGGGTTGAGTAATTTGATAAAGTCCTGCACGGCTTGCGCTACTTCTTCACCTTGCCCCTCCTTAATCACCATAGCTGCCCGGTCGAATTTTTTATCCAAAGATATAAACTGAAGCTGCTCAATACTAATTGAACCGTAGCTTTTGTATTCGGTGTCACCAAAAGTAGTTTTTGAGAAGAATGATGAACTGTCCCGTTCTCCTGCTTGTGCAAATTGCTCAAAATTTCCATTGCCGAGTTGATCTACAAAATCTTCTATCAATAACGGACTGGTTCGTTTGCATTGACTGGAGGGCACGACATAACCACGAATTAAGCCAGTTATTGAGGCAATGACATTTTGGAGGTTTCTGTCTTTTGCGTAGTGGAGATCATAGACTTGTTCACGGAACAAATGATGACGAATACAGTTTTGGCTGATATACAGAGGAGTCTTTTCAAAATCTATATCTGTTGGCTCTTTTCGATATTTGTACCCCGTATCTTTTACTTTCCCTGATAAATTTGTATAGCCTCTTAATTTTGGCAATGTGTGATTATCAACTGTTGCGCCACTTTCCTGGGCGAGATTTGTTGGCCCATTCCAGTTGACCACCCCATGCCCTAGAGCAGTTATCTCAAAATCGACACTTTTAATTCCTGTTATTTTTTCGGTTTGCATATCATTCACCTTTATTGGTTAGTTTGTTTAAGGGGATAGCCCCGATAGGCTGTCGTTTTCCTATTGCGTAGTAAACTGCGTATGTATTAGGTGTGTCGTTACATAGATTCAGATCATCAATTGTGTAGCTAACGTAAATCGGAGAATCCGGGTATCTGGCTTTATTCTTAATAGTATTTAAAGAATACTCCTGTTTCACTTTTTGGCCGGTTTTCATTGTTTGTATTTTATGATCTTTGTCATACATAAATGTCAACAAATCCTGGCCGGGTTTCTTCTGACCTCCAAACACACCTTCAATTTTATTCACTTCATAGGTGAGCACATCATCTATATATTCGTTTTTATGTTTTGGCGGGTGTTTGCGGTCTGTAATTTCTACAATCGCCATCTGCACAAACCGATTATCACCTCGCAATGAATATTTTTTGATTCTTATTTTATTTTCATCTTTTCTGGATTTAGGAGGATATGTCACAGGGGCAAGCAGTTTCTCAATCCTTAGCACGCTCTCTTTAAGCGCATTCACCAAATCCTGTTCAATTAGCTTACGGCAATTTTCGTCCTTATAAAAACGGTCATACAATTCATATATCTGCTCAATCGTGATTGTTTTACCAGGTAGCTCGTTTTGCAGAAAATCGTACCAGGCTTTTGTGCTTTGCAAAATCTTTAGAGAATTCAAAAAACTCGAACTGCTATCTTTCGACTTCCCATTTTTTACCGCTTCCGTTATTGCAACGATGTACTCGTTTGTCTTCTCGTTTTGACCGAATCGGTCCAGCCTGCCCAGCCGTTGCAAGAAGTTCTCCGCATGGGTCATTTCGGTGACCATTTTATCGCAAGTAATATTGAGTGATGCCTGAACCACGGGGCTGCTTCGCAGTAGATCATAGTCTCTACTGCCCTTTTCCTTAAAAGAATCAAATGCTTTGTTGAACCATTTTACCCTGTCTGCTTTTGTAAACTTTGCATGAAATAGAATACTGTTTTCTTTATCCTGATTATCAATAAAACTTTTTTGAGCGGTAATCACAGTATTGCTGATAACAAAGGTATTGACAGGTTGTTCCTGAAACAGTGGATTGGTCTCGTCTTCCAGTTTTTCATCGTAGTCAGCGAATTCTATGCGGTAGTTTCTTTGATTAAAGCTTTCAATAGTAACAATATCCTTTTCCTCAAGTCGCAAGAAGCCGGTTACAAACAGCGGATTGGGTGTCGCTGATACTAAAAGCGTATTCGGCAATGTATTACCTTTATCCCGTTGATACTTTTTGCACTCTATCAATTCCGCAAACAGTAAGTTGAGTGCGGGCATGTTGATATACTCGTGGTACTCATCAAACACCACATGGACATTCATAAAGTCCATTAGCGTGGTGACATTACGGTGAGTAGTAATTGCATTTACGATTTGATCAATGGTAGTAATGACAATATCCCCTGAAAATTCTTTCCCTCCTGGTGTATCAACAGAATCCCCAGATTCCCAAGTTCGCTTGATATCGCCAGTACAAATTTCAATTTTTGCATCAGGCAAGTATTCGCTTGATGACAAGTCCTTGAACAAGCCTTCACATATTTGCACCCTTGGACACACCCAGAATATTCTTTTTACCTCGGTATTTAGTGCCCATTCCAGGGCTATCTTGGTTTTGCCGCATCCTGCCGGGCCTCGCAATACACCAATGATTACTTCTTCATCTGCCAACTTATTTGCAGCCTCGGATTGCCGTTCGTTTCTCGCAACATCCGGGTTATTTTTCTTAAAGCCCTCCAAACATTGCAGCACATGCTGTTTTAACCCTCGATCTTTATGGAAAGCCTTGTCAAAAACGTCATCCAAAGAATGGCTATTGATGTGCTCTTCAAGCTCGCCAACAGTGAGTTGAGAAACCAGCCGGTCCGCGGTAATTACTGCTGATCTAGCCAGATTGTTTTTTGCGTTGTACTGTATGCTTCTTTCATATTTATCTATGGATTCTTTAGGTGAGTAGCGTTTATATACGGGCAACTCATGTTCAAGATTATCTTCAATATTGTCGAAATTTGGACTATTCAGGTTACAAATATCTGCCGGTACTTCTTCTTGAAAGTACTCATTTGCAACACTCTTTACAGATTCCAGTATGGCTTTAACTTGCGCGGTCAGCTTTAAGTAATCTTGCTTCTCAAGCTTCAGCTTGTCGAAAATACCTATCATTTTTTTAATTTCATTATTCTTATCCCTGAGTGGTTTGGCATGGTGCCAATAGATGGCATGTTTGGCTCTCGCCAATGAATCTGAATTCAGTTCTTTTTCATCGAATAACAAATGAAACAACAGCAATGAAATTTCATTATGCCGAGGATGGTTTTGCCATGAAAACTTGCCAGTTTTTGTGTCTATGTGTTGACCATCATCTGGTACAGCTTCAAAATTTTTCTTCGACAACGCTTTAAGTAACCAATCTTGAAAACCGGGATCAATTTTTCCGATGTCATGCCAGCAACCCGCAATAAAAGCAGATTTGGCGAGATTGTCATCATCAGGCACGAATTTCCGTGTAATCCTATAAGCCAAATACCCCACCGCAAACAAATGCTGGTCCAGTTTTTGATCCTGGGTATTTGCACGATATTGATCTGTCATAATTTCTATCTCTCCAATCATTATTCGATTACTAGTATAATTCACTGGCACCACACCATCGCTATTAAACTTACTCCTATTCCCCACCACCCAAAGAAACTGCGAGCGGCTGCGACTGCTGATCCAGTGACATGCTATCGCGGTATTTTTACTGGCGGTTTTTCTCAGCAGTTTTTTTACCGCGTTCAAGCCTTCATTGGTAATCACGGTTTGCCAGGTGTTATCGCCGATGCGGTTGGCAAAGCTGTCCAGTACCCGCCGGGTTCGGTTGAGGGCTTTTTTCTCGCACTGTGACACGAAGGTGACCATCATCTGGGTTCACCGCTGGTTTCGTGATGTTGCAAGGCGATGGTTTTTACCTGGTCAAACATAACGTCCAGTGCTTTGTGGTCGGTAAACGCTTGCAAGCATTGCTGGCGGAACTCCTGCTCGGTAGCGCCTTCTTTGGCGCAGATAAATGACCAGGGGAGTACCAGCGTATCTTTTATTAAATCCGCCACATCGAACACCAATGCACCGCGGCGGGTTTTCCCGTGCATGACGGCAAAGCCGTGGGGAATGCCCAGCACCCATAGCGTGGTGGCGGCCAACCCATAAGCCAGATAGTTGCCGTGGTTCAAAAAGGCATTGGCAATATCGACCGATTCTCTTTCACGCACAAAATCGCCATGTTTGGTTTTGCTGGCGGCTATTTTGTAAAGCTGTTTGGTGAGATCGGCCTCTATTTGAAATAGTTTGGTGACTTTTTGAGCTTGCTCGATTTTGGCGCAGGTATTGTTTAGCAAAGCCGTTATATCTTCATCGTGACTGTTAAAGCCCGCGGTTATTAAATCCCTGTCTTTTGCCCATACCGTTTGCATAAACTGGATGCGTGCCGTTTGAAATTGCCTGGCCGCGGCCAGACGTTTTTGTTCATCAAACCAGAAGTTCATCCAACCCTGGACATATTCGGTGGGACGATATTCGCTCTGCGGTGACAGCCATTCGATCTCGGTGGCCATGAGCAGGGGCGTACCGCCACCGCCGCAGAAGCCGACCAGTACACCGGCTTGAGCCAGCATACGCATGGCGGCCTGGGTGATGGAGGTGCCGGTTCCCAATAGCAAACAGGTCGTATTGGCTATCGGAATATTCCAATATTGGTTTTCATTTTTGGCTTCCGTGAGATACAGCACACGCCCATCCTTTTGCATCACCCGGCATTTTTCCAGGTAGTAGATGTTAGCGCGTTTTGAATGCAGGATGGCTTTCAGGTCGGTGAGTTGTTCCATATTTTTTTCCTGAAATGAGTTGCGTATGTCCTATTTTTTATGGACTTCCCCCAGCCTCCATATAACAAGACCAAGACTTAATTTATCAAATAAAATTAAATAATTACAAATTAAATCCTCTTGCCTGTTCCATGGCCCTGACGTCATGCTCACATAGGGAGGTCTTGAGAAAACACATAAGAAGCGCAAAACAGTGTGTTAACCGGAAAATACCGCATAGAAACAACTCCACCGCGGGGTAATCGGGCTTAAAAAGGTTTGCATCTGGAAAACAAGTTCGGAGAGTGCTATAATCGGCAGGAATAAAAATATAGGGTCCGCTTGGGACTTGGATACTGAAGAAAAAGAAGGAGGATGAAAAATAGGATGAAGTTAATTTTAATGGTTTTCGCAGTTTCTTTCTTAACCTCTTGTGCCTCTAGTAGTCTTGTTTTACCAAAAATGATTCCTGAGGCCGAAAAAACCTTTACAGTCAATAGTCGTACAGGAACAGTAGAAATCATAGGCCAGGACATGACAACCGAGCCCACGCACTGGCTATATGCCCAATGCGATCACTGGAGCGGCTGTTACATGCGTTGTCAGGGAAAAATAAATTCCTGCAAAAAGATAACTACGGATTTCAAGCTTGGTGTAAATCATGTTTTTTCTCAAGCTGGATCGCGGGAATAGCTAATTTTTTATTAGCCTGTTGCTTTTCAGCTCCGTGCAACATCGGCAACTTTAAGTTCCCTTTTGACAAAAGTTCAAAAGTTCAAAATGCGCTCATGCTTTGGAATACGGGTTGCGTGGCGGGCTTAACGGGGAAGCCCATGGTGCCATAGACGATTCCCTGAGAAGGAGGTGATCCCATGCTATCTGAGAGTACCTGGGGAGTTTCCGGGGTAACTTATTAACCCAAGTTAACGGAAGCTCCTGTGCTTTTATAACGCCCCGCTTTGAAAGCGGGGCGTTTTTTTAGGCACCCCGAATTCACTCCTGCCCCGAGCTCAAAACCAAAGTAACCCGTAATTTAATAAAACAGCCGAGCCTTAGATTTAATATTCCTTAACCCTTTGAAATATGATACTTTCAGCATCAGCGATGATTTCAAAGGAAATAAACGAATGATGGATTTCAAACAATTGTTAGCCCAGGAAAACACATATGTAATTCAGGCATTTCTGGTCATATTTGCGGCCCTGATCACGGATTTGGTCCAAAAGAAAGTTTTTGGGTCCTTAGCAAAAAAAGCACAACGAACCAAAAACAAATGGGATGACGCCTTCCTGCTATCCCTTCCCCGTCCACTAAGTCTCATCATCTGGATAACCGGCATCGCCTTCGCCGGCGAAATCATCCAAAAGACCACTGGAGCCGTGATTCTGGAAGTCTTCACGCCCTTACGCGATGCAAGCATTATTGCCGCCTTGGCTTGGTTTTTAATTCTTTCTATCCGCAATGCTGAAGCAAGCTATCTGACCTCCAACAAAGATATCGACCCAACCACCCTGGATGCCATATCAAAGCTGGCTCGCATATCTGTCGCCATCACAGCCATCTTGATGATGTTGCAAACGCTTGGGTTCAGCATTTCCGGTGTTCTGGCTTTTGGAGGGGTGGGTGGTATAGCTGTGGGCTTTGCGGCCAAAGACCTGCTTTCCAATTTCTTCGGGGGGCTCTTCATATATCTGGACCGACCTTTCGCAGCGGGAGACTGGATCCGCTCTCCGGATCGGGAAATCGAGGGGGTTGTCGAGAAAATAGGTTGGAGGGTCACTTTGATACGAACCTTTGACAAGCGGCCGTTGTATGTTCCTAATGGAATTTTTTCGCAAATCGCGGTAGAAAACCCTTCCCGCATGCAGAACCGAAGAATCAATGAAACCATCGGAATTCGTTATGACGACGCGGACAAAATGGAAACGATCACGAGCCAGGTTAAGAAAATGTTACAAGATCATCATGAAATCGACACCAATAAAACCTTGATGGTCAACTTCAATAGTTTCGCCCCTTCCTCGCTTGACTTTTTTATCTACACTTTCACTAGAACGACTAATTGGGAAAAGTATCACACCATCAAACAGAATATTCTTTTAAATATCCTGAAAATTGTTGAAGACAATGGAGCGGAAGCGGCATTCCCCACTTCAACCATTCACTTGGCTCAACAGGAAGCAATGAAAAACCCGGAAGCTCAACACTGATTATGAACCCGCGCTATTTCCTCTCAAAAATCCCATTACTTCCTTGTTTAACCGCAATACTTCCGTTGCTACTTGTAAGTTGCGCAAACCTGGGTCCAACAACTTTAAAAAGTGAAAGAAGTAGCTACAACATCGCGGTTCAAAGGACCAACGACGAACAACTTTTGCTCAATCTGGTCCGGCTCAAATACCGGGACACACCTTTTTTCATGGAAGTGAGTAGCGTGGCATCCCAATTCACCCTGTCGACCAGTGCCAACGCCAGTGCCACTTTACAGGAAGGCGTCAAAGGACTGTTTGGTTTAGGGGGAAGTGTGGGACTGACTGAAAGGCCAACCGTGACCTATTCTCCCTTACAGGGAGACCAATTTATCCAGCGCGTGCTATCCCCCCTTCCCCTGCAGACTATCGTTCTTCTATTTCATTCCGGCTGGAGCATTGAGAGAATTTTCCGGTTATGTTTTCAACGGATGAACCATCTTAAAAATGCTCCAGGCGCATCGGGACCCACCCCGAACCTTGCCCCAAAATTCAAGGAGTTCAATTCTGCGGTAAAACTTTTAAGAGAGTTGCAGATTCAAGATGCCATAAACCTTTCTTATCGTAAGGTGAATGGAGTGCCTCAATTGATTCTGCATATAAATGAAGAATATAGAAAGCGGGAGGAGGCAAAACAGTTTGCCCTTGCTATGAATATTCAACCGGGGAGAACCCAATATGTACTGACTCCTTCCTATAGAAAGGGAGACGAGATCGGGGTCGTCACCCGTTCGCTTCTGGGCATCATGTTCTATATTTCCCAGGCGGTAGAAGTCCCAAGAGAAGATGTTTTGAAAGGCAAGGTCACTCAGACCAAAGCACCTGATGGAAATGCTTTTGATTGGAAGGAAGTGACGGGCGACCTGTTGAGGATTCGTTCTCGTTCTGAAAACCCTCAAGCCGGACTCATGACTATCTTCTACCGCAGAACCTGGTTTTATATTGACGATTCGGATTTACCCTCCAAATCCACATTCTCACTTCTGGCTCAGATTTTTTCATTGCAAGCAGGCAAGATTAGAAATAACGCCCCGCTCCTCACACTTCCCGTAGGCCAATAAAACTAAATCTCTTTTTGCTCTGCTGATATTTTTTTATTAAATCAGGTGGAAAGTTCGACTCTTTTGTTCAAAGCATTTCGTCTGCCAACCAACCGGTCCAGAAACAGCTTTCCATCCAAATGGTCAACCTCGTGCTGAACCGCACGAGCTTCATAACCCAACATGCGAAACTGACGCTTCTCACCATTTTCATTCCAGGCTTCCAGGACGATAGATTTTGCTCTCTCTACTTTGCCAGTAAAATCCGGCACCGAGAGGCAACCCTCCCTTCCTAAACTGTTTCCCTCACTAAACGTGATTTTTGGGTTTATCAAGACCAAAAAACCATGGTTCTCGTGCTGAGGCTTATGGGAAATATCCACAAGAACAATTCTTTCAAATCGGCCCACCTGCGGAGCCGCAATCCCTACGCATCCGGGAAAAGAACGAAAGGTTTCTTCAAGGTCCCGGATAAACTTCCTTAGGTCTTCAGAAAATTCTTTAACAGGCTGGGAGACTTGCTTCAGCCTTTCATCCGGGTAAACCAGAACATTCAGGAGGGCCATGGGACTACCCCACCATGGTATCGATGGGAGTCATACGGGCCACCACATCATTTTCGCGGGCCAGTTTTTGCAGGGCCTTATCCACAGCTTCCAAACCTTTACCAGCAACCCCTTCGATATGCATGACATAGACAGGGCTTTCCGGATTACCTCCTACATCCGACTCAAGGTTAAGGATATTTAGCCCGGCTTTGCCCAACGCATCAGTGGCACGGGCAACGATACCGGCCTGATCTGCACCGTGAATACTGATTCGCGCATCCGGTTCGATATGCTGGTGCAGGCCCGCCTCTATCTCATCCAGATGAAAAAACAATTCCAACTTATCGCATACCGGTCGAAGCCTTGCCTGTACAGTGGTTTTCTTTTCTGGAATGCAAACCATAAGCATGATGGTGAAGTTGCCACCAAGGCGGGCCATCGATGCTTCCCCCAGGTTTCCCTTAAGATCAAACAAAGCATGGGTGATTTCGGCAACGATTCCGGGTCGGTCTTTACCCACCAATGTCAGCATCAACCAGTTTTCCATCTCATTATCTCCTATTGGTTAAGCTTTCTGATCGAGCCACTGTTGAAACAGCGCCAAAGCTTCTTTATAACGGCCTGCAACAAACCGTTTGTCGGCGGAGGGTTCCAAGCCATTATCTTTTAAAACCACAATACACTTTTCGGTGACACTTTGATTTTGCATAAAAACCGAAGCACCGGCTCCCATCACACAACCCGTGCCGCGGAAAAGTTCTTCGTGAATAGCTTTGGGATTGTTGGAAACGGACAAGCCGTCTTTATTGATTATATCCGTCATATTAAGAAAAAATCTTTCCACATTTCAGGACATTACACTCTAGCATGTACCTCCCCCACCGGCAATTCTTCGACCTTTTCATAAAGAGTATCGCGCTCAACGGGTTTTCTCCCGGACTCTGTGATCATGTGAATGATCTGATCCTTGTGAAAAATCTGATCCGTTGCCGCTCCGGCAGCATGAATGATCTTCTCCTCAACAACCGTTCCATCCATATCATCAGCTCCAAAAGACTGGGCAAGCTGGGCAATTTTAGGCGTGATCATTATCCAGAACGCCTTCACATGCGGGAAGTTATCCAGCATCAATCTCGAAACTGCCAGAGACCTAAGGTCCAACTGCCCCGGCGTAGTTTTCAAAAAGTCCAACACGGTGTTTTCCGGATGAAACGCTAACGGAATAAACGTGACAAAGCCATGAGTCCGATCCTGCAATTCCCTGAGACGCACCAGATGATCCGATCTTTCTTCCACGGTTTCCAAATGTCCATAAAGCATGGTGGCGTTACTTTTTAGTCCAACAAGGTGGGCTATTCCATGGACCTGCAACCACTCTTCACCCGTGATCTTGTCCCCGCAAATTTTCCGACGCACCCGTTTCGCGAAAACTTCCGCGCCGCCGCCAGGAATGGAGCCTAAACCAGCCTCCTTTAAAACTTCCAGCGTTTCTTTTAAAGGAAGATTCCCCAAGCGAGAAAGGTACTCGACTTCCACTGCTGTATAGGCTTGGATATGAACCAACGGGAAGCGTTCTTTCAACCCCTTCAACAGGTCGAGATAATATTCAAACGGATAATCAGGATGAAGACCACCAACGATATGAAATTCGCTGACCTCTCCCTCGTTATATTTTTCAGCATCCGAAAAAATTTCTTCCAGCGACTTCTCATAAGCATGAGGGTGGTCGGCCTTGACCCCAAAGGCGCAAAACTGGCAACTCAGAACACAAACATTGGTCGGATTGATGTGCCGGTTGTGAATGAAATAGGTCTTGTCGCCATTCAACCTTTCCCGCACTATGTTGGCCATATATCCCACACCCAGCAGATCGCGGGTTTTCCAAAGGATGACCCCATCTCCATAGGAAAGACGGGTCCCTGCCACTACCTTTTCATAAATGGGTTGCAACGACGAGTCTTCAAATTCAAAAAGCATCTGGTAAAACTCCAATAATTAAAAAAACATGCGATCGCTCATTATAACCTATTCCTATCTCGAACTGTTAGAGCAAGGTTCGTGCTCAACCCGTCAAAAAAATCAACCTATTGAGTATGCAGGATTGGTACAGTTCTACGGGTAAATGTTCACCAGAGTTTTGCATCTTTATCTTTGCCGGCCCAAGATGGCGGACAAATTATTTTTACACCCAAACGCAATCGACGATCACGAAAATCATGAGTCCAATACTTATGATGCCGTTCACATTGAAGAAGGCAATGTTCACTTTTGACAAATCATCTTTCTTGACCAGTGAATGTTCATAAACCAAAAGACCGGCAACCAAGACCACCCCCGCCAGATAAACCCATCCTAAGAGAACCGTGGGTTCCAATAATACCAACAGGAACACAACCATCACCGCATGCGAAGCAAAAGCCATCTTCAAGGCTGTCTCAATCCCAAACCGCTCGGGGATGGAGTGCAACCGGTTGACTCGGTCCGCCTCAACGTCCATGCATGAGTAAAGAATGTCGAATCCAGCCAGCCAGAAAATCACCGCCGTGCCCAACAAAAGCGAGGTGAAAGAGATTTCTTCGCGGATGGCGACCCAGGCCCCGACCGGCGCAATAGAGATGGCAAGCCCCAGCCAGAAGTGTGAAAACGCGGTGAAGCGTTTGGTCAAAGAATAAAAAAATACTATGATCAAAGCCACAGGGGAAAGGTAGAAGGCCAGGTGGTTCAGCATCCACGCGGAAAAAACGAACAGGGCAGAAGATGCGACCAGAAAAGCCCAGTAACTGCCCGCACTGATCAGGCCCGAAGGCAGAGCCCGGTCATGGGTGCGCAGATTCTTCGCGTCAAAAGGCGCGTCCACAATGCGATTAAAAGCCATCGCAGCACTTCTTGCGCCCAGCATGCAGACCATGATCCAAACCAGTTTTTCCGTTTCCGGAATCCCTTCCGCAGCCAGAAACGCACTCATCACCGCAAACGGCAAAGCAAAAACCGCATGCTGGATCTTAATGTCCGAAAAAATTATGGCAAGTTTGTTTGACAAAAGCCTCTATCCTTTCGACAAAAAACAAAATCCTGGAAACATGGTGAAGCAACTCTTCACTCGCGGTAAGGCCATAGCACATCGCCGACGGCGGGATACTCAGTTTCATGATACAGTGCTCCAATTCCAATGCAAAAACTTTACGTGCATGAACGGTTATAGAAGACTTCTGAAATTGCTTTCGCCTTATAAAAGGGCATTGACTCTAGGTGCTTTCTGCCTGGTCGTCGCATCTCTGACCAATCTGGCTGTGCCTCTCTACATCAGGAAGCTGGTCGATGTGGTCATGGTTGAAAAAAACATGGGGCTAATGAATAGTCTCACGCTCAGTATTGCCGGACTATTCCTGATCCAACTCGTCTTTTCCACCGCCCATAATTACCTCTTTGATCTGACCGAAAAACGCATCATCACCGATTTCCGTATCAAGCTGTTCAAACATTTGCACACACTTTCACTCAGCTTTTTCGTCAAACGCCGAACCGGTGAAATTGTCTCGCGCATGACCAACGATATCACCACGATCGAGAACATCGTCACCGACCTGCCGGCCACCCTCCTTCAGCAATCCATCCGCCTGTTCGGCGGCATCATCATAATCACTTATATGAACTGGAGACTAACAGGGCTGATACTGGTGCTAGCCCCGCTTCTGGTCTTGTTCGCCCGCACCTTCGGACGCAAGCTAAAAAAGCTCTCGACCGAAATTCAAGACAAGCTGGCCGTGTCCACAACTATTCTGGAAGAAAATATTTCCTGCATCCAGATCGTGAAATCCTTTGTCCGGGAAAAACTGGAAAGCGAGCGTTTCGGCATAGCCATGGAAGACAGTTTCCAATCCGCCAAAAAGCGCGTCATCATCTCTTCCTTTTTTGGCCCCAGCATCGGCTTCATCGCCTTTTCCACCTCACTTATCCTGCTCTGGTATGGCGGACGGGAAGTGATTCTGGGAGCCATCAGTCCCGGTGAGCTCATCGCCTTCATTCTTTACGCCACCATCATAGCCGGGCCAATGGGAAGTTTCGCCCGCCTGTACGCACGGGTGCAGGAAGGCATTGGTGCCAGCAAACGCGTCTTTGAAATTCTGGATATGAAAGGGGAGGTCAGCGACATCACCAACGCCGAACCTCTGCTCCATATGAACGGCAAAGTTGAGTTCGACAATGTGCATTTCCATTACCGGGAGGATCAGGGAATCATCAAGGGCATCAGCGTTACCGTAGAACCAGGGCAAACCGTGGCTTTGGTCGGTCCCAGCGGTGCCGGCAAAAGCACCCTCGCGCAACTCCTGCATCGGTTTTATGATCCGGTCGAGGGGGAAATCCGCATCGATGGTATCCCCTTAAAATCCGTGCAACTGGCCAGCTACTGGAGCCGGATCGGCATCGTACCGCAGGAGACCATCCTGTTTGGAGGAACTATCCGAGAAAACATTGAATACGCTAAATCTGGCACTTCCGAGACAGAGATCGTCGAAGCCGCTAAAGCCGCCAACGCGCACAACTTCATCATGGAATGTCCGGACGGTTATGAAACCGTCATCGGCGAGAAAGGCATCCGCTTGTCGGCCGGGCAAAGACAGCGTATTGCCATCGCCAGGGCAATTCTCAAGGACCCGCGCATCCTGATTTTGGACGAAGCCACCTCGGCACTCGATAACGAATCTGAACTGCTGATCCAGGACGCACTGGAGCGGTTGATGAAAGGCAGGACATCATTCATCATCGCACACCGGTTATCAACCATTCATAACGCCGAGCGAATTATCGTATTAGATGAGGGAAAGCTGGTCGAAAGCGGTAATCATGCCCAGCTTATGAATAGAGAAGGCCTCTATCACAAGCTCTATACTCTAAAAAGTTTGCAAATGACTGAAGAAACCAAAGTCTCCAGCGATTAACCCCGTCTTTAAGTTTAGCCGCCTCTTAAGCTCCTGAATAGCGAATAGTTTCCCCGTTCCAGAAGTTTTATTACCGGAAAACCGGTTTCGCGTCGGGATGTTAATTTCTGGCTAAGTTGGTTAGACACGGATCATCCACAGTTTAAAAACCTGATTTCTGAAAAAAATCTAAAAAAACGTGGTTTTATTATAATAACCCTTGCTTTTAAGGTTTAAAGGCTCTACTATTTAGCGAGTTGGAAAAACTGCCTGAGAATCTTTATCTGAAAGCTTTTTCTAGAAGGAATTTTGGAGAAACCTTTTAAATAAGGCTTTGTCGCCTTTTTTAAAGAAAATAATTTGGTTGCCATATTGTCCGAGTTGCGTAGACTGTTACGCTTTTTGGACTTTGCTCTTTGAAAATTGAATAGGTGTCAAAAGATGTTGCGGGTCTAGCAACAATTACTTTGAAGTAAATTGGATTGATTTTCCATGTTTTATAACTGGAGAGTTTGATCCTGGCTCAGAACGAACGCTGGCGGCGTGCCTAACACATGCAAGTCGAACGAGAAAGTTTCCTTCGGGAAACTGGTAAAGTGGCGCAAGGGTGAGTAACA
The DNA here is from genome assembly GCA_965205835.1 of Nitrospinales bacterium. Classification (GTDB taxonomy): domain Bacteria; phylum Nitrospinota; class Nitrospinia; order Nitrospinales; family VA-1; genus LS-NOB. Next base: position 397,092 of record OZ242182.1, on the reverse strand, counting down.
CGTGAATAATCTGCCTACGAATTCGGGATAACTCGGCGAAAGCTGTGCTAATACCGGATAAGACCACGTTTCTTATGTGATGTGGCCAAAGGAGTCTCAAACTCCGTTTGTAGATGAGTTCGCGGACCATTAGCTTGTTGGCGGGATAACAGCCCACCAAGGCGACGATGGTTAGCCGGCCTGAGAGGGCGATCGGCCACACTGGAACTGAGACACGGTCCAGACTCCTACGGGAGGCAGCAGTGGGGAATATTGCGCAATGGGCGAAAGCCTGACGCAGCAACGCCGTGTGAGGGATGAAGGCCTTTGGGTCGTAAACCTCTGTCAAATGGGAAGAATTCTGACGGTACCATTAAAGGAAGCCCCGGCTAACTCCGTGCCAGCAGCCGCGGTAATACGGAGGGGGCAAGCGTTGTTCGGAATTATTGGGCGTAAAGGGTATGTAGGCGGCTGGATAAGTCAGACGTGTAAGCCCACGGCTTAACCGTGGAATTGCGTTTGAAACTATTCAGCTTGAGTGCGGGAGAGGAAAGCGGAATTCCCAGTGTAGCGGTGGAATGCATTGATATTGGGAAGAACACCGGTGGCGAAGGCGGCTTTCTGGTCCGTTACTGACGCTGAGATACGAAAGCCAGGGGAGCAAAGGGGATTAGATACCCCCGTAGTCCTGGCCGTAAACGATGGGCACTAGGTGGAGGAGGTATCGATCCCTTCTCTGTCGTAGCTAACGCATTAAGTGCCCCGCCTGGGGAGTACGGTCGCAAGGCTGAAACTCAAAGGAATTGACGGGGGCCCGCACAAGCGGTGGAGCATGTGGTTTAATTCGACGCAACGCGAAGAACCTTACCTGGGCTTGACATGCACGGGACAACCTTGGAAACAGGGCTTCTCTTCGGAGTCCGTGTGCAGGTGCTGCATGGCTGTCGTCAGCTCGTGTCGTGAGATGTTGGGTTAAGTCCCGCAACGAGCGCAACCCCTACCTTTAGTTGCCATCGGGTCATGCCGGGAACTCTAAAGGGACTGCCGGTGACAAACCGGAGGAAGGTGGGGATGACGTCAAGTCCTCATGGCCTTTATGCTCAGGGCTACACACGTGCTACAATGGCTGGTACAAAGAGTCGCAAGACCGCGAGGTGGAGCTAATCTCATAAAACCGGTCTCAGTTCGGATTGGAGTCTGCAACTCGACTCCATGAAGTTGGAATCGCTAGTAATCGTGGATCAGCATGCCACGGTGAATACGTTCCCGGGCCTTGTACACACCGCCCGTCACACCATGAAAGCCGACTGTACTAGAAGTCATGATGCCAACCCTCGGGGGGCTAGTGCCTAAAGTATGGTTGGTGATCGGGGTGAAGTCGTAACAAGGTAGCCGTAGGGGAACCTGTGGCTGGATCACCTCCTTTCTAAGGAGCACTTGTCACTCTTTTGTGATACAGCGCTATCTAGATCGATGCCTGCAATGTCTTTGGCACCTATTCTTTCTTGATTATTAGGACACTTCAAAAATGGAAGTGCGCTTTGAGCCTTATGAATGGGCCTATAGCTCAGCTGGTTAGAGCGCACGCCTGATAAGCGTGAGGTCGGTAGTTCGAATCTACCTAGGCCCACCACTGCTGGCTACAGAGGCAGTTAGCAGTCGCTTTTTGTGAGGGACGAAAGGTTATCTCTCAGGTTAAAGGGGTATTGCTCCAGCCCTCCCCATGTGAGTAGGTTGGGTATGGGGTTTGGGTCTAATATTTCGTAACGGGGGTGTAGCTCAGTTGGGAGAGCGCCTGCCTTGCACGCAGGAGGTCATCGGTTCGATCCCGTTCACCTCCATACTCCGGGTTTGTGAGTGTCGATAAAGTTTTGTTTTTTTGAAAAAAGCCCCTGGCGGGGCGAATGTTCTTTGACAATTGAATATAGTTTGAAGTAGCTGAGGATAAAATTTTGGTCAAGCGTTTAAGGGCTTGCGGTGGATTCCTTGGCGTCAACGGACGATGAAGGGCGTAGCAAGTTGCGATAAGCCTCGGGAAGCCGCTAACAGGCGTTGATCCGGGGATTCCCGAATAGGGTAACCTTGCACGGGTCATACCGTGTAACCCTTGGCTGAATTCATAGGTCAGGGGAGAGAACCGGGGGAATTGAAACATCTTAGTACCCTGAGGAACAGAAAGCAAAAGCGATTCTCTTAGTAGCGGCGAGCGAACGGGGAACAGCCTAAACCAGATTGTATGTTAAAGCCTGTGGGCGTTGTACATCTGGGGTTGTGGGTTTTGACCGGGCGGAACTACAGATCCGCCGGGATGTAAGAAAAACATGTCTTAGCTTAAGAAACTGGAAAGTTTCGCCATAGAGAGTGATAGCCTCGTGAGCGAAAAGGCATGTTCATCCTGGGTCAGATACCCGAGTACTGCGGGACACGAGAAATCTTGCAGGAATCTGGGAGGACCACCTCCTAAGGCTAAATACTGTGTTGACGACCGATAGTGAACTAGTACCGTGAGGGAAAGGTGAAAAGCACCCCGGTGAGGGGAGTGAAATAGAATATGAAACCGTAAGTCTACAATCAGTGGGAGTACTATATTTCCGCTTTGGCGGAGACAGGTATGACCGCGTACCTTTTGCATAATGAGCCGTCGAGTTACTTTATTTAGCAAGGTTAAGCCGTTAGGTGTAGCCGTAGCGAAAGCGAGTCTTAACAGGGCGATTAGTTAAGTGGAGTAGACCCGAAGCCGGGTGATCTATCCATGGCCAGGGTGAAGCGAAGGTAACACTTCGTGAAGGCCCGAACCAGTAGTCGTTGAAAAGACTTTGGATGAGCTGTGGATAGGGGTGAAAGGCCAATCAAACCCGGCAATAGCTGGTTCTCCTCGAAATAGTTTTAGGACTAGCCTTGCATAAAATAGCATATGGAGGTAGGGCGCTGGATGGGCTAGGGGCCTCACCAGGTTACCAAACCCAACCAATCTTCAAATTCCGTATGTGGTACTGCAGGAGTCAGACTATGGGTGATAAGGTCCATGGTCGAAAGGGAAAGAGCCCAGATCACCAGCTAAGGTCCCCAAGCCATGCTAAGTGGGAAAGGCTGTGGGAATACATAGACAATCAGGAGGTTGGCTTAGAAGCAGCAATCCTTTAAAGAAAGCGTAATAGCTCACTGATCAAGTGTACCTGCGCCGAAAATGTATCGGGGCTAAGCATGGCACCGAAGCTGTGAATTGGAAATCATTTCGATGGTTTCTTCTGGTAGAGGAGCGTTCCATACTGGGTTGAAGCTCGACCGTAAGGACGGGTGGACTGTATGGAAGTGAGTATGACGGCATGAGTAACGATAAAACAGGTGAGAAACCTGTTCGCCGAAAATCCAAGGTTTCCTGAGGAAGGGTAATCCTCTCAGGGTGAGTCGGCCCCTAAGGCAAGGCTGAAAAGCGTAGCTGATGGGAAACGGGTTAATATTCCCGTACCGGCCAGATCGCGTTATTAGCGATGGGGTAACGTAGAAGGGCAGTCTATCCGGGTGTTGGATGTCCCGGTACAAGCAGGTAGGAGGGTGGTTTTGGCAAATCCGGACCACCATTCAACTCCGAGACGTGATGTGGAGCTTCTCCTTCGGGACAAGCGAACTAGATGATCCCATGCTACCTAGAAAAACCTCTAGTGAGTGGTTTGACCGACCGTACCCCAAACCAACACAGGTGGATGAGTAGAGAATACTAAGGCGCTTGAGAAAACTCTGGTTAAGGAACTCGGCAAATTGACTCCGTAACTTAGGGATAAGGAGTGCCTCTATTAGGTGAGGGAACTTGCTTCCGGAGCTGAGAGGGGTTGCAGTGACCAGGTAGCCGCGACTGTTTACTAAAAACATAGGACTCTGCGAAGTCGCAAGACGATGTATAGGGTCTGACGCCTGCCCGGTGCCGGAAGGTTAAAAGGAGGGGTTAGTCTTCGGACGAAGCTCTGAATTGAAGCCCCGGTAAACGGCGGCCGTAACTATAACGGTCCTAAGGTAGCGAAATTCCTTGTCGGGTAAGTTCCGACCTGCACGAATGGCGTAACGATGGCTACACTGTCTCAACCAGGGACTCAGTGAAATTGACATACCGGTGAAGATGCCGGTTTCCCGCGACAGGACGGAAAGACCCCGTGCACCTTTACTACAACCTGATATGGAATATCGGTTTAGTATGTGTAGGATAGGTGGGAGACTTTGAAACTTCGGCGCTAGCCGGAGTGGAGTTACCCTTGAAATACCACCCTTATTACACTGCTATTCTAACCTCGATCCCGTGAATCCGGGTCAGGGACAATGTCAGGCGGGTAGTTTGACTGGGGCGGTCGCCTCCTAAAATGTAACGGAGGCGCGCGAAGGTTCTCTCAGGCTGATTGGAAACCAGCCTTCGAGTGCAAAGGCATAAGAGAGCTTGACTGCGAGACTTACAAGTCGAGCAGGTACGAAAGTAGGTCTTAGTGATCCGGTGGTTCCAAGTGGAAGGGCCATCGCTCAACGGATAAAAGGTACGCCGGGGATAACAGGCTTATCGCCCCCAAGAGTCCATATCGACGGGGCGGTTTGGCACCTCGATGTCGGCTCACCGCATCCTGGGGCTGAAGCAGGTCCCAAGGGTTGGTCTGTTCGCCCATTAAAGCGGTACGCGAGCTGGGTTTAGAACGTCGTGAGACAGTTCGGTCCCTATCCGTCGTGGGTGTTAGATATTTGAAGGGAGCTGCTCCTAGTACGAGAGGACCGGAGTGGACAAACCTCTAGTGTGCTGGTTGTGATGCCAATTGCATTGCCAGGTAGCTATGTTTGGAAAGGATAACCGCTGAAAGCATCTAAGCGGGAAGCCAACCCTGAAACAAGATATCTCTTCTTCCTTCGGGAAGACTTAAGACTCCTTGAAGACTACAAGGTTGATAGGCAGGATGTGTAAGCACAGTAATGTGTTCAGCTAACCTGTACTAATAAGTCGTGAGGCTTGACCTTATTTTTTCCCCACTACTTCAGACTAATTCAATTGTTAAACCTGAAAATCGGATTTTCCGGTTTTGCTAGCGAAAGGGCCACACCCGTCCCCATTCCGAACACGGAAGTTAAGCCTTTCAGCGCCGATGGTACTGCACGGGAAGCTGTGTGGGAGAGTAGGACGAGGCCGGATTTTTATTTGAACCGCCACCCGCTTTAACAAGCTGGTGGCGGTTTTTTTGTTCTTTTTTGTTCTAAAGTTTATGAAGGAGTTAAAAGTAGAGACTTTTTAGTTGTAATAGGTTCTATGAAGCTTGATTACCTGTTTCGGAAAATGTCTAAGTTGATCAAATTTCCTCGAATAACTTTTTAAACTGGTCGAGCCCCCCAGAGCCAAAAACTCGCCTGGCATTAAAGTTTGTAGCAGTATCAATGTATGACTTTGCATCCCCAATAGTTTTCCATTGTACAGGTATGCCGTCTTGCCTGACATTTTTACCAGTAATCAGCATTCTTAGTTTTTCAATCAACAAATGACTCAACCTCAGTGCATGACTTGTGTATAAGAACTGTATCCCAGTCATACTGAGCGGGTCTTGATTATGATGTTGTTCGCCTCTGATCTGGTTCAAAGTTAGGGGAACCCCTAGGGGCTTATGGCTATCGCTTTCAACATAATTAGCCCAATCAGTCCACTCGTCTAACAGAAAATTTTTGTTAGCTGATAGATATTGAGAGGGTCGATTTGAGTAGGAAAGTATCAACTGATCTTTTGCACGAGTCATAGCGACATAAAGTCTTAATAGGTCACGATACTGTTCTTCTTCCAATTTATACTGGTCTGGAATTATATGTTCGCTACAGTTGACAACTACCATAATATCAAACTCAAACCCTTTTGTGTGTTCAAGGTCGGAAAGGTAGACACTCTCTTTTTCAATCTTAATTTCTCCATCCAACACTTTGATGTCGTGATTATCACCAAAATGCTGTATCTGGTAAAGACTATAACCACTAAAAGCCAAGCAACCTTTTTTGCCAGAATTGTTTTCCAGGTACTCCCTAATATATCGCAGTGAAAAGAGGATTTCTTGTTCCAGGTTCTCAGCTTTCAGAATCAATGGGGCAGCAGCACTGAAATTTGCGTACTCTGGGTCCATGATTTCAAAATCATCCGATTTCAGCATCTCTTTCGTCAGGTGGTTATTCAACACCTCATGGGCTGCCCTTAAAATCTCTCGGCTGTTGCGATAGTTTTTCCTGATCTTGAGTGACCGCATTGAGGGTATGGTGATGTTGGCATTCTTGAAAGAAAGGTGCTTGGTGGAGACCTGTTGGGACTCATCTCCACAGAAAAACATATCATTCTCATTCTCACCAACCAAGCGACGAATCAACTCCAGTTCAATGGTGCCGAAATCCTGTGTCTCATCAACGATGATAGAGCGATAGCTATTCTTTATTTTTTCTTTGTGCGGGTAAAGTGCTGTGGAAAGTCCGAGATAATCGGTAACCCCTACGTCATTCATCTTCTTTTCCTATAGCCTCAATCCATCAACCACCATGTTCCGAAAATTTACATCCAGTGGATATCCACGCCCTTCCCTTTTTATCTCGATATATTGTTTACGGTCGGTTGGTGGTATTGCACAACGAAGCCAGTCCATTTCTTCACGAATATACGCTTCAGCAGCGACACCACGCACAAGCATGGTGTCATGCAGTGGAATTAGTACTTTCGCATCATCTGCATTCAGTTCGCATCGGTAAAACTCGCGCCAGATTTCATCAACATGCTCTTGGTTTTTCCATGTTGTATCGTCATAGAGCCTGTTGTTTTCTGGTTCAAATTGGTGTAGCAGATTCTGACAAAGTTTAAAAAATGGCATCACCTCAATATATTGACGGATATCTACAGGGCAAGCTACATCTACCATATCGCCAATCAGGCTAGCTAATTGACGGTTTAAGGTAAGAATCAATATTTTTTCGGTGTATTTTTCCGCAAGCCGAATCGCTCTATGAACCACAATGCAGGTCTTACCTGATCCAGAAACACCCGACAGTTTTGCTGGCCCCTTATGATCCGCATCTACCAAGTTTTTCTGGTCAGGATGAAGAAAAAGCATCCATTCCATGTAGTTTGCTGATTTCACAAAATGGTCAAAGGCCGCTGGGAATCTAGGGTCGTCACTATCAAGTGTCTTGATATTTTTACTATCTGCAAGTTCTCGAATCTCTTCCTCTGTTAGTCGGTCAATCGTAGACACTTCACCAAGAAAGACCTTGGTTCGGTCAAGTGCCTCTTGTTGCTTATCTTGTCTCAGCAATGAGAAAACATCATAAACAGCTTGAGCCTGCTCATTACCAGCAATTACCTTTACAAGATTTCCAATATCGCTCTCGTCGTTGATAGATTCAATATCTTCCAGCTTGCGAACAGTTTGACGAGGAATCCTTTCAATCAGTCGGTCAAAATAATCTTCCGGCAATTTCTCAAACAATTTTCCTTTTGTAAGAGCAGAAAGTCCACTCGGTCTACCTTCTTCAAAGATACTTGTGGGCACTTGGTCAATCCGACCATGCTCATCTTTAAAAAGTGTAAACCCTCTATTACGGTTTAACCAACTGTCACAGGCATCGTGATCGCCTACAAAACATAAGAGAATCACACCACTATCTTGAATAGTGATTAGTCGGCATCGATCATTAAGCGCATATTTTACGCATTTCTTGATTCGCTTCTCACCATGATTAGTCACTTTTAAATGCCCAAAAGGATTATTTTTTTGGCATATAGATATATTGGAAATTACGGTATCCACCTTTTTTGATGCCGCCTGATAAGGTCCCCCCTTTTGGCGAAGCACTCGCTGACTATCAACAAAGTCTCGATATATTTTGTGGTCAGGTTTCATTCTTTTCCTTAATCCCTAAGAGGCTACCATTGGGCAACCAAGGTGATCCTAATTGGTTTAGGGAAGTAAAGCTTCTCTAAACCTACCCACAGCAAAGAGCGGTAAGTCGTCCCGGGACTGAGCCGAGTGTAATCATCAGGAACCCAGTTGCCAAAATTAAACCTTGAGTAAAAGGTTCGTTCACCCCGCAAATATCAATGGTTCAATTATTCATTCAAAAATTACGTCAGTTCCAAAATCAGATCGGTCTCTCATAGTTCTCAACACTACTTTGGAATTACTCCGTGAGCATGAATTGATTATATGAGAAATAAATTCTTCTAAATTTTTGCCGAGGAGCATTTTTATACTTTATTTATACTTTATTATGAGGAGAGTCCAAATAAATTCGTTTTCTACCCGCACTCCTTCCCCCCCCCCCCAATAACCCCGGAAATCATGGTTTTTAAAGTGCTTTTTCATTGACAAAAAGTACCGGCTTGGTTACTATCGCCCTTCTGTCTTAACCAAGTTTTACCCTTGGGTTCCAAGTTCATTAACTGTTTGTTTTTGCAAGGTTAAGGCGACCTAAATGAGAAGTTCCTGATCGGCTGAATACTTTATGAGTCAGGTAAGCAGGCTCGGTTAACCGCGTTCATTAAAAACGCCAAGCCTTTGTCAGATAAGCATATGCTTGAACAATACGCAGGCGCAGCAATCATGTTCCTCCTTGCCATGGGCATTGCCTGTGGAATGGTTCTCACCACTTCCCTCATGGGTCCCAAAAGGAAGTTCGCTGATAAGATGGAACCCTTTGAGTGCGGCGAAAGCCAATTGGTGTCCCCTCACCAACGATTCTCCGTCAAGTTTTACCTGGTGGCGGTTTTGTTCGTCCTGTTTGACATAGAGGCCGTTTTCTTTTTCCCTTGGGCCATTCTGTTTAGAAGGCTGGGGATGTTCGGTTTTATAGAGATGCTGTTGTTCATTCTCATTCTCGGTATTGGGCTTTTATATGTCTGGAAACGTGGTGGACTAGATTGGGAGTAACTCTCTAGCGAGAGAGGCAATGTTTGCTGATACAGAGATAGAAAGGCAGCGCGTCTGCAAATTTTTTATAGGCATCGACCTATAATACAGGTGCAGGGCCTACCCTGTTATTTTAATTTAGAAAAGAACAATGTCTGACAAAAAAATCATTGAACACATAAAGGGACAGTACGCTTCCACGCTGATAGACAGCCATGACTTTCGCGACGACCAGACCGTCACTGTGAAAAAAAACTGCGGTGGCGAATTCTTCAAGTTCCTGCGCGACGACCCTAGACTGGCATTCAATTTTTTGATGGATATTACAGCAGTTGATTATCTCTCCAAAAAGAACGAGCGGTTTGAGGTGGTTTATCATTTATATTCTCTTAAACACAATCACCGCCTACGGGTAAAAATTCCTATATCGGCAGAAGACTGTAATGCTGACTCGGTAACAGCTTTATGGAAAACAGCAAACTGGTATGAGCGCGAAATCTGGGACATGTATGGCATCAAGTTTCGCAACCATCCCAACTTAAGACGAATTCTGCTCTACGAAGAGTTTAAGGGACACCCTTTACGCAAAGATTATCCCGTCAACAAACGGCAGCCCTTGATCGGGCCGCTGAATTAGAGAAAGAGCATGTGGGTCGATTTAATCATTACGCTGGCTAAAATCTTATTCATCTTTGCGGTCACTGTCGGCTTTTTTGCCCCGGTTCTGACTTGGGTGGAACGAAAGCAGAGTGCGCTCATGCAGGATCGAATCGGCGCCAATCGTGCTGACATCATGGGCTTCACCGTGTTGGGCCTGTTCCATATCATCGCCGACGCACTGAAAATGTTCACCAAGGAAGATTTTATTCCGGATGGCGCCAACAAGATTCTTCACACCATCAGCCCCATCATAGCTCTGGTGCCGGCTCTCCTGACTTTTGCCGTCGTGCCTTTCGGTGGGCAATACACACTGTTCGGCAAAGAGGTCAATCTGGTCATTTCAGATCTCGATGTCGGCCTTCTTTTCGTATTTGCCATTGCATCATTAGCAACCTACGGCTATGTCATCGCCGGCTGGAGCTCCAACAATAACTGGTCACTCCTGGGTTCCATGCGAACAGCATCACAAATGATTTCTTACGAAGTCACCATGGGACTCACCGTTATCGGCGTACTCATGGTTTATGGTTCCATGAAGCTGACTGAAATTGGCACCATCCAGGAAAACTTCTGGATGTGGGGGATCTTTCTCCAACCTGTTGGATTTTTCATGTTCCTGACTGCGTCCATTGCCGAAAATAAACGTATCCCCTTCGACGCCCCAGAGGCAGAGTCGGAGCTGGTCGCAGGTTATTTCACCGAGTACAGCGGTCTCAAGTTTGGCATGTTTTTCATGGCCGAGTTCATAGAAATGGTCACGATCGGCGCACTCATGACTATTTTATTTTTAGGAGCGTGGCATATTCCGTTTTTGACGACAGCCACACTACTTTCATGGTTTGACTTTCTCGGCATCACGGGTTCGAACCTCATTGTGATGTTTATTCATCTAGGTGTATTTTTTGCCAAGGTTGTTTTCTTTGTTTATTTGCAGATGATAATTCGCTGGACGCTTCCCCGATTCCGTTATGATCAGATTATGAAATTGGGTTGGAAGATTCTTCTGCCTTTATCCTTGGCAAATATTCTTGTTACCGGGCTCGTAATTCTGGCACTGAATTAAGGAGTGCACTCATGGCTTATTACGTAAGCAGAAATATAAAGATGACATGGTGGGAGAGGTCCTACATCCCCGAAATCATAAAAGGGATGTTGCTCACCTCCCGACGCTTCTTTCATAACTTGTTTGGTTTCGTTCCTTTTTTCTTGGGGACCACTAAGGAAAGACCGATCATGACCGTGTATTACCCGGAAGAGCAGGTTCAGTACCCGATCGCTTACCGGGGTCGACCGGTTCTTGCGCAGAATGAGGACGGACAACCGGCATGCGTTGCCTGCGGCCTTTGCGAAATTGCCTGTCCGGCTTATTGCATCCACATTGAGCCCGGTGAGAACAGTGGCAAGCAAAACCAGTACGAGAGATGGCCTGAGGTGTTCGACATTGATTACGCCATTTGTATTTTTTGTGGAAACTGTGAAGAGGCCTGCCCTGAAGAAGCCATCTTCATGAGTGACAATTGCGAAATCTCGATGTTGGACCGAAAACAAATGCTTTACACCAAGGAACAACTTTTGGTGCCGGTTGCCGATTTACAAAAACGCATTGAATTTACCCGAAATATGTACGCAAAATGGAATTACTGATCTTTTATCCGCTAGCTGGGTTTTGTGTGGTGCTAGCCTTGGGCGTTGTTTTGAACAATAGCCCTGTGGGTTCAGCCATCTCGCTCATCGGTATGATGCTTGGCCTCGCCGGCATATTTGTTTTACAACAGGCACATTTCATCGCCATTTTGCAGATCATCATTTATGCCGGAGCCATTATGGTTCTGTTCATGTTCGTGATCATGCTTCTTAATCTGAAAGGGGACGATGACACAAGCTGGATCGCCCGAGACCGCAATTTACTGCTCTCAGTTTTGACGGGACTTCTAGCGGCGGGAATTCTATATAAGATATCAACAGACATCCTGTTTACGGCGGAAATGGATGCACCCGCAATCCTCCCAGACAGTTTCGGGACAGTAGCCACTATTGGGGAAACTTTGTTTACAGATTTCGTGTTGCCTTTCGAGGTGGCATCGATTCTTTTACTGGCAGCAATGGTCGGAGCGGTGGTTCTGGCTAAAACCAAACTGGACTGATTATGCTCGAAGATTCTGTTCCTTTATCCCATTATCTGATGTTAAGTGCGACTCTGTTCGTGATCGGCATTGTCGGCGTCTTAGTACGTAGAAATGTCATTGTCGTGTTCATGTCCATTGAAATCATGTTGAACGCGGTAAACATTTCATTGATCGCGTTTGACAACTACATGAACCTTTCGAACGGACAGGTTTTCAGTTTTATGGTGATGTGTGTCGCAGCCGCCGAAGTTTCAGTAGGACTGGCCATTATCATCGCCTTGCATCGGAATAAACCAACTGTCAACCTGGATGAATTTAACCTGTTAAAGTGGTAAAAACCGTATGTTGCTAAAATTGACCTGTTTGGTCCCTCTTTTCCCGTTGATCGGGTCCATCATCAACGGTTTTTTTGGGTTAAAAATTGGCAAAAACGCCGTCGGGCTTGTTGCTTGCGGTAGTATGGCCCTGTCTTTTATTGCCTCCGTCCTGATCTATATTGGATTTCTCATGTTGCCGGAAGGTCAACATGTGTTTGAACAAGTTGTTTGGACCTGGTTCGGGGCCGGTGATTTCAACGTTGATTTCGGTTTCCAGATCGACCCACTCACTCTGGTCATGATGTTTGTCGTGACCGGTGTCGGTTTCATCATTCATGTCTATGCTATCGGCTACATGCATGAAGAATTCAGCTACTACCGGTTCTTTGCTTATTTCAACCTATTTGCCTCTGCCATGTTGCTTCTGGTTATGGGTAACAACTTCCTGCTCATGTTCATCGGTTGGGAAGGTGTGGGGTTATGTTCCTATTTTCTCATTGGTTATTATTTCGAAAAGAAATCAGCGTGCGATGCTGGCACTAAAGCATTCATCGTCAACCGTGTGGGTGATTTCGCCTTTTTGTTGGCGGTCATGTACATCTTTAATATTTTTGGCACCATCGATTTCACCGATGTCATGCATGCCGCTCCGGAAAAACTGATCTATGGTGGAGAGATAGTCACCATCATCACCATGTTGTTGTTTCTCGGCGCAACAGGTAAATCGGCACAGATCCCACTTTACACCTGGCTCCCGGATGCTATGGAAGGTCCGACACCCGTCAGTGCCCTGATCCACGCGGCCACCATGGTCACAGCGGGCGTCTATATGGTTGTCCGCTGCAACGCGTTGTTCAACTTATCGCCCCTGACTATGGCCGTCGTCGCATTCATCGGCGGAGGCACCGCAATAATGGCGGCAACAATTGGCATGACACAATTTGATATCAAACGCGTTCTGGCCTATTCCACAGTCAGTCAGATCGGCTATATGTTCATGGCTTGTGGTGTCGGTGCTTACACCGCCGCAATTTTCCATCTCGTGACCCATGCGTTCTTTAAAGCCTGTCTCTTTCTCGGGTCCGGTAGCGTCATTCATGGAATCCATGGCGAACAGGATATGCGCAAGATGGGCGGACTCAAAAGCCATATGCCTGTCACCTATTGGACATTCATGGTTTCAACTTTGGCGATTGCCGGAATATTCCCGCTAGCAGGGTTCTTCAGTAAAGACGAGATTCTGTATCACTCCCTAATGGATGGAAATATTATATTCTGGGGAATGGGGATTTCTGCCGCCCTGTTGACCGCATTTTACATGTTCCGGCTGGTGTTCATGACTTTTCACGGGGAGTCCCGGGTAGATCCTTCCATCCACCCGCATGAATCTCCGAAAGTGATGACCATGCCTCTGGTGGTTCTGGCTGGACTCGCCACCGTGGGGGGCCTGCTGGGCATCCCGCTTATTCACGGTTGGCATATTCTGCACAACTGGCTCGATCCGGTTCTTCACTTTGATCTTGCGAACGCTCTCCAACATTCTGAACACATGCTTCATGGGGCAGGTCGACACGCACCCTCATGGGCACATCTTCTAGAACCGAAGGAACACAACCTCTGGATCGAATCTTCGTTGATGCTGTTTTCCCTTGTTGTCGCCATCGTCGGTATTGCCGGTGCCTACATATTCTATATCAAGCGTCCTGACCTTCCGGAAAAATTCACGAAAGGACAGTGGGGGTTCGACCTGGTGCAAAACAAATATTATGTGGACGAACTCTATGACAATTCAATCGTGCAACCCACAATTGAAGGTTCCAAATTGCTATGGAAGGAATGTGATGCCAAGGCCATTGATGGAGCAGTGAACGGCACCGCTAAAACCATCGGCTGGTTCAGTCGCCAGGCTCAAGTGTTCCAGTCCGGTTTCGTCCGCAATTACGCCTTATTTATGGTGGTTGGGTTTATTAGTCTTTTGCTGGTGATGTTTTAAATGTTCTTAGCTTTTATCACATTTCTACCGTTCGTCGGGGCAGTGCTCCTGGCCTTCATGCCAAAGGAGAATGAAAACGCGATCAAGCAGACCGCTCTCGCTATCGCGTTGACAGATTTTCTGCTCTCGTTAATGTTGTGGGCGAATTTCGACAACACTACCCATAAAATGCAGTTTGGGTTGAACGTTCCCTGGATCGAAGCATGGGGCATCAACTTCCACGTAGGTCTGGATGGTATTTCACTCCTGCTTTATGTGATGACCACCTTTCTGACCATGATCTGCATCATCGCATCTTGGGATATAAAAAAACATATCCGCGAATACATGATGGCCATGCTGGCTCTTTCAACCGGCATGCTGGGAGTTTTCATCGCCCTTGACCTTTTCATGTTTTATGTTTTCTGGGAGTTCCAATTGGTTCCCATGTATATCATTGTCGGTGTATGGGGAGGCCCGCGCCGAATTTATGCGTCCATCAAATTCTTCTTGTTCACTGCTGTGGGCTCTCTGCTCATGCTGGTAGCCATCCTCTGGATTTATTTCCATATTCAGCAGACAACCGGGGTGGCGACAGCGGACATTCTTTATATTACTGAACACCTCGACGTTTCTCTGGACGCCCAGAAATGGCTGTGGATGGCCTTCTTTCTGGCTTTTGCTATTAAGGTTCCAATGTTCCCGTTTCACACCTGGTTGCCAGATGCGCACGTTGAAGCACCCACCGCAGGCTCCGTTATTCTGGCAGGTGTCCTGCTAAAAATGGGAACCTATGGCTTCCTGCGTTTCAATCTGCCCTTCTTTCCCCAGGCTTCCTACGAATTTGTTCCCATGGTAGCTTGGCTGTCGATCATCGGAATCATTTATGGGGCACTGGTGTCGATGGTGCAGGAAGACTTGAAGAAACTGGTTGCCTATTCCAGCGTCAGCCACCTCGGGTTTGTGATGTTGGGAATTTTCGCACTGAATCCTTATGGAATCCAGGGTGCTTTGATCCAAAATATCAATCACGGCATTAGCACCGGCGCGCTCTTCCTTTTGGTCGGTATCATTTACGACCGACGCCATACAAGATTGATCAAAGAGTTTGGCGGGCTGGCTAAAAATATGCCGATGTACACGATTTGTTTCATGATCGTCGCCTTGTCGTCGATCGGACTACCAGGAATGAACGGGTTTGTCGGGGAATTCCTGATACTGCTTGGAATATTCCAGGTCAACGGACTCTGGGCAGCCTGCGCCACCTCTGGAGTTATCCTCGCGGCCTGCTACATCCTCTGGATGTTTCAGCGCGTCATGTTCCTGAAGTTAAATAATCCCAAAAATATGACTCTGAAAGACATGAATGTTCGGGAAACGATCACCATTGTTCCCTTGATCGTTTTAATTTTCTGGATCGGTTTGTACCCCAAGCCTTTTATGGATACGTTTGATGCATCGGTCACGCATCTGGTCTCTAAAGTGAGCCCGGACAATTTCCGGCCCGGCAAGGAGCACCAGAATGATTCTCATGGGGAGCACGCTCAACTCATTACCTCGAATGAAATGGCAAGCTTGAACCATAAGCTCCAAATGCCCAAAAAAGTTTTGACTAAGGAATAAGCTGTGGAACCCATTCTCGCACCTGAATCGATTGACCTGATCGCCCTGGCGCCTGTGCTCGTTTTGGGTGTTTTCGCCATGATGGTACTGGTGTTAGATCTTTTTGGGGGACGAAACAAAACCCTGCTGACGTTTACCAGCCTGGTTGGACTCTTGATGACTGCTGTCAGCACGTTTGCCAAACATCCCATACCCGCTTACTCCTTCAACGAAAGTTATATCGTCGACCACCTGTCGCTGTTTTTCATATGTATATTCACCCTCAGTTCGGCACTAACAATCCTTTTGTCCGTAGAATACAACGAGCGGGAAGGCATACGGGCCGGGGAGTATTACGCCCTCATCCTGTTCTGCACTGTGGGGATGATCCTTCTGGCTTCCTCCACCGACATGATCATGATTTTTCTGGGCATCGAAATTGTCTCGATCTGCCTTTACGTCCTAGCGGGAATACGCCGGAACGACCATCGGTCCAATGAAGCGGCTCTCAAATACTTTCTGCTTGGTGCTTTTGCGACCGGGTTCCTGCTATACGGAATGACCTTGGTTTATGGTTCGACCGGGTCCACGAACCTGTTTAAAATCGCCGAGTTCATACAAAACCCATCGGCCCAGTCCAATCCTCTGCTACTGATGGGACTGGTACTTCTTATCATCGGGTTGGGTTTCAAAGTCGCCTCGGCGCCCTTTCACATGTGGGCCCCCGATGTTTACCAAGGTGCTCCGACTCCTGTTACCGCTTTCATGGCAGTGGGGCCCAAGGCCGCCGCGTTTGCCGCTTTTTTCCGGGTATTTGCTGAAGCCTTCCCTGAAATGTCTCCATCATGGGAAACACTCCTGAGCATCATCGCCGTTCTCAGCATGTTCGTCGGTAATCTCGGTGCCATCATGCAGACCAACATCAAGCGGATGTTGGCATTTTCCAGTATCTCACACGCAGGTTACATCCTGATGGCGGTCATAGCCAAAAGTCCCCTCGGCAGTTCAAGCCTGCTGTTTTATATGTTGTCCTATACCTTCATGACCTTTGGAGTTTTTGGCATCGTCATTATCCTGGGTCGAAAAGGCGAAGATACTCTGGAAATCGAAAATTATTCGGGCCTGGCTTACAAACATCCGGTTATCGCGCTAAGCATGACCATCTTCCTCCTGTCATTGGGCGGACTGCCGCCGTTTGCCGGGTTCGTCGCCAAGTTTTTCATCTTCAGTGCTGCGATTCAGGAAGGTTTACTCGCGCTGGTTATCATCGCTGTGCTCAACAGCGCCATCTCGTTTTACTACTACCTGAAAGTCGTGGTTTTTATGTATATGAAAGAATCGGAGGCGGAATTTAAAATCTCCCTGACTCCCATGACCGTGTTTGTGATTCTGATCGGCGTGATCGGCACCATCAACCTCGGCATCTTCCCCAACACCATCATCGCCCTCGCCTCCTACTAGCACTCGGAGTGCGGCCAACGCGCAATGGCCTCGATTAAATGAGAACAAAGGGATGCCGTTAATAAAATAGAGGTTAGGAAAAATTATATTTCCTTATTCAATTTAAGATCATTTCTTTTTATTTTTTATAAGTTTGTGTAGCTCTTCTGGAAATTTAGTATGTTTGTTAAAAAGCGACTCCTCTATTTGTTGCTCCTTTCGTAAGTTTTTCGAACCCTTAAAGTTAGCTCCTCTGATATCTGCTTCATCAAACTTGGCAGATTTAAGATTTGTATTGGAAATATCTGTATTAGACAAATCGGCTTCGGAAAAGTCATAACCGGCTAGATATTTTCCTGATAGATTTTTTCCACTAAGGTCATGGGAGGTTTTATTCTTTTCCTCACTCGACGATTCAAGAGTTTGTTCGTTTTCAGTTGGATGAGTTTCAGGACTATGGGGGAAATGTTGACCCATCAAGTTAATGCTCTCCGGTTCGTGGTTTGAAGAAACAAACCAACGTCCGAGTTCGATGGCAATACGGATATTATTTTTTACATCATGAGAATTACCTTTAAACACATGTAACGCGTCGTTTCCTTTCACTCTTAATTCGTAGAGTTTATCTATAATACCATCTGGAGTTTGGCCTGTCTTTTTCAGGTTGTCTAAAAAATTACAAAAATTACCCTCAGGATCAGAAAAATTACCTTTAGGCTCAGGAAAAACTCCAAGTTTCTGGCCGGTTATTTTTCCCAAACATTCACCAAGCTGCCGCAATCTTATAAGAGCGACATTAGGATCATTTTTCGGATACCCTTCGGCTAAATCACCTAGGCTAACCAGAAGAGGATCTACCTCAAATAAAAATTGAAATCTGTTATTTTTTTTTTGCTCACAATATTTTTTTAATTTACCTTATTTACCTTCTTGAAAAGACGAATCACGACCATCGGCTACTTCGACACCCTCTAATTCTAAATCCATATCCAAAGCAGATGATAAAATCCCGAGATTACTTTCATCAACAAGTCAAGGTGTAAAATTCCAGGCCTCATCCACCTGGAAATCTCTTAATTCAACTTTCTCAAAAGCTCCCAACTCTTTTTTATTCATAATTTAGACTTTCGATTCCCTATAAACCTACTGTTTTATGAAAAATTTAACTGGATGAATATTTAATAAAATCGTCCTTACTTAGTCCAATATTTTCTATTTTAACTTCTCTAGAGTTTCTATATCCCATCTCATACTTATCTAAACTTTGCCCAAAATCAACAGGCTTTTGACCCAAATCTAACATACCAAATGGATCAGTTTTCAGGTGGCAGGCCATAATGAGTCCTTGCCTGATTGCCTTTCTTCAAAAATTAAAAACCTATTATTAGTTAGCCCCATGCCAAGTGGGTTATTAGTCGGCCCTACGCCAGTGGTATGTTATAATTCTTTCTCTAAACACAAGTGATTTAAAAGGCAGACTCGCGTTATGAAAATGCATCATCTGGACAAGGAACAAGTAGAAGCGGTCATGCAGAAGGTGAAAGAAGTGATCGATTCAGGACAATATCCACCCGATACTATCGAAGCAATTTTTAAGCTTTCGGGGGTGGATGGAGAAAAGTTCCTGGAATCCAAGGCCCATCCCATTCAGAAGGAAAAAGTGAATTTTGAAATCGATCCGAAAAAAGGAGCGCGGTTTTTTGATCCCTTCAACTTTTTCACACGCGGAATCTATAAGGATATGGACGGCCTGACCATCTGGACCACAGACAACCTTAAAGAACCTTGGGAATACGACGAGCACCCCCCAAGCCCATAAAAAAACCCCCGCGCCTGCTGGCACGGGGGTTTAATAATTCAGCACTTTCCCCCTTTAGCTTTTTTCCTGATCTTTGCTGTAGTCGTAGGATCCTTTTCTGGGAAGTGACGCAGTGAAACTATCGGCTACATCTTTCATGGCTTTATCTTTGGCCTCACCTTCTTCCTGAGCTTTCTTGCGAATCGCAGCTTCTTTTTCTTCTTCAGTCATATCTTCTTCGGCTTTACCTTCTTCAACCTGAGCAACCTGCTCGCCCTCTTCAACCTCAGCGGTTTCGTCACCTTCCTGTGCTTCTTTCATGGAAGTTTTGAAGTTTTTAATACTGCGCCCAAAAGCACTGCCGATTTCGGGAAGCTTTCCCGCCCCAAAAATAATCATAATGATGATCAGAATGACCATCAACTCAGGAAAACCAATCCCCATCATAATTCATACCCTCCCAGTATTAGATAACAGGCATCCATCGACCCATAGATACGATAAATTGATTAGAAGAAGCCCAGTTTATCCTTTTTATATAAGCAATTACAAGGAGAAATGGCCCCGATCAAGGAAAAACAGAAAATTTTTCAGCCCGCACGAAGGGAATCGATCGCCTTTTTATAGTCTCTTGCGTTAAAAACCGCCGACCCGGCGACCAACACATCGGCTCCCGCCTCCGCAATCTCTCCGGCATTATCGGGATTGATACCGCCATCGACTTCCAATGCAATCGTATTTTCGTAATGGCTTATGATTTCACTCAGGTTCTGGATTTTATCCAGCATGGATGGAATGAATTTTTGCCCACCAAACCCGGGGTTGACCGACATCAGCAAAACAATGTCGATCTCGTGCAAAATTTCCTCCAGTGAAGAAAGAGGCGTGGCCGGATTCAGTACAACCCCCGCCATCTTATCCTGTGCCTTGATCAACTGAATGGTGCGGTTCAGGTGCGGGCAGGCTTCAACATGAACGGTGATAATATCGGAACCTGCGGATATGAAATCAGCGATATAATTGTCGGCATTTTCAATCATCAAATGCACATCCAGCGGCAATTCGGTAACTTTTCGGACAGCCTCCACCACCGCTGGGCCAATAGTGATAGTGGGAACAAAATGACCGTCCATCACATCCACATGAATCCAGTCAGCTCCCGCCTGTTCTACCGCTCTAACTTCATCCCCCAACCGGGCAAAATCTGCGGAGAGGATGGAAGGCGCGATGATTACCCCGTCGTTCTTCTCGACCATTGGCTCGATCAACCTCCATTTAGAAAACAGATCGACCCGAAGCATAGCATAAGCTGGTAAATCCTTCCATTTTTACAGGTCATATCTGGCAAACCCTCTGGCACTCAATGGCTTTCTTCATTATAATGATAGGCTTTGTTATCTACTGTTTTCAAGCCCATGCAGACCACACTCGAGAATCTCCGTGAAAAAATTAAACTCCTCTTAATGCAGGATCATAATATGCTATTGCTGGCGGCAGTGATCGGATTCTTGGCCGGGTTGGCATCGACCTTGTTTCGCTGGCTGATCGGATTTTTCGGAGATGTTTTTTCCTCAGAGGGGCTATCATGGATTGGGATAACCGGCTCTACGATTCCTTTCCTGTTGCCACTCATGCCAATGATAGGCGGAATCATCACCGGTGTGGTCTGCCATTTTTTTCCTGATGCGGTAAAAGAAAACGGCGTGCACCGGGTCATGCATGCGGTCGCCTTGAAAGCCGGAAAGATTCGCAAACGCACCTTACTGACCTGTTCTACCACCTCGGCACTCACCATTGGGTCCGGCGGTTCAGCAGGGCGCGAGGGACCTACGGTGCAGATCGGCTCGGCAGTGGGTTCGGCCCTGGGAAACTTGTTCCATCTTTCTCATGAACGAGTCCAGGTCTTGGTCGGCTGTGGTGCGGCGGCAGGAATCGCTGCGTCTTTCAATGCTCCTTTGGCCGGAGTTCTGTTCGCTCTCGAGATCATTCTCACTGATTTCACTATCCACACGTTCAGTCCCATCGTCGTTGCATCCGTCATTGGCACAGCAACCGGACGGGCCTTGGAGGGCAACGAAATTACTTTCCATGTGCCGGTTCATGAGCTTGTCAGCTATTCCGAAATCATTTTTTATTTATTTCTGGGGCTCCTTTGCGGGGTGGCCTCAAAATTGTTCACTTTCGCCTATTTCAAGGCTCATGATATTTTCGAAAAAAATATCCAACTTCCGAAACCCTTGAAACCTGCCCTCGGTGGACTGATCGTTGGGTTCATCGCCATATTTTTTCCGGCGGTTCTGGGTAACGGCTACGAGTTCATGGAAAATGCTCTGCACGGGGATATGTTCTGGGGACTGGCTTTCGCGCTGATTTTTTTGAAAATCATCAGCACTTCCGCAACCTTGGGTTCGGGGGGATTGGGAGGAATCTTCGCACCCTCTTTGTTTATCGGGGCTATGCTAGGCTCTGCCTATGGAACCCTGGTGCACGCGATCAATCCTAGCTTCACGGCTTCGCCAGAGACTTATGCGCTGGTAGGAATGGGAGCCGTAGCAGGAGCGGTGATGCAGGCTCCTTTGACCAATATTTTGATGCTGTTTGAGTTGACCAACGATTACACCATCATTTTGCCGATCATGATCACCTGTATCGTTTCGGCCTATACCTTTCGCGCCTTCGATAAAAATTCTATTTATATCCAGAAACTGCTGAAGGAAGGCATCAATATCAAACATGGTCGAGAAGTTTCCATTCTCAACTCCATCAAGGTCAATGATGTTTTGAGCAAAGATGTCACGACAGTCCCCGAAGGCATGCCATTCAGGAAAATTCTAGAAACAATTTCATATTCCAAGAACTTTTATTTTCCTGTGGTAAATGGTCAGGAGGAGATGTCGGGCATTTTGTCGTTTCACATGGTTCGGGAAATCATTTTTGAAAAAGAACTGGGTGATCTGGTGGTCGCCAACGATTTAAAAGTCGAACCTGTGATGACCCTCACGCCGGAAAACAACCTCAACGAGGCCATGGAAACATTCGCCAAGCTCGATGTAGAACAGCTTCCCGTAGTCCACCGGGATAATCCCCAGCGAGTGATCGGCATGGTCAATCGAGGCGAAGTGGTCGCCGCTTACAACCGCGAAGTGTTGGTCTCTGGATTTGACCGGTAGAGTCCTGATGTCTCATCACTCCCTCACTCCACGAATTTTCCGAGCCTCTTTAACTTTTCTTCTCTGTTTATTTATTTTCGTTTCTGGTTGCGGCAAGCCTGAATCGTTGGTTCAACAAAGATCGCAGTTCTTGATGGGAACTCTGGTCGAGATTTCCGTTTTTGAAAAAGATGAAAGCATCGTCCAGACTGCCATCCAGAGTGCTTTCGAAGAAATTCAACGATTGGAAGGATTGATGAGCATCCATATTCCAGGCTCAGAAGTTTCCAAAATCAATCAAGCCGCAGGAATCGGGCCAACACCCGTATCCCCCGAGGTGTTCGAGGTGATCGACCGGGCTATTTATTGGGCCAAGAAAACAAATGGAGCCTTGGATATAAGCATAGGCCCGATTCAAGAGCTTTGGGACTTCGAGGACGAGCACCCTTCTCTGCCGAACAAGAGTGCTCTTGAGCAGGCACTTTCCCAAGTGGGCTACGGTAAAATCCGGTTAAAAAACCAGACAGTATTTTTAACAGAAAAAGGAATGCGTCTTCATCTCGGAGCTATCGCCAAAGGATACGCCGTGGACCGGGCTATAAATATATTGCAGGAAAAAAATATTCATCATGCTTTCATCAATGCGGGAGGCGACCTGAAAACCCTCGGCGGCAGACCCGATAAATCGGCTTGGAAAATCGGCCTGCAACATCCCAGAAAACCCGAGTCGATCCTTGCATCCTTTTTTCTTTCAGGAAAAGCTGTTGCCACCTCCGGCGACTACCAAAAATATTTTGACCATGAAGGAACTCGCTACCATCACATCCTGAACCCAAAAACAGGATATCCGGTTACCGGTGTGATATCTGCCACGGTCGTTAGCGATACCATGATAGATGCAGATGCCCTTTCCACAGCCCTGTTCGTCATGGGCGTAAAAAAAGGGTTAACTTTTATCGACTCCCTAAAAAATACCGAAGGCCTCGTCGTCAATCAGGAAAAAGTTCCTCACTTGTCCCAAGGCATGGAGGATTTGGGAAATTTCTCCCTTGAAAGTTTCAAAGAGAACCTCAGCCATTAGACTATGCTCAATTTCATTTTTAATCTTTCTCGTGAGGTCACACAAACCACCCCTAAAGTTTGGAAGGAGAAAATCGTTTTAACAAAAGAGAGTTCCCAACTACCGAAACAGAACTCAAAGACATGGCCACAGCGGCAAACACAGGTTTCAGGAGAACACCGTAAAAAGGATACAAGACTCCCGCCGCTATAGGAATTCCCAGCACATTATAAAAGAAAGCCCAGAAAAGATTCTGCCGGATTTTCGCCAGGGTTTGCCGACTCAACTCAATAGCCTGAGGCACGGCCTGAAGGTCGGAGGTGACCAGAGTGATGTCGGAAGCCTCCATCGCGACATCCGTACCGCTGCCCAAAGCAATTCCAACAGTGGATTCGGCCAGTGCGGGAGCGTCATTGATTCCATCGCCCACCATCGCGACCTTGCGGCCTTCTGCTACCTGTTTTCTGATTTTATCCCGCTTTCCCGAAGGCAGGACCTCCGATATCACATCATCAATACCCAATTGCCGGGCAACTGCCTGTGCGGTTTTCCGATTATCACCCGTCATCATCATCACTTTCAGGCCCATCTTTTTGAGACGATGAACGCATTCCTTGGCATTGGGTTTTAATTTATCGGTGGTGGTAATGATGCCCTCAATCTTTTCATCAATACTTAATATCATCGGCGTTTTCCCCTGTCCAGCCAGTTTTTCCAGTTCATCGCTCATAGAGGAAAAATCAATTTGCTGTTCCTGCATTAATTTGATATTGCCCAGAAAAACATCTTTACCGTCTATTTTTCCCTGCACCCCGAAACCCGGCAAAGCTTCAAAGTCGACGACTGTTTCAAATCGGAGATTGTGCTTTCTCGCTTCAGCAACTACAGCCTGAGCTAAAGGATGTTCCGATTTTTTTTCCAGAGAACCGGCCAGCATCAGAAAACGGTCCGCATCCAATACGGCTGTAGGAGACAAAAGCACATCGGCCACTTCCGGTTTGCCACAAGTGAGGGTTCCTGTTTTATCAAACACAATCGTATCTAGTTTTTCAGCCTGCTCCAAAGCCTCCCCGCCCTTGATCAGGATGCCCATCTCCGCGCCCTTTCCGGTTCCGACCATGATCGCTGTAGGAGTGGCAAGGCCCAACGCACATGGACAGGCAATAATCATTACGGAAATGAATGCCATCAAGGCAAAGAGAAACGGCGTAGTCGGTAAGGGACCGAATGCATCACCAAAGCCCCACCAGAATGCGAAAGCCAGAAGAGCCAGGCCAATCACCACTGGCACAAAGATTCCGGCAATTTTATCCACAAGCCTTTGCACAGGCGCTTTCGATCCCTGCGCCTGTTCCACCAGTTGAATGATCTGCGCCAGCACAGTGTCTTTACCCATGCGGGTCACGCACATTTTAAAAAACCCGGTCTTGTTGAGGCTGGCCCCGATCACTTCATCGCCGGCTTTTTTGTCTACCGGAACACTTTCACCAGTCAACATCGACTCGTCAATAGAAGATTTCCCTTCAACCAAAATTCCATCCACGGGAATTTTTTTTCCGGGACGGACCAGGACCACATCTCCCTGGATCAGATCCTCCACGCTGATTTCAATCTCCCTGCCGTCTCGTTCAACATGGGCGGTTTTAGGCTGGAGTCCTATTAGCTTCTTGATCGCGGAAGAAGCACTATGCTTGGCACACGCTTCCATCCAACGCCCAAGCAGGACAAGGGTAATGATCATGACCGAGGTATCGTAATAGACTTCATAAAATCCCACCAAAGCCGGGAAAAAGGTAACCCAAACGCTGTAAAGATATGCCGCCGAAGTACCCACGGCAATCAGCGTGTTCATATCGGCGTAACCGTGACGGAACCCGTTGAACGCCCCGCGATAAAACTGCCAGCCACTAAAAAACTGCACCGGAGTCGCCAGGATGAATAATGTGATATTCAGCGTATTCGATTCGATATTGAACAACGTGCTCATGGAAAAAAACATGACCACCAGGCTGGTCAGTCCGCTAAAAACCAGTTTCAACTTAAGATCAGCCAGGTTTTTGATATAGCGCCCCTCATTCCCTTCCGATGAAACAGCTTGAAGTTTTTCAGGCAAAAGGCGATAACCGGCTTCTTCCAAAGCTGGTTGCAAGATTTTAAAATCGACCAGGGCAGGGATGTAATCAACCAGCACCTGTTCGGTCGCCAGGTTCACATCGACTTCATGAACCCCTTCCACAGACGCAAGTTTTTTCTCGACCCTTGAGACACAGGAGGCGCAGGTCATACCTTCTACAGCAAACGTCGTGCTCTGCCGGGGAACTTCAAACCCCAGTTTTTCGATTGTCTCAGGGAACTGGCTGGCTGATATTTTTTGTGGATCAAACTCGATGGTGGCCGCTTCCGCAGCAAAATTGACATGGGCAGAGACCACCCCCTCCAGTTCGCCAACCTTCTTTTCGATCCGTGCCGAACAACTGGCACAACTCATGCCCTTAACCGGCAGAGTTACATTCTCTTTGTTTTTGGATTTAAAACCTATCATGGCGAGTCTATGTTAATGAGCAACACTGTATCAGGATACACACTTTCGAGAACCGAATCTAATAATCATATTTTGAGAGTTGGGAAGGTTGGGATTTAAAAGAAAGAGGAGCCTATTGATTGCCAAACAAGGTTTTCAGGGTAGCTACCCCATAACCGATAAGCAGGAGGGCGATCAGTCCGCTGGAAAAAGAGTTCCGGCTCATAGCGCTGGTGAACACAAAAACGCCCACTGCGCTCAAAACCACACCAAGGACAAAAAAACCAGATGTGCGATAAATCGGAGTTTTGCTTTCCAGAGAATCGCGTTTTTGCTTGAATTGCCACCGCCAACGAAGGACGTAATAGGTCTGGCGAACCCAGTTGAACAATCCACTGTCTTCAATCAGGCTGGTCTTACAGTACATGCAATGGGTATCCGTATTGCGACTGGGGAGCCCGCAATTCAGGCATATTTTACTGTCCTGGCTTTGATTTAAGGTCACAGGCTCTTTTCCAGGCTTATCCATCAAAACTCCCAAGCGAAGACCTCCCGCCAACCAGCGTAACGCTGGGCTCAGTTAGCAATAGCTCTTTACCGCTAGCAACCATTCTTCATTGGCCTCACGCCTAGCGGATCAGCACATTTCATCAAAAAGATTAAAAAAATCGCGCTCAACGGGTGAGTCTGAATTTTATTACTTATGGAAAACACTGTCAATCTCTATCGTTGAGCATAAACTTCTCCCTCGAAGGTCTATTAATCGTGATTGAACTGGAAGGCTTAATTGCCTATAATCCAGTTCCTTTAAAAAGAATAAAACTTCGTTGTAATGAGACAGGTTCTTTTCATCCTTTTATCGTTATCGCTTTGTATGGTTTCGCCCGGTTTTGCGGCACCCTCTTTAGAAGAAATGGTACTCATTCCGGCTGGAAAATCTCAAATCGGGAGCCGGAAATCCCTGTTGGAACTCAAACCTCACGATTTATTCAACACTGACCGGCACACCCTGGGTCCTGAAAACCCGGCTCACGAGGTTTATCTTGATGCGTTCTACATAGATATTTATGAAGTGACTCACAAAAAATATGGAAACTATGTCGACGCTACCGGGGCTCAAAAACCCAAGAGCTGGAAAAATCCCAAATTCAACGGTGACCAGCAACCGGTGGTCGGCGTTTCCTGGAAGGAAGCAGTCGCCTATTGCGAATGGAGCGAGAAAAGACTTCCCACAGAAGCTGAATGGGAAAAAGCGGGCCGGGGCAAACGACCAGTCAAATACCCATGGGGGAATTCTCCACCTGATTCAGAAAAACTGAACTATAACGAGGAGAAGATGAAAACCACCCCGGTAGGTTCCTATGAAAAAGGCAAGTCGGATTACGGCGTCTATGATCTTTCCGGCAACGCTTCTGAATGGGTTCATGACTGGCATTACCCGGAGTACTACCTGTTTTCCCCCAAAGAAAATCCGCAGGGTCCGGAGAAAGGGCAATATAAAATCATTCGCGGGGGAAACTGGAGAAACAATGCCAATGATGTCGACCTAACCTATCGCAACGCAACTACGCCCCGCCTGAAGAGTAACGGTGTAGGATTTCGTTGTGCTAAAAACGCATCGAAATAAAGAGCAAACTTTATAATTAAGGGCGTTTGAGTCGGGCAAGAATTCTATCGAGCAGGAGATCGGCAATTTCCCGCTTCGGCCTCAAAGGAAGATGTTTCATATTTTCCTCACGGTCAATGATCGTCACCTGATTGGAATCGGACTGAAACCCGATTCCCGGTGCACTGATATCGTTGGCAACAATGAGGTCGAGGTTCTTTTTCTTCAATTTCTCAAGAGCACTCTCCAGCAGGTTCTGGCTCTCCGCCGCAAAACCCACTACCAACTTACCTGACTCACGCTTAGCCACTTCCAATAAAATATCTATGGTAGGAACCAGCTTGAGAGTCAAGCCTTCATCACCCTGTTTTTTGATCTTTTCCTTTTCCAGTTTTTCTGCGGCAAAATCACCCACTGCGGCTGACATCACTAGGACATCGCAGTTTTCAAGATGCTCCCGAACCAAAACATTCATCTCATCCGCTCTTTTGCAAGATTTAAACTCCACACCAGACGGCGGTTTTAAATACGTTGGTCCGCTGATGAGAACCACTTCTCCCCCTCGCGCCTCAACCTGTTCGGCCACGGCGTAACCCATTTTTCCGGAAGATGGATTAGACAGGTATCGTACAGGATCTATGGCTTCATGAGTAGGCCCGGCTGTGATGAGAAACCGTATGCCAGCCAGGTCATTACGCCGGTTAAAATAACTCCTGATCTTGTCAAGAATAACGGTGGTGTCAGCCAAACGCCCCGGACCGATCACCCTGCAAGCGAGTTCTCCGGATTCGGGATCGACAAACGCCACACTTCTGGATTTCAGCAGAGCAATATTTTCTTTCACGGCGGGGTGTCCCCACATTCCTTCGTTCATGGCCGGGGCAACCAGCACTGGGCCTTTAAACGCCAAATGTAAACATGATAGGGCATCGTCGGCAAGGCCATGCGCCATTTTTCCCAGCATTGAGGCGGTAGCCGGAGCCACAACCAGAAGGTCCGCATTCTCGGCAACACGGATGTGCTCCATCTCTGCAGAATTTTGCGAATCAAACAACGCGTGATAAACCGGATGCTTGGAAAGCACCTCAAAAGTCAGCGGAGTCACAAATTGGTCAGCATTGGCACTCATCACCACCCTCACTTCGGCTCCTTCGTTCACCAACAAGCGCACTAACTCCACAGCCTTGTAGGCGGCTATACCGGCCGAGACACCCAACACAATCTTTGCGTTTTTCATGGCCTAATTATAAGTATTAGTTTTGGAGCAAGCAATGTTTTTAGACAGGCCGATCAGAATTCACGACCGAGACAAAAAAACCTCATTAAAAAGCTACACCTATAATTTGAAATCTAATTCCCAAGAAGTAGCAATACAAGAAACTAAAAGTTTTCTTCAAGAAATGAGAAATATTGAGCAGAACTATAGAGGCGACAGTATATCTATTTTTTTTCTAAATTACTGGGCCCGATACGGGGGAAATTTTTATTTCATTAAAAAAACATTTATCTCGCAGGAATCAGTGTGGTGCGGGACAGCCATCTACTTAAGCACCTGACTGATGAACAAAAAATCGACATCTATCTCGAAACCTATTGAAACATCAGAAAAATCCACCCAAGGGAGCTGAGTGGATTTTGAAGAGGCAATCACCCTGAACGGGTCATCATAACGATTCTCCCTCCTACCTCTGTTTCAATCCGATTTTTTTTCTATTTCCTTGATGATGGAGCGTCCTTTTGGCGCATGACTTCTCAAGTATTCACGCACAAGCATCACTGCATGATTGTCATCCATCGCCATGATGAAGATGCTAAAATCATCTTCGGAGTTATCCTTCTCATTTATTAAAACACCTTTTACTTTGAAACTATAATGTTTGGGTGGCATGGTATTCTCAAACCCGTTTAAAACAATATTATACGATACTAACCCTACTTTAAAAAACTGCCGAAATCCCTATCACAAAAAAACCAATGCCGCGATGACCTGATAAAAACGTTTTCTCTCCGGCTCAATAAAAAGACACCCATTCCCTGCATAATCACTTGGCTTTCAGAACAAACTGGCAGGCAGTGACATGCTCCTTATGCCATTCCGTTATGAACTTGTGGACTCACTCAGATGTATGCCTTGAAATATGGCACGGTTCCCGTCGTCCGGGTCGGCGGTGGTTTGGAAAATTCCGCCCAGGAATTCAGATCTAAAACAGGAAAAGGAACCGGGGTCGGACTTTCCATCTGTCGGGAAATTATAGAGAATCATGGCAGAACAATTCGGGTGGAAAACCAATTAGGTAAAAGGCTTATCGTCTATCTCCATTTACCGTTGCAAAACAGCCCCGATTATTATAAAAACTAGTGTCCTTCTTATGATGGTGGATCCATTTTCTTTTTCCAGTACCCTTGACCTGAAACCAGAGAAGCAAAACCAAACATGAAAACCATCCTCGTTGTTGACGACGAACAAAATATCGGGTTTCTTTATAAGGAAGAGCTTGAAAATGCCGGTTACCAGGTTTCGGTAGCTGCCACCGGCGAGGAAGCTCTGAAAATGTTATATAAGCAGACTCCGGATCTCATTATCATGGGCATCAAAATGCCTGGAATGGACAGTATTGAGGTCATACGGAAAATCAAGGATGATAAAGGCGATATTCCCATAATACTTTGTTCTGCTTATGGCCAGTACAAGCAGGACTTTAGAGTATGGGCCTCGGATGCCTATATAGTCAAATCAGCAAGCCTCAGGGAACTGAAACTCACCATTAAGGAGATTTTTAATCAGCTAAAAGCGGGTTGATCAGAATAAAATGGCCAAGCAAACCATCGAACCCAGATTCATCGCTGTTGAAGGTGCTATAGGCGCGGGCAAAACATCTTTGGTCAGCCTCCTTGAACAGCAATATGGCACCCGGGTAATTCTGGAGGAGAATGACTCCAATCCCTTTATCGCGAAATTTTATGAGGATCAGGAAACCTACTCATTTCAAACCCAGGTTTTTTTTTTACTGAACCGTTACAACCAGTATATGGAGCTAGCGCAGAGAGATCTGTTTAACTCAGTGGTCGTGATCGACTACCTATTTCAACGCGACAAAATATTCGCACAACTCAACCTGGAGAATCACGAGTATCGCCTGTATGAACAAATCTTCAACCTACTCGATCCCAAAGCTCCGAAACCCGATTTAGTCATTTTTTTGCAGGCCCACACCGACGTGCTGATGGAGAGAGTTTCCAAAAGAGGTCGGAATTATGAAGCTTTTATGGACCCCGATTATCTTGATTCGGTGAACAAGGCTTTCAATAATTTCTTTTTTTACTACTCCGACACACCGCTTTTGGTCATAAATACCAATGAGATCGACTTTGTTGAAAAAAAATGTGACTTGGAAGAGTTGATTAACAAGATCAACAACCATAAAATAGGTAGAGAATATTATAACCCGCTTGGATCCTAACAGACCGGGACGGAGTAAGCTTCATAAATCAAGGCGAACGTAATTCGGGGACCCTATTGATGGCCTCAAAATTTTTCATAGCGTTCTCCATACTAGGTTGCTCCCACAGCATTTGCTGCTGGTTTCATTTTTTGGTTCCCTTTGTTTGGCCTCAAGCCTTATCCGTATAAAAGACCATGGATAACAGGCCTGTCACCGTCCCTGAAATTTCAGGGAGAAAAAATTCAGGGAAAAAGATCACCGCCCTGACCGCTTACGATTACAGCTTCGCGAAACTCCTCGACGCAACAGATTTAGACATCATTCTGGTGGGAGATTCCTTAGGGATGGTTTCGCTCGGCCATGAGAATACCCTCGCGGTAACTATGGAAAACATGGTTGACCATACCCACGCCGTCAAACAAGGCACCCAACGCGCACTGGTTGTGGGCGATATGCCGTTCATGTCCTATCAGGTTTCAGTGGAACAGGCTGTTACTAACGCTGGTCGCCTGATTCAGGAAGGCGGGGCCTCCGCCGTCAAACTCGAAGGGGGAGCCCGCGTGTCCAACAGGGTTCAGGCAATTGTTCAGGCAGGAATTCCCGTCATGGGCCATATTGGCTTGACCCCGCAATCCGTCCATCAATTTGGTGGCTACAAAGTTCAGGGCAAAAGTCATCTCGACTCCCGGCAAATCAAGCAGGACGCGCACGATCTGCAAAACGCCAATATCTTTGCTCTGGTTCTGGAGGGCATCCCCGGTGGACTTGCAGAAGAAATCACCGCAGAACTAAAAATACCGACCATCGGTATTGGGGCCGGCTCTAAATGTGACGGACAGATTCTGGTGCTTCACGACCTGCTCGGACTGAACCAGAACTTCGTGCCCAAATTCGCAAAACAATACGCCCAACTGGCTGATAGCCTGAAGGACGCAGTTTCCGAATACATACAGGATGTCAGGAGCGAAACATTTCCGGGGCAGGAACATACCTATCATTCGAAACAGGGGAAACTTAAACAGGTCAACGATGGGAACTAAAATTAAATCTCGAACCTTGCAGGAAATATCCTCCATTTCCGAAATGAAAGATATTTCTCAATCGTTGCGAAAACAGAACCTGACTACAGGGTTTGTGCCAACCATGGGTTGCCTCCATGCAGGTCACTTAAACCTGGTCAAAAGATCATTGGAAACCTGTGACCGAACCGTGGTCAGTATTTTTATCAACCCTACCCAGTTTGGTCCCAACGAAGATCTTGATACCTACCCACGCCAGTTGGAGAGCGACGTTGAGAAGCTGGAGACAATAGGTGCCGACATTATGTTCCACCCAACCAAAGAGGAGATGTACCCGCCCGGCTACAAAACCTACGTAGAAGTGCAGAACATCACCGAACAGCTATGCGGCGACAGACGACCCGATTTTTTTGAGGGAGTCAGCACAGTAGTGTTAAAACTGTTCAATATCGTTCGGCCTCACAACGCTTACTTTGGCGAAAAAGACTGGCAACAGCTTGCTGTCATCGAGGCTCTGGTTGAGGATTTAAACCTTGATGTTGCCATCATCCGTGTCCCAATTGTAAGAGAACCTGATGGACTTGCCATGAGCTCCAGAAACCGCTACTTGTCACCTCAAGATAGACAATCCGCGCTGTCTTTGTCGCGTTCGCTTCGGCAAGCCCGGGACAATATTCGCCGAGGGACTACTTCGGCAAAAACGATCAGCGATTCAATCCGGCAATGCCTGTCCGAGCAAGAAGGAACAGAAATCGACTATATTTCCGTTTGTGACCCGGAAAATTTCAAGGAAAAAGAACAAATACGTGGTAGAACGCTGATCGCCCTCGCTGTGAAGGTCGGTCCATCACGGCTCATTGACAATTGCATTATCGAGGAGTTCTGATGCAAAGAATTATGCTCAAATCCAAACTTCACCGTGCCCGGGTAACGGCAACGGAGATTGATTATGAAGGCAGTATTGCCATTGATGAAGACCTGCTGGAAAGGGTCGGCATTCTGCCTCTTGAACAGGTACATATCTACAACATTAACACCGGAGGCCGGTTCGTCACCTATGTTATCACCGCCGAACGGGGGTCCGGGATTTTTTCAATCAATGGCGCGGCCGCCCGCCTGGCGCAGATAAATGATCGTATCATCGTCGCGGCTTATGGTATGATAGACACTGAACGAGAAAGACATAATGCCCAGGTCGCTCTTCTCGACGAGAGCAATAAAATCGTCGAAGGCCAATGAGCATTCATTAAGTTTGTCCCAATAGTCCCTTTTACAAAAGAGAGGTTATCTTGCCCGATCTTTTTATATATGGTGCCGCTGGGTTCATGGTCTGGATGTGTCTGGACTGCATCCGGCGCCGCGAACATTTTATCTGGATCATCATCATGATTATCCTCTTCCCCGTAGGGGCGGTGGCCTACTTCTTTGTGGTGAAAAACCGCACTCGTGAAGGTAAAACCGGGCTCTCCATTACTCCGGTCCGTAAAGAATTTGAAACAGAAGAAACCCTGCAACTCAAGGAACTGATCGGAAAGCACCACAAAGCCTACCACTACGAAAAACTTGGGCAGGTCTATATCGAGCAGAAAAAGTTCGAGCAGGCAATTCCCGAATTTGAAGAAGCCATCCAACGCGATCCTGAAATGCTGGAAGCCCGTTATGGCCTGGCCAAAAGTCTTCACGGGATGGGCAAGTATGAAGAAGCCACCGTTGCTCTGGAAAAACTGACCGCCATCGAAAAGAAATACGATTATGGCAATGCCATTTTTGGTCTCGCAGAAAGCTATCGCTTGTCCGGTAATGAAGAAAAAGCTCTGGAAACATATCGTGAAGTCATAAACTCCTTCCACTTTTTTAAGGCCTATTACCACTACGCCCGGCTTCTCGACAAAAGAGGGAAAAAGCAGGAAGCCATCGACCATATGAAAAGTATTGTCGGATCTTCCAAAGATCTGCCCGACTACAAACTCGAGAAAGAGCGGTTCTGGATTGATGAAGCTTACAAATTTCTAAGAAAAAATGGGGTTGAGCTGGCCTGACTGCGGATTTTCCACCAGGTTCGAATACAATGACAATCCTTTCTAAAAACCTAAAGACCCTCAGAAAAAAACTCGACTGCACACAGATAGCCTTTTCAGAGATACTGGAAATCGGATTCAGGACCTATGTCCGATACGAAGCAGGGGACAGAGACGCGCCGGTCTCAGTCATGGTCAAGCTTGCCAAACTGGGGAACGTGTCGCTCGACCGACTGCTGACCACCAGGATCCTCCAAGAAGATCTGGACACCCCGGATCAGGAAAAACCTCAGCCACCATCCACAACGCAGAAGTAATCGGCGGGGGAATTGAAGAAGGACGGTTGATGCTCAAAGGATTCCTGACCGACAATCTCGTCACCAATAATAAGGAAGAACAAAAACTACTCACCCTCTTCCGCAAAGCCAGTCGCCCCAGCCGGGAAAAGTTCCTCTTGGACCTCGAATGGGTGTTCAGCAATACCCGAAGGTCGCGACTCGCCAGCGCAAAAAAAAATTCCCCGCAAACTGGAAAAAGCCCGGACTGCTGTAAAGCTGAAAAAACTCGCCAGAAATATTAAAACAACAACCGTCCGCAGCTAGCTCGGCGAACCGCCGGTGGCAACCGCAATAGGTTTGGCTGACTCCTGCTCTTCCTTAAATTTCATGCCCCAGAAGGATACAGAGGTATGACCCTTTACCTGAAACTGCAAATAACTTGAGGAACATTCATAAAAACTATTCCACTACCAAAACTGAGCATCATCTTCATTCCAACGGCTTTTCTGCTAGCTATAATGGTCCGCTGGCAACTCAAAGCTTGGGTAGGCTGTACGCGAATGTCTGTATGCTTCTCCAGCTCCTATTAGTTGCTTATTTTCTCACTTACATCTTCGATACCACACAACCCATAGTCATTGTTCTATTGGTAGCCGTAATAATAGAGGACTCTACAGGAGCCGTACTCAGATCATTCGACGAGCCCGGATCCCCCTACCCTGCTTCATTGTTCTGATCTCAATTGGAGGGGGCTGGGTTGATCCTGCTGACGGTTGTGACACAACTTGCGTTGTGGAGATGCCACGATGGTTCGAGTCAAACTTGGTCGTTCCAATTGCCGGAATGATCTTTGCGAATTCAATGAATACGGTCAGCTTGGTAGTAGAACGTTTTGAATCGGAATTCAAACGAGGCGAAAACACCATAATCGCAAGGCGAACTGCTTTGGATGCCGCCCTTATACCGCAGATAAATACTCTCTTTGCTGTCTGATTGGTTGCGCCACATGGAATGATGACTGGACAGACCCTTTCCGGCATCGACCTCAATATTGCGGTCCGTTACCAGATCATGGTGATGTGGATGACATTTGGATCAGGAAGCATCGCAGCCACGATATATCTCGCCCTGCGGACAGAAATGGTGAGGCAGAATGGAAACGGATATGGTTTTCGGCAATAAGTTCTCAACAGAAAAATATTGCTCTTATCAAAAGCCAATGGCCCCAAGGGGAATCGAACCCCTGTTTCTGGCGTGAGAGGTCGGCGTCCTAACCGTTAAATAATTGGGCCACAGCACCTTCGCCACTACTTGCGGAGGAATTTTTTCAGGATGGTATCCATATCAAACAGGAGGGAGATCGGTCGTCCGTGCGGACAGGTGTAGGGCATGGAAGTCTGTTCCAAATCGGAGATCAATTTTCTTATCTGGTCAAGATTGAGAGTGTGGTTGACCTTGATGGCGTTGCGGCACGACATCATGATGAGTACATCCTCGTATTTTTCGTTGAGCACATCGTCATGCGCTTCTCTTGGCAGAGCTTCGAGTGTTTCCCGTAACAATTTTTCGTGGTCGCCGCTTTTGAGGATGGCTGGGACAGACCGGAGTAAAAATTCGTTCTTGCCGAACGATTCCAGTTCCAGTCCTAGATCGAGCAATCGCGTGAGGTGCGGGGTCAACGTTTCTGTTTCTTCGGGAGAAAGTTCTATGGGAAGCGGAAACAAAAGTTTCTGGATTTCTATTTTTCGGTTTTTGGCGGCACTGCGGAATCTTTCAAAGAGAATCCGTTCATGGGCTACGTGCTGGTCGATGACCAGAATTCCTGCTTTGCCCTGCATGATGATAAAAGACCTGTCCAACTGGCCCAGAGGCTCAAACTCCGAATAAATCAGGTCGGCAACCGGTGTCGGAGCTTTGTCAAACCACGTGACTTGTTGTGATGTTGAATCCGCATCGGGTTTCAGCATGGTCCGCAAAGCCTGTGACAAATCTCCCCGCACCGGCGGACGCAATTTATTGATCCACTGCGGTGGCTGATAATTGGGTTGCGGTGGAGACGATTGTCTCGATTCACCCAGAGGGATGTCGTCCTCATCCCGCGCGGTCAAGTCTACCTGCTGGTTTTTTTCCAGTGCTGCGCGAACACCGTGCGCCACAAACTGGTGCACATCCTGTTGAAACGCAAAGCGGACTTCTGCCTTGGAGGGATGGACATTTACATCCAACAGTTTAGGGCTCATTGTTAAATACAGGAACATCGCCGGGTGCTGCCCTTTTGGCAACAAATGACTGTAGCCCTGCTGAGTTGCGTGCAGAATGACTTTGTCCCGCACAAAACGTCCGTTAATAAAACAATAC
The DNA here is from genome assembly GCA_965205835.1 of Nitrospinales bacterium. GTDB lineage: Bacteria > Nitrospinota > Nitrospinia > Nitrospinales > VA-1 > LS-NOB. The sequence goes on along the minus strand of OZ242182.1, from coordinate 360,855 downwards.
TGAGCATTCCTATTGGAGCGGGTATAAACAGGGCTCGATACAAACCCTTTCAACCGGTAATCCCCAGATTGAGCTTCCACCTCCAACATAGATTCGGCAAGGTCGGGTCCGAACAGCTCGGCAATGCGGTAATGCAGTTGATCGGTGGGTAGGGTATTGATCACCTCGCGGCCATTATGGGTTAAGTGGAACTGGATGTGGGGGTAAGCCAGTGCCTGTTGCGTGACCACCTGGGTGATGTGGGAAAATTCTGTCGAATCCCCTTTCAGGAATTTACTGCGTGCCGGGGTCACATAAAAAAGCTGGGCTACTTCAATGGTCGTCCCCTGGGGACAGGCCACATCTTTTTCTTCCAGAATCTTTCCGCCTTCCACGACAATCAACCTGCCGCCTTCGCTTTCACTACGGGCACTGGTGCAACGCACTTTAGCCACCGACGCGATACTAGGCAGGGCTTCGCCGCGAAACCCTAATGACTGGATGATCTCAAGGTCTTCAAATCGGAAGATTTTGCTGGTCGCATGACGGGAAAAAGCCAGACCGCATTCTTCCGGTACCATACCCATTCCATTATCCATAATACGGATTTTCTTTTTCCCGCCGCCCTCAATATCCAGCCGGATCAGGGTCGCCCCGGCATCGATGGAGTTTTCAACAAGCTCCTTGACCACGGAAGCGGGACGCTCCACCACTTCCCCGGCGGCAATCTGGTTGGCGAGGTCGTCAGAAAGGACGCAGATTTGCGGGTGTGTTTTTTTAGAGGAAACAGACATGAAAACCCTTCAGCCTCACCAGTGGGGCTTTACTCCTCATGACTTGGCTATGTCTTTTAAAATAACTCTTTATCAGGATACTCCATCCGCTTGCGGCAGGATTGTCACTCCGAGGCTCCGATCATTTTATTAAAGCAATTTGGAAACGATTGCAAGTCAAATGGAACGCGTTACCAAAGGTTATGCGGACCAATTGGTGATATGATGGTACCGATGCAATACGGAGACACCCCGTTGGACAATCATTTCTTCGAAAAAAACTTCCAATCATTGAAAACCCACACTCTTCAGTCGGGATATCTTTCTGATATCCTATCTGAAAAAATATCCGTGATATCAGCGTCCTCCGGCCAGCCCACTCTGCTCCATAGCAACTATGAACCAGAGAAAGAGGTTCCTCAGTTTACTGAAAAACTAAAATCCGGAGCCCGTATCTGCCTTTATGGTTTCGATCTGGGTTATCACCTGAGCACTATTCTCGATAAAACCGGCCTAGACGGACTCCTGCTGGCCATAGAGCTCAATCTTGATATTCTCACAGCGGCCCTGAAACTAGAGGACCAGACAACTGTTTTTGAAGACCGCCGTTTTCGTTCGATCTATGGAACCGATGAGGCAGAGGTTTCCCGTGAGGTTGCTGATAAAATGGAACGCATTACCAAAGGTTATGCGGACCAGTTGAAAGTTTTGTTTCACGCACCATCCTTCAAATGCATTCCGGACATCTTTTCCTCGCTCACCAATACCATGAAGGTTTTATTGCTTGAGCGCCGGGCTTTTTTTCCAGCAACCTGAGAGCTATGTCATCTTTCACAAAATACCTACCCCATCTGAGTGTTACCGCCTTTATTGTTTTTCTCGCCGCGGATTATTTTCTTCCAAGCCAGAAACCTGCCTCACTCAACCCGGGGAATCTTCAAAGCATGACAGAAGGGAGTCATAAGGAAGGCAGTCACAAGGAAGAAGGCAGTAATGGGAGCAATCTTTCACAGGAAGAGCGAGAGCGTCGAATGGCAATTTTCCATTACAACGAAGGGAACAAGTTTCATAAGGAAGGAAATTATGCCGAGGCCATCATTCGCTACGAAAAAGCCCTGCACCATAACAAGGAATTTAAGGAAACCCTCATTAACCTGAGCACCGCCTATATGAAACACAAAGTGTTCGATAAAGCGTTGGAAACGCTTCAGACGGGCCAAAAGAAATTCCCGCAGGAACCTCTGTTCGATTACAACTTCGCCTGCTATTATTCTTTGACGGAAAACCTGGAACCGAGCCTCTCAGCTCTTAAACAAGCGATAGGAAAAGGGTTCAAACAATTTAAACAAATAGGGAGCGACTCCGATCTTTACAACTTGAGGCAATCGGATGAATATAAAGTCTGGAAAGAAAAAATATCCTCTGCAACCGCAACCTAATTTTACGACTCCACCAAACGAACCTGGCCGGAAGGGTCAATCCTGAGTCCCACCTTGCCACTCAACAAAGAAAACATGGGCGTGCCTATTAATTCTTTGCGCCACCCCTGAAACAGAAAGTGTTCTTCCATATCTTCCTTTTGTTCAAAATGGGCCACAAAACTGTGAATCTGCTTTCGGTCTGCCAAAACACTCGGCTCAATTTTCAATTCTTCAGACCGAATCTGCACATAAGCTGAAAGCAACTCCTCCACCCCCCGGGTCGTGGTGTGGCCATTACTTTCCAGGAGAACCGTAAGCTCCTCCTCTGGAGTTTTCATAGCCTTTTCAATCGCAGATAAAATAGCTACCCCGCCTTTACTCAGTTCCCTCTGGTAAAAACCACGAATTCCAGATAACGCTTTTGGGTCCCTGGGAATTTTGCGGGCTATTTCCAGTAACGTTTCATCCCGAATGATGGCCTTGGCCAGGCAATCTCTCTTGACTGCTTCCCCTTCCCGCCAGGCAGCAATTTCTTGAAGCACCGTCAGGTTCCTGGGCTTTAAACTACGCAGGTTTTTAATTTTCATGAATCGTTTTCGTGGATCGGGCAAAGCAAATGTTTTGGGGTCTTCCCAGCTCTGAACCTCACCTTTCACCCAATCCAGACGATTCATCTTTTTCAACCGCTCGATCAGTTTGTTGTACACCGGAACCAGATAGCGGACATCGTCAATGGCATATTCAATCTGATTATTACTTAAAGGGCGGCGGCACCAGTCTGTATAGGTTTCTGTTTTATGAATCTTTTTTCCTGTAGCTTTATAGACAACTTTTGCGAAGGAAATCTGAGCCCCCCATCCCACCAGGGCAGCGGCGATCTGGGTATCAAACACTGGAGGAATTACCTGACCGCAGAGGCGCACTAGAATTTCAAGGTCCTGTCTGGCGGCATGAAAGACTTTTATTTTTGTGGGATCTTTTAACAACTCCAGCAACGGAGTCAAATCAGAAAGCACAACAGGATCGATGGCGGCAGAGTGCTCTCCGCTACCCACTTGAATTAACCCGATACGGTGAAAATAAGTCCTTTCCCTGACAAACTCAGTATCTACCGCTAGAATTTCAGCAGACTGAAGGTTTTCACAAAACACCTTTAACTGGTCCGCAGACGTGATGTACATAAATTAACTCGAAAAATCGGTTTAATTCCTATTTCAGTTCTCAAAATTGGAATTATAGGGGAGTAGGTTGTAGAAAAACAGGATAAAAAAATAACAGAATAAAGCCCTTGCAGCTCAAGGCATAAAAAAATGGCACAGAGCTTAGCCCCATGCCATTTTATTCGCTCAGAGTTCATTAAAACATTTTTAATCAACGATCTTCCGGCTGGTACTCGTCCTTTATAATTTTTTTACTTTCCCAGTCCGACGAGGACTGGGTTTCCTTATCACCAAAGTCGATCAAATTCTGCTCACCGTTCTTCCAAAATCGGTTGCTCAGCCTTTTGGGGGATAAAACTTTTTTCAGTTCTCCTTTGGCGTCTAAAATCCTGACTTCATGAAACATAACGCGCCTTCCTCCAAAAAAAGCCCTCAATGCCTACTTTTAGCGTCCCCTCCGCTTATAAAACAGGCCAAAAAATAAGATTTACCCTGCAACTAACATTCACAATAAGTTCAATATCGATGTTTGTCAAGCAAGTAAGGCTAATTTTTTCAATGCTCAGACCCATTTTTTTCCTCCTAATAGGAATTAGATTTGCCTCTTTATCATCTTTGTCAATTGAAGCTAAATTAAAAATATGGACCTTTGGTGCCCGTATTCATTGATGTTTTTCAGGGGAATTTAGTGGACATTTTAAAAGCAACCGTAGCAGAAAAGGATTTTCGAGACCAAATTACGGCTAGTATGCGGGATGGGCTGTTAACTTATCGGAGAAATCGACAATACTCTATCTACGATATTGGAGGAGGAGGCTGTTTCCATCTATTTCCAGCAATGAAACAGTTTCAGCCTTTATTCTCATAATAATCCAAGCCGGAGTGGTCGATCACTTTTTCTCCCATAATAATCCGCAAGGTATTGCGAAGTTTATCATCCTGACCAAACAGGGAATTCACCGGTTTAAGATCGGGCCTGCATTGGGGCGATTTGAAATAAAACGAAAGCCATTCCTGCGCGCCTCTCATTCCCGCCCGTTGCGCCAAATCGAGGAACAAGACCAAGTCCAGAACGACAGGTGCCGCAAGAATAGAATCGCGGCAAAGAAAATTGATTTTCAATTGCATTTTTTGACCTAACCAACCCTGGATATCTATATTGTCCCAGCCCTCTTTCGCATCTCCCCTTGGGGGATAATATTCGATGCGGATTTTATGGTAGTAGTCTCCATAAAGATCGGGATAGAGGTCATCCTGAAGAATGCTTTCCAAAACAGATCCCTTGGTCACTTCCTTCGATCGAAAGGAATCCGGGTCATCCAATACTTCACCATCACGGTTTCCCAATATATTGCTGGAGAACCAACCCTCAAGGCCCAGCATCCTGGCCTTTAGACCCGGAGCCACAATGGTCTTCATCAGGGTTTGTCCCGTTTTAAAATCCTTGCCCCCGATAGGAGTGTTGGTTCTGATAGACAGTTCCACCAGCGCAGGAATATCCACGTTCAGGTTTGGAGAACCATTGGCAAAAGGAATTCCCATTTTCAGCGACGCGTAAGCGTAGATCATGGAAGGGGGAATCAGGAAAAGATTATTTTTCAAAGCCGATTCAAACGCTTCCAGATTTTGAAATGCTTCGTGGTCCATAACATCCTGATAAACTTCCGTCGATCCACACCAGCACATCACCAGTCGATCCAGACCTTTTTCTTTTTTGAAGTTCTCAATGTCCTTCATCAGAAGCTCGGCCAAGTCCATTTTATTAGGAGCACTTTTTATATTTACCCCGGTCAGGTTTCTCACAAAAGCAGGATCGAATACAGCTGACCATGGTTTTATCTTCTCAAGTTGCTCTTTCACTAGATCCAGCTCCTGTTTATCGATCACGCCACAAGTCAGAGCGGCCTGATAACAGTTATCGTCATAAATATCCCATCCACCAAATTCGATATCGGTCATACCAGCGAGAGGAACAAAGTCTTTAATAAAGGGATATTGCGGATTATCCCTTTTACCCAGACGGATGCGCGACATTTGCGTAACCGACCCAATAGGTTTGCTATGCCCCGCATTCACCAGAAAGACCCCGGCGATAAGTGTCGAACTCACCGCTCCCATTCCTGGCAACAGAACCCCCAATTTCCCTTTTGGCGGCATAATTTTTTTCGCCAAGCCGCTATATTTGTCGCTGGTCTCATTCATTAAGCCCTACTCCTCTCAAATTGGATCATGACTCTAATGGTTATAAATTGGTTCAGCTGGAAGGCCCTTGGAAGATGGTACAACCCCGCGTGTGGCAAATTTGCTGGTTCTGTGCAAGAATAGCATCCTGCAACTCGTATTAGATAGTTTTTTTTCCAATCTGGGGGTCTGAACAAACTGACTTAAAAACCAACCCACATAAATAAATAGCCCCTATCGGGTAAGGCTAGCTTTTATTTATATCACGTAAGCTTCACAGGCTAACAGCCGCATGAGCCCACACGCCAACCTTCAAAATTCTGAAGCTTCCCCACAAAATTCATTTGGTATCCTTTACTTACCGCCTCCTCCAGAGCCTTGGAAAGCCGCAGAGTGGTATGCCTCACCCGTTGCCAGCGTGCCTTTCCTTTCAAGAAACATTCTGACTCTTCAGCGTTCCGGACTACATGATATAGCCATCCTTATGGATGCCGGGGAAACAGAAAAATTAACCCTCGCCATTGAGAAAGATTCCCGCATCACCGCAAAGATTCATTGGATGACAAAACCCGGCCAGTTAAAAGAAATGCTGCAAAACCACCGGGCTCTTTTTTTTAACGGATCCGCTCTTCATGACAGAAAAGAAGTTCATTCCCTCCTAGAAACTGAAGAAACAAAAGCTCCTGAAACTTTACCTATCAGCAACGAGCAACTCGAGTCATTGATAGAAAAAATCCGAACCAATGGCGAAAAAGAATCAGGAGAGCTCTTGGAAAACACACGCTCCTTTACATATGTACCCGGGATGGCAAAAACCCGTGTGTGGGAACAAAAAGATTTTAATACTCTAAACGAACGGTTGCTTAAAGGTTCCGGCCAGAACCATGACAGCACCATAACCCGGCTTCTATCCCGTCCAGTTTCCAGAAAACTGACCCGCTTTTTTTTAAATACGTCGATTCACCCCAACCAGATCACGCTGTTTAGTTTTGCCATGGGCTTGGGGTCGGCTCTGTGTTTTGCGCAAGGCACATATCAGACAAACATATTTGGCGGCCTCTTGTTATTATTCTCAACATGGGTGGATGGAGCAGACGGAGAAATCGCCAGATTGAAATTTATGGAAACGGAATTGGGAGGCAAGCTGGACATTGTTTGCGACAACATTGTCCACTTCTTCGTATTCGGAGCTATCGGCTGGGGGTTGAGCGAGACAACAGGCGACAAAACCCACATATATGCAGGAGGGTTGGCCGCATTTATGAGTTTAACCTCCTTTATTCTTCTGGGCGCATCCCTCCTCGAGAAAAGCTCCAACACCGCCACTCCATCACCGGAATCGCAGCCCTCTATGGCCGACAAACTCGCCAACCGGGACTTCATTCATTTTCTTATGTTGATGACTTTGGTCGATTTGGTGCAAGTGTTTATATTCATCGCCGCTACAGGTTCCACCGTTTTCACTACCTATCTGGTTTACCTACGTCTCTCTCAGCGATCTCATTAAAAAATTATTTTGAGGAATTAGCAATCAAATAACTTTCAGCTTGTTTGTACCTTTCAGGGTCATCAATATCGATCCAAAACATGCCATCGACCGGCGTGGTGCGTGCCCGACCTTCCTTGGCTATGATACGAACCCCACCGGATAGTGAGTCGTCCCCAGAGTCCCGCAAAGATTGCTCCAAGGCCGAAAATAAAGTCGGATTACAAAGAAAGATTCCCGTATCAAAACAGTTGTATTCCTCGATCTCCTTACCTATGTCCTGAATCAGGCCGTTCTCTGCCATCACCCGAGTCACGTCATCCAGGTCAACCATAGGGTTTTTCAGATCCTGATCCACCGCCAAAACGATTTCATCATCAGCCAAGGGATAATTGATCATTTTGCGAGCAATACCAGGATCAAAAAGATGATCTCCCATTAGCAGGAAAAAAGGCTCCTTTAAAAATTTCTTTGCCTTAAGCACCGATAAGCCATTGGCCCTTTCCCAGTCGTCATTTTCAATCACCGTAACAGGCACATCAATTTTTTCAGCTAAATCTTCAAGAAAAGCGCGAACCTGATCCCCTCGATACCCCACCACCGCATAGAACCCATCCACTCCCGCCTCTAAAGCAGAACGAATGACCCTTTCAACAAGAGGGACATCCAAAAGAAAAGCCAACGGCTTACTGTCGGACATAGGTTTTAAGCGACTCCCTTTTCCAGCAACAATGATTAAACATTTCATAGTATTAATGACTCATTTCAGCGAAAAAAAATTCTATCAAAGTAAAAAATATCCTAATTCGAATCTTCCTGAGCGACTTTAACCAAGTCAAAAGGCTTTTGTGAGTATTCCAAGCCTATGGAAAATCCCCAAACCAACCAGACGACTTCCCGAACCCTCCTGATGAGAGCCACAACAAAGCCTAATACAGTCTGGCCCGTTATCGCCTCCGTTGCGATCATAAAAATAGCTTCTATGCTGCCTAGCCCGGAAGGAATAAAAAATGTGCCTGCCCGAACCAGTTCGACGAGTGTTTCCAAAATTATGGCGTCAAAAATTGTAACAGGATAACCTAAGAAATAAAAAATGACGAATATTTCCAAAGCACCCAAATACCAGTTAACAAGATTCAAAAATAGCGCGGAGATGAAGCGTCTTTTATCACAGGTATAAAATTGTACCAGTCGTTCATCCATATCATGGATTTGGTGGAGAAATTTTTCCAGCCGTTGGCCAAAGTTTCTCTGGCTAAGCCAAGTACCGGTCAATGACGTGACCTTGTAGCGTTGAACGATGTAGAACAAAAATATTCCAAGAGTGATTGCACCCAAGCTAAGAATCGCGAAGAAATGAAAGCTCTCAGAAAGGTCTGAACCCAGGACTATAAGAAAAACACCCGTTGCCGCAAATAAAACCAGGGAGATCATATGGGTAGATTCGGCAAGGATCATCGATGCCATTCCTTCCCGGTAACGGATCCCATAATGATGCTTGAGAATATAGCCTTTAATCGGCACTCCTCCCCAGGAGCTGAAAGGCATCACTTTGGCAAAAGCCGAACCCACCATGCGAACTTTCCAAAGGTCATACAGCCATCGTTTAGTGAATTGCGTGCCGGGCAAAGTAAACTGCCATGCAAAGGTGTCCATCATAAAGGCTGTTTTATAAACGACCAACACAACTACAATGCCCCAGCCTATTTCTTTTAGCTGAGACCAAACCAAAGCAAGGTCTGTATGGTTTAATACAAAAACAAGCAGACCAATACCTGTTAGTAAATAAAGAATTCTCAAAGGTTTCATAGCTATCACACGTGCCAGCGACGCGCACTGCAGGTGAACTGCGGGCACTAATTACGGCTGGAGGGAATACCAAAGCGCACCTCCCATACTCCTAAATAATACGATGAAACAAAAATCGCTACGACGACACAAGCGTTGAGCACAAACCGATCCACCTTGGTGTCGTCATCCATGGTCACCGCATCTTCGGGAGACCGCTGGCTGGCATGCCGTTTGGTTCCGTTCTGGTAAAGTTCCAAGCCATAATTGATAGTGCCACCCACCGCCGTAGCGATACCGATCCATAATCACCATTTCTGCCCTGTCGCTGAGGCTGCCTCCCCACCCCAGGCAAACAAATAAAAAACTATGGACAATCCAGTCGACGAAGGTATCAAATCTCATTCCAAAATAGCTAGACATGTTCTTGAAGCGGGCAATCTCGCCATCGCAGTTGTCGAGCACATAACAAATAAATAATAAAAATGCGCCAATGAGTGTCAAAGTATAGGTTCCATTTAGATAGGTCATCCCGGCGGCCAGGCCGAACAGCAGAGACAAGGAAGTGGCCTGGTTCGGCGTGATTGGTGTGTGTACCAATAGCTGGAAAAGCCGAAAGGAAAAATGCCGGATCAATGGCGACCACGCCTTGGGCGGCTCTAGCTTTTGCTCAGACTGGTTCTTAAGGGGTTCAGAAACGATAATTGCTATCCGGTTGGAATTGTTTGATGTTTAAAAATTATGGATCGGGAAAGCTTTAAATCTTAAGAAACGAAGTTCCCTCTTGACAAAAACTCATGGTTTTTCAGCCTGATCAAACCTTACTTTCAAGGCCCTCGTTTTGCAATGAAAAACTCCAACCAAATGTTTTGCCTTGACTGATATTCCCCATCATCGTTCTGCTCAAATTAAACATTTTCTTTTTAAATAGAAATATGAACTAAGAAGGTCTATTTCGAGAAGACCTTTGCATAACCTGGGATTACCCCTTCGGGACACGAAGGGATAATCTCGCTTTTCTGTTTTTTTTCGACTTAAACAAAGCTCTCTATTTCAAGAACTTGAATACATCATGTTGCTTTATCTCTTGCCATGTTTCCTTAAATCTATGAATTTAAAAGCTGAACCCCACCCTTTTTGAGGCTCAAAAATGCCGATTTCCCATTGACTTTCCCCAACCTATCCCCTATGCTTAAACTAAGTCTTCAGGAGCAATGCGATGTCCCTCTCCCTACCATTTCATCTTCATTCCCCGAACGTGAAACGATGATCATACTAGGGCTTGATGCCTCCACGCCTGAAGGAAGTGTTGCTCTTCTGGATGGAGAATGCATCATTGCCGAGTCTGTCAGCTCTTCAGCATTTTCTGATCAGCTTCTGATCATGGTGGATGAGGTTTTGGAGGAATTGGAGGGAAGGCTCGATAAAGTGGATGGGTTCTGCGTTACAACAGGTCCCGGTTCTTTTACCGGGCTCCGGGTTGGCATCAGTCTGGTAAAGGGTTTGGTACTAGCCACAGAAAAGCCTTTCTGGGGAGTCAACACGCTGGAAGCATATGCGAACTTGGTCAAACCCATTTCTCAGCCGATTTGCCCACTCCTGGATGCCAGAAAAAAAGAAGTTTATACCGCAAAGTTTAAATATATCGATGGAATTTTAGTCAGGGAGACCCCGGATCAGGCCGTTTCGCCCCAGGAGTTATGTGACCTGACCCAGGAACCTACTGTCTTTACGGGGGGCGGGTTAGAACCCTATGGAGAAACCCTTTCCTCCCAGTTGGGAGACAGGTTTATCGATCAGACTCCGGTCAAAAACCAAACGGTTGCCGCCAGCGCAGCGCAACTTGTCTTCAATCAATTCGAGGCAAATCCCTGTTTTGATCTGGACACCTTGACCATCCATTATGTCAGGAAATCGGAAGCAGAACTAAGCCGAAAAATATTTAATCAGGAGGTTGTAAAGCATGGACATTAATCCCGCTTTGCTTGAAAAAGTAAAACAGGAAAATAGCGAATTTCGTGACCTTTATGAAAAACACACTACCCTCAAATTAAAAGTTGATGAATTTAACAAAATGAAGCTCATCACTCCAGAGCAGGAACTCGAAAAGAAAAAACACCAGAAGCAAAAACTAAGCCTTAAAGATCGCATGGAGAAAATTTTAAGCCTCTATAAAGAGACAATTCATTGACAACCATTAGCCCGCTTGGACACCACAAATTCATAAAAAAACCAAACCTTTAGTCAGTCACATGGTCACAGCACTTTTCTCAAATCCAACACCGCTTTTCCTTTGAAAGTTTCAACGAGAAGCTGTAACAGAAACTTCAAAGAAATCACTTTTTTGGCAGGCAAGATATCTCCGATCACACCTACCAGCGCTTCAGCGAGAACCCGATTGGCAGAAAGGCTTTTCATCACACAATTACATAAAACTTGGTTATAAATCAGCCCTTGAAGAACCCGGCTCAATAAAAACTTGCCACCAAACTCTCGCTTTCGCCTCTTGTCATAAATAGAAAAAAAATTTTTGGAAAAATTCGAATTTTGAAATCCAGAATGGATCACCTCACCTGCTAGCTGAGAGCTTCTCAATGACAGATAAATACCTTCACCGGTAAACGGGTCAATAAAACCTGTTGCATCGCCGACCAACACCAGCCCGCCACAAGGAACAGGCTTAACCGCAAACGCCAAAGACTCCACCGAACGCACAGGCTCCACACGCTCCCCGTCCTCAAGCATTTTACTACGGCGAGAGTTTTTCATCAGCACGCGATGATAAAACGCTTCCGGTTTTTCACCATTCAGAGCAGAATCCTCCACCACCAGCACCACATTAGCCCGACCGTTTCCGACAGAAGATATTCCCGTATAGCCCGGATGGCTGACATGCATATAACAATAGTCTTGTGGCAAACGCACACCCTGCCAATGCGCAGAGAAAGCAATCCTGGAACTGCCTTTGGGTTTCCGCTTTAAATTAAATTTCCTCAAAGAGACCGCATTGCTCCCCCCGGCATCCACCACCAGTTTGCCATTCAAAGAAAAAGGAGTCTTCGTTTCATCCCAGCCCTTCACCCCAGCAACACACCCATCATCGAAAATGAAATCTGTTATTTTATGTTGCTGAAAAACTTTCACTCCGACGCTTTGAACCTGCTTCAAAAACAGCGCGTCCAACTGGTAACGCGGCACCGACAAACTGGTCGGACTCAACCCCGTCTCTGTTGAAGTAGGGTAATCAATTTCCAAATCAGCACTTTCATAAGACGAGATCGCTACACCTTTTAGCCGCTTAGGCGACAAAGCCTCTATGGAACCAAGCATGCCCAACTGCTCAAGAATCGGGTCGGCACCCGGACTGATGAACTCCCCACACACCTTGTCGCGGGGAAATTTTGCCTGGTCACAAAGCACCACATCATAACCACGGCGGTTGAGGTCCAACGCCATGGCGCAACCCGCCGGCCCGCCGCCAATGACAATGACACCATAAGAATTCATGGTCAGTCCTTTCTGCTCAGCAAAGCAATGCCTTATAGAAAATGGAGAGGGATTTCAAAACCGCACCGTGAAAATTCATGATTGGGCCTTTTGTCCCACCAAAGCAATGCGGTAAGGAAAGTGGCGGTGGATTTCAAAAGGGTCTATTTCCGCCTCCACGGCCAAATCACGAAGCTCGCTGGGCGTGAAGGCATTCATCACCGAAACCGGCGCGTCATAACAAGTTAGCCGGTTACGGGTAAAGATTCGGGTCAGCAGAAAAATCGCGGCATGCGCCACCCGACTGCGGTGCAGATCATTGACCACCACACCCAATCGTCCGGCCCTATATATTGCCCGCAAAATCGCCACCGCCTTCCCCCAACTGAAATGATGCAGGGATAAAGAGTTGACCGCCAAATCGAATCCGCCTTTGCGGAATGGTAAAGAAAGGATATCGCACTGCACTAAGCGGATTTCGGGATAAGAGGCAATCTCCTCCCGGGCCAGTTTGAGCATCTTTTCGTTGATGTCAATAGCAGTGATATGGATCGGCACCCTCATTCGGCGCGCAAGCTGGACCAGTGCCACCGGCTGGTCGGCAGACCCGGTAGCCGCATCCAGCACCCTGAACGGACGATCAGCTTTGTGAAATTTTAAAAAAGGTTCCACATGCCGGAGCAGAACCCGGTAACCGCTCAAATAGCGGTTGACTGTAACAATATCCTGCAGACTGTCCCGGACCTCTTCATAAGGTGCTTCGTCCAGGTCCAGCAGTTCATCTCTAAGGTTTCTAGGAGGAAAGAAAAATGATCGCATTACAGAGGGTCTCCGCCGGCTCCCATTGAAAGGAATAAGAATCAGCGTCTATAGCTGAGATAAATTTTTGCCGGGAAATAAAAATTTTTGCCAGTTGTATCCCTTCGAGGCACGAAATTTAGGGAAAGGGATACCACAGCCCCACGCCTTTGGCGACCGCCGCAACGTCATCGCCACATTGCCACCGGCGGCTCACCAGGGCTAGTCTTTGAAGAAGAAGTACGGTTGTCCTGATTGGATTCTATCCCTGGTAATGTCTAAAGCAATTTTCTTGAAGAACCCACGGGTGAGCGGGATCATGATGAGGAGTCCAACCATATCTGTCACCACACCGGGAGTGATGAGGAACATGCTGGCCACCCCCATTACCGCGCCGTTCAAGGCTTTGTCACTGGGGGCTTCGCGCGACTTGAGCTGTCTCTGCATTTTCTCGAAGACCTCTTTGCCATAACTGCGGCTGACAACAATTCCTACCAGAAAGGTGAACATGATCAACGAAACTGTATTTAGAATACTGATCGCATCGCTCATATACTTCAACCCATAAAGCTCGATCCCTGTGCCCAAGGCAAAAACAGCCATCACCGGTAAAGACATTTCAAACACCTGCAAATAGTTAAAACAAGCCAAATACAAGCTCTCACCATAGCATGGCCAAAGATTCCCCGAAAGTAAAAATCTGGCAAAGTACGAAAACTTTTTTACCCCCTGCCAACTCTGATTTATCAAGGAACAGGAAGCTTTCATAAGCATAAACAAGGGTAAAGCCCTTCCCATTACCTTGTTTTATAGCTATTCTGAGCCCGCAAAAGGTAATCGGCAACGCGCCCCAGTTCTTCGTCAGTGACGAACTGTTGGACATCCTGTTTATCTGCATTGTCTCTATGATGAAGTTTTTGAAAGTCCGCCAAAAACCTTTTTCGATCTGAGCCATTCGCAAAGCTGTACTCCTGTATGAGTCGCGCACCCTTATTACCACCCCTGCCTTTTAAGGCATGGCAGAACAGGCAGTTGTTTTTGAAAACTTCCAACCCCTCTTGAGCCTGCGGCGAATCCTCGGCGATTTTTTCCAGCGGTGCGTAATAATCGTTCAGCCGAACGAATTTTAGTTCGCGAATATTCGCCGTCATGAACCGCTCCTGAAACGGCGGTCGTTTTCCATCCGGCACTAAAATGAGGAGCGGATTCAACCAATCGGGTCTGGAACTTGAGGACGTCAGTTTTATCCTCGTCACGAGGCGCAGATCATAACGATAAACATCATCGAGAGATAAAATCCCCTGATAGTCGTCAAAGCAGTTCAACAACGCAGCATCTTCGCCGTGTTTCAGAGCAAACCCTTTCACCAACCGGGAAAAGGATGTGGCCAAAAACCGCGAGTCACTCATGTGCATGACCCTGTCAAAATATTCGCTGGAAATTTCCCGCGACCCTAATGACTCCAGTTTCGGCACGGTCCAGATTTCTGAAACCATCCGGCCTGCGGAGTCGGCATGAGTAATGCGAAAAATCCTCTGCTCCCCCAGTTCCAGTTTTTCGGGAGTGGAGCAAGCCGGAATCCATATCCCGGTGAGCAGGGCCAAAAACCAGCAAAATATTTGTTTCATTGAGGAAAACCCTCTATGATAGAAGGAAGTATTTATCAACCGCTAATTTTTATCAGAAAAAGGCCATCAAACCCCTAACTTAACATGGAAACGAGTCCCACTTTAGAATTCGGTCCGGAGAAAATGGACTTCCGCGCTTACTCAATATCCTGGAACCTCACCAAGCGGTGCAACCTCAATTGCGACCACTGCTATCTTGATGCCGACTTTCGCGGCGGCCTCAAAACCGATGAACTCAACACTGAAGAATGTTTCCGGGTCATCGACCAGATTGCGGAAGTTAATCCTAACGCATTTCTAATCCTCACAGGGGGGGAGCCACTGCTTCGTCCCGACATCTACGAGATAATCCGATACGCTGCAGACGGAAAATTCATGGTTGTGCTCGGCACCAACGGCACCATGATCAACCGCGTCAACGCCGAGAAAATAAAGGCCTCCGGAGCCCACGGTGTAGGAATCAGTATCGACTCGATGAACCCAGACAAACATAACAAGTTTCGCGGGGTGGAAAAAGCTTGGGAACTCTCCATGGCGGCCTTCGATATTCTGAACGAAGTAGGTGTCGACTTTCTCGTGCAGATGTCTGTATCGGATATGAACTACAGGGAAATCCCTGAGGTGGTCGAGTTCACCGAAAAAATTGGTGCCATCGCTTTTAATTTGTATTTTCTGGTCTGCACTGGACGAGGGCAAGGCAACACCGATATTTCCAACGCCGCTTATGAGGAAGCCTTGAAGATGTTGTATGAGCAGCAAATGAAATACAAAGGCAAGTTGATGATCAACTCCAAATGCGCCCCACAGTACAAGCGCGTGGTTTACGAGAATGATCCCGAGTCGGTTTACACCCGCACCTATTCCGGCGGGTGTCCAGCGGCCACACATTACAGCCGCATTTCACCGGAAGGCAACCTGACCCCCTGCCCCTTCATCGAAGAGTCAGTGGGCAATTTGAAATCCAGAACCTTTAAAGACCTGTGGGAAAACGCGCCTTTGATGATCCAGTTGCGCGACCGCAAACAACTTGAAGGCAAATGCGGTACCTGTGAATTCTCCGCCATGTGTTCCGGCTGTAGGGCACGGGCTTTTGCCGAAACCGGAAACTATATGGATCCGGACCCCTCCTGTGATTACGAACCAGGCCAATATGGCGGCAAAGCCATCACCCTGAAAGTCGAAGACACGCTTGGGCTCGAAGTCGAGTTCCATACCCAATGGACTCCGCAAGCCAAAAGCCGACTCGACCGAATCCCCTCTTTCGCCCGAGGTATGGTGGTGAAAGGCATCGAGAAATTTGCCGCCGAACGTAACATCCACCTCATCGATGAAGCCGTCGTGAAAAAGTCGCGGGAAGAAATGATCGAGAAACGCGGTGCCATGTTCCCCTTCCTAAAAAAGTTCATCAACTCCGAGCACTAGGCGCACGGCCAGTGTGCCACTGTGGTATTCTTCCTCGGCTCTCGTGCCCCTTAAGAGGTAAAACGCTCCGCAAGCCGCTAGCAGATCATACTTTCCCATCGGTGGATCACCGGTTTTTATAAAGATATCCAACACGGAAACCGCTGCGGTCTTCCTGATTGATGTTACTCTGGCGGGTGTCCTCCTCATCAAGTTTGCCAAGAGCTTCTGACACTTCGACCTGGTAGTTTTTGATCTTTCGATAAAGGGGGTGGGTAATATCGAGTTTCAGGTTGGTGAGCGCGGCAGTGAACTCACCTTTCCCATCCAGACTCAGCTTGCAGACCAGTTCACCTGAACTGTCATCGCGGTAGACATCGATCACTTGAAGCGGGGTTTTATTTGTGGCGGGGAATCCCATTTCACGGAGCAGGGTCAACACGGCCCCCCGTCCATAAACACGAAGTGGCAGGTGTGGTAAAAGTTCGTTTAATAAGGATTGCACGCTCGAAACCTATTCCTTTCCAAAACGAGAATCAACTATTGATTTCGACCATTATATACGCTCACCAAGCTTAGAGCCAATGAGTAATTACCTTCTCCGAAGGACAAAAAAGGTATGGGTTACTTGACGAATTTCTGCCAACTGCCCCTGTGGCGAACGAGACCTTTGCGTAAATCAAAAAAAAAGGAACGACGAGATTCTTCACCGCGTTCAGAATGACACGAAACGCCGACTCGTCATCCTCGAGGAGCCGAGGGTGACGAGGACGTGATATTTTTCCTTGGCCTTCGTGTCTCGAAGGGGTAATCCAGGGTTATGCAAAGATATCTCTAACACCCGGCTGATGAATACCAAGTGGTTCTGAAAAACAGCCATGGCTTATAAGTGGATTGATGCGTACAGACACCACTGGCACAACTTCAGGCATTCCTATACTGAAAGATATCCCCTATATCGGAAAACTGTTTGGTTCCGAATCCACCACCCTTAAAAAGACAGAACTGATGATACCTATCACCCCTTCACGTTATCTCCAACTCTAATAATTCTAAGTCTGTCGCCCGCAAATTCAAAAAACGTCTTACTAATCTGAAAAACCTCAATCCCAGAAGAAGCTGGCCTCCAACCCAGGCAAAAGCCTCATAAAGTGCTTGAAATCAGGGCCGATCTCAAGCATAGTAAGTGTTCTTTTATTCCATAATTTCTTTCCGTACGCATTTGTTTCCTGGACCACACAGGGGACACTCCAAAGGAAGCGGATTAAAGTGCCAGATTCCCGGGGTTGAAATGATTAAATCCAAATTTGTGAATAGTTTAGAGTTGATCGGTGGCACCCCTTTGGTTAAACTGAACAACGTTACCCCCTCAAATGGTGCCAATATTTTCGCTAAGTTGGAATTCTTCAATCCAGGGGGTAGTGTCAAGGATCGTATCGCACTGGCCATGGTGGAAGATGCAGAAAAAAAGGGCCTGCTGAAACCCGGTTCCACGATCATTGAACCCACAAGCGGAAATACGGGGATCGGCCTCGCTTTGGTGGGTGCCATCAAGGGCTACAATGTCATACTGGTCATGTCTGAGAACATGAGCTCAGAACGAAGAATGATTCTGGAAAGTTTTGGCGCAAAAACTGAATTGAGCCGCGCCGAATTCGGGATGGAAGGCACCATACAAAAAGCAGAAGAAATGCTGGCTGAAAACCCGGGTTATTTCATGCCCCAGCAGTTCAACAACCCCGCCAACCCAGAAGTGCATCGGCAAACAACCGGGCCCGAAATCGTTGCCGCCATAAATGGTAAGTCGGTTGACGGTTTTGTAGCCGGCATTGGAACCGGGGGAACCATCACTGGAGTTGGGGAAGTCCTAAAGCAACATTACAATCAGGTTAAAGTAGTAGGGGTCGAACCAGCAACCTCGGCAGTGTTATCAGGAAAACCACCCGGTCCTCACAAAATTCAGGGAATTGGCGCAGGGTTTAAACCCAATGTCCTAAATTTTGATCTGCTGGATCGTATTTTCCCTGTTTCCGATGAGGACGCTTTTCTATTTGCCAAGAGGCTTGGAAGAGAAGAAGGTCTTCTCGCCGGGATTTCTTCCGGAGCCGTGTGTTTTGCCGCCAATGAAGTGGCCAAAGAGTTAGGCCCTGACAAAAATGTGGTTGTGGTTTTGCCAGATACGGGCGAACGCTATCTCAGTTTTAATCAGTACTTCTAAAATAAACAGGGTTTTGCTTTCCTGTAAAAAAAACCGAGGGAATGTTGGAATGGGTTATGTTAAAGGATTAATCTGTAAAGAATGCAAAAAAGAGTACCCCAAAGAACCAATTCACGTTTGTGAGTTCTGTTTTGGACCTCTGGAAGTCGATTACGATTACGAAACCATCAAAAAGGTCGTGACCAAAAAATCCATTGAGTCCGGCCCGCCCTCCATGTGGCGCTATGAGGCTCTTTTGCCTCTGGATGAACCCCAAAAAGTAGGTCATCACACCGGTTTCACCCCTTTAATCAGAGCGAAGAACCTGGGCAAGGCATTGGGACTGAAACATCTTTATCTGAAAAACGACTCCGTCAATCATCCCACTTTTTCTTTTAAGGACCGGGTCGTTTCGGTAGCCGTTTCCAAGGCCATAGAGTTTGGGTTCGACACCATCTCCTGCGCCTCGACGGGTAATCTGGCCAACTCGGTGGCCGCCCATGCGGCAGAAGCCGGCCTGAAAAGTTGTATCTTTATTCCTGATGGATTGGAAGCAGGAAAAATTCTCGGAACTTTGATTTACGGAACGCAGTTGATTGCCGTCAGGGGCAGTTATGATGACGTTAACCGGCTTTGCAGTGAAATTGGAGTCAACCATGACTGGGCCTTCGTGAACATTAACATCCGGCCTTATTATGGTGATGGGTCCAAATCTTACGGTTATGAGATTGCCGAGCAACTGGGCTGGAAAACACCGGACAATGTTGTCGTTCCCGTTGCAGGCAGTTCACTGATCACAAAAATATGGAAAGCTTTTCACGAGTTTGAAATGCTGGGGTTGGTCAATAACGTACAAACTAAAATTTTTGCGGCCCAAGCCACTGGCTGCTCCCCAGTCACCACAGCCATAAAAAATGGCAGTGAAAATATCATACCGGTCAAGCCGAATACCATTGCCAAGTCCATCGCCATTGGAAATCCGGCAGATGGATACTACGGGATCAAAACCGCAAACACCAGCGGTGGCTATGGAGAAGATATCTCTGACGAAGAAATAGTCACTGCTATGAGACTGCTGGCCAAGACCGAAGGCATATTCACGGAAACTGCAGGAGGCGTTACTGTAGGCGTCACGCAAAAACTGATCCAGCAAGGCCGGATCAAACCGGATGAAATAACCGTCATTTGTATTACCGGCAACGGGTTAAAAACCCAGGAAGCTCTGGCAGGTTGTTTTTCAGCACCTACGGTGATCGAACCTAAAATAGATAGTTTTGAAGAAATTTTTGCCAACGGTTTAACAGTTTAAAAGGAGCAAAGCATGGCAGTAAAAGTAAGAGTACCCACCCCGTTAATGAAGCTGACCCACAACAAGAGCGAGGTGATGGCAGAAGGCACCACCATCAGTGAAATTCTCAACAACCTAGAAAGTCAGTTTGCTGGAATTAAAGAGCGCATTTGCGAGGAAAACGGTGCTCCTCGGCGTTTCATTAATATCTATTTGAACGAAGAAGATATCCGGTTTCTTGAGGGCGAAAGCACCGCTGTTAAAGACGGCGATGAAATCTCCATTATACCGGCAATAGCAGGCGGAATCCACTAAGTGATTGATTTTACCGATGAACAGATAGAGCGCTACAGCCGCCACATCCTCCTCCCTGAAGTGGGAGGTGAAGGACAAAGCCTCCTTTTAGAATCAAAAGTTCTTTTAGTGGGTGCAGGTGGGCTAGGTTCTCCTGCTGCGTTTTATCTTGCCGCCGCTGGTATTGGTAACATCGGAATCATCGACTTCGATACCGTCGACCTCAGCAATCTGCAGAGACAGATCATCCATAATACTGAGCGTATCGGCATGCTCAAAACCGAGTCCGCAAAAAAAACCATTTCAGCACTCAACCCGGATGTCAATGTCACAATTTTTAATGAGAGACTGCATTCGGAAAACATCATGCGCCTGTTTGAAGGCTATGATTATATCCTTGATGGCACCGACAATTTTGCCACGCGTTACCTCATCAATGATGCCTGTGTGATGACGAGAAAAACCAATATTCATGGCAGCATATTCCGTTTTGAAGGACAGGTAACCGTTTTCAAGCCTGACGAAGGTCCTTGCTATCGTTGCCTCTATCCGGAACCACCCCCACCCGGTCTGATTCCCAATTGTCAGGAAGGCGGCGTTTTGGGTGTGCTGGCAGGAGTGATCGGAAACCTGCAAGTAGTCGAGACCCTGAAACTGATTCTAGGAAAGGGAGAAACCCTGGTCGGTTCTCTGCTTATTTATGACGCGCTGAAAACAGAATTCAGGAAACTGAAATTAAAGAAATATCCGAAGTGCCCTGTTTGTGGCGACCAACCCACGATCACCGAATTGGTTGACTATGAAGAGTTTTGTGGTTTGTCGCGCTGATAAAGAAATATAAAAAAACACCGGTAATTTTTTGCACCGTAACCGGTTTAGAAGATATCTAATATCTGAAATGTCAAAATCGATAAAATTTCCTATTCCCTTTGAGGTCCAGGCGCCAACTTGCCCTGTCATCACCGACCAATCGGTGTTGAAGGCGATCGGCAACACCCCTCTGATCCGTATTCATAATTTGGGGGGAAAGTTCAAGGATGTGGCTATTTACGCCAAAGCCGAATGGAAAAATGCCGGCGGTTCAGTAAAATCCCGCCCTGCCCTGAGAATGATCGAAGACGGTGAAAAATCCGGCAAGCTCACCAAAGATAAAACCATCCTCGATTCCACATCCGGCAACACCGGCATCTCCTATGCACTGATCGGCAAGGTGAAAGGCTATAAAGTCAAACTGGTCATGCCAGCGAATGTCTGCAAAGAACGCAAAGGACTCATGGCCGATTTTTACGGTGCTGAAATTGTGACCTCCAGCCCCTTCGAAGGCTCCGATGGCGCGATCATCTTGGCCAAAAAAATCCATGACGAAAATCCGGATATTTACTTCATGCCAGACCAGTACAACAACGACTCCAACTGGAAAGCGCACCAGGAAACCACAGCACAAGAAATCTGGAACCAGACCAATCACCGGGTCACCCATTTTCTGGCAGGTATCGGAACCGGGGGTACCGTTATGGGAACCAGCCGTGGTCTGAGCCAACTAAACTCCGACATCAAATGCTACGCGGTGGAACCGGCAGAGTCCCTGCACGGACTGGAAGGCCTCAAACATATGGAGACCTCCATCGTACCCGGAATTTATAAAGAAGAAGAGCTCGATGGAAAACTCAGCATTCCGACCGACGAGGCTTACGATATGGTTGAGGTACTGGAAAAACAAGAAGGCATCCTGGTCGGGCATTCTTCTGCCGCCGCTATGGTGGGAGCCCTGAAACTCGCCTCACAGATTAAAAGAGGGGTGATCGTTACCGTGTTCCCCGACAGCTGTGAAAGATGTTACGTTAACTTTGGGCAATTCAAGCAATATTACGAGACCCACTCCAGCAGACTTCCCAAACCCGACTAACCCCGGATTTCCCCGGCAAAATCAGACTGTTGATCAGCCATGCCGCCTTTTGAAAAACATATTTTCATCTGTATCAACGAAAGAAAAGCAGATGATGCCAGAGGTTGTTGTCACGCACACGGTTCCAAAGAGCTTCTGGATCACATGAAAAGCCGTGTCCACGAACTGGGACTGAAAGGGAAAGTGCGGGTCAACAAAGCCGGGTGTCTGGATGCCTGCGCCCAAGGGCCATCCATGGTGATTTATCCCGATGACGTCTGGTATTCCCCAAAGACGAAAGAAGACATAGAAGAAATCATTACCGAACATATCCAGAACAACCGCCCCGTTGACCGACTGACTCTTCCCATTGAGCCAAAAAACTAGAAAAATAAAAGAAGGGGCGTATTCAAGGTTTACTGGAATCGTAAAACTGCCAGAAAAACCCATTCGGATAGTGCCAAGAACGTTTCACACTTTTAATTTTAAAAAGTTCCTAATTCAAGCCCACAGAGGCTTAATTATTTAAAAATAACCATTAAGGAAAAAACGCCATTCACACACCTACCACGAGAAACCTTGAGTTTCATTGATTGAGGTTAAAAACATTCCTCAAAACATCATCAAAAAACATCTGGATGGCCTGTGCAATGCTATATTCTTTTGTCTCAATTTCCTTACCACATCCTATATCGAAATATCTTAGAACGAGTATTCCATCTTCTGAATAATATAACTCTCTAAATCTTAATTTATTATTCCAAGAAAGTTCGGCTACTCTAATATATTTTATCTCATTTTCATCAAAATAATTTAGCTCTAGCGGAACTATTCGCGACTCCGGTTTGAATTTCTCCCGATTGCGGAAAAAACGAAACATGAGCCGCACCTTTTTATTTGTGTCTTTTTCCTCAAAACTTATGGAAAAATAATTAGTGCGTTCGGCTGAGCCTTTTAACTTTAGGGCTTGAAATTTTTCAAGAGTGATTTCTGTTTTGTATTCATAGATTGATATGTTCACTTTTTTTATTTTTTCATCTAGCAGGTCAGACGAACGCTCAAATTCTAGATAAATTTGCCTCATCCGGTTCTGCCAAAGTTCCATCTCTCTTGATTCTCTTTTACTAATAACAGCAGCTTCGGTCTTACCCCATTTCTCTGCCCATTTTTTAGCTCTATCAGTTTCTTCCTTTATTCGAAGGTACTCTGAAAACAGATCAGACGAACCTTCAAAGACCATTCTAATTAATGGCTCAAATAATCCAATATCCGCAAAAGTTAGATTTTCATAATACTCTGGTCTTTTTTCTTTTGTTATATTGCAAATAGGGTAGCCCTTTTTTAACAAAATCAGATTCATTATTAATCTTGAAATCCTCCCATTTCCATCTTTGAAAGGGTGTATATTGGCCATTTCATGGTGGGCAATAGAAGCTACTATTATAGGATCCTTATTTAAATTACCATTAATCCAAGCAACTAAAGTTTCCATTAGCCCCGGAACGGCTAAGGGTTCCGGAGGGCGATGCTCTGAACCAGAAATAATTACTCCAGTATTTCTATATTCCCCAGGGCTTGCTTTTTCGTTGTCAGCCGCTATCCTTGAATGTAAGGAACGAATATCAGCTTCTCTAATAGTTTGTTCTTTTTGAGAAAGTTCCATTAAATAATCGTATGCTTCTCCCAAATGCCTAGCTTCCACACTTTGGCTAATTGGTTTACCGCTGATATCTATTCCTTCTGACAAAACAAGTACTGTTTCTTGTAGGGTTAGCCGGTTTCCCTCAATACCCGCACTATGATAGACATGGGAAGCTTTAAAGTGTCCTTCAAGTTTGTTTAAGGTTAATTCATCCAAGGGACCTTGACTTCGAAAATTTTCAATATCTTTTTCATACTCCTGAAGTTCATTTTTAAAGATAGGGTATATCTCTATTTCCTCATAATCGATCATTTTGGTTATCGCTCCATCAAGTAAATTAAATTTGTGAACGCTTTTTGCTGCCAATTCACTTCAAATTAAATTGGGACATCTAGCCTAAATTGGAGTCAGAATATTGTCAAATTTTGGCACAAGCTGGCCCATTGGGATGCCATGCAGCAACCTTTGCGACAAAGGCTTTTTGAAGTCCGTAGCGGCATATTAAATAAGCGCATAGCATAGGCTATTTTCTTCATCAAGAATAACAAAATGGTGTTACTTCATGGTTTCGTGAAGAAATCACAAAAGACTCTGCAAGTCGATCCAAACCTTGCGGTGAAGCGAAAAAGGGAGATAAAAAAAAGCTATTCCTCTGTTCCTTTGGCGGCTTTTTAGCTAGAATAGGCGCAGGTTTTAGTAAAATTAAATATTCCTCAAAGCAAATGTTGTATCCCGTTTAATCCTTGGAGACCCCACAATCACCTGAACCATCAAAAAGAAAGACCGTCTTATGTACGGAGTTATATTGGCAGGGGGAAGCGGCACCCGGTTCTGGCCTAAAAGCCGCAAACAAAGCCCAAAACAATTGCAGAAAATCGTTGGTGCCGGGACCATGCTTCAAAACACCGTTCAGCGCCTACTGCCCTTGATTCCTGTTGAAAATTTATACATGAGCACCAATCATCAGCAAGCGGTCGAGACCCTTCGCCAGCTAGATTCCTATGGTTTTTTCCCCAATCATCTCATGGCAGAACCATGCAACAGAAATACCGCATTAGCAATCGGCTTGATGGCCAAAGTAATAATCGAAAAAGATCCTGATGCGGTCATGGGTGTTTTTCCCGCTGACCATGTTGTAGCGAACTCTGAGAACTTTATCAAGACACTTCAAAAAGCAGAAGCTCTGGCCAAAAAGGGTTATCTCGTTACCCTTGGTATCCCGCCAACCCGGCCTGAAACCGGATTCGGTTACTTGCGACAGGGAGCTGCAATAGAAGATGGAATCTATCAGGTAGAACGGTTTGTAGAAAAACCTGGCCGACCTGAGGCTGAACAATATTTAGAGAATGGGCATTATTTCTGGAATTGCGGAGTCTTCGTCTGGAAGGCCTCTACCATTCTTGAGGAGTTGCAACAGCATGCAGGAAATATTTATTCACAGCTTGAAACTATTGCCAGTTGCATCCAGAACGCAAAAGGAAAAACCGCCTATCTGGAGCTGGATGAAAGAGGTCGCAACCTATTTTCTTCCCTGCCTGGTCTTTCCATCGACTATGCCGTCATGGAAAATTCTTCAAAGGTAGTCCTCATCCCTGCAGATATCGGTTGGAACGATGTCGGTGCCTGGACCACTTTGGACGATATATCCGAAAAAGATTCCAAAGGTAATATCATCAGCGGAAATGTTCTGGCCCAAGATTGCAACAACTCCATAATCCAAGCACAAAACCGGCTCATCGCTGTATTGGGATTAAAAAACACGATCGTGGTGGACAGTCCCGATGCCCTGCTGGTCTGTGCCAAAGAGCGTTCCCAGGATGTAAAAAAACTGGTTGAGGCCCTCAATGAAAATGGGCACCCTGAAGGTAAACAGTCCACTATCGTTAATAAACCGTGGGGGTCCTATACGGTATTGGATTCAGGTTCTTCTTATGTGCTAAAGCGTATCGAAGTCTTGCCCGGAGAGGCACTCAGCCTGCAATCTCATCAGCACCGTAGCGAACATTGGACTATTGTCTCCGGCTCAGCGGAAGTGGTGCGGAATAAAGAAACTTTTCAATTAAAAAGTAACGACTCCATCGCCATTCCAAAAAATACCAGGCACAGACTGGGAAACCCCGGTTCCGACCTGCTGGTAATTATTGAAATTCAGTTTGGCCATCTCCTAGATGAATCCGACATCTCACGTTACGAAGACCACTATGGTCGTTGCTGATCTTATCCGCTCTGAAAATGGCGTGCAACAACCGGAACTTTAATTTTTCGGCAATGAAATCAAAAAATAATTTTTAATAGCCTTTGAATCGACCAATCGGTTGGCGTAGGCGCCGGCCTGATCCTTGGCAACAAATTGTCCGACCCTGATTTTATACCAGTGCCCTCCAGACCTTCGGATGGCCTTGACGACGTAGAGACCTTCGACCCCTTTCTTTTTAAGACGCCGGATCATTCTATCCGCATGCTTGGCGGAAATGACTGCGGCAATTTGAATGGTGTACTCATCTTCCTTTTTTGTTTGTGCTGGTTTTAATGCAGAAATCGATGTTAAAGATGAGGGAGACTGGTTATCCTTGTTTTTCAAAACCAATCCGCTGAAGCCAAGAACCAGCACAATTGAAACGGAAAGAACCGTAAAGCTAACCAGTTTAGCCTTCAACGAAAGTTGCCCAAACTGGATGAGGCCTTCGAGAACCTGAAGAAGAATCCATTTCAACCAAATTAAAATTTTGCGGACCAACCAACCGAGCCCTCTCCTTAATACTTTCATTCGGCCCGCAACTAGGCCCATCTCCACTTTCAAGCGTTTCAAATCCTGAATATCTTCCCGTCGGAAAAGTTTTATCTTTTTCAGTTTAGACGCGATCCGGTTTTCCTCAGACTGTCTTCGAGCCTCCGCCTGCTGAGCCGAACTCAAGCCCGCAAACACATCTCCACATTTCTGGTGCAATTCTGGCGCGACCCCGGCAAGGTTTCCCTCACAATAGCTATGGGCAAGATAGCTCTCAATTTCTTTTTTCTCTTTTACTGAATAATTCAATGCAAACAGGTAAAACCTCAAGGCCAACTCATCCATTCTTTTGTGAGCCAGGTAAATAGGCAAGGCAAATTGGATAATTTTACTGGAAAGCTCACTCTGATCTTCCAACGTGCTCAAAAATAGCGATTCGACTTTCCCAGACCATTGTCCAGCCTCGAGAAACAGGCTAGACAGGTAATGGGTTAAAGTGGGGTCATGAATTTCCTCTTGCTGCACCATAACGAGAAGCAGATCCATTTCCTCCTGAGTGAGTTCCCGGCCCTGGTTTAGAATAGCAAGGAGCGGCTTGCGAAAACGCGAATCCTTGGGGCTTTGCAAAAAGGCCTGCACATAAATATTTAAGGCCCTGGGGGTTTCATCTCCAATTGATAGCAGGTAGTCTGCATATAACAAGACCACAAGAGTCCGATACTGTTTGCCCGTTTCCGGTAAAAAATAAGAGGTGTAGGTGAAACTCAGGAGATTTTCATACTGGTTTTTAATATCGTCAGGGTTTGACTGAGGAGAAACATTTTCAAGAAAGTGCAGAGCGTTAAAAAAACGTTGTTCCCCCACCATCCCATACGCAATAAACCCAAAAAACAGGCAGACGAGGAAAATCGCCCACTGGATCGGAGTATCGTCAAACAGAACGTTTGGAAGTGCCACCTCGTGCAGAAAAAACAGAAGCGTGAAACCCAATCCAAAAATCAGGATTAAAGAGACGGCGATTCGGGCCAGATAAAATTTAAGGGTCTGGTACAGCATTTCTTTTCCCCGACTGTTCGGAATTCATGGGTCCATTTTCCGGATCAGGAAGAAACCCGGTTTCATCCGGTTCCGAGTCTTCAGGCAAAGCGGGAGGCACCGAAAGGTCTACACCTTCTTTAACCGCAACCTGTAAAGTCTCAATGGAAGACTCGCCAGCAAGATAACCTGTCTGCACATCCACGATGGCAAACTTAACTTTTTCTGGAACAGGAAATTGGACCGGATTTTTCCCTCGCAGTACCTTCTGCATAAAAAATACCCAGATGGGGGCAGCGGCACTGGCACCAGTTAAATCTTTACCGGATTTGACTTTCATAGGCTCATCATTATCAAAGCCCACCCAGACCGAAGCTGAGATATCTTTTGTAAAAGCATTAAACCACGCATCCTTAAAGTCATTGGTCGTTCCTGTTTTACCCCCGGCGGGATGACGAAAACCCATCCTCCTTACCACCCGTCCGGTGCCTCCATCTATCACTCCTTGCATCATGTTCAGAAGCGGGAAAAGAGAATCAGGCAAAAATTGTTGCACCCCCTGATAGTAATGCTCATAAAGCCGGTTGCCTTGAAAATCCTCAATGTGTTGGATCAAATAAGGTTTATTATAAATTCCCAAGTTGGCGATAACACTATAGGCGGATGCCATTTCATAAGGGGATAAACCGGAAGTCCCCAGAGCAAGGGAAAGATTTTTACCTAACGGACTTTTAATACCAAACCGCCGTGCCATACGAATCACTTTTTCCGGCCCGACCTCATTAATCAGTTTCGCGGAAATAATGTTAATGGATTTCATCAGAGCTTTTTTAAGAATAATACTTCCCGCAAACTCTTCATCGAAGTTCTGTGGACTCCACGGTTCGCTACCGGGAACGTCCATGGTCAGCGGCTCGTCCGCTACCACTGTGGCGGGTGAATAACCCAGCTCTTCCATAGCCGTAAAATACACAAACGGTTTGAAGGAAGAACCAGGAAGGCGATTGTTCGATACCGCCCGATTGAATTGACTGTATGAATAGTTTTTACCCCCAAGCATAGCTCGCACAGCCCCGCTTTTATTTTCTATCGCCACCAATGCCGCCTGAAGCGGACCCGCACCTGGCTCCTTGACGACTCTGGCTTCCAAAGCCTCCAAATGATTGCGGACACTTTTAAGAGCAAGCTTCTGATAACGCGAATCCAGTGTAGTAAGAATTTTTAAGCCTCCAAAATGCACAAATTCTTTGCCATAATCCTTTTCTATTTGCTCCAGTACCTGATCAACAAAATAAAGATTGGGGTCCGAATCTACCCGAGGATTGACCAGATCAATATTGGATTGAAGAGCAAATTCTTTCTCTTCAACGGTAATCAGGTTTTCACTGACCATCCGGTTCAACACATACTCCGTTCTTTTCATCGCTCTTCCATAATGCGAGAACGGGTTGGCATTATTGGGAGAGTTGGGGAGACCCGCAAGAAGAGCCGATTGCAGCAAAGTCAGATCCTTGGCGCGTTTTCTAAAATAGGCTTGCGCCGCCTCTTCCACACCATAAGCGCCGCTACCGAAATATATCTGATTGCAATAGGCCTGAAGAATCTGATCTTTATTGAAAGTCGCCTCCAATTGAAAAGCAACCAATAGTTCCCTGATCTTGCGTACCCAGTTTCTCTCGAAAGAAAAAAACAGGTTTTTGGAAAGTTGCTGAGTGATCGTGCTTCCCCCCTGAGCAATCCTTTTTTCACGAAGGTTGGTCAATAACGCACGCACCAATCCTCTGTGGTCTATTCCGCTATGGCGATAAAACCGGGAATCTTCAACGGCAATGATGGCTTTGGTAAAAAAGGGCGCAATATCCTCAAGAGCAATGGGGTGCCTCTCACCAAGAACCTTAATGCGCTCACCATCCGAAGAATAAATTTCTGTTGGAAGGCTCAGATTGATATGCTGTAGATTTTTGGGTAGCTGAGGCAAATCATGGCTTAACCAAAAATACAAACCCGCCACAACCAAAACCACAAAAAGAATTATAGTTACCAGAACCAGATTCAGGGTATGGAGTAAGCGGTCGATCAACGGTTCTCTCTCGGGGAAGCTGGCATTCCATGGGAATTTAGATCAGAAATATCCGCTTTTTCAATTTGTGACATCATATTATTGGCCAATTCTATTGCCACAGGAATCAAAAGAACTCCGGTGTAGTAATCAGTGTCGTACTCAACTCCAAACAACAAGTGCTGGACCGGCTGTTCAGCAGAGACATCCGAAATTCCGACACGCGTGACATGATAATTCTTCCTCAAAAACCATCGAGGCTCCGGGAAAACTGCTTTTTGTGTGGTTACGTCCAGGGATTTTAGAACAGGAAGAAACTCGAAAATTGAAAAAATCCGGTTTTCAGTAAAATTCGCATCTTCAAGGGTTCCTCTTTTAACTGTCCGCGTTGCCTGAACCTCAAACAACGTGTCTACAGATAAGAACAATTCATGAATGGGAATGTTTTGGCGATCAATGAATTGCAGGGTGATCCAAGGACCAAATCGTTTCAAGAAAACCCGATCCCAGTTTTTCCTTGAATCCAATTCAACCAGGTCGTAAGAAGAAATGATTTGCTCCGACCATGGCCCAGGAAAATCATAATAGAGCTGGAGAAATTTTTCCCGGGAAACAACAAGGGGAAAGCCCGGGGACAGCCCTTCAAACAAATGCTTGAAGGAAGAAATTCCTAGAGTGGTTTCTTCCTGAAGATCCAGCGAGGATCGAATAGACTTTATCTTGGCTTGCGCTACCAGAGACTGCCGGTCCCGCTCCCACATTCTACCTAATTGAGGCCTTTTGTGGTTTTGCCACTTCAAGTAATAACCGACACTTTTTTCAAACAGGTTGGTATAAAACTCAAGGGAAAATAATGCGGAAAGAACAATCAACCCGGCGGCAACGTGCCATAACTTTCGGACACCGGCAAATTTCACTGAATATTATTTCACCGTAGTTTTATTAACACTTCGGGTGAGCATTTTAAGCTTGTCTATCTTTTCTTGCAAAGCTTTTTTATCCAGCTTCTTTCTGCCATGTTTCCCTTTGGCCTTGGGTTGGCGCACAGAGGTTTGAGAAGATTTTTCAGGACTTTCCCCATTTTTCTTTGTGCCACGTTGCCCCTTCCCGGATTTATCCAATAATTTACTCGTGGTTTTGCCCGGTTCCACGATTCGTCCCAAGCTGGAAAGACAGTCTTTTTGCAGACGGGGGGACATTTTTCTAAAAAGCGTTAACATCTTTCTTTCATTACCACCCAAAGTGATCATTTCCTGACGGGAAGGATTATTGAAAACCGCCAACCCTTCCTCGAAATTAACCACACTCACTTCTGTGGATGATAAGCTTTTGTTGACCTTCTGCAGGAGAGCAATATCATTCTTATCTATCTCTGAAGTCAATAATTGCTCCAGCGATATATTTCCCAGGCGAGCAATCTTGACCAGCACTGAGACAGGAGCATCCCTCTCTCCCGCTTCATACCGAACAAAAGTGCGGAAGCCTACTTTTAGAATTTCCGACATAACGGATTGGGTACAACCCAGTTCCTTACGAACCGTTTTCAGATTCTCTGCCAGAATTGACATAAAAATCCCCACCTGAAGCAGTTTACATTTATATTGATGGTAAGCTATACACCCCTTCAATACAAGCTGGGGAGAACTTCCACCAGACCTTTTTTTAAGCCTTCATGAACTGTACCAGATGATCAATGAAAAATCTTCGCATCCCGATGCCTATAAACTGGAACCGAGCACTTCAATATGCCCACCAGAAAAGCCCATGAGGGGGAAGTTTTCTTTAAAGAAGAGGGACAAGGTTGACAGGGAAACTCTGACGCTCAACGAAGTCCTTTTTGAAAAATACTATCAGGGAAAGTTCAGCGAAGCCGCTTGGATGAAAAAACCCCGCGTCCGCTTCTAAAAAACCTTTCAGATTCGGACTATGTTTTTCAAACTATTCCTGGAAAATTTTGGCATCGCAGGATACATATTTGATCTGCTTGAGGGGAATCACAAAAATCTCCTCGGAGGTGGTCACCTCGAACAGTTCCAAGTCATCACTAAAACCATGCTTTTGGGTCGTATCGAGAATCAGTTTCTGATTATCCACGAAAACAATTTTGAGTTGATACTGCATTCCCATCCCCTCTCTATTTTAAAAATCACTGCTTAAATATCCGCCACAAAAATTTACTCATCTCCTGGTTGGGACGAGACCTTTGAATAACCCGAGATTCTTCGTCACCTTGTTCCTCAGCATGGAAAAATGACCCAATATTGTCATGCTGAGCTTGTAAAAGCACCGCAATTCTTCGATTTTTCGACTTATGCAAAGGTCTCAGTTGGGATGGGCAACCGCCTCAAACTTTTTTGAAAGAGGATTCCGTAGGTAGTCTTCAACATAGTTTTTCAAGAACCCTTTTTCATACAGCTTTTTATTTGAAAGATCGGAGTTCACCTTGTTGAGTACCTTAAACCGCACCTGAGGGAAACGCTCTTTAAACTCATCAAACGAAACTCCCGATATGTCCCGCTCATCATTGGAAGATTTCTCCATAATCACACGGGGAAGATACACAACCCTCTGGCGGCTTAATCTCTTGGCGACATCGCTGAAAGTGAGCAAGGTCGTGCAGTCCGAGTCCCCTCCCAGAGTCTCATTCGGCACATAAAGGAAACGGGCCCGGCCTCGGCGAAACATATGCAGGACACGGAAAACATTGCCTGCCATCACAACCCAATCCTTTTTCCCCAGTTCGCAGGCATCGAAAGTTTTAATGATTTTATTTCGGTTCAGAAAAGACGTGATGTCCGATTCCGTATGAATCATCTGGACATTGGTCAGATTCATGTCATAAATTTTTTGCGACTCAATGGAGAGGAACCGCTTGCCCTGCCGCATCAAAGCCGTGGTTTTCTCATCAATATATTTTAAAGGAGTCAGGCACCCCATCCATAACAGGCATTTTTTGTTAATCCTGGAAATGGTTTTCGCGTCTTCTGACATGGTGCCAGGACCCAGTGAATAAAAATTGGCCGAAGTCACCGCCGGGCCATCCAACACCTCCAGAACCTGCTTAACCGAAGGTCCTTTCGGCATCAATCGCTTGCGATAAGACCCCAGGGTGATCACCGAAAGTTCAAAGTTGATGCGGCCAGGATACTTTCCCACCAGATGATTGATCCTTTTCGGGTCAAAATAACCCACCGAGAATATGACGATATTTTTATCTGTCTTTTCCAAGAATTCCTCAATCCAGTCCATCGCCTTGGGGTGCAGAGCGAGGTCTGTCCATTCCATATATTCGTTGCCCCCCAAAACCCATGACTCTGTTGCCCGAGTCGGAAAAGCCTGTATTTCATTTAAAATAAAATTCCAATCCTCTTGCGTGGTGAGAGGCATATCAAAAGTTTGGCGGTAACTGAGATCCATTTCATAACAAAACGTGCATTTTACCGGACAAGTCTTCCCCAAGCTTATAGGAATTTTATGGTCCTTAATCTCTTTAAGCATTATTTGCTGAAGAAGTTCCCGGTTCTGTACACTCATTGCCAATCCTTAAATGCGCTTATTAATGACTCATCCACCGGCACCTCCTGGCTCTGCCCCGGCTCAAGGCCCTGGATAAGCTTGTTAAGATGTACCGCCGCACAACCCATATAGGCAATACTTTCCTGCTGAAGTTTATAGCTACCCGACTTCAGCTTTGCCCCCAGCTCCTCAACATGCTTTGAGTCAAAAGCGTGGGTCATCGCGGATTTTTTGAATTCCTCAATCGCCTCCTTAAAACTTTTCTTCTCATGCAAAGTGACACCGTTCTTCAGGCTTTCCTGAGCACTTCGAACTTCTTCCACTGTTATAAGATTACCTTCCACCATGGACTCCTTGACTCTTGAACAAAAAGAAAAAGATGGCGTTTGAAATGAGGGACCTATGATCCCTGACATCAAACCTCCACCTTTCAAGACCGCACAAAGAAACGGGCTGGCCGCAACCTCGATCACTTTTGAAATTTAGCCTATTGTAGCACTGGTTTTACAGGACCTGTCAAGCGGATTACCCCATGCACCTGTAAATTAAAGAAAGGAGAACGTTGCAAAGGAAGAAATTGCAACACAAGAACAAAAAAGGCAGAGAACCCAAATGTTCCTGCCAAAAAAAATCACCAAGCGTGGGGCCAGCGAGCAGCTTCTTGATCGAGCAAGCAAAGAGTCAACACGGATTAAGCGAGCCCTTTTCCAGACCCCGTTGAGCATGAAAATAATGATGGGGATACCACAGCCTCCCCTGCCAAGAAGCGCAAAAAAAAGTTATTGCTATCCGCAAAATTCCACAGCAACTCAGCATCGTGATGCCCCGAACACCCTCTCCGTTTTCGGTGCAGGTTGTCTTTCGGGATTGCTGGCGACGTGGTCAATGCATCAGATTATTTTTCTGGAGGCTGAGGACTATGTTCCTCATCACAGTGGCCTTCCGGGCATCCTCCTCCCATGCCGTAACACCCAGCGGTCATGGTGGTCAGAAACAACAATAGAACTATGCCAGCGAATCTTTTCATCCTAACTCTCTCCTCTTTAAGTACAGAAGGTTCAGCCCTGTTGGGTTGGAGCCCTAAGGTTTTTCCCTTGGACTAAGCCTTTTATCAACATTTAGACAATATTTCAATCATTTTCTGACATTTTAACCTACAATAGAAACAGTTTATTTCTATATCCTAAACCTTTAACATCAAGGTGTTATCCTGCTTTCTCCTTCCGACATTGATATTTCAGCCCTTGAGAACAAGCTCACCACAGCGAGAATCGGCCGTCCTCTACGGATTCTCTCTGAAATCGATTCGACAAATGAGGAAATCCGGCGCAACCTGACCCTTCCCGAAGGAGCAGTCATCATTGCCGACCAGCAAACCCATGGACGGGGTCGGCACGGGTCCTCATGGCACTCCGAACCCGGAACCGGACTCTACCTCTCCACACTTTTAAAGCCTCATCTACCGCCGGAAAACTTGGCCCTCATTACCTTAATGGCGGGGGTGGCCTCCGTGTCCACCATCCAGCAGCAGGCAAAGCTCAAATGGCCGAACGACATCTTGTTAAACGGTAAAAAACTGGCGGGGGTTTTATGTGAACACATCCCCGGCGACACCCCTGCTGTCATCGTGGGAATTGGAATAAACCTCAATCAAAGCCACTTTCCCGAAGAAATTCAAGGCATCGCCACGTCGCTGAAGCTGGAGACCGGGAAAACGGTGAGCCGCACCGATCTTGCCCTCAACCTTCTTGAAAATCTGGATCGCGAACATGAAGATCTCCTGCAAGGCAAACATAAAAACCTGCTTCGAAAATGGACCGACCAGTCCGAAATTTTCGGCAAAACTGTTACCATCAATCAAAAAGGGAAATCCCTGACCGGCACGGCGATGAGACTCGATCCACAAGGCAGACTGATCCTGCAAACTCCAGACGGAGAACAACACACTCTAGATTCCGGAGAACTGTTGGCCGCCCCATAACAGGGGCAGGCCAAAGGAACTTGTGGCTAGAGAGATTCATAATCGAAGTTTGCGCAACAAGCGGGCCATGATCAAAATCAACCGCGCCTCTACTCCAAAAGAGCTCTATGAAAGCAAATTTTTGAGGCGACTGAAAGGCGCATTCACAGGTACTATAAAAGATAAGGCAAGTTGGTTCCAACTTGTTGATGGAGGAGGTCTTCC
Source organism: Nitrospinales bacterium (assembly GCA_965205835.1). Classification (GTDB taxonomy): domain Bacteria; phylum Nitrospinota; class Nitrospinia; order Nitrospinales; family VA-1; genus LS-NOB. The sequence goes on along the minus strand of OZ242182.1, from coordinate 325,925 downwards.
TTTCACCGCAAAAGGTGAATCAGGTTGCCGGCGGCGTAAGTGCGGACAACTTGTAAAGAATCCTGCAACAGTTCAACCAGGATTGGGAAGGCCTCCGGCCCACCCATCATCCCCACGGCCCGAACTGCCGCCGTGCGTACCCGGGAATGCTCATCGTCCAAAGCAATTTTCAACAAGCGAACCCGATCGAAAATCTTTGTCTCCCCCAAAACCCGCGCCGTGGAACTACGCACACTATAATCGGAATGCTTTAGCAATTCTTCAAACACAACCTGGCAGGAGTCGGACCCCATACGGTTCAGTGCCAACGCGGCCGACAATTTCACCATCCCATCCTTGTCGGCGCATAAAGAAATCAAATCCGGCTCCGCCTCCCGAAGGTTGCCCATCGCCAACGCCGCCACATGCCGAATTGATGAATTGTCGCGCTGAATCAATTCTCTTAGTTTCGGCAACATATCCATGGTGGCTTTTCCCTCGACCGCTTTCAGACTGTAGAACACCATCTCCGGTTCGGCATGATCGAACAACTTCGCCAGATGTGGCAGAACTGCCTTGGTGCCGATCTTACCAAGATAACCAATTGCCTGGTATCTGCGGTCGGGAATAGGATGAGTAAGCGGGTCCAGCACATCTACAAGATATTTTCCTTCGCCGTGTTTCACCAGTCCGGAAGAAGCGGCCATGCGTACTGGCACATCATAGGACTTTAAAAATACCCGCACTTCTTCGATCGTTTCCGATCCTCCTTCATCGCTCAGTATCTCAACTGCCGCACTGCGAACCCAGATATCGGTATCTCCCGTCATCCTGCGCGCCGCCTTCAAAACTTCGTTGCGTGAAACCTTCTGCAATCCCTGCAGGGCAAACAAACGGGCCGTGGGATAAACATCTTCCGTAGCCTTCTTGAGCAGAGGGATCAGCTGGACATCCTGAGACTCCCCCGCCGCCCGCGCCGCTGCGGCCCGCAAAAAAGCCCGTTCGTTTTGATAGGTTTGCTGTAAAACAGCCAGACTGGTCTCGCGAATTTTTTTGAGAACGGTTTCAGTCCGCGACTCGGCAAACCCTGTCTGCGGAACAACCAACAACACAAGCAGAAAACCCATTATTCGCCGCATCATTTTAGAGCCCTCTCAGCCAGACCCAAATACCTCGCAGCAAGGTTTCGATAATGTTTTTCATCCTGGCTTTTACCCCGCTTGCCATAGCCATTGGCGAGAATGCTGCACTTTTCAATAAGCATCGCCACCACCCCACCCCTTTGCTTCTCATTCAATCCGTCCGCTTTCAACAATTTCTCCAGCGCTTGAACCCGCCAGCGGTCCATGCCCCAGTATTTGCGCGACAACTGGTCTTCGTGCCCTCCCCGCTTGACGATCAACTTCTTCTCAATGAAATGAAAGGGATACCGTTTAGCGATGCGCAACCACAAATCATAATCCTCACAGACCGGCATCGACTCATCGAATCCGCCAACCTCGTTCAACATTTCTGTACGCAGTAGCACCGAAGACGGACTGACAATACAAAGCGGCAGGCAATGTCGAAAAATATAGCCGGAATATTTGCGGTGTTTATCCATCGGGTTCACCCGCACGCCGTTACGAATCCATATTTCATCGGTATAAACCGCATGCTGTCCCGGGTAATCTTCTATCCTCTTCATCTGAATGGCAAGTTTATCCTTTTCCCACAAATCATCCGAGTCGAGAAACGCAATCCAGTCCCCACGCGCCTTGGCCATACCTCGGTTACGTGCGAATGAAACGCCCTTGTTTTCCCTCAGACGAATCTGTTGAACCGCCGGGAACTGGCGCACCACTTCTAAAGTGTTGTCGGTAGACCCGTCATCCACCACGATCAACTCGAAATTAACGAAGCTTTGCTCCAGCACCGATCGAATCGACTCGGCCAGGCGATACCCTCTATTGAATGTAGGGATGACAACTGTGACCCTACTCATTTTTTCTATCCCTTCCTGACCATAAATCGAGCCAAACGCAATCGCGCCCTGCCTGCAGGACTCGGCAAAACTCAGACCTCTATCCCTCCCTCGAACGGAAAACAGCCCTAAGCTTAATAGGGTACGTAAATCCAAGCATATCACAACCGAAGCCTCGCCATAAATGCCTTGACAAACCCTCAAAATTCCCATAATACTGGACACTGTTCCAATAAACAAAGAATTGAAAAACAGCCTGCTAGCGAAGCTTTTCCAAGATAAAAATAATTAAGGATTAGACCTGTAGCTTGGCCTGACATGTATGTTCGATATGGAATTCAAGGACGTCACACAGGATTTAAAAAGCGACCTCGCCAAGGTCGAAAAAGCCATCAATCAGAACTACAAATCAGATGTGCCCTTGATTCCTGGAATCAGTGCCTATTTGATGAATTGTGGTGGCAAGCGCGTCCGCCCCATACTCACTCTTCTGGGTGCCAAACTCTGTGGGCGCGAAATTGATGATACGGTTGTTAAACATGGCTGTGCCGTCGAATACATCCATGCCGCGACCCTGCTCCACGATGATGTGGTCGATGAAACCACGGTTAGGCGCGGTAAAGAAACCGTCAACGCCAAATGGGGCAGCGATGCCAGCATTCTGGTCGGCGATTTCCTCATCTCCCGGGCTATCCTGATTCTGGCCGAGGACTGCGAACACAAGATCATCCAAGCCGTCACTGAGGCCACCAAAGTTCTCGTCGAAGGGGGCATTCACGAATACACCGAAGCCCGCAATATCAAAGTCACCGAAAAACATATCCTTGATATCATTCACCGAAAAACTGCGTCCATGATCTCCGTCAGCGTGAGACTCGGCGGACTGCTGGCAAACGCAACCGAACAACAGGAAGTAGCGATCACCTCCTTTGGCGATGATTTTGGCATGGCGTTCCAGTTGATGGATGACGCACTCGACTATGATGCCGATGAGGCCCTGCTCGGAAAACCACCAGGAACCGACTTTAAAGAAGGTCACGTCACCCTGCCCCTACACCATCTCTATAACAAGGCAGACCGGTCACTGAAAAAAGAAATCGAAACCTTCATTAAAAGCGGAAACACCACGCAAAAAGATTTAGAGTATGTCTTGGAACAGATGCGCAAACATAAATCCATAGACTACACCTTGAACCTCGCCTGTTTCCATATCGACAGGGCAAAATCACATCTCAGAAAAGCCGACTTCCCGGCACCGCAATACATCGAACACTTCGATGCCGTGGCCGACTACATATACAGGCGACACGTGGAAAGCACGATGGCTGCACAGTAAGCAATCCCTTCATCAGCATCTGATACAATGTAAGGAAGCAATAACCGTTTCTTTGCGGAGAAGCCTATGTCTTCCTACCATCTAATCGATCTTGCCACCTAATTGGCCAAAGATCGTTTAGAAGACGGTCAACCCCTACCCTGTCCCAATCCACAATTTTTAAAGTTTTCATAGCGGTCACTTGATTATCAAGCGGTTGCCATTTGGTTGCCAGCCTGGCAAACCAGATATTAAAAAACAAGAAAAGGTCGCCCCCGATAGAGTGGCCTTCTTTTAAAACTTCCCCGTTTCTGACCCGTGATTTTCCCTTCGTTATCAAAAAGGAATTTAAGAAAAAAACCTGGAAGCTATTGGACTGAAATGGATTAAGTGTGAAGAAAGTGGTAGCCCCAAGGGGAATCGAACCCCTGTTTCCGGCGTGAGAGGCCAGCGTCCTAACCGCTAGACGATGGGGCCACAGTACGTATGGTCAAGGCAAGTTTTTCATTGAAATATATCTGCAACGAGGCTGCTAAAATCCGTCTTTTTTCATGATGGGAGGACTGGACCGGTTTTTCTTTTTCTCCTTGCGGGCCACCTCTTCCGCATCAAGGTCGCGTTTGTTCACTCCAGAAATGAGAAACGTCATCAAGGGGTAAGCCGGCAAGGTTAGCACCCCCCATGTGAGCATAAACTTGTTCCCCGCAGAAATCATGCCTCCATCGCTCCCCTCATTCCCACTTGTGCCAAAAGCCAAAAACAGCATCAAGCCCAGAAGCATACCCATTAGTGACGAGATTGAGGTTTTATGCGCCACCTCATTCATATACAGCGTCGGCAAAAGCGGGAAATCACTGACATAAGCACCGATGAGTCCCAAAGTAAACATAATGAACATTGCCGCCATTAAAAATTCGTTAGTGATGGCAATCGTTGCCACTAACTGGTAAATGGGAGCCCAAAGTGCGATAATAAAGGGATTACGGTAAATATTCATATTTCCTCAAGAGCGGAGAATTTCCGTCGAACATTGCCTCCACGGCTAACGGCCAAAGGGTGGCTCGGGTACAAGGATTCGAACCTCGACATTCAGAACCAGAATCTGACGTCCTGCCGTTAGACGATACCCGACCACTAATCCCTTGGAAGACTTAATTTATAATAGTTTTAGATGCGAAAGCTGTCAAGCAAAGAACCTCTGTGGGTAACTGGCAATAACCAATAACAGCTAGCAATTATTTCTCCCGACTTGACGAGCCAAGACTCATTACCCATACGGTTAGTATGCGGAGAACCTCCGCTGATAATTATTGGCATAGTTTCTTATGCCAGCAAATCTGCTTTTGGCTTTATAGGCTCCGGCTATCTGCCCTCACGGCTAATGCTAACAACGGTTAATGGAAGGAACCTTTAACTATGCGTATAATTTCAGGCACCGCCCGGGGAACCCGTCTGGCCAGCCTGGGCTCTGCCGACATCCGCCCTACCCTGGATCAGGTCAAGGAATCGTTTTTCAATCAGGTCGGCCCCGGCCTCGAAGAGGTGGCCTTTCTCGATTTGTTCGCCGGTAGTGGGAATATGGGCATTGAAGCGCTTAGCCGAGGCGCAAAAACGGTAGTGTTTGTCGAGCCCAACCCAGACGCCCAGCGTATCATCATGCAAAATCTGGGGAAATGCAAAATGACCAGCGACGCCCAGCGTTGGGTTTTATTGAAATCCTCTGCTCTCGCTGGGTTGCAAACACTTGACGAACGGGAACTGGGCTTCGATCTGATCTATATAGACCCGCCTTTCAACAGCAGTTTGTATGAACCGACCCTGCTGGAGCTATCACCATCGGGAATATTGCTTCAGGACGCTATGGTCGTGGTTGAACATTTCCATAAAACCGTTTTGCAGAAAAACTATGATAAACTTGAACTTTATAAAAACCGGCGATTGGGCGATTCCCGCCTTTCTTTTTTTCGATTTAAAAACTCCCTTTGAACTATGACGGATACACAAAGAATTGTGGTAGCTATGAGCGGTGGGGTAGACAGCTCCGTGGCTGCCGCGCTTATGAAGGAACGCGGATACGAGGCGATTGGGGTTTCTCTGCAGCTGTGGAACTATTCCAATTCGGATGACCGGTTCGGCACCTGTTGCTCTCCCGATGATATGGCCGATGCCCGACGGGTGGCAGAGCAAATCGGCATTCCTTTTTATATCCTCAACATGGAAAAAAAATTTAAGAAAGAGGTAGTGGACTATTTCATCTCAGAGTACATGCAGGCGAGAACGCCTATTCCCTGCACACTGTGCAACCAGAAACTAAAATTTGAAGAGTTGATCCATAAGGCTGGGTCGTTTGGGATCCGGCGCGTTGCTACCGGACATTACGCCTCCATCGTCAAACACCCATCCGGGAGCTTAATGGTACGCCGAGGCCAGGACCGGTTTAAAGACCAGAGTTATTTTCTGTTCAACTTGTCACAGGAACAACTGGCACAGCTGGAGTTTCCGCTCGGCGACATGGATAAAAAAGAAGTGCGCGAACGCGCCCGGCAACTAGGATTGAACGTGGCCGAGAAAGCCGAGTCGCATGAAATCTGTTTCATTCCTGATAACGACTATCCCAGGTTCATCGCCAAACAGTTGGACGGCCAAGCTTTGCAGGAAGGAGAGATTGTCAACTCCGCAGGCAAAGTTCTGGGCAGACATCCGGGCTATCCAGCGTTCACCATCGGGCAGAGAAAAGGGCTTAACCTTGGCGGCCTAAAGGAACCTCATTTTGTGACGCACATTGACCCGGTGCGAAACCGCGTTACCATTGGCCCGAAGCACGAACTGTCCCAACCCGACTGCATGGTGAACCAGGTGAAATGGAGCCTGGAATTCTCTGGTCCATTCCGCGCCGATGTGCAGATCCGTTACCGACACCAAGGGGTCCCCGCAACCGTGACACCGCTCGACGGCTTGCGGGCAAAGATCGAGTTTGACGAGCCACAGATTTCCATCGCACCCGGCCAGTCCGCCGTATTTTATCAAGATAACTGCGTAGTCGGCGGTGGATGGCTGGAATGAGCGAAGCGGTTCAAGTGGCGGCTGGAACCGCTTTAGCCACCGGGAAAATCCTGCGCGAACATAAGGACTCCAGCGGTGCACCGTCCCGGTTCTGCTGCCATGGACTTGGTATACAGCGATGAGCCGGTTTGACGGATTCTGGAAACTCAGCCCCTGGGATGTCGCAGAAGGCACGTTGGTTGTAGGAGGCACCCTGTCGCAGTTTGATGGAAGCCCAGCAACGATTTGCGATGGGGAAATCCTGGTTAGCAACGCCTCATCCATCAGGAAATGGCGGATGTCCTACACCGGGTAACGCCCAAGGGTAACGAGCAATAAAGTTTACCGACTAGCAAGGAGTTATCTCGGCTCAAAAAATTTTTGCCATATTTTTTCCGGGCAAGACCCTGCCTGCCTTTATGAAAAAAATGTTTCTACTGATTCTAATCATTGCAGGTGGATGCCAGACTGTTCCGGATAAGGACTGCGTTAGTTGTGCCCATGACCTCTATCTATGGGAAACGGCGATGGACACAGTTGCCAAGGCCAACTTCCCCGATGAGAAATATAACGCCGTAGTGCATTACACGGACTTCCCCAACGCCTGGGTGACCACGGGAAACGACATCCATATCACACCGATGACCTTCTGTTCCAATTAACGCCAGAGCAGAGAGTGACCATAGCGGAGGAGGAAAACTAATCTTTTTCAGCGGCATCCGGTTTCACCAGGTAGGTGTATCCACTCAACCCCACCTTATAGAGATCGAGAAAATCATCGGCTTCTTGTTGCGTGACCACGCCCCGTTGCACGCACCCAGTCAGGAAGCCATCTATGCGCTCTGCAAGTTCATCGGCGCTGAACTGCACATAGTCTAGAACATCTGTCACATCTTCGCCTTCAATGATCTGCTCGTAGTTCACCGATCCGTCTTCCTTGAGTGAAACGTGAACCGTATTGGTATCACCAAACAGGTTGTGCAGGTCTCCCAAAATTTCCTGGTACGCTCCGGTGAGAAAAATGCAAAGAGAATAGCTTTCTTCCGGTTTGAGGGAATGCACCCTCATGGTGTTTTCGGTTCCACGGTGGTTGCCGATGAAGTTGTCTATCCTTCCATCTGAGTCGCAGGTGAGGTCTTCAAGCGTTGCGTCGCGATTAGGTTCTTCATTCAGGCGGCGCAGAGGCACAACCGGAAATACCTGGTCAATCGCCCATGAGTCGGGCACCGATTGGAACACAGAAAAATTGCAGAAATATTTGTCTGCCAGCCTAGTTTTAAGGGAACGGATATCATCCGGCAGAAATTTCAGCCGAGAACTCAGTTTTTTAATTTTTCGGCAAATCCCCCAGTAAATACGTTCGGCCACAGCTCGGTCGGCCAGGGAAATCAGGCCGAGTAGAAACTTATTCTGCACCTCCTCTTTCAGGTGCACGGCATCGTGCCACGACTCGATCAGGTTTTTGTTAGAGGTGAAGTCGAGCACATCAAAAATTTCTTTCACCACTTCAGGCGCATCATCGGCAATTTCAATCTGGTCGCTCCATTCTGGAAAGCTGGTCACATCCAGCACGTTTACAACAAGAATAGAGTGATGTGCTGTCATGGCACGACCCGATTCCGAAATGATATTCGGGTGCGGCAGGTTTTCCGCCTGACAAATTTCCAGCAGGTGATAGACCACATCGTTAGCATATTCCTGCACTGAATAATTGGTGCTGGACGCGAAGGTAGACCGCGATCCATCGTAGTCAATACCCAGCCCACCGCCCACGTCTATATACTGAATATTGCATCCAAGCTTCATCAATTCAGAATAGAACCGCCCTACTTCTTTCAGGCTGTTTTTGATTCTGCGGATATTGGTGATCTGACTCCCCAGATGAAAATGAATCAGTTTGACACAATCGAGAATGTTGTTACTTTTGGCTATTTCCAAGGCTTCCATCAGTTCCATCGTGTTCAACCCGAACTTGGAATATTCCCCGGCTGAGGAGGACCAACGCCCTTGCCCTGCACTCACCAGCTTGATGCGGAGCCCGATATTGGGTTGCACTCCCAGCTCCCCGGCTACTTTCTCGATCAACACCAGTTCATCAAGTTTCTCCACAACGATGAATACCTTTTTACCCAGTTTCTGGCTCATCAATGCCAAGCGAATGAAGGCTTCATCTTTATAACCATTGCAAACCAGCAATGCTTCCGGGTTGTCAAGGATGGCTAGTATGGCGTGCAGTTCCGGCTTTGACCCGGCTTCCAATCCTATATTGAAAGGCTGTCCGAATCTTACAATCTCCTCCACCACCTGCCTTTGCTGGTTGACCTTGATGGGATAAACCCCGTGATACTGGCCTTCAAAACCATATTCCTCAATGGAGTTTTGAAATGAGTTGGCAAGGTTGGCGATGCTGGCTTTAAGAATGTCTGAAAACCGAATCAACACTGGCAGGGAATATCCCTTGGACTGGATATCATCGACCAGTTCCTTGAGATCAATATGATGCGCGCTCTTCCTGTCGGGGCACACAACAATATTGCCCTTGGAGTTGATATCAAAATAACCCGCTCCCCAACCATTAATGTTGTAATGTTCACGAGCTTCGTCGGTGGTCCATTTCGTCATAAGCGCAATTGTTCTCTCAAATTTTACCTACTGCTAATCGAAGGGGCAACTGGCAGGAGTTCTTTCAGCCGAGATAACTTTTTGCTGGCAGAAAAGTATATGCTATTTGGCCCCACGCTTGGTGGAATGTCAATTGAAAACAAAGGGGTTCTTTGATCCGCCAATCTGTGCTATAAAATCCGGATATACTGTTGAGTCATTGTACGGAGTAGAAAATATTCATGGAAATTGAGAATGTGGAAGTGCGAGACATCGCTGGAGAATTTGGAACCCCCGTTTATGTGTACAGCATGGAACACCTTCGCCGTTCGATTGGCGAGATCAAGCAACTGACCCCTGTTACCCGCTATGCCATGAAGGCAAATTCCAATATCCGCATTCTTAAAGAAATGCTCGACAACGGGGTCAAAATTGACGCGGTCAGTGTTTTTGAAGTACAACGCGCCCTTCGTGCGGGATTTCGCACTGACGATATCTGCTTCACCAGCGATGTCTTTTTCAACGATGAGGATGTGAAATTCTGTCTCGAAAACAATATTTACTGTAATTGCGGTACATTGGGAATGGTCGAGGAATATGGCAAGGCCTTAAAAGCTACAGGCTCCGACTCCTTAAAAATTTCAATCCGGATCAATCCCGGCGAAGGCGTCGGCCATTCTAAAAAAACCAATACCGGCGGCCCCTACAGTAAGCATGGAATCTGGTACCAGAATCTGGATGAGGTGAAACGGTTATTAAGAAAATACGACTTGACCTTGTCCGGCGTACATATGCATATAGGGTCTGGCGGCGATATGGAACACCTCAAACGCATCACCGGAAAACTGGTAGAATTCGCCAAACAGTTTGAAGAGGTGGAAACCGTAAACTTTGGCGGAGGGCTGCCCTACCAATATGATCCCGACCAACCGCAGGAAGATATTACCGGATATAAATCCATTCTCGAAGAACGCGCAAAACTATTAAAGGGTCATTTTGGTCGGGACATCGTCTGCGAAATCGAACCAGGTCGAAGGTTCGTGGCAGGTTGCGGAACCCTGATCGGAGAAGTACGTTCTCTCAATCACACCTTCGATGAAGAGGGGAAACGCATCGACTATGTGCTGACTAATGTCGGTTTCTGCCATCTCCTCCGTCCGATGGCGTATGGATCGTTTCATCCCATCTGGTTTGCCGGCAATGACCTTGGGCCGGAGCAGGATATCATCGTTGCCGGACCGGTTTGTGAATCTGGAGATATGTTAACCCAAAAAGACGAAGAACCAGTAGCCCGCAGACTGCCTATGCCGAAACCAGGAGACTGCATCGTGATCGGCGGAGCAGGAGCTTACGGTCACGTCATGTCCTCGAACTACAATTCCCAGCCACTCATTCCGGAAGTGGTGATCGATGGCGACCGTTGTGTGCAAACCCGAAGCCGCCAGACCCTCGATGATATTCTGCGGTCGGAAAACCAGACCGATTAACCTGGCTTTTAGAGAGACCTTTGCATAACCCGAAAAAAACGGAAAAGCGCGATTCTTAACCGCTTTCAGAATGACAATACAAGGCTATTTTGTCATTCTGAAGAACAAGGTTGACGAAGGCGTAATATTTTTCCTTAACCCCCGTGCCTCGAAGGGGTAATCCGGGGTTATGCAAAGGTCTCCTTTTTAGGCAGCCTCTTAAAACAGTGGGTCAATTTTCTCGGCCATCTGCACATCGGCCAGAGTGACCCCTCTTGCCGTGTGAGTCCAGTAGCGGATGGTAGTGCGTTTATAGTTGATAATGATGTCCGGGTGATGATTATTGTCCTCCGCAGCTTCAGCAATCTTGCCCACAAAAGCAATCCCTTCCATAAACTTGGAGGCATGATGGACCCGCTCGATGTAAAGCACCCCTTTTTCGTTCTTGCCGGTTTTCCATTCCGGTGCCATTTCTTTTAACTTTCCTTCCAGCTCCTGTTCAGTCAGGGGAATCTTTTCTACCATTTTCAAAACTCCATAAATTTATATCCCGGCGCAGACCGGGTTTGATAATCAAACAAGTTGGTCCAGTTTTTTACGCAGGGTGGTTTCGTGCGCCTTGTATACAAAATTTTCTTCGCCATTGATGCGCACCACAGGAATGCGCTCATCATAAGACGCAAACAGAGCAGGATCAGATTCAATATCCGTCAGGGTAAGAACTACTGGATAATCGGGAAGCACCCGCTCAACGATAGCCTTCGCTTCATCGCAGAGACAGCAATCTTTTTTGGTCAGAATTTCTATATTGATACTCATCGACTGCTCGCCGCAGTGGCAAAATTTATGTCCAGAGAGCTAAGGGCTAATCATTGTATCTGACAGTAAACCGCCCTATTCACTCCAGGCGTGGCCCGGTTACATGGAGTGGGTCATGGTTGTAATTTTTCCCCAGATAATGAGGCAGGTGAACAACAGGACGAATCCAACCAGAACCGTCATCGCCAACGGTCGTTTCTTCCAATACCTCTCTTTATTTTGATCGACGAAGGGAATGGCGGCCAGAAACAAAATGATCAGCGGAGGAGCGACAATCATAAAAGGCACCCACAGGTTTTCCAAAGCATATATCCAGACAAACTGCCACGGCGGCTTGGTCACTTCCAGTCCCAGCACCGGTTCATCTCCCAGTGGTGGGGCGATGGTGAGAGCCAAAAGGCAGATCAACAGAAACACCCCCGCTCCCGCTCTTTGCAGATATGCCATGTGCCGGGTAAAAGGCATGTCTTTACTTTTTTCCTGCGCTCCGGGTAGAGGTGACAGATCATGGAATTTAACGTAGAACAGGTGTAGTCCCACCATCAACAAAGTGATGATCGGGAGCAATGATATATGAGCCATATAAATCCGGTTTAACAGCGGCACTCCCGGCGCAAATTCTTCGGTCAGCGGAAAGCCAAAAACGCCGATTTGCTCTGCCACCCAGAGAAAATGCGCCAGCGCTTCATAGGCTTCCTGATCCCACTTGATAACCGTGCCAGTGAACAACAAGGTCACCATCAGTAGCATTAGGCCGATTCCTATCAACCAATTTATTTCACGGGGGTTTTTATAGGATGCGGTAAAAAAGACGCGTATCACATGCAAAGTCATGGTCACAGTCAGCACTTCTGCCGCCCAGAAATGAATGCCACGCAGGAACCAGCCTAAATAAACCTGATCGACCAGATAATGCAGGCTCTGGTTGGCACGTTCCGGGTCAGGCACAAAAAACTGTGCCAGCAAAATTCCACTGAGAACCAGAACCGTGAAGGACGACAGGGTCATTCCCCCAAGAGAGTATTTTATGGAATTGGCGTGCTCTGGAATGTCGTATTCAAGAAGCTGAAAACCTAGCCGGTCCTGTAAAATTTTTGAAAATCCGTTAGCCATCAGGTCATTCTCCTAACCGCATGTAAGTAAGACCGGCAAAAACCAAGCCAGCAAACAAGGTGATGCCGACAGCTGCTCCAAACCCCTTACTGGATGAAGAAACCCTCTCATGGTGAGAAAGCTCGACCTGAGCCTCCTGATGCGCATTATGATTTCCCTTCATTTTCATACCCTCCATGAGCATAGGATCAGGGGAAACCAGCTCATCTTGTGTGAACAAATCGGTGGGGGAAAACATATTATCGAAGCCGTCATCGGAGTCCGCAAGAGGGTCGATCTCTTTAGCAGAGTACATTGGGTCTCTGGCAGCGGGTTCTTCCGCTTTTTTTTCCTCAGACTTGTGACCTCCACCATGCGCGAATGCTTCCTGAATTGGAAGCAGGAAGAAGGCCACCAGAAAAACTACCGATGCAAGACAAAATTTATTCACGATCAACTCCCGAGCACCATCTGAGAAAAGGCCTCCAGAGTTTCTTCGTTGGCCCAGTCTCGCGGGCCAATCGCTTTATGGACAATGAGGCCCTCTCGATTGACGATAAAAGTTTCAGGGACACCAGTGGTCTTATAAACTTTTTTAGCGACTTCGCTTTTGGGATCGAGCAACACCGGAAAAGTCAGATTGAATTTTTTCATGAATGGCTCAATCAAACTCTGATCTTTATCCACGCTGATGGTGAGCATCTCGAATCCGAAGTCTTTATATTTTCGGTACAGTTTTTCCATCGAAGGCATTTCCACTTCGCAGGTTCCGCACCAGGTCGCCCAGAAGTTGATGAATACCACTTTACCGCGATAGTCAGAAAGCCTCACCTTCCCTCCCGCCAAAGTAGACAGTTCAAATTCGGGGGATAAAAATGCCTCTGCCGGATATTCGGTTTCAAAGGGTTTTAACTCCACCTTATTGAGCGACATCACAAACACAGACAAAAGTGCCGCGACTAGAAAGGCGTAAGGAATATAAATGCTGAGAGGCTTATCCTGAGCTACGTTTTCCATACTTTTTTTAAGTTCTGCGATAAGGCCGATAAAACTTTTTGTCCACGGCAATTACGATTTCGTCCAGGGTCCTTCCCTGATTATACAGTTCATAGGCATAAAACACTTCTCCCAGGCAGATATCGCATTCAGAACCGTGCTTGTTCGTGTAACAGGTCAGCAGGGTTTTATGCCCATGATTCTTTTTACAGTAGCAATAACAAAACAGACTGTCGATCACCTTGGGAATTTCCGCAGCAATGCGGTAGGCTTTAGCCACCCGCCCTGTGAACGAGGCATCGGACATGATCGGGCGGGTTTCAATCAAAAATCCTGTTGCTGGAGCCACCGGCTGAGCCTTCGGCTTGGTCCCGACATAAACACCTCCTACTATCAGGCAGACCAAAAGACCCAACGCAATAGATGAAGTACGTTTTTTACTCGTTGATGAAGTTCTGCTGGATTTTTTCTTACCCATACGGAGTACCTCCGTTAGCAACTTGCAATATATTTATCGTGCATCCAAACGGCTCCTCGGCTCAATGAGTCATTGCTTACTGGCCCCGTTATATCCGCCCCTCAGCAACTCTCATGCCCCGAAGGGGTGCACGCATAGTGAGGATTATATGGACTGCTGAACCTCAATTCAACTCAATTCCCTGTCATCCACCGAGGAGAAAGCTTTCCCACCCTACAGCATCACAATTGGGTGTCTGTGAATTCAATATGAGACGCAGCCTTGACCAACTGGCCGGAGTTTCTCCACTGCAACTTGTCCTGGGAGATGAGAAAGTCGCCTTCGGCATTTCGGAAGGGGTACCATTCCCGGTCCAGATAAACCTCGTTAGGCCTGAAGCTTGCCTTATAGACCAAGGATGCGTTGTCGGCAATATAATAACCGAGATAAAAATATTTGATTCCGCTCGTGAGGGCGTATTCCATCTGCTTCAATACGCTGAAAGTTCCCAGGCTCATTTTTTTGTCGGGAACCTGATAAAAAGTATAAATGGCGGAAAAAGACTGCGAAGTTCTGTCACTCAGTGCCACACCAATAAGCTTTCCATCAAGATAGTATTCAAACTCAATTCCGAAAGGCGTGTTGATATAAAAAGACAATCGAAAATTTTGTTCGTCTTCCACATCATCCTGTAGGGGAAAAAATCTTTCCTTGTGAGTGAGGTAAAGCTCAAATTTCTCATGAGTATATTGCGGGGCACCAATCTTGACCTCCACACCCTTACAGGAAGTCAAAGCCCGCCTCTGGTTACGAGTCATTTTGAAATTCTCGGTCCGCACCCGGATGGGAATGCACTGGTAGCAGTCCTGACACCGGGGACGAAAAAAGTAATCCCCGAAATGACGCATGCCATGAGCCAACAGGTATTCAAACTCCATCTCAGAGACATCCTCAAGCAGGTACTCCTCGAACAGGGATTTTCTATCCTTAAAATACCCGCATTGAAATGATCTGGAATCGATAAAATGGGCTAACATATTCACTTCCTCCAGCTGGGCGGAGGGGGATCTTCGAATTAAGTCTTACGATCTCTTTATTCTATAATACTTTACTGTCAGATGACAAGTCGGGATAAAAGACCTGCACGAGGGATTTTCTATCCTTAAAATACCCGCATTGAAATGATCTGGAATCGATAAAATGGGCTAACATATTCACTTCCTCCAGCTGGGCGGAGGGGGATCTTCGAATTAAGTCTTACGATCTCTTTATTCTATAATACTTTACTGTCAGATGACAAGTCGGGATAAAAGACCTGCACGCCTGATATCCATTTTCAGCCCCACGATGGCCGGGAGGTTTGAAATTCTGCCTGTTTTATGATTAACTTTCCTCACACGGGCAGGACCCAAACAGCACGAAAACTTCAATAAACGCAAAAGTTACTCCCTTCCTTTGTGGAGATATATCGGTTTGAAAGTATCCATCATCGTTCCCACCCTTAATGAAGAGTTGGTTCTCGAGAAAACCCTGACACAAATCCAACAGCTTTCTCCTCATGAGTTGATTGTCAGCGATGGCGGGAGCGATGATGATACCAGCCTTATTGCCAAAAAGTTCAGCCACTACGCCATCACCGGGTCTGCCGGTCGCGCTATGCAAATGAATGCCGGTGCCGACGAAGCCACCGGTGATCTATTGCTTTTTTTGCATGCCGACAACCGACTCGAGCCTGAAAGCTATCGAAAAATGCTGGAGCACATGGAAAATCCTGAGTGGATCGGAGGCGCCTTCACACTCTGCATAGAATCCCAAAAATGGTCCATCAAGTTGATTGCCCTGTTAGCCAATATCCGCTCAAAACATTTTGGCCTCGCTTATGGTGATCAGGGATTCTTTGTCCGTAAAGAGGTCTTCAAAGAGATGAATGGGTTCTCCCCTCTTCCTATTTGTGAAGATCTTGATTTCTACCGCCGCCTGAGAAAAAAAGGGCCTGTTATCCTGCTAAAGGAAAAGACGCATACTTCCCCAAGACGCTGGATCAAGGAAGGAATCGTTTTCACCACAGGGCGGAATATCCTCATCGCCATCCTGTTTGGGCTAGGGTTTCCACCCCATACCTTGGCCAAATGGTATCCCTCCACTAGCAGTGGTGCTGAAAAACCCATAATTTTATAAAGTTTTAACGGTTCCGCTAAAAACCTATTGAAGATTAATAGTTTCAGCATGAATGTTTTTGGTTCTTTTAACTCTTTGACCGCATTTGGAAGCTTTTGCCGTGTCCCTGTAGCCACGTTCCCCCTCCATCTGGAACCAACTTACTCATTCTCAGCAAGTTGCGGCTCCGAGCGTGAAGACATATTCCTGTGTTCATTTGACCCCTCTGAAACGAGTTTTTCCTAAGCCTCCGACCGTCTTGAACCAGCCAAAGATTTCTTCCACCCGCTTGCGGATTCTTTGGCTGACAGCGTAACCCGAATGCCTTGTGGTTCGCCTGTCCAATCCGGGCATGTTCCTGTCTTTAACCTGGGCAATATCATGGAGAACCTCCAAGATATCTTCAAGAAACCAAAGGTTTGGTGGTGTGTCCGACCTGCTTAGCAGAAAAACCGATGCGATGGACTGTGCGTACGGAAATTGCGGGATGGGAAACACATTTCTGCCGATGCCCCTACTGCCCAGAAGTATTCCAAAAGGATCCCGATCACTACGTCAAACGTTTACAGGGTGACTGACATCCCTGATGGCGTGTTCGGTCAAGCTGGATGCCCTCTTCCTTGACCTTCATGCCCCGAAGGGATAACCCGGGGTTATGCAAAGGTCTCCTTACTGGAGTGGGTACTAGAGAACTTCAGTAAATACCAGGATCATCCAAATAACCAGAACGACATTGAAGATCACCCCAACATGAAAAAATACATTGAAGAACCGGCTGTAAGTGAACTTATAGTTTTGGTTTCGTTCCGTCATGGTTCAGTCCATCACCAAAGTGGTTAAACGTTTTGCCAGTTCTGATCCTCGGATGATCTTGCGCACAGGGCGTTCTATAAAGTTTAGACTCATATAAAGCCGCTCCAGATTCATAAAAGTTTGCGACTCGGCAATCGCCTTGCCACCCTCGTCTCGAATCTCATTGCGCCAAATACTCAGGACATTAAGGTTTTTCAGGCTTGCGGATTTCGCCAAGGCAATGGCCCCCGCATCTCCCATTTTATTCGAGCATAAATACAGTTTTTTCAAATCGGTCAAACACGGGCTTTCCGCAATCGCTTGGATTCCCTCATCACCGATCCCAGTGCTGTCGAGATGGAGCGCCTGCAAGTGAGGCAGTTGCTCCGAACAGGCTACGACCCGAGCCCCTTGAGGACCAATTGGGTTCGAGTCCAGAAACAGAACTTCCAGGTTTTTAAGATTTGAGGAACCGGCCAGCGCTTCGGCACCTTGGGTTCCGATGTTATTAGCTTCCAGCATCAGGCATTTCAGGTTTTTCAATAAATCGGCACCAGCCAGAATTTTGGCCTCCTCATCTCCGATGATATTATGGTTGAGGTAAAGAGAGGTGAGTCTGGTCAAGCCTTTCACACGGCTGAGGATTTCTATGGACTCTCCACAAAGCTGGTTCTGGCTGAGAAAAAGCTGCTCAACCGAAGACAAGTCTTCGGCATCACAAAGCAGGCGCAACTCCTCCGGCCCAATATTTTTACCTTCCAAGTCCAACAGCTTCTCATCCGGGGTCAAGTTTGCCAGAATAGTCTGTCCCAACTTGGATTTAACGACCTCTTGCAACAGAAAATGCCTCCTGAAATCAGCTTAAGGATTATTTGTTGGAGCTTTCCGCACTCTAAAGGATTTCGTTCAAAAGATCAAACACCTGTTCGGCTTTCCTTTATAATATTTAATAGACTTGACGCAAGAGCGGAATCATCAGGAGGGTTGACATGATCGTTGGAGTTCCGAAAGAAATCAAAACCGATGAGTATCGCGTATCGATGACCCCAGCGGGTGTTCACGATCTGGTAACCCGAGGCCATCAAGTTTTGCTGGAAAACCAGGCAGGAATTGGTAGCGGCATCAGCGATCAGGATTATCTGGATCAAGGTGCCAAAATCGTTTCCCATCAGGAAATATTTTCCCGATCGGAAATGATCATCAAAGTCAAGGAACCCCTATCGGAAGAATATGACCTGCTACAAGAAGGGCAGATCCTTTACACCTACCTGCACCTGGCCCCGGCACCCGAGCTGACCCAGGCACTGCTGGACAAAAAGATCGTGGGCATTGCCTACGAAACCGTGCAGTTGCCTGATCGCTCCCTGCCTCTTCTTATCCCTATGAGCGAGGTAGCAGGGCGCATGGCTGTGCACGAAGGCGCAAAATATCTTGAACGGGAAAATGGTGGGCGGGGCATTCTTCTCGGCGGTGTGCCTGGTGTCGACCCCGGTCATGTGGTAATCATCGGGGGAGGTATTGTCGGAGCCAACGCCGCAAAAATGGCCATTGGCACCGGAGCCCAGGTCACCCTGCTCGATATCAGCCTGCAACGCCTGCGTTATCTCGATGATATCCACGGAAGCCGACTCAGAACCCTGATGTCGAACCGGTTCAATTTACTGGAATCACTGCGCACTGCAGATCTCGTCATCGGAGCTGTGCTCATCCCCGGTGCCAAGGCTCCGCGCCTTATCACCCGTGAGATGCTGACTCCGATGCGCAAAGGATCGGTCGTGGTCGATGTCGGCATCGATCAGGGAGGTATCCTAGAGACTTCACGCCCGACAACACATAGTGATCCCATTTTTGAGGTTAAGGGAGTGATCCATTATTGTGTCGCCAATATGCCTGGAGCTCTGGCCAGAACATCGACCTTCGCACTCACCAATGCCACATTCCCTTACGCTCTGAAACTTGCCGAAAATGGCTATCAGAAAGCCCTGAAAGAAGACTCAGCCTTGAAAGCTGGACTCAATGTCTGCTTGGGGGCTGTTACCCACCCGGAAGTCGCCAATGCACTGGGTAAAGAATTTACTCCGCCAGAAAAGTTTTGCTGACTGCTTGCCGTAGGGACAGGGAGCAATAGCTCGTCAAGCAAAGAAAGCATTTTTTCGCAGATAAAGACATCAGCATTTGCCGGCAGAGGTACTCCGCGCTACCGATAAAATAACATGGACTTGCAGAAGGTTTCTTAATAGGATACGGGCCGGAAGCGACATCAAACAATGAGGAGAAATTACAATGAGTGAAGAGGGCCGGGATTCTCATTTCAATGTAAACGTTCGCACTGGCATTGGTTCAAGAGCTGCAATGGCAAATAATGAAGACTCGTTTCTCCGTGCCATGGAAATTCAAGAGCGGAAGAGGGCAAAAAAAGAACTGGAAAAACCCAGGGAAATTGTTGAAACCACGCCCGGAGAAATTGCTGAAGCTGTTGTGATCTCTGAAGAGACGTCGGTGGCTGAGGCTCCTGCTGAACCTGTGGCAGTTGAAGAAACCCTCGTCGCAAAAACACCGCCTCCCGCCAAAGCTCCCCCTACTCCTGAACCCTCAGGCGGTGGCGTACCCGGCCCGACACCCCGAAGTGATTTCACAGCAGAGGAAAGAGCTGCTATGTTGAAACGGGCCAGATCTCATGCTGCGGAAGTCGCGGCAAGAAAAAAGTAAGTAAGTGAAATTTGAGAAAATGAAATCAAACTTGATCGGGAAGACGACGACAGCTTATTATCCACTATAGTCGGGATAGGCAAGAAGGAAAAGTTCCTGGATTCCTGCTGGGATTACTCGCGTTTCCATGGTTGGCTGGATTGTCTATGTGGGATTTTTTATGTAGTAGCCGCCACCAGGTCCATGCAGTTATAATAACTCCCTCCCCTGACAGAGAAAAAAGTTGCGTCAGAATTCATCAAATCGAGTACTAGAAGGGCGCTAAAAACTATTTAGCGGGTGTCATTCTGAACGCGGTGAAAAATCTCGCTTTTTGGTTTGTTTTTTTTGGTTTATTTAGTAAAGGGCTTCGATATCCTTTGGCTCCTCAAGGATGACAACTTCGAAAGTGTCTCAGCACCCTGAACCATCAGCGTCGTTCAATTTCAACTGAAAATGGGATTTGTCCCGTTTCATTGGGTGACTACTGTGAAAAAACTACTTACATTCTTATTCTATAAAACAGGATACAGGCTATCGTTTCCATTAGCCGAACGGAGATATAATAACTCGCAACTCAACCTGGACACAGTCTATTTCAAGGGAGAATGAGTCCCCGCAAGACTATGTGCCAGCGCATATGCGGTTCAATCTCGCGGGTTCTACTAATAGACAGAAAACCTCCATCGAAGCCAAAAACCGGGTGGAAAAGAAAATGTCTTCATCTCAAATAGAAAAAGCTCAGGAGATGGCAAAAAGCTGGAAACCATCAAGTAAATAATCCGTGAAGACAGGTCTTTCTCATTATCAGTGGAAAAGCCGTTGGCCGCAACCAATGAGGCCAGTCGGTTTTGAAGGCCTTCTCAGGAAAATTCAAACCGGCGGATGGACTCCACCATGGCTGAGGTAGAACGCGTACTGATGAACTTTTGCTGGTCATATCCCCTGACCATGTCCCAAGCCTGTTCAGGATATTTCTCAATCAGAGGAAGGGCTACATCATCCAACATCCATTGCCCGTGACGGATATCTTCCCGAATGTGAAGGTCCCAATAGCTGGTGCCTTTTTGACCCATCCCTAGGCGTTCTCCCGCCATTTTGATATTCTGAAAAGCAGCGGGAACGGAAACTTCGGTATACAACAAACCACCGACATAACGCAAAAAGTTTTTCTTACGCTCGGAAAGGAAAAAGCTATGGTTGATATTGACCAGCACTTCCCACGGCACAAGATCAAAATAAGCCTCTGGCCTGGAATCCATATCGCATTCTTCCAGCATGGTTGCAAAGTGAGTGGAATGCTTTCTGGAAAACTTCCCACTACCATACTCTTCCCATAAAATGCGGGTCAGCGTCGTCTGCACCTCGTTTCCGACACCTCCTAGCATTCGGGAAAGTTGACTTGCCTCCACCAAACCATCTAGAGAAGCGATCGCAAGCAAACGCAGGTACCCGGCTTTTGAGATTTCACTGCGGATGATCAACCCATCCGGAGAAGACTCGGGTTCTAGGTCTTCTTCCACGCGGCCACGGAGGGCATCGCTAAGATTACCAGAACTTTGCTGGCCGGTATTACCTGCCTCCCAACTCTGCCATGCATTTTCAATTTTCAAACGCAAAGAAAAAAGAAAACCAGAATCCTCATTGGTATAATTTTCCAACTCGTCATACCAAAACAGCTTCAAACGGTTGATGCGATAAAGAATCCTTTGCAAAAACAGGTGGGCCTGAGGACATCCCTCGTCATTATTGAAAGCATCATACAAGGACACTTCCAATTCTGAATTAAAGCTTGCGACCTTCTCAGGACTTTCCGAAATAACTCGATCCAGATCATCCAAATGTAACAATCCGACAAACTCCTCCTCCAATTCCTGATATGCAAAATCAAGTGCTGTTGAGTCTGTTTGTAAATTAAAATTCATATAGCTTTGGGAATGGGAATATGAAGATTAGAGTTAGGGTCTGTTTATTCTTCTAAAAACCAGAACCCGACAAACATCTTAACCGCGAGAAGCTTCGCCCTGCGGTAATCGTTAGAGATAATAATAGAGATGTAAAAAAGAACCGAGAGACGTATTATAACAAACACCATCAACAAGGTCAATCCACCACGCAGAAAGCAGAAAAAGGAGTCGCAGTTTTGTTTGAAACAAAAATACTAAAATCCGGACCGAAATCATTCTCCCTCGAAAAACAGTTTGCCAGTGCGGTCAACGAAGGTCTCTCCCTTAAAAACAAGTGTTTACCATCATGGCTTATCTTTGACAGCTCTGGGAGCGAGATTTTCAAAAAGATAACAGAACTTGCGGGATATCTCCCCGCCGCATGTGAATTTGAAATTATTCGCAACCATAAAAATAATATTGCCCAACTCATTACCGGCGACACCTTCAACCTTATAGAACTCGGTTCAGGCAATGGATGCAAGACCCAAGCTCTCATTGAGCACTTGCTGAATAAAAAGTTCAGCTTTCACTACTTCCCCATTGATATTTCCAATGGAGCGATTACAAACCTGGTCCGGTCGTTGGAAGACAGTCATCCCGACACGTCCCTGAAGGTCACAGGACTAACCGGAGATTATTTTGAAGGTCTCAAAACCATTATCCCGGATGGCCCAACACAAAACATAGTCCTCTTTCTCGGAGTCACCTTGAATAATATGGCCCCGGACACGGCCCGATCTTTTCTTAAAAATTTATGCAATGCGTTGGGGTCAAAAGATTATTTGCTGACCGGGTTTGACCTCATGAAGAATCCCAAGTTACTTTATTCTGCCTACAATGATTCCGAAGGACTCTTTGAAAAATTCAACCTGCACCTGCTAGACCGCATTAATCAAGAACTGGGTGCCGATTTTAACAAAGAGCACTTTGCGCAGCAAGGCCAGTTCAATCCCGATACCCGTGCTGTAGAAAGTTATCTTTACAGCACACGGGACCAGACGGTGCATATCAAGGCTTTAAACAAGAACTTTCACTTCAAAGCATGGGAAGCGATGCAAACCGAGCAGTCCTTTAAATACACGCTTGAAGAAATAGAACACATGGCCATTGAAAACGGATTTGAAGTCGTGGAGCATTTATTTGACTCCCGAAAATATTTTGTGGATTCAATTTGGAAGGCTACCCACTAAGGCGCACTCCGACATGAGCATTTAAAGCTATTCGGCTTTTATGGAGAGGCGTTAAAAGGATTCAGCGTCAGGCAAGTTCGAGCCCCATTTTTCCCTATGGGAAAGCAAGTCTCATAGGCTCCCACTTTGAAAAAAGCAAGATCAAAGGATTCTTCGGAAGGAAACTCTGCCACTGAAAGTATCCCCATGGAAGTGAAGGGCTTGGTCACTGCCAAATCGTACAGACCTGCCTGAAAGGTATTGCTCACTTTAGATGAATCTATCAAAGTAAAACGTAAACTTATTAAAAAAGAAGGAGGTGAAAAAGGAATCTTCAACCAAACGGCAAAACAACGTTACACCTTCGAAATCAGCCTGGAAAACTTCAAAGATATACCTCTCCAGGTTGAATTAAAAGATCAACTTCCCCTCTCCTATCAAGAGGAGATTAAAGTGCGTATCCAGCAAATCAAACCCCAGCCCGATGACACAGATAAACAAAAGTTCCTTACCTGGAACATCCACCTCGCACCCAAAGAAAAGAAAATAATCACTCTGGATTTTCAGGTGGAGTACCCAGAAGAAAAGGCAGTTCAGGGCCTCTGAATTTTTTTATTTCTTCATCGTAGGTATAGAAAAATAAAATGTGGCACCATGACCGAGTTGGCTGTCGACCCCGATACTTCCCTGATGTTCTTCGACAATTCTCTGGGCAATAGCCAGCCCCAACCCGGAACTGCTTTCACCAGCAGTGGGGCGAGCGCTTAATTTTTGAAAATGCTGGAATAACTGTCCTTGCTCATCCGGAGGAATCCCCGGCCCCTCATCCTTAACACTTAAAGTCATGGTTTCCTCACGCGACACCAGTTTGACAAAAACCTCTTTATCAGGTGGCGAATACTTAACCGCATTACTGAGAAGGTTATCCACCACTTGCCCAATTCGGTTTGCGTCAAAATAAAATTCAGGCACCTCTTCAAAATCCTTATGAAGCCTGATATTTTTTTTGTCCGCCAAAATCTGTTGCAGGTGAATCTTCTCTTCTACAAGTCTTTTTATGGATGACTTCTCGGGATTCAGCCTCAACTGGCCGCTTTCGATCACCGAGATATCCAGAAGGTTGCTGATCAGTTCCAGCATATTTCCACTGACATTTTTAATGGTTGTTAAAAACTCCTGCCGGGTGTCTTCTTTGACTTGCGTTCCTTTATCTAAAAGAAACTTGGAATAGCCGCGAATGGAAGCAAGAGGGTTCCTGAGGTCATGCGATGCAATCCCGAGAAATTTATTTTTCAAATTATTCACCTCAACAAGCTTCTCGTTCGCCAGGGTCAGTTCTTCCGTGCGAACCTTAACCTCTCTCTCCACAACGCGGGTCCGAGATGCCATCATCTCAATGATGATGGAAAGGAACAGAACCCCTGAAAAAATAGCAACCCCCACCCAAAACGCACTTAATGTTTGAGGACCGTCGCGAAATTCCCTGGTCGCCTGCCAAACCAGGAACCATCGACGATTGGAAACATTGACCACGTTGGTGATGCTCATGACCGGGTTCTTCAACGGACTACCATAAAGCAGGTTTTCCTTAACCAGTTCGCCTTCCTCATAAACAGTTAAGTTCATCCCTTCGGGAATATAAGGGCTTACCATTTGGTCAATCATGTCCCGCACCCGGTATACGCCCAGCACAAAACCTTTTAGATGCTCCCGCCGTTCTTCAGTTCGTTCCGCCCTCCCACTATAGAAAGGAGCAAGAATAATGAGATCCGATTGTGAGTGGGCATTGGGAACCGGGCCAAACCGCGAAGCCGCAACCACCCTGCCAGTATCTCTGGCAGCATTGGCAAGCTTTAACAATTTTGGATCAGAGGTCAGGTCAAACCCCAGCGTCTCTTCATTGCCCGGAAACGGCTCAGAATAATGCACCGGGAAATATTCCTGCTTCGTCTCGGAAGGGCCAGAAGATCCAAAAATATGAAACTCGGCATACCCTACAGAACGGGTAATGCCTTCGAACCTTTCCCTTTCGGAGTGGTCAATGCGGGGAACCCACTCAAACGCCTGAATAAAAGGATGGTTCTCTAAAAGGGGCTGAACATAAACTCCAAACTCTTCCCGGCCTACAAACTCCGAAGAACGGTAAAGAGAAACGATACCTCTCAATTCTCTTTTCACCACTTCAAGCTCACCAGTCAAAATAAGGGTGTCTTCCAGCACCTCTTGTTCCAGTTCATCAAACCAGGCTTTCTGAGCCCGGTCACGAACAATGCCCCAACTCATCACAGCCAGAATCAATCCCGCTACCAGTACACCTCTAGTCTGGCTTGCCAATGGTCCCATTCCATCTATTCCTGAAATTGTAAACACGACCAGTTTATCATTTTTTTTGAAATTAACGCCACTCGATGCCAGCGTGATGCTGGACCCAGCTTGTAATAACTCTTTCCGGCTAACAAAAAGAGCTGGCTCGGCTTAAAAAACTTTATTATATTCCTTCTCACGGGAGTGAGCTACAATCATAAAATGACCCGTGAATTAATATATATAGTCGATGACGATGCCCCGCTAAGAACCTTGATGAAAGCTCTCCTAGAGGATAGGGACCATGCGGTCCAGGATTTCGAAAGCGGAAATTCCTTGCTCGACTCGCTGGATGACAGCCCTTCTCTGATCCTGCTTGACGTGATGATGCCCGGACTCGATGGAGTGGAAACCTTGAAACGGATCAAAACCACGCATCCCAACCTGCCGGTCATTATGCTGACCAGTGTTGACAAGGTGGAAACTGCCGTAGAAGTTATTAAGCACGGTGCTTACGATTATTTATTGAAACCTGTTGACGAATCCCGCCTGTTCACCTGTCTGGATAAAGCTTTTGAACAAAGAAACCTTGTCCGCAAAGTCATCCACTTGCAAGGCGAAGTAGACCGTCTGTCCTGCAAAGATGGCATCATCGGCAAAAGCAAGGCACTCAATGAAGCACTGAAAAAAGTTCATCAGGTCTCGGCCAGCAAAGCCGGTGTCCTCGTCCTCGGGGAAACCGGAACCGGTAAGGAACTTATTGCCCGCGCTGTCCACCGAAACAGTTCCTGCGTCACCGGGCCTTTTGTCGACATCAATTGTGGAGCTATCCCTGAAACACTTCAGGAAAGCGAATTGTTCGGCCATAAAAAAGGTGCTTTCACCGGTGCCATTGAGTCCCGTGCGGGAAAACTCGAACTGGCAGATGGCGGCACCCTGTTTCTCGATGAAGTGGCAGAAATGAGCCTCGCCACTCAGGCAAAGCTTCTGCGCTTTCTACAGGAAAAAAGTTTTGAACGCGTCGGAGGCAACCAGAAAATCATGGTCGATACCCGGGTGGTCTGTGCGACCAACAAGAATCTTAAGACCCTAATCGAACAAGGAGGCTTTCGCGAAGACCTCTATTATCGAATCGCCGTTTTCCCCATCGAAGTCCCCGCACTTCGTGATCGGGTGGAGGACATTCCTCTTCTCTGCACCCACTTTCTCAAAAAATATCAGGAAGAGGTTGGCAAGGAAGTTCTGTCGGTCAGCGATGAAGCCATGCAGATTTTGCAGGATTATTCATGGCCGGGAAATATCCGCCAATTGGAAAACACAATTTACCAGTCCATGATCATCACCTCCTACGACACCATAGATGCCGACTGCCTGCCGGAAGGAGTCTACGACTCTTCAGCTCCCGCTAATGAGAAGATAAGCAAAAAAGCTTCTTCCGGTTCCACAATCCTTATCCCCTACCATGATGTAGTCAAACAAACCTTAAAGCAGGCCATGGAACAAGTCGGCGGAAACATTCCCAGCGCGGCCAAGGCTTTGGGTATCAGCCGTAGCACGTTTTACCGTATGCTGAAAAAATATCAGTTGAACTGACATCATCCCATTCTGATCCTGACAGGAGCCCATAATGAGACGATCCTGTCCCATTATGGCATCCGTTGACCTCTAGCATTCCTCTTCCCTTCCCAATAACTATTTTCGAACCCCTTGTGAAATCATAAGTTAAGGGTTTTGTCTTTTTTTCGGCCTCTCTGGCACAGGCTTTGCTATCTACAAGGGTTGAAAGACCAGAAAGGAAGGCATAAATGAAAAACTCAAACGCAAAAATATCTCAACCTGTTGGTGTCGGATTGCAACACCTTGACCGGCTTTCAGCCCCCGCTGAACGCAAACAGAGGCG
This sequence comes from Nitrospinales bacterium, assembly GCA_965205835.1. Classification (GTDB taxonomy): domain Bacteria; phylum Nitrospinota; class Nitrospinia; order Nitrospinales; family VA-1; genus LS-NOB. The sequence continues at coordinate 299,236 of OZ242182.1, read as the reverse complement.
TGCATGCATCCCGCAGATGCCTTCCCCGCTGGATGCAGTTGGAGCCGGGAGTGACCTCCTTTTCCCGGTCCCTCCCCTCTCCTCAACAGGAAAAAGTCTATCAAGCCGAGAAAAATATAGAGGAAAGACCATCATGAAAAAATTTAACTTAATGACAGTCACCACCGTCATCACACTCGCTCTGGCCAGCAATGTTCAGGCAAAGAAAACTAGTTATGAAGAAATGCAAGTTTCCAATGGCGGGTCCATTTCAGGAATCGTAATGTTTAAAGGCAATGTTCCCGCACCCATCATGGAGGATTTGAGCAAAGGCAAAAATGCCGAGTTCTGTGCCACCCATCCCGACACCATGGAAGGTGGAATCCGACCACGACAAAAGGTCGTCGTTCATGATGGAAAACTTGAAAACGCAGTGGTATTGATCGAAAACATCAGCAAGGGGAAAGCCTGGTCGCAAGAAACTGTGAATTTCGATTTCCGGCAATGCGATATTTTCCCCAAGGTAACGGTCATCCGCAAATCCCCGAAATCCATTAAAGAAGGATTAGTAAAAATCGCCAACCAAGACGAGGATACTCTGCACAACCCGCACGGTTATTCCATCAAAGGGGCCAACAGGAAAACGCTGTTCAACAAACCGCTTCCGTCAAAAGGTTCTGTGGCCGATGTCACAAAATCTCTCAAACGGTTCAAACCGAAAAAGGATTCCCATTTCTTTCTGCAATGCGATCAGCACAACTATATGGAAGCTGATGCGCGAATTGCCTGGAATCCCTACTACACTGTAAGCAGCAAAGATGGTTCCTTCACACTAGACCATATTCCAGCCGGAAAATACAGAGTCACAGCATGGCATCCCTATGTTGGGCAGGTGACTCAGGAGATCACAGTGGAAAAAGGAGCCAAAGCCAACACCAATTTTGAATTAGTAGGGAAAAAATCATTCTAACCGCGAAACTCCATGAACCATTATTATTCAGCGAGAGGAGAAAAGAAAATGAAACGAATTATTATATTAATCGCGGTCAGTGCACTGTCGCTCACAACAACCACTTGGGCGGCTAGTGACTGCCCACAGCCCCGAAAAACCAAATCGGCCCCTTCCAACATCGCGTCGATGGACAAGACCGTCAAAGCCGATGCGGAAAAGGGGGGAAAAATCTATAAAAAAGGGGCCAAGCCTCTGGCCTGTAAAATGTGTCATGGAAAAAGCGGTGACGGCATGGGTAAACTGGGCAAGGCACTGAAACCCAGCCCGCGAAACTTCACCTGTAGCACTACCATGAAAGATGTTTCTGCTGGACAAATGTTCTGGGTCATCAAAAACGGTTCAGTCGGAACCGGAATGGTCGCTCACAAAAAAACGTTGAAGGATAAAGAAATTTGGGATGTGGTAAAATACATCGGCCAAAGCTGGGTCCACCACTAAACGTGAGGCCAGATTGCAGCAGCGTTATCAACTGGCGAAGAGTTGTCTCGGCTTAAACAAACCACAATAGTTTTTCAATAATTCCCTCTGACAAGGAGGACTAAGGGGGTTTGCTTTAAACAGGGGGTTCGTCCACTGTCAAGAGGACGAACCTTTTTTTGTGGACCAGAACCATGAACCTCCAATTTCCCCAACCCTCTTCCACGAAAGGGGTTGGGGAAATTGGATAGACTTTTATCCTTACCTTGAGTTTCGCTCCACACACTCGTGACAATAAAAAGAGCTAGTAATAAAAAAAATCAAGTCGCTTCTTGACTATAACTTTGCCTCCCTCGCCAGAGGGCTGGTTCTTATTTTTGTTCAGTCTGAGGTGGAATTCGGTTTTTCCAGTTTATATTTTTGGATCAGACCATCCAGTTTTTTATTAAACGCTTCCGACTGGGTTTGCTCCCTGCCCCATTCACTGCCAATCACCCCTGCTTCACGGCTGATGAGAGGCATCTTTTTCTTCCACTCGTTCCAGAAAGGCGTCTCAAACATGGTTATGAGTTTTTTTACCGTCTCGTGCGACATATGCTTGTCATAAACTGGGATCACCCTGTCTATTAAATCATCCATTTCCTTCTTGCCGATCAGCTGGTTGAACTCGCCCCAGAACGCTTCGGGAACATTTGGGAATGCCCCCGTCACCATCATTGAGACATTGTTCAGGAGAGAGTCTTGCATATAATCCAGTTGGTCCAGAATGCCGGATACTTCCAACAACTTTTGAACATCCTTCCTCTTTTCCGAAGACGTTTCGGGAAAAGCCGGGTTGGCAGCAGTGACCCACAGCAGAACAAACAATACCACTGTTGTTATTTTCTTTCGGTCAAACCCCATTCATATCTCCAGCTTTCAGCCTTTCTTAAGCTCTTGCAATGCGGAAATCGCCACAAGCGAACCAGCATGAGGCAGTTCATATTCCTTGCCAATAAGGATAACTGCCTTCGTGCCCACTTGACTCATCTTACTCTATATGCAGATATCAAACCGGCTTTTGATCGAGTTCCTGGCCAGACCCCAAATAGGTGATTGCCAGGTCCAATTGCAGGTGACTACCAAAAAGAATAAGCATATCTCCAGGCAGAATGTAAAATTCAGGGCCCGGATTGGGGCGGGGTTTGTTTTTACGCACCACCGCAATAACTACCGCTCCGGTTCGATCGGTAATATTTATTTCTCCGAGCGCCTTATCACGAGCCCAGCTACCTTGCAAAACCAGATAAGACTCGGTAAGAGTAGCCGTGAGGTAGGTGGAAAACTTTTTCAGGCTCTCGGCGTTTAAAGACAGTCCCCGAAACATGCTGTAACCTTCCAGACGAATCAATTCCACCTGTTGTTCAATAATATTATCAGGAATACGATAGTCGCGTAATACCCGCGAAAAAATTTCTATGGAAGTTTCAAATTCTTCCGGGATCACCTCATCGGCTCCGGCGGTTTTAAGCTCTTCAACCTGGGCAGTCAACCGGGTTCGAACCATAATCTTGACTTCGAGGTTGATCTTTCTGGCAAAACGCACGGCTTTTTCCGTCACCGCATAATCCGGGATCGAAAACACAATCATTCTTGCCTTTTCCAAGCCCGCTCGGATCAAAGTTTCTTCCTGAGCACAATCGCCATAATAAGTGGTCATGCCTTCCGTCAAAGCACGTTTAACCTGCTCGCCATCCAGATCCAGAACCATGAAAGGGATCTGCGTTTCAAGAAGCACCTGGGCCAGGGTTCGGCCCCCAAGTCCATAGCCCACAATAATGACATGGCCTTTAAGCTTAGAATCCTGTTCGTGGTCCAAATCAGTTTCTGAAGATTTCCACCGGGAAAATATTTTCATGGAAAGTGCCGAGGAAGCCTGAATCAACAAAGGAGCGAAAAGCATGGAAAGAATCGAAACAATGAGCAACAGCTGGTATTGATGAGAGTCTAACAAACCCTGATCCAATGCCATCCCCACAAGGATAAGAGAAAACTCCCCCACCTGCGCCAAACGCATCCCCACAACAAAAGAAATCCGCATAGGTACCCGCACCAGCAAACAAGCCAGGCTTGCCAATCCCCCTTTAACCAGAACCACCAGAACAAAAAGCCCCAGGCAACCCCAGATAGAATCCATCAGCACCTGCGTTTGCAGAAGCATGCCAACCGAAATGAAGAAAATACTACTGAAATAATCCCGCAGTGGAAGAATGTCGAGAATAATCTGATGATTGTACTCGGACTCCGAAATAATCATTCCAGCGATCAAGGCACCCATCGCCAAGGTCAAACCCATTTTTTGCGATACCCAACCCGTGGCAAGAATGATAAACAGTACCGATAACGTGAGATGTTCTTTGTTGCCGACCCTGGCAATCCAGGTCAGAGCCCTCGGAACAATCAACCTGGATAGAAAAAAAATCGCCACCACTGCTGTCAGCGACTTGACCATGGCAAGTGCAAAGTCCGCTCCAGAGTTGACTCCTGACTGGGCAAGAAGCGGCAGAAGAAGCATGATAGGGACCACACATAAATCCTGAAACAGGAGAGTGCCAATACAAAGCTTTCCATGCAAGGTATCGATCTCGGCGCGGTCTGTAATCATTTTCAGGACAATGGCCGTACTACTCAAAGCAACGATCAACCCTAAAGCGATGCTCTGGTTTTGCTGAAACCCAATCTCCCTGAAAACAAACCAGACAACAACCGTTGTCAGGCCCAGTTGCAGACCGCCGACCCCTAAAACCGAAGCTAGGTTTTTCAGCAGGCGTCCAAGCGAAAACTCCAAACCGATGACAAACAAAAGCAGGATCACCCCGATCTCCGCCAACTCCTTCACCGAAGCGACATCAGAGATCAGTTTTAACCCATACGGACCGATCAGAACCCCGGCAATGAGATAGCCCATAACCGAGGGCAGTTTAATTTTATGAAAAAGCAGGTTGATCGGAAGGGAAACCAGCAGGAGTACGGCTAAATCTTCTATCAAATGGACCATATTTTTGCCAGAGTATGAGAAATAGTGGAGGCAATATCTCCTCCAAGCACTATACGAGGATTCTTTTAAGAAAAGAAATGATATCAGGAAACGAGGAAGCTCCTGTTCCTTTTGACAGGAACAGAGGCTTTCAAGTATAGCAGAGCTCAAACAGACGGAAGACCCGGACGTATTCCGAATTTGAGCCTGAAATTTAATCTTTAATCGTTAGCAAAATGCAGAGCGAGGGCAAAGCCCTCCAACCCATTCTTTTGCACTATAGCTACAATATTCAAATACGAGTCACGTCGGTCGACGGACTAGGCTATCATGGATGAAGCATCCAATCCTTCTCGAACCTTAGCTTACCCACCGGATCATCGAGAATGTACTGAAATCCTCTCTGATCCAACGCGCATTCGATATTTCCCGAAAAATCGGCTACCGAGCCTTTCATGATCCGATCCTCCTTAAAAAATAGCTACGAAAATACCGTTTTTCTAGAAGAAAAACTCTACCCAACCAACCTATCGGCATTAAAGAACAAATCTTCAGCCCAATCTGATCCCATAGAGAATTCAGGATGGGTCGAGGCCTGGAAATTTCAGGGAAAAAAACCTGCAAACGTGGCCGAAAACTCCAAATAATTGCCCAAGAATAAAATAAAGATATATAAATTAATTACTTTTTTCAATAACCTTCTAGAATAAGGCTTTCCAATTTTGACTTAAAAATCTATTAACCCTAACTTATTTATAAATAAGTTATAGATATATTTTTTAACCCTAAAAACCAAGGCACTGAAACTTAGCTATTTGATTCTAAATATTTTATTCATTTTCATAGTGGGATGGCCATCTACTCTAAGGCAGACATAAAACCGTTTCATAATTCAAAATAGCTGGCACCACAACCCTCCATCTCGCAGATTTCCACCCGTTTCACACGGGTAGCTTTCGAACTGACCTGTTCCTTGATTTTGAGGAACAACCAGCGGGCAATGTTTTCCGCGGAAGGGTTTTGCTCGTCAAAGGGGGGTATTTCGTTGATATTTTGATAATCCAGTTTGCCTAGAATCTCTTTTACCATCTGTTTTAATTTTACAAAATCGATACCGACTCCCATAGCGTCCAGTTCATCGGCCTCGATCGTGACCTGGGCCGACCAGTTATGGCCGTGGAGATTTTCGTATTTGCCGTCACACAGTCTGAGTTGATGGGCAGCTGAAAAGCCGGTCTTAACGGTCACCTCATACATATTTAACTCCGATTAAAAATTAAAAGTATTACATAAAAACCCCTGGCCACATATTGTATGAGAGATTGTAAATCACCCCAGCCTCTCTTTGAAAAGGAGGCCTTTGCATAATCCCCGATTACCCCCTCGGGGCATGAGTGCTGATGCTAAATACCACAGGGGTTGGGGGGATTTGATTTTCCTGTCTGAACGCCTACCCATTATTTTAAAACCATATCAATACAATCTCGCGCGGTGTTCATCATAATTTCTATCTCTTCTTCGGTGATGACCAAAGGTGGGATGAAGTACACCACATCCCCCAGAGGGCGCATAAAAACTCCGCGCTTTAATCCTTCGAGATAGATCTGATAGCCAACACGTTTTTCAAAATCAAACCGCTCCTTATTTTTACCTGTCAGTTCCAATGCCGCAATCATCCCCGTCTGCCGAAACTCTCCTTCGATTCCATCGAAGGCCTGTTTCCCGCATTCTTTCATGGTGGCGATTTTGGGTTTCAGCGTTCCCAAAAAATTGTTTTCCGTCAGCATACCAAGCGTTTCGTTGGCCACGGCACAGGCTAGAGGATTCGCCGAATAGCTATGACTGTGAACGAATAGTTTCAGGTCACGGTGCTCACCGTAAAAAGCTGAATAGATTTCATCGGTGGCCAGTGTAGCGGACAATGGAAGATAACCCGAGGTGATCCCCTTGGACAGACACAAAAAAGTCGGATTCAGATCGTGTTCCCGGCACACGAAAAGCGAACCGGTGCGCCCGAAAGCCACAGCGATTTCATCAAAAATCATATGAATTCCCAGCGACTCACAGAATGATTGCAGTTTTTTTAAATAAATCACCGGATACATCATCATCCCCGCCGCCCCTTGAACCAACGGCTCGACAATCACCCCGGCAACGGTATCAGAATTCGCGCTCAATGCTTTTTCCATCGGCTCAAAGCATTCGGCATTACAACTTTCGCGCTGTAAACCATAGGGACAGCGAAAACAATCCGGCCCTTCAACCGGCAAGTTCCCAGCAAGAACCTTTCCAAATTTTGCCCTGAAAATTTCCAGCCCACACACCGAAAGTGCCCCCAGGGTTTCGCCATGATATCCGCCCTTGAGATAAGCGAATCGTAGCTTTTGCATTTGCCCCTTCTCCTGCCAGTACTGCAGGCTCATTTTCAGAGCCACCTCCACAGCCGTGGAACCATTATCGGAGAAAAATACTTTACTAAGTCCGGCAGGTGACAAGTCTACCAGGGTATCGGCCAGATCAATGGCGGGTTGATGTGTGATACCGGAAAACATCACATGCGCCATTTTTTCCAGTTGCCGGGTCAAAGCCGAGTTAAGCCGAGGGTGATTATGCCCGAACAGGTTAACCCACCACGAAGCGATCACATCCATATACCGGTTGCCTTGCCGGTCATAAAGATAGACACCCTCCGCCCTCTCGACCAATATGGGGGGCGTTGTTTCGTAATCCTTGTGCTGGGTGCAAGGGTGCCAAACACTATGAAAGTCGCGGACAAGATCGGATTTGATTTCAGGAATCATGAAAAGCCCTCATTACAAATTGTAGCGGGTGGGGGAGAACTCGTGAATCTCATCATCAAGAGTATCCCTGATCACAGCGGACATATAGTCTGCCTGATTTGGAGTCAGCAAAATTCCGTTACGGTAATGGCCGGAAGAATAAAACAGGTTATCATACCTCCCACTTTTCCCCATGATGGGCATGAGGTCCTCAGCCGCGGGGCGCAAGCCCGTCCACGATTCAATCAAGGGTGCTGTTTTCAGATCAGGCAGGATCTCCGCCGCAGAGTCAATCAGCAGGTCGATCACTTCGTCGTCTATGGACGGATCAAAGCCTCGGTCTTCCATGGTCGAACCGATGACGAATCCGTTGCCTTCCCGCCAAGGAGCAATATAAGTCACCCGGCCATGCACGGTATAACCCATAAAATGGTCGTCCAAGCGCACCCGGCACATTTGTCCTTTGATCGGTTTCAAAGGGATCGAAACCTCCAGCACATGGGCCAACTGCGTAGACCAACTCCCCGATGCCAGAACGAACTTCTGCCCAATAATATTTCCTGAATCCGTCACCGCCGATGAAATGGTCGAAGTCTTGCGGATAAAGCCTGAAACATTTGCTTCCAGAACATGAACCCCAAGTTTTCTGGAAGCCTGCATAAGCGAGTCGTGCATTTGCCGGTTATTGACCTGCCCTTCCCCAACCCACATCACCTCGCCACAGTCTTCCGACAAAAAAGGTGCTTTCTGGCGAACCTTTTTCCCACTCCATATTTCATGCGGGATATTTTCACAGGTGAAAAACGCCTTTCGCTCTTCCCAGGTTTCACGGTAACTGGACGAGGGCATCAAAGAACCCGCAGATGAAAAATGGACAGAAACTTCACTGATCGAAACCAGCTCCGCAAGGAATTTGGGGAACTTGTCCAGCGAATCCCGGCAAAACCTGAAAAACCGGTCGGCCCTGTCGCATTCGCAAAAAGGGGCCAACATCCCCGCCGCAGCCCGGGACGCCTGAAGAGAGTTGACCGGATCGCCCAAAACCGCGATTTTCAGGTATGGCGCATCCTGTTTGAGGCGAAAGGCAATGCTATGGCCAATGACTCCCGAGCCAATAACGACAATATCAAAATTTCCATTGTCCATATATCTAGTCCTTTCATCACCGTTCAGGCATAAAAATCAACCTTGCCTTATAGCATCAAGTCCCTTGCCACCTCAAACCCGATTATGATAGTTTAGGAAATCAATTAGCAATAAATTATTTATCTTAAATTCAAACCCGTATGGGTTTTTTCCTGAAAGCTGTTATGAACGAAAAAACAGAAGCAAGTCAGGCCAGTCCCGATGTCGAGAGTACTGGGCAACGCATTGATCCCATTCTCGAACACTTGAAAGTAGAAGGCGTAGAAGTCGACAAAGCACTCATTCGCAAAAAATTTATAGCTATCTGGGAATATGAAAACGGCGACACACTGGATGAGGAAGAACAATACCTCACCACCATCGCGGCTTTCATCTACAATGCTCATAATGTGCTGGATGATGCCAACATAAGAATAGATAAAGCTAGGGTGGCCATCATCGCTGCGCTTGCGGCATGGAAGCAACCCGAGCGCGACAAGCTGATCGAGAAAGAAAAGGCTTCCGAAAATCCATTTAGAGCTTTTGTCGAAAACCATCAGCTTCAGGTGGATGAAACCCATACTTGGAAGCATTTTTTACTAGAACATAAAAAAGCCGATGAAAAAAACTGGGTTTATAAAATGAAAAAGTGCTGGTTTGCCAGTTTTTTCATTCGCTTTGGTCGCACCGACTATATTGAGACAGCCTGCTGTTTTGATAAAATTCCATGGGAAGCCCGGAAGGATTATGTCGATTTAAAACTAAGCAACCTGTTCGCTCAGTTGGGTTCCGTTTGCCAATTCGATTACAAACCTAAAAAAGACAAATAGTGGAGAGCCTCCGCCGGCAAATTACAGGGAGCCACCAAGACAGCACAGGGAAAAGAATGAAAACGAAAAGGGGAAATATAACCCGCAAAGCTTCGAGGAAGAAAGATGAGGTCTAAAGTTTTGCGGAAAGGTACAACACTTTATAAGCCGCGGTCGCCCTCGAAACCCCCTTTACTATAGCCCGAACCGAAAGAGTAGCGCCAGTGATGGAATTGATACCGCGATAATCAGTATCCGCTGTCTTTCCGGTGAACTGGTCCATAAAGGAAGGATAGCGCACCTCCCAGCCGCGCGGTTCGCGATAAACCATGATCTCAACGTCGCGGACCGTGCCGTCCACGTTGAGAACCACCATAAATGTAATGGGGAATGATTTGCCGATCTCGTGATCAATGAGTGCGTAACCGACAGGAGCCCCTTCGCGTTTTCCGACATAAAAAGTCATGCGGTTGGTTTCTATATTTTGCAGGCAAAGTTCACCAATGGCCTTTTTCTGCTCATCGGTCAGCCATTTTTTTTCGCGGTCGACCTTGTCCGCGCCCGGAAAGGCAATTTCAAAAGCCTGCTTTTTGGTGAGGTAAACCTGAATGTCCAGCACCTTCTCTTCCACCTCCGAAAAAGAGGACGGAATAAAAACCCCCTGAACAGAACCAATGACCCCAAAAACCAGTAAATATTTTAAATATCTTAAAGTCATAAAAGAAAAATTTTTAAGCTGAAAAATGGTTTTTGATGTCATTCTTTGGTGTCATTCTTTTTAATGTCATTCTGAGGAACGCGAGTGACGAAGAATCTCACCCATTCCGCGACACCTCATTACGTAAGTAAAACCACAAACCATATCCTTCTTCGCCAAAGGCTCATCAGGATGACATACGACCCGTTTCCCAGCCTTTTACCGCAAAGCAGGGGGCCGTGTAAAATCTTTTATGACTCCATATTCGCTACTGTCCGGCAAAAAAAACCTAGCATCCTGAGAGAAAACTTGGAGGAGCGATCTTCTCAAGATCTAGGATTGAAAGCCTTAACAGACAGCCATCAACTTTCAATACATATAAGCAATGCCCAGATTCAATCGATCCTCCGATGTGTTATCTTCCAACTTGATATGCGTGTGATCCAGCTTTAGCGCAACCGACGGGGTCGGCAGGTAGGACACTCCGAAGGTATAAACGGCATTCCTGTTTTTGGACCTATCGGGGGAGGTTCCGTTAGGCACCTCATCCTGAGTCCTCACCCTTTCAAACATGAAATGAGGCACGATGTCATGCGAGGTTTTCCACCCCATTAACTGAGGCAAATGCACTCCCGCCTGAATATTGTAGCCGAAACTGTTGGAGGCAATAACTCCGTCTTCTTGTTTATCGTCACATCCTTCTCCTTCATTACGAAAATTATTCAAGGCTTGCGCGTCATCAACATCAATATTGACGATGGAAGCGTTCATGTCGAACCATTTGTAACGATATTTGATATCCGCCTCAAGGAGGGTCATGTTACCGTCTTCCTCGATAATGCCATGCGTGGTATCGCCGTTGACCAAGGAGAGCCCAACCTGCAGGCCGGGAAAAAGCTTGGTGAACTCGACACGCGCGAAGATGCTGAAATCTTCAGCAATTCGCTTATTGACCTGCCCGCGTCCGCCCCTAATACCGTCACTGCCAAAAGAGCTTGCTGATCCACCGTTACCATTCCCACTACCACCCTTACTATCATCTTTGGTAATGGATTGCAGGGAGTTCATGGCATAAAGACGGTAGTTCACCCCGTCCATGGGGGTGCCGAAAATTCCCGCGCCGCCACCACTCCAAGTTGTGGGAATCAAGCGTTGTTGTAACAAGGGCCGCTCCACGGTCCAGAACAGGTTCGGCTCATGCGTTTCGTTGAGAAGACCGACAGGAGCCAGCATAACCCCGGCGCGGAAGTTGAGCTTGGGACTCAATAGAAAATCCAGGTAACCAAGTTCAAATTCCAACTCCTGTGCCGCGTGCTCGAAATCGATTTCGGCGTTCAGATGAATCCAGTCGGTCAACAAGGCATGCACTCCGATAACGAAGCGGTGGTTGTCAATTTCATTCTTTCCGTTTTTCTGTGTATCCGTGTTGAAATGCGTTTCTCCGTAGCCGTGGACGCTGACCCGGTTATGCTCGGTGGTGCCCGCGCCAAACCCCCGGCTTTTCAAATCGTCCATTTCATCGGAAAGCATATCTATCTTTCTCTCCATTTCATCTGTACTGGCAGAATAGGCCGGACCTGCCGCTACAAGCAACGCCAGAACCATCAATGCCAGTAAACCCCATTTGTATTTCATGTTCAATCTCCTCTCGTTTGAAAAACTCCGAGCCATTCGCGACCCAAAAAATAACACGCTTAAGCAAAAATCATTATTTTGATAATGGTTGTCATTTTTATAATATGGGCATTTATAATAAAAATCCGTATTTCTGTCAAGTTTTAATCCATAAAAATCAATGCTTTTCCACACGATAGTCCTCTATAGCATTAAAGTTCAATCGTTTAAAATCCAGCCTTTTTTCTCAACACTTTACAAGACAATATAAAATTTTGAGAATAATTATTAACTTTATCCAGGGTCGTGTTGCGCCGAACTGACCAGCCCCCATCCCTCCCGGAAACCTGCCAATATCACAGTCACCGCTTCAAGAGGGAAAGCTTTGTGTAAGTCGAAAAAAAGAAAAGCGAGATTACCCATTCCGAGCACGAAGGGATAATCTGGGGTTATGCAAAGATCTCTCTGGCAAGGGCCTCAAGGGCTCTTGATCTTTCTGGAAACCACATCCTGCCCTGGGCTGACAATTGGCAGAAAACTCGCCTAACCCTGAACATGTGTAATATTACTGGCCAGAGATTTTTTAAAAAATGACCGGGTCCGCATTAACGTACAGAACTCCTTTACCTTGCTTTTCCGGATTTTTACCGTGAGAGAGTGAAACCAAACAGGCGGGCGGAACGGGGCGCAACCCCCGCCCACCCGCCCAAGTTCCGGATCGGGTTTCCCGGAACAATAAAAACTCCCTAATGACCGAATGAAGCCATATCTTCTCGACTCACCAGACGTGAAACAAAAAAGTCGCAGACCACAACCGCGAGATCAATGGGTTTAACGGGTTTTTCCATACATTCATAAGTGGAATTCCGGCAAATTCTTTTTGCCTCACAATCTCCATTCGACAGAAAAATAAACCCGGCTCCTGAGGAAATATCTTCATCGACAATGATTGAGGAAATATCTTCATCAACAATGATCAGGTCGTACATATCCGTGCTCAAACCCGTTCCTTCACTTCCATCCGCAAACGAAACACAATGACCAAATCTGGCCAACATGATGGCCAGATTTCCTCCTTCCTCTCTATCCGCATGAACCATCAAAATTTTCCCAGGAGAAACAGTCACGCGCCCACCTCACTTCCTGAAAAACCTTCCAGGCAACGTTTTAATGCTGAAACACTGCTGGAATGGCTGCGCTCCAGGGGGATGCCCCACATCCTCGCCACCCGGGTTGCCTCTTGCACCATAGGGTGAGCAACCGTACCGGTAAAAATGACAATTCCACTAACGCCCGTCATCCTGTTGGCCAGATTAGGGATTCGACGACTGAACACTTTGCCCTGATACCCCATGTCCTTGCATTTATTCTCATAGGACCTTCTCAATCGATCCAGCCCGCCTACAATCGCCACACTCATAAAACCCGCTCCTTTCGTTAAGAGCCCGATAAAAAATGGTCAATCTAGTTTTTGATAACTATTCTCAAAATTTAAAAAGTTAAATTTTTTTAGCTCACGTCCGATGAGCGACAACCTCAGCTTCACGAATACCCAAAGCATTCAGAACATCTCCCGCTTCTTTCAATTTCACAATTTTTCTTGTCGAATCTACACAAACAGAAGCTCCACCGCCGCAAATATTCATGCAGGGGACGCGACAAACACTGATCTCATCCAGATTCAGAGCTTCCTGGATTTCCAGCAGTTCGCGGGCGATCCGATCAGACGACCAAGCCTTGCAACCCGGCCCCTGACAAATTTTCACATTCTGTTTTCGCATTGGTCTGTCCTATATTATTGATAATGGTTATCAATAATATAATGCATGCGCCTCACTCTGTCAAGATTTGTTGAGTATTTTTTAAATATTTCTAAATGCTTTATTTATAATGATTTATATAAATCTTACATTGCAGGGTTGAATATTTTTTGCTTTTATTATAGGTTTTTCATGATAGGTTTTTCATGATTTAATAATTTTGATAACTTTTCTCAATAAAAAAATGTTGGACGAATTTGACGTCTTTAAAGATTTCCTGCTCCAGCGAAAACTTCGCTGGACTCCGCAAAGAAAAATGATACTGAATATTTTTTTATCCTTTGACGGGCATGTGCAAATCGATCCGTTGCTTGAAAAAACTCAAACGCAGGACCCTTCCCTCGGGATCGCGACCTTATACCGCACCTTGAAGCTATTGATCGACTGCGGGCTGGTGGAAGCGCATTCCTTTCAGAATGGCAAGAAGACTTACGAGCGCGTATTTCATGTTCGGCATCACGACCATTTAATCTGCGTACGTTGCGAAGAAACCATCGAATTCGAGCACCCTCTTATTGAGAAATATCAAATCGAAATTTGCGAAGCCTATGGCTTCACTTTGAAGAGCCACAAAATGGAATTGTTCGGTGTTTGCGGAAATTGCGAAAAAATTGATAATCCTGTCTGAGAATATCTCCAACAAAAAAACCCTGATCCAATCTACTTGCAGATCAGAACAGGGTTCGCTTGCCTCACAACAATCAGTTATCTTTTAATTATCGTCATTACTCATGCTCTCAGACAGATAGTTCTGGATGCCAATATCCTTGATACGATTGAACTGGGTCTCCAGCCAGTCAACACTCTCTTCCGTATCTTCGAGGATGCCATCCAGAATTTCCTTGGTGCCGTAGTCGTTTTTATCCAAGCATGTTTTGATATGCCCACGAAGACGCACCACATGGGCGAGTTCGATTGTATATTGGTTCTTCAATTGATCTTCAACCTTATCCCCCACAAGAACCGTATCGTATTTCTGCATATCCGGAACCCCATCCAGAAAAAGAATCCGGTCAATCATTTTATCAGCATGTTTCATTTCTCCCATGGACTCTTCCCTGGCGTGGGACGCCAATTTATCGTAACCCCAATCTTCCTGCATTTTGTAATGCACATAGTAAATATTGATCGCTGTCAGTTCTGCCATTAGCACATCGTTCAAAGCATCGATTACTGCCTTATCACCCTTCATCAAATTCCTCCAGAATATTTAAGTCTGTCAGCAAAACTCTCTTCTTCCGTCCACAATATACCTCCTCCTAAAAAAACTCAACCCCTTTATCTACAATAAATTACGGATCATTTTAAAAATGAGAATTCATATCAATAATTTAAAATTTATTTAGCTGCGCGATATTGCACCCCCGTTATTGGCACGTCAAACAAGGGAAGATGTGTATTAAAATTTTGCGGAAATTTTTAATTGATAAGGCCTATCAACTATCAAAATTAAGGTCCTCCACATGAAGCATTATAAATTGAAAAGAGAGGAGATGACCGCGTTGGGGTTGCGTCGTGTTCCAGCTCTAAAAAATCTGTTCAAAAATCAATATGGAGATTTTGCACAAGGAAGAAAACAAGTCAGAACCGGGTTCGGCCATCGAGACGGGTCATGACCTCCACACCGGAATCGGTGACATAAAGCGTATGCTCAAACTGCGCTGAGAGGTTGCCATCTTGAGTCACAGCGGTCCATTTATCTGAAAGGATTTTTAAATCAGGTTTGCCAAGGTTGATCATGGGTTCGATGGTGAACACCATGCCTTTTTTTATTTCCAGGCCTTCACCAAAATTTCCGTAATGCAGAATCTGCGGTTCCTCATGAAAATTATTTCCGATTCCATGTCCGCAAAACTCGCGCACTACCGAATAACCGTGCCCTTCGGCAAGCTGCTGGATCGTCGCGCCAATATCACCCAACCGGGCACCGGGCTTGACGCATTCAATACCTTTTTGAAGAGCTTCCTTACAAACCCTCACGAGTTTTTCCGCTTTTTTACGAGGTGAGCCAACAAAAAACGTGCGGCTGGTATCCCCATGAAAGCCTTTCATGTAAGTGGTGATATCCAGATTGACAATATCCCCATTACGCAGTTTCCTGCTGGATGGAATGCCGTGACAAATCTCTTCATTGACCGAAGAGCAAATGCTTTTGGGAAATCCGCGGTAGTTCAGCGGCGAGGGAACAGCCCCGTGAGACACAATATAATCGTGGCAAATCTGGTCCAACTTCTCGGTAGTCACCCCGGGTTTTACATAGGGCTCGATCATGATAAGGACTTCTGCCGCAAGCCGACAGCTTTCCTTCATGGTATTTATTTCTTCATCGGTTTTAAAATGAATCATTGGAAATAACCGAACTCCCTTATGGCCCGCTTCTGGTCTCTCCAGTTGGCTTTAACCTTAACAAACAGCTTTAAAAATACTTTGGCACCCAGGCGTTTTTCCAGCTCTTGACGTGCCTGCCGTCCGATATTTTTTAGCATGCTTCCCTTCTCACCAATCAATATTTTTTTCTGGGAGTCTTTCTCAGCATAAATCGTGGCATCGACCCGCACCACACTGTTGCTCTGCTCATACATGTCCTCCACCACCACCGCCACCGAATGCGGCACCTCAAACCGAGTGAGCTTTAAAATTTTTTCTCGAATGATCTCACCAAAAAGGAAAACCTCCGGACAATCCGTCACCATCTCCCTGGGGAAATATTCCGGCCCTTCGGGCAGGTAATTCAAAATCAGGCTTTTTAGCTGATCCAGCCCATCTTCCTTCAGTGCCGATATAGGAATGATCTCCTCAAACAACGACTTCTGATCCATCTTACTCATCAACGTGAGAAGAACGGACTTTTCAACCAAGTCAATCTTGTTAATCACAAGAACTTTTTTTGTTTTAACCCCCTTCATGGAATTCAAAACAAACTCATCTTCATTACAAAATCCTGCTTCAGCTGACAACATTACCAGAATCAGGTCCACATCAGAAAATGTGCTGATACTGGCCCGCACCATCATTTCGTTCAAAATCCGGTCAGACTGATGAATTCCCGGCGTGTCCACTAAGATGATCTGCGCGTTGGGAAGATGCAAAACTCCTGTGATTTTGTTCCGCGTGGTCTGGGGCCGGTTGGAAGTTACCGCCACCTTTTGAGTCAGCAAACGGTTCAAAAGTGTAGACTTACCCACATTGGGCCGACCAACGATGCTGGCATAACCTGACTTGAAAGGATCTGCCATGGCTATCTGTCGGTTGATACGGGGTTGACTGTCAATAAAGTTCGCAAAAAATCCACGCTGTGAGTTAAAATCGATTAAAGATAATTTAAAACTCTTTTCGGCTTTAATCATACCATGCCCACTCTGGGAATCTACCTTCACATTCCTTACTGCCTTCATAAATGCGGCTACTGCGATTTCAATTCTCACCCTGAAAACCGGGAGGAAGCGGAGGTCTATGTTCCGGCTCTGTTGTCAGAAATCGACCACTATGCGCCACGACTGGCTGGCAAAATAGTCTCTACTGTTTTTTTCGGCGGCGGCACCCCCACCCTTCTACCACCAGCCAGTCTGGATAAAATTCTCGGCAGTGTAAAAAACCATTTCAATCTCAGTTCAGATTGCGAAATCACCATCGAGGCCAACCCGGCAACAGTGGAGCGGGAGACACTGGAACAAATCCGTTCTTCAGGTTTCAACCGCATCAGCATAGGGGTGCAATCCTTTGATGCGGAAGAACTGAAACTTCTGGAACGTGTCCATGATGAGGAAGAAATCCACACAACTATCGGTCACGCACGTTTAGCCGGATTCGACAACCTCTCTCTCGATTTAATGTTCGGCCTGCCTGGCCAGTCCCTAGTAAAATGGAAATCTCATTTACGACAGGCGCTGGAAAAGAAACCCGACCATATTTCTGCCTACAGTTTAACAATAGAGCCTGCGACCTCCTTCTTCAAATTGCGGGAGCGCGGACTCCTCCGGCTGCCCCCTGAAGAAGTCCAACTGGAAATGTTTCAGGACACTATTGAAATTCTGCAATCTGCAGGTTACCAGCAATATGAAATTTCCAATTACGCCCGACCGGGATTCGAAAGCCGACACAACCTCAACTATTGGGACAACGGCGAATATCTCGGCCTCGGTGCCGGTGCCTCCTCCTATTTGAACGGCGAGCGTTCCAAGAACACCCTTCTGCCTTCCCGCTATATCCTCGAAATACAGACCCATGGGTCAGCAGTGGAATCCACCGAAAAGCTCGCCCCTCTTAACGCTATGGGCGAAACCATTATGCTCGGCCTTCGCCGTCTCAAAGGCATCGCCATTGAAGATTTTGAAAACCGCTTCCAGATTTCCTTTAAAAATGTTTACGGAAAAGTGATCGATCCATTGCTCAACGAAGGGTTGATCATCCTCAACCAAAACCATATGGCCCTGTCGCGTAAAGGGCTCAACCTCGCCGACTCAGTCATCTTGAAATTCATGGCCTGATAAAAATGAGCGATCCTGCTTTTAAAAAACTAACTGAAATTGTCGATACCCTGATGAGTGAAAATGGCTGTCCCTGGGATAAGATCCAGACCCGGGAAAGCCTTAAACCTTACATGGTCGAAGAAGTCTACGAAACACTGGAAGCTCTGGACGGCAATAACCCGGATGAGATCAAGGACGAACTGGGTGACCTGCTTTACCAAATCCTGTTCCACGCAAAAATTTCTGAAAACAAGGGTGAGTTCAATATAAAAGACGTGGTGCAATGCATCAGCGAAAAAATGGTGCGTCGCCACCCACATGTCTTTCAGGAAGCAAACCTGGAAACCCCGGATGAAGTCGTCACGCAATGGGAAGAAATCAAAAAACAGGAAAAAAACAACGCACACCGTGAATCGGCGCTGGATGGAATTCCCAAATATTTGCCTGGACTCCTGCGCGCGCAAAAACTACAGAAGAAAGCCGCCAAGCATGGATTTGACTGGGATAAAATCACCGCCGTCTTCGACAAACTCGATGAAGAAATCGCTGAGTTTAAAGAGGCCATACTCTCAGGAAAGGAGACCGACATCTCTGAAGAGCTGGGGGATATACTATTCGTGCTGGTCAATATCGCCAAATTCAAAAAGATCGATGCCGAAGAGGCCCTGCGCACCACCAACAACAAATTCATCCAGCGCTTCCAGTACATTGAGCAACAAGTCTCCAAACGCGGCAAAGAGATGAAAGACACGCCTCTCGAAGAACTGGAACAATACTGGCAGGACGCCAAACGCGGAAGGCCGCATAGACAATAATGGCAGGCCGCCGGTGGCTGTGATATCCTCTTCATTTGCAGGGAATGCCAACCAAACAAATAATATCCATAACCAAAAGCTCTTTCAAAGTAGATGTCTCAAGGACTCTTCGGGTGGGAATTGGAGACCGTGTTAGGCAGCAAGAATTTCGGCGGGAGCTTATAATGTTTTTCAATTATGAGGGATAATATCTTCCTCGCCATTCAGTACGGGAAAAGACCAGAACCTGGATCATGGAGTTTATCATGATGGCCGCCATCACCACAGCCCCTATCGGGAACAGGCAGGCGTTTATGCGGTTCAACCCCAGTTCATCACAGGTTTTGATCGACGCCGCGGAAACCATGCTGACTCCGAACAGAGAGAGCCCTGTCCAGAGCCATCCGGTCCCAGCCACCACGTTCCACCCCAGTACCAGGTGAGGCGTCAGCAAAAATGCCTGAACCATGAAAACATGATGAAGCGCGCGGACGACCGAGCGTTTCATGGCCAAGAACATATTCTTTCGCCAGCCGGCCCAGATTTCTCGAAAACCATAATACATGCGGATGGAAAACAGACGCTTGGCATCGGCAACGAGAAGATTGAACCCGGCCTTCTTCAGTCGTTTGAAGATCAACACATCTTCCAGCACATCAGCTTTACCACCCTCATGTCCACCTATGGCTACGTAAGTGGATCGTTTGAACATCAGGAACGCTCCGAATCCCATCGCGCTTTTGTGATCGGGACTGTTCACTTTTCTAAAGCGTGTGAGGGACGCGATGAAACCAAAGATGGTTGGTTGCACCGCTCTTTCCCAGAACGAACCAAACTCTGCCCGAGGCATCAAAGTCAGAGCATCCAGATTGCGTTCCCGTAGAGTGAAAACAGCGGTGCGCAACGCACTGGACTCAAAAACAGGATCCGCATCGGTGAACAAAAGAATTTCTCCTTTGGCCTTTTGAAAAGCCTGATGCAAGGCAAAGGGTTTTCCCAGCCAGCCTTTTGGCAAATCTTCTCCGTCCAATGCGATCAAACGGGAATTGTTTCGCGCCAGTTTCTGAATCAACTCTCCGGTGCGATCTGTGGAATGGTCGTTGACCACGATCACTTCAAACTGCGGGTAGTCTTGTTTTAAGAGGGATTCCAAGCAAGCCCGGACTCCCCGCTCTTCATCTCTGGCTGGAACACAGACTGAAACCATAGGCGGGTCATCCAGCGTATGTGAAATCGGTTCAAGGCGAACCAGGTGAATTATGTTCACCGTCAGGTAAACAATCACCGCCACAATTAATATCAACTGCAGAAATGTTACTATTTGCAACAAGAGAGTTTCCTTTTGCAAGAAAAGAAAAATCGGATCAAGTCCGGATAATTTGTTATGCTTAAGAAGTGGCCGCAGAGAAGACCAGTGAAGCTTAGCATATTGCTCCTTAACAACTCCAAACACCATGATTAAAACTCGCATATCTATTTTCCTGTTTAGCTTGATCTTTTTTTTCGTTGAGGCAAGCCCCGCGGTGGCTCTTTGCATCAAGAACGAAAACGCCAATTTGAGAAAGGGGCCCAGCACCAAGCACGAAAAACTCTGGCATGTGTATCAATATATGCCCTTTAAACTTTTATCGACCAAAGGCAACTGGAAACAGGTAGAAGATTTGGACGGAGACACCTACTGGGTCCATGCTCCACTCACCACTCAGAAATATAAATGCGCCGCCATCAAAAATAACCAGACCAACCTCAGAAAAGGGCCCGGCACCGAACATGCCAAAGTTGAATGGGCGCCTGTGGATAAATATTTTTCCATGAAAGTTCTCAAAATCGAGAACAACTGGGTGCGCATCGAAGATGCTTCTGGCGACAAGGCCTGGGTCTATCGCCCTCTGGTCTGGATTCAATAAACCTCCATTTTCCCTTTCCATCTTCATTAAAACCAGGTTTCCCACGTCTTTCTAAAATAACCGCAGAAAAAGCTTTCTTTCATTGCTAATCAATATAATAATTAGGTTAATATAATAATTAGGTTAAGATTAAAATGTTAATTGGGGCTTGCCTTTTTATGGAATCCCAAGCCTGATTGGAGTCAGCCATGACCACTGCGACCGCACCGCTTTCAGCGGTAAAAGAATTCCTCGCCTCATCACAAAAACTATTGATCGATGGCAAGCGTGTCGACGCCACCAATGGAGAAACTTTTGAGGTTCTGGACCCTTCTGACAACAGTATCCTGACCCACGTTCCCAAAGGTAAAAAAGAAGATATCAACCGAGCCGTTAAAGCGGCGCGAAACGCCTTTGATAACGGGCCTTGGAGGAAAGTAACCGTTTCGGAACGAGGCAAGTTGATCTGGAAACTGGCCGATTTAATCGAACAACGAAGCGAAGAATTCGCCCAATTGGAAACTCTCGACAATGGAAAACCGCTGTCCACCGCCCGTGCCGCCGATGTGCCTCTTACCATAGATCACTTCCGCTATTACGCCGGGATGACAACCAAGATTCATGGCGAGACGATTGACATCTCGGTTCCCTATTCGCCAGGTGCCGAGTTTCTCGATTTCACTTTACGCGAACCGATAGGTGTGGTCGGCCAAATCATCCCATGGAACTTCCCCCTGCTCATGGCTACCTGGAAACTCGGCGTGGCCCTGGCAGCAGGAAATTGTGCGATCTTAAAACCAGCGGAACAGACACCGCTATCCGTCTTGTATCTCGCTGACCTGTTTGCCGAAGCGGGTTTTCCCAATGGAGTGGTCAACATCGTCACCGGATTCGGCGATGCGGGTGAAGCCCTTGCCCGCCATGAAAATGTCGATAAGGTTGCCTTCACCGGAAGCACCGAGGTCGGACATGAAATTGTCAAATCTTCTGCCGGAAATTTAAAACGGGTTTCACTGGAGTTGGGCGGCAAGTCGCCCAGTATCGTGTTCCCTGATGCCAACCTCGATATGGCCGCCCAGGGAGTTGCGGGTGCCATCTTTTTTAACCATGGGCAATGTTGCGCGGCGGGTTCACGCCTCCTAGTGCATAAAAATATTTATGAGGACCTGATCGGGCGCGTTGCCGAACTGGCAAATAATATTAAAGTCGGGCCGGGAATGTGTACAGATACCGAGATGGGCCCACTGGTTTCACGGGAACAACAAGAAAGGGTATGGCACTATATTCGCTCTGGAGAGCAACAAGGTGCCAAAACCCGCACCGGCGGCAACGCTCCAGTCAAGGGAATGGAATCAGGATGCTATGTTCAACCCACAGTTTTTGAAAATGTCAAGCCCGATATGAAAATCGTGGCGGAAGAAATTTTCGGTCCTGTCGTGGTGGTCGCGCCTTTTGAAGACCTTGATGTCGTCATCGCTCGCGGCAACGATACTGTTTATGGCCTCGCCGCCAGTGTTTGGACTGAAGACATCAACAAGGCACACAAAGTCGCAAAGGGTCTTAAGGCTGGCACCGTGTGGGTAAACTGCCACAATATTTTCGACGCGGCGGCACCCTTCGGAGGCTATAAACAAAGTGGGTTCGGAAGGGAAATGGGTATCCATGCTCTGGAAAACTACACTCAGGTCAAAAACGTCATCCTCCAACTCCACTAGCGTGGAGGCGATTGCGCAGAGGCTCGTTGAGCCATCTGGACCTCTTGCCCGCCGAATAGAGTCATGGCTTACTCGCCGCATGCGTAGTAGTGCTGGGGATGCGGATTTTGAAGCGGGTGCCCACACCCAATCTGCTCTCGACTTCGATTTTTCCTTTATGGGCTTCGACAATATGCTTGCAGATGCTGAGTCCCAGGCCACTGCCTCCTTCATCGCGTGATCGGGCTCTATCCACCCGGTAAAACCTGTCAAAGATGGATGGTAGGTTTTTTTCTGGTATTCCAATGCCGGTATCCTGTATCGACAATAAGGCAAAACCTGCTTCCTCCAGCAGAGAAACTTTCAATTCGCCGCCTGGTTGCGTGTATTTAATCCCGTTGTGCAAAACATTCCAAACCATTTGCCGGAGCCGCACCTCATCCCCATTGATTTTCACCGGCTCCAGAAACGCAATGATGATCGAGATATCTTTTTCACCGGCCAACACTTCGGCATGTTTACACACTTCCTCCACCAAACCTCTCAAGTCCATCGCCTTGCAGTTGAGGAGAATCTGATTTTCGTCGGACTTGGAGAGGGCAAACAAGTCTTCCAGCACTTTGGACATATAATTGATCTCTTCGAGGTTACTGGCGATCACCTCCTGGTACTCTTTCGGTTCACGAGGTTTACTCAGCACCAATTCATTTTGCCCCTGTAAAACCGTCAACGGAGTCCTCAACTCATGCGAAGCATCACTGCTGAATTGCCGCATCTGGGCGAAAGAGTTTTCCAGTCGATCCATCATTTCATTAAAGGTCAGGGCCAGCTGGCCTAACTCATCCTTGACTTTTAGCACTGGAATGCGCTGGCTCAACTTCTGTCCCTGCCCGATATCCCGGGCGGTTTGAATGATTTTGGATATAGGTTTCAAAGCGCGTCGGGCCAGAAATCGCGCGAACAGTGTCGCCAGAACGAGCACCGAAGGAACGGCAGTGAGCAAGAAGATTCTCAAGTTCTTCAGAGTCTCCTGCACCGCTTCCAGTGAGGTCCCTACTTGAACTAGGTTAACCAATTTTTTTTCCCGAATGATGGGCATGGTGATCACCCGAATGGGGTGATTGCCATCCACAAGAAATGTTTCGTAGGAGTTTTTACCCTCAAGGGCATCGGCATAGGCGGTTTGTGATAATGGGAACTTAGAGGCATCAATATTGTTGGATCGTGACCCAACATTGCCGGAGCCATCATAGATTCTGTAAAATTTATTGAGATTACTAGTTCCCATGAACTGCTCGAAAAGCTGGTCAAGCCCGAGCAATGGTGAACGGTTGAATTTCATCACTGCCGAAGTAGTAGCAACAGCGGCCGAAACCGCCAAGGAATTATCGACGCTTTCATAAAGGCGCTTGGAAAGAAAATAATTCAGAAAGACACTGAATAGGATGAGAATGATGCCCAGTAACAGGATGTACCAGATAGTCAACCTGGACCGAATGGATTTGAAAGCCATAGCTATTCTTTCATAATGTATCCAACGCCCCGGAGGGTATGCAAAAGCTTTGGGGAATAGTCTTTATCAATTTTTTTTCTTAAATGGTTGACGTAAACATCGATCACGTTGGTGAAGGTATCAAAATTATAATCCCAGACATGCTCGGCTATCATTGTTCTCGTCAGTACCTTACCCTGATTCCGCAAGAAATATTCAAGCAGGCTATATTCTTTCCTTGTAAGTTCGATTTCCTGCTCTTTACGTTTCACTTTGTGGCTGACCAGATCCAGTGTCAGGTCGGCAATCTCCAGTGTCGTCCGAGCTTCGGCTTTTCCTCTTCGGAGCAGGACGCGTATCCTGGCCAAAAGCTCCGAAAATGCGAAAGGCTTGGTCAGGTAATCATCAGCCTCTTTATTAAGGCCGATCACCTTCTCTTCTACAGAGTCTTTAGCGGTGAGAAGGAGAATGGGGGTTTCGATCTTTTGGTCTCTTAGGGTGGATAAAACTTCCAGCCCGTCAATCTTTGGGAGCATGAGGTCCAAAATAATCAGGTCATACTGATTCTGCTCCCCAAGAAGCAGGCCCTCTTCCCCATCGGGCGCAACATCTACAGCGTATGTTTCCTCTTCAAGGCCTTTTTTAATGAAACCGGAAACTTTTTTCTCATCTTCTACAATCAATATACGCATTTAGTCATCCCATTTTTTTTGCACTTTATGAAGCTCTATCTCTCCTTTCAACATTTCAACATGTTTTTCACAATCTTTTTGGATCGCGGAATACATGGCCCGGCAACTTTCATCATTGGCATCAATCATGGCCTGCTTGCATATTTTCACCGCCTCATGGGAAGCTTCCAAGGCTTTCAAAATATTGTCGTTGAACTTTTTACTCATTTTTGATCCCTAATTATTCCGACTCCTCACTCTATCATTAATTCTCTATCGTTAAAGGGCTAATCCCACCAAGCGTGAGGCCGTGGTACTCTTCCCAGCTTTCATGCCCCGCTGGGGTACAATGTAAGGGGAAAGAGTTGTCTCTGCTTGACGGCGTCTTACACCATTCCTCTAAGCCGAGAAGACGTTTATTGGCAATAAACAGCTTGCTCATTACCACCGGGCGTTGCCCAGTGCCTAGCGATCAGTCAGTTCCCGCTCGAAGAGGAGCCTGACTAAAATGATCCCCAACGCCGCTCCGATAACAGGCAAGGCGTTGATCAATTCAAGCAGATATTTCCCCATAAATCCGAAGTTCTCGATAAGGTAACGGGCAAACTTCACCCCAGACTGATCCAGCCAGTAAAAAACAAGGTTGATGCCCATCCCGCAGACAAACCCGATGAAAGCCCCAAAACCATAATATGTGTATTTCATTATTTATATCCACCAATGGAACGTATCGATTCAACTGGAAAAATCTGCAAGACTTGGATTATGATGTTAAAAACACTACGCGTTATTATACATATCCTGGCTCCATTTTATAATCATTAGGATTTATAATCATTGGGAGATAAAATGCGGCTCGCAAACAAAACGGCGATCATTACCGGCGGTGGATCGGGAATAGGTCAAGCCTGCGCCAGAGCTTTCCATCGGGAAGGCGCAAGTGTGGTTTTATTTGGCCGAAGAAAACACAAGCTGGAGGAAACAGCGCGGGAACTCGGCTCCTGCGTCCTGACAGTCCAAGGAGATATGACTCGGAGTGACGACCTGGATCGACTGATTCAGGAAACCCCGCGCATCGACATTCTGGTTAACAATGCCGGCCTTTTCAAAGGTGCGCCTCTGCACGAAATTTCTGATGAGCAGTACGATGAAATCATGGACGTCAATATGAGGGCGGTTTTTCAGTTGACCCGCAAGGTGCTCCCAGTGATGATGGAACAAAAAGGCGGAAGCATCATCCATATCAGCTCCATCCTCGGAATTATCGCCGTGCCTCAGGTGGCGACTTATAATATTTCCAAAGGAGCCTTGATTCAACTGAGTCGGTCCATCGCTGTGGAATACGGCAGTTATGGCATCCGCTCCAACTCCATTTGCCCGGGCCTGATAGAGACCAATATGACCGCCGACCTCATGAAGGACGAGGCGTTGATGCGGGAATGGAGCAAGGATTACCCGATAGGCCGATTCGGAAAACCTGAGGATGTAGCCAGTGCCTGTCTTTTTTTAGCCAGCGATGAGTCCTCCTTTGTCACCGGCACGGTTCTTCCGGTAGATGGCGGTTTCACAGCACACTAGCCCCTTCGCAGGAGGGGCGACTAGCAATAGCATGTATAATACAAGCAAGCAAAAATCCTTCCCGCCCCAATAAAATCATTGGCCATTACCTGTGGCGGTTCACACCCGTTCGCTACAGGGGCAAATGGCAATGACTCATACGATGAAGGCACAATTTGACAGTAAGTAGCCATTGCAAGTCACCGGCGGAGGTTCTCCGCCCATTGCGGACAGTGCTTGACGGAACCCCCGCAGATGATTAAAATTAGAGCCGCTTGAAAAATCTCAATATACGCCAACCTTGTCACGCGGAAGGCTTGAGGATACATTCATTTATGAAGTACGAGACTGTCATTGGGCTGGAGGTTCACGTCCAAATTAAAACCAAAACAAAAATATTCTGCTCCTGCTCCACCGAATTCGGCAAACCCTCGAATGCAAATACCTGTCCGATTTGCCTGGGAATGCCCGGAGTTCTTCCTGTTTTGAATAAACGTTTTCTGGATGCCGCCATGAAGACCTGCCTAGCGACTCATTGCACAATTGAACCAATGAGCCGTTTCGCAAGGAAAAACTATTTTTATCCCGACCTTCCAAAAGGTTACCAGATATCCCAATTCGAACTCCCTTTGGGAACGAACGGATTCATCAACATCAATGTAGACGGCACCAGGAAAAGGATCGGGTTGACCCGCATTCATATGGAAGAAGATGCCGGAAAACTGATCCACGGGGAAAACATGGGAAGTCCGGGAAAAAGCTATGTCGATTTTAATCGGACCGGAGTCCCATTATGTGAAATCGTCAGCGAGCCCGACATGTGCTCGCCGGAAGAAGCCCGAGCCTACCTGACCGAGTTGAAAGCCATTCTGGAATACACCGAAGTCAGTGATTGTAATATGGAGGAAGGAAGCCTACGTTGCGACGCCAACGTTTCCATTCGTCCCATTGGGCAAAAAGAGTTAGGAACCCGTGCAGAGCTGAAAAATCTCAACTCCTTCAAATTCATTCAGAAGGCTATTGAGTATGAAGTGGGACGGCAAGCGAAGATTTTGGATCAGGGAGAGAGTGTAAAACAGGAAACCCGGCTTTATGATTCGGACCGAGGCGAAACCTTCTCCATGCGAAGTAAAGAAGAAGCTCACGATTATCGTTATTTTCCCGATCCGGACTTGGTTCCCATAGTGATCGATGACGCATGGGTGGAAAAAATTCGCAAAACAATTCCCGAACTCCCTGAACAAAAACGCAAGCGTTTTGCCAGTAATTACAAAATCCCCGAATACGACGCCAAGGTTTTGACCGCCTCGAAGCCTCTGGCAGATTATTTCGAGCAGTGTGTAGCCCAGTTTCCGCAGCCCAAAATCATCAGCAACTGGGTGATGGGAGACTTGTTGCGGGAACTAAAAAAAGATGGTAGGAACATTAAAGAGTGCCCAGTTTCGCCCTCCGCGCTGGTGAACCTGCTTAAACTGATCGATGCTGGAACAATCAGCGGTAATATCGCCAAAGGGGTTTTTGAAGAAATGTATCAAACGCAAAAACCGGCCGACCGTATCGTTGAAGAAAAGGGACTGAAACAAATCACCGACAGTTCTGCCATAGAAAAAATTGTCGATGAAATAATTCAAGCCAACCCCGGCCAGGTGGAAGAGTTCAAGAGCGGCAAAGACAAGGTGCTCGGTTTTCTGGTCGGTCAAACCATGAAGGCGAGCAAAGGCAAAGCCAACCCGGGCATAGTCAATAAATTACTGAAAGAAAAAATAGTAGGATGATGGCACGATCAATCTTCTACCCACCCAAAATTCTAAATTTGAAACCCATTTTCTTTGTCGCGTTATTTCTTCTACTGGGAATTCTAAGTTCGAGCACTCTTGCGACCCCCGTAGAATCCGATGACAAGCGTTACCTGGATCATGGCGACGGCACAATCACCGACACAAAAACCGGACTGATGTGGATGAAAAAAGATTCCTATCTTCATTCTGGCCACTGGCTTAACTGGCCTGAGGCTCACGAATATATCCGGAAACTCAATGATGAGGGGTTTGCCCAATACATCGACTGGCAGTTGCCTTCCACTGAAGAACTGAAAACCCTTTACGAACCGGAAAAAGTCAACAGTTCTCAGACAGGAAAAGAAATGAAAATCCACGCGGACCCAATATTTGAAAAAAATGGGAGCGGCTCCCTGTGGTCGGCAGAGGAAAATGGGCGCTACAACGCATTTGGAGTGATCTTCAATACCGGCGCGATATTTAACAGCAATAAAAGATCCCGAGCTCGAAAGGCCACCCGGGCCGTTCGAATCAATGCGGACTGACACAACTACTTTCTTAAGGCAGAAATTAAAAAATGGCATCTCTTAAAAAGGCAATATTAGCAACCGTTCTGCTCCTTGTAGCCGTTGCTCCCGCAAACGCGACCTACCCTTCGCCGGATGTTGCCCACTGGGATCTTTCGGTCTCCAATGAAAGAAATGATCCAGACTACCAGAAGGTCCGGGATCTGGTTTCGCAAAAACAATTTGACAAAGCACTTGCAATTCTTGACAGGAAAATCAGCCAGCAACCTAAAGAAGCGACCCCTGAAATTCTGAAAGCAGTGATTTTAAATGAAAAGGATAAACCCAGGAAAGCTCTGGAAGTTCTGCTGACCGGATTTAAAAAGGAACGCCAGCACCCTGCCCTGCATTTTGCCTTCTGCCAGATCCATCGCAAACTGGGCAACGGCCTGATCTCCGAAAAAGCTTGTATCATCGCCGCCCAGCAACACCATCAAGATCCTCTAGCACATTATGAGTTTGCTTTAACTTTAATGGCTCGAGGCAAAGCAAAAGAAGCTAATAAGGCACTGGCGGAGAGCACCAAGCTGGACCCGAAAAATTCAACCTATCCTTACGAAAGGGGAATGATTTTTAATTATTTGAATCAGAATAATGAGGCCGAAAAATCTTTCAAGCGCGCGTTTTCACTCGACAAGAGCAATGTTGAAGCAGCTTACCAGCTCGCGTATCTTTATGCCACACGGAGCGACAAAAAACAGGCAGAATTCTATATCAACCACATTCTGGACAACCACCGGGGTCAACCCAAGACGGAGTCCGCCAAACTACTCAAAGAATATATTTATAAAAATGAAACAGGCAAATTGCCCTTGAGAGTTGTCCCGGGACAGTATCATTTGAGCCGGTCCAAATCCCTTTACCGGTCCAAACAATTCGGTTTATGTCTCATTGAGGCGGAAACCGCCGCACGACTAAGCCCCGATGACATGACAATCCAGGAGATCCTTGTTGGACTCCACAGTATGTTTCTGCGGTTGGACATGGCAGAAAAATCTGTCGAAAAATTTATTAAATACACCAAAGACGATGACAAACTTAAGAGCCGAGGATACCAGGAATTAGCAGACATAGAAGTTCTTCGAGGACGCTTGAATAAAGCCAAAGAACTCTATGAAAAGGCCATGGGTCTGGGAGATCCTAATGGAATCGCCAAGGCCTCTCTGGATGAATTTCCAAAGAAATTTGACTCAACAGAGCGGCAACCTCTGAACCCGAATGCTTTGTTCATCAACCCTGCCAAGGCATTGAACAGGAAGGGAGAGATTTTTGCTCACTTTGGAATGTATCAACGAGCCATGGGAATCTATTCCATGGTCTTGAGAATGGACCCCACCAACCTCACTACTCTACTCAATACCGCCACTACCAATTATAAAAACGAAAAATACTCCCAAGCTATCTCTATTCTGGAAAGATTGTTTGTGATTCATTCCAGCCACGAACATATCATCGCCCACCGATTACTACTGGCCAGATCTTACGTCATGAACGGGGACCTCGGAGACGGGATCAAAAACCTTGAAATAGTTATAAAACTAAGCCCAAACATGAAAAAAGCCATCACCTCAGACCCGGCTTTTGAGAAGTTAAAAGATATAGAATCTTTCAGAGTTTTAGTTCAGTAATCCCCATATCTCAACAAAAAGTTAAGTTTGACTTTAATTTTACGTTCCTGTCTAATGTCACTTCTTTGTTTTTTTATAAAGAGCCCACGAACCCAAGGTACCGGGAGCCCAACAATGACCACATTCCAATGTCCAACTAAGAATCGGAAGATTTTTGTAGTTTTGGCAATTTTTTTCTCATTATTTTTTCTTCTGATTCAAACTCCAACAACCTTTGCCAAAGATATTTGTAAAGATGGACTGAAGGAATTACAAAATAGTCAGGGGATTATTCAAACTAAAGGAGGGATTTGGGGGTACCTTGAACAATCTTCTGCTCTGAAAGACAAATCCATGTTGGGACTGCAAATTGACGGCAAACTGCAACGCCTGATCGTTTCCTTTGAAAGCCTTTGTCAAGAAGGCAAAATCCCTACCCCAAAGCTTCATAATTTAATTTTAAACCTGATTGGGGATGCCAGAATGATTTTTAATAGAGCTGCTGACCGGCAACCCAAAGAAAAGGTATTGGAAAAATTAAACGGTCTAAACAAAAACATCGATGAACTGCTGGCCCAACTGCCCAGTTAAGCAACTATGGCTGAATTGAAAGAAGGAAAAAAGGCACCAGATTTTACAGCGATTGATCAGAACGGAAAAAAAATCAAACTCAGTTCTTTTAAGGGTAAGAAGCATATCGTGCTTTATTTTTACCCTAAAGACATGACTCCCGGATGCACCACGCAAGCCTGCGACTTCCGCGACCAACACAAAAAATTCAAAAATACTGTCGTCCTCGGCGTTAGCATCGATTCAACCGAAAGGCACCAGAAGTTTATTGAAAAATACGACCTTCCCTTTACTCTCCTTGCTGACACCGATAAAAAAGTGGTGCAAAAATACGGAGTTTGGCAGGAAAAGAAGCTCTATGGGAAAACCTTTATGGGAATTGTTCGAACAACTTTCATCATCGATAAGACAGGTACGATCCAAAAAATATTCCCCAAGGTCAAAGTAAAAACCCATATTGAGAAAGTGCTTTCCGCATTGAAGGAAATCTACAAGGCGTAGCCTTGCCACTCGGCGTGAGGCCAATGAATAACAACTTTCGCTGGCAAACAATAGATTAACCCGGCCTGATAAGCCGCGCTATCTGCCGCCGACGGCTCGCCGAGCCATTAATTTCTCAATCTGTTTTACAGTTCTGGGGATTTTCCTGGAAAGATTCAGACAACCGGTTGAGGTCATCACCAGGTTGTCCTCGATGCGAATGCCTATCTTTTCATCGTAACTTTTTCCGTTCAGGCGCAGACGAAACTCCCCATACAACCCAGGTTCATTGCTGATCATCCAGCCCGGCTTCATGGGTTGCTTGGCGTAATTACGGAAGGGATCCCCATCATGCTCCTGTTCCCCCATCAGGTGACTCACCCCGTGCGGCCTTCCTTCATACTGTAGCTTAAGTTCTCCCCCGATCGCCTTGAAATCGCGTTCGAGTCCTTCATTGACCTTATCCCAGCATACAGTGTTCAACTCTTCGATCGTCAATCCAGCCCGCGCCTTTTTCTCTACCGCAACTTGGGCTTTAAGAACGATTTCATAAAGTATTTTTTGCATAGGATTGAACAGCCCAGATACGGGAAAAGTCCTGGTAATATCAGCATGCATGGTCATCCAGCGTACTCCAAAGTCGATCAGCATCATTTCGTTTTTTGAAAAATTATCATCATTCTTTGTATAGTGGAGAATGGTTGCGTTAGCTCCTGAAGCCACGATGGAAGGGTAGCTGAGGCCAAAAGGCGTATTCATCAGCATCTGGCCTTCGAGAAACCCCTGCACCTGACACTCATTTTTAAAGCTTTTGAAATTTTTCAGCATCTCCTTATATCCGCGGTTAGTTATATCTTGAGCTTTCCGGGCATTCGCGACATCATATTTGTCCAGTGGCAGGCGCAGTTCAAAATGATTATTCATGATATTTTTTAAAGCCGCTTTTGGAGCTTTCCAAGACCGCAACCACCCCTCAAGTTTCTTTTTGAAATCAAAATTATGATCCGTGGTGATGCTGGCGACTTTGCCCTTTCGGATGCCTTCCAGCCAAAGCGTTCCCAGCGTTTTTTTCTTCTGTTTCATGAACCGCTCTTTCAGGACATCTTTAAATTCACGGATATCGCGAACATCATGGATTCCCGTAACCGACCGCACCTCCCTCAAGCTTTGCTTATCCCCGACCCCAAAACGGACTCCCTCCCAAAACTCAAGGATTCGATCCTTGTTATCCACAAACAAAATTTCATCCGATACTTTTGAACTCGGGTCCAGCAACAGGATAACGTTATTCTGGTTGATGCCGGTTAAATACATCATTGCCGGCTCCTGATAAGTGGGGCAATAGGCATAAGACCAGGTTGTCTTTCCGCCCGGACCATAAGGGACACCGGCAATGGTCATAAGCTGGCCTTCCTTCACCATCAACTTTTTTCTTCTTCCACGAAACCTTCGTTTTGCAAAAGCCCCCGCACCACCATCCCGGAATATTCCTGTATGAATTTTTTTCAATATCTTCATAATTTTTTTTAAACTTCCCTAAATCATATTTTTATTCACATGGCTTAATAGTACACTAATCGGGAACGTGGCCCAACCCACCCAACCCCGGTTTATTAAAGAACGATTTCTCCCTTTATGCGCGGACGATAAAATACCATGGAAAAACTTTTAAAGACCATCGAGTCTCATTTCGGCCTCATCCGTATCGATCTGGAATATCGACCGATCTACAACATTGCTCCCGACCAATAGTCTCCGATCGTCATCAACCGTTTCGGGAAAAGGGAATTGACAGAAATGAAATGATGGCTGGTACCGTCCTGGGCAAATGATGAAAAGATGAAACTCATCAACGGCCGGTCAAAAACCGCACACGAATGCCGGTCATTTTACCTGCAAAACAATACGAAACCTGGCTTGCGCCCGACTTCGATTTTGATACCCGTCTTTTGGCGGTCTTTCCCTCGGAGGAGTTCGACTTTCATCCGGCATCCAAAGAAGTCAATTCACGGAAAAGCAACCGCCCGGAAATTCTACAAAATACCTAATCTTTCTTTTTAAAAATTCCCAGCCATTCCCTGTCTTTTCTCTGTTCGGCAGACAAGGATGTTTTATCGAGCTCCTGAATTTTAAAATTCTTTGAAAAGTTTGTTTCAATATCTTCACGGGTGGTGTTGTAGGGAGGCCCACCTTCCTTATCTGTGTGATAAAACAACCCCACCAGCATTCCCCCTGGCCGCAATATTCTTGCAACATTCAGGACATAGTCTCTTCTTTGCCAAGGAGAGATGGCACAAAAAAATGTCTGCTCGAGCACCAGGTCATAAATGCCATCGTGGGAGTCATCAAGACTGAAAAAGTCCTGATGCAAAACCCGCCCTTTAAGGTTACGTTTGTTCAAAGCGTTTTCTAAATGAGTGACGGCTCCTTCGGAAAAATCAATGGCCGTAACCTCAAACCCGTTTTCCGCCAGAAATACCACCTCGTGCCCTCTTCCGCATCCAGGAATCAGCACTTTGCCCACAGGCAGTTTTTCCTCTTGCCACAACTTGACAAAGGGGGGAGCCACTCGGCCCAGGTCCCAACCCAAGTCATTGGATTCATAATGGCCTTGCCAGTCTTCCCGGCTGTATTCTTTTGATTCCTGATTCATGATGAAGCAAAATACTCAACAAGGTTCTGAATAGTTGCCTGACCCATCGCCTTAACCGCTTCACGGGCGTTGCCTCCAATATGCGGAGTCACCATCAAATTCGGAAGCTGAAGAAATTCGATATTTGTTGGGGGTTCCTCCCAAAACACATCCAACCCTGCACCAGCAATTTCTCCTGATATCAAGGCTTTATGCAGGTCTCCCTGATGAACCACCTGACCTCTGCTGGTATTAACCAGAAACGCCGACGCTTTCATTTTCACGAACACCGCTTTGTCGATAAGCTTTTCGGTGTCCTCCGTCAATGGAACATGAAGGGTCACAACATCGGCCTCTTCGATGAGTGTATCAAATCCTGCTTCCATAGCGCCGAACTGGCGGCAAAATTCACTACGGTCTACAATATCCCGCACCCTGATCCGACATTGAAACGGCTGTAGCAGGCGCACCAGCTCCTGTCCTACATTACCGCAACCAATGATGCCTACGGTTTTTCCGCTGAGTTCCTGCCCCCCGTCGCGTTGCCAGCCTCCTCGCTTTAATTCTTCGGATAACATATTGTGGCAGAGTCCAATCATGAATCCCAATGCCAGTTCGGCCACAGACCTTCTGTTAGTGCCAGAGGTCACTCGCAGTTCAATGTTGGCACGGCTTAATGCTTCCTGATCCAGATTGTCCAGCCCCACTCCATATTTTGCGATCATCCTCAGTTTAGGTAAGGAACGAATCAGTTCGGCATTGACTGGATCCCTTCCTATCAAAGCGGCATCGGCATCCTCCAGAAAATCGACCAGTTCTACGACTGAAAGGTACCTGTCTTTTTCGTTGAAGATCGCATCAGGAAAGTGACGCAATAATTCTGTTCGCAGTGAGAATGATTTGCAGAAGGCTGGAGGAGTGATCGCCACTCGTGGAGCATCCATTATTCAGCCCAAAATCTGGGTCACAATGGAAGCACCGGCGGTATAGGTACCGATCATGGAACCCATACTGGAAAAAAAGAAAATCAGAAACAACCGG
Source organism: Nitrospinales bacterium (assembly GCA_965205835.1). GTDB lineage: Bacteria > Nitrospinota > Nitrospinia > Nitrospinales > VA-1 > LS-NOB. Next base: position 264,730 of record OZ242182.1, on the reverse strand, counting down.
GCAACACGGTTTTTCCACCACATGGAATAGACGGCAATATCTTCACGCAGGGTTTCAAAGTCACTCACTTTAGGTTTACGCATATAAGATTCCACCAAACCCACAACCATTCCCGCTCCAATAGTGGGATTCAAAGATGTTAAAGGAGCGGCGAAAAAACCGGTGATGATAGAGACAGGGTGCCCAAAGGCAATCAAGGTTCCCAGTGCACAGAAACCCCCGTTGAACAAAATCCAGGTTATCACCAACTGCTCCCCCAGTTCGGGAGACTGGCGAAAACCAACCACAAACATGGCCAGAATAAATACGCAAATGCCCCAACCTATAAAGTAGCCGACCCGGCTTGGAGGCGGTTTTTGGTCCAGCATTTTCAGATGACTCAAATCAGGAGGAGACTCGATGGCTGGGAGCATGCCCATTAAATGCCCGGCACCGACCAGTGCCAAAATCCTTTTGGGAGCATCTGGTCCATGGGCAATCTGCGCCAAACGCCCCACCATATACTGATCCCTCTCATCGATCAGAACTCTTTTGATCTCTGGCAACTCCTCACCAAACTCACTCACCACTGAATGTAATAAATCCCCTCGCTTAAGGCCCTCAATTTGCTCTTGGCTGATCTCTTCGCCGGCAAACACTCCAGCAATCATGCCCCCGACAATTTTAAGCTTTTGCCAGAATGACACTTCGGTGACCAGCCGGTGCAGGGTAGTCGATATATTCCGGTCAATGACTTCCAGCCTGATATTTTTTTCATGCGCCAGTTCAACGGCTCGAATCATTTCCTGTCCGGCCTCAACACCAATTCGTTCAGCCAGGCGTTTTTGATAGGCAGTCAAAGCAAGGTTGATCAGCAGGAGCCCGGCTTTCTTGTTGCGGAAAACCTGATAGATATCAAGATTTTTCCACCAAGTCCGGTTGGTGAGGTTTTCCAGGCGCGGAGGGCACAGTTCTACCGCGACACAGTCGTAGTCACCGTCCTGAATATATTTCTCGACCATTTGCACGCTCAACCTGGAGACGTGGGCCGTTCCCATCAAAGTCACTTCTGATTCGCCAAGATGAACAGTTTTAACAACATCTTCTTGCTTTTGCACAATATCCTTTCCTAAGTAGTAGAGAACAACCAAACCGCCAAACAAGCAACAAAAAATTAATTGGGTTAAAATGATGGAGACGGCATCAGCAAACAGGATTACCCTTTAAATCATGAGACCCTTAATTTAACATAAACCCCTTTAGCATTGAATCGGTCTTTTCCATGCAACCGTTTGAGCTTCAAGCCGACTACAAACCTGCTGGGGACCAGCCCCAGGCCATAGAAAAACTGGTGCAGGGTCTGGATTCCGACCCAAGTTCGCAGACCCTTCTCGGGGTGACAGGATCCGGGAAAACCTACACCATTGCCAATGTCATCGAACAGGTGCAAAAACCGACCTTGGTGCTCGCCCACAATAAAACCCTAGTAGCCCAACTTTACAATGAATTTAAAACTTTTTTCCCGAATAACGCGGTGGGATATTTTGTCAGCTATTACGATTACTACCAGCCCGAAGCTTACCTGGCCCAAACCGATACCTATATTGAAAAAGACGCTTCCATCAATGACGAGATTGATAAAATGCGCCATTCGGCCACCCATGCTTTATTTGAACGCCGAGATGTCATCATCGTCGCCAGCGTTTCCTGCATTTATGGCCTAGGTTCGCCGGAAGCTTACCACGGTATGCTATTGTTTTTGGAAAGAGGAAAAATTCTTGAGAGGGATCTGGCCCTGCAGAAACTCGTGGAAATCCAATACAAAAGAAACGATGTGGATTTTCAACGCGGCACCTTCCGGGTGCGAGGGGATGTTCTGGAAGTTCTGCCAGTTTACGAAAGAAACGAAGCCCTCAGGATCGAATTTTTCGGCGACCGGATAGACCGGATTTCCGCTTTTGATCCACTCACCCGCCAATCAATCCGAGAGTTGGACCGCATCGCCATTTATCCGGCCAGCCATTATGCCACTCCGAAAGAACTCATAGAAAAGGCCATGGGAGACATCCGAGAAGAATTGATTAAACGGGTGGCTTATTTTGAAAACCAGAATCTTCTTATTGAAGCCCAGAGAATTGACCAGAGAACTCTGTTTGATCTGGAGATGATCAAGGAAGTCGGTTACTGCCAAGGCATCGAAAACTATTCACGCCACCTCATGGCCAGACCTGCAGGCGAGCCGCCACCGACTTTGCTGGATTATTTTCCCGATGATTCACTTTTTATTATTGATGAGAGCCACGTGACCCTTCCGCAGCTACAAGGTATGTACAAGGGCGACCGCTCCCGTAAAGAGACGTTGATCCGGTATGGTTTTCGGCTACCCTCGGCCTTTGACAATCGGCCACTAAAGTTTGAAGAGTTTGATCAACATGTCCGCAACATTATTTATGTTTCTGCTACCCCCAACCCCTATGAATTGGAAAAATCCGGAAATCCTCCGGTGGAGCTGATCGCGAGACCCACGGGGTTGGTGGATCCTGAGATTGAAATTAAACCCGTGTCCAGTCAGGTGGACGATTTATATAACCAAATCCGTTCACGGGCGGAAAAAAACCAGCGCTGTTTGATCACGACGCTGACCAAAAGATTTTCTGAGGACCTGGCGGAGCACTTTTCCGAACTCGGATTGAAGGTCAAATACCTGCATTCCGACGTCGTGACTTTGGAACGAACCCGGATCATCCGGGAACTCCGGATGGGCGAATTCGACGCACTAATAGGTATCAATTTACTTCGAGAAGGACTTGATATTCCTGAGGTCTCATTAGTGGCTATTCTGGATGCAGACAAAGAAGGTTTTCTACGGTCCACCACGTCTCTGGTCCAAACCTCGGGCAGGGCCGCAAGAAACATTTCAGGAAAAGTTATCTTTTATGCCGATCAGGTGACCCGATCCATGCAAGCAGCAATTAATGAAATGAGTCGCAGAAGGGAAATCCAGCTTGCTTATAACAGGAAACACCGTATAACCCCGCGCTCCATTCAAAGAGCCATCGAAGTCTCCATGGGATATTCGGAGGATCCAGAACCTGCGTTCGAGGTCATGGAGGAAGAGGAAACCTATGAATCAGGAAAGCCGGTTCTGCAGTTGATCGCGGAACTGGAAAAGCAAATGCTCTCTGTGGCAAAAGATCTGGAGTTTGAAAAAGCTGCTGAACTCCGAGACCAAATCAAACGCCTCAGGGAAAAGGACCTAGAAATTATTCTATAAAATACTATCTTGGAGGTTCCCTGTTGTCCTTCGTTCTTTGAGCAATGAGTCTGGCAATTCCCGCTTCCGAGCCTGGGAGAAGGAAGAGGACATCACACACCCCTTCGGGGCACGAAGGTTAAAGAAAAATATCACATCTTCGTCACCCTGTTCCCCAGAATGACAAAATAGCCTTGTATGGTCATTCTCAATGCAGTGAAGAATCTCTGTTTTGAATCCATAATTTTAGACTGGTTTTAGGAGGGGGGGGGTTCCTTTTTTGACTTACACAAGGGTCTCATCACAAAAGGAATTTTATCGCTTTTTACAGCCATTGATCGACAGCCTCTAATGAGCCGCAACCAGCCAGAATCAGAGCAACCGCGCCTTATTTATGTCGGTAAGAAAGCAAGCTAAACAACCTCATACAGAGATGTACAAGGGGAAACAAAACCTGCCTTGAATACAGGCTCAACATGCCGGTTTCTTAATGGTTATGAGGATTGGGCGGAAGACCCAGGCGGATAGAGCTTGAAATACTTCTCGAAGATTTTCCTGGCAATCGGTGCGGCGGTGGCCCCACCATGACCCCCATGTTCAATGATAATGGCCACAGCAATCTCAGGTTTTTCATAGGGTGCAAAAGCTACAAACCAGGCGTGATCCCGATACCTGACAGGTATGACCTCACCCTTCTCCAGCTCCTCATTGGATTTCATCCGTACAACCTGAGCCGTTCCAGTTTTCCCAGAAACAATTATGTTTTTCAAGCGGGATCTTCCCCCTGTTCCTTGCGTGCCGTTCACCACATCGCGTAGAGCCTTCCTGACCTGTTCTAGATGATCTGAATCCACCCCTAATTGGCCGACTATATTCGGGAAAAATTCTTTCCAGGTTTTTCCATCGGGTCCTTCAATACGTCTTACCAGATAAGGTTTGAGCAGAATGCCTCCATTAGCCACAGAGGCGATCATACTTGCCTGCTGTATGGGAGTCACCAAATTATAACCCTGGCCAATGGACGCGGAAATGGTTTCGCCCAACAGCCAAGGCTCCTTTCTGTTTAACAATTTCCACTGGGTGGTAGGAATCAATCCCCTTTTTTCCTGGCTCAAGCCCAGATGAGTAGAGCTGCCCAGCCCAAAACGTTTTGCGTATTTCGCAAGCGTATTGATGCCCAAACGATGACCGATGGTGTAAAAATAAACATCACAAGATTGCACCAGCGCGTCATGCAAATTCATCAGGCCATGCCCAGATTTTTTCCAGCATCGATACCGACCCCTGCCCAACCTGAAATGCCCCGGACAAAAGATCGATGTATCCGGTTTAATCACGCCCTCTTCAAGGCCCGCAAGCGCTGCTACAATTTTGTAAGTAGAGCCAGGCGGATATTGGCCATGAATAGACCTATTCTGTAACGGGTGCCACTCGTCAGTCACCAACGCATTCCAGTTTTGAGGACTGATTCCCGCCGCAAACTTATTGGGATCGAAGGATGGACTACTGATCATCGCAATGATCTCACCCGTCTGCGCCCTCATCACGACCACGGAACCATTCATATCCTGATCCACAGTTCCAACCATTAATCTTTCCAATTCCCGTTGTATCTTTACATCCAAGGTAAGAATCAGATTGTTCCCACTTTTCGGAGGTAGTTTGCGTAATGATTTCAACTCCCTGCCAGAAACATCCACCTCAACTTCTTTGTAGCCCTTTTCGCCTCGCAAAATAGACTCATATATATTTTCCAGGCCGTTTTTCCCGACAAAATCCCCCTGCTTATACTTGAGGCCTTTAAAGCCTTCCAAGCTTGATTTGGAAATCTCTCCCAGATAGCCCAGCGTGTGGGATGCTAGGTTATTGAACACGTAATTCCTTAAAGGTTCAGCCCTGATGTGTATTCCAGGAAGGCTCATATTGTTCTCTTCTACAAAAGCCACTTCTTCTCGAGAAATATCTCCCTTTATTAAAACTTCCTTGAAGGATTTGCTCCGAGCCATTGACTTTTTCAACTTTTCCCGGTCAAAGGAGATTTTGGGGGACATTTTGTCCAGAGAGGGACCCACATCCCCGGCATCTTCAGGAGTTAAGTACAGATTGAAAACAGGGCGAATGCTGACTAAAGTCTCACCATTCCGATCTTTAATCATTCCTCGGTTTGCGGGCAGGGTCACCATTCGAACCCGGTTGCTCTCTGAAAGCCCCGTCAGGTATTGCCATTTTAAAACCTGCAAATACCAAACACGCATCCACAAACACAGAAATGAAACCACGACAAAGATGGCGAAGACATATATCTTCTTTTTAATTACATCATTGGTTTCGGTGCCATGACGAAACAGGCTCATCTTCTCATTCCCATATGAGGGTTGGACATTTTCGGTTGCAACCAACTATCAATTTTATCCAATGCCAAAAATATAAAGGGGCCTATTAACGCATTATAAATACTGTAAATGGGTAACGACTGATACAAAAAGCTGGAAGCAACCTCTCCCTTCAGAATGGTTCCCATGGAGAAATAAAACACCAGACCATCAAAAATCGAAGAGACAATAAGAAATATCCCTACCGGTATCATGCCTTCAACATAAAACTTATCCTTAAGTGTGGAAAAAAAACAAGCGATCAGACTTTTCGAGAGCGTGTTCACTCCCAACAGTCCCCCTGAAAGACTGTCTTGGGCAAGCCCCAAAGCAATCCCGGCTCCAATCCCGCTCGACCGGGAATATCGAGCTCCACAATAGACCACCCACACCAGAATCAGGTCCGGGGTAACGCCGCCAAAGGAGAAAAATTCCAACCAGGTCGTCTGGACAGAAAACAAAAAAACAGCGATCAGCACCTGCGAAAAATAATACATAAAAACCTAAGGCAAAAGGACAAGCACCTCTTCCAGGCGCGATAAATCTGAGCTAGGAGTCAAGGTAATCTCCTGAAACAATCCTTGTTTCTTTCTGGATACTTGGGAGACTTTTCCAATAACCAAGCCTTTTGGGAAAATTCCACCCAGCCCCGAAGAAAGCATCGTGTCTCCCACTTTTACATCTGCAGTGTTCGGAACAAATTTTAATTGACACTCATCTTCCCCCATTCCAACAACGACTCCCGGTACTCGGTTATCCTGAAACAAGGCATCCACCGCACTACGACCGTCAATAATCAAAAGCACCTTCGAGGTGTTGACACCAGCATGAATCACCTGCCCGATCACTCCGGCATCGGTAACAACGGCCAAGTGATTCCTCACCCCGTTTTTCGTTCCCTTGTTAATAACCACCACCTTTGACCACTGGGTGGCATCCCTGCCAATGACTGAAGCCACCACAACTTTCTTATCCCAATCGTCTTCATAAGCCATGAGTCTTGCAAGACGCTTTTGGCTGGCGAGGCGTTCAATGAGTTGGTTTTTTTCGCTTAGGAGGCGCCGAATTTCCAGCTTGAGCTGGTCATTTTCCCTCGCCACATCGACAAGGAGAAAATAATGACTGCTACCATCGGAGACAAACTGAATGGTTTGGGTAAAAAAGCTCTGGAATGGGGAAAGAATGAGGCCCGCTACGGAATCGATAAAACCGGCACCCTTTTCCTGCTTGATGTTCAAAGTCATCAACGCCAGAGAAGACAGAAGAATAGCAGAAACAAGAACAATATTTTTTTTGCTTCTATTTCCTTTTCTGGGCACCGCTAAAGGGCAATCTTTCTCAGCAGTTTAGGATCGCTCAGCGCCTTTCCCGCACCCAAAGCAACTGCGGAAAGAGGATCGGCAGCAAGGGTTATCGGCAGGTCTGTTGCTTCCTTAAAAAGAGTATCCAGTCCTTTAATCAGCGAACCACCACCGGCCACCACCACTCCCTTATCGACGATATCCGCCGCAAGTTCGGGAGGTGTGCGTTCCAGAGCAATCTTTACTGCTTCGACAATTGTACCAAAGGTTTCGGTTAGTGCTTCCCGGACTTCCTCGTCCGAGATAATCAGGGTTTTGGGTATACCCGCAACAAGATCTCTGCCCTTGACTTCCATGGTTATTCTTTTTTCCAAGGGATAAGCGGATCCAATTTGAATTTTCACTTTTTCGGCAGTCCGTTCACCGATCAGAAGGTTATATTTCTTTTTGACATAGTTAACAATGGCCTCATCCATTTCATCCCCGGCAATACGAACCGACTTACTATAGACAATACCGGACATAGAAATGATCGCCACTTCTGTAGTCCCACCACCAATGTCAATAATCACGTTACCTGTAGGCTCCTGCACCGGGAGGTCTACTCCGATAGCCGCTGCCATCGGCTCTTCTATCAGGAACACTTCACGCGCACCTGCCGATTCCGCAGAATCCCTCACAGCTCGTTTTTCTACCTGAGTAATTCCGGAGGGAACAGCTATGACAACCCGAGGGCGCACCAATGTTTTGCGGTTATTATGGACCTTGCGGATAAAATTGCTGATCATCTTCTCCGTAACTTCAAAATGGGCGATCACCCCATCCTTCATCGGGCGAATGGCAATGATGCTACCAGGAACACGACCCAGCATTTGCTTGGCCTCTTCCCCGACCGCTTGCACCTCTTTGGTATTACTGTTTATGGCCACAACCGAGGGTTCGCGCAATACAATTCCCTGACTCTTCACGTGCACCAAGGTATTCGCCGTTCCCAAGTCAATCGCCAAATCGTTGGAGAATAAATCCCAGAAAAAATTAAACACTAATATCCCTTCTTGCGGGTTTTGTGAGTTTACGTAACTTCTTGTTTTTTCACAGGTTTCTTTATAGCAAGGAGCGATATAAAATGCAAGGCAAATACCGACGCGCGCTCGCCATACCACTACCGTTTGGACCAAATGCGGCAACAGATAATCAGCGCTCCTCATCAAACCTCGTTACCCACTCATTAATAATGGCTTGCGATTCTCTTGCGTGTTTTATAGTATGGGTCCCTTCCTTAACAACCGAGAACCGAGAGTAACATCTATGCTGAGCACGATTCGAGAACATGCTGATTCATGGCTGATTAAATCCATTCTATGGATGATTATTCTGGCTTTTATAGGAACTATCTTCTATTCATGGGGAATGGGGGGTGCTTCCTCCGGGGGCGGGGTCATAGCAACCGTTGAAGGAGAAAATATTTACCAAGGCGAATATGACCGCACTTTTAATAACCTTGTGGATTTTTACCGACAACAATTTAAGAACCAGTTTTCTGACGAGATGATCAAGAAGCTCGATCTGAAAACCCAGGCTCTGGAGGCTTTAGTCCAGAAAAAATTACTACTGCAAGAAGCCGAGAAACAAAACTTGAGAGTCAGCAATGCAGAACTCATTTCCCATATTCAGGACTTGCAGGTATTTCAAAGTGATAAAAATTTCAGCGAAAAATCTTATCGAAATTATCTTCAGTTTCAACGGATCACTCCCGGCGAGTTTGAAGACAACCAGCGCGAGAACCTGCTTTTAAACAAGCTGGAGAGCTTGTTCGGAACCAGCTCCAAAGTTTCACAAAGTGAAATTCGTGAAGCCTTCATAAACGAAGAAGAAAAAGCCAAGCTGGACTACGTGCGGTTTAACGACGATCACTTTCAGGTCGAAAAAACTTTTACCGATCAGGAGCTCAACGATTTTTTTCAATCCAACAAAGAACAATTTGAGGTACCACCGCAAATCAAGGTTGAATATGTAAAAATTGAGCCCCAGACTTATCTTACGGAAATCAAACCTCGGGATGAGGACATCGAAGACTATTACCAAACCAGGATTGCTGATTTTCACGTTAAGAAAATGTACCGAGCCAGCCATATACTTGTCCATATAAAATCATCGGAAATTGAGGGAGATGCTTCCCCTGAAGAAAAACAGAGGCAGGCAGAAGATAAAGCGAAAGCCCGTGCCACTGAACTTCTGGAAAAAGTTAAAGCCGGTGCCGACTTCGGAGAAGTTGCAAAAAAACATTCCGATGATCCTGGCTCAGGATCACAGGAAGGAAGCCTAGGAGAGTTTCCAAAGGGAACCATGGTCTCCGCTTTTGAGTCCGCTTTGGAAAAGTTGAAGATTGATGAAATCAGTGAACCTGTTCTAACCCCTTTTGGCTACCACATTATCAAACTGGAAGGCTTGGAGGAGGAACGGTTCAAACTGCTGAAGGAGGTCCGCGAAGAAGTCATTCAATCTCTGAAGAATATCAAGGCCCGGCAAAGGGCTAGAAGAACAGCAAAACATATTCATCGGGAAGCGGAAAAGGACGGCAACCTGAAATCAGCCGCTGAAAAGAATCAAGCTCAGACAACCACCACGGATTTTTTCTCTAGAGAAAATCATGATCTTCAGGAAATAGGCGACAACCCCCAATTCTACAACACAGCTTTCACCTTGAGGGAAAACAGGGTCAGCCAACCTGTGCACAGCCAAGAAGCTTCTTTCGTTTTAAAACTCGTCGGCAACAAAGAAGCCTATATCCCGGAGTTAGAGGAAGTCAGAAAACCTGTTGAACAAGCTTTAATCGAACGCATCAATAAAGAACAGACCTCCTCCAGATTCAAGGAACTGGAACAAAAGCTGGCACAGGAAAAGGACCTGGGAAAGGTCATCAAAGGGCTGGATTTGAGCGTCCGGCACACGCCGTTCTTCAGCATGGCAGACTCCATTCCCGGGATTGGCAATATCAAAGAAATCAAGGGAAAAACTTTGGCAATGGAGGTGGGAGATACTTCCTCCGCGAAAGTGAGAAACCGTTTTTACCTGTTCAAACGGGTGGATAAAAAAGCTGCCGGAGAACCCGACAAAGAACAAACCAAAAAAATAATCCAACGCATCAAACAGGAAAAAAGTCGCCAAATGTTTCAGGAGTGGGTGGAAAACCTGAAAGCCCGTGCAGAAATCATGATCGACAAAACCTTGATGTGATTTTTATAGCCCGATGAATTGGCAAAGTCTTGATTTAATTTTTGGTTTAGACCGATTTTTTATACAGTCGGTGAATTTTTAGAATTTTGTTCGTCAATGATTCGATGTCCTCAGCAATAACCCGAATCATCTCTTCCTTTCTTATCCCCCCCAGATCATAAATGATATCCGGCACCGACACCGAGCCGAAATCCATAAGCGCTTTCTGGGTGCCCCATTCCAGTGAAGACCCTTCCCGAACCCTTATATTCTCAGGTTCCTTCACCCTGTCAAACGAAGCAATCTTAAATCGGAGGCGCTGACATATTTTTAACAGTGCGTCCGTATATTTGATATTCATGACAGCACGTTTTTCTGGATCAAAACGCATGACCGTCAAAACAATATTGGCGACATGCCGGGAACCGCCAAACTCAGGTTCCGCAACGGTGAAAATATCTTCCCCATTTTTGATAATGCGCCCTGGTATGGCGAGAACATCCTTATGATTTTTGGCATTTTTTAGCGCCAACCCAATATTAGTTTGAACCTCAGGAACCAATGACCCAATTCTTTCCTCTCGGAATACCCGGATGGCCCGATTTATTCCTTCTAAAGCCTGGGCTTTTTCATTTTCCCTGTACAACGAGGATAGCGGCTCCACACTCGCCTTGCCGTTTCCAGAAATCACTTCTCCGAGAATGGCACGTCCAATAAAATTCTTGGCTTCTACTACTGCCGGTAAGGCTTGTCTGCCCAAAGCCAGTCCAGCGGTAATTGCCGATGAAAAAACACAGCCTGTTCCATGGAGATCCGATTCCGACAATCGCTCTGAACTTAAAATCTCCATACCATTGTCATCCAGAAACAGGTCCTCCGGTTTTCCTTTCAAGTGCCCGCCCGTGAGCACCACCGCCCGCGCTCCAGATTTAAGGATTTTGCGTGCCGCCCGCTTCCTGTCCGCAGATCGGCAAATTTTTATTCCAGATAATATTTCAGCTTCCCTGATATTAGGGGTCACAAGACGCGCCAGTGGGAACAAGCGACTCTTTATCACCTCCACCCCGGATGGGGTGAGCAGTTTTTTCCCTGAAGAAGAAAAAATGACGGGATCGACAACCAGGTTTTTAACCCGATAACACTTTAGCAGGGAGGCAACCCGATCGACAATCTGCTCATTGCCCAGCATGCCTGTTTTTACGGCCTGGCATTTATCATCCTCAAAAATGGATTTAAGCTGGCTTTCCACAACACTAACTGGCAAATCATTCACAGCCTGGACCCCCAGGGTATTCTGGGAAGTGATGGAGGTGATCACTGTTTTACCAAATACTCCAAGAGCGGAAAATGTTTTAAGATCGGCTTGAATACCAGCCCCCCCCCCGGAATCCGACCCGGCTATCGTCAAAGCCACTACGTTTTTTTCAGACATAAATCAACCTCTTCAATGCGGGAAAACAAGGAGGGCCCAATGTAACAGACCGCCTTGAAAGCTGGTAATAAAATATTGGAGTTTTATTCAGGCAACGGTAACGGATTTGGCAAGAGAACGAGGTTTGTCGATATTACGCTTCAGGGATGTGGCGGTAAAATATGCAAACAACTGGCCAATAACCAACTGAATAAGGGGGGCGGTCAAAAGAGGTGCTTTGGGAAGGATCAATTCTTCACTGTATAAGTCCTGGTTTTTCCCCTGTTCGCCGAAATGAACCCCCAGAACAAAACCTGACCGGGCGCGAATTTCCTCTATGCAATGCATCGTGGACTCAAAGAGTGCTTTATCTTCAGAAGGCGGAACGAACACAATTGAAAACACATCGTTATCAATCATAGCCAGCGTTCCGTGCTTTAAAAATCCGCCGGGCATTCCTTCTGCATGGACGTAGGCAACCTCCTTCATTTTTAAAGCTGCTTCCAAGGCGACAGGATAATAAACTCCCCGCCCTAAATAGAGCCAGTTGCGTCTCCCTGAATATTTATGGGCAAGGCGATGAATAAAACCGGATCGCTCGTTCAAAATTCCCTGAATAATTTCAGGGAGCTCCTGCAAAGCCTGCAGATGCCGGTTATAGGTTTTTCGGGTTATCACTTTCTTTTTTAAGGCGAGCTTCATAGCCATCACCGTAAGTATCACCATTTGCGATAATGCGGCCTTGGTACTGATCACGCAAATTTCCGGTCCCGATCCTTGGAGAACTACTTTGTCGACCAGCCTGGCAATGGAGGAACCCATGACGTTGACAACCGCCGCTGTCCGGGCTCCCTTGGATTTGGCATACTTCAAGGCCGACAAGGTGTCAAAGGTTTCACCGGATTGCGAAGCGGAAAACACCAGAGACTGCTTGTTCACATTGGCCAATGCCATGAACTCATCGGAACTTATGGAAGGAAAAAACTCCTGCGCTAACTGCGAAAAAATATATTTGGCATATTTAGCAACGTAAAAAGTAGTCCCCACACCCAACAAATAAGAGTTCTTGGATTTCGCAAATAAATCAACAACCTCATCCAGTCCTGAGGCTTCCAGATCCAACGCATTGGAAATGGTTTGAGGCTGCTCATAAATTTCCTTGAGCATATAATGAGGGTAGCCCCCTTTTTTGGAAGTCTCACTGTCCCATTCAATTTTAGTAATGGGTTTGGTGATTTCGTCCCTACTCAAAAGGTTTTTCACGACATAAGTATCCCGTGATAGAATGGCATATTCCCCATCATCCAGAATCACAGCGTTTTTGGTATGGTCGATAAAAGCATTGAAATCGGAACCAATAAAGTTAACCTCATCACCGATACCCAGCATCAATGGTGATTCCTTTTTCGCGCAAAAAATCTGACCAGGAAGGTAGGAGGAAATAAATGCTATCGCATAGGTTCCCTCAATGAGGCCCAGCATCTTCAAAAAAGATTTTTCCACGTTACGACTGTGCTTGTAAAACTTCTCTAAAAGGTGGGCGAGAATTTCAGTATCAGTTTCAGAAGAAAACTTGAAGCCTTCTTTTTTTAGCTGGTCTCTCAAAGGGCGGTAATTGGAAACGATTCCATTGTGAACCACCGCAAAATTACCATCGCGGGAGGTGAACGGGTGAGTGTTATTCTGTGTTACTTTTCCATGTGTGGCCCAGCGGGTATGGGCAATGCCTATCTTGCTTTTCTGATCAAGAACATTATGTTTGCGATAAAACTCTTCCACACCTCCAATGTCTTTTTTAATGATGAGACGTGTTTTGTTCATTAACGCAACGCCGCAAGAGTCATAACCCCTGTATTCCAGGTTCCTGATCCCTTCAAAAAGAATTTCGGATATATTTTTTAATCCGACAGCACCACTAATTCCACACATACTTATTTTGGACCTGTTATTTATGTTTTACGGAATAGCATGCGGGAATGGTTTTCCCGGGGGCAACAATCGTTCCGGGTTGCAGGGTATTTCCGGCCCCAACAACAACTCCGTCACCAAGAAAAGCACCCAGTTTTTTCACTCCCGTCGATATAGACCGCTTGCCATTTTTCACAAAAATCGGTTTCCAGTCTACGTCCCGGTTCACGGTCATGCACCCTGCCCCCATATCCACATTTTCACCCAGCACACTGTCTCCGACAAAAGAAAGCCGACCTATCTGTGAATTTTCCATCACCACGCAGTTTTTTAATTCCACACCGCTCCCTGCCGAACAATTTTTTCCAACAGAGGTGTAGCTTCTGACAAGAGAGTTATTACCGACATAGCTTCCCTCTCCAATACAACAAGGCCCTTCCAGCACGGCACCAGATTTGATGACCGCTCCCGCCTCGACCCGGACAACTCCCTGCAGAGTCACATTGGCTTCCAGTGTTGCGTCTTTGGCCACAGAAGTCTCCTGCCACGAATCCATGATTATCTTGTTCGCCGTCAAAATTTCCCAGGGATAAACCACATCCAGCCATTCATCTTCCCACATGGAGGCACGTAATCCTTCTCCCGCCACCACTTTCTTCAACGCCTTCTCCATGGAATTCCCCGAGGACTCCAGCAACTGAAAAAAAGAGGCTGGCAATATAAACACTCCAGCCATGACATAATTGCCTAGCTTATTGCCTTTAGGTTTCTCTATGATTTTTGTGATCTCCATACGCGCGTTCAGGAAAACGTTTCCGAACATCTGATTGGAAGGCGGCAGGCATATGGAGGCCACCGAGCATTTGAATGAATGAAAGGATTGCTGAACTTTGCTGAAGATATTATTCGCCGTCAGGATATCCCCATACGCAAGCAGGAAATATTCACCCGGAAGTATTTTATTTTTGACCTGCACCACCGCATGACCAATTCCCAGTTTGCGTTTTTGCTCTAAGTGATGCAGATTCAATCCGTTGTGGTCCCGCCGCTGAATCCGTTCGATCAACTTTTCTTTCTTATGCCCAGCCACCACAAAGATGTCGTTGATTCCTGCGCTTTCAAGCAAACCGATGGTATTATCCAACAGAGTGCGCCCCGCAACTCCGATCATGGAGATAGGCCGGGTTTCTGAAAATGGGCTGAGACGGGTGCCTTCACCCGCAGCAAGGATTATGGCTTTCATTTGAAAAAACCCTATTGGGAAGGATAAAGTTAGTTAAGAAGGCTGATGATGATCGACCAGCAGTCGTTCCGCCCGGCTCAAATCATCTGGAGAATTAATTCCCAGTATCTCGTTCGCATCCTGGGTCTGAGTCACCTGAACAGGATGCCCCTTTCGCACCAGATACTCTATCGTATCGGTCAAATAGTATTCTTTCTGAATATTATCGAGGCCAACTTGCTCTAAGGCCTTGAAAAACAAACTATTGTCAAAACAATATACTCCGGAATTGAATTCGTCAATTTTTTTCTCAATTTCCGAAGCATCCTTGAATTCCACAATTCTTAATATGCAACCTTTTCCATCACGAATGATCCGGCCAAAATCATGGCACCCGCTACTTTTAAGGGTCAGCACCGTGCATTTGGCTTCTCTCCTTCTATGCCCTTGAATCATTTGCAACAGGGTATCAGGCCGGATCAAAGGCATATCCCCGCAGAGCACTAAAACCAACCCGTCAAAGTTCTCCAGTTTCGCCTTGGCTTGTTGCGCGGCATGGCCCGTACCCAACTGTTCTTCTTGGACCACGAACTCAACCTCCCGGTCAGCAAAGGCTTCTTGCACCTGATCAGCCTGATGCCCCACCACTACTATTGTCCGAACGGGATTCAATCGAGAAGAAAGATCAAGTACATAGTGAAGAAGAGGATGACCGGCAACGGGAAGAAGAACTTTGGCAAGAGGAGACCGCATGCGGGTGCCTTTACCCGCCGCTAAAATGATGACTGCTAGGTACTGTTGTTGCATTTAATTTTATATTCGGCGATTCTTTTCCTTAACATGTTGTGGTTGGTTCCCAAAATATTCGCAGCCTTAGTCTGGTTGCCGTTAGTTTCCTTTAGAACAACTCCAGCCAGCAGTCTTTCATAGCAGGAGGACCCGCTAAAAGACCCTAAGTCTGAAAACCCTGACATCCTCCCAAGGCCTTGAATGACTTGAATACGGTGATGGTAGCAGACTCACTCCATGCGGTCAAGCATGTCCTTGCAGACTTTTGAAAACCCTGTAATTACAAGTTGCTTCCTCTCCAATGCATGGTCTAAGATGGAGTGAAAATTATCTAAAAAAATTAACACGCTTTTACTCTATGAAAATTGCCTGCGTTACATTGGGATGCAGAACCAACCAGCACGATACCGCAGAAATGCAGACCCTGCTTGAGCAGGAAGGTTTCTCTATCGTCAATGGTAAAGAAAAGGCCGATGCCTACGTCATCAATACTTGTACAGTGACACAACGGAGTGATTACAGTTCCCGTCTTGCGGTTAAAAAATCTCTGGCGATCAATCCTGAAGCTCTGGTCGTGTTCACAGGATGCTACGCGCAGTTGAATTCGGAAGAAGCTTCCAAAATACACGGCCTCGACATCGTTCTGGGCAATGCCAACAAGCTAGAAATCGCTAACATTTTAAAAAAGAAGCTACTAAATCCCGGCCTACCATGGGAAAAAAGCGCAGACTCCGAAATCATCATGTCCGATATCCATAAAAAACGGATATTCAGAACCATCCCTGTACGAAACTTTCAGGGCATGACCAAAGCTTTCATCAAAGTCCAAACCGGCTGTGATGAGAGATGCTCATTCTGCACCGTTGTTAAAGCACGAGGCAAATCGGTTAGCAATGCGCGGGAAAATATTATCTATAATGTGCAACAGGCTGTCGCCTCCGGGTTTAAGGAAATCACTCTTACCGGCATTAACCTTGGCACTTGGGGCATGGATCGAAACGAAACCTTTTCCTCCCTGGTTCGCGATATCGTTAAGCTTTCAGGAGATTTTCGAGTTCGGTTAAGTTCGATCAATCCCATGGAAATCGACAGCGACCTCATACAGCTCATTACAGAAACCGGAAAGCTCTGTTCACACTTGCATATTCCTTTGCAAAGCGGTGATGAGACAATCTTGAAATCCATGCGTAGAAATTATACCCGCCATCAATATCTTGAAGTCGTTCAACGCGCGGCCACCGCTATTCCTGGGCTGGGACTGGGGGCGGATGTTATCGTCGGCTTTCCGGGAGAAACCGAAGAAGAGTTTGAAAACACCCGTCAACTGATAGAACAATTGCCTTTCTCCTATCTCCATGTGTTTTCCTACTCACCGCGCCGAGGTACCGAGGCGCATCAGCTCAAAGACGATGTTCCCGGAAATATAAAGAAACAAAGAAACCAAAACCTGATCCAATTGGCCAGTCAAAAGGCTTTGAAATATCGCGAAAAATTTTTAGGGCAACAGGAAACGGTCCTGCTTGAAAACCAACGGGACACAAAATCAGGATGGCTCAAAGGCCATACCGGCAACTACATTCCTGTTATTCTGGAAGGTTCTGACTCATTGAAAAACAGCCTGGTTCCCGTCACCTTGCATAAGGTTTCCGAACATCAGGTCACAGAGTGCGTCCAATAATCGCCCTCACTACAGACTTCGGCCTTAATGATCCTTTTGTGGGCATCATGAAAGGAGTCATTCTCAATATTGTGCCAGATGCCCAAATCGTTGACATCACCCACAATATCGAACCACAAAACATCACCCAGGCCGCATTGATCCTCAACGCTACCTATCCCTGGTTTCCCAGAAAAACTATTCATGTGGTAGTGGTTGATCCCGGTGTCGAGGGTGGAGAAAGAAGCATCGGCAAAGCTCCCCCAAAAAAAGCAGGAGGCCTTGGCCCGGTAATCCGAAGGGCCATGGTAGTGCAGTCTAAATTCCAGACCTTTATCGGACCCGATAACGGGGTGCTTACCCCTGCCCTTCACAGCGATAGCCGGGTTTACGAGATCACCAATAAAAAATATTTTCTTAAAAACGTCTCCAACACCTTTCACGGGCGCGATGTGTTCGCTCCCTGCGCAGGGTGGATTGCTAGCGGCGTTCAACATTCCAAAATGGGGCCGAGGGTGTTGAAACCCGTCCTCCATGACTTTTCCCAACCCCAGATGAAAGGAGCGACCCTGCACGGGGAACTCATTCATATCGACCACTTCGGCAACCTCACCACTAATATTTCTGCAGAATTAATCCACGAAACCTTTATTTTTTCAGATACCATAAAGGTACAGATAGGAAAACATCGAATCAATGGACTGGTAAGCGGTTATTACCAGATGAAATCCGGTCAGCCTGGAGCCATCATCAATAGCTGGAACCATCTGGAAATTTTCTACCGTGAAGACACAGTGCCAAAAAAAACTGAAAGCCAGGATCGGACAACCCGTGACCCTGAGAGCCAACTAGATTATCCATAGATAGGCTGTTAAAAAAGAACCCGTCTGCCTCCTATATCCGGTTATTAAACGTGAGTGACATCAAAATTGTCTGCCAGAATAAAAAGGCGCGGCACGAATATTCCTTCGAAGACACCATGGAGGCCGGACTGGTGCTGAAAGGCACGGAAGTCAAATCCTTGAGAAATGGAAAAGCCAACCTGGTCGACAGCTACGCCACTATCGATGGCGAGGAGGCATGGCTCAACCATTTCCATATTGATGCCTACACCCCAGCCACGCAGTTTAACCATCACCCCATGCGAAAACGCAAGCTGCTTTTACATAAAAAAGAAATCAGCAAACTCATCGGGAAAACCCAGGAAAAGGGCTACACTCTGATTCCCTTAAAAGTTTATTTCAAGAACGGGGTGGCAAAAGTCGACCTCGGCATTGCCAGAGCGAAAAAACTCTACGACAAACGCGCTGCGCTTAAGAAACGTGAGTCTGAGCGCGAAATCGACCGGGCTATGAAATCCAGAAACCGCAATTAGCTGTATAAATAGGCTTTAATTATTCTTTATCTATTACAATACCCATTATAATCTTTCTAAGAAATTACTTAGACCTTAATTAGAACAGTCTAATGAGTGAACAAATACCTATAAATCCAAATATACTCAAATGGGCCAGAAAAAGGTCTGGTTATACCATTGAAGAAATTTCAAAAAATTTTCAAAAATTGATGCGTGGGAAAATGAGGATTCCTATCCAACATACGAACAACTTGAAAAACTATCCAACACCTACAAATGCCCGGTAGCTGTATTTTTCTTTCCTGAACCGCCTAAGATCGAACCAATAGAGAAGTCATTCAGGACATTTCCAGAACAAGAATTCCATAAAATGTCACCCAAAATTCGGTTTCTTTTGCGTCAAGCCAAAGCGATGCAAATAAACCTGAACGAGTTAAATGATGGAACAAACCCCTTTAAGAAACAAATCACAAACGATTTGAAATTTTCTATTGGCACTCCTGTTTCTAAGATTGCTCAAGAAGTAAGGTCTTATTTAAATATCCCCTTAGAGCAACAAGCTTCTTGGAGCAAATCAGGCAAAGCTCTAGAATCTTGGAGAAAAATATTAACAAACCATGGCATTTATGTCTTCAAGGATGCATTCAAAGCAGAAAACTTTTCTGGATTTTGCCTTTACGATAAAAACTTTCCTATTATATACATCAACAATAGCACATCTAGAACTAGGCAAATTTTCACCATGTTTCATGAGCTTGGGCATCTTTTATTCGGGACAAGCGGAATTGATACAGACAAAGACAGTTACATCAGAAACCTAAAAAGCGATCAAAAAAAATAGAAGTTTTCTGCAATAAGTTTAGCGGTGCTTTTCTAGTCCCCGAAGATAATTTTCAAAGGTCAGTCTCCGGCTTGAGCTTAAGCAAAGAAAACATTACTAAACTTTCCCAAAAATATTGCGTTAGCCGAGAGGTGATACTGAGAAAGCTCTTAGACAGTAGCTTGATCGATCAAGCGTATTACAATAAAAAAACAAAGGAGTGGGCGATCTCGAAAACGGACAAAGAGAATGGAGGTAATTATTATTACACACAAATAAGTTATCTTGGTGACAACTATATCCAATTAGCATTAACAAGTATCATCGTCACCAAATAAACATAGAACAGGTTTCTGGGTACTTAAATATCAAACCCAAAAACCTTACAAAATTTGAGGACACTTTCCTAAGGAGAGGAGCGTGATCTACGTTTTTGACACTAGCCCTCTTATCTCTTTATTCAGGAATTACTATCCCGAACGATTCCTATCTTTATGGAAAAAATTTGATTCCCTAGTCGATAATGGGCAATTAATATCAGCAAGAGAAAATTTCAGAGAAATCGAAGAGATAGATGACGATTTATTAAAATGGGCTAAGAAGCATGAAGATATTTTTAAAACCCCAAATGCTGAAGAGGAAGAGTTTATTACCAATATTTACACCATTCCTCTTTTTCGAGAAAATATTGAACAGCAAAAAATCCTCAGAGGCGGTCGAAATGCAGACCCCTTTGTAATAGCCGAGGCCAGAGCCGAAAACGCCCATGTTGTAACGCTGGAAAAAGCTAAACCTAATTCTGCTAAAATTCCCAATATTTGCAAGCACTTTAAAATAGCCTGCTTAGACTTAGAAGGCTTCATGGAAAAGGAAGGTTGGAGTTTTTAGCCATAATTTAAATACTACCAACGCATCTTTCTCACAGAAACGCGAGGCCGACCGCGAAATCGACCATGCCATGAAAAAAGAAAAACAAAAGATAACAGAAAAACTTATCAATGCCATACCTGTTTTAACGGAGGGTCAACTCTACTGGTTAGATAAAGTTATTCGGGTTTTCAAAAATCCTCATAACTTTAAAAATTTCGAATCCGATCTTTTTAATGAAACCATCCTTGAAAACTTTGGCGATGCTTTAAGAATTCACCATAGTTTTTCAATGGAACCATTTTCCAAAGATAAATTTGAATATGTCCTTGAGAACGTGTTGAAAATTAGTGGCTATCAGGCTGCTTTGGCTCCAAAGGGAAACAGAGGCCATGATATTTCTGTAAATAATTGTCCTGTTTCGTTAAAAACCCAGGCAGATAAAAATATTTGAGAGAACAAGATATAGATAAGCAAGTTTATGGAGTTGGGCAAAGGCCAATGGGGTGATAATCCTAAAGATTTGATAGGCCTTAGAAAATTATTTCTGAAACATTTGAAAAGTTACGACCGCATTTTAACTTTACGAACCTTAGAACGGAGCCCTAATTGGCACTATGAACTGGTTGAAATTCCAAAAAATTTAATAGTATCTGCAAAAAACGGGGAACTTGAAATGAAAAGGGAAAGTAAGCAATTCCCTAAACCTGGTTATTGTTATGTTAGGAACAAAAAAGGCGAGGATATTTACCAATTATATTTTGATGCCGACAGCGAAAGAAAACTTCAAGTTAAAAACCTATTAAAAACATACTGTACGGTTCACGCAACATGGGAATTCTTTATTCCTTTTGGATAAAGATTTGCCTGCACTACAGAAGTTTTTTTCTTAGCAATTTTTATATATTTTTCATTTAACTCAATCCCCACACAGCGGCGATTGAGTTCCTTAGCAACAACTCCAACTGTTTCGGTTCCATAAAAAGGGTCAAAAATTAAATCGCCTGCTTTCGACCCGGATAATACACAAGGTCGAATAAGAGACTTTGGAAAAACCGCAAAATGAGCTTCTGGGCATGGTTCTGTGTTAACAGACCAAACCGTTCTCTTATTCTTAAGTCCCTCGCCCCCCACGGTGGGTTCTTTAATCGCATCTTGATCAAAATAGTATTGCTCTGATTTACTAAAAAGAAAAAGATATTCATGGGCAACCGTAAACCTGTCTTTCACGCTTTCAGGCTGGCAATTGGGCTTGCACCAAATAATATCATTACGCAAATACCATCCCTCTTGCTGACAAGCCATAGCCACCATCCAGGCCACCCCAATAAGATCCTTTTTCTTTAAACCTTCAGGGGTAGGCGGTCTGTAAGACATTGCCCTACCCCTGTTTTTTGAATCTTCTTGCCGCCATCTACGACCGCCTGAAGTATAGGTATTTCTAATGTTTAACCAAAATGTACCGTCTGGACGGAGAATACGCCGAATCTCAGAAAAAATAGAAACCAGGTTTGAAATGTAATCATTGAGGTTAGGTTCCGCGCCAATTTGTTTTTCTACACCATAGTCCCGAGCCCCTCAGTATGGAGGTGAAGTTATAGCGCATTGAATAGCATTATCTGGAATCTCTTTAATTAGAGTTCGGGTATCTCCATTCATTACCATTAATGAGTTTTCATTTGTCGGTTCATTAAAAGATTTTTCGGTCATGGATTTTTTTTCTTATGTTGGTATTCTTTCACAAGAGAGCGCAACTTATTCCTAATGCATACGCAACCTATTTTTTAACTTTTTTAGGCCTGCCTCTTTTTTTCTTCCCCCTCTTTGAAAAAATTTCCAAATCTGATCTTCTAATCAAATGATCCCGACCAAGTTTTTTGGATTTTAACCGATTTTCAAGGATGAATTGGCGAATTCTTGAAGGTGTGACACCAAGGTATCCAGCAGCATCTTCTGTTGTTAGATAATCATCCATTTAGAGCTTAAATAAATCAAAATTTTATAGTGCATTAGAATTCTAAAGAATCATAGAAATTTTCCAAAAATTTCATCAACGCGCTAAATTATGGTCGTTTCCTTTTATTAATGCAATCTTACTTTTTCTAAATATTTTACTTTCAAAGGGGAACAGGTTTAATCTGCATTCAACTATGCAATTCTTGGTTAAAATTTTTCGGAGCAACCGGAATATTTGCTAATATATTCCCTTAAATTTATTGCTAAGGATAAAATGGAAACGGATAAAGTAATCGGGAAAATACTGGAGGGTTATCAACCAGCATGCGTGGTCATGACGGCAAATGAGTTAAAACTATTCGACCAGCTCAAGCAACCGACAACAGCAACACAAGTCGCAAAGACCTTGAATCTGGACCCGGAAGCCACCGAACGTCTGCTCAACGCCCTCACTTCACTGGAAATTGTTACCAAGGAAAACCAGACCTATCACCTGCCAGAAGCCGCTCACGAATATCTCATAACAGGCGGGAGCCATTCTCTTCAGCAATGGATTCAGCTCTCGGCCGACCTTTATCCGGTTTGGGGCCAGCTCTCCTCTTTTATAAAATCCGGCATTCTTATTAAAAGTATAATGGAGATGCTAGGCAGTGATCCGCATAAAATGAGGGCGTTCACCGATGCCATGCACAACAAGGCTCTCAAAGCCACTTGGCTAATCGCCCGCGAAACTCCTGTTGGGGACGCAAAAACCCTGCTGGATGTCGGAGGCGGGCCAGGAACCTATTCGCTGGAGTGGTGCAAACTGCACAACCATCTTAGAGCCACCATTTTCGATATTGCACCGGTCCTGGAAGTTACAAAAAATTATATAGAATCCTATGGATTGCAGGGCCGGGTTGATACCAAACCGGGTGATTTCCATAAAGATGATTTAGGAGACAGCCAATACGATCTGGTACTCATGGCCAATATCCTGCATATGTACGATGCGGGTATGAGTCGAGCCTTGGTCGCCAAAGCTGTGAAAGCCGTGAAACCGGGTGGCCGCATCATCATCCACGGTTTTTGCACCAATCAAAGCCAGACCGGCCCTCTGGGTGACACGCTGTTCAGCCTCAATATTGGCATGCTGACCGAGGGGGGACGAGCTCATCCAGTTCAGGAAAAAATTGACTGGCTTGAAGGAACCGGAGTTTCTGATATTCGCCATTTCCGTATCGAGGCCATCCCCACCGGAGTCTTAACCGGGCGGAGGAGAACCTCCGCTGGTAACTAACAACCGGCGGCAGGCCGCTGGTAACAGATACCCATAGCTTATTCAACCGAAAGGGGCAACCCGCCAATAAGGCTCTTGCTAGCTAGCCCCACGTCTAGTGGGGCAGTAGACTACCAGGATCACTCCGCTGACGGCGACCACACCACCAAAATATCCCAGTAACCCGACCGGGTCGGCTTGCAGTTCGGCAAAACCGATTTCAGGAAGAATCTTCATACCCCAAAGAGTTATCAGTGGATTCAAGGAAATGATGACGCTGATCAAGGCCAAGGGAATATATTTCACAGCTTCGGCAAGAGCACCGTAAGCAAGCAACGTGTTGAACCCGCAAAATATCAGCGACAACCAGGCCGTGGGTCCTGCTTGGGTAAAATTGGCCCACTCCACTCCACCTATCAACGTGAATGCAGCAACTGCATAGACCAGCAGGTTTAAAGACTGAGCCCCATATTGTCGACTGAGAAATTTTTGTGATACCATATATCCAACCCATACCAAACCGGCAAGAACAATTAAAAAGTCCGCGAAGTAATAGTCTCCCGGTTCCTGAATACGGCTTTGCTGGTCATGAAAAAACAGGAACAAGCCACTTCCCGCAATGACCATTCCCAGAACCTGCCTGAGAGCCAGGCGTTCATGAAAAACAAAAACCCCGGCCAGCACCAGAAACACCGAAGCGGTCTGTATCAGAACCGCCATATTAGAGGGTCCGCTCAAATCCACCCCCACCGTCACCCAATAATAATTTGCTGAAAGACAAGCCCCTCCCAGAATTCCCATCCACGGAGGTTTGCGAAGGATGTTCAGAGGTTGATGCGCTTTCAATTGCAGGATGATGGTCAGGATCAAAAATGCAAATAGGAAACGGAACCAGGAAATCGTTCCAGCATGAAAATCCTGCAGGGCAATCTTCAAAAAAATTGGTAATACACCCCAAAGCAGAGCGGTGGCAAGGGATAACAAAATGCCACGAAAGTAATGGAAAGGAGCCACCAGACGCCCCTTGGCAGGGGAGGAGGCGGAAAAGCCTTTTTCAGGTTGAGACATATCTTTGCTTGCTGGACAACGCTTAGTGGCCCTCTGGCGAGGGAAGCAAATAGCAAGGGCTTATTCAACCTCCAACATAGCTCGCTCGGGTGCGGTAAAAGCCATTGCTCGTTGCCCCCACGGCTAGTCGTGGAGGTTGGAAAAGTTTTTAAGCATGGTGAGCCCCAGGTGCTGGCTTTTTTCGGGATGAAACTGGAACGCATGGATATTTTCGTGATGGACTCCTGAGGCAAAATCGGTTCCATAACAGGTGGTGCTGGCAACGATCTCCGGGTCCTGCGGCACAATGTAATAAGAATGTACAAAATAAAAGTAGGACTCATCAGCCACCGAGTCAAACAACGGGTTGCCTGGAACCACTCGCACCGTATTCCACCCCATATGAGGGATTTTTAACGGCTCACCAGATTCGGACTTCGCATCTTTGAATCCCACCACTTTTCCAGGAAGGATACCCAGCCCATCCACATGACCGAATTCTTCAGCCTGATTAAACAGAAGCTGCAACCCGAGGCATATCCCCAGGAAGGGTTTACCGCTTTTGGCAGACTGGTGCACGGTGTCAACAAGATCCAGCTTCTCCAGATTCGCCATACATTCGTTGAAAGCCCCGACACCGGGAAGCACCACAGATTTTGCTGAAAGAATTTTCCTGGAGTCACTGGTAACAATCGCCTCGGCACCCACCGCTTCAAAACCTTTTTGCACGGAACGGAGATTGCCCATTCCGTAGTCAATGATAGCGATCAACTATAGGGTCCCTTTGGTCGAAGGAATGGTTCCAGAGCGGGGGTCCAGCGTACAGGCAGAGTCTAAAGCGCGGGCAAAAGATTTAAACAACGCCTCGGTTATGTGATGAAGATTATTCCAGTAAGGAGAATTGAAATGCAGGGTCAGATCACTGTTAGCGGCAAAGGCCTGGAAAAACTCCGGCACAAGCTCAACATCGAATTCGCCAAGTTTGGCCTTGGGAAGTTCCAGGTTGAATACGAAGAAAGCCCGACCGCTGATATCAACAACACATTGGGCCAAAGCCTCATTAAGAGGTACACTGGCTTCCGCAAACCGACGAATACCCTTTTTATCCCCCAATGCCTCATTGAAAGCCTGCCCAACAGCTATGCCAATATCTTCCACCGTGTGGTGAAAGTCTATATGGGTGTCGCCCTGGGCTTTAACCGCAAGGTCAAAATAACCATGCTTAGACAATTGTGACAGCATATGATCCAAAAATGGGACGGGGGTCTTTATATCCTGGGCCCCGGTTCCATCCAGACTCAAGCTGACCTCAATTTGTGTCTCGCTGGTGGAGCGTTTTACGTGGGAAGTTCTAGTCATTCAGAGGTTGTTTAACCTTGGTCTCTTCTTTTTTGCCATTACTGAAACAAGCGGCTTTTTCTCCGTTGGCAGAGTGAGGGTTTTTGCCGTTACCGGCTATCCATTTTTTGCCTTTGCCAGAGACCGCCATTTCGGCAACCGTCCCATAAAAAGCCATGATGGTTTCAAAAATGCCATCCGGGTCCAGCTTAAGAATTTTACGCTGTATAGTGGGCGAGCCGTGCTCCAGAACAATGTCGTCGAGCCCAATACATTTAACCGGAATATGCGCTATCTGCTCTTCCTGCAGGGCTTCCAGAACAGCAGATCCAAAACCACCTTTGAGAGAATGTTCTTCCGTGGTGACCAGACACTGCGCTTTATCGGTATATTTGACAATCAACTCCTTATCCACCGGTTTGGCAAACCGGGCATTGATAACAGCAACGCTCACGCCTTCTTTCTCAAACTTGTCAGCAACCTTTTTCGCCCATTCCACCGTATGCCCATAGGCAAATATGGCGATATCCGTTCCATCCCGAATCACTTCTCCCTTGCCTATCTCAAGTTGTTTCATCTCGGGGTCCAAGGGTACGCCCAAACCAGAGCCTCTGGGATAGCGGAGAGCCGCCGGGCCAGGATGATAAACCGCCGTTTTCAACATATGCCGCAGTTCATTTTCATCTTTCGGAGCCATCACCACCATATTCGGCAAAGTGCGAAGAAACGCAATATCATACAAGCCCTGATGCGTCGCGCCATCTTCCCCAACTATTCCCGCCCGATCCATGGCAAACGTCACCGATAAGTTCATCAAACAAATATCATGAACAACCTGATCATACGCCCTTTGCAGAAAGGTGGAATAAATAGCAACAACTGGACGAAAACCTTCTATCGACAGTGCCCCGGCAAATGCAACTCCGTGTTGTTCAGCCATGCCCACATCAAAGGTTCGGTCGGGAAACTCCTTATTAAACTTACTGATTCCCGTCCCATCCAGCATCGCCGCAGTAATGCCAACAACTTTTTCATCATCTTTAGCTAGTCGAATCAGGGCATCTGCAAACACAGCGGTATAAGCCGGGTCGACTTTCTTCTTACGAAATTCGCCAGTAGAGATATTGAAGGGCTTGGCACCGTGCCAGACATCGGCTTTCTCTTCCGCCTGTTCGTAGCCTTTTCCCTTGCGGGTGATGACATGCATCAAAGTCGGACCTTCAAGATCTTTCACACTGCTAAACGAATTGATCAACCCTTGGACATTATGGCCATCTATCGGCCCAACATAACGAAACCCTAAGTCTTCGAATAAGCGTCCGGGAATAAACACTCCCTTTATAGCCTCGTCTATCTTATGTGCATATCGGCTGATTTCCTTGCCGATACCGGGAACAGACAACAAAAGCTGATCGATCTCCTGTTTGATTTTCAACATCACTTGCCCGGTCATGATCTTGCTGAGATGCACAGACATCCCGCCTACATTGGCAGAGATAGACCATTCATTATCGTTGAGCACAACAATCATGTCATTCTGAATATGTCCGGTATGATTGAGCCCCTCAAAAGCCATTCCCGCAGTCAGTGAGCCATCCCCAATGATCGCAATGACATCATTGTCTGCTTTTTTCAGATCCCGCGCTTTGGCAAAAGCCAGTGCAGCGGAAATGGAAGTGCCGCCATGCCCACAGTTCCAATGATCGTGTTCGCTTTCTTCGCGCTTGGTGAAACCGCATAGCCCTTCATGCTGGCGAAGAGTACCGAATCGGCCTTTCCTTCCTGTTAGCAATTTATGGACGTAAGACTGATGGCCCACATCCCAGATAAACTTATCCTTCGGGCTATCGAAGACATAATGCATCGCCATGGTTAATTCCACAACACCCAGGTTGGAGGAAAGATGCCCACCGGTTTCGGAAATGGTTCTCAGAAGCATGTCGCGAATTTCCCGGGCAAGAAACGGTAACTCTTCGACCGAAAGTTTTTTTAAGTCTTCAGGACTATCGACTCCGCTTAAGAACCTATCCATAAGGACCCCAGTCAGTTAAAATGTTCGTTGCACAAAGAACCGGGCAATCTCTCGGAGAGGTTCTGCCCGACCATCAAATTCCTCAAGACAAGCCAAACTTTCTTCGACCAACTTTTCGGCTTTCCGGCGCGATTTTTCCAACCCATAAAGGGCCGGATAAGTCGCCTTATCTTTAGTCAGGTCACTGCCAATATCTTTACCCAACTGTTTTTCATCACCCGTTATATCGAGAATGTCATCGATAATCTGAAAGGCAAGCCCAATATGAGCCCCAAACCGGGACAATGAATTCAACTGACGGGGAGTGGCTTGGCCAAGTATGCCGCCACACCGGGTACAAGCTCGAATTAGAAATCCTGTTTTATAAATGTGAATATATTCCAGAGTTTCTGCGTCAATCGGTTTACCCTCCGACTCGAGGTCAACCACTTGACCGCCAATCATACCCGCAGACCCGAGTGCCGTTGCCACCTCATGAGTGGCATTGAGAATGCATTCAGGTGGAATAGCTTCCATCCCTGTTGACCGGGTCATCAGGATAAACGCCTGAGTCAGCAGAGCGTCGCCCGCTAAAATAGCGACGGCTTCTCCAAAAACTTTATGGCTTGCAGGTTTCCCCCGTCGCAGGTCATCGTTATCCAAAGCAGGGAGATCGTCGTGAATCAGGGTATACGTATGTATCAACTCGGCGGCCACCGCAAATGGCAGAACCGTTTTCCGGTCTCCCCCTACTGCTTCCACCGCGGCAATAACCAAAACGGGACGCAACCTCTTCCCTCCAGCGAGAAGACTGTAATGCATCGCCTTATGGATGATTTCAGGATAGTCCTTCTCCCCCGGTAAAAGATTCAGTATCCCTTCATCAATTAAATTTTTACCTTCAGAAAGGTACTGGGATGCAGACAAACCGTTCAACAAATTAATCAACTGATAATTATCATCGAGGGTAAAACTTAACCAGCTATCCCATAAAATTCTAACACATAATCTCGCACAGTCAACTTTATTGTTGGGCCTCCCATCCTTTTGGAGTCCTTAATTTATAATTTGTTGGCACTGAAATACTTGACTGGTAACCCAATGGAGAAAAGGCTAACAGAACGACCCAATTTTATTCCAACCCATCGATGCCGACCTGACAAATCGAGTTCATTTTTCACTCGTGTGTCAGAGTTGACATGCGCTTGTTTTTCTCAGAATGTTGATTTATCATTGGTGAATCAGATTGTTGAGTTCGTCATGAGGCCGAAGCGATTCCAACTATTCCGCTCCGGCCAGCTTTTCACCTTTCTTAATAGGACCGAAGAATGCATAGTCTCACTGATGCCTGGGTCGGTTATGCCTCTGTCATCTGTTTTTGTATGGCCTATTCCCTGGTAATATTCGAAGAACAGATACATATGCGCAAGTCCAAGCCGGTCATTTTGATCGGTTGTTTTATGTGGGGTCTCATTGGCCTATACGAAGCCATGCAGGGGGGCGATGGAAACGCGCATCACTTCGTCAAAGAGTTGATCGGCGAAATCGGTGAGCTGTTTTTCTTTCTCCTGGTAGCAATGACCTACATCAACACTCTTGATGAAAGGAATGCCTTTAAGGCGTTAAGGTCCTGGTTACTCAAAAAAGGCCTGGGTTTTAAAAAATTATTCTGGGCGACAGGAGTAATCACGTTCCTGCTTTCACCCATTGCAGACAACCTGACTAGTGCCCTATTAATGTCCACCGTAGCGCTAGCAGTCAGTAATGGCAACGGACGTTTCATTGTTCCCGCATTCGTCAATATTGTGGTCGCGGCCAACGCTGGAGGAGTATGGAGTCCCTTCGGAGACATCACTACCCTGATGGTCTGGACTTCGGGAAAAGTTGCTACCATGGATTTCTCCTATCTATTACTGCCTTCCTTCGTCAACTGGATCGTTCCTGCGAGCATCATTTATTTCGCCGTTCCAGATGAGCATCCTGAAGCGGGAGAAGAAGAAGTAAAACTCAAACCGGGAGCCAAGGTCATCATTGGACTGGGCATATTCACTGTTGCCACTGCAGTATCTTTCCATCAATTCCTCCACCTTCCTCCTTTCTTGGGGATGATGTTCGGGCTGGGCTTATTGATGGTAAAAGGATGGTATTTAAAACGTTGGGGAGAGAAAAAATATCTCAAGACAATAGGCATTACTGATGATCGAAGGAACCAACCCCGCCGCTTTGATATTTTCACCAAAGTGGAAGGAGTAGAGTTTGACACCCTGCTTTTCTTTTTCGGAGTTCTCACCGCCGTAGGGGCATTGCAGTACATTGGCTATCTGGCACTGGCCAGTGAAAGCATATATGGAACCCTAGGACCAACAACCTCCAACATAATCATTGGTGTCCTTTCCGCTATTGTTGACAACATCCCTGTCATGTACGCGGTTCTAAAAATGAGTCCAGAAATGGGTCTTGATCAATGGCTATTGATCACCCTGACCTGCGGAGTTGGGGGCAGTCTACTCTCCGTGGGGTCTGCGGCAGGGGTTGCGGTAATGGGCGTTGACCGAAAATATTATACGTTCATGTCCCACTTAAAGTGGGCTCCCGTCATCGCGCTGGGCTATGTGGCCAGCATTGTTTGCTGGTATCTGGTAACACCGCACTAGCCCACTCGGCGGGAAGGCAATGAGGTTAAAGAATTATTGATCACCGAAGCTCTTTGCTCGCCAAACAGAATCATTGCTAGTTGCCACCGACGGCCACGCCGGTCTCACAAGCCAGACCCTTTTCCCACCACCACTCTTCCCAAGGTGAACACATAAACCTTCCCGGCCCCATTTTTCTTTAATATCTTTGAGGCCTCATTAACCGTTGCTCCGGTTGTAAACACGTCATCCACCAGTAGAATATTTTTTTCCACGACCAGCTCGGGACGATTGATCTCAAAGGCTTCTTTAATGTTACGATCTCTTTCTACACGGGTCATAGTCGCTTGCGGGTTGGTGGCCTTGACCCGCCGCAACAACCTGCCTTCAAGAGGTAACTTTAGAACTCTCGCAACTTGCCGAGCGATAAGAAAAGCCTGGTCAAACCCTCTCTCCTTCATTCTATTGAAATGCAACGGCACCGGGGAAACGGTAAAATCCTGACAAAAACCTGGGTTCTCCTCAAAGTATTTTTCCAGCAGGCGGTCCATCTCCAGGAGCACTCCCATCTGCCTGCGATATTTGAAATGATGAATGGTTGTCCTTAAAACTGTATCATAAAGTCCCATGCTTCTGGCCTGATCAAATTGATAAGGGCTTTGTCGGCAAACCCCACACACAAACTCTTCATGCGGATAAGCGTAGGATATATCCGCCGGCACCCCGCACTGAAAACAATACGGCTGTCGAATAAACCCGATATCACCCCTACAGCTGGCACAGAGGAAATACTCCTGGATTTTGCCATCACAGGAAATACAGTTCTGCGGGAACACAAAACCCAAAACCTTTCTGAATCCACGCAAAACTCCAGCGACAATTTTTTCCGACCCAACCTGCATAATTCCTCACTGGCTTTCTCAAAGAACCGTGGGCGGCCATGCCCTCAAATATGCTTCAAACTTTCATGAACACCCTTGCTTTTTTAGACCTATCAACCTGAAAAACAAGGCGTTGAACACAAAGGTTTTTATATTTTTCTGGAAATTTTTATGCTAAAGTCCCCCCTCAATCACTCTCACAAAAAGCATAATGAACAAGAGCATCATCCAGCTTACGGAAAAGCACGTCGCCGGGACTTACAAACGTTACCCGATTGCCCTGGTCAAAGGAAAAGGTTCCAAGGTCTGGGACAAGTCGGGAAAACAATACATCGACTTTGTCAGCGGACTTGCCGTTGACAACCTCGGACATTGCCACCCTTCGGTAGTATCGGCCATAAAAAAGCAGGCCGAAAAACTGATCCACGTTTCCAACTTGTATCATATCGAATCGCAATCCCAATTGGCAGAAAAACTAACATCCCTGAGTTTTGCCGATAAAGTATTTTTCTGCAATAGCGGAACAGAAGCCAATGAAGGCGCGATCAAACTCGCCCGCAGGTTTTTTTTCGATCAGAGGCAGTCCAAGCAAACCGAAATCATCACCATGCACAACTCGTTTCATGGCCGCACTCTGGGTTCACTCTCGGCAACAGCACAGATGAAGTTTCACACCGGGTTCAAGCCGCTTCTTCCAGGCTTCAGATATATTCCATTTAATGATCTGCCAGCGGCCCGGAAAGCAATAACGCAAAAGACCTGCGCCATTCTAGTGGAGCCTCTGCAGGGGGAAGGCGGAGTGAACATCCCTGATTCTTCCTACCTGAAAGGACTGAAAAAGCTCTGCCAGGAACATGGCATTCTTCTAATTTTTGATGAGGTGCAAACAGGTTTCGGGCGCACAGGGAAACTGTTCGCCTGTGAACTCTACAAAATAAAACCGGATATCATGACGCTGGCAAAAGCTTTGGGAGGCGGCGTTGCGATAGGAGCTGTGGCGGCCACCAACCGGGTCATGAAATCTTTTACCCCTGGCACTCATGCCGCAACCTTTGGCGGCAACCCCTTGGCCTGTGCCGCCGCTTTGGCATCCTTGAAAGTGCTGACCGGAAAAAACTTTTTGGACAAAGCCAACGCCACCGGGACTTATTTTTTAAAGCGCCTGAAAGAAATTGCCAAAAACAATCCCATCGTCAAAGAAGCCCGTGGCATGGGAATGTTTCTCGCACTGGAACTGAACAAACCAGGTGGCGACGTGGTCATCGACTGCATGGACCGTGGTTTTTTGATCAACTGCATCCAGCTAAACGTATTGCGGTTTATCCCGCCGCTAAATATTTCCCGAAAAGACATCGACAGCCTGGTTCCTGTCCTATCTGACAGTCTGACTAAGCTGATTGATAAATAACAAACCTTCAAGTTTTAACAAAGCCTGAAAATGAATAAAGATCTACTAACCATCAGCGACTTTAACCGGGAAGAAATTCTTCACCTGATTGAAATGTCCGTCGACCTCAAGGAAAAACATCAAAAAGGAATCGAGCATTTACCTTTAAAAGGCAAGACCTTGGGAATGATATTCAACAAACATTCCACCCGAACCCGCATATCGTTTGAAGTGGGCATGTTTGAACTTGGCGGTCACGCGCTATTTTTGACCGGCGACCAACTTCAGTTAAAGCGCGGTGAAACTCTTAGGGATTCAGCCCAAGTCCTCTCCCGCTACCTGAATGGTATTTTAATAAGGACTTACGATCACGATGAAGTCATCGCTCTTGCCGAACATGCCACGATACCCGTGATCAACGGGCTTACCGACCTCAATCATCCTGTACAGATACTTTCAGATATTTTCACCATCAAGGAAAAACTCGGTGGCATCGAAGGGGTGAAAGTAGCTTATGTTGGCGACGGGAATAATGTTGCTTATTCATGGATGATGGGGGCTTCATTAATGGGGATGCATCTGGTGATCGCCTGTCCTGAGAGCTGCCAACCCAGTCCGTCTCCCAAACTGAGCGGAAATGGGAACGTCGAAATTATTAAGGACCCCTTTGAAGCTGCCAAGAATGCGGATATCATTTACACCGATGTCTGGATCAGCATGGGAAAGGAAGAAGACACAGAAAATAAAAAGAAGCTTCTTCTCCCCTACCAGGTAAACCAGAAGCTGGTCGATGCCGCGAAAAAGGATGCTATGGTGATGCACTGCCTTCCCGCGCACCGGGAAATGGAAATCACATCAGAAGTCCTGGATGGGAAACATTCGATTGTTTTTGATCAGGCCGAGAACCGGCTTCATGTTCAAAAGGCCATTCTTGAAATATTGTTATTAAAACCCGGTAAATGATACAGCTATGATTCTCCAGATAGGTTTCAGAGCAACAAAACTACAACCAGCACAAAGACTATAATGAGCTTTGGGAAACCAGCCGCATCCTTTTCTAGTAGTTACTCGATACCCATTTTCTTTTTAATCCTCACGCTTTCCACCTCCCTGCCAACCTCTTCTTTTGCAGAGGAAGCTGTTGAGAGTTTAAAGCTCCAGCGGCACCTGATTTTAATCACTAAAAAAACTATCGTTCTTGAAAAAGAAATTGAAGCTCTC
Source organism: Nitrospinales bacterium (assembly GCA_965205835.1). Lineage (GTDB taxonomy): Bacteria > Nitrospinota > Nitrospinia > Nitrospinales > VA-1 > LS-NOB. Next base: position 230,846 of record OZ242182.1, on the reverse strand, counting down.
AGAAAAAAATCCGAAACCAAAGGGAACCTTCAAAAAATAATCGATCTGCAAACACAAATTGACAGACTAAATCTGAATTTCGACTCCATGGCGACCAACCTGTCGTTAGAAGACAGCTCCCTGAAGAAAAAAGAAAAATCCCCATGGACCAAGCAGCTGGAAGAAATCACAATGCCACTACTCCAGGCAATACGTAACCTGACTGAAAAACCGCGCAAAGTGGATTCTCTGAAAAAACGCATCGCCAAGTTGGAAAACACCTTAGCCCTCCATAAAGAAGCATCCCAAAACCTGAAAAAACTGGAAGCCGGCCGAGGCGAAATAGAAAGTTCTGCCAGACCGGAAGATGAACGTTACCTTTCAAGGCTGACTCTGTTGCAAAATAAATATGACCCGGAATTGCCTGAATTAAACATGAAAGAATCCAGGAAAAGCCTGGAACAAATCCTCTCATCAGATGAATCCCTCATAGACTCAGCAAAAAATCAGATCAAAAATTTCTTCAAGAACAGAGGTAAGAACTTACTGATAACTCTTGCTATCTTCTGCGGATTGTGGTGGTTACTCAATCGGCTCAGAAAATGGATATTGCGCTTCAATCTGTTTGCCCGGTTGAATCCTGCATTCGGGAAATTATTCGGCGCCGCTTACAATATTTTTATCCTCATTATCTGTCTCTTGGCAGGAATGACTTGCCTTTACTTTTTCAACGACTGGCTTTTGATCAGCCTTGTCGTCATGGCACTCATTCTCCTTGCATGGACTTCGCGACAATATCTTCCTACCTTCCTTCAGGAAATAAAACTTATCGTCAACCTGGGAACGGTTCGCGAAGGAGAACGCCTCATCTGGAACGGGGTTCCATGGCTGGTACAAGACATCGGCTTAAACGCAACACTGATCAATACCAGTCTGGAAGGCGGAGAAGTCAGGCTACCGGTGAGAGACTTGATCGACAAACATTCACGTCCCATCGTGGAAGGGGAACCCTGGTTTCCCACAAAACCCAAGGACTGGGTCATCCTCAACGATGGTTCCTACGGCTGGGTAAAACACCAGACCCTCGAACAGGTTGTGCTGAATTTAAAAGGAGAATCACTGAAATATTATTCAACAGCTGATTTCTTGAGCCAATCCCCCTTGAATATTTCCGCAGGTTTTCGTTATTGCATTGAATTTGGTCTGGACTATGAAGTGCAAAACCAGATTTGCGAAGAAATTCCAACGTTGATTAAAAATGGACTAAAAAATCTTCTCTCTAAATTTTTTGAAGGGACATCACCTGATTTTAATTTTTTAGAGGTCCGTTTTGACAATCCAGGTCCGAGCTCCCTGAATCTGATGGTTATCATTCACGCAGATGGAAAATCTGCCGACCACCACGAGGAGAACCGTCGAAAGATTCAAACCGCCCTGGTTCACATCTGCAACGACAACAACCTAACCATCCCCTTCAGCCAACTCACCATCAACATGGCGAATCAAGGCTCAACATCCCTCGGTTCATCGAGGACAAGTGATTAAGTTCGAAATCTTAAAAAAGCATAGTCACTCGTCGGCCCGGCTTGGAGTTCTGACCACACCACGAGGAAAAATCAACACGCCCTGCTTCATGCCTGTCGGCACCCAGGCCACGGTCAAGGCATTAACCCCGGAAGACCTAGAGTCCTTCGGCGCACAGATCATCCTTGGTAACACCTATCACCTCTATCTTCGACCGGGACACGAATTAATTCGCTCTCTAGGCGGACTGCATAAATTCATGAACTGGCCCCACCCTATCCTCACCGACAGCGGAGGGTATCAAGTTTTCAGCCTCAACGAACTTGCCAAAATCACCGAAGAGGGGGTAACCTTTCAATCTCATCTCGACGGATCCTCTCACTTTATCTCACCGGAACAGTCGATAGATATCCAGCAGGCATTGGGTGCGGACATCATCATGGCTTTCGATGAACCGACCCCCTACCCTTCCGACATCGGCCAGACAGAAAAATCCTTAAATTTGACCACGCTTTGGGCTCAGCGATGCAAGGAAGCGTTCCATTCCGAAACACAGGCCCTGTTCGGAATTGTCCAAGGCGGGATGTGCCCTGACCTTCGCAAAAAAAGTGCGGAACAAATTATCGAAATTGATTTTCCCGGTTACGCCATAGGCGGATTGAGTGTGGGGGAGGAAAAAAAACTGATGCATGACATCACTGCCTACACCACCCCGCTTCTACCTGAAGACAAGCCTCGCTATTTGATGGGAGTGGGAACACCTGAAGACCTCCTGCAATGTAGCTCTGTGGGCGTGGACATGTTCGACTGCGTTATGCCGACCCGCAATGCCAGAAACGGGTCCCTGTTTATGAAGGGAGGAAAAATAAATATTAAAAATGCGCAATACAAATCCGACCCTGACCCTATCGAACCGGGCTGCCCCTGTTACACCTGCCAGAATTTTTCCAAAGCCTATCTCAGGCATCTGATCATGGCAGGAGAAATTCTGGCCATGCGCCTTCTCACCCTGCACAACTCCACCTTCTATCAACAGTGGATGGCAAGCATCCGCAAAGCCATTGCAGACGATATCCCGTTCGATTTGTACTGGTCTGACCAGCCCGAATAAATGCTACAGAGTCAGACCCCTTCAACGATTCCAAGAATCTTGAATTCATGAATATCGTATCCGGATCGCTTAGGAAGGGAAGATTGCACCACCGCCTTGAGCAGTTCCAACTTTTGAGAATCTAACTCATTGATGAAGTGTTCGAAAATGCGTTCGGGAAAATAAAGTGTCAGGTTGAGTTTCGCCCTCTGGTAAACAAACCGGGTGCCTGACCGCATCGGATTCGCCCGCAGCGGTTTGTATTCGACATGGCCTTCCAACATGAAATCCGCCATCTCCTTCCACTCATCCCCGATCTTGACCAGGTTCTCGCGGATGAACGACAACAACCACCCCTGACCAGGAAGCTCATAGCTCTTAACTGGGCATTTTATTAAGAGTTCTCCGCGATCAGCCGGGCTCTTAAAGCCAGAAATAATGGAATTTCTTTTCGGGCTCGGTTTTCGGCCTTGGACCGCTTACCTGGCAGGCTGTTCTTGTTGGAAATCCATTCCTCCATCGCATCGACACAGAACCCGGCTTTGGCCAACGCTGAAATATAACTCTGCATCGGACGATGGTAGGTAAGCGTGAACGATTTGGAATCGGCAAAGGGCGGGGTCAGAATAGGAACGTTGGTCCCCGTCATATAATGATCCACCCGTCGGTATTCCAGTTTCTTTTCTTCATCCCACCCCCAATGAGTCTGACGGGGAATACGAAAGCACGGGTGCGTCATCACCACCACAAAACATTTGTCCGGTTTCAGCCAGTGGGCCGCACTTTTAAAAAGCAGGTCGATCTTTTCGATATTTTGTACCGCCATCAGGCAGGCGATACCATCGAAGTGGTCTTCTTCAAAGTTTTTAGCATCACCAGCGTCCCCCACATGATAACGAACAGACGAACCCGAACGCGTCCGGGCAGACCTCAGCAATTCCTCCGAAGAATCCAGCCCTTCAACTTGAATACCCTTGCGCGACAAATAACGGGAAAAAACTCCCTGACCACAAGCCAGATCGAGAACACGGTCTTTGTCAGTGACTGCCAGTAAACGGAAAACGCCGGGCATGATAATGTCTTTTTGAAAATTGGTGCCCTGCTCACCGACCAGTGAGTCATACCACCGCGACGCCTGATCCCAAAGCGTCAGCTCTTTCTTTGTTAGCTTCTTTGTCGGTTTCTTTCCCGAAGACTTTGCTTTTAATTTTCTGTTCCTGTTTTGGGAGTATTTTTTATTTTTCATCGGTATTAGCTCGTTTCGTTTTCATCTATAATTGACGGGCAAGCGATTATTCACCCCTCAAGTCATTTCACCAACACATCCAACCTTATGCTGAAACCAAACCGTTTCCGATCAATCACAACAATTCTTTTGCTTCTTCTCGCTTCCGTCTCCTGTAAAACGCTGGACCGCTACCATAAAATCCATGAAGACCTGAACTTGAGCATTAAGGCGTATAACCTTGAGTTTGAAAGCAGGGCGATCGACATGAGTGCCCGGTTCGTCCACCCGACTTATCGCTCAGAATATATGGCTGAATCTCCGGAAATAGTCAAGCGCATCACTATTTTTGAAGCAACCGTTTTAGATATCCAAATTTTTAATGACGGGGTACCACTCGCCGATTTATCCAAAAAAGATTTTAACCAGGCCGTTGTCGTCATCCGCTACCAAATGGCAATATTGCCCAGCACTAAATTAAAAACCCTACTCATCAAGCAGGAATGGTTGCTCTATCAGGGGCAATGGGTTATCATCCCCGACCTGAAAACGTTTCTTGGGTAACAATCCATGCCTAACAGTCACGCTGGGGAAATTACCTCAACGGCTTTGTTCAAGGAGATCGTGGTCGGAGTAACCTTGCAATTCATCCCATAAAGTTCCACCCCTTTATCACGCGCCTTTCGCAGCCAGTCCCCAAATACCGGGTCAATGTCATCATTGCAAGTGATAGATCGTGTATCGGATCTTTGCGAGACAAACACCACGGCACCCCGGTAGCCTTTTGCGCGAAATTTCATTAACTCCTTAACGTGCTTTACCCCTCTCTCTGTCGGTGCATCGGGAAATCGGCCCAGTCCTTTTTCAACCAGACTCACCGATTTCACCTCAACATAAGCGAGGCTTAGAGGAAAGGTCAACCGAAAATCGAAGCGGCTGTTTTTCACTTTCACCTCGCTGGCAAAGTCGGAATAGCCATTGAGAAAAGGAAGCGTCCGTTCCATCAATGCATCTTTGATAAGGGCATTGGCAAACACCGGGAATGTCGACACCCATATGGAACCGTGCCGCACCAAAGCCAATGTGTATTCCGTTTTACGTTTTGGTCCGGGTTGGTGAACCAGCCGTACTTTTCTGTCGGCCAGCAATAATCCAGGTAGCCGACCTGGATCGGGAACATGAGCCAGAACCTCATTCCCCTCATCCCCCACTTCGACAAGCGCCAAATATCGGTTCGGCCGCTCCAGAAAAATACCATCAATAATGTTCTCGCCGAATCTCAAAACCGGAGCCTTTCAAAATTTGCAGAGAATTCGATAGCATGAACTCGTTAAGCCAAGAGAACGTTGCTAGGCAAATAAACCCATTACCCCTTCCGGAGCACGCGAAAGCTAAGGAAGAATATCACGTACATACTGGCCCCACACCTAGTGAGCTAATGGGAGGTTTCTTCTCCGGCATGGAGGTTGACCGTTTTTTCCAGATGCAGTAATGAGTCTACCGATGGGGTAATCCGGTCAATGAAAGGTTTGGGATAAACGCCTATGAATAGAATGAGCAGGCAGGCGGGCAAAATAAGTCTAAACTCACGTTGATCAATGTCGGTCAATCCGTCGGGCAGGTTTTCTGACGTTTCCTGCATCGAGCCCTGAAACATATACAGCATGTATATGGAAGCGAAGACAATCGACAATCCACCCATCAAAACCAGAATACCCGATAACCCTGAAAACATGCTGGATGTCCAGACTCCCGCCAGAATTAGAAATTCGCCGACAAAGCCGTTCAACCCCGGGAGTCCTAGGGCGGCCAGCACGATTAGCATGAAACTTCCATACAAAACAGGCATGGCCTTGCTCAAGCCGCGCAATTGGTTCAAATTGCGGGTTCCCATTCGCATTTCAATAAACGCGACGATCAAAAACAACGCCGATGCGATGATGCCGTGATTCACCATCTGGAGCACACTGCCTTCGATACCTATTTCATTATGAGCAAAGATACCCATAACAATAAATCCCAAGTGACTGATACTGGAGTAAGCCACCAGAGCTTTCAAATCTTTTTGCGCGATAGCGATCCAGGCTCCATAAACCATGCCAGTGGCTGCCAGAAACCCGATCACAACGGCAAAACTCTCCACCGCTTCGGGAAATAATGGTAGGCAAAAACGTAGAAAACCATAAGCACCGGTTTTGGACATGGCTCCTGTCAACAGAATTAAAGCCGGAATGGGACACGCCACATAAGCGTGGGGCAACCAACTGTGCAGGGGAAAAACCGGAACCTTGATAGCAAAAGCCAAAAAAAAGAAGAAAAACATCCACATCTGCGTGGCCGGGTCAATATGCGTATGAGTCAGCACGCGCAAATCAAATGTCACGTCATGCGTAGCATCATAATGTATCATTGTCAGGGAAAGAATTGCGACCAGCATCAGCAGACTCCCCATCAGGGTATAGATCACGAACTTCATCGTGGCATAGACCCGTCGACCCTCTCCCCAAATGCCAATGAGAAAATAAGTCGGCACCAGCATCAGTTCCCAGAATACATAAAACAAAATAGTATCGAGCGCCAGAAAGACCCCAAGCGTCCCCGCCTCAAGAACCAGCATCAGGGAGACAAAGTTTCTGAGTCCTTCCTTCTGGGTGAGGGAAAACAAAATGGCAATGAATCCTAAAAACGTAGTCAGCACCACCATCCACAGGCTAATGCCATCTACCCCCACCAAATAATTGATATGCAGGGCAGGCACCCAGTGGAGCATCTGAACAAACTGCATTTCAGCATTGGCGGTATCGAACGAAAACAATAACCACAAAGAAAGAGCAAAGCTTGTCCCTGCTGCACCCACCCCAGCCACCTTAACCGCAGCAACATTTTCTCTGGGAACTATGAGAAGTCCGAGTGCCGCAGCAAGGGGTATGAATATAATGAGAGATAGCATAGTTTTTCGGGTTACATGAATACGACAAACAATAGAATGGTCACCATGCCAATAACCATATTTAAAGCATATGCGCGCACTTTCCCCGATTGCCAGAGACTGATGCCATGGCTCACCTCTTTAACCTGAAGGCCAACCTGATCAACAGTGAAGTCTATGCCTTTGTGTTCCCCTTTTTGTTCCATAAAAACGCTTATGGCTTTTGTCGGACGCACGACCAAAAAATCATAAATCTCATCCACATAATATTTGTGGAACAAGAGGTCATAAAGTGGAGCCATCGCTTCCTTAAAAAGGTCCATACGATCCCTGCTCACCATATATAGCAAGCCTGCAATCGCAATCCCGCCAATACCTGCTGTTAGAGCCATGGCCTCCAACACGCTATCATGATGGTGCTCGACAACACGACCAAAGACCGGTACCAGAAAACTGTCAACCCAAGGCCCCAACAATCCGCCTAGCAAGGCCAAACCAGCCAGAATTACCAAAGGTATGACCATAATCCTAGGCGATTCACGTGGGAGCACCCTCGTACCGCGGAGCCCGCCCAGAAAAATATAAAAATAAACCCGGAAGATATAAAATGCCGTCATACCCGCCGTCAGTAACGCGATCGCCCAGAAAACAATATTCCCCATCTCGGCATGGTAAGAACTCAGGATGATCGCTTCTTTACTGAAATAACCGCTGGTCAACGGAAACCCGGCCAACGCCAGGGCTCCGATCAAAAAAGTCGCATGGGTCAACGGCATGATATTTTGCAGGCCTCCCATTTTGCGGATATCCTGCTCGCCGCCCAGCGAATGAATCACGCTTCCCGCCGCGAGAAAAAGCAGAGCCTTGAAAAAAGCATGCGTCATCAAATGAAACATACCCAGACTGTAAACGCCGATACCAACAGCCATGAACATATAACCCAACTGGCTCATAGTGGAATAAGCAATCACGCGCTTGATATCATGTTGAACCAATGCCATCGACCCGGCAAAGACTGCTGTAATAATTCCTACCCCGGCAATAAAATACATGACATAGGGAGCCAACCCATAAAGCACATGGCAACGAGCGATTAAATAAACCCCTGCTGTAACCATCGTCGCGGCGTGAATCAATGCACTGACGGGGGTCGGGCCTTCCATCGCATCCGGCAACCAGGTGTGTAGCGGTAGTTGTGCGGATTTCGCAAAAGCACCCACCAGTAGCAACAAGGTGATCAAAAGCATGGTGTCATCATTGGGGCGGAACATGCCCGGCGCAGACGCAAACACATCTATAAAGCTCAGCGTTCCAAACGACTCAAAAATAACAAAAGCGGCGATGACCATTCCCACATCGCCAATCACGTTCATGACAAAGGCTTTGCGGGCGGCAAGCACAGCACTGGTTTTTTCGCGCCAGAACCCGATCAACAAATAAGACGCGAGACCGACCAGCGCCCAGCCGACGATCAGGAAAAAGAAGTCAGCCGCCGCGACAAGCACCAACATGGAAAAAATAAACAGGTTTAAATATGCGAAAAACCGCGAGTATTCCGGGTCACCATGCATATAACCAACAGAGTAAACATGAATCACAAACCCAACACCCGTAACGATTAGAAACATGAACACCGATAGCGGGTCCACAAGAATCGCCATATCCAACTTGAGCGACCCCGCCGACACCCACTGGTAAAGAGTCTGAACATGCCCAGTCCGTTCTTCAGGCGACAAAAACAAAAGCTTGCTCAACGTCACCAGCGTCATGAAAAAGGACGCACCCACGGTTCCGCAACCAACGAGTCCAGCTAGTTTCTCGGAAATGCGGTTCCCGTACCAGCTCAGGCCAATAAACCCAAGAAGAGGAAACAAAAGTATGAGCCAGCTACTCGCGAACAAAAGATTATCCTTTCAATACGTTAATATGGTCCACATCCATATCGTGACGGGTGCGGAAAATGGTCAGAATGATCGCCAGCCCCACCACCACTTCCGCTGCCGCAACGGTCATGATGATCAGGGCAAATATCTGACCATCCAGCGAGTTCAGAAAACTGGAATAAGCGACCAGAAGAAAGTTCACCGAATTGAGCATCAATTCGACAGACATGAACATAATGAGAGGGTTTTTGCGAATGACGAATCCCGCTGTCCCTACGCAGAAAATAGAAGCGCTGACAAGCAAAACAAATTGTTCATTCATAATTACCTCACGCGCCTCCTCAAAGGAGCAAAAGAAAATTTTGCCAAACAAATCACACCCACCGCCGCGACTAAAAGGAGGCCCGAAGCCAGCTCAAACGCCACAATATGTTTTGAGAATAATTCGAGACCAATGGCTTTCGCAGACCCAAACATTTCAGCAGGGATTTCACCTTGAACCTGCTTAGTTGGCCCCACAGTGGCTGACAAATACAATTCCCCCAGCAGAGTGAAAACGAAAGCGAGCGCCATCGACCGGTGGAACGAGTTTTCCTGAATTTCCTTTTTTCCGCCGAGAAGCGCAATGATGAACAAAAACAGGATCATCACCGCTCCGGCGTAAACAATGATCTGGACTACAGCCAGAAACTCTGCATTATAGAGGAGGAACAAAAGGGCCAAACAAATCATGTGGCCAATCAGGTACAGGGCACTGTAGACCGGTGAGGAACATAGAACGACCCCCAAGCTGGCAAGAACAGCCGTCACCCCCACCACTAAAGTTACCGCATCACGCGTGAAGTCAAATACCGTAGCGATTTCCAATACTAACCCACTCCTCTCCCACTGGGCGTGAGGCTGTGAAACCCCTTCCAAAAACTTCATGCCTCGGAAGGGGTACAAATAAGCCCCTTCGTCCAAGATAAACTCTTTAAGCACTGAAAATACTATTTAGGCCGCAAACGGCTGTATCGGTGCTATTTTTCGACACGCTCCGTATTGCCCAGAATGTTGACACGGAACCGGTTCGGCTCCGGGTACACCAATAGATCCTGTTTCTCCGCAATGTACTGATCGCGGTCATAATCCGCCAGCTCATAATGCTCACGCAAAACCACAGCATCTACCGGACAAGCCTCCTCACAATACCCGCAGTAGATGCAGCGCAGAAGATTGATCTCATAAACCTCTGCGTAGCGCTCACCCTTGGAGACCGGGTTATCCGGGTCGTTCTCTGCCGAAATTACATGAATACACCCCACTGGGCAATTGATAGAGCACAAAGAGCATCCTATACACTTCTCCAGCCCATTTTCATCGCGGTTCAGGAAATGTCTCCCCCGATAACGCTTGGGCATGGTTCGCTTGACTTCAGGATACTGCAGGGTGACCGGCGTGGTCAGCATATTCCGAAACGTAACCCCCATTCCGATCAAAAGATTTTTTATTCCATCAAAAGTTGTTTGCAACATAGCTCATCCCCTCAGGGAAACCAGAGCACCTTCACCGTGCCAGTGGCCATAAGATTCAACAAACATAATGGCAGTAAAATTTTCCAACCAAACGTCATCAACCGGTCATAACGAATACGGGGAAACGTCGACCGCAACCAGATGAACACACACAACAGGAAAATTACTTTAGCGGCAAACGACACAATCGGCCAAACAGGCAGGCCATAAGCGTTCCATCCACCGAGAAACAAAAGCGTCACCAATGCACTCATGGTCACCATATTGATGTACTCGCCCATGAAGAACATGGCAAACTTCATACCTGTATATTCCGTATGAAAACCAGCCACCAGTTCCTGCTCTGCTTCAGGTAAGTCAAAAGGAGCCCGGTTAGTCTCCGCAATACCGGCAATAAAAAATAATAAAAATGCTAACGGCTGAACAAGAATAAATGGGTAAGTTTCCTGAGCCCGGACCATATCCACCAAGCTCAGAGAACCAGTGAGCAAGATGATACTCAACGCCGAAAGCCCCAGTGCCAACTCATAGCTGATCATCTGGGCAGAAGAACGCAGGCCGCCCATCAACGAATATTTGTTATTCGATGACAATCCGGCAAGAACCATCCCATAAATACCCATGCCTGAAATCGCGAACACGAACAAAATTCCGCTATTCACGTTGGCCCCCCACAACTCGATGTTCTGGCCAAACACCTCGAAAGGCTCGCCAAAAGGAATCACCGCAAACCCGACAATCGCTGTAATCACCACTACAGCTGGAGCGAGGTGAAACAAAAACTTATCCGCCGAAGTTTGAATAATCGATTCCTTGAACAACAGCTTCACCGTATCCGCCATCGGCTGGCCAAGACCAAAAGGCCCGACCCGATTCGGACCCAGGCGCACCTGAAACCGGCCCATCAAACGTCGCTCCAGCCAGACCAGTGCGGGGACTACAGACATAACAGCTACCGCAATGACCACGGCCTTGACACTGCCCACGATCAGGGAAATATTCTCGTTCAGAAACAGAACAATGAAACCCCAAGTCACATTTAATATTTCAGTGATCCAGTCCAAACTTCAGTCGCTCCAAAAATAATTATCGTTTTACAATAAATTTAAACTTTTCTAACTTCCACCCATGCCGGGCCGCCATCCACGCCAATCAAGCCATTCACTCCCTGCCAATCTGAAGTCATGGGCACCACCACACCGCCGGATTGGCAACGATTGTTGACACTCGCAGTGGCTTCCAGCGTGACACCTTGAGTGGAAAGCAGAACCGTGTCACCACCCCGAATACCGAGTTTCTTAGCGTCTTTCTCATTCAAATGCGCGGTGGAAAGCAAAAAGTGATGTGCCAATTTCGAAGAGGCATCAAGAGTTTTGTCATGCGAGAAGAGGCACTTGGCGACACGAAGCCGGAGGTTTCCGTTTTTTCCTGAACCAGCCGACTGCTCAGAAACCGTTTCATTGACCGAAGTGACAGGCTCCCGGTCACACCCGGCTTTGCCCAACGACCTTCTGCTGATCTCCTGATAGCCCGGAACCTTTTGGGCAATCTCATCGGTCACATCCAAAACTTTTCCGTAGTCGGTTTCATCTCCCAGAGCATTGAGCATCAAGTTGATGATTTTCCAGTCCGGAGCCTGGGCTGTTTTCAACGCCTTTTTTCTAGCTTGCACCCTGCCGCCAATATTAGTGGTCGTGCCTTCATCATAACCAGGACCGTTTGAAGGTAGAATGAGATGTGCAAGTTCAGTCGTTTCGGTTTCCAGCATGTCATGCACCACCAGAAGATCCAGCTTTCTCAATGCATCCGCAACCCGCGACCCTCCGGGAAAATCAATCACCGGATTAGAACGGTGAACCAGCAGAGCTTTCAATTCTCCCGCCTCGGCACGAGCAATCATTTCCAATGCAGAAAAGCCTTTGGTGGTCGGGGCATTTTCTCCCCATTGTTTTTTTATCTCCTCTGGGTTTGTCATTGGCACTCCGCCCGGATAAAAACCGGGAAGCAGTCCCATATCCATGGCCCCTACTGCATTGGTCATTGGGGCTGCAGGAATGGCGCCACATTCGATGGTCGGGACTTTGGCAATCAACTTCAGCAAACGCTTGACCCGCGAAACCGCATCTCCGGAAAGAGCCGATGGATTGTACACCACGCAGATTTTCATGCTGGACCGCACCGTCTCGACCAACATCTTCATGTCTTCCGCAGAAATTCCGGCTTGGTCGGTATCTTTGGCTGGCACCGGTTCTCCCAAATCCCGAGCCAAGCCATTGGCCAAAGCATCGATGGCAAAAGCTTCAGAACCCACCCTGTATTGCACCGACTGAGAAGAGTATTTACCCAACGCAATTATTTGATCGTTCAGACTCACCAGCCTCGTACCACAATTGGTCACCGCTTTTTTGATGCGCAAATCGAGAACAGGCAATTCTTCCGTCGGGTCACTGGCGATCAACAACACCACGTTGACGGTTTCAATCTGCTCAATTCCATAATGGTCGACCGGAAGACCCGGTGTATCCTGATAAGACTTATGGTCTATATTGTTTGATCTTAGGCTCTGGCGGAATAATTTCTGGTAAAGATAATTTTCCTCGTTGGTCGTGTAAGGAGATCCGATAAACCCAACGCTTTCGGGTCCGTATTCCTCGACGATTTTTTTAAATGCTTCGGCCACCTTGCCAGCTACATTCTGAATGGTGCAGTCATGAGGAAGAGATGAAAGGGAAGTCGGCTTGCCCTCGCCCACACTATTTTCCCTGACAGTGGTAATTTTATTTTTACTGTGCACAAACTGGTGACCCCATCGGCCCTTATCGCAAATCCAGCCATCGTCCACTGCGTCATTGGGACGCGCCTCAACCCGCATGAGTTCATTCAGCCTAGTACCCATCGTGATATTGCAGTTGCAACCACAATGGGCACAAAGCGTTTCCGTGTTGGTCAAATCCCAAGTCCTGGCTTTAAAACGAAAGTCCGTATTGGTCAATGCACCGACTGGGCAAATATCTATAACATTCCCAGAGAAGCGGTTGTTGTAAGGCTCATTATTAAATGTGCCAACCTCGTTATAAAAACCACGGTTCAGCATGACCAGCCCATGGTCTTGTTCAATTCGCTCGCTATAAGCGGTGCACCGCTGACAGGCAATACAACGCTCCCGATCAATAGTGATGACCGGGCTGAGCGGAGTCGCCTTGGCATTGTTAGCCCTGTGAAACTCCATGCGGGTATCCGGCGGACCGTACTTGAAGGTGTTGTCCTGCAAAGGACACTCGCCGCCCTTATCACAAACCGGGCAATCGAGGGGATGATTGAGCAACGTAAACTCCAGAACGCCCTTCTGTGCTTTTTCCACCTTGTCGGTAGTGGTCTTGACGACCATATCCGGCATCACATCCATCGTACAAGCGGTCATCAGTTTCGGCATCTTCTCGACTTCCACCAGACACATCCGGCAACAGCCTAGCGGGCCGATCTTTTCGTGATAGCAGAAAACAGGGATGTCTACATCAACCTCCCTAGCCGCATCCACCACCTTGGTGCCCTTGGGAACCGTCACCGATTTCCCATCAATCGTTAATGCTACTTCATTGTCAGACATAATCGCCTCAAACCGAACCTACCGGTGTGTTCTTAAAGTATGCTTCATAATCAGAGCGGAAATATTTGATGCTACTCACGACAGGAGAGACACAAGCATCGGCCAGAGGACAAAACGTTTTCATCGCCATATTGTCGCAAATATCTTCGATCTTTTCGATGTAACCCAGTCGCCCCTTGTTCTTCATAATCCGCTCAACGATCTGGTAGAGCCAGCGGGTGCCTTCCCGACATGGCGTACATTTGCCACATGACTCATGCATATAAAAGCTGATCAACCGTAACGTGGATTCAACAATATTGACGGTATCGTCAATAACGATCATAGCACCTGAACCCAGCATAGTACCTGCTGCCGCCAATGATTCATAATCGTATAAGACGTCTACCTGGTCGGCAGGAAGCATGGGGACCGATGAGCCGCCGGGTATAAATGCTTTCAGATTGCTATCATCGCGGATTCCGCCAGCAAGATCATAAATGATTTCCCTGATCGGGGTGCCCAACACCACTTCATAGTTTCCGGGTTTTTTTACATGCCCGGAAACACTGACCAATTTGGTACCCTTGCTCTTTTCAGTTCCCATTGAGGCATATTTTTCAGCACCTTCGTTGACAATATAAGGGATCACGCACAGGGTTTCGACATTGTTGATAACTGTTGGCTTGGCATACAAACCTTCCACAGCGGGAAAAGGGGGTTTCATCCTCGGTTCACCGCGCTCTCCTTCAAGAGAATTCAGGAGAGCCGATTCCTCACCACAGATATAGGCTCCGGCACCAAGATGGGTATAAATATCTAAATTGAACCCTGTTCCTTGAATATTTTTACCCAAATACCCTTTGGCATAAGCGTCTGCTATGGCTTTTTCTATGTTGAAAACCAAATCATGGAATTCTCCGCGCATGTAAATGTATCCAGTTTCGGCCCGGCAGGCATAGGAGCAGAGGATCATGCCCTCAATCAAACTATGTGGATTTTTAAGCATGAGTTCCCTGTCTTTACAGGTTCCCGGTTCCGACTCATCGGCGTTGCAACAGAGATAACGGGGAAACACATCCTTGGCCAGAAAACTCCATTTTAATCCTGTCGGGAAACCCGCACCACCACGCCCACGCAAGCCAGAAGCTTTGACCGCCTCAACAATCTCTTCCGGTTTCCGGGCGAAGGCTTTCTTTAAGGCCTGGTAACCACCCTGCTCCTCGTAGACCTTCATAGTGTGAAGATCTTTCATATTTATATTTTTAAAAAGAATCTGTGTCATAACGTCAGCCCAAAGAATCGAGAATTTGGTCAATGCGTTGCTCGGTCAAACCCCCATAATAAGTGTCATTGATGCGCATCATCGGTGCGTTCGTACAATCTGCCAGGCATTCTTCCTGATGCAGGGTGAACCTTTCATCCGGTGTTGTTTCGCCCACCTTGATATTAAGTTTTTTGGCCGTGTGCTCAAGCAGCTTATCGCAACCATTCAGCTGGCAACTGATGTTGATGCAGAAAAGAATCATATATTTCCCAACCTTCTCGGTATGATACATCGTGTAAAACGACATGACCGACTGCACATAGGCGGGTGAGCAATCCAGCTTTTCACTGATTGCCACCATGGCCTCCGGCGAGATCACTCTCTCAGCCCGCTGCACCAGAGTCAGCAAAGGCAACATCGCTGATTTCTTAAAAGGATATTTGGATAAAATACCTGTAATTTCCTTTTCCTGCTTTTCAGAAAACGTAAACCCGGACATGAACAAAAATTCCTTATAAAATTCTACGGAGAATCTCCGCTGGTGAGCACAATATCCTTGCCCTGCGGGCAAACATTCTCTCAGCTCGATGAGCCATTGCCGGTCGGCCTCACGCTTGGTGGTTAGCGGTCAACTTCACCCATAACAATATCAATGCTGCCAATGATACCCACCACATCGGCGATATAACAACCTTCCATCATTTTGCACATGCCGGGTATCGCCATAAACGAAGGTGCCCGCAACTTGACCCTGTAGGGAACATTGGTGCCGTCACTGACGATATAAAACCCCACTTCACCTCTTGCTCCTTCGATGGGCACATAGGTTTCGCCTTTCGGGACGCTGATCCCCTCGGACACCAGCTTAAAATGATGGATCAATGCTTCCATGCTGGTATGCAAGGTTTTCCGATCAGGTAAAGAAACTTTATTGTCCGGCGTTTTATAATCACCACCCGGCAGTCTTTCCATAATCTGCTTGATGATGGCCCGGCTCTGCCGCATTTCTTCAATCCGCACGCGGTAGCGATCATAAATATCCCCGTTGGTCTGTATGGGGACATCAAAACTATAATTGTCGTAACCGCTGTAGGGCTGGGATTTGCGAATATCCCAGCTCACTCCGGAAGCCCTCAATGCCGGCCCACTCAAACTCCAATTAATCGCTTCTTCCCGGGTGAACACACCGATACCCTCGGTTCGATCCAGCCAGATCGGGTTTCTCGTCAGTAACCTTTCATACTCATCCACCTTGGCAGGGAAATAATCGAGGAAATCTCGGATGCCATCCAGCCATGGTCGAGTCGCATCTTTTGCCACGCCACCAACACGAATATAACTGGTCATCATGCGTACGCCAGAAACCTCCTCATTCAGATCAAGGATCATCTCGCGCTCGCGCCAGCAATAGAGAAAAACTGTCATAGCACCAATGTCCAAGGCATGCGTGCCCAGCCAAACCAGATGGCTGGCGATGCGAGACAACTCGCACATGATGACCCTGAGTGCGTTGGCCCGTTCAGGGATATCAATGCCCAATAGTTTTTCCGTCGACAGGCAGAAGGCAAGATTGTTTCCCGGAGGATTGAGATAGTCCAACCGGTCGGTCATCGGGATAACGTGAACATATCTTTTATTTTCGCAGTTTTTTTCGATGCCCGTGTGCAGATAACCGATTTCCGGCTCGGCAGTCTTTACCACCTCACCATCCATTTCAAGAATGACGCGGAAGACCCCGTGGGTGCTCGGGTGCTGAGGACCCATGTTCAGGGTCATTGTATCTTTATCGCGCTCCAGCAGTCCTTGTTCAGTTACGCTCACGGGTCGCCCTAACGAGTGGGTGGTTTCGATTTGACCAGTTCACTTTTAAAATCCCGGTTATACGAGAAAGTGACGGTCTCTGTGGTCAATGGGTAATCTTTTCTAAGCGGATGGCCGACCCACTCTTTAGGCATGATCAGTCGTTCATTTTCAGGATGCCCTTCGATGTGGATTCCAAACATATCGAACAGCTCCTGCTCCGGATATAACGCTCCCTTCCACAATCTTGAGACGGTGGGCACGGAGGGATTCTCTTCATCTATGCCGACACGAACACGAATAGAATGCTGATGGTTAATAGAATAAAGTTGGTAGACCGCTTCGAAGCGAGGATCACGTTCTTCATTGAGATAATCCACCCCGCGTATGTCAGAAAGGTAATCGAATTTCAAAGATGGGTCGTCCTTGAGGAAAGCCGCCACCTTTTGCAGGCAACCGCAAGCCACAAAGATCACCGCATCGCCCTGAGGCAGAGCAGTATCCCGGATGGCATCGGCAAGGCCAACTTTCACTTTCTCGACGATTTCCTCACTCGTCATGCCACCCTCTTTTTAGCCTTACCGGTGCCCGCTTCCGCCATGATCTTTTCCTGAAGCTTGATCACGCCGTAAAGTAGAGCTTCAGGACCAGGAGGACATCCAGGAACATAAACATCCACCGGCACCACACGGTCCACCCCTTGAACTATGGAATAATTATTGAAAATCCCACCACAGGAAGCACAGGCTCCCATAGAGATCACCCACTTCGGCTCGGGCATCTGGTGATAAATCTGTTTTAGAATCGGAGCCATCTTCTGAGACACCCGCCCCGACACGATCATCAAATCTGCCTGACGCGGAGAAGCGCGGAAAACCTCAGCCCCGAAACGCGCCGCATCCCAACGCGAATTGGCCATCGCCATCATTTCAATGGCGCAACAAGCCAGCCCGAAAGTCGCGGGCCACAAGGCGTTCTTCTGCGCCCAGCCAACGACCTTACCAAGCTTGGTCGTCAACACGGTGTCGTACAGGGACCCTGCGTACTCATGTTCCAACGCCGTAACGGCATCCTGAACATTTAATTTGAGGTTAGTGATTTCGGCCTCGACTGTTTCAGCGGCATCTTCGATCAATCCCATTCCAAACCTCCTCGTCCCCAAATATAGACGTATGCGATTCCCAGAATGATTATGAAAATGGCCATTTCCACCAACCCGAACAGTTTGAGTTCGCCCAGAGCCACTGCCCATGGATACATAAACACCACTTCCACATCAAAGATGATGAAAAGCATGGCGATGGTGGCAAACCGTACTGGATAACGGCCTTTGGCCTCTTCGGTCGGAATTATACCACACTCATAGGGAAGCATTTTTTGTGGGCTGGGGTTGCGCGGACCCAACACCGTAGACAATGCCAGTAGGGCTCCCACCACTACAATGGCCACCACCGCGAATAAAGAAATGTAGAAATATTCGATCACTGAGCACCTTAACACTGGCCCCGCAAAATCGGTACCGCCTCAAAAAACCAAGGCCATACCCCTGCTGGCAACGATCCGGAACACTTACTTGGGAAAACAAAAATCCTGTTTAACAATGGTATGTTAGCACTGCCCTGAAAGATTGGGGAAACAAGCCACTGGAGTCGGGATTATATCAGTCTGCCTTACCCTGTCAATAATTGATTGACCGAGGGATACCAGCGTTATCCGGGCTACAATAAAATTCACAAAGCCTTTAATTTAAAAGGGTTAATGAGACTAAAAAAACAGAGGCTTGTGATAACGGAGAAGGCTAGTTGACAAGGGCAGAACACATTGCATGCAAGGTCGCCCGCCCGGCGGGGTTTTTTGGCCAATTCAGGAATATTCGATATGCAAACGGTAGATGAGACCGCTGGGGTTGTCACCAGGCTCTCTGGCATCGGGCCGAGCGTAGTGAATCAGTTCGAAACTGATAGTATTTTCCCCAACCTGTACAAACTGGTCAATGTCGATTAAAAACGGATCGGGGTATTCCGCCCCGCCATATTCCTGCTTGAGGCTGAAGCTGTTCACCGAAATATGGCAGGTATCGTCCGAGCGAAGCAAAATGCCCGCCCGACGTATGGCGCTGGGATTACTGATGGGAAGGTTAAATTTGAAGCGGAATTTATGCTGGCTTCCGGTTTTGGCTTCTTCCACTGAAACAGTTTCACGAACCCACACCCACTGACTGCCCTTGATGCCGCGCCAGCCGTTTCCCATCTGGCAAATGGATGCTTTGCTCCAAGATTCTGAATCTGCCTCGTAATATTCGGTTTCACTACCACTGGCCAGTACCAGTGCTTTAGTCTTTGCCACAATAGGATCGGCCGCCTCCATATCCACGAACTTGCTGGCCTCCCACATGATTTCATTCATCTCTTTCCAATAATCGAACATACCCTTCTTTTTGTTGATCACCAGCATGCTCGGCCTTGGGGTACTGCGGCCCAGGTAAGGCCCGATGTCGGCAACGATCACTCCCGAAGAACGCTCCGGATCAATCGATATAAAAGAATGGGATGGGATGGAGTCGTAACTATGCACAATCAATTCACCTTTGTTCCCAGGCGGACTGTCCTGCTGAATTTCATCGTGAAGCTTCTGCAATAAAAGCAGAGAAGTTTTAATTTCGTTCAAAAACGTATGCTTACCCCCGCCTTGCTTGGTGATCAACTCCACCACTGGCGAGTTTGGGTCCATGAGCAGTAAACGGATTTTGACTCCGTTCAAGACCTTCTCCTTAATCAGTTCCCGGCTCGCAGTCGAGATCGACAGCAAAGAAGAACCTCCTATGAAGATTTCCTCTTTAACATTTTTGAACAATGTGTCAAAAGAGGTAGATTGGGCAAGTTCAGAGCGATTTTTATAAATGCCGTGAATGCCCAGACGAACCGCGTCGGGATTAACGATCTCTTCCAGTGCTTCCTTATACTCGTTGAAGGTCAATTTCCTCAGAAAAACTTCGTAGCCCAGCGAGATCACCCCGATCAGGGAAATCAACAAAGCAAATTCGCGAACCGGGTGCAGCCAGATACTGTCTGCGTCGAATAACTGCTCGGAACCGATATAAGTCCCAGCCCCGACCACAAAGATACCCATAGCCAGAAACAGGATGCGGTCGCGCACCCACTGGCGAACATTCATTCCGCTTTTTTTTACGGCTTTGGTCATAATTTAAACGCTAACCGGGCCACGCCCAGTGGGAAAAGGCTCCAAGCCTTCGGCGGTCGCAAAAAGGAAGAACACAACAAATCCAGCATCACGCTGGTCACTGATATTACAGGATAAACCGGTGTTTCACAATTTAGTTTTCACCACTCACCATGGCTGATCACCGCAGGAACAACGGGAAATAGTTTAAAACCGAGACAACTTTTTTCTAGCAAGCAAAAGCTATTGCGGCAGCCACCGGCGGCTCGCTGGTTAACTCAGGCCCGACTTTCTCCGCAAAAACCAATCTATCACCAGAAAACCCACCACCAGTCCATAGGCCCACCAGTTGTCCCAAAGCGAAAAAGACCGGCTATGACTTTTGATCCGCACATCAGGATTGGCAAACTGGTAGGTACTGAGGTCATCATTGCCATTGAGAAGGCGGTGTTGGCCGCCGGTGATCTCGGCAATTTTTTTCAGCAGGGTTTCATCGACCAGTGGCTTTTCAAATTCCGCATTATCCTTTAACACCGAGAACATGATTTCCTCTGCCAGAGATTCCCCCTCCAGATCAGCCTTTATGCGGGCGGTATAAAACCCTTTCCCCTCAGGAAGAAACGGGAGGACTCCTTCGCCCTGTTCACCGGTTTTCAATTCCGTTTCGTTGCCGGATTTTTCCTTGAGCGATTTCAAGACTAGCTGTACTGTTACGCCGACTGCAGGCTGGTAATTTTTTTTCAGCAATTTGAATTTTATCAGTGCCTGTTCGCCTTCCTGGTACCGATCTTTATCGGACTCCAACTGCAGTCGCCGGGTTTCTGGTTCGGCAATCAACCAGTCAATGACATTATTCCAGAACCTCTGGAAATATCTTCCACTGCCTCCATCACCAACATTCCTGAAATTCCAGTTCCACACCGAATCAGTACCCAGTAAGGCAGTTCGACCTTGACCGAATTCTCCGGCAACTAGAATGGGAATTACGGACCCTTTCCCCTTGGTATAGTGGGCCAGAACGTGCGCGCTCTTGTCCGGAAGCAATCCCATGTTCATTCCCTTAAGCGGAGGAAGCGACTGCCATACCTCATGGTTAAGAGCCATATCCTTCTCCAGACGCAGAATGGGGTGCCGGGAGAATTCCCGGTTCAGGACCGGGCGAAAAGCTTCATCAACGAAAGTCCGATTGGTCTCGCGAAAATTCACCGGCAGGATTTCCTCAATAGGCGTCCGCGTATAGCCCCCACCCTGAAATGAAAGTTCGCCGCCTATCATTAAAAAGGCACCACCATTCTCAACGTATTTTCGAATATTGGCCAGATATTTCTTGTCAACAAACGGATCGTATTTAAAGTTCTGAAAAATAATCAAATCAAAAGAACTCAGATAATCGTTGAACAACAGGTTAGAGGGAAAGGCAATCAGGCTGAGTTCTGTCGTTGGAGCCTCCACATCATCGCCTATATCCCTAAGAATAAAAAATGACAGCAGATCCACTTTCGGATTGTGGGCAAGAACCTCACGGAGATAGCGGGAGTCCCACGAAGGGCGACCGTTGAGATGTAAAACCCGGATCCTATCTCGCACCACATTTATCTCGAATTCTTTTTCATTGTTGGTGAGAATGAATTCACCAGAAAATCTGGGCAGGCTGAGGGAATAAATTCTTTTTCCCGCGCTTTGAGGGGTGAACTCCAACTCCACTTCATAACGTTTCGTGTCTTCGCGCACCTCAACGATCTTTGAGACCATGATACGGTCACCCTCTTTCAAAACCAGTGGAATATTGCGGTTACCCAGTGATGAGGAAAACACAGTGAGGGAAATTCTGAGAGGCTGCTGCACAAACCCAAAATCCGATGCCGAGACCGCTTCGATGGCCAGGTCTTTAAAACCTTCGTTGCTTCCGGCCTGCAGGGTGTGAATGGGGCTTTCCATGGCCTTCAGCCTCTCCATCAGGCTTCTTGAAATTTCACCGGACTCCTGAGCTAAATCCGCACCATCCGAGAACAGCAATACGCCTTGAAGCGATGGCCCCGGGTAACGCCCGGCCAACTCGTCGAACACCCGGGCCAGATCGGTAAAGGGTCGATACGCTCGGTAAAGGTTTTCAACTGACCCGACCGCCACTTTTTCCATATCATCAGAGAAAAAATAATAATCCACATTGAAATCTTTTCCCAGGTTTTCAAGATAAGAAGCGTTGGCTTTTAAAGCTTTTTTTACCAGGTCGATCCTTGGAGACTCATCGGTTTTTATGGAAAGACTTTTACTGTTATCGAGCAGAACCGCTATGGAGTTCTTGAGGAACTGGCTTTTGCGGAATTCCAGTTCAGGCTTTAATAAGATCAACAGCAAAAGCGCGAACGCCGCCAACCTGAGCACAAAGAGAAGAAGTTTTCTCGACTGGGAACCAATTCGATTCAGACTGGTCCAGAAAAACCAGAGAGCCGCGGGAATCACAATGCCAAGTACGGCAAAGATCAACACTGGGTCTTCAGGTGACCAACGTAGTTGCCATTTGTTATAGACTTCGGGGTCGACCCCCAGTAATTTTGCCAGCCTGTTCATTTAGGATTGTACCTGCGCAAACGTTCAAGGATAATGGGCAAATGCACCATGTCCTTTTTATAGTCCAGAGTCAGCGCATACATGATGATATTGATACCCAGGCGGATGGAAAGCTGCCTTTGCCTGTACCCTCCCGCGATCACATCATAATTCCAATGCCCCAGCTTATTGCGTGACCAGGCCCCTCCCTGGTCGTTGGAGCTGTAAATAAGGACGGTCCTACCTTTTATAGATATTCCTTCCAGATAGGATTTAACGATGGATCGGCCCGACACAGTATTGAGCAGATAGAAAGAACGGAAAATAGAATGATCGCGTTGAATTTTTCTGAGCGGATTCTGCGGAAACAATTCCAATATCATTTTACGGACCGAAGTATCAAATGCAGAATCGGCCTGCGCAGAACTGTCATCGATAAAAAGAAACCCGCCATAGCTCAAATAATTCCGCAAAATTTTTAGATCCTTTTCAGGAAATGGATCGAACCCTTCATCGCCCCCCATGTAGATGAATGGATGGCGGAATAATTTGGGGTCGGAAACGTTCAGCGCAACTGGTTCACGGTTGACTTCAATGGACGTTCTGCGCGTGATCTGGGCAAGAAGGCTGCGCAGGGCCTCCGGTCGGGGGTTGTCATCCCCTCCCTGGTACATGATCCGGGGAAGAGTCAGGTTGGAGTAACCCGCCACAGCCGGGGAGATATTCTTTTCCCATGTAACGAAAAACACAAACAGAACAAATATTATGAAAAGTTTTCGCATCCGCTTGAGTTTAAAACAGACAGTGCCGTGATACAAGTAACCCCCTAAATCCTCCTTATCAGGGAAACCTTTGCGTAAATCAAAAAAGAGGAAAAACGAGATTCTTCACTGCGTTCAGAATGACACAAAACGCCGGTTTGTCATCATCGAGGAACCGAGGGCAACGAAGGATCCGGGGTTATGCAAGGGTCTTCTTATCGGAGGGACCTTAAATTCCTCTCCTGACAAGGAGAGGCCAAGGGAGGTTATTAGAAAAACCATTGTTCTTTAATAGACAATTCTTTTTGTAGGTCAGAGCCCGCTGGGGTAAACTTGGATCGCGTTTGATTGCGAGCCTTTAGCAAATGAAACTTATGCCACGAACTGTTTTGCTCAACCCCGGCCCGGTCAATGTGACTAATCGGGTCCGGCAGGCCTTAATGCTCCCCGATCTCTGCCACCGGGAAAAGGAATTCTCGGATATTATGGTAGCAATCCGCGCAAAATTACTCAAGGCTTTTGATATCGAAGAGGGCTACACATCCGTGCTGGTTTCCGGGTCGGGAACAGCGGCGCTGGAGATGGCCGTCTCATCCTCCCTGAGTCCGGGCCTGTCGATGCTGGTCATTCAAAATGGTGTGTATGGCGAGCGCATCGGCAAAATCTGCGACGTTTACCAGCTCAACCGTCGAACAATCAAACTGGGCTGGGGAGAGCCGCCCCGTCTGGAGGACATTGAAAACGAGTTAAAACAAAATCTCGATATAGAGGTGGTCGCCATGGTACACCATGAGACGACAACCGGACTTCTCAATCCTCTGAAGGAAGTGGGTGAGCTTGCCCAGCGTTACGAAAAGGTCTTTTTGGTGGACTGCATCAGCAGTCTGGCGGGAGATGAGATCGATTTCAAGTCCTGTCCCATTGATATTGCCGCAGGGACCACCAACAAATGCATTCAAGGTTTTCCGGGCGTGTCATTTGTTCTGTTCCGGAAAAAAGAATTAGAACGCTTGCGCAAAATTCCCGAGCGGACGCTCTACTTCAACCTGACCGGCTACCACAAAGCCCAGGAGGCAGGTAGCATGTTGTTCACTCCCGCGATCCCGGTCCATTATGCACTTGATGTAGCACTTGATGAACTGATTGAAGAAACCGTTGCCCGCCGGGTTGAGCGCTATGCCAGTGCGGCCTGTTTTCTACGCGCCGGCTTTAAAGACATCGGCTTGGAATTTTTAATTCCTGAAGGATGGCGAAGCAATTGCCTGACCGGGCTTCGTCTACCAAAAGGAGTGAGCTATGAGAAACTCCATGGAGAGTTGAAGGCCAGCGGTTTCGTCATCTATGCCGGGCAGGGCAATCTCAGCGATGATATTTTTCGTATCGCCAATATGGGAGATATCACCCAGGAAGAGTTTGAGCGGTTCCTGCTAGTTCTGAATAAAACGCTAACAACCTCTTGAATCAGGCTCCGAACCCAAAAAGTCAGGTTCTGACATTTTTGTCTACCAACCCCTAAAGGGAAAACAAACATAAGGAACATCATGCAAACCACAAAAATAACTCGTTGCCAGTTTGACAAGTGAGTATCCTCTTGTCCCCAGTGCCTGGAAACTCCATGATGTGTGGCAAAATATATAGTCATGACAACCCCCTGACGGTTAGAAAAGCACCAATATCCTTCTTTTCTATAAAGGTCGTTTGATTCACACAAATATTCCTGAAGAGTATCTTTATTTTAATGTGGAAGGTATTTTTTTTCAGCCCTATATTGATTATCATGACAGAGGTTGATTTCACCCCATAACGAAAAGGGAGGTGAGGAGAATGTTTTACTCGGTCACTATTTATAATGCTGAAGGAAAAATCAAAAAGATACTTTCAACGAAAATTTTACATGAAAAGCATTGGAGACGATTTCGCGAGACCCAAAGGCTTTCGTCCATCACCAAAAGCAGAAAACCTGAAAGGCCCATGGGTTTGAAGAAGAAACCGGACCTGGGGTTTCCAGGAATTACGGTCCGCCACCGTGAATAATGGAAGAACCTTAGATGCTCAAGCTTCCGAAACGTCCATCCACTTAAAGTTCTGGACGGGCAATACGGGGTAAACCGTAAAAAGTGGCGTGTTGTAGGGGACAACAGCCGTTTCGGTGCCGGGGGTAAGAGTCAAGTGGATGTTGACAAAATTGAAGCTCATCCCTTCCTGCCAGGGTAGAGAAGTATTTTCAACATAGGCTGGAACCTTGTCTGCGGCGTGGCTACGAACCATCAGACCGGAACCTCCTTCAAGTCCGTATTCATAAAGGTCGGGCGCACCCTGAATGAGGATAGACACCTGACTGGCATCGAACCAGATTTTAAAGTTTGAAACCACCTGCACATAAGGTCCTAAAGTCCCGGTGCGTTCCAGGACCGCCCGAGGGTAGGCATATTCTAACGGAATTTCCGGAGTAACTGGGTAAGCAGGAGCCCGAAATTCTTTTTCCTTGATCCTGGAAGCCGACAGGAAGATCAGGTTTGGATCATCCATAGGAATATCCAAAATCTCCCCGTCCTGAAAACTGCAGATCTTGCCCATTTCAAATCCCAAAGGGAACGAGTAACCCATCTTGCAATAATAGGCTCGCATCCCCGCGTCTAACGGGTCATCGGGTTTTTTGCTGATCTTGATATCGAAGGGCATCATCAGGTGAAAAGCATTGGTGCGCGCATTCATGAACGGACCGCATGCCCCCGGATGCTCGCGGTGCACTGTGGGGTTGTCCGGCTCAAACTTTCTCGGTCCGCCGCCAAAATGTTGCGCGGTTTTCTCATCCTTACTCAAACCGAACTTGTCCTGATAGTAGGCAGAAGCCCGTTTCTGGGCAATATCTAAAAAATAGTCTGGAGCTTCGGTCTGTACCACCAGGCACTGCTTTCCCCGTGCATCCGTTTTGGTGGACCGCATCGCTTCATTGTATACATCGATCTCGGCGGTGGTCTTTTTAATGTCCTGTTCGATCTGCCGGGTCAGTTGCGGATTTTTGTAGGTGGTTTTATCGACCAGTTCCCGCGCCCGGTTGAGCATTTCCAGCTTCAGGGTGTAGCGTTTCGGCTCCTTAGCCAGAGCCTGGACGATGGCCATGACAAGGCTGAACTGTTCCTCCGGTAAAAAACCGACTGCTTCGAAATCCGTTTCCCGGATGAAATTGAGTGCCATGGGGCCAAACGCTTCTTCTTGTCTAAGCCCCAGAGTGAGCAGGTAATTGAGATAAGCCCGTGCATCGTTAAGATCCACAAAATTCTCCACAAACAAGATTTAAAAAGGCTTATCTTGACCGGAAATACCGCGATTCGCAAGTGCTTTTGTGTGCAAAGCCCGGCAAACATATTTCATCCCCATTTCCTGTATTTAATCAGAGTTGCAAAAATCACGGAAATGCTATAAAACACCCAATTTGTTTGGTTATGCAAGATTTCTGTGGTTTTTACAGCATTGTTTGTTGCTTTCGAATAGCACTGTTGGATTAACCAACATTTATTGATTTAATATAGGGTTTTTATTATTCCAAATGGTGATAGGAACTCTTGGACGAACCCATGGAAGTCGTAATAAATTTTGACGATATGAATTGGGCGGCAATCGGGCCGGAACTCATCATCCTGATAACCGCCTTCTTCATTCTTCTAGCCGGACTTAAAAAGGAGATGAATACCCTTCCCTTTTTATCCACAGTTTCGCTGGTTGGAGTCGGTGCGGCATTTCTGTTCACCCTGAGCCTTTGGAGTGGAGCCCCGACCGCTGAAAGCGGAAGCAGTTCGAGCATGTTCAGCGGCACCTTGATCCATGACCGGTTTTCCCTGACCTTCAATCTAATATTCCTGCTGATGTCCTTGTTCGCAATTTTCGGTTCGGCTCGTTATCCACAGGAAGACCATGAGAACAAAGCAGAATACTTCACGCTTCTACTGATGGCGGTTGCGGGCATGATGTTTATGGCTAAGTCCGGCAACCTGATCACCATATTTATCTCCCTGGAATTGTTTTCCATTGCACTTTATATCCTTTGCGGCTTTTCCGCTAAACACGGAACCGGCAAGGAAGGACCCCACAGCAATATTGAATTAAGCTGGACAACTCTGGCCTCGCAGGAGTCGACGGTTAAATACCTGCTGACCGGCGCATTTGCTTCCGCCATTCTGGTTTATGGAATGGCCCTGATTTACGCCGGTAGCGGTACGACCGAACTCAAAATGATCGGGCAACTCATTCACGAAAACCCCTATACCAGGAACACGCTGGTCTATATCGGGATGGGGCTGATGTTTTGCGGACTGGCGTTTAAAATTTCTCTAGTGCCTTTTCACTCCTGGACTCCGGATGTCTACCAGGGCGCACCGACACCCATAACCGGGTTCATGTCGGTGGCTACCAAGGCGGCGGCCTTTGCGGTAATCGCCCGCGTTTTTTTCATCGCCCTGCCAGAGTTGGAAAAGGTCTGGATGCCCATTCTTTTCGGCATATCGGTCCTGACCATGCTGGTGGGGAATACCGCCGCCATTTTTCAGGATGATCTCAAAAGGATGCTCGCCTATTCCGGTATCGCACATGCCGGATATCTATTAATCGGTATCGTCACCAACACCCAGGAAGGAATAGCTGGCGTTATTTTCTACCTTGCGGTTTACCTGTTCATGAACATCGGAGCCTTTGCCGTGGTCTTCATCATGGAAGGGGGAGGGCAGGAAGGCAACTCCATCAACCGGTTCAAAGGGCTGGCCAAAAAGAATCCCCTTCTGGCGGTAGCCATGAGCCTGTTCATGGTATCGCTGGCCGGGTTCCCGCCCACTGCCGGTTTCTTCGGAAAGCTGTTCGTATTCTATGCCGCAGTCAAGAAGGGCTACATTCTCATAACTGTTATGGCAGTCATCGCCAGCATCATTTCCGTTTATTTTTATCTCCGCGTGATCGTCATGATGTATTTCCATGAAGATAAAAACGCTCCGCAACCTGTAATTCCCAAAGGCATGGGAGCCTTGATCACCATAAGTTGTGTGGCGGTCGTGGCTATAGGGCTGTTCCCTTCTTTTCTAATGGAACTGGCCCGAGGCTCCATTCCTTTTTAGCTTACCACTCCCTTTCTATCCCGTGCATGGTGCCGGGCTTCCGGCGTTGTTTCCTGATTTAGCTTCTGAAAGCAGACAAATTCACCGTGTGATAGTCTTTCGGTTCTTCATCCTGATTTTTTGCCTGTTGCTTCTGGCCTGTGGCCTTGGAGAAGACAACGGCTGTCAAAATCACAAGGAATAGTTTATTGCCGCCTTCGCAGGCTGACCAAACTTCACCCTCATCTAATCTTATCCAGAGCACGAACTTTATATTCGATGAATGTTTTATGAGGAATGCGGAGAGCTTTGGTGATCCGCCTAACTTCCTCCACTTCCCCATGGATCATCTCCCCATCGGCGATGGAAACTTCAAAAAGGCATTCCATCAAATGGATACGATCGTTGTAGGATGCGACGCGGTTCAGCTCCGTAGCCACTTCATGAAAATCAAAACCCTGGCGCACTTGTTCCTCCACCACATCAAACAACAGGGTCAATTCTTTTCCTTTTAAAGAAAACTGATCGGTCAGGCAACGTTTCAAGGCCTTTTTCTCTGCCGGGTCAAAATGGTCATCAATGTGAGCAACCGCCGCCATCAACGTACCCACAAGGCAAATAAAATAGAGCCGTTCATCGGGCAGGTTTGTGGGAATCTTGGAATGTGCGCTTTTCATTTCAATTTTTTTCAACACACGGCGTTTAAAATATTTTTCCATATCCGGGTTTAAGTCCCGTGCCTGCTTAAAAATAGTCCTTTGCAAAAGATTTCTGATCCGCCCAAAAGATTTTTTTGTATGAGAGGATTTTTCCAGCCAATCAGAAAACTGGTTGATCAACTCCCTTTCATCATTCCTTATTCTTTTATGTGCCTCAACCATGGCCTCCAGTGCCCCCATGATTTCCGTCTTCTCATCTGGGGAGGACAACTCGGCAATCATCTGGCGGTACAGCTCATCCTTTTCTTTTTTTGAGACCGGAGCCATGAGATAAGGCTTTAACTCATCCAACTCATGTTTTTCCAAATCAAATTTTCTGTAAAATGTTTTGAGAATATTAAGTTCAGATTGCGAAACTTCGCCATCCGCCCAAGCCACAGTGGTGAGCACTTTAAGAAAAGTCATTTTTTTAAACTCTGACATAGCGTGTCCCTTAGTCAAAACGGTTCAACCAAACCCGGCTTCTGCCCGGAGTTGGTGATAGAGCGAAAAGATCCAGAAATCCATCATGGTTGACATCGGCAAAGGCCATTTCACGGGAAAGCCGGAAACGAGGAAGACGCCTTTCGGTTTCATTAGAAAACCTCCATCGACCTCGACCCTGCAAATAATAAACTCCCTTTGAGGTCAAGATCAAGGCATCGGGTTTGGCATTACCATTCGCGTCCAAAAGGTAAACCTTGTAAGAAGGGAGACGGGGGAGCATTTTATGCGATCGTTTTTTAAAATTCCCCCCCCCCGTATTTTCAAGGAAGTATGCGGTCTCCCCAGGGTAAGCCCGGTAATGTTTATTAATAAACCGGTTGACCACCAAAAGGTCATTATCTCCATCTCCATCAAAGTCTGCCCAGTCGGCATGTCCACTAGCGTCGATAATGCGTGGCATATGAGACGCGGTGCGGTCCACAAACTTTCCCACTCCGTTATTTATCAAAAGTCGATTCTGACCTTTCCCATAAGTCAGAAAAACATCTGCCACCCCATCGCCATCAAAATCAGCAAAAGAGGCATCGCGAATTCCCGCAGGCAGACGAGGCATGAGCAAAGCTGTCAAGTCCTCCAACTTTCCCGCACCTTTATTAACCAGCAGGCGGGCTTGATGGCCTGCTGGTTTTCCATTTGCACCCAGAACATTTTGACCAAAATAAAAAAGATCCTTGTCCCCATCTTGATCCAGATCAACCGCAACCACCTTATCTATTCCGACCCTAAGAGGATAAGAACTTTCCTCATCCTTTGCGTAAAAATAACCTTTTTTATTATTAAAAAGAATTTGGGTGGACACCCTTCCCGACACTTGCATGATCAGAGCAAGTTCATCACCTCCATCGCGATTCAAGTCTGTTGCAGTGAAAGAAAGTATAGGATCCTTCAGGTCCTCTATCCAGAACCCTGGATATTCCTGAAGAAAGCTATTTTTTCCTTGATTAATAAAGAGCTCCAGCTGAGGTTTTCCCGCGTCGTTAAGAACTATTAAGTCTGGCAACTCGTCCTGGTCCGCGCGGAGGAAAGTGGCGTGTCTTGGCGAGGAATTTTGTTGAGAAAGCCATTTTCCGGTTACATCACGAAAACGCTGGCTGGCAGGATTATCCGCGACATGGGATTGGGAACCCCCACACCCGCTAAGAAGTACCAGCACGAGCAAGGCCCACACCACGGATTTAATCAAAAAAGGATTTGGGCAACGCGTTTTGTGATAAATCAATTTGCAAGCCTTCGCAGGCAACCATACTTTTTGGAAAAAGTTGGCAGGATTCCAATCACATCGCCGGGTTTAACATCCTGATAAAAAATTTTGGCACCAAAGGAATCAATTTTGTTCGAGAAACAAGTGGGTTTCATTTGCTGGCTCAAAACTTCTTCAACGATCGTCAGCAAGCTGGTGTCCTCATAAATTCGGAACTCATGACCGGAAATGAAAAAAGGAAACCTTACATATGGGCCCAATGAACATGGCTGGACAGGGTGGCCCTTCTCGAGGGCAACTCCTTCACGAGAGGCATCCTCATGCTTCGGACTCCCGTCCCCGTACCGATGATAATCAAATCTTCACCGCAACTCGACACAAGCCATATTGTCCCCGACGCGCGCAATTTCCGGGGGAGGGAGGTCTCGAAGGAATATTTCCTCCGAGCCTCCCAAAAAATTTTATCTTTACTCCGTCACCTTCAGTTTTATTCCATAAACAACAGACCATGCATTATAAACAATCCACAAGTAGGTAACAATCACTTCCTTGAGGAAAAGACCCTGCGCCTCCGCCTTCCATTCAAAGATCAGGGAATTGAGCAAAACCTTGATGCAATAGGTTCATCCTCCTCTAAATACTCCTTCACCAACTCCAATTCCAGGGTGCTCATGGGCTCCAGTTTCCACAATCCTGGAAACGTTTTCTGGAATCCGTCTACAAAACAAGGAACCAGTTCTGTCCACTCCGGCTTTTTCGGTAGCACCTCCTTCAGGGTTAACATGCTCGAAATCAAGTTTTTGAGTCCCCTGTTTTTTTCAACCTCCGAGGAATAGCAAAGCAGACTATGAGCCAGTTCAGGATCCTTATCTAACAAGATAGAGCCATGCTGCAAAAAAGCTCCATTTAACCGGCGCTGGGCACTACCAGCCAGCTTCTTTCCTTTCACTGTTATTTCCCAATGATTGGATGTCGAAAAACAGGCAGGGGAACGCTTACCCAGAGTTCTTTTATCTTTTCCGACCATTTTAGGTTTGATAACACCGGCTTTCTCCAGAGAAAGAATCACAGCTTTCGATACGACCGAAAAAGCTCCAGCCAGGTTTCCGGGAAGCCCCGGGTGAGGAATGGGAGCAACAAGACTGTAGGTGAATTCATGTTGATGCAAAAGGGCCCGCCCTCCTGTAAACCTTCGGACGATGGAGATATTTCTTTGTTCACACTGTACCCTGTCCACATTCTTGAATTCGTTCTGCGAATAACCGATAGAGAGGGTCGGCTTGTCCCACCCATACAGTCTTAAAGTGGCTGGGGCCTGCCCTCTGTCGCAGGCGGTGAGAATGGCCCTGTCTATTGCCATGTTCAACCTGCCGTCGCCGGGGCCGTCTTCAATCAATCTCCATGCGGGGTTTTTCATGGTGACCACGCTATGTCCTTCGACAATATTTTTTTGACTCGTAAAGAGTCATCCTATAAATATGAAGTATGAGAGTCAATTTCAGATACCTTTCAAAATCAATTTATTTTCTCGCTTTCATTCTAGCCTCGGGTTTTGGCAATCCATTAGCCTCTAATGCGTTCGAAAAACTGGGTCCACTTAGAAAAGAATGCCATACTACCTGCCATCAAGCGGAGCACATCCTGAAAGCAAAGAGAAACAAATTCACCCAGCCCGAATGCAAAGCCTGCCACACAGGAGTGATGGAAGAAAGCACTTTATCCCCTTTTTCAGCTCCCATCCCGGCAGGCCTCACCGGCAACAACAACCTTTTATTGAAATCCCTCATTCAGACCGTGTCTAATTCTCAGGCCAAAACCTCCATTCCAGTTGTGAAACTAAAAAAACCCTCCATGGCCTATGTCCCTGCCGGAGAATTTATTATGGGATCAAATGAACGCTGGGATGATGAAGCACCGGAGCATATTTCCGCAACCAACGCTTTCTATATTGACGTGAATGAAGTCACCAATGCAGACTATAAAAATTTTGTGGATGCGACCCAGAGAACACCTCCTTTTCACTGGCCAGATGACAACCTTCCCAAGGGCAAGGAAAATCATCCCGTTGTTTATGTCAATTGGTTCGACGCGAAGGATTACTGCTTCTGGGCCGACAAGCGCCTGCCCACTGAACAAGAATGGGAAAAGGCTGCACGGGGCGAAGAAGGTCTCATTTATCCATGGGGAAATGAGTGGTCACTGGACAAGTCTAATAATCCCTATAAGTATTCCACCGGCACAGAACCTGTTGGCTCCTACCCGCAGGGGCGGAGCCCCTATGGACTCTATGATATTTCCGGAAATGTATGGGAATGGGTGGACAGTTACTATTTACCACATCCGGGAAACCCCGTCACGCGCACAGAATATGGAGAAGATAAAAGAGTGTTGAAAGGCGGGTCCTGGTTCGACTGCCTTTCTTATGGCTGTGGATTGAGTGCTCCAACCTTCAACCGAAGTTTTTTCACCCCTGAAGTGAAGAACAACAGCTTCGGCTTTCGTTGCGCAAAAACGAAAAGTCCATGACTTCGCCCCGGAGCCAACCTGAGGCTCGACGCAGGATCGCTTTTCCTTAAAATTGTATTAAGGCCTTTTAAAAATTTACAGGCCAGACCATAGAATCATCCGACCCGGATCAGGAAAGAACACAAAAGCCCAAACCATAATTCCCTCTTCGAGAGAGACTTTTGCATAACCCCAAGATTCTTCGTCTGCATAACCCCAAGATTACCCCTTCGGGGCACGAAGGCTAAGGGGAAATATCACGTCTTCGTCACGTTGTTACTCAGAATGACAAAACAACCCTTTATTGTCATGCTGAGCTTGTCGAAGCATCTCGCTTTTCTGCTTTATCGACTTACGCAAAGGTCTCTCTCGAAGAGGGAAACGGTGCCCAAATCAGCCTTGCGAAGCGGTTTACGCCCACTTTTAGAGGCAGAAACATCAATCTTCCTTAAAAAAAGCTGGAAATGGGTGAGATCTCACCCCCCGACCCATGCAAATCGGAATCTATTCGGAATCTTTTGGCAGGTATCTACAGGTCTCTGTGGGAGGCAAGTTTGGATATAACACGCCAAACTGATAAATGTTCCGTCAGCCCCGTGACGGGCACCAGCGGCATCACGCCGGCCCGCTTGTAGGCAACACCGTAGCGATGGATATGGCGCAATGCCTCCGGAGCGACGGGCACGATGTGTCTGGTGTTGGCCAAAAACCAAGCAACCCCCGTGACGCAAAACAAAATCAAGATAATTTATTGGTTTGACTGAAACTTTATGGTAGATATAGGCACCATGCGGAGGCCTAGACTTATTGAATGCGGAGTATCACACCTTGCCATCTTAGCCGTGGCCTCTATGCTCTCCCTGCCTGAGGCCGCGTTTGCGCAATCAATAACCGTCGATGCCCCAATCACAAGGGATGAACTTTCCCCTCACGGTGTTTCCTCGGGGACCACCGATAAGATCACCAACAACAGCACAATATCAACGAGAGGAGACAACTCTCACGGTATTTTCTCTGCAGGCGATCGGGCGACGATCATTAACAATAGCAAGATAATCTCACCGACAGGCAGCTCTAACAGTATTTTCTCTGCGGGCAAGGATGCGAAGATCATCAACAATGGCACTATCGAATCGGGTGATTCCTCCGGTATTACCTCGTTTAGCACTACCGCGACGATCACCAATTCCGCCAGTGGTGTGATCACCATAGACGGAGATTTCCCGTCTGTCGGTATTCTCTCAGTAAGCGATGGCATGATCACCAACGCTGGCATGATCTCAACGGACGGATTCGGCGCTACCGGTATTCACTCGGAAGGTGTAGACACGACGATCATCAGCGATGGAACGATCACAACAACCGGAAATACCGCTCACGGGATTATCTCGACTGGCGATAATAGCGATATCATCATCGACGGCAGGGTGTCTGCCACGGGAGAGGGATCCTATGCGGTGAAAGGCTCCGATGCCGGAGATCAAACACTGACCTTGAATCCTGAGGCGATAATCAGGGGGTAACTCGATCTTGGAGAGCGCGAAGGCGATAATGATGTTGCCAACGTTTGGGTGGATACTACTACAAGCACCTCGTCGACCGTCGCCATCGGTGGCGCGGAGACCATTAACCTGATGAGTGCGGATCCAAACGCACGGGTACTTCAATTACCCCGATTAGAGAGCAGCTCAGGCGATAGCGTGGCTATGTCGACCCGACGGGTTCGTCCGCGACGCGCGTAATACTAGGTGCGATCACAGGCCAGATACAGCGGCAAGTATTCCGGCGCCTTGATAGCTTTCCTGCCTCAGCATCGATGGAAGAAGGTAGTGGCTGGGCTACGTTTTTTGGCATCCCCCCATCCGAACGCAGTGAAGATGGTTTGGCGTTGGCCTGGGAGCATAACCTTTATGGCGTATCTGGTGGTTACGACGCTCTTTTGGACAGCGGCCAGAGGGTTGGTCTGTTTGGCGGTGTCAGCAAGGACCGGATGAAAACCTCCGAAGTCACTTCCATCGAGGATTCTGCCACTCACATCTTTGTTGGAGTTTATGGTCGCCAGTCGATGGGCAGCAGGCTCAGTCTTGATGGCTCGGTGCTTTTCGGTTACGCCAATCATGATAGCGACCGCGCCGTGCGGGACAACGTGGCTGGTTATGAAGTAGCGGGTGGGGAGTACAACAGCTTCTATATTAGTCCATCTCTGGCCCTTGGATGGTCCCATGAACTGGAGAGTGGGCTGGAATTTCGTCCCAGCGCACAGGTCTCCTACACCTATGGCTATTATGACGACTACACCGAGAGTGGCACGACAAATTCCAATATAAGCTTCGATGACCGAAGCGTGAATATTTTTGATGGTCGTTTGGAACTGGCTCTCGCGCGATCTTTTTCTGACGCTCAGGGAGAGATTGAGTTGCGTGGTGGTGCAACGCTCACGCATTACGGCGAGGACAGTGTCGGAGCCCGTCTGGGCGATGGCCCATCAATTTCTTACCGGGTGCCTGGTGATGAGACCACCCCTGGCAGCTATGCGGGGATTAACCTGCGCTACAAAGTCGCGGACTACGCCAGCATAGACGCGGATGTGGAATATATCAGGACATTGTCAGGGTCGGGCGTCGAAGGGACGGATTTAGTTTTAGCGCAGATAGGGCTGGCTGTACGGTTTTAAGAGAGCACTCCGGGCCGAACTCAAAGGCACCAAACTTAAAACCTTGCCGAAGAGCGTAGATCATGCCCGAACGTCCTTCAGTCCAATCCGCTGCCAGGACGGCTGGAGGTCGTTCGATCTCTTGCCTTCCAATGTGACGCGGTGTCGGCGGTTCCTGTCATTCTGGGCAATCGTTTCTTGTCATTCTGAACGTAGTGAAGAATCTCGCTCCAGCGTTTCTTGCCACTCCGAGCAATCGTTTCCTGTCATTCCGAGCAACCGTCTCTTGTCATTCTGAACGTAGTGAAGAATCTCGCTTTTCTGTTTTTACGGAGATCATGCAGGGTGTGGACCTGGAGGCAACCGTGTCGTCCTCGAATGTTGAAGAACGGGAATTTAAGGGATTCCTCTGCATGAAACTCCGGTTTTAAGGCCGCGCTTTGGTAGCGGTGGTTGGGCTCGCGGATTCAACTGTGATCCGTGGGCTCATCCCTGTTTCTGTCCAAATCTTCCTCAGGCCGGGCCCAGAAGAAAACTGTGTTTTTAGAAAACGGCTTCTTGCTAAATGACCTTGAAAACAGGATCAAAACCTTCATTGATTACTATCATCAGATGTTTTCTTCCACAAATCGGAATGTTTCGGCAACACACTATAGCTTACTCTGGGTGTCTCAAGACAACAAGGCGCTTGCTAACACCAATTATTTTCAATAGGATAATGCCTTATGATGCCTTATGGTGTCTCCAGGAGATAAGAGATAAACAAACTCATACACTGAAAGACAAGGGGGTAGGATGGGCTCGGACGACAGAGAAAAAGCATTGGAACTGGCATTCGCTCAAATCGAGAAGCAATTCGGCAAAGGCTCCATAATGAAACTGGGCAAAGCCGAAAGTTTGAAGGGAATCCGTGTCATTCCCACCGGCTCCATTTCTCTGGATCATGCGTTGGGTGTGGGCGGAGTTCCCAGAGGCCGGATTATCGAAATCTACGGCCCGGAAGGCTCAGGAAAAACCAGCTTAACTCTACATATCATTGCTGAAGCACAAAAAGACGGAGGGGTCGCAGCATTCATTGACGCAGAACACGCTTTAGATTCCGAATATGCTGGCAACCTCGGTGTCAACCTCGGTGACCTGCTTCTTTCTCAGCCAGATACAGGTGAACAAGCGCTGGAAATTGTTGAGGTTCTTGTTCGCAGTGGCGCGGTGGATGTCATCGTCGTCGACTCTGTGGCCGCTCTCGTTCCAAAGTCGGAACTCGATGGAGATATGGGCGATTCCCATATGGGGCTGCAAGCCCGACTGATGTCTCAGGCCATGCGTAAACTGGCCGGGGTGGTCAATAAATCCAAAACCAGTCTGGTATTCATCAACCAGATACGCATGAAAATTGGAGTGATGTTTGGCAACCCCGAAACGACAACCGGCGGAAATGCGCTCAAGTTTTATTCTTCCGTCCGTATGGATATTCGCCGCATCGCAGCCTTAAAGGACGGAGAAGCTGTCATCGGCAACCGCACCCGTGTCAAGGTAGTGAAAAACAAGGTCGCCCCACCCTTTCGTCAGATTGAATTCGATATTATCTATGGAAAAGGAATCTCCAAAGCCGGTGATCTGCTTGATCTTGGCGTGGCCAACAATATTATCGCCAAAAGCGGTACATGGTTCTCCTATAATGAAAACCGGATTGGTCAAGGCCGTGAAAATTCCAAAAAGTTTTTGATCGATAATCCGGAGATGGCAGCAGAAATTGAAGGACGGTTGCGCCAAACCCTTGGACTGACCCTTGCAGAAACGACGCCTGAAGAAAATGCGGAAGAACCCTCCGCCAAGGAGAAAAAGGCCGCAAAAAAATCCTGACCTTTGATGAAGGTGCCTCTAAAAATCAGCTTTTGCGCCACCCCTTTTGAGGTTCCCGTGAAATCTAATGCCGGATCAAGAAGCCCTCAAAACCGCTAAAACCCAGGCATTCAGACACCTCGCCTATCGTGATCGGAGCGAACGGGAGCTTGTCCAATACATGGAAAAAAAGAAGCATGCTCCTTCTGTCATTCAAAAAACCCTTCAGTATCTTGCAAAACTAAACTACATCAACGATCAGCGCTTCGCGATGGAATGGGGCCGGTCGCGCATTGAAGAAAAAAAAATCGGCAAAAGGCGTTTGCGCCATGAGCTTTTGACAAAAGGCGTTTCGTCCCATATCATTGAAGCTACTTTGGACACCCTATACGATTCCCATCCGGAGCAAGACCTTGCCCTGACCTGTGCAAATAAAAAGCTGGCATCCCTTCACGGATTGAAACCCGAAAAAAAAACGCGCCGGTTAGCCCAATACCTTCAGCGAAGAGGGTTTTCCGCCGATATCATTTATGAGACGCTGAAAGCCACTAGCCGTGGAGACGAATAATAAAGGAATGAAATTTATTCAAGCAATTCCCTATCCTGTTTTAGCCGGGGCAGTATTCTGTTTCGGACTGGCAGTCGGTAGTTTCGCCAACGTGTGCATTCACCGTTTGCCTCGGAAGGAATCCGTGGTCATGCCCGGGTCGCATTGCCCGGCGTGCTCATCGGCAGTTCGCCCGCTGGATAACATTCCGCTCGTCAGTTATGTTTTTCTAGATGGAAAGTGCAGAGATTGTGCCACATGTATTTCGCCGATTTACCCGGTTATCGAAGCGGTAGTAGCCACTCTTTTGCTGGCTGGGTTTTTCAAGTTCGGGCTGTCGTTTGATTTTCTGGTTTATGCTGTGGTAGCTCCCGCACTGGTCATCATCACAGCTATCGATATCGAGCACCAGATTATTCCCGATGTGATCACGCTACCTGGCGTTATCCTGGGGCTTGTAGTGGGAGGCTATACAATCGGTTACGCAGACTCCTTGCTCGGTTTTTTCCTGGGAGGCGGATTGTTTTATTTACTCGCTGTACTCAGTAATGGCGGGATGGGAGGAGGGGACATTAAATACATCGCGGCGGCTGGTGCTTTACTGGGCTGGCAAAAAGTACTGCTGGTGATTTTTATCGGAGCATTTTTAGGATCAATAGTCGGTCTATTCCAGATCATCGTGCAGAAAAAATCAAGAAAAAGCTTGATCCCGTTCGGACCGTTTCTCGCAACAGGCACCCTAATCACATTATTTTATGGTAACTCACTCATTCAGTTATACTTGGAATATCTGGTGGAATAATGACTCCCGAAAAAAATGAACAGAGCACTCTAATCAGCAATTGGAATTGAAATATGGAAAACGAAGAAACCAAACATGAGACCCAAAAAAAGAAGCCCCAAAAAGAAGGCCCTCTCACCTTGGAAACCATTCAGGCAAGTCTTCAAAAAAGGAAGAGTGAAACCACCACACTGAAAATTCTTTTCTATACAGGTCTTGCGGTTTTACTATTCGGTTTCATCTATACCAATCAGACCTTGCAGAGAACTCAATACCGAAATCTCGAATCAAACATCCGCCTTTTGCAGAACCGGGTGAATCACACCCTGCTTTCGGTAGAAAGAAAACTGCATGATGAAATTCAAAGTCTTGATGCAAAAATAAATGGAACATCGGACTTTCAAGAAAGAATCCAAAGCATGAACCGGGCTCTAGATCAACTTGAACCCCAATCCACTCCTGTGGGCATTTTGATCGAAAAGGTTCAGAGAAACTCTAATGAACTAAGCCAGATGGTGCAGGCCCTTGAAAACCGGAAAAAAATACTTGCAGTTGAATGACCACCCAACCCAATCAAGCCAGTTCAAAAATCCTTTCCATTCTCTCACAATGTTCAATGGACGGTTGCCAACCAACTGCTTTCAGGTTTTCTTTCACCTGATCGGGGTT
Source organism: Nitrospinales bacterium (assembly GCA_965205835.1). Classification (GTDB taxonomy): domain Bacteria; phylum Nitrospinota; class Nitrospinia; order Nitrospinales; family VA-1; genus LS-NOB. The sequence goes on along the minus strand of OZ242182.1, from coordinate 191,071 downwards.
TTTCACACCTACTAGAGCCGTTGTGAGTCCCTCCTGCCTCAATACCCAGTTGATCGCGGTCTGGCCACAGGTTTTGCCCTCTTCATCAGCGATTTCTTTTAACCGGTCAACCTTTTCAATATTCATGACAAACCCTTCTCCCGTAAAAGTGCCAATGACTCCCTTGCTCCGCCAGTCTTTAAACTCGGTATTCTTGTCATACTTGCCGGTCAGGACTCCTGACGACAGAGGACTGTATGCGATGATCCCGATATCGTTTTTCAGACAAAGAGGAACCGTGTCCTTCTGAATATCGCGCGCCAGCAAACTGAACTCCGGTTGCAGTGACACAATTTTTCCGTATTGAAGACAGTCGTTGATCTGTTGAGCCGAATAATTGCTGACCCCGATATGACGGATCTTGCCTTTTTCCTGAATCCCCAACAGGGTATCCATGGTCTCTTTCTGCTCCGTTTCCACATCGGGCCAGTGAACCTGATAAAGATCGATCACATCCGTACTCAGACGTTTCAAACTCTGATCAATTTCTTCCAGAATAGAAGCTCTGCTGGCGTCCTTGCGGAGCGAGCTTAAGGATTTTTTGTCCCACCGCAATCCACATTTGGTCGCAAGAATCACTTTATCCCTGAACGGTTTCAGGGCTTTTCCAATCAACTCTTCAGAATGGCCAAAACCATAAACTGGAGCCGTATCAAAAAAATTAATACCCAGGTCATACGCCTTCCTGATGGAATCTAGCGATTTTTCATCACCCTCATTATTCCAGAAGGGTGCTCCACCTATCCCCCACGCACCAAAGCCGATCACCGACACTTCAAGATCACTGCTTCCCAGTTTTCTGTATTCCATATTCTCGTTGGGTTTAAATTTAAGGTTTCAGGTTTTTTCGCAAAAACCATTTCGCATTATTAAGGTTACTAGCGGATTCAAGTTGTAAGCGCGACAGTCAGTAAATTGTTCTTATTGAAGAATAGCTCATAGGGTGTTTTATATCCAAGCGATTTTCCGGGTCTATGATTGAGTTGACGCATGATGTGTTTTAGTTCCTTTTGCGTAAAGTTGTCCAGTCGTCTGGGTTTGGGTAAATACTGCCGAATGAGTCCGTTGGTATTTTCATTCAGCCCACGTTCCCAAGGGGACCTTTGCATAACCCATGGTCCTTCGTCGCCTTCGGCTCCTCGAGGATGACAAACCGGCGTTTCTTGCCATTGCGAACGATTGTATTGTCATTCTGAACGTAGTGAAGAATCTCCAAGCCTATGTAAGGCGTGATTACGTTTTAGTTCCCGGCTAATCGTTGATTTATGAACAGAAAGTACTTTAGCTGTCATTGTCTGGCTATGACCCGTCTTCAAGAGTGCTTCAATCTGGTGTCGTTGTCCCTAGGCAGGTTGCACGTAACCGCTCATAGGTGTGCTCTTACTTTTATCGGTGAGAAAACCACGATGCTACCGCGGTTTACCTTTCTACCGACACGAAGAGTCGCGCTTGCGGGTTGAATCCGCCGTTTTTTTAAACCTTCAAATAACGATTTATGATTTCTTCTCTTAAGTTTTCCATATCATCTGCAACTACGTTTCGGCCTTTATCCAGAATGCAAAACTGTTGTGCGACACGACGTGCGAAAGGCAACTTTTGTTCCACAAGCAAAATGGTCAATCCTTTTTCCTGATTGAGGCGAATGATGATATCCCCTATTTCATGTACAATACTCGGCTGAATACCTTCTGTCGGCTCATCTAAAATCAAAAGCTTAGGGTTTAGGGTCAAAGCTCTGCCTATTGCAAGTTGTTGTTGCTGGCCTCCCGATAGATCTCCTCCACGACGATTGAGCATCTGCTTTAATACAGGGAAAATTTCAAATATAGATTCCAGGGTTTCACTCAACCCATCTCCGCACGCCAAGAGACCCACACGAAGGTTGTCCTCCACACTTAATTGAGTGAATATTTCGCGACCTTGGGGCACATAACCAACTCCTTGATGAGCACGCAGCTCCGCTGACTTGCTTGCCAGTTCGTTGCCTTCCAATTTTATAGAACCTGAATATACGGGCAAAAGTCCCATAATAGTCTTAAGCAGGGTAGTTTTCCCTACTCCATTTCTTCCCATCAGACAGGTGCAGGTTCCGGGTAGGACATTCAGGTCCAAATCCCAAAGAGTATGGCTTTCTCCATAAAACTGATTTAATTTTTGAACTTTTAACACTATTAGCTCCCCAAATAAACCTCAATGACTTTGGGATCGTTTTGCACCTCTTCCATTTTTCCTTCAGCCAACACATACCCCTCATGTAAAACGGTTACTTTTTTGGCGATTGACCGAATAAAGTCCATTTCGTGCTCGACCACGACGATGGAGCGTTTTCCCGCAAGTGATTTCAATAGTTCGGCTGTGTACTCGGTTTCCTGGTGTGTCATCCCCGCTACAGGTTCATCGATCAATAAAAGTCGTGGGTTTTGGACCAACAACATTCCTATTTCCAACCATTGTTTTTGACCATGGGATAATAAACCAGCTCGAAGGTTTTTTTGTTCCTTCAACCCAATGGTTTCCATATCTTCTTCAATAATATCTCTTTGTTCTCCCGTTAAAGATTTCGTGAGGGACTGCCAAACATCCTTTTGAGTATGAAGGGCCAACTCGAGATTTTCAAAAACGGTATGGCTAAGAAAAACCGTTGGTTTCTGGAATTTACGACCTATGCCTGCATGAGAAATTTCATATTCTGTCATTTTAGTGAGGTCGTGGTTTTGCCCGAAAAAAACGGTGCCACGGTCCGGGCGCGTTTTTCCAGTGATTACGTCCATCATAGTGGTTTTGCCCGCGCCATTGGGCCCAATGATACAACGGAGCTCACCATCATCAATATAAAGGTTTAAATCATTAAGCGCTTTGAAGCCGTCAAAGCTAACGGTGATTTCTTCCAAATAGAGGATACAACCATGCGTTGTATCGATTGAACCATCTTTAATATGGACTCCGGACATTAAGCAGACTCCCTCACTCCTTCTTTTGAATTAAAACGAGCAAATATCCCGGTAAGGCCTTTGGGAAAATATAAAGTCACGGCAATAAATAAAGCACCTAAAAAATAAAGCCAATAATCTGGAGCTGCCACCGTAAACCAACTTTTTGCTCCGTTGACCAATCCAGCTCCAACTAGTGCGCCACTCAAAGTTCCACGCCCCCCGACCGCTACCCAGATTGCCATTTCAATTGAGTTAGAAGGTTGCATTTCACTCGGATTGATAATTCCAACTTGTGGAACATAGAGGGCTCCAGCAACACCACATAAAAATGCCGACAGGGTCCAGATAAAAAGTTTGTAGTGGATGGTATTGTATCCAGAAAACATCACCCGACTTTCAGCATCTCGAATTGCCGTAAGCACTCGCCCCAACTTGGATTGCACTATGTATCGGGACAGGATATAGCTCGAAAATAATACTATTGCGGTGATTATATACAGTCCCATTTTGGTAGACGGCTCTTGCAACGAATATCCCAAAATACGCTTGAAATCGGTGAGGCCATTATTACCACCAAAACCTGTTTCGTTTCGGAAGAATAAAAGCATGAGCGCGTAAGTCATTGCCTGTGTAATGATGGCAAAGTAGACTCCTTTAATTCGCGACTTAAAAGCAAAATAGCCAAATGTGAAAGCGACTAAACCGGGCAATATCAAGATGACCAGTAAAGTAAAAGCAAAGTAATCGAATCCTAACCAATACCATGGCAATTCTTTCCAATCCAGAAAAACCATAAAGTCAGGCAAATCGCTTTTATAAACACTTTCTTTTCCAATACTCCTCATCAAGTACATGCCCATGGCGTACCCTCCCATAGAAAAGAAGACCCCATGCCCCAAACTCAGGATACCGGTGTAGCCCCAAATTAAATCAATAGCCAAAGCAACCAGGGCGTAGCACAAATATTTACCCATTAAGGCAAACATATAATCCGGAACATGGAAAACAGAATCTTCAGGCATTAATATATTTAAAAATGGGAGGAGCACCGTAGCAATAGCCATCAGGGAAAAACCCAATAGCCACCCTTTATAGGAATGTAACGTAACAATCTTTTTAATCATTGCGATGCTCAGTTATCCATCATGCGACCTTTTGGAGCGAATAAGCCCTGTGGTCGTTTTTGAATTAAAATAATAATTAGAATCAGAACTATAATTTTTCCCAATACCGCACCCGCAACCGGCTCCATGAATTTACTGAGAATTCCCAGTCCTAAAGCACCCACTACGGTGCCGACAATTTTCCCAACACCACCTGTCACTACAACCATGAAAGAGTCCACGATATACAACTGTCCTAACTCTGGGCCAACATTACCAATCTGAGACAAGGCAAGACCACCAAGACCAGCCACACCCGAACCCAATCCAAAAGCATACATGTCAATCTTATGGGTAGATATTCCCATACAAGAAGCCATCTCTCTGTTTTGTGTTGTAGCACGTACTTGTAACCCCAACGAAGTTTTTTGAAGTAACGTCCACACCGAAACCACGACAAAGACCACAAATATAAGAATGGCTATTCGATTCAGAGGAAGAACAACTCCGTGAAAAACTTCGATTCCTCCAGAGAGATAAGAAGGATTGGCCACCGCAACATTTTGCGCTCCAAAAATCAACCTGACACTTTGGATCAAAATTAAGCTAATTCCCCAAGTAGCCAAAAGAGTTTCCAAGGGTCGTCCATAAAGATAGCGGATGATACTCCTTTCCAAAATGACACCGATAACAGCACTTACCATAAATGCGATTGGAATGGCGGCTATTAGATACCAATCAAAAAACCCGGGCAAAAATTCTTTAAACAAGTTTTGAACAATAAACGTGGAATACGCGCCAAGCATTAACATTTCTCCATGAGCCATGTTGATAACACCCATCAGGCCAAAAGTTATAGCCAGTCCTAAAGCGGCCAGAAGCAAAATACTTCCCAGACTTAACCCATAGAATAAGTTTGCAGCCTGGTTAATGAAGAACTGACGATTCTCGATATTTAAAATTGCTTTGGCGGCACTATCACGAATTTCAGGGTCACTTTCTAAAAACTCACCCGCATCATTTTTTTCCAGTAAAGCTTCTAGATCCGTTTTAAAATCATTGCCTCCAAATTCATTGATATTATTTAATGATAGGAGACGCTTATTTTTATTGTCGCTGTTCAATCCTTCTTTTGCCAAAACCAGCATAAATATTTCACGAACTTCATCATCACTTTCTTTATCCAAGGCTTTCTCTACCAACTCCACCAAATCACTCGATGGTCTTTTTAGTAGGTCTCTTGCGGCCTTCAAACGAACCTCAGAGGAATCCGAGGTTAATTTCAATTTCCCTATGGCCATTGATAAAACCCTTCGAACCGAATTATTGATTCTGGGCTTACGGAGAGTTAGAGAACTCAAATCAACAGGGTTTCCATTCAATGCGTCGCGGCCTTGATCTCCGGCCTCATTAAGAATAATAAGTGCTCCGTCTTCACTGATTTCCAAGCGTTTACTCTTCAAAGCCTCCAGGGCAGGAAGTGCTTTGGGATTCCCCATATTACCCAGACGTTTCACAGCCATTTTAATTTTGGAGCGACTTTTGTCCCCTAAGTCCTTTACGGCTGATTCAAAATCATTTGCCTCGCATAAAGAAAATGAAAACAACCCCACAATCAAAAATACAAAAACCCTGGGAAACCGGGTAAGCATTTTCCAGCTATTGAGGTCAACTCTCAATTTGTGGAATTTTGATAAAGGACAGGATTTATTCATTCCTATAGAACTTCTCCAAACAATAAAGTTCCATCCGTAAACAATGATGGAACTTTATGTGCTAGAAAAATGTAAAAGATCCTTTCCCCAGACTCCATAAACCAGCCTTGAAAGAGACCGCTACGTGTATGGAGGCAGGGAAGGATCTTTCAGCAAATTAGAACCTGGCTTTTTTGCAATTGCCGCATACCCAGGGGTAAGTCCAATCAGCAACCTTATTCGCGCTATCTGGAATATAGGGACTCCATGCCTGTGCCCGGATTGGTCCATCGGTTTTCCAGACTACATCAAATTGACCATCTTCCTGGATTTCCCCAATAACCACAGGTTTATGCAAGTGGTGGTTCCTGGCATCCATAGTGATCTTAAATCCTGATGGAGATTGAACTGTTTGGCCGCCGATGGCCTGACGAACGGCGTCAACATTCGTGGTACCAGCTTGTTCAACCGCTTGTGCCCACATCTTAATTCCAATATAAGTGGCTTCCATAGGATCATTGGTGACACGCTTGCTCCCGCCCGGAAGTTTCTTTTTCTTCACATAGGCGTTCCATTTTTTAATAAAAGCCTTATTTTCTGGAGTTTTAATTGACATGAAGTAATTCCAGGCGGCTAAATGCCCCACCAAAGATTTTGTGTCTATACCACGCAACTCTTCTTCTCCAACCGAAAAAGCTACCACAGGAATATCTTCAGCCTTAAGTCCCTGATTAGAGAGTTCCTTATAAAATGGTACATTGGAATCGCCATTGATGGTGGAAATGACCGCTGTCGGTTTACCCCCCGCAAACTTTTTGATATTCGCCACGATTGTCTGGTAGTCACTGTGACCAAATGGCGTATAGGTTTCCATAATATCTTTCCCAACTACTCCCTTAGACTTCAGAAAATAGTTAAGAATTTTGTTTGTCGTTCGAGGATAAACATAATCAGTCCCCAACAAGACAAACCGTTTTGCTCCGCCACCGTCTTCACTCATTAAATATTCAACTGCGGGAATGGCTTGTTGGTTTGGAGCCGCGCCAGTATAAAATACGTTATAGGATGATTCCTCGCCTTCATATTGTACGGGATAAAACAGTAATCCGTTTAATTCTTCGAACACAGGAAGAACCGATTTGCGTGAAACAGAAGTCCAGCAACCAAATGTTACCGCGACTTTTTGTTTTTGGATTAACTCTCGTGCTTTTTCTGCAAACAAAGGCCAATCTGAGGCGGGATCAACCACAACAGGTTCCAGTTTCTTACCAAGAATACCACCGTTAGCATTTATCTCTTCAATCGCCATCAAAGCCACATCTTTTAATGATGTCTCACTGATTGCCATGGTTCCTGAAAGGGAATGCAGTATACCTACTTTAATGGTGTCAGCCTGCGCTGTTGTGCTAACCAGGAAAAACACAAATGCTAAAAATAGGGACTTTAAATTTTCTAATTTTATACATTTCATATTAAACCTCTCTTAATTTTTGTTATCGTAAGGAGAGAGGGATTAAATCCTCCTCTAATTATCTACTCGCTTGCTTTTGCTAACTACAATTGGAACTGAAGGGCAATCTTAAATGTATTCTTTGAATCGGCATCCGGCCCACGGTCCGCAGAGTAAACCATATTAATTTTTGCGTTTTGCTCATCAATAATATAGTTCACTCCACCTTCCGTAACCGAGCGGTTTCCGCCATCTTTCCCTATACTATCCCCGGCAAAATGCTGGTATCGAACATAGGGTTGAAACTTTCCCCATCCTATTTGCTTGGGGATCAAATAACTTCCCAAGGCAAAGTAACCTTCACCCTGAGTCAGACTTCCATCATCCTTGTCATTCAGATCATAGTCATAATAGGCACCTTCCAGATTAACAACGCCGCCGTTCCCTAGTTTTTTCTCCATGAGAACATCGACATTCCATCCGGTAAAATCACCCACATCCGATTTGGTCCCTGCGCCATCTTCCTCGTGCTGAATAACAAAGGCCACCGCCAGAATATCTTTCGCCCCATAATAGGAACTGGTGGTGTAATAACCTGGCTCCGGATCCCAAAAGTTATAAGTAACCCGGGCAGCATGAAGCAGGTTGTCCGACTGATCAGGATTGCTGCCCTCATTCGTAGAATCTGTCCGGCCCTCGAAGAATCCATAAGACCATTTAAATTTACCTCCCGCATATTCTTTCATAATTGCCAAACCATTATCGCGTCCGGCAAAAATAGAGGGATAGGCTTGGACGACCTCCGGGAAATCGTATACGTTCAGATAGTATGGACCGTCCAAGTTAGACCTGTCGCTAGGGGGAAGAAACCTTCCGGCCCAAACATCAAATCCTTTAATTGAAAACTTTGCAACCGCATCCAGAACGCGGATACGTTGCTCCTTATCAGCAGCATCCTTAATCGCTAAACGCTCAGTATTAAATTCAAGCGTTACATTTTCATGTACCTTTGCGGCGGTATAAAGCCTCATATTATCAAAGGTTAAACCTGAAGAAGCATCAGTTTTACTAGGGGCATCGTCTTCCGTAACCGCAAAAGAACTTCTAAATCCTAAACCGATACTGAACCAGCGCGTATCATCAATTTTAATCTTCGCGCCAGCAACAGCCAAAGTTGGAAGTCCTAACGCCAGCAAAAGCACCGCTAGTACACTATAAAGTTTTCGTTTAATAGCTAAAATCATTCTTAACTCCTCCTGTTGATTTGCTCTATAGTAACTCTGTGAACTAAACTTGTTTTTTTATACAGCAAGACTTGTGCCATTTTGACTAATCCTGAATAAAAAGGTAGATCAGCCCCTCCCATGGAGTTGACGCTCAACTGAAGCATTGATTCCAAGCCCTGGAATGCCCTATATTTAAGCATTAAATTTTATAGTGCTTAGCTTTGTGGCGTGGGAGGAGGGTCAACGCGAGAGATTTGAGCTACTGTCTTGCGGTACTAATATCTTTAAATAGAAGCTTTGGGGAGGAGAAACGGATTAAAACTTCGTCTTAGTTCGACAAATAAACCGGAACAGATAATCCATTTAAAGCAATTCTTCGAAAAGTTTATTCTGTTGGATTTTATATTCTTCATCGTCAAGAAGTTTCCTGCCATGAAGATACCTTAGGTGCTCCAGCTTTTTCTCCAATTCGGGGTTAAAATTTCCATTTGAAGAGTTTATTTTAAAGCCTTCAGAGGGCTCGCCGTCTTCCACATTCTGTTGCCTTGGAAAAGGAAGTTGTGTTTTTGCGACTATCCAATTTTTCCGTATGCGCTTACCTTCTTCAGCACCGGACTTAAAATAAAGCTGCCCTGGCTGGGGAATTAGTTTCCAGGCAAAAATATCCCACTCTCGGACATTATTTTTTTGAAAAAAATCTTCACCACGAATCGAGTCAAAACGCCAGTTCAAATGTTCTCTGAAAGAAAAAATATTACCAGATGTAATTCCGCCTTGGCTCTTTAACTCAATATGAATAATTTTATCAGGGGTCACACTTGCAAACGCTTTTACAATTATCGGAGCCAATTTTTTAATTTCAGGTTTGGAAAAGATAGGCTCTTCCTTGTTCCCCAAGAATGTTCCTTTGTACCGGAGCAAAACCAGTTGGTTAATTATTTCTGCTTGTGAAATTTTTAGTGGATGATTTAGTCTGATCTTTTTGACGTTAAAGTTTCCATGGAGCTTCGATATATAGCTGAGAGCGACCTTGATATTATCTTTTCCCAAATCCGAGCTTTCAGCGACCCCAAAAACAAAAAGAACACAAAAAAGTAAAAACATCATTACTATTAAATATCGGCGAATTGAATCCATAGTTTTGAAAATTCTTTTAATATATTTGGATGAGGTTCACAACAACCCCTGACTAATAATAAACCTTTCTATCTGATCTGTTCCAATGCCACTTTTTAAGTTACTGAAGATAAAAGGCTTTTCACCGCGCATCTTTTTAGCATCACGCTCCATTATGTCCAGGGAAGCGCCTACATGAGGAGCCAGATCAATTTTGTTAATGACCAGCAAATCGGACATGGTTATACCCGGGCCTCCTTTGCGCGGAATTTTATCTCCAGCGGCAACATCGATCACATAAATTGTCAAGTCGGAGAGTTCGGGACTAAATGTTGCCGCAAGATTATCGCCTCCGCTTTCCACCATGACCATATCCAGGTTCGAGAAATTTCGACACAATTCATCAATCGCAGACAAGTTTATTGAGGCATCTTCACGAATAGCAGTATGCGGACAGCCTCCAGTCTCAACACCTCGAATTCTTTCTTCTTCCAAAGATTTATTTCGAATCAGGAACTGAGCGTCTTCCTTCGTATAAATGTCGTTGGTCACTACAGCAATTTGATAGTTGCCTCTCATTCTTTTACATAAGGCGTTGACCAAAGCCGTCTTCCCTGACCCTACCGGCCCTCCAATCCCAACGCGTAACACTTGCTTCGTTGCCATATTAAATTTACGACCTAAATAATCGGGTGTATTGAGTTTCATGAAGAGCACTGGCTATACCCTGACTCGGAGAGGTATACCCCATCTCCTCATCTTTTAATGATAAGCCTTTCTCAACAAGCTCAGGAATAATTTCAATGAAAGAAGATAACATCTTCTGACCACAGGTTTGCCCTAAAGGGACCAGTTTGATTGCGGCCAGAACCTGATTTTCAGCCCACATCCATAAATATCCCAAGGATGCATCATTAAGGGGTATCTTCCAACGCACAACTCCCAGAGAAAATAACGACAGAAAACAGATTCGGGGTTTATCCTTCCACTCAACCGCTTCTAAAATACCCATATCCCCCAACAATCTAGCTAACGCATGAGCTAACTGTTGTTCCTCTTCCTGAAACTCTCTAGAACCACGACTGGCAAAGAGATAATCATTCCAATAGAACACATTTTTTTTATCATGGATCGTCCAGGCATCGTACAGGCGGGACAACAGCGGCACATCTAAATAAGTTAAAGAGTTTTCCAAGAGACCCTGAATCCATAATGACGTAGAACCCTCATCTTTTATCCAACCCAAAGAGACCGCAAATTCCAAACCTTGTGAGTATGCATAAGCTCCAACAGGAAGCATTGGCCCGCACAATTGCATTAAACGTAAAGTTTCTTTAGACCGATCAGAATTCATTTATGTCTCGCCGTGATGAGAGTGCGAATGACGGGTGTGCCCGCTATAGGCACCTGCTTCTGGTTCAAAAGGGGACAGTTCGTGCTTTACAACAAGTCCCAGAGATTGAACCATCTCTTCCAGCACATGGTCTCTCAGAATTCTTAACCAGCCATCCCCTATTTGAAGAGGAATATGTCGGTTACCAAGATGATAACAAGCACAAGCTAAAAGAAAAGAGTCCTTTGTAGAAATGACGGCAACTTCTTCGTTGGCGGCACGAACTTCGATAATCAATCCATTATTTGCACGCAAAAAATCACCATGGCGTAAAACACTTCCCCGCTCCAACATCAATGCCACTTCCTGATTATCATCCAGAGAAGTTCGCAATCGGCTTTTCTGTCTTTTTTCAAAAGGAAGAGTCAGGCTTACAGAAGGCATGGCAGGAGTGCCGAGCTTTTCTATGATGGTTAGCATTTAATCAAGTTCTGTTAAAAAAGAAAATAACGCTGTGCCAGAGGCAATTCTCTCGCTGGCTCACAGGTTAAAAGTTCACCATCTGCCCGGACTTCATAAGTTTGTGAATCCACTTCTATTTTTGGAAGGTAGTTATTATGGACAAGATTCTTTTTAGTGAGATGGCGGGTATCATGGACAGAAACCAAACGTTTATTCAATCGAAGTTTCTCACTCATTCCACCTTCATAAGCGGCTTTGGATACAAAGCTTACACAGGTTTCACTACGCGCTCCTCCAAGCGCCCCAAACATCATACGATAGTGAACGGGTTGTGGCGTCGGAATTGAAGCATTGGGATCCCCCATGGGAGCGGCTACGATCATTCCGCCTTTAATAATCAGAGCCGGTTTGGTCCCAAAAAATGCTGGCTTCCACAAAACAATATCCGCCAGCTTGCCCACTTCGATGGAGCCTATCTCGTGGCTTATTCCATGGGTAATCGCGGGATTGATCGTATACTTGGCAACATAACGCCTGGCACGAAAATTATCATTTTGTGAAGAGTCTGGGCGTAACGGTCCACGTTGAACTTTCATTTTATGAGCCGTTTGCCAGGTTCGGCAGATCACCTCCCCAATTCGTCCCATAGCCTGAGAGTCGGAAGCAATCATGCTAAAAGCTCCCAGATCATGAAGGATATCCTCCGCCGCTATGGTTTCCCGCCTTATACGCGATTCAGCAAACGCGACATCCTCAGGAATTTTGGGGTCCAGGTGGTGGCACACCATGAGCATATCTAAATGTTCATCAATAGTATTTATCGTATAGGGACGAGTGGGGTTTGTGGATGAAGGCAGTACATTCGCCACACCACACGCTTTAATAATATCCGGAGCATGCCCACCACCAGCACCTTCCGTATGATACGTATGAATCGCCCGCCCCTTAAATGCCGCCAATGTATCTTCGACAAAACCTGATTCATTCAAGGTGTCTGTATGAATGGCAACTTGCACATCAAAATTATCAGCAACGGTTAAACAATTATCGATTGCCTTCGGGGTCGTCCCCCAATCTTCATGCAACTTCAAGCCCATTGCACCGGCAATCACTTGTTCTTCAAGAGCGGCGGGAAGACTGGCATTGCCTTTCCCCATAAACCCAAAATTCATTGGAAGCTCTTCCACCGCCTGATACATGCGCTGAATATTCCACGGTCCCGGTGTGCAGGTTGTCGCATTTGTCCCGGCGGCAGGTCCGGTGCCACCTCCAAGCATAGTTGTTACTCCGGATATAAGTGCTTCTTCCACTTGTTGCGGACAAATAAAATGGATATGAGCATCCAGGCCTCCGGCAGTAGCAATGAGTCCTTCCCCTGCAATTGCTTCCGTTCCAGGACCGATAATGATATCGATATCAGGTTGTATGTCAGGATTCCCGGCTTTTCCTATTCCCGCAATTCGACCGGATTTAATTCCAATATCGGCCTTGACGATGCCCCAATGGTCGAGGATCAAAGCATTCGTAATGACGACATCGACCGATTCTTCGGAAGTTCTTTGGCTCTGCCCCATTCCATCTCGAATGACCTTGCCACCTCCGAACTTGACTTCCTCGCCATAGGAAGTTTTATCCTGTTCCACTTCAATCCAAAGCGCCGTATCCCCCAAACGTACACGATCTCCCGTAGTAGGGCCATACATATCCGCATAAGCGCGCCTGTTTATCTCAGTCATTTTTCTCCTTCCAGCTGTCCCATAATTTTCCCGTTGAACCCATAAATATGCCGGGAGCCTAGAAAAGCGACCAGTTTAACTTCACGCGTTTGTCCCGGCTCAAACCTAACGGCTGTTCCGGCAGGTATATCCAGGCGATAGCCTTTTGCTTTTTCACGATCGAATTGCAACGCGCCATTGGTTTCAAAAAAATGATAGTGTGATCCCACTTGGATCGGTCTATCGCCCGAATTGGAAATAGTCAGACAGATCGTTTCTCCATTTTCATTGAGAATAATCTTTCCCTCTTTCACTTTTACTTCACCAGGAATCATTTTATTCCCCATTTATGGAATTGGGTTGTGAACAGTGACCAGTTTGGTGCCATCCGGGAAAGTAGCTTCCACTTGTACTTCATGGATCATTTCTGGAATTCCCTCCATCACCTGTTCGCGTTTGAGTAAAGTAGTCCCATAGCTCATCAAGTCGGCAACACTTTGCCCATCCCGTGCGGCTTCCAGAATAGCGGCTGAAATATAAGCGGTAGCTTCTGGATAGTTGAGTTTCACTCCGCGAGTTAACCGTCTTTCCGCTAATAATCCAGCGGTAAAAACCATCAATTTATCCTTTTCTCTAGGAGAAAGTTCCATTTTCGCCTCTCTTCGCAGTTTTTTCTACATACTTGATCATAAAAATCAACCAACAGGCAATATCAAGTGTTCCAAATTCGTGGTTCAACAGCTTCATGGTGGATCACTTTCTGGCGCAATATTTTCCAAGCATTCACAAAGTAACTCCGGGCTCTCTCCACACTATTCCCTAAAAAATAACAAATGATAATACCATCCGTTTGGGTTACTGAAAATAATTCCTGCTCCCTCGAGGAAGAGGAAACTGTTATTTTTCTTAATGGCTCCACTAACTCTGTTTTATTAGTCGCGCAAACCATATTGCCAATAACAGGGAAGCCGTGCAACCCCCACTTGGCTCGAAGAGCCGAGCCATCTCCTTTTAAACTGAGACGCTCAAGCCATAAAGGTTTATCATCCCGCCAAACCTCAAAACGTTGATCTAACTCACCCTGATTAAAATTTTCACTCGAAGCCGGTCGCCCCATGCAGGAAATTTCCCAGCCTATAAATTGACTATCGCGGGACAATTCAATTTTCGTTTGGATCTTCGCCCTGGTGCCCGAGAACAGGATGTTCTCCGACGGGAACCATTCCAATATTCCCCCGGATGCCACTTTAACCCTCTGTTCCTGCATGGCCATTGGCCCCGCGCTCCGGTAAAACTTTCCCGCCGCCGGAGTGGTAATCAAAGCATGAGCGTTCGGATTTACATCCACAGAAACATTTAGGCAATCTCCCCCTACCACTCCACCAGGAGGATGCAATATATAAACATGGCAAGCCCCGTTAAGCTCTGGATAAAAGGGTTTTTGCACCTGCAAAGGGCCATAGTGTTTGCGATGGCTCAGTGTAGTCCTATTGCCAGACCCGGAAAACTTCAAGTCCAGTTGAGCCTTCCATCCTGTATCCGATTCTTTTTCCTGTAGTTTAGCCGGAGGCATAAACACAATGAACGCCTACGCGATAAGGTTGCTATTAAAACCATGGCCCGCAAACCCATGACTTAGTTGAAAAATCAACTAAAGGACTTTCTTATATGGACCTCTAGGTGAAAATATCCAATCATATAGGGGAATCAAGCTGGAGTGGAACTGTTGAAAAAGGACTTGCTGTTCTAATTAAAAAAACTTTACGTAAGAACTTCTAACCATTTTTTGATCTCAACAAAGACAGTCAAGTATGCCTATTTGGAGTCCGACTGTTTTTACCCGAGCAGTATCTAAGTAACGAGCAAGCGAACCTGCCAACAGCCAGCGTAACAAAACACGACGAGATATTTTTTCTGATTGGTTAGTGAAAAACCCACAAAAAAACAAACTGATAAAAAAATAATTTTCTCAGGACTTTCCTAAAACTCCGATACAAACTTTTGTTTTTTTATCAACACATAACATATCATTACTTTTGTTTCCTTCTTCTGGCTTGATTTTGAGGATGCCCATGCGAAAATACCACTCGCGAACCCGAACCGGGTCTAGCTTTTCTTTCTTATTTTCGTTATATAATTCAACATAATACTCGTCAAAATCCGCGTCCCTGATTTCAATTTCGTCGCCAATGTCTCTAATTATGGAACTTAGCAAGGGAAACGCAAAAGGCAATCTGTCGAGGCAGAGGCCTTGTTTTTTAAGAAATTTTTTAGCATCATCTGGTTGAGGAGTTTCTGAAAATTTACTATACTTCCATCCTTTAAATAGCTTTGGATCGTCCCCGCCCCCCGATTTGTTTTTCATCTCAGGGAGTTCTTTAATGAACTCAAACCATCCTTCTGTCTTTTCCATAATGAAATTTTTGGTTTTTCCATCAAATATTAGCTTCAAGTCCTTTAGAAGTTTTTCAACAGCTTCTTCACTAAACCTCTTAAGTGTAATAAATGATATCTTTTCTTCAAGTTCTCTATAGTTTTCCAATCCAAGCCAGTTCCAAGTTGCTTCGGGATTAAATAAAAATACCAAACGCGTATAACCCTTGAAAGATTCCTCCGCAAAAAAACGCTCCGCTTCACTTAAAAGGTCAAGGTACAGTTCCCCCGATTCTGGCATGGTAGGCATATGAATCATTAAAACAATTGACTTATTTTGTGTATTCCTTCTTATTTTTTGTTTTATCCATTTCAGGCATTCCTTGCTTCCAGGAAAATCAGCTTTCGAATATTCTAAAACTGTATAGTCCTTGCCACCCTCAAATTCTGAAAGCGTGCTGAGTGAATCCTTTAATTCTTCGAATCCAAGAGCATCCGAACCAAAAATACCCGTTATAGTGAAGCTGGAAAATCTATCTTCGTTTCCTTGCTTGAAACTCGACTTTATATTTGTGTGACCAGTTATCACTAATTCATGAGATTCGTCGAAAGGTGAGACATGACCCGAATGAGACAAACGGTGGTTAGATTGATACTCTAAGGTTTGTCGTTTGAAGCCTAATAATCTTCCCTCAATATCTTTCTGACTTCCCAAGTGACGCCTGATATTTGGGGACCTAAGACGATAAATTCTATCCCTCCCCTCTTTCCTGCTCAGAAGACCCAAGCCTACCATTTCATCGAGAAAAATTCTTACCAAGGCGACATCTTTCCCACTAAAACCTTCTTTCCACCAATATTCCGCTGATTCCTTTGCTTGGCTTGCATCAAACCCCAATTCGAACCCTCCTACAATCACTGCGTAGATGATAGCTCTCCAATGGTCATTCAGCAAAATGTTCATTTCAAATCTGTTTTTGATTGCGTCAGATATTTCAGATTTTCGGCGGATAGCATAAATGTGTTCTTGGGTAATTTGATAGCCAGGGTTTGACTTACTTGCAACTGATGTTGTCTTTATTCTTTGTTCTCTCAAGTATTCCAGCAAGTGAAAACAAAAAACCTGGATCAAGCCTGGATGACGGTTGGTATGCGCTAAAATAGTGTTAACTGAAACATCGTCATACGAATAACCAGCGAAGGCGGATGGGATCTGGATCAAGTCCATTGCGTCTCTCTTATCTAGCATTCCTATATTACGAATTCCACCTAACTGAGCCAATGGAACATTAGGCCTTTCTGAAAAACGTTGCACACTTAATAAACCCGCCATGATAACTTTAAATCGTCCTCTGGTATCTAAAGTCATTTTTTTTAAGTCTCCGCATATTGGAAACCCATGCTTGTCGTCCTCAATAAGGAAATTATCTACCTCATCAAAAGAAAAAAGGATTTTAAGGTCATCCCTTTCTTTAAGAAAGTTAACAATATCTTCAAATCGATAACTCTCTTTTTTTTCCAAAAGCCCTTCAGAAGAAAATGTATCACCCATTTTTTTCCAAAAATCGCTCATTATGTATTTCGAGTCTTTGCCTTGATAATGCTCTAGAGAGGGTCCTCGAATAGCATAAAAACCCTTTTCATGATCGTCAAATCTAGCTAGAGCTTCTTGTAAGAGCGTTGATTTACCGAGTTGACGTCCTCCAAAAATAATTGCATCCCCGGGAATGGAGATTAACCCCTTGATTTCGTCTTCTCGACCAAAAACCATCTCCGAACATGGAGGTCCCAATGATTCTTGGTAGGGATTGTTGTAAGTAAAAGGAAGGGTTACTTTAAAAAGTTTTCTTAGCCGACTTTCATCAGGGTCATTAGCCAAACTCAACACAAAAAGAAAAACGATGCGATCAACCACAATAATTGAAAGTTTATTTTTAAGGCAATACTTAGTAAATAGCGACCGATAACTTGAATCAAAATCATCCATTACAAAAACTATAATGGGTAACTTTTCCGACTGGACACTTTTATCTTTTAAAAATGAATGGATTTCCAAATATGATTTTGTCTGGGAAATCACCAGATGATATTGCCCATCGCTTTTGGAGCCAAAAATTGGAAATGGAGACTCTCCTGAAGATATCTGAACTTTTACTTTAATTAAATTAATTTTTTTTAAAAACGATTCGTCCTCAACGCCACCTTGAGAAATATCTGAAAGACCTAACCCGTTAAGTATTTGGCAAACTTGTTTTTTTTGTCCCGCATCCAAATTCCGAGATATTTGGCTTGAGGCAAGCCCTGCCCACGCCTTGATCTCATCTGTTGGCTTCTTCTTATGACCAGAAAAGTTCAAAAACTTGAAATCATCGCGGTGAATATAGTCCTTAATTTGCTTTCCGGTTAAGTTTTCACACTCACTAAATATATCATTCTGTATGTTAGAGAATTCTTCAAATTCAGTTAGCGTACTTTTTTCAGAATCATATAAAGGTTGATTTGAATCTTTTAAAAATTCCTCATATGAAATTAATTTCTCAGAAATTACGGTAATATTTTTTGCTTTAAATGCATTTTCTATTGACTCTTCGTATTCTTCAATTTCAAGTGCTCTATCTTTCAAGTCTTCTCTTGCATTTGATTTTTCACTAAGCTTTCTAAACTTCTCTTCCCAATCTTTTAGCACACTCTCTTTTTTAAGTCCTAAATCGTTTTTAATGCCCCCTAGTAATTTAAAGGATTCAGGGTAACGAGGATTTTCCTCATCCCCTATTCCTCCTGCTTCCTCAATTTTACTGTAAAAGTCCGTGCGACCATCTTCATCTATCATTGAATGCTCATAGGCATCATCAACTAGAGATTTAACAACCTCAACTTCATTCTCTAGTTTATTCCTGAAATCTTCTCGCTTCTTTCTAATATTTGACTCAAATTCATTTAATTTTGTTTTTGAGGGATATATCTTTCTCTGTTCACGAAGCAAAACTTCAGCGACAGCGAAATCGCCATGACTTATTGAATTTTTTAGCGCTTCTTCTAAGTTAAAATCTTTCGAAGCAATATTAGCTAATAAGCGGACAAGAGTATTGTTTTCTGATGATTCAAGCCGTCGCGGAAGCTCGAACCATTCATTGATACTGGAACCTAAGCTCTGACATTGCCCCTTGATTGCTTCTGATAGTTTGTCGACGTATTCTATACACAAATTGATACATGAGTATCGAATAAGATCATTATGCTTTCCCTTTAATTCAATTAATTCCTCTCGCACTTTACTATAATTATTATTAAATTCACTGGAGAAGTCTTTGACTAGGTCTTTGTCGTTCTGACTCTTTGCTTTTGAATCTACAATTCTTATCCATCTTTTTGCTAATTTTAATAATTCTTGGCATTTGCTGACAGCATTTTCACGGTGCGGTTTACGGTAGTCATAAATATGATGTGAGTTATTCCGGCCTGTTTTTTTAATTTGGTGATTTGATTTAAGCAAACCAACAAGGCTGTCTCTATTAGGATATTTATCTACTATTTTTTGAATCTCATGCCGCCTTTTGCTTAGGTCTTTTCTCAGGATATTTATCAGAGGTTTAAACTCCCCTTTAATTAGTTCGCGTATAGGATCCTTTTCTTGCCAAATCCCACTTTTATCCTCACAAGCACGGAGAAACTTTTCAAGTTCACCTTTGATTCCTCTCATTATCTCGCTTTCACTTTTACTAGTCGCTTCAAATTGTGAAAATGAAAAATTACTTTTTTCCTGTCGCGCAAAATTAAAACAGCTTTTAAAACAATCCAACACCACGTTGGGGAGCTTTTCGTTTGACAGTTCCATCAACTCTAAACTTGGATGAAGATTACCAATAATAAATGAAGGCTGAAGAAATCCAGCAAAGACTAAATACCTACTTCCCTCAAAGCTCGAGTTTCCCACAATTAAATTCCTTATAGCAGCCTCATTTATTCTTATATCCTCTAAGCTTTTTTTCCATAAGGAGTCTGCCTCGTCAAGAGGGTCAAAAACTTTATCAGCAAGGGCGATAGCCTTAATTAATATTGAAGGGATGCCTATTTTCGATTTTTTACTTTCTTCCAGGGATTTGGCAAACCAATAGGCATAGTTTAGCTGTCCTTGTCCTACCATGAACCAAAAAACATTTTTTTGCTCAATTTCACCATTGTCATCATCAAGAAAACCTTCAGTTGCCTGTTTCCCTGTAACATCAAAATTTAATATTTTTGCTTTGCCAACAACATCACTGTTGAGTATTACAGACTTGCCTTTTGTTTGCTTTTTGGTTGTTTTTAATCTCTCTTCGCCTTCAATATCGACTTCTCCTTTAGAAGCCACCTCCAAGCTTTCTTTTACTTCTAAAGAATCAGCGGGCTCCGGTTTTTGTTCTGGAGTTTCTTCTTCTTGTTTCTCAGGATTTAAATCACTATCTTCTAGTCTTGTCGAATCATGAATGATATGAGTCTTTTCAGGGGGGCTCGCGTGTTGAATAAACTCTATTTGCATTTCTTCTAAAATTTCTTCTTTGGCATGCAGTTCTTTTCTTAAACTTTTAATTGCTTGTCGATCTTCTATTTCGATCGATGTGCCA
Source organism: Nitrospinales bacterium (assembly GCA_965205835.1). GTDB lineage: Bacteria > Nitrospinota > Nitrospinia > Nitrospinales > VA-1 > LS-NOB. Next base: position 171,023 of record OZ242182.1, on the reverse strand, counting down.
AGCTCTTTTTCGTGTATTTTATTATCCAATTCATTTCTTTCTTGTTCGCGCTCAGAATATTTTTTTAACTGATTAAAGCTTTCTGCTTTAGATTGTTTAACTTCACCTATAATTTTTTTGTATTCTTCTACTTCTACATCTGACACATATGTTTCCCATTTTTTAAATATTTGATCGAGCATGTTCTCATTGAGCCAACTATGATTTTTCTCATTTCCAAAAACTACCAATTCATTTTTATATTCCTCCAGAGAAGTTTTGATTTTACCTAAACTGACCTTCCCTTCTTTCCCTGGAAATGTTTTTGTAAGGTTGGTAGTTATTTTAATAAGTTTGGACAGATGGTCTTTATTCGGTTTTTCATTTGAAATTTTTTTGGACAGCTCCGCCAAATCACTTACCGAATTCTCCCAAGTGATTCCTCTATCAAGTTGATCCTGACTGGTTTCATCGGTATCTATTCCATCATCAATTTTTTCTACCGATGAAATTTTTTCGTTATATATGCGCACTAAACCCGAAAAATGGCGTTTTATTTCGGGAACTGTCTTTATTGCTATTTTGATAGGAGCAATACTATTCAGTAAAGTCCCCAACGAAAAAATCACATTAATGAGTATTTCCTGTTGCTCCTTATTTGTACCGTCCCATTCTTTAAGATCTTTTTTAACGTCCTTCCAAAGTAATAAATGATGTTGAAAAATCTTATTCAGACCTTCTATTCCATAACCATCTAGCTCTTTGTATTTTTTATTTAAATGTATTTTAATTTTTGAATCAACCTCATAAACATCCTTCAATGACTTCTCGGTAAATTTAGCCTGCGGTCCAATGTTTTTATATTTTTTAAAAGATTTATACTCAAAAGAACTCGCCACTAGTTTTTCTAATGAACCTTCTCCTTTTTTACAAAAATTTCTCAAGATATCTTCATACACATCACGTCTAAACTCAGGAGTGCTATAGAGATAATGCAAACTCTCAAGTGTACGCCCTTTCCTAAGTGCTCTGTGATTTGGAAAGTGATCTTTAATAAAGGTGGTTTTAAGCAATTGCCTTATTGCTTTTTTGGAAGTATCTAAAAACAGTTTCAATCTTTTTTTTGCAGTATCGTCACCGTTGTAATGATCGGGCAATCCTTTTGGAAATACCTGCTCTTCACCTTGTTCTATTTCTTCCCCGGTCTCGTTTGAATCATCATTTTCGATTAAGGCAAGAATAGCCTCTATCTTCTCAACTCTCTCAAACCCACCCCAAAGCTCATAAAGCTCCTCAACTACTTCTGAATTTACTTTATATTTCTTCGCATTTTCACAAATCATACGAAGTAAATCCTCGGAGGATGGCTCAGGATTATCGTAATCAACTTCCTCAAGTAATTTTTGAATTTCTTTTTGCTGGTTTTGGATGTAATCAACTACGGTGGAATGGTAGGCTTCCCAAAATTGTTCTTTTTCCTCCTTTGCTCCTCCAAGGCCTTCAATTATTTTTTTTACAGCGGCTTGTCTATGGGCAGGGCGCCCCTTTGATTGACCTGGAATTTTTATATTATTTACGTATTGAGTCTTTGGAGCATAATCGTAAAATATTTTTTTGTTACAGCTTGCGCTTTGTTGCATTAGCTTTGCAATTCGTCCTCTCTCACCTTCACTGAACGTAAGGCCAGTGATAACATGACCAATTTTCATATTGATGCCCCTCGTAATTATGAAAAGATTTCTTCGAGTTGCCTAGATTTTATTTGAGTAGTTTTCATGGACCAATGATTTATAACTATTCTTAGTAAATATAATGCGTTATAGTTCCATTTTTTATCAATTTGTTTCGCGCTACTACAATTTGATAATTATTCCTCAGACTAAAATATTCAAGAAGCCTTGGCAGAAAATACTTTTTTTTGTTTTTAAAATGTTTTTAAAAATTTTCAAAACGGGAGGGAACCTGCTTTTGGAGAAGAAGAGACTCCTTTTTTGACTGTTCGTAGGAAAGTTCTCGCTACCCCATAGCTATTTAATTTACTGGAAAGCGTCTTTTTATCGATCCTTTCTAAGTTGCGAGCAAGTTCATAAGCACGAGAACCACCTTAGCCCCAAAGGGCCTCAGTAATAATATCCAAGTCATCTATATCCAATTCCAAGATTAAGTCCTTCGCGTGCTCGTTTACTTCAGAATAGTCGGAATTTTTCTGTTCTCGCTTAGGGGTTGGTCGTAATCGATGCGAAACTGTAGTTACTCCTTATGCCACTTATCTCCCTAGATCTGCTAGAGGTTTTCTATTTCTCTTCTTTCAATTGTCTGAGGTGATTCTATTTTGATTGTTTCTACATGCTCTGCCGTTCGGTTGCCCTCTCCTCTGACTTTTCTTAATTAATAATCGTCCTTACCTCGCACTAACCCAATATCAATTTTACTAAAATTCACTAACATCCTGACCTCAACATAACCCCGATAAAAAATAGACTATGAGACGAATCCCATATTGTTTTTAATAGTGAGCCGTGAAGGAATCGAACCTTCAACCTACTGATTAAGAGTCAGTTGCTCTGCCAGTTGAGCTAACGGCCCTCACTATTCGTCTGGATGGAAATACCAAGCCATTCTATCTAATCTGGTCCGGGCTGGCTAGCCAAATATCCGTACCAACGCATGGTACTGCATCGCACTGATCGTTGCCGACAATCCACCCGCGATCAACGACAAAAATAAGAATTGATAGGCCTTGTCCTTATTTTCACGCATTTCCACGATATCGATCAGGAACGATACGAATAACAACCCAAAAAATATCACCTTGGCCACATCCGGGAGAATGGATTCTGCCGCTTGCACCACCCCAGCCTGGATGGCCACCGCGCGCTCCTGAAAAACCCCGATGCCATAGAGCGCCATCAGCATAAATGCCCAAACCTGCCGCAGGAGTATTTTTGTCTCATCCAGGTTGATGTCGGCCACAAAACCTCTTAGAAATCAGTGTTGAAAATGTTTGCATCTCCTGTCAGTAGGAATCATCCAACAAAAGTACGTTAATAGACATGGCCAATAAGGGGTGGCTTCCAACGGGTGTGCGATCGTTTCCCCCGGCTTCAGCTGTGCTATAATCGCACGCATTTCCAACGTCTTTTAAAAAACATTTTCACGGCCCTCGCTTTGGGGGGTTGTTCGGGTAGTATAGTAAACCACTTTCATTAATTATAATCTTTTTTGAGAAGGAAGCAGATTATGGCTATAAGATTAGGAGATACCGCACCGGATTTCACAGCAGAAACCACCGAGGGCACCATTGATTTGCATAAATACCTGGGCGACAGCTGGGGGGTTTTGTTTTCCCATCCCAAAGACTACACCCCGGTTTGTACCACGGAACTGGGCCGGGTGGCCAATCTGAAAAGTGAATTTGACAAACGCAACGTCAAGGTTCTTGCCTTGAGCGTAGACCCTGTAGATTCGCACAAGGGATGGATCAGTGACATTGACGAGACACAAGGCTGCACAGTGAATTACCCCATCATTGCCGACCCAGATAAAAAAATCGCTGAACTGTATGACATGATTCATCCGAATGCGCTGAACAACCTGACCGTTCGATCTGTATTCATCATCGGGCCCGATAAAAAAGTCAAATTGACAATCACCTACCCCGCTTCAACGGGTAGAAACTTTGCTGAGATTCTGCGTGTTATCGATTCACTGCAACTCACCGCCAATTATCAGGTCGCCACACCGGTCGACTGGAAACACGGCGATGATTGCGTGGTCGTCCCCGCAATCAAGACGGAAGATATTCCCGCAAAGTTCCCCAAGGGACACAAAGTGATCAAACCCTATTTGCGCACCACACCGCAACCTGACCTGTAAACGATTTTGATTTCCAACATGGCCGGGCAGAAATGCCCGGCTTTGTTTTTTATGCCATGAGCAATCAAAAGGCCTTGGGCCAAATTTCATGCCTGATCCAATTGTTGACCGACCGGGACGAATTCGTCCGGGGAAAGGTTCGCCTGCAGTTGATCGAACTGGGGGAAGACGCCTTGCCCTTTCTGGAAATGGCCGTCCGCGGCGAAGATGCCCCTCTCCGAGTTCAGGCGCAGGAAGTGATCCGCGCAATTTTTCCAAGAAAGCTGGGGGGAAAGTTCCGACAATTGGCGCGAAAAGGGCTGGGCCGGGACGTCAACCTGGAAACAGGAATGCTGTTGATCATGGAATTTGGTTATCCTGATTTTGATCCTGAAGCCTGCCGGGAAAACCTTGATTCCCTGGCACACCAGCTGGAGCAGAACCTCGCTCCAGATACTAACCCTTCCCAAACCGTTTCCGCATTGACCCACCTACTTTTCCAACAGGAAAATTTCAGAGGCAACCGGAAAAATTATCTGGACCCGGACAACAGTTATCTCAACAAAGTTCTGGAACATAAAACTGGTTTACCCATCACCCTTTCAGCCCTATGTGTATTGGTTGCGGGCCGACTGGGTTTGCCAATCGTTGGCGTGGGCCTGCCGGGCCATTACATCGCAAAATACAACCTTCCGCAAAACGCGATTTATTTCGATCCGTTCCACCAGGGCCGCCTGCTGACCCGCGCGGACTGTATTCGAATTGTTGAACAGTTTAGCCAACCTTTTGAAGAACATTTCCTGTCCCAATCCACGCACCGGGAAACGCTGATCCGAATGATGAATAATCTGGTTCAGGTGTACCAGAGTTCCAATCAGCCGGAAAAAGCCACGACCCTATCAGGGTATATCAAGATTCTGTTGAACCCTTCTAAAAACCCCTTTTCAGAAAACACCCGGGGAATATAAATGCATATTGTTATAACAGGAGCCGGCTCGGGGATCGGCAGAAGTATTGCTGAAACTCTGGCAGAGCGTGGATACTCTCTTATTTTGTCAGGACGCAATCTGGAAAACCTGGAAACCACAAAAAGTTTGTTAAAAAACTCCGGACAGCACCAATGCCACGCCTGTGATATCAGAAACTCCGGAGAAATCAGAAAGACACTGACAAATATTTCTTCTCTATATGCACTCATCGCCAACGCCGGTATCGGAGGTGAAAACCAATATGGAAATCAGGATCGTTGGCGAGAAATTATTGATATCAACCTGACCGGAACTTACCAGACCATTCAGGAATGCCTTCCCTTTATTAAAAAGGATTCCGCACCGTTCAAAAAAATTATCATCATCTCATCCATTCTGGCAAGGTTAGGGGTTCCGGGCTATTCCGCTTATTGCGCGTCTAAAGCGGGGTTACTGGGGCTCACCCGATCTCTGGCAGCAGAGTACAGCGGCGATGGAATTCTGGTGAATGCCTTGTGTCCAGGTTGGGTTGATACAGGAATGGCGCGGGAAGGCTTAGAGGGATTTGCCGACACATTGAAGGTCTCCAAAGATGAGGCCTATAAAGAAGCTATGAAGCAGGTTCCATTGGGTAAGATGTCCAAACCCAAAGAAGTCGCCCAACTGGTTGCCTATCTGGTTTCTGCGGAACAAACTTCCTTCACCGGACAAACTCTAGATATAAACAACGGTGCCTTCATGCCCTAGCCGCTAGCGTAGGAGGCTATTAGCAATAACTTTTGTTGGTTGGAAAAGATTTGTCGCGGCTCAAAAAACCACGCCACACCGCCTCCCCTGCCAAGGAAGGAATGAACTCAACAAATGCCTCAAGGCCAAATAACCCCTCCCAAAAAGGAACAATTTCTTACAAATCCCCCTTAACACTACAGACTCCTCAAGCGGGGATTGTCTTGATCCTTTTCAGAGAGAACAGGGTTTGATATCGGCCAATCAATCCCGATATCTGGATCGTTCCAGATAATTCCTTTTTCTTTTTCTGCTGAATAGTATTCAGAAACTTTATACAAAAACTCCGCCGTATCGCTGAGCACACAAAACCCATGGGCAAAGCCTGCCGGAATATAAAGCTGAAGATAGTTGGCATCCGAAAAAATAAAACCCTGCCATTTGCCAAAAGTGGCAGAGCTTTTTCTAATATCCACGACCACATCAAACACTTCACCCTTGACCACTCTGACCAGCTTGGCCTGTTCAGGGTCAATCCGGTAATGGAGCCCTCTTAAAACATTTTTATTTGAAAGGGATTGGTTATCCTGAACGAATTCTTCATGGATTCCCAACACACGGTATTTTTCCTTTTCATAACTCTCAAAAAACCGTCCCCTGGAATCAAGATGAACAGTGGGCTCGATGAGCAAAACTCCTTCAAGTTCGGTTTGGCGGGCTTTCAAAGTTTCTCCTGTACAAAAAGCAGGGAAGACCGATAGCAAGAGATCATCAGGCCGAGACAAACCTTTGCCAGCCCAATAAAACCATTGCTCATTACCACCGGGCATTGGCCGGCACCTAGTGAAGGATTATATAACGCGATCCAAGGCTTGGCAAACAACGTTGAAGATGTGAAATGCCTCTGTTAATATCAGGTTTTGCCTTGAGACCTTTTAAGCAAAGTTTCTAATGAGAATAATACCGGCAGTAGATATAAAAGAAGGAAGGTGTGTGCGCCTTGCTCAGGGAAAAGCGGAACAGGAAACCGTCTACTCTAATGATCCCGTCTCGATGGCCAATCATTGGGATGAAGAAGGGGCGCAGACTATTCACGTTGTAGACCTCGATGGTGCCTTCCAAGGCTCACCCATCAACGCTGAAATTGTTAAAAACATTATCTACAGTAGCTCTGTAGATATACAAGTCGGAGGGGGAATCCGAACTCTTGAAACCATCGAAGCGTATGTTAAGGCTGGCGCATACCGGATTATTCTGGGCACCGTTGCTCAGAAGGAACCGGAGCTTGTGAAAGAAGCTTGTCGACGTTTCCCCGATAAAATTATTGTCGGCATTGATGCCCGGGACGGCTTAGCGGCTGTGAAAGGTTGGGTAGAAGTTTCAGAACAAAAAGCCACCGACCTTGCCCGGAAAATGAAGGGGTACGGAATTGCCGGTTTTATCTTCACCGATATCAGCCGCGACGGTATGCTTCAGGGTCCTAACCTGGAAAGCATCAAAGAGTTTGCCGAGTCCGCGCAATTACCCGTGATCGCGTCAGGGGGAGTGAGCTGTCTGGAAGACATTACAAACCTGGCCAAGCTGGAGTCTTGTGGTGTTGAAGGCGTGATCATTGGTAAAGCTCTATACGACAAAACCCTTTCCTTCAAGGAGGCGCGAGACGTGCTTCATGCTGGCTAAACGCATCATACCCTGTCTGGATGTCAAAGATGGCCGCGTGGTCAAGGGTGTCAACTTTATCAATCTCCGCGATGCCGGCGACCCGGTTGAAATTGCTTCTGCCTACGAACTGGAAGGTGCCGACGAACTCACCTTTTTGGACATCACCGCTTCACACGAAAAACGCGATATTATTCTGGGTGTGGTGGCCCGCACTGCCGAAAAGGTGTTCATGCCTTTGACGGTTGGCGGAGGCGTACGCACTCTGGATGATATTCGAAGTCTTTTGAAAGCCGGTGCTGATAAAGTCGCCATCAACACTGCCGCCGTCAAGGACCCAGATTTCGTACAGCGTGCGGCAAAACGTTTTGGCAGCCAGTGCATTGTTGTCGCCATTGATGCCAAGGAGGCGCGATCTTCCCGGTCTCGACCCATACATCCCGAGTGGGCTTTAGAACATCCGGAACTGTTGCTGGAACAATCCGATTCACCTCCCGCCTGGGAAGTCCACACGCATGGAGGAAGAAACCCGACCGGAATTCATGTTCAAAGATGGGCAAAAAAAATGGACTCTTATGGAACGGGAGAAATTTTACTCACCAGCATGGACCGCGATGGCACCAAAGTCGGATACGACATCGAACTCAACAAAACAGTTTCAGAATCGGTCACCATCCCTGTTATCGCCTCTGGAGGAGCGGGAACTCTTGAGCACCTGTATGAAGGTATTGTAGAAGGAAAAGCCTCCGCCGTGCTAGCCGCTTCCATTTTTCACTTTAAAGAATTCACCATTCAGGAAACCAAGGCTTACCTGCAATCCAAAGGCGTGACGGTCAGGCCCGGGCAACCTTCTTGACTCCACAGTGTTTCAATTCCAAGGTTTTGGATTTGCTGTCCAGAGTCGCGGATGTCTCCAAAGGAAGGGTCCAGACCTCTTTGCCGTGACCTATGGGACAGTGAGTCAAAATCGGGAACCCTGGTTTTGGGAAAAGGTCCGCGAGAATATCTTCAATCGCCCCATCACCATTGCGTTGCGGACGACAGTTGACCATTTCCCCGAAAATTAACCCACGCAGTCCTTTAAACATCCCCGCATTTTTTAACTGCCACAGCATCCCATCAATCCTGTACAAAGGCTCGTTGACATCTTCTATCATTAAAATCCTGTTCCGGGTGTTAATTTCGTAGGGGGTGTTTAATGAACGGCACAACAATGTCAAACAGCCCCCGGTAATTTTACCTTGGGCCACTCCTTTGGAAAACACCTTCGCCTTGGGAGAATGAAAAACCTTGCCCTTGGTATCGCCGGTCAACAATGCCTTGAATTGCCGACGTGACTTTTTCATTTCAGCTCGGCCAAAACTTCCGGCAACCATCGGGCCGTGAAACGCAACCAGCCCACATTCTTGCACCAAAAAATGGAGAAGCAGGGTAATATCGCTGGACCCCACCACGACTTTTGCGTGAGTTCTTACCTCAGCAGGCTTAAGATGAGGGAGAATGCGATTGGTGCCATACCCCCCGCGGGCGCAAAAAATTGCCCGGACCTCGGGGTTCCTGAACATATCCATGATATCCTGGGCTCTGTCCTTATCGGGACCAGCCATAAAACGGGAACGGGCATGAACATGTCTGCCCAACAAGGGCTCGAACCCCATGATGCGAACCACTTCCAACCCAGCTTCCAACTGCCCCCTGTCCACCGGACCCGCTGGAGCCACCACACCGACAACATCTCCCTCTCTCAACGAGGGCGGACGGATCAGGGAACGAATCGAACTCGACATTACAAATTACCTTTGAAGGGTTACAATACCAGCTTCAATGAACCTTATCCTTATATTAAAAAATAATTTCTGTCACCGCTATTATTCCAAGCCAGAACGAGGCCTACCTAGTTTCTCGGTAAAAACCTGCGCCCGATGCAGGCCTACCTTGCTGGAGCATATCATCATTCGTTTAAAACAGGAATCGTTGGGTGTGGACGTTACAGAAAGCCTTCTTGAAGAAGACTCCTTACACGGAAAACCCTGTACCCATGCCGGTGAATTCTCGCCCTTGCCCACAACCCATTTGTCGGCAAGGTGTGATATCGATCCCGATCGACTTCAGAAATCTGGCAAACACTGGAATGTAGCCGGATTATATTCTGATTACCGGGATATGCTGGAAAAGGAAAATCTGGACATCCTTTGCATCGCTAGCTGTGCTCCCTCATCGGAGGAGCACACGAAATGCTCAGAACACTTCGAAACAGGAAAAACCAGGATATCAACCGAGGCAAACGGATTACGGACTCTTGAGACCATTTTTGCCGTATATCAATATCGACACAGTAGAGGGGCAAGCGCATGATTATAAGATGAACCCTGAAACCCTTATGCACGCTGGCCGCGCTACCAATCACCATCATTAAAAATTTTTAATTGCAAGCCATAATACCCTGTGATAGTTTTTCCGTACGTAAATTTCCTGCACGATGGTTCACTTCAGGTTTTCTGCTTTACCAAAGACTTAAAGATCCCTTGGAAAGGTCACAGCCATATGGAGAATCGGGATGATTGAGGTTGAAAATCTTACCAAACACTATGGACCAAGAAGGGCCATCAGCAATTTAACGTTTCAAATAGCGCAGGGGGAGGTCGTTGGTTTTTTAGGCCCCAACGGGGCCGGTAAAAGCACGACCATGAACATCCTGTCCTGCATCCTTCCCGCGTCCAACGGTACTGCCCGGATTCAGGGATACGACACCTTTGAACAATCCATTGAAATCAGGAGAATAATCGGTTACCTGCCAGAAACTCCGCCTCTCTATCCAGACATGAGCGTTCGCGAGTACCTGATGTTCGCGGCACAAGTCCGGGGACTGACAGGCAAGCAAACCGGGAGTGCCGTGGAAAGAGTGATTGAAAAATGTTCCTTAAAAGATGTTGGACATCGCATCATCGGGCGACTCTCCAAAGGATATCAGCAACGCGTTGGGTTGGCACAGGCCATGGTACACGACCCTGATATTCTTATTCTCGACGAACCGACTATTGGCTTGGACCCCATTCAAATTATAGAAATCCGCAAACTCATTCAGGAGTTAGCCTCTTCGCATACCATCATCCTCAGTTCGCACATTCTTCCTGAAATCACGCAAATATGCCAGAGGGTCATCATCATCAATGAGGGGGAAATCGCGGCGGTGGATTCCCTCGAAGGCTTGACCGCCTCGCTGAGAAAAAGTGAACGCCTTTCCCTGACTGTAAGAAATCAAGACGATGAGATAGCGGAAAAATTAAATTCTTTAAATCAGGTGCTTTCCGTTTTACCCGGCGAGAAAAACCAGTTCATGATTGAATGCGAATTGAACTCCAACCTTCAGGATGAGTTTGCACGCTTGGCTTTGGAAAACCAATGGGGCCTTGTTGAAATCAAACCCATCTCCATGACTCTGGAAGATGTGTTCCTCAAGCTAACCATTGAAGAAAAGGACGTGAAGGTATGAGAAACGCATGGATCATTGCAAAGAGGGATTTGGGGTCATTTTTCAACTCACCCATTTTTTATGTGGTCACCACGGTATTTCTAGTTATATACAGTTTTATATTTTTTAATATCCTAAATTTTTTCAGCTTCCAGAGTTTACAAGCAGGACAATTCCAGGCTATGGGAATGAATCTGAATCTGAACGAAATGGTTATTGAACCCAGCCTCCAAAACATGTCGGTGATTCTACTGATGATCATCCCCGTTATCACAATGCGTAGCTTTGCCGATGAGAAAAAAATGAAAACCTTCCGTCTCCTGCTTTCTTCTCCGGTTCCCCTTGGGGAAATAGTTCTTGGAAAATTCATGGCCTGTATGATTGTAGTGACGGTAATGATTTTGATCTCCTCCTATTCTGTATGCTCCCTGTTTCTACTGGGAGAACCCGAACCCGGCCCTATTGTTACAGGCTATTTAGGGGTCTTATTGATGGCGGGTTGTTATGTATCGGTGGGGGTCTTCGCTTCATCCTTAACGGACAATCAAATTGTCGCCGCCGTTGTGACCTTCGGGTTCTCGCTATTCATGTGGGTCATCGGTTGGGCAGCCCAAGCCGCCGGCCCAACCACTGGGCAGGTGTTGCAATTTCTTTCCATTGCCGATCACATGGAAAGGTTCTTAAAAGGCATCGTAGATACGAGTGATCTGATTTATTACCTAAGCTTCATTTTGCTTAGCCTTTTCCTCTGTCACCGTATACTGGATTCCAATCGATGGAGATAAAGACATGAAAAAACTTGCGCCCATGGCAGGATGGCTGGCCTTGGCAACAGGTTTCATCGCCCTGTTTTTATACGTCGTCCTTCCCGACCTTCAAGCTCTATACATCTCGCTGGCAGTCGTCGGCCTGATTAACACAATATTTTTCGTGGTTGTCAAAGGTCCGAAGTTAAAACGGGGCCTTTCCTCGCGTTCCGCGCTATACGGCGCGAATACCGTAATACTGACCGCAATATTCATGGGCATATTAATATTTGTGAACCTACTTGCCTTCCGCCATAAACATCGTTTTGATTTTACAGAAGGAGGCTACTTCACCCTGGCACCTCAAACCAAAAAGCTTGTCTCCAGCCTTCCGCGCGAGGTGAAGCTGACCGCTTTTTTTCAAACCGAATCTCCTGAAAAAATCGCTTTTACCAATTTAATTGCTGGGTATCTTGAGGAGACCGATAAAATCAAACTGCAATATGTTGACCCGGATAAAAACCCGGCAGTAACCAAACAATATGGCGTTACCACTTATGGAACTGTTGCCATGGAAAGCGGCGTCAAGGAAACCAAAATTCAAAATACCAGCGAGGAAAGCATTACCAATGCGCTGTTAAAGGTAACTCGCGACGAACAAAAGTTAATCTATTTTCTCGAAGGACATAACGAGAGCAAAATAAGTAACGACGATAACATGGGCTACTCCACCGCCAAAAAAAACCTTGAGCAGGACGGGTTTATCGTGAAACCACTGCTCCTGCTCCAGTCAGGAGAAGTCCCTAAAGACGCTTCGGTACTGGTTGTTCCCGGCCCCAAAAAACCGCTCCAGGATGAAGAAAAGGAAATCCTTGAAAACTACTTGAACTCCGGGGGGGCGATTTTCATGCTTATTGATCCCGAGTCTTCATCCGGCATGGAGACTTTTCTCAAAAAATGGGGCATAGAGCTTGGAGATAATATCGTCATCGATCCTATGTCCAGGCTTTTCGGAGGCGATTTTGCGGCACCCGTGGTCAATCAATACACGGTTCATGAAATTACCAGCAATTTTGTTCTAGCGACTATATTTCCGATTATAAGGTCTGTCCATGGAGTTCCTGCGGCAGGCATCACCACCACCGAACTCCTGAAAACCAGCGCTAACAGCTGGGCGGAATCCAACTTCAATTCCGGAGCTGTAGAGTATGACGAAGATAAGGATATCAAGGGGCCGATTTCCGTCTCGGTCATTGCCACAAAAGTCATGGGTGAAGCAAACCCCGAAATTTCCGATACCCCTAGAAGCGATGCCGAGCCGGAGAGAAATAAACCTTCAGCCACCCTTCTGGTCGTGGGAGATTCTGATTTTTCAAATAATCGCTACACCAACTTTTCGGGAAATGGTGATTTCTTTCTCAATGCCGTTTCATGGCTGGCGGAGGAGGAGCAACTGATTTCCATTCGGCCTAAAGAAAGGAAGAACACGCCCATTCAAATAACCCAACCCATGGGAAGCGCAATATTCATAATGGGTATCCTTGTGCTTCCCGGCTTGATTGCCGCAATGGGAATTCGCGTTTGGTGGAGGAGACGCCAACTATGAAGTTCAAAGGAACGACCCTGATGGCGGCTGTCTTCCTGAGTCTCGTTCTTTATTATTTTTTCGTTGACCTGCCCGCCGAACAAAAAGAAAAAACCGAAAAAGAGCAAGCTGAAAAACTCCTTCCCATTGAAATGGAAAAAGTGGTTGAGTTTTCTCTGACTGACAATAGCGAACGCGTAGCCTTAAAGCGCAAGGCTCCGCATAGATGGGATATTATCCACCCTCTTTCGGCATCTGGCGATTCTACCGAAGCAGAGGCCTTTATATCAGAAATCGAAAACCTTAAAAAAACCCGGATGGTGGAAGAAAACCCCAAGGACCTTTCCATTTATGGCCTAAGCTCCCCAACCCTTAAAGTCCATTTCAAATTTGAAAATAAAAATGAGGAAACCTTGTTAATAGGGAATGAAAGCCCTTTGGGAGGCCATCTCTACTTCAAGCGAGAAAACCATCCTGCCGTGATGATGGCCACTGCGTCCCGGTCCCGTTTTGAAAAATCCGTTTACAGTTTTCGCGACAAAACCCTGCTCAATTTCAATACGGGTTCCATCCAGCGAATACAAATCCTCAGAGAGAAAAACCCTCTGGAGCTCAAAAAAACGGGTGAAACCTGGGAAATATCAGGAGATATTCATTTCCAGGGAGACAAGGATGCCATCATGAGTTTTCTCCAAGCCATTCAATTTTCCAGAGTCCGTGAGTTTGTCGATGAAAACCCGAACTCTCTTGAATCCTATGGTCTGAATCCTCCGACGCTGAAGCTCACTTTAGAAAATGAACAAGGTGAATCCCACACGCTTTCTCTAGGCAATCCTAAAGAGGGAAAAGGTTATTTCGGAAAAACCAATGATTCTCAAAATATCGTATTGGCAGACACCCAGCTTTTTGAAACACTTTCCCAAAAAACCGTGGAGTTTCTCGATAAAACATTGCTGGAGTTTGATGAAAAAGAAATTCTTGAACTGTTACTGCGCTCTGAAAATGAAACTATTCGCGTGGTTCGTGGCGAAAACAATGATTGGGACATTCAAAGTCCAATAAAAACCGCAGCCGACCTGTCCACCATTAACAGCCTGCTCTTTGATCTCAAAAAAGCCCGGATCAGCACGTTCACAAAAATCTCTCAGGAAACCTCCGGATCGTTCGGCCTAGACACTTCCCGAAAATCTTTTAGCCTGAAAATGAAAGACTCGAAAATATGGACCCTGCAATTGGGCAATCATTCCACCAACGACCAACAGGTTTTTGCCCGACGAACCGGCAGGCCAACCATATTTTCAATTCCCAAAGAAGTAGTCGATAAATTATTTCGCAGTCTTCACGATTTAAGAAATAAAAAACTGCTGCAATTCGAAAGCGCGGAAGTGGATAAAATTTTGATCCAAACTCCTGAAAAAATCTTTGATTTGAGAAAAAGTGGGCCTCAATGGAGTCTCGAGAAACCCGAAAAAATCAAGGCCGAGCATATCGGCAACGATCTGATCTGGATCCTGAAAGGGTTGGAGTTTAGCTCTATCGTCACCCCACCTCTGCCCGCCAATGTCTCAGGGCTGGACTCCCCCTTATTCACCATCCGTCTTTTCAAGCAAAATGAGGTTGCCGCCTTAAAGGTTGGTAATCTTTTTGAGCCAGAGCAGGAATATCTCGTTGAAGTTGGAAACCGACAATACCGGGTTAAAAATAAGTTTCTCGACGCCATCCCCTTGAACCTGGGTAAATTCAAGCTTGAATAGGCATTTTTTGAACGTTGCGCACCAGAAAAAATCTGCTTTATTGCTCCCCCCCTATATTGTAATATGACTCTCCAAGCCATACGCTATATGGTAGACCATAAACCAAACACTTAAAAATTGGTTTTTTTAACCAAATAAACATATATAAACAAATGACTTGTACATTTTTTGGTAATTTTTTTCAACTTAATGCTTGACAGGTACTATATGTAGTGGTACTTTTTCGGGAGCATACAATATAACAGAGGAGCTACTTATCAGGTACTGTAAGAGGTGCTTGATTGAGTTCCGAGTCCAGTTTTCCCGAAAGAGAAATGAGTTGAGAGCCGTTAAGAATCTTCCAATGGCGGGTTGCTAGAAAAGCGGGTTCCATAGCAATGAATGAGACATGTCCCAAATTTAATTTTTTGAAAACAACCAGTGGGATGCGTACCAGTCTCAAACCCCTTCCCAAACCCCAAAATGTATTGAGCGTCAGCCGAATCCTCCGTTCAGTCTCGGTAGGTGAATTCCATCCAATTGGCGCAGTATGGAACCTCTTTTTAACGCTGGGTTTAACCCGGAAAAATAGTAGCCCGCTTCCTTTCTTTAAGAGGACGCGCCCCGCCTTTTCGTAAGTTTGCAGGTGTTGATAGTATTTGCCTCCATGTCAAGGACGGTTGATTGAAGACCCATTCCAAGATTTAGGATTTCACTCGGGAAAGGCGGGGTGCTAACCCTCTTTCCCGTTTTTTTGCCTTGCGTTAATTTTAGTCGCTTTCCTCCCCCCACTTGCTTATAATCCTTTCCGAAAACCAATTATGAAAACCATTGTGAACAAAACCTGCCAGGTTCGCGTCCCCTACAAGGGTGAATACCTTCCCCGGTATGCGCATAAAGGCGATGCTGGTGCTGACTTGCAAGCTGTGGAAACCCGGGTCATTGCTCCCCGAGGTCGGGAGCTGATTGCTACGGGAATCCGATTGGATATCCCTGAGGGTTATGCCGGCCTGATCTGGCCGCGTAGCGGGCCTGCGGTTAAGCTGGGGCTAGATTGTGGCGGCGGAGTGATTGACTCACATTATCGAGGGGAGATAAAAGTTCTTCTCTTCAACCATTCTAATGATGAAATCTGTATCCAATCGGGAGACCGTATCGCCCAGTTGATCATCCAGAAAGTAGAAGCGGTTAAGTTCATATTGAGCGATCATTTGAGTGAGACAGTCCGCAATACTGCAGGTTTTGGATCAACGGGAGATCTGCCTGCTACAAATTCGGGTCAATAATTCCTCCCTTAGGACGATCTGGTGGCGCCTTTCCCGGAAAGCCGGAATTCAAACTGCGACATTTATCCTGTTCGACATAGGAACCTTCAATGTTTTCAAAGGCAGACTGACTTTTCTTGAAAAAAGGGAAATCTGGTTGACTCCATGACCATCAAATCAGATATAATCGGGGGATCTACTCCAACCATTATTTTTGTGAGCATCGCATGGGATTTCTGGCTTGGATACAAAAACAATTTGGCGTTCCAATGAACGCGGGGAACGAAACCCACCGGGAATCTGTGCCCGCAAAAGAAGGGCAGTTCAAGGTGCTTCGCATACAACCAACTCCCAACCCGGATGCTTTCCAGTTTGTTATGAACGGCAAGATCATTAAGGCTGGCACGAAAACTTTTGATTCTCCTGATGACGTCGGGGATGACTCAATGGCCAAAACCTTGTTTGATATTTTTGGAATACAAAGTATTTATATCCAAGAAAACTTTGTCACCGTTACCAAGTCCAATGCCGTGGGATGGCACACGATCATGGAAAAAATCGGTGCCGCAATAGAAGCCCATTTGCAATATTACGAAAAAGGCGATGACGCAAAAGCGGATAAAGACACCCATCCGGTACTGGAAGATTTTAAAAAGGAAGATTTTTTCAATTACAACGATGATCGAAAGGCCGAGGTGGTCAATGCTCTGCTGGATGTTGCCATTCGCCCTGCTCTCGCAAATGATGGCGGGGGCATCAATCTACTATCGGTGGAAGACAAGACTATTAAAGTTCACTATCAGGGAGCCTGCGGCAGTTGCCCCAGCTCAGCCACCGGAACCTTGCAATATATTGAGCAATTCCTGAAAGAAGCCATTCACCCCGATGTCGAAGTCCATGCAAGCTGACCGGCCTACTCGACACGGAACCCAGCAGGCAATCACCTTTATCGGCTGGAAAAGAGTTTTGCGGCCCCCAGCAGTAGCGATATTGTTTGCCTCCCTTGTCAGGAAGGCCTTTGCATAATCCCGGATACCCCTTTTTCGACTTACGCAAAGTTCTGTTTACCAAAGTCTCAATTTTCTTGCACTTTCCTCTGTTAAAAAGGTAAACTTGACTGGTTGTTAGATTTTACTGTTTATACGGCGTTAGGAGGTAAAGATGCAGAATAGAACATACTGGGGATGGGTGTGCCTGATGGTTGGGATGGCCTTCATGCTTATTCCGGGCCAAGCATTGGCCAAGGATGGGTGGTACATGGCCATGGACTTGGGCGTGGCTGTCGCGCCGGGTCTGGACACTCGTAGCTCAGATAATGATTTTCCGACCACATGTGATCAATTTATCGATCAAAACACAACTTGCACTACCCTCTCTAATGAAAAGTGGACGAACAACTTTGACGGAGGCACTGGGGTCCTGGCAGGGTTGGCTATGGGATATCACTGGCAGAACTTCAGAATCGAAGGGGAATATTTCTACCGCAGCGCGGCCCACGATAACGCGAGCGAGCCGAGCTTTGGCGGCATGAACCTAAAGACTTTGCAGGAAATTAGTGAATCCGAGGAGGCGATTGGCGACCTGTTATCGCACAACTTCTTCACCAACCTGTACTACGACTTTACCTCGGACTCAAAATGGACGCCGTATCTGGGGGCTGGTGTGGGCTTTGCGCGGGTCTCACTTGATTACTTTAGCCGCTTTACACGGTCGAGTAACCCCAGCGATATTACGACATTCGACAACAACGATACTCTGAATGGCGCGTTGGCCGGCACAACCACCATCGGCAGGAGTGAGTTCTCGGATACGTTGTTCGGCTATCAAGCGATTGCCGGCGTAGACTATCGGATCAGTGAACCGGTTACCATCGGCCTCAAATTCCGATGGGTGGATTTTGGAGAATTCAAGGATGGTGATGAGTACCAACAGCTCCGCAGTCACGATTCCACTAATTCTCCCGATCCTGGCAGTGCTCGCGTACGATACCAGGTCGAAACAGGCGACATCGAATTCTGGGGTCTTAGCCTCAACATGAAGTATCATTTCTAAGCTGGAGGTGCTACACACCCGTCGCCTTCGGCTTCTCGATTCTGAACACAGTGAAGAATCTTGTTCCAACGTTTCCTGTCATTCTGAACGCAGTGAAGAATCTCACTTTTCTGTTTTTTTTCGACTTACGCAAAGGTCTCAAAAACCGGAGGAGGTTCGAACTTGTTTAAAACCTGCAAGCTAGCAGGAAACCGTTCGGCTTCTATTTGAAAACCATGGATGGTCTAACTGTGATGGTCCTGGCTTGCAGACCGCACGAGTGAACCGATTGACTTTTAGATCAACCTCCCCCATCTACTGAATAAAGGTTTTATGTTCGTTGATGGCATAGCGATCGGTCATGCCGGAGACATAGTCGCAAATCCGGCGCTCCAGAGAACCCCATTGCGAATCTTTCTGGACCGGTTCAGGGAGAAGCCCAGGCATTTTTGCATAGGCCTCAAAGATCCCCTCCAGCGTCAACCTGGCTTTAAACTCCATGCGTAAAACTTTACGATGGGAGTACATATTTTTATGGAGGAACTGCTTTAACTCCTTATTTTTTTCAGCGACCTCTTCTCCAAACGCCGCAATACGAATGGGCGCATGACGCACATCATCCACCTTGCCAACCTGGTACCGCTCAAGGTTCTTCAACGTAGCCTGGCGAAAGTCGCTGATGAGATCGTTAATGATGCTTCGAACCACTTGGTATTTCTTCAGCCTGAAGTCCAGCCCCGTATATTTCTCGTCGAACCTTTTTTCATTCTCTTGCCAGAGTGCCACTTTCCTTAGTTGATCGAGATCAAATAATTGGGAAGTGATCCCATCATCCAGATCGTGGGCATTGTAGGCAATTCCATCGGCAAAATCGGCAACCTGGGCTTCTAGGGAAGGAAAGCGCACCGCCTCATCAGAGGTGATCGGATTTTCTTCGTCTTGAGCATGTTTGCTGATCCCCTCCATAACTTCCCAAGTCAGGTTGAGTCCGTCGAATTCTGGGTAACGTTTTTCGAGCAGCTTTACAATTCTCAAACTCTGTTTGTTATGCTCAAAACCGCCATGCCCTTTCATCAACCGGTTCAATACATTCTGCCCTGTGTGTCCGAAAGGAGGATGGCCCAAGTCGTGAGATAGAGCGACCGCTTCCGCAAGGTCTTCATTAAGTTGCAGGGATTTACAAATGGAGCGGGCGATTTGCGCAACTTCAAGGGAATGGGTAAGTCTGGTCCGGTAGTAGTCGCCTTCGTGGTAGACAAAAACCTGGGTTTTATATTCCAGTCTTCTGAATGCAGAGGTGTGGATGATGCGATCACGATCCCTTTGAAATCGGGTGCGGTAGAGGTGCTCCTCTTCTTGATGTTGGCGTCCTTTGCTTTCCCCGCTTTTCATCGCACAGGGAGCTAAGGAGCTGGTTTCAATTTTTTCCAGATCTTGTCGATTGATCAATATGTGACCTGAGTTCCAGCGGAGCATCTCCGCAGGACAGCGTAACGCTGGGCATAATGGCTATCCGCAAGCAAAAGTAGTCTCGGCGCGCAACGAGCCATCGCTCATTACCTCCCTCGTCAGAGGGGGAACCTGTGCATAACCCCGGATTACCCCTTTTTTGACCTGCGCAAAAGTCTCTCGTTGAAGAGTCAAATCATCGGCAAGCTGATCCCAACCCGTCTCTTCGATTTCTTCCTGGGTGATGAGGCCCAAAAACCGGAACCTCTCCATTTCGCCGAGACTCAGGGCAAGTTCATGGAAAGTAATTCCATCCCTCTCCTTAAAACCGGCGCCAATCATGGCAAACCCTTCCTGAGCTTCTTGACCCATATCAACTTTTGCGTCTCTGGAACCGCCATCTTGCTGGAGCTGCAATGCCTCAAATACCTGATCAAAGCTTTGAATGATAGTATCCCCCGCCTCTCAAAACTCGCTGTTGACCGACCTGAAAATTTCCGATAACGGGTGGTCGATTTTAACCAAAATCGCGGCAAGCGTCAACCTGCAAGAAAAACTGCGCAAAATAGCCAATATAAAAAAAACAATGGCTTCAAGAGCCCATCGGAGGTTTTTGGGTTTCCTGATGTCACCCGAAACTTTCCTGAAAAGTAAAAAATGCGCTTTTACCCCGCCCCGGTTTATCCTGCAAAATCCATCGGGAAAAACGGAAAATCTTTGCCTAAAACTTATAATCATTTATTTTTACTGGTATTAAAGGTTTTTTAATAGGTTTCCTCAGTATGCAATGTCTTGATTGTGGTTACATCTCATTTAAGCAGGCAAAGAATTGCGGCAGTTGTGGCTTTGATTTCAAAAAAGTCGCAGCCTCGACAGCATCTCTTTTCCGCAATAACTCTTTTACTGCTTTCATATTTCCCGTAAAAGAACAGAAATCATCAGCAGAGGTGCGCCCACTGCCCAAGTCGAGGAAGGTGTCGCCGTTGTGGGCCTTCCTAAAGGCTCCCAGGAAACCCTGGAGATTGAAATCGAAGACATAAAGCTTGAACTGGGAGATTCGGGCTCCCCCACCTGATCCAGAAAAGCCCTGAGCCATACCCCCCTGAACAGAAAAACTGGATTTCAGGAAGAAATTCCTTTATAAAGAAAGTTCGTGGCTAAGCATCAACCCTTGATGGGTAGGGTCTCCAGTTTGGTTTTTTTCTTCCAAATTCCAAGAACCGCCCACCCCAAAGCCTGCTTTTTATTCCGGACTCCGATATTCGAGAGAACCACGGTCAGCCATAAATTTGGCTAATGGGCGGAGCTTTTTGAATGGAAAAAATTAAAAAGATGGGCAACAATTTTTTTGGTCACAAGAAAATATATTGAAGAGCCAGAAAAAATGGCCTCTGTAAATTTTATTGACAACCCAAATCAGAAAAAACAACAGAATGAAAAAAAAATACCTGCTCGCACCCGGCCCCACCCCTGTTCCAGAACATGTTTCTCTGGAAATGGCTCTTCCCATGCAACACCATCGGACTCCCCAGTTTAGCAAAATATTCGGTGAAGCCGCGGAAGGAGCCAAATACCTATTTCAAACCAGGCAGGATGTACTGATTCTCGCTGCTACCGGAACAGGAGGCATGGAAGGTTGCGTAACCAACCTGTTTTCATCAGGGGATAAAGTATTGGTCATTAACGGAGGAAAATTTGGCGAGCGGTGGGGGGAAATTTCCGAGACCTATGGCCTCAATGTTGTCTGGCATAATGTGGAGTGGGGCAAGGGTGCTGATGCTAAAGAAATCGAATCCATTCTGGCTCAGGATAAAGAAATAAAGGGCATCATGGTTCAGGCCAGCGAAACCTCCACAACTGCCGCCCATCCAATCGAAGCCTTGTCGAGGCTGACCCGAGACCGTGACGATATTCTACTGGTCGTCGACGGAATCACCGGCGTGGGTGTTTTCAACCTGCCGATGGATGAATGGAGAATAGATGCCATGGTGACCGGATCACAAAAATCCCTGGAACTTCCTCCTGGCCTAGCACTGGTGGGCCTTAGCGAAAAGGCATGGAAGTTTGCCGACCGATCGACCTGCCCGCGGTTTTATTTCGACTTTAAAAAGGAACGCAAAAATCTGGCCAACCAAACTTCCGCTTACACACCTGCCGTTTCACTGGTTGCCGGACTGCGGGTCGTTCTGCAAGATATCAAGGAAGAAGGGTTGGACAATGTTTTCAAACGCCATGACCGGCTAGCCCGGGCCACCCGTGCCGCTGTGCAGGCCATGGGTTTGACCATGGTCGCTCCCGACAACCCTGCCAATAGCGCAACCGGATTGTTTGTGCCCGAGGGTGTGGATGGAGGAAAACTGGTTAAAAGCCTGCGTGACGATTTCGGAGTCACTCTGGCAGGCGGACAAGACCAATGGAAAGGAAAGGTCGTGCGCGTTGCCCATCTCGGTTATGTAGACACCTTCGACATCATCACAGCGATTTCGGCTCTGGAGATGGCCTTAAAAAAATTTGGGGCCAAAATCCAGCTTGGCAAAGGAGTGGCCGCCGCCCAGGAAATACTATTAGAAGCTTATTGAGAAGGAGACCTTTGCATAAGTCGAAGGAATCGAGATGATTCGTTGCGTTCAGCATAACAATACTTGGCCATTTTGTCATGCTGAGGAACAACGTGACAAAGACGTGATATTTTTCATTAACCTTCGTGCCTCGAAGGGGGGTGTGATGTCATCTTCCCTACCTTGCACGGGTAGAAGAGGTGATATCGGGTTATGCAAAGCACTCATTTAGAAGAACCGCCGGTTGTATCCGGCCATCATTATCTGGAGCTAGCGAATGAAAGTTCTTGTTTCTGACAACCTCTCCGCAACGGGAGTTGAAGTTCTTAAAAAAGAGTCCGGACTTGAGGTCGATGTTAAAACAGGTCTGCCCAGAGAAGAGTTGATAAAAATCATTCCCGCCTACGACGGTTTAATCGTCCGAAGCGCCACCAAAGTGGCTGCTGAAATTATTGAGGCAGCCGACAGCCTGAAAGTCATCGGAAGAGCGGGCATCGGCGTTGACAATATAGACCTGGATGCGGCAGGCAAAAAAGGCATCATTGTCATGAATGCCCCGGAAGGGAATATCATAACTACCGCCGAGCATACCATGGCTTTACTGATGTCCATGTCCCGAAACATCCCACAAGCCCGTTCCACCCTGCAGAATGAAAAATGGGCACCAAAAGAATTTATGGGAGTAGAACTTTTTGAAAAAACACTGGGCATTGTTGGATTGGGCCGGATCGGCTCTATCGTCTCCGAGCGGGCTCACGCTTTCCAAATGAAGATCGTGGTACACGATCCCTATATTTCCCAGGAAAGAGCCGAAAAGCTTAGGGTCGAACTGGTGGAACTTAAAGATCTGCTGAAACGCTCTGATTTTTTGACCCTGCATACTCCAGGCTTGGTCGGCAAACCCTTATTGGGGAAAGAAGAGTTCGTGCAAATGAAACCGGGTATTCGCATCGTCAACTGTGCCCGAGGTTCATTAATTGATGACGACGCTCTGATTGATGCCATTCAATCCAAACAAGTCGCAGGAGCCGCGCTGGATGTTTACCACAAGGAGCCTCTGGCCCTCGACAGCCCGCTTCTGCAAGTGGACGAAATCATCTGCACCCCGCATCTGGGAGCGTCCACGGGAGAGGCACAGGAAAAAGTGGCTATCGCGATTTGCGACCAGCTCATTGACTATCTAAAATATGGCAACATCCGCAATGCAGTCAACGTTCCGTCCATTGATGCCGAGACACTGGCTCAAATCAAACCTTACCTCGTTTTGGGCGAAGACCTCGGGAGCTTCATTTTCCAGCTTGCCGAGGGTCCCATTACCCGCGTCGAAATTCAATATAACGGCGAAGTTTCTACCATGAAGGTAGAATCCATAACCATCGCCATTTTAAAAGGGCTCTTCAACCGTTCCATTGAAGGGATCAATATGGTGAACGCCCCCTTTATCGCAAAAGAAAGAGGGATTGAGGTCCAAGAGTCCAAGAGCAACGAAGTGCACGAATACACCAGCACAGTTCAGGTGCAGGTCATCAGCGAAAATGGCACCCGAAAAGTGACCGGCAGTATTTTTGGCAAAGGCGATTCCAGGATAGTGCGATTTGACGAATACCACATGGAAGCCGTCCTCTCCGAAAACATGCTCGTGCTCAACAACATGGATGTCCCCGGCGTGATCGGAAACCTGGGAAACATTCTCGGAAAAAACAACCTGAATATAGCAGGCTTTCATCTGGGTAGGCAGAAAGAGGAAGGCAAGGCCATCTCCATTGTCAATATCGATTCTCCGCCCACCGTTGAAACACTGATGGAACTGCGCAACACACCCCACATTCTCAGTGTCCACAGCGTTACGCTTTAGTAGTAAGCGGAGGGCTTTGCATAATCCGAGATTACTCGTTCTGGGCACAAGGTTAGGTAAAGTGTCAGGTCTTCGTCACGGAGCCTGTCCTGAATTTGCCAAAGGGTTCCCCGCAACATAAAAAAACTCTTTCTTGTCATGCTGAGCTTGTCGAAGCATCTCGTTTTTTTACCTCCCCTTTTCAAAGACTCAGGCCTTATAGTTTGTGGGGTCTGGGGTGATTTACAACTTCTCACGCAATATGCGGGCTAGTGATATTTGACTACCCCTTTCACACGCCGAAGGAATAAACCGGAAGACCATTCCTACGCCAAACAGGTGAAACCTGGCTACGGAATTAGAATTCATAATAATGGGTGGAGTCATTATTTTCAGTAGAGCCGCACAATGAAAACGAAACTGTCCAAAAAAATTGAACAAATAGAAAAAGATATAGATTCTTCATTCGATGCCAATAGCCTTAAAGAAGAAAGTTATGCCCAAGCTGTGTAGACACTACTCTCTATTGCTGAAGACCTGTACTTAAGGTGCTTCATGGTTCCCCAAGCAACAAAGAAATGGATATATTTGTAAATATTCATTTAAATGCCCTAGCGTATCCTCCAAGAGTATGTCACAAAAAATCCAAGAGAAATTGAAACGATCCACAATGAACTGATCGATGCTCATTATCGGCTAACAAGAGTAGTGTCTACACAGCTTGGGATTGGCTAGAAATCGCTGAAAAAGACTATTATAAATTTTGCACAGTCTTTTCACTTTGGCATAAAGGAGAAATCAAAATTATCGTAGAAGGAAGCGAACTCAAAACCACTGGCTTATCTGATTCAGGAAAAGAATATGAAGCATATAATAGACTTACTTGAATCCGTCATCCATTTAAATGGGAAAAGATAGACAAAAGAAAAAAGAGATCAAACCCATTCTTGGCTGTATTTGTGGATTCTGGCTTCGCAATGGGATTTTACCTGTTTGGTGCGGAGAGGGATCCTTCAACAAGCTCAGGATGACACTAGGCAGACTCGACAAAAAAAGCGCGACCCTTTATCGGAAAGCCTCGCTTTAATTTTTCAAAACCTTAAAGTCAATCTTCTTTTTTCTGGCTATCCTTATCCTTCGCAGACGACGCCGACTCAATTTTTTGACCAAAAACGCTAGCGATCACTTCATCGATGACCTCGGGACCCAGAATGTTATAAACTGTATTCGCTGATTTAAAATGTGGACTGGTAAAAAGGCTCAACACCTTTTTACTAGTGTAACCCAGCATCATAAACTCATGTGCATAGTTTTCCGCCACCAGCCTCAAGGTATCTTCATCGGCATCTTCATCACCAGTAGGAGGCCCCGCATCCGGGTCCACATCTTCCTGAATTTCGTAGACGTAGATCAAGTGCCAGCCAAATTCAGTCTTGACCGGACCAACAACATCTCCTTCCTGAGCGGTAAATGCAGCAACCTCAAAAGGCCGAACCATAGCTCCTTTTCCAAACCAACCCAGATCTCCCCCGCGTTTTTTGGATGGGCATTCGCTATACTCCTCTGCCAGCTTGGTGAATTCCTCGCCCTTGTCAATCCTGACTCTTAATTCTTCAGCAAGCTCTTTAGCTCCCAAGAGAATATGCCGGGCTTGAACTTTTTTAACTTTTCTCTCTTTAGCCATGATTCAATACCATAAATTACATAGAAGGACTTACCCGTTTCCGGAAAACCCGTTTCATCAAACGCTCTGCCGCTCTCTAGTGTGTGCCTCAGTTTAACATCAACGCACAACATTTTTTATACTTCTTGCCGGATCCGCAGGGACAAGGGTCATTGGGTTTAATTTTTCCTTCCCGTACCTTTACTCCTGGTGTGCTTTTCAACAATTCCTGACCGATTTTTTTTGCTTCCTTGTAACGCTTCTTCAGCCTCTCATTAAAATCTGGAATCGCCTGATTGATCGCAATGAGCATGTCACTGTTGGAAGATTCCAGCTTGGCGTCTTCCTTTTCTCTAAGGCGTTCATCCAAAAAATAGGTTGCGGAAAAGATCGGTGCCTGATCGGCATTATCGAGCTCCAGCTTAAAAAAAGAAAGTTTCAAGCTACGATTATCATTGCGCGGATCAATGTCGTAGGAGTCTTCCGCAAAATACTGGTCATTGTTGAAATTAAAATCGAGCATTCCCTTGTTTCCAGGAAATAATTCAAAAAAATTATAATAATTTCCCGGCTCAAACTCCAAGTAAGAGGTCGGATTTTTCTCGCCATAGGCTTTTGCTTCCACAACCCGTTGCTTGAAGAGGAGTATCAACTCATCTGGCGCGTTTTTGGCAAATCCCTTGGCGATTTGGGTTTGCACATCCGTCAAACGTGGGTGATCGGGAAGAGGATTAAAAGTTTTATTAAAATTAATCTGGAAGGCAAAAGCATTATCCCTGTTATCTTGGTCACGAAGACGAACCACAACATAGTTATAATCGTAAAAGGGATGGGTGTGATAAAAGTCTTCAAGGACATACGTGTTCCGATAATTCTCTTCCTCGAACCGGTACGTCATTTTCGAGTTTTCACTCTCCTGCTGATTAATTTCCCAATAACCTTCGATGACAATTCCTCTCCCACTAAATATTTCAGATCACCAGATATCTATCCGTTCACAAACCGTATAAGTTCAAAAACCCAAACTTTTTCAACCCCACCCATCAACGAGGAAGAGGGGAATTAGAAAAACCCGGGAATTTTGTCAACACGCCCTTTTCAGTTTCCTGTTTTTCGATATCTCGAACCGCACGCACAGAATCCTTAGTGATGTCTTCCTTATGATTGGCATTCGCATGTCCATAACGGTAGTAATAGATGGTAGCGGTGGCATGAGGCAGTTCATTAGCGGTCCAACTAGTGAAGCCCCCGCCGGGCGAGAAAGTCGGGCTTATGAAAACGTCCATGCGATCCATATCCAGAATGGCATGGTCTTCGTCATAAAGGCTTTCAGCTTCTTCCAAGGTCGGCATTCTCCAGTCCTGATGCCCGGCAAACTTTTTAATGCCCAAGTCCTTGATATAGTCCACAGCCTTATACCAATTTACCCATTTACTGGTATCCTGAAAAGAGTCAGCCTGCTTCCACATCAGCCTAGTTTCGATATCGGTAACTGTGCCATCTCCATTATCTACAAATCGTTTTTTTAAATCCACGTTTTACTCTCCAGCGTTGCTCTTGATTTTCATCTCTAGCCTTCATGCTTTTCAATATCGCGGACCAGCCTGGAAGCCCCTCTCGACACGCGAAAAATATCATCATAAATGGTAATTCCTTTGCGGAAATTTAGGCGCACACCTTGTATGTTATGTCGCACATCGCTGGTCCAGCAAAGAAACCCGCATCCTGGCTCAAACAAGCCAGACAGATAAACCGCCTGCCCCATATTATCAGAATTTTTCTGTGTCTTATCGAAGAGACTTTTGGCTTCGCTTGCCGTAGGAAGCCTCCAATTGGAAAAACCCGCAAACCGCTTTCGGTTCAAACTTTCCGCAAACTCTTTGACCTGGCGCTGGGCCATCCATTTTCCCGCCATTTGCCAGGTATCTTTTTTAAGCCATACGAGGCGCTTGGCACCGTCAATCACCGTGTCGCTGTCTCCTGCCACAAATCGCCCATCCACTTGCCCCGAGCCCTGTTCACCCATGACCTTTATGAGTCACCTTCCTGATTCCGAACCGCACGGACACCGTGACTACGCAAACCCATCTGGTGCCATTTATAGTCTCCGTTATAATAATGGAAACGAATGGCCAATCCTTTATCCGACTTGTTCAATGTTTTGGTCCAGCAGGTCAAACCACAACCCGCAGGAAAACCCTTAGTTAAAAATACCGTGTCACCATAATTGTCCGTAATAGGATTAGAAGCGTCATAAATCGCCTGCGCTTCCTTCCGAGTTGGCATGCGCCAATCCTTATAGCCCGCAAACCGTGCCCGGTTCAGTTGGGTTAGGTAGGTCTTGGCTTCGTCCCAACTCACCCACTTATCCAATTCCATATAGGAGTCCACCGACTTCCACATCAGGCCTGTCTTGTGGTCAGTAATGGTCCCGTCTTTATGCAGTTCGATGCGGACAAAATCAGGGTCCTCTTCTTGCTGAATATTGTCTCGAACCAAGCGCACAGCACTGGGGAAACCATCGTTTTCTTTAGCCAGCCAGAATTCGTAATCGGACCGGTAGTCGTAGGCCATGGCGGCCTTGGCGCCACGGGTTTGGCTGGTCCAGGTCGAGAACCCGCACCCGGAAGTGAAAACAGGATCGATATGAATCTCGCAACCTTCCACATCCGTATTGCTGGCTGATCGATGAAAAAGGTATTTGGCTTCTGAAGCGGAGGGAATGCGCCAGTTGTTATACCCGGCGAATTTTCCCTCATTCATTGTTCGAGCTAACTCCCGGCTTTCATGCCAAGTGATCAAACGCCCCAGCCTGACCCAGGTATCCTCTTTCATCCACATGAGGTTGTGCTTCGGATCCGTAACAGTATCATCTCCGTTATCCAGATACCGCATTTCCACTTTGGCTTCCGTCATAGCTTTATTTTCTGCGCGAAGGGGGCTGGTGTCTCATGACCTTATCTTTTCTACAGATACGAACCGAGCCAAAGCTATACTCTTCGACACTGACAACCTTGCCTTCGCTGTAGTCAAACCTCGGTCTGCGGGTAGATGTATCCCCGGCAATCCAGGCGGTTTTAAACGCACCTTCTGGAAACACTGGATCAAGATGAAGGGTCACCCCGCTCTTCCCCGGGTTTTTGCAGGACTCATCAAAAAGTGACGAGACTTCGTCAACGCTAGGCAACCGCCAGTCGTCAAACCCGCCAATCTTTCTAAGATTCTTCCTATCGGCAAACTCCACCGCTTCATGCCAGTTGAAAAACTTACCCTTGTCCTGCCAGGAATCTTTTTTCAACCAGTACAGACGGGTTTTGTTATCAAAAATAACATCACGGCCTTTCTCCACAAACCTTTTAGGCTTGTCATCTTGCTTGACCAGAGACTGATCCGAGTTCTCGGGAAGTTCTTCTGTCATATTTTTCCTATTTCTCAAATGACCGGCCACGCCGGCAGGTTGCGATCCGCCAACCACATCGGCGGGTCGGAAAAGTTGCATAATTATATATTTATTTCGCCAGTATATCCTATTTCCACACTGCCCTCATCGACATTGACAATGACTGGAACGATATACTGATCGTTGGAATATTCCAGCAATTTCTTCAAACCCTGCGGGTCTTTATCAACATTTACGTAAACAAAGGACCTGTGTTGCTTTTTAAAGTCGGCCAGGGCTTTTTGCGTGTGAGGGCAGTCATCCTTGCCAAAAATCATATAATGCTTCATAACACTCCGGTCAGAATGCCCTACACCAAGGCAGAATTAGCGTTCGAATGTCTTGGTTTCCTTGCGCCACTCCGGCTCCCACTCCTCCTGAACCACATCACGGGTCACCCGACAATGAGAATATTCGTTGTCCTTATGCTCCCACATATCATTACCCGTCACATAACTGAATTTTTGCGCGTACTGTTGGTAGTCCGGCTTTTCTTCATAGGTCCATGTATTGTGCCCGCCCCCCGGCTCAAACAAATCTGAAATATGGGTCTCGGCCTCATCCTTATCATGATTCGACTGGGTAAACGAAAAAAGGCTTTTGGCCTCTTCACCGCTGGGCAGCCTCCAATCATCAAAGCCAGCGAACTTTTTGTCATTCAACATTTCACAATAATCATGGGCCTCAAACCAAGTGATTCCATAGCTATACTCTTTGTATGAGTCATCCTTTTTCCACATCAAATTGGAGCAGGTATCACTGATGGTGCCATCGCCGTTATCGACGAAATCAGGAACTTCCTCCTCCACAACAGCAATACCTTCTTCGTCCTCATCGCCCCATTCATCCTCGCCAACCCATTCAGTCTCCGGTTCATTTTCTGAAGTCTCCGGATCTACAGCATCATCAAATTCGGTTGGGTCATCATTTTCAGACATTTTAAACCTCAACTTTTCAAGCAGACATTTATCAATCCAGGTCCCTGACCATACGCACCGAAGTACCCGTGGTCGACACCGACTGGTCCACACAAACCTCTCTCATATTCGGGAAATAGCTTTTCCATGCATAAGAATCGTACCTGGTCTCAGAAGTCCACACACAGGTTTCACCGCCAGCCTGGTAATTGGAAACCCGCCGTGCCGGCTTCTTGGGTAAATTCAGGAACACTTCCCGATAATCATTTTGGTTACGAAATAACGAGCGCACCTCGCTCTTGGTCGGCAACCTCCAGTCGTTATAACCCAAATAATTTTGCTCATTACAGGCCTTCACATAAGCATGGCCTTCATCCCAGTTGAGCCATTTCCCCAATTCCTGCCGGGAATCTCTCAACACCCACATCAAATCATTACCCGGATCTTCGATCGTACCATTATCAGTCTTAACCCAACCACATTTTGATTCCGTCATACCTTAGCCTCGGGCCTGTCTGCAAAATAAAAAACACCCTTGTACTTCCCGCTCATTCATTCTGTCTCGGTGAAATACTCCCCCATCCCACCAGTGGAAAAAGCAGGACAAACATTGACCTGAACAAATAAGACAAGGAGAAGAGTGTTTCTCTCTTTCACCTGTATGATGAATAAACCAAGAATTTTTTTCTTTTAAAGTACCACCCGGACATCGGGTTTTCAAGCCAAATTCAAGAAGCTTTCAGCCCGGAAACCTCTGAATACGCGCACTATAATAACACCAGCCCCTCAACAAGACATCTCTCGGCCTTACAAAATACAATTTAATCCCGTTACACAGAGAGCTTTGCAATATATACCCGAGATTCTTCGCCACCTTGCTCCTCAGAATGACAAAACAGCCCAGTGAAGAGTGTTTCTCCCTTTCACCTGTATGAATAACCAAGAATTTTTTTTCTTTTAAGGTACCACCCGGACATCGGGTTTTCAAGCCAAATTCGAGAAGCTTTTAGCCCGGAAACCTCTGAATACGCGCACTATACAACAAGACATCTCTCGGCCTTCCAAAATGCAATTTAAGCCCGTCACACAGAGAGCTTTGCATACCCGAGATCCTTTGTCACCTTGCTCCTCAGAATGACAAAACGGCCCAATATTGTCATGCTGGGCTTGCCGAAGATCTCGACCCTTCGACTTATGAAAGGTCTCCGCCGCGCAGGGCCAGTTTGTGTCTATCGCCAACCACCTCCCTGAGTGATTTTATCTCGGACTTCCGGCACATGGGCGATTTTAACTTTTGAGTTGTCAAATTCACCGCGCACAAGACGGACACTGGAATTGAGGATATCATCGACCTCCTTATGTCCACCGGCCCCACTACTGAAAGAATAAACATAGGCCGTGACCCTGCCCCGGGTATTGCTGGTCCAAGTATCGTGGCCACAGCCTTCGGTGAATACCGAGTCGATATGTACGAACATGTCGTACTTGTCTTTCAGGTTTTTTTCTATGTCAAAAAGGGAGTGTGCCTCTCTCTTACTGGGAAACCGCCAGTCCTGATGACCAGCAAAGGACCCCTCATTTTGTTTTCCCAAATATTTTAAAGCCGCTGTGTAGCTGACGAACTTCAGGAGGTCCAGATAGGAATCATTTTTCTTCCACATCAACCGGGTCAGACTGTCGGTTACCGTGCCATCCTCATTATCCACAAACCTGTTCTCGCTCATAATTGTCCTATTGCAAATTTAACGGGTCTCTATTTTATGCTTCCTACCGAGTAAAATACAAAAAAAAGCCGAGGGGCAAAAGCCCCCCGGCATAAAAGTCAAAACTAAAGCTTAACGGTTTACTTCACTTGTTGCACCACCACCACCATCGGCATCCATAGCACCTCTTACGCTGAAGAGACCGCGCTCGGTACCTTCAGGCTGACCCATGCCCGGTTCGATATACGTAGAAGGCGTTACATGGTCCAGATGGTAATCTGGCTGATAGGTCTTTTGAGAACCAGGATCAATTTTCCAGTCATGTCTTGCCTGGCTGTCTCGCTTCTGACAGTTCAACTGGATATCCCCGGGACCTTTGTTGGCAAAAGTGGATTTCGGTTCCAGAGCGTGAGTTAAATACCCTCCTGGAGGCAGTGTCCGGTCAAAATTCTTGTTCCAAGAATATCCTATCGGCCCAACATTGATGTGTACCATTGTCTCCTTGTCTTCACTCAGGTTAACAATATTCCAACCCGCATTTAAACAAACGCTGGATTTCCCAGCAGCGATGGTGGAAACACCTGCACTTGCAACGGCAACAGAAAACACAAAAAATACTGCGAACAAAACTAAAATGGTCTTTCTCATTTTTGCTCCCCCTTTCGAAGCGTAAATAAAAGGTAAAACTGAAACAACCCAGAAAAACTTTATTTAATTCATCAACCTCTTCGGCGATTTGCTCTAAATATCTCAAACCCGCCAGTCCCGTAACCGCAACAAAACGGTAGACCCTCCCCCGCAAAACCTTCGGGTCCAGCTAGAGTGGACCGAAAATATCAAAAGCCCTCAAGGAAGTCAAGCCTTTAATATCCGCCTCAGGATTAGACCAAAAACCCCTTAAATATCAATGTGCTACGAAACAGAAAATCCTGCCCACTCGCCCGATGAGGGTCCTGTTTTTCTAGCAGATATCAATATTTTGCGACTTTTAAACTCTGAACTTCAAGGACGTCAGCTTTATCAGGTCTGTAGAGTTTCTGAGGGCTTTTTCGCCATCCTCGGAAATGTCATTGACCACCAATTGCAAACTGCGCAGGCTGGGTAAATTTTTCGACGTCGCAAGATAGGTGGCCCCCGCATCACTGATACTGTTTGAAGCCAGATTGAGAGTTCTCAGGTTGGTAAACATTGTTGACTCGGCAATGGCCTTGACCCCTTCATCGCCAATACTGTTCTGCGAAAGATCCAAAGCCCGGATGCCCTTCATAGTTTCATGCTGAGCCAACTCTTTCGCGCCCACCTCTCTCAAGAATTGCGCCTTCAAGCTCAGCACTTGCCCGTCCTTGCTCAACCTATCCCGGATCAACTCATCCAAATTTGCCATAACACGCCCCCCCTACCCGGTACCCAGGATTTCCTTAGCTACAAATCCGTATTCATCATAGATGCTGTAGCCTTCCTGAAGCATCTTTTTCCCATATTTGACCATCAGGTTGGCCTGGCTGTGACTCGGGTCAATATCGATAGTTTTCTTCAAATACTTCAATCCTTTTTTGATATCCTTGACTTCGTCGCCATAATTTTCAATTTGCCGAGCTTTATCAAACAAATCGGAGGCCCACTTGTAATAAACCGTAGCAATTTTTTGGGGGGCATTTTGGCTGATATAGTCGATAATTTCCTCATCCGCCTTCAACTTCGGAATATCCTGGACGGACGCCTCAAACTCGCGGAGAGGAATAGCATAATCATCATCCATCACCGAAGAAATCTGTGCGCCGGCCCTGTGCTGGGAATGCAGGCCCACAGAACTTTTAACCACTGTGGACTGAATCCCTGACATCAACTGGTGGTAGTAAAGATTGCCGATGCCGAAATGGATGATGGCGCTGAACTCCCGGTTTACATCAAGCAATAAGGCCTGCTCAAAAGATTCACGGGCATCGTCCGTCTGCCCCAGCTCCGAGAGGGCTTCACCCAGGTTGTAATAATGGACGCAGTTATCCGGCTCTTCCTCAATCTGGCACCTGAACTCCTGAATCTGGGCTTCAAGGTCAAACTCAGCCTCTTCCCCCTCGTCAAACTCCGAAACTTCGGCCTCTTCAGAGTCTTCCGCTTCAAGAGGCTGGTCAGCCTCAAGCTGGGAAGGGTCTTCAGCATTCTCCAGCGGTTCCCCGGCTTCTTCAGCTCCCGCTTTTTCCCCGTCTTCACTCATAATCAAACACAGTAAGGAGGAATCCCTTCTTCCACCCATTCTCCCGCTTTGCCATTGTTTATGTTCTGGCGATTTTTTATCGCACCTGAAACCATCTTTTTCCGAGATACTGCTATCCGACTCATAATTTCATCCGGCGAATCGTTTAAGAGATTGCCAAACCCGGGCTGACACTTCAGATTGCCCACATCACAACAAGGAGTTATCTCCCCAGTTTGCTGGACGGTGACAATCTCGATGGTACCACGGGGAATGGTGCATTCCAGATGGTTAATATCATGAGGAAAAGGCTGGGTATTCATGGCCCGCTCGCCATTTTTATCGACATAAAACCCCGGGATCATATTCAACCCAAAAGTAAAGTTGCCCGTACAAATATAATTCTCAACGCCTTCCATATGTTTTAAAAATGCCCCTTCATCACATTCCGGATTTTCTCGCAAAAGACTTTCAAGCTTCGCACGATAAATCCCGAGTAGAGACAGGACGGAATCAAGTCTCTTTTCCTGTTCCCCAAAAAACGTGAGCAAAATTTTGATCTGGCTCAACAAGCCCGACACCTTCTCAAAGATCATGTTGACGATCAATTCGTCCTGCAACTCCAGAATCTCTTTAAGAAGTGGTTTTTGCCGCGACTCCCAAACGGTTGGGTACAACGTGAAGTCCACACGTCCGGATAACTTCATGATTTCAACCAACCTTAGCCAACGCTGAGATTTTGCTGAGTTAATGTCCATGTTGGTGTGGATGCGTACATTTGGCGTCAGCGTCCTGAATATCTTAAAAATTTCAACGATATGAGGATTTTGTGAAGGCTCCCCGCCGGTCAGATTAATTTCCCTCCTGGCCAGCTCGTGAAACACCTCCAACTGGAGGATTTTATCCACCATGGCCTGAGCCTGTTCCGGCATTAAATGCCAATCGCTCCTGGGTATCCTGCTAAGCGGTTCGTAGACATGACAATACTGGCACTCATCTCGCACATAGCGATTACAATTGGCTTCGGCAAAAATATTTATCACAGCCTTACCTCCCAACCTGTGAGCGGTGTATTGTCCTTCTGGAAAACAACCTGCTGATCGCGTAAGCTTATGTTATCGGGTAGTATTCTCTGAATCTGCATCCAGAACAGCCCGGACCGGCCTGATGGTTGACAAAGAAAGGCTCGGCCCCCCTCTCATGCTGGGGTAAGTTTTGCCCCGGATATAGTTAAATCCCCATGCATACTTATCCTTATAAACCTCGCTGGACCAGAAACAACAGCTGGAATAACCGAAGATGGGGTCAATATGAATCACATTTTCGGTCCAATAATATTTCCAGGGGACATCCTTACCTTCCTCGTAGAGGGATTCCAGTTCTTTGCGGGTCGGCAAGCGCCAATCCGAATAACTGGCGAAGGCTTCCTTATTGAAGTTTTCGACGTAGACTTGCGCGTCATCCCAGTTGATCCAAATCTTTTTTTCCTGGTAGATATCAATCTGCTTCCACATCAACTTTTTTTTCAAGTCGGTCACAGTTCCATCTTTATTATCTCGGAATCTCGGATCATTGGAAGGCCTCAGTTCCGGCTTTTCTTCAGTTAGAGAAAGAATCTGGCCACCAAAAATCTCATCGGCACTGCTGTTGCCAGAATCAGCCCGTACCACATTCCCCGCACACACTGCCAACAACAAAAAAGCAACCTGCAGGGGTTGGATCAAAAGGCGAAAAAAACAAATCATGTATTTTGGAATCATTAAAAGGCTTCCTAAATCAGACCTGCTAGTAACAGTTACTCTTCCTGCGGTGCCCAGTCTGGCTCCCAGGACAGGCAAACTCCGGAGGGATTTAAAAACTGCCCCGGATCCTTACCAACAGTGCCCCATTTGGAAACAAAGTTCAGGTCCGGGTCAAACTTCTGGATTCTCTGGTTCAAAGTATCGACGACAAACACGTATCCATAAGGATCTTCCACCACCGAAACAGGACAGTTGAACTGACCGTCGCGCTTGCCAGCCTCGCCAAGAATGTCCAGGGAGTGCCCCTCCCGATCAAAAAGCTGTAACCGGTTCTGACTTTTTTCGGCCACCACGATGGTGCCATCTCTCCGTACGGCTACCCCAGTCGGGAAATTCAACCGGCCCGGCTCGAATCCATACTCGCCGAACTTGGACAGATATTGCCCGTCCTCATTGAAAATCTGAATGCGCTGGTTGTCCCGGTCGGCCACATAAACATTACCTTCCCGGTCCAGTGTCAGACCAACGGGAAATTTCATGAATCCGTCGAAGTTTCCGGCAAATCCAAAACTAATGATAAAATTGCCGTCGCTGTCGTACCTTTTGACACAATGGTTGGAAGTGTCCGCCACTAGAATGGTCCCGGTGGGTTCCGCGACAATCTCCTCCGGCATATAAAACTTTTCCTGTCCCCAGCCTTCACTGCCAAATTCAAGAAAGAAATCTCCATCCGGGTCAAACTTTTGTAGCCGATGACAACCGGTATCGACAACCCAAATATAACCTTCGTTATCCACGGCGACTCCACTTGGAGTCTTAAATTCTCCAGGGAGGTAAGGGGGGCGGGTGCTACCGGATTTGCCAAAACACATCAGCAACTTCCCGTTGCCGTCGAATTTCTGGATTCGGTCATTGCCCGAATCCGCCACCCAGACATAAAGCTGGCTATGATCAACCTGAGGACTCTCTTCAGGTAGAGTCTCTTCGGCACCGGCTACTTCCAGTGCCTGAGATAGAGCGTCCTCACTGTTTTCCGTATTATCTTCCACCAAAACAAACCCCTCTCTCCAAAACCAGAAAAAATCAAGCTCCAAATAAGAAAAAGCCCTGAAAGGGACTCTTCCGCGCCACACACTGCACTTGTCGTTCCGGGCAACTCCAGGGTTATTAAATGAACCGCAAAGCGTTTTTCAGAACAGTGCCACGCCCCATTTATTTATTTTATCAGGAACCCTTTCACATCCAGAATCTGGTATTCGAAATTACAGGTTTTTTGAAGTTCATCGAGCCTTTCATTCCAGTTCTGTTCGAAATTATCCAGGCTTTCAGACTTGGGTTTCTTCTTCATCAGACCAACTTCACGATATAGCGGCTTCACCATATTCTTGAAGACCAGCTGAATGATATTTCGAAGGTTGAGAATACATTGTTTGGTCACCTCTTCCCGAGTCACGCCATCAACCTTTTCAAGAAGGCGTAGGAACGACTGGATCGTGGTAATCTGAACCGTGTAGCTTTCAGCCAACCTGTGGTCGTATTTCAAACCACAGTCAATGTAGGCTGGCATGAGATACATACCAATATGGTGATCAAATTTGACAGCAAGAGTGACCAGCTTTTGTAGATAATCAACTTCACGCAAATCCTCTTCTTCTTCTTCACCTTCAGTCAGTTCTTTGGTGGCTTTTTCTTTTTCTTTTTGAAGCTCGAGTTTGATCTTTTCCAGCTCGCTCAAATCAGAAAGATGGTCGACCTCTTTCTCTTCAGCAGCGTCTTCCGACGAGCCTTCCGGCCCGGCGTCTTCCTTAGTTTCAGCATCCTGTTCGCTCAACGCAAGTCTCCTTCCTGACAAGGGTAAAACAATAAACCAATACTTTTAAAAGAGTTCTGGGGTCTGGCCCGTAAGTATAGTCCTTTTTCCAGGAAAGTGTCAACTGCTAGCCGCAACGGCAAATAGCACAGCCTTGTCAGGCCAACAACAGGTCCGTTCGGCAAAAGAACCCTTGGCCAATTCCCTCTCACGGGAATGAGCCACTAACCGTGGGGCAAAAGAGGACAAAAAACCCGCAGAGCATAAATGAGCATGAGCTTTTTGAGTTGAGAAAAATGGTTTCTGCCCAAACGAAGCTATGGCCAGTTGCCTTTGCGGCTAGCAGTTGACAGGTCTGGCCTACAGGTATACTCTTTTTCTATACAAAACCTGATTTATATAAGGTTAACCGTTTCCACCAAGAGAGGAAGACCTCTCATGCTGGAACATGAAAGAGTTTGAATATCATGAAAACCGCTCTCCTGTTTCCACCACAGTGGTACCCTAGCCAGCCCTATCTCGCCCTTCCTACTTTGAAAGCCCATCTGGAATCCAAAGGCCATGAGGTAGACCAGTTCGATTTCAATATAGAAAGCTATGAGATTTTCCTGTCCATGGACTATCTGGATCGATGTGTGGAACTCGTGCGGCAACGACTGTCCACCCCCGCCTACACGACAGAGGAGCAGGAAGCCAAAACCGTGTACCGGGATATTCTAGCGGACACCGGTTTTCTCGGCTCCGTTCTCAACGAAGTGGAAGACGCCAAAAATGTTCTGCGGGATGAAGAACGTTTTTTTCAGTTTGAAACTTATAAAAAAGCCTACACCACACTAAAAATTGCCATGAAGCTCATTTCCTACGCCCACCATCCCAGTCGGCTGGATCTGGACTCCTTTTTCATGCTGGGAAATCCGGAAGAGAACCTTTCCGGCATTCTCTCGGCCACGGCGGACACGGTTCGAAATCCTTTCATTCGCATGTATGAAGATTACCTAATTGAGAAAGTCCCTTGGAACGATTACGGGCTGGTAGGATTATCCATCATCCACATCGGGCAAGTCATACCCGGCCTGACGCTGATGCGTCTTTTGCGCAAACGCTTTAAACATCTACATATCGTCATCGGCGGGAGCGTGTTCAACCGTCACGCCGACCTACTCGACAATAAACAGGCTTTGTTTGAGGAATTTTTTCACAGCGTGATCATCTCCGAAGGCGAGAAACCTTTAGAAGAGCTGGTCAACCATCTCAAAGCCAGTAAACCCCTGACAACCATTCCCAACCTGATTTATCTGGAAGGGCAAAAAGTTATTCATAATACTAAAACCGAAGCCCTGCCTTATGAGCAATTGGTGTGCCCGACCTTCGACCAGTTGCCGCTGGAAAAATATTTAATGCCCTATCCGGTACTGCCCTATATGTCGAGCCGTGGTTGTTACTGGGGGAAATGCACGTTCTGCACCCATAGTTTTATCTATGACTCGTATTACCGCAAAGAAAATGAAACCCGAGTGGCGGAAGAACTCGGCCATCTCGCAAAAAAATACAACACCAAATATTTCACATTCTCGGACGAAGCCATTTCCCCTAACGCTTTCAACCGTATGTCGAAGGCTATTCTGAAACAGGGCGTGGAAATGCGCTCATTGGGAATGCTCAAGTTTGAGTCTGGGGACAAGGAAACTCCTGAACTGTTTGAAGATATCCATAAGGCCGGATTCCTCATGCTGTTTTTCGGGCTGGAAAGTGCTAACGACCGCATCCTTTCCATCATCGACAAGGGTTGCGATCAAGACACAGAACGGAGTGTGCTGAAAAACAGTTCCGACGCCGGCATCTGGAATCATCTCTACCTGTTTTTCGGATTTCCCACGGAAGAACGTGAAGAAGCGGAGGATACCATCCAGTTCACCGTGGAAAACTCAGAAGTCGGCACCGGCACTATCCACTCTGTCGGCCAGTCTATCTTTGCGCTGGAAAAAGATTCCGCCATCTACCACAATCCGGATAAATTCAAAATCGACCGCGTCATTCATGACCCCGATCGGGATATGGCCATCGTGTTTGATTTTGATATCAAAGAGGGCATGCCTCAGGAAGAAGTGATGGAAGTCTACGAACATTTTGACTCCGTAATAGATGAAACCTTCCCCTCCCGCAATGTCTGGAATTACCTGTCCCGCGAGCACTTCCTGCTCTATCTCGACCACTTCGGCAAAGGAGAAATCCTCAACATGGCTAAAACAACAGTAACTCCTTAACCAGCCCACTCAGCGTGAGGCCAATATGTAATAGCTTTTTTGACACGCAAAAACTTATCCCAGCCCAACAAAGTCAATACTAATTCACCCCACGCCGAGCGGGTTGACAGGGTGTAGGAGATGACCTAGAATTTAGAACATCACCAATCGGATTAAACCGAATTTGGAACCTTTTAGAGAGAGCAATCCTATTATGGGCGAGGCAGGCAAACCGACAGACTGGATCACGATGAAAATCGATCCTGAGATTTTTGAAGATTTGGGGGTCCGCGACCCTGAAGAAACCAAGCGGGAAATGGCGATCACCAAAAAAACCCGTCAGGTCACTAAGGAGTTGAAAGCTGATCCCGACAATGTGGATCTTCAGTTAGAACTGGCCACCTTGATGATAGATGGCGCAAATTATGAAGAAGCCATCAAACAACTCATCACCATCCGCAACAAAACCCCGAAAAACTCGCGGGTCTACAAACTGCTTGGCACCGCATACGTGCTGTTCAATCATGAAGAGGAAGCCCTGATTGAACTGAACCGGGCCTGCGAACTGGACCCTACCGATGTAGAAAACTACTTCAATCTCGGAGGTATCTATCTGCTTCGAGACATGTTCCCAAGTGCTGCGGATGCGTTTGAAAAAGTCATTGAACTGGACCCAACCGACACAACAGCCTATGCCAACCTTGCGGCGGCTTATGACATGCTCAAACTTTATGACAAGGAAATCATCGCCCTCAGAAAAGTGTTGATGTTCAATCCGGAAGATAAGGAACTCCGCTCGGCACTGTCCAACGCTTATTTTCATTCTGGACGTTATGAGGATGCCATTGATGCCGCCCTGTGCGTGGTCGATATTGACGAAAAAGACCCGCAAGCCTATTGCAACCTAGGCAGTTGCTATTCCGTGTGTAATATGGTCGATGACGCCATCGCAGCTTTCAAAAAAGCCAGCGAACTGGCACCGGACTATTCCCTGCCGCACACCAACCTGGGAACCCTTTATGCCAATATGGGGCGACCAGAAACCGCTATCAAGTCGTTCAAAACAGC
Source organism: Nitrospinales bacterium (assembly GCA_965205835.1). Classification (GTDB taxonomy): domain Bacteria; phylum Nitrospinota; class Nitrospinia; order Nitrospinales; family VA-1; genus LS-NOB. The sequence continues at coordinate 130,384 of OZ242182.1, read as the reverse complement.
TGTAGCCCTGAACCCGGCGGACACAGGAGCCTGGATGAACCTGTATACTTGCTATAAAGATGTCGGGCTGATGGAAGACTCTCAGGCGGCTTACCAGAAGTATGAAGCATTGATGAACGAACCCGCTCCTGTTTCAACAGAGGGAGGGGACAATCCATCAAATATCCCCGGCGGTGTTTCCCAAACCAGCAAATACGCCGGAGGTGGAGACATGGAAGGAAACCAGGCTGGTATGGAGTCTTTGGCTGATGCAGATGTAGACCCTCGATAAATTCCCCTGAATCCACCATGACTCATCCTCCCCAAAATCTGGTTGCACTTGGGGATTTCAAGCCTTCCGATACTTGGCAAACCCATGTCAATGCCATTTTCTATGGCACCAAGGGCCCCGAAATCCACAACCATTTTCAAACTTATGTGAGCTTGGACTACCGTCTGGCTCACGCACTCGCCAATGATTTTTATGCCAAAGCCCGAGGCGGCGAGCGTCCTGAAAGTGATGTCTGGGTGGTACAGGAATGGGGAGTGGGCAATGGCAACCTAGCCGCGTGTTTTCTCAGCCACCTGCGTGCAATTGACAGCGAGAATGAAGTCTATCCCTTTATCTATTACATTCTTTGCGATGAGTCCGAAGAAATTTTAAAAGGTGTGCAGGCCAACTTCCGCTTACAGGAACACACCGGTAAATTTTCCACGGTTCGCGTTCACGCTGAACACATGAACTGCTTCCGGCCTCACTCCGTAGCAAAGATCATCTCCAACGAAATTTGGGACGACCTGGCAACCAAAGTTCTGCTGAAGCATCAGGGTCTTTTTTATGAGGAATACCTGTGCCCTTTCCTGAACCCGGAAGCACTGCCTGCCGAAGCAGACACTTTCGTTGAACAATTTGGAAACAAGGATCTAGAAAAACTCGCCAAGCTTCCAGACTTTCTCAACACCATTCACTGGGAACGGGATTTTCAAAGGGTGGATTTGGATGACTGGCCCTTTGCGGAAACTTTGAAAGCTCACGCCGAAGAATTCAAAGATGAAATTCCCATGCCCATTAATACCGGAGCTTTCTCCGCCATCGAAAAAGCAAAAGAACTTTTAGGCTCTAGCAATTTCGGTTACACCAGTTTTGACTATGGCATGAAAGAAATTCAGGATCTCAACCAAGAAGGACGGCCTTATTTTAATTTATACGGCGGTCAATACACGTTCATGGTGAACTTTCCCCTACTTGAAAATATTGGCCGGGCTTTAGGGTTTACCGAAATCACTCGGGAATACCAGAATCAGTTTGTCAAAAAAGACCTCGGATCAGCAGTCGTCAGTCTGGTGGATCTGGTGCAAAACCATCCACAAGCAGTCAACATGGCTCCGTGGGACAGAGACATTCTAATGCTCGGAACACTCAATGCTCTCAATACCGTTTATCGAAGTCCCTACTCTGGAAAACTCAGCTACCCGGCACTTGAAGAAACTCCCAAAAAGCAAAGAAAGCAAATCGCCCAACTGGCTAAGAACCTTAGTAGCCGAGGTGTTCCCGATACTGTAGCCTATGTCACCCTGGAGGAAGTTCTGTCTGCCTTGAAACCTCTTAGAAAACTGGGCTACAGGGAAAAAGATATTCGGTCCGTTTTTCAATCCTCGCCACTTCCTGTTTCATTCGTTCATATTCAGTTCAACCCATAGCGCGGAACTGCCGCAACAAGAAGGGAAGCATTGCAGACCGCTCCGCACTGCTCCCACACTTGATGTCAACAGCAAAACCGTAGAGATGCGAGGAATACTTCGAGCCGCCAACCTCATCATTCCGCATCGCACACCGGCAACCGGAATTGATCTTGATAGATTTTCCCAGGGAATCCCTAACGCCCTGGAGCTTAGCTACCAGTAAAGAAGAAATATCAGAAAGCCCGCACCCGCAGGGACAAACGAACTCTTCTCTCGTAAAATTTTTGGTCAGCTGCTCGGACACAAACAGAAAACCCCAAAAAAGTTTTTCTGCTTAAAACCCTACAACATTTTTTTCACGTGCAACAGTCACTGGAAAGGGCAATGGGAAAGGCATTCGCAGGGGCAATATAAAGGGCAATAGCAGAGGCGTTGGCAATATACGTTAGGGGAATCCCTGGCGGAGATAATAAATTGGTGAGGATAATGAAGTCGAACACACGCCTGGAGGGCGGAAGGGATCAATCTACTAAGGAGAGGCTTGGGTTGTTATGCTCCGTGGCATTTTTTATATTTTTTACCGCTACCGCATAGGCATGGTTTTTCTCTATGAGTTTTTGGAAATGGTTGAGGTAGACTATCTTTTGAATGATTATATTCTCTGACGAAATCGGCTTCGATTATCGAAGGAAACCGGAAGCTAAACGAAGTTTTGTTGTCAATATTTGAAATTGAGAAATCGCCCAAGCTTATAACATCCATTCCGATCAAGGCGTCCAGATTTTCCAGCTCTGCCTCAATTGCTTGAATATTTTCCACAAACATCCCATTTGGAAGATACAGGCAAATCAGATAAACGGGTCTGATGTTTTTCCCACCATAGGCACCCACAACTTCCTGTATTCCCACAGGGTTCAACGAATTATCACCGACAACCTTTCGAGTTATGCAAGAGCTGGTAGCACCAGTGTCCCACAGGCCAAGGTACTCATCTGACTGTATGGAGCCAGTAGTCGCGAATTCCGTCAATTTTATTTTGCTGGTGGATGAAACGAATTTTTCAGTTATCTTAACTGGGGTTTTCAGGTCTCTTGCAAAGCCGTTATATTTGAGAGAAAACGCAACGTGGTTGGGAAGGCGCATTTATAATCAGGTTGATCAAGCAACTCTGGAGTGAAACGTAGCGGTGTAGTCTTGTTTTCCAGAAGAACACTTTTGTACGAGGAAGGTTCCCCTTTCATGCTGTTTTGAGGTTTCTTCTACAGCAACGCCAATATCATCGTATGAGCCAATTACCTTCTGGTTCTTAATGACAATATGCTTCCCATCGTACTCCTTAACCAATCCTGCCTGATTAGCCAAGTACCACTCAAATTCCTTCTCAAGAGAATTCGGCATGGCTCTTCCTCCTTGTGCTTATTCCCATTAGCCAAACTGTGCCATAAAACAAGGTTTTTGTCAATGCGGCTCTACCGGATACCCCCTTAACCTTGCAGGCCTCAGCTGGGAATCCAGTTCCGGAATGTATATCCTTTCGCCGTTCACCCGTTTGCACAGCCAGAGATACGGATCAGTCCCAAACTTTTCAGCGAACTCTTTCCAAACCTTCTGATCCTGACTATTCACTTTCATATCCTCAAGCCTGAAATCCTTTTCGTAATCAGTCATAAATTACCCTTTTGAATAGGTTTAACAGTCTTGATCCTTTTCAAATCCCCTCAATGACGACCTCAACAAAACCCGGCGGACTCACTGACCTGCGGACATACCTCAAGTCATCCACCTGGCTATCGTCATCAAACAATCCCGAATACTCCAGCGTGTCCAGCAACACCTTGCCGATATTATCCAAGTCCCGCCTGCGATTATCAGGCGGATGGCAGTCAACTGAAATTTTCAACCGCGATTTTCCGAACGATTTAACCTGTTTCCTTTGGATCAGCACCGCGACACCAGAAAAGTATTCCCGGACAACCCTGGTTTTCACGGTCCGCCCCATTCCCAACGAACGATAAGCATTATTGACGGAAGGAGGCCAGGGAAGTATCAACTCCACCCGCGCCCTCTTGCGTTCGCCATGCGTTTCTTCAAACAACCTCCGCCGGAGCGGTTTCCTCTTCATCTACGAAACCCAATGCGGTTTGCCTGAGCATTGTTTTGTCGACAGAGACACCGGTTACTTTCTCTGTGACAAAGCTCAATGCCACCTTCCTCTTCACTTCATCTAAATTTCCTGTCAACGTGGCACGAATAGAAAGTACCAGAGGTTCCTCCCCAGCCGCTTCGTAGCCTTTTAAAATATCGCCCACATGTTCAGATAAAAGATCCGCCACTTGCCCGCCTAACTCCTTTACCGCCTTTTGCATATCCTGCTGTCCCATAAAAATTCTCCTGTGATTGTTGCTTCGCCTTGTTGGTTTTTCAATATTTTTTCCAAGGCGCTGGGTACGATCTACCCAGTATCCAACCGTACCCGGGCCGCCTCAACGCGAAAGTCCACCAGCAAGGGGGCACCTCTGATTCCATGCAACACTTTTTCAATCAAATCCCGGTAGTTTTCGATCAAACATTTTCGGGAAAACTGGTTCGGCACAGACACCAGAAGCACACCGTCCGCCAGAATGCCCGGACGTGTCGGCTCAAACCAGGCTGAATAACTTTCAGGAGCCACCTGCGCTTTTATTTTCCCCATGCACCGGCTCCAGAGCTTTTCCAGTTCAGGACTGACAGACTCACGCAGGCTCGGCAGCGGCTGAGGTTTCGGGTGGGCAGTCGCTTTCGCGCTCACAATCCGCCTTGCCGCCTGCTCAAGATATCGCCCTGTCGCGACCTGGCCGTGAAACACGGCGATGTTATGCGGTGGGGCATCCCGGCCTCTGTCGGGGTGAAAATACTTGCCGTCGTCAGCCAGAAACTCCAGCCAAGCAAAGCTCAGAGTTTTCGGGTCAATCCCGCTGTCAAACAACGACCTGACCTTTTCCCGATCCACAACCCCGCGGATCATCAACAACGCTTTCCGCTCCCGTTCGTGGGTTTTCTGGGCAAATATTAAAAACCCCTCAACCCGGTCTCTCCGCTTGCAGCCAGCCCGCGGTACAAAGTCAGGAAGGGCAGGCAGTGCCGGTGGTGTAGGCGGACTGGTGCCGCAAAGCTGCAACACGCCATCCCCTGCCAACGCTGCCCGCGGCGAGGCGAACGGATCGGCCTGTTCCGCAGGCCGGCGATTTCGCGTCGGCGGCGGGGCAGGAGCAAGCGATGGCGGGGCGTGGAGAGGTGGAGGCACCGGTACTCCGGCAGAGGTCGCACAATCGCCCGCCACCTTTTCGTTTTCTATTTTTTTTGAAAAACTTTTTGGAATCCGTTCATTGATTTTAGTTTTAAAATCTTTTACTTCTTCTTCTACTTCGTCTTCAAGAAGTGCATCATCAGGCATAGGCTTAGGCATATGCTTAACAGATGCTTGTTTGCCATTTTTCCACCTTGCTTCAGCACCACTTTTCCCCCTGTTAGACATCGCTTTTTGCTTTATATATTCACGTCTTAGCCCATTATTGATGATTCGGGACTCGTCCTCTTCCCATGTTTTCCAGCCCAAAAAAAGTTGCGGTTTTATTCGATTTTCCCAGTCTTTTTTCGCAATATTTTTTAATAATTTTCTTAAAATTTTATCGTTTTTTGGCAAAGTTGCAGGCTCATCCTCCTGCCACGAGACAGACATAAGATGGACATGCATACCTTGGACATCCCAATCCATCATCATGATATTGTTGTCGCCCACCCATTGTTTGGGATAAAACTGAAATGCTGGAGCTTTAGTTTCCATGATTTATTTCCCCTTAGAACGATTTATTTCCCTTTAGAACCGAGACCTTTGCATAACCCATGATTACCCCTTCGGGGCACGAAGGCTAAGGAGAAATATCACGCCTTCGTCGCCTCCGGCTCCTCCAGGATGAGAAACCAGCGTTTCTTGTCATTCCGAGCAATCGTTTCCTGTCATTCCGAGCAATCGTTTCTTGTCATTCCGAGCAATCGTTTCCTGTCATTCCGAGCAATCGTTTCCTGTCATTCCGAGCAATCGTTTCTTGTCATTCCGAGCAATCGTTTCTTGTCATTCCGAGCAATCGTTTCTTGTCATTCTGAGCGATAGCGAAGAATCCCGCTTTTCTGCTTTATCGACTTACGCAAAGGTCTCCTTAGAACCCGGCCTTCACGTTATGGATAAAATACTCGATGTCATCACAGAGTTGCCCGCGCCTCTCCACAGCATTTCTCTCCCCCAGAGCCTCGGCCGCTTTCAGAGCCTCCCCTAAATGGAAAATAATGTTTTTTTTGAAAACGCTCGGATGAGGTTTTGCAACCGATTTTCTTCTGCTTATTTCCATAGCGATCCCCCTTCAAAATAAAAGGGACACCCCATACGGAATGACCCCGATTTAAGAACTTCCCCGTTTCTGACCCGTGAAATCCTCTTCATTCTCAAAAAGGAATTTAAGAGAAAAACATGAAAGATATTGAATTTAAATTGATTAAGTGTTCTCTTAGGTGGTAGTCTCGGGTGGCTTAATGAGCTTTTCGTTGGCTTACCAAGCCGAGACAACCTTTTCTACCCAAGTAGGGTTATTGCACATTGCCCCCACGGCTAGTGACTGGTAGCATGGGGTTTCTTAGTTAAAATTCCGGAGTTTTTTGATCGATGCTCAGCATTTTTGTCGAAACCAGTTGCAACCGCTACAACAGGGACGAATGCGAATTCTGCCACGTATATGAACCGCTGATGGCGGACCCTGTCTCTGAATGGCACCTGACTGTGGAGCAAGCCCGGGTGATGGCAGAAAAAATCCAGCGTGTCGAGGTGCTGAACACCTTGGCCCTGCAAGAGATCAACCTGACCGGCGGGGAGGCCTCGCAGAACCCGGATATTATCGAGATTTGCAAAGTGTTCCAAACCGTCACACCGCATGTTTGCCTGCACACCAATCTCGACATACTCTCGGAAACATCCAAACGCTGGCAAAGATTGCTGGGGATCATGGAGATCGGCGGACGGGTGGACATCACACTTTATCCCACTGCATGGGAGAAGTCGCAGAAACATTTTCTTGAGGCTCTATTAGAAAGACAGAACAACCTGATCATCAACATCGTTTATGAAAGTCTGGAGCATTTAAAACTTCAGATCGACCTCCTACTCGATTTTTTTAAGGAACAAGAACATGTCACGCAACTGCTCGAAACCTACTCAACAAAAGTGGAGACGCTTTTGAGCGAGCACCCCAACTGCGATGAGAAACTGTTCACCACGCATTTTGGAGATACTGAAGCCTTTGCACGTAAACTGGAACTCACTGTAGGATTGAGTCTGCTACCAGCGTTCAATATTGATGACAACGGCCAGCGGTCTATGGCATCGATGGCTTTCCCCGGAGATCAATACCTCATTGGCTGTCCCGCCGCACGAGGATCAATAGACATCATGACCATTCAGCAAAATGGTGAAATGACGCCCTGCTGTGATGTTGGCAATTTGAAATGCAAACCCGCGTTTGGCAACCTGTTAATGGATTCGCCGGAGGAAATCGCGGAAAAAATGCAAGGGTCCATGAGGGTACTAGCATCAGGAATCCGAAAAAATCAGGAAAACCAGAAAACCGGGAAAGCCGGGCATCTGGTGGAAGAAGGTATCCCCCCTTACTGCCACTGACCGGGAATAGAGGGCTTCGCCTCTTCACAAGAATCCAAAGGAATGGTCGTACAATATATTAGGCTACCTAGGCTTGCGCACCTATTTCAGAAAATTCCACATTGGTTTTACTCGCTATAATATGATCAGGCAATCCAATTGATTTTTTAAAATCATTGAATAGATACCGCGCCCGGCTTTTTCTGCCAGTAAGACAGGAACAGCATTACCAATCTGCCTTATGGCCTCGCCCCAAGCCTAAACGATCTTAAAGTCTTTCGGGAAACCCTGTAATAATTTCTCTTCAAGTACAGTTAGATATCTAATCGAACCATCTTCAAAATGGATCATATTCTCACCACCAGGCACACCACGCACGACCTCCTGCTTTTATTGTTTTTGAAGGATGACCACCAAATTCGCTCCCTGTGTGTCTGAGATAACTTTGGGATCCGCCCTTAAAGATATGGTCTGATATTGATCGAGTGTTTTGTGGAGGGGGAGTTCCGAATAAGGCATCACGAAGTATTCGCCAAGGTCTCTCTTCGGGCTGAAACATGCCACATATATGCTTAATACGATCTATTTTTGACCGCATTCTTCTATCCAAAGCAAAATAATCTGGACGGCTTATTTCATGCTTATCCTAGTATTCACCAGTACATACTGGTCGTAGACCGGTCAGGCTGACGGTAATTCTCCGGGAGGCGTTTCTTCTTCCTCTTCAAAGAAGTCGTCTTCATCCTCCTCACCGATCAACAGATTTTCATCATCGACCTTGAGCTCTTCAAACTCTTCTTCCTCTTCTGCTTCTTTCGGATAGGGAAGCTCGTTCCAGACCACGATGCGAGAATTGCCCCGGTCGCAGATAAAAAGCCTGAACTTGGGCTGTGGCTCCTCTTCTCCAGATTCGCCTTCGACTGCTACGAGAGCGGATTCCTCATTATCATTATCGTCATCATCTTCCACCATGGGAATGCCACGAAATTCTTCCTCATCCTCATCCTCATCGATCAACAACAAACCATAAGGATCGTTCAAAGTGCAGTTAGAGGCCTCATCCAAATCGCGGTTCACCAGGTTTTCAGTGAACGTGGCTTGACCCAACACCAAGTCAGCAGGCTGCCCATTTTCGGTGGGGAGCTCTTTCCAATACAAGACACGGTTATTACCGGTATCGGAGACAAACAACCCGGCTTTTCCGAACACCACATCGGTGGGGAAATACAAACCATCCGCAGAAGGACGGTGGTGCCCATTGCCCCGGTTTGGTTCGCGGTTGAAAAAATCCTTTTGTCCAATCACCACGTCAGCGGGAACCCCTGTCTCTCTGGGGATTTTATTCCAAATCAACACCCGGTTGTTACCCTGGTCCACCACGATCACCCTCTCACCCTCGGCATCAAAGTGTACGCCTGTTGGAAAACTGAGTGTGTCCTGACCCACATTGTCGAATTCACCCTGGTTGGGCCAGCGTTCATCCATTCCTTTTTGCCCCAGAGAAACGTCTGCGTTCCAACCGTCACTAAAAGGAATTTTGTTCCAGATTAAAACCCGATGATTGTCCTTATCCGCGACAAACACATGCTGGTCATCGCCAGAGTGGAGGCCCATGGAGAAAAACAGCGAACCGGAACCGACAAACCCTCGGCGGTTGGCTTCGTTGTCATCCAGGTTATCCTGTCCAAGCACCAGGCTCGGGACCTCGCCATCGTCCGAAGGAATTCCATTCCACCTCAACACCCGATGGTTGCCACTGTCCACCACATAAAGTTTTCCATCAATCACGTCAATACCGGCAGGCTGGGAGAGAGTATCTTCTTCCGACTTACTGATGGTGAATCCATCCAGACTTTCGTCGCCCAATCCAGAAGTCATTTCATCCAGAGTTGTGGTCATTCCCCTATTTTCAAGGCAGTCGGCAAAATCCTCCTGCCCGAGCACCAGTGATGACGGCTCACCATTTTCTTGAGGGAACTGTTCCCAAATCAATACCCGGTGATTTCCTCTGTCAGAGACAAACAGCATATCGCCATAGACCGCGCAAAATTGAGGTTCACAAAGCGTGTTGTCGCCAGGGTCATCCGCTCCCCGATTGGATTGGCACATGGAAAAATCTCCCTGGCCGATAACCAGAAAAGCACCTGTCTCCGGCACTTCCTCTACGACCGCAACCTCATCCTCTTCGTCTAACTCATCCTCTTCATCAACTTCATCCAAATCCATTTCTTCGTCTTGAGATATACCCAACGAATCCTCGGTATCTTCCATTTCTTTGTCGTCTGACATGAAACAATTCTCCAAATATATAGATTACCAATTCAAACTTTTAATTTCTGTATTGCACCACTTGGCGGGAGACCTTTGCGCAAGTCGAAAAAAACAAAACAGCGAGATTCTTCACCGCACTCAGAATAACAATGCTGGGTTGTTTTGTCATTCGGGGGAACAAGGTGACGAAGACACGATATTTTTGGTTAATCTTTTCATGAGCCCGCAATGCCCTCTTCCTTAAACTTCATGCCCCGAAGGGGCAAAAACTGATAAGGGCACATTGCCCAAGATAACCCTTTGCTCGCCAAACGAGTCAGGGCAACTCCAGCGCCTTAAGTCTTTGCCACATGGAAATGACTTTTCGGCCATTGCGATCCTGATGTTTCCCGTCCCAAATGGCAAACGCCACCAGTACGGGATTTTTTCTTTTGAACTTTATATCCCATTTATTCAAAGAATCCAAGGTCCGAAAGAACACCACGCTCCATTTCCCCTCTTTCCAAACTCCTTTACCCAGCACATTCTGCTTGGTTTGGGGCTGGGGGGTCAGCGTCCCGAACCCTTCCGCGTTCAATTCCTCAACAGGAACCTCCCTGAAAGGATTAAGCGCATCGACCGGGTTGACTTCGCCTCCGAAGATCATGGTATCCAGATCCAGACCTTTAGTGGCATATTCGAGCTTTTCCTTGGTTTCAATTTCCGTTTGCCAGTCCGCCCGCCACTGCCAGATGTTAACCACTTTGCCCCGGTTTCCCATGCCAAAGAACGGCTCATTGTGACCGTGCTTGTGTAACAACACCTCGCCCAGAGCAAACTCCATGGCAATAGCGTCCTTAAAATCCTGATGGCGGCTCGAAGTCCGGTCCGGCTGGGAATCTTCCCATACCAATCGGAAGGCAATTCCCTCATCATTCGCGATAGACTGGAACTGAATTTGGTCAACCGGATCCCTGCGCGCATTAAGGGGCATCGTGTGTATGTTCTGAACCGGAACATTTTCCCACAACGGGTTCTCTGGGTCCGTGTCAATTTCCTGATCAACGCGATACGTGGCCAGATCTATTTCGTATTTAGCCGGTCTGAATTTCTCTTTCCTGATTTTAGATTCAATATAGGAGGATAAATCCCACCGTTCTTCATCCGTCAGATGGTTGTAAGATTTCATCGGGGTGCCATCGATCCCCGTTGTCAAAATCAGGAACAAGTCTTTCTTGTCGAATCCGAATTTAAACGTATTGGGATCTGTCAGGTCATAAACAAACATTCGATGATCCCAGATATCATAAAGTTCAGCAGCAATGGGCCCGTCGCCCTTTAAATCCGTCCCGTGACACCGGGAGCAACGCATTTCCTGATAAACCTTCTTGCCCTTCTCAACAGATTCAGGGGTGGATGCAGGAACCGCTGGTATCGTTATTGCCTCTTTTGGTTTTTCCTTTTCAAACTTTTTTGAAAACGTCTTAATATATTCAACAGTGCTCGATATTTCATCTTCCGTCAAAGCCCCTCCCCATGAAGGCATGGAAGTACCCGGAACCCCGCGACTGATGGTCCGGTGAATATCCTTGTCCAAGGGAATCGAACCAAACGGAGTGGTTCGATATTTGAACACACCCTGCCTGAAATCCCTCGGCCATGGATAAAGATAGGCCATGGCTTTACCCCCGCCATTGCCGTCATCACCATGGCAAAACACGCACATATGCTTGTAAACCGTGGCACCCAGACGCAGAAGATCCTTCTCCTGACCGGGTGAAGAAAATGCCGAGCCATGAGCATCTTCCACAGGCCCATGAGCATACAAAGGCGTTATCCCAAACACCAACCCAGACAGGACCAGAAAAAAAATCAGGCTTTTTTCGTTAACGCACTCCCAAGCTCGGAGTTGAAAGCGTATAAAGTTCTTCATTGCCATTTAAACCATCTTCCGCGACATCCACCCAGATATCGTTACAGTTGCGTTTCGAATCAACACCTTTGCAATAAAAGAGCGGATTCCGATTGGCGAAAAACACCACCGGATGGGAAAAGTAAACGCTCAGGTTATCGAACCTGGCAATCTCAATGGCCTGCTCTACCGTAGTCTCTTCAGCTGAGGCCTTGCGGATCACTTTTCGAATGACCATATAATCCAGCTTGCCGTCCCGGTCCAAATCGTAGTAGGTGGAAATCAAACCAGGCACACTCAAAGATTCCCAGCCGCGATAGGCGGGATGATTCCAACCAGGTTCTTTGGGAATTCCAAGATTTGACAAACCAGAGTCATCCTGCGACCAGACCGAAACCGATCTGAAAACAAACAAAACCAAGACAATGAGCAAAGCTGACTTTCTCAATATCCCACCTACTCTGATCGGACGCCAAGAGCCGCCCTACCTTCTTTTGTAAAGGTTTATTGCAACCAGCCTAACACATTTCGATAATCAATGAAAAGCCTAATCCCCACACTCGGCGTGGGGCCGGCGAGCAACCGACGAGCCGCCGGAGGCAACTGGCAATATCTTTTTTCGCCGGCGATCATACTCTCGCTCAATGGCCGCCGCATAGCTGGTCGCGACCAAAGTTTTAAAATGCGGCCCAGTCGCTGTTTGCAGAAACTGACCGGTCTCCCGACTATCCTTCAGCATCACCTGAGCATCGCCGGAGAGCGCGAACATTATTCGCGGTGGATTTTTCAGCAGACATCAAAGATTGCGCCTCGGGAGCAAGCGGCAACACAGGCCAGAGCAGAAGAAAAATTTACGCTAAAAGGGGAACCCGGCGGGTGATCTAAGGAAGACTCCAACGAAGAATTAAGTCAGTTCCACTATAGCGTTTTGGCCAAGCCGGAAAAACGGCAAAAAAAAGGGGGTGAACCGCTTACGCAGTTCACCCCTTCTAAAAGAACTATGCTTATTTTACAAAGGTGCTACGGATGTATTTGACAACATCCCAGATTTCTTTATCCTTTAAAGTTTTCTTATGACCCACCATACCAGTTCCCTTAGAACCATTTTTGATGATATGGAACATCTGGCCGGCAGAAACTTTTGCCATGGTCGCAGCACAGGTGAAATCACGCGGAGCAGGCTTCAGGGCTTTCCCCAATTTTCCACCGCCATCCCCTTTGTCACCATGACACATTTTGCAAGCCATCGGCTTGGCTTTCTTTTGGTAAATCGCTTTGCCGTTTGCCGCATCCGCTTTCGCTGTCATATCCTTCTTACCAATAGCGCCAGGAGCTGGTTTGGTTTTCCGCGGTTGCGGGCACTTGGTAGCCGCAAACGTAGAGCTCACCGCAACCAAGCTGAAAACAACCATCACACTCAGTATCAAAGCCTTTTTCATCTAATAATCTCCTCTACAATAGTGACCTAATAATGGTGAATTGAACCTGAAGTTATCACTCCAACCTTAAAACCGGGTCTGACCTTTCGAGTTATTACCAGCCGGGTTCAAGGCAGGGAAACAACAAATCTCAAAAAACCAAAACCTTGAACCTTCGCCAGTGATTTACTTGCACAAAAATCCACATTCTAAAAAAGAGCAACCCGATTATAATCCATTCCAATACCCTGTCAACAGGAAATTCCCAAACTGAAAACAGAGCGGCACACCTTGGCACTGATCGAAAATCCAACCCTTTTCTCTTGGTTTCAGGCCAGCCTCAGGGAGGGTTCCATTTTTCGACAAGCCCGTTAATCCATTGAAAAAAAATTGAATAATTTTATTTTTAATGGTTGAGCCCATCACCATCGGGGAAGTTTCTCTTGATAGCCCTGCCCGAATAAGGTATGTTGAAATCATAGCCAAAGTTGACTAATAGTTTTCGCGGTTCCAAGCTTCAAAGCTCTTGGAATTTGGCTGTCGCGGCGGTGGTCCGGTATGGGGCTTCAAAACAATCTGTTTTGAGAGGGCCTTCCTCCTTGGAACAGAGACCTTTGCACAAGTCGAAAAATCGAGGAATCGAGATGCTTCGACAAGCTCCGCGTGATAATACTGGGCCATTTTTTCGTTCTGAGGAACCCGGTGAAGAAGAATATCGGGTTACGCAAAGGTCTCCTTGAAGCAGTACGGTGAAACCATTGCTTTCAAAGGCCCTCTTAAATAATCCCCCCAAAATACATCTCATAAATTTTCAACTTTGAGAAGTACGGGGAATTTTTGTCGTCAGGCGTGGCGAATCGAAATGTTTAAAATTATGAAACCCGCCAGATATCAGTGGGTTTCAAATATCAATTATTTTAATTGGAGGTGAGAGATGAATATTTTGTTGAAGCACCTCAATCCAGATAAGAAAAAGCCTCGTTATTTAACCAAGCTTGACCAGATCCCCCAGTTGAACGAATCGGAAAAACGGGAACTGCAAAAAGTTAACGATAAGTTTGTCTTCCGCACCAATGATTATTATCAGTCACTGATTGACTGGGATGACCCTGATGATCCCATCAAACGGATCATCATGCCGGATGTTCAGGAGCTCAACGAATGGGGCGAACTGGATGCCTCCAATGAAGAAAAATACACCAAAGTTCGCGGCCTGGAGCATAAATATACCTCCACAGCCCTGCTTTTAGTCAACGAGGTTTGTGCCGCCTACTGCCGATTCTGTTTTCGTAAACGCCTGTTCATGAACGAAAACGATGAGGTGACCAAAGACATCTCCGAGGGGCTGGAATACATCAAAAATAACAAACAGATTACTAATGTGCTACTGACCGGCGGCGATCCTCTGGTTATGTCCACCAGCAAGCTCGAACCCATCATCAAGCAACTTCGTGGGATCGACCACGTCCAGATTATCCGGATCGGCACCAAGGTTCCGGCTTTTAATCCTTTCAGAATTTTGAATGACCCCTCCCTGTTGGAAATGTTCAAAACCTACAGCACGCACAAAAAGAAAATTTACATCATGGCGCATTTCAACCATCCGAGGGAGCTCACTCCGGAGGCTATTGAAGGACTGAACCTGCTGATGCAGTCGGGAGTTTCAATGGTCAACCAGACCCCATTGGTGCAGGGCGTCAATGATGACCCGGAAGTGCTGGCCGATTTGTTTTCCAAGCTTTCCTACATTGGCGTTCCACCTTATTATGTCTTTCTGTGCCGCCCCACACTGGGCAACGAAACTTACTCTGTACCGGTTGAACGTGGCTACGAAATATTTGAAAAGTCCAAAACCCTTTGTTCGGGTCTGGCCAAGCGTGCACGCCTGGTCATGTCGCATGAGTCCGGCAAAATTGAAGTGGTCGGAATGACCGAAGATCAGATTTTCTTCAAATATGCCCGTGCGGCAGAAAATAACAACGATGCCCGATTCATAGCCTTTTACAGGAACCCCGAGGCCTGCTGGTTTGATGATTATCAGGAAGCTCTGGATGAGTTCTCTTTATTTTCCGAAACTGCTAAAGCCAGTTGCCTCTGAATCCCGAGGTTTGCACCTGAAACAGGAAACAACCTGCCCGTTATATCTTACACTTAAGGGGGGAAAAGATGATTAAGCTCAAGGTTACCCCAACAGAAGCACTGAGAGAGCTGAACACCATAGATCACTTAACGTGTCAAAGAGCGATTTCCAAGCGCTGGGTTATTGAACAAAACGGGGACGTACGCCCGCAGAGCATACTCTGGCTGTTTTGCTGGGCGGTCACGGGTATGGGCAGTGACCATGCGGCCGAAGCAGCAAAGAAAGCGTTCAACAATATTTTTAACCAATCATACGACTGGCTGAGTCGCAAAATATCTCATGACTATGCCCGAAGGAATAGGTATAAGAAGTCCAACATTACATATGAATTTCAAGCTCGCCTTCGGAACTCCAAATAGCACAAAGAGGTGCTGTGCGCCTATTAAACAGGCGGGATCCTGAAAAATTTCCCAGCCCGTTATGCTCAACGCGTACTGGTAAAAAGCGAGTTTTTCCTGCGCCGCCTTGTGCTAGACTTGGAAACTGGAAATCCTAATAAAAACTCAGGCCTTATATCCGTTCCCCTGAATCATTGAAGAGTGGGTGTCGGGCTTTTATATTTGAAGGATAAAATATGGAGCGGCTGGCTGGCAAAAACATACTAATCGTCATCCCCAAAGATTATTATATGGAGAGCGAATTCAATCCGGTTCTCGAATCCATGGAAGCGGAGGGAGCCCACGTTTTGGTGGCCTCCAACAAATTGAAAGAATCCGTCGGGATGAAGGGCGGAAAATTTAGCCCTGATGTCCTGATTGTTGACGCGATAGAAGGCATCACTGGTGACAGCTATGTTTCCGCCGGCAAAGGGGTTCGCCAGATCAAAGGGGTTTTTCACGGGGTCATTGTCATAGGGGGGAACGGGGCCAGACCCTATCTGTGGAAAGACGAGCTTCTGCGGCTCCTGATCAGCGACCGCTACCGTTCCCGGATGGTAATCGCGGCCATCGGTAGCGCAGTTCCCTGCCTTGGGAAAGCCGGACTTCTGCAAAGCCTCGAAGTCACCACCGAACCCGGAAACAAAAAAGCCATCGCCGCTTTGGAAGATTCCAAAGCCGTCCTGGTGGACGAGCCAATGACCACCACCGACCGTATTTTCACGGTGCGGGACGCAAACGCTATTCCTGATTTTCTTGACCCCTTCATAGAAGAAGTGGCGAAGACACCCACAAAATAGCCATTCCTCTCAGCCCTGGCTTTGTCTTTCTTCCTGGGTTCGGATGATTTTCAACCTGAGCTTGATCGCGTCATTCAGACTTTTGACAATGCGGTCGTTGGAATCCGGGAAATATAATTTCTGGTTGAACTCATCCAGTGAGCGGGTTTCAAGCAACTTGGCAAACGCCTCGTCCACAAAAGGCCGGGTCATCTGCATCACCCCCTCAAAATAGACGGAAATTTTTTCGTACTTGTCCCAGTTATCGAGGATGAGGCCCCTGATCGTATCTCCGGCAGGTTCCCCCTCCTCCGACGTTCTTCCCGCCGGAGTCGAGGTGCCCATAATTCCATAAACGTCGATTTTAAATTCGCCTTCCATATTTACCCTATCTACCACGCCTTAACAGGAATGTTCCCTAACGGCTAACAATTTTAACGGACTTCATTTCCACTTTTTCATCGGGGTTATCGCGTGAATCACGCGGTACGCTGACGATTTTGTCGACAACTTCCATTCCCTTAACCACCCTGCCAAAAACAGTATACTGATTGTCCAGAAAATGCGAGTCCTTGACCACAATATAAAACTGCGAACCGGCACTGTTGGGATCCTGTGATCGCGCCATGGAAAGAATTCCCCGGTCATGCGGCGTGTCATTGAACTCCGCCTTGATGGTGTAGCCTGGGCCTCCCATTCCATGCGTGGAACGGTCTGTGCTCTTGGAATTGGGGTCCCCGCCCTGAATCATAAACCCGGGAATCACCCGATGGAACGTGGTGCCATCATAAAAACCTTTATTGGCTAGGTCTTTAAAGTTTTTGACATGCCCGGGTGCTTTATCCTCCAGAAACTCCAACTCAATGTTTCCCAGCGTCGTTTCGATCACCGCAATTTCAGTGGACTGTGCCGCGGTGCCAGTCATGAGAACACCCACCAACCCCGCGGTAATTCCCTTAATAAAAAAACCCATGAAACCTCCAGAAAAAATGATTTTTATTTAAGGGACGCATTCTAGCAGGTTGCCAGGAAAGTCTCAATAAATGTCATGAGTCTTGTTTTTCGCCGCATAATAGAGGTTGACAGTCCACTCTGCCTACGAAATAATAACCTAATTCACTATTTCTTAAATACTTAAATGATCCCCGGCACTTTGCCATCGTTGCCGACAACGCCTTGCTGAGGCAGCAAAGCAGCTTTCGCTTTTCCAGGTTATGATGCGCCCGTTTGACGGCGGATGCATCAACAGCATCTAGGTTTTGTGTGAATTACACGATCTGGTTGAGTTAAGGAGTGCTTAATACTCAAACTCCCGATATACTATTCCATATCATTTTTTAATTTGATTCACTATTATAGATAAAACTTGCCAAGCGTGCTGAAAGTGTGATATATATGCATATATCAATAACTAATATTGATATATGCATATATATCTAATGCATTTATATCTAAAAATGAATTATGTTAGTGAGCACATAGCAGCCTCCCTCAAAGAGGCCCGTGAAAATAAGAGGTTAAGCCAAAGAGAGCTTAGCGCACGCTCAGGCGTGCCGCAGCCGCATATCTCCAAGGTCGAAAGCAACGCTGTCGATCTACGGATTTCCAGCCTTGTTGCACTCGCCCATGCCCTTGACCTTGAGCTAGCCATGATCCCACGAAAAGCGGCACCGGCGGTCAGGTCAATCGCTCGCAGCACTGGTAGCCATAGTGCGGGAAGTAACAACGATGCCCTGCGCGAACTTTCTCGCGCACAACGCGCCCTCGATGCACTCCCAAGGGCTTTGCATGAGAGTTCCCCGGTACTTGCGCTCCAAAAGCAGTTTGAAGAAATGAACAACTCTCGTAACACCTTGTATGAAACTAATGCGGTCAGGAATATCCGAAACGCGATTGAGGCTATCAAGAATTCAGGAGACATAAAAAGCCTCGAACGAATCTCCAAGGATACCCAACGGTTGCGAAACATGTTGGCGCGCAACGTGCCTGCACACTTAATAGAACGAGCATCGAGCAAACCGGCCTACAGCTTGGACGAGGAGTAGTGATGGCTGATGTATCCGTCCTTGATGTCGAACTTTACAGCCAACCAATCGGAACACTCACACGTGTCGCGGAGGATCGCAGTCTGTTTGCGTTCAACGAGGAGTATATCAGTGATCCTGAGCGCCCGACACTCGGTCTGTTCTTCAAGGACGAATTCGGCGAGCTGCGTACTGATTTCCGGCCTAACCAGAAACAAGTCATGCCGTTCTTCTCCAATCTTTTGCCAGAGGGACATTTACGGAAGTATCTCGCTGAGCAAGCAGGGGTAAATTCCGAGCGCGAGTTCTTTCTACTCTGGGCATTAGGGCGCGACCTTCCCGGCGCGATTACAATCAAACCAGCGGACGGAGAAATTTGGCCGCCGGAAGCCGCGCATGTTGAGGGTGAAGACGCCCCTGTGCCAAACGAAAACATGCTACAGTTCTCACTTGCGGGTGTTCAGTTGAAGTTCTCAGCGGTGAAAAGCACCAGCGGCGGGCTGACCATACCGGCCTCAGGTGTGGATGGCAATTGGATCGTTAAGCTTCCTTCACAGGAACACTCTGGAGTCCCTGAAAACGAGTTTTCGATGATGCGCCTCGCCAGCATGCTTGGCATGGACGTGCCAAGGATCGATCTGGTCGATATCCATAGTGTCGCAAATCTACCAGACGGGACAGATCGCTTTGGAAACAAAGCTTTTGTTATCGAACGTTTTGATAGACTGCCTAGCGGTGAGCCCGTGCATATCGAAGATTTTGCACAGGTTTTTGGGGTCTACAGTAAGGACAAGTACAAGAAGGCCAGCATGCGCAACATTGCTGACGTTATAGCTACGGAAGGATCGGACGAAGACGTTCGAGAGTTTATCCGCCGCCTGACCTTCAGCACGCTGATCGGCAACGGGGACATTCATCTCAAGAATTGGTCGCTAATCTATCCAGATCGGCGTAACGCAGCCCTCTCGCCAGCCTATGATTTTGTCTCGACCATCCCATATGTTCCAAATGATAGCTCCGCGCTTAACTACAGCAGAGTCCGCGATTTTGCAGCGTTCGATGAGGATGAGATTTCGCATCTTGCTGCGAAGGCTGCTTTGCCCAAAAAAATGGTTCTTGAAGTGGCGCGCGAAGTAGCTAGTGATTTTTCAACACTATGGGAACGCGAAAAAGATGCATTGCCAATGTTAGATAATGTCAGAACCGCGATTGATGCCCTGTTGCCAACCCTGCCACTGATGAAAACAAATAGATAATTAAGGTTCTCTCGCAAAGATTTCAACATTGGTTACGTTTCTGGTGGGGTTTCTGCATTACGCATATAAGTTTTAGACCAACATGGGAGGAATCTACCATAATTTCGTTCAGCGGCTGTCATTTTTCCAAAGAAGCGATTCTTTCATGCGGTGCTTTTTTATGTGCGTTATGCTGTTTCCTACCGGGATCCGGAAGAAATCATGGCGGACCACGGCGTGGTGGTCAATCCTGCAACCCTGAATCACCAATATGGGACATAAACCGGACAGCTTGATTTGTTGTGGGCACGCCGCGTAATAGAGGTTGACAGTCCACTCTGCCTACGAAATAATAACCTAATTCACTATTTCTTAAATACTTATATGAGATGACCTGGAGCATTGCGGTTCGGCACTTTACACGTTGAAACAATCCTGTTTATGGACGTTTACTGGGAACAATTCAAGACCCCTTTCCTCTGCTTTGCCGGGTTTTCCGGGGTGGGCAAGACCACCTTGCTGGAACGACTCATCAAACGGTTTACTGAAGAAGACATCCGTGTTGGCTACTACAAACACGATGCGCACCGTTTTTCAATCGACAAAGAAGGCAAGGACACAGCCCGGGCCACCCAGGCCGGTGCAGGCATCACCACAATCAATGATCCCCGGCACTTTGCCATCGTTGCCGACAACGCCTTTAAGAAACGTTCGATCACCCATGCCCTGGAACAATGCGACTGTATTCTGATCGAAGGCTACAAACAATCCCCCTTCGACAAGATCGTTTTTCTCAATCCGGAAGGACAATTGCCCATTCCTTCGGAAATTCCCGGCATCAAGGCCGTTGTCCATCAAGGAATCATCGGTGAAGGTCTGCCCGATGTCCCGCGTTTTCACCGCGATGAAATCGAGACTGTCTACCAGTTCGTGCGCGATCATTTCAAAAGCCGGGAAAGCCAACTGTATGGAGCGGTGTTTGCGGGCGGACAAAGCAAACGCATGGGAAAACCCAAGTTCTCACTTTCCTATAACGGCATCTCGGAAACCGAACGCCTGATACAGGTTCTGCAAAAGTTCTGCGACAGGGTGATGCTGTCTTCAAGAGCCAGTCTGGATATGAGACCGTTGGGCCGCCTGGCCAATGTCGAGCGGGTCAACGATGACCATACCGGACTCGGCCCGGTAGGGGGACTGGCAACCCTGATGGGTCGGTTCCCGAAAAAAGCCTGGCTGGTTACTGCCTGCGATATGCCTTTCCTCGATGAAAAAAATATCAAAACCATTGTCGAAGCCCGCGACCCGCTCCGCTACGGCACCTGTTACATCCAGAAAGGCGGGCTGGGCGTCGAACCCATGTGTGCGATCTATGAACCCAAATTCATTCTTCCGCTCTATGAAGCCATGTCGCGGCGTGAACTGTCGCCCACGCGCCTCATCAGCGAACTGCCGTTCAAGCAGGTCAGGATCGCCGAAACCGACCGGGGCGATTTTATGAACGTCAACACACCCGAAGAATACGAAATTGCCCGCTCCAAAAGGGAACGGGGAAATATGTCATAATGAGGCCTTTGCGCAAACTGAACTCCATAACCGAGATTACCCCTTCGGGGCACGAAGGCTAAGGAAAAATATCACGTCTTCGTCACCTTCAGTTCCTCAGAATGGCAAACCGATGTTGTCTGTCATTCTGAGAGAGATTCTTCGTCGCAAATGCTCCTCAGAATGACAAGAGACCTTGCCTGTCATTCTGAACGCAGTGAAGAATCTCGTTTCAGTGTATTGTCATTCTGAACGCAGTGAAGAATCTCGTTTCAGTGTATTGTCATTCTGAACGCAGTGAAGAATCTCGTTTCAGTGTATTGTCATTCTGAACGTAGTGAAGAATCCCGTTTCAGTGTATTGTCATTCTGAACGCAGTGAAGAATCCCGTTTCAGTGTATTGTCATTCTGAACGCAGTGAAGAATCTCGAAGTTACGAAAAAGTTTCATAATGAAGCCTTTGCGCAAGTTGAACTCCATAACCAGGATTACCCCTTCGGGGCACGAAGGCTAAGGAAAAATATCACGTCTTCGTCACCTTCGGTTCCTCAGAATGACAAACCGGCGTTGTCTGTCATTCTGAGAGAGATTCTTCGTCGCAAATGCTCCTCAGAATGACAAGAGACCTTGCCTGTCATTCTGAACGTAGTGAAGAATCCCGTTTCAGTGTATTGTCATTCTGAACGCGGTGAAGAATCTCGAAGTTACGAAAAAGTTTCATAATGAGGCCTTTGCGCAAGTTGAACTCCATAACCAGGATTACCCCTTCGGGGCACGAAGGCTAAGGAAAAATATCACGTCTTCGTCACCTTCGGTTCCTCAGAATGGCAAACCGATGTTGTCTGTCATTCTGAGAGAGATTCTTCGTCGCAAATGCTCCTCAGAATGACAAGAGACCTTGCCTGTCATTCTGAACGTAGTGAAGAATCCCGTTTCAGTGTATTGTCATTCTGAACGCAGTGAAGAATCTCGAAGTTACGAAAAAGTTTCATAATGAAGCCTTTGCACAAGTTGAACTCCATAACCAGGATTACCCCTTCGGGGCACGAAGGCTAAGGAAAAATATCACGTCTTCGTCACCTTCGGTTCCTCAGAATGACAAACCGGCGTTGTCTGTCATTCTGAGAGAGATTCTTCGTCGCAAATGCTCCTCAGAATGACAAGAGACCTTGCCTGTCATTCTGAACGTAGTGAAGAATCTCGAATGTTGTCTGTCATTCTGAACGCAGTGAAGAATCTCGAAGTTACGAAAAAGTTTCATAAGGAAATTTGAAAACCTCATTAGCCAACCACGATTAGAGGCACCATCATGAGTATGATCCCGGTCCAGGAAGCACTGGACAAAATTCTCGCGAAAATTAATTTCAAAGGGGTGGAAAAGGTTTCTCTCGATGAGGCCTTGGGCAGAGTGCTGGCAGAAGATGTCGTCTCCCGAATCAACAATCCACCGCTCGACAACTCCGCGATGGATGGTTATGCCCTGATCGCGGCGGACCTACAGTCTGCCACCCCGGAAACTCCGGTCAAGCTGGAAGTGGTCGAAGAAATTGCCGCTGGGTATGTAGCCAAAGGCAAGTTGAAACCGGGTCAGGCCATGCGCATCATGACAGGCGCGCCCATCCCGCCCGGTGCCACTGCCGTGCTCATGCAGGAAGACACTGAAAAAGAAGGCACCGCCATCCTTTGCCTGGATAAAGTCGACGACCAGGAAAATATCCGCGAAGCCGGAGAAGATATGAAGGTCGATGAATCCGTCCTCAAAAAAGGAACCACCCTGAGCCCGGCCCATATCGGCATGATGGCGGTGGTGGGCCGGTCGCGAATCGCGGTCAGCCAGCGCCCCACTGTCGCGATTTTATCCACCGGCGATGAAATTCTTGAACTGGATGAAACGCCCGAAGGCCCGCAAATCTTCAACAGCAACGGGCACATGCTGGCAGCGCAGATCAAGTCCGCTGGCGGTATTCCCGTTTATCTTGGCATCGCCAAGGATACCGAAGAGGACCTGATGGAAAAATTCGCGTGGGCTCTGAAAGCCGATATGGTGGTTTCATCCGGCGGCGTGAGTGTGGGCGACTATGATCTGGTCAAGTCCAGTTTGCAGAAGATGGGACAGGAAATGCTGTTCTGGAAAGTGGCGATGAAACCGGGCAAACCCCTGGCCTTCGGACGCATCGATGAAACCCCCATTTTTGGGCTGCCGGGCAATCCCGTATCCTCCTTCGTTTCATTCGAGCAGTTTGTACGCCCATCCTTGAGAAAGGTGCTAGGCTGTTCCGACCTGTCTCATAAAACGGTGCGGGCCAAACTGACACGGACCATCCACAAGAAACCGGGTCGGTTGCATTTTCTCAGCTCCATTGTGTCCTGGGCTGACGGCGGATACACCGTCACCCCGGCAGGAGAACAAGGTTCAGGAATTTTGAAATCCGCCGCCAACGCTAACGGTTTGCTAATCTTTCCGCTGGAGGCCGAAGAGATCCAACAAGGCCAGGAAGTGGCCGTCCAGCTACTGGAATAAACCGGTGCTATGAAATTATTGCGCAATGTTGCTTCTAAAGTTTTTCCAATGAGACAAGGGTTACCCGTGCCAAGGACGAAGATTAAGGAAGAGCAACCCCCCTGCCCCCCCTTGACAGGGGGGAACCTGATCGTCCCCCCGATAAGAGGGAACTTGATCGTCCCCCTGATAAGGGGGATTGAGGGGGTTAAACATTCTCCATTAACAGGCAAAAAACCCCCTGCCCGAAGGCTTGGAGTAGTGAGGAGACGAACAAAAAACCTGGGTCTACCCCTTCGAGGTACGAGAGTTAAGGAAATACATGACATCCGCGCCGCTTCGCGGTCCGCAATGACGGCTTGCGTAAAACTTTCCTTTCTCCTTATCTTGATCCTGATGGCACCGGTCAACGCGCGGGCGCAGTCGAGCGCATCTCTCGACCGGATGGTCAGTCAGATCGAGTCGCTGTTCCCGTCTCTTGAAGGCTACGTGATCGCCGTGGAAGGCTCCGGTCTGACTCTCGATCTCAAGCAGGGGATGCCGGTTGAAGCCGGTGACCGGTTAAAACTCATCCGCTATGGGCGGGAACTGTTCCACCCCGTTACCAAAAAAAAAATAGGGCGCAAGGAAACCGATCTCGGCGAAATCGAAGTGCTGGAAGTCAGAAAGGATTTTTCCAGGGCCCGGGCACTGGACCCAACAGTACTCCCAAAAGAGGGCGATGGAGTGAGAAGTCCGTTTCAAAAACTTTCGTTCCTGATCGCGCCACCCCAAATCAAAACCAAAAAGAAAGTCAATGCCGATCGCCTGCGTTACAACCTGGAGTCCCGCTTGAACCGGCACCCCAGGTTTGAAGTCCCTTCATTCGATCTGGGATTGTGGATGGCCGATGAAAAACTCAATATCAAGACGGCCCTGCAACCGGAGAACCTGAAAAAACTGCGTCGTGAGGTCGGGACCGACTTCATTCTAGTTCCCAGCGTCCGTTCTGTGAAAGGAAAAATGGCACTGAACTACAAGCTGATGTCGGCGATTGACGGTTCCTTAAAAAAACAGGCCGACATCATGTCCGAAGGTCTGCCGGCTCCAGACACCTCCAGGGAACGGGAACGCGGAACGCAAACCAGCTTCAAGCATAAAAAGGATTTATTCAAGTTTATCTCAAAGCAGGAGTTTCGTCACGAGATGGTCGACTTCGATGTCGGCGATTTGAACGGCGACGGTAAAAATGAGTTCGTGCTCATCGA
Organism: Nitrospinales bacterium; assembly: GCA_965205835.1. Lineage (GTDB taxonomy): Bacteria > Nitrospinota > Nitrospinia > Nitrospinales > VA-1 > LS-NOB. Next base: position 105,615 of record OZ242182.1, on the reverse strand, counting down.
CCGCTACCGGGTCATGATCTTTGAGAACAAAAAAGACCGTTTGAAAAGAATCAGCACGGTCAGAACCAGCAAAACCGCCAACCATTTTCTCGGCGTCGATGTGGCAGACATCAACGGCAATGGTCGGGATGAAATTTTCGTCACCAACCAGGTTGGCGACAGACTGGAATCCTTTGCTCTGGAAACCAGACCAAAACAAAAAGGCTTCCAATACATATGGAAGGAAGCCAATCTCTATTTTCGTATCATCCGGCCTATGGGGAAGCGGCCCATATTGATGTCGCAAAGCCCTGGATTTCAAAATCCATTTCACGGCCCGATCAAAAAGGTGTTGTTCAAAAACGGAAAATACCGGCAAGGGCCCGAGCTGAACACCCCGGAAGTATATGGCACGCGCTTCATATTATATGGACTGACGCAAGAAGACCTGAACGGCAACGGGACGGCGGAAACAATAACGCTTGATAACAGGTATCATTTGAGGGTACATTCCGCCGACGGGCGGCTGGTGGTGAAATCAAACGATTACTACGGTCACGACCCGCGCCTGATCGAGGTCGGAGTCAAAGAGGAAATCTCCGGAATGGTCCGTCAGGGAGAGCCGGTACGTTTTAAAGGCCGATTGCGATTCATCAAGGTTGGTGGTAGCCGCTACCTTTTGTTGCCCATGAACCAGACCTTGGGCGGAGGCCTTTTAGACCGGCTGGTAGTGGTGGAAAATTCCGGTTTGGCCCTGCTGAGGCTTACCGGGGAAGGCTTTGAAAAAGCCTTTGAGTCCAGCAAACAAAAGGGGTTTCTGGCGGCTTACCGGGCGGTTCCCCACAAAAACGGTGCCAAGGTTTATATGCTCCGGGTCGACAAGGACATTTTGACCAATAACGTGTTCAGCACCCTTTCTACCTACGAGTGGCCGACTGAGTAAGAGACTTATAGGCGGGTTCGCTTTGATGACGGGCAAGCCTACGAGTGGCCGACTGAGTAAGAGACCCTTTGCGTAACCTCGGATTACCCCTTCGAGGCACGAAGGCTAAGGAAAAATATCACGTCTTCGTCACGTTGTTCCTCAGAATGACAAAAGACCTTGCCTGTCATTCTGAACGTAGTGAAGAATCTCGCTCCAGTGTTTCCTGTCATTCTGAACGCAGTGAAGAATCTCGCTCCAGTGTTTCCTGTCATTCTGAACGCGGTGAAGAATCTCGTTTCAGTGTTTCCTGTCATTCTGAACGCAGTGAAGAATCTCGCTCCAGTGTTTCCTGTCATTCTGAACGCGGTGAAGAATCTCGTTTCAGTGTATTGTCATTCTGAACGTAGTGAAGAATCTCTGTTTTGAGTCCATAACTGATGAAACGATATTATGTTTATATTCTGACAAATGCGTCAAAGACCCTTTATACGGGTATGACCAATGACCTTGAGCACAGGTTATACGAGCATAAACATAAAATGATTCCGGGTTTTGCAAAACGCTATAACCTGTCCAAACTGGTCTATTTTGAAGATACCAACGATGTGAAACAGGCCATTGCCAGGGAAAAAGAAATTAAAGGTTGGTTGCGGAAAAAGAAAATTGCGTTAGTAGAGTCCGCGAATCCCAAATGGCGAGACCTGGGTTTAGACTGGTTTTAGGAGAGAGATTACCCCTTCGGGGCACGAAGGCTAAGGAAAAATATCACGTCTTCGTCGCAAATGCTCCTCAGAATGACAAAAGACCTTGCCTGTCATTCTGAACGCAGTGAAGAATCTCGCTTCAGTGTTTCCTGTCATTCTGAACGCAGTGAAGAATCTCTGTTTCAGTGTATTGTCATTCTGAACGTAGTGAAGAATCCCGCTCCAGTGTTTCCTGTCATTCTGAACGCAGTGAAGAATCTTATTGTCCATCATTCCGAGAGAGATTACCCCTTCGGGGCACGAAGGCTAAGGAAAAATATCACGTCTTCGTCACAAATACTCCTCAGAATGACAAAAGACCTTGCCTGTCATTCTGAACGCAGTGAAGAATCTCTGTTTCAGTGTATTGTCATTCTGAACGCAGTGAAGAATCTCGCTTTAACCTTGCCAAACTGGGAATAATGGCCCAGGAACCCCTGAAAATCACAAACTGGAAGAAATCTGGAAAAAAAGCCAAATAACCTTTGATTTCTACTTTCTTTGGTGGTACCATCCCCCAAGATTTATGTATATTTTCAATGCACTTTGATTCACATTATGTGCAAAGCTTTCGGTCGGTTGAAAGGTTTGCTGGGATATAAGCGTAGTTAGTGGTGAACAAAAACAAAACTTGGAGGAGACAAACATGAAAAAGAATTTTCTAACAACAATTGCCATCTCAGTCGTGACTTTTTTTGTGGCGACCGAAATCGCGCAAGCCGCTGACGTAACCTTTAGCGGTCAGCTTCGCACCCGCTATGAATTCGTGGAGCACAAGGGGGCAGGGGCTTTCGATGACTCCCTCATTGGAGATGATTTCATCGCTACGCGAATGCGCCTGAACGCCAACGTCAATATCAACGACAACACCAGCGCTTTCATCCAGTTGCAAAGTGCGAGGACTTGGGGTGAAAATCTGGGCTCTGGCAACTCTTCCTTTAGTCCTAATGACACGGACAATAGCGTGGGTGTCCATCAGGCATATTTCACCCTGAAAAACTTCGCCACCCTGCCCGCGGATTTGAAACTGGGTCGGCAGGAGGTTGTTCTGGACGGTCACCGCTTGTTCGGCAACACCGTCTGGACCACCGGCGCGCAGACTCACGACGCCATCCGTTTGACCCATAAGGGCGGCAACCACACCTTGAGCTATATCTATATGCTCGCCAGGGAAGGAGATCGCCTTAGTAATGTAACTAGGGAAGGTAATGATGCGGATGATATGACCTCTCCTCCCACTCCTGCCAGGCTTAGTGAAGATTCTAATGACGATCTTGACGTGCATTTGTTGCACGCCAACTTCCAGGGCGTTCTGGGCGGGGGACTCTCCCTCTACCTTGTAGGCACTCAGGATGAACGTGCAACAGATGAAGATAATGATATTTACACCGTTGGTTTTCGCCAGGCGGGACAGCTTTTCGGCATCGACTACCGGGGCGAGTATTACCATCAATGGGGTGACGCGAATGCTGACGCTAAAGCAACCAATAGTAGTAACGCTGGAGATATCGACCGTGACGCGTATATGTTCGGCGTGCGCGTTGGCAAAAAGTTCAACAACGTCATGATGAAGCCGAGCCTGACTGTCTGGTACGACCAGCTTTCCGGTACCGATGGTGCCGATGGTGGTACTAGTACCGGCGACGAATGGGAAACCTTCAACACCCTGTTTGATACCGGCCACAAATTCTACGGCCACATGGATCTGTTCCTGAACTCCGTTAACGGAGGAACTGGCGGTCTAGGTCTGACCGACTTCGCTATCAAGGGCTCTCTTCAGCCCATGCCAGGCTGGACGTTTAAAGCCGCCTACCACTGGTTCGATACAGAAGCTGACCCGGCAGACAACGCGGACGACAGTCTGGGTACGGAGCTGGATCTCGCCCTCGTCCACAAATACAACGCCAACACTGTGATTACTGCTGGCTACTCTTTCTTCGAAGCGGATCAACTGTTCCGTGATGTGAATAATCCCAGAGATGGTACGGATGATAGTGCCGATTGGGTATATGTTCAGCTTGACGTGAAGTTCTAGGTTTATTGTTTGTTTCTCCTACCCCCGGCCTTTCGGTCGGGGGTTTTTTTTACCATAAAGCCTCTATAACACCCGGATTACCCCTTCGAGGCACGAAGGCTAAGGAAAAATATCACGTCTTCGTCACGTTGTTCCTCAGAATGACATTTGATTTTTGTTGTCCTTTATTATAGGCTGGGAGCCGATAAACGGAGCATCGGTTTGCGTGCCGATAGCTTTAGCATATAAAATTTGAATGCTAGGAAGACCGCCAAAATGTACGATAACGATAACATAGGAAAATTTTTAGAAAGACCCGATTCCATAAGAGAAATGATAGCGGCTACAAAAAAAGGCAGGCCTGCCTTGGAACCAGTTATCCCGGATTTAATGAAAGCAGTCCCATGTAATTACATGGATGGCGGTATCCGTCGAGCGACAGGCCGTATAGCCAAGGAAATTATGGAAAGAAAAGAATATGAAGTTTTGATAGAAACAACCAAAGAATCGCGTTAGATCCGAATTGCCGGCCTTTTGTGACAGCCTCAAGATATAAAAAGGAGAAGTGAGGTAACTTCTCCCTAATCATTGCCGGATAATTTAACGAAAGGGTCACAAAGGAAAATATATGACCACAATGATTTCTGAAGTCTACGACGCGTTTCGTTCTGCTGGAGCGGATGAGGATAAAGCAAGATCGGCGGCACAGGCGATAGCGGATTACCAGCGCAATATTTCCGAATTGAAGACGGAATTAAAACAGGATATCTCCGAATTGAAAACGGAGCTAAAGCAGGATATCTCCGAATTAAAAACCGCGATGTCCGAATTAAGAACGGAGTTCAAGCAGGACATCTCTGATTTAAGAACGGAGTTCAAGCAGGACATCTCTGATTTAAGAACGGAGTTCAAGCAGGACATCTCCGATTTAAGAGCGGAGTTAAAGCAGGATATTTCCGAATTACAATCAGGCTATCGCCTGACGCAATGGATGCTTACTTTCAACCTTACTATGACCATAGCTATCATGTGGAAAATGTTTTCCTGATCCTCCCGCCCGGACCTCTCTGATTGAAGTTTTATGAAGCTCAAATATCTTTTATTATTTTTATCGTTCCTCCTCCTGGTGTCTGTGCTGACCGTGGAAGAATAGGGAAGAATCTTGCTGTCCATCATTCAGAGAGAGATTACCCCTTCGGGGCACGAAGGCTAAGGAAAAATATCACGTCTTCGTCACGTTGTTCCTCAGAATGACAAACATCGCCTTCGGCTCCTCGATGATGACAAACCAGTCTTATGCTGTTATGAGGATGACAAATCAGCGGTTCCTGTCATTCTGAACAACCGTCTTTTGTCATTCTGAGCGATAGCGAAGAATCTCGCTCTTCTGTTTTTTCTCGACTTGCGCAAAGGTCAAATATCACTAGCTCAGCATGACAACCCCAACCCCCTCGATCCCCCTTGTCAGGGGGACAATCAATTCCCTCCTCTGGCAAGAGGCCTTTGCATAAGTCATCATCGCGAAAGAGCAGGAATTTCCCCTCCCTTCACAGGGAGACCTTTGCACAGCCCGTGATTACCCCTTCGGGGCACGAAGGCTAAGGAAAAATATCACGTCTTCGTCACGTTGTTCCTCAGAATGACAAACATCGCCTTCGGCTCCTCAAGGATGACAAATCAGCGGTTCCTGTCATTCTGAACAACCGTCTTTTGTCATTCTGAGCGATAGCGAAGAATCTTGCTCCAGTGTTTCCTGTCATTCTGAACGTAGTGAAGAATCCCGCTTAGCCGTGCCAGACCGTTGCAGGTGGCAGGACTACAGTCCTCTACCAATCTCTGCAGGGGCAAAACCCTGTTTTCTCCATTTGTGTCGTGAAAAACTGTGCTAAACTCATTTTACTGGAGGAAAATATATGACCACAATGATTTCTGAAGTCTACGACGCGTTTCGTTCTGCTGGAGCGGATGAGGATAAAGCAAGATCGGCGGCACAGGCGATAGCGGATTACCAGCGCAATATTTCCGAATTGAAGACGGAATTAAAACAGGATATCTCCGAGTTAAAAACGGAGTTAAAGGAGGATATTTCCGATTCGAGAACAGAGCTAAAGCAGGATATCTCCGAATTAAAAACCGCGATGTCCGAATTAAGAACGGAGTTCAAGCAGGATATCTCCGAATTAAGAACGGAGTTCAAGCAGGATATCTCCGAATTAAGAACGGAGTTCAAGCAGGACATCTCCGAATTAAGAACAGAGTTAAAGCAGGATACTTCCGAATTAAGAACAGAGTTAAAGCAGGATATTTCCGAATTAAGAACCGCGATATCCGAATTGAAGGACGAGGTGTACGAATTAAAATCAGGCTATCGCCTGACGCAATGGATGCTTACTTTCAACCTTGCTATAACCGTAGCCATCATGTGGAAAATGTTTTCCTGATCTCCCCGCCCAGACCTCTCTGATTGAAGTTCCATGAAGCTCAAATATCTTTTATTATTTTTATCGTTCGTCCTCCCAGTGTCTGTGCTGACCGCGGAAGAAAGGGAAGAACCTTTTATCCTGAACGGGAAACCCGTTCCTGAGGTGGTGGCAAAAGTTAATGGTGTGGCTTTACTTTCACCTGCCCTCGAACGTGACCTGCTCGCCTTTCGCTTTCGCGCCAAACAAATGGGACAGGAAGTGAAACCGGCTGACGAAATCACCATCGCCCGCGAACTGATCAAAGCGGCGGCGGGGCAGGAACTGATCATACAAAAGGCAAAGTCTCTCGGCATCAGCATCGACGAGGAACAAGTCAATCGCCAGCTCAAAAATGTTGAGGACCAGTTTCCCGGCCACGCGGCATTCCTCACCGCCCTGGCGTTTCAGCATATGAGCATTGGAGCTTTAAAGGAAAAGATACACCGGACCTTGCTGGAGGACGAATTGACGCGCCGGGAAATCGCCCCAAAGGTCGAGGTCAGCGATGAAAATATCGAGAAATATTATAACGATAACAAAGCCCGGTTCACCAAACCTGTTTTGTACCGGACCCGCCATATTCATATAGCGACCATCAAGTCTGCCGGAAACGCGGAAGATGAGGCCAGCCGCAAGAAAGCGGAACGCCTCACTAAAATGATCAATGAAGAGGCTGAGGAAAAGATCAATTCCCTTCTCAAGAAAGTGAAAGCCGGTGAAGATTTTGCGGGTCTGGCAAAACATTTTTCAGAAGATGACGCCTCGAAAGAAAAAGGCGGACAACTGGGGGACATCCACCCGGAAAACACGCTTCCCGAAATCGGCGAGGCAATCATCAAACTTAAAGAAGGAGGCACCAGCGGCATCATCAAAAGCCAGTTTGGCTTTCACATTCTCAAGCTGGACGAAATTATTCCCAGTCAGTTGATCCCGCTTTCAGAAGCTAAAACGGATATCATGAACCTTCTGCTGAAAATGAAAACCCGGCATCTCTTCAAAACGTATTTGGCCGATCTGGAAAAAAAAGCCGAGATTCAGATTTTGTTTTAAGGAACGATCAGGTTCCCTCCTTATCAGGGAGACCTTTGCGTAAGTCGAAAAAAACAGAAAAGCGAGATTCTTCACTACGTTCAGAATGACAATACACTGGGACAGGATTCTTCACCGTGTTCAGAATGGCAGGAAACGCTGGTTTGTCATCCTAGAGGAGCCGAAGGCGACGAAGACGTGATATTTTTCCTTAGCCTTCGTGCCCCGAAGGGGTAATCATAGGTTATCCAAAGGTCTCCTTATCAGAGGGACGATCAGGTTCCCTCCCTGTCAGAAGGAATTTTAATAGACCCCTCTTTATTAAAGTGCCCGTGCCAAGCACGAAGGCCGAGATATTCACATTTAATTCTCCATGAAACGATATGACCACTCTGGTTACAGGAGCCACCGGGTTTCTCGGTTCCGCTCTCGCCCGTGAATTATTAAAAGACGGACGAACCCTTAAACTTCTGGTCCGCAAAAACTCCGACACGCGCAATATCGATGACCTCGATTGTGAGGTAGCGCATGGAGACCTCAGGGATCGGGATTCTTTAAGGTCTGCCCTGGCCGGGTGCAAAACCCTCTATCACACAGCGGCGTACTACAGCCTTTGGAGCCGGGACAAAAAACTGATCTATGACATCAATGTCCAGGGAACCCGGAACATTCTCGAATCGGCTCTGGAGCGGGGTGTCGAGAAGGTCATCTATACCAGCACAGTCGGTTGCGTCGGTCTTTCCGAGAATGGTCAACCTGCCAACGAAGACCAGCCCATGAACACCGCGACCCTTTGCAATGACTACAAAATGTCAAAATATCAAGCGGAGCAGGCGGCTCATGAGTTGTTTGGCCGGGGGCTTCCAATAGTCATTGTCAACCCAAGCACACCCGTTGGACCCCGGGATATCAAACCCACGCCTACAGGAAAAATAATTCTCGATTTTCTCAACAGCAGGATGCCTGCCTATATCGATACCGGACTCAACCTGATCGACGTTGCCGATTGCGCCCGTGGGCACATTCTGGCGGAAGAGAAAGGCCAGCCTGGTGAACGGTATATTCTCGGCAACAAAAATATGTCCCTGAAAGAAATTCTTTTGGCCCTGGAAACTTTGACCGGACTCAAAGCACCAGGAGTAAAAATGCCCTACTGGGTCGCCTACTCTGCTGGGCTGGTTTGTGAATGGATGTCCGACTTTATCACTCACCAGCCGCCCGTGGTTCCTCTTGCCGGGGTGAAGATGGCAAAATATTTCATGTATTTTGATGCCTCGAAAGCGGTCCGCAAACTGGGCCTGCCGCAAAACCCGGTCGAAAACGCCCTGAGCCAGGCAGTGCGCTGGTTTAAGGAAAACCCTGGCTAGCCTATGGAAACACTTTCTCTTTTATGGGGCACGGTTATCTTGAGGCCCTACGTCTTCATTTTCCTCGCGTTTTACCTCACCATTGCCATCCTCAATATGGGCGCGCTCCGCTCTCTTTGCTTTACGGTGCTGGCTTATCTAGTGGCTTTTCTCTCGGAATATTCCTCGACCCGAAACGGGTTCCCATTCGGGCATTACACCTATATTGAAACCACCCGCGATCAGGAGTTATGGATCAGCAACGTGCCGTTCATGGATTCGCTTTCGTTCTCGTTTCTGATTTATGTCAGTTATACCTTGAGCCTTCTGCTCTGGGCTCCTCTTATAAAAAAGGGCTGGGATATCCGCTTGGGAGACATAGAGTCTCTCAAACATTCAATCTCGGTCATTGCTTCGGCCGCTATTCTATGCATGCTGATGGATGTTATTATTGACCCGGCCGCCTTTTTGGGGGACCGCTGGTTTCTCGGAAAAATATATTTTTATCGGGAAGAAGGAGAATATTTCCATATTCCTCTGACTAATTTCGCGGGCTGGTTTTTTGTGGCGGGTGTAGTGCTGTCGTGTTTTGCCATCCTGAACCACTGGCTGGACGCAAAAATTCCTTTCCATCCCCGACACCAACTCCCGGCTCAGGCTCTACTCGGTCCCGGATTGTATTTCGGTGTGCTGATCTTTAACCTTGCTGTGACGTTTTATATTGGGGAAGTGTTATTGGGTTGCATAGGAACCCTGATTAGTCTGGGAATCTTTTTTTTAGTCCTGTTCAGGATCAAACGGTCACCAGCATGACGCGGGCGTGTCGGTCATTGTCAGATATTTCTCTACATGGTTTTTGATCCCATATAAATCCCATAAATAATGGCGGCACCTACCAGCACCATCAGAAGGTTGTCGATGGCGATCGCTTCCCAGTCCGGCAAGCGTTGCCAGTTCATCCAGGGAACAATAACAATGAATAAGGAAGAAAAACCTGCGATCAGGATACCAGCGAGTATGAATACAAGCTTTTTCTCGTCCATAAAAGGAGTCCTGTTTATTCAGTGCATTTTGTTATTCATGTAAAACCCATAGACGAAAAGACCAATAGCGACCATCACTATCCCGCTATCCAGGAGCGAGTCCCTCCAGTTCGGCAGGGCGTAGTTCACCAACCAAGGCACGGCGATGAAAAGTACCGAGATAAAACCGAGCCCCAGCAGACCGAAAATAAAAATGATAAGTACTTTATCGTTCATGTGAAAAACCTCTTAATCCCTCTTCTCTGAGGGAATTTCATTTTATTAAACAACGCCCGATGGCTTTTAACGTCAGGCGAACTGTTACCCACGGGTTTGCCCAAAAGTCGGTTGAAATTAGAACATGGTCTCATGCAAGTTTGAATGGTTTTTAGCGATAAAACCCCGAACCAAACCCAAGAGGCCGTGTCATGAGGAAGGTACTCAAAAAAGGCAAAAGAGGCAATAAGAAATAGAGATCAGCGGCTTATGAAGAGATGTTGAGCCAGGGCAAAGAGGTCTCCTTTTCTTCCTGTCAAGATTTTCAACCTCCAATTCTCGAGGATGTATTGCCTGAACGATGACCAGCAATCCCTACAAAAACAAAAATATTTTGATAACTGGTGGCCTGGGTTTTATTGGGAGCAGCCTGGCCATTCGGTTGGCTGAAATCGAAGCTCACGTGACCTTGGCTGATGCCATGATTCCTGGCTGGCGGCAACCTGTTCAATATTGAATCGGTCAGCGACCGCGTTACAGTAAATTACTCGAATATTACAGACGTTAATTCTGTGAACCGCATGGTTCTTGACAAGGACTATATTTTCCATTGCGCCGGCCAAGTATGTCATGTCATGAGCCTGAGTAATCCCTTTCCTGATATTGAGTACAATATCAAAGGAACCGCCATCCTCATGGAAGCTTGCAGAAAATTTAATCCGCGGGCTAAAGTGGTCAAGACAGGAACCCGGGGTCAGTATGGACCCGCGGCCCAGCTTCCTATTGACGAAAACGCTCCGACCAACCCTTTGGGTATTTATGAAATATCCAACCTGACCGCGGAGAAAATCATGAAGGTTTATCATGACATACATGGGGTTCGCTCTGTCATGTTGCGGTTGACCAATATATATGGACCACGGTCCCAAATGCGACATTCGCGTTTTGGGGTGCTAAACTGGTTCATCCGTCAAGCCATTGATGACGAAACCATCAAAGTTTTCGGTGATGGAAAAATCCTTAGAGATTTTTTATTTATAGATGACTGCGTCGAAGCTATTTTAATGAGCGGAATGAATGAGGCGGCAGAAGGTGAAATTATGAATGTCGGGTGGGATAAACCCACCTGTTTCCTTGAAGCCGCGGAGCTAATCGTAGAAATTTCCCAGTCCGGAAAATGGGAATTCGCGGAATTTTCCCAAGAAAGAAAGCTACAGGAGCCAGGTGATTTTTATTCTGACATCAGCAAAATAAAGAAATTGACGGGTTGGGAACCAAAGACTTCTCTTCGGGAAGGGGTTCAAAAAACCATCAATTATTATCGGACCCACAAAAGTTTTTACTGGTAATAGTAATGTCCGCTCCTAACACGTTTATCCATCCGATCTCTATTGTGGACACAAATCGAGTCGGAGAAAACACCAGGGTTTGGGCCTTTGTGCACATCCTTGAGGGTGCTGAAGTCGGAAAAGAGTGCAATATCTGCGATCATGTTTTTGTCGAAAATGACGTGGTGGTGGGTGATTTTGTGACGGTAAAATCAGGGGTCTATATTTGGAATGGCGTGACGATTGAGGACCATGTGTTTGTTGGCCCCGGCGTTTCTTTTACCAATGATGTCTACCCAAGGAGCAAAGCGCATTTGCAACAGCATCCGCAGACGAGAATAAAAAAGGGTGCCAGCATTGGTGCTGGAAGCGTTTTGATCGCGGGAATCGAAATAGGATGTTTTGCCATGGTGGGTGCGGGTGCGGTGGTAACACATGATGTTGGCGATTATGAACTAGTCGTGGGTAACCCGGCCCGTCCTGATGGATATATTTGTGAGTGCGCGAAAAAATTGGAGGAGGCTCCCAATAAAAAACTCCATTGCTCCTGCGGGCGAACATATGAAATGACCGAGGACGGAGTCCAGTGCCAATGACCTCTCCAGTTACGCCCATATCCTTTTCCGCTCCTTTGGAACAGTACCAGGAAATTAAAGATGAAATTGACAGTGCTATTGCCCGGGTTCTCAACAGTGGATGGTATGTTCTGGGTCGTGAGGTGGAGGAATTTGAAAAGGAGTTTGCGACCTTTTGCGGCACCCAATACGCGGTAGGCTGTGCCTCGGGAACCGAGGCCATAGCACTGGCCCTAATGGCCTTGGGCACTGAACAAGGTGACGAGGTAATTACTGTTCCCAATACTGCCGTGCCCACTGTTTGCGGAATAATTATGGCGGGAGCGAAACCGGTATTCGTAGATATTGACTCCTCGTACCATATGGACCCTGAGCAATTAGACACAACTATTTCAAAAATGACTCGTTCTATTGTCCCGGTTCATCTTTATGGACAAATAGTGAACATGGAAGCCATCAATGAGGTTGCCCGCCACCACAATTTATGTGTGATAGAAGATGCATGCCAGGCGGCACGGCGCTGAGTTTAAAGGAAGTCGTGCTGGCTCTCTGGGACGTGCCGGTTGTTTCAGCTTTTATCCCACCAAAAATCTGGGATGTTTTGGCGATGGAGGAGCGGTTACTACTGACGATCCTGAGGTTTATGAGAAACTATTGTTAATTCGGAATTATGGCCGGGAAAAGCGCTATTATCATCCAGTCCGCGGCATAAACAGTCGATTAGATGAGATTCAGGCAGCTGTATTGCGGGTTAAATTAAAGTATCTCGATTCATGGAATGAACGGCGTCGAAATCTTGCGGCGGTTTATGACTCACGATTATCGGATGTTTGCGGTGTCCCCTTTGAGAAGGCTGGTAATCGCCACGCATACCACCTTTATGTCATTAGAACCGGCAATCGGGAAAACCTACGGGAGTTTTTAAAACAAAATGAAATAGAGACAGTAATACATTACCCCTTACCGATATACTCGCAGGAAGCATACAAGGATATAAATCACCGACCTGAAGATTTTCCGCAAACAGAAAAGTTCGCGAAAGAGATTGTCAGTCTTCCTTTGCACCCGCAAATGACAAAAAGTAATGTCGGATATGTTTGCGATAAAATCATAGAGCACTTGAGTGCGGGGTCATTCCGGGTTGCCAATATTAAAGACATCGGGTACGAATTATTTTGAAAAAAAGTAAGCTTTCAGTTGTCATTCCGGTTTATCACAACAGCGAAACTTTGGAGATGCTGCATTCCCAATTAGCCAAGGTAAATGAGGCCAACCCTGATATGGACATGGAGATTGTGTTTGTGGACGATGGGTCAGGAGACAACTCCTATGAAGTCAGCCTAAAAATCGCGGCACAAAACCAGAACGTCATCGCTGTAAGGCTTTCCAGGAATTTTGGTTCCTTTGTTGCTTGTCTGGCTGGTTTGACAAAAGCAACCGGCGATTCCGTGGTTATTATTTCGGCAGACCTCCAGGACCCTCCCGCCCTCATTTCCGAAATGTTTATAAAATGGAAGGAAGGCAGTGAGGTTGTGATGGCGGTTCGCTCCCGACGTGAAGACAATTTTATAAAAGTTTTCTTTGCAAACATGTATTACCGAATATTTCGCCTGCTAACCAGCATGGACATGCCTGAAATGGGTTTTGACTTCGTATTGATAGATCGAAAGATCGTAGAAGTGCTGATCAATATGCAGGAGAAAAATACTACCCTGATGGGTCTTATCCTTTGGACAGGGTTTCGCAGAACAGAAATCCCTTATACTCGCGTGGACCGTAAGTTTGGAAAGTCCAGATGGACCCTGGCTAAAAAAATCGACTACTTTTTAGGTTCAATCATGGCCTTTTCAAAATTTCCAGTCAGGTTTTTTTCCCTAATGGGTTTATTTCTGTTTTTTATGAGCTTGTTGGGTACAATTTATGTAGTAGCTGCCAAAATATTGGGGTGGGTAACGATGGCAGGGTGGTCCTCTCTAATGGCAATGATGCTCATGTTATTTGGAATTGTTTTTTTGCTCTCGGCATGATCGGGGAATATATATGGAGAAATATGGAAGAATCTCGGCAACGGCCACTATTCATCATCGAATCCGAATACCAGCATCCAACACCTTCTGAGCAGGGAAAATAATAAAAAAGGCAAGATAGCTTGACGAATCGCCCAACCCCTTTGGGTCAGCCCGGTCAAAATGAAGGAATTGCTGGCAGCTCACGGCATAGTTAAACCATCGAGTATTATCAGGAGTGTTTTGGTTTTGGTATTCATTTTCTGCTTCTCTTATCCTTGAAAAGCTTCCTGAGCCTCATCATAGAACCGTTCCCGGCAGTCCTTATGTCGGGATGAAAAGTGAAAAACCTGAAGTTGTTTAACGCCCGCCTCCCTGGCCAGGGTTCCCGCTTGACGGGATGTGAGATGACAACGCGCCTGCCCCCGTTCTTCTTCATCGGCCAGAAAGGGGGATTCACAGAAAAAGATATCAGCAGATTTTACTAATTCCACAATCTTCTTTCTATTGCGATCATTAAAAACCGCGTCCACCACATAACCAATCTTCTGTCCCGGAAAAACCTCTACCAGATCGCTCTTGAGCTGACCCAAGGGGATATCTTCTGTACGGGAACCCTCCCTAAACGGTACCGTTATGAGTGCAGATTCCGGAACATCCCTCAATACACTTTGCTTCAATTCATTCAACCAGGGCCCGGGTTCGGCCTTCATGGACTCCAGCTTGTATTTGTCAATATTGACGTGCGGTTTTTCTTCCAGCGCAAACCCCAAACAAGGTACTCGATGCTCCAGTATCGCCACACACACAGAGAAAGCAGAATCATCCACGATCAATCCATCAACAAAAGGCTCTTTCCTTTCGTCACAGAGTTGAAACTGTTCGATCGCCCGAAAGGTGGCTTTCAGCAAACCGCTTTCTCGCACTTCAACCACTTCGATGGTGAGCGATTCAGAATACTGCTTAACCAGGTTCCAAGTGAACCCGGCCAGCTTACCTTTCACGTTTTGAATAATATTTTTCGGGCCAAAAATGGTCAGAGTTTTTTCGTGGCCAAATAGCGTTCTCAACAACCGGTCAAAACCGATGAAATGGTCAATATGAGTATGGCTGACAAAAACATGGGAAACCTTGAGAAGATTTCCGTTCGACACAGCCGATAAATTACCTAGGTCAAACAACAGCGCACGTTTTTGCAAAAGAAAATGTACCAGCAGTCCGGGGTCGCCGAACGGATCATTGATCAAGGCCGGTTGGATTGCCGATTTCATTCCTTTCCTGCCTCCTCACCGGTTTTATAGAAACGCAAAAAAGCATTGATAAACAGTTGCAGATCTCCATCCAGCACCGCATCCACATTGCCTGCTTCCACACCCGTCCTCAGGTCTTTGACCAGCCGGTAAGGGTGCAGGACATAAGAGCGAATCTGACTGCCCCACTCAATCTTCTTTTTTTGTTTCTCCATTTCCTTTTTTTCTTCACCCAGTTTTTCCTGTTCCAGCTCATAAAGGCGGGCTTTCAGAACCTTGAGGGCCGATGCCTTGTTTTTATGTTGCGACCTTTCATTTTGGCATTGCACCACAATGCCTGTCGGCACATGCGTTAGTCTCACCGCCGAATCCGTGGTGTTCACCCCCTGCCCACCTGGTCCTGAGGCGCGATAGACATCTACCTTCAAATCTTCCTCCTCGATTTCGACTCCAATCGAGTCATCAATCTCAGGATAAACAAAAACCGACGCGAACGAGGTGTGGCGTCTTTTATTCGAATCATAGGGAGAAATGCGCACCAGACGGTGAACTCCAACTTCCGCTCTTAAATATCCAAAAGCATAATCTCCGGAAAATAAAACCGTCGCGCTTTTTATACCCGCTTCTTCCCCATACTGTGTATCGAGGACTTCCGTCTTATAACCATTGCGGTCTCCCCAGCGCAGGTACATTCGCAACAGCATTTCCGCCCAGTCTTGGGACTCCGTGCCGCCTGCCCCGGAATTGATAGCCACGAAAGCGTTGTTAAAGTCAGTTTTACCCGAAAGCATTGCCTTCAATTCTGCCTGTGCCGCCTGTTCGCCCAATCGGGCTAAAGAAGACCGGATATCCTCATCCATGGAAGAGTCTTCCTCTTCGGCAGAAAGCTCCAGCATGACACCTAGGTCTTCTCTTTCTTGTTCCAGGTTTTTCCAGATTTCTATGGAACGTTGCAGGCTGGATCTTTTTTGCAAAACTTTTTGAGCAGATTCGTTATCATCCCAGAACCCGGAACGGACGGTTTCCGCATCCAGAGATTCAACAGACTTCATATTCTGGTCAACGTCAAAGTAACCTCCGGAGAAGTCCAACCCTGTCCTCTATACCCTTGAAAGCTTTCGCGAAATCTTCTTGCATCTGAATCTCCCTGTTCATTGGACGTTGCGGGTATTTTCCCCAATCTTACGTCGAAAAGCAAGCTGGCTCTCGGATTGCCAATATCCGAAAGCACGACCCGCGCCACACCTACGGCAATCATACGGTGATGAAAGGGACAACACTCCTCATGGTGTCCAAACTGCTGGGCCACCGGACAACCCGTATGACCCTGCGCTATACGCATGTATCGGACAAAGACACCGAACGTTCAGAATGACAATACACTGAAACGAGATTCTTCGCTATCGCTCAGAATGACAGGAAACGTTGCTTTGTCATCCTCGAGGAGCCGAAGGCGACGAAGACGTGATATTTTTCCTTAGCCTTCGTGCCCCGAAGGGGTAATCAGGGGTTATGCAAAGGTCACCCTGTGAAGGGGGGGAATTGATTGTCCCCCTGACAAGGGGGATCAAGGGGGTTGGGGTTGTCATGCTGGGCTAGTGATATTTGACCTCTGCGTAAGTCGAAAAAAACAGAAAAGCGAGATTCTTCGCTATCGCTCAGAATGACAAGAGACGATTGCTCGGAATGACAGGAAGCGCCGGAGCGAGATTCTTCACTACGTTCAGAATGACAAGAAACGATTGCCCAGAATGACAGGAACCGCCGACACCGCGTCACATTGGAAGGCAAGAGATCGAACGACCTCCAGCCGTCCTGGCAGCGGATTGGACTGAAGGACGTTCGGGCATGATCTACGCTCTTCGGCAAGGTTTTAAGTTTGGTGCCTTTGAGTTCGGCCCGGAGTGCTCTCTTAAAACCGTACAGCCAGCCCTATCTGCGCTAAAACTAAATCCGTCCCTTCGACGCCCGACCCTGACAATGTCCTGATATATTCCACATCCGCGTCTATGCTGGCGTAGTCCGCGACTTTGTAGCGCAGGTTAATCCCCGCATAGCTGCCAGGGGTGGTCTCATCACCAGGCACCCGGTAAGAAATTGATGGGCCATCGCCCAGACGGGCTCCGACACTGTCCTCGCCGTAATGCGTGAGCGTTGCACCACCACGCAACTCAATCTCTCCCTGAGCGTCAGAAAAAGATCGCGCGAGAGCCAGTTCCAAACGACCATCAAAAATATTCACGCTTCGGTCATCGAAGCTTATATTGGAATTTGTCGTGCCACTCTCGGTGTAGTCGTCATAATAGCCATAGGTGTAGGAGACCTGTGCGCTGGGACGAAATTCCAGCCCACTCTCCAGTTCATGGGACCATCCAAGGGCCAGAGATGGACTAATATAGAAGCTGTTGTACTCCCCACCCGCTACTTCATAACCAGCCACGTTGTCCCGCACGGCGCGGTCGCTATCATGATTGGCGTAACCGAAAAGCACCGAGCCATCAAGACTGAGCCTGCTGCCCATCGACTGGCGACCATAAACTCCAACAAAGATGTGAGTGGCAGAATCCTCGATGGAAGTGACTTCGGAGGTTTTCATCCGGTCCTTGCTGACACCGCCAAACAGACCAACCCTCTGGCCGCTGTCCAAAAGAGCGTCGTAACCACCAGATACGCCATAAAGGTTATGCTCCCAGGCCAACGCCAAACCATCTTCACTGCGTTCGGATGGGGGGATGCCAAAAAACGTAGCCCAGCCACTACCTTCTTCCATCGATGCTGAGGCAGGAAAGCTATCAAGGCGCCGGAATACTTGCCGCTGTATCTGGCCTGTGATCGCACCTAGTATTACGCGCGTCGCGGACGAACCCGTCGGGTCGACCATAGCCACGCTATCGCCTGAGCTGCTCTCTAATCGGGGTAATTGAAGTACCCGTGCGTTTGGATCCGCACTCATCAGGTTAATGGTCTCCGCGCCACCGATGGCGACGGTCGACGAGGTGCCTGTAGTAGTATCCACCCAAACGTTGGCGACATCATTATCACCTTCGCCCTCTCCCAGATTGAATTCCCCCTGTGTTTTCGCGCCAGCTAACAGGTTCAGCGTTTGATCCGTATCATCGCCACCGTGCACCACAAATGATTCCCCGCCGCTGACAGTGACCGTGCCATGGATGGTGATCATTGCGCCCTCGCCCTCCGCGGAAATGCCGTGGGCCCTATCACCCTCCGTTGTGATCGTACCAGTCGCACCAACGGTGATTATCGCGTTATCGGGGTCTCCATCGTCTGGCGACACGTTAGTCGATTGAACACCGTGGGCCGCCTCACCGCTTGTTGTGATCGTGCCATTGATGGTGATTTCCGCGTTTTCGTGGGTTGCTACAATGCCGGACGCGCCACTGCCACCGCCTGAGATTTCGCCGCTTGTTATGATCGTGCCGGATTCGCCCAAGATGATTTCCGCGTCATCGCCGGTCGATCGGATACCTGCCGAACGTTCTCCGAACGTTTCGATCTTGCCATCGTTGCTGACCATCGCATCATTGCCATCTGCGAGAATGCCGAACGAGGCACTATCGTTTGTTGTGATCGTGCCATCGTTGGTGATTTCTGCGCTACCACCAGTTGCGCGAATGCCGATGGCGCTAGGACCGTCCGTTGTGATCGTGCCATTGTTGGTGATTGTTGCGTTCTGGCCCGTCGAGGAAATGCCGCGTTGGGGGGAGTTGTTGGGTGGGCCTCCCGTTGTTCTGATTGCTCCCGACTCGGTAATGGTGATTGTTGCGTTATCGGTCGAGTTGTTCACTGTGTTCGTTCTATCATTATCGACAATATCGGTGGTTTGTGCTACTGCGTCCCACGGTAGGGCAAACATCAAGGTCAGCCCAAAAAAATAAGATAGCACCCGGTAAGATTTTGAGATGGTCATGCAAGCCTTCCTCCATTTGACAATGCGATTGGCAGTGTGACTCTCTAATAAACCCATTTTCTAAGTCCCGCATTCTAGCTAATTTTAACAGCTTGTTCAACCCTAAAATTTGCGGGGGGGGGGGGGGGGGGGGGGTAAATACTTTAATATCAGTATTTTAGATCATCTCTGTCGCGTTCAACCAAGGGCCGGCCTCGGATGAGGATCAATCCCAATTAAACCGCGGCTTAGAGGACGACAAACCATGTTGTCTGTCATTCTGAGCGATAGCGAAGAATCTTGTTGTCCATCATTCCGAGAGAGATTAGCCCTTCGGGGCACGAAGGCTAAGGAAAAATATCACGTCTTCGTCGCCTTCGGCCCCTCAAGGATGACAAACCAGCGGTTCCTGTCATTCTGAACGTAGTGAAGAATCTTGCTTTTCTGTTTTTTTCGATTTACGCAAAGGTCAAATATCACTAGCCCAGCATGACAACCCCAACCCCCTCGATCCCCCTTGTCAGGGGGACAATCAATTCCCTCCCTTCACAGGGTGACCTTTGCATAACCCCTGATTACCCCTTCGGGGCACGAAGACTAAGGAGAAATATCACGTCTTCGTCGCAAATGCTCCTCAGAATGACAAGAGACCTTGCCTGTCATTCTGAACGTAGTGAAGAATCTTGCTCCAGTGTTTCCTGTCATTCTGAACGTAGTGAAGAATCTTGCTCCAGTGTTTCCTGTCATTCTGAACGTAGTGAAGAATCTTGTTGTCCGTTTTTGTAACTATGATAGACTTTTATGCCATCAGCATTAGCGGGTTATTCAACGCATCTGAGCTGAAAACCAGGGAAGCCCATATCTTTTCAAAGGATTATAGCCATGCCCCTCACATCTAAAAAGGAATACCGTCCATGCCACAAAAAGTTTTAAAACATAAAGTTGGGTTGGAAACGCATGGCTTAAAAAATCTGGAAAAAATTCACTGGAATTTATCCACTCCTCAGCTCTACGAACACATCATCAATAACAAGGAGGGACATCTTTCCCATTTAGGGCCTGTGTGCGTGAGCACAGGGCAACATACCGGGCGCGCTCCCAAAGACAAGTTTATTGTTCAGGAGCCTTCCAGCCAAGAGAACATCTGGTGGGGGAAAGTCAACCGGCCTTTCACGGTGGAACAGTTTGAAGCCCTGTATTCCAGAGTACTGGCTTATCTTCAGGGGAAAAAAGTTTATGTGCAGGACTGTTGCGCTGGTTCCGACCCCAAGCACCAGACCCATATTCGCGTCATCACCGAACAAGCATGGCACAGCCTGTTCGCGAGAAACATGTTTATCCAGATTCGGGATATGGCCAAACTGGAAACCCATGAGCCGGCGTTCACCGTCATTCAGGTTCCCGGTTTTAAAGCTGTGCCGACCATTGATGGCACCAATTCGGAAGTTTTCGTTATTGTTGATTTTGGCAAACAATTGGTTCTGATCGGTGGAACGAGTTATGCGGGGGAAATTAAAAAATCCGTTTTCTCTATTTTAAATTACCTGCTACCGCAAAAACAGTCCGTGTTATCCATGCATTGTTCCGCGAACATCAGCAAAAGTGGCGATTCCGCCATATTTTTCGGGCTTTCAGGAACCGGGAAAACTACCTTATCTGCCGATCCCTTGCGCAAACTAATCGGAGATGACGAACATGGCTGGAGTGACCGGGGCATTTTTAATTTTGAGGGTGGCTGTTACGCCAAGGTGATTCGCCTATGCAGGAAATCTGAACCCGAAATTTATGACTGCACGCGCCGGTTTGGCACCCTGCTTGAAAATGTGGTTATGGATCAGGATACGCGTCGGCTCAATCTTGATGATGCAAGCCTCACGGAGAATACTCGCGCCAGTTACCCCATCACCCATATTAACAATGCCGTGCTCAGTGGTATGGGCGGTCACCCCAATAACGTGATCATGCTAACCTGCGATGCTTATGGGGTTATGCCTCCGGTTTCCAAGCTCACCCCGGAACAGGCCATGTATCACTTTATCTCAGGCTATACCGCAAAAGTGGCCGGTACTGAGAAAGGCCTGAGCCGTGAACCTACGGCAATTTTCAGCACCTGTTTTGGCGCTCCATTCATGTCTCTGCACCCTTCTGTTTATGCGGATATGCTGGGCGAAAGGATTGCCAAACATGGTGTGTCTTGTTGGTTGGTGAATACCGGATGGACGGGTGGGCCCTATGGGGTCGGACACCGGATAGAAATCAAATATACCCGGGCCATGATCAAGGCTATTCTCGAAGGGCAGCTGGATAAGGTGAAAACCCAGGAAGATCCGGTTTTCGGCCTGCATGTCCCGATTAAGGTTAAATCGGTCCCGGATGAAATCCTCCAGCCTGGAAACACCTGGAAAAACCCGGACGCCTACGACGAAAAAGCTAGGGAACTTGCAAACCAATTTGTTGAAAACTTCAAAGAATACGAAGACAACGTAGATAAAAAAATCTTGGATGCCAGCCCAAAGCCGTCCGGGTCGTCAAAAAAAATCAAGGGGAAAATCCATAAATTGAGGAAATGATTTTCCTTCAACCCGTGGCATTTTGGTTCCTGAAATAACTCTACAACTTATGGACTCCACACCTATTATCGCCTTAACGATGGGAGACCCTGCAGGGATCGGGCCTGAAGTCATTGTCAAAGCTTTCCAAGATGACACCTTACCGTCGCGGTCCCGCGCAGTGGTCATAGGTGATGTCCGCCTGCTCCGGGAAACCGCAAAAAAGTATGCCCCGGAAATTCTGATGCACCCCATTAACCGACCCGAAGAGGGGTTGTATCAGACCTGCACCATTGATGTTATCGACCTCAAGAACGTGCCCGAAAATACTCCTGTTGGCAAACCCAGTGCCAAAGCAGGCCGAGCCGGTTATCAGGCCATCAACGCCGCTGTAGATCTAGCACTCCGCAACGAAGTCTCAGCCATCACAACGGCTCCCATTAATAAAAAGAGTCTGCATCTTGCGGGCTATCTGTTTCCCGGACATACCGAACTACTGGCCCATCTCACAAATTCCAAACAGGCCACGCTTATGATGGCAGGCAAGAGCCTGAGGGTCGTACTTGTCACCACTCATGTTCCCTTGGGGCAGGTCCAGCCTCTTATTACCGAAGAAAGAGTGCTCAATACCATTCGCCTGACCCATGAATGGCTGACCCGGCATGTAACCGATGTTCCCAATATTGCCGTAACAGGACTCAATCCGCATTGTGGCGATGGAGGGATTTTCGGGCAGGAAGAAACTGACTTCATCTTACCCGCATTGAAAACCGCACAGATGGAAGGTATCCATGTCAACGGCCCCTTCTCCGCCGATGCCCTGTTTGGCCGGTCGGATTTCCTGAAATATGACGCGGTGGTCTGCATGTACCACGATCAAGGAATGATCCCGATAAAGATGGACTCCGCCGGGGAAGGAGTGAACATCACCTTGGGCCTGCCCATATTGAGGACCTCGGTAGATCATGGCACCGCATTCGATATTGCGGGAAAAGGCAGAGCCTGCCCCGAAAATCTTAAAATGGCCTTGAGGACGGCGACCCGATTGTCGCAATCCACACCCTCCATGAAATGAGGAAGAGGCCACTCGGGCAAAATTTCCTGATCGACCTCAGCATCGCTCAGCACATCATCCAATTGGCCCATATCCAGCCCGGCGAACAGGTGGTTGAGATCGGACCAGGAAAGGGTGTCCTCACCCAACTTCTGATCCACAAAACCGATTCGCTGACCGCTATTGAACTGGACCCCCGGCTTTCAAAAGACCTGCAAAACCGTTTTGGCAATATCCCGTCTTTTAAACTGATTGAAGGCGATGCCGCAAATTTCGATTACGCTTCTCTGGGAGAAGGACTTAAAGTCGTTTCCAATCTTCCTTATTACGCTGCTACCCATATTATGAAAAAATTGATCCATTTCCGGAATCAAATCTGCTCCATGACATTGATGTTACAAAAGGAAGTGGTGGCCCGGTTGACAGCCAAACCCGGTCAGCGGGAATACGGCTCGCTCTCCGTATTTGTACAGTATTATTGCGAGGTTCAACGTTTGCTTGAAATTCCCAACACCGCGTTTTCGCCAAAACCAAAAATTGATTCTTCGCTCATCGGTCTAACGCCTCTGCCCCAACCCAAGGTGCAGGTCGAAAACCCAAAGTTGTTTTTTAAGCTGGTGAACTCCGCATTTTTTCATAAACGGAAAATGCTGAAAAATAATTTAAAAGACTGGGAACATCTTTTTAACCAGGAAAACGGGCAAGTCCGATTGGCCGGTATTGATCTTAGTCGGAGAGGCGAAACCCTTTCGCTCGAAGATTTCGCGGATATTGCCAACCATGTTCATGCTCTCACCGCCGCCTGAAAAGGCTGATATAATAAATTGATTTCGTAGATGAAAAAGGTTAATGATTAAGCCGAAAAGATTCAAATTGTTTGCCAACTCCATGTTTATAAAGGGCGAATAGAATGAGCGAAAGAGGTAACCTACAACACATTAGGGTTAAAGGCTTTAAGTCCATAGCTAACCTCAAATTGCCCATGGAGAACATCAATATATTGATTGGTGCAAATGGGGCGGGCAAGACTAACCTAATTTCACTCTTTACCTTCTTAGGTAATTTATCGCAAGGGAAATTACGAAACTACGTGGAAAGAGAAGGTGGTGCCGAACGTTTCTTTCATTTTGGCACGAAACATACCGAACAGATGATGTTCGATCTGAAGGTTGGAAAAAATAATTATTACCACGTTGAGTTTTCACCTAATCTTGATGATGATTCTTTAGTGTTTAATGAGGAATATTGCTCGTATGATAAGCCAGAACGATCGAATGAAAAACAGGACGTTGCGTATTCTGGCAATGGTCCTTGGTTGTCAGAAAAACGATATCAGCTATATCCAAAAAAAGGAGAAAGTGGTTTCGTTTCAGGAGAAGCCGATAGCAATAAGGTAGTGAGGCGCACAAAAAAGCACCTTGAAAAATGCCGGGTTTACCACTTTCACGACACTAGTAGTCAAGCACTATTTAAGAAAACTGGCAGTCTGATGGATTATCACTATCTCGAAAAGAATGCCTCGAATATTGCGCCTTTTCTGTACCACCTTAAAATGAGCAAAGTGGGAACTTCCAAGCGATCTTATCAACAAATTGTTTCAGCAATTCAGTCCGTTGCTCCATTTTTTCACGACTTTTATCTTGAGCCCAGTGGTAGCGAAGGAAATGAAAGCATCCTTCTGCGTTGGATACACACCAAGCATGAGAATCCATTTAGCGCTAACGTACTATCAGACGGAACGGCTCGATTTATCTGCCTTGCGGTTCTATTCTTACAGCCTTCTGAATATAGGCCAGATACCATCATACTTGATGAACCAGAGTTAGGGTTACACCCGGCAGCGCTGAATATATTGGCAGACATTATTCGTGTAACCTCTAAAGAGACACAGGTCATATGCTCTACGCAGTCGGTGACTTTTTCCAATTCATTTGCACCTGAGGACTTTATTGTTGTCGATGAAAAAGATGGAGTGTCTACTTTTGAGCGACTTAGAAAAGAATCGTTACAGCAGTGGTTGGAAGATTATGGTATGGGCGATATATGGGGCAAGAACCTGATCGGAGGCCGCCCTCAGTGGTAAGACTTGCTATATCGGTTGAAGGGCAAACTGAAGAGCGCTTTATAAAGATGGTAGTGGTTCCGCATTTACAAAAACGAAAAATATATGCAGCACCATCACTATTAGGAAAAGGTGGGAATGTCTCTCTCCCTAGAATCAAAAAGGATTTGGGTAACCTTGCCCATAGCTTTGATAAGGTTACTACCATGTACGATTTTTATGGCTTCAAAGGGAAGGGCAAAAATGATACTAAAGAGTCGCTGGAACGGAAGATGGTTGAATATGTCGCAGAGCCCTTACGCGGTAAAATTATCCCATATATCCAAATGTATGAATTTGAAGGACTCCTCTTTTCTTCCCCAGAAGCCATTGAAAACAACATCCATCAAGCAGACTTGGCAGAATGGGCAAAAAATGTGCTTCAGCAGTTTAACAATGACCCGGAAAAAATTAATGATTCACCCGATACGGCTCCATCAAAACGGTTAGGAAGCAAGGCAAGTTATATAAAAACGGTTCATGGTCCAAACATTTGCAAGGAAATTGGTTTGGATGTGCTACGCCAGAGATGCACAGGCTTTAGCAGTTGGTTAAGTAGTCTGGAAGCATTGCGGGAATAAAACTACACTTCGAGCCAATTGCCGCGGGTTAAATTCCCGTGAAAGACCTGCCAGTTGCCTAAAAAAACAGCCCGTTACCAAAACATGACCAACTCAAATAAAGGGAAAGTGGTTCTAGTCGGTGCCGGGCCTGGCGATATCGGTCTGTTGACCTTGAACGGAAAACAGTGGCTGAAAAAGGCCGATGTCATCTTATACGACCACCTGGTCAATCCAGATATGATTCGCTTCACGCAAAAACCAGCGGAAATAATTTATGTCGGGAAAAAGGAAGGCATTGCCTCAATGAAACAGAAGCAGATCAATCAACTACTCGTCAGCAAAGCCCTGGAAGGAAAAACCGTTATCCGCCTAAAAGGTGGAGACCCTTTCGTGTTTGGGCGCGGAGGGGAAGAGGTTCAGGCCGTCCAAAAAGCAGGCATTGCCTTCATCATTGTTCCCGGCGTGACTTCAGTAACCGGCGCCGCGGCATACGCTGGCATCCCGCTCACACACCGTAATCTTTCTTCCACCCTTTCTATCATTACCGGGAGCAACGAAAAAAGTCAAGAAGACGTTCATATTGACTGGGAAAAGATAGCAGCCCGATCTGGAACCCTGGTCTTTCTCATGGGCGCACGCAAGCTTCCTTTGATTGTCGAAAAACTTATGCGTTTCGGGAAGAACCCGGATACCCCTATCGCCGTTGTGCAATGGGGCACGACAGCCCGGCAGAAAACCTGGACCGGCACTCTCAACACCATTATGGAAATTTCCGCAAAGGATAAAATTCTGCCCCCGGCCCTGACCATCATCGGGGAAGTGGTGAACCTAAAACCTGTCATCGAATGGTATGAACACCTGCCACTGTTTGGCAAAACCGTTGTCGTCACACGAAAAAGCGATCAGGCCAAAACCATGATCGACCGACTACAGGAGTTGGGTGCCGAGCCTTTCTTTTTCCCCGTGATTGAGACCATAGCTCCGAATGACTTATCCCCTTTGGATAACGCGTTGAACAACCTCTCGCAATATCAGGGGGTCATATTCACCAGCGTCAATGGTGTGCGGTTTTTTGCCAAACGGCTCAAGGCAATCGATCAAGACATCCGTGAATTGAAAGGACTTCAGGTCTTCACCATCGGACCTAGAACTGCCGAGGCTGTTCGCGACATGGGAATTCGCGTCGATGTCGTGCCGGAAAATTTTGTCGCCGAATCCCTGATCGAAAGCATGAAAAATATAAAAGGCCAACGTTTTCTTTTGCCTCGCGCTACGGTCGCCCGTGAAATTCTGCCAAAACGACTGCGGGAAATGGGTGCCCTCGTCGATGTCGTGCCAGCTTATCAGACCATTCTGCCTGACACGCCCGTGGAGACATTGGCCAAGAGACTCGAAGCGGGAAGCGTTGATGTCATCACCTTCACCTCCTCCTCCACCGTCAATAACTTTTTAGCGTTGACCGGCGAAAAACTCCTTCCCGCAGTAAAAAAAGTCAGGATCGCCTGCATCGGCCCGGTCACCGAAAAAACCGCCAGAGAAGCAGGTCTGAATGTAGAAATCGTACCAGAACAATACACCGTACCCGCCCTCATTAACGCACTCGAAGCATTTTTTAACCCCCATATCCGCTAACATAATGCTGGACTCACTGTTTTTTTATCGCCCCACAGCCAGCGGTGGGTTACCTCCACGGTTCATGGCGAGCGCAGTATGTAAGGGAGCTCTATATACCTAAGATAAAATATCTTACAATTCAGATACATACAACTCTCAACCCAAAAAAAGGATTCAATATGGTTCCCTATCTTATCAAGCTACACAATGAGCGCGCTGTAAACAAAGCGATCGAGAGTTTGCGCTTTCAACACAACCAACCGCTCTGGAGGAATAGAAGGTCGTCCCGTGTTGCTGTACATCACCTTGAACGTCGGGTTCATCTCTTTCAAGACCGCGTCGGCAAACGCTTTGATCGTGCGGAGGGGATGGTCTCCTCGGACACCCTTTGTTCCAGCCTGTTTTACAATCTAATCCCCCTGCTTAGGAGTTTTTCAGCAACCTGCTAACAGTAGGTGGCATCATATACGAATATCGAAACACTATGCCAGAAGCATAGTGCAAATTTTTTTAATTGGAGGCTATCATGGTTAAAAGCATTGTTGATGGAGTTTCTGAAATCATTGATGACGCACTAAATTTATTTAATATTGGAACCGCTCCACATTTCAAGCGTAAGAAAAGTTGTCTAATCACAAAAAAACTCCCGCAACCTTTGATGCAAACAAAGTAGTTTCCAGGATTTATGAACAACTTGTGGCCAATTTAAAAAACCCAGGCAACCGGTTTCACTCTATGGGTCCTTCCGAGGAAAATTGGCGGTTTAAAAAAATACCAAATATTGCCAAACATAATCGAAGTGAGGAAAAAAAGCTGGAAAAAGCCATAGTAAAACTCCCATCATTACCAGATTGGGTCAATCAAGTCCCTACATCCTCTGGCTTAATAGGATCTTCCAGCGACAAATTAAGAAACATTGACCTTATTCACAGGCTTGAAGGGAGAGTATATGAATTTATCGAGTTGAAGGTAGAGAGTGATACTCCAATGTATGCCGCTTTTGAGATTGTTGTGAATGGATTGATATATCTAGTTTCAAGGGAGTTTTATACAAATCAATGCATAGATTCAAAAGAAATACTAAAAGCAAGGAAGGTTCATCTGCAAACCCTTGCGCCTCAGGACTATTATTCTCGCTATTCCCTGAGTTGGCTGGAAGATGAATTGAACAAGGGACTCAAAACTTTTGCATCTGAAAAATTCAACAATAATTTTGAAATAGATTTCACGTTTACAAGTTTTCCAGAATCATTTAAGTGGCCGCGTAAGGATAATGAGTTGAAGGATAATGAGTTGGTTGAAGCGCTCAATAATAGGATTTCTGTTGAGTGGCGCAATTAGTCATTTACTTCTCGATATGTTGATAAATTAGCTATGAAAGTTTGCATCCATCGTGGTACACAAGAGATTGGCGGCACTTGCGTTGAAATTGAATCCGCTGGCGAGCGCGTAGTTTTAGATGTGGGGTTGCCTTTGGATACGGACAGGGATGTGGATGCCAAATCCCTTTTGCCTGATGTTAAAGGATTCGCTAATCCGGACTGTACCCTGCTTGCCGCGTTGATCTCCCATCCTCATCAGGATCATTATGGTCTGGCCCAATTTCTTCCTCAAGAAGTCCCCGTAATAATAGGAGAGGCGGCACACAATATTCTGCGATCAGCAACCCTTTTTACCCCCTCTGGCGCTGATTTCGAAAAAACCATTTATCTGAAGGACCGGGAGACCATAAAAATAGGACCTTTTGAGATCATTCCCTATCTCGTAGACCATTCAGCATACGACGCTTATTCAATCCTCATATCCGCAAATGGGAAAAGACTTTTCTATAGCGGCGACTTTCGGGCTCATGGGCGCAAAGCAAAGCTTTTCCAAAAGATGATCAAAAACCCTCCAAAAAACATTGATGTGTTATTGATGGAGGGAACCACGAGGGGAATCAAGACAAAAAGATTTTGTCAGACCATTATCAAAATTTTTGAAGCCTTCCATCGAAGGCAGAGGCTAAGTTGATTGTATCCAAGCATGGTCATTGATTTTGCCATTATATGGCAATCGCAACACGCAGTTGACACAGATTTAGGTGTATAATTCCCATTATATAGATATTACATAAATCCGTTTACCAGCATCCATTGCGCACAGAGGTTACCTATTATGTCGATACGGTCTATTCAAGTCAGCCACATTGTTTTAAACACTGAAGAGCTTGCCAACGTACTTCTTGACCACCTCAAGGAGGACGAATATAAAGACCGTGAAATGCTGCTTAAAATGTTCGCCAAGATGGCTAAAAAATACAGTGCCTGTGGAACCCGCAATAAAGGCGGGGACCTCGGGTTCCTTGAACATAATACCGCCGCTCCCGAACTAGAGAAGGCTGCTATGGCGGCTCCAGTGGGCAAAGTGGAAGGCCCGATCAAAAGCAAGTTCGGTTACCATATTTTTCTTGTGACCAAAGAAGAGGCAATGAAGGACATGGGCATCGACGGCCTGACAACCACTTCTTTTGGAGCGGGTGACGGCACCCTTTAACGGCCTCCCCATGCACCTTCAAGGTATCCACCACATCGCCCTCAATGTCCACGATTTGGACCGCGCCGAACGGTTTTATACGGATGTGCTTGGGTTCAGCGTTAGCCATCGGTTTTCCGAAGGACTGAGGCATATCATGCTGGATACCGGCAATGCCCATCTGGCCCTGTTTGAAACTCCCGACCTCGAAATGAAGCCGGCTCTGGAACAACTCAGCAATAAGGGTTATATGCATTTCGCTTTTGCGACCAGTCGCGATGAGTTTAGCAAGATTGTCAATGAGCTTAAAAGCAAAAATGTGAACATCGATAGCGGCCCTGTCGTACGCGGCGAAGGAGAATCCATTTACTTCACGGACCCGGACCAAAACCACCTTGAAATCCGGTGTGATACCATGGCGGAATCATGATTGAACCCATCCTCGAAAAAACCCTTGCCGGTGAACGGATACAGCCTGATGAAGCACTGGAACTGTTTTCCACAACAGACATCCTGCTTCTCGGAAACATCGCTTCCAGATTGACCCGCAAAAAAAGGACGGATAAAACCATCACCTACATCGTAGACAGAAATATCAATTACACCAATGTCTGCGTTACAGATTGTTCTTTCTGTGCGTTCTACCGTAAGGAGTCAGACGCGGACTCCTATGTCCTGCCCTTTGAAACCATCGCACAAAAAATTGAGGAAACCATAGCAGCCGGTGGCAACCAGATTCTCCTGCAAGGAGGACACCACCGAAATTTAAAGATTGATTATTTTGAAGACCTGTTTCAAAAAATCAAACAACAGTTTGGCATTCATCTCCATGCCCTGTCTCCATCGGAAATCATTCATACCAGCCGGATATCAAAACTCTCACTGGATGAAACTCTCACCCGGCTCAAACAGGCTGGGTTGGATTCCATACCCGGCGGCGGAGCGGAGATTCTCGTTGACCGCGTACGCCAAATCATCAGTCCAAAAAAATGCACGACAGAAGAATGGCTGGAGGTCATGGAACACGCCCATGACATGGGCATCCCCACCACCGCAACCATGATGCTTGGCCATGTCGAAACGTTTGCAGAACGTATCGAGCATCTTGAACGGCTGAGAAAGTTGCAGGACAAAACCCAAGGCTTCACCGCATTCATCGCATGGAGCTTTCAGCCGGGAAACACCCAACTGCAAGGGGACAGCAAAATAAAAACCACCGTGACCGGATTCGAATACTTAAAAACCCTTGCCATCAGTCGAATATTTCTCGACAACTTCAATAACCTGCAATCATCATGGGTGACCCAGGGGCCAAAAATCGGGCAGGTGTCGCTTTACTACGGAGCCAACGATATGGGAAGTACCATGATGGAAGAAAACGTGGTCGCTGCGGCAGGAACCGTCCATTGCATGGACGAAGAGGAAATCAAGCGCCTGATCAGCGACAGCGGTTTCATCCCTCAACGCCGCAACATGAAATACGATTATTTGCCTGACTAACCTTTCGGATCAAAACGTTTAACCGCCAATATCTTTATTCAAACGAGCAAAAGCTTTCTTGCGCATGGAGAACGATTTGTAGCCGATTGAGTTATTGCTTATTGGGTCCCCAGTGCTACGTTGGCACCTAGTGGTAAAGCGAGGAGGATTTATATTGCGCTATGCCGCGTGACATGAGGACATTGAGAACAGCGACCCCAGGAACGCCCAGTATCATGCCCGCAAGTCCAAACAGCTCTCCGCCCAGCAAAACGGCAAGGATCACGGCTACCGGATGGAGCCCGATATTATCACCCACCACCCGGGGTGTGATGACCATGCCTTCCAGGACTTGAGCCACACCGAAGACACCCGCGACAGCCAGCACCGGCATCCATTCCTGAGTGTGCATATAAGTCAAAAGCGCGGAGGGCACAAAACCCAGAACCAGTCCCAGATAAGGAACCAGGTTGATCAGCCCTGCCATCATCCCCAGCGACAGGCTCATCGGGGTATCGCACAAAAACAGACCGATTGAATACATTGTTCCCATCAAACCAGCGACCACCAACTGCCCGCGCACAAAACGCGAGAGCACCTGGTCAATTTCCAGAACAATGTCCCTGGTCTTTTCCTGAAACCGTGGCGGTGCCAGTTTCAATAATTTTTCATTAATCGAGTCAAAATCACGCAACAAATAAAACATCACCACAGGAATGATGACCAGATTGGCAAACATCAGAATAATATTAAACAGGTTGGAAATTGACCCCCAGATAAATTTACCGGAAAACTGCAGTACCTTCATCGGCAGTTCGCCAAAACGCGACAGTCCCTCATTGACAAACCCTTCCACCTTTTCAGGATCCAATCCGCTGATCATATCCAGGATAGGACGAAACCATCCCTGAAAGATTCCAATATAAGTGGGTATATTCTTTGCGAGATTTTCCGCCTGCATACTAAAAATTGGTACCAGTAAAACTCCAGCACCCAACATTAGAAAGAAAAAAGCCAGCATCAAAACCAAAACAGACAGGGTTCTTGAAAACTTAAAAGAAACCAGTCGGTCTACCAGAGGGTCAAGCAGATAAGCCAGCGCAAACGCGATAAAAAAGGGGGCCACGACGCGGTGAGAAAAGTAAAGCACGACGCAGATTCCCAGAGTCACCGCAAAGGAAATAAGTAGCAGGTTTTTATTTTTTCCCTGATTCATATTTACATATCCGACATAGATAGCGGCGGAGCTTCCGGAACCTTCTTCACCGGCGGATCCGCTCCTTTTTCCCGATAACGGTGAAATGAGGGGACAAGAAAATCCGCAAGCCTCTTACTGGCAATGTCAAAAGCTTCCAGTTCCGCCTGCAAAGCCCGCGCATGCTTGATCGTGGAAAACTCTGCCTTGGCCGCGATCAACGATGACTCCAAAGCCGACACCATTTTGACACTAATATTGACTTGAACGGTTTTGGTGCCCTCTTTCGCATTTTTCCCGCGCAGGCTGGATACAGCCGTACCCACGATAACGATATCAGTGCCCGCTTTCAACCCTATGCTCCTTGCAGATTTTAGATCGCCCTTGATGGCTTTGAGGACGGTTGTTTCAGAAACCATTTCGCGCAGTTGTTCTCGGCCTATCACATCTATTCCTTCCTCCATCAGGTTTCTGGTCAACTGGGTCTCTGAAATAGGAAAGATGTCCCAAAAAGAATTGACCGGGGCGGAAGTAAAGCTTTTCTCTTTTATCAGCACAGCCACTTTATTTTCACTGACCGGACTGGCAATCACCCCGAACCCTGCCAAAGCCCGGGTCACCGCAGATGGGAAAAAACGCATTTCCAATCTCACCTCGCTGGTCTGATTGACCATGTCATCATAGGCTCCCACAAAGCGATAGCTTTTTACATAACGAGAAGAATGCCGCAAAATTTTCCGAAGGTCTCTCTGGCTGGCTTCAAACTCATCATCCCCCATCATTTCTTTCAGCATTTCTTCCAAGCCATTCTTCAGAGCCAGGTTCACGGCTTTTTCGCGGGCGGCCACATAGTTTTCCCCTTTCGCCTGAACGATTGCGGAACCCTCATAAACATCGCCCGTCTCTTGTTGCGCAAACACTTCGGGGTTAAAAAATCCGCCAACAGTAAAGAGACAAAAACCCAGCAGAAGAGACAGAAAACATCTCATCATGTTCATGCCCTCTTCTTTCGTCGTGCCTTAACCAGCTCGGGTTCATTCACAACAAGTTTTTTCAACGATTTAATTTCTTTGGAACTGAGAAACCGGCAGGCCCCCAGCGGAAGTCCTGTCAGGTTTAATCCCGCAAAGTGAGTGCGCTGGAGTTTGATCACCGGGTGGCCGATATGCTCACACACTTTTTTGATATGATGGTTTTTGCCTTCCACCAGCGTTAAAATGAGGAAACAGTTTTTGCCGCTGAGCCTTCCCACCTTTGCCTCCATAGGCTTGAACTTGCTGCCTTCGAGGTGCACCCCTCGTGCCAGCCTTTTTAAGGTTTTTTCATTCGGCACTCCCGACACCTTGACCTTGTAAGTGCGAGGCACCACATACTTTGGGTCCAGCAATTTCTTTGCGAGCAACCCATCATTGGTGAACAGCAATGCACCTTGGGTATTGTAATCCAGACGACCGACAGGAAAAACCCGAGCCTCCACCACCCGAACATATTCCATAACAGTGGTCCGCCCTCGCTTGTCATCATCCATTGTGGTCAGGCAACCCGTAGGCTTGTTCAGAATAACGTAGGCGGATTCCTGGCGGCGGGGAATCAGTCTCCCCCGCACCTTGATATGATCCTTGACCGGGTCGGCCAGAGACCCCAGCTTAATCACAACCTGATCGTTCACGCGAACCTTGCCCTGCTCAATCCATCTTTCCGCTTCGCGGCGAGAAGCAAGCCCGGCATCGGCAATTATTTTTTGCAAACGAATTTTCATGACATATGGAAAAAGTTAAAGAGAGGCGAACAAAAACCAGCGGCTTATTCCAGACCTTCACTGTCTTCGATATCAGGCTCGGCCCCGCTGATCGAGGCCTCGGAAACCGAGAATTCGATTTGAGCTTGAAGTGGAGGGTCTTCCCCTTCCAGATCTTCCCTCAAATCTTCCAGCGTGGGTAAATCACTCAAATCCTTCAGGCCAAAATACTCGAGGAATTTTTGTGTCGTCCTATACATGATGGATCGGCCTGGAACTTTTTTCCTGCCAGCTGGACTGATCACTTTTTTCTCCAGGAGGGTCTTGAGCACACCGCTTGAGTCCACTCCGCGGATTTCATCCACCTCCTGGCGGGTGAGCGGTTGCTTGTAGGCAATGATCGACAAGGTATCCAGACTGGGCTGAGACAACCGGGTAGAGCGATCAAGCTTCAGAAACTTCCTGATAAAATCGTTGTATTCATGCCGGGTGCAAAGCTGATAACCATCCGCCACTTCCGTGATCTGCAAGTTGTGCGAGTTATACTCTTCCATCAATTCGTCAAGAATGGATTGCAGTTGGCCTTTATCAGTTCCATCCATGAAAATTTTGCAAAGTTCACCGGCATTGATCGGATGGTCCGCCGCCAAAAGAACATTCTCAACGATAGATTTTAATTCTTCACGTTCCATAATTTGTCTTGTTTTGCCAAAGCTACCTAGCCCGGTGCATTCAGCTGAGACAACTCCTTGGTCGCCCGAAAAAGTTATTATCCCTCTGGGGCACGAGGTTATGCAAAGGTCTCCTTTGCCCTCGGTCGCTGACTGGTTAGTGGTCGGGATCAAAATACTTGCTCAATGCCAAGCCTTGCGAATGGTAATTCGAGTTCAGGGACCGACCATACAACTTTTCCGGTCGTTCCACCACTTTTTCAAACTTCAAACGGCAAAAGGTCTGACCATCCTCTACCATGAAAGGCACATCGTGAGGCCTCACTTCCATCACTGCCCGGGTACCCTGGTTCATGAGTTCATCGGTTCCGTTCCAACCGAACCCTGAGTCGAAAAAACCTGCGTAATGAGTGCGAAGTTCTCCGCTGTTGGGTTCATAAGCAATCATTTCCGCCAGCCAGTCGGGCCAGATGCACACCCTTTCCCTCGACATCATTACATAGAAGCTTTCCGGCTCCAGAATCAACCTGTTCTTTTTGTTTTTGTAAATTGGCTCCCAAAACTCATCCGCCCGATAATGCCGGACTTTGGATAGATCAATAACGGTCGAATTGGTCTTAGCCTTGTAGGCAATAATTGATTCTGGCTGGTCCCCCGCAACATCCACGCTGACATAAATTCCTTCCTCTACCTTCACCTCATCAACAGGAATGGAGAATCCGTTTCGATCAAATAAAATGGGATTTGTCTTATATTTGATCACCAACTTCTTTTTATTCAGGCTCCGCGATGTGACATGCGCGAGACGCAACTGGTTGAGCGACAACCCGGTGTGTATCTTCACTGGAAAAGAGCGGGGAATAATTTCCAGATACAACTTGCCCCGGTAACCCCGTGGTACTTCATCAAACCTATGCCCACCATCGACAATGACGCGAGTGAACATATCCAGCCTGCCGGTTGAACTTTTTGGGTTGGCTAAACCATACAGGGAAGACGGTAGAGCCAGCTCTTCCATCAGAGGAATCAGATAAATAGCATTTTTTTCCAATATCCCGCCATCGGTAATATCAAAATCGTAAAGCGTGACCTCCCTGAGCTTCGTTTCCACCTTTTCGTTTTCCGGGAGGAAACTGCATTGAATTCGGTAGGCCTTAAGCCCAAGCCGCAAATCCAGGCTCACAGGCTGAATCTGCGAGACTTCAATCGGCTCCTGGGAGTGGATCATTCCCTGGCGGTGCACCTGCTCAATCAACTGGCAAGGGAGATATCCGGACTTCCCCTTTAAATAAGCCATCAGGTCTGCTCCCAGTATTTTATCTTCCATCGTGGAGTTCATTAAAATCAAAGAGTTCTGTATGCTGTCGGAAAGCCTGCCCAAAAAATCATTTTCAGCAAAGAAACTACGCTTTGCCGCCTTCTCGTTGGGTCCACCCGGTTGACAGGCAGTTTGAGGCTATGATTTAATCGTATTACTCAAAATAATTCAACCTGATTATTCTAAGCCAAAGGAATAAAAATCATTTTCAGGCGATCCTAAAAGGGTTGGTCTTCTAATAACGGTTTCATCCCAAGCAAGGCTCCGAAAAAACTATGCGCTCCAAAAACAAAAAAATTGAGTCACCCAGCAGTCCCCTGAAACGCGCCTTTCTGGCATTGATCTGGGTGGGCGTATTGGGCGTTGGATTGTGGGCCTTGATGCATTATTCAGTGCCTGAAAGCAATCTGGAACCTTATAATAAAATTCAGGAAGCCAAAGCAGAGCATGAAAAAGCGGAACGTGAAAAAGCGGAACCAGAAAGGAAAGCAGTCGAGCTTGAAAAAAAAGCACCCGAATTCGCCCCCTCCAGCGACCTGGACACAGGAAACCTGATTAAAACTGCCACATCCCCCCTGCAGACCCCACGATCGCAACTGCCCCGAGAGACCTTGGAACATATACAGAGAGGCATGCTGTTTACTGAGGAAGGGAAGTTCAACGCCGGAGATATGGAATTTGAAAAAGCCGCTAAAATCAGCCCTAATTCACCAGAACTATTTTCTATCTGGGGCGCGGCTCTTCGCATGGCAAAAAAGTTTGAAGGTGCCAACCGGCGTTTTGCCCGGGCTAATGAACTCTCGCCTAATGACGAGGAAATCACGTTTAACTGGGGCATGACCGAACTGGAAGCCGATCATCCTGAAGAAGCCACTCGACTGTTTCAAAAAACCATCAAGCTTTCTCCCAACAATTATATGGCCTACAACATGCTGGGCAAATCCTTCGGTCGCCAGAAAATGTACGAAGAGGAGAAATCGGCCTACAAGAAGGCCATTTTTATCAACCCTGATTTTGCTCAGAGCCATTTCAACCTAGGTATTGTATTGGGCATCCAGAAAAAATTTGAAACCGCCGCGCCGCATTTCCTCAAAGCCATTGAGTTGGATAAGCAGTTCGAAAAACCCTTCGTCATCCAGATGCTGACCGCATTAGGACTTTATGACCCAGCAACTGAAAAACCCATCGAGAAAGACGCGCCTAAACCCCAGGAACCGGTTCAGCAGGCAAAGGCCGAAATTCCTCCAGCTGACGAAAAAGTTAACGACCATAAAAAGTCTGAAGGCTCCGACCACAAGATGGAAGAAGGATCGAAGAAAATTAAAAACACCACGACGGTCAAGGGCAATATCAAGATCAACAACAAAAGCCCCGGACCCAACACGCTGGTATTCCTGGAAACCAAAAGCAAACTGAGATCAGCCAATCAGAAACCTCAGAAGCTGACCATCCACCAAAGTGGGTTGCGGTTCAATCCCCAACATTCCGTGATCCATGTTGGGTCCACCGTCACCTTTTCCAACGAAGACCGCGAGGTGCACAATATTTTTTCCAAGTCACTCAGCAACCAGTTCAATCTCGGGGCCATGGCGGCGGGTTCTTTCAAAACCGTCGAGTTCAACCAGGCCGGACCCGTGGTGCTGAGATGCAATATGCATAAAGACATGATCGGGACCCTGTTCGTTGTGCCTAATGGTCATTACACCAAGCCTGATACTAACGGGGACTATCAGTTCGACAACATCAAAAGTGAAGGCTACATCATGCAGGTCTGGGACCCCATGCTGGCTCCCGACGAAGTCGAAGCCAACCTCCAGTCCGCCGACCTGACCGGTGTCGACCAAACCTTCAATTTCAATATCAAATCCGCTTCGGTTGCAGGCGAAATCCACGACATGACCGACCCAACCGATTACAACGCGATTGTGGACATCATCGAAAAAGAAATGCTGCAAGCCATCGAAGACTGGAAAAACGGCAAAAAGTTTATCTCCCGCAAACGCATGCTGATGGCTATCACCAAACATTATGATGGAGAAGGCCTGAAAGGCGCGATTGCTAAAAGCTTCAGTTCCAAGCGCAGTATTCAACTGGAACAGAAACTGGATAGGATCCGCAAAGAAATTTCCGGATACGGCAAGTCTGAAAATGTAATCACCGAAGACTCACTCATCAGCCAGGCTAAATTCGCCGTTTCACAACTGCGCCTGAACGTTAAAGAACTCGAAGCCCGCCTCACCCCCAACAAGGCAAACAACTAGCAAAGGCTCGTTGAATTATCATAACCAGACACTGCCCTACCCCCTTATAGAGAAAACCCAATTCTAGAAGCGTGATAATGATACTTCACTGAAAAACACCTTGGCCTATTGCCAGCAGCGGCTAGCCGCTGTTATATTGATCCCATGAGCCTTCGCATCTATAACACCCTGACCAGGAAAAAAGAGCCTTTCATTTCTCTCAAAGAAAACCAGATCGGCATGTACGTATGCGGGGTCACCGCCTACGACTATTGCCATGTCGGGCACGCCCGTGCCGCTATCGTCTTCGACACTTTTTACCGGTATTTCCAGTACCTCGACTACGAAGTTCGCTTTGTGCGCAACTTCACCGATATCGACGACAAGATCATCAACCGCGCCAAAGAAGAAGGCGTGGACTGGCAGGAGGTCAACCGAAAATATATCGAAGCGTTTTATGAAGACATGGGCAAACTGAATATCGCCAC
Source organism: Nitrospinales bacterium (assembly GCA_965205835.1). Taxonomy (GTDB): domain Bacteria; phylum Nitrospinota; class Nitrospinia; order Nitrospinales; family VA-1; genus LS-NOB. The sequence goes on along the minus strand of OZ242182.1, from coordinate 67,289 downwards.
GCCAACCGAAGAACCGAAAGCCACCGACCACATCCCCGAAATGCTCGACATGATCCAGTCTCTGCTCGATCAGAACATGGCTTATGAATGCGAAGGAGATGTTTATTATTCGGTCAAATCGTTTAAAGACTATGGTTGTCTTTCCGGAAAAAATATCGATGACCTGCAATCAGGAGTCCGTGTCGAAGTCAGTGAAATCAAACGTGATCCGCTGGATTTTGCTTTATGGAAAACAAGCAAACCAGGAGAACCATTTTGGGAGAGCCCGTGGGGACCGGGTCGGCCCGGTTGGCATATTGAATGTTCGGCGATGAGCAAAAAATATCTCGGCGACACCTTCGACATCCATGGCGGTGGTAAGGATCTGGTCTTTCCGCACCATGAAAATGAAATCGCCCAGTCCTGCGGGTGTACCGGGAAACAGCCTGTTCGTTACTGGGTGCATAACGGATTCGTCAATATCGACAAGGAAAAGATGTCCAAGTCTCTCGGTAACTTTTTCACCATCCGTGAGGTTTATAAAAAATACCACCCTGAAGTTTTGCGTTTGTTTCTCATCAGCAGTCATTACCGCAGCCCCATCGACTTTTCGGAAAAAAATCTGGAAGACGCCACCAAAGTGCTTTCACGATTTTATGAAGGCCTGGCAGGGGGGCTTAAAAAAATCGGAAAACTGGATTTAGCATCCATCCCGGACTTTCAGAGAAAAGTGAAGAACCATCCGTTGACAAAAAAGTTTGAAACAGCCATGAACGATGACCTGAATACGGCTGTGGCAATAGCCCATATGAATGAGGAACTGCGCAGCCTCAACACAGCGTTTCTGGAAAAGGGTGATTCCTCTCTGGAAGAGCTTGCGGTCGCAACAAAGGCCTGGGAAACTGCAGGTAAAATTCTGGGACTGTTTTTTCTCACTCCCGCAGAGTTTAAAAAGACACTCTTCGAAACCAAAAACCGTGACCTGGCCCTGGATGTCAGCAAAATCGAAAAGTTGATCGCCGGTCGCAAATCAGCACGCCAATCGAAAAACTGGGCGGAAGCAGACCGTTGCCGGGATGAACTGACTCAAATGGGAGTCCTCATCGAAGATACCGCAAGCGGCACCGAGTGGAAATTGAAATGACAGCAACATTTTCTGACGCGTACCTGAAGTTCACCCAAATCTATAATCAACTGCAGGTTCGGGAAGAAGACCACACCATCAAGGTCCCGGAAAAAGTCATCCGCTGTATCTGGAACGATCAATTGTTTTGCACACCTTCCCTAAAAACCAAAGATAATCAAAAGCTTGAAATCGTTTATCCCGGATACTGGAATTTCGGCAAGGGCCCCGACTTCACCAGTGCCACCATCAAGGTGAACGGAAAAGTTTATGAAGGCGATGTCGAACTGCATGTCTACGCCACCGACTGGAACGCGCACGGGCACCCTGGGAATCCGGACTTCGACAACGTTATCCTTCATGTCTATATGTGGCAGGGTCGAGGCAAAGAGCCTCGACCACCATCGAAACAAAAGGGCTTCCAGTTTGAAATCAAGGATTACCTGACCAAAGGAATCCTTGAGCTCAATGACGAACTCGATTTTGAGAACTACCCAGTCTTAAATTCCAGTAATATCGGGCTGTGCCACCAGCCGTTGACACAACTTTCAGAAGAAAAGCTCACCCACCTTTTGAACGCCGCCGGCGAAGCGCGGGTGTTCACCAAAATGGAGCGGTTTCACGACTCGATCATTGTCGAGGGCTACGAACAGACTTTTTACCGAGGCGTTGCCGAGGCTATGGGTTATCCCAGGAACAAACAGCCGTTCCAAACTCTGGCCGACACTCTACCTTTGACCGAGCTGAAAAACCAGGTACCCGCAAAGATTCGTAACAGTGAACGGATTCTACATTATCAGGCCTTGCTCTTTGGTGCCTCAGGTTTGATGGGTGAAGACGCAAAGGGAAAAGCCGGGTTCCGTAAACTTCTGCCGATTTGGAATACCTACAAAGACCGGCCTCCCCATTCCCCTCTAACGAAAAAGGATTGGAGTTTCCGAGCCACTCGACCAGCCAATTATCCTTACAGACGGCTGGCGGGATTGGCTTATTTGATCGTGCATCACGAAAAAGCGGGGATGTTCGCCAACTTCGTCGGATCCTATCAAAAGATTCTCGCGGCTTACGGTGAGAAAACTCCCGATAAAAAAACTCTAAACGCCTTCAACGATTTCTTTTGTGTGTCCGCCCGTGATTATTGGGCCAACCATTACACGCCCAACGGCAAGACCCTGCCACAACCCCAGCAACTTGTCGGCTCAGCACGGTCCCGCGAAATCATCATCAACATCGGTCTCCCCATCGGCCTCATCTTTGCCCGGGCGGGAAAGTTCAAAGACCTGGAAACAGGACTCAACGCTCTTTTTCAAACCGGTAAGAGCACCGGCGATCACAAACTGCTTCGCTTCATGAAGCATTATATTTTCGGCAACCGGGAGGAAATGCTGCGGGTATTGCGCTCCGAAAAACAAAATCAGGGACTGATGCAAATTTACCAGGATTTTTGCACCCAGAACCAGAATAATTGCCTGCATTGCCCATTTCCCGATGTGGTAAACAGGTATTTTTCTTAAAAAACTCCAAAAAATCCATCAACCCCATTGCGCAATCGCTCAATTTCCCCTAGAATCAACATCCCCCTTGATTGTATTAGACTTTCACGATAGAGTGATGGTCTCCCTATTCAGCAATAAGGAATACCCGTTTTAATGGATCATTTAGACGAACTGGAAAATCAAAGTATTTTCATCCTGCGCGAAGCCTACAAAAACTTTAAAAACCTGGCAATGCTGTGGTCGATTGGAAAAGACTCCACCATTCTGGTCTGGCTGGCACGCAAGGCCTTTTTTGGTCACTGCCCCATTCCGTTGGTTCACATCGACACCACCTACAAGATTCCCGCCATGATTGAATACCGGGACCGAGTCGCTAAAGAATGGGGACTGAACCTGGTGGTCGGCAAAAACCAGAAGGCACTGGATGAAGGCATGAACCATGAGAGAGGACGATTGATTTGCTGTGAAGCATTAAAAACCCAAGGCCTGCAATGCATCATGGAGGAACACGGTTATACCGGGCTGATGCTGGGTATCCGAAGGGATGAAGAGGGCACCCGCGCCAAGGAACGCTATTTCTCGCCACGGGATAAAAATTTCGAATGGAATTTCAAAGATCAGCCACCCGAGTTGTGGGACCAATATAAAACCAGCTTTTCCAACGACACCCACATCCGCATTCACCCCATCCTCCACTGGACGGAACTAAATGTCTGGGAGTACATACAAAGAGAGAATATCCCCATCATTGATCTCTATTTCGCCACTCCGGAAGGCAGGCGTTACCGATCTCTAGGTTGCGCCCCTTGCACCGGCACCATTGACTCCAACGCGAAGTCAGTAGACGAGATCGTAGAAGAAATTAAAACCATCGGCACAGCAGAACGCTCCGGAAGGGCACAGGACCAGGAAAACACCTATGCCATGCAGAAACTGCGAGCCCGGGGATATATGTAAATGGGCAATAACGGCAACGCACCAGATCTTTCCAGCCGTCTTTTGCGGCTGGTCATCGTCGGTCATGTGGATCATGGGAAATCCACCATGGTCGGGCGTCTTCTCTCCGACACTGGGACTCTGCCCGAAGGCAAGCTCGACTTCGTCCGCGATATCTGCAAGCAACAGGGCAAGGAATTCGAGTTCGCTTTTTTGCTGGACGCCTTGGAAGAAGAGCAGGAGCAGGGCATCACCATCGACACTTCACAGATTTTTTTCCATACCGAACAACGCAAATACGTCATCATCGACGCGCCAGGTCATAAAGAGTTTCTGAAAAACATGGTGACAGGTACCGCCGAGGCCGAGGCCGCCCTCCTACTAATCGATGCCAACGAAGGGGTGCAGGAACAATCGCGCCGACACGGTTATATTTTAAAACTGCTGGGGCTCACCCAGGTCGCGGTGGTGATCAACAAAATGGACCTGCTCGGTTATGAGGAGAAGGTTTATAACAATATCAAATCCGAATATACCGCCTTCCTCGATTCACTAGGGATTGAAGCGCGGGAGTTCATTCCCGTTTCTGCCAAACTCGGTGTCAACATCGCTACATCGAAAGATGAAATGCCCTGGTACAAAGGACCGACTGTTTTAAGAATGCTCGACCAGTTCGAGAAAAAACCACCACAAAACCATCTCCCCTTCCGCTTTCCAGTTCAGGATGTTTATAAATTTGACGAGCGACGCATCATCGCCGGACGGGTTGAATCGGGAAAGTTGAAGACCGGAGACAGGGTCATCTTCTCCCCTTCCAATAAACAGGCGGTGGTTAAATCCATCGAAGCTTGGAGCGTGCCCGATAAACCTTCTTCCGCCTCCTCATCCGAGTCCATCGGGTTCACTCTCGATGAGCAGATATTTGTCGAGCGCGGCGATGTATGCACCCTCATGGACCAGCTACCTATCGTTTCCACCACTTTTGATGCTAACGTTTTCTGGATGGGCAAACGCAACCTGGAAAAAGGCAGAAAATTTACCCTCAAATTGAACACGCAGGAAGTGGAATGCGAGGTCGTTGAGTTCAAAAAAGCCATTGATGCTTCTACTTTAGAAACCCTGGCCAATCAGGATTATATCGCCAAGAATGACGTTGCCGAACTGACCTTGAGCACGCGGAATCCGGTAGCCTTCGACCTGTTCGGGTCCATAGCCACCACCGGTCGATTTGTTCTGGTGGATGAATACGATGTTTGTGGGGGCGGCATCATCACCACCTACACACCGACGACCAAGTCCGATAAACTCAGGGACGAAGTCCGCACCCGGGATTTCAATTGGATCAAAAGCAAAATCAAGCCCGACGAAAGAGCTTACAGAAATGGACACCGAGCAGCACTGATCCTCATTACCGGCAACCCCGGCACCGGCAAAGGTCCACTGGCCCGAGCATTGGAGCACAGCCTGTTCCAAAGTAACTTTCAAAGTTATTTGCTCGACCGCAGAAACGTTAACCTTGGAGTTGGGGCTGATCTTGAGGGTCCTAAAAACAGTGCTGAAAGCGAATCCGCCCGGAGATTGGGAGAAGTGGCAAAACTTCTTCTCGATGCTGGCCAGGTGGTGATCTCCACCTCCAACGCCTTTCATCAGGAAGACCAGGCCGACCTTAAATTATTGGCCAATCCCTACCAGGTTGTGGAAATTCAGGTGGGGAAGCAATCGTCCGGAGAACCTGATCTGGTCCTATCTTTGGATGAAGCACAGATTACTAATGAAGCCTCCCTCAAAATTCAGAACTTTCTCAAGGAAAAGAAAATTCTGCTGGGCCACAACTACTCCATCTGACCCACTCCCATGGGAGGGCGAAAGGTTTCGACGGAAACGCCGGGAACGGGTTTCGGTTTTTCCGGCTCGTCTTTCTCCTCCCGTAGGTTGAACGTTTCACCCAGTCCATGTTTCAGTTTGATATTCTGATACTTATATTTGGCGCGGGAGAGATAGGTCTTCAACCCTTGAATACGAGTCTTGTCGGCAGGGTGGGTGGAAGCCCACTCAGGAGGACCCTTATCTCCTTTGGCCTGACTAAACCGTTGCCAGAACCGGATCGCTTCCTCAGGATCATATCCCGCTTTAGCCATATAGACCAGCCCGATCTGGTCGGCTTCTCCTTCGTCACCCCGGCTGAAAGGCAGGGTGATGCCATACAAAACCCCCAACCCCAAAGCACTCATGATAATGCCTCGCTGGGTATTGTTTCTAAGACCAACGTTGGCACCCATCATGGCTCCAGTCAGAAGTATTTGTTGCGACATTCTTTGGGCTCCATGCCGGGCAATGACATGGGCAATTTCGTGACTCAACACGGTGGCCAGTCCTGCTTCGTTTTTGCAGATGGGTAGCATACCGGTATAGACCGCGACCTTGCCGCCTGGCAGTGCGAAAGCGTTTTTGTCTTTCGACTCGATCAACCGGAACTCCCAGTCCAGCTTGGGCATGTCGCTCACCTCGGCGATGCGCCGTCCTACACGCCGAAGCACCTGGTTCAAACGTGCGTTGCCCGAATCTTTCTGACCTTTAAGGGCCTGCTCATAAGCCTGCTTGCCAAATGCAATTTCCTGCGACGGGGGAATGAGAATCAGGGCCTGCCGGTTGGAAACCGGTGTGGTGGCACAGGCGGCAAAAGCAAATACGACCGCTACAAGAGTAGCTTTCAATGAGTTAGGCATGGACCAATTATAGAAGGTCTCGGCACGGTTTTCAATAGCGTTCTGGTTGGGAATGTCTTATGCTTTGCCCATGGAACGGAATTTGTGGGACTACGAAATCAAGGCGCGTGACAAGGGCTACCGGTTTGTGGTCGGAGTGGATGAGGCCGGAAGAGGTCCGTTAGCGGGGCCGGTGGTTGCCGCCGCTGTGATCTTGTCCCTTGATGCGGTTCTTGAGGGACTAGACGATTCCAAAAAACTTTCGCCGACAAAACGTGAGGAGTTGTTTCCAAAAATACAAGCAATGGCTCATGGCGTGGCCGTGGTCAACCCGGAAGTGATTGATGAAATTAATATTCTTCAAGCGGCACGGTTGGCAATGAAACAGGCGGTGGAGAAATTGTCGTCGGACCCGGACCTTCTGCTCATTGATGGCAACCATGAAATAGATTCATCCATAGACCAGTGGGCGATTGTGAAGGGGGACGCAAAAAGTTTTTCCATAGCCGCCGCTTCGGTTCTGGCAAAAGTAACCCGCGACCGCATCATGGAAAACTATCAACGCCTGTATCCGCAGTATGAGTTTGTCCGGCACAAAGGGTATGGCACCCAACTGCATCGGGACTTGATTGCCGAGCACGGTCCTTGCCCGATCCACCGTCGGACTTTCAAGGGAGTGGCGGAGCACCTCCGCTAACAACGGCTCCTTTCAGCTTAACGGGTTCTTGCGCGTTGACCCCACGCCGAGTGGCGGAATACCTCAATATGCTTTCTTTATCAAATAAAAAATGGTGTCTGGCCGAACCACCTGTGAAAACAGTGTCTCTGTTGGAGCGTGGGCTTCAACTCCCCACGGCGGTGGCGGTGCTTCTTGTTAACCGCAGTGTGACGTCGGAAGAATCTGCCAAGGGCTTTATGGAAGAAGATTTCACCCACCTACACGATCCGTTTTTGATGACCGGCATGCAACAAGCTGTTGAAAGGGTGATTAAGGCCTTGCAGCAAAAAGAGGCCATCACTGTTTTCTGTGATTACGATGTTGATGGGGTAACCTCCGCTGCTTTTCTCACGCATTTTTTTCGCGACCTGAATTGTCCGGTCAAGGCTTATTTGCCCGAACGCCAATCGGAGGGTTATGGACTCAACTGCGACGCGGTTCGCAAAATACGCGAGGACGGCGCAAAGCTGATGATCACCGCCGATTGCGGCATCACTGGGGTAAAAGAGGTCGCGCTGGCGAATGAAATCGGACTGGATGTTATTGTTACCGACCACCATCAGGTAGGCGAGGAAGGGTTGCCCGCAGCCATCGCGGTGCTCAATCCGCATCGCGCTGACTGCGATTATCCTTATCGCTTTTTAAGCGGAGTGGGTCTGACCTTCAAAATGGCCATTGCGGTGCGTAACGGATTGCATTCGGCGGGCTGGCCCAAGGAACGACTGCCCAATTTGAAACGGCATTTGGATCTATTTGCTCTGGGTACCATTGCCGATGTTGCGCCGTTGACCGGAGAGAACCGTATTCTGACCTTGCATGGACTCAAAATGTTGTCCACTACCGCAAAGCCCGGGCTGGTCGCTTTAAAAGAAACCGCAGGCATTGTGGGGAGTGTCGATGCACGCTCGGTCGGATTCGGTCTCGGTCCCCGGCTAAACGCCGCTGGCAGGCTGGGCCGGGCCGATAGCGGCCTGCACTTGCTGACCTCCACAGACTTAAAGGAAGCCAAGGCTCTGGCGCGGGAGCTGGAACTCACTAATACAGAGAGAAAAGAAATTCAGGAAGAAACCGTAGCGGAAGCAGAATCGCTTTTTCGTAACAAAGTCGATATTCAAAAAGATCGGGTGATTGTGCTGGCATCAGAAATTTTCCATCCGGGAGTGATCGGCATTGCCGCTTCCCGTCTGGTCGACAAATATCACCGGCCCACGGTTCTCATCGCTTTGGAAGCCGGACAGGGGAAAGGGTCCGGACGCAGTATCTCCCGCTTTAATCTATTCAAAGCTTTTACCGATTGCACCGAGCATCTTGTTCAATTTGGTGGCCATGCCTACGCCGCCGGACTCACCATTAAAGAGGATCAAATCGAAGCGTTCCGTAACACCATGAATGAGGTGGGGCGCCAGTATTTAAGCGAAGAAGACCTGATTCCCGAAGTGCGGGTGGATGTGGTGCTGGACTTGGAAGAAATTGACCCTCTTTACAACCGGATGGTTTCGCTCGAACCGTTTGGTGCTGAAAACCCGGTTCCCTGTTTTATGTCAAAAGCCGTGAAACTTCAGGAAGTGAAATCGATCGGTAAGGAAAAAAGTCATGTCCGGTTTCGCGCCAGTCAAAGCAGAGGTCGGATAGCAGGCGTGGGCTTTGGATTTGCAGATATATTCGCATCGGTCGATGTTGCCACGGAACTTTTTGATATTGTCTATGAGCTCAATCTCAATACCTGGAATGGCAGGGAAAAATTAGAGATTAAACTTGTGGACATTCGACTATCCGCCGATTTGTGATATTTAAGCTTTGGAGGAATATTATAGCCCCACGTCTTTGGCGACCGCGTCAGCGTCACCGCCCGATTTCTATCGGCGTCGCCGATTATTCGACTCGCACGGCTTCTTTGGGATTGAGCTCTTCTGCCAATTTGGCAGGATAAAGCCCAGACAGCAAAGAAATTCCCCAGAACGTGGTTATCATGACCAGAATGAACAGGGCAGGGAAATGCACCTGAATGGCCCAACCGAAGGATTGCTTATTGATCACGAAGATCAGGATATAGGAAACAACCACTCCCGCGACGAGACCCATTGCCGAACCGATCAGTCCTAGTATTCCCGCTTCGATCAACACCATACGTTTGATTTGCCCGGTGAACGCGCCGAGGAACCTGAGAATTCCTATTTCCCGTTTGCGTTCGAGAATCAGCGAAACCAAGGTATTGAACAATCCTAGCAACGCCACAAGTATGGCAATGATTTCCAGCGAGTAGGTGATGGCGAAAGTTTTATCGAACACTTCGATGACCTGATGTTTCAATTCAGCATTGGAACGGATTATGAGCCGATGGTCTTTTAAAGTTTCGAGGATTTCTTTCCGTGCCGACTCCAGTCGGGCTTTTTCCTCAAGATAAATAACAAAGCTATTGATTGCCGTCTCCCCGTAATAATTTAAAAATGTGGTGCGATCGAGAATGATGTAACCGCGCTCACGGGAATAATCGAGATAAATAGCGGCGACTTCTATTTTGGCTGGGCCATCGAGAGTCTGTAGCTCTATACTATCTCCAACATTCGTCTCATGCTTGAGAGAAAACGCTTCAGAAACTATGGCTCGGTTCTGGCCGACCATGACACGGTCGAGCTCTTGGGCAGACGGGCCGGATTTGATCATCAGATTGCCGTACTGAGAGAGCACGGAAAAATCACCGGCGGCCAATACTGCAGGAAGATCGTTATAGGTGATATCGAAGGCACGGAATTGATCGACCGCGGCAATGCCTTTAAAGGATTTCAATTTCTCAACAGATTCGGAGGGCAGGGTATGCTGGTAGTCGATATCGCGTCCTCCGGCTACGCGCACAAACAGGTCGGCTTGCAATGTTTGATTGATCCACACGATCACGGTCTGGCGAAAACTGTGCACCATGATAGACATACTGATGACCATCATGAAGGCGATGGCCAGCGACGAGACAGCAAGGGCGTTGCGCCCGACATTTTGTGACAGGTTCATGCAGGCTAGCAGGCCTTCTCCACCAAACCAGCTTTTGAAAAAGAAAGGCAGTCGATCGCGGGTCCACAACAAAACCGCAGGGGACAATAAGGAAAGACTGAGAATGATTAAGAATACTGAGAAGAACCCAAAATAAGGGAAGTGGTTGATCGGCGGCAGTTGCGCACAAAGTGCTGCAAGCAGGACAACCATCAGGGCGGTCACGTTCAGTCTGCGACTTCCACGAAACAGTTTCAGGTCATAACTGCCTCGCCGCATGACCGAGGTAGGAGGAGTAGTCGCCGCGTCCCAAGCAGGGATAAGGGCAGATATAAAGCTGAGCGTCACGCCCAAAACAAAATAAGGACCCATTTTGCTCCATTGGAAATCCACTTCCGTGACGTAACTCGGTGCGTAAAGATTGTTGACGGTGATGGAAACGGCATCGAGAGAAAACTGCGCGAAATAATATCCCAATCCAATTCCCAGCACCGATCCGATGGCACCAATGACCCCGGCTTCCAGAAAAAAAATCAGGGCGATCAAAGTAGGAGTGGCACCGATTGCTCGCAAGGTGCCAATCTCTACCCTTCGACGGACCACTGAAAGGGCAGTCATGTTATAGATCAGGTAAAGGGCAACCAATAAGGCAACGAAACTCAAGGCCGTAAGGTTGTATTGAAAAGCCTGCAACATTTTTTCGACTTGACGGTTTTTGCGTTGCGGGAGCTCTACTTTCATATGTCCGGGGAGCAGGGAAGCGATTTTTTCATGCATGGATTCGAAGCTGGCAGAGTCTAGAAACTGGATATCAATACGGTCCAGTCGGCCTATCTTGTCAAACACGTTTTGCGCCGCCGCGATATCCATCAGGGCGAAATTGCCGTTCAAGGCTTTAGCGATTCCCTGATCCTCCAATATCGCGTTGACGTTGAGGGTTTTTACTTTTCCCTGTATCAGAAACTCGATGGTGTCACCAGGGACAAAACGGGTGCCCGGCACAAATTTTTCAGGAAGGATGATTCCAGCCGGATCCGTTATGAGTTGGATTAATCCTTTCAGGTCTTCTTTCACGGTCTTGATGGAAAAATCGCGGATGCCGTTGTCCTGCAAAAGATCGGTACCGATAATTTCCACCACCTCACCACTGGTGGATTCGATGCCATACCCCTCAATTACCGGATAAGCTTTGATCTCCTTCCGGAGAGCGTAGAGTTTTTCGAAGATCGATTCATTAAAGTCTATACCTTCAAACCGTATTACCGCGTCAGCTTTGCCTAATACCAGGTCCACGCTTTCGGTGAACGACATCATGGTTTGCTGATTGGCCAGACGGATACTGAGAAATACGGCGACCCCGATTGCCACGCCGAGGATTGTGATGGCAGTGCGAAACGGGTCACGCGCTAAAGGGCGCAGGATGAGCGCGGTGAACAGGTCTTTAAAATAAAGCAGAAAGCTCACGGTGTTTTATCGGTCAGTTTGCCGTCGCGAATTTCGAAATGGCGGTTACCGATGGCAGCGACCTGTGGGTTGTGGGTGGCCATGACCACCGTCGTTTTAAAATCGGTCGAGGCCTGTCTCATGAGATCGATAATTTTCGATCCGTTTTCCGAGTCAAGGTTGCCGGTAGGTTCGTCGGAAAGCAGAATAGCAGGTTGGTGCACTAGGGCGCGGGCGATGGCGACGCGTTGCATTTCACCTCCCGAAAGCTCGGCGGGAAAAGAGTTGGCCCGATGCCAAAGCCCTACATAGTCGAGCAGGACTTTAATACGTCCGCCATCGGTCCGGGATGAATGTGCCAGCAGAAGTGGCAGCTCCACATTTTCCATTACCGTGAGAGTAGGCATGAGGTTGAAAAACTGGAACACAAAACCGATCTCCTTCCGGCGTAGCAGAGTTAGTTCATGATCAGAAAAATCAGACACCTTGCGATCGTTAAGGATGATTTGTCCTGTGTCGGGCAGGTCAAGACCTGCCAGAAGGTTGAGCAAGGTGGTTTTTCCTCCCCCGCTCGGCCCCATGATGGTAACAAAGTCTCCGGCGTTGAGGCTCAGGTTTACTGCTTTCAGCGCGGCCACTGACTGCGATCCGCTCTGGTAAAACTTACAAACATCAATAAATTGAATGATTGGAATGTGCATGAGAAAGAAGGATGTTAACCAAATGGTTCAATCTCAATATAACACGGGCCGGCGTTGATCCTATATGGGTAATATGCTATGGATGGGTTTGGAAATTCGACGGGGTAAAAGACGTTGTCTTGCGTGAGTTTTTATAGTGGAGTTTTAACATGGCGATATCGCAAAAAGTCACTGGATTTATAGAAAAGTCTTCATGGATTCGTAAAATGTTTGAGGAAGGCATTCGTCTAAAAAAGGAATTTGGTTATGAGAACGTGTTCGATCTGTCGCTGGGCAACCCGGTGATCGAACCGCCAGACCAAGTCAGAAAAGCCTTGATAGAAACCGCGCGGGACGAGTCGCCTGGCTTGCACCGCTATATGCCCAATGCGGGGTTCGCCGATGTGCGTGCGGCGATTGCCAAGTTCCTGTCTCCTGAATGTAAAGCAGAGCTTTCGTCCAACGATTTGGTTATGGTGTGCGGCGCGGCGGGCGGACTCAACATCACTTTAAAAACACTGCTTGATCCGGGTGATGAGGTCATCATTTTCACGCCTTATTTTGTGGAATATTTATTTTATGTTGACAACCACGGTGGCAAGGTAGTGGCGGTTTCGACACTGGAAAATTTTCGACTAGATTTTTCAGCTTTAAAAAACGCACTCAACAAAAAAACCAGAGCTATCATCATCAACTCCCCGAATAACCCAACCGGGGTGGTTTATTCGCGTCAGGAGTTGCGGGAGTTGGCGAACATTTTAAAAGCGCATTCGGACGGGCTCGGCAAAGCTGTTTATCTAATCTCAGACGATCCATATAAGAAAATTACCTTTGATGGGGTGGAAGCACCGAACATCATGGAGTTTTACGAGAACAGTATTTACATCACCTCGTATTCGAAGGACATTGCGTTACCTGGAGAACGCATTGGTTTTGTGGCGGTGCATCCAAAATGCGAGTCTGCCAAACCCCTCATGGCAGGGCTGATCTTCTGCAACCGAGTGTTAGGATTCGTCAACGCCCCAGCGCTCATCCAGCGTGTAGTGAAGCAGATGCAGGGAGTGACGGTGGATGTGGAGCAATATCGCAGAAAGCGTGATTACCTATATAAGGAATTGACCCGGATTGGTTATCAGGTGGTGAAACCCCAGGGAGCGTTTTATTTTTTTCCAAAATCTCCACTGGAAAATGAGGTGAATTTTGTCAAAAAGCTGGCTGAGAAAAAAGTACTGGTGGTGCCAAGCAGAGGATTTGGCCTGCCAGGATATTTCCGCATTTCCTATTGCCTGCCCGATTCGGTCATAGAAGGTTCTATCTCCGGATTTGAACAGGTTTTTCATGAATGCCAGAGAGACAAGTAAGCCTTTATTCTGTTAGTGTTGTCAGGAGAATCTTTTCTGGTAGAATTGAATCTAATCAATACTAGAGGGATTTTTGATCGTTTTTTACAGGATCGAATATTATGGCTTTGACACAGGATCAGATCAATCGTTACAGTCGGCACCTGCTCTTGCCGGAGGTGGGGGTTGAGGGACAGGAAAAAATCTGTAATTCCAAGGTGCTTTTGATTGGCACCGGCGGGCTGGGTTCACCGCTGGCTTTGTATCTCGCAGCGGCAGGGGTGGGAAACCTGGGCATGATCGATTTTGACGTGGTCGATTTTAGTAACCTGCAAAGGCAGGTGGCGCATGGAGAATCGACAGTTGGAAAACTGAAAGTCGATTCGGCCAAAGCTCGTATTGCCGATCTCAACTCCAGCATCAATGTCACTACCTATAACATGCGCTTGTCTTCAGAAAATGTGATGGAGATTTTTGCCGACTACGACATCATCGTCGATGGCACGGACAACTTTCCCACCCGCTATCTGGCCAGCGATGCCTGCGTGTTATTGCAGAAACCTTATATATATGGATGCATCCTGCGCTTTGAAGGTCAGGCTTCGGTGTTCGATTCCCGAGTGGGCCCGTGCTACCGTTGTTTGTATCCGGAACCGCCTCCACCGGGACTGGTTCCCAGTTGCGCCGAGGGTGGTGTGCTCGGAATTCTGCCTGGCATTGTTGGATTGCTTCAGGCTAACGAGGTGATCAAGCTGGTGCTGGGTGTAGGTGAATCGCTGGTAGGACGACTTTTGCTATTTGATGCCTTGTCGATGAAGTTCAAGGAAATGAAATTGCGTAAGGATCCATCCTGTCCCATCTGTGGCGATAACCCGACCATAACAGAGTTGATCGACTATGAGCAGTTTTGTGGCATTCTGCCGGTTGAAGAGTCGGTCGCCGACCTGGAAAAGGAAATTACTGTGGAGCAGGTCAAACAAATGCTGGACAGGAAGCACGCCTTCAAGCTGATCGATGTTCGGGAACCGTCCGAATACGACATCTGCAAAATTGAAGGGGCCACCTTGATTCCACTAGGCACTATTGAGGCCAAAGATCCTGCCCGGTTGAATGGGTTGAATCTGGATGACGACATTGTGCTTCACTGCAAGGCTGGAGTCCGTTCGATGAAAGCACTAAAAGCATTGGAGGAAATGGGATTCCGCAACCTCAAAAGTATGCGGGGTGGCATCAACGAGTGGTCGGAGAAAGTTGACTCTTCGGTGCCTCTGTATTGAGCAGAAGTTTTTTTCCCGCCGCCAAGGACTATTTGAAAGCTGAAGGGCCTATTGCATTTTGCTCTTGAGGCATCCCGGCTTGACAAGGTGGTGAGGGAGGTTTAAGGTCGGATGAAAGAAACAAAATATTCTTTTTGATCGAAAATTTTTATAAGGAAACTGAAAGGGGGATTTTGTGAGTGATTCTGATGGGAGTGAACGAAGTTTTGAAAAATTGTCCAAGGCAATCACTGAAGCGGTCATGACATCACCCAAAGTTAAAAAGATCGTTTCTGAAATTCAGAAAAATGACAATATCTGCCCAAAGAGTTTTATGGTATTGGTCCTTAAGATGGAAGTGTTGACCGACTCGCTGGAATTGGAAGTTGAAGAAGAACTCAGGGAGGAGCGGCCCGCGCCAAAGAAGCGCAAGAGTAAGGGGACTTCGCAAAAGCCGCAGTTTATCGATGGACAGGAACTTTCTAAAAAAGAAATCGAATTCCAGGAGTTTGCCAACGAAAAGTTTGATACCAATGATTGGCTCAAGGAAAACGGCCTCATTTTTTAAGGCATTTTCCCCTGCCTTGGTTACGGGTCCTCTGTCCGATATTCTTCATCTCTAAAGCCGTCTTTTCCGTAGGCTCTGAGCTTGATCGAAAAGGGATGGTCAAAGATCAGGTCAAGCGTCACGGCATCCGCGATGCGGCTGTTTTGCAGGCCCTGCTAAAGGTACCCCACCAACTGTTTGTCGAGCCTGATTTTTTAAGCTTGGCTTATTCCGGTTTTACTCTTCCCATAAAATAAAAAAACCAGGTTATTTCGTAGCCTTATATTGTTGCGCTGATGACTCAGAGTGCAATATTGAAGGGCGATGACCGCATTTTGGAAATCGGCACTGGCTCGGCTTATTAGGCAACAGTGCTGGCGGAAGTCGTGAATCAGGTCATATCATACCATCGAGATTGTCGAATCACTTGCCGCACCGCAGACAGCAGACTGAAAAGGCCAGACTATAAAAATGTGACCGTCAAGCACGGCGACGGTTACCGGGGATGGCCGGGAAAATCCCCTTTTGACGCAATTCTCATCACCGCGGCGGCACCCAAAACACCCCGACTTCTGATTGACTATTTGAAAGTTGGCGGCAGGATGGTGCTTCCTCTGAGGAAAACAGGATCGCCACAGAAGAAGACGGAAGGCTGAGAAAGCGGTTCATCACCGGTGTGGTGTTTGTGCCGATGACCAGAGAGGTTCAGCAATGATATCCCCCTATAATAAGGGGGGATACAGGGGGTTTGCATAAATCGGTCGTGTTATTGGCGATCGACCATTTTTTTCGGCTCGACCAGCCTTTGTCCGGTTGCCCCTGCGGCTAGCAGTAATCAAACTGGACAACGGGTTGGTATTGATCCATTTGTTTTTTTATGATGCCAACCAGTTCTTGAAGGCGGGCCGGGGTTTCAGCCTCAAACCTCAATACCAGTGCTGGCTGGGTGTTGGAGGCACGAATCAAAGCCCAGCCATCGCCAAAGTTGACCCGCACTCCATCAATGTCAATGACTTTGTATTGATTCCTAAAAATTTCCGTCAACTCGCGGACGATTTTAAACTTCCTGTCATCGGGGCAATCGATTCGAATTTCCGGTGTGCAGGCTGTTTTAGGAAGGTCCGCAAGCATTTCAGAAACCTTCATGCTGGACTGCGCCACAATTTGTAATATGCGGCCAGCGGCAAACACCGCGTCATCGAATCCGAAATAATTGTCAGCGAAACAAACATGGCCGCTCATTTCTCCGGCCAGAAGCGCACCGGTTTCATTCATTTTCTTTTTGATCAAGGAATGTCCTGCCGGTGCCATGACCGGAATCCCGCCGTGTTTTTCAATATCCTGATACAGGTTCTGGGAACATTTGACTTCACCCACAATGGTGGCACCGGGGTTTCTCGATAAAATGTCCCGTGCGAAAATGGTCAGCAGCTGGTCTCCCCAAAGAATATTGCCTTTCTCATCGACCAGGCCGATACGGTCGGCATCTCCGTCAAACCCGATACCCAGTTCCGCATTTTCGGCGCGGACTTTTTCCATCAACCCTTTCAGGTTTTCCTCCATCGTGGGGTCGGGGTGATGGTTCGGGAATGCGCCATCCGGTTCACAAAAAATTTCTATGGGTTCCAGTCCAAGTTTTCGTAAGAGTCGCGGACCGACAATACCAAAACACCCGTTTCCACCATCGACCACAACTTTCACTTTTCCGGGTATCTTTATGATAGAGCAAATATTCTCCATATAAGATTCCAGAACATTTGTCTGCTTGATCTTTCCCGAGCCTGTTTCAAAATCTTTGGAATCGATTAGATATTTCAATTCCTGAATCTTTTTCCCATACAGACTATGTTGACCCTGGCTGATTTTGAATCCATTGAACTCCGGTGGATTGTGGCTTCCAGTGATCATCACACCGCCATCGGCTTTAAGATGATGAAGGGCAAAGTAGGAAACGGGGGTGGGGACCATTCCGATATCCACAACATCACATCCAGTGGAGTTTATAGCTTGGGATAGAATATCGCGAAATTCTACCGAACTGAAGCGAACATCCCATCCAACCACAAGCGATTTTCCGCCTTGGCGTTTCATATAGGTGCCGATGGCCTGCCCGATTTGTTGAACGGTTTCTGGGGTGAGGTCTTTGCCGACCACACCGCGGATATCATATTCGCGGAAAATTTGAGGATTGATGGACATAATAAGCTAAAAAGGATTCCGGGTGATTCCGCCATCAACGTTAAAGTTTGCGGCTGTGATCCATCCGGCTTGATCGGAAGCCAGGAACAGAGCCAGTCCTGTTAAATCTTCCGACGTGCCCATTCGTTTTAAAGGAATAGTTTTTTTAGTTTGCTCCACGATTTCTTTTTTTGCCTGTTCCAAATCAGATTCGTTACTTTGCGCACGGGCTTCGTCTTCCCACGATTTACTCCACACCGGGCCGGGGCAAATAGAGTTGACCAGAATCTTGTCCGGAGCAAGAGTTTGGGCTAAAGAAACCGTTAAGTTGGAAAGCCCTGCTTTCATAGCACTGTAGTGAGGAAAAACTTCCTGCGGCCCAGCCGCCGCAATGGATGAAATATTAATGATCCTGGCACAAGCGGATTTTTTCAGCGACGGAATACAGTGCCGACTCAGTCGAACAGCAGACATCAGGTTGATCTGAAACGAATTCTCCCAGTCCTGATCGGTCAGTTCAAAAAAATCAGCCAGCTTTAAAATTGCTCCAACATTATTGACCAGCACATCGACTTGGCCTAGTAGTTTCACCGTATTTTTATGAAAGGCTTCAACGCCTTCCGCCTTGCCGAGATCGGTGGAGAAAAAAAGATGGCCGGTACCCTCAATTTCATCAGACAAGGAATCCAAACGGCCCTGATTTCGCGCGCAGACGGCAACCTTTGCGCCTTCCCTGGCAAAGGCCAAGGCAAGAGCTCTACCGATACCATCACCGGCCCCAGTGACGATCACTTTTCGATTTTTTAAATTCAGGTCCATGTTAAGATTTTCTTCTCCCTCAGCAGAAGAGGACTTTGATGTACAACTTTTTATGAAACATCCTGTTTTATGGAATCCCTCCTCATCCCGAAAATAACATCGTCGCCTTCGCTTATCTGGGTAGTGGCCGCGATTGGATTTTATATCCTCAATATCTTTCTGGGGTTGTTCATGGCATTCAGGAAGAAGACTGTCCAGAGCCTGAAAATACACAGGCTCTTGTTTTATACCATTGCGTTTTGTCTAGGCTATTACCTGCTGATGAACCAGACCCACGATAACAACAGCCTGCTGGATTATTTGATCTGTCTTTACTGTATCACAGTTGTCCCGTTCAGCAAGCGATGGGACGTGATGGTCCATGCCTTCGTCGGCGCGGTCGGTCTGACGCTTCTGCCACTGCTCATCGTTCTAAAGATATAAAAAAAATAGAATATACCTAAACACGCGTCAACCTGCTACGATTGCTGTATGATGGGAAAATCAATGATCACGTTTGGATACAATCAACCTAGCCTTTGCCTCCAATGGAAGGCTTTAAAAATTTTGATAATGGTCCGACGAAATCTTTTTGTTTTGATTTTCCATATTTTTAATCTAACCGCCCTTTCCAATCTCGCCAGTGCCCTATTCAGACTACCAGAGTTTTTGTCTTTTGTTTTTGCTATCCACTGCATCGCTTCATTCCCACGGATCATTTTCTACTAAGAAAGGGTAAAAGAAATCCTCGATTTCTGCACGCGATTGTTGCCAGATTTTCTTTGCTGTTGTCGATGTGTGATCCCAAATCTTGGCGTAGAACACGCATTCATATTTACGTATCTGTCCGGTTTTCCCCATCTGTTTTATCGGTTCGGCAATTGCCTGAAATTCTTCCAGTGAAAATTGTTTTTCTTTTACCGCCGCCAAAGATGTGAGCGGGAGCTTTGCATATTCTTCCGCGTAACTTGTTGATGCTGATTGATCATTCTCATCAATAGCGTAACCCGGTAACGGCATACTTTTGTTCACCCTGACACGCAGGTGTTCATCGTGCACTGCCACATCCAGCAGGTAATGTGGTTTCTCGTGCCGCTTCTCTTTTCTGGTCACCACCTCATACCAACAGGGTGGGTCTACTCCTTTGTCTACGCCGTTTAACTTCTTACGAAGATCTGCATTTTCTTCTTCGATGGTAGTCATATCACTTTTTAATTGATCGATCTGTTCCACAAGTTTTCGCACATCATCTGGCAATTCTTTTCGTTCATTTTCAAGAGATTGTTCCGCGATTCCTTGCTTTTCCTTGCTTTCTTCCAGAAGATCTTTTGTGATAGTATTTTGTTTTTCAATCTCGGCAATAGTTTTTTCCAGCTCGGTATTTTTACGCTTAAGTATTTGTATTTCTTCAGGGAGCGATGCGCGATCTTCATGCTTAGCGGCTATTTCTTTCAACTCTTCTTTCACATCCGTAAGCGTCTCTTTGGTCTGTTCGTATTCGTGGTGTAAAGGCAGAAATGTCAACAACAAAAGAAACAATACCAGCAAAAAGATTTCAGCCATCGTCAAACCAAGGGTCAACCCCCGCCGATAGGTGGTAGACTCGAATTCCGCCATTGTTACGGACTACTGTTGATGGCGTCGTCGGTCAGTTTTTCCACTGCTTGTACCAGCGATGTTCTGACTTTTGTTGTCATTAACTGCCATTGCTCCGACTCTTCTCGCAATTTGGTTACCAATTCTGCAAACTGCCGAGTATATTGCGGCGTGACTTTGGTAAGAGAACGCGAAAAATCTTCGGTCGCAGCAGTCAGGGCATTCGCCGACTGTTCCGTTTCAGTTCTGATTCCGCCAAAGAATTTTACTGATTGTTGAAGGCTGGAATTGAGGGCCTCATAGTTGAGGGAAATTGTTTGGATACCTTGATTGGTTGATTGCAAGTTGCCGATGATGTCTTGCAATGGTTCTAGAACAGATTGGATGGAAGCCGCCAACTTTTCTCCGCCATCGGTGACTTTTTCCGTTGTGGCATGAATTTTCCGTGCCTGCTCAGTCTGCGCGGCGGCCAGAGCATCTAATGGCCTTTTTAGAGTATTAACGGAGGCGGTGATTCTATCAACAGTCTCGGCAAGTTTGGCAACCACCGCCGCAGACAGTGTTGAAAGTATCTCGGCTTGTTTTTCGGTAACCTGTTCCACTTGATCAGTCATTGCGTCACGCGTTTTGTTCACATGTTGAGTAGTTTCGTTAGCCGCCTGAATGACCGCTATTCGAAAGATATTCATGTCCGCAATGGTTTGCGTCAATTCATGGCGCAATCTGAAAGCAGCTTCGTTCAAATCTGCATGTGCTTGTGTCCGTAACTCATCCTGCCATTCAGATAATTTAAATTTTCGACTTCCCACGACTGTGCCAACAGCAGACGACTGTAATAACAAAATCCTGAGCAAAATACCCAAAAAAGTAGAGAATAATGCAATTCCGAAACTTCCAATTAAGTTATGAGTCCGCCTCGCCACATCATCCGCACCACTATTCAACAAAAACAAAGTAATCAGGGAATAAATCAATGAAACGAGAGTGAACAACAGTCCCAAGTAGTAACAATTATCCGGGTTGTGCATTTTTTCGGTATCTTGTTTGACCATGAAGAAATACCAAATTAAGAAAGACGCGCAGGCACCCGCTGCCAGAAATGAGCCGACCAATGAATTTTCGAGCAATGCGCGCACCACGCACAACACTACCGACCCGGCTATCAGCAGGAATAAAAATGAATTTTTATTGAAATCTTTTACAATATCATTCACAAGGGAATTTGCTTCTGCACCTGACCGCCAAACAACTCTATCGCTTGCGTCCACCAGTAATAATGTTGCGGAGTTTGCACACTTTCCAAATCAGTTCGGCGCACATAGAAAAGCCAGACATCCACACCGGAAAGATCACTGTCCATTTCGGAATAGCCGACTAGGGATTTAAATTTTTTCATTTCCGGCAGTGATTTATAGTGCGACAAGCGGGCGGAGTTTTGTAGCATGTCGGAGAATAAGAGCAGGCGTACTGGCTTGCGTTTCTGCCCTACGCCGAGGGTGGGGATGTGGCGGGCAGTCACTACCGCAATGCTTTCGAGCAATGGCGATTTTGGTCCTAAAACTTGTTCATGAATCCGACGAGTTAGTGCCTGCAACCTTCGCACAAAAGCCTGCCACCTTCGCTTGGCCTCGGTGCTACTGTTCAACAGGTCATCCATCCGAGTTCGATCTTTCGGGTTACCAGGGTTACAAACCCGCGAAACTGGCTTGTTCACATTCGTAACTTCAGGGGACAGATGATAGACGATAAGTTCGTGCGCACGCTGTAAATAATACTCGTTGTCAGCATCGGTAAACCCCTTGATAAGTTCCTTCAGGCGCTCTTGCGCAACCGCAGTTAACGGGTCGGTAGTGTCAATCAATAAAATCACCTGTCCCTTGTTTCCGCTTACCGGACAAAGAGTTTTCAAATTCAATTTTTCAGCCGCACAAACTCCCATATACAAGAAACAAATGACCAGAGTCATGGTATGGGTTATCCACCGTTTTTTGGATGTAATCATGGCGATGCAATCGGGGTGTCCGTCTGGTTCTGTCTATTCGCAAGTATGTTAAATTCTTTCCTTATTTTATCGGCGATTCTTTTTATTTCTCCTTCTGCCAATCTTACCTCATCGACCACGGCATTCACATCCCCAAGTTCCAGCGGCTCAAAATTCGGCGGCTCGATAAGCCTGTCATCAATGGGAATTGTGTCGTTGAAATATTCAGGAGCGGGCTCGCTTCGAGCTTGTCGGTTGGCACTCCGATATATCTCCAATAGCGTAGTTTGTGTTTGTCCCAACACTACGCACCAATTGGCATAACTTTGTCGCAAAGTCTCAGCGCGGTTAATCAGTTCGTTGTATTGCTCCTGCATATTTGTGACTTTGGTTCTTTCGTCCGCAACTTGTTTTAAGGCATCGTCATTTTTTCTTTCCAGATGGTTACGCGTGGTGCTCACTAAATTTGTATAATCCTGATGCACCTTTATTAAGGCAATATCGCACTTTCGGTAACCTGGATAGGCATCCCACATCGAATACCACTTATAGGCGGCGAAACCAAAGAAACCAAGGCCGCCTATAATCAACAAAGCGGAAAGTATCGAATCAATACCCAAAAACGAATCCATGATGTTTTCCATCGCCTTTTGCGTGTAATCACCAAAGCCAAGGCCAACGGGCTCGGTGCTGTTGTCCCAGTCCGACTTTGCCAGAAATTGCTCCGCTTGCACTTGGGCTTCAACAATCGCATCACGATAATGCCCAACGCCGACATTGAATACCAAAACCGCCAAAATCACGGGAATACAAATCCAGGCCCGCCATCGAACATTTGGTGAAACATGATTTTTATAACGCAAACATAAACCCATCATACTTGCCCCAATCAATACGTTGACTGAGGTGATAAGTAACGTCTGGCCAAGTGCCAGTAGAAAGCCGGTAAGTTCCCAGAGCAAAGAGGCGTTCAAAATCGACTCTATTATGCACAAAATGCACAAACAAAAAATAACCTTCCCTAACGAAGAGTAGTCAGCGGGACGAACCAATCGGTTTCTTTCACGAAAATTTTTATGTTCATCCTGTGCGTGTCGCCATCGTGGGCCTAGAACCGCAGATTTATCTTTAAACTGATGGAGTAGGTGGTTCAGGGCATTTTCTAATTGATTAGTCATTGCCTGAATCTTGTGTGTTGATGCGGTCGCGTTCCAGGTTTGCACAATCGGCAACAAACGCTGACGAAAGCCGTCGAAATGTTGACTCAATCGGGCTTGGGTTTGCTCAGAGGTCTGGGTGATTCTTTGGACAATCCCATGCTCCACATCACCCGGGTGGAGCGCATCCGAACTCGGGAAATTTTTCCCCCCCGTTTGCTGCCCCTGTTCCTGCAAAGATTCTCTCTCGCCATCAACATCCACCGGCAAAAAAACTGCTTCGTTCTCGACAAAAGCACTATCGCCCAAACGTATGGTTCGTGTTTTTGACATTTCAGATTTCCGTGGCAGTTTATCAATCAATATCAGAACAATATCAGAAAATATTATAAAGCACCCGACCGAACTGTGAGCACGAAAACTCAGCGTGGGTTTTATGGTTGTCCAGTAAACCCAAACCCGCTATCCGCACGGTTGCTTTGTTGGAATAGCTTAAGCACATTGAACCCCGACCCCGTCACTGTGGCACGATGACCATTTGCGCAATGCGGTCGCCGGAGTGGGTAGCAATGCCGATGTATTCGTCTGTGCCGTAGCGCGGCTCTAACAACTTTGTTTTGCTTTTTTCAAATATATCAATATTTGGCTTGACCATTCTTATTTCAAAATAATATTTCCTAGAAAATACCGGGAAAGGAACAAAATTCTGAAAGGGTCAGTCGGCGATGGCGGCTTTGACAGTGATGTCGCCATAGACTTTCACGCGACATCCGAGTTTCTGGTGGTCTTCGAGTTTGTGGAGATTTTCAAAAAAGGTGCGTGAATTGACGTTTTCAAGTGGCTCGATTTCCATCACACATTTGCCACACATGCCATGCCCGCGACAGTTTAGGAATGTATTGAGTCCCCTATAAACCTCGGCATCGTTATAGAGCGCGGCCTTTCTCAAGTTGGCACCGTAACCAGCCTTTAAATCAATGGTTTCGTTGGTTTCAGTGTTGATGATCTTGATCCTGGGCATGGTAATGCTTACTCCAACCTGAATTTTATGGCTTCGCAAGAAGGCTATTAGTGCCCGATAATCAGGGTAATGTCAATCAATTAATTTAAGGCAAACCCCGTCAACCCCCCTTGGCAGGGGAAGCAGATAGCAAAAACTCGTTAAGCTGAGACAACTCTTTGCTTGCCAGACAAGAGCTGTCGCACGCTGTATCCTTGGAAACAGGAAGCTGCTGGGAAAGAATATCACCGCCACACGCCTAGCGGCTTTTGGCGGCGGCTCTTGCAGCTTTGGCTTTTTTACCCCGGGTCCTGGTCTTTTTTGCCTTGGTCGTGGGTCGCGGTGCCTTCAGCTCTTTCAGGCGAGCAACTTTGCCACGCAGTTCGCGCAGATAATACAGCTTGGCCTGACGCACCTTGGCCCGTCGAACGATCTCAATTTTTTCGACTCGAGGGGAATGAAACGGGAATATACGCTCCACTCCGATACCGAAGGAAATTTTACGGACCGTCAGGGTCTTGCGAACCCCACCGCCACGCATTTTGATGACCACGCCTTCGATGACCTGAATACGTTCTTTCTCTCCTTCGACGATGCGCATATGCACCTTGACGGTGTCGCCGATATGAACATCGGTAACATCTTTCTTCATTTCTTTTGCTTCAATTCGGTCTACTAAATTCATGAACATCTCTCCCCGGGTGTATATAATCAAATAATTAATGATTTTCAATTTTGGTTAAAAAATTCTTTATCAAAACCTGCCTAATAGGCGGTCTAATATAATTGCTATCGCTCCTCGCACTGGCAGATGATTGAACCCGTTATTGCCTTCGATGGGTTCGAGCACATGGTCGGCATTACCGATCAGGTTTTTTTCCAGCCCCCAGCCGGTACCAAAAACCAGAAGCACAGACCCATCTTCATTTAGCTGTTCCTTTAACGTTTCAAACCCTATACTGTCGGGCACCAGCTTGGCCCCAGTGACCACCACACGGGGTTTTTCCCCGTTCTGTTCGGCCAGCTCGACAACCGCATCATCCAGGCTTTTTATGACCCGGGTTTTGAGCAACGCTTCTTTTCGGGTAGGATTGTATTCCGCCCCATGCCCTGTCAGCCAGTGACGGACCAACCTCTCGACCAGATCCTGCTGAGTCTTCAAGGGAGTGACTACATAAAAAGTACCGATCCCAAACGTCCGGCAGACGCGCGAAATATCATGCACGTCCAAGGTGGTGACGGATGACACCACCACTTCCCCGGATTTGTTATAGACGGGAAAATGAACCAGTGCCAGGTGAATATTTGCCTTATCCAAAGCCGACCTGTGTCAAGCCCGTTTATTTTTTTCGAGCAGATCGGGCCGAACCTGCGCGGTTTTTTTTAACGCTTCCGCTTTTTGCCAGTCGCAAATTTTTTTCGCGTCTCCGGAGACCAGAATCTCAGGAACCTTGAATCCTTCATAATCCTGAGGTCGAGTGTATTGCGGGTACTCTAACAAATCGTTGGAGAAAGATTCTTCCACCACCGATTCAGGGTCTCCCAGCACCCCAGGCACCAACCTTGATATGGCCTCAACGAGAACCATGGCGGGAAGTTCTCCGCCAGTCAAAATATAATCGCCGATGGAAATTTCTTCATCAACATAATGTATCCGCACCCGTTCATCGATGCCTTCATAACGACCGCAAATCAGAGTCAGGCTGGATAAGTTGGAAAGTTCCCAGGCTTTTTCCTGGTCAAAGGGCCGCCCACCCGGTGATAATAATATCGTCCGTGTTTCGGAAACTTCCTTTTTAACTGCGGTAATGGCACGGGCAATCGGCTCGACATTCATGACCATGCCCACCCCGCCGCCGAAGGGGGTGTCATCCACTTTTTTGTGTTTATTCAGACTGTAGTCGCGCAAATCATGAACACGAATATCCAGCAACCCTTCTTTGCGGGCCCGCTGAATAATGCCGTCCCCAAAAGGAAACGCAAACATCCCCGGGAAAATGCTGACAATGTCAAACCGGAGTGTCCTCAAACAAACCCTCGATACGATGAAAAACCAGCTTCCCCTGTTTCAGGTCGATGGACTTGACCACCGAATCAATCATGGGGAGCATCCATTCCCGATCCCCGTTTCGCACCACATAGACATCGTTACTGCCTGTCGGGATAATATCTTCGATGACCCCATGAGGTCGACTCTCTTCATCGAAGACTTCAAGTCCTTCAATCTCGAAGCGATAATACTCGCCTTCTGGAAGAGGCTTAAAATCCTCGCGGTTGGCTAGCAATTCCTGTCCAGTGAAAAGTTTTGCCGCGTCGACACCGCCAATGCCCTCCAGCTTGATGATGAAGGGGGCGTTGGCCCCGCGAATCGATTGAACCTTTAATTCCGTTTTTTCCAGCCGTACGGTCTGCCCGCTCAAAAACTCGATCCCTTCCAGGTCATGCGGATAAAACTTCAAATCCCCTTTCAGGCCGTGGGTCCGGGCAAGTCTGCCAATCGAAATCCAATCCATATCACTCGACAATTTCCAGCACGGCCCGTTTTTTTAATTTGGTTGCCATTCCATTCAGAATGGTTCGCATAGCCCTGGCGGTTTTTCCCTGTTTGCCGATAACTTTTCCCAAATCTTCTTTCGCAACTCCCAATCCCAATGCCGTTGTTTTTTCGCCTTCCACTTCCTGTAAGTCCACTTCACCAAGCTTGTCCATCAGCGACTTCGCAATCATCAGCATGATATCTCTCATAACCCCCCCTGGTCCGCAGGAAACGAGCCCCAATATGAGAAGGAGAGCTTATGGCTCCAATTCGCTCAATTGTAAGAACCGCGGTTTCGCGAAATGAATGGGTTTAAACCCCAACCCCGGCTTTTTTGAAGAGGGACTCCACGGTTTTGCTGGGCCTGGCACCTTTCTTGATCCAAGCCATGGCCTTATCCGCGTCAACCTTACAACCCTCTTTATCATTCAGAGGGTCATAGGTTCCCATGATCTCAAGAAATCTGCCATCTCTTGGCATCCTGGAATCCGCCGCCACAATTCGGTAAAAAGGTTTCTTTTTTGCTCCTCGCCGAGTCAATCGAATTACAACTGCCAATGTACTTTCTCCCATGTTACGGGCTTAGCCCGGTATATATGGCGTTAACCTGCCAACAAATAATGCGCAAGCAAAACTGTTACTCATAGTCCAGCGTCACGCTGTTCGGGCCTGGCCCGAAATGTTTGCACTCAATAAACCGCGTTAATGCATCCAACAAAAATTCGTTTAAAAGAACCGGCCCGGCATACCCTGTCCGCCCATTAGACTGCCGAAGTTCATGCCGCCGCCACGGGCAACTTTTTTCATCATCTTCTGCATCTGCGCAAACTGCTTTAACAGTTTATTAACATCGTTCACGCGGGTACCACTGCCCTGAGCGATCCTGCGCTTTCTGCTGGCATTGATGATGTTGTGTTTTTCGCGTTCTCTCTGTGTCATCGAGCCGATGATCGCTTCCACCCGCACAAAAGCGCGGTCATCGATTTTCAAACCCTTCGCCAGTTTTCCCGCACCAGGGATCATGCTCAGCAACTGCTCCATCGACCCCATTTTCTGAACCTGCTTCAACTGGTCGCAAAAATCTTCCAGGGTGAAAGCGTTGGTCTTGATTTTTTTCTGTAACTTTTCCTGCTCTTCCTGCTCGAAATTTTCTTCTGCCTTTTCAACCAGGGACATGACATCGCCCATGCCAAGAATGCGGGAAACAATCCGATCGGGATGAAACGGCTCCAACGCGTCGAGCTTCTCCCCTGTTCCTATAAAGCGAATGGGTTTGCCGGTCACCCTATTGATGGAAAACGCCGCACCACCGCGTGCATCACCGTCCATCTTAGTTAAGATCACACCATCAATACCAACAGCATCATTAAACGTCCTGGCAATATCAGCAGACTGCTGGCCCATCATTGCATCCGCGACAAACAACACTTCGTGCGGCTGAACCGTTGCCTTGATCTGCTTTAATTCTTCCATCAAGGCATCATCGATCTGCTGACGACCCGCAGTATCAATGATCACTACCTGACTCATTTTGTTGATGGCTTCATCCAGCGATTTTTTACAGATCGCTACCGGATCTTTTTCTTCCCCGGCGTCACACACCGCTACGCCGAGATCCCGTCCTAAAACATGCAACTGCTCAATCGCCGCTGGTCGGTAAACATCCGCTGGAACGAGAAGACAGTTTTTTCCTTTCTCCTTAAACCGCTTGGCCAGTTTACCAACCGTGGTGGTTTTGCCCGATCCCTGAAGTCCCACCATCAAAATAATAGTCGGCGGCTTCGAAGCAACCGGAATATCAACAAACTCTTCACCCAACAAATGAGTCAGGTGATCGTTGACGATCTTGACCATCTGATGTCCTGGAGTCAGGCTTTTCAAAACTTCCTGACCGGCGGCTTTCACCCGGGCTTCGGCAATAAAATCTTTGATGACCGGCAGGCTGACATCCGCCTCGATCAACGCAACCCGAATTTCACGCAGGGCCTCATCAACATCGGCTTCCTTGAGGACACCGCGACCCTTCAATTTTTTGTAGATCGCTTCAAGGCGATCGGATAAATTATCGAACATCTTAAATAGGGCTAAACCCTTTTATTTTAATGGGACTATCAGGTTTACTCTAGGCAGGTCAGTATATAATAACAACTTGGAATGCGCAAGGTGATAAGATCGCAACAAATAAAAAACCATTTAATTGCCGACAATCAGGTAAACCCTTATGAAATCAGTTGTTTTATTGAGCGGAGGGCTGGACTCCACCACCACCCTGGCCCTGGCCCGGAGAGAAGGGTTTGACCTCTTCTGCCTCACCTTCGACTACGGCCAGCGGCATAAAGTCGAGCTGGACCGAGCCCAAGACATCGCCCAACATTTCGGTGCCGTCGATCATCAGATTGTCAAAATCGATCTTCGCCAATTCGGCGGCTCAGCACTGACCGATTCCATCGATGTTCCGGCCGGTCAAGGTCAACAGGAAATGACATCGAGTATTCCCGTCACCTATGTTCCGGCGCGGAACACTATTTTTCTTTCGTTCTGTCTGGCTTATGCGGAAGTGAAAGAGGCCAATGATATTTTTATAGGGGTCAACGCTGTCGACTATAGCGGCTACCCCGATTGCCGGCCTGATTTCATCCAGGCGTTTGAAACTCTCGCCAACCTCGCCACCAAAGTCGGGGTAGAGGGGAAAGGGCCTATTAATATCCATGCTCCACTGATAAAACTCACGAAAGCAGAAATCATCCAAAAGGGATTGGAGTTGGGAGTGGATTATGCCACGACCCACAGTTGTTATTCTCCGGCAGAGAGAGGATTGTCATGCGGTGTGTGCGACAGTTGCCAGCTACGCCTGAAAGGCTTTCAAGAAGCTGGAATCAAGGACCCGATTGAATATACCAGCCACCGATGAACACTGATAGACACTGATTACGGAAGCGACTTACCCGACACCAATATGTTCGGGGCATAGGCTCCCTATAGCATAAGCTTCAAGATAGGCTCTGATTCTATCGTCACGCACCACGATATACCTAAACTTGCATCGTCCTCTCAACCATTCTCCTTTACCGCCATCAAGATAATTGCGTGTAAATGAGGATTGCCCAGACGACATATGGTTTTCCAAACGCTGCTTAATTCCATTCTTTCCGCTAAGGGTGCGCCCAACATGTAGCACCTTACCCTTACTGCCATAAATTATGTATACTCCTTGTTCAGTTGGAACCTCTAATGTCTCTCCTTTCTTTGGAAATATCTGATCTTTAGCACTTTTCAATTTTTTAAATAGTTCTTCTACTTTTTCTTGTGGTTTCATGGACAGGTCTAGTCCTTATATCAGAAGGAATTATTGAAACAGGCTCAAAGGCAGTTGCTACCCACGCCAGTGGGCGCCGCTACATTCTACTGCCTTCTTCCATGCGTTGATGTTCCATTTCTTTCATTTTCATGGCTTCTTCCTTCATGCCACTACCTTCTTCCTGCATTCCTTGTTTTTCATGCTCATATTTTCCGTATTTCTTTTCATAATATTCTTTGGAATGCTCCATTCCTTCGGCATGCTCACCTTTATGTTCATGAGCCATTGCACCGGCTTTGTGGCCCATATCCATTGAGGAACCACCACTGCCTTCTTCGTGCATATCCCTGGCTTTAGCTTCACCATCATGGGCAAAAGCGGTAGAAGAAAATAAAATTCCCATCACTAGCAATAGAACCACGAAAAACATCTTTTTCATTTTGATCTCCTAGAGTTTATGTCGGGGATGAAACCTGTTCACTAATAATAACAGCTTTAATCTATCAAATAAACAAACTAAACCGGGTCGCCGCGGCTCGCGACGACAAGCAATTAGGTCCGCAGAAGAAGGCGGTCGTGGTAGCGTCACCACCCTATTGGCTCCACACCTGGTGGTTATTTTTCAAGAAGGCGCGGCATCAGTTCGACCAAATTGCACGGCTTGTGAGTGCTGTCCAACTGATGAACAAGAATCTGGTCCCACCCGTCCTTGCAAGCCCCGGTCGAACCCGGCAACGCAAACAGGAAGGTACCATTGGCAACCCCGGCCGTACAGCGCGACTGCAAACTGGATGTTCGGATGGTTTCATAACTCAACATGCGGAACAATTCGCCGAACCCGGGAATGGGCTTTTCATACAGTTCTTCGAACGCTTCGGGAGTGATGTCGCGTCCTGTTACACCTGTCCCGCCTGTCGCGATCACCGCATCGACATCGGGACTGGCGATCCATTTTTTCAATTGCTCCTGAAGCAAGTCTTTTTCATCTTTGATGATTTTCTTTTCAACCAGATGGTGCCCGGTTCCCTGAATCCGATCGACTAAAATCTGGCCTGATCTATCGTCCACTTCCGTCCGGGTGTCGGAAACCGTCAACACGGCAATGTTTACGATTTTTTTCTCACTCATTTTTTTGATCACTCCTGTTTCCTGAAAATGTTCTGGATCTGTATCTGTAAAGGATTCAAAACAGTTTCTATAATGCCAGTTTGTGGTAAATTGACGATCAGCGCGTAAGTATAACACAAGCCATTTATGAGGAGCAAAAGTGTCGACAGCCATTGTGACAGGGGGAGCGATTCGCATCGGTCGAGCAATGGCCCTGCATCTAGCCCGCAAGGGATTTGATATCGCCCTGCTTTACCATAGTTCCGGGACGGACAGCGGAACAACGGTCGAGGAGACGCGAGCGCAAGGAGTCCAATGCCGAGGCTATGCGGGAGACTTGAGAGACCTAGAGGAAGCCGAATCGTTCATCAGCAAAATCCTCAAGGACTTCGATGATGTAGAACTGTTGGTCAATTCCGCCGCCAATTTTATTCAGGAAAATGTAGAGGAGACTGGCATGAAAACTTTAGTCGACACCCTCAACCTCAATCTCATGGCTCCTTATTTGTTGATGCGCGAGTACAAGCGCAAGGTAGACAAAGGCTTGATCGTCAACATTATTGACGAACGTGTGGCAAAAACCATCCCCACCTTCGCGGCTTATTCGGTCAGCAAAGTGGGCTTGAAACATTTAACGGAACTGGCGGCAGTGGAATGGGGGAAGTCGGTAAGGGTCAACGGCATCGCTCCGGGACTCATCCTCCCCCCTCAGGGTGGGCCGCCTGATTATCTGGAAAAAGCCGCCAAAAAAATCCCGACAAAGACCCACGGATGTTTGGAGAATCTGCTCAAGGCCTTGGACTACCTGATGGAGAACACATTTGTGAACGGAGAAACCCTTTTTGTCGACGGCGGCGCATCCCTTTAGCAATGGAACAATACGAATTCAAAGTAGGCTCAGCCTCCAGCCGAGAACGGCTTGATGTTTTTCTATCCACTCGTCAGACAGTGATCAGCCGATCGCGATTGAAAAAACTAATTGTTGGAGGTCGGGTGACGGTCAACGGTGAAGTTCGATCTGTCGGGTATAAAGTCCGGGAGGGAGATCAGATCACAGTTCAAGTGCCCACCCCGGTTCCTCTTGATACTGTCGCTGAAGACATTCCGCTGAATATTGTTTTTGAAGACGAGTATTTAATCGCCTTGGATAAACCAGCAGGCATTGTGGTTCACCCCGCACCGGGATATTCTGCCGGGACACTGGTCAACGCATTACTACATCACTGCAAAGACCTGCCGGGGATCGGTGGGGTCGAGCGACCCGGCATTGTTCACCGGCTGGATAAGGATACTTCGGGACTGGTACTGGTGGCCAAAACCGAAGCCGCCCACAAAAACCTGGCGGCACAATTCAAGAAACGCGAGATCCACAAAGAATATCTGGCGATCGTGAAAGGCAATGTTAAAAAGGATGAGGGTTCGATCCATGCCGCCATCGGCCGTCATAAAATACATCGCAAAAAGATGGCCACCAAAGCCTCAAACGGTCGGGAAGCCTCTACGGAATACCAGGTGGTGCGCCGTTGTAAAAGTTGGTCCTACCTCAAGGTCTGGCCCAAAACCGGCAGGACCCATCAAATTCGGGTGCATTTGGCTTCGATCCATCATCCCGTAATCGGAGACCAGCTCTATGGCGGGAAGTCCACAGACCTCAAAATACAGAGGCAGGCTTTGCACGCCCATAAACTGGAACTGAAACATCCGATCACAGGTTCGAACCTATCATTTCTCGCTTCGCTCCCGCAGGATATCGAAACTTTTTTGCAAACACACGGGTATGACCCTCCACGAAAAAATTGATACGCTTCAGGAACAAAAAAATTCATTCACGCCCCAAGCTAAAGCGTAGTATTTCAAGTTCTCTCACGGCCCCTGATTGTGAGTTATTTGTGGAAAGTTTTTCAGGTGCCAGGAATCCGATATTTTGATTTTTCAAAAAAAAAGCTTTTTTTACGTTATAACAAAAAATATTCCTTTGTTTTCAGTGAGTTAATGCAAGCCTCCCGCAATGTCGAAAAACCATTGACACCAAAGGATGTCTGTGAAGGTTTTCCACAAGTTTTAGTTTGAAAAAAGTTTTTGAAAGGAGTACCTAGGGTAGAAGCGGGGAAAAAGCGTCAAAATCCCGTCATGATTTCTTCTATACAGTCGGATTGTCAAAAAACATTACATCACCGACATCATGACTTGCCCCTCTGGAAGCTGAAATATAGAGGGGAATACGACAGCGGAATTTTGGCACCCGTTCTACTCCTGATATGCTTGGACTAATCAGGATAAAGTCTTTGGTTCCATCGCCCAAGCCGATGCATTGGGCGTGTAAAGGAAACACGGTCGAGCCCACCTTAATAAGACGGGGCTTTCTTCTCCACAGCCCCTCATTTCCTTGTCCGCAAAGGGTTTTAACCGGACCCTCGCTGGCAAAATTTCTTTTCCACACCATTTGTGTAAAACCTGTAGAAAACACTGGGTAATAACTTCCTAACATATCAAAATTAAAGGCTTTATGGGCTCCCAATTAGAAAGTACGCAACCTGAAAAACCCCTTGATTTATAACGCAATCTTAAAATTTTCCTATTATGGGGAGAGAGTGCGTCTAAAAGCATTGTTGAGAGAAGGATTTCCCATGTTTTTTTACTGAAAGAGCCTCTGCTTTACAGTCTGATCCGAATCAAATCTGTGGGCTAGCCACAACATTTTTTATGCTTTTTCCCACTTCCACAAGGGCAAGGATCGTTTCTGCCTGTTTTGGCTTCATCACGAACAAAGGTTTTGGGTTTCTTCAGGGGTAAAGACGGGACAGGGGGTAACATGGAATCTTTACGGCTATATACCCAACGGCCATTGACTTTATAAAAACGGGAGGATTCCCGTAGGGTTTGTTCGACATCCCCCTTAGTATAATGTGCGACAAAATCTACCTGCCCTTCAAAATCGTCCTGACCGCCGGCCCGGATACCCATGATCTCCAGTCTTTTCCAAACCACCCCATCCTGGATCAGGTCCGGGCCCAGTTTAGCCATTCTTTTTTTTTCTTCAGGATGACTGGTGATAACCAGATATTCCCAGTTTTGCCGGGTGAAGGCCGTATAACGCGACCGCATCAAATCCTCCGCCGTATCCGGAAAACCAGTGCCCCGAATCAACGGACCACAACAATCGGTGAAAGGAAAATTCGAACCGCAAGGACAATCTTTCATTTTGGACAATCCGGTCTTTCTGGTTAAAAGTTTATCTTCCTATGAGCAATGCCTGAAAACGTTTCGATTCAAGAGGAGGCTTCTGGAAAAAGAAGCCACAGGTAAATACTCGAGCAAAAAAAGCAAAGCGTCTCTTAAATCGGTTTTCTCCTGAAAGGAAATGCCGGGCACTGGCCCTTACGTTCCGCAAGGCGCGATGGTTTGTTTTCATTGCCTGGGCTATCTTTTTCCCCCTTCTTTTCAGGAGGCTTCTCTTGCCTGGAATCCTTGTCCTGGTTGTTCATCATCTCTCCAACTCCATCAATCATTCTCATTCTTTAATAGCATACGCAATCCCGGTGCCACACCTTGAAAAAATCGTCTTCAGCCCTATCAGTTTATCAATGGTTTCGAAAATAACTTTCCACACTCCCGCGCCAATCGATCATAGGTTCCGGGATTTTATTCTAAAACATGCTACACTTTTGCGTGGCTTACGTTGCCATTTTTCTTTTGTACCTCCAAAAGTAATTCAAGACAACTCAGGACATTGCCATCAACCATGGAGCCAGCCTTGCAAAAAACATCTTGCTGATTCCTCACACTTCTACAAAAATGTAGCCGTCAACCCTGTCAACTGACCGAGTGCCCAGGGTCTCATGGATGAAGACATCCATAATTTTTAATGCGCTATGATAAAATCATCCTATGATTGATCGACGCTTGGTTTCCAATTTCAACTGGTTGTTTTTCCTGACCTGCCTGGGAGTTGCCATTCTCGGCGTGGTGACCATATATAGTGCCAACCACGCTCGGCCGGAAGCTTTTTTCCGTGACCTTTATATCAAACAAATTTACTGGGTCGGCTATGGGATGGTGGCCATGCTCATCGCTCTGACGCTGGATTACCGCCTGTTTAGTCGTTATGCCTACCTCATCTACGTTTTTACCCTACTGGCTCTCGCTTATGTACTGCTCCATGGAGTAGTCGTGTCGGGTTCGCGCCGCTGGATTCATATAGGCTCCATCAGTATTCAGGTTTCCGAGTTCGCCAAAGTGTCGCTCATCATTGTCCTGGCTAAATACTTCGAATCAGTAAAGATGTCGAACCAATACACGTTGAAGGATCTGATCATCCCGACATTGATGACGGCGGCTCTTGGAGGACTCATCGTTGTCCAGCCCGACCTCGGCACCACCATGATGGTTTTCTTCATTTTCATGGTTTTCATTGCCGCCATCGAAATGGAAAGAATGACCGTGATAAAACTTTTCACCGGCGGACTCATGCTGGCTCCGGCACTCTGGCTCTTCCTCAAAGACTATCAAAAAACCCGGCTTCTAACCCTGTTCAACCCGGAATTGGATCCGCTCGGAGCGGGCTACCATTCTATCCAGTCCAAAATCGCCATCGGGTCGGGCGGGTTCTGGGGAAAAGGTCTGCTCGCAGGAACCCAAAGCCGACTCAACTTCCTGCCGGAAAAACATACTGACTTTATTTTTTCAGTCTTCGCCGAGGAAACCGGTTTTTTAGGTGTGGTCGTTCTTTTATCTTTGTTCCTTTTTATCATTCTGAAAGGTTTAAACATCGCATTCAGGGCCGCAGATCGGTTTGGTTTTTTTCTTTCTCTCGGGCTCATCAGTTCCATCGCGTTTTACGTCATCTTCAACGTTGGCATGACCATCGGCCTGTTTCCCATCACCGGTATTCCTCTTCCTTTCCTGAGTTATGGTGGCTCTTCGCTCATTACCCATTTTTTCGCAGTAGGACTACTTCTCAATGTTGAAATGCGAAGGTCAATACACTAATAAACACACCTCGTCTGATTTTTTCTCAAGGTTTGCCCCCCCCCATGTTATAATTTTTCACTCGCCCATCCGACACAGGAAACCTATGTCTTCTGAAGTACTGATAAATTCCAACCAGCGCGAAATTCGTGTTGCCTTGATGGAAAACAATCAGGTCTCGGAATTGTTTATCGAACATAAAACCAACAAGGGAATTGTTGGAAATATTTATCGAGGCAAGGTCACCAGAATCCTCCCCGGAATGCAGGTGGCCTTTGTCGATATCGGGCTGGAAAAAGCCGGCTTTCTATACGTCGGAGATATCGACGTCGCCAATATGCTGGGACTCGAAGACGAACTGGACCCTCTTCCTCTGGCTGACGAAAAAGAAGACCTTTTTGCCGGAAAACCTGGTCGGCCCGATTATGACATCCGTATTCAGGATATTTTGCAGGAAGGTCAAGAGATTCTGGTGCAGGTTGCCAAGAATCCGCTGGGAACCAAAGGAGCCCGCGTCACCAATTACATCACCCTGCCCGGACGCTACCTGGTCTATATGCCCACAGTCAAGCACATCAACGTTTCCCGCCGCATTGAAGATGAAGACGAAAAAGAACGGCTGAAAAAACTGCTCACCGAAATCGGCAACCCCAGTGAAGGCTATATTGTCCGAACCGCCGGGCAAGATGCCGCGCGCGCAGATTTTGACTCGGACCTCAAGTTTCTTCACCGCCTTTGGGAAAACCTAAAAAACCAGTCTGAAAACCTAAGTGCCCCGCATCTGGTTTACGAGGATCTAAACCTGATCTTTCGGTCTATCCGCGATCTTTTCACCAAAGATACCGAACGGCTGGTGATCGACTCGAAGTCGGATTTCATCAAATGTTTAGATTTCTGCTCCACCTATCTCCCACACTTGTCGGACAAAATTGAGCAGTATAAAGACCCGATGCCGATCTTCGATCACTATGACATTGAGATGGATATTAGTCGCGCTCTGAGCCGAACCATCTGGCTCAAATCCGGCGGCTATATTACCATCGACCAGACCGAAGCCCTGGTTGCCATTGATGTCAACACCGGAAAATATGTCGGCCACAATGATCCGGAAGACACCATCCTGAAAACCAATCTGGAGGCAGTTAAAGAAACCGTATATCAGCTTCGCCTCCGGAACATCGGCGGTATCATCATCGTCGATTTCATCGACATGACTAAAGAAGAAAGCAAGGAGATGGTGTCCAACGCACTCAAGCAAGCGCTGAAGTCAGACCGCTCACGAACCCGCATTCTTAAAATTTCCGAATTGGGGCTGGTGGAAATGACTCGCAAGCGCGTACGCGAAAGCCTGGTACAAACCCTTTGCGATCCCTGCGATTACTGTGAGGGCAAAGGATATATCAAGGGCACTTCAACGATCTGTTACGAAATCATTCGTGAAATCCAGCGGCGGGGAACCAACAATATCACTAAAAAGAAAATCGACATCGAAGCGCATCCAACGATTTACGACATGCTATTCGAAGAAGAGAGCGGTTTTCTTGAAGAAATGGAAAAGCGAAACAATATCGAAATCAACTTTCAGGTGAACCCAAAACTGCACCGGGAAAAATATAATATTGTGGCATCATAATGAGCACCTACAAAATGAAAACAAATTTCGTCATGAAAATTCTTCTCCTGACCGGTTTACTTTTCACTTACGGTTGCGGCACCGCCGGAAAAAACTTCGATGAGTCGCTTTATAAAAATATTGTTACAGGAACAACAACCCATAAGGAAGTTCAGTCCATGTTTGGACCGCCTTTTAAAAAAGGAGTCCAGAACGGGAGCCGGATATGGACTTATGAATATAACTACTACAACTCTCTGGGCAACGATATCACCAAAGATATAATCATCGTTTTTGACCAGCGCGGTGTGGTGAAGTCCCATCAAATGATGACCAACCAGCCATAAACCGGTGACAATAGACGGATCATAGAGTCAACTATTTCCTCGCCGTTATCTTCCGCCCATGACTCTTTTTAACTCCACTATTGCCCTCAAGCAAATTCCGACAAAGACAACCAAATGTTAGATTTCAGCAAAACCCAATGGAATACCCTGCACCTGACCTGGGTCGCGTTTTTTCTGACCTTTGTGGCCTGGTTCAACATGGCGCCATTCAACACCACGATCATGCACGCTTTGGGCCTGTCTTCCGCCGAGATCGATATCTTGATGGTCTGCAATGTGGTTTTGACCATTCCTGCCAGGATCGTTATCGGTTCCTGGGTCGATAAACACGGCCCGCAAAAAGTGTTCAGCGGATTATTGATCTTTTCCGCACTGGTATGTTTCGCATTCGCCCTGTCGCAGGACTTCAAAACATTGTTGGTCACCCGCTTGTTGATGGGGATCGTCGGTGGAGGATTTGTGGTGGGTATAAAAATGATCGCCGAATGGTTTCCGCCGGAAAAGATGGGAACGGCGCAGGGTATTTACGCCGGTTGGGGCAATTTCGGTTCGGCGTTCGCGGCGTTCTCCCTTCCGCTGATTGCCCTTCTCTTTCCTGAAGAGTTCGGGTGGCGGGCGGCTACTGGCCTTTCAGGGCTTTCCTGTCTTATCTGGGCAGGGGTTTATTATCGATTTTGCCCTGATGCTCCGGGAAAAGGCCGGGATTTCATGGTCGACCTGCATGGCGTAATTGAAGTCACTTCGCGCTGGGACCTGATCCTGCAAATCTTTCTCCTCTTACCCATTTATGGAGCCCTGTCTTTGTTCATCTGGAAGCTTTCCGGGCATCCGTTTACCCTGGTTTCCAACACTCTTGCGACGATTCTGATTCTTGGCATGGTATTGCTTTTTTTCCTGAACGGATTGCGATGCTGGAAAGTCAACATTCCTCGACTGCAACACCCTGTGCCTGAAGAAGAAAAATATTTGTTCAGCCAGATCGCTATATTGAGCATGGTCTATTCTCTTACATTTGGTTCCGAGTTGGCAGTCGTTTCGATGTTCCCGCAGTTTATGGAAACAACGTTTTCACTTTCTGTGGGATTAGCGGGAATGCTGGGGGCCAGTTATGCTTTCATGAACCTGGTGGCTCGGCCCGGGGGAGGTTGGATTTCTGACCGGTTCGGCCGCCGCAGAACTCTTTTCATCATGGTCC
The DNA here is from genome assembly GCA_965205835.1 of Nitrospinales bacterium. Taxonomy (GTDB): domain Bacteria; phylum Nitrospinota; class Nitrospinia; order Nitrospinales; family VA-1; genus LS-NOB. Next base: position 28,308 of record OZ242182.1, on the reverse strand, counting down.
TCGGGGGGATGGTGAGCCACTGGTTAATGGGAGAGATTGACTCCAGTTGGCGACTTGCCAGCACCATAACCCTTGCGGTGATAGGGTCCATTTTCTTAAAAGCCGGTAACGGTGCCTGTTTTGCGGTGATTCCCCAGATATCCAAATCCCTCACCGGGAAGCTGGCCGGCTTGGCAGGGGCCTATGGCAGTGTCGGAGCGGTTGTTTTTCTCACCCTGCTCAGTTTCATGACCCCACAGATGTTTTTTAAAGTCATCGCTGGCTATGCTTTTCTGGTATTCTTGTCCCTGTTTTTTTTAAAGCCATTCCCCACTCGTCGTGAGGGGAGCTTTGCATAAGTCGAAAAAAACAAAAAATCGAGATTACCCTCTGGGCACGAAAGCCTAAGTGAAACATCACGTCTTCACTGTGTTCGCAATGACACGAAACGCCGGTTTGTCATCCTCGAGGAACCAAAGGTGACGAAGGATCCGGAGTTATGCAAAGGTCTCCCTGCTAGAGGGAGCCAACCTTATAAAAAAAGGAATTAACGTTTTATGGGATTCACCTGCGGCCTTGTCGGCCTCCCAAATGCGGGAAAATCAACCCTCTTCGGTGCTTTGACACGCACCAAAGCCCAAGCAGGAAATTATGCGTTCACCACCATTGAACCCAATAGCGGTATCGTTCCCGTTCCTGATGCGCGCTTGGATACCATTTCCCGGCACATCAAGGCCGATAAAGTTGTTCCCACAACCATGGAGTTTGTCGACATCGCTGGACTCATCAAAGGGGCATCCAAGGGAGAAGGTCTCGGTAATAAATTTCTCGGACACATTCGTGAGGTGGATGCCATCGCCCATGTGGTGCGCTGTTTTAAGGATAGCAACGTCCCTCATGTCAGCGATGTCATCGATCCGGCTTCCGATATCGACACCATTAACACCGAATTGATGATCGCCGATATGGAATCCCTTGACCGCAGAAAAACCAGGATCGAAAAACTGGCTAAATCCGGCGACAAGGAAGCCCGCATGCAAGTGGAAGTGCTAGCCAAACTGTCCGAAGCTCTCGATCAAAATCAACCGGCGCGAACTGTGGCAGGCTTCAATGATGAACGGAACCATTTCGTGAAAAGCCTGGCTCTGTTGAGTGCCAAGCCGGTTCTTTATATCTGCAATGTCATGGACCCCTGCGATATAGAAAACGAACTGGTGCAAAAGGTCAAACAGATTGCTGAGCAGGACGACTCATCAGTGGTGGCTCTAGCAGGAAAAATTGAGGGTGAAATTATGGAAATCGAAGACCTGGAAGAACAGCAAATGTTTGTGGAAGAAATGGGCCTGTCCGAAACGGGACTCGACCGCATGATCTCCGCCGGTTATGGACTGCTCAAACTGGTCACGTTTTTCACAGCAGGAGGTAAAGAAAACCGCGCCTGGACGATCCCCAAAAATTCGAAAGCCCCACAAGCTGCGGGAGCAATCCATACCGATTTTGAAAAAGGATTCATTCGCGCAGAAGTCTATAACATGGAAGACCTGATTCAGCATAAATCGGAGACAGCTATTAAAGACGCAGGCAAACTCAGAGTCGAAGGCAAGGATTATGTCGTCCAGGACGGCGACATCATGCACTTTCGTTTTAACATATAACCTGTTTCCCCCACGACGGCACCAGGCAACGTGGGGTTTTACCTGCCAAAGCATCCAACACATTATCCGCCACAAGATCCGCCATTTTATCTCTCGTCTCATGGCTGGCACTGCCAATATGCGGAAGCAACATCAGGTTCTCCAACCCGGTCATGCCTTGGCTAAGTGCTGGCTCGTTTTCATAAACATCCAGTGCCGCTCCGGCAATTCTTCCTGCTTTCAACGCCTCGACCAGAGCCTTATCGTCCACCACTTTTCCTCTGGCAGTATGGATGAAATAAGCGGTGGGTTTCATCATTAAAAATTGTTTTTTGCCGATCATATGTTGGGTCGCTTCGGTCAGTGGTGCGTGAACCGTGACAAAATCGGATTGCCGGAGCAGTTCCTCCAACGGAGTGTAGATCGCGTTCAAATCACGTTCTTGTTCTTCCGACAACCGGGTGCGGTTATAGTAGAGAATCCGCATATTGAAACCCAAAGCTCTGCGGGCAACCGCCGAGCCAATTTCACCACAACCGATGACGCCCAGAGTTTTGCCATATACATCTCCTCCCAGATACATTTTCGCCTGCCAGCCCTTGAACTGGTTTTCGCGAGTGAAGCGTTCGGCGGGAACAATGCGCCGGGCCGCCCCCAGAATCATCGCCCAGGTTAAATCGGCAGTGGTTTCATGCAGAACTCCCGGGGTATTCGTCACCCAGATGCCCTTTTTAGCGGCATACGCCACGTCAATATTGTTGAATCCGGCCCCATAATTGGCGATGAGCTTCAAATTCTCTCCACAATCAATAATGTCTTGGCTGATTTTATCCGACAAGTAAGTGACGATCACCGCACTTTCAGAAACATGTTTTTTAAAAACTTCGGCGGTTGGCGGGCTTTCCGTCTGGTTAGTCCGCAGGTCACAATGCAGTGCCAGTTTTTCCAAAGCGGCTTCGGGAAACATATTGGTCACGGTAACAATGGGCATCACGCCACCCTTTCAACTTTTCTATGGTAAAATTAAGAGTTTAATTTTAAAGGAAAATGCTGTTCGATCCCATGAAAATTTTATTCCTCGCCCCACCCGAAACTATTTCTCTCGAATCTTCCGTGCCAAAAACCATGGAAAACGGCGAAGGCCGTTACCCGATACTCAGGTTTCTCTATATAGCCGCCTACCACTAAGGTGAAACAGGAAACACCGCAAGCTTTGACGATAGCCTGGACCGGACATCGGTAATAGCACCTCAATAATCCACGCCCCCGCATGGGGGGCGACCCGCTTTTGTGAAAAAATTTGAGTAGCAAAAGAAGTTTCAATCCACGCCCCCGCATGGGGGGCGACTTTTGAACTTAAAAAGGAGATTAATAAGGCTAAAGTTTCAATCCACGCCCCCGCATGGGGGGCGACCGGGATTAGTTGAAAACAAATAAAATAAAATCATGTTTCAATCCACGCCCCCGCATGGGGGGCGACCTGATATTCAGGGTTGAGCGATCAACTGCGCTGTGTTTCAATCCACGCCCCCGCATGGGGGGCGACTTCTTTAAAATTAAAAATAAAAAGACTTGAAGAAGTTTCAATCCACGCCCCCGCATGGGGGGCGACTCGTTTTGTGACTCTCTATAATGAGTTGGTTTCTGTTTCAATCCACGCCCCCGCATGGGGGGCGACCGCATCCATAACAGACTCCGTCCCTTGTTTCTCCGTTTCAATCCACGCCCCCGCATGGGGGGCGACGCGATTATGAGTCGAGTCATCGCCGATCCGCAAATTGTTTCAATCCACGCCCCCGCATGGGGGGCGACAAAGAGCTACAACAACTACTACCATATTTATTTAGTTTCAATCCACGCCCCCGCATGGGGGGCGACTGCCCTATCCTACCCGATTGTTATCGTTGACGGAACAGGCAATATAACGCCAACCGATAATTCCAAATGGTGAAAGATCAATACATAATGTCTTATTCATAGCTATACTATTAAAAATCAATTATTTACGGCTCCGCTAACCCTACGCTGATTTCATGATAACTGATCGTTAGCGGTCATAAAACCAATGGGTCTCGAAGTGCGTCTGGCGTCTGCTTTGTTCCATGGTGCTCTACCTTTCGCTTCCAATTAGACCCAAGGTAATAAAACCGTAAACTGTCGAGATCAGCATCATAGGCATCCAGCAATGCAGATTTTAGGTCCACCCATTGGGCTGGGGTTATTTCACATTCGAAAACCGAATACTGAGCACGAATACCGTAATCTTGGCACAATTTGCTGATATGCCGTAAGCGCCTGCTCCCTCCGGATCCAGTCACACTCACATCATAGGTTATCAACACTAACATGGCGGCTTTTCAACGAACCAAAAACGGCGGATAACATTCCAGGTCATCGCGTAAAAATCTTGCCAGCAACAGAGCCTGCACATGTGGCAACAGACCAATCTGAATTTTCTCTCCGATATAGGGATGCTGCAGATTCTCCTGCTTTCGTTCTTGCCACCGTGTAAGAAACATTTTTCTGGCATCGTCCTTCATTCGAATAGCGCCACTGGCTTCGTTTATAAAATCTGATGATTTAATCTGATTCCGGTTGATTAAAGTCAGCACGAACCGATCACACCACCATGCTCTAAACTCTTCCAGCATGTCCAGCGCCAGGCTTACCCGTCCAGGGCGATCCGTATGCAAAAAACCAACGTATGGGTCCAACCCCACCCCTTGCAACGCGGAGGCGATTTCATGGGTCAACAAGGTGTAGCTGAATGAAAGTAGCGCGTTGACTTTATCAAGAGGCGGCCTTTTGGTTCTGCCTCTAAATGAGAAGTTCTGTCGCTGGCTTTCCAGCACCAACTGGTTGAATACGGAAAAATAGCGGGCAGCGGCCTCTCCCTCTATGCCTCTTATTTGATCGACATCGGTCTGGTACTCTAGTCGTCTTATACATCCGGACAACATGGCCACGACCTGCTTTACCGAATCGTCGCTACCATGGTTGCGTTGGTGTTTCATCAGTATTTGTCTGCTGTTTGTCAGTTTTGCGGCTACAAAAAGTTGAGACAATATTCCGGGCCCATGGTCGGCTAACCGGTATTGCGCACGGCGCAACAACACATTGCCGCTTTGCGGCCCTTGCACCCGCCCTTGAAATTTCCCAAACCCGGTAAAGAACGAAAGTCCAATCCCTTTTTCGCCGCATGCTGCCATTAACGCAGGCGATACCATGACCCTGCCAAAACAAAACAGGTTTCCAATCGCATGAAACGGCAGTTGAAATACTTTTTTCTTTTCCTGCTCTATAACGATAGTCTCGCGTTCTTTGTGCAGATAACTGCCATCGGTAGTGACGTATAAATTATTGAGTAATTTCTTCATCGAAAAACATTTTTTTCACATACGAATTGCTATGATCCTTGCGTTGCGGGGAACATCGGTCAACAAACGAGCAGGCTTTACACGAGGTGGAATAGATGGCTTCCGGTAGTTTTCCTATGCCGAATAATTTTTTTGTCGCGTTGATAATCGCCAGCGTTGATTTTCTTAGCGCGTCGTCAATACCGATCCATTCGCGCCGTCGAACCTGCCAATACCAGATTGCCGCCTTGTCTATCCGGCACCCGGTCATTTCCTCCAGACACAAAACCTGGGCGCAAAGCTGAACACAGTCGCAATCCGCAGTCTTGGGCTTGCCTCTTTTGTATTCAACAGGCATGACCGCACCGGAACCGCGGTCCACTTCCAGCAGATCAAGCTGACCATGCACACCCAGTTTTTCAGAGCAAACCTGTGCCCCGCGCTCGGTGCGGGTATTGCCGCGTGTTTCCGTTTCGTTGCTATGCACCCGCTCGTGCAACTGACTACCCTTGGCCGTGAGGTAGTTGTCGCTCCACACCTGTTCAATATGGATATACGCACATTGTCTCGGACAGAATGCGTAGTGTTGAAGGGCGGAAATTGGGATGGAGTGTCCCATAACAAGCAGTGTTCCTACTATGACGTGTATGTTACCAGTCCAAAGTCAAACTCGCATCAGTTTCTAGCTGTGTCTTTGGGAAGGTCGCCTTGATAGTCTGGAAAATCATGAGGCGGTTTAGAATTACCTGTCCTCATGTCAAAACCCTTCGATAACTTTCGGTTCCAATCCATCAAGGTTTTTTAATTCGTGGGTACCATCGGCATTTACCGTCAGGCTTCCATGTACCTTGGCGGAAGAGTGTTGGCCCAATTTGCAATTGTGCTCCCACCAAAACACATTAAGGATGGCCATACTCCCCTCAGGACGGGCGGATGAAGCGTCATTCTCAAACAGTCTAGGCAACAAATCCTTAATTGCATGGGCATCTTCATTAGTAAAACCGGTTCGTTCGGCCAGTTGGGGATTCATGCTGCCGTAAAAGACATAAACGCCGTTGTCTACACGGTACTTCGTGCCCATGGTATCGGAGGCTCTTTGGGAGCCGTCTCCCTCGCCTCTGACGCTTTTTGTTATTTGTGTGCTGGTGACGCTAATCGGATTAACACTAAAAGCGAATTGTATAGTCACAGCACCTCTTATGGGAATAGACACCCCTTTACCTCTGCTGCTTCCCCTGTACGCGAAAATCTGACCAAAAGCACGCACATCAAACCATTTGTCACAAGCTTTCCTTATTATCTCTTTCTGCGTGTCAAAATTACCTCTCTCAACATTAAAGATATTTCTTCCCAAACCATGCTCTTCGGATTCGGCTCTATCTCTAAGGCTGGGAAGATCATCTGTTTTCTTTTCATCCGATTGCACAAAAATACTTTTACCTGATTCCTGAAGCCGGTCTCGAATTTTGCGCTTGATACAAACATCGGAAACCTCACCGATGTTATTGTAGTCGGTTCTCGGTCGATTATCGTTGAGTGGGTCTCCATTCGGATTGGCATTTTTAGCTGTGAAAATTACCGCAAAATCAATTTTGTTGCTTAGGGTTGTCATAGTCATTCTCCTAGTTTCTCCGATCTTCAGTACTCCCATCATTTTTTGGTTTTCGATAGTGTTTCTGGTGATGGTAGCCTAACAAATACTCGCCCGATAAAGGCTTGTCTTCAGTAAATTCATCCGGGTTGAATAGTGAACAGGCTTGTTCTATTTCTTGTTCCCAGCAATGGAGCGAATCTGCTTTGTCGGATACTCTCAAGCGATTTTTATACGGCCAGAGGCTTTCTTCAATAGTTTTCCAAGTTGCGCAAGGGTGACTTGAAAATCGCAGCATCAATCTTTCGGCGTTGGTCATTCGTTTTTTATTTGCCGTATCAAGCGCGCAGCGTTCAACTTGTTCCGCAATAGCCAATAATCGCCCATAAAGATAATCTCTGCTTTTGCGTTCACGTTCCAAGGTCATTTGATAACTCCTTCTTTGGTTTGAATCGGGATGCCGGGCGTAATAGCCTTTAAATAGGGCGCAGGCAGTACCAAGGAATCGTTGCCACTCCTCCCGGTTCTCCGTACTTTCCCTTTTGCTTACGCGCCTTATGGTAGATTCCAGCAGGTCTCTCGGTAAAGGGTTGCCGTCAACAATGCAAGGCAATAAACGCTCAATAGTTGCTTTTTTAAGTTTTCCATCTACCTTTTTCCCATATGCTGCTAGCGCGATATCTTTTGGTGCTGGCGCGCAAATGCGCCAAAAGACGCTTTTATTAGAATTCTCTTTTTTAATAAAAATGAGTGTCCATGCAAAATCAAGATGCCATTTTTCAAGCCGTTCCAGGAATTCAGAACCCGATAGTTCTCGGTAAAAAACAATCGATAATCGGCCTGGAGTGGCGGAATCCAGACCCATTGCCACAATCTGATCCGTGACGCCCAAGCTTTGTTGATACCCAGCAATTTTATTGTTAAGCCTTAAAACAAATCTCTGCCCAGCATCTCTGGATACAACGTCGGCATTTTCTACTTCAACGTCTCCAGAATCTTCCAGAAAATCAAATGAGTTATCGGTTAATTTGGGGGTGTCTTTTCCAGAAACAGCCCAGCTGACAATTACCTGATCATCGTTTTTGAATCCTTGACGCGCTATCAGCCAACGTAATGCATTGTGCGCTTTTTGGCTCGTTTCGATTCCCACGGTACAAGCTTCGTATGGCTCAATAAAACGGCCCTTATAGGTAAAAAAATTTGGGTCTGTCGGAACGGAGATAAGCTTGGCATTATCACCGCCATTACGAATTCTTTTTGGGTGGTTTGTGATCTCAGGAACAGTTTCCCCTGTTACATGACATACTTTTTGTGGAGAGTCCTGACTCGAACAATACTTACGCCAGGAATCGAAAATCCCATTATCCTCCCATGTAGCAGTTTGCGGATCTCCAGGCACTTCAACACGCCAGCGTACAAGAGCAGTTCCCTGGTTATACTTGTTATTCTTTGGTTTTTTTTGTAATTGCCTAAAAATTTGGGGCGGTCCGGACTTTTCAGCATTCCAATCACCAGCCAGATTTTTACCATCAACGTGTAGTATATCTTTAGCAACGAGGGCGGAGACGAGTTTCTTCTTTTTGCAATACTCAAAAATAATTTTCACCTTTAGATGAGAATGGGATGATATGCACCATTTCTCAAGTTGAGCGATGTATGAATCAAAATAAGGTTTCTTCCCACCAAAATCCGAGTAATCACCAGCACAGTATTGTATTTTGTCAGCTAATGCATGAGGAGATTCACTCAAGCCTGTTCTACCCGCAGATTGTTCGGTAGTCGGTATCACCGTTTCCTCTTTTTCGATAATTTTTGCATCGACGAATTCAGCCTTATCGTTCAGTATCACTTCAATATGCGCCTGCTGGCTGGAATGGTAAATTGGCAACAAAATATTTTTTTCTGCTTGAAACTCTGGATTTAGTCTGCACTGCTCATAAGTTTCATAAAGCTGTTGCATCCAACTCATTTCAGCACCTCCATATGTTCCCGTCCTACACTTTTTATTGTTTTATTTTCATCAAAAACCCTGGGTCTCATTTCACGGATAAATTTGCTGACCGGACAGTCTTTTGGGTGAGGAAATTCTACGACACCTTGCCTCATTACCGGACGCCAATGATAGGAAAAGAATTTGTCTTCGCCAATTTCATCGGGGTATCCAAAACTGTGAAACATCAAGTCAAAACCTAGCTCAGATATATCGACATGAGAGCTTGTGCCTTCCCCAAATTTGCACGGCTCCACATAGCCCTGGCAGTCTCTCGTGCCCAGAAAAACATCCTGCCGACCGCCGCGTTCCAGCGAACGTCTGGCGATATCAAAATGTTTGCCATCAATTCTGTCATTTGCCAGTTCGGGACGGTGCATATTCCATTCAAAGTGCGCCTGGACCTGATATTCCACATCGGACAAGAAGGTGTAAATGGACAAATCATTACCGCCGCCCAGCTTGATAGGTTTCATGCCTTTGGATTGAGTCCGAAATGGTTGTATAATTCTCACCTTATCAACAACCCAAATGATCGTAGGTTTCCAGTAGATTGATTTACACATCCCTTTTAGTGCTTCATAGGTAGGAATGTGATAGGAGAATTTCTCACCTCCAAGTTTTGTCAATGGGTCTGTGAAAAGGGCGTTACGACCCCAAACCTTAAATTCAATACTGTTTTTAGGCGTTGAATAGTTCACACGATCACCTCAGTGATTTAAAAATTCCATCCTGTTGACTCTATCTTCTGAAAGACCAAAGTCTTCGCCATAATGTTCTTCTCTTAGGCAATAAATTCCTGGGTTTTCCTGTGCTTCATAAATTGCCCCTTCATCGCTTAGTTTTTTTATCATGTTGGGATAGACATTGACGGTATAACGTTGCGCCCGGTTTAACAATTTATAATCTTTCTCCAAGTCAAAAGCACTACAAAGACCACTGATAATATCTTTACCTTCTTTGCTATAAGGCACGATAATCCCTTGGGTTCCCGCGCCAATCACTTTAAATTTTTTATTGGCTGTCATAAAAGATTGTTGTAGCAAAATAGAAGGGAATTGGCTTTTGTTAATACGCCTATACTCATCATAAGCCCTCGTATTTTCTGATAGCATATTCAGTAACGTATCTTGTGCCGCCCCAAGCTTACCACCAACACCGTAACTCATTTCGTCCTTGCGGTTAAAAAAATAATATTCAAAATAACGTTTCATTGCTTTTGGATGTAGCAAGTCACCATCAATCTCAGGAAGCTCTCTGAAAACACGTTCAGAAACGTCTTTACCTGTTGCAATATCCGGTAGCATCTGGGTTTGTTCTGATTCAGGATTGACAATATAGACATGGCCTATAATGTTTTCTTTATTTCTGTTACAACGTCCCGCCGCCTGAGCGATAGAGTCCATGCCAGCTACTGACCTAATTACACTTCCAAAATCAATATCCACTCCGGCTTCCATGAGTTGTGTGCTCACGCATAGAACAGGTTCCTTGTCTTTTAATTTTTCCTTAATTTCTTTAAGTATTTTTAACCTGTGGGCCGCGCACATATTCGTACTCAGATGATAACGGCTGACAATGTGTATGTTTTTTTTGCATTGCTCAAAAATAGCTCTTGCTTTTGGCTTAGTGTTGACAATGATAAGACAACTGCCGGAAGAGCAGATTTCATCGTTGGCCAATGCAACAATTTCCCCATCACTCCATTCCCCAGAAGACTTGGTCTTATCGATTATTTCAACACGTTTTAAATCGGAAAACAGTTTTTGGGTATCCTCCACAAGTTCATTTGAACTATTTATGGACAAGCATCCTTTTTCTTTAGAGACTTCACCTAAAAGAGGTTGGGTCGCTGTGCAAAGCACAACGCTGGAGCCACAGGTTTTAGTTAAGAAATTAATGGCGTTGTTGAACATGTGTACTGTGCGAATTGGCAGGGTTTGAATTTCGTCAAAAATAATGACTGCATTTGCTAATTGATGCATACGTCGAGCATTTCTGGTTCCTCCACTAAAAAGGCATTCGAGAAATTGCACGCTAGTTGTAAAAATAACAGGAGCGTCCCAATTCTCTGCAAGCAGTTTTTCTCGCCATTGGGTTTTATTTTCTTCAAATACCAGATTGGAGTGATATTCTAAAACTACCGACCCTCGTTTGTTGAGATATGAGTCTTCCAGAATATTGCGAACTTCATCCGCATTCTGATCGATTATTGAAGTGTATGGAACAACATAGATAATGCGATCCAATTTATGCTTTTGGGCATGGTGTAAAGCAAATCGTAAGCTGGCCAATGTTTTTCCACCACCGGTGGGTACGGTCAAGGTAAATAAGCCCTTGGGCTTCTTGGATTTCTCAAGGCAGCGATTGGAAACATCCGCCCGGATTCGATCTATTTCTTTTTCTGCTGCAAATGAATTGAGTTTGCGATCCAGCCTGTTAATTAACGGTTCCCACCCAATGTATTTCCCGAGTTGCCTGCATTTTGCCTGTTCAGGAGATTCAAAAAAGTTAGCTGTATCCAATCTATCAGCATCTATGAGGCAACTGAAAAGATAGCGCACCAATAATCCTACATGGAAATGGAAGATGGTATTTTGACCTCCGGCGTATTGATAAATTTCTTTAATTTTTTTAATTAAATGGGTTATTAGATTTTGAGATCCCAAGATATTCCTTGCGGTTAATATTATTTCTCTGTTTGCAGAAGATTCGGTTTCCCTTAAATGACACTTCTCCTCAGGCTTAGTCATTCTTTGGGAGAACTTATCTTCTCCTTCAGATGTGAGGCAGTCAATCAGCCCTGAATGATGGGACGCAATACATAAAGCGAGCATTTGCGCGACCATTTTTTCTTGTTTCCCCTGAGATTTGAGTGCATTCCATATGTATTGGGCACCAGCAGAAGAATGGTCGATTCTTCCCCGTAGTCCGGCGGCATCAACAAAATCATCTGTGTCTGGATTAACCAATCCCACGGCAGATCGAATATAGTTTTGAAACGTGGAGCTATACTTGCCAAGGTCATGAAGAAGTCCTATTACTTCACCTTGCATTTCCAATCCAATCTTTAAGGCAAATAATTTAGACTTATCCGCAACCCCGCATAAATGCTTTTCCAGCAGGTGTATGTCAAACCCTTTTTCTGCGGATGAATTTTTCTTCGCATGAGCTATGTACTCCATATCTTTCATCACCTCACCCGCGATCGTATTATTATAGGTAGGCAAGTGATAATATGATAAAAACGGTTGCGGACATACAAAAAAACATGCTTAAAATTAACGAAATTTATGCCAGCATTCAGGGGGAATCATCTCACACGGGTCTGCCCTGTGTCTTTGTCCGTTTAACGGGATGCAACCTGCGTTGTTCCTGGTGCGACACCGCTTATGCTTTTTATGAAGGAAAAAACCTTTCCATAGATGAAACTCTGGAGAAGGTAGACAGCTTCTCTCTTCCTTTGGTCGAAATCACAGGTGGGGAACCTTTAATGCAGGAAGACGTCTATCCACTTATGGACGCACTTCTGGCAAAAGGCTACAAAGTCATGTTGGAAACAGGCGGCGCACTGCCAATTGATAAAGTTCCTGAAAAAGTGATAAAAATTCTCGACGTCAAATGCCCCGGAAGCGGTGAGGAAAAAAAGAACCATCTTGAAAACCTGAAATTTCTTGCTCCGCATGATGAAGCCAAGTTTGTCCTGCTTGATCGTGCCGACTACGAATGGAGCCGTGATCTGTTGCAAAAGAGCAAACTGCCCCCCTCTATACAGGTTTTGTTTTCCCCAGTTTATGACAAACTCAACCTAAAGGATCTCTCTGAATGGATTCTTGAAGACCAGTTACCGGTGCGCCTGCAAACGCAGCTTCATAAGGTCATCTGGAGCAAAAACGCTATCGGTGTGTGACCGACAGCCACTTCTAATGAAACTCCGCATCTCCAGCAGAACTCTGCAAAAGAAATTACTGAGATGGTATGAAGAAAAAAAAAGGGAGATGCCTTGGCGCAATAATCGGAACCCCTATCGCATTCTTGTGTCGGAGTTCATGTTGCAACAAACCCAGGTGAAAACGGTCATCCCTTATTTTGAGCGGTGGATGAAATCGTTCCCCACCTTGCAAAAACTGGCACAGGCTCGAGAATCCACGGTTTTAAAACACTGGGAGGGATTGGGCTATTATTCCCGTGCCCGCAACTTGAAAAGAACCGCGCAAAAGATTCAGCAGGAATACTCCGGGAGGGTTCCAGATTCGATGGATGAAATCCTGAAGCTGCCCGGGGTCGGTCGTTATACAGCCGGAGCTGTTCTCAGCATTGCCTTCGACCAAAAGGTTCCCGTGCTTGATGGTAATGTTAAAAGGGTTTTGTCACGACTTTTTCTGCTTAAAGAAAATGGCAGCGATCGCAAATCAGAAAATATTTTATGGGAAACCATGCAAAGCCTTCTGCCCGAAACAGGAGCCGGTGATTTCAATCAAGCCTTTATGGAACTGGGCTCCACAGTCTGCCTGCCTAAAAAACCCTTTTGCCTGCTCTGCCCTCTAAAGAGGAACTGCAAAGCACAAAAATCCGGAAAACAGAATCTTTACCCACCGAGCAAGAAAAAGGCTTCAACCACAAAAATTGAAGTCAGTGCTGCGGTCATCTTGCGGCAAAATAAAATCTATATTCAGAAGAGAAAAGCTGGAGGATTGATGGGCGGACTGTGGGAATTCCCCGGAGGAAAATTCGAGCCCGGTGAATCTGCCGAACAATGCTTACGTCGTGAAATCAAAGAAGAACTGGGTGTAGCTCTCCATATCGATGAAAAACTTATGACGGTCAAGCACAGCTATACCCGCTTTCGGGTGACCCTTTATGTTTTCCTTTGCAGAATCCGATCAGGGAAGATTTCGCCAACTCAATGTGAGGAATGGGACTGGGTGAAAGCAGAAGCATTAGACAGATATCCTTTTCCTGCAGCCAATGTTAAAATTATAAAGAAGTTAATAAGCTACTAGCGAGGTGCTGAAAAACTATTTCCGGGTGTCATTCTGAATAAAGTGAAGACGTGATATTTCACTTAGGCTTTCGCTCCCGGAACGGGTAGAAAGGGCAAATAGCTCCAGCTGACCAACAAAAACTTATCTTGACTGACAAGCCGCCGCAAAATCATGACCCTTGGAATTAAAGCTATTCTTGTTGGTGCTATCGCCAATCTACTGCTTTCCGCTCTTAAATTTGGCGGAGGAATTCTGGGGAACAGCGTGGCTCTGGTAGCAGATGCCATCCACTCCCTTTCCGATTTGGTGACAGACATCATTGTCCTGCTCACCCACCGAATCGGGAAAATGCCGCAGGACAAAGACCACCCATATGGACATGGACGGGCAGAGACAATTGGAGCCGCCATCATCGGCCTGTTCATCATCGCCACCGGCATCGGCGTTATCCATGAAACATGGCAAGCTATCAACGAGGGCTCCGGGCAAATACCGGGTTTACTTGCAGCCATCGCCGCGACACTTTCCATTCTCATTAATGAAGGGCTCTATCATTACACCCGTCGGGTGGGAGAAGCAACGCAAAGCCCTTCTTTAATCGCCAACGCCTGGCATCACCGGACCGATGCCATTTCGTCAACAGCCGCTCTGATTGGGATTGTCGGAGCCAGACAGGGGTTTCCTTTCATGGACCCTCTGGCGGGAGCCGTGGTCGGTAGCATGATTGTGAAAGTCGGCATCGACATAACTCGGCAAGGGCTGCGGGACTTGATGGACACCGCCCTGAGCGATGAACATACAAAAAAAATCCAAACTATTTTGAGGGAAATTCCTGAGGTTCTTCATTTTCATGACTTGCGTAGCCGTGTCATTGGTGGAGAGTTTCTCATCGATGTGCACATTCTCGTCCATCCTGAAATGACAGTCACCGAAGGACATCGGGTTGCTGAAATCGCACGGCGTAGCCTTATCAAAGCCTTCGACAATATTCAGGATGTGCTGGTTCATGTCGATGGTGAATCCGATACGGAAGTCGAGGCCATTTATCCCATTACAAGAAAAGAGCTGATCGAAGTTGCCCAACCATTGATTTCAGAATTGGACGGAAGTATTTTGCAACCCGAAATTCGGGTGCATCATATCAAGGGAAAGAATATTTTGGAGGTGTTTATTAAAATCACCCCGCAGCAAAACCTGGAGGAGTCGCGCACTTTGGTGACAAACATCAAATCCAAACTTGAGACCGCCCCTCAAATCGATCAAGTCCGGGTGTTTCTCGATCTCAACCGCGAGCCTCTTGACAGGGGAGGCAAATAGCAAGAACATATTGGGCTGAGACAATTCTTTGCTCCCCAAAAAAAGTTACCGCTCACTGCGTCCAGCGTCACGGCTGGCGGCGGGTAAGCTTTTTCAAAGTATCGCCCTCCCATTCAAAATCCATTCGCGGGCGTCCCTTATAAAGACCTTTTTGAAACGCATAGCCATAAATCAGAGGAAGCGAAACGCTAGGCTCAACAAACGCCATGCTATGCGTCGCCTCCTTATTGACTTTGCCCCACGACTGTGCCTCCGCGAGGGTGCTGCCGCTCAACCCGCCCCATTGGGGCGAGTCAGTGGTCACCTGTAAGGCATATTTGTGGCCGCCGGTATCCTTACCAAAAATATAGGACATAACCACCGAATCGTTGACATAGTTTTTAGGCACTCCGCCCGCAACATAAAAAGCCGCTGTGCGTGTTGAGTTCACCACAACCTGAGTGAGTTCGTAATTGTCACGAATGGAATCGATGGTGATGGACTTACGTCCTTCTTTACGGGCCGAATAGTAATGCTCTGTCAACCCTATTCCCAGGCTGGAATCATTGATGGCCGGACAAAAAATCGGAACATTGTTTTTTCGAGCCGTGACAAGAATGGATTCATCATCATCGATGGTTTCCGATAGTCTGGAGATAAAATCCCTGCTGGAATAGTTTCCGGGTTCTAAAGTATCGGCGAACCTTCCCACCAGGGTGTCGTCCTCGACAAATAACTCATCATCAACATAGGTATCATAAATCCGGTTGATGAAAAGCTCCCTGAGCTTGGTATCATTAGCATTTGGGCTACCATAATAATGGCCACCGCCAAGGGCGTTGTAATAATCCTGATACAAAATTGCCCCAGTGGAAACGATCACGTCCACCATGTTATAATGCACCATATCACGCAGGACTTTTCTCAGCCCCGCCGCGATCAGGGGACCCGCCAACCCCATGATAATAGTGGGTTTTTCCCCATCTTGAAGCATTTTCCCGAATATTTTGGCACATTGTCCGAGGTTTCGGGCCTGAATGGAAGCCGATTGAAACGACTCCACCAAATCCCCCACATCATTTATATTTTCAAAGTTGACTGGAGCAATCCGAGTATTTAAAATTTCTTTTTTCTTCTTCTTTTGGCCCTCATCCAGAGGCTCAGGCATATAAGATTCTTTGTACCCCATTTTTTGCTCCAGAGATTTAATGAAAAAGAATCATAACGCCCCAACCTAGCTCCGTCAACACAGGGGATGATCGCAATAGCTTTTGCTGGCAGACAAGCAATCATCTCGGCTTGAAGAGCCACTGCTAATGCCTCTCGCTAAAGGATCAAAGCCGGGAGCATAAACCTTGCGAGTGGGTCCTGGTGTCCACATTTTCGATGCTTTCTAAAATCTTCCCATCTTCCCCGATCACATAGGTGATGCGGGCGGCGTATCGCTCTTCGGCACTTTTGACCGCCTGATAGCCCGTGGCAATTTCTCGATTCACATCGCAAAGCAGGGGGTAGGGGAAAGAGAATTTTTCCGCAAAGGCTTTGTTATCCGCTTCATTGTCCAGGCTGACCCCGAAA
The DNA here is from genome assembly GCA_965205835.1 of Nitrospinales bacterium. Lineage (GTDB taxonomy): Bacteria > Nitrospinota > Nitrospinia > Nitrospinales > VA-1 > LS-NOB. The sequence continues at coordinate 11,899 of OZ242182.1, read as the reverse complement.
ACCTGGACATTTTTTTCCTCGAAACTTTTGTAATCATCACGGAACCCCTGGCCCTCTATGGTGCAACCAGGAGTATCAGCCTTGGGGTAAAACCAAAGCACCACTCTTTTCCCTCTGCAATCCTTCAGGTTTACGGTGTTTCCGTTATGATCTTTCACAGAAAAGTTTGGCGCATCAATTCCGGGTTGTAACATTCTTCTTTCTCCCTGGATAAGGTTAAATTTTATTTTCTGAACTGGTGTTACCTGAACCAGTGTTAGATGGTCTGAAAGCTTTCAGGGAGCAGATTTTCAGGATTGAGGGAAGAAAACTCTCAAATTTCGGGAAACAATTTCGCCGCAATGCTTTCGCCAAGCACCAGATCTTCCGGGCAAGTGATTTTGAGATTCCATTCGGAGCCATCCACAACCAGGACCTCGTGCCCCAGGTATTCAATCAAGGCACCCTCGTCTGTACCATAAAAGGAATCCTTCTGGGCGTTGCGAAAAGCCTCTCCGAGCAGGTCATAGCGAAATGCTTGCGGAGTCTGAACGCGCCATAATCCTTCTCGCTCCAAAGTACGCTCAACCTTGCCGGAACCATCTACCTGTTTGAGAGTATCGTTAACAGGAATGGCCGTGATCGCCGCGCCAGATTTTTCGGCAACCCGGATCGTTTCCTGAATCATCTCTCTCGATAAAAAAGGACGCACCCCATCGTGAACCAGAACAATGCCGGTATCCTCGGGGAGAGACTGATAGCCGTTAAAAACAGAATCCTGCCTTTTTTCACCCCCCACCACAACTTGTTCAATAATCGGGGGGTGCTCCAGCCAGTCGGCGCGGGCATTTTCCAGTTCGCTTGCGGGCACCACCAGAACCAACGAATCAATGAGCCTCGACTCATCGAGCGTTTTCAAGGTGTAATGCAGGATAGGCTTTCCCTTCAGCACCTGAAACTGTTTGGGAACCGTTCCTCCCATTCGAGTTCCCTGACCTCCTGCAGGAATGATCGCACGCACCTTCATAATTTGACTATTCAAATAAGTGTTCAAAGACTTCAGCAAGATTTTTCACAAATAACAACTCAATACTTTCATCCGGCAGGTTCTTTACTTTTTTCGCGGAATACGGGATGACACAACGTTTAAAACCGAGCCTTCTCGCTTCCAGGATTCGGGCGTCCAACTGCATGACAGAGCGCACCTCCCCCGTCAAGCCCACCTCCCCGATCAGCACAGTTTGCGGATCTATGACCTTGTCACCAAAGCTTCCGGCGATGGCAGCCACGACCGCTAGATCCAGGGCCGGTTCGGTAATTTTTATTCCTCCCGCCAGATTCACGAAAATGTCTTCGCCTTGCAGGTGAAACTCCATTCGCTTTTCGATAATGGCGATCAACAGTGACATGCGGTTATGGTCGAAACCTGTGGCCATTCTTCTAGGCATACCTATAGAAGAAGATGTGCTGACCAGGGCTTGAACCTCGACCAGCAAGGTGCGGCTTCCTTCGAGGGTGGCCGCAATAGCGGAACCAGGAGAATCTTCAGGTCGCTCAGACAAAAACCATTCAGAAGGATTTTCCACCGGAATCAATCCTTCCGGCGCCATTTGAAACACTCCAATTTCCGGAGTGGGGCCAAACCGGTTCTTAGTCGCCCTCAAGGCCCGGTAAGCATGGCCCTGATCGCCTTCGAAATAAACCACCGTATCCACAATATGCTCTAAAGATTTGGGGCCGGCTATCGCCCCATCTTTATTGATGTGGCCGATCAAAAGAGTTGGCAGGCCATGTTGCTTGATGGATTGAAAAATTTTGAATGCCGCTTCCCGCACCTGGCCTATGCTTCCCGGAGCAGACTGCAAACCTGAAGTGTAAAAGGTTTGCACAGAATCCAGCACCAGCACATCAGGCTTAACCTTATCTACCCATTGAAGAATATCTTCTACGCAGATCTCAGAGCAAACCAAAAGGTTCTCAGACAAAGCGTCGAGGCGTTCAGCACGAAGCTTGATCTGAGAACCCGATTCCTCCCCTGAGACATAGAGAACCTTTTTCCCAAGCCGAGCCAAGTGACCCATGCTTTGTAAAGTGAGGGTCGATTTCCCGATTCCCGGCTCACCCCCGATCAGGATGAGAGAGCCCTCGACCATACCTCCGCCGAGAACCCGGTCAAACTCTTCGATGCCAGTGGTCAAACGATTATCGACGATCGACTGAACTTTTGTGATGGGGATTAATCCTGAGGAATCTGGGCTTCGTTTAGCATTACGCGAAGCCACCGGTGGGCGTGAGACCTCTTCGGCAAAACTGTTCCAAGCCATACATTCGGGACACTTTCCCATCCACTTCGGGATATGATGTCCGCACTCCTGGCAGACAAAAATAGTAGTGGTTCTAGCCATAAGCAGGCGGATCAGTAGGAATCAGCAATCAGTCAAGTTCTGAAAAAGCCGAAGCATTCTTAGGTAAAAAAAGCTTTTACCAGCTGGCCATTCGATTGACCAACGGTCTTACTTTCCGGAGGAACTTAATTGCCCAAGGGTTTTCTTAATATCATCGTTTCGGGAAATATTAACATTCGCTTTTCGGCGTAAATCGGCGAGTGCTCCCTTGATTTCTCCCTGACTTTTCCTGAGACCTGTCTGAGTCTTTTGCAAAGCCTCCTGATCCTTTTGCATCTTGCCCAATGTCGTGGCAACAGGACCCAGCTTCTCCTGTTCTTTTACGATCACCTTAAGAATTTCAATCAGGCGGGAGAGTCTCTCATTTGCCAGGTCCACCTTGACAATTCGGGCATCTTCTTTCTGCCCCAAATCTTTTAACTGCCCGACCACCGAACTTTCCAATTCTATGGAGTGAGTAGCAAGGTTTGAGGAAAGGTCGATAAGCTTGTTTAACTTTTCATCGGCTAATTTATTGAACTCCCTGGCCTGCTCCAGTTCCGCTTTGAGAGTAGCAAGTGCTTCATTGGATACAGTGTTTTGAGCTTGCAGGGCTTGCAGGCTCCCGGCCAGCTTATTAATTTTTTCATCCGCGACCAGAAGATTTTTATTCGCGACGCTCAGAGCTTTTTGAGCCTCAGCCATCACTGAGTGGTTGCTGGCAATATTTTTATTCGCCCTCTCAAAACTCGCATGAGTATTTTCCATATCTTTTTTGAGAGCTTCGATCAACTTCTCGTTGACGTTCGTCAAGCGCTTCAGAACCATATCCCGACTCTTCTTGTTTTCCTCGGCAATGGTGGGAATAACATCTGTGCGAAAAAGGTCGATGGTATCATCGAAGACTTTTTTGGTTGTGGTGCTCTGCTCTTCCAACTGCTGAGCAACTCTTCCCAATGTCTTGTCATTGGCTGCGGCAAACTCATCGAAATTTGTTTTGCTGGATTGTTCGAATTTTTCTATATCCTGCGCCAGCCCCTCTTTCAGATTTGCCTGATCTTCCCGAAACAGTTGCAGGTTTTTGTTTTGCTGGTCGATTTTTTCCAAAACCTGGTTTTTAACTTCCGCCGCCAAATCATCCAGCTTGGTATTGGTTTTATCCAGACCGGTCAAGGTTTCTGATTTGTTCAGCTCGACTGCCCCCTGCAATTGCGGAAGAATCTGTTTAATTTCTTCAATCTGGCGCAAAAGATCTTCTTGCTGTGTCCGTAAACTTGAAAGCTCATTAATTTTCAAGTTTTCCAAACGGATGTCGAACTTTCTTAACTCATGGGCCACTTTTTTTAACTCATCATTTGAGACATCGAAAACCAAGGCAAATGCATTGACAGGGAAAAGGAGTATCAAGAGTAATAAAAAAGAAAGTGCGCGGGTAAATTTCGCCTTCATTAGGTTTTGTTCTTTCGTTGAAAATCTAAATGTGCCGAAAATTGAAATTCTTTTATCAAAAAAAAGCCGCACCAGGGATAAATCCCCAACGCGGCTTATTATATACGATTCCATCCTGAACCATTAGAAACAGGGAGTGATTATTTTGAAACCATAAAATGCGCCCGCCGGTTCTGATGCCAGCAACTTTCGTTACTTTCAAAGCAGAAAGGTTTTTCTTCGCCATAGCTAATGATCCGCACATTTCTGGAATCCACACCTTGAGACACCAGATACTTCTTGGTGGAATGCGCACGGCGCTCACCCAGAGCAATATTATAATTATTAGTACCTATCTCATCACAATGACCCTGAACTTCTACATGCACATCCGGATTGCTTTTGAGAAATGCGGCATTCTCCCGAAGGATCGCTTCGGATTCACTATCCAGACCATACTTGTCAAATTTGAAATATATATCTTTCAAATCAGACGATGCACTGAAAGACCGCAACCTGGATTCTTGCATGCCCGAGCTTGTGGACCCTGAAGAATCGGGATCCCATCGGCCCATGTCTTGACCCTGTCCGCCCGAAGCAAACGGATTGGAGTCAGAGGAATCGCTTGAACTATTGCTACTGGAGCCTTCAGAAAAAAAACCTTCTGAAGAAGGCCCATATTCTAAAATAGGTTCTTCGCTGAAGAAATCGGAATCTCCTGAACCACCCAAGTCGGCAAGGGCAATGTCTGACGATGAGGAATCCCCAAGCTCCGTCCCCTCAATGACTCCTCCTGAAGTTTCGATCTCTGGCGGCATAAGCTTTTTCGAGCAAGCCGCTGTCAGGAATACGCAAAATATTGCGGTGATGGTCACCTTCCAATCCAAAGTTCTCATAATAAGCCCTCGTCTCATAATTTTTCCTCGATATTTATTAAACAAAATAGCATTTTCCGCAAACCAAGCAGAACTAAGTTTCAGAATTCATTGCTCTTAAAGTTTTACTCTGCAAAGATGTTATCCTATGATTATATTAAAATTACAATAAAAATAGTGAAATTTTTATAATTTACTTGTAACTACCGACATTCCAAACTTCTTATTTAAAAGACAAAACCAAATAAAAAAAGTACACAAACATGCTAAAGGAAAAGGAAGTGGAATTCAACCACAACCCTTGACTCAATGTTTTTTGTGCTGAAAATTGCTCAATGTTTGAAATAAGGGGACCATGCAGGACTATGTCCCTTACCGGAGAAAGTCAGTTGCCTTACCTTGCCATTCCCTACGTTCTGGATAAAAAGATCGTACCGGTCATTTTCCCTCTTTCGATATATGATAAATCGACCATCGGGAGACCAGCTGGGTTGCTCACAACTTCCAGAACCTTTGGTCACGACTTGGCTCTGGCGCGTATCTAGATCATATATTCTGATTTGAAACCTTTTCCCCACCTTCGAGGTGTAGGCAATTTGGTCCCCATTGGGAGACCATGCAGGGTTATCGTTATAACCGGAATCGAAAGAGACGCGAGTCACCTTGGACTGGTCACCTTTGATAGAATCCATTATATAAATTTGCGGGGCTCCGGGTCCTGAGCGGCTGGAAGTGAAAGCTATTTTTTTTCCGTCCGGAGACCATGTGGGGGATGTGTCAATACTGAAGTGGTGGGTTAAACGTTCCAGCTGGCGATTTGCATTCAAAGTATAAACTTCAGAGTTCCGGTCCTTGCTTAACACTAGAGCTATCCTCTGCATATCTGGAGACCATGCCGGTGCGACATTCAGACCCGGAAGGCGGTAGAGAGTCTGCCGCTTTTCCCCGGAAGTATCGATCATGATCAAATCCGGGTTACGCGCTGCGTACGAGGTATAAATAATCCATTTAGCGTCCGAAGACCAAGCCGGACTGAGGTTAACCGTATGATCGCGGGTCACCCTCCTGAGGTTGTGTCCGTCAAAATCTACCAAGTAGATTTCCTTACCTGTGTTTTCCTGATTCAGAAAAGCTATCTGGGTTTCCGCGATGCCGTGTTTTCCTGTCAACTGCATGACCACTTCATCGGCAAATCGATGTATGGTTTTTCGAAGCAACCCCCGTGAAGCTTTATAACGTTTGCCTAAAAGGAATCGTTTATTCACCGCATCATAGAGTCGAAAAGCAAACTCATGGCCGTTCCCCTTTGGCAACACGCGGTACTCGGTTTTAATGAGCCACTGGGCTCCTGCCTGATGCCAGCTTCTATAGTCCGCTTTAAAACTTGAGTTCTCCATTTTCTTTAATTCTTCTTTCTCTAATTCCTCAAACACCTGCTCTTGCAGAGGAGAAAACCATTCGGAAAGCACCAAGTCATTTTTCAGAATCTCTTTCGCTTCCTTACCGAGTCCCAGGACATCCGCGCCGGGACCTTTTACAACAAAATCTGTAATTGCCACCCCCACTTTTTTCTGCGTCTCACGTTCCAGATCAATACGAACCCGGGGTTCTGCCGAACCAGTCCGGGTCTGCAACAACACCAGTACCGTTAAAATCAAAAATAAATAAAATTTGGATTTACTCGTCTTTTGGAACATATTTAAAATACATTTCCAGATGAAGGTTAGAGGCCTTTAACCCTTGAGAAAATTCAGGGAAAGGCGCAGAGTCCAAAACTGCTCTGACAGCAAGGACATCCAAGGCTTCCACGCCCGAGCTTTTTTTGATAAAAGGCTTATCGATATTCCCATGGCGAAAAATAGAAAAAGAAACTATTACTTCCCGATTATGTTCTTGAGCTAAAGGCTCCCGCCAATTTTTTAAAATCTCCTCCTTAACTCTGCCCGCATACAATGATTGAATATCCGAGCCAGGGGTTCCTTCTTTCATGGCAGACACATGAGAATCCCCTACTCCTGATTCAGCCGTAGCCTGGGAAAACTTCAAGCCACGCAATTCACTTTGAAAGGTGGAAGAGTCCGGTCGGACAATGGAAATTTCCACTCTTGTCGTTTTGAACCCGACCGGTAAAGCACCAAGCTTCTCTTTAACGGAATCGTAGGGATTACCGCTTCCCCCCATCCCTTCCGCAAGCCTTGGTTGTTCCGTTTCCACGCCAGAAGCGAACACGGGCGAAGCATTCAGTTCGGCCATCTTCTCAAACCTCTTCGATGAATCCTTTTCGGGAGTTTTGGGCTTATCGAGGTCCTTACTTTTAGGAACCGGTTGTTGTTTCTCCAAAGAAACTGACGTATCGGGAAGACTTTCTTCCATTTTGCTCATTTCAAAATCCTTCAGAATATCTTCACGCAGGGGAACAGGCACCACAGGCTTTATTTCATTGACCTTTTTATTTTTTAAATCTTCCAGTTCCCGAAAAGCCTCTTCGTCAAGAGGTTTTTTCTTTAGAGGTTTTGTCGGCAAGGGTCTATGTTTTGGTGTCTCCAATTGTGCCAACTGGTACAGCTCCTCTTCAGCAACCTTCAGAGTCGTTAGAGCCGCCTTCCCTTCCAATTTGTTCAACGTCTCAAGGATTCCTTTGGACTTTGGCATTTTGACGGTTGGAACCTTTTTCACCTCACTCAATTTGGAAGCCGTGGTTTTCTTTATAGCCGGGCCTTTTTTGTCGGATTGCTTTGCCCTTGGCTTCTTGACTCTTACTGGGGGTTGCAAACGTTGTACCGCGGCTGACTTAACCCCCCTTGGTTCACTGACCAAGTTCACCATAAACGCCGGGACCATCACTTTTTTCGCCGAAAAATCGGGCATGGGAAGGAACAAGACAACGGTTAAAAGCAGAAGATGCCCAAAAACAGAAAATACAAGCATCTGATTGAAATCAATGGGCTGGGAAAACCAGACTTTCATGGCGCTGAAGGTTCGGTCACCATCCCAATATTTTTTACCCCGGCTTGCTTCACAGTGGATAAGATGTGCATAACAAAACCATAGTCCAGCGTTTTGTCTGCCCGAAGATAAACTCCGCCTTCTTTATGGGCTTCAATATACTGCTCTACCTTACGGGTTAACCCCATCAGGTTTACCAGTTCCTCCTGCTTCCAGAATATTTTCTTATTACTTTTTAAAGTAATGGCAGGGATTTCTTTGATGCTGATAGGGGCGATCGATTCCTTGGGAAGCTGGACTTCCATGCCGTGTTGCATGAGCGGTGCTGTGATCATAAAAATAACCAGCAACACCAGCATGACATCAACAAAGGGAGTTACATTAATTTCGGCTAAAAACGGTCTTCGTTGCTTTAACATAAGTGCTTTTTTTCAGACCCAAAAAAGGTTACGAAAGATCAGACAGGATTTCCTCTTTCTCCCGCAAGAAATTTTTTTCCGCCATGTAAGTAAAGTCTAGCGAAAAATCATCCATAGCAGACGTAAAAAATACAATTTTGTTATTAAAGTAATTGAAAAAAATAACCGCCGGGATTGCCGCCACCAACCCCGCAGCAGTCGCAATGAGTGCCTCAGCGATTCCCGGAGCCACACCCCCTATGCTGGCTGTACCCTGCAGTCCGATAGACCTGAAAGAATGCATGATTCCCCAAACCGTCCCGAACAATCCAATAAAAGGTGTCGTGCTTCCCGTTGTAGCGAGAAAGTCCAGCCGGTGCGACAATCGTCCCACCTCCCGGTTGATGGCTTTATTGAGGGCAAGGCCAATACCTTTCAAGTCTCTGGGTGTAACCAGATCCCCTCCTGTAGATGGAGGTTCCCCGCGTTTTTTACGTTCTTCCTTAGCCATCTCCTGAAAAATATAAAGCTCCCTGTAACCAGTCAAAAATATCCGCGCCAATGGACTGGTCCGTAACTCTTTAGCAAAGTTGTAAATGCGGGTCAGGTTTTCTGTCTTCGAGAAGGTTTCAAGAAATCTGCCATCTTCATCTTTTGCTTTTCGATAGGAAATGAACTTGCTAAAAATGACCGCCCAGGACACCATGGAAAATACTAGGAGCAAAAGCAGAACCCCTTTGGCCATCAAACTCGACTGTATGACCAACTCAACAACACTTAATGGACTATCAGAAATCACGCTTTGCACACGGAACCTCTTCGTGGAAAAATTGAGGCCCAAAGGCAGGACGCCAAAAGGTATAAGTTTGTTTTCTTCCAGCCAAACCAGCTACTTACTTTAATTAAATCTTCGGTTCAAGTCAAATATTATTGCTGAGAAAACACGGAGGGAAATATAATCTGGTTAAATTCAAACAGGTTGACAGCAAGACGATCATTCTCCCCCTTCGAAATTATTTTTTTACCCGTTCCAAATACTCTCCAGATGCGGTCGAAACGCGCACCATTTCACCTATTTGAATAAACTGCGGTACTGCCACCACCAGACCAGTTTCAAGCGTCGCAGGTTTTCCCGAACCAGAAGCGGTCGCTCCTTTCAGAGGAGGCTCGGTATCGGTTACTTTGAGTTCTACGGCCTCAGGGAAAGACACGCCGATGGGGCTGTCATCGCAAAACTCAACCGTTACCTTAGCATTGGGCAGAAGAAACTTTTTGTCATCGCCCATGATTTTTTCATTCAGGAATGTCTGCTCATAAGTTTCACAATTCATAAAACATAAGCCCGAAGGGTCATCATACAGATATTCCATCTCTATCTGCTCCATTTCAGCACGTTCCACCGATTCATCAGAGCGGAACTTGATTTCTGTTTGCGTTCCATCCTTTAGTTTTCTAAGCTTAGCCTGCATGGAGGCCTTGCCTTTTCCTGGAGTGCGGTGTTCGGCCGACATAACACGATACAAATCACCTTTTACCTTGATTAAATAACCGGGACGAAGCCCGTTACCATTAACGAAAGTAACCATTCGATAAATTCCTCAAACTTTCTGATTTGTTGAAGCAGATAAAACGAATTTCTCACCCTTGAAAACAACGATTATCATGGAGCAAACAGGAAGAATCAAGAAAAATCCCGGTCACAACAGGAAAGCATCAGGAGAGTCAGTGGAATGAAATGTCCATTATGCTATTTTTCAGCCCATTACCTGAACTCAGGGGAAAACCGGGAATACTGGCTCTGCTCAGAGTGCCAGGCAATCTCCGTTCCTGCAGAATTCCATATCCCAAAGGACGAAGAGGTCGAACGTTATCTGGAACATGAAAACAGCCTTGAGAACGAAGGCTATGTCCGCATGTTTCGGGAAAAAATTGATCTTCTTCAAGAGTACGAAATTAAATCGGCTCTGGATTATGGTTGCGGCTATGAGCCTGTCCTGAAAACCCTGCTGGAAAATCAGGGAATTAAGACGGACGGATATGACCCAAACTTTTTCTCCAGCAATCGTTTGGATAAATTTTATGACCTTGTCATCTCCACAGAAACCTTTGAGCATTTCAGAGAGCCGGCTGAAGAAATCCCGCGCATTGCCGACAAAGTTGTGCCGGGAGGAGTTCTTGCGATCATGACCCGGTTTTACCCAGCCGAGGGCTTTGCAGGCTGGTATTATAAACGCGACCCTACCCATATTATTTTTTACTGCTCCCAGACCTTCCAGTGGCTGGCGGAAAATATAGAGTTTAAACTGGTCTTCAACAATAAACATGATTTTGTGGTATTAAAGAAACCCTGGCCAGCGGACCGGTGGCAACTAGCCTCTTCGCAGGGGAGGCTGTAACATTCCCAACATTACCCTCATGCCCTCCGGAGAGGGGTGCGCCTGATGGAGAAAGGTACTATGTCAGGAGAATATATTTTTACTATGCAGGACATCGTCAAACGTTATGGACGTAACGAAGTGCTGAGTGGAATCAACCTTAGTTTTTATCATGGCGCCAAGATTGGCATCGTAGGAGAAAACGGGTCGGGTAAGTCCACCATTCTTAAAATCATGGCGGGAGAGGACCAGGAATTTGATGGACGCGCCACGCCCTTAAAAGGAACCACGATCGGATTCCTGCCTCAAGAACCAGTCCTGGACAACGAGCAAACCGTCCGGAAAAATGTGGAACAGGCTTTTGGCGACATTAAAAAAATGATTGAAGAGTTCAATGAAGTCAGCGCTAAAATGGCTGAGCCTATGCCAGATGAGGAAATGGGAAAGGCCATGGAAAAAATGGGCCGACTTCAAGATCAAATTGACGCTGCGGACGGATGGGAACTCGATCGGCAGGTGGAAATTGCAATGGATGCTCTTGTGCTTCCTGCCGATGACCAAAAAGCGGGAACCCTCTCAGGGGGTGAAGCCCGTCGGGTTGCCCTATGCAAACTACTCCTGCAAAAACCCGATATGCTTCTTCTCGACGAACCCACCAACCATCTTGATGCCGAGACCGTACAATGGCTGGAAGACGCACTCTCTAATTATCCCGGCAATGTCATCGTCTCCACCCATGACCGATATTTTCTCGACAACATCACTAAATGGATCCTTGAACTGGAAAGCGGAAAAGGAAAACCGTTTGAAGGCAACTACAGTTCATGGCTGAAACAAAAGGCCGAAATCCTAAGACAAAGGGAAAAATCCACATCAACCCTGCAAAAACGACTGGAAAAAGAATTGCAGTGGTTGAGGGAAACTCCTGGTGCCAGACGTAAACACAATAAAGGCCGGATCAATGAATACGAAAAACTTTCGGCACGTAAAGTAGACTTGGAAGACAACTCGCTTGAAATCCAGATCGCTCCCGGTTCACAACTCGGAGAACAGGTGATCGAAGCCGACTCTCTCAGCAAAGGCTATCAGGAGGCAAACCCCATCATCAAAGACCTCACTTTCTCGGTACCTCGTGGGGCGGTCGTCGGATTGATCGGCCCCAATGGAGCTGGCAAGACCACCTTGTTCCGCATGATCGCCGACGAGGAACAACCCGATTCTGGAACCCTCAAGCTTGGGTCCACGGTAAAACTTTCTTACGTTGGCCAGCACCGTCACGACCTGAGTCCTGACAACACCGTCTTCGAGGAAATCACTGGGGGCACCGGGCATATCGAAGTCGCGGGAAAGACAATCGTCTCCAGAGCCTATGTCGGACGGTTCAATTTCAGAGGTCCCGACCAACAGAAAAAGGTGAGAGAGCTTTCAGGTGGGGAGCGCAACCGGGTTCATCTGGCGAAACTTCTCAGAAGGAGCGGAAACGTCCTGCTGCTGGACGAACCCACCAACGACCT